>CAWDAU010000001.1:0-261943 GCA_963800385.1 uncultured Gammaproteobacteria bacterium
GCATAGAGATTTTCAGCTTGAACGGGGGGCAGACATTCCTGTCTCACCCCCTGTGGGTCAGGCTTTCGTCCCCGCCGCGCCCAAATACCACTTCTGCATCACGCACTGGACATTGCATCGTCCAGTTCCGCAGCATCTCCTGCTGCAGCCTCAGAGTCGACTCGACGGCCTTGCTGTGGTTCTCCAGAATCGTGTCGAACATCGTTCACGTCCTGGGGCCGACAAGCAGCTCTCACTCCCCCATCCTAACCGTGTCGACCCGCCGTTTCAAGCAAAAAATGCTGCGAGTGCACAATACACGATATCCCGGCCATTTTCCTGGGTTTGTTCGAGATTATGCCATCGATTTCGGGGTTAGAATGCTGCATATGCACAATGTTCGCGCCGGGCAGGGGGTTCCGCCACCGGAGACGATAGCCGATGTCGAAAGAAGGTTGCTGCTCCGAATCGATGGTCGCGTCTCGAGCAGGTCCCCCGGACACCGTGGGATGACGTTGCGCCGGAAACGGCTGCCATATCTGACGGTGGACCACAGAACGCGAGGCGACGACGCGCAGGGTTCGGCAAGATGTCAGCCGAATCACGAGCTTGCTTTAGATATCTTTGTGTTGTGATGTAAAAGAAAGCGGGGGATCGGGGATTGGCTGCTCGGCCTTTCAGGCCAGTTTGAGGACCGTATCCTTCCGCTCGATCAGGAGTCGGCGGAAATATGGGGTGAGCTGTCCGCCGCCGGGCAGAAAAATGGTATGGTGATCCCGGTTGCCGATGGTCTGATTGCCGCAACCGCTCTGCGGCATGGCCTTCATGTCGCTACCCGGAACACGCCGCATTTCGAGGCGGCGGGGGCTATGGTCATCAACCCCTGGCTTTCCCCTGCCGCGTCCGTGCAGTGAGCGGCCGTCTGTCGCGCAATACGTTATTGATATAACGTAACATAACTCCCTTTATGTGACGCCGATTCGGGAAGGGCTCGAGTGGCAGAGTGGATAAATGGGAAAGGGTGAATGCGAAGTGCATCAGGGGAACAATTGATGACGATAATCGGCTAGTTTCTTCCTGAGTGTGTCAGCAATGTGAACAAGTTGGCCATTGGGATCATTGTCCGGATCAAACATGAAACCGCCAAAGCGGCTGGATTCATCGAACATTCCCGGGGGGGCAGTCGTGAACCAGATGGGAATGACCGAACCGGAACCGAAACGGCTGCGGAAGTTCTCGGACTCAAATTTTGCCCAGATTCGCGTCGGATACAGCGGGCCTAGGAAGCAAACTACAAAAGCCGCCTCGGAGCGGTAGATCGGACCAAGGTAATCTTCGACATTCTCCGCCAGGATGCGGTGTTCTTCGTTCTTGTCATAGAATACCTCGAATTCCATCTCCGCGAGGTGCTGGTCTAGACGGCGAGCATAGTCCCGATCAGCACCTGCGAACGATAACGCAAAGTCATATTTTGACTCGAATTGGATGTTATAAAACCCTACGTGCTCTGCGAACTTATTCCAGAGTAGGTTCCTTAGAAAGAACACGAACTGGGGATCTTCAACCGTCAGCGTCCGAGTACTTTTGTCATAGTGAAGTACTTCGCTGAAGTCAGGGCTGCTATCGAGAAGATGCTCAAGGTGGTGCTTCTCCACGACCTGACTGATGCTTCCTCTTAATTCTTGTTGTGTGCGTATGATTCGGTCCAGAGACAACGACCAATCATTCGCGTCAGCCAGCCATCGTAAGATGTGTAGATAAGGGGCGCGGCCTTCCCTGCGAAGTTTAGTACCGGATGCAAATCGACGAGCAATGTCCATAAATGAGATCGATAGGTTATCCATAACGCGTTGTTTGACGACTTCAAAACTGATATCCACAGTGACTGTGGATTCTTGGGCCTCAAGAATGCCCTTCGATAGACAACTCTCGTGGCAAAGCATCTGCGCGATGAAAAAGCTGCCATTTGCGGCAGACACTATCTCATTCATAGTGTTTATCTGTATATTAAGAGTTTTCTCGCCTTTCTCCACCAGTTCCTGGACTTTGAATTCCGGGTTGGCCTCGAATCTGATTATGTCGATGCGAGTGTTAAGGTCACGAGCGAAGTGAACGAGCGACTGGCCGGCCTTGTTGATACCGAGGATGATGATTTTGGAATCGATGGCCTCTTCGTCTGCTAGCGCTTTGAGGTGATCGGCAATGGCGCCACGGATCGGATCATTGAGCCGATGGAAATCGTCAATGATCACCACTCCCGTGCCAGAAATTTGGGGAAGCTCGGAGATGAGATCTCGGTCCTCCGACTTGCGAGCGCCGAGGAGGAGAGTGTGACCGCTAATGCCCAGATCTTCGAGGGCCTTCTTTACCGCGGTGGTTTTACCGATACCGGAAGGGCCTTCGATTACAACGCCGCGACCGGGGGTTCGCAGGGCGATGAGCAGCTTCTCATATTCTACGGGACGGACGAATGTGTAAACCGGCAGCCCCGACAGCTTAAACACATCCTCCAATGAGTTTTGCAAAAAAGTCCCCCCCCTCCAATTTTGGATGAGGCACAGCCTATCCTCCCGGGATGCTCTACCAGAGATGACTTTGATTGCCAGAGTTCTGGAGGTCGAGAGAATTGTCTCGGAAATCCCGAATGGTCCGTGAACGGTTAGTAGAAGTACTCGTGCGTTAGATGATAACCCCGGACTAAATGAGCGTCCACCGTCACTGGCCTCGGAACGACGAATTCAACGGCTCACGTTTGACGAATGACCGACCCGACCCTCCCTTCCTTCTTGTGGCTTAGCGAACGAATTTGCACGTCCTTTGCGATGACCACGTTCACGCGGACAGGCATGCAAAGTCGAACATAAGTACATCTAATAAGTCATTTAAATGATCATTGCAATCAGCACGACCGGGTCCGGCCTTGCGATAGCAAACGGACAAAAACCAACGGCCTCCGAAGGTCCGTGAGTTCAAATGACTGATCCGCGCCGGTTCGGGCTGGGAGTATCAGCCGGAGAACTACCTGGAGACCTGTGCCCGCTCCGCCCGCGCGAACCCCGACCGGAGCGCGACCCGCTCCATCCTCCCCGCCCGCCCGCAGGAGTGGAGTTCCCACGCCCGCTCGGAGCTACGGCAGCAATTGGCCTCAACCTCCAGGCAGTTCACGGTCGATCACTTAGGAGTATGCCCCCTAGCACCCCGCCCGATGGCTCGGCGGCGGCAGAGGCAGTCCCGATCATTCCATCGGACCTGCCAGGGACCTCGCCAAGGGCAGGGACCGTCACGGCTTATCGGCGACCACGCGGACCATCGCTCTAGGAAGTCACTCCCGGAGCCGAGGGTCCGCTCGGGGCGCCCACCTATCGAGGGATCGAGGATGTCCAAGAGCCAAACCGCCAGGAAGCGGGCCACCCAGGCACCTTCCCCAACCGACAAGAGCGAAACGCCGCCGGCCCCGCCAGCTCACCAAACCGAACCGCTGAGGGTCGAGCCCAAGAGCCAAACCGGCAGGAAGCGGGCCACCCAGGCACCTTCCCCGATCGGCAAGAGCGAAACACCGCCAGCCCCGGTGACCCGCGAAACCGAGCCGCAAAGGGTTGAGGAGCGTGGTGTCCCGGCGTCCTTCAGCCCGAGGAGAGAGGACCGCCGTTCCTCCTCCGAGCAAACCGCCATCCACGCCTACTACCTCTGGCTGGCGCGGGGCCAGCCCGTCGGCACCGACTGGGACGACTGGCTCGAAGCCGAGCGGCAACTCGCGGCCTCGGCCTGAGGGGCCTGGCGGCGCGAGTCTTCGGCCCCCCGGGAGAGCCGCCGTCAGAGGCGCTTGCCAGCGAGTGTGGGCACTTTGTCGGTTCGCGTCTCGAGCTTCACGACGGTGAGCCGATAAATAATGCATGGAGGGTCACGCTATGAGCACATTAGAGAAGCCAGGCATCGCCTGGGCGGATCAGCAGCCGGTAGGGCAGCCGGTAAGGCGGTGCGGATTCCGCGAGCTCAGGCCGCCCCCGGGGCGGGCTGAGCTCGAGGCGACGATCGCCGACCTGGAGGGCCAGATCGCGGGCAGTACCAAGCCGAAGCCGGTCGAGGCGGGTGGCGTTCCGGCGTCCCCCCGCCCCAGGGGAGAGGGCCGGAGTCCCTCCTCCGAGGCGATCGCGTTCCACGCCTACTACCTCTGGCTGGCGCGGGGCCAGCCCGTCGGCACCGACTGGGACGACTGGCTCGAAGCCGAGCGGCGACTCGCGGCCTCGGCATGAGGGGCCTGGCAGGGGCGTGAGTAGCATCGGAACAGAAAACCGGCGTAAGTCCCGGAAGGCGGGAGTACCAGATAGGATAAAGCCTAATCGGCAGCGACCTAGCAATGACTGAACCCAGGCACAAGAGGCCCACGGCCATCTTTGCCAGCCTGAAAGCCTTCCTGGTCAATCGGGTAGGGGACTTCGGTTTCGTCCTCGGCATCGCCGCAGTGCTGCGCTACACCGGATCCCTGGATTACGCCACGGTGTTCGGCCATGCCGGCCAAATCGCCGCCGCGCAAGTTCATATCACGAACTCGGTAAGCTGGTCGGCAATCACTTTTACCTGCATTTGCCTGTTCGTGGGCGCAATGGGCAAGTCGGCGCAGGTGCCCCTGCACATTTGGCTGCCGGATTCGATGGAAGGCCCCACGCCGATTTCGGCGCTGATCCACGCCGCGACCATGGTGACTGCGGGCATTTTCATGGTGGCGCGCATGTCGCCGCTGTTCGAATTGTCGGAGACCGCGTTGTCCTTCGTGCTGATCATCGGCGCGACCACCGCGTTCTTCATGGGCCTCATTGGCATCGTCGCCAATGACATCAAGCGCGTGGTGGCGTACTCGACGCTTTCGCAGCTGGGGTACATGACCGTGGCGCTGGGCGTATCGGGCTACGGCGCCGGCATTTTTCACCTCATGACGCATGCCTTCTTCAAGGCGCTGCTGTTCCTCGCCGCGGGTTCGGTCATCATCGCCATGCACCATGAGCAGGACATGCGCAAGATGGGCGGACTGCGCAAGTACATGCCGATTACGTACTGGACCTGCCTGATCGGCTGCCTGGCACTGATAGGATTTCCCGGCACCGCAGGTTTTTTCTCCAAGGATTCGCTCATCGAAGCGGTCCGCGCTTCGCATCGCGTGGGTTCAGGCTACGCCTACTTCTGCGTGGTCGCGGGGGTGTTCATCACGGCGCTGTACACCTTCCGCATGTTCATCATGACCTTCCTCGGCAAGGAGCGGATGGATCATCACACGCAGGAACATTTGCACGAGAGCCCCTGGGTGGTGACCGTGCCGCTGATTCTGCTCGCGATACCCTCCGCCATCATCGGCTGGTTCAGCGTCGGGCCGATGCTGTTCGGCAAGTTCTTCGAGGGATCCATTTTCGTAGCTCCCGCCAACAATGTATTGGAGCGCGTCGGCGAAGAATTTCACGGCCCCGCATCCTTTGTCCTGTCGGCGTTCCTGGCGCCGCCCGTGTGGCTCGCCGGCTTGGGAGTCTTGACGGCCTACATATTCTTTTTGTGGCGGCCGGCGCTGGCGGACGCGGCGGAAGCGAGGTTCAAATGGCTGTACACGGTATTGATCGATAAATTCGGCTTCGATTGGTTCAATGAACACGTCATCATGGCCGGGGCCCGCTTGCTGGGCGGGGGTTTGTGGCGCGTCGGCGATCAGCTGGTCATCGATGACGGACTGGTCAACGGCAGCGCTCGTACCGTCGGCTGGTTGGGGTCGGTCATGCGCTATGCGCAGTCGGGCTACCTGTATCACTACGCCTTCGCCATGATTTTGGGATTGGCTGCGCTGCTTTTGTGGCTGATCTGGCGATGAGCTTTAGCACCCATTTGCTGTCATGGCTGATCTGGCTGCCCATTGCCGGCGGATTCGTGGTCCTGGGTCTGGGTCCCAGGGCGACGCTGGCGAGATGGGTTTCGCTGGCGGCGAGCGCGCTCGAGCTGCTCTTGAGCATTCCGCTATGGAGCTGGTTCAAGACCGGCACGGCCGAAATGCAGTTCGTGGAGCGCTCGCCGTGGATTTCGACCATCCATTCTCAGTTTTACATCGGCGTCGACGGCATTTCGATGCCGCTGATCCTGCTGACCACCTTCACCACCGTGCTGATCGTGATTGCCAGCTGGCAGAACGTCGAGAAGCGCGTGGCACAGTACATGGCATCGTTCCTGATCCTCGAAGGCTTGATGATCGGGGTGTTCGCGGCGCTCGACGGCGTGCTGTTCTACGTGTTCTGGGAAGCGATGCTGCTGCCGATGTTCATCATCATCGGCGTCTGGGGCGGCCCGCGCCGCGTTTATGCGACCATCAAGTTCTTTCTCTACACCTTCATCGGCTCGCTGCTGATGTTGGTTGCGCTCATTTACCTTTACTTGAAGTCGGGCAGCTATGAGCTGGCGGTGTTTCAGCACATGCCGCTCTCGTTGCGAGAACAGGTTTTCATTTTTCTCGCCTTCTTTGCGGCCTTCGCGGTGAAAGTGCCGATGTTTCCGGTGCATACCTGGTTGCCCGATGCGCACGTCGAGGCCCCGACCGGCGGTTCGGTGGTCCTGGCCGCGATCATGTTGAAAATGGGCGGGTACGGCTTCCTGCGCTTCTCGCTGCCGATCGCTCCCGATGCCAGCCGGGAATTGGATTGGCTGATCATTGCATTGTCGCTGATCGCCGTGGTGTACATCGGCTTCGTGGCCCTGGCACAGCGCGATATGAAGAAGCTGATCGCATATTCATCGATTGCGCACATGGGCTTCGTCACGTTGGGCATGTTCATTGCCTTTCAAATTGTCGCGCACACCGGCAAAACCAGCGGCATCGAGCTGGGGTTGGACGGCGCCGTGGTGCAAATGCTCTCGCACGGTTTGGTGTCCGGAGCGATGTTCCTGTGCGTGGGCGTGCTGTACGACCGCGTTCATAGCCGCGAGATCGCAAGCTACGGCGGCGTCGTCAACACCATGCCGAAATTTGCCGCCTTCATGGTGTTGTTCGCGCTCGCCAACTCCGGTTTGCCGGGCACCTCGGGGTTCGTCGGCGAGTTTCTGGTCATTTTGGCGGCGTTCAAGGCCAACGTCTGGTATGCGTTTTTCGCGGCCCTCACCCTGATTCTGGGCGCGGCTTACACGCTCTGGTTGGTGAAGCGCGTGATCTTCGGGGACATCGCCAACGAGAAAGTGGCGGCGCTCAAGGACCTCAACGGCCGCGAGTTTCTGGTGTTGGGGGCGCTTGCCGTTGCGGTGCTCGTTGTCGGTCTGTGGCCGGCGCCGCTTCTCGATGTGATGCGCGCGACGACGCAGCACCTGGCCGAGCAGCTGCTCATCTCGAAGGTTGCACCGTAAGGTACGTATGATCGCAGGCGCATTCAATCCTAGCTTCTTCAATTCAGGCTTGATCTACGCATGGCCGGAAATTTTCCTGTCGCTGGCCGCCTGCGCCATCCTGATGTTGGATTTGCTGTTGAATGATGCGCAGCGGCGCTGGACGGGGTGGCTGGCCATAGTGAGTTTGATCGTTACCGCGGTGCTGGTAGCGGCTCAGCCGCTGCCAGCCAAGGTTCTCGCGCTCGGCGGCCTATTCGAACTGGACCGGATGGCGCAAGTCCTGAAGATCGCCATGATCCTGATCGTGGCCGCCGTGTTCGTGTATTCCACCGATTACCTGCAACGCCGCTTGATCCTGAAGGGCGAGTATTTCGTGCTGGGGCTTTTTGCGACGGTCGGCGGCATGGTGCTGATCTCGGCCGGGAGCCTCATCACCCTATACTTGGGCCTGGAGCTGATGTCGCTGTGCTTGTACGCCATGGTGGCGTTCGATCGCGACTCCGGCATCGCGGCGGAATCGGCCATCAAGTACTTCGTCCTGGGTTCCATGGCATCCGGGACGCTGCTGTACGGCATGTCCATCGTTTATGGGGTCACGGGCAGCTTGGAGCTCGCCGAGATCGCGGCGGCCGTGCGCGACAGCGGTATCGGCGGCAACATTGGTCTGTTGTTCGGCATTGCCTTCTTGATCGTCGGCGTCGGCTTTAAATTCGGCGCGGTGCCCTTCCACATGTGGATACCCGACGTATACGAAGGGTCTCCCACGTGCGTGACGGTATTCATCGGCACTGCCTCGAAGCTCGCCGCATTTGCGCTGGCGATGCGGCTGTTGCCCGAGGCGCTGGGCGCCTCGCAACCGGACTGGAGCCAGATGTTGGTGGTGCTCTCGGTTTTGTCGATGACCATCGGCAACATCGTCGCCATCGCGCAGACCAACCTGAAGCGCATGCTGGCGTACTCGACGATTTCGCATGTGGGGTATGTGCTGCTGGGGATTCTTTCGGGCACGGCGCAAGGCTATCAGGCCTCGATGTTTTACATGATCAGCTACATCCTGGTCGCCGCCGGCGCGTTCGGCATGATCTTGCTGTTGGCGAAGCAGGGATTCGAAGCCGACAAAATCGCTGACTTCAAGGGCCTGAATGCGCGCAGCCCGTGGTTCGCGGGCATGATGGCGATCTTGATGTTCAGCCTCGCCGGCGTACCGCCGTTCATCGGCTTTTGGGCAAAGCTCGGCGTCATCCAGGCCGTTCTTGGCGTGCACATGGTTTGGCTCGCGGTGGTGGCGGTTCTATTCTCGGTAGTGGGCGCCTATTTCTATTTGCGCATCGTCAAGCTCATGTATTTCGATGAGCCCACCGAGACCTCGAGCATCGGCGGATCGCTGTTGATGCGCACCGTTCTCAGCGCGAATGCGCTGCTGGTGTTTGCGCTCGGGGTGATTCCCGGAACGCTGCTGCAGATCTGTCAGAAGGCCCTGCAGTAGGGAGCGAATGCTCGAGCCAACTTGTATCACGTGCCGAGGCTGGGCTATCCGCCTGCCCGGTCAATTTCACAGTGCCGAACTAGCCTAAAATCTAGACTCACCAGGGGAGGGGACAATGATCACGCTGTATCACTCGCCGCAGACGCGATCCGGAAGCATCGTGTGGCTGCTCGAAGAGCTCGAAGTTCCATATCAAACCAAGGTCGTGGATTTTCGGCGCATGGATGGCAGCGGCTCGCGCGATCCTGCCAATCCGCATCCCCACAGCAAGGTTCCCGCTCTGGTCGATGGCGACGATTTCGTGTTCGAGGGCAGCGCCATTGCGCTGTATCTGACGGACAAATACCGCAAGAAGAAGCTGGGCCCCGCGGTGGGGGAACCGAAGCGCGGAGAATACCTGTCCTGGTTGGCGTATCGGCCCGGTGTGATGGAGCCTGCGCTCATCTCGCGACGCTTCGACATCAAGCACGTTTTTGGCGCCATGGGCTGGGCACCCGCGGACGAGGTGGAAGAGGTGCTCAATAAGCATCTCGCGTCGCGCAAATATTTTCTCGGCGACGAATTCTCGGCGCTCGACATCATGTTGGGCGGCGGCGCGCATTTCATGTTGATGGCGAAGATGATCAAGGACACGCCGGTGATGCAGTCCTATGCGGCACGCGTCATCGATCGCCCCGCGTTCCGCAAGATGATGGAAATCGACAAAAAGTAAGGCGGCGCGCCGGATTTGCCAGCTTGCTTTGGCTGTCTGTCCCGGTACAATGGGCGGCTCCCTGGTGCGGGGTGGAGCAGTCTGGCAGCTCGTCGGGCTCATAACCCGAAGGTCGTAGGTTCAAATCCTACCCCCGCTACCAATTCTAACTCTTTGATTTATAAGAGATTGTTCTGTTTGGGCCAATCCAGCCCAATCGAAGCGTGCTCCCACGCGGTCATCCCGACTGAAAACTAACCCGCAGCCTCCGAGCATCGCGCGTACCAACTCGCGCTCCTCCGTCGAAAGCTCGCTCTTGGTCACGTGTTTGCCTAGATTTCTAACCACTTCCCCGTAGCGATCTGCCGTCAGAGCAAAGGAGTCGACGTAAGGCTTGTCGAGCTGATCCTCCCCGCGGGCCGCGCATGTCGAAATGAGTTCAACCGACTTGCCGGTGAGCTTGAGCCCCTGCACGAGGGGACCGAAATCCTTATAGAGGAACGGCGACTCCAGCAGGCACGCATCACATTCGCCGAGCAGCGCCCGGAGTAACTCCAAGTGATTGTTGAACAGGACGGCGATCTCTTGTCCTGGAATCTTTAGCGACTGGGATTCACCATTGGTGATGAATGAGCCCGAGCGCGGTTCGGGCGCGCGTTGAATTTCCATTTATGTGTTCTGCTCCTAAGTCCCTGGAGATGTTGAGATTCTGCCAGTGATCGGAACCGTGAGTCCAGTGCTAGACCAAGGCAGCCTGCAGTTTCGTGTAAGGGGCCTAGCGGCCGTGAAGGTGATCGATCTCGGCCACGGCGGCGGCGACCGGCCGGGAGACATCTGTCGCGCCAACGAGAAGTCGCTAATTTATGTTCCGTGATTTGAACTTACAGGATCACGAGTAGCCGCGTCAGGCCGCTTGCGCGCTCAGCCGCATGCCAAATGCACCTACAATCTTCGTTACGGTCTCGAAGCTTGGATTACCGTCCGGAGAGAGCGCTTTGTAAAGTCCCGCTCGGGTGATGCCGGTATCTTTGGAGAGCTTCATCATGCCGCGCGCACGAGCGACGACGCCGAGCGTGTGAATCAGCATCTGCCGATCCATAGGCTCTTCGAATACCGCTTCGAGGTAGTTTTTGATATCGGCTTCGGTCTTCAAGTAATCCGCCGAATCGTAAGGCGCCACCTTGATCTTTCGGCGTCTGCTCTTAGCTGCCATGGTCACTCCTTCTTGGCCGGCTTTTTGACCGGTGGATTCAATTCTTTCCACATCGCGTGCGCGTTCTTGATATCCGCATCCTGGCTGCCCTTGTCGCCGCCGCACAGCAGCAGGTAGAGCGTCTTGCCGGCCCGCGCGTAGTACACGCGGTAGCCAGGGCCGAAATCGATTCGCATCTCGCTCAGGCCCTCGCCAATCGGACCTACATCGCCAGGGTTACCGTTCGCCAATCGGTCGATACGCGCCTGGATTCTCGTACGACCTTTCGAATCTCTCAGTCCTTTGAGCCACTCGTCGAAGGCATCCGTGCGCTTCACCTCGAACATAGCGGCACTGTATACCATAGGAGACACGCTGTAAACGGCAGGATACACGACGGACTTAAGGCGAAATGTGAGGGAGATGCCGCTCGGTGCATTCGCCTGTCATATCCATACTGTCATATCAATAATTGATTGGGCGATATTGCTTTTTGTGCCATTTATCGAAAAATATCTCGTGGGACATCGATATTTTGCGTCGCTGCGTTCCGTTAGAATTCCGAATCATGCCCCCGCTACCAATTTCCAAAAAACTATAATAAAAACAACGGGTTAATACAGAGAAAACCCCTGCTCGATTTGAACCTGCAGAGCCGCGCGTGCGGTCGTACGGTCGCAGCAGCAAGCCGTGAGATCAGTTTTGGCCTTCGGCGAAGAAATCACCGGTTGATTCGTCTAACACTCCAAACTGCGATGAATCGAACTCGATCGCAATAAATCTGTGTTTCGGATTTCCGCCGATAGACTTCAAGTTGCTCCAGCCCAGTTCGGTCAACTCTGCAGCCTTCAAGGAAGCAACAACCGGCCTTGCTGTTCGATATGGGCAGAATGCGTGCGCATCCTCCCATGGATTGCGTACCCACAGCAGTTTGCCTTGCGAGTCCATTGCTGCGAGATGCCTGCCGTCACTCTCTACGTAAAAGATAATTGAGGTGCCTGGGTCCTTGTATGACAGCGACTTGGCGCGAGTTGGATCCCATGGCGCGTAGTCCGGCTTTGGTCTTTTTTCTTTTTTGATTACCTTTCCATGCGCGTCCGTGTCTACGAAGTCGGGACCATAAAACATGTCCTTACACTCTGGACCAATAAATACCTTGATTGGTTGTTGCTTTGTCTGCTCATCTGCTTTTGTAGGCTGTAACCAGCACAGAGAACTCATGAATATGAGACCTAACTTGGCAAGCACGCCACTATTGTGAGTCTCGGACGACGACGTAGCCGTCATAATCATTTCCGCATCCACTTCGAGCTCGGATCGACCATCTGCTTACCATCCTTCGGCGATTTCCAGGGGTCTCCATAGACCTTCGAGTGCAAGGCTCGGTCATCGCCGTCAAGTGAGCGATTGACCACCGCGCGCACCGCATGGCGCTCCGCGCGATGCTCATCGACTTTGAACGGCTTGTCGCTAGGGGCTGTAGTCACTCCGATGATGGCTGTTTTTCGGCGGCTGCGACTCACTTTTTCATCCTAAGCTAAATCTCTTCGTTATCCAGCAAATTATTCTTGCGTCAATCTCGCTTTCGCGCGCTGCACTTTAGTCGACGGCGCGTCGACCTTGGTTGCTCTGGCTGGCTTACGAGTCCCAGCAATGATCTCTTGGTGCTGTCGCATGCTTTTTACCAAATCGGCAAATAATTTCTTGTCCATTGCGTTTCCTACTAATTTTCATTGAGGGACCGGCTCTTCCACATTCTGCCGAGTTTTTCTCTCAAAGGCCCTGGTTGATGATTGCGTGTGAAATTGGACTCTTGGTGTTAGGCCGGGTTTCATGTTTGGCCGTGACAGGCCAACTATTCAGTTCGTGCAACAGTCTTGTGGCCGGCGTCAATTACTTCTTCCGCCGGCGACAATTATTCTTGCCGGTCTTAAGCCTGCATCATTGGTCCACCATCGCGCAGTCTGACGCCAATGGCGTCAGAAGCTCCGGATCCGAGATTTCCGCAAGGCTGCGCTCGAAGCCGAACGCATAGGAGCGTCGGAGAGCGGTGATCTCGCGGCGCCCGCCACCTCGGTATCCAGCGTTCGATCCATTCGTTGCGTCGTGTTCATGCGTCCGCCGGTGGGGTCGGCGTGCGCTTGCTTTGAGCTGCACGTGCACGCTCCTCTGCAGCTTCCTGCCGAGCACTTGGGCCGAGGAACTCGAGCACGACGGCGTGATGGACGACCCGGTCGATTGCGGCCGCGGTCGTCATCGGATCTTTGAAGATTTGATCCCACTTCGAGAAGATTAAGTTCGACGTGATCATCACGCTCTTGCGTTCGTATCGCTCGGCGAGCAACGCGAACAGCACCTCCATCTCGGCTCGATCGTGCTGCACGTACCCGATGTCATCGAGGGCGATGCAGTCGAAGTGGTCGAGCCGTTTCAGTTCGCGGGCGAGGCGCAAGTTCTTCTTCGCCTCGAGCAGTCGCTCGACGATCTCCACGACTGGTGTGAACAGCACCGGATGACCGGCCTCGGCCAAGGACTTAGCCAGCGCCGCCATCACATGGGATTTGCCGGTTCCAGGGCGACCAATCAGGCAGACGTTGGTCGCCCCGGCGAGGAACTCGCCCCGCAGAAGCTCGCGGATTTTGCCGCGCAGCGGCGCCTCATAGCGGTTGAGGTCGAGGGTGGCGACCGATTTATCCTTCGGGAGCTTCGCATCGAGCACGAGGCGCGTGATGCGCCGATCGGTGCGGTCGCTGGCTTCCTGGGTGACCAGTTCAGCCAGGTAGCGCACGTGGCTCCAGCCCTCGGTGGCGGCCCGCTCCCCCAGTTCGAGGTATTGCTCGAGGAACGATGGTAGGCGTAGTGCCTTCAGCCGCAGTTCCAGGGTCTCGTCGCGGGCGATCGTTACGGCGGTCATACGCACACCGCGACGGTGTTCGCACCCAACAGCCGATCGTAAACGCCGAGATCCGGCGGTGTGATGCTCAGATACGGCTTCCCTTCCGGTACACGCTCGCCGCGCACCTCGGCACGGACGGCTTCATAGGTCGGGGTCACCCCGTCGTCCATCAGCGTCGCCAGAACGAGCCGCACGCACTCCTCACCGTCGCTCGCTGCCAAATGCAGGATCCGCACATAATCGAGGTCGGCCTGGTCGGCACCCTCGGCAACGAGCGCATCGTAGGCGCGGCGAAAGTCCAAGCTCGGGAACAGAGCCTCGCGGAACACATACCGGCGGAACGCCCCGGGCTTGCGCACCAGCGTATGGATGATATGACGGTAGTCGATCCGATGCTTGCCGCTGCCGATGATCCGGTCCATCAGGGCGACGCGGTCGCCGCGGTGGTGCAGCTCGACGATGTCGGCGTGCAGCCGAACGCGCAGCCGGTGGCCGATCAAGCGCGACGACACCGAGTAGCAATGCTTGAGCACGCGGACCACGCTACCGCGCGACACGGTCGCATATGACTCTCGATAAGCCGGCAATGGGCGAGCCGGCAACGCTCGCAGATGCGGGCGCTCTTCCGCGAACCGGTCAGTGCGGGTTGCGTTCCTCGCCTGGACGCAGACGTCGAGAAATCCCTCGTACGCTTCGCGCGAGGCGAACGCACGCGATCCGCGCAGTCGCAAACGCTGGTCGATAGCGCTCTTCAGCCGACCGTTGGCCGACTCGACATCACCGTTCTCGTGCGCATTGCCCGGGAAGTTGCGCGATGCGCGCAGTCCGTAATGATCGATCAGCTCCTGGTAGCGCTCGGTGAACTTGCGGCCGCGGCTCTCCGCGAGCTCATGCGTCGCCGCCGATAAATTATCCGTCCGATGCTCGAGAGGCACGCCGCCCAGGCGCATAAACGCGGTCTGCATGCCGGCGCTCAAGGCCTCGAAGCTCTCGCTGCGGCAGATCGACACCGACTCCCAGTTCGAGTACGTCAGCACGAAGTGGTACAGCAAGTGCATGAACGGCTCGCCGGCGATGACCACCTCAAGCTCGCGCATGTCCGTAAAATCGGATTGCCCCTGTTCGCCCGGAACGTGTGTCTGGGGAAAGAACACCTCGCGCTCGGGTCCCGACTTCATGCGCCAGTCAAGAAATCGTCGCTGCAGCGTGCGCAGCTGCCCGGCGCTGAACCGCCCCGGCTCGCGCCGGTTCAGTTCCTCCCATACGGTCTTTGCCTGAAGTCCTGAATCCTGCTTCAGCAACGCCTCGATCTCCGGCCAGACCTCACCAAATGGATCCACCCGCGTCCGCCACGTGTGCGGCACCTTCGACACCGACGGGGTTCCGCCGGATCGCACGTATTTACGCGCTGTACGCTCGCTCATCCCGGCCTTTGCCGCTGCAGTTGCCTGCGAAATACCTTGTTTTAACAATGACATGAGTAACTTCACCTGTTCGTCTGTAACCACGCCACCCCCTTGTCGAGGGGGGCAGCGTAAACCAGACCTCTGATGAGGCTTCTCAACCGGCAGTTTTAATTGTCGTTGACCGGCAGTTCTAATTGTCGCCGGTCAGTCTTGAGTTGTTTGTCGCGTGCGCGCTTCTTCACCTGGTCGAGCACCAGGCGCATCAGTTTCTCCGGTAGGTAACCGTACAGGTACTCGCCGGAAGGCGTCGGTCTGAGATCAGGACCCGGCCAGATGAATCGATTGAGTTCGGCAGTGATGATCCAGGACCGTTGGACATCGAGGCGAAGACGTTGCTTGGTAGCAGCGGGAATCTCGATCCCATCCTCGTCGTTGAGTGGCGGGGTATGTGTGATCGGCAGGACGTACGCGATCGTGTTGCCCGACTTGTCTACGCTAGTGAGAACAACTCCGCACGGACGACCCTTGGTGGCGTGCTCGCGGCCCACGCGTGCTTCATTCCACCACAAGTAGGCGTACCTAATGACCTGGCCAGGCAAAGGAGGGGAGAGAGCCATCCAACGGCGGTCAAGTCATTTCGTGATTGTATCGAGCGGCTTCCGATGGAATCTCCACATTGTCCAGAGCGGCTAACTCTTCGTCAGTCAGATCGGACACATGCATGGCTCGCCGATCCAGGCTTCGTAGACGCTGATATTCTTCCGCCGAAAGGAGCACGACATCGTCGCGGCCATGGCTGGTGACGATCACTGCCTCTCGATGGGCGACTCCGCGTAGGCGGCCAAATTCTCGCTGAAATTCGCTGGCGGGCACTCGTGCCATAGGGGTCACCGGAGATAAGATACTTCGCATTATACGCAAATTGCGTATTCTACGAAGTCCGATCTATCCATCACCGCAGAGTAGGCTTTTTTCTATCGCGGACAATGGGTTAGACTCGCCGGCGATCGGGAGCCTGAGCGGATGATTGATACAAAGATCAAATCCCACCCCGCTACCAATCAAAACAAAAACTTACGACAGAAATCTCTAAGCTAGGTTCGCCAGGCTGTGACCAAATTGTGCCCTAGAAGGGCACAGTTCTTACTGGAATCACGTAACGCCGGCTCATCGCAACCCGCCAGATCAATGGTGAATTCGCGAGGTGAATTTACTGGCGCTCATAATCCCGCCGTCCTGCATTGGTCGCAAATTCAGCCTCTTGCGGAACGCATGATGCGCTTCTTCCTCGACGTAGTGGCGTGCGTGCGAGTGGCTTGTCCATCGCACGTGGCGAGGCAATCCTCCTCGACGACCATCGGGTTCTTGCCCCGTACGTTGATGTGTGCTCTTGGGCGTCTTGATTTTTCACGCACACGTTATTAGTGAGGCTCTGCCGCAAAGCAGTCATTCCAGCGCAGCGGCGAATCGGCTAGATTGAATTGCAGAACTGGTAGCGCATGACGTTCTTACTCAACGTGCCGAATAAGCATGAAATTCAAGTTGTCGCTTCTGCTTGTATTGCTGCCGATGACTTCGGCTCACGCTGCACACGGCGTGCCGGTATTCTTGACCCATTTTTACGTGGCGCTTGACCAACCCACTTACGACGCCCTGCTGAAGTCTCCCGAGATCGCTGCCCTTGCCGCGGTCGAGGAGAAGCACGTGATCGCAGGGAGTGAATCCTGGTCGGGTTTGTATGTAACGGGCCGCCGGACTTACATGGAGTTCTTTGCAGCCGGCTCCCTTCAAGATGGTATGCGAGTTGGGGACTGTGGGCTTGCGTTGACGGTCGAAGAATCCGGCGGCGTAGCAAAGATCGCCGATCGGTTGCGAACGCGATTTGGCGAGAAGGTGGAGGTTGATACCACCCCAGCGAAGACGGATATCGGCATGGTGCCCTGGTTTAAGTCCACAGACCTGAAAGTCGATGGACCTCAGGTGTTGTCAACATGGTTTATGGAAATCGATCCGGCGTTCCTTGCTGCAATACATCCTGGCGCCGTCATCGTGCATCCGCTCAGTCGCGAGCAGTACATGTCTTGGAAATTCCTACCAGATCACCCGCTGGATGATGTGGTGGCGCTAACGCTGAGGCTCAAAAAGTTCGATATGTCACAACTCGCCTCAGAGCTGGGGCTTGCCGGTTGGAAGGTCTCAACGACGAAGTCAGGGTTCACGGCCGCCGGCCCAGAGGTCAAGGTGACGGTTGCGCCGGCAGCAGGGCGCGAAGGAATCCAGCTGATCGAGATGAGACTTCGGAGATCCGTTCCCAAGCAAGAGATTGTCCTTGGCACTGCGAAATTGCAACTGGAGGGAACCGCCGGGCAATTGATATTTTGGCTCGATGGACAGAGTTTCATGTCGCAAAGCCGACCGTCGCGATAGGCCGCTTGGATTTCCATTTATCCTTAAAATAGGATATCATCCTAGAATGAGGATATTTGATCCATGCGCCGAAGGTTGGCTCCCGGTGAGAAACCGCTGTTTTGGATCGGCTCGAGCAAACGCGATTTGCTCGCAATGCCGGATCCCGTGGTTCGTCAGATCGGCGCTGCCTTGAGTGTTGCGCAGTATGGCGGCAAACACCCGGATGCCAAGCCTTGGAAAGGTCTCGGGCCTGGTGTCTTTGAGGTGGTGAGCGATTAAATGACCGACACGTTTCGCGCAGGGTATGTGGTGCGATTTGAGCATGCGCTGTACGTCCTGCGCTGTTTTCAGAAGAAATCGCCGAGCGGGACGCGCACGGCGAAGACGGCTGTTGAAATGATTGAGCGACGCCTAAAGGCGGCGCAAGCGGATTACGAGGTGAGGTATGGCCAAGCAAGCCAAAAGCGCGAATAAAGTCGTGCCGAGTTCCGGCAATGTCTTTGCCGATCTCGGCCTTCCATATGCCGCGGAGCTCGATACGAAGGTACGGCTCGCCGTTGCGGTCAATCGCCTGCTGGAATCACGCCGGCTAACGCAAGCGGCCGCAGCCACTGCGCTATCCATCAATCAGCCCAAAATTTCCGCGCTCAAACACTACAAGCTCGAGGGGTTTTCAGTCGAGCGGCTGATGACTTTTCTAACAGCCCTCGGCAGCGATATCGAAATCCGGGTTCATTTGCCGAAGCGATATTCCTCACCGGGGAGAATTTTGGTCAATGCCGCCTGACTTTCGGGAAAATGCGCCCGCCGCGTGTTTGATCAACCTAGATTGCGGTCGAAGAAGCTCATCACGATGGAATACATCTCTTTAGACTCAGGCAAGTCTGGATTGTTAAAGAACGAATGCCACAGGCCATCCCAGATATGCAACTCGGTCTTTACGCCCGCCGTGGTCAGTTCGATGTCGGTTTGACAGACGGAACTGACGGCGAAATCGCGCGAGCCCGCGAGCAGCAGGGTTGGCGGAAAGTGCGCCATGACCTGCTTGGAGTTCATCGGCAGCACCAGCGGATCGGTGAGCGACACTTCGCTGAAGTACGGTGTGAAGCTCAGTTTTCCTTGCGTTGAACCCGGAAGGGGTGCCTGTCCGGCAAGTTCCGGTGCGAGCCGCACGGAGTCACCGCCAAATTTACCTGCGGACGCACAAAAAATGCCCACCGCGCCGGGCATCGGGAGATGTTCCATTTGCAACCAAGCAACCACCTCTGCCGTGAGGATTCCGCCCGCCGAGCAGCCATAAATGCCGATTTTCTTTGCATCGTGGTCTTTTAGCAGCACGCGATATACCGCCGCTACGTCCTGACTGGCTGCGGGGAATTTGTACTCGGGGCCCTGTCGGTAGGCGATTGTGATGACCGTAACCCGTCCGACGCTGGCAATTGGGATCGATTCAATCTCACCTCCACTGCCTTCACCCCACAAGAAAGCGCCGCCGTGCAAGTTGATCAGGATGCGATCGCGCTCGTTGGCAGCCACACCTTCCTTTGGCGTGATGACTTCGGCCCTGACACCGCCGAAGACTTTATTTTCGATACGAACCGGGTAGATTTCCGCGGCGCGGCGCGCAAGCGCGCCGTTGAATCGATCGTAATAGGCCCGCCGGGTGGCAATGTCTGCATCGTCAAGGGGCGCGTGATGATCGGTGGCGAACAATTGTGCATAGGCGGCCTTCGCCTCTGGGCTCGCGAAGCTCGAGTAGGGCAGTGTGAATGCTCTTAAGTGCGCCGAAGCGTCCAGGCTGACAAATGGGGGCTTTTGAGCGTTCAAATCCGCAGCGTCGCCTGCGGCGCGATGCCCTACGAGGGTCGCGAGAACCGCCGCCAGCAATGGCAGCGCGGCTGGCGAACATCGAGACCTCGATGACGGCGCGCCGCCTACAGGGTCATTGACCTTTGGCATGGTATTCCCAATCGCTAAGGAGTCTTCCCGAAGCGGTAGCGCAGCTGCACACCCCACATCCGCGGTTCGCCGTAAAGGGAGGTGATATACCCGTTCGCCACCAAGTCATTATATTGACCGACGCGATACACCTTATCGGTCACATTCGTCATGAAGAATGACGCGTCTAAAGTCGTCTCAAAGATGTGATTCCAATCCAGGCGCGCGTTCAATAGCCCGTAGCCTTCGATGTAATCGAACGGCTGGACTGCCGGCGCATCAAAAAAGCGTGACTGATACGAGTAGAAGAGCCCGAGCGAGTACTCCCCGGCGGTCTGCGCCAGCGGCAACTTGTAGGTCGCGCCGAGGCTCGCCTTATTTTCCGGCAAGTAGGCAAAAGGCACGCCGACGAGCAGCGCTGGCGGCGGTGGTGGCGAGTGGACTTCCTACAAGACGCCGTTCTGGCAATCGGTGCGCGAACGGTTGATGCCGCCGGTCTACCTGAGCAGTTGCCGCAGAGTCTCTTGGAACGCTTCGATGTCGGCGAGCGGGCGGTTCGGTTGGCAATGGCACTGCGCTTTATTGCGCCCCTGAGCGCGCGCGCTACGACCAAGTAATCCGAAGGTCGCGAGCGCCGCAGAGGATGCCGATAGCCGGCATCCAGAGGGCTTTGTAGCCTTCGTTCCCATCAGCGACGCCGAGAATGGCGTCAGCGAGGGAGCGACGGTGAGTGAGGAGAACGATTTACCGCAGCGGGATCGGTGGGCGCGGCTGCGCTTCGCGATCGTGGGGCCGCTCCTGGCCGCGCCGCCGGCCGCCGGCGAGTTACACGAGGCCTTGAACGCGTTGGCCGCCAAGGCTTGGCGTCATCCGTTCACGGGGCTTGAGATCCGCTTCGGCTGCTCGACGCTGGAGCGATGGTATTACGCAGCAAAAAAAGCCGCTGATCCGGTACGCGTGCTGCGCAATCAAGTGCGACACGATATCGGTCGCTTCCCGAGTCTGTCGGCCGAGGCCGTGCAGGCGCTGACCACGCAGTACCGCGAGCACCCGGGCTGGACGCCGAGCTGCACTACGACAACTTGCGCGTGATGCTCGCCGCTGCCGGCACGAAGTGTCCATCCTATCCGAGCGTGCGCCGATACCTCAAAGCGCACGGGCTGCTGCGTCAGCGCCCGCTGCGCCGGGCGAGCGAGGGCGCCTTGGCCGCCCGCGATCGACTCGAACAACGCGAGGTACGCAGCTACGAAGTCGAGCATGTCCTGCAGCTCATGCATCTTGACTTCCATCACGGCTCGCGCAAGGTCCTGACCCGCGGCGGTGAGTACGTGAAGCCTCTTCTGGTTGGCTTCATCGACGACCGGTCACGCTTCCTCTGCCATGCCCAGTGGTACACGAGCGAGGGCACCGAACAGCTGGTCCACGGCCTGTGCCAGGCGCTGCAAAAAGTGGGTCTGCCGCGTTCGCTGATGACCGATCGGGGCTCGGCGATGATCTCCGGGGAGTTCACCGCAGGGCTCCATCATCTCGGTATTTTGCACCTGCCGACGCTGCCGTACTCACCTCATGTCAATGGGAAGCAGGAAAATATCTGGGGCCGCGTTGAGGGGCGCCTACTGGCGATGCTCGAAGGGGAAGCCAGTCTCACGCTCGAACAACTAAACCTCGCGACCCAGGCCTGGGTGACCCAGGAATACCATCGCACTGAGCACAGCGAGTTGGGCGCCACGCCGATGCAGCGCTACCTCGCCGGCCCCAACGTCGGGCGCGAGTGTCCCGGAAGCGATGAGTTGCGCGCGGCGTTCCGCATCGAGGTCAAGCGCAAGCAACGCCGCTCCGATGGCACGGTGAGTCTCGACGGCCAGCGCTTCGAGATCCCGTCCCGGTATCGGCGAGTCGATCAGATCCATCTGCGGTATGCCCGCTGGGACCTGAGCGGCGTCGATCTGATCGACGCGCGTTCGGGCCAAGTGCTGTGTCCGGTGCGCCCGCTGGATAAAGCCGCCAACGCCGAGGCGCTGCGCCGGCGGGTCGATCCGACCGCGATCGACACGAGCGCGATGCCGGCCACCGGCATCGCGCCCCTCCTCAAGAAAATGATCGCCGACTACGCCGCCACCGGCTACCGCCCGCCGATCTACCCACCGCCGAGAAGGATGACCCTGTATGAACGAAAAACTGCTGGCCCTGTATGGCCTGAAATGGAACCCCTTTAGCCCCGAGGTGCTGACCGAGGCGCTCATGTGCCGCGAAGGTCGAGAACTTCTGCTGGCGCATCGAGCAGGCGCACCTGCGCGAGGGAGGCTTCGCCTTGATCCACGGCGACCCCGGTTCCGGCAAGAGTGTCGTCATGCGCCTGCTCGCCGAGCGCCTTGCGCGCTTGGCGGACCTCTCGGTCGGCGTCATCCACCATCCGCAGAGTAACTTGAGCGACTTCGATCGCGAACTGGGCGATATCTTCTCAATCTCCATCCGCGTCAGCAATCGCTGGGGCGGCTTCAAGGCGCTACGCGCCAGATGGCTCGATCATCTCGGCTCCGCCAGCCGCCGACCTGTCGTCCTGGTCGATGAGGCTCAGGAAATGACCCCGATGGTCTTGAGTGAACTGCGTCTCCTGGCGAGCGCGCGGTTCGACTCCCAGTCACGCTGTGCGTGGTGCTCTCGGGCGATGCGCGGCTCCTCGACAAACTGCGTCGCGAGGAACTCATCCCCTTGGGCTCGCGGATCCGAACACGCCTGCACCGGTGTCGCCACCCGAGAAGAACTCCTGGCCTGCCTCGAACATCTGCTCGCCACCGCCGGCAATGCCAGCCTCATGACCAAGCAGCTGCGAAATACCCTGTGTGACCACGCCGCCGGCAATTACCGCATCTTCATCGGCATGGCGGCCGAACTGCTGATGACTGCGGGAGGGGAGGGCGCCGCCGCTGGATCGATCTTGGTGTACTTTCCATGATTGTAGGAGTAGGTCGCGGTGAGGGTCAGTCCCGTCACGGGCGCGAGGTTGCCTTGAAATTCAAATCCCTCGATCTGCGCTTCCGAGGCATTGGCGGTAAAATTGGAAGCAATACCACCGGGCAGCACTTCGGAGACATAGCGCTGAATGTTGGTGTAGTCGGAGTGAAAGATATCCGCGGTGACTTGAGCGGGCGCGCCCGCAACATCGAACTCGGACTTTACGCCCAATTCGACGTCGATTACGGACTCCGGTGCAAAGCGGAACTGCGGTGTATCTACGCCTCCCGGCGTGAAACCGAACGAGGGATTGAAACCGCCGGGAACGTAGCCGCGCCCGGATCTTAAGTACACCAGCGCCACCGGGAGTTGATAGTCGAGTCCCAGTGTCCAGGAACTGCCGCCGCTTTGGCCGGACGCAGAGAATGCGCAATCGCTTGTGGGGTAGACACCGGAGGATGTGAGGCATGCATTGCCGATGCTGGGACTGAAGCTGGAAATGCCGTAACTATAATTGTCCCAGGTGTATCGATATCCGGTGGTCAGCTTGAGCCCGTCTAAGCTCGAATAAAGTCCGCCGAAATCGTACGTGGTCTGGGCATACAGGCCTCGACTTCGCTCCGCGTTGCTCTGATCAATCTGGTTGATGAGAAAATTCCCGAGTGCAACCTGCACTTGGTAAGGTTGCGGCGCAAGGTTGTGGCCGTCTTCATAGTAAGCACCGGCGGTGATTTTCAAGTGATTATCGAGCGCCGCTCCCTGTATTTGCGGCTCCTCGGTGTAGGTTCCCACCTGGGTATGCCACCCCTGACCGACCGGCACCAGATCATCCAACACTAAGCGTGTACCGTCGACGTCCTCACTGTTACGCCACTTCTGCACCTGATAGCTGAAGATGTTCTTGAATTGCCACTGCTCGCTGAAGCTCCAGCGCGTGGTATTGATGACGCCGTCGTTGTAGCGTCGATCGATTTCATTTGCGGAAAGCGACGTCGAGCGGATTCCGGAAGCCTGTTGTTCGGCCAAAATCGGCGACAGCAGTGAGCCGAATGCACCGGCTGGATTGGCGGCCGTGAGTACGAACCCATCGCCCTTCTCCTCGCTGTGCAGCGCGCTGAAGATGGTGGTGTTTTCGAGATTGTCGAATGGCCGCAGCAACAGGCTGGCGCGAAGCGCCCAGTAATCTCGATTGTCGTAGTCCTTGCCGGCGAAGAACGGGCCGCGATCGATGGTGAATCCATCGCGATCGAGAAATTGGCCGGCGACACGCAGCAACACTTTGTCATCCACCAAGGGGACATTCACCACGGCGGTCGCCGTTTTCATGTTGTAGTTGCCCATTCCATATTCCACAAAACCCTCGAAGTCATTCACCGGCTTCTTCGGCACGAACAAGACGGCACCGCCTGTGGTATTTTTTCCGAACAGCGTGCCTTGAGGGCCGGCTGCGACCTGCACACTCTCCAGGTCGTAGAAAAGCCCGGGTCCCGCACCGCTGGTCGGTACCTCGGCAAAATACGTTACGACGCCGGTGCCACCGCCGCCCAAAACGGCACCGGGTCCCGAGCCGCCGGTGGGTCCCATGCCGCGCAGCGAGAAGGTGTAATCGTCGCGCGTGACACTGCTCGACACATTGAGCGATGGTACGTAATTCTGCAGATCCTCCGCGGTCTGGATGCCGCGAGCGCGGATGTCGCCAGGCGACAATGCCGTCACGGCCACGGGTACTGCATAAAGGCTTTCTTCGCGACGCCGGGCGGTGACGGTAATTTCCTCCAGCCGGGTCGCATCGCCTTTCTTGAGCAGAGAGGATTGGGCGTCGCTGCCGCCGGCAGGCAAGCCGGCGCTGGATGCGAGATGTTGCGTCGGCGCCGGGCTGCTCGGGCTCGCGGTATCGTGGGTGGTGGAAGGATCTCCCGCCTTCTCCGCCACTATAATGACGACGGTCTTCTCGTCTGTCTTTCGGTAGGCGAGTCCTGTCCCTGCCAGCAAGCGGCGAATCGCCTGATCGAGGTTCAGCTGCGCATCCAGTGCCTGCGCCATCAAACCGCGCACCAAGACGCGATCGAAGAGAATATTGGTTTGCGTTTGGCTTGCCACGGCGCGCAACGACTCGGCCAACGATTGACTCGGCAGATTGAATTTGACCGTAGCTTGTCCGTCGGCATGGACCGCACACGACAGGAACAGCCATCCCAGCACTGCTCGAGCAAATATCGAACGGATGCCACACTGCATGGTTATCTCCCCTTATCAGGAGATGACGTTGCAGCTGCGAAAAAACCTCAGCGACGCCTCGAAAAAAATGGGACCTCGCATGATTCAAGTCGGTGGGAACTGACCGCGAGCATGTGCAACGGATCCGCTAGGGAGTGGAATTGGGTTGTTGGGCGGCCGCCCCCGACAGAACAATCGCGTCCTTTCGCTCTTCTACCGTCAGTCCATAACTTTGCGCCACCGCGCGTGCGAAACTGAGCGAGTCGCCGGTTTGAAAGAGACCTGTCACGCGCACCGCTTGCGCGCTGGGCTGCTCGACCACGATCTTGTCCTTGTTGTAGCGATTCAATTCAGCCGCCGCATCAGACAGGCGAGTATCGTCGAAAATAATCTCTCCGCGTCGCCACGCCACCGCTTTATCGAGCGGTGTCACGTCGAGTCGGGCTTGTGCTCCCAAGAAGGTCAACTTTTGTCCTGGCTTCAATGTAAAGACCTGCGGCGCAGCGGCTGCGCTCATACCGGGGTTGCGCGATGACCCATCCATGGTGACCGATACGATTCCCTCGACCAGGGTCACCGAAGTCTGCGCCGCATCGCGTCTGACAACGAACGAGGTACCGAGAGCCTTGATCTGGCGACCCCCGGCTTTGACAATGAAAGGCCACGTCGGCCTTTTTGCTACGTCAAACAGCGCTTCGCCTGATTTCAGTTCCACCCACCTGGCATGGGCATCGAAATGGACGGCGATGCGAGTGGCGGTGTTCAGGAACACGTGCGTGCCATCTTCCAGCGTAACCAACCGTTGTTCGCCGACATCCGTGGTCAGGTCAGCCGCCGGTGCAAGCCAAAGAAGCATCCCCACAGCCGCCAAAAGCGCGACGGCGGCCGCCGCCATCGAAAGTAAACGATGTTTTCGGGGCGCGGCAGGGGCCTGACTGTCGAAGGGGGTGATACGCCGCAGGTTGGCTGATTCCTCCCAAATCTCCGTGCACAACTCCAGCGCCCGGACATTCATCGGGTTCGCCTTGAGCCATCGCTTCACGCCCGCCATGGCGATCCTGTCCGGATCGCCACTGTGTAAGCGCGCCACCCAGACGCCCGCTTCCGCTATGCACTCGGGCGGGATTAAGTCAGAGTGTCGTTCGGGTGCTTCATTCATTCGCGTTGTCGTTCGATGGTCAGTGTCGTGAGTGCGCTGGCTATGTGCTTCTCAACAGCACTCGGGGTGACGCCCAGGCTCCGAGCAATTTCGGCGTGACTCAATCCCTGCAGTCGATGCATGAAGAACACTTCGCGCGTTCGGCGATTGACCCGGTCCAGTGTCTCTTTCATGCGCAGTAGGCGCTGTTCAGCGGCCAACACCTCGTCTGGTGCCGGCCCTAAGTCCAATAAATCGAGTACCTCGACAGGCTCGGCCTCGAAGCGGTCGAGGCGCGAACTTCGGTGCAGGTCCACCGCCAGATTCATGGCGGTGCGGGTTAGGAATGCCTCGGTGTTACGCACTTCACCCACTTTGCGCGTGTAGGCGAATAATCGAACGACTGCCTCTTGGACCAGGTCCTCCGCATCCTGAGGACTCGATCCCCGGCGTCGAAGGAGCTTCTGGAGCTGGCGTAGTTGAGTCTTCAGCACGCGCATTTTTCCAACAATGACACGACGCGGCGCAGAGTTCCAGGAATGCCCGACAGCACGACTTTTATTGGGTGTCGGCTGAGGTTTTCGGTGCGGTAAAACGTCTTAGGCCGGTTGGCAGTAGCCTTCGTCTCCGCTCCCAAGGTTGCGAGGCCGGTTAAGACGCCGGCGCGCCATGCTGACCGGAATAATGTGAGAAGTCCCGATGGCGCTTCGATCAGTTGTTTGATTCCGGACTTACGGGCTCGCAAATGCCACTTGAAACTGCAGTAACTGTCGCGGAGTCGATGCCCGGTCCGGCCTTAGCATCCTTTAAACCAGCATCCACTTCCGCCTTCGCTTGCAACGACTGCCAAGCACCTACAGTGGCATTGAAATCCCTGCATAGATCGGAGTAGGTTCGGTACAAGGATGGCACGGGCGCCTGATCACTGGTGGATTCAACCATCCCCAGTAGAGCCGACGCCTGCCCATTAATCCTGCTGAAGCTGGTGACGCCCTTGACCGGTGGCACGGCGTACGACCCGCCCGAGAGGCCGATGGACGCATCTTCGGTGGTGCCGGTCAGTTCGGCGATTCGCGTCCGCAGCGTCTTCACGAATCTGCTCGACACACCAGCGCGCGGCGATGACAGTTTCGCATCTAACCCGTTTGCCTGTTCGTAAGCGCTCTTGCTGGCGGAAATGACCGCGATGATTCGCTGCGAAAGAGCCAATTGCCGGCGCATGCCATCCATCGCCACGGGCGAGTATTCAAGCCGCGGATCCTGTTTCAATATCACCGGCTGACTATAGGAAACTCCGTCCACGGTCAGTTTCACGTTGTAGTCGCCTGGCAGCGCCATGGGCCCTTCCGGGACAAATGACGTGTCTTCCGGCACGGCTCCGCTGGACTGGTCGAAGAACAACGCTGCAGGCGTCGGGTAACGCATGTCCCAGCTCACTCGGTGCTCACCCGCAGTCTCTGGCAATGGCGGCGACGGCCGTGCCCAAAAAGCCGGCGCGGGCGGCAGGGGTTGATCGAGGGGGCTGGACGGAGCGTTCGAATAGGAACGCACCAGCTTCCCCTCGGCATCGAGAATCTTTAGCTGCACATTCTTCGCAGGCTGTTTCAGCACGTAGTCGATCACAACTCCTTGTGGTGGATTCTTTCCATGGGGAACCTCGGGTGGAAACGGCGTGTCTTGGTTGATGTTCGACTGGATACGGGTCGCGGCTCGCGGACGGAACAAGATCACTTGCCGCTCCGCAAGCTCCGCGGTCAGTTGCTCGAGCGGCGATGTATCGTCCAGAATCCATATGCCGCGCCCGTAGGTTGCCGCAATCAGATCGCCAGCGTGAATTTCCAAGTCATAAAATGAGGTCGTTGGAAGGTTCAGGCGCAGCGATTGCCAGTGATTGCCGTCGTCGAAAGACACGTGAACCGACGTTTCAGTGGCCGCGAACAGCAAACCGCGTTTGTGATCGCTTTCCTGCAACGCTCGCACAAAGCTGCCGGTCGGCTGGTCTGTCGGCAGTCCCGTAACGATCTCCTCCCATGACTTGCCAAAGTTGCGCGTGCGATAGATGTGCGGCGAATAATCTCCAATGGCATCGTTCCGCACCGCGGCGTAGGCCTCGGATGGGTCGAAGCGCGATGCCTGAACGTTGATGTCAGCATACATCGACATATCCGGCGGAGTGACATCAAGCCACTGCTTCCCGCCGTCTTGCGTCAAATAGAGGACGCCATTGTTGCTGCCCGTCCATATGACCCCGGGTAGCGCCGTTGAGGGCGACAACGCCACCAGTGCATCGCCGTGATGGATTCCTTCCGGATTGGGCAACGGTGGTTTTCCGGGATGGGCGGTAAGGTCTGGACTGATTTTTCGCCAGTGGTCACCGCCGTCCTTGCTCTCCCAAACGTTCTGGGTGCCGTAATACAACACACTCGGGTTCTGTGGTGAAAAAACGATGGGGGCAGAAACTGCGCGTCGAAAATCCGTATCGCTAACCCGACTGATGGTGCCCACGCCAAAATCGACGCTCTGTGCGCCCCATGTTTTGCGATTCACTTTTTGCAGAAATCCCAAAGGGCCGTTCATGAATAGGACGTCGGGATCGGCCGGGTCAATTGTCATGAAACCTGTTTCCCAACCGGGCACTGGAAACCAATCAAGGTCGGTGATCTGTCCGAGCGAGCCTTGACTGGCGATCGCAAACGCGCCGCTGTCCTGCTTGCTGCCGTATATCCAGTAGGGATACCGGTTGTCGGTGGCGATCTTTTCGATCTCAGCTGTTTTTTGGTTGTACCACGAACTCCAGGTCAGACCACCATCGAGACTGACGGATGCACCTTGATCGCCGCCGTACACAATGTGGTTCGGGTCAGTGGGATCAATCCACCACTGATTCGGGTCATCGCCTCCAGGCGCACCCTTAAAGGCAACCAAGGTACGACCCCCATCGGTGGACTTGTAGACGCAGGTACCCATCGTATAGACCACATCCGGATCATGCGGATCTACCAGAACTTGTTTGCTCGATGTATAGATCTTTTTGGTGGCCACCGACCAACTCCCGCCCCCGTCGTCCGACCGGTACAGCCCTGCGCGGTTCAACATGTATACGCGCCGGGCATGAGCACCCACGGCGACTGTGGTCTCCCCGAGCAATTCGGGTTGGTCGCGGCCTTCCAGCTTTGCCCAGGTCAGGCCCTCGTCGCTGGACTTATACAGGCTCGTTGGTCGCGGATGCTCGAAGAGCGAACGACTCGCAACCCCCGGAGCGAGATAGGTTTGTGTCACTGTAGCAAAAATTACCCCGGGATCATCGCTTGACCAGGACAGATGGGTCGCGCCGGACTCGGGCTGAGCATTCAGAACCAGTGCCCACGTTCGTCCTCCGTCAGTGCTGCGAAACACGCCGCGCGCTCCCCCTTGACGATGATCGATTCCGCGCGTGGCTGCCAGCACCAAGTCGGGATTTTGCGGGTCCACAAGCAGCCATGCTATTGCTCCGGCATTTTGCAATCCGGCACTCTGCCAGTGCGCTCCTGCGTCGGTGGATTTCCAGACACCGTTGCCATAGTGGGAGCCAAACACGCTTCCGGTGCCCGCATAGACAACGGACGATTGCGACTGCGCCACCGCCAACGAAGTGAAGCCCCGGGCAGCTAACACCGCGTCGGTAACCGGCAGCCAGGTGGCGCCGGCGTTTACCGTCTTCCAGACGCCGCCATTGTCGGTCCCCGCATACGCGATTCCCGGGCGTCCGTTGACTCCCGACACCGAATCCACTTTTCCGGCAATAAATGGGCCGATGTTGCGCCACTGCATGTCTTGAAACAGACTTGGGTTTATCTGCGCTTGCGCCGTCCCCACGATGAACAGTGCTGCGGTGGCAGCCACAGCGCATGCCAACCCATTCGCGCTTTTCGCTATAATCGAAATCAAGGCTCACCCCAACTTTATCGCGGAGTCCGGACGCTCGCGTGCGCCCATGTTCCTGCCAGTGGGCTCATCCTAGCCCATGAGGCGCGCACACACGACATAATGCGCGCAGCCAAACGGACATAATTTTCCAAATCTCTGGCGGCGTGAACCAGCGCTCGAAACGCTGCCGCCTCGCCGGCGGTCGCATCACACATTGACAGTAGGGTTAACCCCTACAATTTTCGGGCCTGCAATGAAGCAGGCGATAGCGGAGTCAATGAATGCTCCTCCTCCGTGCAACGCGTTTTGCACGCGCGTTTCTTGGTGAATGTAAGCCGCCGGTCGCGCTTCCCTTGTTGTGCGTCATGGCATTGGTCAGCGGATGTCATTCCTCGTCCGGGTCTTTCTCGCCGCCGCCGGCGCAACTCACTTCGATCTCGGTAGGACCGCCGGACAGCAGCGTTGCAATGGGTCTATCGAGTCAGTTCACGGCGACGGCGGTCTATTCCGACGGTTCGAAACAGGACATCTCGTCGCAAGTGACATGGAGTTCCGCGAATTCTGCCGCCGCATGGATCAGCAACACCGGGCTCGTGACCGCGGCCGCCCCCGGATCCACCATGATCGCCGCCAAGATGGGAAGAATGTCGGGCTCGACGAGTCTCAACGTGACTCCGGCGACTTTGGTGGTGATCGATCTGACGCCGACCAATGCAAGTGTGGCCAATGGCCTCTCCGATCGTTTTGTCGCGACCGGCGTCTACACCGACAATTCGGTGCATGACATCAGCGCTTCGGTGACGTGGGCTTCCTCGCTCAATACCGTCGCCTCGATCAGCAACACGCCCGGCTCGAATGGCATGGCCGTCGCCGCCGGACCGGGCTCGACCCTGATCTCAGCGACTCTGGGCTCTGTGTCCGCATCCACGCTGCTCACCGTGACGTCCGCGGCGCTGGTGTCGATCGAGGTCACGCCGACGAATCCGAGCATCGCCAAAGGTTTGAACCAAGCGCTGCGTGCGACCGGTATCTATACGGACAATTCGACCCACGATCTGACGAGTGCAGTTGTCTGGAATTCCTCGGCCGCCGGCGTGGCCATGGTCAGCAACACACCGGGTTCGAGTGGGGTAGCCGCGGCGATGAGCCCCGGTTCAAGCACAATCACGGCCACTCTGGGCGCAATCTCCGGATCGACGAACTTGACGGTCACTGCCGCGACCCTCGTGTCCTTGGGCGTCACGCCGCCAAATCCCAGCATCGCCAAGGGTCTGAAGTCTCAGTTCACCGCGATCGGGACCTACACCGATAGCTCAACTCAAAACCTCACCGTACAAGTCCAGTGGAGTAGTTCCGATTCGACCGTTGCGAGCGTGAGCAATGCGTCGGGCTACGACGGGCTTGGCGTGGGAATCAATCCAGGGTCGGTGACGATCACCGCCGCTTTGGCAGGCGTATCCGCGTCCACCGGCTTGACGGTCACTCCCGCAACGCTCGTTTCGATCGGCGTGACCCCGGCAAATCCGAGTATTGCCGACGGCCTGACGACTCAGTTCATGGCGACCGGTGTATATACCGACAACTCGGTGCAGGACCTAACTGCTTCCGTAGCGTGGACGACTTCAGATCCCACCGTGGCATCGATCAGCAATGCGTCCGCGTCCCACGGACTCGCTTCGGCCGTCAGCCCGGGATCGGTTACCATTACCGCTGCCAGCGGTGCTGTATCCGGATCGATGGGTTTAACCGTTACCCCCGCAGCGCTCGTCTCGATCGCTCTGATTCCCGCGAGTCCGAGCATTGCCGATGGGACCCAGCAGCAGTTTGCCGCAACCGGTACCTATACAGACGCTTCAACACACGATCTGACGGGGACAGTGACCTGGAGTTCGTCGGACACCACCGTTGCCACGATCAGCAATGCGTCCGGTTCCAATGGGCTCGCTGCGTCGATTGCTCAGGGATCGATCACGATCACCGCTGCGCTGGGCACAATCGTCGGCTCCACGGGCTTGACGGTCACGCCAGCGGCACTCGTCTCGATCTCCGTGACACCGGCGAATTCCAGCATCGCGAACGGCACCGGCCAACAGTTCGCCGCGACCGGAACGTATACGGACAACTCAACTCAGCCGCTGACCGCCGCGGTGAGCTGGAGCAGCTCCGACACCACGGTCGCTACCATCAGCAACGCTCCCGGTTCCGCGGGATTGGCAAGCTCAGTGGGGCAGGGTAGCGCTTCGATCACCGCCACCCTCGGTACGATTTCTGGTTCTACCGGCTTGGCGGTCACCGCGGCCACTCTGGTATCGATTGCAATAACGCCAATCAGTCCCAGCATCACCGATGGAACGACCCAACAGTTCACTGCGACCGGCACCTACACGGACAACTCGACTCAGAACTTGACCGCGTCGGTGACGTGGGCGTCTTCCGCTACGACCATCGCTTCGGTCAGCAATGCCGCGGGGTCGGGCGGCCTTGCCACGGCTGCTGGCGTGGGTACAACCTCGGTCAGCGCGGCTTTAGGGACCGTGACAGCGCCTGTCGCGACCTTGACTGCGACCGCCGCGCCGGAATACGCGTATGCCTCGAACCAATCCGGCAACAGCGTGTCTGAGTACTCGATTGGCCCCGGCGGCGCGCTGAGCTTGATTGGCACTCAAACAACCGGCGTCGAGCCCAATGCCATTGCCGTCGTCCCGTCTGGCCGCTATCTCTACGTGGCGAACTGGACTGACAATACGCTCTCGGAATATACGATCGGCAGCGACGGCACGCTCACGGCAATCGGCACGGTCGTCACCGGAATCAACCCGGCATCCATCGTCGTCGACCCGACGAGCAGCTATGTGTATGTCGCAAACTTGGGCGGCAATAGCGTATCTGAATACGCGATTGGTACCGGCGGCGCGCTTTCGAGCCTCGGCACCATAGCGGCGGGAAGCGGGCCGGCCTGCATCGCCATCGACCCCACCGGCCGCTACGTCTACACCGCGAACCAAAACAGCAACGACGTGTCGGAGTTCTCGATCGGCGCCGGCGGCACGCTCAGTTCCGCGGGGACCGTGGGGGCGGGCGCGTTGCCCCAATCGGTTGCCATTGATCCCACGGGCCGCTATGCCTACGTGGCGAACTACAACGACGGCACCGTCTCGGAGTACTCGATTGGCATGGGGGGTACGCTCAGCTCGATCGGCACAATCGCCGCGGGCAGTCTGCCCGAGTCGCTGGTGATCGACCCCACCGGTCACTATGTGTATGCGGCCAATCATGGCGGCAACACGGTATCGGAATATCAAATCGGCACCGGCGGTGCGCTCGTCGCCATCGGCGCCATCGCAGCCGGAAGTGGTCCGTGGTACATCACGGTCGAGGCTTCGGGCCGCTATGTGTATGTCGCGAATTTCAACGACAACACCGTCTCGCAGTACAGCCTCGGCGCCGGCGGCGCGCTCACCTTCATCGGTACGATTGCGACGGGGAGCGGACCCAACGCTGTAGATACCGGGCTCTGACGGCCGGGGACGATAGCGACGCTGGCGAAACTAAGGCGAGGTGGCGGCGGTCACAAATTTCACCGGCACCATGGTGTATCGATAAAAAAGCGGGTTTCGCCAGTCTCCGGCGACTGCGATGAAACCTTGCAAATCCGCACCGGCGCGCGATTGAAATTTGGCCAGCACTCTGGGGATATACCAGCCCTGTGGTTCGTTTCGGATAATCTTGATTGGCGTCCAGGGTCCCCATGGCTTGGGCGACTCGTAAAATACGAATTCCGTGGCTTCAATCTTGCCGGCATGACCGTTGCCCACCGGATAGTACCAGCTGACCAGAACATACCTGTTCAAGTCCGGCAGATAGGTAACTCCGGCTTCACCACACTGTCCCGGAGCATTGATAATTAGCGCTGCACGGTTCATTTCGCGGGTCCAGCTCGTATCCCGCGCCCCGTCTCCACGCTTGTAGAAACTCCAATCGCCAGGATGCAAGTCGGCGAGTTTCGATCTCGCAACGCGGCCTAAAATGAAATTGTCACCGTTGTCCCAGAAGCCATTATTCGATGTCGCGTAAACATATCGGTCGGCCTTGTCCACGGTCGCCGCCGCATACTCCTTGCCATAGTGAATGAAGAAGGGCGTGGCGAATCTCATGCCAGGAAACATCGGCCGGTCGCGGTTTTCCTGCATCGGTCTTGACCATGTGAGACCGTGATCCTTGGACTTGATGATGCTCGAATTGATCCGTGTTTGCCTTCCTCCGTAGCCTGCATCGACATAGCGATCCATGCCCACTGACATGTACAGCATCCCATCGAGGGCGATGCTCCCGCCGCTTTTCCAGTTCCTGCCGTCGCTCGCGACCGGCGCATTGACCGCGCCGTAATCGGCCATGCTGTTTCGCAAACGGCCGGTGAGTGCCAGCGGATTGTCCCCTGATATTTGGTTGAAACCAATATTTCTCATGAATGTGCCGAAGCCGGCACCATCGTTGACCGCCGAGTACAGCTCATCGTTCTGTGCCCAGGTGGGATCCCATGAATCACCGCTGGCGTTGAAGTACGTCGGTGCTCCGAGCCGGACATCCACGATGGGAATCGATGCCTTTGACGGTGACTTTGGATGTTCCGCAAGCGCGGATAGGGCAAAGAGGCCGGAGATCGCCAGCCCAAAATATTTCGGCAACGCCTTCCGGCAACCATTGCGATGCCGGCTTCGGTTGCGCCTTGGAATTGTCACGCTTACCAATTCGCGAGGCTCGCAGCGCTATCCGGCCGCCGGTTCGAGCCGCAGCACGCGGCCGTCGCTTTCGTCCGTGCACACATAGAGGTAGCCGTCGGCGGGCGCGCGCACGTCGCGAATACGCCAGTTCAAGTCGGTCAGCAATTGTTCTTGATCGAGGACCTCGCCGCGCTCATCCAGGTGAATACGGCGCAGATGTTTGAACGCCAATGCGCCGACGAAAAGGTCGCCGCGCCACGCGGGAAACTTGTCGCCGTAATACATCGCGAGTCCCGACGGCGCGATCGACGGCGTCCAATAGATCACTGGCTGCTCGAGCCCCGCGCGCTGCGTATATGGGGATACATAGGCGCCGGAATAGTCCATGCCATACGTGATGACCGGCCATCCATAGTTGCGGTGCGCAACGATGATGTTGAGTTCATCGCCGCCGCGCGGACCATGCTCGGTTTCGTACAGCCGGCCGCTGTGTGCATCGAAGAACAGGCCCTGTTCGTTGCGATGGCCCCAGGTATAGATTTCCGGACGCGCGGAAGATTGTCCGACGAATGGATTGTCGCGGGGCACGCCGCCATCCTCGTTCAATCGGACAATCTTACCGAGATCGGAGCTCAAGTCCTGCGCTTTTTCGCGATACTCGAATCCTTCGCCGATGGTCAGCGCGAACGTGCCGTCTGGGAGGAAAGCCATGCGGCCGCCGTAATGATTGTCTGTGTCCTTCAGGGGCATCGCCTTGAAAATCACGCGCAGGTCCTGCAGCGCGCCGCCCTCGAAGCGGGCGCGCGCCACTTGCGTGCCGTTGGCCGCCGCGGTACCCGCGGCATAGGTCAGATACACGATATGGTTCTGTGCAAAATTCGGGTGCAAAACGATGTCGAACAACCCGGCCTGGCTGCCGGTATGCACGGCAGGTACGCCGCCGATCGGCTGAGTTTGCAATGCGCCGTCTTTGATCAAGCGCAATCGACCCACGCGCTCGGTGACCAACATCGATCCGCCGGGTAAAAACGCCATTGACCACGGATGATCCAGCCCCTTGGCGATCTCGGAAACTCTGTAGCCGGTCTTGATCACTTTGGCCGGCTGCGGCGGGGGCGGCGGCGCGCGCTCCGTCTCCGATGACGCCCCGGCCGCCGCCCTGGCGCAAATGGTTACGGCGATCGCGGCCACTAAAATGCACGCGCGCGTGCCAATTCCCTGGAAGGAACGAGTTATGATAAACAACCCTTTTTTATTGGATACGCTCATGGCACAGTCGTGGAAAATCAGGATGCTACGCCGAGTGGTCGCGTTTGTCGTTGCCGCGGTCGCGATGATAGTGCTGGGCTCGGCGGCTCACTCGATTCTTGTTCAGCAGGCATGGTCAAATGCGGCGGGCCTCGCCTCCGCAACGGCACCCGCCGCCATCCCATTCGCCGATCGCATCTCCTGGGCCGCGCATGATCTTTTCGGGATGTTTGTGCCGTATTCCGCGGTGACCTCAATCGCCTTGTTGATTGCCTTCTTGATCGCCGGCGTACTCGCCCGGTTCATCGGTTTCCGCGCCATAGTCTTCGGCGTCGCGGGCGCCGCGGCGCTTTTCACGCTTTTTACGATCTTGAGAAGCGTGCTGGGGACGGTGGGTATTTTCGGCGCGCGCGGAGCAGATGGTCTTGCGGCGCAAATGGTCGTTGGCGCCATTGCAGGCGTGCTGTTCGCGCAGCTCACCAAGCCGCGCAATGCTGCCATATCCTTTGCCCTTCGCGGCAAGTAGCTCGGACAAAGCAAATAGCCAGGATGGACTGAAGCATGAGATCTGTCTCTAAGGTTTTACGGCCGGCAATGTTTCTGAGCGCTGCCGCGATTCTGGCCCCTTCAATGCAAACCGTGCAAGCACGCACCGAAAAGCCGGCCCTTCACGCGCAGCACTGGATGGCTGTTACCGGCAAGCCGTTGGCCGCGACCGCCGGAGCGATGATTTTTCAGAAAGGCGGCAACGCGGTGGATGCCGCTTGCGCCATGATTGCCGCGACCTCGACCATGTGGGACACGCTCTCCTGGGGCGGTGAAACCCAGGCGTTGATTTACAACCCGAACACCGGCAAGGTAATCGGTATCAACGCGCTCGGCGTTGCACCCAGCGGTGCGACGCCGGAATTTTTCCACAAGAAGGGCATGAACTATCCGCCGGAGTTCGGTCCGCTCGCCGCCGTCACCCCGGGGACTCCCGGCGGCCTCATGACCATGCTGGCCGAGTACGGCACCATGAGCCTCGCCGAGGTGTTGGCCCCGGCCATCCAAATGGCAGACGGCTATCCGATGGAAGCGGAGCTGTCCGACACCATCGAGCACTACAAGGACAAGATTGCACAATGGCCTTACTCCAAGCACACCATCCTCATCCACCCCGGCGAGGCGCGCGAAGGCCCGCAGCCGGGGGAGATCTTCCGTCAACCGGAGCTGGCCGCGACCTTGCGGAAACTGGTGGAAGCGGAGCACAAGGCGCTTTCCGCCGGCAAAGATCGCAAGGCCGCGATCTACGCCGCGTACGACCGCTTCTACCGAGGCGATATCGCGCAGGAGCTGGTGCGCGGTACTCGAGAGCAGGGCGGACTATTCACCATGGAGGACCTGGCCAAGTGGAAAGTGCATATCGAAGAGCCGGTGCACACGAACTACAAGGGCATCGAGGTCTACAAGCTCACCACCTGGGTGCAAAGCCCGGTCATGCTCCAGACTCTGAACATTCTCGAGAACTTCGACTTAAAAACCATGGGCTACGACAGCGCCCGCTACATTCACACGCTGTATCAGGCCATGAACCTGGCCTACGCGGATCGGGACTTCTACTATGGAGATCCTTATTTTTCGCCGCAGTCGCCGATTCAAGGACTGTTGTCCAAGGATTATGCGCGCGAGCGTGCAAAGCTGATCCAATTCGATCACAACGACCCGGATATTCGCCCGGGAGATCCCTATCCCTACCAAGGAGGCAAAAATCCTTTCGCGGCCATCCTGCAAAAGTGGCACAGCAAGATGCCATCCTCGTCTGCCAAGGCGGAGTGGAATCCGACCGCGTTGCTCGAGTATGACCGCACCTTCCGGCTGGGCACGACGAGCGTCGAAGCCACGGATGACAAGGGTTGGGCGGTGTCGGTCACGCCGAGCGGGGGCTGGACTCCCGCGGTGATCGCCGGTCATACCGGCGTGGGCTTGAGCCAGCGCATGCAGAGTTTCGTGCTGGACGCGTCCGAGAATCCCTTCAATGTGCTGGAGCCGGGCAAGCGTCCACGCGCGACGCTCACGCCGACATTGGCGCTGAAGGACGGCAAGCCGTTTCTGGTGTTCTCCGTGCAAGGCGGCGATACCCAGGATCAAAACCTGCTGCAGTTTTTTCTGAACGTGGTGGAATTCGGAATGACTCCGCAGGAAGCCACTGAGGCTGCCAACATCACCAGCTATCAAATGCGCGACTCATTCGGGGCGCACGCATCCATACCCGGCCGTCTCACGCTGAACAGCGCGACGCCGCCGTGGGTGCGTCAGCAACTCGTGCGCATGGGCTACCGGCTCGATTTCGTCGAGCGCAGCTCGGGTCCGATCAATGCCATCGAACTCGACCGCGCGCATGGAACCATGTGGGGCGGGTCCAGCAACCACGGCGAGGACTACGGCATCGGATGGTGAGTGAACTATTTTTGCGGATAGGGCGTCCCATCTTTGCGCGTGAAGCCTCCCGTGCGAGCGAAGCGCATGTCGATGTCCGAATACTCTCCTTCGTCTTCCGGCTTTCGGGAACCAATTTCGAGCACAATCGCGTCCCGCGGCGATCGATTCTGCAAATGATGACCGTCTTTAATACCCGCTTTGAAACCCGCGCTGTCGCCGGCGCGTAAAACCTCTTCCCCGGAATCGGTGATGAGAACCACCTCGCCCGCGACTACGAATACGAACTCGTCTTCCGCCGCATGCCAATGGCGCTGACTAGACCAAGTTCCCGGGGGTAGGCGCAACAGATTCACGCCAAAGTCAGTGAGACCCGAGGCCTCGCCCAGCCTCTGCCGGGCTCGCGCCGCGCATGGCTGGTCGAAGGGCGCCGGGTATCCGGAACCAATCACCACGGGCACGCTCTTCAGATCGACTCGTTTCGGCATCGTCCGATCTCCTGGTTCAAGACAGCGTGTTGGCGGTGGCTGCTGTGCCTGGCACGCCGCACATCGGGGCCCCGCGATAATCGTTCGCGGCTGTCGCTGGGTCAACCGCGGAGCATCCTGACGATTGGCGAGTTCTCTCCAATTTGAAATCCGAAGTGGTGCGGGATCTGAGCGCCGCCATTCGTTCGCATCCTCAATAAGCCGAGCTTGGAATTGGCGGAGCCATGCCGCCGGATTTGCTCCTCGAACCTGTGGCGTCTCCAAGCTTTTGAAATACTTAACCATAATTCCCTCGCCTTGAACCTGCTGTCGCCTGCGGTTGCCCCTCTCACGGGCCGATTGCTTATGTTCGCTATCGCAAGAGTGAATATTGACTGTCTCAGTAGTTAATGTAATTATCCGGCCACGCGCCGCCAGAGCGCCAGCAACCAAAAAGGGGGAGCGATGAAAATCCAAGTCTTGTGGTTGAGCGTTTCCGCGGTTACGTTCGGTTGGTGCGGTACGGCCGCCGCGCAGACGGTTACGTCCTCATCAAACGCCGGTTCTGGGGAGCAAATCTCAGAAGTCGTTGTCACAGCGGAACGGCGGCACACGGACCTGCAAACGACGCCGATCTCGGCGACCGTCTTGAACGGCACCGAACTGGCCAACATGGGTGTCACCGGCGTCGACCAGCTGCAGTTCGCCACGCCCGGAGCGACGATCGACAACTTCGGTCAAGGAATTGATTTCAACATTCGCGGCGTCGGCAAAGCGGAACACAACTCGCAGACGACCGTTGGCGTGGTCACGTACCGCGACGGCATCGCGACCTTCCCTGGGTATTTTCAGGAAGAGCCTTATTATGACGTCGCGAATGTCGAAATATTGCGGGGACCGCAAGGCACATTCGGCGGTCAGAACGCGACCGGCGGCGCCGTCTTCGTGACGACGGTCGACCCTAAAATCGGCGGCGGCTACGACGGTTATCTGCAGGCTCAGGTCGGCAACTACACGGATTTTGGCCTGCAAGGAGCCGTGAATATCCCGATCAGCGACACCTTGGCGGCGCGCGTGGCCTTCGACGGCGAAAGCCGAAATAGCTTCTACAACATCACCGGCCCTAATGGCGGCGCGTATGCGGGCAATCCGGGCAACGTGCGCACGGGCAGCGTGCGTCTCGGGCTTCTGTGGAAACCTAACGACGCTCTCACCGTGCTGCTGAAGACCGACTACAACTATCTGAACCTGGGCGCCTATCCCGCGGATCCATATAACAGCAGCGAAGATCTCTTCAACATCGGCGTCAATTCTCCGCAACAGGCGCTCGACCGATTTGGCCGAACGATGTTGAAAATCGACTACGTATTGCCGGACGGCATCACCTTGCGATCGGTCACGGGCTACCAAAAAGGCAACACTCAATATCAAGCCGATCTCGACGGTACGAATACCTTGAACGACTACTTCGCCGACAACGTCGATGAAACGCTCTGGTCCGAGGAATTCAATGTTATTTCCAAGGACGAAGGTTTTCTGACCTGGATCGTCGGGGCGTATGCCGACGGCGACAAGTACAATTTTGTGCCGAACTATTATTTCCTGATCGGTATCCCGCCGGGAAATCCCTTGAGCGAATACCGCTTGCAGGGGACCAACCCGGAATCCGCCTTCGCCGGATTCGGCCAGCTGAGCTTTCAACTTGCGCCGGGCTTGCAATTGCAAATCGGAGGCCGCTACACCGAGGCAAAGACCACCAATCATGTGCAGGTGCTGCAATACGGATTGCCGATTGCCGATGAGCAAACGGCGAAGTTCGTGAATACCTCGGGCAAGGTATCCTTGAACTGGACCGTCGACGCAAACAATTTTCTATATGCTTTTGTCTCCTCGGGTTTTCGGCCCGGCGGTCTGAATGTTCCGGTGGGCTTGGGCACTCCGGCCGCGTTTGATTCCGAGAAGCTGTTGGACTATGAGCTCGGCTGGAAAACCAGCGGCTTTGACGGGCATCTGCGAACCCAGATCGACGGGTTTTACGACGTCTACAAGAACTTCCAGGTCACGGTGGGCTATCCGCAAATTCCGGTCTTCGGCTTCGAGCTCAACAATCCGAACGCGACCCACCTCTATGGATTCGAGGCGCAGACACAGGCGGTTTTTGGAGACTTTTCTTTGGACGCCGGCACCACCATCATGCATAGTTCGCTGGGGCGGTTTTTTGCCACCGATCCGAGAATCGCGAGCCTCGCGGCTTGCGATCCGGCGGCGGGTCCTTCGAGCGCATCGTGCGTGGATCTGACCGGCCACTCGCAGACCTATGCGCCCAACTTCAGTTTCAATATCGGTACGCAGTACAAGATCGGCCTGACTGCCAAGGACTCACTGACGCCGCGCCTGAATTTCGGCTACGTCGCTCCGCAGTGGGCGACGCTGTTCGAAAATGCTTCCTTGGGCGATCATCTCTCGAGCCGCGACATTTTGGGCGCGCAATTGGCCTGGGCACACGAGCGCTTTCTCACGACGTTGTATGGCACCAACCTCACCGACCAGCACTACGTCGGCGCGCTGAACTCCAATCTGCGTTTCGCAGGTCCGCCGCGTCAATTTGGCGTGCGCTTCCTGACGAGTTTCTAGGGCGAACACTCGGCCGCTCGCCCTAAAAGATCGAGCGGCCGGATTTTTCACCAACGTACTTTGCTGCGCATGCAAGCTTATGCCCTCACCGTCGACAAGTTTCTCGATCACGCCGCCAAATGGCGGGGTGATCGGGAGATTGTCACCGCGGAAGCGGGGCACGCGGTGCGGCGCACGTGCTACGCCGACTTAAGGGCGCGCAGCAACTTGCTCTCGGGCGCGCTGGCGGCGCTGCAACTGCGTTGCGGCGATCGCGTGGCCACGCTCGGTTGGAATACTCAGCATCATCTCGAGATGTACTACGCGCTCATGGGCAGCGGAATCGTCTGCCACACGCTCAATCCTCGGCTCACCGCCGCCCATCTCGCGGCCATGATCAATGAAGCGGAAGATCGCGCTCTCTCCGTCGCCTCGAGTCTCACTCCGCTCCTGGCGGAATTGGCGCCGCTGTGTCCCGCCCTCGAACACATCATTCTGATGGACGGCGAGGGGCCGCGGCGCGATTTGCTGCAAGGCCACCCGGCACGGCTGTGGGGCCACGAGGGCCTGCTGGCGACGCACGGAGCGGCGAGCGCGTGGGGCGGTTTCGATGAGCAGACGCCGGCGGGGCTTTGCTACACCTCGGGTACCAGCGGCAATCCGAAGGGTGTGCTGTATACACACCGCTCCAACTACCTGCACACTCTGCGGGCGCTGCAGGCCGACGCCATCGCGCTCAGCGGCGGCGATACCCTGCTCATTGCCGTACCCATGTTTCACGCAAACGGCTGGGGGCTGCCATTTGCAGCGCCCGCGGTGGGCGCGAAGCTGGTGCTGCCCGGGCGCCACTCTGACGGGGCGAGCCTCGCCGCGCTCATGCGCGAGGAGTCCGTGACGCTGGCGGCCGGCATCCAAACCCTGTGGCTCGGCGTGATCGATCATCTGGATGAGGTCGGCGGCGAACTGCCCGCGCTCAAACGCGTGCTGATCGGCGGCTCGAACTGTCCGGATGCCTTGATTCGCAGGATGGAGAAACGGCTCGGTGCGCAGGTGCAAACCAGTTGGGGAATGACCGAGCTCTCGCCGCTGGGCACCATCGCCTCGCCCGATTCGCTGGCCGCAGAGGCGCGCGCCTCCGGCCGGCCCATCATGGGGATCGACCTCAAGCTGACCGACCCGTCCGGCGCCACCTTGCCCGAGCAACGCGGCGCAAAGGGGCATCTTAAAGTCAAAGGCGCCAGCGTGCTCGAGCGCTACTTCAAGGCCGAGACCAGCGCCGTGGACGCCGAAGGTTATCTTGACACCGGCGATCTCGCGAGCATCGACGAGAGCGGCAATGTAACCATCTGCGGGCGCTCGAAGGATCTGATCAAATCGGGCGGCGAGTGGATAAACCCGGCGGAACTCGAAGACATCGTGGGGACCCATCCCGCGGTGGGTCTCGCCGCGGTTATTGCACGCACCGATGCAAAGTGGGGCGAGCGCCCCGTACTGATCGTCGAGTACCGCCGGGGCCAGTCGCTGCACGCACGCGCGTTGCTCGAGTTTCTCAGCGGCAAGGTTGCCGGCTGGTGGCTTCCCGACGAGATTGTCGAGATTGACGCCATGCCGCTGGCTGCTACGGGAAAAATCGACAAGAACCAATTGCGCGCGGACTACGCAAATGGGAAACTCAGCGTCGACTGAAGTAAAGTTGAGATCTTCGCTGTCGACAAGAAGGGCTAGCCGGGTGCCGCAGGCTCCGAAGCGCCAAAGGCGCAGCAAGGCGCAGCAGCGCGCCGAAAGCTTGGAACAAATCTTGGATGCCGCCGAGTACCTGTTCTCAAAACATGGGCTCTATGGCGTGACGCTTCGCGATGTCGCTCAGCGCGTCGGGATCCACACCACGCTACTGCACTATTACTTCGAGGACAAACGCAATCTATTCGACGCGGTATTCGCCCGCCGCGCGCGCGTGACCAGCGACCGCCGGATAGCCGCGCTCGAGCAATACGAGAAAGAGACCAAAGATCATCCCACCGTCGAAGGCGCGCTGCATGCATTCCTGGACACCGACCTGGACCTCTATTACGAGGGCGGCGAGCCCTGGATGAATTATGCGGCCCTGTGCGCGCGCGTCAGCAATACGCCGGAAGGGGCGGAGCTCATGGATTTCCACTTCGATCCGGTCGTGTTGAAGCTGGTCAGCATCCTGAAGCGAGCCCTGCCTGACTACCCGGATGAGGATATCTTCTGGGGTTACCACTTCGTGACTGGCGCACTGATGAACACGCTCGCGCGCACCGGACGCATCGACCGTCTTTCGGGCGGAGTCTGTCACTCCGATGATTTTCCGGCGGTCAAGAAACGCATCGCCAAATTCATGGCGGCGGGTTTCCTTACACTTAAAAATCGCTGACGCTGCACCCGGCCCTAGACCAGCACCTCGAGCACTTGCTTTAGCGCGCGCCGCGATTCTTGCGCCGCGCGGCCCCAACTTTGTCTGCCCGACAGTTCGCTGTGGCCGAATGCAATTCGTCCATGGCGTTCCCTGATGACTTCGAGCGGCGCCGGGCCGGCTGCGGTTCCAAAATAGAATCCCGGTTGCGGCGCGATGTAGGCGTGGCCCCAGCGGTTGATGACGACGCCCGCGATGTCGCGCCCGGCGTCGAACCCGGAATCGCCCAGCATCTGCTGCAGTTGCCTGCGGATCTGCAGTTCGAAATCTGCGTAGCTCGTTGAGAACAGTCGGGCGCGGGCGGCGCTGGTCTGGACATCGATCGGAACCCCGGATTGGGGAAACCCGACATAGAACGTAAGCATCGCCGGCTTGGCAGGATCGAGCGGCACCGCAATCCCGTTGATCTTCATCGGCTGACGAACGTTGACAAAGAAACCGAATCCATCGAACCAATGGGCAGAGGAAATGCCGAGCTTGGCAAAAGCCTTCCAATTGCGCACCGCCACGTTGGCGACCAGGATCGGTCCGTGGTGGAATTGCGCATACGCGGCGGAATACGCGGGCGGCAAATCGCGCACGATGCGGCGCGCAACCCAGCCGCCGGCGGCGATGATGGCGCTCTTGCCGTGAACGCGCACGAGTTGATCTCCGATCAGGTAGGTCACGTCGACGCCGCTCGCCGTTTCAGGTTTGCCGTTGTGCCGGACCGCCACGGCCGTGGCGCCGAGTCGAATGCGCGTATGCTGCGCCCGGTCGAGAGCGCTGAAATCGATCGGCGAATAAAGCACGTCGGCAAATGATCGTGTGCCCGATATAGCGTCCGGCAGCAGCGCCTTGACGATGTGCCGCAGGATGGCGGCATTGCCGCCGGGAAACGAAAACACGTCGTCGCCGATGATGTTCTCGCCGGTCCCGGGAAGCCCCAGCAGTTTCGCGCCGTAGGCGGAGACCGCGTCGGAACTTACGCCGTAATCGCCGGTCGCTACCAACGGGTCGGACAAGCGAAAAACGTCCTTCGACAGCTTCAGCTCCCGCACGATCAGATCGCCATAAGACATCGAGTCGAGCCAACGATTGGTGGCGGCTTCATCACCACGCGTCATTACGGGCGTGTGCTTCTTCCATTGGAGCCAGCTGCGGCGGGCTTCCTCCGATATTGGCGCCCGGCGCAGATCATCGGACCACGGATTGACCACCCAGGCGCGTTGCGAGGCGAATGGCCTGTCGAAGAAGTAGCCTAAGGTAGCGGCGTCCTCATTCCAAAACATCGGATCGTAATGATCGCGCGAGAATTTCAACGACGCTGCCGCTCCGGTCGGCGCGACGAATTCATAAGAGCGCGGCATGCCGATTTCGTCCCAAAGCGCGGCGACATGGGCGTAATTGTTGTCAGGGCGAGGAATGACCGCATCGTTGGAACCCTGCGGGCCGGTGAGCATCACGCCATCCACGAGCATCTGGTTCTGCTTGGCCTCGCCGCCGAATACGGGATGATTGTCGAGAACCAAGCAGCGTGAATTGGGCCGAGCCTTGTGAAACTCGTAGGCGGCGATGAGGCCGGCGAATCCGCCCCCGACGATGATCAGATCGTAAGGCTCGTCGATCCGCGGCGCCGAATCGAGGCGCGCTTCGTAGATGCCGTCGCGAATGCCGTGCGCTGCATTGACTACCGAGGCGATGTTGCCGTTGGAGCGGCTATAGTCGCCGATACCGGTGTAGCCATTCCAAGATGCCGGCAGACCCTGCGAGAAGGCGGGGGCAGGCGCGCCCAACAGGATGGCTCCCGAGCCGATTAGCGTCGCGCCGACGAAATCGCGTCGGGTAATCGGCCGATCGAGACCCAGTGATCGAGCTTCGCCATGCCGCACGTGCGGAACTTTCTTTGACATTCTCGATCCCCCATTTGAAGTTTTTGTCGGGCTGCTATTCGCAGCGGGCGCCTTCCGCGGGCAGCCGCGGCGAGATGACGCCGACGTTCCAGTTCCACGCCAGGTCGCCGCTCGACCGGCGCCGACAAACAGCCTTTTCGTGCAGTGCGTACATCCCCGGGAATAGGTCAACCGATGGATGAGGTGCATCCGTGAAATCCATATAAGCGCCGGTCGACCCGAAGGCGCGCCAATCCGGCTCGTTCGCGGCGCGTGGCGTTGCGCTTCGAACAAAACTGCTCCAATAGTCGAGCATTGCCGCCGAGAGCATCGCTTCGGCCGCAGTGGCTGGAATCTTGGGCCAATGCGGAGGGGTTTGCGCCAATGTGCCGAACACGAAAGGCAGCTCACTCGCATGGAAGCCCTTGAGCCCTGCGGCGTCCGCGCTGGGATAGCCATGGTCAAACAGGTAAAGGAAGGAGGGCAGACCCAGCGCCGCTTGCTTGATCACCAAGCGCTGCGCGGTCCAGCCGTAGAGCGCGTCCCGCGTCGCCGCCAGAATGCTCTCGCGCATGTTGCCGCTCGGGTAGAGCCGCAGGAATTCGTCGGCGAGATCGCCATACCGCTCGCGGATGATCCGTTCGTATTCGGCCGGACTCGCCGGGGAGGGCGGCGCGAGAAAAGTCAACGAGCGAATCTCCCCGCTATTGAAGCCCGCCAGAAGCGGTACGTGTGCCTGCTCGCCGCGATCGAAGACATCGACCAATTGCCTCGGCAAGACGTGTCCATCGATGACGCCGAACGGTGCGAAGTAGGCTGCCGCCGCGGCGTCGGTCAGCGCTTGCGGATCCATGGCGCGCAGCGCCGCGACATCGGGTGCATGCAGTGCTGCGGCGAGATTTGCGCCGGCTTGCTCGGCGGCCGGGGCGCCGAAGCGGCTCTGTTTCAGCTCCGGGGTGGAGATCATGTATGCACTTTGCGCGATCGCCTTGGAAAAAAGGCCGCGCGCGTCCGGTGCAGCCATCAAGTACATCACGCTCAATCCCCCGGCCGATTCGCCGGCAATGGTCACTTTGGAAGGGTCGCCCCCGAACGCACCGATGTTGCGCTTTATCCAGCGCAGCGCCTCTATCTGATCGAGCAGTCCATAGTTGCCCGATATACCGAGCGGCGATTCGGCGCTCAGTTCCGGATGGGCCAAAAAGCCGAGAACGCCCAGCCGATAATTGATGGAGACGACCACGATGCCGTGGGCGGCGAGCCGCGCCCCGTCATAGAGCGGCTCTTTGCTCGATCCTGACTGCAAGGCGCCGCCGTGAATCCAGACAAAGACCGGCGTTCGGAAAGCGTCGGCGGGCGCCCAAATATTCAGCGTCAGGCAATCCTCGCTCGTGGGCCTAAGGTCATTCGAATAAATGCCGCCATCGCGCGGCGTGGGCTGCGTGCACGCCGGACCGAACTCCACTGCCGGCCTGACCCCGGTCCATCGCGGCAGACTCGTAGGCGGCCTCCAGCGCGCCTCTGCCACCGGCGGGGCAGCGTAGGGGATGCCCTTGAAGATGCGCAGAGCGCCATCGCGTCGTCCTTCGAGGTCGCCCGCCGGCGTGGCCACGATCGGGCCCTGCACAGTGCGAGTAGGGGAAGGCATCGGGGTTCCGAACTTTGCGCACGACAACGGCAACATGACAAAACACGCGAGCAGCGCGCGCCCGATATATCCATGTCGAGGCAATTGCATTGCCGTTGATCATAACGAAACCGGCGCGCCCGCAATAGCCGGTTCTGCGAATCCGTTGGCAGTCCCCAGAGGATATTGTCACTTGGGCCAAATTCGCGTTTTTGGCGGTGCTAAGCTATTTGCATGCCGGTTTATCGCGTCCGCATAAGCACCTACATTCGCCAAACCACGGCGCACCTGCCGACGTGCGGCTTTGTTCAATACGGCCCCATCGAAGGCAGGCACCCGTCTGGCGATGAGCTGGTCGACCGTGAAGCGGCCGATCCCAAGGCGGTGCTGCTCGACTTTGAAATGCATCAAACTCAAAGTTTGCCGGAGCGTCTGTACAAAGTATGCCGCTGCGCCGGCGGCGCCGCCGACGAGCGCTATTGATTCTAGCTGCGGCTAATTCAAACGAAATAGCCGTGGTGCGAAGTCATTCAAATCGCGGCGCCAGGTCTGCCATTCGTGCGCCGTGCCGCTCGACTCGAAGTACTGCAGGCGCACGCCGGCTTTGCGCAGGGCCTCGACCGCGCCCTGTATCCCCCTGCGAAACTGAGCCGGCTCGGCGCTGCCCACGCCCAGCCACAGCAGCCTCACGCGCTGGTTGAACGCCTGCGGATCCGCAAATGCGCCGCCATAGGCTGTCTTGGCATCGAACGGCTTCGGAACGCCGTTGACGCTCAGCTTGGCGACATCGAGGTCGGGAATAATCGGTCCACTGAATGAGCCGATGAAGGCAAACTTGTCCAAATGCTGCAGCGTGATGAACAGAGTTTGCATGCCGCCCATCGACAATCCGGCCATCGCCCGATGCTCCCGGTCGGGAATGGTCCGATAAGAGGCATCGATCGTCGCAATCAGATCCTGCATGACGACGTCTTCAAACGCAGTGAACGCCGCGTGCAAGTTCTTCAGCCACGCGCTTGTCCCAGGCCTCGGCACCGTAGCTCCCGCACGCTGGGCATAGCCGCGATCCATGACGACGATCATTGGCTGCGCCTTGCCGGCGGCAATGAGATTGTCGAGGATGAATTGGGCCCGGCCCTGGCGCGACCAGCCTGTTTCGTCCTCGCCTGAGCCGTGCTGCAAAATGAGCACAGGATAGCGGGTCGTCGGATGCTCATCGTAGCCCGGCGGCGTATACACCAAGGCGCGGCGCCACTCGCCGGTGATTTTTGACAGATACCATTTGGCGCGCACTTCCCCGTGCGGCACATTCTGGATGGCATAGAAATCGGCGCCGGGCTCGGGTACCTCAATGCCGCTGGTTTCCTTACCGTAACCGAAGTAGGTCTCGCTCGCCGGATCATTCACCTCCACGCCATTGAGCACGAACCAGTAGTAGTGAAACCCCGGTACGCTCGGCGGAGTCGTGACAGTCCACGTTCCGTCCGGCCCTTTAGTCATCGGAAACGGGGCCGCCCCTAAGCCATCGCCGCCCGCAACCTGCAGGCTGGCGGCATCGGGGGCTTTGAGCGAAAAAGTGATGCGCCGGTCCGCATGAATGCGGGGAGACTGTGCGCCAGGCACATTGGACTCGGCCGGCACGCCGGGATCCCCGGCTCGAGTCGGCGCCGACAACTCGAGGGCAAGGATGCCGATGGCGGTGATTGCAAAAAGCTGCTTCATGCTGTTTTCCACTTTGGTCGAACTCCATAAACCGCGCCCGCCTCCATTGTACTGCGCCACTCAGTGCCGTAAGCCGCGCGCGGCGCCTGCGACTAAATTTGATACGATGTCACGAGGATTCAGAACATGGATGGGTTATGCGTGCAGCTGTAGGTGTCGTCGCCGTTGCGTATTTCGCCGCCGCTCCGCTGCTGCATGCGGGGGAAGTCGTCCTGTCGTGCGCGGTCGAAGAGACGGGACCGAACCACGCCCGCCGCATGTGGGAGCTAAGATTTGACCAAACCAACCAACTGGTTTACATCGCCAAGACGATGTCCACCGCCGCCATCACCGACAGCAAGATCACCTTTCGGGTGGATTTGGGAAACGGCGTGCCGTTGAGCTTTGCGATCGACCGCTCGAACGGCTCCATCCGCGTTACGGGCAGCTCGGGACCTTTGTACAGCGGACAGTGCAAAACCGTCGATGCCCCGCGCCGCGCTTGATCACTCGGGCTTGAAAAACTCCGATTCAGCGGGGCGGCTCCCGCGGCCATCATTTCAAGGTGGCGCCCGTCAACCTTCCTATCGCCCCTAGGGTGGTTTGCGCCGCATTCAACCCCAGTCGAAAGTCGGCATCCGAGTAGGTGGCATAGATGTCCGTAGGTTGATGCCACTGCGGGTCCCAGCCCGCGCCGATTTCAGTTCCGCGCTCGTTCTCGCGCAGGCTGAGCGCCGGCACGAGATCCATGAAGGGCGTGCTGTCCGTATTGGTCATATGCGGACCCACCGCCGCCGGGTAATCGGTCGCGTAGGCGTCGTTGGCAGCATAAAATACCCAGGCCAATTTCTGCGAGCCTTCCGCCTCTTTGGAACGGGACTGATATTCGATGTTGACGTCCGCTTCCGGCCGCTGCTGCTTGGAGACGGTGCCATCGGCGCGCGGCATGCCATGATCGAACAGCATCATGTCGTGCTGAATCATCCCCAGCCACTTCGGTTCCGGGTATCGCCCTGACCCGGGAGGTTCTTCTTTGCCTTGCAGGGCGGCCCGCTGATCGACATAGGCGCGAGCCCCGTCGAGACCGGTTTCTTCGTTGTTCCACAAGGCAAAGCGGATGGAGCGTTCGGTCTTGACGTCGGGGGATGAAAATACCCGCGCCAATTCCATGACCAAAGCGGTTCCCGAGCCATCATCGTTCGCCGCTTCACCCCAGCCGTGGCCGTCCATGTGCCCACCGACGATGTACATCTCTTCAGGATGGGTCGAGCCTACCTTGGTGCAATAGACTTCTTCGCGCTCGCCCGGCTCGGTCGGCTGGGAATTCAAGGCGCGCAATTTCTCGTCGGGCTGCAATAGTGGGTCGGTGTTCACGCCCGTGGGAGCGCGAAATCCGCGAAAGCGGCCGCCGCCCGATGCGGCGTCCCGCGCCACCGGCGGCCCGCTGGGCCGGCGCGCTTCGGTGGGCGAGTAGTGGTATTTGACCCGCGAGATATTCGAACAACCGTAGCTCTTGAGCTGCGCTTCGATCCAATCGACGGCCGCGCGATTGCGATCGGTTCCCTGGCGTCGATCGCCGAATTTGGTCAAACCCTTGATGGTCGCCTTGTATTTTTCGAGGTCCAGCCGTCCCGCCAGAACCTTGATCGGATCGACCGATTGCGACTCGGTTTGGCCCGCTGCGGGCGCCGCCGGCGCGGGGATCGATGCCGCCAGAATCATAGATGCCGCCAGAATAATCGATGCCGCAATCGGCGCCGCCGCTCGAATCATGTGGGATACCCCTCGTTTGGTGCGCCGTAGTTTACATCAGGCGGGACATGCAACTCATATCGGCGACAAACTGAGCCGCTATGGGCTCTGCAAGATCGACACCACCGCCGCGCGCGCGGTCGGCGAATGCAGGGGCAGCGCCAGCACATCGCCTGCCCGCGCCCAGTCGAGCGCGAAACGGGCGGCGGCAAGTTCATTGTCGTGCACCGGCAGCGCGGAACCTTCGAGTCCGAGGCGCAGCAACTCATCGCGGATAATGCGCGGAATTTCGCCCGGGGCGCGGCCGCGCAAGTGCGCTTCATCCTCCTTTACGACGATCAAATCGGGCTTGAACTCGGCGGCCACGCGCGCCAATTCCGCAATGTCGGAATCGCGGCGGTTGCCCGCGTGCCCGAGCAGCAGTCCCAAGCGGCCGCGGCCGCGCAACTGCGTCGCCACGGACAAAAATCCCCGCAATCCATCGGGGTTGTGCGCATAGTCGACCAAGACGTGCGCCCCTTTGAATTCGAAGCGCATCATGCGACCGGGATTGTCGGTGATTTTTTCGCCGAAGCGAGCGAACACCGCCGCGATGGTGCGCGGCGCAATTCCCAGCGCGGCGGCCAGCAGGCCGGCGGCGGCGAGATTGGCGATGTTGTACGCGGCGACGCCGCCGATCGAAAGCGGCATCTGCGCCACGGGCCCCAGATCATGGTCAAGACCGGCGTCGCGCAGCCACAACCGGCCGCTCTGCACGCCGCAGGCCGGCGCGCCTTGTGCGCGGTACGAGCGCAAGTACGATTGGTCCCAATCGCGGGCAAACCAGGCGGGCGGCGATGCCAGGCCGTGGCGCAGCGCGAGCTCGCGGGCCTTCATCCGCAGCAAGGGGTCGTCGGCATTGAGTACCAAACGGCCGTGCGAATCGAGCACCGCAGCGACGCTGAGCTTGACGTCCGCCAATCCGGCCAAGTCATCGATGCCGTACTCGCCGAAATGGTCGGAACTGATGTTGGTGATCGCCGCCGCGTCGGCGTGCGAGACGGCCAGTCCCCGCCGCAAGATGCCGCCGCGCGCAACTTCTAAAATCGCGGCTTCAGTGCGCCGGTCGCGCACGACCAAGCGTGCGCCGGCGGGCCCGGAATAGTCGCCTAACGCCAAGGTCTCATCGCCGATGAACACGCCGTCGGTGCAGTTGTAGCCGGCGCGCCAGCCATGCGCGCGCGCGCAGGCCGCCAGCAATCGTACGGTTGTAGTCTTGCCATTGCTCCCTGTCACGAGTGCGGTCGGAATGTCCGACAAAGCGTCCCAAGGTACTTCAGCGGACGACGGCAGGGCGTTGCGGCCATAGGTTCGATTGCCCCGTCCGGCTCCCAAAGTCAATTCTTCTTCGTCCACGAAGTAGGGCAGCGATCTCTCCCTCGCAGCCTCGATCAGCTCATGCATCCTGGGTGCCGCTTCGATGGCGGAGAGCTGCTCGAACCTCGAGAACGCCGCGCTTTCCTCCAGGACAGGCGGCAACCCGGGAGCGAGTGCAGTCGCCGCATTGGCCTCGTCCGCCGCCGCCAGCAGCGCATCTTCAAGTCCGGCCCAGCGCTTGGGGTCACCCTCCGCCAGCGCCGCGCACAGCGCCCACTCATTGACTTCGGTGGCGAGCAGCAACTGGTCCGCGGGCGCGGAGATCGCCAACAGCACGCCGCCGGCGTGCCGCCGAACGACGCAGCGGCGCTCACGCCAACCCAGTTTTAGGCCGACACGTACAACCCGTTCGCGCCAGCCGTTGATCTGCGCGTCGTCAAGCGGCGCGCGAACTGCATCGAGCACGGCTCCGGTCGATGCAAAGAATAGGTTACTTCCCGTTAAGCGCCTGGAATCCTCAAACGGCAATAGCTGCGGGACGTTCAGTCGTTGTTCTCCGGCGCCAGGTGCACTCCGCGCTCGTCGCGGATCAGGCCTTCCATGCTGAATTCCGGACTTGCAGCGGCGATCTCGGCTCCCTCCGCAGCGGGTTCCGCGAGCGGCCGCCGCGGCCGCGGCGCCGCCGCCGATGCCGCCGCTGCCGCAGCCGCCGATGCAGCCGCTGCCGCTGCGGTGCTCGCCGACTTGAACTTCGTGATTTGCTTCCAAGAGCGCGCCAGAGCATCTGCAAAAATGAGCAGCAGATCGCCAGGTTCGCCCATGCGCAGCGCCGCGTCGATGGCGTCCTGCTCGTCGGGAATGATCGAGATTGCGCTTTCGGGTACGCCGGCGCCGCGCAGCGCCTGCGCTTGAATGCGCGGCACTTCGTCCGCAGCGCGATTCCGCAGGTGGTCGTCGCGCCGGCAGATGTAGTGATTGAAGCGGCCGGCGGCGGCCTTGGCGATCGCCACGAGATCTTCGTCGCGCCGGTCTCCCGGCCCCGCCAACACCACGATGCGCCGGCCGGTGACGTCAAGCCGCGAGGCGAGATCCGCCATCATTCCAACGGCGTGCGCATTGTGCCCGTAGTCGAACAGCACTTTGAAGGGGTGCTCGTTGAATACGTTCATGCGGCCCGGAGCTTGGAAAAAGGTGGAATCGAAAGTACGCAGCCCCTGGCGGATCGCGTCCAGCTTGATTCCCAATGAGAATGCCATGGCGGCGGCGAACATTGCGTTCTGCACGTTGTGCGTTGCCCGCCCCTCCAACGTGGCGGGAATCAAGTGCGTCCAGAGCAGCGGGATGTGGCCGCCGCGATCGTAAAGCGTCATCATCTGGCCATTGACGCCCGCCTCAAGAGCGCAGGCGCGGCCGCCGGCGCGAATATGTTCGCGCACCAGGGCGTGATGCGGATTCATGGTCACGTAGCATAGGGTCTTGGCCTCCGTGTGGCCCGCCATCCTGAGCACCAGCGGATCGTCGGCATTGAGCACGGCGCAGTCGGTGGCGACCTCGACGACGATGCGTTTCAACTCGCTCAATTGCTCCAGGGTGTCGATGCCCTTGAGCCCCAAATGATCGGCTTGCACGTTGAGCACCGCGCCGACGTTTACTTCGTTGACGCCCATGCCGGCGCGCAGCAAGCCGCCGCGCGCGGTTTCCAGCACGGCGATATCGATCTGCGGATCTGCGAGCACCATGCGCGCGGACACGGGGCCAGTCATGTCGCCTTGCACCGTCCTCTGGCCGTCGATGTAGACGCCATCGGTGGTCGTCAGCCCGGGCGTGTAGCCGGCCATCTTGGTGATGTGCGCCAGCATGCGTGCCGTTGTAGTCTTGCCGTTGGTGCCGGTAACCGCGGCGATGGGCACGCGCACCGATGTGCCCGCGGGAAACAGCATGTCGATGACCGGGGCCGCCACATCGCGCGCCGTGCCTTCGCTCGGCGCGACGTGCATTCTAAAGCCGGGTGCCGCGTTGACCTCGCAAATGCCGCCGCCGATCGTCCGGTAGCTTTCGGTAATGTCTTTGGAGAGAAAATCCACGCCGCCGACGTCCAGCCCGATCGCACGCACCGCGCGCTCGGCCATCTCCCGGTTGTCCGGGTGAATGACATCGGTCACGTCGGTTGCGGTGCCCCCCGTGGACAGATTGGCGGTCGAGCGCAACAAAACCGCCTGTCCGGCATCCGGCACCGAATCCGGCCTCATATTGTTGAGTTCGAGCATCTTTTGCGCTTGCGCATCGAGCTCGAGGCGGGTCAATACCTTTTCGTGGCCCACGCCGCGGCGCGGATCTTGGTTGACGATCTCGATGAGCTGCTCGATGGTGTGCGTGCCGTCGCCGACGACGTGACCGGGGGTGCGCCGGGTCGCGGCCACGAGATTGCCGTTCACCACCAGCAAGCGATGATCGTCGCCCTCCAAGAAAGTTTCGACGATGACCGAGCGTGCATGTTCGCGCGCCACTGCGTAGCCTTGCGCGACTTCCTGGTCGCTGCTGAGCCGAATCGATATGCCGCGGCCATGATTGCCGTTGTAGGGCTTCGTCACGACGGGAAATCCGATGCGCTTCGCCGCGCGGATCGCTTGCGCCTCGCTTTGCACCAACTCTTGTTTCGGCACGGGCAGTCCCAGAGTCGCCAAAATCTTGTTGGTCTCTTCCTTGTCGCTCGCCAATTCGACTGCAATGTGCGAGGTGGTGCTGGTCACTGTGGCTTGAATGCGCTGCTGAAATTTCCCATGACCCAGTTGCACCAGGGACTGATCATTGAGGCGCAGCCAGGGAATGCCGCGTTGCTCGGCTGCGCGCACCAGCGAAGAGGTGGAGGGTCCCAGGGCTCGGCGTTGCGCGAAGCGGATGAATTCATCGCGCGCTTCCTGCCAGTTCCAGTCGGCCGGAACGGATCCCTGCGGGCGGATGGCGGGGGGCAGCAGCGAACAGAGCAGCCGCAATCCAAGTTCGCCGGCCGCGATGCCTTCGTCGCGCTGCACGTATTCGTACACCACGGTATAGACACCCGGTGCCCCCGCGCCTCGCGTCTTGCCGAAGGTGACCTCTTCGCCGGCGATATTCTGCAGTTCGATGGCGACATGTTCGAGGACATGGCCGAGCCAGGTACCCTCGTCTTCGCGCATGCGCCGGAAAAAGCCGCCGGGCTCGCGATAGGAACAGCCGTGCTGCGCGAGGCCCGGCAACGCGCCGGCGAGCGCATCGACGAATTCTCGTCCCAGCCGGCCGGTGGGCCATGCCTCCAGAGCTTCCAGATCGAGCTCCAGGCGAATGACGGGAAAGCGTGCATACAGCGAAGGACCCACATAGACGGAACGATCAAGAATTCGCATGAGTGCTTGGCAGTCCTTAAGGTTCTACTCTTTGGCGGCCCCGAGGCCGCCTGCCGACGCCACTCGGGTGTGCAAATTGAAGGTCGCACCCGCCACCAAGATATGCAGCCGCAACCCGAGCACGCACACCGGCTGCCCCTCGCTGACCTCTCCGATGGAGGAGAAGCTCACTTCGGATCCATCGACAATGGTGACTCCGCCGCTGCCTTGGACTTCAACGGTTTCGTCGGGGCCGATGAATGCCGCCGTGTCTTCGTCGAGGCCGATGCCGATGGCGAAGGGGTTGTAGGCGAGAGCGGTGATGAGCCTCCCCAAGCGATCGCGCTGGCGGAAATGCTGATCGATGATGAAGCGGTTGGTCAAACCCAACCCGGGCGCGAGCCGCACGCTGCCTGAGATCACCGCAGAACCCTCATCGCCGCAGGCGATCATGTGTTCGCTCAAGATGCTCGCGCCGGCGCTGGTGCCGCCAACCGTGACGCCATGGGCATTGCGCACGCGGATCAGCTTCGCGACCGGCGTACCGCCCAGCAGCGTGGTGAGTCGCAGCTGATTGCCGCCGGTGAAGAAAATGCCGCTCGCCTGCTCGAGGCGGCGCAGGCGGCCGGGTTCCTGGCAGTCGCGCCGCGTGTCGAAGTCCATCACCGCGACTTCCGCGGCGCCGATATCTTTGAACAATTGCTCGTAGCGCGGCCCGGTCTCGTGCATGCGGCTGGCGGTGGGGATGACCACGATATTGGCATCCGAGCCGCCGGAGACGCGCACGAAGCGCTCGAGAATTTGGCGGTCGTTTTCCTTGTTTTCGGCGCCGCCGATCGGAACGATCCACCCGCGTGTCTCGCCGTCGGGAATTTTGCTGGGCATTATGGGCTGCGCTTCCTAAAGGGTGTGCAGCGTGAATGATGACGGTTTCCGCGCATCCTGTCGTGCCCGCGTGAGATTCGGATTCGAGCAAACGCGATATAATGTTATTTTTAACTATGAAGTGTAAGTTTTTGATTAAATGTATATTGTATGACCAATATTGAGTCTTTAGCCGTCTCTGCAGGGGCTTGGCCGCCCTTGCGGGGCGATTTATTCGAGCCCTGGCGCCGCTGCGTAGCCAGCGGAGTTTGCGTTACGCAGGAAGACACGGCAGGGGCGCCTATTGCTGAGACTGAAAACAGTTTACCGTCTAGCCTGGGTTCAAGACGGAGCGGGCATATTCGGCAATGGCGTTGACGGAGGACATAATCCTTGAGACCCAGAGTCTGGTGAAGGACTTCAACGGCTTCGTCGCCGTCGATGGCGTGTCGGTGCGCGTTAGACAGGGCGAGATCCACGCCCTCATCGGCCCGAATGGCGCCGGCAAGACCACTTTCTTCAATTTGCTCACCAAGTTCTTGCAGCCGACTTCCGGCAGCATTTTCTATCGCGGCAACAACATCACCCGCGAGCAACCGGCCGACATCGCGCGCCGCGGCGTGGTGCGCTCCTTTCAAATTTGCGCGGTCTTTCCGCATCTCACCGTGCTCGAGAATGTGCGGGTGGCGTTGCAGCGCAGTTTGGGTACCTCCTTCTATTTTTGGCGCTCCGAGCGCAGTCTGGGCAATCTCGATCGGCGCGCGCTGGAGTTGCTGGCGGAGGTGAATCTGGAGGGCCATGCGCGCAGCTTGGCGGCGGAGCTGCCCTACGGCCGCAAGCGTGCACTAGAACTGGCGACCACCTTGGCGCTCGAGCCGGACCTGATGCTTTTGGACGAACCCACCCAGGGCATGGGACACGAGGACGTTTCGCACGTCACTCGCCTGATCAAGAAGGTCTCGGCCCATCGCACCGTGCTGATGGTCGAGCACAATATGAGTGTCGTCGCTTCCATCGCCGACACCATTTCCGTGCTGCAACGGGGCCGAGTAATCGCCGCCGGCCCTTATTCGGAAGTCTCCAAAAACCCTCTGGTGATCGAAGCCTACATGGGCACATCGAGCGGCGAGTTGTCGGGTTCCGGCTCATGAGCCGCGAGATGCTGAGCGTCGCCGGCCTTCAGGCGTGGTATGGCGAATCGCACATCCTGCACGGCGTTGAATTCTCGGTCCAGGAGGGGGAGATCGTCACGCTGCTCGGCCGGAATGGCGCGGGCCGCACGACCACCCTGCGTGCGATCATGGGGCTGGTCGGCTCGCGCACAGGTTCGGTGAAGATCCAAGGGATCGAGGCGGTCGCGCGTGCGCCTCATCAGATCGCCCGGATGGGCGTAGGGTACTGTCCCGAGGAGCGCGGCATTTTCGCAGCGCTGTCGACGGAGGAGAATTTGCTGTTGCCGCTCAGGCTCAAGGGCGCCGCGGGGATGCAGCTCGAGGAAATTTACGATATTTTCCCCAATCTGCTCGAGCGCGCCAAGAGTCCCGGCACGCGGCTGTCGGGCGGGGAACAGCAGATGCTGGCGGTGGCGCGAATCTTGCGGACCGGCGCGCGCCTGTTGCTGCTGGATGAGATCTCTGAAGGCTTGGCGCCGGTCATCGTGCAGAAGCTCGGCGAAGTGATCCGCACCTTGCGGGCGAAGGGCATTACGGTGGTGTTGGTCGAACAGAATTTCCGGTTTGCGGCGCCGTTGGCGGACCGGTTCTACGTGATGGAGCACGGCAAGATCGTGAAACAGTTCGGACAATCCGAATTGGCTTCGCAAATGAGTTTGCTGCAGGAATTTTTAGGCGTTTGATTAAACAAAAGGATAACGAGATGACGCGCAAATCGACAATCGCAGTGCTGGGCGCACTGCTCTGGCTCAGCGGCGCTTCACTGGCAGGCGCCGCGGCAAATCAGGTGGTCATTGGGGATATCGATGATATGTCGGGCGTTTATGCCGACGTCCTCGGTCAGGCCGGACTCGTGGCCGTCGATCTGGCCATCCAGGATTTCGGCGGCACCGTGCTCGGTAAGAAAGTCACGGTGCTGAGCGTCGACCATCAGAACAAGCCGGATATCGGTGCATCGAAGTTTCGCGAATGGGCCGATCAGAACGGTTTGACCGTGGTACTCGGCGGATCCAACACGGGCGTGAGCATCGCCATGTCGAAGGTTGCCGCCGCGAAAAAGATACCCTTCATTGCAGTCGGCGCGGGCGGTGCCTCCCTCACGGGGTCGGACTGCACGCCTTATACCGTGCACTACGCCTACGATACAACGGCACTGGGCAATGGCACGGCCAGCGCCATCGTCAAGCAAGGCGGCAAGACTTGGTTCTTCGTAACCGCTGACTACGCCTTCGGCACGCAGCTGCAAGAGGCGGCCACTCACGTGGTTTTGGCCAATGGCGGCAAGGTGTTGGGTGCGGTGCGGGCACCGCTCGGCACCACCGACTATTCCTCGTTCCTGCTGCAGGCGCAGAGTTCGGGGGCGCAAGTGCTGGGGCTGGCGAATGCCGGCGCGGATTTCTCGAACTCCCTCAAGGCGGCCAACGAATTTGGCATCACCAAGACGATGAAGCCTGCCGCACTGTTGGCATTCTTGACCGACATACACGCGTTGACGCTGCAGACGGCGCAGGGACTGTACCTGACCACCGGTTGGTACTGGGACCTGAACGATGAAACCCGCGCGTTCGCCAAACGCTTCTTCGCCAAGGTGAATCGGATGCCGACCATGGATCAGGCCGGTTACTACTCGGCTACGATGCAATATCTGAATGCCGTCAAGGCCGTGGGTTCGACCGATTCAGACAAAGTCATGGCGCAGCTGAAAAAGACCAAGATCAACGACATGTTCACCAGGGGCGGATACGTGCGCGCCGACGGATTGATGGTGCATACCATGTATGTGATGCAGGTGAAAACGCCGGCGGAATCGAAATATGCATGGGATTACTACAAGGTCGTCAAGGTTCTGACAGGCGAGGAAGCCGATGGCTCGCAGCCTGACCAGACTTGCCCGATGATCAAGAAGTAATCGGGCAATCGCGCTAGCCGACCCGTGACGACTGTCTTCGGTGTGCCGTTGCCCGCGATTCTGGGCCAGCTGATGCTGGGGCTGGTCAACGGTTCTTTTTACGCGCTGTTGAGCTTGGGGTTGGCCGTGATCTTCGGGCTGCTCGGCGTCGTCAATTTTGCGCACGGCGCCTTCTACATGCTCGGCGCATTCGCAGCCTACATCGGCTTGTCATCGTTCGGCATCAACTATTGGTGGGCGCTGCTTCTCGCGCCGCTCGCAGTAGGCCTGTTGGGCGTTGTCATGGAACGGCTTCTCTTGAGGCATCTGTATCAGGTCGAGCCCGTGTACGGCCTGTTGTTGACGTTCGGCGTAGCGTTGATCGCCGAAGGGGTGATGCGCAGTCTGTTTGGCGCCTCGGGCAAGTCGTATCCGGTGCCGACGCTGTTGCAGGGCGGCCTCAATCTCGGCTTCATGGTGCTTCCCGTTTACCGTGCCTGGGTAATCCTGGCCTCGGTGACGGTGTGCGGCGTCACCTGGTTTCTCATCGAGCGCACGCGCCTGGGCGCGCGGCTGCGCGCCGCGACTGAGAACGCGAAGCTGGTGCAGGCTTTCGGAATCAACGTGCCGCTGCTGGTCATGTGCACCTACGGCGCTGGGGTGGCGCTCGCGGCGTTGGCCGGCGTGCTCGCCGCACCCGTCGTTCAGGTCAGTCCCTTGATGGGCTCATCGCTCGTGATCGTGGTATTCGCCGTCGTCGTCATTGGCGGCATGGGCTCGATTGTCGGCGCGATTGTCAGCGGCCTGATCCTCGGGCTCATCGAAGGACTGACCAAAGTCATTTATCCGGAAGCTTCGAATATTGTGGTTTTCGTCATCATGGCGGTGGTGCTGATTTGGCGGCCCGCCGGCCTGTTCGGCAAAGAGCACTAGGCTCCTAAATGCGCGCCCAGATCATCGTCTATGGGGTACTGGTCGCGCTCGCTCTGATCGCGCCGTTTCTGGGCTTGTATCCCGTGTTCTTGATGAAGATCCTGTGCTTCGCCATGTTCGCCTGCGCCTTCAACCTGTTGCTGGGCTTCACCAAGATGTTGTCCTTCGGTCATGCGGCTTTTTTTGGGGCATCGGCCTACGTCACGGGTTGGTTGGTGACCGTTCAAGGTTGGGGGACGATCGCGGGAATATGCGGCGGCGTCGTGGTGGCGCTGCTGCTCGGCCTGGTGATCGGCGCGATTGCGGTGCGCCGCCAGGGCATTTATTTCGCGATGATCACCCTCGCGTTGGGTCAGTTGGTGTTTTTCGTCTGCCTGCAGGCGGACTTCACCGGAGGCGAGAACGGCCTGCAAGGCATTCCGCGCGGCAGCCTGTTAGGGATCGTGCGTCTGGGCAACGATCGGATCATGTACTACTTCGTGCTGGCAATCTTCGTCGCGGTATATTTGCTGATTCGCCGCGTCGTGCATTCGCCCTTCGGCCAAGTGCTCAAGGCCATTCGCGCCAATGAGCCGCGCGCCGTTTCCTTGGGGTACAAGGTCGATCGCTACAAGCTCATGGCATTTGTGCTGTCGGCGAGCCTCTCGGGCCTGGCCGGTTCGCTCAAGGCGCTGGTGCTGGGATTTGTCACGCTCTCGGATGTGAGCCAAACCAATTCAGGCGAGGTCATACTCATGACCCTGCTCGGCGGCAGCGGAACTTTCTTGGGACCTGTCGTCGGCGCCGATGTCGTGGTAACGCTGCAGGAATATCTGTCGGATCTGGTCGGCGCTTGGGTTTCCGTCATCATCGGCGCGATCTTCGTCGTTTGCGTGCTGGTTTTCCGCCGCGGCTTCGTCGGTGAAATCCAACGCTTCTTCGCCGAGCGTGCGCGCCTGACGGAGGAGGGAGGCTAGGCGCTGCCATCAGCAGCCGAGCGCGGCGTGCAGCGAACCCAACTGGTGTTCGGCATGCCTGAGAATCTCGGCGCAATTTTGCGGCGTCAATTGCAATCGGGCGAAGGATTTGATCCCGTCCGTGTCGACCGAGCGCGGGCCTGGTTCGCGCAAGACGCGGGCGAGGGCGACGGCTACGACGATGATATCGCTCAGGTCGGGGTCACTTTTGCCGCCGCGATCGTGATCGTCCTGATCGCCGAGCGCCTCGCACATGTGCTCGTCAAATCCCCAGTTCTCCAGCACTGCCTTGCCGATGGCGGGATGCCAGTTTGCGATCATGTCGACGAAGCTCGGATCCTGATACAACTTGTCCGACTTGCCGACCGATCGAACCATGATGTACAGGCGGCCGATGCCATGCAGCAACCCGGTCAGAAATGCCTCCTCCGGACTCACGCGGGTGCGCCGCGCGATGACCTGGCTGATCGCGGCGACCGAGATACTCTGCTCCCACAAAACATTCAGCGGCTTGGAGATGGCGCGCAGCGACGGCGCCAGGCGTAGTTGCTTGACGGCGAAGGACATCGCCGCGCTTTGCACGGGTCGATGACCCAAGCGCGTAATCGCCGTGCGCAGGTCGGTCAGGTGTTTGCCGGCTGGATTGAATGCGGCTGAATTAGCGGCTTGCAGCAAACGTGCCGCCAGGCGAGGTTCGGTGCCCACAATTTTGACGATCTCGTTCACGCCGACGTCGGGTTCCGCGAGCGCCTTGCGAATTCGCATCACCACATCGGGAAAGCAAGGCAGATTCACCGTGCCCTTCGATACTTCGGTCGCCAAATTTCTCAGGAACTCGAGCGCCGAGACGCGTTCGTCGCCGTTGGTTGCGGCCGATCTGGAATCGGCAAACGGCTTTGACGCAACCGGCTTTGGCGTTGCCGCAGCAGTCTTTTGAGCAACAACGGTCGTCGCCGCGGCGGGCTTCGCTTGCGAGGAAACCTTGCTCGGCGCAAGCGGCTTGAGTTGCGGGCCTGCTCGGGAGGAGAGAGCGGCCGCCCCCGACTGCGCCGCCGGTTTCGACTCCGCCGCGCTTTTCGATGCAGGCGCGGCTTTGGCTTGAACCGATTCTTTCAGTTTGCCCGGGGGTACTGGTGCGACATTCGCCATAGTTGTAACTTCACCGATGAATCGCGCACGCGCATCCGAAGTGCGTCCGTGCGCGTCGTCTTCCCTTGAATTTCGGCTCGCATCGGTAAATCTTGACAAAATATCCCGTCCGGCTATCAGGCGATTGCCTACGGATCGGCCTTTTTGCGACTCACGCACGGCTCGACGTGCGTGGCGCAGTGCAGCATTACTGTGCGCGAGGAGCCGGCCCACGCGGGAAGTTGCGGTTTCATCCTGGCTCGGCCACCATGAATTCGTGGTACCCAAAACCGAACCGGTTCCCGAAATCAGAAAAACCGGCCATCGGTTGGCGGATCTGGCGGTGGCCTTTAGCGCCCTGTTCGTGTCGCTGCCTGCCGCCGCGTATCAAGTGTACGTAACCAATGAAAAATCGGGAGACGTCACGGTCATCGACGGCGGCGACTTCAAGGTCGCCGCTACGATTCCGGTGGGTAAGCGGCCGCGCGGCATTCACTTGAGTCCCGACGGCAAAATCGCGTATGTCGCCCTGAGCGGCACGCCGATCGAAGGACCGCCGCAGATCGATGCTCACGGCAATCCAGTTTTCGACCGGAAAAAAGCTGCCGATGATGACGAGAATGCCGACAAGGCCGCCGACGGGATCGGTGTGGTGAACGTCCGCACCCAGAAGCTGACCGGCAAACTCCATGCAGGCTCGGACCCCGAGGAATTTGCGCTCAGCAAGAATGGGCGCCAGATCTATATTTCCAACGAGGACACCAAGACTGCAAGTGTGATCGATATCGCCTCGGGAAGAGTGCAACATATCATTCCGGTCGGTCAGGAGCCGGAGGGCGTGACCACCACCCCCGACGGCAACCGGTTTTACGTCACCTGCGAAGCAGGCGGCGATATATACGTCATCGATGCACACTCTTTTTCCGCGGTCGCTCGCTTCAAGGTGAATGGACGGCCGCGCAGCGTGGCATTTCTTTCCGCGGGGGGCATCGGATTCATTCCTTCGGAATCGGCCGGCGAATTGAACGTCATCGATTCGGTCCATGCCACAGTGCTGAATACCATTAAGCTGCCGCCCGGCTCGCGGCCGATGCGCGTAAGATTGTCGCCGGACGAAAAGCGGCTGTATGTCAGTAACGGCCGCGCCGGCACCATTTCGGTGTTCGACAGCCGCAGCTACGAACTCGTCGACACCATCCGAGTCGGCGCGCGTCCATGGGGCATCGGAATTTCGCCCGACGGCAAATTTTTGTTTTCAGCGAACGGGCCGTCGAACGACGTCTCGGTTGTCGATTTGAAGACCGACAAAGAGGTGTCGCGCATCAAGGCTGGATCCAGCCCGTGGGGTATCGCCGTCACTTCCCGATGATGAAGACCTGCTGCGCGGTGATGCTGCGGGTGAATCCCGGCTTGAACGCTCGCGTGCGCAGGACCGCAGGCCCGCTCAATTTAATGGGCTTGTCGTACAGCGTATCGCTCGTTCCGGGCACGCTGCCGTCCAAGGTGTAGCGGATCTCGGCACCGGGCTCGCTCGAGTTCAAGACAATCTCCACCGGTTGGGCGTAGGTTCCGCCTTGTGGAAAAATGCTCGGCGGCGCGAGCACCGGAGGGCCCGGCATGCTGTTGATCCATTCGCCCAACAGCTGCACGCCTTTTTGATCGATGGTTTCGCGTGCCAGAGGCGGCATGCGAATGTCGCCTGTGGTGTCCATGCGCATGTAGGCGATCGAACGCCAGATGTCATGCGGAGAAATGACCCGCGGGCGATCGATGCCTTGATCGATCAGAACCGGCCCGTCGATGAGGTTCTGTTTCTCGAGCGGGGTGTCGTAGCGAGCATCGAAATTGGCGACGGTACCGCCGGGACGGTGACATTGCGCGCAATTCGCATCGAGATACGAGCGCGCACGCTCAGTCAACGGGCGCGTGGTGTCGGCGGCGGCGAGCGCGGGGAATTTACTCACCTCTGCATCCGCGAATGCCGGCGCGAAAAGCCCGAGATGATTCCAAGTGCGCAGCTCGTTGTCGGGGACACCCGAAGGATAGGTGAAGGACCGATTGAGCTGCCGTGTTTTCACGCCGAGCACGCCGCCGGCGCCGGCGGTGTGGCAGGTCTGGCAGTCCTGCCGGCTGGGGTAGTACCAGGTCTGCTCATGGACTTGTCCCGCGGCGGACTTGACGGGAATGCTTTCGGTCGCGCTTGCCGGGAGCAGGTCCGCATCGCTCCCGTCCGGCCGCCATTTATAGACCACGCCGTATACGCCGCCGCGCGAGTCGCGCACCAAAAGCCTCGTCTCGAGCCGGCGCCGGGTGCCGGGCTTGGCCGCGTCCAAGGGCAGGTCAAAGCTCTTCACGAACACCGTGCCCGCAGGGAAGCGCCACTCTCCCGTGGAAGAGAACCGGATTTTTCCTTGCGGAACTGCGATCCAGCGCAGCTTAGCCGCGCCGTCGGACCAAAAGGCCACATTGAGGTCGTACGGGATCAGCCCCGGACTTGCGATCCGCTTGGCCGTGTCGCTGAACACGCCGGTTTGCGAAAGCAACGGCGGCATCCGGCCATCGGCGTCGGCAGGCATTCTTAAGTAGGGCTGGGGGGCGATGCGGGTGTCGATGCCGTACGGCGCCGGGCGTGAACAGCCAACGAGCATGAGCAGCGTTGCAAAACCCATTCGAGGCGCAGCCTTCAGTCCAAGTCTCCTCATTGCGGCCAATATATAGTAAGGAACTCGCCGCCTGCACATTAAGAGATCAGCATGAAACCCACATTGCCCGTACTTCTCAGCGTCAATGGCGGATATGTCGACGCCGCCGGCTACCTCGCGCTGCACGGATTGTTCACCACGCACGTTACCGGCAACTTTGTCACGCTCGGCGCCGCTTTGGTGCTGGGGAGCAGCGGGGCGCTCGCCAAGGTGTTGGCGCTGCCCGTTTTTTGCCTCGTCGTCATGGCGATTCGATTGCTCAGTGTGGCGCTCATCGCGAAGGGGATGCCCGCGCTGCGCACCATTCTCGGTGTCAAGGTGGTGTTGCTGAGCCTGGGAGCGGCGCTGGCGCTTGCTTTCGGCCCATTTGAGAGCGGCGATGGGTGGGCGGCGCTGTCCACCGGGATGGTCCTGGTCGCTGCGATGGCAATCCAAAATGCCATTCACCGCATTCACATGGGTGCTTTACCGCCGACCACCATCATGACCGGCAACACCATTCAAATCATGATCGATCTCGCGGATCTCTTGCGGGGCGTGCCGACCGCGGCGCGCGAGGCAATCCGCGCGCGCCTGTCGCGAATGTCGCTGAGCGTAACGGCCTTCGCCGTAGGGTGTGCGGCGGCGGCGCTGATATATGCAAAAAGTGGCATCTGGTGCTTCGTGCTGCCGCCGGCCATCGCGGCATGCACCTTGTGGTTGGGGGAGTCGCTTCCGGAAAAAATCGACTAGCTCTGTCCCGATTTGTCGGCGATTTTCGATGTACCGGGTAGGCAAGCGGCTTAACCGGGAGAGATCATGGAAAACGCAGTCAATGGCGGCGCCGGCGCAGCTTTGAGCGAGCAGCCTGCATTGCAGAACGCCAAGAGCGCCGCAACCGCGCTCAAGCTGGTGCTGCTCTGGCTCGCGGTCAGCATCCCCATGCTTTGGGGTGTTCTGAATGCGCTGCAGGAGGTTCAGCCTCTATTCCGCTGAAGCGCGCAACTCCCGCCGGTCGTTACGTGGCATTTACCGCGGTTATAATGCCGCGGAGAATACCGGATGGGGGAGTTCCATGATCAGAGCGATTCTCGCGATAACATCTCTTTTATCGTTGGGGTTGGCCGTCGATTGCGCGCGCGCGCAAGACACGCGGGTCGCTGGCCCCGCGACCGATTATGCCAATGCCGCCGTTTGGCTGTGCAGGCCCGGCCGTGAGGATGCTTGCACTGCGCCCCAGGACGCGACCGTCGTTGCCGTCAATGGCAAGCTGACGCGCGAGGTTTTTCATCCGGCCAAGAATCCGCCGATCGATTGTTTCTATGTATATCCCACGGTGTCCAACGAGCCGGGCGGCAATTCGGACTTACATGTTACAGGCGCCGAAAAATTGGTGGTGGACGCGCAGTTCGCGCGCTTCGCCGCGAAGTGCCGCCTGTTCGCACCCATGTATCGGCAAGTCACGCTGACAGCGTTGCGCGCGATGATCGCGGGCAAGCCCATAGCGGCCGATCGGGATTTGGGTTATGGCGATGTGCTGGCGGCTTGGAACTATTATCTCGCGCACGACAACCACGGCCGCGGCGTGGTCTTGGTCGGCCACAGCCAGGGTTCCGGCGTGCTGACGCGCCTCATCAAAGAAGAAATCGACGGCCAGCCGGTCCAAAGCAAATTAATCTCGGCGATTCTCATGGGAACCAGCCTGCCGGTGCCGAAAGGCGCCGATGTCGGCGGCGCGTTCAAGCACATTCCCGTCTGCCGATCCAACCGTCAAACCGGGTGCGTGATCGCATTTGCGGATTTCCGCGCCGATGTTCCGCCCCCGGCCAATTCTCGCTTCGGCAAGGCGCCCGACGGCATGCAAGCGGTGTGCGCCAACCCCGCCGCGTTGGGCGGCGGCTCTGGGATGCTCGATGCATACCTCTCCGCGGGGCGCATCTCGACCGCGTCGGACGGGCCCCGCGAGCCGTTCGACTGGACCACGCCGCCAAAGCCGATCGACACCGCATTCGTCAAAGTGCCGGGACTCTTGAGCGCTCAATGCGTGACCGATGAGCACGGGTCCTATCTCGCCGTGACGCTTCACCCCACGCCGGGCGGTGTACGCACCAATGACATTTCCGGGGATGTCGTGGTGAATGGCCAGGTGTGGCCGGATTGGGGATTGCATCTCATCGATGCCAATTTGACGATGGGAAACCTGGTCGCGATCGTGGGCGATGAAAGCAAGGCGTACCTGGCAAAGGCGAAGTGATGCCGAGACGTCTGCTTCTGGCGGGATTTGCCTTGACGTTGATGGGAGTGAACGCGCCGGTCGAGTATTCCATCGAGGCGATTCGCTACGGCGTCTCTGCGGGTATTCCGGTTGACGCTCTGGTCGTGGGCGGCCCCAAAGACGAGAAGGTCGATGTCGACTTTATCGTGTGGCTGATCCGCGGCGGCGGCCGCAACGTTCTTTTCGACAGCGGCTTTCACCGCGAGCGCTGGTTGAAGCAGTGGAAGGTTACCGATTATCTGCGTCCCGACGAGGCGGTGCGGCAGGCGGGCGTCAAACCGCAAGATGTTACGGATGTGGTGATCAGCCACGCGCACTGGGATCACATGGGTGGCATCGATCTGTTTCCCAATGCGACGGTCTGGATTCAGAAGGACGAATTTCGCTACTACACGGGAGATGCCTGGCAGCCTGGCGGCCACAACGGCGGCATCGATCCGGATGACGTCCAGCAGTTGGTGCGGCTGAACACCGAAGGACGCCTGCGGCTGGTGGATGGCGACGATGTGGAAATTCTTCCGGGGATTCGCGTGTTCGTGGGAGCCCGGCACACTTTTGCCTCGCAGTACCTGCGAGTCGACGGCAAGTTGCCCTTCGTACTGGCATCCGACAACGTCTACTTTTACCGCAATCTCGCGCAGCACCAGGCGAGCGCCACCTTCAGCGACGCCGATCATCCGGCGAACCTAAAGGCGCAGCAACGCATGATCGAGTTGGCGGGCTCGGTGGATCGGGTGGTGCCCGGACACGATGCGCTGCAGTTTCAAAAATTCCCAAGCGCGGGACGCGTGGCGAAGATCAAGTAACGATTCGCACCCGGCCCACGAAATCGCGCTTGCCCAACGGCAAACCCTTCCAACGTAGGATGTCGTAGGCCGTGGTGGCGTGAAAATAAAAATTCGGCTGGGAGAAGGACAGCAGAAAGTTTTCGGCGGTGAAGTTCATTTGGCGTTCGCCGAAGGCAAAGCGCATATCGCGTCCAACGAAGGCGTCAATTTCGGCGGCCTCGATCGCTTCGAGTGCCGCCGACGCGTCGGCGATTTTGGCCTTGAGGGCGGAGAAAGTCGGCGGCGGCGGCGTCATGTCGGGAGAGAACACGCCCTTGCGCACCCCCTCGATGGCGCCCAACGAATGCGTGGCGGTGGCTCTCACCTGATAGGCGAAGGGGAGCATATCCGGGGCGAGCCGCGCCTGAATGATCTCCTCGGCCGCCAGATTCTGCTCGGCGCAGTGTGATTCCGCCTTGACGAGCAAACCGCCGAGCGCGCTCAGAATTTGCCGATAGGAAGGTACCGTTGCCTCATAAAGGGAAAAAGCCATGTGTCAGCCGCCTTTCTTGTGTTCCGCCCGCCATTTCGCTACCGCCGCCAGGGTGTTTTCGACATGCTTGTCGGGATTGAGCGCGGTGTATTCATAAATGATGGTGCCGTCCGGAGCGATCACGAAGGAGGTTCGACTCGAGTAGGATGTGATGAATAAATTGGCATCGTAGGCCGTGGAGATTTTCTTGTCGGCATCGGAAGCGACGGCGAACTTGTTGCGGCATTCACTCACGGAGAACTTGTTCAGCGTATCGATGGAATCGTGCGAAATGCCGATGACCGTGGCGCCCATGGCCTTGAACCGATCCGTTGCCTCGGCGAAATTGTGCGCTTCGACGGTGCACCCCTGGGTGAAGGCCGCGGGGTAGAAATACAGCACCACCGGACCGTTCTTCAGGGCCTCAGCCAGGGAAAATGTAAACGGCTTTCCCGCGAGCGTCGCGGCGGTCGTAAAGGCCGGCGCCATGGCGCCGGGCTTGAGCGCCGCGTACAGCGGCGAGACGAGTACGCTACAGGCAAGCACCGAAGTGATCAAACGCCGCATGATGATCTCCCTGATTACAAATGCGCCGTCAGCGCAAGGCGCCGCATTTCGCGGGCAAAATCGCTTTGACGGCGGGCTTTGCTTGCGAAGCGCTCAGTGTACCCTCCGCCGCCAGCTGATCAAACGCAACCTGTTCGAGGGCGCCAACCTGCGGTGCGGACAGGCCCAATTCAAAGCCGGAACACTCGAACTCGCCCAGCACCCGTGGATCCTGCCTGGTGATGGCCCCGAACAGCACGAGGGCTTGCAGATAGTCTCCGTAAGTGCTGGCGTGATAGCTGTCGAAGGTCCATAAATTGACTTTGCCGGCATCGATGCCATCGTATGGATTCGCATCCGCGACGCCTGCGTGCATGGCTCGAACCCAGGCGTCGCCGACGGGAATCACTGCAATTCCCGGCGTGCCGGCAGCAGCGCGGTTGTAGCCCTCGCGGACATCGCGCGCCATCGCTTCGATCGGCTTGCCGTACCAGGCCCCTTGCGGCTGGTAAGTTTGATCGGCTCGCGGCCAGGTCGCCATGACCCGAACGTCGACCCTGGAGTTTTTCGCGCGCAAGATCGCCGTCATCTGCTGCACGCTGGCAATCAAAACCGCGGGATCGCCGGGCTTCTTCGGATCCAGGGTGCTGAATCCGTGCATCACCACGGCGTCCCACGGGCGCCGCTCGATGACATCGAGCTTATGCTCCAGGTGCCAGTCGATGCCGACGCCCGGGTGGGTTTCAAGGTAGACCTGGTAGCGCAGTCCGGCCTGCGCCGTGAACGATTTGAACAGCGCCGGCACACCGCCTTGGCCTTCGCCGTTAAGATCAGTCACGCTGTCCGGGCGGTAAAACCTCACCGGCGAGCCATAGGCAAAGGTGAAGCTGTTGCCGATGAACAAGATGCTGGCGGCCGATGCGCTGCCCGCCAGCAGCAGAGTCAGCGGCAGAGTCAGCGGCAGAGTCAGCAGCGCCCATTGGGCATGCCAAAGCGAGCGATGTAGAATTGATGTCTTGGTCTTGTCAGCCACCATTGCGTGCATGTTGCCAGTTTAGATTATGCGGTACCACTTTACATGAGCCGGGACGACGAGGACCGTATCCTGCACGGTTTGTACTACTACCGCGAGAACATCGATGAAGATGTGCAGGTCTCCAGCGAGCAGCTGTTGTGGCTTGCGATGCACCCGCTGCGCGAGGGGGAGGCGTGGAACAAGGACGGCAAATTGCAAAGCCTGGACCCTTGCGAGTTTCCCGAAGAGATTCGCGGCAAGCTGACCACGGCAAAACTGGAATTGCCGCTGCGCTACCTGCAGTATCGGCGCTTGATTACTTACGCGAGACGCAGCGATGGCATGCTGTATGCGTCGGTCACCTTCGCGGGAGCGGACCGCGCCATCCGTCTGCACACGCGGCGCGGCCGCATGGATCTCTGGTACCGCGAACATCGCGATGGCATCGTCGGCGTGACGATCACGGTCATGATTTCCTTCTTGACCGCGCTGCTCACGGTTCTCGCGCTGAACAGAATATTGCGGTTCTAAAGCGGCGCCGCCTGTTGCGTATCTGCATCGTGCTTATGTCGCGCGAGCTGCCGCATGGCACGCGCCTCGGCCGCGGCTCCAGCTCCTGTATTTACATATCAAGAATCGCGTTGGTTATTGAGACGTGCGCACGGGTCTTATGGTGAGTGTCGCTTTTTTTAGACGGTGCGCATCGCCGAGAATGTTGCGTGGACGATCACCGCAGGCAACTGGAAAAACGCAACATGTCGGTAAGGAACGTGCAACGCAATTGGTTGCCGGCGTCGGTCATATTCGGACTCACGCTGTGTCTGACGGCGTCGAACTTCAGCTTCGAACAGCCGGCCGCGAACGTCGGTGCGGCGCGCACCGGTGCAATGAAGCTGCCGGCGCAGGCTTCGCTCACGCCGCGTTCGGTTGTTCCGGCATCCTTTCTTCGTCACCGTTATATCGTTCAGTCCCAAAACAGCGAGATGGCCCGCAACGCCGTCCTGGAAGCGGGCGGCATCGTGACCGGCGATCTCGCCGTCATCCGCGCCGTCGCCGCGGCGCTCGATGGGCGCGAAATGGCGGCGCTGCGTGCCGCACGCGTGCCGCAGCTCCAGGTCTTCGACGATTCCTCCGTTGTTGCCAGTTCCATGGGCACACTGCCGGAGACCTATTATCCGAGCGAAGTCGATGCGGCCAATCTGCAGGCAGGCGGCATGACCGGCCGCGGCGTTACCGTAGCGGTTATCGATTCGGGCCTGTGGAATCGGGAAGGGCCGCTGCAAAACGCGCCGGGCGGCAACAGCCGGGTACTGGCGCAATATGATGTGATTCTCGCGCGGCAGAATCCGCGTTACTATTTGCCGCCGCTGCTCGAGTCCTACAGCCGGGACATCGACGATCCCTATGGTCACGGCACTCATGTGACGTCCATCATTGCCAGCAGCGGCGTGGCCGCCACGGGCCGCTTTCAAGGCGTCGCGCCCGGCGTCAATATCGTCTCGGTGCGGGCCTTGGACAGCAACGGCCAGGGCCTTTATTCAGACGTCATCAGCGCCGTTCAATGGGTGATCAACGAACGGTTGCGGTACGGCATTCGCGTGCTGAATCTTTCATTAGGCGCGCCGCCTTCGGGTCCCTACTGGCAGGATCCGCTGAACCAGGCGGTCATGGCCGCTTGGGCCTCGGGAATCGTGGTCGTCGCGGCCGCGGGCAATCGCGGCCCGGATCCTTTGTCCATCAATGCGCCGGGCAATGTGCCCTACGTCATCACCGTGGGCGCGGTAACGGATAATTATTACCCGCTGCAACCGAGTCAATATCGATTGGCATCTTTCTCGTCCGCCGGTCCGACCTTCGAGGGATTTGTGAAGCCCGATGTGCTGGGAATGGGCGGCCATATCTTGGCCTATGCACCCAACAACGGCACTTTGGCGCAGGAATACCCTTCGTGGTTCACAGAACCCTACAGCGACATGACCATGTCAGGTACGTCGCAGGCATCCGCGGTCGTCAGCGGCGTCGTTGCACTGATGCTGCAGGTGAACCCGCGGTTGACGCCGGATCAAGTGAAGTGCCATCTCATGTCAGGGGCGCATCCTGCGGTCAATTCCGCCGGAAATCTGGCCTACAGCGTTTTCCAGCAGGGTGCGGGTTTGGTGGATGCACACGATGCCGCTTACAGCAGCGCCTCGGGTTGCGCGAACCAAGGCCTCAATGTGTGGCTTGATCTGCTTGGCGTGCAGCATTACGGCGGTCGCGCAAACGAAGACTCGAACGGCAATTTCTATATCATGCAAGTCTCCGCTGGCGCGGCGCCGGTGCAGTCCTTGCTGAGCGGCGTCGGCACGCTGCTTTCCAAGGTTCCGGTTGTGGGTAGCTTGCTGCAGGACGTGCCATTGCTCGCGGACGGTCTGCTGTGGAATGGCGTCTACACCGCAAGCAGCGGCTACGCGTGGAGCGACGGCTACGCGTGGAGCGACGGCTACGCGTGGAGCGACGGCTACGCCTGGAGCGACGGCTACGCCTGGAGCGACGGCTACGCCTGGAGCGACGGCTACACGGGCGTCGATGTTCCCAAGCCGGAATAATCCAATTACCTTCATGCGGAATCGCGGACGCATATTCAACCTCTTGGCTGCCTGCGTCGCGACGGCGGCTTTGAGCCCGGGCGCGCTCGCCGGCGCACCCGTCCCGGCGATCCGACCCATGTATTTCGAGCACCTGACCATGCGAGATGGCCTCTCGATGAGCACCATCAACAGCATATTGCAGGACTCCCGGGGATACATTTGGCTCGCCACGGAGGCGGGCTTGAACCGCTACGACGGCTACGCGGTGCGGCAGTTTCGCCGCGATCGCGGCAATCCGCATGGGCTTGCCAGCGACTACGTGTGGTCGATGGCTGAAGATGCGCGCAGCGATCTGTGGCTGGCGACCGATGGCGGCGGCGTGGCGCGCTGGGACCGTCGCACCGAAACATTCCAACAATTCAGGCACGATCCGCAGCAACCGCAATCGCTTGCCAGCGATGGCGTGCGAGCTCTTTTGATCGATTCGAAAGGCCAAATCTGGGCGGGAACGAAGGACCACGGCCTCGACATTCTCGATCCGCGAACCGGCATTGCGCGACACTATCGGCATCGCGATTCGGACGCCTATTCGTTGCCCTCGGATGCCATCGGCGCTCTGTACTCCGATCATGAAGGCCGGATTTGGGTCGGCAGCGACGGCGGACTCAGCCGCTACGATGCGATGGCAGACGGATTCGTCACTTACAGCGAGGCAATGAGCGCGGCACGGATGAGCGATCTGCGCGTTCGCGCCATCCGCGAAGATCACACTGGAGCCTTGTGGGTCGGCACCGTCAGCGGCGGCCTCGCGCGGCTCGATCAGAACGGCAACATGTTGACAGTATTCCGGCACGATGCAAGTAATCCGCGATCGCTGAGTCACGATCATGTCTGGGCGGTATTGGAGGACGCCGCGCAGCGGTTATGGATCGCCACCGCGGACGGATTGGACCTGCTTGACCGCAGTTCCAACTCCTTCGTGCGCTATGGTCACGATGCCGACAACCCTCAAAGCCTTCGCGATGCCGATGCCATGTCTTTATACCAGGACCGAGGCGGCGTGTTGTGGGTCGGGACGCGCGAGGGCGGCGTCAGCCATTGGAATCCCCGCAGCTGGCTGTTCGGCCATTACTTCAGCGACGCTTTTCGTTCCGCGCAAGTGATTGCCTTTGCCGACGACGGCGGCCAAAAAGTTTGGGTCGGAACGATCGGCGGCGGCTTGATCGAGATCGATACCGCCGCGGGCAGCGAGCGCCACTACGGGGCCGGCAAAGCCGGCGGCAGCCCGCAATTGTCGGACGACCGCGTCATGGCTTTGCTGAATGACCATCAGGGCAGCTTGTGGATCGGTACCATGTCCGGCGGTCTCGACCGGCTCGATCTGGCCCGCGGCACACTGCGCGTTTACCGCTCGATAGCCGCGGACGCCAACACGCTGCCCGCGGACGGAGTCATGTCGTTGTACAAGGATAGGTCCGGCACGATTTGGGTCGGGACGTTTCGCGGCGGATTGGCCAGCATCGATCCGGCTACGGACAAGATCACCCGCTACCCCTATGGCGCGGCCGCGGCGAACTCGCTCAGCAGCTCGAAAGCCAGCGCGATCGTGGAGGACTCGCTCGGCAATCTTTGGATCGGCACGATTGGGGGCGGACTCGATTTGTTCGAGCGAAAATCCGCTCGTTTCCATGCTTACCGCCGCGACGATCGCGACCCGAAGAGCCTCAGCGACGATACCGTCTACGCTTTGCACATCGATCCGCACGGGGATTTATGGGTCGGCACCGCGGGTGGGGGACTGGATCGTGTCATCGGCACCTCGGCGAAGCCGCAAATGGTGCAATTCGAGAATCAATCGGGCCTCAGGGGAATGCCGAGTCAGGTTGTTTATGGCATCGAATCCGATCGCGACGGTCGCCTGTGGCTGAGCACCAACAACGGCCTGGCACGTTTCGACACACGATCGCACGCCGTCAAGATATTTCACCAAGTTCACGGGCTTCAGGACGACGAGTTCAATGTCAATGCGCACTTTCGCAGTGCCGAGGGCATTTTGTATTTCGGCGGCAATCATGGCTTCAATGCCTTCTCGCCGAATCTCATCAGCGCCGAAGGACCCGCTCCCCCCGTGGTGTTGACCATGGCCTCGAAGCTCAACCAGCCCCTGACCGCGCAAGAGCTGCCCAGCGCCACGCGACCATTGGCATTGGCCTACGACGACAAGCTGATCACCCTGGATTTTTCAGCCCTCGATTTTACCTCGCCCGCCGACAACCATTACTCGTACCGGCTGGAGGGGTTCGACGCCGACTGGGTCGATGCAGGAACCTCGCATCGGGCAACCTATGCCAACCTCCAAGCGGGCGATTACACCTTCAAAGTGCGCGCAGCAAATGCCGACGGCATCTGGAGCGAGGACAGTTTGAGCATTCCGGTGCACGTGGCGCCGGCTCCATGGAATACCCTCGCTGCCCGCGTTGGGTATTTCTTATTCGGCATCGGCGTGCTCGCGTACTTATGGCGCTTTCAGCGCCAGCGCCGCGAGCGGGAGCTGCGCTACAGCCGCGAACTCGAACAGACGGTGCGGGTGAGAACCCACGAACTCCAAGAGCGCAATCAGCAGCTGCAAGTGCTCAGCCGCGCCAAGAGCGAGTTCGTCGCGCGCATGAGCCATGAGTTGCGCACGCCCATGAACGGCGTGCTCGGCATGACCAGCCTGTTGCTGGACACGCATATCGACCCGTCGCAGCGGCGCTTTGCCGAGGCCATTCACCGTTCCGCCGATTCACTGCTTGCCATCGTGGACGACGTGCTCGATTTCTCGAAGATTGAAGCGGGACGGCTGCAGCTCGATTCGGTTGAATGCGATCTGACGGAGATTCTTGAACAGACCGTGGAAATGTTGGCTGCGCGCGCCGCCACCAAGGGCATCGAACTGTTGTGCGATTCGCCGGCGGTCAGGCTGCCGCCGGTGAGACTGGATGCGGTGCGGCTGCGCCAGGTTCTGGTGAATCTGGGCGGCAATGCGGTGAAATTCACCGAGCGCGGCGAGGTCATTTTGCGCCTGAGTTCATCGGGGAGCGCCTCCGGATCGCTCAATATCAGGGTCGAAGTGGCGGATACCGGGGTGGGCATCGCGCCGGAAAACCAGGCCAAAATATTCGATGAATTTGCCCAGGAGGACGCATCCACCACGCGCCGCTTCGGAGGCACCGGGCTCGGGCTGGCGATTTCGCGCCAGCTCATTGAACTCATGGGCGGCAGGCTCGAGGTGAGCAGCGCGCCCGGCGCAGGCTCGACATTTTCGTTCGATTTGTCGCCGCCTCTTGCCGATCCGTCGGCGCCAATGCCCGCGGCGCCGCGCAGCCTGAATGGCGTGAGGGTTCTGGTGGTGCACGAAAATGCAGCGGCGCGGATGCTGCTGGGCAAGACCTTGCGGGCCTGGAAAGCACGTCCGACAGAAGTCGCGTCGCTGGCGGAGGCGCTCAGCGCCGCAAGCGGCCCAAACTACGATGCGCTCGTGATCGACGACTGCATGATTGCGGGAGCGGCGGGCCTGTGGCAGGACGTGCGCAGCCGCTTGGGAAAGAATCTCCGCACGATTCGTCTATTGAGCTTCGTGAGCCTGAGTTCGAGCGGCACGCCGGGTGACGCCGCATTCGATACGGAGCTCACCAAGCCGCTGCGGCTCGCCGAACTGCACCGCGCGTTGATCGGCTGTTGCGACGACAGCACGCCGCTCAGCGAACGAACCGTCTCACTGAAAAAGCCCGCCGGAACGCTGCCCGCGCTGAACGGCCGCATTCTGGTGGTCGAAGATCAGCCCCTGAACCGCGAGGTCGCCATTGGCATGCTGGCCTCTTTGGGGCTGGAGGTCGAAACCGCTCACCACGGTCAACAGGCGCTCGATATTGTTCAGTCGCGCTCGTTCGATGCAGTCTTGATGGATTGCGAGATGCCCGTGATGGATGGCTTTTCCGCGACACGGGCTCTGCGCGCCCGTGAGCCGGCCGGGGCGCATATTCCGATCATCGCCTTGACCGCCGACGTCACCGGCACGGGACGCGCGGCGTGTCTTGCGGCCGGCATGGACGATCACTTGGCAAAGCCTTTTAGGCGCGAGACGCTGCACGGCATTCTTGAGCGCTGGTTGGGCAAGCGTCAGCCCGAGTCAACGCCGGCGCGCAGCGCGCCTACAGCCCTCGCGCCCGCCGCTGGCGCGCCGCTTCTCGATGGCGCGACGCTGGACGCGCTGCGCGCGCTGCCGCGCACCGGAATCAAAGACATGCTGACGCATATCGGCGAGCTCTATTTGCTGGACTCCCGCCGCCTCATCGCAACGATAGAACAATCTTTGGAATCCGCAAACGGCCCAGAACTGGCGCGCGCGGCCCATGCTTGGCGCTCATACAACGGCAATGTCGGCGCCAATGTTCTGGCGCAGTTGTGCCGTGAACTCGAAGAAGCGGCCCGGGCGGCGAATTTCGCCGGTGCACGCGCGGCTTATGCGCAGATTCAGTCCCTCCATGGCCGGGTGCGCGACGAACTGCAGCAAGAAATGCGCAAATCCGCATGACGCTTGCCGCCGCCCAAGTTCGCGTGCTGATCGCCGACGATGATGCGATCCTGCGGGAAATCGCGGGCGCCATGCTTGCGGAAGCTGGTTTCGCGGTGCAGTCGGTTTCCAGCGGCGATGCCGCGGTCGCGGCGTGTGCGCTCCGAATGCCGGATATCGCGCTGCTCGACGTCGAAATGGCGGAGGGCGACGGTTATCAGGCTTGCGCCAACATTCGTCGCTTGCCGGGCGGCGCGGATTTGCCCATTGTGATGGTGACCGGCTGCGATGACACGCTATCGATCGATCGAGCCTATGAAGCGGGCGCGACGGATTTCATCGTCAAACCCATCAACTGGACGCTCCTGAGGCACCGCATCCGCTATGTCATGCGAGGCGCGCGCACCATCGAGGCGCTGCGCTTCACCGATGCGCGCATACATCGGCTGGCCTATTTCGACGCGCTTACCGGACTGCCAAACCGAGAATGGATTCGCGATTATCTGCCGCAGGCGCTGGCGGAGACGCGGCGGTTGCGCCGCCATCTGGCCTTGCTGCACGTGGATTTGGATCAATTCAAGCGGGTCAACGACACTTTGGGTCACGCAACCGGCGATGCGCTGCTGCGCCAGGTCGCGGAACGGTTGCAGTCTTGCATCGCTCAGTTCGGCATCGACGGGATACAGGCGAGAATCGCTCGATTGGGTGGCGATGAATTCATGGTTGTGCTCGCTGGTTTGAGCGATGCGATGCACGCCGAACAGGCGGCTCAAAAGATAATAACTGCGCACGCGGCGCCATATTTGCAGGCAGGTCACGAGCTGGTGGTGACTTCCAGCGTCGGCATCGCGAATTATCCCGAACATGGCGACGATGAGCAGAGCCTGCTCAAGAATGCCGAGGCGGCCATGTACGAGGCCAAATCGAGCGGCAGAAATCAGCTGCGCGTGTACGACTGCGCGGTCAACGCGCGCGCGTTGCAGCGCTTGTCGCTCGAAATGGAGTTGCGGCGGGCCGTCGAGGATTCAAGTCTCGAGGTTTACTACCAGCCCAAATACGCTGCGGGCTCGCTCGAGCTGACGGGAGGCGAGGCGCTGCTGCGATGGTTTCACCCTTCAAGGGGCCAGATCGCGACCGGCGAGTTCATCGCAGTCGCCGAAGAGTCCGGGCTGATCGCAGATATCGGCAAATGGGCGCTGCAACGTGTTTGCCGCGATCTGGCGCGCTGGCGTGCGGACGGCCTGGCGCCGCCGCGGATAGCCGTGAACGTCTCCGGGCGCGAGTTCATGCATCCGGAGGCATTGCTTAGAATCAGCGATACCGTCGCGAAGGCGAATTTGTCAGCCTCGCTGCTGGAGCTGGAACTCACCGAGGGGGTCCTGATGCGCGATGCCGAGGCGGGGCGCCGATCGCTGCTGGCGCTCAAGGAATTCGGATTTGCCCTTGCGGTCGATGACTTCGGTACCGGCTATTGTTCGTTGAATTATCTGAAGCGCTTTCCGCTCGACACCCTGAAGATCGACCGCTCATTTGTCGCGGATATCAGCGACGATGCAGACGATGCGGCGATCGTGCGCGCCATAATTGCGCTGGGGCATTCCTTGAGCCTCAAGATCGTTGCCGAAGGCGTGACGACCCAAGCGCAGCTCAGCTTTCTGCGGGCCGAAGGCTGCGATGCCATCCAGGGATTTCTGATGAGTCCGGCAATCGCCGCGGACGCATTTGCCGGGCTCTTGCGCCTGGCGCCGCCTGCGCTGTGCCGCCATTCCCCCGCGCCTATTCGCCACGCCGGATGAGCAGCCGGCGGGCGTGCGCGCAGCTGATAAACGCCGCGTAGCTCCACGCCAATTGCTGCGCGGAGCGCTGCACACCGGTATGCTGATCGAATTGTTCGGAGAGCTCGCCGCTCTGCGGAGTGTAAGCGCGTACCGTCTGCAAATACCCGTCTCCGCGGTCCATCAAGTCCCTCGTCGCCGGGCAGAGCGCCGCGGCTTTGAAACAAAACTCCGCTGCCGCCAGGGTCGAGAAATAATAGGCGCCGCCTGAGTAATAAACATCGCCCGCATAGCGGCCCATCGCCGGACCGCGGGCGGCGCCGCGATTTCTGTTGATGGCGTACTCCGCGTCGAACAATGCCTCCAATCTCGCGAGCGTCGCGTGCATGCGCGGATCCCGCACCGAATGGCGCGCGGCGCTTCCACCCGCATGTATCGCGGCAAAAATAACCGAGATATCCAGTTCCTTGGTCGACGGCGCGTGCCCTTCCAAAACGCGCGACTTGTAGAATTGCAAATCCTCGCGCCAGAAACCGTCCAACGCGTTCAAGATCGCGCTGGCCGCGGCGCGGCAATCCGCCGCATCCTGAGTTTCGCGGCGCGCTTCGAACCATTCGGCGCCGGCTTCCATAGCCCGCGCCGATGCCCGCAGCGTGTAATAATGCAGTCCTTTCTCCTCCTCCCAAATATCGAAACCGGCTTCGCCCCAACGATGCAGCGTAAAGCGCAGGTCCGCCCGGATCAGCGCATCGACCAGCGCAGCAAGTTCATCGTCCAAGCGCGCCGCGCTGCGCCAACGCAGCAGCGCAATCGCACGCATCGCCGGTCCGTCGTATTGGGGACGCGGCCACTTGGATATGTCCAGAGTGCCGTCGGGGTTGACCCGCGTCTCGCCGAGCAGCGCCTCGCCGTGCGCAGCCGCCAGATCGTCCTGCGCCCGCACGAATTGGCGAAATTCCGGCGCGACTGCTGTGCGCCATTCCGGCTCGCTCAAGCGGCGGCCGTCCAAACGCTGCAAGGATATGCTGAAGCGGACAAAGTCCGCGAAGTGCGTGAAGAATTCGCCGTCCAGCGCACTGTCTTCGAACAACATGCGCAGCGCGTCGATTACCACGGCAGAATCTCGGAACCAGTGGAAGAAGTAATCCGGCTCCGGATCATAGGCGCCCAGCACGGGCGAGGCGACGATGGAACCTTTCTGCGGCCGGACCGATTGCGCGAAACCCGGCCGGTTTTTCACGATGTCCACGGCGGACACGCTGCGCATCATGGCGGCGGCGCTGTGCCGATATTGACGCTCAATCCAAGCCTCGAGCGGCACCATCAGCGGCTGAAGCTCAATGCCCGCAGCCCCGCCCGGATCTCCGGCGCCTTCATGAACAGATCCCACAACAGACCGGTGCGGTGATTTTCAATCATCGCCACGATCGGTCCTTGATCGATGGCAAGATAGGTGTCGGCATACCAATCCTTGGCCTTGCAGAATGCGTCGACGAAACCAAAGCGGCCCCAAATCTTCTCGCCGTAGACGGTGAGGAAGTGACGCAGTGCCTGCATCGACTCCTTGGGTGAGTAGGGCATGCTGGCCAGCGCCGCGGTGGGCGAAATGGTGCCGTCGTCATCTTCCGGCGAGTGGACGGCGTAACCGCCGGGACCGTCGCTCGAGGTCAAACCCCAGCACGAGGCGCCGTAGCCCTGGTGATGCAGCGGGTTCGCCGCACAATGCGCGTGATTGATACGAACATGATTGACGTTCTGTTGCCAATAGTCCGCGTATTGATCCCTGAGTCCGCGCGGATCGATACCGCAGAAGGAATACTGCGACAAGAACAGAGGCCCCCCGAACGGCGGCCCCAACGGCAGCGTGATGCCGTAATAAGACTTGCCGTTGAGAAAATGGCGTCCCACCGCGAACCCCTTATGATAAACACGCGGCTCGATGGCGTAGCGGGTCGCGGACGCCGCGAGCAGGTAAGTGATCAGGCATTCGTTCCAGCCGCGGATGTCCAGTTCCTGCGACCATCCGTTGTTGGGACTCCAGTGCCACTGCAACACCGACGTGCCGCGGGCATACCAACTCCATTCCACGTCGTTCCAAATGTAATTCACCAAGCCCCGGATCCTGGATTCCTCCGGGCTGTCCCGGTTGAAATACTCCCGGGCGCACAACAGTCCCATGATCAAAAAAGAGGTCTCGACCAGATCGCCGCCATCGTCCTTGCGGGTGAACGGGATGGTCGCGCCGCTGCGGCCATTCATGAAATGCGGAAAGGCGCCGTGATAGCAGGTCGCGCGGGTCAGCAACTTGAGCATCCGACCGAGGCGTTCCACCGCCGCGGCGCGTGTGATCCAGTCGCGCTCGGCGGCCACGATCAGCGCCATCACGCCGAATCCTGAACCGCCCGTCGCCACCAGATCGTCGGCCGGCAAGGCCGTGGCCGTACAGCGATCCGGCGCGAGCCCGCTCTCGGGGTGCGCCGCCTCCCAAAAAAAGCCAAAGGTCCGGCGTTGCACGGCTTCGAGCAATTCTTCATCGGGCAGTGCCGCCAGCTCGCGCGGCCCGTGATTGCGCTTTTTCATGACACTTTGCCCGCCGCTGCGAGCGCCGCGGGCGCGGCGGCCGCGGCGGCCCGCGCGGCAAGGGTCTTCAGCTTCTTTGCGGTGGGATCCATGATCAGATGCAGAACCCTGGTAAAGACATGGTGAGCGTCGCTCCGGCCGATGTAAATAATTGCCGATTGTGCAAGATCCTTGGCGAAAATGTCGATGGTGCGCTCCAGCCAGGCATCGTCCAGCGAATCGAGCACTTCGTCGATGAGAACCCATGCGGCTTTATGAGTAATCACCCGCGCCAAGGCCAGCGCATGCAGCTCATCCTCGTTCAAATCACGGTCCCAACGTTCGGGCGAATCGAGATGCGGGATCAAGCGCTCCAAACCTACGCGCGCCAGAGCGTCGCTGCACGCCTGCGATGCAAACGCACTGGTCGGTTTGGGGTACGCGAGCACTTCGCGCAGCGTGCCCGGAGGGAAATACGGTGTGCGCGGCATGTAGAGCATTTCTTCTCCGCCGGGACGAATGACGGCTCCCGAGCCCCAGGGCCAGAGTCCTGCGAGAGCGCGGAACAGCAGGGTTTTGCCGGTTCCGGATTCGCCCACGATGAGCACACGCTCGCCGCGCATTATTTGCACTTTCTTTTCCTCGAGCATGGTGCTGCCGCTCGGCGATGAAATCTGCAGATCGCTAACGTCGAATTCTCCCGCCGGACCGGTCGGATACGAAATCCGGTCTTCCACGTCATGCATGATGTCCGTTTCGATCACGGCGCGTCTGAAGCCCGCCACGCGCAGCAATGTCGCGCGCCAGTCCGCAATGGTGCTGAAATTGTCGACGAACCAGCGCAAGGATGATTGGACCTGCATGAAGGCGCCGGAGGCGAGCATCAGACCGCCGAAGGTGAGATAGCCGGCGAAATACAAGGGAGCGGCCACCAGAATCGGGGCGACCAAGGTGAACCATCCAGAGCCGGCGGTGACCCACGTCAGGTTGGTCAGGCCGGTCACCAATCGCGCGGTTGCGCCGAGTACGGCCTTCAGGTCCATTTCGATGCGCCGCTCCTCATCGGGCTCGCCGGCGCTCAATGCAATGGCATCGATGTGCTCATTGACCCGCACCAGCGAGAAACGCAGATCCGCCTCGCGCGCATAGCGCTCAGCGTTGCGATCGACGAGGCTCCGCCCGACCCAATAGCTGAGCAGCGACGCCGAACCGGAATACACGACCGCCGCCCAAACCATGTACCCCGGTATGACAATTTGCCGCCCCTCGAAGTGAAAGGCGAAGTTATTGGACAGGCCCCAGAGTACCTTCACGAAGCTCGCGAGCAGAATCGACGATTGCAGAAGTCCGATGCCAAGGTCCGTGGATAGCTCAGTCAGGTGGCGCGCATCTTCGTGCATGCGCTGGTCCGGATTCACGCCCATGGGTCCCGCGTTGGTCAGCCGAAAGGCACGTCCGGGTACCAGCCAGTTTTGTATCAAGTCTTGCACCAGGCCTTGACGCAGCTTGATCTTGAGAGTCTCTCCGAGCCAGCGCTGGCCCACATTGAGGACCAGCAGCGTTCCGGCAATCAATCCAAATACACCCAGTTGCTGCAGGAACTGCGCAAAGTCCTTGTGCGACAGCGCATCATAGAAAGGCTTGTTCCAGTCATTGAGGCGAATTTGGCCGTAGGCGGTCGCCGCGACGACGAAAAATATGCAGGCCGAGAATAGAAATAGCGTGTTTCGCACCGGCGAGGCCCACAGGGCCCGGGCCATCATGTCGAGTTGCGGCAGCAGGCGCGAATTTGCGCGCTCTTCTGCCTCTGCAGCGTTCGCTGCCGGTGCGGGCCTGGGTTTGTTCATGCACTTCTCTTAAAGCAGGACGATTCCTCCATTATCATTTATCACAGCAGCCGTCAGGGAGCTAAACTTCAGTGAGCCGAATCGAAAGTTTGATCAGCCGCATGACATTGCCCGAAAAGCTCGGCCAGCTCACCATGACGGCATGCGGCCAAGCCGTAACCGGCCCCACGATCGCCGGCGATTCCACCGCGGCGATCAAAAGCGGTGAAATAGGCAACTTGCTGAATCTGGTCGGCGCGCAAAACGTGCGTGGAATGCAAGATCTGGCGGTCAAGGAATCGCGGCTCGGGATTCCGCTGCTGATCGGCTACGACATCATCCACGGACATCGCGTTCTGTTTCCAATCCCCTTGGGCGAGGCATCGTCATTCGATCCTGAAGTCTGGGAAGCGAGCGCGCGCGAATCGGCGAAGGAGGCTGCCGCCGACGGGTTGGCCATGACCTTCGCACCCATGCTCGACGTGGCCAGGGATCCGCGCTGGGGCCGCATCGCCGAAGGCCCTGGCGAAGATCCGCTGGTGGGCGCGCTCATGGCCGAGGCCAAAGTAAGGGGATTTCAGGGCGCGGATCTCGGGCAATCGGACGCGCTGGCCGCGTGCGCCAAACACTACTGCGCCTATGGATGCGTGACGGCGGGCCGCGATTACGCTCCAGTCGACATTTCCGACAGGACGCTGCACGAGGTGCATATGCCGCCGTTTGCCGCGGCGGTGTCGGCCGGCGTTGCAGCGATCATGCCGGCGTTCACGGATCTTAACGGCGTACCGATGACGGCAAATCGGCGCTTGCTGCGCGACTGGCTGCGCGACCGCTTCGGATTCGACGGCGTCGTCATCAGCGACTACAACGCCATTGCCGAGTTGATGCGCCACGGTATTGCGGCGGATCTGGCCGACGCGGCGGCGCTCGCGCTGAAAGCTGGGGTGGATATCGACATGATGGCCGACGCGTATCGGCGCGGGTTGCCGGTTGCATTGAGCCGCGGAGCGGTGAGCGTCGAGGAGATCGACCGGTCGGTGCGCCGCGTATTGATCCTCAAGGAGCGGCTCGGATTATTCGAAGACCCGTACCGGCGCGGCAAGTGCCCTGAGCCGCCGGCGGCGCTCATGCAACGCCGGCAACTTGCGCGGCACATCGCCACGCGCTCGATCGTGATGCTGAAAAATGCGGGCGCTGCCTTGCCAGTTTCGCGCGCGGCGAAGCGTCTGGTGCTGCTCGGGCCGCTGGCGAATGCCTCGGCAGAAATGCGCGGCGTGTGGTGGGGCGCGGCTGCGCCGGAGGGTCAGGTGACCGTGCTCGAGGGCCTGCGCAGCGCATTCCCGCAGGCGGAGATTCTGCATTCGCAAGGGGTCGAGATCGACAGCGCGGATTTCAGCGCAATCGCCGCAGGCGTCGATAGCTGCGTGGGCGCGGACGCCATCATCCTTTGCCTGGGCGAAGCAGCGGCGATGAGCGGGGAAGCCTCCAGCCGTGCGCATCTGGGATTGCCCGGCATTCAACGGCAGTTGGCGCAAGCCGTATTCGAACGGGCGCGGCGCTCCGCGACTCCGGTGATCGTGATTTTATTTTCCGGGCGCCCCCTGGTCGTGCCATGGTTGGTGGAGCATGCCGACGCGGTGCTGGCGGCTTGGTTTCTGGGCAGCGAGGCAGGCAATGCCATCGCCGATGTGCTCTCGGGCCGCGTAAGTCCGAGCGGAAGAACGCCTGTGACGTGGCCGCGTGCGGCCGGACAAGTACCGATTTTTTTCAGCGAGCGGCCCAGCGGCAGACCTTTTGAGGCTCAGGATAAATTCACCAGCAAGTATCTCGATGTCGCCAATGAGCCGCTGTTCCCATTTGGCTTCGGGCTGTCCTACGGCCGTTTCGAGCTCTCGAATCTTCGACTCTCGTCAAGTGCGATCGGCATGAACGATGCGCTCACGATTCAGGTGGATGTCATCAATCGCGGCGCGCGGGAGGGGCAGGAAACCGTGTTCTTGTTCACTCACGACAAGGTCGCGAGCGTCTCACGGCCCAAATTGGAATTGAAAGGTTTCGGCAATGTCAGCCTGCCGCCGGGCGGTGTCGGGACCGTGACGCTGTCAGTGCGCGCTGCGGACTTGAGCTTTCTCGGCTTGGACCTCGAGCGGGTGTTCGAGCCGGGCGAGGTCGAGATACTGGTCGGCCCGTGTGCCGACAGAACGCAGCTTCTTGCGGCGACCATCCGCTTGGTCGCGGGTAACTCCCTGGACGGAAAAAGTATCGGCCAAAAAATGGTGTAAATATATCTATAAATCAATAGATTACAGAAATTAATGGATGTCATTAATCGACCGCGCCGGACTACGGATGCGTCTTCGCATTGCCGGCCGCGCAGGCCCACTGGAAAATGCTTTCGCCAGGCGTCCCCGGCACGATCGGCACCCACACGGCCTGCTTCACATCGGTGGCGTCGCTTTCTTCGCTGCCCGTAATGTTGTTGTCCGAGTAATAGATGATCAACAAGGCGCGGGCCCGCTCGTTCGCGCAGTCGTACTGAATCTTTTCCACATAACTCAAATAAACGCCGCCGCTGTTGCTTTGCTGCGGTTCGGGATATTCCTGGCGCAGCCAAGCGGTCACAAGATGTCCCGAACGCTTCAGCTGATGTTCTGTACTAAAGGACGCCCAAGATCCGTCGGATGCGACGGATCTGAATTGCCATCCGCCCGCGGTGAGCGGGTTCAAGGTGCGAACCCAGGCCATTGGATCTGCCTTGCGTGCGGCGCGCTGCGCCGCCAGCTTATCTGCCTTTGCCTTCGCATCGGCTTGGGCTTGCTCGCGCTGCGCGTCCCACATTTTCTGCTGCTCGGGGGTTTGCGCGGCGCAGACTGCGGATTGCACCAGGCAAACCGCGGCACAAGCGATGGCGGCCAAACAACGCTGCTTCAGGTGCATGTCGATCCATTTCAGGCTCATGTGCCTCATTTTAAATCATCGTCATCATTGCGCGAACGGTAGTTGTAGGCCATGCGGTGATAGTAGCGACGGATGAGGACGCCGTCGCGCATCAGCGCATCCTCCTCGATCGGCCCTAATCTCGCCGCTCCAGCACGAACGAACCTATCGTCCAACTCGCCCGGGCTCCAGGCGACCAGCAGCAGGTTTCGCCCGTCCAGCGACGGCGGCGGCAGCCACAGGCCGTACATAAGGCCCATGCCGCCGAACAGGTGGCTGTTGGCCGTCTGCAAGCCCGCGCTGTGCGCGCCCCCATAGAACGCGATTTCGCTGGCGATGGCATACCGGTCCATGCCCACGATGAGCGGCTCGGTACCCGTCTCTTTGCCGAACCGATTCGCCGTCGCGACGACGTGCGCGCTCAGGTCGCGCCACCCTACGGGAATCGCTTCGATATGCTTGTCGTATCCCACGCCCGGCAAGCCGAGCACCAAGTAGTGCAATCCCGCGCCGTAGATCATCAGCATGACGACGATGGTAGGCATCCAGGCGGCGCGAATCCTGGCCGCAAACCTGCCGAGATCCGGGTTCACCATGACCCACGCCATGACGGGCAGCGCCGCTGTCCAGGGTGCGCCGGTCCAATCCAGCTTCACTTCGTGGCGCAAACTGAATACTGCGAACACCGCGATGGGAATCAGGATGGCGAGATTGAGCAGCCGGCGGCGGCGCGCCGCATCGGCGGGCGCGTTGCCGCCGTAATGGCCCAGCAGCGCCGCAATCACTGCCAAAAGTCCGGTGGGCGTAATCAGGACAATGACCGAGCCGATCAGCTTGTGCAGCGCGAATTGCGGAGTTTCCGCGAGGCGGCGCGCGGTTTGGAACGCGAACGATGCCCATTCGTGCTGCGCATTCCAGATGATCACGGGAGAAAAGATGATCAGCGCCAGCAGCACGCCGACATACGGCTCTGCGCGGGTCCACCAGCGGCGCGATTGCGGATCCCACAACATGAATGCCGCCGCCACCGGCCCCAGCAGCGCGATGCTGTATTTCGAGATCATTCCCATGCCGAGGCAGATGCCGGCATACCACCAAGCGCGGGATTGGTTGCCGATCAACGCGCGCTCCAAAAAATAAAGCGACGCGGCCCACGCGGCGGCCAGCGGTGCATCCGGCGTCATGAGCAGGCCGCAAAGAAAGAAGTATGGCAGCGCCTGCACCAGCAGCAATGCCGCCAGCGCCGTGGCGGCACCGAACAGATTGCGGGTCAGCTTGTATACGAAGATCGAGGTGATCGCTCCGCACAGCAGCGCGCCGGCGCGCACGCCAAACTCGTTCTGACCGAATACGGCGGTGCCAAAACGGATCAGCCACGCCACCATGGGAGGATGATCCAAGTAGCCGATGCTCAAATGCCGCGAATAATTCCAGTAATAGGTCTCCTCCGGCATCATTTCGACCGAGCCCGCATAGACCAGCCGCAGCACGAAGGCATAGACGATCAGTGCGACGGCGGCGTTGCGCCAGCGCGGTGCGGTGACGGCGAGGCCGAGCGCAACGGCGAAAAAAATGGCGAATTGCGGCGCCCATCCCCAACGCTGCACCAGCAGCGCCAGCGCCCCGGCGCGCAGGAACAGCGCCATGAAACCCACGATCGCGATGCGCAGCGCGCCAGGCCAAGCCCCATCCTGAGCGGCGCGCAGCGCGGGCCGGCGCAGCCATAAGCTGAGCGCGTAGCCGAGCGCAAATGCGTAGGCGTTGCCGGCGCGCGGCGTCATGCCGGCGTTCAGGAAAGCGCAAAATGCCAGAATGTCCAGCGCAGGCGCCAGCACCGCTGCCAGGCGCCGAATATTGGGCGCTACAGCCACTTGGCCTTTTTGAATCGAAAATAAAGCAGCACGTCGATCGCGCCCATGAAGATCAGGGAAGCAGCATAGCCGTAACGCCATTTCAATTCCGGCATATGTTCGAAATTCATGCCGTAGATGCCCGCGATCATCGTGGGGATTGCCAGTAACGCCGCGTACGCCGCGAGGCGCTTCATGGTTTCATTCTCTTGCAGCGTGATGAAGGACAAGTTGACGGATATGGCGGTGGCGATGGTGTCGCGGACTGAATCGGCAGTTTGGTTCAGCCGCAGCAAATGATCGTAGATGTCGCGGAAATATTCCGTGATGTTGACGCACAGCGCGGGCACCCGGCCGCCGGTCAGATTCGACACCCCCTCCAGCAAGGGCGCCACGGCATGCTTCATGATCATCAGGCGCTGTTTGAGCGCGTAGAGCGCTTCGATATTGCCGCGCGGTACGCCCTGCGGCGCGAAAATCCGCTGCTCAACGCCGTCCAGTTCATCTTCCAGCCCGTCGAGAATCGGAAAGTAGCGATCGACCACCGCGTCGATGACAGCGTACAAGACAAAGCCCGGACCCTGCCGCAGCAGCTGCGGCTCCTGTTCGCAGCGCGCTCGAACCTCGGCCAAGCCCTTGTGCGCGCCCCTGCGCACCGTGACCACATAGCAGGGCCCGGCAAAGATGGCGAGCTCGCCGACGCGATACCGGCCGCCGTCCGGTTCCACCAAATGCAGCACCGCGAAGAGCGAGCCGCCGTATTCCTCGACCTTGGGCCGTTGGTGTCCCACGAGCGCATCTTCGACCGCGAGGGGGTGCAGGCCGAACTCTTTTTGCAGTTCCGTGAGCTCGGCCGGGTCCGGGTCTTGCAGCGCCACCCATACGAAGCAATGCGGTCTATCGAGGTATTGCGCTATTTGAGCGGTCGAAATGTCGCCTACTTTGGCGCCGTCCTGGTATGCGACACAGCTGATGAGCATGTTACGAGCCTGTCCGAGTATTCGACTCTACGGCAAAGAGACCAGCGTCGCGGGTGCAAGCGCCGCGCTCGGCGCTGGAACCGTTGCCGAAGCTTCCCGTGCCGCGGCACCTGAAGAATCGATCGGAACGCTCATTACGACCCGCAATCCTGGGTTGTTGTCGTGCAGTTCGAGCGCGCTGCCATGCAGCTTGGCCACTGCCTGAACCAGGCTCAGGCCGAGACCGACGCCGGGCGTACCGCGGCTGGCATCGCCGCGGTAGAAACGCTGCATGACTTTGGCCTTCTCCGCATCATCGATGCCGGGCCCGTTGTCCGAAACGCAAATCTCGGCGCGCAGATCATCGCGTCTTCGCACCGCGACCTCGATTGAACCGCCTTGCGGCGCGTATTTGAGCGCATTGTCGATCAGGTTGCTCAAAGCCTGGGCGAGCAGTACCGGGTCGCCGGAAACGGCCAACGGACCGTCCGAGCGCACCTTGAGATCGATGGCTTTCAATTCCGCCGCCGGTTCGTAGAACTCAACGGCGTTGGCCGCGAGGTCGGAAACATCGAGCGAGACAAAACCGGAGCGGCGCATGCCGGCGTCGATTTCCGCCAACCTCAGCAGCGCGTCGAAAATGCGGATGACTCGATCGACATCGGCCACCGCGCCGTCGATTTCCGCGTAAGTTTCTTCCGTCGAAGGCCGGATCAGCGACAACTCCTCGAGCCGCGAGCGCAATTCGGCGAGCGGCGTGCGCAGGTCATGCGCGATCGAGTTGGAAACATTGCGCACGCCGTGCACCAATAGTTCGATCTGATCGAGCATGCCATTGATGGTGCGCGACAAGGTGTTGAGCTCGTCGTCGCTCAAATGGGTCGGCAGCCGGTGCTTCAAATCGCCGTGAATAATGGCGGAAACGGTGTGGCGGATGCTGTGTACGCGCGACATCAATGCGCGGCGCGTGATGAACCCGACCAGCAGCCCGGCAATGCACAAAACCGCGACCGCCGCGGTCAATCCATACCAAAATCGAGTCTGCAACGGCTTGAACAAGGCATTGTCCCGGCCGACCAGCAGGTAGTAATTGCCAACCGTGGCAACGTGCACCAGCGTTTGTTGATCGCCGCGTTTTCCGACGTTGATGGTCATGGTGTAGTTGCCCGCCGTCTGCGGCACGGTCGCGGGCCAGCCGTGCAAATTGCCGGCGAGCGGATGCATCGACGCATCGGTGAGCAGCAAGATTCGTTCGCCGGCGATCTGCATGCTGACGCGCATGTCGATGTAGGCCTTCAGGGCATTCGCGCCATCGCGCTTGTAGATATCGGTGAGGCGTTGCGCGTCGGCCTGAAGGATTTCGGCGCGGCCGTCTTGTATCGTGACCTGCCATGCATACCAGAGCGGCGCCGCGAACAGCACCAGGGCCGTCATTCCCAAGGCGACATAGCCCAGTGCGAGCGACAGCGCCGAAGAGCGGATTACGCTAGTCACCCGCGGTCACCGTGTAGCCGGCGTTGCGCACGGTCTTGAGCAGCGGGCGTTCGAACTCCGCGTCGATTTTCTGGCGCAGTTTGCTGATGTGCACGTCGACCACGTTGGTTTGCGGGTCGAAATGGTAATCCCAGACATTTTCCAACAACATGGTGCGTGTCACGACCTGGCCGGCATGCCGCATGAGGTACTCGAGCAGCTTGAATTCCCGCGGCTGGAGTGTAATCGGCCGGTCGCCTCGGGTCACCTTGCGCGTCAGCGGGTCCATGTGCAAATCGCCGACCGTGAGGGGGATCTCGTGATCGATCCCCTGTGCACGCCGATGCAAAGCATCGATCCGCGCCAAGAGTTCGCCAAAGGCAAACGGCTTGGTCAGATAATCATCGCCGCCGCTGCGCAGTCCCCGAATGCGGTCGTCCACCTCCGACAGCGCGCTCAAGATCAGGATCGGCGTGCGCTTGCCGGCTTTGCGCAGTACTTCAATGATGGCCAGTCCATCGATGTCGCCCGGCAGCATGCGGTCCATGATGATGACATCATACGGCTCGCTGGCCGCGAGGAACATGCCGTCGCGGCCATTGGCGGCATGATCCATCGTATGACCGGCCTCCTGCAGGCCTTTGACGACGAACTGCGTGACGCGCTCGTTATCTTCGACCAGCAGAATTTTCATGGGTGGTCCCCAAGCGGCGTATGCGCCGCCGATGCCGGGTCCGCCAGCTCGGCTTCAGCATGCTTCTTGCGGCGCCGGCCGCGCATCTTGGCGCTGAACTCGTCCAGGTAAAGGTAGATGACGGGGGTGGTAAACAGCGTCAGCGCCTGGCTCAAGATCAGGCCGCCCACCATGGTGTAGCCCAAAGGCCGGCGCAATTCGGAGCCGGTGCCATGGCCCAGGGCCAGCGGCACGGCGCCGAGCAATGCCGCCATCGTGGTCATCATGATCGGCCTGAATCGCAGCAGACATGCCGTGCGGATCGAGTCGTGCGGCGAGAGATGCTGCTCGCGCTCCGCCTGCAGCGCGAAATCCACCATCATGATGCCGTTCTTTTTGACAAGACCGATCAGCAAGATGATGCCGACGAGCGCAATGACGGATAGTTCGATATGAAACATCAGCAGCACCAGCAATGCGCCCACGCCGGCCGACGGCAGGGTCGAGAGAATCGTCAAGGGGTGAATGTAGCTCTCGTAAAGCATGCCGAGAATGATGTAGACCGCGACCAATGCCGCCAAGATCAAATAGGGCTGGCTCTTCAAGGAGCTTTGAAAGGCCTGCGCGGTGCCTTGAAAGTTGCCGGTGATGGTCGAGGGCAGGTGCATCTGCAAGGAGGCGCGGTTGATTGCGTTGACCGCATCGCCGAGTGCCGCCCCCGCCGCGAGATTGAACGACAGGGTCACGGCTGGAAACTGCCCCTGGTGATTGATCGACAGGTAGGTCACGTGCTGCGTGTCGAATTTTGTCATGGCGGACAAGGGCACCATCTCGCCCGTCAGCGGAGACTTGAGGTACAGCTTCTTGAGCGAGCCGGGATCGGTTTGCAGCGACGGGGTAATTTCCAGAACCACGTGGTAGCTGTTGGCCTGCGTAAAGTACTGCGCCGCCTGCCGCTGGCCGAACGCGTCGTACAGGGTTTGATCGATGGCCGCCGGCTGAATGCCGAAGCGCGCCGCTTGGTCTCGATCGATGGTGACTGAAAGCATGCCGCTGCTGGTCTGCTGATCGGAGGCGACGTCGCGCAGCATGGGCAGCTTCTGCAACGATTGGAGCAGCTTGGGGGCCCATTCATTCAGTTCATCGATATCCGAATCCTGCACGGTGTATTGATATTGCGTGCGCGAGGTGCGGCCGCCCACATTGAGGTCTTGCGCGGCCTGCAGAAATAGCGTGATGCCGGGTACTTTTGCGAGTTGCGGCCGCAGCCGGTCGATGATCTGGTCGGCGCTGGCACTGCGCTGGCTGCGGGGCTTGAGGCCCAGGATCACGAAGCCGACGTTGAGCGGGCGGCTGCCGCCGATGCCGGTGCCGAAGCTGGCGACATCCGGATCCTTGGATACGACATCCGTGATGGCGTGTTGCCGCCGCACCATCTCGTCGAAGGAAATGTCCTGCGGGGCGTCGGTAAGGCCGGCGATGATGCCGGTGTCCTGCTGCGGAAAGAAGCCTTTGGGTATGTAGATGTACAACAAAACCGTTGCGGCCAAGGTGATGAGAAAGGTGGCGAGGGTCGCGCGCTTGTGATCCAGCACGAAATCGAGACCGCGGGTATAGCCGGCCAGGAGTTTATCGAAGCCGCGTTCAATCAACATGTAGACCTTGCCGTGCCGCGCGTGCTTCTCATCGCGCAAATACAAGGCGCACATGGTGGGCGACAGCGTCAGCGCGACAAACGCGGATACCGCGATGGTCATGGTCATGGTGAGGGCGAACTCGCGGAACAGGCGGCCGATGATGCCCCCCATGAGCAGCAAGGGGATGAACACCGCGACCAGCGAAATGCTCATCGACAGGATGGTGAAGCCGATTTCACCGGCGCCTTTGAGCGTCGCCGCAAGGGGCGACAATCCGGCTTCAATATGCCGGTAGACGTTCTCGAGCATGACGATGGCGTCGTCGACCACGAAGCCGACGGCGATGGTCAGCGCCATCAACGACAAATTGTCCAGACTGAAGTTGAGCACGTACATCATGGCTACGGTGCCGAACAGTGCGAGCGGTACGGTCACGCCCGGAATGATGGTCGCCCATGCATTGCGCAGAAACAGAAAAATCACCAGCACGACCAGCACGATGGTGATCCCCAGCGTGATTTCCACATCCTCCACCGATGCCTTGATGGTGGTGGTGCGGTTGGCCACGGTGTCGACCTTGATCGACGGGGGCACGGAGGCGAGGGCGTGCGGCAGCAGCGCTTGGACGCGCTCCACGGCATCGATGACATTGGCGCCCGGCTGCTTGTAGATCAGCAGAAGAATCCCGCGGCGACCGTTTTGCCAGGCGGTAAGCAGGCGATTCTCAGGGCCATCGACCGCGACGCCGATGTCGCGGATGCGCACCGCACCGCCGTTTTTGTAGGCCACCACCACATCGTTCCAAGGCGCGGCTTTCAACAATTGGTCGTTGTCGTAAATCGTCATGCTGCGCATCGGACCGTTGATCGAGCCCTTGGGCGCGTCCACGGTGGCTTGCGAAATGACATTGGCGACATCTTCCATCTGCAGTCCGAGCGCGGCGAGCTTGGTGGGATCGACTTGCACGCGCACCGCCGGCTTTTGCTGGCCGCCGATGCTGACCTGCGCTATGCCCGGGATCTGCGAGATCTGCTGCGCGAGAATGTTTTCCGCATAGTCGTCCACCGTCGTCACCGGCAGCACGTCCGAGTGCACGGAGAGAATCAGTATGGAAGAGTCGGCCGGATTGACCTTTCTATAATTGGGCGGCGTGGGCAAATTTTTGGGCAACTGTCCGCCGGCGGCATCGATGCCGGATTGCACGTCTTGCGCCGCGGCGTCGATGTTGCGGTTGAGGTCGAATTGCAAGGTGATTTGCGTGGTGCCCAATGCATTGGTCGAGGTCATCTGCGACAGGCCGGAGATCTGCGCAAACTGCGTCTCGAGCGGCGTCGCCACGGAGGAGGCCATGGTCTCCGGACTGGCTCCCGGCAGCGATGCATAGACCTGGATGGTCGGAAAGTCGACCTGCGGCAGCGGCGCAACCGGCAACAGCGGAAATACCACCACACCCACCAGAAAAATCCCGCCCATCAGCAAGGAGGTGGCGATCGGCCTGCGGACGAAAGGCTCCGAGATGCTCACGACACTTTCGGCCCCGCGGTGTTGGCGCGCACGCGCACGCCCGCCTGCAGACGGTATTGATTGCTCGTGACGACGCGCTCATTCAATGCGATCCCCTTGGAGATGACCGTCAAGCCGCCGCTTTCCGCGCCGAGCTCCAAGGGCCGCACTTCCACCGTTGAATCGCTCTTGACCACATAGGTAAAGGGTCCGTTCGGGCCGAGCTGCACCGCGGACGATGGCACGGTGAGCACGCTGCGCTCCGTCCGCACCAGCACGCGCGCATTGACGTACTGGCCGGGCCAGAGCGTGTTGCGCTTGTTGCTGAAGGTGGCCTTGAGTCTTGCGGTACCGGTGCCCTGATCGATTTCATTGTCGATCAGCGAAAGCGTGCCTTCGTCCAGCACGGTATTGCCGTCGCGCGACACGGTCGTGACCGGCACGGAGCCCGCGGCGAGCGCCGCGCCGACCGCGGGCAGATCTTCTTCGGGCAAGGTGAACACGACCGATATGGGTTGCACCTGGGTGACCACGACGATGCCTGCCGTGCCCGCCGCCCGCACGATATTGCCCGGATCGATGAGGCGAATTCCCGTGCGTCCCTCGATCGGCGAGGTGATGCGGGTGTAATCGAGTTGCGTGCGCGCGTTGTCGACCGCGGCCTGGTCGACCTGGACTTGCGCGGTGAGCTGATCGACATTCGCGCGTGCCGTATCGACGGTTTGCTTGCTGGCGAGGTCCTGGGGTTGCAGCAGGATGTAGCGGTCGAGATCTCGTTTGGCATTCGCCAGCATTGCCGCGTCCTTCGCCCTGGTGGCGAGCGCTTGCTCGTAGGCCGCCTGATTGGGCCGCGGATCGATCTGCGCCAGCAGATCGCCCTTGTGCACGGTTTGCCCTTCGGTGAAGCCGATTTTCTGTATCTCGCCGTCGACCCGCGCGGTCACCGTCACGGTGTAGAAGGCCTGGACCGTGCCCAATCCTTCAAGATATATCGGCACATCGGAGCGGCCGACGGCGGCCGTGTCCACGGCGATGGCGGCCGGCGGATTGCGCGACGCGGCATCGGCTTCGGTATGAATGAACACTCGCCACGCGATCAACAGCATGACCGCCGCAGCGACGCTGCCCACCACGGCGCGTTTTTGGAGTGTCGAGAATCGGCTCATCTACTTATCCTTCTTGCCATCCGCCGCCGAGCGCCGTGTATAAATTCACCATCGATTGCAAATGCAGATACTGCACCTGGACCAATTCGTCTTGAGCGCTGAACAACGCGTTTTCGGTGTTGAGCACGGTCAGGATGTTGACGGTACCGGCCGACATTTGCGTTTGCGCGAATTGAAAGGCGCGCAGCGCCTTGTTGACCGCTTCCTGCTGGCGGATCCGCTGTTCGAAGGTTTGTTGAGCCGCCACCAACGCGCTCTCCACATTGCCGAGCGCCGATATCACCGTCTTGTGGTAGTCGCTCAGCAGCTCGCGATAGCGGGCATTGCTGAATACGACCTGTCCGCGCAAAGCGCCGCCGTGGAAAATCGGCTGCGTCAGGCCGGCGGACACGTCCCAAATGCGGCTGACCGGATTGATGAGGGAGGCGAGGGCCGAACTCGCGTAGCCGCCGCTCGCCGTCAATTGAATGCTGGGAAACAGCGCCGCGCGCGCGACCGTGATGTCGGCGTTGGCGGAAATGAGCTGCTGCTCCGATTCGGCGATATCGGGCCGGCGCGCCAGCAGCGATGAAGGCAGGCCTTCCACGACGGGCGGGCTCGTGAGGGCATTGAGCGTGCCGGTATCGACGTCGAGCGACTCCGGCGTCTTGCCGAGCAGCACCGCCAGAGCGCTCACAGCCTGCCGGAACTGCTGCTGCAGCGGCGGAATCGCGGCTCGCAGCAACGCCACCGCAGTCTCTTGCTGGGCGACATCCAGTCCCGTGGCGATCCCGGCCAACTGCTGCTGCCGCAGGCCGTGCAAAATTTTCTCGCTGTTCGCGAGGTTATCGCGCGCCACGTTCAGCCGGTCGCGGAATTCGAGCGCTTGAAAATAGGTGGAGGCGACGCTGCTGATCACCGTGAGAGCGACGGTCTCCTTGTCGTAATGGCTGGCTAGGGCGGTGGCACGCGCCGCGGCTCTGAGCGCACGGTTCTTGCCCCAAAAATCCAGCTCGTAACTGGCGCTCAGTACCGGACTGAAGCTGTTGAAGGTCGCGGGACCCACGCGGGCAACTTGGGCACGTTGGCGCGAGGCATCGGCGCCGAGATCCACCGACGGCAGCAAGGCGGCGCCGGCAATGCGAGCCTGAGCGTCGGCTTCCTCAATGCGCGCGATGGCGGCGGCCAAATCGTCGTTGCTGCGCTGCGCCTCCGCGATCAAATCGTCCAGCACCTGGGAGCCGAATCCATGCCACCAATCCGCCCTGGGCCACACCGCGGCCGCGGCGTCACTGGGCGGCGCCTCACGCCACTGCGCCGGGGGAGGAATGTCAGGCCGCTTGTAGGCCGGCCCCACGCTGCAGGCGGCGAGCGCGAGAACCGCCCAGACACACACCACCAGCGCGGATAGACGGCCGTTCATGGAGCGTCACGCTGAACCCGGCGCGGTTAAATCCGAGTGGGTGGAATGTTAAGAAAAGTTAATAAGCTCGGGGTACAGGCTCTTCAGCACATCGCGCCAACTGAGAATACCCACCGGCTTGAGCGTCTCGTCAACGATAGGAAGGCAGGAAATTCGATGCTCCAGGAAGAGCTTGACCGCCTCCGCTATCGAAGCGCGCGGGTGCAATGTGACGAGGTTGCGGCTCATAATCTGGTGGACCCGCTTGTTGAGCGTGGCAATGTCGCGGGCGTTTTCCGCGGCGCTGCCGACATAAGGGCTCAGCGCCTTGAGCAAATCGCGATCAGAAACGACGCCCTTGAGCACTCTGCGGTCGTCGACCACGAGAAGATGATGAAATTTGAGCGTGTCGAAGATTTTCTTGACGACATCGAGACGATCATCCATTTCGACCGAGACTACGCGCTTCGTCATGATGCTGCCGACGTCCATTGCGCGAGACTATACGCCTTCGCGCCGCGCGCGGAACTCAGTGCAGCCTCCGCCAATCGCGCGGCAATTTTGCACTAGCTGGAAAACACCGCGTCCCTTCTGATCTTGGTTTCCGGTTTCGCGCTGTTCGCGTTTCGATTGGGCGCGCCGCAGCACATCAAATGCTTCACTCCACCGGCTATACCGTGTCGTCCCTGCCGTCCTTGCCGGTCAAAGGCCCCGCAGAATCGTCTTCGACTTCGAGCCCGTCGTCGTACAGGGTGTCTTCCTCGCCGTCCAGATGCAAGGTCGCGTCGGGATTGAGATTTTTCTCGAATGCCGTATGCGCCACCGATTTCTTGCGCTCGGATCCGTCCAGCCCCGCGCCGCGAATGGTTGACTCTCCGGTCTTGTCGATGGGGTCGCTGACCCCCTCGGATTCATCGTCGCCCATGGATGCACTCCTCGGTTGTAATCGCCGCGAGCACAGAGTATGCCTGCGGTGGGACTTCCCCCATTCCGCGGGCGCAGCAGTTCGTGTAGGCGCAGGCCGACAGCCGGATCGGGAATGCGGTTGAACCTGCTAGCCTTGCAGCTCGAATGAAATCGATCATCTTCACCTGCTTGTTCATGGGCGGCGCGCTGGGATGGGCTTGCGGTGCCCGCGCCGCCGATCCGCAAGCTTATCAAGTCGATCTCGCTTCGGTGGGAAACGACGAGATCAACCAAACTCTCAAAGCGACTTCCGATTTGCTCAACCTGCGCACTTCGGCGCCGGTCAGTCCTTTCGGCTTGATCGCGCGGGCGCGCAGCGATACGGACCGGCTAAAAACGGCGCTGGAGAGCTTTGGGTACTACCAGTCTCGTGTCACCATCACCATCAACGGATTACCGCTGACCGATCCCAGCCTCGGCGATGTGTTGACGGCCTTACCGCAGAACAGCAGCGCGCGGGTGGCGGTCAGCTTTGCGCTAGGCACGATGTACCAGCTGCGGCGCATCGACATCGACGGGGAGATACCCCCCTCCATCCACGCGCTCGAAACCTTGGGGCTGCGCAGCGGGCAGCCCGCGGTTGCGGCCGACGTGCTCACAGGGGGTGCCCGGTTGCTTTCGGCGCTACAGGAACAGGGCTATGCCTTCGCGCGGGTCGATCCGCCGATTGCCTACGAAGCGCCCGATGCTCCGATGCTCGATTTGAGCTTTCATGTAGCTGCCGGCCGCAAGGTCAAGATCGGCGATATTCATATCGATGGGCTCAAGCGGGTGCACGCGTCGCTGGTGCGCAGGAGACTGCTGCTTCACAGCGGCGACCCTTACAAGCCGTCGGCCATCGAAGCCGCGCGCCGCGATCTTTTGGGGATGAACGTATTCGGGCAAGTCAGCGTACAGGTCGGCACCAAGCCGGACGAATCGGACCGCGTGCCCGTTACCTTCACACTCAGGGAACGATTGCGTCACGCAATCACCGTCAACGTCGCGTATTCGAGCGATTTGGGGGGCAGCGGCGGGATGACCTGGACCGACCGCAATGTCTTTGGGAATGCCGAACAGCTGACGGTCGCCGCGAGCCTGACCAACCTGGGCGGCAGCGACACCACCGGAACGGGCTACGACAGCAGCGTGAAGTATTTGATTCCCGATTTCTTGAGCCGCGACCAGTCGCTGCAGTTCGCGATCAGCGCCATCAAGCAGCAGCTGCAGGCATACGATCAAAAAGCGCAGACGGCCAGCGTCACCTTGAGCCGCAAGCTTTCCAGTATCTGGACCGTGAGCGCGGGTCTGTCGACCACGGGCGAGACGATCATGCAGGTGATCAACGCCACCGAGACTCCGATTGGCAGCGGCGTATATGTCCCGGACCCGCCGACCACCTTCAATTACACCTTGATCGCATTGCCCTTCAAGGTGATTTACGATTCCACTGATCTGCCCACGCCCCTCGAAGATCCGCGGCATGGCTTCCGGGGAACCTTGAACCTCACGCCCACCCTGGCGATCGGCCACCCGAACTCGACCTTCCTGATTTCGACCCTGACTTTGGCGACTTATTTCGACCTCGACAACCTGTTGCCCCTTGCCCCGGGACGCAGCGTGCTCGCCGCCCGCGTCCTCGTGGGCGTCGCACAAGGTGCCGGCGAGTTGAGCCTGCCGCCGGATCAACGCTTCTACGCCGGCGGCACCAGCACGATACGTGGCTACGCCTATCAGCTGGTGGGGCCCATGTTTCCGCACACCGATAATCCGACCGGCGGCACCGCCATAACCGCGGGCGGCGTGGAATTTCGCCAGCGCCTGTACGCCAATTGGGGCGCGGTGGCTTTTGTGGACGCGGGGCAGGTGAGCGCGAACATCAAGCCATTGCCGAACGATATTCGGGTCGGTGCCGGAGCCGGCGTGCGCTACTACACACCCATCGGACCCATTCGATTCGACATTGCCGTGCCGGTCGGCCGCCGTCAGGGCGAGGACTCGTTCGAGGTTTATGTGGGATTGGGCCAGGCATTCTGATGCGACGTTCCTTGAAAAGGCTGGCGTGGATAGCGGGCGCACTGGCGTCGCTGCTGCTGCTCGTGATTGCCGCGGTACTGATCGCCGGCAACACCTCGGGCGGACGCGTTCAAATCGAAAAGCTCGTGGCTCGGCTGACGGGGGGCAACGTGCAGCTATCGGGGTTGGCCGGCTCGTTTCCCAGTCATTTGACGCTGGAGGAACTTAAGCTTCAGGATGCCGCCGGTATTTGGCTTACCGCCAAAAAAATCGAGCTGGACTGGACGCCGTGGACCTATCTTGAAGGCCGGCTGCAAATCGACCGACTGCAAGTGGCTAGCGTCGACATGGAGCGCCTGCCGCGGAGCTCTTCCGCGCCGGCGCGCCATGGCCAACCATCCATTCCACGGATCGATGTCGCACAAGCTTCGTTGAAATCGCTGCATCTGGGCCCGGCGTTGGCGGGTGTGCCGGCCTCGTTGACCGTGAACGGCAGCGCCCATTTGCGTTCCGTGCGCGACATGCTGTTTGACGCTTCCGCGCGGCGCATCGATGGCGATGGTCAGTACGATTTGCATCTGCATTTCGATGCACAGCGCATGGATGCTGCGCTCAAGTTGCACGAGCCGGCCCATGGGCCCTTGGAGAACATTCTGTCGCTGCCGGGCCTGGGTGCGCTCGATGCGAGGCTCAATCTGAGCGGACCGCGCGCCGCCGAACACCTTGACCTCACACTGCAGGCAGGAGAACTCGCGGGGCATGCGCAAGGCAGCTTCAATCTGGACGAGCTGTCGGCTGATCTTGTTTTTGCGTTCGAGGCGGCGGCGATGTCGCCGCGGCCCGATTTAGGGTGGGAGCGGGGCGTGCTGCGCGGCCGCTGGCTTGGCAGCGTCCGCTCGCTCAACGCCGAGGGTCATCTGGAAGTCGCCGGCCTGCGGCTGCCCGGGCGGTTGCAAGCCGCGGCGCTGACTGCCGATCTGACGGCGGAGCACGGCAAAGCGGATCTGCACGCGCAGATTCAAGGCCTGAGGATTCCCGGAACGCAACCGAAACTGCTCGAGGCGGATCCTGTGAAAATCGATGCCTCGGTTCGGCTCGATGAGCCCTCGCGTCCGCTGCAGCTGACCGCCTCGCATCGCTTGTTCATATTGAAAGGACAGGGCGTCACGGCGGGAGAACAGAGCGCGGCCCTGGAAGTGCGGCTGCCGAACTTGGCGCCGCTGGCTGCCTATGCGGCGCTGGACGTACGCGGCAGCGCCGTGATCAATGCGCAATTGGCGGGCTACCCGGCCGCGACGCGCATCACGCTCGGCGCCGACGCCTTGCTCGCGCCGGGAACCCAAATTTGGGCCAACGCCTTGGGAGAGCGCGCGAGACTGGAATTTTCAGGCGTGTTCAAGGACGGCTCGCTGTCCATGAAGAACGCGAAACTTTCGGGGCGCGCGCTCGCAGTGTCCGCCGGCGGCACAGTCAGCAGCCGAGCCATCGATGCACGATGGGCGTTGTCGTTGCCCGACTTGAGCGCCGTTTCCTCCACGCTCGCGGGGAGTTTAAGGGGGTCGGGTTCGGTACAGGGTCCGCTGGCGGATATGCAGGCCAATGCCAAACTCACTTCGACGCTTTCGGTGCGCGGATCGCCGAGCGGAGCGTTGTCCGCGGATTTGCAAGTGCGCGGCCTGCCATCCGCCCCGAACGGCACGCTCGCTGCGAGCGGAACCTTGGATGGGGCGCCATTGAGTGTGGCAGTCGCGATGGAGCGCAACCGCCAGCGCGTGGTGCACGCCCTCATTCGGCACGCGGCCTGGAAGAGCGCTCATGCCGAAGGCGATCTGAACTTGACGAGCGACAAACAGCAACTACACGGTCAATTGACGGTGTCCGTCGCGCAGCTGCAGGACTTGCAGCGCCTGGTGGGTATGGACATCGCAGGCAGCCTCGCGGCCAATTTGAGCTTGCAACCCGATGGCCGTCGGACCCGCGCGCAGTTGCAGGTGGACGCAAAGGATTTGACGGTGTCGGGTCTTGCCGGCAGCGTGCATCTGCGCGGCCAGGGGTTTACCGATTCCTTCGCGTTCAAAGCGGACCTCGAACTGCCGAAGCTCAACGGCGTCGCGTTCAGCTTGGGGGCGAGCGGCAATTTAAACCTTGATGCGCGAGAAATTTCAGTGGCGAGCGCGCTGGGCTCGTACGGCGGCCAGGAAATGCGTTTGCTGCAGCCGGCGCGAATACATTTTGGCAAAGGAATCGCGGTTGACCTGCTCAAAGTAGGTGCGCAAAAGGCCGAGTTGGATGTGCAAGGACAATTTTCTCCCGCATTGGAACTGCGTGCCTCGCTGCGGCAAGTGCAGCCCGCGCTGGTAAACGTTTTTCTGCCGAACCTATTGGCGGCCGGCGTCATCGACGCGCATGCCGACTTGCATGGTACGGCGTCTGCACCCCAAGGCGAGATCGCGTTGAATGCCTTGGGGATCCAATCCGCCGACGACGCCGCGCTCGGATTGCCCCCGGCCAACATCCGCGTGACCGCTGGATTGCGCGGACACACCGCGGATATCGACGCGCGCATGGACGCCGGTTCCGCCTCGCAGTTGCGCGCGCGCGGCTGGGTGCCCCTTGCCACCGATGCCCTGTTTGCCTTGAAAATCAACGGCAAGACCGATCTGGGATTGATGAACGCCTTGCTCGAAGCGCGCGGCCAGCATGCCTCCGGGCAACTCGACATCGACGCGACGGTCACCGGCGATATTGCCGCGCCCCAGATCGCCGGTACGCTGGACCTTAAAAACGGCAAAATCAACGACTATGGGCGGGGCGTCAGCCTGACCGACATTAACGCGCAAATCGTCGGCAACGAAGGCACGCTGCAAATCAAGAGTTTCACGGCGACGGCCGCGCCCGGCACGGTGTCGATGAGCGGCAGTGTTGGAGTACTGCAGAAAGGCATTCCGGTCGATCTGCAGATCACCGCCCGCAATGCTCAACCGCTGGTCAGCAAGCTGATTACTTCGAATCTCAATGCGGACGTGACGATCAAGGGAACGGCGCGCGGACGGCTCGATATTGCCGGATCCGTTCATCTCAATCGGACGTTGATCGGCATTCCGAATGGTCTGCCGCTCAACGTCGCGGTGCTCGACGTGCGGCGCCGCGGCACGAAAAAACCGCCAGTTCCAGAAAAGCCGCTCATCGTCGGACTGGACATAGCGGTGCAGGCACCGGATGAGATTCTGGTGCAGGGACGCGGGCTGGACGCCAGGATGCGCGGTGATTTGCAAATCCGCGGAACCACGGACGCGCCGCTGGTGAGCGGCGGATTCGACCTCGAGCGCGGCACATTTTCTTTGGCCACCGGCCGGTTGATATTCACCGAGGGCCGCGTGAGCTTCAATGGCGCAGGCTTGAAAAACAAGATTGATCCGACCCTGGATTTCACGGCGCAGGCGACCATCGGCGATACCGTTGCGACCATGCACATCACCGGCCTTGCCGACGCACCGGTTTTCGATTTCAGCAGTACACCGCCAAAGCAGCAGGACGACATCATGGCGCTGTTGCTGTTCGGCGCGCCGACGCAGCAGTTGACTCCCTTGCAGCTCGCCCAAGTGGGGGCCGCGCTCGCCTCGATGAGCGGGGTCGGCGGCAGCAACAGTTTAAATCCCCTGGTCAAAATCCAGAAAAGTTTGGGGCTCGACCGCTTGAGCATCGGCGCCGGCAACACCAACCCGCAAACCGGGCAGGACACCGGCGCCAGCATCGAGGCGGGCCGCTATGTCTCGAAGCGAGTCTACATCGAAGGCAAGCAGACCACCGCGGGCACCAGCCAACTCCAGGCGGATGTGGACCTGACCAAGCACTTGAGATTGCAAACTCGGCTGGGAAACGGCACCGCGGTTCAAGGTACGACTCCCGAGAACGATCCGGGGACGAGCATTGGACTCATTTATCGCTTTGAATATTAGGAACCTCCAGCCGCGCGCTCAGGGCTACAATGGCGCCTCACCGATCCTCTGGGAGTTTCAACAGAATGCCTTTGATTATCCGCGGAGCGGCTTGTGCCGCTCTTCTCGGCGTTGCGCTTGGCGCCGCGCTTGCCTTTTCCGCCGAGCGAACGCCCAACGACGCGCCTGACACCAAGATCGCGGTGGTGCCCGAGCCGACCGAGTCGCCGCGCTATTTGCAAGACGAGCAGCAAGTCAGCTCAGGGTCCGTCACGGTGGCCGGGCGCGCACTCGCTTATCAAGCCGAAGCGGGTATTTTGGTGGTGCATGTCAAGGATCCTTTGGATGACGATCCGCCGCTGCCGAAGGAAGATCGCCAAGGACCGCCGCCGCCGCAGCCGCCGGAAGTGGGCATGTCCTATGCGGCGTATTTTCGCGGCGACAAGGAGGATGGCCATCGTCCGATCACCTTCATCTACAACGGCGGCCCGGGTTCATCGACGGTCTGGCTGCACATGGGCGCCTTCGGTCCGAAACGCGTGGTCACTGCGGACGATACGCACAGTCCGGCGGCGCCGTATCGCCTCGTCGACAATGAGTTCACCCTGCTCGATGCCAGCGACTTGGTGTTCATCGACGCGCCCGGTACCGGCTTCGGCCATTTGCGCGGCGCGGACAAGGAGAAAGCATTCTTCGGCGTCGATCAGGATGCGCACGCGTTTGCGAATTTCATCGTCGCGTTCCTTTCCAAACACAATCGATGGAATTCGCCGAAATACCTGTTCGGCGAAAGTTACGGCACGACGCGTTCGGCGGCCTTGGCCTTCATCCTCGAAAACGAAAAGTCGCTGGATTTGAACGGCGTGATCCTGCTTTCGCAAGTGCTGAATTTCGACGACGGCGTCGACGCGCCGCAATTCAATCCGGGCGTGGATTTACCCTATCCGCTGGCGTTGCCCACCTACACCGCGACCGCGTGGTATCACCATAAGCTTCCCAACCAGCCGGCCGCGCTCGAACCGTTGCTGCACGAAGTGGAGGCGTTTGCGATGGGCGAGTATCTGCAAGCTCTCGCGGCCGGCTCGACTTTGACCCCGGAGCGCAAGACGGCGATCGCGGCCAAGCTGCACGATTACACCGGACTGCCCGTCGACTACATCGAGCGGGCGAATCTACGCGTCAATGGCGGCGAGTTCGAGAAAACCCTGCTCGGCGCCGAGATCACGACCGGCCGGTTGGATACCCGTTTCGCCGGACCGACGATCGATCCGATGAGCAAAGAGGCAGATTACGATCCGCAGTCCGCAGCAATTTCCTCCGCTTACGTCTCGGCATTCAACGATTACGTGAGGACTACGCTCAAATTCGGCCAGAAGAAAATCTACAAGGCGGAGTACTATGAGGCGGGCAAGAATTGGGATGCCACGCATCAGCCTCCCGGCTCGCCGAGCAAGATATCGCCCGTGAATGTAATGCTGGATCTGGCCGCCGCCATGAAGCAAAATCCCAATCTCAAGGTGCAGCTCAACGGCGGCTACTATGACCTTGCGACACCGTATTTTGCGGCGGAGTACGAATTGCGGCAGCTGCCGATACAGAGCACACTGGCAGGCAATATCGAGACGCATTTCTATACTTCCGGCCATATGGTGTACGCGCATGAGCCGGACCTGAAGGCGCTGCATGCGAATGTCGCCGACTTCATCGAACGGACAAAAAGCGGGCTCGGGAAGTAGCTCCGGCCCCACTGAGTGAAAGTTTTGGGATAAATATGTAATAAATTCAGCCAAAATGGCGCAAGTCAGTCGGTTTTGCGGGCCATGGCGTGCTGGTACGTAAATTGCTGTTCTCGTATATTCACCTCGGGAGTGTCTATATGAATAATCAAATGCACACCGAATCCGCATTGAGCGGATCGCCCACACCCACGCGGGCACCGGCGGCCGCCGAGCCCCAGAGTGCCCCTTACCGGGGCAGCGAAAAAGCCGCGCTGCTGTTGCAGCGGCTGTTTCGGCGCTATCCCGGCGTGCTCGTTTTCAGATTGTGGGATGGCACCTGCATTCGCGCCGGGACCCAGCAGGGCGGGGGGCCGGACTCGCCATTTACACTGGTATTCCGCAGTCCCGAAGCCGTTTGGTCGGCGGTGCTCGGCAACGATCCGTTGGCCTTGGCCGATGCTTACTTCCGCGGCGAGCTGGAAATCGAGGGCGACTTCTTCGCCGCCTTGAGCATCAAGGATCACTTGGATGCATTGCAGATGCCGCGCGCCGAGAAGCTCCTCGCCGCTCTCGCGGCCTGGCGCTTGCGGCTGTTGAATGCGGCCGCCAAACATTCCGAACGGCTGTTCGCGCCCTCCGATGCGCCGCGCATCAGAGCGCATTCGAAAGCTGAAAACCGCGATGCGATTCACTTTCATTACGACGTTTCCAATGAATTCTATGCACTGTGGCTGGATCGCGCCATGGTGTATTCCTGCGCCTATTTCGAGAATCCCGCGGTCGATCTGGAAAGCGCACAGCTGGCCAAACTCGATCATATCTGCCGCAAACTGGCGTTGCGGCCGGGCGAGAAATTCCTGGACATCGGCTGCGGCTGGGGTGCGCTGGTGATCCACGCGGCACGGCATTACGGCGTGCAGGCGCATGGCGTAACCCTGAGCGACAAGCAACTGAAGGTTGCGCGCGAGCGCATCGAACAAGCCGGCCTCGGCGCCCGTGTGAGCGTGGAATTGCTGGACTATCGCGACCTGCAAGGACAAGCGCTCTACGACAAGGTCGCGAGCGTCGGCATGTTCGAGCATGTGGGCCTGAAGAATCTTCCGGTGTATTTCTCCACGGTGCACCGCTTGCTCAAGCCGCGCGGCTTGTTTCTCAATCACGGCATCACGCACGATTCGGAAGGCTGGCAGCCCAACGCATCCACCGAATTCATCAACCGCTATGTGTTTCCGGACGGCCAGCTCGACACCATCAGCAACGTGCAGCGCGTCATGGAGCACACGAAGTTCGAAATCGCCGACGTCGAGGGACTGCGCCCGCACTATGCGTTGACATTGAGGCACTGGGTGGCACGCCTCGAAGCCAATCGGGCGCGGGCCTTGCAATACGTCAACGAAGCGACTTATCGGGTGTGGCGGCTGTACATGGCGGCGTGCGCGCTGCAGTTCGAATCCGGAGAGATCGGCATCTACCAGATTTTGGCGAGCAAGCGTTCGGCGGGAGTTCCAGACCTGCCGTTGACGCGGCGGCACCTATACCACTGAGCCGCTAAGCATCGTCTTGCTTTTCCTTGATGGCGTGCATCAGGGCATGAGTATCGGCGGGTTTGGTCATTTCGTGCGCCTCGTCATCCTGTCCGCCATGCAATGCCGGCAAATCGCGCCGCGGCGCATCGAGGATCTGCAGCAGCTTGGTGACCTTCCGCTCGGTGAGCAGGTTGATCTGTAGATCGAGATGCGCGCGATGCTCCGCGACCTGGGCCATGCGGTTTTGCCGGATGAGCACCGCGACCATCAGCAGCAACGCATTGCAGCTGACCAACCCCTGCAGCCAGAAAAATGGCGGCGGGTCGACGTGGCGCCAGCCATGCTTCACGCCCCACAGATTCACGCCAATCCAAATCGCGATGAACAACAGCGCGAATGCGAAGAAAGCCGGACTGCCGAAGAAGCGGCTGATGCGCTCGATGGCGAGCTGCAATCCGGGGATCTGCGCTTCTTCACGATCCTTGAACTGGGATAGCAGCTCGAGATTCTCCTTCGCGGACGAAGGCAGGCTTGCGGACGGGGGCTGGACATCTTCGCTGCCGGGCATGCGCCTAAAGATACCCGCAAGCGCGCCTAAGTTCGCCGCTCTCGAGGTCGCAATAGCGATCAATCCGTGTAGGCAAGCACCGACAGCGGGCGCATTCTCCGCACGCTAGACGGCGTCCGCTCCATGATCCACATTAGCGCCTGGACGAGCTTACAAGGGATATCCTATGCTTTTCAATAAAGCCGTGGCGCTCGCCACCGCAGTTCTCAGCGGCGCCACGCTGGCGCGAGCCGCAACAGATTGGCCCAGCTACAACCGCACGCTGACCTCCGATCGCTATGCGACCTTGGAAAAGATCGACAACAAGAACGTCGCCGGTCTCAAAGTCATTTGCAGTTTCGATACCGGCGAGCAAGTTTCGTTTGAAAGCGGATTAGTGCAGGTGGATGGCGCCTTGTTCGGTACCACTGAGCGCGATACTTTTTCGATCGATCCCAATACCTGCAAGTTGAATTGGCGCAGCCACGAGGACTCCGCCGGCGGCGAGCTGAAGGTCAATCGCGGGGTTGCGTGGCTCGATCATCGAGTGTTTCGCGGAACTGCCGACGGCAAAGTCATCGCCTACGATGCCAAGAACGGCAAGCGCCTGTGGGCCACGACGATTGCGGATCCTGCAAAGGGCGAGTCGGTGCCCGCCGCGCCGATCGCTTGGAACGGCATGGTCTTCATCGGCAACGCCGGGGGCGACAACAAGGGCGTCAAAGGGCGGATGTACGCACTCGATGACAAGGACGGCCACATTCTGTGGGAGTTCTACATCGTGCCGAAGGGCGCGGGAGATCTGGCGCGTGGACCTGCGGCGCCCGATCCAAAGTCGGCCTATGCGGCCAGTTGGAAGGAAGCGAAGGGCTTCCCCATCACGGGCGGCGCGACATGGACATCTTATTCTCTCGACCCGGTGACCGGCCTCTTGTACATCCCGGCAGGCAACCCGGCGCCTGATTTCATCAAGGAACCTCGCCAGGGCGAGAACCTGTTCGCCAGCTCGATCGTTGTCCTGGAGGCCAAAACGGGTGCATACCAACGGCATTTTCAGCTGGTCAAGCGCGACTACCACGACTGGGACGTCTCCGCGCCGCCCGCACTGTTCTTGAGCAATAAGGGGCACCGCATGTTGGCCGAAGCGCCCAAGGACGGGCACTTGTACCTGATCGACTTGAATACCGGCCAAATGATTTATCGCAAACCGGTCACCACCATCATCAATGCCGAAGCACCGATGAACCCGCAGGGCACGCGCTTCTGTCCTGGGTCGCAGGGCGGAGCGGAGTGGAATGGGGCGGCCTTCGACCCTGCGGACAATCTCATTCTAACCGGCGAGGTGGACTGGTGTACGACGGTGCACCCGGTGCCTATGAAGGCTCTGGAAAACACCGCTACGGGCAAGCCATGGAGCGGCGCGACTCAAGGATTCGGCCGGCAAGACGATCCAAAAAAGTGGTCGGGCTGGATGACCGCCAGCAACGCGGATAGCGGCGAGCGCAAATGGCAATTTCATGCGCCGTTCCCCCTGATGGGCGGCGTCACGCCGACCACCGGCCGCTTGGTTCTGTTCGGCGACATGGGCGGCAATTTCTATGCGCTCGACGCCGCGAGCGGCAAAAAGCTTTGGTCAAAGGATCTCGGCGGTGCGATCGGCGGCGGAGTCATCACCTACGATACGGGAGTCGGGCAGAAAATCGCGGTGGCGGCCGGAATGACCTCGCCAATCTGGCCGACTCGGAAAGTCAGCAGCAAAGTTGTCATTCTCGGTCTCTGAATTCTGCACCGTGTGAGATTCGATCATCTCGCGCCGCGAAACGTCGGCGTGCGCGCCTTATCGGGGCACGCAACCGGCAATTTCCAGTATTTTCAAGACAAGACCGGCTTTACGGCGATCACGAATCTGGACATCGGCTATGGATTCACCGACCACGTCACTTTCTCGGATTTCTAATTCTTGAGCCGATAGCCGGTCTTGAAAATCCACCACACCAGCGCCAGGCAGACCGCAAAAAATCCCACCGTCACCGCGAAGCTGATGCCGACGCTGACATCGGCCGAGCCGTAGAAGCTCCAGCGAAAGCCGCTGATCAGGTACACAATGGGATTGAAGAGACTGAACGTGCGCCAGGCGGGCGGCAGAACGTCGATGGAATAAAAGGCGCCACCCAAAAACGTCAAGGGCGTGATGACCAGCATCGGGATGAATTGCAGATGCTCGAAGCCCTTGGCCCAAATGCCGATAATGAAGCCGAACAGACTGAAGCTGGCTGCCGTCATCAGCAGAAAGGCAATCATCCACAAGGGATGCAGGATCTTGATCGGCACGAACAGCGACGCCGTCGCCAAAATGATCATCCCCAGCACGACCGATTTGGATGCCGCCGCGCCGACATAAGCGATGACGATTTCCACGTACGATACCGGCGCCGACAGCAACTCGTAAATCGTCCCGGTAAACTTCGGAAAATAAATGCCGAATGAGGCATTCGACAGGCTCTCCGTGAACAGGGCGAGCATGATGAGTCCGGGCACGATGAATGCGCCGTAGCTCACCCCGTTGCTGGTCGTCAGGCGCGATCCGATCGCGGCGCCAAATACCACAAAGTACAGCGAGGTGGTGATGACCGGGGTGACCAAACTCTGTACCAGCGTGCGCAGCGCGCGGGCAATCTCGAATTTATAGATGGCCCAAACGCCATGACGGTTGAATGCAGGGACCGGCGCGGCGGTGCTCATGCGCGTTCGCTCACTAGATTGACGAAAATATCTTCAAGGGAACTCTGATGAGTCTGCAGGTCCTTGATGACTATTCCCAGATCGCTCAAGCGCTTGAGCAGCATCGAGATGTCGACGCCCTCGGCGCTGTTGGCCGTATACACCAAGTCGTGGCCATCGGCTCTCAGGTCCAGATCCCAGGATTTCAGCTCGGCGGGAATCGCCTGCAACGCCATTGCAAGGTGCAGCGTCAATTGCTTCTTGCCGAGCTTCTTCATCAGCTCTTTTTTGTCCTCGACCAGCATCAATGTGCCCTTGTTGATGACGCCGACCCGGTCGGCCATTTCCTCGGCCTCTTCAATGTAATGAGTCGTCAAAATGACGGTGACGCCCGTTTGCCGCAGGCCGCGCACCAAGGCCCACATATCGCGGCGCAGTTCCACATCGACGCCCGCGGTCGGCTCATCGAGGAATAGTATCTGCGGTTCATGCGACAGGGCCTTGGCGATCATGACGCGGCGCTTCATGCCGCCGGACAGGGTCATGATTTTACTGTTGCGCTTGTCCAGCAGCGACAGATCGCGCAATAGCCCTTCGATGAATGCGGGATTCGGCGCGCGGCCGAACAGACCACGGCTGAAGCTTACGGTGGCCCACACGGTCTCAAACGCGTCGGTGCTGAGTTCCTGCGGCACCAGCCCGATCATGGAACGCGCGGCACGATAATCCCGGACGATATCGTAGCCGCCGGCGGTCACGTCGCCGGAACTCGCGGTGACGATTCCACAAACTATGTTGATGAGCGTGGTCTTGCCCGCGCCGTTCGGCCCGAGCAGCGCGAAGATCTCGCCCCGTTCGATGTCCAAATCGATGAGCTTCAGCGCTTGAAACCCGGTGGCGTAGGCTTTGGTGACGCCGCGGATCGAGATGATGGGCGGCATCGCCGATCAGGAACCGCGGCCGATGCGCGCGATGAGCGCACTCGCGAATTCCGCGGTGCCGGCCGTGCCGCCCAGGTCCCCGGTGCGCACCTTGTCGACATTCAGGGTCTGCTCGATCGCCGTCCGCAACCGGGCGGCCATGTGCGGCAAGTGGCAGTGCTCGAGCATCATCGCGGCGGCGAGCAACAACGCAATCGGATTGGCAATGCCCTTGCCGGCGATGTCGGGCGCCGAGCCGTGCACCGCTTCGAAGATGGCGGCGTCCGCGCCGATATTTGCGCCCGGCGTCATCCCCAAGCCCCCGACCAAGCCGGCCACCAGATCCGACAAGATGTCGCCGAACAGATTGGTGGTCACGAGCACGTCGAATTGCCACGGGTTCAATACCAGCTTCATGGCGCAGGCATCGATGATGATGGTTTCCAAAATGAATTTGCCCTTGTATTTGCGCTCGTACAGCTCGAGGCCGGTCTCGAGGAAGATCCCGGTAAGGGCTTTCATGATGTTCGCTTTGTGAACGATGGCGACCTTCTTGCGGCCCGTCGCAATGGCGTGCTCGAACGCGAATTGCAGCAGGCGGCGGCTGCCCTGGCGCGTGTTGACGCCCGTGGCCATGGCCAATGCATGCGGGTCGTCATCGATCGGGATGTACACCTCATGGCCGATGTACAAGCCCTCGAGATTTTCCCTGACCACCACCAGGTCGATATTGTCGAATCGTCCCCCGGGAATCAGCGTGCGCGCCGGGCGCAAATTCGCATACAGCTTGAACTCCTCCCGCAGCCGAACATTGGAGGATCGATAACCGCCCCCCGAAGGGGTTTCCAGCGGACCTTTGAGGGCGAGCCGGTTGCGCCGGATGCTGTCCAGGGTCTTGGCCGGCAAGGGATCGCCCGCCATTTTAACGCCCTCCAGCCCCGCAATTTGTTTGTCCCACTCAAAGGGCGCGCCCAGCGCCGCCAATACCTGGAGGACAGCATCGGTGATCTCGGGGCCGATCCCATCTCCGGGGATCAGGGTGGCAGGAATCGTTTGCGGCATCGGAACCTCTCTAAAGGCCAAGGGCGCATTAGGATACTTTACAGAGTCCTATACTGCGCGGGGAATCGAGGAGGATCGCGAATTCGTAACGAAGAAATTATTTTCGCGACCAGGCGCTGGATCGAAAAATCCGTGATCGGCCTCAATCTGTGCCCGTTCGCCGATAATCCCTACCGAGGCAATCGCGTGCACTTCACAGTCAGTGCGCAACGCAGCGCCGCCGGATTGCTGCAGGATCTGCGCGCAGAATTACTGGCGCTGGCCGCCGCGGACCCGCAAGAGCGCGAAACGACGCTGCTCATCCACCCCCTGGTACTCGCGGATTTCGTGGAATACAACGAATTCCTCGAAGTCTGCGAATCCGCCGTTGCCGATCTGAATCTGGAGGGGGAACTGCAGGTGGCCAGCTTCCACCCTCAATATCAGTTTGCGGACTCGCAAGCGGACGACATTGAAAACTACACCAATCGTTCTCCCTATCCCATGTTGCATTTGCTGCGCGAGGCCAGCGTGGAGCGCGCAGTCGCGGCGGTCGGCGACGCAGAAGAAATTTACCGCCGAAACATCCGCACCTTGCGTGCGCTGGGGCATGCCGGTTGGCAGCGCCTATGGCGCGACTAGCGATTTGCGCATGGGGATGAATTCAATGCACTCGCCCGATCCGACATCGAAGCGCACCAGCTGCGCCGCGCTATAACCCCGAGCCGCGTACAACTTGGCGCCCGGCAGGGTTGCCATGAGTTCGACTTGCGAATATCCGGCGGCGCGCGCTTGGCTCTCGCAGTGATCGAGCAGCAGCGAGCCGATGCCGCGGCGGGCATGCCCCGGATCGACGAAAAAGGCGCGGATTTTTGCGGCTTGGGTTTTCGGATCGAGGATCGATGAATCGCGCCCCGCTCGGGAGTCCCCGCCGAACAGGGTCGAACGAAAGCTCCACCCGCCGCACCCTACGATCTGCCCCGCGTCCTCGGCCACGAAATATGTCTGGTCCCTCAACAATTGGCTGTCGACCCCGAATGCTGCGCGCAGCGCGCCCTCGATTTGCCGCGGACTATAGTCTCCGCTGCTCAAGCCGCGCGCCGAACGCGCGATCAGCGCATCGAGCGCGGGTATATCGGCGGCTGCGGCCTTGCGCAAGGTGGGCATATAGCCGCAAGTGTAGCGGTTCGCGCCGCTAGGTTGGATTGCGGGAGTCCCGGCCATAATAGTCGGGATAGTCGCTGCTCAAGCCTTTGAAGCGCCGATGCACCCACAGGTACTGGTCAGGCACCCGCCGAACCTGCGCCTCGAGCAGACGATTATAGCGTTCGATGTCTTCCACCGGATCGGGGCCGGGGAAATTCTCGAATGGGGGTCCGATGACCACCCGGTACCCGGCGGCGCCGGGCAGCCGTTCGCCAAAATAAGTCATGACGGCCGCGCCCGAAATGCGCGCCAAACGCGAGGTCGCCGGATTGCTGGCCGCCGGAATGCCGAAGAACTTCACCATCGCCGCGCCCTTGTTGCGGTAACTCTGATCGGGCGCGAACCACACGGCTTCATTCCTTTTCAATGCCCGCACCATGCTGCGGATGTCGTCCTTCGGAATGGGATTGCCGTGGCGGCAAAAGCTTTCAAACATAATGTGCGATAGCAAAGCGTTTTTCAGGGGACGATAGATGACATTGAGCGGCACCACCGTTCCCAATATTCGGGTCGAGATTTCGATGGTCGTGAAGTGACCCCCGACCAAGATGGCACCTCGACCCTTGGCGAGCGCGGCATCGAGGTGATGCAGACCCTGCACATCGGCAAGCCGATTGAGGCGCTTGTCGCTGCTCCACCAGGTATCGGCGGTTTCGCACAAGGCCATGCCCAAGCTGCGGCAATGCCGGTCGAGCAGCGCTTCCCGCTCGGCCGGCGACAGTTCGGGCAGGCACAGGGCAATATTGCGGCGCGCGATCCGCAGATAGCTCAAGGGAAGATGCCGCAGCAGCCGGCCGATCGCATTGCCCACATGGGTTTGCGCGGTAAAGGGCAGCAACTCGACCGTTCGCATCACCCCCAACCCAGCCCAGGTGATCCAATACTTGGGGAGAAGGTACGCTAGTGCCATCCGAATTCGGTCATGGAAGAGTAATTTCGGCTGATGCGACAGCCGGTGAGGATAGCTGCGTTAAAGACCGGTTGCCAGGATTGATGCGACGCAGCATGGGCCTCGATTCGCCGGAATATTCGTGCTTATCAGCAAATTGCTGTAGTATTCGCGCCGGTTCGTGATTTCTACTTGGTCCGTTTTTGGTCACCGCGCCGCTCCGGCGTCACCTTGACCACAACCCACAAAGCAGGTTTCGTCGATCCAGGTGGCTGGCATTCCGCTTCAAGTGCAGTACGCGAGGCACGCGTGACCGGCCGATAGTTTATTTTGTAGTAGGTATTCTTCACATGACGAAAATGTATGTTGGCAATCTCCCGTTCTCAATGGACGAGTCCGCAGTGCGCGCACTGTTCGAAAAGCATGGCGCGGTACAGTCGGTGGCGCTGATCAATGATCGCGATACCGGTCGGCCCCGCGGCTTCGGCTTCGTTGAAATGGCCAGTGCAGATGCTGCGCGTGCCATGCAGGCCTTGAATGGCCACGATGTCGACGGGCGAGCGCTGAAGGTGAATGAGGCTCAGGAGCGCACCGGTGGCGGTGGCGGTGGCGGCGGCGGCGGATCTCGCGGTCCGAAGCGCTGGTAACAGCGGCTTAAGATTTAAGCGATAACGGGGGCCGCAGCGATGCGGCCCTTGTCGTTTTGAGTTGGGCGATTGCTCGATCAGGGTTTACGCCTGAAGAGCCATTGCCTATAATCGCGCCCCTCGGCGGGGCTTGAACTGGCGCATTGGCTCGGGTTTCACACCCAAGCCCACGTAGCGGCACGCGGTGTTAGGTTTTGGCCCCGTTTAGGGGCTTTTTCTTAAGCGAATGGAAGGGGGCCGATGGTCCCCTTTTTGTTTTCAAAGTGGCCTTCAAAGATGCGTGACGCCTTGATCCGCCTGCTAGAGCCGCCGATCGAGGCGCTTGGATTTGAGTTGGTCGATATTGAGGTTGCGCGCGAAGGGCGCGGCGGCGTGCTGCGGATTTTCATCGACCGGCACGCGCAGGATTCCGCGGCCGCGGCCGGTGTCACGGTGGAGGACTGCGCGCGCGTAAGTCACGCGGTGAGCGAGGTGCTCGAGATCCATGATCCGATCAAGGGGCATTACACGCTGGAGGTTTCCTCCCCGGGCTTCGATCGGATCTTGCGCACGCAGGCGCATTTTGAACGATTCGTCGGCGAGAGGATTATCGCCGAGTTGAAGCTGCCTCAAGAGGGGCGGCGGCGGTTTATCGGGCTATTGAAGTCCGCGTCAAGCGACACGATTCTAGTGGAAGTCGACGGCAAGACCTACGAGTTGCCGCTCGACCGGATTCAGAAGGCGAGATTGCGGCCGGAGTGAGCGAGGAGTCTGAAAGGTCTATGAACAAAGAAATACTGATGGCCGTCGACGCGGTCTCGAACGAGAAAGGCGTCGATAAGGAAATTATATTCGATGCGCTCGAAGCCGCGCTGGCTTCCGCGACCCGCAAAAAACACGGCGAGGAGCTCGACGTGCGCGTCTCGATCAACCGCAAGACCGGAGGCTACGACACTTTTCGCCGCTGGAAGGTGTTCGCGGACGACTCGACCGAACTCGAAGTTCCGGAGCGCGAATTGCGATTGGACGATGCCCGCGATATCGACAAAGACGTCGAGCCGGGCGGATTCGTCGAAGAGCCGATGGAATCGGTTCCCTTCGGGCGCATCCTGGCGCAAACCGCCAAGCAGGTGATCGTTCAGAAGGTTCGCGAAGCCGAGCGCGCGCAAGTGGTCGACGCCTACAAGGACCGGGCCGGTACGCTGGTCAGCGGCATCGTCAAGCGCGTCGACCGCAACGGCGTGTACGTCGATCTCGGCGCCAACGCGGAGGGCTTCATTGCGCGCGAGGAGATGATCCCGCGCGAGCCGGTGCGCTCTCAAGACCGCATCAAGGCCTACCTGAAAGAGGTGCGCACCGAGCCGCGCGGCCCGCAGCTGTTCCTGTCGCGCACGGCGCCGGAGTTCTTGATCGAATTGTTCAAGTTGGAGGTCCCCGAAGTCGGGCAAGGGCTGATCAACATTTTGGCGGCCGCGCGCGATGCCGGCGTGCGCGCCAAGATTGCCGTGCGCAGCAACGATCCGCGCGTCGATCCGGTCGGCGCATGCGTCGGCATGCGCGGCTCGCGCGTCCAAGCGGTTTCCAACGAGATCGCGGGCGAGCGCGTCGACATCATTCCGTTCGACGAGAACAATGCGCAGTTCGTCATCAACGCGATGGCGCCGGCCGAAGTTACCTCGATCGTGGTGGATGAAGATTCGCATTCGATGGATATCGCGGTGTCCGAGGACAAACTCTCGCAGGCAATCGGCCGCGGCGGCCAAAACATCCGGCTGGCGAGCGAGCTGACCGGCTGGGAACTGAATGTGATGAGCGAATCTCAGGCGGAAGCGAAGAGCGAGACCGAGTCCCTGGCGTTGCGCGAAACCTTCATGAAGCAGCTCGATGTCGATGCCGACGTTGCGAGCATTCTGGTGCAAGAGGGTTTTTCGACCATCGAGGAGATCGCTTACGTGCCGGCCAGCGAGTTGAACGGCATCGAAGAGTTCGACGAGGAAATCGTCAAGGAGCTGCGCACCCGGGCGCGCGATGTGCTGTTGACTCAGGCGATCGCCAGCGAGGAATCGATGGACGGCGCCGAAGCCGGGGCGGATTTGATCGAGATCACCGGCGAGACTTTAGGCAAGGCGTTGGCGCGCAAAGGGGTGCGCACGCGCGATGATTTGGCGGACCTGGCGGTCGATGAACTGGTTGAAATGGGCAGTATCGATGAGAAGAAGGCCGGCGAACTGATCATGAATGCCCGCAAGCACTGGTTCGCGGAAGAAGCTAAGGTCTAGGAGTCAAGTATGGCAGACGTAACCGTCGCTCAATTCGCGGAAGTCTTGAAGGTTCCGGTCGACCGGCTGCTGCAGCAGCTCGACCAAGCCGGCATCAAAGTCGACGGCGCCGAAGACATGATCAGCGAGGATGCCAAGCACGAGCTGCTGACGCATCTGCGCCGCAGCCATGGGCATGATGAATCGCAGGGCGATGCCGCGCCGCGCAAGATCACGCTGCGCCGCAAATCGCAGTCGGAGCTGAAGCTCGCGAGCCCCCAGGGCCGCGCGCGTACCGTGAATGTCGAAGTGCGCAGCAAGCGCACCTACGTCAAGCGCGAGGTGCTCGAGGACCAGGCGCGCCACCAGCAGGAGGAGATCGACAAGCAGCGCGAGACCGAGGAGCAGGCCAAGGCGGCTCTGGAGCGCGCCGAAAATGAACGCCTGGAGAAGGAGCGCTTGGACCGCGAGCGCCAGGAAGAAGAAAGCAGACGGCGCAGCGACGAAGAGAACCGCAAGCGCAGTGCCGAAGAAGAGGCGCGGCGCGCGGCCGAACTGCAGGCGCGCGAGGTGGCGGAGCGCGAACGCAAGGCGGCGGCGGCGAAGCCCGGCAAGGCGTCGCGCGAGGTGGTGGACGACAAGTCGACGCGCTACGGCCGGCAAGAATTGCACATTGTCGGCGATGTCAGTTCGCGCCACAAAAAGAAGAAATCGCGGGATGGGCGGCGGCGCTCGGTGGGCGGTGAAACCGACACCAAGCATGGCTTCGAGATGCCGACGGCGCGCGTGGTGCGCGAAGTGGCGATCGGCGAAGCGATGACCGTGGGCGAGCTGGCGCAAAAGATGGCCGTCAAAGCCACCGAAGTCATCAAAGTCATGATGAACATGGGCGTGATGGCGACCATCAATCAAATGATCGAGCAGGACACGGCCGTGCTGGTGGTCGAGGAAATGGGCCACACCGCGGTGCTGCGCAAGGAAAACGTCATCGAGGAGGACTTGCAAGGCGAAGCGGACGTCTCTCTCGAAGTGTTGCCGCGGCCCCCGGTCGTGACCGTGATGGGACACGTCGATCACGGCAAGACCTCGTTGCTCGACTACATCCGGCGCAGCAAGGTGGCGGCAGGCGAAGCCGGCGGCATCACGCAGCACATTGGCGCCTACCATGTGGAAACCGCCAAGGGCATGGTGACCTTCCTGGATACACCCGGCCACGCCGCGTTCACCTCGATGCGCGCGCGCGGCGCGCAGGTCACGGATATCGTTATTCTCGTCGTCGGCGCCGACGATGGGGTCATGCCGCAGACCGTCGAAGCCATTCAGCATGCACAGGCGGCGAAAGTACCCATCGTCGTGGCGCTCAACAAAATGGACAAGCCGGAGGCGGACGCCGAGAAGGTCAAGCAGGAGCTGACGAAGTACGGCGTCATTCCCGAGGAGTGGGGCGGCGAAAATATTTTCGTGCCGGTATCGGCGCGCACGGGACAAGGCGTCGATCAGCTGCTCGACAGCATCTTGTTGCAGGCGGAAGTGCTCGAACTCAAAGCGCCGACCGCCGGCCTTGCCGCCGGCTACGTGATCGAATCGAGCCTGGAGAAGGGCCGCGGCGCGGTCGCAACGGTTTTGGTTTTGCGCGGCACCTTGAAGCTCGGCGATCCGCTGCTGATCGGCCAGGAATTCGGGCGGGTGCGCGCATTGTTCGATGAAGCCGGGCATCCGGTTGATGAGGCCGGCCCCTCGATCCCGGTGGTCGTACTCGGACTCTCCGGCGCGCCGAATGCGGGCGATGAATTGCTGGTGGTGGAGAGCGAGCGCAAGGCGCGTGAGGTTGCCACGCATCGTCAGTCCAAGTCGCGCGACGTCAAGCTTGCGCAAAAAGCCACCAACATGCAGGACGTGTTCTCGACCATGGGAGAGAGCAAGGCCGACCTGGTGCAGATCCTGGTGAAAGCCGATGTGCAGGGCAGCGCCGAAGCGCTACGCGATTCATTGAACGGCTTGTCGACGCCCGAGGTCGCGGTGAACATCGTTGCCTCCGGGGTCGGCGGACTGACCGAATCGGATGTCACCCTGGCGGCTGCCTCCAAGGCCCGCATCATCGCATTCAACGTGCGCGGCGATGCGGCGGCGCGCGCCGCCATCAAGGAGCACGGTGTGGATGTGCGCTACTACAGCATCATCTACGAAGCCATCGATGACATCAAAGCCGTGCTGACCGGCATGTTGTCGCCCGAGGTCAAAGAACAAATCGTTGGATTGGCCGAGGTCAGGAGCGTGTTCCGCTCGAGCAAATTCGGAACCGTGGCCGGCTGCATGGTCATCGACGGCTATGTTCGGCGCAATTTCCCGATCCGAGTGCTGCGCAACAATGTCGTGATATTCGAGGGTGCGTTGGAGTCATTGAAGCGCTTCAAGGACGATGTCACCGAGGTACGCGCGGGCACCGAGTGCGGCATCGGCGTGAAGAACTACAACGACGTCCAGGAAAAGGATCAGATCGAGTGCTACTCGCGGGTCGAAATTGCCCGTACTCTTTAAGGGCGCTACGCGCCACCTTTGACGGGGTCGAAGCGACCCCGACCTTCAGTATGGGATCATAATGGCCAAGGATAATCCGCGGGCAAAACGCTTGGGCGAGCAGATCCAGCGCGAACTTACCGACCTGTTGCGGCGCGACGTCAAGGACGAGCGCATCGGCAACGTCACGATCACCGCCGTCAATGTCAGCGGAGATTTGCGTACCGCGCGGGTTTACTACCTGGTGTTCGGCAAAGAGGGCCCTGATCCGAAGGTGCAGCGGGGCCTGACGAGCGCGGCGGGTTTTTTGCGCAACGCCTTGTCCAAGGCACTGATGATACGCTACACCCCCACCTTGACGTTCGAACTCGACACCACGATCGAGCACGGCGTGCGCCTGACTCAGTTGATCGACTCATTGAAGAAAGCAGCCGACCCCGCTCAGGCGAGCGACGCGGGCACTGACGAACACGACCATATTGTCGACGAGGGTTAGGAGCCTGCCTTGCTCACGTTGATTACTCAGACAGGCCGCTAAAATGCCCGTCGATATTCATGGCATCCTGCTGCTCGATAAGCCTTTGGGCTTGAGTTCGGCGGGGGCGGTTGCGCGAGTGAAGCAGCTTTTCGATGCGCGCAAAGCCGGGCACACCGGATCGCTCGACCCGCTCGCATCCGGCCTGTTGCCGATTTGCTTTGGCGAAGCCACCAAGTTCGGTACACAGCTGCTGGAGGCGGACAAAACCTATCGCGTGACGGTGCGGCTCGGCGAGCGCACGGCGAGTGCGGACCGCGAGTCCGAAGTGATCGAGACGCGCGCGCTCCCGGCGTTCGCGTCCGAGCACATGGAGCGCGCGTTGGCCGCCTTTCCGCGCGACTACCGGCAAATTCCACCGATGCACTCGGCGCTCAAGCAAGACGGCAAACCGCTGTATGAATATGCGCGCGCCGGCATCATGCGGGAGCGCGCGGCGCGCGCCATCACCATTCACGAGTTGCGCCTCATCAGTTGGCAGACGCCCGAATTGTCCTTCGAGGTGCGCTGCACGAAGGGAGCCTATATCCGGGTGTTGGCCGAAGACTTGGCGGCCCAGCTTCACACCATTGGGCATTTGGCTGCCCTGCGCCGGGTCGCGGTGGTCCCATTTATCGCAGAACCCCAATGGCCGATCGAGACGTTGGAGGCTTTGAGCCTGGAAGAGCGGCGCCGGCTCCTATTGCCGGTGGACGCAGCCTTGAGCGCCTGGAGGCGTTTTGACCTGCCTGCGGGGGAAATCGGCGCTCTGCGCCAGGGCCAGTCGCTGGATGTGGCGGTCGAACTCCCCGGAATGGTGCGTATCTACGCGGCCGAACTGGGTTTTTTGGGCTTGGGTGAAATCGAGGCGACGGGCCGCCTGAGGCCCCTACGCCTGATTTCGTCCGCCACGAATCGTGCTTGAGAGCGGATGCCGCGACGCGTACAATGCGCGGCTTCTTAAAAGGTCCTAAGTTATTGATTGAGGGTTCGATTTCAATGCCACTTACTCGTGAAGAAAAGACGGGCGTCGTCGGTAAATTTCAGCGCAGCGCGCAAGATACCGGATCTCCCGAAGTTCAAATTGCCTTGTTGTCCGAGCGCATTAACGGCTTGAGCCAGCATTTCACCACGCACAAAGCCGACCACGCATCGCGCCGCGGACTGCTCAAGATGGTCAATCAGCGCCGCAAGCTGCTCGATTACTTGAAGAGCCGAACTCCGGACAAGTACACGCAATTGGTCGAACGCTTAGGGTTACGCCGCTAACAGGCGCCGCTGCAGGCGCTTGCGCCTGCGTCTTTCACATCGGATTACGCAAAGGGGCTCTAAGTGAGCGCTATCAAAAAAAGTTTTAAATACGGGGATCACACGGTAACCCTCGAGACGGGCGAACTCGCCCGCCAGGCCGATGGTGCAGTTCTAGTATCCATGAGCGAGACCGTGGTCCTGGTGACCGCGGTCGGGTTGAAAAAGGCCACGCCAGGCCGCGACTTTTTCCCGCTTACCGTGAACTATCAAGAAAAGACCTACGCCGCTGGCCGCATTCCCGGAGGGTTTTTCAAGCGTGAGGGCCGCCCCACGGAAAAGGAAACGCTCACCTCACGGCTCATCGATCGGCCCATCCGGCCGCTGTTCCCGGAAGGGTTCATCAACGATGTGCAGGTCGTCGCCTCGGTGATTTCCGTGAACTCCGAGGTGGATCCGGATATCGCCTCCTTGATTGGCGCCTCCGCCGCCTTGGCGATTTCCGGCATGCCGTTCCTGGGTCCGATCGGCGCCGCCCGCGTCGGATACATCGACGGCAAGTACGTGTTGAACCCGACCGCCACGCAATTGGCGGCCTCGAAGCTGGATCTGGTGGTGGCCGGCACCAGCGAAGGCGTATTGATGGTCGAATCGGAAGCCGACGGACTCAATGAAGAAGTCATGCTCGGCGCGGTCACCTTCGGCCACGAGCAAATGCAGATCGCCATCAACGCGATCAACGAACTCGCGGCGGAGGCGGGCAAGCCGAAGTGGAGCTGGGTCGCGCCGGAACCGAACAAGGAGCTGCAGTCGGCGGTCAGCGTATTCGCCGAGGCGGCTGTCGCCGCCGCGTACACGCTCACGGAGAAGATGCAGCGTTACGCCAAGATCAAGGAGATCAAGACCGCAGCGGTGGATGCCTTGAGCAAGGGCGAAACACCCAAATTTACCGCCGAGCAAGTCGGCGCCGAATTTTCCAACCTGGAATACCGGTTGGTGCGGGCGAAGATTCTCGACGGACAGCCGCGAATCGACGGTCGCGATACCAAGACAGTGCGCGCAATCAACATTCGAACCGGCGTGCTGGCGCGAACCCACGGATCGGCGCTGTTCACGCGCGGCGAAACCCAGGCCCTGGTCGTCACCACGTTGGGCACCGGACGCGATGCGCAGATCATCGATGGCCTGACCGGCGAACGCAAAGAGCCGTTCATGCTGCACTATAATTTCCCTCCCTTCAGCGTCGGCGAAACCGGCATGATGGGCTCCCCGAAGCGGCGCGAAATCGGCCATGGCAATCTGGCGAAGCGCGGCGTGAAAGCAGTCATGCCGGGCGTCGATAAATTTCCGTATGTCATTCGAGTCGTCTCGGAAATTCTCGAGTCGAATGGCTCGAGTTCCATGGCATCGGTGTGCGGCACGAGCCTCGCGCTCATGGATGCAGGCGTGCCGATCAAAGCGCCGGTTGCCGGCGTCGCGATGGGCTTGGTCAAGGAGGGCTCGCGCTTCCAAGTGCTCACCGACATTTTGGGCGACGAGGATCATCTCGGCGACATGGATTTCAAGGTGGCGGGAACCAAAGATGGGATCACGGCGCTGCAGATGGACATCAAGATCACGAGCATCACGCGCGAGATCATGAAAGTCGCGCTCGATCAGGCTCGCGACGGCAGATTGCACATCCTGGCGGAAATGAACAAAGTGCTTTCCAAGCCGCGCGAGAACATGTCGGAGTGGGCGCCGACCATCATTACCTTGAAGATCGATCCGGAAAAGATCCGCGATGTGATCGGCAAGGGCGGTGCAGTCATCCGTCAGATCACCGAAGAGACCGGGACTTCCATCGATATCGAGAACGACGGCACCGTGAAAATTGCCTCGGTGCAGGGTGCGGCGGGCCGCGAGGCTCAGCGCCGCATCGAATTGATCACCGCGGATGTCGAAGTCGGCCGCGTGTATGAAGGCAAGGTCGCGCGGCTGATGGACTTCGGCGCCTTCGTGACGATCTTGCCGGGCCGCGACGGTCTGGTGCACATCTCGCAGATTTCCGAGGAGCGCGTAGAGCGCGTCGGAGACAAGCTGAAGGAAGGCGACGTCGTGCGCGTCAAGGTGCTCGAGGTCGACCGGCAGGGCCGCGTGCGGCTATCCATGCGCAACGTCGACGCGGCGTAAGCTGGAGCAAGTCCGAATCCTTGGGCAGGCTCCTAGGGCGCGGCAGTTGCCACTGCCGCGCGTTCAGCTGCGGGGCGGGCTTTTCTCTAGCCTTCTCGCACCACATTCGTCGCGACTCGCGGACGCGGCGCTTCTCCGCCGGCCACGGTCTTTACGCGATCCCGAAGTTGCGGTGTTGGCGGCTGGTTCAGGAGCTGCTTCATGCTCTGTTCCAAATGCGCACTCACCTGGCCTTGCGAACCGGTGCCGTAAGAGCGGATCACGCTGACCATGAAATCCTGGCTCAGAATGGGCTCCGCCAAATGCTCCTGTTCGGCAATGACTTGCAGCAAGATGCTGCGCGTAATGTCGGCACTGTTTTTCTTGTCGACGACGACGAATTCTATCCTCTCGACCACCAGACGCCTGACGTCGGCCAGCGTGATGTACCGGCTTTCGACCGTGTCGTAGAGGCGTCGATTCGGATATTTTTTAATCACTCGCGGTTCGCTCATGGGGCTCCTCGCTCGTGTTGGCCGGCCCACCGGAGGATGCCGGTTCGGTGCCAGTCCACGTCTGATCAATGATAAGGACTACGACTCAAAGAATAGCGCAATGCAGCGCTAAGGCAAATCGGCATTTTTTCTGAGGATAATTAGCCTGTTACGGGCAAAATGAGACGTTTTGGCACCTTGCTGAGGTCCCATTGCAGGATCGCCCAGCGCCAGAAATCCGAGATCGTGCCAGAGGCGAGCGAGCGCGGAGGCGCGAGCCCCAGAAGCGAAAGCACGGAGCACAGCTGCGGCAGGGGAGAATCCGCGCTCAGGCGCACACTGCGGCGGGACTTTGCCAGTTTCCCGCCGTCGGCTTCCGTCAGGACGGGCACGTGCGCATAGCGGGGTTCGGCCAGTCCCAATAGCCGCTGTAGATAGATTTGGCGGGGTGTGTTGTCCAAAAGATCGGCACCGCGGACGATGTGGGTGACGCCCTGTGCGGCGTCGTCAACCGTCACGGCAAGCACATAGGCATGTATCTGATCGCGCCGCTGCAGAACGAAATCGCCGACCGCGTCCGCCACGTCTTGTCGATACCTCCCTTGGATGCGATCGTCGAACTGCACATGTCCCGCATCGACGCGGACCCGGATTGCCGCCGGCGCACCCGAAAGATGACGCGTGCGGCAGGTCCCGGGATAGCGCAGCTCATCCTCCAATTGCGCCCGGCTGCAAATGCACGCGAAGGTTCTTCGTTGGATATGCAGCTCTGAAAGCGCCGCTTCGTAGTGCTGCGCGCGGTCGCGTTGGCGCGTCACGGCTCCGTCCCATTCGAAGCCGAATTGCTCCAGGGTGCGCAGAATTCCATCCGCGGCTCCTTCGATTTCTCTGGGACGATCGAGATCCTCGATGCGCAGCAGCCAACGGCCTCCATGGGCGCGCGCATCCAGGAAGCTCGCGGCCGCGGTATAGAGAGATCCTAAGTGCAGCTCGCCCGACGGGGTCGGGGCAAAGCGGCCGATATAAGGCGGCGCCGCGGGCTTTGCACCCGGTTCAGCGGTAGCGGTCGTCGCGGTCGCCGTATTGCTTTTCGCGGCGCTCGCGCCGCTCCTGGGCTTCGACCGAGAGCGTGGCGACCGGACGGGCTTCCAACCGCTTGATCCCGATCTCTTCGCCGGTTTCCAGGCAATAGCCATACGAGCCATCTTCGATGCGCTTGAGCGCTTCGTCGATCTTACGGATCAGTTTGCGTTCACGGTCGCGCGTCCGAAGCTCCAGGCTGAACTCTTCTTCTTGAGTGGCGCGGTCGTTGGGATCGGGGAAGTTGGCGGCTTCATCCTTCATGTGCAGCACCGTTCGATCGACCTCTACCATGAGGTCGCGTTTCCAGGTCTGCAGAATGCGGGCGAAGTGCTCCAACTGCTCCTTGTTCATATACTGCTCGCCGCGGCGCGCAATATACGGCTTCACATTGCGCGGGCCCGCCAACAAGCTGGCGGATGCCGATCCCTCGGCGTCGCCGTCTTCGTCGATCGGCAGCGCGCGCGGCGGCAGCACCAAAGGGCGAGGATCGAACTTCACGGGTGCAATTCTTTCGGCTGAAACTTTCGGCGCCGGCGAGGGCACGGGCTTGAGCAGCGCAGGTTTTGCGTGCGCTGGTTTTGTGGTCGCAGGCTTTGCGCTCACGGGTTTAGGTGCGGGTTTGGTCGGTTTCACTGTTACCTTCGATGTGGCGATTGGCTTTGCTTTCGTCGGCGGCCGCGCCGCCTTCTTCGGAGCGGCTGCTTTATGAGTCGCTTTTTTGGGTGTCGCCTTACCTGGCCGCTTAGCCGCTTTATTGGGTTTCTTCGAGGGCATTTGGATTTTCCGCCTCCTAACGAAAGAGCGCGCGATTATACCGACGCATTCAGGCGTGTACAGGGCGTCCGCAAAACATATTTTGACAACTTAAGTCTATGATTTGAAATAAAAACTTTGCAGACCGGCGGTTGCCCGGAGAATCGGCGGGCAAAGCTTTGGCCCTCACGAGCCTGTCCGAGTATTCCCGGAGGCCGCTAAGGCAGTTCGACCGGCGCGGCGGGCGTCCAAGCGGCGGCGCGGTGTTCCGCTACGACCGTGGTGTAAATGCCCCCCCGCACGTTGAATTTGGCCACAATCCGCATGAACCGGGGGGCGGTCGCGGCCGCCAAATCCCGCAGGATTTCGTTGGTCACCGCTTCATGGAAGGCGCCGCGGCTGCGGAACGACCCAATGTACAGTTTCAGGGACTTCAATTCGACGCATCGCCGGTTTGGCACATACTCGAGTTCCAGCGTGGCAAAGTCGGGCTGGCCGGTTTTTGGGCACAGGCAGGTGAACTCCGGAATGCTCATCCGGATGGTGTAGTCCCGCTCCGGCGCGGGATTGTCAAAGACTTCAAGTCGCGAGGCGGGTTCCGTCATCTCAGCTCGAGCGCCCTGCAGGGGTTTACCTACGTGACGTTTACTTTACACTACGCGCCACAACTGGCCCACGACACCGCGTGAACAATGCGCCTGACGAAACTCAAAATTGCCGGCTTCAAGTCGTTCGTTGATCCGACGACCGTCACCTTTCCCAGCAGCCTGACGGGCGTGGTGGGTCCGAACGGTTGCGGAAAATCCAACATCATCGATGCCGTGCGCTGGGTGATGGGGGAGATCTCCGCGAAGCATTTGCGCGGCGAATCGATGGCTGACGTGATTTTCAACGGCTCGGCATCGCGCAAGCCCCTAGGACATGCTTCGGTGGAATTGGTTTTCGACAATTCGGACGGCAAGATCGCCGGTCCGTATGCGAGCTACAACGAGGTCGCGCTGAAGCGCGCGGTGAGCCGCGACGGCACCTCGGATTATTTCATCAATGGCCTCAAGGTGCGCCGCAAGGACATTACGCAGCTGTTTCTCGGTACCGGATTGGGCACGCGTAGCTACGCCATCATCGAGCAGGGCATGATCTCGCGGGTGATCGAGGCGCGGCCCGACGACTTGCGCGCTTTCCTCGAAGAGGCGGCCGGCATCTCCCGCTACAAGGAGCGGCGCCGCGAGACAGAAAGCCGCATCGGCCATACGCGTGAGAACCTGGATCGGCTCAACGACCTGCGCGAGGAGGTGGAAAAGCAAATCCGCCACCTGCAGCGTCAGGCCGCGACGGCGCGCCGCTATCAGACGCTCAAAGAAGAGGAGCGCAAGCTGTCGGCGGAACTGCTGGCATTGCGGCTGCAGAGTCTCGATTTGGAAGCCGGGGTTCGCGATGCGGCGACCTCAAGCTGCGAGACCTCGATGCAGGCGGTGCTCGCGGATTTGCGCGAGGCCGAAGCACAGATCGAGCGCATTCGCGCCGACCAGTCGGCCAAAGCGGATGCCTTGAACGCGATCCAGGGCCGTTTTTACGAGGCCGGCGCCGAGGTGACGCGCATCGAGCAAGGCATAGAGTACGCGCGCGAACTGCGCTCGCGCCAACGCGCCGACCTGGAACAGATTGATGCGCAGACCGGCGAACTCGACCGCGTGGTGCAGCTTGACCGGGTGCAGCTGGAAGCGTTGTCCATGGAGCTCTCGACCATGGTGCCGGGGTTGGACCAAGCGCACGAGCGCGAACGCGTGGCGTCTCAAGCGCTCTCGCGCTGCGAGCAGGCGCTGACTTCGTGGCAATTCTCCTGGGATAACCACGCGCAAGCGGTGGCGCTCGGACAGCGCGAGACGCAGGTGGAGCGGGCCCGCATCGAGCAATTGGAAAGCCAGCAGCGGCGGCTGCTGCAGCAGTTGGAACGGCAGGAATCGGAGCGCGCGTCGTTTGCGCAGCTGCAACCTCCGATGGCTTTGGACGCGCTGGCGCAGCGCGCGGATGCCGCGCGCGAGGCGGGCGAAAGCGCCGCGACGGAGCTGCAGCAGCTTCTGTCGGAGATCTCGGCAACACGCGAACGCGAGCGACAACAGAGCCAATCGCTCAATGCGTTGCGTGCCCGCCTGCAGCAGCTGCAGGGGGAGCAGGTCTCGACCGAAGCGCTGCAGCAGGCCGCACTCGGCAAGGCCTCCGGCCGAGTCACGCAATGGCTCAAGTCGCAGTCGCTCGACCGCCTGCCAAGGCTGGCGCAGCAGCTGCGGGTCGACAAAGGTTGGGAGCGAGCCGTGGAGACGGTGCTGGGGTCCTACCTCGAAGCCGTGTGCGTCGACGGATTGGACAGCGTCACCGATCTCTTGGGGAGTTTCGAGGGGGGCTATCTCGCGGTCGTGAGCACGCGCGACGGCGCCGGCGGCGCGCACGCCGCCGCTTCGCTGCAGTCCAAGGTGCAAGGCGCAAGCGTACTCGGCTCCGTGCTGTCATCGGTATTGACCGCCGACACGCTGGCCGAGGCGCTCGAGCGGCGGCGGCGGCTCAAGGGCGGCGAGTCCGTCGTCACTCGCGATGGAATCTGGCTCGGCAACGACTGGCTGCGGGTGTCGCGCGACGCGGATGCGCGTGCCGGCGTCATCGAGCGCGAAGAAATCCTGCGCGGCCTCGAAGTGCAGGTCGATTCGCTTGGCGGGGAAGTCAAAGAACTGGAAATTCGCCTGGAAAGCACCCGGGAACGGATCCGCGAGCACGAAGACCGCCGCGAGCGCTGCCAGGCGGAAGTGAACCGGCTGCATCGCGAGCATGTCGACCGCCGCGCCGAACTGAACTCGGCCAAAGTGCGCACCGACGATGCGGCTCGCCGCGTGGAGCAGCTCGAATCCGAGCTTGCCGACGTACGCGTGGAGCTGCAGCGCAGCGAAATGGAGCTGCGCGCCTCGCGCGCGCGCATGGAGACTGCGATCGACGCCCTGGCGGCGCTCGAGCCGCAGCGCATGGAACTCGAGCACGAGCGCGAGCGGATGCGGACGGATTTGGGCGAAGCGCGGAATGCGGCCACGGCGGCGCAACAGCATGCACGCGACCTGGCGGTTCAAGTGGAATCGCGGCGCTCCTCGCACACGGCGCTGATCACCACGGTGGGCAGACTGGAAAAGCAGCTCGAAGATCTGCATGCGCGCCGGCTGGAGTTGCTCGGGCAAATCGCCGAGGGCGAGGCGCCGATCGCCGCGGCCCAGGCGCAGCTGGAACGCGAGTTGCGGCAGCGCGCGGAAATCGAGGCGGAGCTGCGAGCCGCGCGTATCGCCAGCGATGAGCTGGACGGTTTGCTGCGCGAGCATGACGCCGCGCGCTATGCGGTCGATCAGCGCCTGGACGCGGCGCGCGCCAGCCTGGATGAAGCACGGCTGGCGGCGCAACAGGTACGGATACGCCGCGAAGGCGTGGCGGAGCAGCTCGCCGCGACCAACTTCGAGTTCTCGGCGCTGGTCGCGCAAATCGCGGCGGATGCCAGCGTGGCTGCATGGGAATCGCAACTCGAGGAGACCAAGGGCAAGATCGAGCGCTTGGGCCAGGTCAATCTTGCGGCAATCGGCGAATTCAAGGAGCAATCTGAACGCAAGGAGTACTTGGACCGGCAGTGCAAGGACCTGACCGACGCGTTGGAAACGCTGGAGTCGGCGATGCGCAAAATCGATCGCGAGACCCGCACCAGATTTCAAGACACTTTCGATCGCGTCAACGCCGGTTTGAAGGAGAAATTTCCGCGCTTGTTCGGGGGAGGCCATGCGTATCTCGAATTGACCGGCGAGGAGTCGAACGCCGCGGGGGTGTCGGTCATGGCGCGCCCACCCGGCAAACGCAACAGCACCATCAGTCAGCTGTCGGGCGGCGAGAAGGCGTTGACCGCCGTTGCGCTGGTGTTCGCCATTTTTGACTTGAACCCCGCGCCGTTCTGCCTGTTGGACGAAGTCGACGCGCCCTTGGACGAGAATAATGTCGGACGCTTCTGCGACATCGTGCGCGACATGTCGCGCAGCGTGCAGTTCATTTTCATCACTCACAACAAGAGCACCATGGAGATGGCCTCGCAACTGGTTGGCGTCACCATGAACGAGCCCGGCGTCTCGCGTCTGGTGTCGGTGGATGTCGATGAGGCTGTGCGCATGGCAGCGATGTAGCGCGCGAGTTTCCATGGCCGCCGAGCTGCGTTGGATTTTGTTGGCCTTGAGTCTGGCGTTGCTCGCCGGCATTTGGTGGTGGGGCAGGCGCCGCTCATCGCAGGCGCCGGGCGATGCACAGATGCGCGAGACGAGTCCGAGCCTCGAGCCGCACCGCCCCGCTGCGGCGGCGCCCCCAGAGACATTGTCCGAGACCGAGCGCGAACCGGAAGCGGCGTGGGGCGTGCCGCCTTTCGAGCCGCTCAGCATCCGCACTCAGGACTATGAGCGGGTTCCGGTGCTCGACGGGCCCATGATGGTGAGCGCGGATCCGGCACCAAGCCTCGCGCCGAGCGCGCCGGTGCCGTCCATGAGTGCGGTACCCGCTGCCGCTGCAGCGCCGGGCGCGGCCGCGGCGTCCACCAGCCGCGTTCCGACGCTGCTGCCCGAGTCCATCGATCGCAGCAGCGGCGCGCCGGCGCAGACGCCCAATGCCAGCGAGCGGCAGAAAATCGTGACCGTGCGGGTCTGCGCGCCCGGCGAGGTCCGCTGGTCCGGGGCCACGTTGCTGTCGGCCCTCGAACTGCATGGGCTTGCCTACGGACGCTACCAAGTATTTCATCGCCGGCACGTGGATGGCCGCAGCCTGTTTTGCGTCGCCAGCCTGGTCGAGCCCGGAACCTTCGACGTGGCACGCATGTCCACGGAAGAGTTTCGCGGCGTGACGCTGTTCGCGGTGTTGCCGGGACCGCTCGAGCCGCTGCTGACCGTGGACGAACTGCTGGGCGCTGCGCGCGGCCTGGCGCAGGAACTGTCGGGCATGGTGCAGGACAACAAGGGCATGCCGCTCTCGCCGCAACGCGCGGCGGCGTTGCGTGACGACGTGGCGCGCTTCCAGGCGTCGCTGCCGCGAGCTTGATCTCTCGTGTGTGCCGAGAAGTCAAGCGAGCCGGCCCAGCAGGCGGCAGCGCGCGCCGCACAGTTGCGGGAATTGCTGGAGCGCTACAACTATCGCTATCACGCGCTCGATGATCCGGAGGTTCCGGATGCCGAGTACGACAAGCTCATGCTCGAACTGCGCGCGCTGGAGAGCGAGTTTCCGCGGCTGCTGACCCCCAATTCACCGACCATGCGCGTCGGCGCGGCGCCGATATCGGCCTTCGGCGCGGTCAAGCACCGCGTGGCCATGTTGTCCCTGGACAATGCCTTCAGCGACGAGGAGGTGCGTGATTTCGACCGCCGCATTCAAGAACGGCTGGGAGCCAGCGGTCCGATCCGTTATTCGGCGGAGCCGAAACTCGACGGTCTGGCGGTCAGCGCGCGCTACGAAGACGGCAGTTTCGTACAGGGCGCGACGCGCGGCGATGGGGAAACCGGCGAGGACATCACGCAGAATTTGAGAACCATCAAATCGCTGCCGCTGAGGTTGCGCGGCACGAAATTTCCCAAAGTGCTCGAGGTGCGCGGTGAAGTGTTCATGCCATTCGCCGGGTTTCGCCGCTTCAATGAGGAGGCGGCGGCGCGCGGCGAAAAAAGCTTCATCAACCCGCGCAACGCAGCCGCCGGCAGCCTGCGTCAGCTCGACCCGCGCATGACCGCGGCGCGGCCGCTCGACCTTTTCATCTATGGCGTGGGTTTGATCGAGGGCGCCGAATTGCCTGCGTCTCACAGCGAGACCTTGAAGCAATTGCGCGCGCTGGGATTCAAGATTTGTCCTCAGTCGACTGTGGTCGAGTCGATCGAGGGATGTCTTGCGTACTATCGCGAAATGGGTGCGGCGCGCGCGGCGCTGCCTTATCAAATCGACGGCGTGGTTTACAAAGTGGACGATGTGAATCTGCAGCGCAAACTGGGATTCATATCGAGGGCGCCGCGTTGGGCCATTGCGCATAAATTCCCCGCCGAAGAGGCATTGAGCGTGATACGCGGGATTGAATTTCAGGTGGGCCGCACCGGCGCGCTGACGCCGGTCGCGCGCCTCGCGCCGACATTCGTCGGCGGCGTCACAGTGAGTAATGCGACGCTGCACAACATGGACGAATTGACGCGCAAAGACGTGCGCGTAGGCGATACTGTCGTCATCCGCCGCGCCGGCGATGTGATTCCCGAAGTGGCCCGCGTGCTGCCCGAACGCCGGGTGGCCGGCGCACAGCCCGTGCGGCTCCCGGGCGCCTGTCCGGTGTGCGGCAATCCGGTCGTGCGCGAGGCTGATCAAGCGGTCGCTCGCTGCTCGGGGGGGCGTCGGTGCGCGGCGCAGCGCAAGGGAGAGATACAGCACTTCGCCTCGCGCCGGGCGATGGACATCCAGGGTCTCGGCGACAAGCTGGTCGAGCAGCTGGTCGACGGCGACTGGGTTAAAACACCGGCGGATCTGTTTTCTTTGCAGGCCGACCGCCTCGCGGCGCTCGAGCACATGGGCGAGAAATCGGCGCTGAAATTGCAAGCGGCGATCGAGTCGGCCAAGCGTACGACTCTGCCGCGCTTTCTGTACGCTCTCGGCATTCGCGATGTGGGCGAGGCCACCGCCCTGGCGCTGGCGCAATATTTCCCTGAAATCGCCGACCTGCGCAGCGCCGGCGAGGAGGAAATACAGCGCGTTCCCGACGTGGGTCCGGTGGTTGCGAAGCAGGTCGCGGCCTATTTTCGCGACCCGGACAATGCCGCCGCCGTCGATCGTCTGCTCGCTGCTGGAATCACCTGGCCGCGCATCGCCGCGTCGACCCACGGCGGCGTCTTGCACGGCCGGAGCTTCGTTCTGACCGGGACGTTGAACTCGCTCACGCGCGATGAAGCCGCGGACGCGATCCAACGGCTGGGCGGAAAGGTGAGCGGCAGCGTTTCGAAAAAAACCGATTACCTAGTGGCTGGCGCCGAGGCGGGGTCCAAGCTCAAAAAAGCCCAGCAGCTCGGCGTCGAGATTCTCGACGAGGCCGCCTTCTTGAAGATGCTGAAAACGTAGCGGACATTTCCAGTCCGCTACGTTTTTCAAGACCTGCGGATTAGGGCGTTTTCTCGATCTTTGCGTTCTTCTTCAGGCTGTCCACATACGCCTGAAGTTTCTTCTGCATAACGCCATTGCTGACCTGCTGCTTGACCTGATCGAACGGCGGCGGCGTCGTTTCGCGCGTGTCTTCCAGCTTGATCACATGCCAGCCAAACTGAGTCTGGACGGGCGTTGCGGTCATCTCGCCTTTCTTCAGTCCCTTCACGGCTTCGCCGAACGGCTTGGCCATGCGCGCGAGAGTGAACCAGCCGAGATCGCCGCCGTTGGCTTTGGAACTGTCGGTGGATACCGCCTTGGCGACGTCCTCGAACTTCGCGCCCGCCTTGATCTTCTTGATGGCGGCCTCGGCCGCTTCCTTGCTGCTCACCAGAATATGGCGCGCGTGATATTCGGTCTTATCCATGGCAGCGACGGCCGAATCATACTCGGCGTGCAATTCCGCGTCGGTCGGCTCCTTGTCCTTCAGATACTTCGCGGATTCTGCATCCGCCAAGACGCGCATGCGCACCACATCGAGCTGCGCGGCGACATCGGGGTCCTTGTCCACGCCTTCCTTCGCGCCCTGTGAGGCGAGCAACTGCATGTTGATCAATTCATCGAGAACCTGGCTTTTCTGCTCGGTCGTCAGGTCATTGGTCGGCCGGCCGCGCAGCAGGCTCTTCAAATAGGTGTCGTATTCCACCCGCGAGATCGGCGTGCCATCGACTGTGGCGACCGGCGGTGTGGCGGGAGCCGCCGCCTTCTCTGGCGCAGCGGGTGTCTGTTGGCCTTTTCCGCAAGCCGTCATGACCAGTGCGAATGCCGTCACGGTGGCGATGCGGATCCACGGTGTGCTCGAAAGTTGACTCATTTGTTCCTCTACGCAAAAAAAAAGCGACTACGGCCAAAGTGGCCAGCGCGCCCGGGGGCGGCAGTTTAGCCTCAACAGAGCGATCCCACCAATTTTTGATGCATTTTCCGCCCGCAAACCGTTCATTGCGGCGGCGCAACATGGGTCTCCGTCAAGATTTGTCGGGCGGCAGCGCCTCAATCGCCAGGGCGTGGATGTCGGTCTTCATCAAATCGTCGACGGCCGCGTAAATCAGCCGATGCCGAGCCACCGACGAGATCCCGCGAAACGCCTCGGCGACGATACGAATGCGAAAGTGGCTCAATCCCAGGGCCGCGCCGGCGTGACCCTGGTGCAAATGACTCTCGTCTTCCACCGTCAGCTGTGCCGGCGCAAAACGGCTCTGCAAACGCTCGCGCAAACGCTGTGCGCGCGAGCCCGCCGGCGGCGAGATCTTGGCGGCAAGCCAGAATACTTGCGGCAGGATGAACAGCATCGTCGCGGCGGGGAAACCGAAGACCTTGAACTTGACCCACAGGCCGACGGGAAAATGCTGCGCGACATACAAGTTCAGGACCGCGAATGCCGCAAACCAGCCGGCCCACAGAAGGTTGATCGTCACCCAGGCGCGCGCGGAAACCGCCAACGGCTCGGGAAATGCCGCTTCGAGGATGCGGCGCACGAGCGGTTGTTTGCCGACCGCAAGGCTGCCGAGGAAAACCGCGGAAGTTAAGCCGAGCAATACGGTCAGTTTCCACTGAATGAAGCGCTGATCGTGCAGCAGCAGCGTCGCAGTGCCCAACACCAGCACGGTGCAAGTGGCAACGACGTGCATGGTTTTGAAGCTGCCGGTCCGCAGCCGGTGGATCACCAGCTGCAGCACGCAGGCAATCATCAATGCGGCTGTGGCCCAGTAAATGTCGCGGATTTCAAAGACCGCAAAGAAGGCGATCAGGGGCAACCATTCGAGGAGTTGATGCATGCGGGTATCATAACCGAGGCAATGAGCATCTATCTGCAACTGCATCCGGTCACACCGCAACGCCGCTATATACGCCAGGCGGTCGAAGCCCTGCGGCGCGGAGCGGTAATCGTTTATCCGACCGATTCCTGCTATGCGCTTGGCTGTCACATCGGCGACAAGGCCGCGCTCGAACGCATCCGCGAGATTCGTCAAACCGATCGCAACCATCATTTCACGCTGGTGTGCCGTGATCTTGCGGACGTCGGCAAATACGCTCTCGTCGACAACTGGCAGTATCGATTGCTGCGTGCGCATACGCCGGGGCCGTACACGTTTCTGCTCAAGGCCTCGCGCGAAACGCCGCGGCGCTTGAAGCACGAACGGCGCGGGACCATCGGCCTGCGGGTTCCCGATCATCCTGTCACGGCGCTGTTGCTGAGCGAACTCAACGAGCCGGTGATGAGTTCAACCCTGCTGCTGCCCGGGGAAGAGCATCCGCGCACCGACGCCAAGGAAATTTACGAGCACCTCGAACATAGCGTCGATCTGGTTCTGGACGGCGGCAATTGCGGCATGATACCGACCTCGGTTATCGACCTCTCGACGGACCGCGCGCTCGTGGTTCGCGAAGGGCGCGGCGATGTCAGCCCCTTTGCGCCGACCGCCACCGTATAATGCGGCTAGGCCGTAGGCAACGCTTCTCGCAATTAATTTAAATAATGAGTTCAAGCATTGGATTTATCTGAATTTCTTGACACCGTCTCAATTGCGCTTGCCGCCGTTTCGGTCTGGGCCATTCCGGTTTTACTTGCCATCACCCTGCATGAGGTGGCGCACGGCTGGACCGCGCGTTATTTCGGCGACCATACCGCGCAGTTGCTCGGCCGCCTGAGCCTCAACCCGCTGCGCCACATCGATCCGCTCGGCACCGTGATGGTTCCGGGAGCGCTTCTTCTGGCGTTCGGATTTCCGCTGTTCGGCTGGGCGAAGCCAGTTCCGGTGGAAACGAGCGGTTTGCCTCATCCCCGCCGCATGTCGATCATGGTCGCGCTCGCCGGCCCTGCGGCAAATTTATTGATGGCGGCCCTGTGGGGCGCCGTGTTGGCGGCAGTGCTGCAGATCAGACGGGGGCAAACCTTGGACAGCTGGGTGCTGCTCATGGCCCAAGCCGGCATCAAGCTCAACGCGGTTCTGGCCGCGTTCAATCTGTTGCCGATTCCGCCGTTGGATGGAGGCCGGGTATTGATCGGGCTTCTGCCGTCGCGTTTAGGGGCGCGGCTCGAAAAGATCGCACCCGCGGGCATGTTCATCGTGGTGGGCTTGTCGGTGCTGGGGTTGCTCGGATGGCTTTTCCGTCCTGCGTACCGCGCCGCCGGCCAGCTGATCCACGTCCTGGGCATCGGCCTGTCGGCATGAGCGTTCCCGCACAAAACCGGCGCGTCCTGTCGGGCATGCGTCCCACGGGACAATTGCACTTGGGCAACTATCACGGCGCGCTGAAGAATTGGATCGAGCTGCAATATCAGTATGAATGCTATTTTTTCGTTGCCGACTGGCATGCGCTCACCACCGGGTATGAGGACACCTCGAAACTCGAGGAAAACACCTGGAGCATGGCGATCGACTGGTTGGCGGCGGGTTTGAACCCCGGTGTGGCGACGCTCTTCATCCAATCGAAAGTGCCGGAACACGCGGAATTGCATCTGTTGCTGTCGATGATCACCCCCTTGGGTTGGCTGGAGCGCGTTCCCTCCTACAAGGATCAGCAGGCGCAGCTCGCCGACCATGACCTCAGCACCTACGGTTTTCTCGGCTATCCGTTGCTGCAGAGCGCGGACATCTTGCTGTATCGCTCGCAATACGTGCCGGTGGGCGAAGACCAGGTAGCTCACGTCGAAATTACCCGCGAAGTGGCGCGGCGCTTCAATCACGTCTACGGCCGCGAGCCCGAGTTTGAGCAGAAGGTGGAGAAAGCCATCAAGAGCTTGGGGTCGCGCAACTCCGCCATGTATCGTTCGCTGCGCAAGGCGTTTCAAGAAAAAGGCGATGCCGAGGCTCTCGCCAAAGCACAGGCTTTGGTGGAGGCGAATGCGCGGCTCACCGTGGCGGATCGCGACCGCTTGCTGGGTTTTCTGGAGGGCGCGGGAATCGCGATTTTGCCGGAACCTGACGTGCTGCTGACCGCGACGCCGAAGGTGCCGGGTCTAGACGGACGCAAGATGTCCAAGTCCTACGGCAACACGATCGGTCTGCGCGAGGACACGGACTCGATCGTAAAAAAGCTCAAAGCCATGCAAACCGACCCGGCGCGCGTGCGGCGCACCGATCCCGGCGATCCCGACAAGTGTCCGGTGTGGGACCTGCACAAAATCTATTCGACCTCCGAGACGCAAGATTGGGTCCAGAAGGGCTGCCGTTCGGCCGGCATCGGTTGCTTGGAATGCAAGGCGCCGCTCATCGAGAAAATCGTGGAGGAGGTGTCGGGCATCGCCAAACGGGCGCAGGAGTTCGAGGAGAATCCCGAGCTGGTACGCGGTATTATCGCGGAAGGGTGCGAGCGGGCGCGGACCGTGGCGCGCGACACCATGGAAGCTGTCCGACAAGCTATGGCCATGAACTACCGATGAAACCTGAATTGACGCTGGTTCAAAACGCGGCACCGCCCCCACCGCCGGTCGGCGCAAGCGCGCCGGCACAAGGGGAAATGCCGTTTGCGGTCGTGGAGGGCCAGCCCATCGTCGAGATGCCGAGAGATCTATATATTCCGCCGCAGGCGCTCGAGGTGTTTCTCGAAGCCTTCGAGGGGCCGCTCGACATGCTGCTGTATCTGATTCGGCGGCAGAATCTGGATATCCTCGACATTCCGATCGCGGAGATTACGCGCCAATACATGCGCTACATCGAGTTGATGCAAGTGCTGCAGCTCGAACTGGCCGGCGAGTACCTGCTCATGGCGGCGACGCTTGCCGAGGTGAAATCGCGCATGCTCCTGCCGCGCGTCGGAACCGATGATGCCGCCGAGGAGGCCGATCCGCGCGCGGAACTGGTGCGCCGCCTGCAGGAATACGAACGCTTCAAGCGGGCGGCGGAAGGAATCGATCGCATGCCGCGGCTGGAACGCGACACCTGGGTAGCGTCGGCCGAATTGGCCGATCGCAAGGTGGTGCGCATTCCCCCGCAGGTGACATTGCAAGAAATGCTGATCGCATTTCAGGACGTCCTGTCGCGCAGCGACATGTTCGCGCATCATCATGTGCAGCGTGAACCCTTGTCGGTGCGCCAGCGCATGGCGGATGTCTTGAGCTCGCTGCAGGCCAACGCCTTCGTCGACTTCGTGCGCTTGTTCACCCCGGATGAGGGCCGCCGCGGCGTCACCGTGACCTTCGTGGCCATTCTGGAACTATTGCGCGAAGGGTTGATCGAAATAGTTCAATCCGAAGCATACGCACCACTGCACGTGCGCCTGGGCAATCCGGCGCGGAACCTGTCGCTGGTCGCCGACGACGGCGCCGCCAACGATGACCTTGCGAGAATCCAATGAACCATCAGTACGTGAAAAATGTGGTTGAAGCAGCACTGCTCGCGGCGGGCCGCCCTCTGACGCTCGAGGAGCTGATGAGCGTATTCGACGAGCGCGACGGATCGAGCACCGAGGAGGTCAAAGGCGCGATTGCAACTCTCAGCGAAGAGTACCAAACGCGCGGCTTGGAATTGTTGGAAGTGGCGAGCGGATTTCGCATTCAAATCAGAGCCGCGGTGGCCCAACCGGTGGCGCGTCTTTGGCAGGAGCGGCCGGCAAAATATTCGCGCGCGCTGCTCGAGACGTTGGCGCTGATAGCCTATCGCCAGCCCATCACACGCGGCGAAATCGAACAAATTCGCGGCGTCGCCGTGAATCCGAACATCATCAAGACCTTGCATGAGCGAAACTGGATTCGCGTAGTCGGTCACCGCGATGTGCCCGGCAAGCCTGAATTGCTCGGCACCACGCGCGAGTTTCTCGACTATTTCGGCTTGAAGAAGCTGGATGACCTGCCGACTTTGGCGCAGCTCAAGGAACTCGAGGATTTGCGCGTGCAGTTGAGCCTGCCCGGGGCCGAGGCGGAGGTTTTGACCGGCCCGCAAGAGCCGCTCGGCGCCGCGGCGGACATCGGAGCGGCGGCGGAGTTCGACCCGCAGGCGGACGACGATGAAGAACCCGGTGCAGAGAGCGCCCCGCCGCAAACGCGCGGGTTGGTTGCACGCGGTGCACACGACGATGCCATTTGATGGCCGTGCGACCCAGGGCCGCGCGGCCACGCAAAGGCGCAATTCCCCATAAAACGGCCGCGCCGCTCAAGGTTGCGGCCAGCGGCGAACGCGTGCAGAAGCTTTTGTCCGCCGCGGGCATCGGCTCACGCCGCGAAGTGGAGCGCTGGATCCGCGAGTTGCGGTTGAAAGTCAACGGCGAGGTTCCGCAGTTGGGCGCGAAGCTGACCGCGCGGGATCGCATTACCTTGGACGGCCGGCCGGTGCGATTGCATACGCCCGCGGTGAAACAATCAAGGGTGCTGCTGTTTCACCGCTCGCCGGGCGAGAACCTTGATCTCAAGGCTGCCACCTCGCGTGCCGCCGAGCATTTGAACCTGCCGCGCTCGGCGGGCCGGTGGCTCGCCATCCAACCGATGCCGCCGGTCGATGGGGGCCTGGAAATTCTTACCGATGATGGATCGTGGGCAAATCGGGTGTCGCGCGGTGCGCACGCACTGACCGTCGACTATGTTCTGAGAATGCGCGGCCCATTGAACGAAGCGCTGCTGGACGAATTCCGCTCTGCGACGGAGTGCGAAGGCGAAGCGATGAGCATTCTCGAAGCCCAGGCGAAATATGGCGAAGGCTTCAATCATTGGCTCAACGTGACGGTGCGCGCGACCCGTTCGGCGCAGATACGGCATTGGTTCGCCGCCCGCGGCATCATCGTCAGCCGCCTGATGCGGGTGCGCTTCGGTCCTGTGCACCTGGGGCACGATTTGCCGCGCGGCCACTCGCGCGCGATGCTGGCGAGCGAACGCAACGCGCTGGTCAACGAAATCGACGCGGCCAATGCACCGGCCGCTGCGGCGGCCGCGGCCGAGGTTTCTACTGATTAGCCGGCGGGCTCTTCGTGGCCTCGAGCAATTGCGCGAGGTATTGCTGCCAAACCGCGGCCCAGGTGTGGGTGCCATGGCCATGCGTTTGATCCGACGCCGGCAGCAATATGAAGCGCCCGTTCTTGACGTGCTTGATCTGCCGTTCGGCGATGCCTAGTTCCGGCGGATTGACGAAATCATCGGCCGAGTTGACCTGCAGCAGCGGCGCCTTGATTTTCTCCAGGCCCGCGGAGGGGTCATAGTCGCGAGAAGCATTGACCTGGTACAGAAAATCATTGGCGTCCAGATTTTCCATTTCCCGCGGCATGAATTTTGCGAGGAATTCGTCCGCCGCATCGCGGGTCGGCAGGGTGCTTTGCATCTGAATGGGTGCGCTGCCGGCGATCAACAGCAACCCCGCCACGGTGCGCAGGGCGCTCATGGGCTCGGTCGTGTAGTCGCCCTGCATCCACGCCGGATCGTTGCGAATGGCATCCATGGTCAAATCGCGCCAGAGTCGGTTGCGGCCGGCGATCTGCACCGGCAAGCAGGCCAGCGGCATGAGCGCATCCATGAAGTCCGGATAAGCTTCGCCCCACATGAAAGTGTGCATGCAGCCCATGGAGGTGCCCATGACCAGGCGCAGGTGGTTCACGTCCAGACCTTTGGTGAGCAAGAGGTATTGCGCAAGCACCATGTCCTGATACGAATATTGGGGGAAACGCATCCGCAAGCCGTCGCTTGGCTTGCTCGAGTCTCCGTGGCCAATGCCGTCCGGAAGTATGATGTAGTACTTGGCGGAGTCCAACAGCTGCCCTTTGTTGAACAGCACGCCGGAAAACCTGTCATTGATGAGGCTGCGGCCGGACCCTCCGGTGCCGTGCATGATCAGAACGGCATTGGTGACGCGGCCGAGTAGATCCCTTTTGGGCTTGCCTAGATAGGTGTAGTGAATGCGCAGCTCGGGCAGAGTTTCTCCCGAGGCGAAATGGAAATCGTGAATGACGAAGTCGGCCTCGAGCGGCCGCGAATCCAGATCGGCGGCATGGCCGGCCGCGCCGGCCGCAAGGCTGAAAGCTGCGAGCAACGCGCCCGAGTAAAGTTTGCGTAAATCCATCCCTGTGTTCCTCAATTTGCTACTGCGCTTCAATGAACTGACCATCAATACCGCGACCGCGTTCGCTGAGCAAGTACAAAAAAGGCCCTGTGACGGATTTGGGCGTGGGCACGGAGTTGGGGTCTTCCGCGGGATATGCGGCGGCGCGCATGGCGGTGCGCATCCGGCCGGGATTCACGCTGTTTATGCGGATGTTTGCCTCGCCCTCCAGCTCCTCGAACAGCATGGCGCGGACCGATTCCAGTCCGGCTTTCGACACCGCGTAGGCGCCCCAAAACGGCCGGGCTTGCTTCACCACGCCGCTGCTCACAAAGATGATCGAGGCGTCCGCGGATTTGCGTAGATCCGGGAGCAAGACCTGCGTGAGGATGAACGGCGCCGTGAGATTCACATGTAAAACCTTGCACCAGGTCGGCACGTCATATTGCTCCAGGGGAGAGCGATCGCCCAAGAGGCCCGCGGCATGGACCAGGCCGTCGAGTTTGCCGAATTCCGTCCCGATGGTGCGAGCCAGCGCGTCGTATTCAAGGGCGGTCGCGAGCGCCAGATCCAATACCGCGATGGCCGGCTGCGGTGCACCCAGCGCCTCTATTTCATCATAGACGCGGTCGAGCTTGCCGCTGTTGCGGCCGGACAGAATGACGGTGGCGCCGGCGCGCGCGCATTCGATCGCCAGCGCACGCCCGAGTCCGCTGCTGGCGCCCGTGACCAAGATGGTGCGCCCCCGCAGCAGCGCGCCGTCGGGAAGAAAGTCTTTCGGGATCAATTGCGGCATCGAAGTTTCATCCAGCGGCGCGGCGCGCCGTCGACCATGCGAGCAGCATATCCTGCATTCGCAGCGACTCAAGCTCCGATGGGGGCCGCTGCAAGTGTTTCAGCCCGAGCGCCGCCAGCACCTGCAAATGACGCTGCTGCGCCCGGCAGGCCTCGGGCAGTGCCAAGCGGGCGGTCTCGTAGTTTCGCGCCGTGCGGGCGCGTAGTTGCCGCAGATAGTCTTCGAGTCGCGGCGGCGGCTGGGCGGCGCAAAGATCGGCGTTATCCACTCCCGCCGCCAGCAGCTCTTCCACCGCGAACGGTACGCGTCCGTGGCGCGCCTGGCGCCGGTAGCCGCGAGTCGCGCGGACCAGATAATCTGCCACCGCCAATGCCCGCAGACAGTTGTCCAACGCCCCCGCATCGGGAACATCCAAGGCCAGCCGAGATGCCAGGCTCAACGGGCCCGCGCGCAGCGCGCAGGCATGCGGTTCCAGCTCAGCGCTAAATTCCAGCGGCACGCCGCTCAGCTCCGCAATTGAGGCATCGATGGCTTGGCTCAAGGGAAAGAAATCCACTTCGCCGGCCCGGGGCAGCGCTCCAAGAAAGCGGCATATCGGATGAATGGGTGCACGGGCGATGAGGCGCTGAATCTCTTCCTGCCACCAGGCCAGTTTGATGCGCGCGGCGCTCGCTTCGGTCCCAGGGTCCATCAGCGCATTCCACTCGGCAAGCAGTGCGTACACGCCGAGCAGCGGCGCGCGCATCGGCGCGGCGGCGAACAGCCAGCTCCAATAGCGCACCGACCCGATGGGGATGGCGCGCGCTCGAAAGGCGGCATCAAGTGTCTTCGGAGCGATCACCGGTAGTCTCGCGCTCGCCGGATTCGGCGCGCGGCGTGCGAGTCAGGCTTTCGACGGGCTCGATCGGCTCGATCTGGCGCGTCACGCGCAATCCCAAGGATTCGAAGCGGCGGGCGGCGGGTAATACTTGCTGCTCCAGCGAGCCCACCGCCTTGTTGAAGGACTCGACGCTGCCGCTCAGGGATTTGCCCAGCTTGCCCAGGTGCTCGCCGAACACCGCCAAGCGCTTGTACAGATCCTCGCCCAATTGCCGCACCTCCCGGGCGTTATCGGCCAGGACGGTTTGCTTCCATCCGTAGGAAATCACCTTCAGCAGCGCAATCAAACTCGTGGGCGTCGCCAGCATGATGTTTTGGCGCATCGAGTCATCGATCAGACCGGGATTCTCCTGCAGCGCGGCCGACAGGAACTGATCTCCCGGAAGAAACAGCACGACAAAATCGGGGCTGCGCTCGAATTGCGACCAGTACTGCTTGGAGGCCAACTCGCGCACCCGCGCGCCGACGATTTGCGCATGCCGGCGCAACTGTGCGTTCCGATCCTCGTCGGTCTGCGCCTCGACTGCCGCCAGATAAGCATCCAGAGGCGTCTTGACGTCGACCACGATGTCGCGCTGTTCCGGCATGTGTACGACCATATCGGGCCGGATGGCGCCGGATTCGGTATTGAGATGCTGCTGCTCGGTGAAGTCGACGTGCAAAGTCATCCCGGACAGCTCGACCACCCGGCGCAAGGTGATTTCGCCCCATTGGCCGCGCACTCCGGGACGGCGCAGGGCTGTCACCAGATTCCGCGTCTCGCGCGACAGCAGGTTCTGGCCGGTCGCCAGCAGATCCATTTGCGATTTCATGGTTGCGAAGGAATCGATGCGGTCGCGCTCGATTGCCTGAATTTGCGCCTCGGTCTTGGCCAAAGCTTCGCGGATCGGCTTTACCAGCGATTCGATGGCAGATTCGCGTTCTTTCAACACTTGCCAGGCGTCTTGCTGCTGGCGCGTCAGGCGTTCGCGCGCGAGATCCAGGAACACTTCGTTGTTGCCTTGCAAGCTCTCGCGCGCCAACTCGCCGAACACGCCCTGCAGTTGCTCGCGGGCTTGAACCGCGGCCTGCTCGCGCTCCTCGCTCAAATTTTCCTCGCTCTTGAAACGGGCGCGCAAAACCTCCAACTCGACCCGCAGCGACTGCTCGCGGCGGCCACGCCAAATGAGCGCCGCCATGAAGCCCAACACCGCTCCCACGGCCAGCGCCAGCCATAGCTTCAGATCGTTCATACTCGACCGCTCGCCTTGAGCCAGTCCAAAAGATCGCTCGGCTGGGCCAGGTAGCCATCGCCGCCCCAAAGGGCGGAGTCTTCGTCGGGCCGCAAGTAGCCGTAATTGGCCACCAATGCGGGCATCGCGGCCGCGTGAGCGGCCTGCACGTCGCGCTCCGCGTCGCCCACGTAGATGCACTCCCCCGGGGAGGCATGGGCAAGCGCCGCTGCGTGCAGCAGGGGCTTGGGATGCGGTTTGCGCTCGGCGAGCGTATCGCCGCTGACCACGCAAGCGAAGCGCGCACGCAGCCCCAATTCGCTAAGCAAAGGTTCGGTGAGCCACGCCGGCTTGTTGGTGACGATCCCGCTCTTGATGCGCCAGCCGGCCAGTGCATCCAGTACTTCGTTCATGCCGGGAAACAGCCGCGTCTCGCGGCTGAGCGTGCCGCGATAGATCTCCAAGAAGCGCCGCTGAAGGCGCAGAGCGCATTCCGGATCCGCATCCGGAAAACCTGTTTTCACCACGCGCGCGCTGCCGTGACTCACCGAGCTGCGAACCGCGTCGTAGGGCAGCGGCGGCAGCGATTCCTCGCGGCGCAGAGCATTCAGCGCGCCGACCATGTCGGGCGCGGTGTCGAGCAAGGTGCCGTCCAGATCGAATAACACCGCCGCGAGCACCATGTCAGGCGGAACGTTTGAAGTGCGCAAGGTAGTTGACGTCGGTGTTCGGCGAGAGCCGAAAAGCGCGGGTCAAGGGGTTGTAGGCGATGCCCGTCAGGTCGACCAGAGTCAGGCCGGCGGCGCGGCCCCAACGCGCGAGCTCCGAGGGGCGAATGAATTTCAAATATTCGTGCGTGCCTCTCGGCAAGGTCCGCGCGATGTACTCCGCCCCGAGAATCGCCACCGCAAATGCCAGCGGCTTGCGGTTCAGCGTCGAGACGACGATATTCCCGCCGGGCCGTACCAGCCGCGTCAAGGCGCATAAGACGGCCGCCGGATCGGGGACATGCTCGAGCATTTCCATGCAGGTGACCAAATCGAAGTACGCGGGCTGCGCGGCCGCCAGCTCCTCGGCCGCCATGGCTTTGTATTGGATCCGCACCTTGCCTTCCAGCGCATGCATTTCCGCCACATCGAGCACCGCCCGCGATAGATCGATCCCAAGCACTTCGGCGCCGCGCTTCGCCATCGCCTCGCTCAGGATCCCACCGCCGCAGCCCACGTCGAGCACGCGCGCGCCTTCCAAAGCCGCAGCCTTTTCGATGTAACGCAGGCGCAACGGATTGAGTTCGTGCAGCGGCCTGGAGGGCCCGGCTGGATCCCACCAGCTCGTGGCGAGTGCGCTGAACTTGGCCAGTTCCGCGGGATCGGCGTTTTGTGCAGGATTCACCGGTTAACCTCGCGCGGCCGCGCGCGCGGCCCACGCTCGGGAGCGAGCGGCCACATCCGGCCAGTCCAGACGCGTCAGTTCGCCGCCCGACAGCAGCTGGCGGCCCGCGACCCAAACGTCGCTCACGATGTCGCGCGCCCCGGCGAAAACCAACTGCGCCAGCGGATCGCCGATGGGCTCGGTCGCAGGACCCGATAGATCGACGCAGCACAGGTCGGCCCATTTTCCGGCTTCCAGGCTGCCAACCTCGCCATCAAGCCCCAACGCCGCGGCGCCACCATGCGTTGCCGCGCGCAGCGCATCGCCGGCGCCGCTCAAGAGCGCGACGATTTTCATATTGCCCCAAATGTCGCGGCTCAACGCCGCGGCGCCCGCGCTGCCGATTCCGAGTCGGACACCGGCAGCGACGAAAGCCGCTATGGGAGGCAAACCGTGACCGCGCTGCATGTCGCCCTCGGGGCACACGGTCACCGAGATGCCGGTGCGCTGCAGGAGACTCATGTCCGCCGGGCCGAGCACCACCATGTGCGAGGCATTGAGCGCGGGCGTCAGCAATCCCAGATTCCACAGGCGTTCGAGCGGCCGCATACCATACGCCGCGACGCACTGCTCGATTTCGCGGGTCGATCGGTGCAGGTCGATCATGATTGCCGCATCCAGTTCATCGGCCAGCGTCGCAAGACGCGAGAAGGTCGCATCGCTCAGCGTGTTCGCCCCGAGCGGTGCAAAGGCGGTCGAAATCAGCGCGTCGCCCTTGTGCCGGTCGCGCAGCTCGAGCGCGCGCGTCAATGATTGGGCGCCATTCTTCGCCCAGGGCGTGCAGCCGTCCGCGACCGGCATGCCGACCGTTGCGCGCATGCCTTGCTCGATTGCCGCCCGAGCCGTTTCTTCCGGGAAATAATAGCGATCGCAGAAACAGGTGATTCCGGACTTGAGCATTGCGGCGATGGCCGCCAAGGTTCCGTCGCGCGCGAATTCAGCATTGGTTTCGAGCCGCGCCGCCTTGCCGTTCGCGCCGCGAGACAAGAGGGTGGCGGCATCGGACTGCACATTGATCATGCCGGGCATCAGAAGATGCGAATTTCGCGCCAGGACCGCCGTGGCTGAATAGCTCTCGGCCGCAGCCGTGCTCGGCAAAATATCGAGGATCCGTCCGTCTCGAACCAGCAAAGAATGATCCTCGAGGACCACGTTTCGCGCGCTCATCGGGGCCATCCAGCGGCTGTCGATGCGTAAATCTGCGGTGGCGGTCGGCATGCCGCGAGTATATCGGCAAATGCCGCGCGGTAGTCTTAAGACCCCCCTGGATATGTGCTAGAATTACGCCATGTTTCAGACCTGTCTTGCCTCCTTTAAACCCACTAAATAAAGTCCGATAACTCACCGGACTCGCGCAAATGGCCGAGATCGCACGCGAAATATTGCCCGTAAATCTCGAAGACGAGATGCGCAAATCCTATCTCGATTACGCAATGAGCGTAATCGTCGGCCGTGCCTTGCCCGATGTTCGCGATGGGCTGAAGCCGGTGCATCGGCGCGTGCTGTTCGCCATGCGCGAGCTCGGCAACGACTGGAACAAGGCCTACAAGAAATCGGCGCGCGTGGTCGGCGATGTCATCGGCAAATATCATCCGCACGGCGATGCGTCGGTGTACGACGCCATCGTGCGCATGGCGCAAGAATTTTCGATGCGCTATTTATTGGTCGACGGTCAGGGTAATTTCGGCTCGGTCGACGGCGATCCGCCGGCGGCGATGCGCTACACGGAAGTGCGCATGTCGAGATTGGCCGGCGAATTGCTGGCTGATATCGACAAAGAGACGGTCGATTTCAATCCCAACTATGATGAATCCGAGAACGAACCGGCGGTGCTGCCGGCGCGCATCCCGAACCTGCTGATCAACGGATCCTCGGGGATCGCGGTCGGCATGGCGACCAACATTCCGCCGCACAATTTGACCGAGATCGTCACGGCGTGCATCGCGCTCATCGAAAATCCGGACATCACGCTGGGCCAGCTGATGCAGATCGTCCCGGGCCCGGATTTTCCGACGGCGGGATACATCAATGGCGCCATGGAAATCGTCTCCGCCTACAAGACCGGCCGCGGCCGGCTGCATCTGCGCGCGCGAACCCACTTCGAGGATGTCGGCAAGGGCGAACGCCAGGCCATCATCATCACCGAACTGCCATACCAGGTTAACAAGGCGCGCTTGATCGAACGCATCGCCGATCTGGTGCGCGACAAGCTGATCGAAGGCATCGCTTCAGACGGATTGCGGGACGAGTCGGACAAGGATGGCATGCGCGTCGTGATCGAGTTGAAGCGCGGCGAGGTGCCGGAAATTTTGCTCAACAATCTCTACGCGCAAACCCCCATGGAGCAAGTGTTCGGCATCAACATGGTGGCGCTCGTCGATGGCCAGCCGCGTCTGCTCAGTCTCAAAGAGATGCTGGATGCCTTTTTGCGCCATCGCCGCGAGGTCGTCACCCGGCGGACGGTTTATGAGCTGCGCAAGGCGCGCGAACGCGGACATGTGCTGGAAGGCTTGGCCATTGCGCTTGCCAACATCGACGAAATCATTGCCGCCATCAAGGCGTCGCCGTCGCCCGCGGAAGCCAAGATCGCGCTGATGGGGCGGATCTGGAAATCCGGCGCAGTGCCTGAAATGCTGGCACGCGCCGGTGCCATCAGCACCCGGCCCGACGGGGAGATTGCCGCTCTCGGCATCGTTGCAGGCGGCTATCGGCTCACCGACACGCAGGCGCAGGCGATTCTGGAGATGCGCCTCAATCGGCTCACCGGACTGGAACAAGACAAGATCATCGGCGAGTACCAGGAACTGTTGGAACAAATCCGCGATCTGGCGGACATCCTCGCGCGCCCGGAGCGCCTCCTGCAAGTGATACGCCAGGAATTGGAATTCATCCGCGATACCTTCGGCGACAAGCGCCGCACCGAGATCCTGGTCAATCACGAAGACCTCACCACCGAAGATCTCATTTCACCCGAAGACGTCGTGGTGACGTTGTCGCACGGCGGCTACGCGAAGGCGCAGCCGGTGTCCGATTATCAGGCGCAGCGCCGCGGCGGCCGCGGCAAGGCTGCCACCAGCGTCAAGGATGAAGATTTCGTCGACAAGCTGTTCGTGGCCAATACTCACGACACGCTGCTGTGCTTTTCAGACCGCGGCAAGCTTTATTGGCTCAAGGTCTATCAGTTGCCGCAAGCCAGCCGCGGATCGCGCGGCAAGCCCATCGTCAATCTTTTGCCGCTCCAGGAAGGCGAGCGCATCAGCGCCATGCTCTCGATCAAGGAGTTCGAAGAAGGCAAGTACGTCTTCATGGCAACGAGTCTCGGGACGGTGAAAAAGACCTCGCTCGCCTTGTTCTCGCGGCCGCGCGCCAGCGGCATCATCGCCGTAGCGCTGGATCCCGGCGACAAACTGGTTGGCGTCGCCATTACCGACGGCACCAAGGACATACTGTTGTTCACCACGGGCGGCAAAGCGATTCGATTCGTCGAAGGCGAAGTGCGCGCGATGGGCCGGGAAGCGGCCGGCGTGCGCGGCGTGAAGCTGAGCGACGAGCAGCGAGTCAATGCATTGATCGTCGCGCAGGACGGCTTCATTCTCACGGCATCGCAGAACGGCTTCGGCAAGTTGACTCCGCTCGAGGATTTCCCCAAGCATGGACGCGGGGGCCAGGGGGTCATCGCTTTGCAAATCACCGACCGCAACGGGATCATGGTCGGAGCCCTGCAGGTCAGCCTCGATGATGAAATCATGCTGATGAGTCAAAATGGCGTGCTGGTGCGTACGCCCGTCAAAGACATCTCGGTGGTCGGGCGCAATACCCAGGGCGTGCGGCTGATCCGGTTGGAAGAGGGCGATCAGCTCTCCGGGCTCGAGCGCATCGAGGGATTGGCGGGCGAGGGCGATGACGCCGAGGCCGCCGAACCCGCCGAACCCGCCGAACCCGCCGATCCGGCTGCCGGCGACTCATAAGGCATCCGTGCGCGCCTTCAATTTCTCGCCAGGACCCGCCGTTTTGCCGCTCGAGGTTCTGGAGGAGGCGCGCGCTGAGCTGCTCGATTGGAACGGCAGCGGCATGTCCGTGATGGAAATCAGCCACCGCAGCGCAAGCTTCATGGACGTCGCTGCGCAGGCGGAAGCGGATCTGCGCGAGCTGATGTCGATACCGCCGAATTACAAAGTTCTGTTCATGCAGGGCGGGGCATCGGCGCAGTTCTCCCTGGTGCCCTTGAACCTGTCGCCGCCCAACTCCACCGCCGACTATGTCAATACCGGCCACTGGTCCCAAAGGGGCATCGCCGAGGCGGCGCGCTATTGCGCGGTTCATGTGGCGGCGGATGCCGGCGCGGACTACCGCCGCGTGCCGCCGCAGCAGGAGCTGCGCTTCAGCGGCCGCGCGGCGTATGCGCATTACACGCCGAATGAAACCATCAGCGGCGTCGAGTTCCCCTACGTGCCCGAGACCGGTGCCGTGCCGCTGGTGGCGGATATGTCATCGAGCATTCTGTCGCGCCCAATCGAGGTCGCCAAGTTCGGCATGATTTATGCGGGCGCTCAGAAGAACATCGGGCCTTCCGGGCTGACAGTCGTCATCGTGCGCGAGGATTTGCTGGGGCGCGCGCGCCCCGAAACGCCTCACGTGTTTGACTACAAGGCGATCGCGGACAATCAATCGATGTTGAATACGCCACCGACTTTTGCTTGGTACATGGCCGGACTGGTCTTCAAGTGGCTGAAAGCCGCAGGCGGCGTGAGCGAGATCGGCAGGCGCAACCAGGCGAAGGCCGCGATGCTGTATGCCTGCATCGATGCGTCGCGCCTGTATCGCAATTCGGTCGCAAGCGATTCGCGATCTTGGATGAATGTCACTTTCAGCTTGAGCAAGCCCGCGCTCGATGCCGAGTTCCTGCGCGCGGCGGCCGCGGCCGGCTTGAAAGGACTGAAAGGCCATCGGCTGGTGGGCGGCATGCGCGCCAGCATCTATAACGCCATGCCGATCGAGGGCGTCGAAAAGTTGTGCGCTTTCATGCGCGAGTTCGAGCGACGCAACCCATGAAGCGCCGCGAGGGCAACGGAACGCCGAAGATCAAGGCGAAAGCCGCGATCAAAATTGCGCCGGCGACGCCCGCGGGCGCCGGCTTGGGCAACATTCGCGACAGCATCGATGCCATCGACGCGCGCATTCATGCCTTGCTCAACGAGAGGGCGCGTTTCGCCCAGTTGGTCGGCATTTCCAAGTCGGCATCCGGCAAGGCTGTTGATTACTACCGGCCGGAGCGCGAGGCCGAGGTGCTGCGTATGGCGCTCAAGCGCAACCAGGGACCGCTGCGCGACGAAGAAATCCTGAGGTTGTTCCGCGAAATCATGTCGGCCTGCCTGGCCCAGCAAGAGCCGCTGAAGGTGGCCTACCTGGGTCCGGAAGGCACATTTTCCCAAGCAGCGGTCCTCAAACACTTCGGTTCCTCGGTGCGTTCGCTGCCGTTGACGGCGATCGACGAGGTATTCCACGAAGTGGAGGGCGGCATAGCCGACTTCGGCGTGGTGCCCATCGAAAATTCCAGCGAGGGGACCGTGAATCACACGCTGGATATGTTCCTGACCTCGGGCTTGAAAATCTGCGGCGAAGTCGAGCTGCGCATCAGTCATTGCTTGATGGGCAAGATGAGCGGTTTCGAGTCCATCAAACGGGTCTGCGCTCATCCGCAGGCCCTGGCGCAGTGCCGCGGTTGGCTGGACGACCAGCTTCCCGACATCGAACGCGTGGCCGTTTCCAGCAACGCCGAAGGCGCGCGGCGCGCGCGGGATGAGCGCGGCACGGCGGCCATTGCCGGGCGCGCCGCGGCCGACATCTATGCGCTCGCGGTACTGGCCGACGAAATCGAGGATCGGCCGGACAATACCACGCGATTTCTGGTGATCGGGCGAAAACTCTTCAGCGCCAGCGGCGCGGACCGCACGACATTGCTGGTTTCGACCAGCGACACCGACGATTCCGGGGCCCTGTTCCAACTGCTGCAGCCTTTGGCGCAGCACAAGGTCAACATGACGCGAATCGAATCGCGGCCCTCCCGCCGCCGCAAGTGGGACTACGTGTTTTTCATCGACATTGAAGGTCACGTGACGGATCCGGCCGTCGCCAAAGCATTGGCCGCGCTGGAATCGCGCGCCTCGCTGTTCAAGGTTCTGGGTTCCTATCCACGGGCCGTGCTTTGATGCCGGGGTTCCAAGCGCATCCGGCGATGCGCGTGTTCGGCGCAATGAGCGTGCCCGGCGATAAATCCATATCGCATCGCGCGCTGATGCTCTCCGGCATCGCCGAGGGCGTCAGCGATGTGGACGGCTTTCTTGCCGGCGAGGATTGCCTGGCGAGCCTCGCGGCCATGCGCGCCTTGGGCGTGGGCATCGAACAGCCCAGCGCGACTCGCGTGCTGATCCACGGTGTGGGCCTGCATGGCCTGAAGAGCGCCGGCCGGCCCCTCGATATGGGAAACGCGGGCACTGCGATGCGCCTGTTCACCGGGTTGCTGTCTGCGCAGAAATTCAACTCGCGGCTGGTTGGGGATGCGTCACTGATGAAGCGGCCCATGGAACGCGTCGCCAAACCCCTGCGCGCAATGGGAGCCGATGTGCGTACGCATCATGGGACTCCGCCGGTCGACATCAGCGCCGTAGCGGTCCTGCACGGGATCGACTATCAAATGCCGGTCGCCAGCGCCCAGGTCAAATCGGCGATTTTGTTGGCGGCTTTGTATGCGCCGGAACCGACCCGCGTCACGGCGCCCGGCGTGAGCCGCGATCACAGCGAGCGGATGCTGCAGAGCTGCGGGGTGAGGTTGGACGTCGATGGGCTGCGCCTCACCTTGCATCCGCCGCAGCGCCTGCACGCCCAAAGGATCAGCGTGCCCGGCGATTTTTCATCCGCCGCTTTCTTCATCGTCGCCGGACTCCTCGGGGCGGCGCCGGGCGGGCTGCTGATCCAAAATGTGGGGCTAAACCCAACGCGCACAGGATTGCTTACGATCCTGCGGCGCATGGGCGCAAACATCGAGGTCTCCAATGCTCGTGACAGCGGGGCCGAGCCGGTGGCAGATTTGCGCGTTTTTGCCTCGCCGTTGCAGGGGATCGATGTGCCGCAGGAACTGGTATCGCTGGCCATCGACGAATTGCCGGTGCTGTTCATCGCCGCTGCCTGTGCACAAGGAGAGACCCGGGTTACCGGAGCGGAAGAATTGCGCGTCAAGGAGAGCGACCGGATCACCGCGATGAGCGCGGGCCTGGCGGCGCTTGGCGTCGCCCATACGGCGTTGCCTGACGGCATGCAGATCACCGGCCGCGGACGGGGCAGCGCCTTTTCGCCGGGTGAGATCGATAGCTTCGGCGATCATCGCATTGCAATGTCATTTGCCATTGCGAGCCTGCGCGCCAGCGGCGTCATTGGGATCCGCAATGTCGCCAATGTTGCCACCTCCTTTCCCGGTTTCGTGCCGCTGGCGCAATCGGTCGGGCTGACCATCGCCGAGAGCGAGGATTAGGGGCCGGCATGAACGATGTGCCCGTGATAACCATCGACGGCCCCTCCGGCTCCGGCAAGGGGACGATCAGCCGCGCGGTGGCCGGATCCTTGGGTTGGGCACTCCTCGATAGCGGGGCCCTGTATCGGCTGGTGGCCCTTGGAGCCCGGCGAGCCGCCATCGGTTTGGATGACGCGGGCGCGCTGGCGGGCTTGGCCGCGCGATTTAACATACGCTTCGGCGCCAATGAGTCTGGCGAGGAACGGGTTTGGCTGAACGATGAGGACGTCACCCGGGCGATGCGGACCGAGCAGGCCGGCAACGATGCCTCCAAGGTGGCGGCATTGGCCCCGGTGCGGGCGGCGCTCCTGGAGCGCCAACGGCGCTTCGCGGTTCCTCCGGGTTTGGTGGCCGATGGACGCGATATGGGCACCGTGGTATTCCCCCGGGCCAAAGTTAAGATTTTTCTCACCGCCACCCCTGCCGAACGCGCCCTGAGACGCTATAAGCAGTTGAAAGAAAAGGGGGTTGCTGCTAACCTTGCCGCCCTTTCGCTCGAGATAGCGGAGCGTGATGAGCGCGATTCCAAGCGCTCCGCTTCGCCTCTTGTGGCAAGTGCCGACGCCACCATGTTGGATACAACGGGTATGTCCGTCGATGACGTGATTGAGCGCGTGCTCGGCATCGCTCGTGCTTTGATTTAGGACGCGGCTTTCAAGGATCGATCGCCGTTTTAATGGTAACCCTGGGGACTTAAGGATCGTGCCCGAGGATTCAGCAAGAGAGAACATGACAGAAAGTTTTGCGGAACTGTTTGAACAAAGCATTGCGAGCCAGCGCATTCGTCCTGGCACCATCCTCAATGGATTGATCGTCGAAGTTGGCCAGGACTATGTGATCGTCAATGTCGGACTGAAGTCCGAAGCGGTCATCCCCTCGGACCAGTTCAAGAACGAAAAAGGCGAAATCGAGGTCACCGTCGGCGAGACCGTCGAAGTCGCCCTCGACAGCGTCGAGGACGGTTCAGGCGAGACGCGGCTTTCGCGCGAGAAAGCGAAACGCGCGCGAACCTGGACCCGCTTGGAGACGGCTTTCGAGAAGCAAGAGGTCGTCATCGGCATCATTACCGGCCGCGTGAAAGGCGGCTTCACGGTTGAAATCGACAATGTGCGCGCGTTCCTGCCCGGCTCGCTGGTCGATGTGCGTCCGGTGCGTGATCCGTCGTATCTGGAGAACAAACCGCTCGAATTCAAAGTCATCAAGCTCGATCAGAAGCGCAACAACGTGGTGGTCTCCCGCCGCGCGGTGGTCGAGCAGGAATACAGCGCGGAACGCTCGGCGCTGCTCGACAACCTGCAAGAAGGCGCGGCCGTCAAAGGCGTGGTCAAGAATCTTACCGACTACGGCGCGTTCGTCGATCTCGGCGGCATCGACGGCTTGCTGCACATCACCGACATGGCCTGGAAGCGCGTGAAGCATCCCTCCGAAGTGGTGAAAGTCGGGGAAGAAATCGATGTGCGCATCTTGAAATTCGACCGCGAACGCCAGCGCGTGTCGTTGGGCTTGAAGCAGCTCGGCGCCGATCCCTGGCAGAACATCGCGCGCCGCTACCCGGCCAATACGCGCCTGTTCGGCAAGGTCACGAACATCGCGGATTACGGCTGCTTCGTTGAAATCGAAGAAGGCGTCGAGGGCTTGGTGCACGTTTCGGAAATGGACTGGACCAACAAGAACGTCAATCCCGCCAAGGTCGTGCATGTCGGGCAGGAAGTTGAAGTCATGGTGCTCGACATCGACGAGGAGCGCCGGCGCATCAGCTTGGGCGTCAAGCAGTGCAAGGCCAATCCTTGGAAGGAATTCGCGGACAACTACAACCGGGGCGACAAGGTCAGCGGACAGATCAAATCGATCACCGATTTCGGCATCTTCATCGGTTTGGCCGGCGGCATCGATGGCTTGGTGCATCTGTCGGATATTTCCTGGGACTTGCCGGGCGAAGAGGCCGTGCGCAGCTATCAAAAGGCACAGCAGGTCGATGCCATGGTGCTGTCGATCGATCCGGAGCGCGAACGCATCAGCCTAGGCATCAAGCAGCTCGCCAAGGATCCTTTCTCGGCTTACATCGCCGAGCATCCGAAAAACAGCGTCGTCAAAGGCGTGGTGCGCGAAGTCGACGCGAAGGGCGCGATCATCGATCTCGGCAACGGCGTCGACGGCCAGTTGCGCGCTTCGGATATTTCGCGCGATCGGGTGGAAGACGCGCGGCTGGTGCTGAAAGTCGGCGACGAAGTCGAGGCTAGATTTACCGGCGTGGACCGCAAGGGCCGCAGCATATCGCTGTCGATCAAGGCGAAGGATATCCACGAGGAGCAGGAGGCCATGCAGAATTATCGGACCGATTCGCCGACCGGAACGAGCCTGGGAGATCTACTTAAAGAGCAAATCTCCGGCCAAGATTGAGAGGGGCTGAAGAGCGGTTGCCGCGGAGCCGCCGCAACCGCTCTTTGGTTTGAGTATGTCTGCTGCCTACGGATCGATAATGACGAAATCGGAACTCATTGAGATCATATCGGCGAAGCAAAAGCATTTGCCGGCGAAGGATGTCGAGCTGGCTGTCAAGCAGCTTTTGGAAATCATGAGCGACGCATTGGCGACCGGCGAGCGCATCGAGATACGCGGTTTCGGTAGTTTCTCGCTGCATTTTCGCCCGCCGCGGCAGGGACGCAATCCGAAGACCGGCGAGGCGGTTGCGCTTGCCGGCAAACATGTGCCGCATTTCAAGCCGGGCAAAGACCTGCGCGAACGCGTCAACGACGGTGCGGATCAGCCGATCCGCGACTAAGTTCTTTAGAGCGGCCGCGGGCACGTGTCCGATTTTCCGCTGTTGAGTTGGGGGTTCGTGCTGGCGGCGCTGGTGATCGGGATTCTTGCCGGTCACTTCGGCTGGGGCAGGCGCTGGCCGGCATCCCTGAGCAAGCTGCATCCTGACTACCTGACGGGCCTGGATTACCTGGTGACCGAGCAGCCCGATCGGGCGCTCGACATGTTCCTCAAGTTGATGGATGCCAACGCCGAGACCATTGAGACGCATTTTGCGTTGGGGTCGCTGTATCGCCGGCGCGGCGAAGTCGAGCGCGCGATTCGTATCCACCAGAATCTATTGGCTCGCAAGGATTTGGCCTCGGAGCATCGCGAACAGGCGCTGCTGGCGCTGGCGCAGGATTATTTGCGCGCCGGCGTTCTGGACCGGGCGGAAGGACTGTTTCAGCAGGTCAGCGAGGTGCCGCGGTTGCGTGCGAGCGCGCTCGACGCCTTGCGCGGGGTCTACGAGCGTCAACACGACTGGCAACAGGCGCTCGGCACGTACCGGCAATTGGCGCGCATCAAGGCCGCGCCGGCGCGCAGCGTTGCCGCGCACTACCTGTGCGAACTCGCCAGCGTCTCGATCGAGCGTGGCGATTTTGAAAGCGCCCGTCATTGGCTGCGCGATGCACAGAACGAGGCGGCGCCGTTTCCCCGCGCCGCGCTCTTGAGCGCGCAAATTGCGGAGCGCGAACAGCAGCCGGACCTTGCGGTACAGCTCATCAGGCAGGCTCTCGCCGAATCGCCGACGCTGCTGCAAGAGGAACTGCCGCACCTGCTCAAGCTCGTCGGGCTCGCCGAGCGGGATGCCATACTCGGCGAGCTGGTCGCCCAGACGGAATTGCGCGACTTCGACGAACTGAAACGCCTGGTGTTCGCCGCCATCGCCGCCGACTTGGGCGCCGCCGCGCCGCTGCGCAGCTCGATCGAAAAAGTCTTCTCGCAGGATCCGACTCTGCAGGCGGTCTGGCGGGAAGGTCCGACGCAATCGGCGCGCATCGCGCAGGAAATCGGCGCGCTGCTGGCGCAGGCGGAAAAATATCGCTGCAATGAATGCGGGTTTTCGGGGCGTAATTTTTACTGGCACTGTCCCGCTTGCCATTCATGGGACAGTTTCGAGGCGTACGCCATCGTCAAGCTGCGCTAGAGTTTCCGTGTGAGAAATGTCCGACGGCGGCGTGATGGGAAATCCGTTATGCTTTCGCCATGACAAACCCAGTAAAAGCAGCCGTTTTCCCCGTTGCGGGACGCGGCACCCGATTTCTACCCGTCACCAAGGCAAGTCCGAAGGAAATGCTGCCTATCGTGGACAAGCCGCTGATCCAGTACGCGGTCGATGAGGCTCTTTCCGCGGGCGCCGATACGCTGATATTCATCACGGGCAGTTCGAAGCGCGCCATCGAGGATCATTTCGATTCAAACCCCGAGCTCGAAGCGGTTTTGCAGGCGCAAGGCAAACAGGAACTGCTCGACACCTTGCGCGGAATTCTGCCCAGCTGGGCTTCTTGCGTCTATATCCGGCAACCGGCGCCCTTGGGACTGGGTCACGCCGTGCTGTGCGCGCGCCCGGTGGTGCGCGACGCGCCGTTCATGGTGCATCTCGCGGACGACCTGATCGATGCGAAGACTCCCTGCCTCAAGCAAATGGCCGAGGTCTTCGCGAAACATCAAGGCAGCGTGCTGGGCGTGCAGAACGTTCCCAAGCAAGATACCGACAAATATGGAATCGTCACGTTGGAGAAGACGATTGCACCGCGTATCGGCAAAATGTCGCACATCGTCGAGAAACCGAAGCCGGACAAAGCCCCCTCAACCCTGGCCGTGGTCGGCCGCTACTTGCTCACGGGCGCGATCTTCGAGGACCTCGCGAAAATCGGCAAGGGCGCCGGCGGCGAGATTCAACTCACCGACGGCATTGCGCGCCTCATGCAGCGTGAAGCCGTCTATTCCTTCGAATTCGAAGGCAAGCGCTACGACTGCGGCAGTAAACTCGGTTACTTACAGGCGACCGTGGAATACGGATTGAAGCATCCGAGCCTGGGTCCCGAGTTCGTGGCCTACCTGCGCGGCCTGGTACCCAAGCTATCCTAATCGGTGCGTCAGCGGAATCGCCCCCGCTGCGGCTGACCGAAGCTTCTCGTTCCACCGCCCGATCCGCTGCCTGAGTTCGAGCGTGATGCTTGCGGCCGGCGCGGATCGCGACGCTCGCTATTGCCGTCCCGGCGGCCTCCGCCATGATGGTTTTGCCCGGCATGCCGATGCGGCGAGTGCGGCGGGCGGCCTTCGCGCGACGGCGCAGGCGCGGCGGATTCGACCACTTTAAAGGCCGGAGTCGGCAGCGTGGGAATGCTGCGGCGTAAAACGCGCTCGATGTCGCGCAACAAGCCGGACTCATCCGAGGAGACCAGCGAAATTGCCTCGCCCGCCGAGCCTGCGCGGCCGGTGCGGCCGATGCGATGCACGTAGTCCTCAGGCACATTGGGCAGTTCGTAATTGACGACTTGCGGGAGTTCCTTGATGTCCAGGCCGCGCGCCGCCACTTCGGTGGCGACCAGACAGGTGACTTGACCCCGCTTGAACATGTCGAGCGCTTTCACGCGTGCGGCCTGACTCTTGTTGCCATGGATTGCGGCGGCCTGGATGCCGGCGCCTTCCAATTGTTGGGCGAGACGGTTGGCGCCGTGCTTGGTGCGCGTGAAGATCAGAACCTGACGCCACTGGCCTTCCTGAATCAGATGCACCAACAGGTGCCGCTTCTGCTCTTTTTGCACCCGGTAGGCGCGCTGTTCGACCAGCTCGATCGGCGCGTTGCGCGCAGCGACCTGCACCGACAGCGGATCGTGCAGCAAGCGTTCAGCCAAGGCGCGAATGTCGTCAGAATAGGTCGCAGAGAACAACAGATTCTGGCGCTTTTGCGGCAGCAATTTGATGATGCGGCGAATGTCGTGGATGAAACCCATGTCGAGCATCCGGTCGGCCTCGTCGAGGACCAACACCTGAATCTTGGAAAGGTCCAAGGCGCGTTGCTGCGCAAGGTCGAGCAACCGGCCCGGGGTAGCGACCAGGATGTCGCAGCCGCTGCGCAAAGCGCTGATTTGCGGATTGATGCTGACGCCGCCGAATACCTGAAAGGTGCGCAGCGGCAGGTGTTTGCCGTAATCGCGCGCGCTTTGTGCAACCTGAGCGGCGAGTTCGCGCGTCGGCGTAAGTACCAGCGCGCGCGGCGCTCGGCTGGCGGCGTTGGCCGCATCGGCCGTGAGCCGCTGCAATATGGGCAGCACAAAGCCGGCTGTCTTACCGGTGCCGGTTTGCGCGCCGGCAAGAACATCGCGGCCGGCGAGTACCGCGGGAATGGCTTGGATTTGGATAGGGGAGGGCGTGTCGTAGCCTTTATCGGCAACAGCACGCAGCAATTCGGGCAATAGCCCGAGATCTGAAAATGACATTATTGAACCTTATGAAAATTGACTCGCACGACGGGGCTATCAAGCGTCCGCAGCGGTCAGCAGCGAGGAGGGTGAAAAAACGAAGTGCGTCGAAGACGGACCGCGAGCCGAAGGCGGCACTGACCGAGCGCCAGCCCTATAAAGCTGCGCGCAGTATACACCGCTTCGCCGGCCGCGTCGACTGCGCCGAGCGGGGCCTTGGGCGGCGCCCTGCGGGCCGATGGCCGTCAGCCGCTGCTGACGATGCTCTGAACCTTAGGTGCCAGCCAGTTCGCTAGAAATTGCGCGCCGGCGCCGGTCGGATGTCCCGAGAGCACGATGCTCTTCAAATTTGAATTGGTCCCCGCTGCGGGATTTGCCACCGTGCCCACGCCGTTGATGAGTTTGGGTTGGCCGACGCCGGCCGCGTAGGTGTCGACAAAGGGCACCTTGCCATTGATCATCGGCAGCAGCGCCGCGGCTGCCGCGATGGCGGCGTTGCGCGAAACATCGGCAGCGCTGATCAAATTCGAGCCCGCATTGCAATCGCCCAGCACGCCGACGAAGATGGTTTTCGCGGTGGGAAAGCGCGCGACGATCTGCTGCGCAACATAGGTCGCCGCCGTTTGCACTTGGGCATCCGTATACGGCGCGTCGTTTCCGGAGCCTGACACCAACAGGTAAAACGGCATCGCGTTGCCGGCCGAATCGGTCGGCAGGTTTTCAGCCACGTCTCCCAGATAGGTCCCCAAAACGCTGATGCTCCCCCCGGTGAGTTGGCTGCCGTCGACGCTCAAGGTGGCGCCGGCCATTCCGTGAGCGACGAATATCAGCGGCGCGCCGAGATCGCCGCGCGCCACGATGAACGAACCGCCGGCGGAGACCACGTTGGAGAGGGTATTCAGCGCCGCTTGGATCGCCGCTTGAGTCGCACTCGAGGCGATGGCTGCGGTGGTGTTGGTGACGCCGTTATAAACCACGCTGATCGTGAAGGTGCCCCCGGTGCCGGCGAGCATTACGCGCCAGGCTTCCGCGGGAGGCGCAATCCGATCCTGAAAATTCAAGCGCGCGGGAACGGTGCCGATGAAACCAGTTCCACCGTCGCCGAGATTGGTCGTCTGCCAGTTGAGTGCCGCTGCGAAAATGTCGATCAAATTCGGGACGTTGTTGGGTGCGGCGTCGCCCTCCCAAAAGCTATCGCCGATTGCGATGAACGGCGTGGTCGCGGCAAGCGGCGCCGCAGCAATGGTTCCGTCCGAGCTCACTCCGGCAAACAGACCCTGCTCAATGGTGATCTTGCGCTGGCCGGAAACATTCCATTTGAGATGCAGATATTTGACCGAGCCGGTGGCGCCATCGAGCACGAAAGGTTGCGAGCCTTCTTGTATGACGTACTGCGTGGTGCTGTCGGGCGGCGTGGTCCAGGCGGAATCGACGGTGGCGATGAAGGTTGTGCCATCATACGCGGTCACCTGCTTTGCCTCGTTCAGCACGCCCGTGCCGCCCGCAATGCGTACGTAGTATTCATTGTAGTAGCCCGAGGTGGTCGATGAGTTCGCTGCCAATGTGATGCTGCCTGCAGCGCCCCCCTGCGCGGTCCCGCTCGCCAGCGCGAGGCCATAGCGCGCGACGAAGGTGTCATTGACGTACAGCAGGACGTTGTCGCTGAATCCGTATTGCACGACATCGAGCATCGTGCCGGTGTGGTAGAAGGTCGCGTACACCGTGCCCGGCGCATAGGTATCCGCGTTTGAATCGGCCACACTGACCATGTTTTGGCGCGGCGCAGTTGAACTGAACTGCGTAATCAATGAAGGGGCGGCGCCGCTGAAGGTGAACGCGGGATTGACGGCGGACGAACCGGTCAAGTAAGCGTCATTGGCTGTCAAGCCGGCGGTTGCGTTGGCGTCAAAGGTGACCGTCGGCGTGATGTCCAGCGTCGGCGGCGGCGGCGGGGGCATCGGATTTGACGCCGCGGCACCGGAACCGCCGCCGCCGCAGCCGAACAGCGGTGCGGTCATGCCGATTCCCAGAGCGATCAGCACCTCGCGTCGATTTGTTTTGGCAGCCGCCTGCGAGGACTCAACCTCAGTCGGTACATCATTCGCGCTCATGGATTGCATCCTTCGATTATTCGTTCGCGTAAAAAATTGTTCTTCTGTTGTGGAGAAGAGTTTTTGGTCGCTCGAATTTTATCGAACGGAGGAAATCTTTTTCCCTACGCTCGCTGACGGATTTATCCTACGGAGGGCTGCATTTTTTACAATTGCAACGCGGACGAAATCACGGCACGGGGCGAGATCAGCGGCCCGGCACGCGAGCCGTGCGACATAATGCCGCGCGGGTGCCCGCCCGCCGGGTGTCCGCGGGCGATGCTGCTTAGGGCAGATCCTGCAGTGCGCCGAATGTGCCGGGCGCGGTCGTGCTCTGCAGCAGTACGCCGGGATGCGTTGTCGTCACGCCGCCTTGCATCGGAAAGGTGACGCCGTTGCTCACCACGATGTCGAGTTTGCCGTCGCCATTGATGTCGGCGATCGCGATTTCGTTGGCGCCGGGCGCCGGATAAATGCTTGCCGGCAGGAATTTTCCTGGATTCGCGGGATCGTGAAGCAGCACGGTGACGAACTTCTGGCCGCCGATGACGATGTCGAGCTTGCCGGTCCCCTGCAGATCGCTCAGTTGGATGGACTGGGGCCCATCATGCGTCGCGATGGCATATCCGACCGGCGCGAGGAAGGTGCCACGACTGGCGGGATTCTGGATCAATACATAGGCCGCGGTGGACATGCCGCCTGTCGGCCCCGGATCGGTAATGACGAGGTCATTGAGCCCGTCGCCGTCGACGTCCCCGATCGCAATGATGTTGGCGCCGGCGACGTTCGCATTGGGCGTTTGCGTAAAGACCGCTAGCGGCGCGGCGAAAGTGGTACTCGAAGCTGCGCCGGTGTGCAGCAGGAGTTTGACGCCGACATTGTCGGTGAGCGCCACGTCGGCAGCGCCATCGCCATTGAGATCGCCCAAGGCAACCCAATTGGCGCCCCCCGCGTAAAGACTGATCGGCGCGGCGAATGTCCCGGGCGATGTCTGTATGAACAGCGACACGTTGAAATCCGCGGAGACCAGATCCGGCAAGCCATCGCCGTTCAAGTCCGCGATCGCGAGCTGCGAGGCACCCGGAGAGTTCAAGACGAGGGCCGGGTTAAAGCTGCCCGGGCTGGTTTTGTTGTTGAAGAAGACATCCAGCGCGCCATCATCGAAGCTGGCCGTGACCACGTCCATCAGGCCGTCGGCGTTCAGATCGGCGCCGGCGAGATACAGAGGGTTGAACCCGTCGGGGGTCTCGACGGCAACGGCAAATACGCCTGCCGCGGTCGAAAGGTAGGCTTTGATATTGGAAAGGTTCGAAGCTGTCGACGACTGCACCGTACTCAAGGCAACAACATCGGCGAAGCCGTCTCCATTGAAATCGGCGCTCACCACGCCGTTTGAAAATTCCGTGGGTGTAAAATTTCCGCAGCCATAACAGCCATGTTGGTAGTCATTGCAACTCGCCAGCATTGCGCATAGAGCGATCAGCGGCATGCGAAGGGAATTAACACGATTGATGTTGTATAACATGCTGATATTTCACCCCTTTTTGATCCTGAAAAGCATGTCTGGAAACCCGAGGCGCCGTCCTCGCCTCACGCTGCGGCTATCGTTTCAATTTAAGACAGGCCACGCCGTGTCGTAGTTCAACGTTTGAGCGCGGGTTCCGATGACAGCCACGGCGCGGCGGGAGGCTATACTGTGAAATCCTCAATAAGAGCTGCCAACAACGGGGCCATGACAAACTGCCGCTTACCCGTCCTTCTGTGCGCCGCGATGCTCGCGATCCCGGCTCATGCCGGCGCGCGCTTCGACATCACTGAAATCACGATTGCCGAAACGCAACGCGCCATCGACGAACATCGCATCAGCTGTCATCAAGTCGTTGAGCAATACCTGGAACGCATTCGGAGCTACGATCAAAGCACGCGCTTGAATTCGATGGTTCTGATCAATTCCCATGCGCTGGCCGAGGCGGATCGGTTCGATGCCGAATTCAAGCTCACGCAAAAAATCCATGGACTGCAATGCATCGGAGTCATCGTCAAGGACAATTACGACACGAAGGATCTGCAGACGACCGGCGGCTCACTCGCGATGAAATGGTTCGTTCCGGCCACGGATGCGTTCATGGTGCAGCGGCTGCGCGCGGCGGGCGCGATCATCCTGGGAAAATCCAACATGGCGGAGTGGGCCTTCAGCCCCTATGAAACCGTGAGTTCGATCGCGGGCATCACGCGCAATCCCTATAATCTGGACTACGTGCCCGCCGGATCCAGCGGCGGAACGGCGGCGGCAGTTGCGGCAAACTTCGGGGCGGTGGGTTTGGGTACGGATACGGGCAATTCGATCCGCGGGCCCTCGTCGCACAACGCTCTGGTGGGAATTCGCCCGACCATCGGCCTGACCAGCCGCGATGGCATCATTCCGTTGTTCCTCGGCGCCGATGTGGGCGGTCCGATCGCGCGCACGGTCGAAGATGCGGCCGCGCTGCTCGAGGTGGTTGCAGGATACGACCCGCAGGATCCTGTCACGCAGAATTCCGCGGGGCATATCCCCAAGTCTTACAGAGCGTTTCTCGATCGGCGGGGTCTGCGCGGGGCACGCATCGGAGTGTTTCGTGCCTATCTGGACGCGCCGACCGGCGATCCGCAAATAAAGGAGCTTACCGAGAAAGCCATACAGGACTTGAAGGCGCAAGGCGCGGCGATTGTGGATCCCTTTGAGATTGCCGGTTTTGAGGCGCTGACCAAAAATATCTTCTGCGGCGACTTCCAATCTGATTTGAACGGCTATTTGGCGAAACACGGCCAGGGCGCGACGTACCGGACTCTGGCGGAGATCATCCAGTCCGGACTGTACCTGCCTTACATCGAGGGCAGGCTGAAGAGCACCGCGGCGGCCAAGCCGGACAGCGAAGCCGACCGCACGGTGTGCCCGGATGTGTATCACAACGAGAAAAAAATGGCGTTTCGCGCCGCGGTCCGCGCCGCCATGGCCGCCCACAAAGTGCAAGCGGTGATCTATCCAACCTGGAGCAATGCGCCCCGCAGAGTAGGCGATGATAAGAGCCCGGCCGGCGACAATAGTCAGGTGTTGTCGCCGCAAACCGGCTTTCCGGCCATTACGGTGCCGATGGGTTACACGCACGACGGGCTCCCGGCGGGCTTGACGTTTCTGGGCGATGCCTTCGACGAAGGTACGCTGATCAAATTCGCCTACGCGTACGAACAAGCGACCCAGCATCGGCACCCGCCGGCGCTGTTCCCGGCGCTGTTCCCGGCGCTGAATTAGCGATATCGCTCAATTGCGCGCGGCCGTAGCGTATCTATTCAGCGTGAGCTTGCTTTGCGCGACCTGCGTCAAGTCGGCGCCGACGGCGGGATTTCCCGACTGGGCCTATCCGCCTTGCGATCGCACGCCGCCATCGACGGCACCCGACAGCCAGCGTTCCTTGAGCGTCGCGGGTTCCAAGGCGCGCTTCAGCGCGGCGGATTTGGCGCATGCGTCGATTGCGCCGGACTGGTTTCCGCTGGAGCATGCAAAAATGCCCGCGATCGTGGCGGCAACCCACTCTGAGAAAAAAATCGCCTGCGGTTATTGCCATCTGCCGGACGGCGGCGGCCGTCCAGAAAATGCCAAGATCGCCGGCCTGCCGCCGGGCTACATCATGGCTCAGGTAAGGAGCATTCATAGCGGGGAAAGACGGCCGGCGAAACCAGGGTGGGCACCCAGCGCGCTGATGAAGGAGGCCATCGCGGATCTTTCGGACCCGGAGCTTGCCGAGGCCGCGGAATATTTTTCACGCCAAAAGGCCAAGTCGCATGTGAAGGTCATGGACCGCGAATTCGTGCCGCGGCATGCAGTCTCGTGCGGCATATTCGTCCCGGCCGCCGGGCGTTCGACGCCGCTGCACGAGGCGATCTTGGAGATGCCGATCGATGCCGAGCGCTTCGAGCGGCGCGACCCGCATACCGAGTACATCGCTTATGTGCCGAGAGGCAGCGTCGATCGCGGCCGTCAACTGGCAAGCACCGGCGGCGACGGCCGCACCCAGCCTTGCGCAGGCTGTCATGGGGCGGATCTGCGCAGCGGGCCGCAGCTCGAGGGACCGCCATTGGCGGGGCGATTCGCCAGCTATCTGTTCCGTCAACTTTACGGCTTTCGGTCCGGTGCGCGCACCGGCGATGTCACGCAGCCCATGCAGTCCGTGGTTGCAAAATTGACGCAAGCGGACATGATTGACCTCGCGGCCTATGCCGCCTCTCTCGATCCGTAAACGTACCCGGAGATCTTGAAATGGCGCACCGAAAATTCATCGCCGCAACACCTGCGGCGCGACACAGGACCACTTGGATCGCAGCACTTTCGGTGGCAGCGGCGTTCGCAACATCAGCGCGCGCCCAGACCGCCGGGCCGGCGGGCGCCGGACATCCAATTGTTTTGCACGCCGCGCGCCTGCTGCAGATCGATACCGGCCGCGTAATCTCGCCGGGCGAGATCCTGATCGAGGGTGAACGCATTGCCGCCGTCGCGACCGCGGTGGCGCATCCACCGGGCGTTCAAGTCATCGACTTGGGCGACAGCACGCTGCTGCCAGGTCTGATCGATGCCCATGTGCACCTTTTTTTGCATCCGGGCGCCGAGGATTTGCAGACGGTGCAAGAGTCGGTGCCGCAGCGGACCATCCTCGCGACGCTGGCGGCCAAAGATGACTTGATGGCCGGCTTTACCGCCGAACGGGACATGGGTACCGAAGGTGCGGGCTCCGCCGACAGCGCGGTGCGCGACGCGATCAACAAAGGCTTGATCTTGGGGCCGCGGCTGCGCATATCGGGAAACGCGATCGATATTCTCGGCGGCCACGAAGACGCCAATCACTTCAATCCCGAACAGCACGTCTTGTCCAACGCAACGTATGCCAACAATGAAGATGAAGTGGTTGCCGCGATTCGGCAACAGCACAAGGAAGGGTCCGACTTCGTAAAAATTTATGAAACCGGACCTGACTCGATGCAGGCCGGTGCGCTGCACACTCCTTATCAATATACGGTCGCGCAACTCAAGGCGGCGATCGACGAGGCGGCACGCTTCGGCGGCAGCGTCGCGGTCCATGCGACCGGTGAGCCTGGGACCTTGTACGCAGCGCAGGCGGGTGTGGCCTCCATCGATCACGGCACTCAGCTGAGCGATGAGACCATGCGGATCATGAAGGCCAAGGGCATTCCGGCGGTGCCGACATTCACCATTTTCGAGTACTTCATGAACCAATCTGAGGCCGCTGCGAAGCGCGAGCAGCCGATGTTCGAGTACAAAGTCAGAGAATTTAAAAAGCAAATTGCGGCCGGAGTTCCCTTTGCCGTGGGTTCGGATGTAGGGCCATTTCCTCACGGGACACAAGCGCGGGAATTGGAGCTCATGGTGAAGTATGGAATGAAGCCTCTGGCGGTGCTGCAGGCCGACATGATCAACGGCGCAAAACTGCTTGGCTGGGGCGGTCAAATCGGCGAACTCAAGCCGGGCTACTTCGCCGACATCGTCGCGGTACCGGGTTCGCCGCTCGACGACATCACTGCGTTGGAGCGCGTTGCTTTCGTGATGAAGGCCGGCGCCATCGTGAGAATGCCTGCGGCAGCCCGATAGAACGCATGCTGGCGCCGAGCGTGAAGGCACTGTTCTTCGATGTCTTCGGCACCCTGGTCGATTGGAGATCGGGTGTGGCCCGCGCGGCGCAAGCCGTGCTTCAGCCGCGAGGACACGCATTGGACTGGACTGCGTTTGCCGACGCCTGGCGCGATCAATATCAACCGGCGATGCAAGAGGTGCGTGCGGGCAGAATTCCGTACACCAAGCTGGATGTACTGCATCGCAGGACGCTGCAAAAGGTGCTGCCGCAATTCGGCGTGGTGCAAATCGAGGACGGTGAATTGGACCGCCTGACCTTGGCGTGGCACCAGCTCGAGGCGTGGCCGGACGTACCTCCAGGTCTTTCCAGACTCCGGCTGCGGTACTTCACCGCTCCCGTTTCCAACGGCAATACCGCGTTGCTCTGCGATCTTTCTCGGCATAATGACCTGCGTTGGGATGCGATCCTGGGCGCCGATCACGCCAGAGCTTTCAAGCCAATCAACGCTGTCTATCTGGCGGCGGCGGAGGCTTTCAATCTACCCCCGAGGGAATGCCTGATGTGCGCAGCGCACGGCAGCGATCTTGAGGCTGCCGCCGCGAACGGCTTGCGAACGGCGTATATCGCCCGGCCGCTGGAGCGCCCCGGTTTTGGGGACGGCGCGGCGAATTTCTCAGCCGACATTTCTGCCGCTTCCGTCTTGGACCTTGCGCTTCGGTTGGGTGCCTAGACCTGCGCCTTGCGCTCGAGTCTGCGCGCCGTCAGGATGCCTTCGGTGTAGCCATTCGGCTGCTCACGCCCTTTGAAAATCAGATCGCGCGCGGCATTGAATGCGATGTTGCGATCCGGGTCATCCTCGAGGCGGCGGTAGGCCGGGTCGCCCGAATTTTGTTGATCCACGACGCGCGCCATGCTCTTCAACGCCTCCATCACCTGTTCCGCGGTACAAACGCCGTGCAGCAGCCAATTCGCCACGTGCTGGCTCGAGATGCGCAAGGTAGCGCGATCTTCCATGAGGGCGACATCGTAGTAATCAGGAACTTTGGAGCAGCCGATACCCGAGTCGATCCAGCGTACGACGTATCCTAGGATGCTCTGGGCGTTGTTGTTGATTTCCTCCTCGATCTCCGACCGGCTCCATTGCGGTGCTGCGACCAGCGGCGGCGTGAGTATTTCATCGAGAGACGCCCGTGGCCGGTGCGCAAGGCGCGTCTGCACCTCGGCAACATCCACCGCGTGATAGTGCAGGGCATGCAGAGTCGCGGCCGTCGGGGACGGCACCCAGGCCGTGTTTGCGCCCGCCAACGGATGAGCAATTTTAGCTTTGAGCATGTCGGCCATGAGATCCGGCATGGCCCACATGCCTTTGCCGATTTGCGCGTGTCCGCGAAGTCCGCAGGCCAGGCCGATGTCGACGTTTTGACGCTCGTAGGCATCGAGCCACAGCGCTTTCTTGAGTTCGCTCTTGCGCGCCACCACGCCCGCCTGCATGGAGGTGTGGATCTCATCGCCGGTGCGATCCAGAAAACCGGTATTGATGAACGCCACCCGCTGCCGGGCGCCGCGGATGCATTCCATGAGATTTACGCTGGTGCGGCGCTCTTCATCCATGATGCCGACCTTCACCGTGTTTCTCTCGAGTCCCAGCAAATCCTCCACCGCGCCGAAGAGTTGGCCCGCGAAGGCAACCTCGTCGGGCCCATGCATCTTGGGTTTGACGACGTAGACCGAGCCGGTGCGCGAATTGCGGAGTGCACCCGGGCCGCGCAGATCGTGCAGTGCGATGAGCACCGTCACCGCCGCGTCGATAAAGGTCTCGGGGACCGGTGCCTCCTGCCAGGACACGATGTTGCTGAGCATGTGATGACCCACATTGCGGATCAGCATGAGGCTGCGCCCCGGCAGAACCAATTCTTGCCCGTCGAGCGTGAGGTAGCGCCGGTCGGCATGGAGACGGCGAATGAGACGGCCGTGGCCCTTGTCGATGCGCGCCTCCAAACCGCCCCGCATCAATCCCAGCCAGTTGCGATAGAGCTGAACTTTATCTGCGGCATCCACGGCGGCGACCGAATCCTCGCAATCCTGGATCGTCGTGATCGCTGCTTCCAGCACGACATCGCTGATGCCGGCCGGATCATCGCGGCCGATATAGTGGGTGCGATCGATGTGCAGCTCCACGTGCAAGCCGTGATGCTGGAGCAGCAGCAAGCTGGGAGCGCCGCGCTCGCCCTGAAAGCCCCGGAATGCCAGGGGTTGCTCGAGGCGGACGGTCTGGTTGTTCCTCAAATCGGCCTCAAGTCCCTGCTCGGTCACGCGGTAGCGCAGCACATCGCGGTGCGAGCCATCGGCAAGCGCGAAGTTCCGATCCAAAAAGTCTCGCGCAAATGCAATGACCTTCGCACCGCGTAGCGGGTTGTAGTTGCCGCCCCGCGGCGCGCCTTCCTCCGGGATGGCGTCCGTGCCGTAGAGCGCGTCGTACAAGCTGCCCCACCGAGCATTGGCCGCATTGAGCGCATAGCGCGCATTGCTGACCGGCACCACCAGTTGCGGCCCTGCTATCCGGGCGATTTCGGCGTCGACGTTTGCCGTGCTGACGGAAAAGGACGCTCCCTCCGCCACCAGATAGCCGATCTCGCGCAAAAAGGTCTGGTACTTCGCGCGATCGAACCCAGGACCGGGATGCTGTCGATGCCAAGCGTCGATTTTTGCCTGCAACTCGTCGCGTTTGCGCAGCAGCTCGGCGTTGCGCGGTGCCAGGGTACGCACCAGCGACGCAAACCCCTTCCAGAACCCCTGAACTTCAATGCCGCTGCCGGGAATGGCCTCGTTGTTGACGAAGTCGTACAAGGTTTGATCGATGGTGATTTCATCTACGCTAACTGTCGCTGGCATTGCGCTTGGATCCTATCGCCGGGCGATGCTGCGGACGAAAGCATTGATTTCGCGCAACACGGCGGCTTCGTTGGATTGAAAAATATAATGATTTGCATGGGGTATCCGCACCACCCGAGCAGCGGGCAGCCCGCGTTCGAAGCCGTCCACGACCCTTCGAGCGCCAAAGCCACGGCTCAGGGGCTCGGTTTCAATCACATAGCGGCCATTCGTCATGTGCGAACTATATCGATTTCAGTACCCTGCGGCGATCAGCCCGTGGACTGCGGTATCCTTGCCATTCACAGCGGCTACTTGAGACCGATGAGCATCAATCCGGGTGTTTTCGCCGCCCTATCGGCCGGCGTGCTGTTCGGCGCGAGCACGCCGCTGGCCAAAAGCCTGGTGCACGGCATCGACCCGTGGATGCTGGCTGGATTGCTCTATTTGGGTTCCGGCATCGGCCTGGGAGCTTACCAGGCGCTGCGCTTGATGCTGCGGTTCTCGGGGGCCGTCGATGTCTCCCTTCGCGGCGCGGATCGCTGGTGGCTGGCGGCGGCGATCAGCGCTGGCGGCATCCTTGCGCCGGTGCTCATGATGTATGGCCTGAGCGCCACGGCCGCCTCGAGTGCTTCCCTGCTGTTGAATCTAGAGGGAGTGTTTTCGATCTTGATCGCGTGGTTCGTGTTTCGAGAGAACTTCGACCGCCGAGTAGCGTTGGGCGTGTTCGCGATCACCGCGGGCGCTGTGTTGCTGAGTGTCCATGGCAGCCTGGTTTGGGGCGATGCGGTTGGGCCAGCGGCGATCGCCGGCGCATGCCTTGCGTGGGCGATCGACAACAATCTCACCCGCAAAGTCGCTTTGTACGATGTCGCGCAGATCGCGATGCTGAAGGGATTGGTTGCCGGTTCGGTCAATGTTGCGATCGCGGTGGGGTTGGGGCGTTCCCTGCCGGCTGCCGCGGCGGCCCTTGCGGCGGGCGCCGTCGGGCTGGGTGGCTACGGCATCAGTCTCGTTTTGTTCGTGATTGCCCTGCGATTCCTCGGGACTGCCCGCACCGGGGCCTATTTTTCCATCGCGCCGTTCGTCGGCGCTTTGATTGCGGTGGCCTTTTTCAACGAGCCGCTCACGATTCGGCTGGTGTGCGCTGGATTGCTGATGATCGCCGGCCTCTGGCTGCACCTCAGCGAGCGTCACGAGCATGAGCACACGCATTCGCCTCAGACTCACGATCATCCGCATGTCCACGACGCGCATCACCAGCATGAGCACGAATTCGGGCAGGCCGGCATCGAACCTCACGCGCACCTGCATACGCACGCGCCGTTGCGCCATGCGCACCCGCATTATCCAGACGAACATCATCGGCATGAACATTGAAACGAGGAATCGCAAATGAGGCCCAAAACCCTTCTCGCCGCGTGCGCGCTCGCGCAATTGGCGTCCCTGACGGCACGCGCCGATAATTGGGTGATCGAACACGTCACGCTGATCGACGGCATTCACGCCGCGCAGCCCGACATGACGGTGGCGATCGAGGGCGAGCGGATAAGCGCGGTCGCACCCAGCACGAGCGCGCGCGGACTCAAGGGGCGCCGCATTTCCGGCGCCGGCAAATATTTGATCCCGGGTCTGATCGACGTTCACATTCATCTGCGCGGCGGCTTCGACGTCGGCGGCAAAGTGGATGCGCCGCCGGGGCCGCCGAATCGCGCGCAAGGCGAGGCGGCGCTGGCAAGTTTCCTCTATTCCGGCGTTACGACCGTGTTCGACGCCGGTAATCGCGCCGACCACATTTTGCCGTTGCGCAGCGACGAGCGCGCCGGCAAGATCCTTTCGCCCCGCATCTTTGCGACCGGGAATCTGGTCACGTATCCCGGAAGTCATGGCGACAGAATCGCGGTGCGGATCAGTGACTTCGAGAAGGACAAGGCGCTGCTGGACCGGCATATCGCGGAGCAGCAACCCGACATCCTGAAGCTGACGCTCGAGGAGGAGGGCTGGGGCGCAAGGCCGATGATCCCTTTGATGCCGGTGCAGCTGTTGGAGCAGATCACCCGCTATTACAATCAACACGGCATTCGCACCACCGTGCATGTTTCGAGCGAGCTGCGCTCGCTCGAAGCTATCTATGCAGGCGCCGACACACTGGCGCATCCTGTCATCCAGGGGCCCGTCAGCGATTCGTTCGTAAAACTGATGGGCGCCAAGAAAATACCCTTCGCGAGCACGCTTACCATCGGCGAGAATTACAGCCGACTGGTCGAGCACCCGGAATATCTCGATCAGCCGCTCTACGCAGCTTCGTTGTCGGCAGCAGAGCGCGAACAGTTGAAGACCAGGACGCGAGTCGAGTGGCAAGCTCGACCCTGGACCTGGTGGATGAAAATCATGACGCCGATCGCCGAGGAGAACGTCCGCAAGATTCACGCGGCCGGCGGAGTAGTGGCCTGCGGGACGGACCAAAGCAGCGGGCCGGCCACGCAACGCGAATTGGAGCTGTTGGTTGCGGCGGGTATTTCGCCGCTCGATACCCTGCGCATCGCGACATATAATGGCGCGGTGTTTCTCGGCAAGGCAGACCAGCTCGGTTCGGTGGACAAGGGAAAGCTCGCCGACTTGGTGCTGCTCAGCAAGGATCCGACCACGGATATCAACAACGCCAAATCCATCGTATTCGTCATGAAAGGCGGCCAGATGATCGACGAAAGCCGGCTGCCCTTGGCGGGCGGGCAGCAGCAGCGGCGTTTCGCGGGAATCTGACATGGATATCCACGATTCAAAGCCCTTCGACCCCGCCGACATCGATGAGACGCTGACGCGCGTCGTCACGCATGAGGGTAAGACACATCTGCTATTTCCGTACATCAACGGGACCGCAGCCGAACCCAAGTACATGTCGATCGGCGTCGTGATCGCCGGAACGGCCGCGACCGTCAAGGATTTTCAAGCCTTGACGCTGGCGGCTAAGAGGGCCGGGGAGGGCGTTGTGTGGCGCATCGTCTTCAATACACCCTGGTTGATCCGGCCCTCCGAGGCGGACGGCAGCCCGGATCGCAAGCGGCGGCTCTGAGAAGAAACCTTTAGACCGCGTCGCCGATGAGGCCATTGAGTGCGCTGTGCGGGACGGACGCCTGGCGGCCGGGTCGCGCCCCGAGGTTGCGAAAATGGCCTCGAGCTGACCGGGATCGACGGGTTTTGTGAGGTGGTGGTTGAGGCCCGCGGCGGGCAGAGTCCGTATCGTCTGTAATCGTAAGAAATGCAACCAATGATGACTACGAGGGCAGTAGGGCTTTGACACGATTCGCGAGCGCATCCATGGCAAAGGGCTTGGTCAGTACCGACATGCCGGCCTCGATATGGCCATGGCTGAGAACCGCTTTCTCAGCAAATCCGGTAATGAACAGTACTTTCACCGCGGGGCGCAATCTGCGCGCCGCCTCGGCCACCTGCCCGCCGTCCATCCCGCCGGGCAGTCCGATATCCGTGATCAGTAGGTCGATGCGCGCGGCGGAGCGAAGTATTTTGAGTCCGGCAGGCCCGTCCGCTGCTTCGATGGCGACGTATCCCAGCTCCCTCAGCACGTCGGTGACCAGCATGCGCACGAGCGGTTCGTCATCGATGACCAAAACCGTTTCGCCTTGCGTCGCATGGGCCATGTCCGCCAATTCAGGCGGCACCTCGATGGTTTCTGCCGCCCCGATATGCCGCGGTAAATACAAGCAAACGGTCGCGCCCCGGCCCACCTCTGAGTAAATGCGAACTTGACCCCCCGATTGGCGCGCGAACCCGTAGGTCATCGAGAGCCCGAGTCCGGTCCCCGCCCCCAAGGGCTTGGTCGTGAAAAAAGGATCGAAGGCGCGCGCGATCACCTCAGGGGTCATGCCGACGCCGGTGTCGGTAACGGACATCGTCACGTAGTGTCCAGCCGGCACATCGCGTTCGCGGGCGTCACGCTCGTGCAGCCACTGGTTGTTCGTTTCAATCATCAACGATCCGCCGTCGGGCATTGCGTCGCGGGCGTTGATGCACAAGTTAAGCAGGGCGTTTTCCAGTTGATTCGGATCGACTTCGGATGTCCAGAGGTCCCCGGCGCCGACGACTTCCACCCTGATCGACGGACCGACTGTGCGCCGAATCAACTCCTCCATGTCGCGCACCAATCGATTGAGGTCGGTGGGTTTCGGCTCCAGCGGCTGCCGCCGGGCAAAGGCCAGCAACCGATGGGTGAGTGCCGCGGCTCGTTTGGCGGCAGTCTGGGCGGTGACAATGTAGCGTTCCGATTCTTTGTAGCGCCCCTGCAGCAGCCGTCCGCTCAGGAGCTCAAGGCTTCCCGAGATCGCCATCAGCAGATTATTGAAGTCATGAGCGATGCCGGCGGTAAGCTGTCCCACCGCTTCCATTTTTTGCGACTGACGCAGCTCATCGAGTGCCGCCGACAACTCGCTCCGCACTTCCCGTTCTTGCGTAATGTCGCGGCCGCTGCAATAGAACTTGCCCGCTTCCCGTACCGCGGCCCACGACAGCCAGAGAAACTGTCCGTCAGCGCGACGGTACCTGTTCTCGAAATGCAGCACGGATTTGCTTGCCGCAGCCTCTTGGAGGCTGATGCGGGTCTTGGCCACATCATCCGGATGAATCAAATCAAAGATCGAGGTGTTGCGAAGCGCTTCCGGCGTCAAGCCCAGCGCGAGTTCCCAGGCGGGATTGGTGGCCTCGAAATAGCCTTCGGCGTTGAGAATGCCGAGTAGATCACTACTGACTTCCCACAGCCGGCCACGATCGGCGGATTGATTGTGCATCAAGGTATCAAGGGCGACATTGGATCTTGGCACGCGCGCCTCCTGTCAACGAGTAGCTGCGATCGAGATCGGACTCCGCATCGCAAGAATGCCACGGTATTTTTTGAGAGCCGATTTTTTGCGGTTCTGGCGCCGACGGTAGATTGTAAGGCATGCATCGCGAACGTCTGTGCGCTGGCGTACACAAAGAGAACCGCTTTCACATAAAGCGCGCGTAGTTTTTTCGTGCGGTTTCACAGCAGTCGCAGGATTCCGATTCGAGCGCTTTGCGGTCGACGAGGGTGAGCACGCCACGCACATACCGGATCCTGCCCCTACCTTGCCATGTTGCGGCCGCCTGGGCGATCCCAACCCGGCGCACTCCTAACAAATGAGCGATGAGCGCTTGAGTTACGCTGAACGAATCGGCATGGGTACGATCGTGAGTCATCAGCAGCCAGCAACCCGCTCGCAAATCGAAAGCAGGCGGTTTCTGCCAACGCACCAAAGGCGCGTCTAAGTGGCGATTCCTCCTGGCAGCAATCGGTCGTACTCGCGCTTGACAACCGCGTAACACTCGCAGGTACGCTTCTCGATCCCGGGCCGGTCCAATACCGTGATACGCCCTCGCGCATACTTGATCAGGCCCAATTTCTGCAAGGTGAGCGCGCTTTCCGTGACGCCTTCGCGCCTCACCCCGAGCATGTTGGCGATCAGTTCCTGAGTCATCACAAGTTCGTCGCCTTCGAGGCGATCCAGGCTCAGCAGCAACCATCGACATAGCTGTTGATCGAGGGAGTGGTGGCGATTGCATACCGCGGTCTGCGACATTTGCGTAATCAAAGCTTGGGTGTACCGTAATAGCAAATGCAGCACCGCGCCGGCCTTGTTGAACTCATCCTTCATGATCGGCGCCTTCAGCCGGCAGCCTGAACCTGCACTCTGCACCACGGCGCGGCTGGGGGTCGATTCCCCGCCCATAAAGAGAGAAACTCCCACGATCCCTTCATTGCCAACCACCGCAATCTCGGCCGACGCCCCGTTTTCCATGACGTACAGGAGCGATACGATCGAAGTGAGCGGGAAGTACACGTAGTTGAGCGCGACGCCGGGCTCGTATAATACCTGTCCGAGCGGCATCTCAACCGCTTCGAGAGATGCAGACCAGTGCTGCCATTCATTTGCCGGCAAGGATGCCAGGAGCTGGTTTTTCTTGAACGGGTTGAGCGGCACGCTGGAAACTGGCTGTGAAGTTGGAAATGGCTGCGGCAGGGAGACGAAGAAGCGCTTTGAGCAAAAGGCTATCGAACTGGGCGGCCTCCGTAGGTTCGCTACCGTACACTGTATCACCTCGACTGCGGCCGGAAGGAGTTATCGATAAAGGCAGCTAGTATTCGCCGGTTAGCCCCTGCGAGTGTCGCGCGGCTGTCCTACGCGCGGTGGCCCCGGCGGACTACGCCTGAATTTGCGAAACACCCTACACTGGCTGCGCTAGGCGGTTTCCGATCACGTTGCTAGCCATTCACTTCGGTATCGGTTCAACAAGGGCACCCACGCACCTTATTCAGGCGGGGGACCGCCCCACCTCATTTGAGAATGGGATGCGACCTTACGCACCGTTTTGTCGATCACCGGCGTGAGCGACAGGGCAGTTGCGGTGACGCGGCCGCTATCGATCAGGCGAATCACCACAGGTACCTACGGTATGGATACACGATATTTGAAATCAACGGGGGCCGCGATCGCCCTCGGCTTCCTTGCAACGGCGGTCTATGCGAGCAGTCCCGTCCCCGATGAATCCATTGCGGTTGCGAAAGCCGCCGTGCAGCGGGCGGAGCAATCCGGGGCGCCTCAGGCGGCGCCGGTCGAGCTAGCCACAGCGCGCGACAAGCTCGAACGGGCGCAGAAAGAGAATGCCAAACACCACGCGAAGCCTGCGATTGCCCTGGCGCATCAAGCCACAGTGGATGCGCAAGTGGCCGAAGCGTTGGCCCAGAAGGAGCGCGCGGCGAAGGCCGCGGCTGAATTCGATGCCAGCATGAAGACGCTGCGGCAGGAATCTAACCGCAATTCGTCAGCCAACCAATAAGGACATCTATGAATACCAAAATTTTGATCGGAGCGGGAATCGCGCTGGCCATGGCGGGCTGCGCATCCACGCCCCAGCCCAACGAAGTCCTGGAGAGCGCACGCAGTGTTGTCCAGGCGGCGGAAGCGGATCCCAATGCGGCTCGGTATGCTGCGGTCGATTTACAGACGGCGAAATCCGATCTGGCCGTCGCCGACGCTGCATTCCAGAGGCGCGATGAGCCGAGCATCGGCCAGCCCGCCTATATGGCCGCGCAGAATGCACGGCTCGCAGAGATCAGGGGAGCGGCAAAGGCAGATGACGCACGCGTCGCCGCCGGACAGGCAGAGCGCGACAGCATCGTGCTCGCGGCCCGGACCAACCAGGTCGACAGCGCCAATCGCGCGAAGGATGCCGCGGATCGAGCCGCGAGCGACGCAAACCGCGCCACGGATGACGCGAAAGTCGCCCGCGATCAAGCGACAGAAAACGCCGCGCGCCTGCAGGCGGAAGTCGACGCTCTCAAAGCCAAGCCGACCGACCGGGGATTGGTATTGACTCTCGGCGATGTGCTGTTCGAGACCGGCAGCGCCACTTTGAGTTCGGGAGCGGGGCGCAACATGGACCGGCTGGTTCAATTCCTAACCGATCATCCTGAGCGCAGGGTGCAAATCGACGGGTTTACCGACAGCGTCGGCACCGACTCGTACAATCAGGATCTCTCCCAGCACCGGGCGGATGCGGTGAGATATCAACTCGTGTCGCGCGGCATCAGTTCGACGCGCATCGGGACTCAGGGTTATGGCAAGGCTTACCCGGTCGCCAGCAACTCAGAGTCGAGCGGCCGTCAGCTGAATCGGCGCGTTGAGGTGGTAATCGGTGCCGACAACGGCTCAGCGGTAGCGGCTCGGGGCATCTGAAAGGTCGCGGTACCGCGGCAGGGTGCTCTCGATGAGTACCCTGGGCGCAATTGACGTGCGTGTTCACACGGCCTTTTCTTGCGCATAATAGCCGCGCGCAACACGGCGGCAGCGTGGGGAATCGCAGTACGCATGAAAATAGAGGCAATGCTATGGATTGCAGTCTTTGCACTGGTGGCGCTGGCATTTCTCTTTCCCAAGACTCGAGCCTTTAGCCTCTCCGCGATCGGTGTCGCCATTGTTGCGATTGTCGCCATCGTCGTTATGGCCAAGCGGGGAGAACCGGTCCCAGCGGGGACCGTAGCGCCGCCAGCGGTGCAGCAAAAGCCGCTCGATTTCGAGCGCTTTCATGTCGAGAATCTGGATAAGGCGGATCCCGATGCAAAAAGCCGCATTCCGGTGGCGGATATTCGCTTCGATCAGATACGCGCCGAGGCTGGAGCGGACCGGGGCAGCATCGGTAAAATTACGGCGCGACTTTACAACAACTCCGCGACTTACACCCTGACCGACTACGGCTACCATCTGATGGTGCAAGACTGCATCCGAGCCGTCTGTACGGCAGTCTTCGACCAACAGGGGCTATCGGCGACATCGGTGCCGCCCAATCAAGCGCGCGACGTTGAGATTGCGATCCGCGATGCCAGCGCGCCGGGTCAGCCGCCGCTCAGAATACTCGGCACGGCAAACATCCTGCTTACCCCCGTTGCTACGCGCGCCCAACCCGCTGAAGGCCCAACTCCTTGAGCGAGCACGCGCTATTGCGTGAGCCCGTAAATCTCCAACTCCCCCGGGGTGCTCGTTGAACTGTCCGCACCGCCGGTGTTATTCCCGCGCGTGGCCACATACACGCGGCCATTGGCCACGGTCGGCACTGAAAATTTGACCGCATTGCCGGCCGCATCCGCCGCATTCATGCTGCTGTTCCACAGCTCTGTCGATAAATTGGCCGCGTCGTAGGCGTGCAGCACGGCCGGTCCGCAGGCCGCGGATTGCCGCGTGCAATAGCTGTGCGTGTCGAGAGCCCACACCACGCCGTTCTGCGTGCCTGCCGCGGAGACCGAAGGAGTGGCTCCTGGAAAGCCGTATGCATGGCTGGACGAGGTGGCCGGCGTAAATTGCGCGGTGGAGGTATTTAATTGATAAGCAGTCAAGGGTCCGCCGCTACCGGCCGCAAACAAGCGGTTGTTCCAGAGGGCGGCGGTGGAAAACAAGCCATGACCCAAGGGAAGGACCTGCACCGCGGCGCTGTCGCCGAATCCGCCGAGCAAGTCGCGATTGAGCACATACAGCGTTCCGTCCTTGCCGCCGCACACCAGAGCGTGAGTGACCGTATTACCCGCCGGCAGATCGGCGAGTACCGCGGCGCCGCCGGAGCCGAAGTCCCGGTCGGACTGGTCATCGTCCAACTCATCCGAAGGCGTGAAATACGAGGTGATGTTGAGCGAGGCGTCTGCTTGCAGCAGCGAATCGCCGTAGTCGTCGTTCGGTGCGCTGACATTATTGGCGTCGAAAGCGCCGTTGCCGGTCAAGAAATACAAATGGTTCGAAGGATCGACGGCCGGTGCGCCGCCGCCCATCCAGATTCCGCCGCCGCGCACGTTCGGCGTGCTGTTGAACACGGCGGTCTGGGTCCAAGCGCCGCCTGCATAAAGGTAGCCCATGATCCAGCCGTACCAAGGGTTGGAATCCTCGTGCGATCCCCAGGCGACAAACACGGTGCCGTTGACCAATGCCAATCCCGCGCGCTGGTTCTCTTGCTTGGTGCTGAATGCCACGGTGCTGCCGCCGCTTCCCGTGCCGGGGAAGGAGCCTGCGATGAGCACCGGCGACCCGGTTCGTTCAGCGCCGCTGGTGATGTCGATCGCGTGCAAACGTTGATAAAACGTGCTGAGCGTCGAGTCGATGGACTTCGAGACGACATAGAGTGTACCGCTCGAGGCATCGATCACGGGAGTGCCATTGACGCCGATCTCGGGCTGAATGTCGCCGAAGCCGTTGCCGACGGAGGTGCTCGGCACCGGCACCTCGCCGCTGCTTCCTCCGTGTCCCGCGTCGATCAAACTGATCGACCAAAGTTTTACGCAGGTGTTGGACTCGCCGTCGAAGGCGAACAGACTGTCGTGCTGAGTCGTGACGAAGACGACATTATGCTTCGCACCGCCCATGGTGAGGTTCGCGACCCACAGGGGCTGCCCATAGATGGCGCCATCGACCGGACACGAGGCCAGCTTGCCGAAACTTGCCGCGTTGACGTTGGCGGGATTTAGGGCGTACTCCTGCGTGTTGGCACCATCGCGTGCGGCATCGTTGTGATAGGTATAAATGCCGGACAAGTCGGTGACCGCGGCGACAGCGCTCGCAGCTTGCGTAGAATTGGCCATGCTGGTCGCCACAATCGTGTGAGCCCCCGCCGCACCCGCCGTATAGAGGCCGGCGGCGGTGATGGTGCCCACCGTGGCATTGCCGTTCGCGATGCCGTCCACCGTCCAGGTGGCCCCGCCACCGCCCGGAACCGTCGCCGCAAATTGCTGGGTTCGGCCGAGGGTCAACGCGGCGTTCTGCGGCGCAAGGCTCATGCTGACGCTCGATACCGTGAGCGTGGCCGATGCGACCGCGCTGCTGCCGCCGGCGCCCGTGCAGCTCAACGAATAAGAGGTCGTGGTGTTCACGGCGCCAGTCGTTTGTGTACCGCTGCTTGGCAAGGTTCCGCTCCAGCCGTCCGCGGCCGTACACGAGGTGGCATTGGTCGCGGTCCACGTCAAGGTTGAAGCATCGCCCGGCGCGACAACGGATGGATAAACGCTCAAGCTCGCCGTGGGAATCACATTGACCGTCGTGCTTGCGCTCGAGCTGCCCCCAGGGCCCGTGCAGCTCAGTGAATAGGTTGCCGCCGAGCTTAGAGCCGCTGTGCTCTGCGTTCCGCTGGCAGCCTGCGCACCGCTCCAAGCGCCGGAGGCCGTGCAGGAAGTGGCACCGGCCGAACTCCACGACAGCAGCGCTGCCTGGCCGGAAACGACGGCGGAGGGTGCCGCGCTTAGAACCACGCTCGGCACGGGTATCAACGTCACCGTGGTCGAGGTCGGCGCGCTGGTGCCTCCCGCGCCGCTGCACGTCAAGGAATAAACGGTCGTTGCGGTGAGCGGAGCGGTCAGCTGCGTTCCACCCGCCGCGAGGGTTCCGCTCCAGCCGCCGGAGGCAGTACAGGAAGTCGCGTGTGCGGAACTCCACGTAAGCGAGGATTCCCCGCCCGCGGCAACGACATTGGGGTTTGCCGTCAACTGCGCCGTGGGCAACGCACTGACTGTGATGGTAAGCGTGGCGGTTTGGCTTGTACCCCCAGCACCGGTGCACGCCAACGCATAGGTGGTATCGGCGTCAAGCGCGCCGGTGTCTCGCGAGCCGCTGGCTGCGAGCGTCCCACCCCAAGCCCCGCTGGCGCTGCAGGAGGTCGCGTGGGTTGAGTTCCACGTCAGCGTCACGGACTGTCCGGCATCAATCGTCGTGGATGCCGCCGTGAGCGAGACGGTTGGAACCGGAGTCGGCGTGACTGCACCTCCGCCGCAGGCAGACAGCAGCATCACGGGCCCGATGAGCAGGAGACAGAATAAGGAGCGCACGCCATCCCAAGTGTGTTTTCACCATGTTAAATGAATGGATGAAACTTGGGCGTGCAATCGATCTCATTGCGAAGATTACATAATCGGTGCGATTAGACCGCTTTCGTGGAATTCGCCAATCCCCGGGCTTCGCGCGTCAAGGCATGATCCGCGCCCAGCCCATTGGTCAAACAGCGCGCCGCTCGTTCGAGCAGAGCTTGGGATTGCGCTGCGCGGCCTTGCGCTTTTTCAGCCTTTGCAAGAATCAGGAGCGCTTCGCCGACATCGGCGCTGGTGTCAGGCCCGCGAGCAACCGCTTCAGCGCGACGCAGCACCTCGCGAGCGAAGTTCTCCGCATCGGCGGATCGGCCCAGCGCCAGCGCGGCGCTGGCGGCCAGAGCGAACGAGGCGCGTGCCTCGCGGGTATTCCCTTTCGTCGGCGGCCCGATGGCTGCGATCGCCGCAGTCGCGCTCTTCAGGGCGGCCGCGGGATCGCCGCGGCGCAGCTGCACGAGCCCACGAAGCGTGTCCGGTAGCCCGCGATGGCGCGGATCGGCTAAATCGTCCTTGCCCATCGCGGTGCTCATTTCCTGCAACGCGGATTCGGCCTCGGGCAGCTGTCCCAAATCCACATAGCCCATGCACGCCGTACGCAGTGCGAAGATGAGCCACCGCGAGTTGCCGGCGCTTCGCGCCCGTGCGCTTGCGGCGCGCGCCAGGTCGACTGCTTGTTGATATCCTCCAAGCCTTTCCAGCAGCGATGCGGCATTCACCGTCATTGACAGGGGCTCGTAGTCGTTACCCTCGATCGCACCGCGTCGCTTGCGGACGTCCTCGGAGATCGCGAACGATGAGCGAATCTCGCCCATGTTGAAGAGTACCGCCGCTTCATTTTGAAGGGCTATGACCCGCGCGCCGGTGCCGCCGCGTCCATACTTTTCATGAGTGGCGCCGATGAGCCTTGCCATGGCCAGCGCCTCGCCAAGCCGAGCCGTATCGTTGTAAACGCTGCCAAGATCGTTGAGCACAGACGTATATGCCAGTCGATAGGTCTGCCCCGAGTCTTCGAGCAAGCGTCGCGCACCACCGAGTATTTGCTCGGCTTGCGCAAAATTCCCCATTGCGACCGCGAGTTCCGCGTCCGCTCGACGACAGTGGACCTGCAGGTCGACCGATGGCCTGTCGAGCCGGGCGAGCAGCTGCTTCGCTTCGGACAGGCGCTGCGGCGCGTTTGCGGTCACGCCCGCGCTGCCCTCGGCATAGGCCGCCTCGCACTGCGCCAGCGCCATCAATTCGGGGTCCTCGGCATCCTTGCCGAGCGCATAAGCGCGGTTGTCCAACGCAACCGCCTGGCGCGTAAAGGTCTGACCGCGATATTGGTCGCTGAGCTCCACCAGCATGCGACCCGCGAAACGCGGATCGCCGCGATACTGAAGTTCGAGCATGCGGGCGCCCAGTTCAATGCGAGCGGCCGGCGAGAGCGACGCCTGGCTCGTGCCGCCGTCGGACTGGAGCAGAAAATCCAAGAACTCGTTGGCGGATTCCGCGCGGCGCGCTTCGAACTGCGCGGCGTCCCGTTGCCGGTTCGCCTCGATCTTCTGCAAGAAAGTCGTGACGGTTGCCGCGCACAGGACCACCGCCGTCAATACGCCCGACAACACGCCGCCGCGATGCCGTCGCACGAACTTCGTCAATCGGTAGGTCGCCGTATCGGCACAGGCTTTGACCGGCTCGTGGTTCAAGTAGCGCTTCAGATCGTCGGCGAAGGCGCCCACCGATGCGTAGCGCTCGGCCGGCAATTTCTTCAGGGCTTTGCCCAGAATATTGTCGAGGTCGCCTTGCAGCGACCGGCGCCAGGAGGTCGGCATGCGGGCGACGGTGGAGGCCTGCGGCGCATCCTGTGTGAGCACAGCATGGATGAGGTGCGCATTCGACTCTGATTCATTGAGCATCGGATGCCGCCCGGTGAGCAGAACGTAAAGCACCAAGCCGAGGGAGTAAACGTCCGTTGCGGTCGTGACTGCGTTGCCCAGCAATTGTTCCGGAGCCGCATATTGCGGCGTCAAAGCACTGCCTCCGGACTTCGTCAGGGCGGCTGCACCCGTTGCGTCATCGAGCAACTTGGCGATGCCGAAGTCCAGGAGCTTGACCGCGCCGCTGTCGGTAACAAAGATGTTGGTCGGTTTGATGTCCCGGTGCACGATCAAGTGACTATGAGCGTGGGCCACCGCGGCCAGAACGCCGAGAAATAGCGTGACGCGCGCCTCGACGTCGAGATTCTTGGCGGTACAGTAATCATCGAGCGCTTTGCCTTCGGCATATTCCAGGACTAGATAGGGGTGTGTTGAATCGAGGAGCCCGGCATCGATGAGGCGGGCGATGTTTGGATGGTCGAGGCGTCCGAGCATCTGGCCTTCACTGCGAAAGCGCTGCTCGCCCTGAAGCCCAATCCAACTCGCATGCAGGAACTTGACGGCGACAGTGGTATCGAAACGATCATCCGCGCGCCGGGCACGCCAAACGCTGCCCATGCCGCCCCGTCCAATTTCCGCCTCTATGACATACGGACCGACGTGGCGACCGATCAGGGTTGCGCGGGCGATATGCTCGCGAGAGAGCAGCGGCTCCGATAGGAACTCGGCATAACCGAGGCGCTCGCGCTGGGAGAGCGCATCGGCAACCGCCGCGGCGAGTTGAGGATCACCCTGCGCGAGCGCTGCCAACCACGCCGCGCGCTCAGCCTCGGGCAGATCGAGCGCTTGATCGAGGTACTCGCTAAAAGGGCGCCATTGTTCCGGCGGCACGGTCGCCATCTTGATTCCTATAAAACTCGCGGGCCGACGCCACCTGCATCAACAAAGAATCGGATTCGCATTATGAACCAGGACATTTGTCTGCAGCAGGGTTGCTGAATCCAACGCCAACACAGATTCGAGGCAGATTGGAGTTTTCGAAACAAGATAAGTAATAAGTTTTAATACATTGATTGTAATAGTATTATACATCTTCATGGGATAGATTATTCAGCGTTGCGGTCAACCCAAAGACTGGAGATCCAATGTCACTTGCGCGACGCGATTTTCTCAAGCTCTCCGGCCTCGCTGCCATCGGCTCCGGCACTCAGGCCATCACTCGAGGCTTCGCCCAAAATACCGCGGCACCCGCAGCGAAAGCCGACTATACGTTGCGCATTGCGAGCGGTTTGGTCGAACTTGCGCCAAATCACATCGTCTCGACCACCCTCTACAATGAGCGATTCCCGGGCCCCTTGCTGAGATTCAAAGAAGGTCAGCGCGTTACCGTCGATCTTTACAATGATACCGACACGCCGGAGCTGGTTCATTGGCACGGTCAGATGATTCCAAGCGACGTCGACGGCGCCGCTGAGGAGGGCACGCCCTTCGTGCCGCCGCACGGCATGCGCCGTGTATCCTTCGTACCTCGCCCATCGGGCTTTCGTTTCTACCACACCCATGTAGCCGCCGGAAGCGACCTGAGCCGCGGTACCTACACCGGTCAGGCGGGACCCCTTTACATTGAGCCAAAGTCCAATCCCGGCGGCTATGATCGGGAAATTTTCTTGGTGATGAAGGAATTCGAACCGTCCTTGAGCCGCGGGGGTGATATGGCGATGGACTTTCTCGCCGGAGAACCGAGCAAGGAATTGCAGCAGATCGGAAAGCACGCCGATGAGCGGGCCAAGGAGAAAGGCAAAGGCTATGAAGTAGGATACGAACGCTTCGCCATCAACGGCAAGATGCTGGGGGCTGGCGAGCCCATACGCGTCAAGCAAGGCGAGCGGGTGCTATTTCATGTGTTGAACGCGAGCGCTGGAGAGATCCGCAGCCTCGCTTTGCCGGGACATTCCTTCAAGGTCGTGGCGCTCGACGGCAATCCGGTACCCATACCCCAGGAGGTGCCGATTCTGTGGCTGGGAACTGCGGAACGAATCTCTGCGATCGTCGACATGAACCATCCCGGTGTGTGGACGATGGGCGATTCGGATGATGACGACCGGCGGCACGGCATGGGCGTGGTCCTCGAGTACGCGGGCCACCAGGGCAATGCTCAGTGGCTGAAACCCAAGCCGTTTCATTGGGATTACACGCAGTTCGGTAAACCCGATGCTCGCGCCGCGCAGCCGGACGAGACGATCGAGATTCTCGTGGTAAAGAACAATGCGGCGCTCAACGGATTCAATCAATGGACCCTCAATGGGGATGCATTCTCCATGCAATCCATGAAGCCTGCCTACACTCTGCATGAGGGGCGCCGCTATCGCCTCAAGTTTCGCAATGCCAGCGACGACATTCACCCGCTGCATTTGCACCGGCACAGCTTCGAACTGACGCGGGTAGCCGGCAGGCAAACCTCGGGAGTGCTCAAGGACGTCGTAATGCTCGGGGGGTTTCAAGAATTGGAATTCGACTTTGTCGCCGACAATCCGGGCCCAACTTTGTTTCACTGTCACCAACAGCTGCACATGGATTTTGGGTTTATGGCGCTCTTCAAATATGCGTGAGACTAGAGCTCCGACAAGCGCCAATGTCATCGACCGGTAGCGATAAGCGCTCCCCCACCGCCGGTTCCAGCGCTCAGCCCCTCCCGCGGCAGCTTAGCCTTCGAGATCTCGTACTGTCGCAGGTGCTCACCGTGGTGGGTAGCTCATGGGTGGGCATTGCCGCGGGTCTCGGGCGTGCGCAAACCGCCGTATGGTTGTTGGCATTCAGCACGTTCTATCTCCCCATGGCCGCTGCAGTTTTTCACTTGAATCGCGAGATGCCTCTGGAAGGCGGCCTCTATGTGTGGACCCGCCGCGCGTTCGGCGATGCAGCCGGGTTTCTGGTCGCCTGGAACATTTGGGCTTACGCGCTTTCCACGATCGCCACGATCTTGTTTCAAATCCCCAGCGAATTCGCTTACATGGTGGGCCCGCGCGCTGCGTGGATTCCGGAAAGTCACCCGGCCGTTTTCTGTTTTCTTGCGGGGGTGCTGGCATTGCTGGCTTTTTCAGCCGTTCGGGGGCTCGCCATCGGCAAGTGGATTCACAACGCGTCGGGCCTTGCCATGATCGCCGCGTTCGCGCTGCTGATCCTGGCGCCCCTCTGGGCGCTCCGACACCACGCGCCCATCCCATTCGCACCTTTCGATCTTGAGTTCCCCGAATCCAATGCGACTTCGCTCGCTCTTATCGGGCAGACGCTGTTCGCGGCAGCCGGCATCGAGTACATCGCCATCATGGCCGGCGAGGCGAAGGCGCCGAGCCGCGATATCGGCCGCTCCATTCTCATTGCCTCGCCCATCATCTTCTTGATGTTCACGCTCGGAACGGGCTCCGTGCTGGCCTTCCATGAGCTTACCGGCACGGCGATCAATTACATTGCCCCCATTCCGCAAACGCTGCGCCTGGCCTTCGGAGACTCCGGCATTGCCAACTTCGTTGCCCGGCTGGTCATCATGCTTTTGCAGATCCGCATTCTCGGTGCCGCCAGCCTCATCTTCACGGGAGTTACCCGGCTGCCGATGGTTGCAGGCTGGGACCACCTCATTCCACCTTGGTTCTCACGCCTTCACCCGCGCCACCGCACGCCGACGAACTCCATCCTCGTCGCGACCATTCTCGTCGCCGTGCTGCTGGTTCTTGCCTCCGCCGGTGTCCGGGCTGCCGAGGCCTTCGCGGTTCTCAACAACGCGTCCAATATTCTCTACGGGCTGGCTTATTTGGCCATGTTCGCCATTCCGCTTATCGGCGCAAAACCGCTGCGGAGGCGCATCCCGAGGTGGGTGGCCGTGCTCTGCGTCATTGGCTTCTGCGCAACGCTGTTTACCTGCGCAACCGGGGTCTATCCTTTTGTCGACGTTCCCGATCCCATTCACTTCGCCATCAAGATCAGCGTCACCATTCTCGCGACCAATCTCATCGGTTACGGTTTCTATCTTGTCCGCGGAGTAATGGCCTCTGCACGGACAGGCTGAGCGATGCCATGGATTTCATGCTACTTTGTCGTACCGAAGTAGGCTATCGGCAACATACTTGTTTCGAATGAATTGTACGGTGCGACATAGTCATAGTGCTTGACATTGACACGCGGTTTCGCTGATGGATGACGATGACGGCCGCCAACTGCCCGTGGGGCAGCTCGCTTTGCTGGCTCTTGGACTCGGCGTGGTCACCGGAATCGGCGCGGTGCTGTTCCGCGATCTGATCGGCCTCATTCATAATCTATTGTTTACCGGCCGCCTGTTGCTGCACTACGATGCGAATGTGTTCACGGCACCCGCGCCGTGGGGCGTGTTGGTGATCTTCGTGCCGGTGCTGGGCGCCGTCGGCGTGACTTTTCTGGTATCCAATTTTGCCCCCGAGGCAAAGGGCCACGGCGTTCCCGAGGTCATGGATGCGATCTATCACAAGGGCGGGGTGATCCGACCCGTCGTGGCACTGGTCAAATCCCTGGCGTCGGCCCTGGCAATCGGCAGTGGGTCATCGGTTGGGCGCGAAGGCCCGATCATCCAGATTGGTTCGGCGCTCGGTTCAACGTTGGGACAGATCATTCGTATGCCGGCGGGTCAGCGAATTGCACTGGTTGCCGCGGGCGCGGGTGCCGGAATCGCCGCCACTTTCAACACGCCGATCGGCGGCGTGATGTTCGCCATCGAGCTGATGATGCCGGAGGTGAGCGTCGAGACTTTCCTTCCGGTGGCAATTGCGACGGGAACGGCTACCTTTGTGGGCCGGTGGTTCTTCGGCGATACGCCGGCCTTCCATGTGCCGCCGCTTCAGACCATGGCCGTCGACTCGAGCGCGCTGATCGTGCTGATCCTATTCGCTGTGCTCGGCGCGCTGAGCGGAGTGGCCGCGGCGGGTTTCATCAAAGGTCTGCATCTGGCTGAGGACTTGTTCGACAAGATCGAGTCGCGCTATTTCCGTCACATGTTGGGCATGCTGATGGTGGGCGTCCTCATGTACGCGCTTTTGCGCATCTTCGGTCAGTACTACGTCGATGGGGTCGGCTATGCGACGGTTCAGGCCGTGTTGGCGGGACAGATCTCGACCTTTTGGCTGCTCGCGCTGCTGGGCATCTGCAAAGCATTTGCAACGTCGATAAGTCTCGGGTCCGGATCCTCGGGAGGCATCTTTTCGCCCTCGTTGTATATGGGTGCCGCTCTCGGCGGCGCATTCGCCGCTCTCTGGAATGCAGTTGGGCTGCCCATACACCTCAGCGTTGCGGCGTTCGCAATGGTTGGGATGGGTGCGATGGTGGGCGGCGGCACCGGGGCGGTGATGACCGCGGTGACGATGATTTTCGAAATGACGCTCGATTACAGCATTGTGATGCCGATGATCGTAGCCGTGGCCATGAGCATTGGCGCGCGCCGCGTGCTTTCTCGCGAGACGATTTACACCTTGAAACTCGTACGCCGCGGACGCGCAATTCCGAAGGCGCGCCACGCGAACATGTTTTTGGTCCGCTCGGCGCGCGAAGTGATGGACAAGGATATTCAGGTTTTGCCGGCAGAAGCGAGTTTCGACGAATATCTGCGGCAACCCGAGCATGCCGGCCGACTGCGCTATGTCGTGGTCACCGACAAAGGGCGCTTATTCGGCGTGATCCGCGTAAACGTCGGACTGCGGCGAGGCTTGGAAAGCACCAATACCGGCGTCAAGTTGGGCGATGTCGCCAATCGAAACTTCACCGTAGTGCGCGAAGATGAGACTGCCTTCGATGTCATCCGGCGAATGTGGCGCCGCAAAGCCATCATGGCGGTGGTCGTGCGCGGCCGTGGAGTTCCACGCGGCAGCGATGTCGCCGGGGTGATCACCAAGGAGCATGTCGCCGACTCGGTCGCCGACAGCGTGAAGGCCTATCCGCAATAGAGGCCGCAAGCACGGCGGCACCTGGAATTTTGAAAAATAACGGACATTGGGGGTGTGGAATGCGCAAACGAACGCTCGGAGTATGGTGTGCGGCGGCCGCGATCGTCGCCGGCGCGGCTTGGGCGGATCAACCGGCGAGCGATGCCGAACACGAAAGCGAGTTTCGATTCCGTTTCGTGGGGCCGAAAGTCGGCAATCGGATTGCCGCGGTTGCCGGGGTCCCCGGCGATCCTAGCGTTTACTACGCCGGCGCAGCCTCCGGCGGGATCTGGAAGTCGGTGGATGGTGGAAATCGCTGGGCGCCGATCTTCGACAAGCAGCCGGTCGCGGCGATCGGTGCTCTGGCAGTCGCGCCCTCCGAGCCGAATACGGTATGGGCGGGGACCGGCGAGGCCTGGGTGATTCGCGACAGCGACGTCATGGGCAACGGAATCTACAAGTCCACCGATGCAGGTAAAACCTGGCGCAATGCCGGATTGCAAGATTCCGGCCGAATAGGCCGCATCGTCATACACCCTGCGAATCCCGATATCGTCTTTGCCTGCGTGCTGGGACGAGCGACCGGGCCGCAACAAGAGCGCGGCGTCTATCGCACGACGGATGGCGGCCAGCATTGGGAGCGAGTGCTGTTCGCAGGCGAGAACGTCGGGTGTTCGGGGTTGTCGTTGGATGCCCACGACCCGCACACCCTGATCGCGGGCATGTGGCAGCTGGAGATGCACACCTGGGGTGAGTTCAGCGGCGGTCCTGGAAGCGGAATTTATATTTCGCACGATGGCGGCACGAAGTGGACGCGTCTCGATGAAAAAGGCCTGCCGCATGCGCCGGTGGGGAAGATCGATGTTGCGATTGCACCCAGCAATTCGAATCGCATCTATGCCCTCATGCAAACCAAAGATCAGGGATCGATGTGGCGATCCGATGATGCGGGCGAGCATTGGAAATCGGTCAATTCTCAGCGGGCATTGATCGGCCGCGCCGGCTACTACATCCGGCTTGCCGTATCGACCGGCGTCGACAATGAGGTCTATGTCGCCAATAGCTCCTTTCATCAATCGTTGGATTCGGGCGAGAGTTTTCACGAAGTCCGCTGGGGCGGCGATACTCACGACATCTGGATCGATCCGCAGAATCCGGATCGCTTCGTGATCACGGACGACGCTGGAATGATCATCACCACCGTGCACGGACGCGGCTTTCATCGCGTCACACTGCCCATCGGCCAGATGTACCACGTTGCCGTGGACGATCAAATTCCGTACTACTTTTACAGCAACATGCAGGACGACGGGAACATGCGCGGCCCGAGCGTGCCTTTCGATTCTCAGGAAACCGGCTGGGACCGCCACATGGGGGGATGCGAATCGGGCTTCACGGTCCCTGATATCACGGATCCAAATGTCGTGTGGGCCACCTGCTACGGCGACACGGTGACGCGCTGGGACGCCCGATATAAGGAGGCGCACTCCGTCAGTCCTTGGAAACACACCCTCGACTCGCCGCCGAATGATCTCAAGTATCGCTGCCATTGGACACCGCCGCTGGCGCTGGACCCCTTCGATCACAATACGGCGTACTACGGTTGCCAGGTGGTATTCAAGACCACGGACCAGGGCAAAACTTGGGCGCTGTCCAGCCCCGATCTGACCACGCAAGATCCGGCGCACATCGTGCCTTCCGGGGGAATCGTCGGTGACAACCTCGGACAATTCTACGGGGAGGTCGTATTTGCAATCGCCCCCTCCAAGATACAAAAGGGGCTTATCTGGGCCGGAACCAACGACGGTCAACTCTGGTACACGCAAGATGCGGCGGCACATTGGACCCATGTCACGAGTCATCTGACGGGGCTGCCGGTGCGCGGGACGATTACCAGCATCGCGCCGTCGAGTTTCGATGCCGCGACAGCCTACGTCAGCGTGGATCTGCATCTGGAGGACAACCGCGAGCCATTCATTTACAAGACGGCGGATTTCGGCAAAAGCTGGAAGCGCATCAATGGAGATTTGCCAAAGCACGCGCTGTCGTACGTTCGCAGCATCACCGACGATCCAAACTGCGCCGGGCTGTTGTTTGCCGGCACGGGGAACGGCCTGTATTACTCGCTCGATGAGGGTGCCCATTGGACAGGATTGCAGGCGGGACTGCCGGGCGCGCCCGTGACATGGGTCGTGGTGCAGCCGAGGTTTCGCGATCTGGTAATCTCGACTTACGGCCGCGGGCTGTTCATCCTGGATGACATCACGCCCCTCGAGCAAATGGTCAAGCATCGGTCGGATGCCGCGGTCGTTTTGTTCGAGCCGCGGCCGTCATACCGATTTGTGCGTGGCGCGCAAGCGATGCTGAATTTTTCTCTAAAGACGGCGCCAAAGAATCCCGTCGAGTTCCAAATTCTCGACTCTCGCGGCAGCGTGGTACGCGAGCTCGAAAAGAAGGAGGCGAAGGATCTTGTTATTGGCCTCAACCGCGTGAAGTGGGATATGCGGTATGACTCCCCGCGCGTCATTGCTTTGCGCACCGTGGCTCCCGACAATTCACACATCTGGGAAGAGCCGCGCTTCCGCGATGCCGACTCGCGGCCGATTACGCACTGGGGCTCCAAACCGGGCGAGGTGGGTCCGATCGTGGCTCCCGGCCTTTACTCAGTGCGGCTGAAGGTGGACGGGCAAACCTACACGCAGCCTTTGAGCGTGCTGAGCGACCCGAATGCACCCGGGTCCGGCGCTGATATCGAACTTTCCGTCAAGACGCTGCTGCAGATACGCGATGACATCAGCCGCGTGTCGGATACCGTCAATCAAATCGAATGGCAGCGCAAGCAGATCGAGGTGGTGGAGACGATGCTTCGGCCGGCCAAGAAGCACGACAAGCCGACATCCCCGGTCGCAGAAGAGGGCGATGAACCCGATACCGAACCGGCAGAAGCGCCCCCCGCCGTGTTGAGCGATGCGCAAGAACACAGCAACAAGCAGTTGCTCACGGCGGCCGAAGAGATCGACAAGAAGCTGCAAGCGGTCGAGTCGCGGCTGGTCTCGCGTGCATTGCGCGACAGCGATGACAAGTACTTCGTCGAGCCTTATGGCGCTTATCTCGATCTCATTTGGCTCAATGCCGAGGTCGGAACCGGCGGGGGCGATGTCGCGGGAAGCGCCGATTTTGCGCCCACGGAAATTCAATTGAATCTGTTGCGGACCTACGAGTCCGAGGTGGCCGACATCGATTCTGACTATCAAAAAATCCTGCAGGACGATTTTCCGCCCCTTGCGCAAGCGCTGCTGCGTGCGAACTTGACGCCCTTGGTGGGCGGGGCCGGCAAGCCGTAGGTTAGACGCGTCCCTCGGCTGGATGATCGCAAATCGTGCGTCGTTGCCGGGGCGGCGCGTCGATTGATTCGCGCGTGTTAGAACCGCTTGGAAAAGCCGACCGATAGTCCTTTCGGCAAGAACTGCACCGACAGGGGTATGGCGCGCGTGCTGCTCCAATAGCCGACCCCGGTTCCCAAGGCCCAGCCGGCGATGACATCGGTCTGCCAATGCGCCTGGCTTTTCAAGCGCGCAACGGCGTCATACACCGGCAGGGCTTCGAGGGCCCAAATCCAGGGGTATTGGCGGGCGTAGTTGGCGATGAAGGGGGTCACGAAGCTGGCCTGCAGGGTGACCTCGCCGCTGGGGAAGCTTTGATGGCCGCTGCCCTGAAACCAGGCGTTCGGATCGTTGCCCTGGTAGGGGCGGGCGCGGCTGAAGGCGTACTTCAACCCGCTGGCGCCGATTCCCGAGATCACCGATGCATCGATCGTCTGCCAGAAGGTGTGACCCAGCTCGTTATCGTTTCCAAACCACAAACTGCCGGCCACTTCCAGGGCGATCACCCCGTCCTGCAGTCCGGTCTGATATTGGCGCGCCCAGATGCCGCTCTGATCGAGAGTCCATTCGTGATCCAGTCCGGCATAAGCCCCGCTCGAGGCCAGTGCCGAGAGCAGCAGACAAAGGATTGATAAGCGTTTCATGCACAAGGCCTTTGCGCTTGCAGATACATCGCGCGGTCGGTGTTGATATTCCTGCCGGACTCAACGGTCGGCCGGACCATGTGTTCGAAGAACTGACGCTCGGCGAAGCTGAAGCGTTCGCCAAGAATCTGCTTCAGCGAGGGGGCCCAGGGATGCGGGGAACTGCCGAGAAAAACCTCCCAGGATGTGACGGGCGATGGCATCACGTCAATATTCAGCTGAAGGTGAATTTCGGCAAAGCCGGCTCCACGAACCATATTGAGCAGATCTCGTTCGGAATAATTGGCGATCGGGCTCTTGGCGCAGGCCTCTTCCGTGTCCGGAAACTGGGCCGACTTCCAGCGATGCAGGAGCGTCAAAAACCGATCCGGAGGCTGGGATTGATCCTCGACGCGTCTGCGCAAGGCTCGGGCGTAGAAGGCCTCGTCTTGAAGAATGGGTTCCGCGATCGACAGGCGGCCGCCCGGTTTGAGCACACGGAAAAATTCACCCAAGGCGGCGGGCTTGTCGGCCACGTAGGCCAGAACCGCCCGAGTTGTCACCGCATCGACCGACGCATCGGCTATTCCCTCGAGATTCTCGGCCGAGCATTCAAGGAATGTGCATTGCCCCCGCACGTTGCGCTCCATTGCGACTGATTCTGCGTACCGCAGCATGGGGGCAGACAGGTCGGTCAGAACGACGCGCAGCGAGGCTCCGTAACGCTCAATGGCACGAAATGCCACCAGGCCTTCGCCGGCACCGACATCGACAAGCGTCATGCCCGCTTCGAGTTCTGTGCCATCCAGCACGCGATCCGCATATCCCGCAACGACGGCCTGGACCACGCGTCCATATGCGCAATCGTCCGCGTGGCGCCGGTGCAAGAGCCATTCGGACCAGACGTCCGAGTCGAGAGCGCGGTTTTCCGTCGGGGTTTTTGAGATCAAGACGCAGATCCTGCAGTTTGCAACAATACCGCGCCGCTCAAGCTCTGGATTTGCTCACGCATCGCCTTGGGAAGCGCCCGCATGATCAGCCCGAACGGGAAATCGAGCGGATAGGGCCGGTTGATTCGTTGCGACTCCTCCAAGCTCGTAATGACATGCGAACAGGTCCATCCATATTTTGCGAAAAACTGAAACCAATCATTTACCTTGAACAGTAGCGGCGCCGCCTCGAGTTTTGCCTCCCATCCTCGTGGTGAGCTGCGCTGGGCGGCGTTGTCGAAATCCTGGATCCAATAACGGATCGAGGCAGCAGCGTGCAGGTCGCCCGCGAGCGTTGCGGCGTCGTGAATGGAAAAATAGGGCAAAACCCCCTCGGTGATCACCAATACGCTTTTGGCGCTCAATGCATATTGAGCGAGAAGTTTGCGGCGCGACGCAAGATCCAAGAGATCGATGCCGACACGCTCGAGCTTGCAAGCAGCCTGGTGTACCACGAGCGCGGAATTTTTCAAGTCGACGATCGTGGGGAAATCCACTTCGATCCAGCTTAGATCCGCCGGCAGCTTCATCCGATACGGCCGAGTGTCGAGCCCCGCGCCTAGGTTCAAGACGGTATCGACACCGGCGGCGAGCGCCTCGTTGATCAGCCGGTCGATGGCAGAGGTGCGAACTATCATGCCCCACCCGACCAGGGCCGCGCGCGGCATGGCTCGCGCAATCGCACGACCTCGTTCACCCGACAATATTGCGGCCAACGGATCGCTAAACGCGGCGTTGCGGCGGCTGCCTTCTTGTGCTCTGAAGGCCGCGACCCAAAGCGCCGTGTCGCTCACATGCCTGATCTCGGAATCGGCCGCTTTGGAACGCAATGAGCGGATGGCGGACGGGTGGGGCGCCAGCTGCCGGCCAGTTTGCATGGGATCCTGTCGTCGTTCGCTCATATGCGTGTTGGAGAAGAAGATTGAAATACTTACTAGCTTTGCATTGCAAAGTGCCCAAGTCTTCTACACTATTTGCTCCGTCCAATACAAATTGTTCGATTGAATAATAAGAACCATTCGCGTCTGCGCGAAAGTTGCCCTCGCGAGGAATCGCCGCTGAGAACATGCTTCAACATGAGCTTCGTCTGCTGCCGAGGGTGACTCTGAATCCGCGAGGCCCGCTGAGTTCCGCTTGCCGCGCGAAGTTTCACGTGCGCTCACTGCGGGAGGCAGCGGAATATCTGCGCGAGTGCGACAGCGGCGCGGGGATGGCACCGGATTCGATCGAAAATCTGCTCACGTACCGCTCGGGCACGATCGGCGCAAAGCAGGCTTTGTTGGCGGCACTCGCGGCTGAAGCAGGCCGTTCCGACGTTCGATTGGTGGTGGGCTGCTGCGAAATGCGAACCGCGGAGGACTCGAGTCCGAAGCACCGCGCATCCAGCCTGAATACGCTCCCCTTGGCGGTTTGTTGGCTGACGTATAAAGGAAGGCGCCTGCAAATCGTCGAGGCGCGGCAGGCATCGCTGGCCACGGCCAAGCGGGTCACCGAGGTTGAGGTTCAGGCGGACCGGCTGCCTTGGGAACGAAAGCGTCTTTTCGAAGGGTTTGCGACTGACTGGTGCCGGGCATTCGAGGTGTCGGCGCTTGATTTTGCGCGCTCGAGAGCATCTCAGTTGATCAAGTTCGCCGGCATGAGCGTCTTCGAGGACCTGCTGGGATATGTTTTGCCGCCCGAGTACGCGCCGAACACTTAGTCCTGCGTCGACCCTCTTGGCTTTGCGCTTCAGATCCATTTCAGCGCCGCCGCGATGATTTCACCCGCCCCGCTGGCTGCGCACTCGCCATGTGCCACGACCAGCCGCTGTGGCTTCCATGCGAGCACGGTTCGCTTCGCAGCTCTCGCACTCGCGCGTGAGAGGAAGGATAGACGCCAATCTCGCGGCGTGCTGCCGTGTTCTCCGACGATGCCACCGAGTTGCATCAGCAGACCGGTCCAGCCCTTGGCCGCCGCTTCGGGAAATCGCTGTATCAGATCACCGAAGATCGCCGTGCGGGACGCACGGTGGAAGAAAACCACTTCGCTCATGGCAAACGATCCGCGAAACACCGTCTGATCGAGATCCGAGCTCCACGAGCTGTCCGCAAGGTCGCCGAGTTCGGCGTCGAAGCGAACCGCGGGTTTTCTTGCGGCAAGTCCCGGCGGTGCATAGAAGCGAGCCTCAGGCCAGCGTTTTTGCCACTCCGGCAGAAAGAGGTGGTGTAATTTATTGGGCGACACGACGTGGGCGACCGGCCCAATGGCATCCAGTGCGTCGGTGAGCTGCGTCGTCAAGACAATAGGGGACCACACCCAGGCTTGTCCTGACGATAGGCGTACCACCGCCATGCGCGTCGGGTAAGGAAATCCGAAGAATGAGACGGTCGGCCCATCCGCCAAATAGAGATCCTCACCGAACGCTACCAGCATGGGACCAAGCATAGCTGTTTTGCGGTCACCCAGCGCCTTGTTTACTATGGCGGCCATGAGAGCTGAGTTGAGCAGGCAAGTTGCAATCGCGCTTTACGTGATGGCGATGGCGGCCCTCATCGTCGGGGTGGATTTCGCGTTTTTCAGAGGCCGATTCTGGGAACGGCTGACGATCAACATTGGCATCGTCTTGATATTCGCGGCTGTTTACTGGAGATTCCTCAGACATCCGTGAGCGGGGGAAAACAGCCGACTCGCGATGCGGACCTAACGGGATTTTTGGTGCATCACGCCCCTTAAGAGGTGCGCTTTGCGCGCGCCGGTGGATGGATAGCCGCACGCCAAAGGCTCCCATGGGCGCGAGGTTTATGGCCCCTGAGATTGCGGATAGCTCTGCGCGCTGGAGCACGGGCGCCGTCGCGTAGCTCAGTCGTACTCGCGCTGCAATCGTCAATCTCAAACTGCGCCGGGGCCCCAAAAGGGCTCATAGCAAAGCGCTATGAGCCCCAGTCGTTAACCGCCGATCTGAATGCGGCGTGGCATCGCCTTGGGTTGTTTGGGGATGGTGACGGTCAGCACGCCGTGGCTGCCGGTTGCGTTGACTTTTTCGCTGTCCACCGTGTCGGGAAGGACAAAGCGCCGGTGAAACTGCCCGTATCCGCGCTCCAGCCGCCGGCCTTGCGCGTCCTCGCCTTGCTTCGCCAGCGGCTGCGGGCGTTCGCCCGACAACGTTAAAATCCCGCCGTCGAGTGTCAAGTCTACTTTGGCGGGGTCGACACCCGGCAGATCCACATATAGCTCAAACCGATCTGCGTACTCGTGTATGTCGACCAGCGGAATCCACATGGCCGTGGCCGAACTGCTGTCGTTTTCACGGGCATTGCCAAACAGACGGTTGATCTCTTCCTGCAGGCGCGGCATCACGCCCCATGGATCTTGTCGCATCACAGTACTCATGGCACCACTCCTTATTTTTTAAACAGATATCTCATTCAAAGCTCTCGCCCGGCGCCCTGGCCGGGGCGATCCAGGCGAAAACTAGGGTCGGTCATTTACTTTTCAAGAGCCACTCTCGACGTTTTTCTGTTGAACGCGCGCCGGCCTGTCAGCTCTATCTCACAATTGTGGAAGGTCAAAACGCATAGCCTGCAACAGCCGCGCCTTCCTAAAATGAAGCACCTATGACGCCGGAGCTGAGCATGGATTTGCATTCTGCCAATGCCCCCGCAGGGACAGCTGGGCACCCACTTGGGCCGCGTAGCCAAGGGACCGAGTTTTATGCCGAGTAAACTTGCGGGCGAACTTGCCGGAGCGTAGGCGCTGATTCGCCATCTCATCGAAGACGGTGAACGCGACAAAGCGCTCTTTGCCCGACAACTGCACGACGATATCGTGGAACTGATTGTCGCGGCGCGCATGCCAGCCCGATGCTTCCATTGCGCTATTTCGCGTTGCAGAAGAAGCGCTCGCGATGACATTCAAACGCGGCTCGGCGGCAGAGTTGATATCGAGCGCGCCGAGGGCGGCGACACGGTACTGACGGCGCAATTGCCGATCTGACCCTGGCCGGCACCCCGCGGGTCGGCCGCGTTTACCAATAAAATCAATGATTGCCATCCTTTATTTCCCCAGGCACGGCGCTTTCGCTGCGAAGATCGGTTCGCCATCTGCGTACAGGACCGCCATTCGGTGGCAAAATGCAGACGATGACAAGCAAAAAGCTCCAGGAATCGAATTCTGTACAAAGCGGCTCACGGATCCAAACAAACTGCTGGATGGTTAGATGAAGGCTTTGGCGGATTATCTTTCCGCACGCCAGGAAGTCATGCTGCGCGAATGGCGCGACGCCATCAAGCGCGATCCCACCTTGGCTACGGGCGACTCGCTTCCCAAGGTCCAATTGCTGGATCACATCCCCGCGATCCTGTTGGCTTTCGAAAACCAACTTCGCGTCCTCGCGTCGTCCCTTGGCGATCACGCCAGTAGCGCTCTTCACGAATCTGCCGCGGCGCATGGCTTGCTGCGCTGGCAGCAAGGGTATGACCTAAAGGAAGTCACCCGTGAACTGGGAAAACTCAATGAGTGCGTCGTTTCGGAACTCGAGCGTTTTGCAATTGCACAGCCGGCGGTTTCGCACGCCGAAATGGGCCGGGCCTACGCGCTTTGGGCGAAGCTGTGCGCTTGGACCGTGGAAGAAAGCGTCAATCAATATTTCCAGCTGCAGCAACAGGAAGCGGCCGGTCAGGTCAAGGACCTCGAGAGTGCGCTCGCGGAAATCAGGGGCTTGGAGGAACAGCAGGCGGATTTATGGCATCAGGCCGCCCACGATCTTCGCGGAAACCTGAGCGTGGTTGCGAATGCCACTGTGGGTTTGACCAATCCCGACCTTTCGGAAGGCACCCGCGACAGATTTACGCGGATGCTGATGCGCAACGTCACATCGCTCCATCAATTGCTCGATGACGTCACGAACCTTGCGCGTTTGCAGGCGGGCCGCGAATTGCGGCGCATTCAAGCGGTGGATGTCACGCAGATCTTGCAACACCTCTGCGACGGAATCGCGGAGGGGGCGCAACAACGCAACCTCTACCTGAAAGCGGAAGGGCCCCCGGGTTTTAGCGTTGAAGGCGATCCCATCAAGATAGCGCGAATTGCCCAGAACTTGATACTGAACGCGGTCAAGTATACGCACGAAGGCGGTGTCGCGGTGCGCTGGGGAGACAGCGACGCGGGCGATCCAAAACGTTGGATGCTGGTGGTAAAGGACACCGGACCGGGTCTTCACACCGCATCCGGAAAGCCAATGGCGCTCGCTTTGGGGGACGCCAAGCAAATCGCGCCCAAAGCAAGCGGCGATCCGCCGCGTGCGTCGCGCACGGCGGCAAGCAGCGTGTCATTATCGTTGAGTCACATGGCTGCGCCGAGACAGGAACCGGGCGAGGGGATCGGCCTATCGATCGTCAAACGTCTTTGCGAATTGCTCGATGCCACGATTGAGATGGAATCGACGCCCGGCGTGGGAACAGTCTTTCGAATTCTGTTTCCGCGCAGTTACGCGCAATGATTGCGCCCCACCTATTGGCGGCATCGAGTCGTCGTCTCGATTCGCTGCTGCAGGTAATCCCGCCTAAGGCTGATGTAAGCAAAAGCTGACCTCGTATCGAGCCGTCAAAAGCTTGTCAGGGTCGGCGTCAAGGCCGCATTGTGATGGCAGCGAGGGCGCTGCTCCGTCACGACGCGTGAAGATGCCCGTATGCCATCTTGCGGAACGATGGTGCCGAGCGTGCCTGCATGTTTTGCTTGCTGGTAATCAAAGGAGTTTTGCATGTTGATCAAAGACATCATGACCAAGAGCGTCTGCACGGTGGGCCGCGATGCGACCCTGCGGGAAGCGGCCCGCCTCATGGCGGATCAGGATTGCGGAATATTGCCCGTGGCGGACGAGGAACGATTGGTTGGCATGATTACCGACCGAGATATTGCGTTGCGCGGCGTTGCCAAGAGCAAAAATCCGGATCGCTGCACGGTCGCGGAGATCATGACGAGCGGTGTGAAGTATCTGTTCGACGACGAGACGACTCAGGATTTGGCGCGCAACATGAGTAATCTGCAAATTCGGCGGTTGCCGGTCGTCAATCGGGAAAAGCGCTTGGTTGGTATCGTATCGATCGGGGATTTTGCTGCGAAGACCGACGATGACGAAGCGAGCGCCGCGCTTCGCTCGGTTTCTCGGCCCGCATCCGATGAGGCGCCGCTGGCGGGTTGAATGCTCCGCCCGAGCTCACTCAGGCGGCCCGTGCAGGAAAAGGAGTAATCAACCTCCCGGCGGATCTGCGACGAAGCGCGGGTAGCCAGATTCATCGGCAAAATCCCACGCGGAAAGGTAGGAGAGCTGCAGGATCTTAAGCATTTTTGGATAGTCGATTTTGTCCGGGGTGTCGGTGGTGTGGTGATAGTCGGGATGAAAGCCGGTGAAGAACCAGAATGCGGGAATGTTGTGCAGCACGAACGGAAACTGATCGCTGCGAAAGAAGGTATTCAAGGCGTTCTCGTGATCAAAGCGGTCGTCTAAGTCTAAGCCGACCAGGCGATTGGCCGCGGCCACGGTCTTTTTGAAATCCGGACTGTAAGCGGCGCCGATGAGGTTCAGCCGATTGCTGGTGTTCGCCGGTATGTCGATCAGTCCGTCGGTCTGGTCGCTTTTTGCTTCATCGCGTCCGATCATGTCGAAATTTATCATGGCCCGCGTCGTGGCGAGCGGCCTCAAGGGATGCGCAGCCATGTAGTAGGACCCTAACAGACCGCGTTCCTCGGCCGCAAACACCACGAACAGAATCGACCGTTTCGGTCGAAGCGGGTTTGCGGCGAATGCGCGCGCCAGCGCCACGACGCCCACGGTTCCCGAGCCGTTGTCATCGGCACCGTGCCATAACTCGAGTTTGCCTCCCGGGCCGAGCGCGGCGCCGTCGTGATCGTGGTGACCTGAAATCACGACGGTCTCGGCCGCAAGGTTCGGATCGGCGCCCGGCAGCAACCCAGCGGCATTGTAGGTCACGCCCGTGGTCCGGGACTTGTTTTCGAAGTGAAGCGTCACCTCGCTCGCGGTCAAAGCGATGGAGTGACTCGATAGATCTCGATCGATCGCCGCTTGCAGTGCCTGCGGCGTGGCGCCGGCGGTGGCCAGCAACTGCGCCGCCACCGCATCGCTCACCGTGGCCACCGGAATATGGAGTTCGTCATTGACAATGACTTGCGAGGGCAGGGGAATCATGCGGCTCAAACTGCCGCCGATCCGATTCACCCGTTCCAGATTCGACGGATGCTTGCGATTTGGCTCCGCCAACACGATGACGGCAACGGCGCCGTGCGCTTGCGCGATCAGGGCCTTGACGCGATTCGTGGCATAGCGGGTATTGCCCGTGCCGTTGAAGGGCGAGTGCGGATCATTTTCCTGCGGCTCATGCTCGAATACGGCCACGATTTTGCCCTGCACGTCGATGCCGCGATAATCATCGTAGTGCAGGCCCGGGGCGGTGATGCCGAAGCCGGCGAAGACCAAGGAGGCGGTGATCTCAAGATCGTCATGAAAGCCGCCAATGACGTCGGGCGCATGCCACTGTGTGATTTCGCCGCGCCGCCTCAAGCTAACGAAGCTCGCGTCGCGATCGACGCGATATTCGATCAAAGGCACCGCCTGTAGATACGAGGAATTCCCGGCTGCCGGCTCGAGTCCCGCCTTGGCAAATTCCGCCGCGATCCACTGCGTTGCCGCCTCATCGCCGGGCTGCAGGGACATCCGGCCTTGTAGGGCATCGGATGCCAAGAAATAGAGATCCGCCTTGAGGTCTGCGGCGCGAAGGTGCTGGAACCCCGGACGCTCGGATCGTGGGACGCCGGAAAGGGGCGCGGCGGCCGCCGCGATAGCGACGGTGAGCGAAGCGGCTAGTGCCGCGAGAACCATGCAAGTGGGGATTTTATTCATCATGTCCCCTTATATTCCTGTCCCGCTATTTCACGCAACCGCAGCTCGGCACACGCGGGCACGGGGATTTTGCCATCGTGTTGTGCTTCAGTCATAGTTGGCTGCGAGGGAAGGAAACCTGAAACAACAACGCCGGGGCCGACCATGCCGACCCCGCATATAATAGAGGCTACCGTGATCGTCAATCGTTTGTTGTCGACTGCTCTTCTGGTCGTGGCGCCACTGATGGCCGCCCATGCGGCTCTACCCCGATTTCCGCAGCCCTTCGGGGAGAGGATCGTGTTCATCGCAAATGGCAACGTGTGGTGGGTGCCGAAAAGCGGCGGCACGGCCGTGCGACTGACGAGCGCGCCGGGCCAGGACATGTTCCCTAGAGTTTCGCCGGACGGCAAGTGGATTGCTTATACCGAGGCGAGCAAGGCCGGCACGGATATTTGGGTCATTCCGGCTGCGGGCGGCAGCGCGCGGCGGCTTACATTCCATCCCACCACGGAAGCCGGCACCGGCGGCCGCCACGGCCCTGACAACATGGTCGTCACCTGGACGCCCGACTCTCGGAGCGTTGTCTATCTTACAAAGGCCGATCAATGGAACGGCTGGATCCAAAATCTCTATGAAGTTCCCGTCGCGGGTGGACTGCCGACACCTCTGGCAATCGACAGCGAGGTCGGCTTGGCGACCTTTGGGCCCGATGGGCACAGCATCGCCTATAACCGCATCTTTCGAAACTTCCGAACCTGGAAGCGTTACAACGGCGGCCTTGCACAGCAAATCTTCACCTACGACTTCAATACGCGTGAACTCAAGCAACTGACGCATTGGTCCGGCACGAACACCTCGCCGATGTGGTACGGCAACCGCATTTATTATCTCTCGGATCAGGACGCGAACCGCCGAGCCAACATCTGGGTCATGGATTTGGGCACCCAACAGATGCGGGAGGTCACGCACTTCGCAGACTACGATATCGATTTCCCCGCATTGGGCGGTGAGGCAATCGCTTTTCAGCAGGGAGGCAAGCTCTATCGACTGGATTTGCCCAGCGAGCACCTCGAGGAGGTACCCCTTAGCATACCGGACGACGGTTTGCGCATTCGCCCTCACGTGACTGACGTCAAAGGTGAAATGCGCTCGGTCGATCCTGCCGGCCAGGTGGACTTTGCGCTGGCGCCAAACGGTAAACGGACTTTGTTCTCTGCCCGAGGAGATATATTCAGCGTACCGACCGAGAATGGCGCAACTCGCAACCTGACCAGCACGCAAGGTGCGGACGAGGATCATCCGGCGTGGTCGCCCGATGGGCGGACAATCGCATACACCACCGATGCCGGCGGCGCACAGCAGATCGCGGTGCGTCCCGCAGAAGGAGGGCCGGAAAAAATCCTGACGTCCTTTACCGAAGGTTATTTTTATCAACCGATATTTTCCCCGGATGGAAAAACGCTGGCTTTTTCGGACGGCGCCCACCGACTCTGGATCGTTGGCATCGAGGCCGGAAAGCCGAAACAAGTGGCGCAGGACAAACTCAGCGAAATTCACGATCAGGCGTTTTCGCCAGACGGGCGCTGGTTGGCGTTCAGCATGTCCGCGGTGGGCCGCAGACGCGATCTTGTCTTATATGAACTGGCGACGGACAAAACGACGCGCCTGGGAGACGGCAGTGAGATCGATTCGAATCCTGCCTGGTCATCCGATGGCAAGTATCTGTATTTCACATCGAGCCGCCATGAGAACGCAGTCGGATCGGATGTGGAGTTCAATTTTGCGATTGTGAAGTCCGGGGGTATCTATGCGCTACCGTTGGCCCGGGACACAGTTTCGCCGATCGCGCCTAAGTCGGACGAGGCGAGCGCCGCGTCCCCCGAGAATCCGTCGCCGCGAACAGGCGATGCGAAGCACAGGCAAGCTGCCGAGTCTGATAAGCACGATGACGCAAAAAAGCCCGACGAGGAGCCGGCTTCCTTGCCGGTCGGTCCGATCAAACCGATTCGGATCGACGTCGACGGTCTTATGGCCCGTGCGGTCGCCATGCCCGTCGATGCGGCGAATATCAACCAACTGGACGTGCGCGGCGACCGCATTTTCTATCTGACGCAGCCGCTGGGGCTCATCGAAGGAACGCTCGGCGGAGAGAAGACGGCGTTGCGCTTCTTCGATCTTAAGACGCGCAAATCCTCGCTGGTCACGGAGGACGTGGACAGCTATTCCTTGTCGCTCGATGGTCAGCGCGTGCTGATTCGGCACGAGAAAGATTACACCGTACTCGCCGCGAAGGCTGATGCTGCCAAAGACGCCGAGACCAAGAAGGAACTGAAGCTCGATCATTTGCGCGAACAAGTGGACCCGCCGTTGGAATGGGCGGAAATGTTCGAAAATGCGTGGCGGCTCGAGCGGGACCTGTTTTACTCGCCGCTCATGAACGGCGAGAACTGGAAAGGGGTGCGCGACAGTTACCGCAAGCTCTTGCCGCTCGCCGGCTCGCGCGAGGATCTAAATTATTTGATCGGGCAGATGCTGGGAGAGATCGGCAACTCCCACACGTATGTCGGCGGCGGCGACGACGGCGACAGCACACCGCCGGCGCACAGCGCGCTGTTGGGTGTGGATTGGGCGCTCGACGCCGCGTCCGGCCGTTATCGCATCGCGACCATTTATCCTGGCGACAACACGCGCAGCGATTACCGCAGTCCTCTCGCTCAGCCGGGTCTCAAGGTGAAGGCCGGAGATTATGTGTTGGCGCTCAATGGAGCCGAACTGAAGGCGCCGGCCGATCCGGACAGCCTGTTGCAACTCGCGGATGAAAACACAACGGTGGATCTCACGGTAGCCGACAGTCCCGGCGGCGCGCGCCGTCATATTGTGGTGACGCCTGTCGCGAAGGAGCTAAGCCTGCGCGAATCGGCTTGGATCGCGCACAATCGCGCTGTCGTCGACAAGCTATCCGCAGGCCGGGTCGGCTACGTCTACATGTCCGATATGGGACAACTGGGGCTGCAGCAGTTCGTGCGTCAATTTTATGCCCAATTGGGAAAGCAGGCACTGATCATGGACGATCGATGGAACGGCGGCGGCTTCATCGCGCCATTCGCCCTGGAGCGCTTGCGGCGCATGCTCGTGACGCTTGCAACCAATCGCGAGTCCGGGATCGTGACCGAGCCCAATGAGGTCTTGAATGGCCCCAAGGTGGCTCTGCTGAATCATTGGTCGGCCTCTGACGGCGACATTTTTCCCTACTTGTTCCGTTTATACGGACTCGGCAAGCTTGTTGGGACGCGCACGTGGGGCGGCGTTCGCGGAATTCGCGGCGACTGGCAATTGATGGACGGCGGGTACATCACGATCCCTGAGGAGGCGGTCTACACGCTCGATAGTCAATGGTCCGTCGAGAACCATGGGGTCGATCCTGACCTCGAGATCGAAAACCTGCCGGCTGATTTGCTCGCCGGCCACGATGCGCAATTAGAGGCGGCAGTCGACCTGATGCTCAAGGCGATTGCCGGCAAACCGCCGGGTCTCCCGCCGCCGCCGCCGCTGCTGCCGCCCTACCCGCCGAGCGGGGTTGTTGCACCGCAGCCCTAAGGTTGCGAAGTTGACGGCAACGTCGTCAACACCGCAATCCTCGCAAGGCCCTGTAGGAGCAACGGCAGCAGAAAAAGATCGTCAACCACGCCCAAAATCGGAATTGCGAAATTGAAGGGCTCCAGCGCGAAGAACCCCAAAGCGAGAGTTGCCGGCAGCAGCCAGGTCGGGCGGTGCGGGTGTCCCAGTGCCAGCCACAGCAAACGAAGATCGCCGCGGCTCGTCCGCCATAGTCTGAATAACCTACGCATCATATCCTCGCTCGGATTCGCCCGTTTGTTTTCGACCTCGCGCATTGAAGGTCGTTCGGCCAACATTTTGCGGAATGGCAACAATCGTCAACGCGCGCCGCTCGCTGACGCGGGGTCGGTTTTAAGACGCGCGTCGCATTCTTCGGCGTCTTCCCGCATTAAGTTATGAGATCCAACGCCGTCATGATGCTTGCGAAGATCTCCTCGTTATCGTACCTGCAGGCGAGATTTATTATGGGAATCCTGTATCCAAGCAAGGCAGTAGCCCGCCGGTGGGAAGGTGCTCTGCAGGCCAGATTGCGTCGAGCGCCGCTGGAAAGATTCTTAAGTGCACAAGGAATAGTCCCTGCGCCCCAGAGTGTCTCCCAAAACAGCGATGATCTGGTGCGCGCGACAATATGCATCGTCGAAGCGGGACTCGCGCATTACTTCGCCGATCGCGCAGACGGGCTGGCGTTCGGTCAGCGCGCGATCGTGGGGCATGTGGCGTGCCTGGTCAGCCGTGCGCTAGCGGAACAAATCGAGCAGACGGATGCCTGGCGAATCGCGGCACTCGTCAGTACCGCGCGATTGTTGAGGCCGTGGGTCGGCTTGAATGCTGCAGCCATGGCATCGGCATCCGCAGTAAAAAAATTCCAGAAAGAGGTCGTGAAAGGAATTTCGCCCTTGGATTGGCGCATCATGAGCTCTGCCATTGATGTGGTGAGCGGCAGCGGGCATGGCGCCACGCCGAAGGCGTCCGCGAATATCGCGGCGCTCTTGAATGCGGCAAGTTCCTCGTCCGAGGGAGAGGCTTTTCAAGCGCGCCGGAAATCAAATAAAAGTCTTTAGTCCGATGCCTTAGTTCGGACTCGCCGGCTTCGGCGTAGGTGCAGTACTATGGAAGGTGCGCTTAAATGAAAATCCCGCACCTATTCTCGCGGCCTCTTTCCGCTTCGCTATTGCTCGTTGCTGGGGCGTGCTCCACTACTCCACAGCAGATCTACCATCGATCCAATCTCGAGCCGACGCAAGGCCTCATAGTGATCGGAGTTGCTCATAGGGGTTTTTGGCCTCACGGGAGATTTGCTTTTGTATTGCATGAGTACTCACCCGGGACGGAAAAAACCACGGCCACTTGCTTCTACGAGCAGCCCCTTGGACCGCCGGAATCGGCCTCCACAAAATACTATGTCTATCGCGTACCGGCGGGAATTTATTCCGTCAGCTTGGGTGTGTTCGCGCCGCCGAAGGGGCAAGCCTTCGTCGTGCCGGAGGGGCACGCGGTATATATCGGCGATCTTGCCACCGTTGGAAATACGACGCGGCTCGAGCTTACCGGCGATTTAGCGGCTGCGCGCAAAGAAGTCACCGAGATGCTGCCCATCGCCATGCCGCTGGTGAAGGCCGATTCGTGGGAAAGGGCTATTCAATGGACCGAGAGACGCTGCAGCCCCTAGCGCGGGTGTTCGGCGCGACGTGCGACGAAATGACAATAAGATCGCACGGCGGGTTTCGCGACGCGTTTTGGTTATTCTAGTAGCGAGTCTCAAGGAAGCTTGCACAGCTGTCAGCGGAGACCCGCCAAGTTCGTACATTAGAAGTTTGAAAAAAGGAGTACTTCGATGCAGACCGCGATCATTTACACGTTTTCCAGCCTCACGCCTGGGGAACCGTTCGACTTATGGTATTACACCGACGACTGGGGTACTTTCAATACCTTTCAAGTCGCCCCCTCGTACAATCAAGGCTACAACCAGGGTGAAGTCTCCATCACATCCGTGGTGGCCAACATGCCTGTCAATGATCCAAGCATCAATTCGCCGCAACTGATCTACATTGTGAATGGCATCAATCAGACCTCGATCGGGGACACCATGGTCGATGTTTACAATGCGTGGCAATAGAGCCGAGGATGAGACAATGAGCAATACTCGAACAGATGGGAAGGTCCGATTTTCCTCCAAAGCCTACATCACTCACGACGCCCAGGGAAATATCGTCTCTGTCGGCAGGGTGCCGGTAAACCTCCGCGGTCGAGTGGAGGTGAGGCCGAAAAATAAAGCGCATTCGGTCCTGGAAGTTGAGCTGAACGCTGAACAAGATTCCATGTCCGTACTGATTTTGCATAAAACTCACAAGGTGCATGTCGAAGGGATGAAGCTGGTGAAGAAGTGAGCGGGAGGCAAAGTCCGCAGCCGGAATGCGCGCTGCTGTCGCCCCTGCTGAAGGTCCTGGTCACGGAATAAATCGGGGTGCCGCAAGGGCCCCGACTTTTCTGCCGTTGCGGCGAACCTTGGTAGTTGGTGTATCCAAGTCTGCTTGAATCAATTATCCTCGGATCGCCGGTATTTCTGAAGGATTGCTATGTCATTGGTCGATTCGAACGGGGCCGTTCGCGGCAAATCAAGCAGCGTGTGTCGCGCTTTATACCTGGTGACGGCGATGAGTGTCTGTGGCTGTGCAACTCAGCACGGTGATCCGCAGCCGCTGCCCCCCGCTGCAACGGCAGCGCCGGATGTCTCGCGATCCGGAGCGGCCGCAGCCAGCGTTGATGTCGAGACTCGGCGTGTGGCGGCTGCAGCAAGGAAACTAAATCTCGATGTGGTCAAAAAGGACGGGCAGGTGGTTTTTTGCCGATCGAGCGTCGTCACAGGTTCTCGCTTCCAAAAGGACAGGCAGTGCTTTACGGCCGACCAGGTCGAAGCGATGCAAGAGCAAACGCAGCAATCCGGCAGCCAGTAGGGCCTTTACGGAGCGAAATTGTTTCTGACCGGGCGGCCGGTCAGACGGAATATCGGCGCGCGACGCCAATCCGCGGTGTAAGCGAACGCGGAGCGCTGGAGCCTTCCAACGCTCCGCTCGCAGCAACGCTCCGCTCACAGTCGCAGCATCCAAGTCGCATTCCCGTCGGATATGAACGATCCCTCGATATTCAAAGCGTCGATCACGACGATTTATTGGCGCCAATATCCCAACCGGGAGGCGTGCTGGTTCCACCGTCATCAATCGTGTTGCCGGCTTGTGTTACAGCCACCGCCGAGAATAGCAGCGTAGCGTCGACATAGGCCGTCCGCGCAGACAGAGAATTAGCCGATGTCGCAACAGCCGTCACGGTACTGACGTACACCGAGTTGAATGTAAATTGAATCGCCCCGCCATTGGATCCCAGGGTATCGAGAGTGCAACTCGAGAACGGCACACCGGAGGCGATTGCTTGGAATAGTGTCGAGTAGGAACCCAGCGCCGCGTGTAAACTGAGCGGCATCACGTTGTTTTGTACGGGATTGGAGTTGGCGGGCGGCGATGTCAAGCTTGCGCCAACGGCGAAGTAGCTGAGATTGATGCTGACAATGCCTTGATTGCCAGTGCAGCTGAGATTGGCGACGCTGGCGGCGTAACCCCAAGACGCCGTGAGAAGCCCCAACAGTAGGAAAATGGCTTGCCGCGATTTCACCGATAGTGCGGTTAGAACCCGCCATCTAGCACTCGTGGTTTGGCGATGGGGCCGTTGATTTAGGCGGCGCGGTAGAGCGGTTCCCGGCAACCAGCGACGTCGATCCGGTAGATAAACATGTCGCCGGCGTATGGCTGAGTTGCCAATGTCGCTGCGTCGAGTCCCTCTCTTGCACTCGTGATGAACAGCAGATTGAACGCATCCCCGCCGAAGGCGACACAGGTCGGTTGCGTGACGGGCAGTTCGATGCGGCCGCTGACCTCGCCATCGGGTGCGTAACGCACCACGCAACCGGCACCCCATTGCGCATTCCAGAGATGTCCATCCGCGTCGACGGCCGAGCCGTCGGGGAATGCGCGAGGCGGCGTTTGCGCGAAAACTTGCCGATTCGAAAGCTTACCGGTATCGGGATCCAAATCGAACCTGAAAATCGTGCGGAGCGGCGAATCCGCGAAGTACAGATGCCGCCCATCCGGACTGAAGCAGAGGCTGTTGGCGATGTTGATTCCGGTCAGATGGATTTCACTGACGCCTTTGGCGAGGCAGTAGAGCTTCCCGGTCGGATCGCCCACGCCTTCCACCATGGAGCCGGCCCAAAACCGGCCATGCTTGTCGACACGGCCGTCGTTGAAGCGCACATTGCTCGCCGCGTGCGTGGGGCGCGAAATCCAATCGAGCGCGGCTGACTCCGGATGGTAGTACGCGAAACCCGATTCGAACGCAGCAACGATGCGCTCGCTACCCCCGATGAAGCCGAAGGATCCGAGCCGCTCCGGCAATTCGAAACGCTCCAACGAATGCGCAACGGGCTGATAGCGGTACAGCTGCCGTTCCTGAATGTCCGTCCACCAAGCGCGCCCGCCCGCGGCGTCCCAGAGAACGCCCTCGCCAAGCGTGTTGGCGACGCTGACTCTATCGATCAATGTGGCTTGCATATTGACCCGCGCGACCCGATGGCAAGTGACTCATGGCGCGGCATCCGAAAAGGGATCGACCAGGACGCGTTTGCCGAGAAGGAAGATGTCGGCCACCAGCTGCATGGGCCGCGCATCGACCTCGCTGCGCCTGTGTGCGATGAGATCAGCAAAGCGCGCGTAAATCGATGCGTACTCGCTGCGCAGCGCCGCGCTGTCTTGGCGCAGCGGCACATTGTCCACCGTCAGATCGCTGCCGCCGGCCGAAAGCTTTATGGGCCCATCGTCAGTGTCGAAATCGATATCCCAGGTTTGCGCGCCGGTCGCCCTGAAGTCGAGCTCCACCTGGATCGCAGCGCCGCTGTCGCAGCGCATGCAGATGCTCGCGGCGATCGGCGTCTCGCAATTCTCGGGGATATACAGCACCGAGGACTCGGTAAAGATCGGCTCGGCAATCAGGTGGGTCAAAATCGACAAGGCGTTGATGCCGGGATCCAGCACGCCGAAGCCGCCGGCCTGCCAAATCCAGCTTTGACGCGGATGCCAAATGCGAACATCTTCCTTCCAGGTGACGCGCACACCGCGCAGCCGGCGCCGGCGCAGCAGCCGCAATGCCGGCGCGACGCCTGGCGCGTGCTGCGAATGCCAGGTCTGGTACAGGCTGAGATTTTCCGCCGCCGCCAGCTCGCCGAGATGCGACAACTGGGAAAGCGATGCGCAGGGCGGCTTTTCCAAAAGCACGTGCTTGCCGCTGCCAAGCGCTAGCCTGGCGGCCCGATAGTGGGCCTGCGGCGGCGTACAAATGGCTACCGCGTCCAAATCTTTCACGTGCGAAAGCATCGCTTCGATCGAGGGGAAGTTAGGCACAGCGTCGGCCAGCGAGTGGAGGCTGCTGGCGGCGGCGAATACGTAGCCAGGATTGGCCAGTATCGAGGGAATGTGTTGATCCCGTGCGATCTTGCCAACCCCGACGATGCCTATTCGTATTGGTCGCATTGCTTGCACGCTTCTGGCGGCAACCGCCGCTTAGAGAACCCCGCGCTGTGAACGCCGCGCCCTGCCGGCAGTTGCGGAAGTGGGGGTATCCATGCGCGCCAGTCGAATGAGCGCGCTCATCGCAGCCTGCGCCTTGGGTGAATCCCGGGCGGCAATCGCTTCGAACACCCTCAAGTGATCGGGCAGCGGATCACGGCGCAAAGCGCGCTTGCGGTACTTGTAATTCGTCGTGGTACGAATAGCCGCGCGCACGCCGTTCGCCAGCGAAATGATAAAGGGGTTGGCGGTGGCCATGAGGAGTGCGGTATGAAAATCGAGATCTGCCTGCCTTCCAGATTCGGTCGCCAAGGTGTGCGCTGCCATATCCTGCAGCGCGGTGCGCATGCTTTTAAGATGAGCAACGGTGCGGCGCTGCGCGGCGAATCCGGCGGCGGCTGATTCGACGACGTTGCGCAGCTCGAACAGGCTCTCCAGCAGAACCAAATCCGGCTCGGACTCGAAAGTCCAATCGAGCACATCCGGATCGAGCAGATGCCATTTCGATTGAGGATTGATGCGCGTACCCGCCTTGGGGCGGGCCTCGACCAGACCCTTGGCGGCTAGGATACGTATCGCCTCGCGGTAAGCCGTGCGCGATACCGCAAGTTGCTCGGCGGAGCTGATTTCGCCGCTGAGCAAATCGCCCGGGCGATACTTACCGGAGACGATCTTTATGCCCAGCTTGCGGGCGATGGCGCCGTGCAGTCTGAGGGCCTTCACGCCGGGTTGTTTCAGAGATTTGGAGCGCCGCAAGCCGCTCGATTTCGATCGTTGATTGTTGTGCATCGGCTTGGATGGCTGCAGCGCTTCGCTCGAGAATCTTACCCCAAGTTAATGGCGCTTTTGCGTCAGTTCGCCGCCGCTTTGCGCGTGCTGAAACGCAGCACTGTCCTTTGCGAATAGGTCTCGCCCGGCCGCAAGATCGTGTTCGGGAATGCCGCCTGATTGGGGGCGTCCGGAAAATGCTGAGTCTCCAGGCACAAACCGGTTCGATGGTTATAGACGCTGCCCCGACCCGCAGGTTTGCCGTCCATGAAATTGCCGGAATAGAACTGCAGTCCAGGCTGCGTTGTGAACACTTCCAGCACCCGGCCGCTGGCCGGGTCGCTCAGCCGCGCCGCAAACCGCAGCGCCTCGCCGCGCTTGGCATTCAGCACCCAGTTGTGGTCGTAACCGTGCCCAAGTTGCAGTTGCGCGTCGTCGGCATCAATGCGGCTGCCAATAACGGCCTCAGCGCGAAAATCGAAAGGAGTGCCCGCGACGGGACGCAGTTCACCCGTCGGAATGAGAGTCGCGTCCACCGGCGTGAACTTGTCGGCGTTGATCGAAAGGGTATGTTCAAGAATAGTGCGGCTCGGCTCGCCGCTCAAGTTGAAATAGGAATGATTGGCAAGGTTCAGCGGCGTCGGCGCGGTGGTGGTGGCCGCATACTCGATGCTCAGGCTGTCATCTTCGTGCAAGCGATAAGTCACGCGCGCAGTCAACTGGCCGGGGAAGCCCTCCTCGCCGTCGGCGCTCATGTAGGTGAGCGCGATGCTGTTGTGCGCAGTATCGACAGTGGCTCTCCAGATCCGTTTGTCGAAGCCGCGCGCACCGCCGTGCAAACTGTTGGGGCCGTCGTTTGCGTTCAGTGCGTAGGTTTTACCGTCCAGTGCAAAGCGCGCCCGCGCGATGCGGTTCGCGTAGCGGCCAACAGTGGCTCCGTAGTAGGGGACGCCGGCGAGGTAGGGATCGAGCGTGCTGAAACCCAGTACAATATTCTGGAGATGCCCGTTTCTATCCGGGGTCTTAAGGGACACGATGCTGGCCCCGTAAGTCATGATGCGAGCCTCGATACCGTGGCTATTCTTGAGCGTATAGATCCTCACGACCTCGCCCGCGGCATGACCAAATACGGAATCCTGTACTGCTGCGGCGCAGACCGCCTGTGCGATCAATATCGTCCCGGCCAAAGCCGATCGCAGAATCATGACAGCCGTGAGATGCATCTCAGTGATTATCCCGGGGGACACCGCGCGTTTGCGCAATACGCTGGAAATTTTCCGCACCCTCCAGAATAGCCCCCGTTTCGAGCTGGCCGATGACGCTGCGCTGGATCGCTTGCCAGGGGGTCTGTGAATCCGGGTACGGCAACCCACCGGCTTTCTTCAGGGCAGTCCTGCGCTCAGCCAACTCCGCATCGGAAACCAGCGCATCGACGGTCCCACGCTTCAAGTCGATGCGGATCCGGTCGCCGGATTTGAGCAACCCTAGCCCGCCCCCCGCCACCGCCTCCGGGGATGCGTTCAGGATCGATGGAGAGGCCGAGGTACCCGATTGCCGGCCGTCGCCGATGCAGGGCAGGTCGCGAACGCCTTCACGCAACAGATAGCCGGGCGCACGCATGTTCACGACCTCGGCGGCCCCGGGATAGCCGATCGGGCCCGCGCCACGCATGACGAGAAGTGTGTTGGCATCGATACCCAGCGCTGGATCGTCGATGCGTGCGTGATAGTCCTCCGGCCCGTCGAAGACGATGGCCGGTCCTTCAAAGGCATCCGGGTCTTTGGGATTGCTCAAATATCGTTGCCGAAACTCGTCGCTGATGACACTGGTTTTCATGATGGCCGAATCGAACAAGTTGCCGCGCAGCACGATAAAACCCGCATCGACTTTCAGCGGCTGATCGAAGGGCCTGATGACCCGGGCATCTTCTATCATTGCCGTTCTGCAATTGTCGCCGATGGTACGACCCGTCACGGTCTTTTCGTTATCGTGTATCAGTCCTTGCTTCATCAGCTCCGCGACGACGGCGGGTACGCCGCCGGCACGATAGTAGTCCTCGCCGAGATACTCTCCGGCCGGCTGCATGTTGACGAGCAGCGGTACTCTGTGCCCGTGAGTTTGCCAGTCATCCAAGGATAGCTCTGCGCCGATGTGCCGGGCAATCGCGGCCAGGTGAATCGGCGCGTTGGTGGAGCCGCCGATCGCTGAATTCACCACGATCGCATTTAAGAATGCGTTACGCGTGAGGATATCGGAGGGTTTTAGGTCCTCCGCGACCATCTCGACGATGCGAAGACCCGTGCGATAGGCGACTTCCTGCCTGTCGCGATACGGAGCGGGTATCGCCGCCGATCCCGGCAGCGACATGCCGAGCACCTCTGTCAGCGAGTTCATCGTGGTAGCCGTGCCCATGGTATTGCAGTATCCGGTGGAGGGCGCCGAGGAGGCGACGAGACGGACGAATCCGTCCTCGTCGATTTCACCCCTGCTCAGCATCTCGCGCGCTTTCCACACGATGGTGCCCGAACCGGTGCGTTCGCCCCGGAACCAGCCATTGAGCATGGGCCCCACTGACAAGGCTATGGCCGGGATATTGACGGTCGCCGCCGCCATCAGGCATGCAGGGGTGGTTTTGTCGCAGCCGATGGTGAGCACTACGCCGTCGAGCGGATATCCATAGAGCACTTCCACGAGCGCAAGATAAGAGAGGTTACGGTCGAGGCCAGCCGTCGGGCGCTTGCCCGTTTCCTGGATCGGGTGCACCGGAAACTCGATCGCGATACCGCCCGCCTGACGAATACCTTCGCGCACACGTTCGGCGAGCACGAGGTGGTGGCGATTACAGGGCGAGAGGTCGCTGCCGGTTTGCGCGATGCCGATGATCGGCCTTCCGGAGCGGAGCTCATCGAGGCTCAGCCCGAAGTTCAAATAGCGCTCCAGGTATAGCGCGGTCATACCGATATTGGCCGGGTTGTCGAACCAGGCGCACGAGCGCAGCGTACGCTTCATCGAGTCAGGCTCCCGTTTTGATCATTTCGTCGCAATAGAGCGTTCATACGGTCAGCCGCTCATCCGCCAGCGCATGCGTAGGCTTGCTTCCCCAGAGCGCATAGAACAACACATAAATTTCGCAAGCCGCAGTGAGGGCAAAAGATCGCTGTAGACCAAACCAATCGGCGAGCGTCCCTTGCACCACCACCAAGGCGCCGCCGGCAATCGCCATGATCAAGATTCCAGAACCTTCCTCAGTCAATGGCCCGAGCCCGCGAATTCCCAGGGTGAAAATGGTCGGGAACATGATTGAATGGAACAATCCCACGGAAATGAGCGCCCACATCGCCATAGATCCATGCGTCAGCATCGTGGTGGCCATTACGATGAAGGCCCCGATACTGGCATACGTCAGCATCCTTTCTGCGCTGTGAGAGCGCATCAGGTAGCTGCCGAGGAAACGACCCACCATCATGCCGCCCCACAGCAGGAACAGATAGTGCGAAGCCCGCTCGTGCGTGAGATTGCCGATCTCCGGCGCCGAAACAAAATTGATGAAGAGATTGCTCACGCCGATCTCGGCGATGAGATAAATGAAGATTGCGGGCGCACCGAAAACCAAGTTTCGGTGGCGCCACAAGGAATGATTTTTGCGGGCGGCCGCCGCGACACGGCGCGTCGCGGCGCCAAGATCGGGTAGTTTGTAGCGGGCTATCGCGACGGCGAGCACCATCAGCAGCGCTGCGACGATGAGGTAGGGTAGTTGCACTGCCTGCGCGTCGGCCATGCGTTCTGCATGGGTAAGCATCGCATTGGATTGCGAAGTGCCCGAGGTGCTGCGACCCAGGATCAAATAGCCGCCGAACAAGGGCGCAAAGGTGGTCCCCATCGAGTTGAAGGCTTGCACGAGATTGAGCCGGGCCGGTGCCGTTTCCGGCGTGCCGATTACCGCCACATAGGGGTTGGCGGCGACCTGCAACAAAGTAATGCCGCAGGCCACGACGAACAGCGCAGTGAGGACGACGCCGTAGGAGGGGATGCGGGCCGCAGGAATCATCAACAGGGCGCCGGCAGCCATGACAAATAGGCCAACGACGATGGATTTCTTGTATCCGATTCGTTCGATGAGCTTTGCCGAGGGAATCGAGGCTGCAAAGTACGCGATGAACCACACCGACTCGATCAACGTCGTGCGCGTGTAATTGAGCTCGAACACGGCCCGCAAGTGCGGGAGCAGCGTGTTGTTGATGACGGTTATGAAGCCCCACATGAAGAAGAGGCTCGCGAGCAAGGCGAGGGTGCTTCTGTAGCTGACGGCCGACGCGGAACCGTCGCTTGCCGCAGCCATGATCGGGTGCTCGGGCATGTCTCGATTTTCCCTGCGCTCAGCCCACTAAGTCGCAATATGTCTGAGTATATAATGTATCGGTCCGCAGTGCATTTCGCGACAGGCACCGACAATCGACAGTTGAAGCGGGCGGCTGAAACTATTCAGCTCGGTTTGGGCTCATTGCGGCGGTTCTTGTCCAAGATCCCGATGATGATGAGGACGAAAGCCGCCAATCGCGTACTGCGCGACATCGTTACGATCGGGATAGCAAAGACCGGATCCGCGCTTCCAATTGTTTCAGGTCAAGTTCGCCCTGATAGCGCGCGACGATCCGGCCCTTGGCATCAATCACGTAACTTAAAGGCAGTCCCAGCACACCGCCGAAGCGTTCTCCGAGCCGGGCATCTCCCATGACCACAGGATAGTTGAGGTGGTACTTCTCGTACGCTCGCTTCACGGGCGCTGCCGTGTCATCCATGGATACGCCCACAATCTGCAGGCCAGCCGCGCCGTAGGTATGCTGCCATGCGACGAATTTGGGGATTTCGGCCATACAGGGCGCGCACCAAGTAGCCCAGAAATTCAGCAGCACAAGCTTGCCCCGGTAGCTCGATAAGCTGAACGGATTTCCCTTGAGGTCTTCGCGAGTGAAGTCGGGCGCTTGCCCCAACGCAGCGCGGTCACTGGCCAACGCTGTAATCGGCGCCATCAAGATTGACGCCGCTAGACACAGATCGGCGAGTGTTACGCGCATACTCAGCATGCCTATTCGCCCTTCGCCACCGGATAACCTTGATCGACCCAGTTATCGCCAAAGTTCTGGGCGATGTATAGGACTTTTACCTTGGTGAAGCCCAGAGCATGCAGCGTGTCATAGGCCGCGGCAACGTTCGGGCAGCGGCTCCAGGGACAGCAACCGCAATAAATCACGATGGCACTGTCTTTGCTGAGTTTCGTCGCCCGATCGCGCAGTTGCTTGAGACCGGCTTCTTCCCTTGCGGCGCCGATGTATTCGGAGCCCGGAATGTGTGCCTGCGCGTAGAGATTGCGAAAACCCACTTGCAGGATCAGCGGTTTTGGAAGCGATGGACTTTTGAGGTTCGCCGCCAGCTCGGCCGGCTGTATCAGATCGGCTGCCGGGATCGACGTCGCAGGTTCAGCCGCCAAGGCGGAGGTTGCCGAGTTCAGCGCAATGAGCGCGAATACCCACATGATATGAATAGGACTCTTGATTGCTATGCGTTTCATGGCAGTGGCTCCGACGGGGGTTGGATTGACCTTGTGGATCGACGCAATACCTGCTTCCAGCCCCATAATGAGGCGAGGCCGATGAGGACCGATGCGATGCCGAACGCAATGCGCGCCGCCGTGACGCCACCGCGCGAGCTTAACGTCGCGCCGCCAACGCCGGCACTTACGCTGAATCCGGAGGCCTGGCCAAACAGAGCCACCCAACCGAACATGATGGCCATGGAGGCCGTCACCAATGCGCCCAGCGCGTGGTAGCTTCGGCTGCCTGTTGCGACCCATTGGCCCACCAGGGCGCCGCTGGCCGCCAATAGAACGCCCAAGCTGGTGCCAAGCACCCGAGCCTCGACGGCGTCCGTCGATGAGGAACTTGCGGCCCCCAGGCCCATGCCCACAAGGGCAACGCCGCCAACGGTAAGGACAATGCCGAGGGCCGAGCGAAGGCCGGGGACCGTCGTGCCGTCAGACTCGCCTGCCAGTGCTTCATCACTTGAGGTGCGCCGTCGCCGGACCCAGTTCACGATGACAATGGCCGGAACGATCGAAAATGCGGTGCCGACGACTGCCGTGACGAGCGGCAAGGTCCACAGTGGCGCGAAAGCATCGATGCGGGCGCCGTCCGGATGATCGGCGCGGTATAGGACTCGCAGATGCTGGCCATATCGATACGCCGATTCAGGACCAGACAGATCCGAGGTGACGATATAGGTGCGCCCATCGCCCGCCGTGAACTGAAGCACTGGCGCATAAGCAGCAGCGCCGCTCTTCAGGCGTCCTACTTGCTTCTTCGCGACAACGGTACCGTCCGCACCCGATCCGGAAAAAATCAACGTGGCTCGCTGCACTGTCGACCCGACCGCGATTGCCAGCAGCGTGAGGCTTGCAATCGCGAAGGCCCCAATGAACCCGTAGGCAACGATACGTGCGCCCAGGGACGGCATCATCCAAACCGAGCCAAATCGAGCTTTTGTCTCAAGAATGGCTTGCTCTGTGCCGCGATCATCAGCCAATTATAAGGTGTCGGTGAAGTGGAAATCTCTTGAATTAATGCGCTCGGTGGTCGGCCGTCGTCGATCTTTGCGGCTGGGGCGCAAAAATGTGAGCATAATTGCACTGGCTCTCTCAAACCCTGGCGCCCCATGAAAACAGCAACTGTCACAATAGGTTTCCTGCTTGCCTTGGCCTCCATCGGCGCGCACGCGCAGCTTCAGTCGCGGCCGGTCCCGAGCCGCGGCGTCGAGTCGTTTACGTTCCGGTCACCATCGATGGGCGTCCGCTTTTCCCTCAACGTCGGCCTGCCCCCGGGCTACAAGGCCGGGGATGGAAAGAAGTATGCGGCGCTGATCGTAACGGACGGAGATTTCGTGTTCCGCAACGTCTACGAGCAAGCCTCAACGCTCGAGGGCGTGATCACACCGCTGTTTATCATCAGCGTCGGGACCTCGCTCGGAGAGGGTGAAGACGAGCACACCCGGCGACGGATCTATGAGTTCTCGCCGCCGGGCTGGGATCGGCAAGACAAGTTCGGCCAGGCCGTCGAGGGCTACTGCAAGCAGTTCAAGTCGCCGCAGGGTCGATGTACCGGTGGCGCGGGGAAGTTTCTCACGGCGATTGCGAGCGAAATGATTCCGCTGCTGGCCGCCAAGTTCCCGATCGACACCGCTCAGCTCGGTCTGTTCGGCCTCTCGGCTGGAGGATTCTTCACCTCGTGGGCGATCTTCCAGCCGAACACGCCGTTCACGAAGTACATCATCTCGAGTCCCGCGATGGCATACGGTCGCGGCGAGATCTTCCGACAGGAAGCTGCCTACGCGAAGACCCACAAGGACCTTGGCGTAGGCATCTATTTCGGGGCAGGCGTGCTCGAGGCGTCAGATCCGCTGCTCGAAGGGATGGGTGAGATCGTCAGCGGGATGTCGCATCTGGCCGGCGTGCTTGCCAGCCGGCAATACCCCGGACTCAAGATGACCATCGAGTTCCACCCCGGGATGGGGCATACGGACGTGATGGGAACTTCGGTAGTCCGAGGGCTGCGCACGCTCTATGCGAAGTAGGACTCCCTACGACTCCAGCTGGGCAAGCAGCGCTTGGGCCGACGGCAATTTCACGGCGCCGAAGCCGCGAACCTGCATGACGCTCTCCGCAAATTCGATCGCCGCCGGCAGATTCGCTTGATCGAGGTTGGCCGTGAGCCATTGGAGACGCGAGAGAACCGCATCGCGGAGTCGTCGCTCCAGTCGCCTCTCCGCGGTTCGTGCAAACGGATCCAAAGGCCCTTCGCGCAGCCCACGGCACGCGGCAAGCAGGCGAAACACCGGAAAGATCCAGCGGCCCACGCCGATCTTGCGCATCCGCCCGGTATGCGAGTCCATCCCGACCAGTCCGGGCGGCGAGAGATATACCTTGATGTGGCGCGTGCCCCCAAATTCGCGACTCAGCGCCTGGCGAAACTCATCGGTCGAGTACAGGCGTGCCACTTCAAATTCGTCTTTGTAGGCCATGACCTTGTAGGCGGCGCGCGCCGCGGCCCAGATGAAGCGCTCGCCGCCCCGTAAGGGCCGCGCGGCATTACGCACGGCTTGCATCAGAGCGGCGTAGCGCGCGGCATAGCGCTTGTTCCAATAGCGCTCCAGCGCCTGGGTGCGCCGTTCGATGAAGCTGTCTGGATCGGGCGGCGCGGGTGGACCGGCCAGTGTTTCGTCCAAAGCCTTCGCACGTCCGGCACGGAAGGCTTTCAGATTCGCCTCGACCGCCCGTCCGTTGAGCTTGATGGCCTGCTCGAGGGAAGCGAGCGTCAATGGCACACGGCCGCATTGCCAGGCAAACCCCAGCATGAGGATGTTCGCTGCGATTGAATCGCCCACGACATGTGCCGCGAGAGTGCTGGCCGCGAACATCCGCGGTGGAGCGCCGGCCCGCTGCGTGAGTCGGTCGAGAAGGGGGACCTGCGGCACCGCCAGATCGCGACGAATCTGGAAATCGGCGGTCGCCATGATGTCAGTGTTGGCGACGACGAACGTGCGACCGGTGCGTACGGTACTCAGCGCTTCCGGATGAACCGCGGCGATCACATCGCAGGCGAGCAGCACATCCGACTCGCCCGGACCGATCCGCGCCGGAAGGACTGCGTCCGGCTCGGCCGATATTCTCACGTGGCTGAAGACCGCTCCGCCTTTCTGACTGAGACCGGTCATATCGTAGAGACTGGCGCCCAAGCCTTGTAGCCGCGCCGCCATGCCGAGAATCGCGCCGACCGTGACCACGCCAGTTCCACCGACTCCGGTGATCAGCAGGTTGAAGCACGTAGCGAGCGCCGGCACCGGCGGTTCCGGCAACACCGATTCATCGGCCAGCGCGGCCGAGTGGCGCATCCTCGCACCTGTCACCGTCACGAATGACGGGCAAAAGCCTTTCAGGCAGGAAAGGTCTCCATTGCATGCGGACTGATCGATCCTGCGCTTGCGGCCGAGTTCGGTCTCCAGCGGTTGTATGGCCACGCAATTCGATTGCACCGAGCAGTCGCCGCAGCCCTCGCACACCTCCGCATTGATGAACACGCGCTGCTTCATCTCTGGAAAGGCGCCGATCTTGCGCCGCCTGCGCTTTTCCGCAGCGCATACCTGATCGAAGATGATCACGCTCACACCCGGCTGGACACGCAGTTCCTCTTGAATGCGGCGCAACTCGTCCCTCGCATGCAGCTCAGTATTCGCCGGCAACGCATCGGACCCTGCGAAGCGCTCCGGATCCTCCGACAGCACCACGACGCGCGACGCTCCTTCGGCGCGAACCTGCTGCACCATGCGGCTCACCGACAAGCCTCCCTCCACGGGCTGGCCGCCGGTCATGGCGACCGCATCGTTGTAGAGGATCTTGTAAGTGATGTTGACGCCGGCGGCCACGGCCGCGCGGATGGCGAGCGATCCAGAATGGCTGTAGGTCCCATCGCCGAGGTTCTGAAACAGATGCGGCGTTTCAGTAAAGGGCGCGATGCCAATCCAGTTGGCGCCCTCCGCACCCATGTGGAACATCGGCAGCGGATAGCGATCGGAGTGAAAGCGCACCATGCCGTGACACCCGATGCCCGTTGCGCCGAAGGCATCTTCCGGCAGCACGGTGGATGAGTTATGAGGACAGCCGGGACAGAAGCCGGGACGCCGCACGGCCAGCGGTGGTTGCGGCGGGGCGGCGGCCTGCGCGGATTGAAGCGCCATGATCTCTTCGAGCACACCGGGCAAGTCTTGCGCCAATTCCGGCAAACTTGCCTGCAGCCGCTCGGCAATGGCGCGCGCCACTGCGCGCGAATCCAAAACACCCTCTTCCGGCAGCAGTGCTAATCCCTCGGGGGTCGTCTTTCCCGTGATATGCGGACGCGGCGAGCGATGATACATGGCATCGCGCGCCTGAATCTCGGCATTCGCCTTCTTCTCTTCGACGAAGAGGATCTCCACCGCACGCCCCGCGGCCTCGATGAGCGCAACTGGATCCAAGGGGAAAACCAGACCGATCTTGTAGACCCCGATGCCTGATTGCTTGGCGAGTTCGTCGTCGATTTCCAACGTGCGCAGCGCCGCCAGAACATCCGCGTATGCCTTGCCCGCGGTCGCGATCAGGAAACGCGGTGCAGAGGCGCCGAAGGTGATCCGATCGAGGCGGTTGGCCCGCGCAAAAGCGCGTGCGCGCGGCAATTTGTGACGCACCAAACGAAGGTCCTGGGCGTGCACGGCGAGCACTTCCGGACGGATGTGAACGCCTCCGGCCGGCTCTTCGACCGGCGGCTGCACGAAACGCGGCAATTCGCTTGAGGCAACGACACCGGTCCCCTCGGCAGTTTCATTCACCAATTTGAGGGCGACCAAACAGCCTGAGAACCGCGACAGAGCAAATGCCGCCAGTCCCATGCTCAAGATCTCCGCCACGGAACTCGGATACAGCACCGGCACACCCCAGCTCGCCAACGTCAGCTCACTTTGGTGGGCGGTGGTGGATGACTTGCCCGCGTGATCATCGCCGCAGACGAGCACCAAGCCGCCTTTCGCGGATACACCCCATAGATTGGCGTGCTTGATGGCATCGCCGGAGCGATCCACCCCGGGCCCCTTGCCGTACCAGAGGCCGAATACGCCATCGAACTTGGCGCCTGGCAGGAAGTTGACCTGCTGCGTGCCGGCGATCGCGGTCAGCGCCAAATCCTCATTGAGGCCGGGCTGAAACAGGATGTCGTTCGCCTTCAGGAGCTCTTCAGCCTTCCACAATTCGGCGTCGAAGCCCCCCAGGGGAGAGCCGCGATAGCCGCTGACGAAACCGGCGGTCTTCAATCCGTCGCGTCGATCCAGCGCCTTTTGTAGGAGCAGCAAGCGCACCAGCGCCTGGCGGCCGCCGATGAGGGAGCGCTCGGCATCCAATCGATACTTGTCGGCCAGTGAAACGGTTTCGGGTTGGTTGATCGTTTTCATACGGTGGTTTCGCCGCTCAAGTGTCGCAGACTCACCCGTCCGCCGTCTCCCATTTCCGTGCCGAAAGTCAGGATGCGGCTGGCCCTGTCAAGCCTGAGCGCTGCCGCAACCTCGGGATCGGCGATCGCGGCCATAAGCCCCGCGACTCCGGCGGCGCCGGAATAACCCACATCCAGCGCCTCGCCGGCGCTGCCCCGGGTCAGCAAATCATGCGCCTGCACGGCGGTTTCATCGTCAATGGTGATGAAAGCGTCGGCGCGCTGTTTGAGAATCGTCCACGCGATCGACGAGGCCTCGCCGCATTCCAGCATGCCCATGATGGTGTGCAAGTTGCCGTCGATACGAGAAGCCGTACCCGCCTTCGAACTCGCCAGGAGGCATGCAGCTGTCTCCGGCTCAACAATAATCACCATGGGTCGACCTGCACCGAAGTACTCGGCGAAGAGGCCGGCCACGGCGGCCGCCAGTCCGCCCACACCGCCCTGGACGAACACGTGGGTGCAGAGCGCATGGGGAGCCTGATCCAGAATCTCCAGAAGCATCACCGTGTAACCTTGCATGACCTCAGCGGGCACCTGTTCGAAAGTCTCGACGGTGGTATCGGCAATCAGCACCCAGCCTTCCTTTGCGGCCGCTGCGCGCGCAATGCGAACCGAATCATCATAAGTGCCCGGCGTCCGATGAACCGTCGCTCCCAGCTCGAGCATCGATTTCTCGCGGGCGCTCGAGGCGTGCTCGTGCATAAAAATGGCGCAGCGACAGTTCATCCTCTGAGCGGCAAATGCAACCGAGACACCGTGGTTGCCGTCGGTCGCGCAACAGAGGGTGATATCTTGAATTTCCCGGGCATGGCGGCCGGTAAACAGTTCGCTTAGAGAAACATCCCGGCCATTTCGCAGACGCAGCATCCGTTGTACTTGCCTTGCGGCGGCATACGCACCGCCGAGTGCCTTGAAGCTGCCCAGGGAGAAACGCGTGGATTCATCCTTATAGCGAATCGCGTCAACGCCAAGCTGCGCAGCTAGAGGAGCCAAATCGCGAAGCGGCGTGGGCGAGTAGCCCGGCCAGCGCCGAATTTCAACCAGTGCCTCGGCCGCGGATTGCAGCGAAACGATGCGCCGCTCCTCGCTCGTCGTTGCGCGACGATGCGCGTTAGGATTCAAAGACCAGCGTTTCACGTCCATACTCACCAGCCCGAGAATCCCAGCAGCCCCCAATGGAAAAAGGTGGCGGCGGCTGCTACGAATATCAGGCCTGAAATAATGGTGAGGAACCACCGGCGCATGGGCCAGCGCGGTCTCGCGGCGGCGAGGATCAGTAAGCCGCACACGGTAACGACCGTTGCGAGGAAGAACAGCCAGCAAGCCGCAGGCAGCAGCACTCCCGGATACTGCGTCACCAACGCGTCCAGGTTTCCCAGCCACGGCATAATTGCAATCCACGCTGCAACCAAGCCACTGAGCCAAAGCAGCGGCGCGACGTCCCAGAGCGCGGCGGCGGCCCCGCGGTCGCGGGCACGCAAGTCGCTCACCGCCTGAAACGAGCCCGCCAGCGCGGCGATGTGTACGAGCATCAGAATGACCATCAGCCACTGGGTGCCGGCGAAGAATCCCTCTCTCTCAAGCGGTTCGGAACCGGTCGGATCGAGCAACAACAGCCGTCCCGAATCTTGTCGAAATGCAATACGGTTTGGCCCGGCGACCTCATGAAACGTGCCATCGGACTGCGGCGCATAACGATCGATGTCCGGCGTCAGTCCGGACACCAGCAGATCGCCGTTCGCAGTTTCCTGCACCGATGCCGTGGCAAGATTGAGAAAGGCGCGCTCGGTGCGATGGTAGGGGCGGCGCAGTGTTAGGTAGGTTCCTGTGACATCCGCGTGGGAGCGGGTGGGCACGCGAGACACGATGGCCGGCAGATTCTGTCCCAGAAGATAGGTCCCGATCAGGTAGGGCAGCCGCTCGATCAGCGACAGGCCGCTGTCGGTATTCTCGCCAACGAAAATACCCAAATTCATGGTCGGCACGATCAGCATGATGGCGTGCTGGTAACGCGTGTCGCCATCGTGCCCGATTGCCAACTGGCCGCCGGGAAAAGGATATTGAAACAGTCCATGATGTAGGGTGCCGAAGCCTGGCGCATTGGAAAATGATTGCTGAAACAGAGTTTGCACGCTTTGTTCGGCAAGCACCCCGGCGGCGGCGAAGCGCTTGGGATCGAGAAAGGCCTGCATGTACGCGATCATGTCGTTGGCGCTCGCAGCCAACGCGCCCGCGGGTGCGTAGTGTGTGATGTATTCGGGCGGCGCCTGTGCGAGCCGGGCCTCCTTCCAAACAAAGCCATTGCTGAGCTGCGCGGCAGCGTCCGCATCCATTGGCTGCGGCAGGCCTCGCGCCTTTGCCAGTTCGGGCGGCAGGTTTTCCCGGAAAGTCGCGGAGCGCATAGTCAGCGGCCGCAGCACTTTCTGCTCGGCGTACTGATCCCACGGAAGTTGGCTCACCTGAGCCACGATCATGCCGGCGAGGGCGGCGCCATAATTGGAGTACACAGCGATCTCGCCCGGCGGCCGCACGCGGCGAGGGCGGTAGCGCGCCAGGTAGGTTGCTACGGGTAGCTCGAAACGCGCGTCAAGAACTTCCAGGTGGCCCAAGACGGTTTCTTCAAACCCGGCCGTGTGGTTCATCAGATGCTTGATTCGGATGGGCTGAGAGAAGCCCTCGTCGGGAATTTGCAAACTGGGCGGCAGGTAGCGGTTAATCGGATCGTCGAGCTCGATGCGATGCTGCTCGACCAGCTGCATGATGGCTATCCAAACCACGGTTTTTGAGATCGAGCCGACGCGCACCAAGGTGTCGGCGCTCATTTCTCTGACCGGGGTGAGTCCCGCAACGCCATAGCCTTTGGCAAGAAGCACCGAGGAGGCGTTGACGACGGCGACTTCCACGCCGCCGATATGATCGCGGCGCATGGCATCGAGAACGGCGCCGTCGATGAAGGCGGGGAGTCCGGCGATCAGCGCAGAAGGCGGCTCCGCAATCGAGGAGGGCTCCTTTGAAGAGTCGCAGGGCGCCGCGACGGCCGTGTGCATGACCAACACGGCAGCCCACAGGGGAGTGTGAGGCGATCGGAATCGGTGTGGGGGCTTTCCAGTCACTTATCGTCCGAGAGATTTCCTAAGCGGGATCCCAGCTCACAGTCAGTTTGCGCGGCTGGCGAAATTCGTAGCCACTGGGAGGTTCCGTCAGCGATGGCTCAAGTCGTATGTTGTGAAGCCGGCTGAGAAGAGTCCTTAGCCCGATCAGAACCTCGGCCTTGGCCAGGTGGGATCCGAGGCAGGCATGCGCGCCGGTGGCAAACCCCAGATGTCTGCGGCTGTTCGCTCGATGCAGGTCAAAACGGTCGGGATCGGGGAAGATCGAAGGATCGCGATTCGCGGCGCCGAGCATGCAGTTCACCGTGTCGTGAGTGGAGAATTGGATGCCTTGCCACTCAAACGGTTCCGTGACATGGCGCGTGGCCGACTGCACGGGGCTGAGCCATCGCATGGTTTCTTCGATGAGCTGCGGCAGTACGGTGAAGTCGCGTTGGGCGCGTTTCAACACATCGGCATGCTCAAACATTGCCCACAGGCTATTGAGCAGCAATGCCTCGACCGTGGATATGCCGCCAAAAAATACGATGTCCAAGTTTCGCTTGATTTCCTCATCGTCGAGCCTTTCGTTCGCCGGCGCGTTGACCAGGAGTCCCAGCAACGAAACATCCGCGTGCGTCACTGAGTCGATCGCCTTATCGAGCAGTGCGTGGAACTCGGTGATGCTGCGCTTTGCGGCGATGCGTATGCTCTCATCGCCCGCAAAATTAGCGAGCGCGGCTTCGAAACTGTCGTACCAGCGGCGCATGTGCGGTTCGGCATCGGCCGGCAGGCCGCATATCAATAGAATGACTTGAATTGGCAGACGGCGCGCAAACTCGGAGCGCAGATCGGCCCGGCCGTGCTGTTGCAACTCGTCAATCAGCGCGGCCGCGGCGGCAACAATGGCCGGCTCCAAGTGCGCGCGAATATAGGCGGGCGTGAACGGATGTCGCAAGGCCTGGCGATAGCGGTCGTGCGTCGTCCCTTCGGTAGTCAAGACGTGTGCGCCAAAGGTGTCGAAGATCGTCGACCGGGCGGACGCGGTGGTCATTCGGGCCGCGTCGAGCAATGCCGTACGTACGTTCTCGTAGCCGACGATGTACCACATGTTTAGAGCGGGGATCCACGAGATCGGCTCGCGTTCACGCAGTCGCGCAAACGCCGGATAAGGGTTGCAGTCGAGTTCGGCCAAGGTGATCTCGTGACCAATCGGAAAGCGCGCTTTCTTGGTTAACGTCATGGGTCCAGGGTTCGCCGCGTAGCGAGCCAGAATAAGGCGGATCCGCTGGTTTTTTCCGCCAAAATGAAACAATTGTTTGCGTTAGAATGGTGGAACGAGCCACTTTTGCGCCAATACGCGCAAGGATATCCCATTTTATTGCGCCAAGAAGATCACCGCATTATTCGTGAGTTGGGTCGCGACGGCCGGCTCTCGAATGTCGAACTCGCTCGCCGGGTGCGCATGTCCGAATCGGCGTGCCTTAGGCGGGTACGGGCCCTCGAGCAAGAGGGTGTGATCGCGGGTTACAGGGCGGTGATCAATCCCGCCGCTGTGGGTAGGATCCTTTCGGCGTACATGCTCGTGAATCTTGATCAACGCGGCGCGACGGATGGCAAGGCGTTCCTGGGAGTCATTCGCGACGATGATCGAGTCATTTCATGCGCCGCAGTCACTGGGGAATACGATCTGATCCTAGAGGTATCCGTCAAGGATGTTGCCGACCTGACTGACCTTACGCTCGACACGCTTCTGAAGGTTCCCTCGGTGCGGGACGTCGTCACGTGCTTGTCATTGCGCAGCTACAAAGCCGCGGGTGAATTTGTCCATAAATGACTGAGCGGGAGGGCGCGGGGTGCTTTGCTGAAGCATTCTGCTACCCTAGGCCTATCGAGTCCGTTGATCCGGGCTTGCGCAAGTTGGGGAGTGTCGATTCATGGAACTCAGCCGCCGTGACCTCTTGACTGCATCGGCGCTCATGCTGATGCGTCCTCTGAACAGCATTTCGGCACCGTTGAGTGGGCGCCTCGCCGCGGCTTCGTTGGCCGGCGGCACGGAGCCGTTGGTGTTGTTGTGTTGGAATGAGAACCCCTACGGGCCGTCGCCCGCCGCGCGCGCGGCGATCGCCCAGTCGATAGCGGAGGGTTGTCGTTATCCGGACGATGAGAATCCAAGGCTCGTCAGCTTACTCGCCCAAAAAGAAGGATTCGGGCCCGATCACATCGTGACCGGCACCGGCTCCGGGGAGTTGCTGCGCGCCCTCGGGATGCTCGCCGCGCGTGAGCACGGCGAAATCGTGGCGGCCGAGCCCACCTACGCCGAGTTGACCGACTACGCTCGCTACTCAGGGGCGACCCTGAAGTGGGTGCCGGTCGATAAACAGCTGCGCCACGATTTGAGCGCGATGCACGCGGCGGTCTCGGCCAAGACGCGAGCCGTGTACCTCTGCAATCCCAACAACCCGACGGGCACGATGATCGATTCCGCGACCATCGCAGCGTTCGTCGCCGCTCTTCCGGATCATGTGACGACCATCATCGATGAAGCGTACCTGGAATTCGTCGAGGGCGCGGTCTCGTCGGCCAGTCTGGTGACGGGACCAAAGCGTGTCGTCGTTTTGCGGACATTCTCCAAGCTTCATGGGATGGCCGGGGTTCGCTACGGATACGGGATCGCCCGACCCGATCTCATCGAAGAAATGTCCGCTGCGTGCATGACGACACCCAACATATTCGCCGTGCGCGGTGCCTATGCGAGCCTTGGCGACACAGAGTTCCTGACAAACTGCCGACGACGGATCCTGGCCACCCGCGCCCGGCTCACCGCCGAGCTGGCACGACGGCACTTTCCGTATGCAGAGCCTCACGGCAATTTCGTATTCTTCGACACGGGCATGCCGATCAAGCAGTTCACCGAGTTCATGCGGCAGCGGAATATCGCTGTCGCGCGGCGTTTTCCACCCTACGATAACTGGTGCCGCGTCACCATCGGGACCGATCCTCAGATCGACGCCTTCATCGAAGGATTGCAGGCCTTCCGCGCGAGTCATACCAGGGCAGCTTGATTTGAGGCGCCGGCGGCACCCAGCACCGAGCATATGAACGCACTAAGTCCGCGGCATTTGCTCGAGCACGGACTTTTCCTGCTCCTTTGTCGGCCAGTACTTCTCCGCAGCAGCGCGGCGCTCGGGTGTCTGCTGACGCCACCATTCCAGCGTGGCGAGCCCCGTCGCCGATAACGGCCGATACTCAAGCCCCGCTTGCAGCGCGCGCCGGCCATCGAACATCATCCGCTCGCTGGTCAAATGCCCGCCGGCGATCGTCGGCGCCACGAGAGGGAAATCCAACTTCAGCTCCTCGAGAATAGCGGCAGGGGGACGTACGAATCGCACCGGCCGCTCGCTGAGAGGCCGCAGGCTGGCGAGTACGCGGTCCCAAGGCACGGGCGGAGCTGCGGCATTGAAGATCCCGCCCATGTCGCGTTCGATCAGCCTCACCATCCAAGGGCAGAGGTCGCGCACGTCCACAGTCTGCAGGTCCTTTGCATCGGCGCGTGGACCGACCACCACGCCTCCGTCGGCGGTTCGCGCCACCCAATAGGTAAAGCGGTCGGTTTCATCTCCCGGGCCGACCACATAGGTGGGCCGCACGATGATTGCTGCGGCGCCATATAGCTGCCGAACGATCCGCTCACCCTCGGCCTTCATCTCGCCGTAGCTTTGGCCCGTCAATTGCTCGTTCTCGGGGTTCGAGAGCGAGCGCAACGGGGAGGTTTCCACGCACACTCGTTCGACGCCCTGATAGACCGCGACAGTCGATACGAACAGATAGCGGCGTACCCTACCTTCCAGAAGTTGCGCCGAATCGCGTATGTGCCGCGGGACGTAACCCGAGTTGTCGATGACTGCATCCCAGCGGCGCGTGCCTTCAAGGGCGGCAAGACCGGGTGCGGTTTTCACGTCGCGGTCGCCAATCAAAACCTCGACCCGATTCCCATAGAGCGACGCTGCATCCTTATGTCCGCGGTTGAAAAGGGTGAGGTGATGACCGCGAGCGAGTGCGTACTCGACCTGGTGCGGACCGATGAAGCCGGTACCTCCCAAAACCAAGATATTGAGGGGACGGGCGGCACGGGGCACGGCTGCCAGCAGCCTACCCACGCCGGGTATGGCGATCGCTGCAGTGCCAAGAGCCAACACTTCGCGACGCGTGATCATAGACTCTCCAATGCGACAAGAAGCTCGTCCAGTTGCGCGAACCTCTCGCGCATCCCACCCTCCATCCCGGCGTTGGCATCGAGAGCTTCCTTGGAGGGATAGAGGTCGTGCATAACGACCAGCGTCTCGCCACCTCGTTCTTCAAAAGTCACCGTGGTGACGGCCCCAGCTTCGCCACCTTCGTCATTCGTCCAGACGAGGCGCCAGTGCGGCGTCACTTCGATATACTTGCCCAAGAACTCCATGGGCTGCAGAGAGGCAGCGTGAGAGAACATGAAATGGTACTTGCCCCCGTACGAAGGGTCATGGGGTACTTCTCTGCGGCCATATTGAACCATATGGTTCAGTATGTAACACACCGATTGGCGGCATGCAAGGGTCTGATTGATCCCCAAAAGCTGTCGTTGCAAGGCGATCAGAGCGGTTGTGGCCTAACGGATTCTCGCGGCATATGTGATGTCATTTAGGCGGCGCTAACCGTATGCAAGGTCTGTGCTCTGGCCGACCTCGATGATGTAGCCGTCGGGGTCGCGGATATAGCAGCGTATCTCGCCGTACTTGGGTAGCGGCTCTGTGATGAACTCCGCTCCACGACTTCTCCATAATTCATAGCACGCTTGAATATCCGCAACGCGGAAATTCATAAAGCTGTTGATGTGATTCGGGTTGGGGACGCTGAGCGTTACCGTCGGCTTATCCGGGGTCGGTCCGCCTCCAACGTTCAGAATCATCCAGATGTTGGCCAGCTGAAGGTACCCCGGCGCGTTGCCGTCACCCAGGCTCAGAACGCGAGCGCCGAAAACCTTTTCGTAGTATCGAGCCGATCGCCCGTTCCGGCACAGCGTTCATCAAGTCAGTCCGCAAGTTCGAAGCGTACACTGCGACCGCCGCCTTGGGCATGAGCATTCCGCGCGCCGCCGGCTGTGCAAGAGCTCGCTGCGCGCATCGCACGGTGAAATATTATCGTCACAATCGCGCCCTCAATGTCTTTCGGCTGCGATACCGGCGGAATATTACCGAGGGGGTGCTGGTTTGTTGCGGCATCCACCTATACATCACGCGCGCACCCGCATGCTAGGGTGCAACTTGCAGACGGGCACCAGGCGCCATGCGCAGCGGCGTTGAGTTTAGGGAAATCATGTCAGCAATACCGAAAATCGGCTCTTCCAAGCCCGGCGCGCGGGCTCAGAGAATTCATGCGTTGCGTGTGGAACTCGAGTCCCTTTCTGCCGATGTTCGAGACGTCGCTGCCAATAGCCGCGGGGTGCTTGACGCCGTGCCGTCGGACCTGCGAGCCAGCGCAACCAATCTTCTCCACTATCTCGCCTTGCGTCGGCACGATTTGCGTGAGCTCCAGCCGCGTCTATCGGCGCTCGGATTGTCGTCCTTAGGGCGATCCGAAGGCTGCGTGCTGGCATCGGTCGACGCCATTTGTGCGGCGCTACGCGCCCTGGATGGCAACGATGACGGACAAGCCGATGTCGCCAATTCGGTCAGTCCGCAAGATTCTCTCGATGCGCACACATCGGCGCTGTTCGGACCCGCACCGGCGGCACGCAATGTGCGCATCATGGTTACGGTAGCAAGCGAAGCGGCGCGCGACTACGCAGTGATCCACGATCTTGTGCGCGCCGGAATGGATTGCATGCGCATCAATTGTGCGCATGACAACGCCCGTGATTGGCGCGCGATGATCGACTTTCTGCGCCGGGCAAGCCGCGAGTTGGGCAGACCATGCCGGGTCGTTATGGATCTTGGCGGCCCCAAGTTGCGAACTGGTCCGCTGGAAGCCGGTCCTGCCGTGCTGAAAATCAGTCCCTCACGCGATGTGTTTGGACGCGTCACCGCGCCGGCCCGCATCTGGGTCACCGACGTGCATCGTGGGCGCCTCGCACCCTCGCAAGCCGCCGCCACGCTGTCGTTGCCGGCTAAGTGGCTGGCGCAACTTCGCGTAGGCGACACAATTACGTTTACAGACGTGCGAGGCGCGCACCGCGTCATGAAAGTGGCCGACATCGACGCTAGCGGCGTCTGGATGGAACTCGCCAAGACGAGTTACGTCATCCCAGGCACGAGAGTTCGGCGCGCCGGCGCGAAAGGCAGCAAAGCCACCGTTCTTGTGGGCACCTTCGCCCCACGCGAAGCTCCTATTTTGTTGCGAGTGGGAGATATTCTCATCGTCAACCGCAGTCTCAAGCCCGGTCGACCGGCAACTCATGATGGGCGTGGTCGCTTGCTGACGCCAGCCTCCATCGGCTGCACGTTGCCCGAGGTATTCGATGACGTATGTTGCGGCGATGCAATCTGGTTCGACGATGGAAAGATCGGCGGATTGATCGAGAGCATCGAGCCGGATCGCGCGAACGTGAAGATCAATCGTGCGCGCGAAAAGGGCGACAAACTCCGCGGTTACAAGGGTATCAACCTCCCCGACAGCGCCTTGCGGCTCCCGGCGCTAACGGCGAAAGACATCGAGGATCTTGAGTTCGTCGTGCGCCATTCCGATTTGGTTTCGCTGTCATTTGCGAACTGCGCGTCGGATGTCGAACAATTGCAGGAGCATCTAAAGCGACTCGGGGGCGAGAAGCTGGGGGTGATACTCAAGGTCGAAACGCGCCGGGGATTCGAGAATCTGCCTGAAATGTTGTTCGCCGCGTTGCGCTCCTCTCATTGCGGCGTAATGATCGCGCGTGGCGATCTCGCGGTGGAATGCGGGTTTGAACGCCTCGCTGAGGTGCAGGAAGAAATCCTGTGGCTGTGCGAAGCCGCGCATGTGCCGGTAATATGGGCTACGCAGGTTCTTGAGAGTCTCTCAAAGGACGGCTTTCCATCGCGAGCCGAAATCACCGATGCAGCGATGAGCGAGCGCGCCGAGTGCGTAATGCTCAACAAAGGGGCGCATGTTTGCGAGGCGGTGGCGGTTCTCGACAACATCCTGCGGCGCATGCAGGAGCACGTAACGAAAAAGCGCTCCATGTTGCGCGAACTGAAGGTTGCGGGCCGTTTCCTGGGCTCCCCGGGACGGAAGCGCAATCGACCATAAAAGCCCGCGGCTGACTCCGCGCCTGTCGCGGTATTCCGCGGCCTAATTGGCGGTTTGTTCGTGATAGACGTACTCGTGCTGTCCGTCCCTGATCGTGAGCGCATTTCGTCCGTCACGCTTCTCAAGGGTGAAGCTCATGCCTAGCCCTGCCGGGTCGATCGACTCGAGGATAATTGAACCGTCTTTCGACCGGCGCAGGCCCATGCGATTTTCAAAACCCGCAAAGCGGAAATAGAGGGCGCCGTCGGCTTTCCGGACGCTTATGCGCCCCAATTCAGGGGAAACATAAATCCGTGCCAGCCCGGCGATCACCTCGGCAGGCGGCGCGGGATCAATTTCCTTCGCCAATTTTTCATGAGCGGTCTTGGCATTTTCCGCAGCCACGGCAATCTCGGCGTCGGCTTCAGGTTTTCCGTCGTAGATCACTTCGAACAATTTCCGCCGGAATGGACCGAGCATCAACGCGCCCTGGTTGGAATTGGTCAGGAGGACGGCGCCGATCTTCGCTTCAGGAATGACATACCAGTTGCTCAAGTGTCCGAAAGTGCCCCCGCCATGCGAGATGACGACAACACCGCCGGTCTTCCCGGTCTCAATCCCCATGCCGTAAAATTCGTCCTTCGAAATGGCGACATTGGGTTTACGCCGTTCCAGAAGGTTGTGCGCCGAATACAACTGCTTCCCGTCGGGCGCCGTTCCCTCGGTGATTTCATTCTCGACATATTTGATCATGTCGTGAGGCGTCGACCAAGCCAGTCCGGCCGGTGCTAGGGCGGGATAATCGAACATCGCCTGCGAGACCGCCGGTTTGCCCGAGTAATCGATTCCATGCGGACTCGTATGATTGAGAGTCATCGCCTTTGCGAAATCAAACGTCGTGGCGGTCATGCCAAGGGGCAGGAAAACCACTTCCCGCATCGCGCGGTCATAGGCCGCACCGAGCTCAAGTCGCGGGTGGAGCAAATGGCCGGCGATGTAGCCGGCGGCGGAGAGCATCAGGTTGTTGTATTGAAACTCTTCCCCGAATTTGCTCGTCGGCTTGACTTTGGCCAACAAGTCGAAGGTTAAGGAAGCCGGCGAATGCTTGTCCGAATCCAGCAGCCATTCCAAATCCTGCCGCGGCAAGCCTGTGCAGGCGCAGGCGAGATGGCGCACCAGGACGAGCTTCGTCGTCTCGGCACTGCCGAGCTTGAATTCGGGATAAACAGCCGTAACCGGGCTGTCCCAGGACAACTTCCCTTCATCGACCAGTTTGGCCATAAGAAGCGTCGTCATGCCCTTGGTGTTCGAGCCGATCATAAACAGCGTGTCCGCCGTGACCGGCTCGGGCTTGCCGAGTTCGCGCACGCCGAGTCCGCCCTCGGCAACGACCTTGCCGTTGTCGACCAGCGCGAACCCGACACCCGGCACACCGAGTTTCGCCATCGCATCGGCGATGAAGGTTTTCAATTTCTGGACTCTTGCGGCGTCCAAGTGATGAGGTGGTCGGCCAACAAAGGATTCCGGTTCATAACCGGCGGGCAGCAGGCTCGCGCGGATCACGCCGATCGCCCCGGAGTGCCGTTCGAGGGCGGCCTTTGAAGAATCGGCAATCATCACCAGCCAGTGCGAGCCCTTGCGAAGTGCAAATGCCTGAATGACGGCCGGATCAGCGGGAGAGGACACAAAACTGACGGACTTGCGCTCATCCCAGCCGTCCTCCGGAGGGAGCGGGGTCAGAATTTCAATCTTTCTCGCCTCGGAACCGGGTTTGTAGAGGTGCCAGCCTTTTAGAACTGCGCCGCCTGCGTCTGTATCCGCGTCGACGGAGACCAGGGCAATTGTCGTATCGTGGTCCGGCGAGGAGAGCCGGACATGATCGGATTTGCGCACCGCGGACCAAGTCCGAGGTACAACATAGCGATCGCCTGATCTGAGCGCCGCAGGCGCATCGATGTTTGCGGAAGTCTCTGTCGAGGACTTGGCTTCCTCCGCGAGTGCCGGTTGCAAAATCAACACCGTCGCCATCAACGCGCTTGCGGCAAGCAGCATAGGGCGAAAGATTTCCCTGGTGTGCATATCCGGTCCCCTCATCGGTTGATCGCGTTCACCCCAAATCCGTCCTCGCCGCCATGATCTTCGTCGCCGTCAGCGGCAGGCTGCGGACGCGCGCCCCGCAGGCCGCGAAAACCGCATTCGCAACCGCCGGGATGACGGGCGGCAGTGCCGGCTCGCCGAGCCCGGTCGGCGGGTTGTCGGTGAGATGGAAGTGTACGTCCACCTCGGGCGCCGACGGCATCCGCATCAGGCGAAAATCAGCGAGGTTTGCCTGCGCGGCGCGGCCCTTGGCGAAGCGGATCTCGCCCATGAGTTGGCCCACGCCCTCAATTACCGCACCTTCGACCTGCGCGTGTGCCGTCGTGGGGTTGAGAATGATTGATCCGACGTCTGCGACCACCCACACCTTTTCGACGTTCCAGGCGCCCTGCGCATCGACCCGCACCTTTGCCACTTCCGCAACGTAGCCGCGGTGGCTGAAGAAGGTCGCGACGCCCATCCCGACGCCTTTCGACGGCGGCTTGCGGCCCCAACCGGACCGCTCCGCGACGAGCTCGAGGGCGGCGGCCATGCGGCGCACGTCATACGGCGGCTCGCCATCCTCGGTCGGCTCCGCAAGCGGATGCGCGAATCTTGCGCGCATGTGATCCAAGCGGAATTGCACGGGGTCGCGCCGCGCGGCGACGGCCAGTTCGTCCCAAAAGCTTTCATGCACGAACGATAGCGTGTTGTCCGCCGGCGCCCGCAACCAGCCCGTCGGGAAGAGGGTCGGGATGAGCGTTTGTTCCAGGCGGAAGTTCGGCGCGAGCAGACCCGGTGCGGCGTCCGCATCCAGATCGCCGCCGTCGACCAGCTTGCCATCCCGGGAGAAGCTGATGCCGCGCGCGTGGTAGGCGAGCACGTCGCCCTTGGCGCCCAGGCCGGCGCGCAGGCGATGGTAGTTGCCGGGCCGGTAGTAGTCGTGCGCGACGTCGTCCTCGCGCGACCAGACCAGCTTGACAGGCGCCTTCGCCCGCCTCGCGATTACCGCTGCCTCGACCATGAAGTCATTCATGATTCGGCGGCCGAAGCCACCCCCGCATCGGCGCATGTGCACCGTCACTTCACTCACATCGATTCCGAGGGTCGCCGCGACGATGTCCCGACCGTCGTTCGGAAATTGCGTGGGCGCCCAAATCTCGACGCCTTTCGCGGTCGGCCGTGCCGTGCAGTTCTGTGGTTCGAGCGTGAGATGCGGCAACCACGGCGTCTCGTAGACCGCCTCGACGCGCAGCGCCGCCTTGGCGAGCGCCTCATCCACGTCACCCTTCCGCTTGCGCGTCTCACCGGCGGACTCGAGCATCTTCCGTGCGCGGGAGTCGTATAGGTCGCTGTCGTGTTCCGCACCGATGCCGTCTTCCCATTCGGCTTTCAATGCGGTGCGCGCCCGGTTCACCTGCCACCAGTTGCGGCCGATGATGGCGATTCCGGGCGCGATGCCGGGTTTCAGTCCGATCTGTTCGCCGGCGCCCGGAGCGACCCCGTCAACCGCGAACACTTCCTCGACCCCGGGCATTGCCCGCGCCGCCTGCAGGTCCGCGCCCTTCAGGCGCGCGCCCGGCACCGGCGACTTCACGTAGACGGCATACTTCATGTCGGGGACGACCGTGTCGATCCCGAACAGCGGCCGCCCGTCGAGGATTGCCGCGGTGTCGACGCCGCGATGGGATTTGCCGAGGATCACGAATCGCTTCGGATCCTTGAGGGGGAGGCTCTTAGGGTCGGGCAGCGCGAGCCGGGCCGCGTCCGCGGCGACATCGCCGTATCCGATCTTGCGGCCGGAGGCCGCATGGATGACCTGGCCGCTTTGCGTGGACAGTGTGCCCGGGTCGACCCGCCAGCGATTCGCCGCCGCCTGCACGAGTACGGCGCGGCCCGCGGCGCCGACGCGTCGCATCGGCTCCCAATTGTCCGGCACTGACATGCTGCCGCCGGCGTACTGCGAGACGAAACGCTTCGCGTCCGCCGGTGCATACTCGATTTTCACGCGGTGCCAATCGGCATCGAGTTCCTCGGCGATCAGCATGGGCAGCAACGTCTTGGCCCCTTGACCCATGTCGGGATTGCGGGCCATCAGCGTCACAGTGCCGTCGGGTTCGATCATCACGTACTCGCCGAGCGCGGCCGAATGCGGCGCAACGCCAGCTGCAGGTGACGCAGCCTTAGCGCGACCGGTGAAGCCATATCCCAGCACCATGGCACCGGCGGTGGTGGCGCCGAGCGACAACAAAAGTTCTCTGCGGGTGGCCATCACCGGATCTCCCGATGGTCGGCAGGATCGACGCCAGCCGCTGTCTTGATCGCTGCGCGGATCCTCTTGTAGGTGGAGCAACGACAGAAATTGCCTTGCATGGCGGCGTCGATGTCCGCGTCCGAGGGACGGGGATTGCCCGCCAGCAGGCCGGCCGCCGCCATCATCTGGCCCGCCTGGCAATATCCGCACTGGGCGACGTCGAGCGTCTCCCAAGCGGCCCGCACCGCCTGTCCCAGCGGCGTCGAGGTCAGCCCTTCGATGGTGGTGACCCTGCGGTTGCCGACCGAGCCGACCGGGGTGACGCAGGACCGGATAGGTTTTCCATCGAGATGCACCGTGCACGCACCGCACTGGGCGATGCCGCAACCAAATTTGGTGCCTTTGAGCCCTATCTCATCGCGCAGCACCCACAGCAGCGGCATATCGGCATCTGCGTCGATTGAGATCGACCTGCCATTCACCAAAAGTTGGATCACGGGAGCCTCCGTTCGGCCACACTGGCAATACAGCGTACCGTGATTGCGGCTTCCGGGTTACAGAATCGATACACGCTATGGCTGCCTCACGAGTGGGCGGGCGTCGGTGCGCGAGGCCTCCGGATTCGCCCAGTAGTACTCGCCGAAGGGCTTCTTCGCCGGCCATGCCTCATCGAGCGTGCTGCCATCGTACAGTCGGCCGCCCTTCATGACGTACTGGATGTCGGTGCTGTTGTGGATGTCTTCGAGTGGATTCGAATTGAGGATCAGGAGGTCCGCAATCTTGCCCTTCTCGATCGAGCCGAGGTCCTGCTCCATGCCGAGGAACCACGCCCCGTCACGGCTCGCGACCTCGAGGGCGCCCATGGGTCCGAGGGCCGACGCTGCCATCCACAGCTCCCAGTGCGATCCGATACCATGCTGCTGGCCGTGGCCGCCGATCGCGCCATGGCCACCGGCGGCAATGATGTCCGCGAGGCCCTGCGCCAGCAGCGGGAAGCTGTAGTCGCTCTCCGGGCGTAGCATGTGCCGCCGCGTGTGCGGCACGAGCTCGAGCCATGGGATCCAGCGCACGAGCTTGGGATCGTTCCACAGCTCGCTGCGCTGGAAGAAGTACTCTTCGTTCCACGGTCCGGCGCCGCCGACGACGAAGGTCGGCGAGTAATCGATGTGCGCCATGCCGAAGAACGTCGTCGCGTCGGCATACAGCGGCACGTAGCCGAGCGGGTGTTCCCAGCCCGTTTGACCGTCGATCACGAGCCCGATGTTGTACTCGAGACTGTCGCCCTCGGCGGTGACGATGAGTCCCTTCTTGCGCGCGACGTCGACGACCCACTGCCGCTGATCGCGGCGCGGCTGCAGGTACTGCTTGAGCGAGACCGCGCCGTAGCTCATCAGACGGTCGATCGCGTGCTCGGCGGCCTGATAGTCGGTAATCGCGTTCCAGCGGATGTTGTCGCCGTTATAGAGCGGATCGCCCGTGCTGAACACGCGCGGGCCGATCATTCCGCCGGCCTCGGTCAGCTCCGCAATCGGGAACACGTTCTGCCACCAGATGGACGGGTCGAGAGTGGTCGTGACGCCGAACGCCAGGTATACGGCATGCTCGTAGTCATGCGGCGGCGTGATGCCGTTGTACTCGCTGTGATGGTGGGCGTGCATGTCGATCAGCCCTGGAATGATTGTCTTGCCGCGCGCGTCGATCACTCGGTCGGCGCCGGCGATGTCGCATGGGCCGACGCAAACGATGCGCTCGCCCTTGACGACCACCGTGCCTTGGTCGATCACCTGGCGATGATCGAGCGTGATGATGCGCGCGCCGACCAGGGCGATCGTCCCGGAGGGCGTGTTGCGAAGGACCTTGAGATGGATCTCGCTAGCGTCGGTCTTCGCGGAGTCGACGTGGTACACATAAAAATGATTGGCGCTGCCGAAGGTCAGCGTATTCACATCACGCCAGTGCGGGAAGTTGCCGCCCTCGGTGCTCAGCGCCTTGACCTGGAAGGGCGGCTGGTGACGGTCGATGCGAGCCGGGGTCGCGCCCGTTCCGAACTGAGGGAACGGCATCAGGTAGACGTTGTCGGCCTCCTGGTAGGCGAGCCACTTGCCGTCCGGCGAGACGACCGTCTCGTCCGCGGACGGAAATGTGAGGTGCACGCGCCGGTCGCTGCCATCCGGCCGCACTGAGACGAGCAGTGTGTCCCAGGGGCTACCCTCGGACTTGGACGGCGCGAACTCGGCGTAAAAGATGCGACCGCCGGGTCCGTACGTCGGCTGCGGCAGCTCGCGGCGCGCAATCAGTATCAGGAGGTCCGCGAAGGGCCGGTCGACGCGGATGACGAACTTCGCCGCGCCGCCGCCCGCCGGCAGTCGAACAAGGTCGTACCACGGGTTGTTCGCCCACGCGCGTCCGCGCAACGTCGATCCGGAGCCGCGCGCGACGACAATCTCCAAGCCGTCGGCGCTCCACGACGGATTGATGTATTCGCCCGCCTCGGTGCTGACCTTCCTCGGTGCGCCGCCCGCGGCCGGGGTCTTCCACACCTGGCCGCCCTCGCGCTCGTCCCAGGTGGTGAACGCGATCCACTTGCCGTCCGCCGACCAAGCCGGTGAGTACTCGTACTGGGAGAAGTCCGCGGGCGTCAGGCGCCGCGGCGTACCGGCGGGCAGATCCATGAGCCAGATGTGCCCCACCGCCTGGAATGCGAGCCGCTTGCCGTCGGACGATTCGCTGTACCAGCGGATCGCATGCGCCTCGAAACTCCCGCCCGATGCCGGCCGGTTGGCGTACGCCATTTCGGACAGTGTGCGGTGCACGTGCGCGGTGAACGGAATGGCGTCCGTCTTGCCGCTGTCCACCCAGACGCGGCGCAGCTGGCCCGCCTGGGCCACGACCAGCGACTTGCCGTCGCGTGCCCAGCTGTAGCCTGGCAGCACGCGCCAGTACTTGATGGCCTCCGACATGTCCTGTTCGATCGGGTCGAGCAGTACGCGCTCCGCGCCAGTCTCGAGGTTGCGCAGCCAGAGCGCCGTACGCGGCCCGAACGGGTGGCCCTTGTACGAGAAAGTCCCGTTCGGGATGCGGCGCGCAAAGGCGAGCCAGCGTCCATCCGGCGATACCTCAGGTGCAATCGCACCGCCGCTCGAGCCGCGGTACTGTTGCTCGGCGCGTCCGGCGGTGATCTCTTGCAGGGCCCCGGTCCGCAGGTTCAAACGCTTGAGCTGAAACGCCCCTCTGACGGCGTCCAGGTTCAAGTCCTCGCCCATGGGGGCGGCGGCCGCGTAGAAATAAACGAAGCGGCCATCGGGGGACACCGAGGGCCACGCCGCCATCGGCACCGTCTTGCCGACGAGCTCGATGCCACTGCCGCCGTCACGGTGAAACATCCAGATGCCACCGGTACTGGCGAAACCGGGTCCGGTCGTCTCGCGACGCACGACGATGTACTGACCGTCGGGAGTCCAAGCCGGCTCGAACATCCGGGCGTCGTTGTCGATTGCGACTGAACGCGGGTTCGAGCCGTCCGCGTCCATGAGCCACAGGTTGTTCTGACCCTTGCGATCCGAGATGAAGGCAATCGTCTTGCCGTCCGGCGAGTAGCGAGGGTGGAAGTTGAGCGCCGCTCCGCTCCCCTGGGTCAGGCACTCGGCCTTGCCGCCCGCGACCGGCATTCGGTAGACGTGAGCGAGGAGATCAAAGACGATCCAGCGCCCATCGGGCGAGAGGTCCGCGCTCATCCAAGTTCCTTCTTGGGTATCGAAGTCGATGTCACGTGTCTTGCCACGTGTCTGCGTGACGTCCCATGGCGCGGGCGTTTCGGCTGCGATCGCCGGAAGAGTAAACGAGGCGACGAGTAACGCCGCGAGGACCGTGCGTGCGATCCCGAACCAGTTCAAAACGCGCATGTGCACGACTCCCTTTATTCCCGTCCTATGGTTTGCTGCTGGCCGCCAAATGTTTTCATTGCGGCGCCGTCGTGAACGGCGGCTTCTCCTGAATATGACGAGCGTAGACGATGTGCCCGTCCTCCACGACCACGCGGCCATTGACGATCACGCGGTCCAGCGTGGCCAGATCCTCGACATGCTCGTCAGGTCGGCCGTTGACGATGATGATATCGGCGAGCTTGCCGGCCTCGATCGTGCCCAGGCGGTCGGACATGCCCAGAATCTCGGAATTGACCTTGGTCGCCTCCACCAAGGCCTGCGCAGCGGTGTGGCCCAGTGTCTCGTAATTGCGCAGCTCTTGGATATAGGCGTCCGGCAGATAGCGATACCAGTTGACCACGAGGTCGGTACCGATGCCGATCTTCACACCGGCCGCATCCATGCGCTTGGCTGTGGCGAGGTTATTGGCGTTGGTCTCGCTGAAGCGGCGCGAGGTTGAAAAAGCATAGCCGCCCGCGGCATTGATGTATTGGTACGGCACCAGCGTGATGTCCGCGCAGATCCCCTTCTTCAACATCAGCTTGATGGTCTCATCGGTGCGGGGCAGCGGGTGTTCGATGCAGTCCGCGCCGGCCTCCACCGCCATTTGGATGTAGATTGTCTCGGCATCGACCATGACTCGCAGCCCCAGAGTGTGGGCCTCGTCGACGGCGGCCTTCACTTCTTCGGGCGTGAAGTGGCTGGCTAGCTTGATCCAGTCGGCGCCGCGTTTGAACTGAACGCGCACGGCTTGGCGGAATCCGTCCGGGCCTGTGGCTTCATAGATGCTGGCGTCGGGGTTTGACGGGGCGGTGGATTGATTGCCCTCTGTACCGTGTCCGCCGATGCCTGTGATCAACTGCCCGACGGGAAAAACACGAGGGCCCGGGATCTTCCCGGCGCTCACCCATTGTTTGAGCTCGAATGGCACGTCGCCGTCCGACGCCGCATCACGTACGGAGGTGACCCCGCTCTCGACGAAATAGCGCAGGCGCTGCTGTCCTCGCAGAGCCGCGGAGGACATGGTCTCTCGAGTACTCGAGGTCGTGGCATCACCGCCGTCTTGGTATGTCAGGTGCGTGTGCAGATCGATCAAGCCCGGCATCACGGTCTTGCCGGCGGCATCGATGATCCTGGCATCGGCCGGTGCGTCGAGAGCCGATGCATCGGCCCCCAGCTTGGCGATGACACCATCGACGATCAGGATCGCCGCCGGCCTCGCGGCCGTGCCGGTCCCGTCGAACAAGCGCGCATGGGAGATGACGATCGCGCCTTTGGGCCGGCCGAAGCCCTTCGGCACAGTGACCTTGCGCAGGTCATCGCTGACCGGCGCGTCGGGGTCATGCCATTGACTGCGATCGACCGTCTTTTCAGCCGCCGGCGCGGCGCCCGCGGCCGCAAGGGTCGACAGCACGATGCCGGCGAGAGTGGCGAGCTTGTGCATCACATCTTTTCCTTCATGTCTTTGAGCGCCGGGGCGAAATCGTATTCGGTGGGCGGGGTCGCACCCTGAAGATGGTGGACGAAGAAATCCCAGGTCCTTCGTAGGGCATAGGAGTAGGGGCGCATCGTGCCATGCCCGGCGTTCGGGACTATCAACAAGTCGAAATCCTTGTTGGCCTTGATCAAGGCGTCGACCACCTGCAGCGTCAAGTAGGGGGAGACATTGATGTCCATGTCGCCATGCATCAGCAGAAGCTTGCCCTTGAGGTTCTTGGCGATCAGTGCGTTGGCGGCGTCGGTGTAGTTCGTTCCTGCTTCCGGCCCGTTGTAGGTCTCGCCCCAGACCTGCAGATAGGCGCGCTGATCGTGATTGCCGGCGTCCGCCACAGCAACCTTGAACACCTCGGGATACGTGAACACGGCGTGGGCCGTCGCGTAGCCGCCGCCGGAAATGCCGTAGATGCCGGCGCGTTCGGCATCGATGGACGGATAGCGTTGCGCCAGCTGTTTGATTACAGCGACGTGGTCGTCGAGATGGCCCGCCTGACCGAGACCGCCATAGGATTCGTCGTGGAACGTCTTGGAGCGGCCGGATGAACCGCGGCCGTCGACGGTGAAGACAATGAATCCCAGTTCCGCCATCGCCTGGGCCCCGAACCCGTCGAACAGGTTCGCTTCGAAACCGACTGCGGTGCGGTTATGCTGCGGACCCGGATAGGGGGAGTCGATAATCGGATAACGCTTGGCAGGATCAAACGTGCCTGGTCTGAAGATCGTGCCATAGAGCCTGGTCTTGCCGTCGGCGGCGAGGGCGGTGAACCGCTCGGGCTGCGTGAAGCCCAACGTCTTCAAACGGCTGATGTCCGCTCGTTCAATCTCGGCGATCTGGCGGCCGTCGACGGCCGCGCGCAACACCGTGCGGGACGGCGTGTCGGTGCGGGCGGTCTTCTCGACGAAGTACCGCCCGGAGGGCGAGAACCCCCGCAGCTCGTCAGCGGAGCCGCCCGGCGAGAGCGCCTTGTCGGGCGCAATCGACTCCTGGGCGGCGGCGACCCGATGGTCTGCGTCCTCCGCTGTCAGACGCTTGAGTGATCCGTCCGAAAGCCTCACGCGGTAGACGATCCGGTAGTAAGGATCGACGCCCGCTTCATGCTCGTTGCCGGCGATGTAGAGGGCGCCACGCGCCTCATCGAGCCGCAGAATGTTGCGCACGGTCCAGCCGGTGGAAGTCAGCCGCCGCTTCAGCGCGCCGCTCTTGCCGTCGTAGACATAGAGGCTGCCCCAGCCGTCGCGTTCGGAGAACCAGATCACCTCGCCGCTGGCGAGAACATAGACCATGGGGCGTCCGCCCAAATCGGCCGACTCCACGAAGGTCTTGCCGGACTCGGTTATCATCCGGCGCGCCGTTCCGGTCACCGGATCGATTTCGTAGAGCGTCATCGACTTCTTGTAGCGGGCGCGCGCGATTGTGTAGATGCGCCGGCTGTCGGCGGACCACCAAGCATCGCGCGCCGCGACCGGCGTCAGGAAATCGGTCGGCAGCGGATCGAGCGCCAGTTTCGTTGCGGATCTCGACTCGACGTCGAAAACCCAAGGCTCGCTCATCGCGATGTCCGGATCGTTGGGCATGGCCATGCGCCAGATCGTGGCAACGGGCCTCACGCTTCCGTCCGTCGGCGTGGACTGCACAATCGGCATCTCGCGCACCTTGCGCTCGTCCAGCTTGTGGGTCAGGATCTTTTTAGAATCCGGCGACCACAGGACGACCGTGGGACTCTCGAAGCCGATGTGACGGCCGCCTTTATCCTTGGCCGCATGATCCTTGCCGTCGGCGGAGTCGGCGCCGATCTCGAGCTCCGTTGATCGGGCATAGGCGTAGTGCGCTACGCCGTCCGTCGTCAGTGCAAAGTGCGTCTTGCCATCCGCCGAACGGACCCAGAGATTGTAATCCTCGGTATAGGCCACCCACTTCCCGTCCGGGGAGGTCACCTCTTTGGGATCGGCCGTGGGTGCGGGAACGCTCGAGCAGTCGGGCTTGCGGATCGAACAGGTCCAGATCTTCTCAGCCATGGTGAATCGAGCGGCGTCCGGCAGTTCGTCGTAGTCCGTGAAAGGCAGCTTCGTGGTTTCCACGGGCTTGCCGAGAGCCTGCGTCAGGCCGGCGGCCACGACGCTCTGATCGAAGGCGGGCGAGCGCTTGCCCGTCGCCGCGTCGACTTGCACAAACTCGCCGCGCCCATCGCCGAGTTCCTTCAGATAGGTTAGCCGTTCGCGCGCGCCGCTCCGCCAGTGCACCGCCACGTCGGCGTTCAGCACATAGGCCTTCACATTGACAGGCAAAAATTTGGAGGCCCGCTCGTAGACTGCGGCATCCACGACCGTGTCCGCCGCGGCAAGAGCGGTGGACAGGCCGAGTGCAAGCATGGCGAGGCGCAGGGTGCGGGGTAGGGGCATCATTGAGGGCTTCCTTTGAGGACGAGCGCGCGGGCGATGGCGCCTAGGGCGAACAGCACCGGCATGAAGTCTATCCACGCGCCGACGGCCTCGGCGGTCAGTGGCGCGGCTTGAGGTTCGGTGGCAGACGCGGGCGCCTGCGCATCGGCGGTGCTCCAGGACACCAGCCCGGCGACCGCCAGCAATGGCATCAAGACGCTCGACAGGCGCTTCCGCATCGCAAGGTTCCCCTTTCGGACGGTCTTTTGCAGCGGCCGTCCTGTGATTTTCGGATCAGGATTAACTATCCTAATCAGACATTTGTCAAGTGACAGGCGAGCTGTTGTGGCGATGATTTTCCAATACGGATTAACGATCCTAGATAGATAATCTCGGCTTCGGGCTGGCGCGCTGCTTTCGCGACGAATCGCGGCGAGCTGCGGGGCACCGGTGAGTGCCCAATGATGATGATCGGCGAGCGCCTTTAAAAATCGGCGCCCCGAGACGGTGCCCGAGAAACTCGCGGCGGGCAGATCGGGATTAAGATCCACAGGTAGCAATCCGGGTGATGGTGTGCGAGATGTGCACCATTTTGCGGGGATTGGTTTTCTTCAAGCTGAATCGCTGGTATCTCGCTCAGCATCTGGCACTCGCCGGCCAACCGCAGCCATGGCGTCGCTCTCATAAGGCCTTCACAAAGCCAACCTTCGAGCCTGTATCGGCCCCTAGACTTTTGATCTAGACTTCGAAAAAATGGGGATGACGACCGCTTGGACACCAATACGACGTGTCGCACGTCAACGCCTCACTTGCGTGTGGCGTGGGTTGCACTGGTGGTGTGCGGGGCTGCGCATGCCACAGACCCGCCGTCCCCCGCGGCGGGGTCGGGCGCTCATCAATCAATCGACGAAGTGGTGGTAACCGGGTCGCGCATTCCGGTGAGCGCCGACGATGAGATCATGCCGGTTACTGTCCTTGACTCGACCGACCTTGCGCGCGGAGGTTTCGATTCTCTCAGCAAGATCCTGCAGACATTGCCGATGAGCGCGTCGTCTGTGCTGAATACCAACGTCAACAATGGCGGCGATGGTTCCGCGCGGGTTGATTTACGGGCACTGCAACCCAAGCGCACGCTGGTCCTGCTCAATGGGAATCGATTGCCAAACGGTGGGATAGGGGGAGACAACTCAGTTGATCTCAACTCCATACCAGCAGCCATGATCGATCGCGTCGAGGTGCTGACCACAGGTGCTTCCGCCATATACGGCGCCGATGCGGTGGCGGGTGTCGTGAATATGATCACCAGAACGAACTTCAACGGCATCGATATCAGCGGCGAGCAATCGCAGACGTATCGCAGCGATGGCGCCATCAGCACGCTGACCTTGAACGCCGGGCACGAATTGTTCGGCGGTCAGTGGATGGTGGGCGGCGAATACGTCGACCAGCGTCCCGTCTCTGATTCCGCCCGAGGGTATTCCGCGGTGCCGCTGACGCTTGCCGATGCCAACGGCGACAAGGTATTCAACGGCAGCAGTGGCTTTCCGGAAGGCATATTCGGTGTGCCGTCGGGCAACGCGCTTGGGCTGGCGGAGGGCATATACACCCGAGTTAGCGGGTCGGTGGGACGCACCGCGGCCAATTATCGGCTCGCGCAGGACGCGGATTTTTACAACTACGCCCCTTACAATTATTTACAAACACCCAACCAACGCAGCAGCGCATGGTTGTTCGGTACTCAGCCCCTCGCATCCAATGTGTCGCTGCATGTAGAGGGCCTGTTCAATCATCGATACTCTTCGCAGGTACTTGCGCCGACGCCGTTCAATTCGGATCTCGATCCGGCGCCGATTCTCGCCGACGGCAGCCCGGGGATTCCGGCCACCAACTACTACAATCCTTTCGGCGAGGATTTGAGTCTCAGACGTCGTTTTGTAGAGCTTGGCAATCGTATCTATCAACAACGAGTCGATATGAATCGAGAACTCGCATCGCTCGGCATTCAGGAGGGATCGTGGAAATTCACGCCGGCGGTTTCTTATTCCCACTCGAACGGCACCGAAACCGACGTCGGCGCGATTCCGGGACAATTGCTCGCCACTGCTGTCGGACCGTCAGGTCCCGACGCTCAAGGACAAATCGTCTGCGGTTTGCCGGATGCCTCTGGCATCGTGCCCGCCAGCGCCATCATTCCGGGGTGCGTGCCGATCGATTTGTTTGGCGGAGTTGGTTCGTTGACCGCGGCGCAGCTCGCATCCTTGCGCCATACTCTGGTGGATCACGGCACCGACTCGGAGCGGATTGCGAGCCTCGATGCGCGGGGCCCCTGGGGCGCAGTTCCAGGCGGGCCGATTCAATGGGCAGCGGGAGCGGAATACCGGCGCGATGAAGGCAGCTACACATTCGATCCGCGTCGGGGCGGCGGCGCCGTCGGCAGCGGAGGTCAGGAAGATATCCCTGAAGTAAGCATCTCCGCTCGCGAGCTGTATCTGGAGATGCGCGCACCGCTCGTGCGCCAGCACCCCTTAGTTGAAGCACTGGATTTATCGACGGGTATCAGGTACTCGGATTTTTCGACTTTTGGCGGCCATTTCACGTGGCAAGCGGGGCTGCGCTGGCAGCCGTTCGAGTCCTGGGCGCTGCGCACCAACTACGCGCGCGTATTTCGCGCCCCAAGTTTGCAAGAACTCTACTTGGCGGGGGGCGTGGGGGTTGATCTCGAATTCGATCCCTGCGGTAACAATCCGACCCCGGTCCAGCGCGCGCACTGCGCCGCCAACGGCGTGCCCGGCGGTCAGTATGTTCAGTCGCTCACCAGTCTCACGGATGTATTCAATGTATTCCAGGGTGGCAATCCGAATCTTGGGCCCGAGAGCGGCTATTCGTTCGACACCGGCGTCGAGTGGCGGCCGGCGGATCTTCCGAATTTTCGCGCTTCATTAGATTACTATGAGATCAATTTGAACGGCTACATCAGCGATCCAGGCACCGCCGATATCCTGCAGCAATGTGCCGACAGCGGTCGAGCGGATATTTGCAGCCTCATACGGCGAGCCGCCGACGGTGGCATTGTTTCCGTGTCAACGATTCCACGGAACTTCGGCAACACGGTGGTCAGCGGCATTGATGCGGCGGCCTCGGCGATTACCAATCACAATGTCGGCCGATTCAAATTATCAATACAGGCCAGCTATCTGGCGCGCCACGACACCCAGCTTTTTCCCGGCGGCGATACGATCCGCGAAGCCGGCACGTACTCGACGTCCTCCGCCGCGCTGCCCCGCTGGCGTTCACTGGCACATGTTGATTTTGATCGGGGACCCTGGCATTTCAGCTACAGCAACCAATGGATCGGGGGATATACCGAGTGTGGCTTGGCGATCTTCCAGGATGGCGAGTACTGCCACCGCGTGGATGATGTCTTCTATCAGGATGTGGATGCTGCGCTGACGATACGAACTTCATTGACACTGCGGCTAGGTGTGAACAATCTCACCAATCAGCAGCCGCCATTCTTGAATTTCGGCACCGATGCCAATACCGACACCTCGACTTATCGATTGCTGGGACGAACCTTTTTTGTTGCGGTCCGCTACAAATTGAATTAGCGGCCGGGCGCCGCGGCACTGAGAGCAGAGCGCCTGGGCACCTCGCCCTTGTCGCGCAGCTCCTCGAGTATTTTTCGCTGCTTAGCGACGCGGTCCAGTTCAAGCTGAAAGGCTGCGAGATAGCGAGCGTCCTTGCGCAGTTCCGCCAACATTGGGTCGCGCTGCCTAAGCCACCAGGTGTAGTAGTGGTCACTGCGATAAGCTGCGGTGAACGAATCAATCGCCGCCTCCCGATCTCCGGAAAGCAATTGCACCGTGCCATGAAGGACCCCCGGCGGGCTCTCGTCGCGATCCGCAAACACCTTGAGCGATAGCAACAAAGGAGCCAGCGCTGCGCGATCTCCCTTGATTTTCAGTAAGTGTGTCAACACCAAGGCTGCGATACTATCCGCGCCCCCCGGAATAGTGACGCTGGTGGATCCCTCATGCAGGGACAGCTTGTCGCGCAGCAAAGCGATCGCTTGATCGATGGTGCCGCTTTCGATGGCTAGGCTGTCGAACGACATCCAGTAGGAATATTCCGGCGGACCCATCGGATACATCCATTTACCTTGATGAGCGGCGGCGGTTCGATAATCACCGTCGTGTGCAGCCAGCATGACCGTGGTGTCCGAGTTACTGGGCATACCTTCGGCGACACTTCCGGCGGCTTGCCGGTCGCCCACATCGAGATACATGGCGCAGGCGAGAATCCGCAGCCAAGGTGCCTTGGATTCTGCTCGCAGCGCACGCTCGATGAGCTTGATACCCTCGGCAGCTTGTCCTCTACTCCATGTCAATTCGGCCAAACGAGCAATTGCCGGCGGGAACTCCGGGCCAAGAGCAAGTGCTTTCGCGTAATACGCCTCGGCTTGTTCCCAATGCCCCCTCGTCCTCTCCGAGTATTCTTGCTTCGATATAGTAGTTTCGCGGGGCGATCGGATCGATCGCAATCGCCTGTTCAATCATCGCCTTGGCGTCCTGTGTGTGCCCGGGTTCTTCCCACAAGGTTTCCGCGTACATTTGGTAGCCGGGACCGTAGTTGGGCGCGAGTTCAATCGCTTTTCGAAAGTCGGCGTCGGCCGCCTTGAAGTCGGCCTGCAGAAAGCCGCGCATGGCGTAAGCTTCACCGAGATGCGGATCGAGCGCGAGGGCCTTGTCCAGCAGCGGCAGAACATCGGTGCGGCCGGCGTTTTCCCCGGTGCGCAACCAATCATGCAGATGGCGCGCTCGGGCTAGCTCCGCATACGCCAGCGCAAAGGTCGGGTCAATTTTGATGGCGTGCTCGAGATCGATGATTCCTTGCTCGGCATCCGCCACGGTCCAACGGTTGAGCCGTTCTTGTGCATCCAAGTAGCTCAAGTACGCGTCCAGGCTGGTGTTGCGCGAGCGGTCGACGCGGTGCATGTCGGCACCTAGAAGTTGCACTTGCAGGGTCGCCGCCAATTGCGCGGCGGGGATGTCGTCCTGCAATTCGAAGATGTCGCCGATACGCCGGTCAAAACGAAGGGACCGCAACTGCAAGCCGGTTTGCGCATCGACCAATTGCGCCGTGATCCGGAGGCGGTCGTCCACTCTCTGCAAGGTGCCTTCTACCAGATAGCGCGCGTCCAAGCGCCGGCCGATCTCACGGGCATCGATCTGTTGTCCAATGAACAAGAACGAGGAGCTACGGTGATGACAATCAGCTCTTTGACGGTTCTGAGACGCTGCAGGACCATCTCGGGTACCGCCTGAGGAGGCGTGCGTTGTCCCCTTGAATGCTCAGATCGTCGAACGGCAGTACCGCGACAGTTCGAGGCTGAATCCCAGACACTACAACCTGAGTGGATTTCCTCTGGGCGGCCGCCGTTTTCTCCTTGTTGCCTAAGCGGTCCCATAGAAGCGCTGCGCCGGCAAGCACGACAGCGACGGAGATTGCCGTGACAATTGCTCGGCCCAAAGGCCGCGTGCGGAGACTGACGCTCCAGGCGATGGTTCGCCGACTGGCGCTGATGCCATCGCCGTAACGAGATTTGCCGCCGCTGGCATCGACGGGCGGGGTTCCGGCGGGACGGCGGGCAGGAGCCGATAGCCGCGACCCCGCAAACTCGCGATGTATTTGGGTGCTTGCGGATCATCGCCCAATGCATCGCGCAGCAGTTTTATGCGTTGGCTGACTGTTTCCGGATTGACCACCAGTCCCTGCCAGACCTGCGACATCAGCTCATCAATGGACACGATTTTCGGTGCTGCCCGAGCGAGGGCGAGCAATATCTCGAAGGACAGCTTGGGTAGTGCGAGGTCCACCGCACCACGACGCACGCACTGCTGGCCGAGATCAACAGACAGATCACCGAGGCCAAACCGCTCGGGTAGGGGCGCTGCTGCCTGTCCTTGGCCACGCGGCGGCGTTATCTCGCTCACGCAAGCTCAGCCATCGTGTCACACCATCCGTGCACGGGAATCCCGAATAAAGAGAATCCCTTGAAGTGTAGCTCAGCAAATGACAATTGCTGGGGCGGCAGCATAGACCCTGTCAACATCAAAAATCCCACGGTCTCCGACCGCCTGAGGCGCGCAAAACGTATCAATGGCGGGCGTGATAGCGCGCGCCGCAACGCAAAGCTGCCATCTTTTGGCAAATCTTTGACGAACCTTGAGCGACTCTTGGGCCGTTCTTCATGTCGCCCCGGACTTCACCGCATACCTTGTGAATCGTGTTTTGGACATATGTATTCACACATCAACTTAGGAGATAGCCATGAAGATTGCAAATAAAAATTCAACGAATTCAGTTGCTTCCATCGTCATAAGCGCACTCGTCATTGTCGGGGGGATCGCGACGGTTGCAACCGCGCGTGCGGCGGATGCCGAACCGCGACGGACAATGGTCATCAGCTTTGCCGATCTAAATGTCGACACTGAAGCGGGCGCTAAAGTGCTCTACGCGCGCCTCGAGAAGGCTGCCCAAGCCGTCTGCTCGTCGCTCGAAAGCCACGACTTGCCTGTGAGGGCCAATTGGCTGAGATGCTATGACACGGCTTTGTTTTCTGCTGTCGCGCAAGTCAACAAGATTGCCGTTACCCGCCTATATCAAGCCGCAGCGGCCCCCAAAGCCAAAAGTTAGCGTCATTCCACGAACCACTATCAGCGCGAAACTTACAAGGAGAAATTCACATGTCCACTAGAACAGTTGAAATGGGTGCCTGGCCCGTCGTTGGCGCCGCCGCTGTTTCGTGTGCACTCTTCGCCGGCAATATTGCGGCCAAGGATCAGGAGTTCACCGCTGCTTATCAGGTGAGCACACAAGGACTCGATCCTAGTCGGCCTGTTGGGGCGCAGACGTTATATTCCCAGCTTGAGCATGCTGCGCAGGTGGCCTGCACGCATGGCATGCGCGTCGACCTGAGGCCCGTATCAGACGAGAGCGCTCGCTACGAGAAGGCGTTGGGAGATGCCGTGCGGTCCTTCAATTTGCCCCTGCGCACTCAAGTCTATCTTGCAACGCATACGCTTCATCAAGCGGTTGCGCGCGGGATCGAGGTGCCTGTGCAGTTAGCGGCTAAATGAGGAAAGCCGTGGGCCGCCGCAGAGCTCGACTTTCGGCGCTGCGGCGGCTCGACGACCTGCACCGTCTAATCGCAATCGCAGCTTGGCTTTTCTGAATACCACTCTCATATCAACCAGCATCTCCCTGCGGACTGGACCGGTCGAGCATGAGCGGGAGTCGCGACCAGGTCCTCGATTTAGGAATCGAAGTGGCAAACTTGGGCTGAGCTGCTACATAGGAAAAGCGCAGTAAATTAGCAATAAAATAGCGTAAGAGATTGATTTATCGGGTTCTCGGTACGGATTGCTCGGCGCTTCGCGCCTCGCCCTCCGGGTCGACCTCCAGGGCGATCGCCGCTGCGCGGCTGCGCGGCGTCGTGGAACCGTCATGTCTATGTCGGCGGTTCGAGTTAGCGCTTTAGGCCGGGACTGGCCGACGAGCCTCCATAAATATTCGTGAAACTGGCTCCCCGGGACGGAACCGAAATCAAGCGAAAAACGTCGGAAATTTAAGTGATTGTTGAATCCAGATTGAATTGGATACCCCCAAAAACACCCCTTCTAAAATGTGGCTGCCGCCGGACGTTGTCGAATGTCAATGGTACTTTCGACCTCAGTAACTCACGTGTCTGACGCGGACTTTAGATCAGACGCAATCCTCGACGGCCCTTGCGGAATCTATGAAAAAAACAGGGTGGCGAGTAACGCCCGCTCGCGCAGCCTAAGAGACTTGCGCTAGGTCGCTTGGTCGGTTTCGGCTAACGCCTGTTGGATCAAACTGTCGGCGACTCCCTTACGCTTGAGACTCGCAATTAACCGGGGCACGGACCCCTCGTCCAAGCGTGCGAGGTCTAGGCGCAAGCCCTTGCCGATGTAGGCGCGAATTAGTGGCTGATAACCTGCAAAGCCCAGGGTTGGCGCGACTCGTTTCAAATCCTCGACCACATCTTCAGGCATACGAAGCGTCACCGAACTCATTGCGCGGTTTTTACGAAGTCTTCGCATTATTAGCTCACGGGTTCTCGTATTGGCGGCGTTCCTCACGGGTCGCTTCACGCGCGGAGATGATGCGGATGGTTTCTTCATGGCGGATCACATGTACTACAAAGAGAAGTCGTTCGCCTTCGGTATAGCCGATGGCGGCCTCGCGGGATTCAGTCGGGTTGCTGGTGTCCATTATCCTGACGAAAGGGTCAAAGAACACCTCGCAGGCGGCGTGGAAAGGCACACCGTGTTTTTGAACGTTGACGTCCGCCTTGTCCGAGTCCCACTCGAACGCGACGCCCTGCAGTTCGTACTGAATCCGCACGAACATAGTGTATTGACAGTGTACGTACGTGGCAAGTGAAGCTTCGGATTTCCGGTGAGTTCCGCTTCTTCGGGTATCAATGACTATTAGGGCAGGGCGACCGTATCAACTTCGACATTCACTTAAATGATTGATTAGTATCAATAATTGGCTCCCGGGACGGAGCCGAAATCGATGAGAAAATATCGACGACTTCAGCAATTTCGCGTGTCTCCTTGCACCGATACCCCCAAAGAGTACCCCTGAGATGCAGAGACGGTCAGTTTGGTGTTCGCGCGCCGGTTGGAAGTCCAAGCGCAACAAGTAGCGCGCCGTCGAGTTGGCGCAATTTGTCGCCAGCTAGTTCGCCGACGTAATCCGTCAAGCGGGATTTCTCCAAGCTTATTAGTCCATCGCACTGGATTGCGCTCTCGTGCTTAAGACCTTCAGAAGTGTTCACCGATACTTGGGTCGGCAGACCATGCCAATGAGTAAATACCGGGGCGCAAATTACGGTTGAGTAGGTTGAGTCAATTAGCGCTTGGCGGCTAACGATGACGAATACGCGTGCCGGTTTTGGGTCTCCGGGAGGCCGACGCACTCGGTATAGCTCGCCTCGCCTCATTCATCCCCCGACACCTGAAAGGATAGAGCGTCGCTCATCTCGGAATTCAACTCAACCGAATGGCGGTTAATCGCGGCGACCTCGCGAGCGCTTTTTCGAGCCTGCGCACGTCGGTCGACAAACTCCCGCAGGATTTGCTCAATGTATGCGGAGCGGGACACCTTGGGGCCTGCTAGTTTGTCGATACTCGCGACCAGATCTTCGGACAGAGTTAACGATGTCTTGGCTTTCATCCTACTTTTATACTACCAAGGTAAGACATTGGCAAATACAGCTGGTGAACTCAATAGCAAACTGGAAGGAAGGACCAGCCCAACCGGCAGTTCCCGGCCAACGGACTAAACCGCTCGCGCGGTAGGGGTGGTTTCGATCAGGCGTCGGAGAGGCTGACCGCTGAGGTTCTGTTTCGTAAGTTGCGAAGTGAGGCATTCCGCCTCGTATCGCAACCGGAGCAGAGCCATGAACGATTCCACCCAAGAGATTTTCCCGCTGCGTCAACGGATGTTGGAGGATATGAGGCTGCGCAAGCTTGCGCCCCACACGCAGGACAAGTTTGCGTCCGAGGCAGTGGAAGCATTTGAATACTTCGGTGCTACTGAGCATGCGGCGCTGATGCGAGAGGCGAACGCAATTCGTGCTGGAGAGGCCGCGTTTTTGAAGAAATATAAAGACCAGGGCACCATGGAAGCATTTTCCGAGTCATACAAAGCATTCCAAGCTGGGGCCTTTGGATGATCGCTTTTATAAGCTGAGTGAGAATCTGAGTCAGCTTCAAATCGCAAGAATCAGGGCGACGCCAGAGCAGTTTTCGGGCGAGTAAGCGTGTGCCATCTAACTACGAGCGAATCGCGGTTCTGCTTTCTGAAAGCTGAAGCTGGCCACGGGCAGCAGTGGGTAGCGAGAAGGCCGCCCCATAGAGGTGCAGGAGCAGCAAAGCGCATTTAGCGCTGTAGGCGCTTGGCAGTGACGCCTTCGAGATGGTGAAGTACGGATCGGATCCTAGTGTGGAGGCTCATTAGTTTGGCCCGCTTTAACGACTTCACGCACGGCGGCCACGACGATTTCGGCGCGATCAAGTTGGATGTAATGGCCGCTCCGATCGACGCGGCGATTCGATCCGCGTGATGACAGACTTGCCAGTTCGTCGTGCATCTTGAACCACAGCGCATTTTGCGCATCGACCTGAGCCGCTGTGAGTCCAGGATAACCTTTTGACCCCTCGGGAGACTGGGTCAGCACGATGAGCGGCAGGTCGCCGAAGCTGCGGCGCTCGTGGGCTAGCATGTGACTGTCGGCATCCATCTCCTGTGTTTCCGAGTACAGCGCGGCGCGGAATTTTACCGAGAGACGGCGGTCGATTTGCACTTTGTAGAGTGCGTCGCTGAAGGTCGGATCGCGTCGATAGCCGTAGGTGCAGTCTTTGAAGATGGGCGAGTCGGCTTTGAGCGTGCCGTCCTGCGCGAGTTCTAGACACTTTCGCGCGATGTCGTCTCCCTGCCGCAGCAGCTCGGCGTAGGGTGGATTTAATTCAATGAATCGACGGTCCTGATACTCCACCGACGGATCGATCAGCACCATGCCGGCCACATTCGTGATGTGACGATCGGCATAGATGCGCACGAAGTAGCTGCCGAGTGAATGAGCCACCAGCACATAGGGCGGCTCAAGCTTCGCGGCCTTGAGCAGAGCGGTGAAGTCTTGCACCACCGCCTCTGCGGTGCGCGGCAGGGGACCTGGCTCACTGAAGCCCATGCCGGCGCGATCGTAGGCGCAGACCTGGGTTCCCTGCGCGATTCGCTTTTGGACCTTGCGCCATTCCAACGTCGACCCGCCAGCGCCGGCTTCCAGAAGAACCGTGGGCCGTCCTTTGCCCTCGCAGTACAGATTCAGACGCCGACCGTCGGGCAGGAGCACCAGCTGTTGCGGGCTAGCGTACACATCCAGTGCGGGGTCAACAGCGTCAGGGACGCCGGCCTCGGCAGCCGTGACGAGCGGCGCTGCCAGCGCGAGTGCGGCCAAGAGAGCCGCGTATCCCGGCCATCGCGAAAGCCGGTCCAACGCGGCGTTCTTAGTATCGGACATCGACACTGAGCCCGATCGTGCGCGGCGGCAGAATGACGCTCGAAGAAGGCGTGGTGGGATCACCGGAGGGAACCACGAACAGATAGGCATATCGATCGGTTGCGTTTCGCACGAAAAGCCGCGCCGTCCACCAATCGTGCGAGAGGCCCGCCGACAAGTCGAGCGTGCTGTAGGAGGCCAGACGAGTGTTTGGACTTCCCACCGTGAAGCCGTCGGGAAAGGCCGTATTGCGGGCGCCTTCGTAGCGCCACACGGAATCGAACTGTGCCTTGTAGTCTGCCGTCAACGCCCGCTCGTAGTTTAAGGTCAGCGAGCCGCTGAATTTCGGCGTGCTGGGTAACGGATCGCCCTGAACGCCGCCCAAGCCCGGCGCATCCACAGTCAGATAGGCATCGGTGTACGCGAGATTCAGACCCAGTTTCAGGCCGGGCAGGGGCATTACCCGGGATGTCAGTTCTGTTCCCTTGCTGACGGCAGCGCCGGCATTCGATAGGTAAGTGAGTTGCAGGGGCGTCACGCCCGTGATTTGCGTGTTCTTCCAGTCGATGTAGAACTCGGTGAGATCGACGAGCAAGCGGTGGTCGAGCCACTCGGTCTTGATGCCGATCTCGTAATTCGTGGTGGTGTCGGGCCCGAAAGTCGCAGGCGCATCGGGCACAATTTTGTTCGCGCCGCCGGGCCGATAACCCGTGGCAATGCGTGCATAGAGCATCTGGTCAGGCGAGAAATGGAAGCTCGAGCTGACCGAATAGGTGAACTTGCTCTGCGAGACCTTGGGAAAAGGCGTGACTTCCGGTGCGCTGGCATCCGTGCCGAAGAGAAAACCGAAGGCCGATTCATTTACCGTCTGCACGTTGTGACTCTCGCGCACGCCTGCGGTAACGTCCCAGGATTCGAGAATCTTGTAGGTGGCGCTCGCGAAGCCGGCAACCTCGCGGAAGCGGCTGGGCTCGTCCGTGACGATCAGCGGTGAAAGCAACGGATCGATCTGATTGTTATCCGGCGAATACGCGAGTCCGGTCTGGCCGGCGGATGCGGTCTCGTTGGTGAAAAAGAGCCCTGCCACCCAACTGAGTCGGGGCGTTCCCGATGAGGCGAGCCTCACCTCCTGCGTGAATTTCTTGACGTCGCTGCGCGTGGTGAATCCCGCGTAGTCGCCCAGGAACGGAAAGAAGATGCTGCTGCCATCGGTGCGGCTCAAGCTCGTGAGCCGCGAATAGCTGGACACCGAGGTCAGTTTCGCCCATTCCATGTCGTAGCGAACCCGCCCCATGAACAACTGCGTGCTGACGTTGTTGTTGTCGGCTTCGATATCAGCGTTGTCGTAGCGGCCGGTCACGGGCAGGCCCGTGACGGAATCCGTGGCGATGTACCCCGCGCCGTTGAAGGGCGAGCGGTTGTAGAGCGCGCTGAAGTCCACGGTCAGATGGTCGGCCGGCTTCCAGAGCATTGCCGCTCTAGCGGAATCCTGCATGCCGCTGTTGAAGGCACGTTGACCATTCGGCAGATTATTGATGTAGCCCGGGGTGTACGTGCGCGACAGGCTTAAGCTGAGCCCCAATGAGCCGGGGATCAAGGGGAGGTCGGCGTTCGCGCGCGCGCCGTATCCCGCCTGCGGCGCGTTGTGAACCGCCGAGCCGTCCGCGCCAAAGCGAAGCTGCATCTGCTGCAGATCCGGTTCGCGCGTGACGTACTTCAATAGACCGCCCAGGGTACTCGCCCCGTACAGCGTGCCTTGAGGGCCCTCGAGGACCTCGATGCGCTCGATGTCATAGGGAGTGAGGTCGACGCCCGAGGAACCGCCGCCGGCATAAATGGAACTTGAGCCGACCGGTACGTCATCGACATAGATGGCGACGCTTTGATTCGCCGCGGTGGATCCGGTCGTTATGCCGCGCAGTGAGAGGTTGACCTGCCCAGGCTGGCCCTGGAAGCTCGTCACCTGCAAGCTGGGTACATACGCGGCATAGTCGGCGAGTGAGGTGGCATGCACGGCCTCGAGGGATGCCGCGCTGACGGTGCTCACGGACACGGGCACATCCTGCAGGCGCTCGGTGCGCTTCTGGGCAGTCACCACGATCTCTTCGAGGGTGCTCGTGCCGGCGGGCGAGTCTGACCCGAGCACTGCAGAGGTCTTGCGCGGACCATGGATGACGATGGTCTTGTCGTTGAGGTACTCGAACGTCAATCCCGAGTCGGCCAGCATCGTACTCAAGGCGTCGCGCGGCGTCAGCGTGCCCTGGATGGCGTGCGACATGAGCGATTCGCTGACCTCGGCGGCCGTATAGATGACTTGCAGGCCCGTTTGCCGGCCCAATGCCGTCAGGGCATCGCGCATCGGTTCAGACGGGATGCTGAGCGGCACCGCCGGCGGCTCGGCAGCTCGGGAGGTTGTCGCCAGACCCTGCAGGGTCAAGGCGAGCCAGAAAAGAGCGTGGATTGGCTTAATTGTCAGCGTCATGATCACCCCTCGGCCGGCAGGCGTACGGCCGTTTAACCGGTAGACGGCACCCAGGGACAAAAGCCGGTACTTTATTATTTTGACTACCGGGTTTTGGAGTCAAAACCGCTCTTAGGGTGGTGGGATAGTCGAACTTGCAGCGGGAGCGGATGAAGGCTAGCGAAAAATCCGAATTGGGCGACTGGGTGCGGACCGTTTTCGGCGAGTATGGCCGGGAGCTGCACCGCTACCTGACCCGCAGGCTGAGGCGAGCGGCGGACGCCGACGACCTGGCGCAAGAGGTGTACCTTCGTCTGATGCGGCGCAACCGGAGTGACGCGGTGCTGAACCCGCGCGCCTATGTCTACCGCGTGGCGTCCCACGTGATTGCGGAATTTCATTCACGCAGCGACCAGACAGCCGAGCATGTATCTCTCGATGGCAGCATGCTCGCGCAGCTCGAGGAGGTTCAGGGTGGGCAAAGCTCGCCGGATGACATGGCGGAGCGGCTGAGCCTGCAGCGGCAAATGGACGCGGCGCTCGGACAATTGCCCCCGACCCATCGAGCCATTTTCACCTTGCACAAGCGTGATGGCTACTCGCACGAGGAGATCGCGAAAAAACTCGATGTCTCGGTGTTCACCGTGGAGAAGTACCTCGTGCAGGCCAAGGCGAGGCTGGTGTCGCTGGCGTGGGACCGGTAGGTCGAGGGCAGAAACATGGAACTTGACCAGGATCGTCTCAGAATCGCCGAACGTGCCGCCGAATGGCACCAGCGGCTGTCCGCCGAAGGCACGCGCGCGCCCACCGATCGCGACAAGGCCGCATTCTTCGAGTGGTTGGACCAGTCGCCGGTCCACGTGCGCGAATTTCTGTTGGCGCAGGCCTTCGATGTCGAAGCGTCACGGCTTGAGTGGGAACCGACGATCGATGTGAATGCGTTGCTTGCTGGGTCAGCGGCAAATGTCGTGCCTTTGCGGCCGGAAAATGCCGGCGGCGAAGCTGCTGTGACAGACTCGGTGGGTGAACTTGCAGCGCGGCCCCAGCGCCGACCTGCGCGCGCCTGGTTGTGGCGTGCCGCGGCCGCCCTGGTGCTGGGGGTGGGCGTTGTTCTTTCCTTGCAATGGTCAGGCGGAAAAATGTATAGCACCGCCATCGGCGAGTTGAAGACCGTCGAGCTATCGGATGGCTCGACCGTGCAGTTGAGCGCCGGCTCGCAGCTGCGGGTTCGATACTCCCGCCATGCGCGGGAATTGGAACTGCTGCGGGGCGAGGCTTTGTTCAACGTCGAGCACGACGTGACTCGTCCCTTCAACGTGCGCTCGGCAGGATCGGTCGTGCAGGCCGTGGGTACCCGATTCGACGTGGATCGTCGCGAAGGATCTATCGTGGTTGCAGTGCTCGAGGGCAAGGTGCGTGTATTCGCGGATATTGGCTCCGCCGGTACCTTGCGTGACGTGGCAGGCACGGGTGCTCGTGCGGAGCTGTTGGCGGCCAATGAACAGTTGCGCCTGGATACGCGGGGCCACGTGCAGCGGCGCGAAACACTTCAGGTGGGCGACTTGCAACCACAGCGCCTGGTCTTCCGCGATGACACGCTTGCCGACATCGCCGCTGAGTTCAATCGGTACAACCAGCGTCTGCAGATCGTGATCGCCGATGAGCGCGCGGGCGCCAAGCGCTATGGCGGATTCTTCTATGCCGACGATCCCGAGAGCTTCGTCGACTTCATCGGCAAGGACTCGGAGATTTCGGTTGCGCGGACGAAGGGCCGCGCCGTGATTTCGATGCGTTGAGGGCTGGCCAACCCTTCGGCCCGTGTCTCGTTCCCATCGCCCTTCAAATTACCGAGACACGTGACCGGGCAGGAACCGGTGCGCGGGTCCGGCGCCAAGAACGCACCACATTTTGCCGCGGTACGGGTCGAGCGGGCGAGCACCGACGGCGTGATCGAGATCGATTTGGCGAACCGCTGCATTCGTGTGCGCGGGATTGTGGATGCAGGGATGCTGCGCGAGGTGTTGGCGGCGACGCGATGATATCGCTCGCCACGGACACGCGGATTTGGCTCGCGTGCGGCGTGACGGATCTGCGCAACGGATTCGATGGTCTTGCAGGACTCATCCAGACTCGATTGGCTGAGGATCCATTTTCGGGACAGCTGTTTGTATTTCGCGGCCGGCGCGGCGATCGGGTGAAGATGCTGTGGTTCGATGGCGATGGTCTGTGTTTATTTGCGCGTGCCGGCAGTCTATGCTAGGTTACATGTAACCAAAGGAGAATTTTATGCTGCAAAATTCCCGATCCTCGCGCGACAAGGTTAGATTGCATCGCGAGCGGCTGCGTGCCCAAGGACTGCGGCCGGTACAGATCTGGGTGCCCGACGTGCGAGCGCGTTCCTTCGTTGCCGCAGCACGCAAGCAGTCCAAGGCGGTAGCGGCGAGCGAGCATGCAAGGGTGGATCAACAATTTATTGACGCCGTCTCGGAGGAGCCCGCCGAGTGAAGCGCGGAGAGGTGTGGACGGTGTCGGGCGGCGCAAGCTACACGGGAAAGCCGCGACCAGCGGTCATTGTCCAGGAGGACCGGTTCGATCAAACTGACTCGATCACCCTTTGCGCATTCACGACCGACCCGACGGACGCACCGTTACTGCGTATGCTCATCGAACCCACCGATCGCAACGGTTTAAAGAGCGCTTCGCGACTGATGATCGACAAGGTCACTACCGTACCAAAAGCACGGCTGGGCAAACGCATCGGAAAACTTAACGACGAGGATACGGTGCGTTTGAATCGCGCGCTGACGGTATTCCTCGGCCTTGCCAGATGACGAGTCGCTGAGTTTCTTCCGTCACAAACCCTGGACAAATATTGGAGATTGTCCTAAGGTAAAACTTGTAAAACATTGATTTTGCTGGCTCCCCGGGACGGATTACTCGGCGCTTCGCGCCTCGCCCTACGGGTCGCCCTGGCGGGCGATCGCCGCCGCTTAAGCGGCGTCGTCGAACCGGTATTGTCTTATGTCGGCGGTTCGAAT
>CAWDAU010000002.1:0-86355 GCA_963800385.1 uncultured Gammaproteobacteria bacterium
AGTTGACCGCCGATCAGGTCCGTCGTGACTAGCGTCGCCGCGACGTTCTGCTTGAATTGGCGCACGGATCCGTTGTCGCTAATGACCAGGGCCTGGTGCGTTGACCCGGCGTAGTCTTGGTGGCTTTCGAGAAAATCGATTTGCTTTTCCAATTTTAGTGGATCAGTCCAATAGTCGTCCCCCTCGCAGACTGCAATGTACTCCCCCTCGCACGCCAAAAGAGTTCGCGTGAAGTTGGGCATTACGCCAAGGTTTTTTTCACGCGGCAGTACTCGCACACGGGAATCCCGCTGCGCGATTTCCTGGCAGATTGCCGCAGTATCGTCCGTACTGCAGTCGTCGCCGATAATCAGTTCGAGCGAGAACGCAACCTTCTGGTCTAGCACGCTTTCAATGGCCTGCCTGATGAAGGAAGCATGATTGTATGCAATCATGCACACCTACTTTGGGCATTATTTGAAGGGTCTCAGTAGTCTTCACCTGCAGTTGGACCTTCCAGCCAATCCGACAGCGTGTCGCTGACGTTTTCGAGCGAACTCACCGTGCGTCAGATTATCGAACATTGCGATCGAATAGTTACGCTAATTACCACCTGAGGCCCCTATTGAATACGCCGAACATGCAGAGCGCAACGATGACCCACCAGAAATAGGCTTCTTCGATCGGGTCGACCATCATTCCCATCATCCAAGCGGCCGCCAATAACAAGAACAATGCTCCGCTTAGCCAGCTTTGCGCACTTTTATACCGCGCCAAGGTAACTACCGCCCCGTATAGCAAGCCGCCTAGGAATATCCCAATAGCGCCAAAGTCGCGATACAAACCGAAGAGGATGGTTCCGAACGCATTGAATTCCAAAACGTTCGTAGCGCCTAGGTCTACAGCTCTTTCGTTGAATTCCGCGTTCTCCAAACTTGCCGACCGATATGTAGAGCCAATGCTCTTCAAGAATTGCTCTAGCAACTGATCTAGAAATCCCAGCGACGACCTTCCGAAGGTGTGTGAATGTAGAATGCTGCCGGGGTCCGAGTATTGGTGGTCATAGTATGAGAAGCCGAGCAAGTGATAACCGAAAATGTACCTCTGGAACCCTCCCAGGATGTCACCGCCAAAACGATTTGCGGCGGAGGCGAGCAGGACAACAAACAAGACTACGAGCGATACGATGATCTTCTTGTTGAATGCGTTCCGGCGCTGACCAATAAGCAAGATATAGAAAATCAGAAGCCAAAAACAGTGGATAAACGGATAGTTGACCTGCCAGAGATAGGAGAAACAGATCAAGTTTATCAGGGACACTACAAGAAGGATCTTAAAGGCCTTGATTTCGGCGCCCAAGATCGTGACGATGACGGTGTAAGAAAGCGGAAAAGCAAGGATCTTGGTAAGTACATCAAGAGTATGGATGCCGGTTACCGTGGCGTGCTGTCGTTGGCGAGACCGACGCGGACTAGGGTGAAGTACTCGATAAAGTTCGCGCCGAAGGCACCGGATAGCTTGAGGCTAATCAGCAGCATCAGCGTGCAGCCAATCACCGAGATTCGATTGCGCCCTTTACCCTGACGGTATCCGAGTGCAACGGCCGGGAGAAGTGCTTGGACTGCATGGCCTTGAACGGTCGGTAGATCTTGACCAGTAAGTGACCGATGTAGAACGAGGCAATGAGTAACAGGTACTGCGCGATCGTGGCAGGTGATGGCGTGGTGAATTGATTTAGGTCAGTGCATGAAATTGCCAACCACAAAAGCCACCAATAACACATAAGGTGAATTGGGAAGTCCGGCGACTTGAAGTAATCAATGGGGATCTCCGCACGCGATGTACCGAGAAGGACTATGCCGCCCCCCGCATTATCTATAACAAATTGTTCTCTACAAGACATTCGACTCACCTCGGCCCGATCGAACTCGCCTTAGCGGTCAAGCCTGTAAAAGCTGTGACGAAGAACGGCGATGCAAGAGTAGCGGTCGCCAGGCAGAGGAAAGCGAAGAGGCAGGTGTGAAATAGCTCGGCAAGCCGATTCTGCAGAGCCGGGCGGTACATACTCAATGTGAGCCCGACTAATAACGTCGGTGCAAGAATCAGCAGAACATTGCGCCTCACCCAAGGCACATGCAAGCCCGGTTCCAATTTGAAGTGGACATACGCGACCCAGATGAATAGATAGAGCATGTTCAATGTCAACCACACCCAACCTGCGCCGATACCGCCTCCTCTCTCTGCGGCGATGATGATGGCTGGAAGAAGAATCAGACACCATGAAGACGTTGCCTAGCAAGTGATACCGAAGGTTTCCTCGGGCGTATTGAAGGTAGAATGGAAAGGCACTCATTGTCAGCAATCCGTTGCCAATGGCATATAACCTCAAGATGGGGCGGTTGCTTCGGTGGTTCCAAGACTTCCCGTCCACGCATATAGCAGAGACTCACTACAGGCGGCGAGGGTCACCATCAGAGACATGCCAATCACGCTTACTAGTTGCGCGGATTGATTGTATAGCCGCAGGACTTCGTCACGGTTGCCTTCGGCGTGCAGCCGGGCCAAGCGGGGCAGCAAAGCCGTGCTAAAGGGCCCCGTAACGACGGTGATACCCCCTGCAACCAAGACAGCCAAGGTGAAATAGCCATAGTCCGCGAGAGGCAGGATCCCCGACAACACCAGCTTGTCGGACTGCGTCAGCAAGATCCAGACTGACGAAGTGAAGGCGATCGTCAGAGAGAAACGGAGCAGCGGGCGTATTGGTCGAACGACCAGCCGATCGGTTCTGCAATGCTCGCCTGACTCGGAATCAGGGCTTGGCACTTTAACGAGAGCCATCCCAATTCCAGAGCCGCCACCGCGAACTGGTGCCAGAAAAACACGCGTGGCGTATAGCCCCAGAGCCACATGCTGACAAGGACACCACCAAAGCGCAGCGCCGCAATCGCGGCATTAAATCCGCTCAGCCAGACGAGCCTTTCTGATCCCGATATCACGCCGCGAAATAGTCCGCCCATCCAGCGCAGCGCAACACTGAATGCCATAATTTGGACGGCGCCGAGCACTTCCGCTACGGGTAAGTCACGGATTTTAAGCCAGTGCTCCGAAATATAGGGCGCCAAAGCGAACAATGCCCCACCCCTGCGAACGCCACGCAGACAAACAACACCGTCAGCGAGCGAAAAATTGGCGAAAGGCCAGCGCCTTAAGGGCTCCACCATAGTAACGAGCTGCCTCCCTGGCGACGGTGGGCGTTAAGCCCAGATCCAGCATGATGAAAATCGCTTGGAGCATCACGAAGAAACCAACCAAGCCATAGGCCTCCGAGCCCATGTACTTCAAATACAGAGGCATCAGTACGATGCCGATCAGCGCTGTCCATAGCTGACTGGCGTAGCCGGCGGCGATGTTCGATTTCAGCGACACGCAATCATGGTGATCGCACTATCGATCGCATGAATCGCCGCTCCAACTCCAGTAGCGCCCGTCTACGGTCTCCGATACGCCTGGCCGGCACTCCCGCATAGATGCCGAAAGCCTCGCAATCCGTTCGAATAAGACTCAATGCACCCACCGCGACGCCCTCCTCAAGCGTCACGCCCGGCAAAATCACGCTGCCACAACCAACTATGACATGTTTGCCAATATGGACATCGGCATTAAGAACACTCTTGAACTCATCGGAAACCGTTGGATTCGTCATCGTTTCGCCCGAGAAGTCGTCACTGCTTGAATATATGGACACTCTCGAGGAAATATTGCTGAAATCTGCAAGCGATATCTTGCCAGCGCCGATCATCGATGAATAAATGGCCACATGTACATTGTGACCGATGGCAATGCCTCCCAGGCCAGCAGAGAGAACGCAAAAATCGTCAATTCGCACGCAATCACCCAGGGCAATACGTGATGCACCGTAAAATGACGCGCGGTCGGAAATATTTACGTTCTCGCCAACCGATGCGAATCCCATGCCCACCACGGCGTCGCGGCTCAGTGTACTCATCCCAGATTATTCTTAATAAGGTCTATCACGCGCTTCAACTCATCCGGCTGCAACGCCGGATAGATGGGCAGACAAAGAACGCGATCGGAAATTGATGCGGCGATCGGCAGAGCGCAGCGCTGGGCTGATGGCAGTCCACGGTACATAGGGAAGTCCGAAATCAATGGATAGAAATACCGCCGAGAAAAGATACCTTCGCTCTTTAGCCTCTCGTAAAGCCCATCGCGACTAAGTGCATAGTCTGAATTGACCAAAATGGGGAAATAAGAGTAGTTGGAGGAGTAGCTTGACGCCCTATCGTAATCGGTTCAAGGCAAGCAATGCCGCGAACCCCATCCAAGTGTCGCGGTAAGTTTGATCAATGCGGGCGCGGGACGTTATCGCCTGATCCACGTACTTGAGTTGCAGCAGGCCAAGGGCCGAATTGAATTCGCTCATCTTCCCGTTGATGCCAGGTTCCACGACTGTAACTTCGTCCGTAAATCCAAAGTTCTTTAGATTGTCAACGCGTCTGCTTTGTCTCGGCGTCTGGACAAATGATGGCGCCGCCCTCGAATGTATTGAATACTTTTGTCGCGTGGAAACTAAGTACTGATAGGTCGCCATAGTTGAGGATGCTCCCACGGTCATTCCTAACACCGAACGCATGAGCTGCGTCATAAATGACACGCAGACTGTACTTTTAGCTATCGCCGAATAGACTCTACATCGCATGGACGGCCATAGCAGTGCACCGCGAGAATTGCGGTCGTCTCTCCGGTGATGGCCGCCTCTATCTTCTCGGGGTTGATATTTAGGCTGACGGGGTCAATGTCCACAAAGACTGGCTTGATACCATTCCAAAGAAGTGCGTGTGCCGTGGCGACAAATGAGTAGGGAGTGGTGATCACTTCGCCAGCGATGCGCAACGCCTGAAGGGCCGTGACCAATCCGATAGTCCCATTTGTCACAAGTGCTAAAAATTCTACGCCGAGATATTCGCAGAGCGCATGTTCAAGCTGCTGGTGGAAGGCTCCCCCATTGGTTAGTATTTTGCTTTTCCAGATCTCTTGAAGATATGGCATAAACTCTTCAAGAGGGGGTAGAAAAGGCTGAGTGACGTAAACTGGCTTGGCCATCTAGGGAGCAACCTGGTAACTATTCGACATGCGAGACCTGTCAGGAGTGTTGTGCGTCGGAGCCGGTTATAACTGTTATCGCCGAATACGAAGGTGAATTTCGCGTCTCCAGCGCACCAACGGGCGGCGATACTTCACGTCGATCTCAAGAATTGACATGCCTGCCCCGATCCACGCCGAACATCAACACGCCAAGTGTTCCAACCATGACGCCGACTAACAAACCTGCCGCCACCATAAATAGCTTCTTTGGTCGCACTGACTCGTCCGCATCGGGCGCCGTGGCGGTGTCGACTACGCGAAATGCATACTCTTGAGTGACTGTTGCCAACATTTTTTGCCTAATCTGCGCTTCGACAAGACGAAACAAGGTTTCGCGTTCACCAATCTCTGTTGTTACGGCGAGTTCCTTCTCGAGAAATACGAGCGATGCGTCGGCCTTCTCAATTGCGCGTCTACGCATTTCCGAATTTAAGCGCCGCACCAATTCATTGGCCCAGTCCGCCGCCTCGTGCCTGTCTTTCCAGTCTATTTGGACCTTAATCAACTTCGTCTTCTTGTCTTCAATTACTTTCCGTACTTCTTCGTCGAAAAATCGAAAGGCCTTGTTTAAGGTGGGTATCTTCTGCTCGCTAACCTTCCATTTACCCGCCCTGGCGTCCCATTTTTGAGCAAAGAACACCGGCACAAGATTTTTTTCGCTTATAAAAGCTTCCGTGAATCCTCGAGACTGGAGCACTGCGAGTGATTCCTCCGTTGCTGTGTCACCTCCACCAATGCTTACGCCCGCCAAAGAGGCTAGACCACCGAGAGAGCCGACTATAGAGTTCGCCGAACCGCCAATTGCGTTGCGCTCGAGTGCCGCGGATATGACAACTGTAACCGCCCGGTATTTTGGTGGCAGTAGAAATGCTACAGCCATAAAGATCGTCAAAAACAATCCGGTGCTAGTGATAATCCACCAGCGCCTCGCAGCCAGCCTCGCTGCTAACTGTCTGACATCCAACACGTCGGCATATTCTACGTTCACCGGAGATTCGCCGATATACATTGCTCCACCTGAGCGCAAGCACTTGCGAAACGACGTCGCGCCGGCATGACAACTTCGTTCCGAGCTGCGGTGATCATATGACTTGCGCCAGTCTAATGCAGGATTTGGTCACCGTACCGACTTTAAACATTGCTGGTCGTCTTTTACACATCCGGCGGTGTTTGCGTGTAGTGGCCATCCGCACGTCATGCCGAACCACGGGCGTAATAAGGCTGATGGTGGGCGTGACGTTCGCTGGATACCCCGCGTAGTTGTGGCACAGATTTCTTAGACACTTCTGACCGCCAACAGCGCCACTGCCAGGTTATAGATAATCGTAGTGACCGCCTGCCAAAGGGAAGTGCCCTGACACGCTCGGTGTCCAGCGGAACAACGATCGTATCTCCCGGATGAATCTCGAGATCTTGAGAGCGCCGGAACCAGCCAGTGCGCTCGCCAGAAAACACATCGCCATTGACTCTGACGACATAGATTCGCTTTCGGTCCGCTTTTTGCGTGACGCCGCCGCTCTTTGCAATATAGTCGTCTCGCGTAAGGCCGGGTCGGTAAACATGCGATGTCGGACTTTGCACCTCACCCAAGATCGTAACTTCCTGATTGCGTTTCGGGATCAGCAGTTGATCCCCGTTGCGCAATTCGACATCGTCAGCCGAGCCTGGGCGGATTTTTCCAAACCTTCTCGACATTGAGCACCAGTCGTCCGACCGGCTTTGCTTCGCGCAATTGCGTAATCAATTGTTGCCCGATCGCAATGCTGGTCGCGGCATTGTTGCCGCCACTGCCATTCGAAGTCGCAACACTCGAAGATATCGACTCGAGCGTCAACGCAGCCAGGTCGCTCTGCATGCGATTCACCAGCAAATCGAGTAAATCCTTCTCGCGCTGTTTGAGTTCTTCGCGGATGAAGACCGCACCCTCGGGGGATGCGGTATCAGTAAATCCTCCCGCGCGTTGCAACACGGATTTCAGAGTTTCGCCGCGATGAATCGGATACTTGCCGGGGAAGCGTACCTCGCCCGCCAGCACAATCGATCCCGGCTGTTCCCACATGCGGGATGGGCTTGATTACCAAGACGTCGTAAGGTTTAAGCTCGATATTTGCGCTGGTGTCTCCGCGGCGAATTGCCGCAAGGTCGATGGCAATCAAGTCGGTTTGGCGCGCGTCGCCGTTATGCACCTCATAGCGGGTGAGTTCCGCCTGGCCGCCGAAGGCGGCGTCCTCCAAACTTCCGCCGGCTCGAATGAGATCCGAGACACGCATTCCGGGTTGCAGAGGGATATTTGCCGGGTGCCTTGACCTTGCCGTCGACGCTCGCCAGTTGCGCCGGCTGCTCGGGTGTTGCCTGAAGTTCGAGGTCGCGAATGATGGGAGCGATGATGCGTTCGCGGCTTGCCGACAGGTCGAAAACAAAGATTTTGTCGCGGGGACGAAGCTCGGGGTCGCCCGCTGCCGTGATGATTCGCCAGGGCCCTGGCGAGATCCGCGGAGACCACTTCGAGCTTTTGCTCAGGCGGCACTTCGCGCCGAATCATGATGTAGTGCCGATCCGCATTGGGGCGCAGTTCATCAAAGCTGCCCAGCACGTCGCTCAAATGCAGTCCCGGCCTTGTATTCAAATGCTCCCGGCCGAAAGACATACCCCGTTAGCGTCACGGAGTTTTCGAGAGTCGGTCGAATGAGCGGTATGCGCAGTTTGTCGCCGTTCGCCAGCAACATTTTGCGGCTGGCCTCGGAAGTGAGGTCGACGTTCTGCATCTCATGGAGGCTGGACGGCAGGATCCGCTCCATCTGCCCCAGCTTTTCATCGGCCTCGGGGCTCAAGCCGCCGGCAAGTTCAACCGCATCCGCGACGGTTTTTTCACCCTTGATCTCATAGATGGCGGGCCGGCGCACCGCCCCATCAACCGACACGATGGGACCAATGGGCGGAATGAAAATGACATCGCCTGGCAACAGTTGCCGGTCCCCGCTGGTATCGCCGTGCAGCAGCAAATCGTAGAGATCGAGCACGGTGATCAATTTGCCGTTGCGCTTCAGCTGAATGTTGCGCAGCGAACCGATTTTCTTGACGCCGCCGCTGACGAACAAGGCATTCGTCATGGTGGATAGCCCGCTCACCGTGTAGGAACCGGGCTTGTTCGCCTCGCCCAGCACGAATACGCGGATGGAACGCAAATTCCCCATGGTCACGCTGACGCGGCTGCCGATGAGCTGCTTGGCGACACGCTGCTCGATGGCGGCGCGGGCATTCTCAAAAGTCAATCCGCTGAGGTTGATGGGGCCTAGCTTGGGGAAGTTGATCCGGCCGTCTCGCTCCACGGTCAACGAATAACTGGCAGGCTCATTGCCATAGAGCTGAATTTCCAGCTTGTCGCCGGGTCCGACGATGTAGTCGCTGGGCACCTGAATATCCGATACCGGCGCAAAAGTGCTCGGTACCCCTTCAAAGAGATCGTAGCCGAATGGCTTCAACGCGGCTTCGCCTTCCTCCTTGAGGCGCAGCAAAGTCACCTTGACAATGAAATCGCGCAGATCCGGATCCGCGCTGAGTCGGTCAGTGGCCTCCGATGGCGGTGAGTCCTGCCACGGGAATGGACGGCAGCCCCGGAATCTCCAGGTCACCGTAGCGATTCAGCTTGTAGGGATTGTTCTTGAGAATGCGTTGGCGGAAATCCTCGATCTTGTCTTTCTCGGCTTCGGTCAGCGGCGTTTCCTCATAAGGGGTTCGACCGTAGCTTCGATCCGGATCGTTTTCGTTGGTCTTCTCGCTGTGTCGTTTTGAGCCGAATCCGGGTTGCTGTTGTATTGTTGTTCGCCGTGTTGCGACCCGTGAGCGCGCCGGTGCCCGCCGCGCTCGGCCGTCATCGTGCTCGAGTCTTGGATGACGGGTCTGCGTCGCCGCTCAATGGTCACAAGGTCAATGAGGACGGTATCACCCGGCCTCAGTTCCGGATCTTCATCCTTGAGACGCAATGGCCTGCCATCGACCGTCTTGTCTTTGACGTACTTATCGAATTGATCAAGCTGCTCATTGCGCGGCCGGACCGTTTCCGGCATTTGCAAATTTGGGTTGGTCGTCTTTCCGGTGCCGTCGCCCTTGCCTCCGAGGACACTTTGCAGCAGCTGCTGCTGTTGATCGGGCGGCAAATTCTTGAGCACCGACAACTGATCGGCAGTCGGTGTTTGCGCAATCGCAGGCAACGCGGCGAGCAGCAACGCCAGCAGAGGAGCAAATGGGCGAAGGCGCATCAGGTCAAAGACGCTGCGAACTGCGGAGGATCAAATGCGTGCATATGTAATTTTATCGATATGAAAACAAGGCTTTAGCTCGCTAACCCAGAGCTTATTGGAACTCTGGATTGTAGAGTGGTCGCGGGACACTGGCAATCGCCTTCGGGCCCGGCGAGGACTATTACCGCTTAAACCAGGCTTTGCTTAGGCGTCATCGTAGCTTAATGCCGGTAGTTCTTGCGCAGCCACTCATCGTAATCTCTGCTCATCAGCGCCTGCCACCACGCCGGCAGTTCTGCAAATACCAATCTACGGTTTTCGCCAGGCCGCTGCTCGAGCGACATCGCCGGAGCGTAGTTCAGCTGACGCGCCGCCTTCCGAAGTCGATGGCATAACGGCGGTCGTGCCCGGGCCGATCGCGCACATGCGTGATCAGGTCTGCGGCCTTTCTGCCGTTAAACGCTGGCGCCGCCGGAAACGACCTCTGCATTTCAGGTTGCGCGCTCAGGCGCGAATCCACCAATGCGCATAAGCTTCCCACGACATCGATATTGGTGGTTTCACTATTTCCCGCCGATGTTGTACACATTGCCGGCCTCGCCCTTCCTGAGCGCCAGCGATATCGCTTCGCAATGATCCTCCACGTACAGCCAATCGCGTCTCTGCAGACCGTCGCCGTACACCGGCAACGGCTTGCCCTGCAGGATGTTGACGATGGTGAGCGGAATTAGTTTCTCCGGAAAATGATAAGGCCCGTAGTTGTTGGAGCAGTTGGTCACCGTGGTGTCGAGGCCGTAGGTCTCATGATAGGCGCGAACCAGATGGTCCGAGGCGGCCTTGCTCGCGGAGTACGGCGAGTTGGGCGCGTACGGGCTCGTCTCGCTGAACGGCGGATCGTTGGGCCCTAACGAGCCGTACACTTCGTCGGTCGAGACGTGATGGAAGCGGTGCGCGGGCACGGTTTTTTGGTCGATCCACAGCGCCTTGGCGACTTTGAGCAGCGCATGCGTGCCCACCACATTGGTGCGGATGAAATCATCCGGGCCCAAGATCGAGCGATCGACATGCGACTCCGCGGCAAAATGCACGATGGTGTCGATCTGGTGCGCCTCCATCAGCGCGCGGACCGCCGCTTCATCGCAGATGTCGCCGCGCACGAAGGCAAAGCGCGGGTTCGCTTCGAGGCCGGAAAGGTTCTCGAGGTTGCCGGCATAGGTGAGCGCATCGAATACGATGACGCGTCCTTCTTGCGTCTTGGCCAGCCAATGGCGCACGAAGTTCGTGCCTATGAAACCCGCGCCGCCGGTGATCAGAAGATTATGCGGCGCGAAGCTCATCGAGCATCCTCCGCAAAGATTCTCGCCAGTGCAAAGCCGGTATTCGAAGCAATGCGCGGGTGCTCGAGGTATCCAACACGCTGAAACTGGGTCGCGCGGCGCGGGCCGCGTACGCGGCGCTCGGAATGGGCACGATGCCGGCGGCACGCGTCAGCAAACCGCGCGCGAGCGCTTCTTCTTGGATCGCCACGGCGAAGTCGTACCAACTCGCCACCCCAAGATCCGTCCAGTGATAGATGCCGCCCTGGGGCCCCAACTCGATCAACGCCCAGACTGCGGCAGCAGCGCTCATCGCCCAGGTGGGCGTGCCAATCTGATCGCACACCACGTTGAGCTGATCCCGCTCTTTCATGAGTTTGAGCATGGTCAGGACGAAATTCTTGCCCGCCGAGGCGTACACCCAAGAGGTCCGCAGCACGATGCCCCGGCCGCCTTTGAGCACATGCTGCTCGCCGGCCTGCTTGGTGGCGCCGTAGACGTTCAAAGGGTGAGTCGCGTCGGTGGGCCGATACGGCTGGCCGGATTTGCCGTCGAACACAAAATCCGTCGAGAGATGCAGCACCGCGGACATTTTCGCGCGCTGCCGCGTCCACCAGCGTGGCCACCGCCGTGTCGTTGACCGCTCGCGCCGCGGCCGGCTCGTCCTCCGCGCGATCGACGGCCGTGTAGGCTGCCGCATTCACGATCCAATCGGGTTTGATCTCCGCGAGCACCCGCTCCCACGGCTTTGGGATCGACGATGTCCAGCTGCGCATGGGTCCGCAGGATGGCTTCATGCCGACTGGGCGCCGTCCTCATGATCGCGCTGCCGATTTGCCCGCCGCCGAGCACCAGCACCTTCACGGGAATTTCTCGATTTCAGCGAATGACGTCCCTTGCGCATCCTTCGCCGAGAGATTCGGCTTCGTGCCGGCATCCAGCGGCCAGCGGATCGCGAGTTTCGCATCGTCCCAGGCGAGCGTTCTCTCGTGTGCCGGGCTGTAAACATCGGTGCACTTGTACAAAAAATCCGCGTACTCGGAGGTCACGAGTATCCCGTGCGCGAGGCCTTGCGGCACCCACAACATGCGGTGATTGTCGGCGGACAACTCCACGCCCCACCATGCGCCGAAGGTACGGGAGCTGCGGCGCAAATCCACCACCACATCGAAAACACTGCCCGCGGCGACGCGCACCAGCTTGCCTTGGGTATGTTCGGTCTGAAAGTGCAGGCCGCGCAGCGTCCAGCGAACCGAGCGGCTCTGGTTGTCTTGAACGAAGGTCGCATCGATTCCGGCGGCGGAAAATTTCTGTGCCTGCCAGGTCTCCAGAAAGAATCCGCGCGCATCGCCGAACACTTGCGGCTCGATCAGCACCACGTCTTGGATGGGGGTTTTTTGAAAATTCATCGAACACCGGCGCGTCACGCTTGCGCGCGCTCTTTGACCATGCCGCATCAAATACTCGCCGTAGCCGCTTTTCGCCAGCGGCTGCGCGAGCTTGACGCAGATCGCGCGGTAGTCGATGAAATCCTGCACGCCAGGCGATCTCCTCGACGCAGGCGACTTTGAGCCCCTGCCGCTCCTCGATGATGCGCACGAACACGCCCGCGTCGAGCAGCGAATTGTGCGTTCCCGTGTCGAGCCACGCCGTCCCGCGGCCCAACCGCTCGACATGCAGCTCGCCCAACTTCAGATAGGCGCGATTCAAATCCGTGATCTCGAGTTCGCCGCGCGCGGAAGGCTTCAACGCCTTCGCCAGCGCCGGCGCACGCCCGTCATAGAAATAAACGCCGGTCACCGCATAGTTCGACGGCGGCGACTTGGGCTTCTCCAGCAAATCCGTCACCCGGCCTTGCGCGTCGAACTGCACCACGCCGTAGCGCTCGGGATCCTGAACGTAGTAGCCGAACACCGTGGCGCCCGATTCGCGCTTGGAGGCCGATTGCAGCAGCTCGGTGAGATTCGCGCCGTAAAAAATGTTGTCGCCCAAAATCAACGCCGACGGCGCGCCGTTCAAGAACGACTCGGCGAGTATCAGCGCCTGCGCGATGCCGTTGGGGGTCTCTTGGACGATGTACTCGAACGACAATCCCCATTGCGCGCCGGATCCCAAAAGATCGCGAAACGCGGCCTGGTCGCGCGGCGTCGTGATGATCAGATATTCCCGAATGCCGGCCGACATCAGCGTCGCCAGCGGGTAATAAATCATCGGCTTGTCGTACACCGGCAGAGCTGCTTGGACAGCGACATCGTGATCGGATGCAGGCGGGTGCCGGCGCCTCCGGCCAAAATGATTCCCTTTCTGTTCTTGGTCAAAATCTCTTTCCTGATTGCTGCGCTCTTAGTCTTTCGTTGCTAGCGATGCGTCGCGACGTAGTTGATCAAGGCCGCGATGCCGGCGGCGCCCGCCCCTTGCGGCGCCTTGGCTCCGGTCATGTCGATCCCACCGCCAGCTTCTTGCCCAATTCCACGCCGAATTGATCGAAGGAGTTCACGCCCCAAATCGTGCCCTGCACGAACACGCTGTGCTCGTACAAGGCCAGGATGCCGCCGAGGGAGCGCGCCGTGGTCTGCGGATACATGAGCAGGGAACTGGGGCGATTGCCCTCGTGCACGCGGTGGATGGCGATGCGGTCGATCTCGGCGGCGCTGACCCCGGCTTTGCGCATGTCCGTCTCGACTTCGGGCAGCGGATAGCCGTAGGCAAACGCCTGCGACTGCGCGAAACAGTTCTTCAGCGCCAGATCCTGCCCCTCGGTGCCGCCCCAGGAGCCGCGCAACGGCGCGATGAAATCGAGCGCCTCGGTCAGGGTGCCCTGGTGCAGCATCTGAAAGAACGAATGCTGGGCATTCGAGCCGGGTTCGCCCCAGACGATGGGCGCCGTGGCGAAGTTGACGTGCTGTCCCTCCAGCGATACCGACTTGCCGTTGCTTTCCATTTCGAGCTGCTGCAGATACGCCGGCAGGCGCGCGAGCCGCTGGTCGTACGGCAGCACCGCGAGGGTGGGCAGATTCAGGAAAGTGCGGTTCCAGACGCCCAAGACGCCCATGAGCACCGGCAAATTCTGCTCGAACGGCGCCGTCGTGAAATGCTTGTCGATGTCGCTCGCGCCTTGCAGGAATTCTTCGAAAGCGGGCGCTGCCGATGACGATCTCGGCGATGAGGCCGATGGCGGACCACACCGAGTAGCGGCCCCCGACCCAATCCCACATGGTGAAGCGATGATCGGGAGCGATGCCGAACTTGTCCATGGCCTCCGCATTGGTCGAAACCGCCACGAAGTGACTGCCCGCGGCCTGCTCGCCGAGCGCAGCCGACGATCCAGGCTCTCGCCGCATTGGCGTTGGTCTGCGTCTCCTGCGTGACGAAGGTCTTCGAACACACGATCACCAAGGTTTCGGCCGGGTCGAGCGTGCGCGTCAAATCCTCGAGCTGGGTGCGATCGACGTTGGACACGAAGTGCGGCGTGATGTCGCCGCTCCACTCCGCGCGCAGCGCATCGCAGACCAGCAAGGGACCCAAGTCCGAACCGCCGATGCCGATGTTCACCACCTGCCGGAATTTCTTGCCCGTCACGCCGCGCTTCTGACCGCTGCGCACCGCGGCGACATAGGCCTTCAGTTTCTGGCGCGAAGCCGTCGACCTCGGCTTGAATCGCGGGCGATCCCGCGAAATTCGAGCGCAGCGCCGTATGCAGCACCGCCCGCTTCTCGGTGCTGTTGATCGGATCGCCGCGGAACATGGCGGCGATGCGCCCGGACAAATCCACCGCCCGCGCCAAATCCAGCAGCAGCGACAAGCTTTGATGGGTGATGCGCTGGCGCGAGATATCGAGCAGCCACGCATCGTGCTCGACGTGAAAATTCTGCCAGCGTTTGGCGTCCGCGCCGGCCAGATCGCGCAGATGCGCCTTGGCCATGTCCTTGGCATGGGCCGCCACCGCCGCCCAGGCGGGCAACGTGGAGTGAAGTTCGCTCATGATGATTTACTCATGAAGATTGCGGGTGATAGTAGGCAAGATACCATTCGACGAAATGCTTCACACCCGTTTCCAGGTCGGTGGCGGGGCGATAGCCGACCTCGCGCGCGAGGGACTCCACATCGGCCCAGGTGTCGGCGATGTCGCCCAGCTGCATGCGGCAAGAGGTTTTTTCGGGCTTTTCTGCCCAAGGTGCGTTCCAGCACCTCGATATAGCGCATCAGCGCCACCGGCTTTTGATTGCCGATGTTGTAGATCCGAAACGGGGCGCTGCTGGTGCTGGGGTTGGGGCGAGTCGGAATCCCACTTCGGATCGGGCGCTGCCACATGATCCACCGCCGCCGCCACGCCCTTGACGATGTCGTCGACATAGGTGAAGTCGCGCTGGTGATGGCCCTCATTGAACACATCGATGGGCAGGCCGGCGAGAATGTTCTTGGCGAACAGAAACAGCGCCATGTCCGGCCGGCCCCACGGGCCGTACACGGTGAAGAAGCGCAAGCCGGTGGTCGGCAGTCCGTACAAGGACGAGTAGCTGTGCGCCATCAACTCATTCGATCGCTTGGTGGCGGCGTACAGGGTCAGCGGATGATCGACGCCCTGGCGCTCGCTGAAGGGCATCTGGGTGTTCGCGCCGTAGACCGAACTGGTGGACGCGTAGACCAGATGCTCGACCCGCGCGTGGCGGCAGCCTTCGATCACTTCCAGGAAACCGACGATATTGCTCTGCACGTAGGCATGCGGGTGTTCGACCGAATAGCGCACGCCGGCTTGCGCGGCCAGGTGCACCACGCGCTGAAATCCCTGGTTGTGAAACACCGCCTGCATGGCCTTTCGATCCGCCAAGTCCGCCTTGATGAAGCGGAAACGCTCGTACGACTTCAAGATCTCGAGACGCGCGACTTTGAGGCGTCGGATCGTAATAATCGTTGAGATTGTCGAGGCCGACGACCTCGTCGCCGCGCTCCAGCAATAGCTTGGCCGTGTGATAGCCGATAAAACCGGCGGCGCCGGTCACGAGCAGTTTCACAGCGTGCGCCACACCGTTTTGCCGGCGGATGCCTTGTCGAGCAGCGCCAGGATATGTTCGTGCGCCGCGCTCTCCTCTTCGGTCGCCGGGATCACGACGATGCGGATATCCGTCGCCGCGCGCGCCGGCGCCGCCTGGCGCGCGCGGGCGCGGAGGGTGTCGGACTCGGCGCTCAACGTGAAGCTGCCCTGACCGCCGGTCATCGCCAGATACACGTCGGCCAGGATGCGCGCATCCAGCAACGCGCCGTGATACTCGCGCTGCGAGTTGTCGACCGAATAGCGCTTGCACAGTGCATCCAAACTGTTGCGCTGCCCGGGATGCATTTGCCGCGCCAGCGCCAGGGTATCGAGGACCCGGCACAGATCGGAGACGCGCCGCTCGCAGGCGATGCGCGCCAGCTCCGCGTTCAAGAAACGCCACATCGAAGGGCGCATTGTGGATGATGAGTTCGGCGTCGCGCGATGAACTCCAGGAACTCGGCATGCACGTGCGAAAAGGTCGGTTCCTTGGCCAGGCGCTCGCGCGTCAAGCCGTGCACCTGGACCGCGCCTTCATCGATGTCGCGCTCCGGGTTCAAGTACCGATGGAAGGATCGGCCGGTCAGGCGCCGGTTGAAGATCTCCACGCAGCCGATTTCGATGATGCGGTGCGCTTGTTCGACCTCGAGGCCGGTGGTTTCCGTATCCAGCACGACTTGGCGCATTTTAAAATCTACCGCACGGCCAACATGCGATCGATCGCTTCGTTCGCCAGTTGGTCGACATACTCGTTGCCATCATGTCCCGAATGCCCCTTCACCCAAATCCACTGAATGTCCTGCGCCGCAGCGGCCGCATCCAGCAGCTGCCACAGGTCTTGATTCTTGACCGGCTCGCGCGCCGCGGTGCGCCAGCCGCGCGCCTTCCAATTCGGCAGCCACTCGGTGATGCCCTTGCAGCACGTACTTCGAGTCGGTGTAGAGCTTCACCGCACAGCGCCGCTTCAAGGCACCGAGGCCTTCGATGGCCGCGGTGAGCTCCATGCGATTGTTGGTGGTCGCCGCCTCGAATCCCGATACTTCCTTGCGCTCGTTGCCTGACAACCAGCAGCGCCGCCCAGCCGCCGGGACCCGGATTGCCGCGGCAGGCGCCGTCGGTGAAGATCTCGACCTCGGTCAAGGCCGCACTTTGTTGGTCGGTTCCGCGGCGCCCACCAACACCCGCTGGCGTACCCGCCGCCGCGGCCTGCATCAGGGTCAGCGTCGAGACGCGCTTGCGCGCCTTGAGCAAGTAGGCACCCGCCGTGAGCGGCCGCCGGCTATGCACTTCCGCGGCCCCGCCTTTCAGCGGCAGGAACCCGAGATACCCATGGACGCTGTCGACATCGAACCCGAGCAGCGCCACCCAGTCGCGCAAGTCGACGTTCGGAGAGCATGCGCCGCGTGTCGGGCGGAAATGCCGGGCCGGCCGAAGTAGCGGCCGAACAGGCGCCGGGCGCCCCAACCGCTGAAGGGGTTGAAGCCGCAAATCATCAGACAGCCTTCGCCGGTGAGCACCCGCTCGGCCTCGCGCAGCACCGCGTAGGGGTCTTCGACCAGCTCGAGCGTGTGCGGCAGCAGAACGGCATCGATGGAATCGGATCGGAACGGCAGGGTGTCGAGCGGCGCGCACAGCGTGACGCCGGGCTTAAGTTCCGGCGCGAGCAGCGTCGTGTGCTGGGTGCGCGCCCCGGCCAGCAAATGGCGCGCAGGGCCCCAGGCCCCCACCTGCAACAGCTCGAAGCCGAAAACCGTGTCGAGCGCCACGGTCGCGAGCGCAGCCTCTTCGCGCAGCACGCGCACCCCCAGAGGGCCCTCGAACCAGTCGTCGGGAACTTTCTCCACGGTCGATTCCAACCCATCCTCCTATTTGAAAACACTAGCGAAGTTCTAATGTTACAGGTTAAATACGCCGCAAAATGTCAAACCTCGCCACGCATCTTACCGTGCACCCGGTGCGCGCCTTCTCCGACAATTACGTCTGGCTGATCGAATCGCCGGCAGCGCCCGCCCAGGTAGTTGCCGTGGATCCGGGCGAGGCCAAACCGGTGATCGCCTACCTCAAGGACAACGATCTTAAACTGGGGGCCATTCTACTGACACATCACCATCCGGATCACATCGGCGGCGTACCCGAGCTGCTGCGTCTTGGCCAAGTGCCCGTGATCGGACCCGAGGATGCGCGCATTGGTTTCAAAACCCGTACCGTTCGCGGCGGCGAGCGCTGCGAATTGCCGGAGTTGGGACTTGGATTCGAGATTTTGCAGGTGCCCGGGCATACGGTAAGTCACATCGCATTTTGGGGCCACGGCGCGCTTTTTTGCGGCGATACGCTGTTCAGCGCCGGTTGTGGCCGTATGTTTGAAGGTAATCCTGAGCAGATGAATGCATCGTTGAACCGCCTCCGGGAGCTGCCGCCCGAAACGCAAGTCTTCTGCGGCCATGAGTACACCGCCGCCAACCTGCGGTTCGCCCTGACGGTCGAACCGGCGAACGCCGCCGCGCTCGACTATCAGGAGAACGTGGATCGCCTGCGAGCGGCCGGCAACCCGAGTCTGCCCTCGACTTTGAGCCTCGAAATCAAGGTCAATCCTTTTTTGCGTTGCGACAAATCCGGCGTGCGGGCGGCGGCCGAGGCCCACGCCGGCAAAGCGCTCGCCCAACCCTACGAGGTTTTTGGGGTGTTGCGTGCCTGGAAGGACGGGTTCCGCTAAGCGGAAATACGCATGACAGCGATCAAGCGCCACCATCTCACTCGGCTGTATTGCGGTGCTGCTCGCCGCCTGCGCCCACCAGCCGGCAGCGCCGCCGCCGCGTGAACCGATCGTGCTGCCCGAGCCGCCGCCCGCGGCGACTCCGATCACCCCGGCCGACTCCGCGGCCGCCGCCGCCGGCGCCCCATATCACCATGCCGCGCGAGTGGCAGCATCACAACGGCGAGGACTACGACGATTTATTCGACCGCATGCGCGCCGGCTTCGCCTTCGATGAGGTGCAGGAACCGGCCATCGACGTGCAGCTCGCCTGGTTCGAGCACAACCCGGACTACCTCGAGCGGGTATTCCAGCGCGGCCAGCGCTACATGTACCACATCATCACCGAGGTGGAAGCGCGCGGCATGCCCTTGGAATTCGCCCTCCTGCCGGTGGTCGAGAGCGCTTACGAGCCCTTTGCCTATTCGCGCAGCCGCGCCGCGGGGCTGTGGCAATTCATTCCCGACACCGGCGCGCGCTTCGGATTGAAACGCGATTGGTGGTACGACGGCCGCCGCGACGTGGTCGAATCGACCCGCGCGGCCCTCGACTATCTGCAGGCGCTGCACGATCAATTCGACGGCGACTGGCTGCTCGCGATCGCCGCTTATAACGTCGGCGAAAACAACGTGCAGCGCGAGTTGGATTACAACCGCGCCCATGGCAAGCCGACCGACTTCTGGCATCTGCGCCTGCCCGCCGAGACGCGCGCCTACGTGCCCAAGCTGCTCGCGCTGAAGCGCTTGATGGCGGAACCCGAGCGCTACGGGATGGAATTCGCGGTGATACCGAATGAGCCCTACTTCGCCGTCATCGACACCGATTCGCAGATCGATCTGAAGATCGCCGCACAGCTCGCCGGCACGAGCTACGATGAACTGGTCGCGCTCAATCCCGGCTACAACCGCTGGGCCACCGATCCTGACGGCCCGCATCGCATGCTGGTCCCCATCGACAATGCCGATGCCTTCGATGCCGCCTTGAAAACCTTGGGGCCCGATGATCGCGTGCGCTTCGCCAGCCACGAGGTGACGCGCAAGGAAACCCTCGCCATGATCGCCCGGCAGTACGGCACCTCGGCCGCGGTGATTGCCAAGATCAACGACCTGAAGGGCGGCAAGGTCACCGCCGGCGAAACCTTGAAGATTCCTGAAATCAGCGGCGAATTGACCGACAAGGTGTTGCTCGCCGCCGCGCGGGTCGATCGGCCGGAGACCGATGTCGGCGGACGCCGGCAGCGCCAGATCGTGTATCGAGTGCGTGCCGGGGAGACCTTGAGTTCCATCGCACGCCGTCATGGCATGCCGGTGAGCACGCTCGCGCGGCTCAACAATATCGGCGCCCAGGACAGCCTGGTGAAGGGCCAGCGCCTGGTGATCAAGGCGAGCGCGCGGCGCTTTCGCAGTGAAGGGGTGGTATCGGGCCGCCGCATGCTCTATACGGTCCGCAGCGGCGACACCGTGTACAGCATTTCACGCCAATTCCAGGTGTCGACCTCTCAGCTGAAGAGCTGGAACGGGTTGAACGAGCATCATCAAATAAAGGCCGGACAACGACTCGTCATGTATGTGGATTCAAGCCGGCAACAGGGGTAGTCGACCATGGGTTTTCTGAGCGGCAAGCGCGCCTTGATCGTGGGCCTCGCGACGGATCGTTCCATTGCGTGGGGTATCGCGCAGGCCATGCATCGGGAGGGTGCGGAGCTCGCCTTTGCGCATATCGAGCGCATGACCGATCGCGTGGTGCCGCTCGCCAAGCAACTGGGATCCGATATCACCTTTGTCATGGATGTCGGCGCCGATGCGGACATCGACAAGGGCTTTGCCTATCTCAAGACTCGCTGGCCATCCTTCGACATTCTGGTGCACGCCGTGGCCTTCGCATCGCGCGAAGCGCTTACCGGGGATTTTTTGAGCGCGACCTCGCGCGAGGCCTTCAAGGTCGCCCATGACATTTCCAGCTACAGCCTGACCGCCTTGGCGCGCGCCGCGCAGCCTTGCATGCAGGGGCGCGCCGGCGCCATCGTCGCCTTAAGCTACTTGGGCGCGGTGCGCTCCATTCCCGGCTACAACGTCATGGGCTTGGCCAAAGCCAGCCTCGAGGCCAATGTGCGCTTTCTGGCGGCCGATTTGGGGCCGAAGGGGATTCGCGTCAATGCGATCTCAGCCGGACCGATCAAGACTTTGTCCGCGGCGGGCATACCGGGCCTTCGCAAAATGCTGGGCCATGTGGCCGCGACCGCGCCCATTCGGCGTAATGTCACCATCGACGATGTCGGCAATGCGGCCGCGTTTCTCTGCTCGGACCTGGCCGGCGGCATCAGCGGCGAAGTACTCTATGTGGATGGCGGGTTTCACACGGTGGGCATGAGTTTTCCATCAGATGGAGACGGGGCATGAAACAGGCGACCACTTCTGAACTATAGTGGTCGTCACCGTGTCAACCGCAGCCGGGATCTAACGTTACAGAAGGTTGTGTTCTTCAAGAGGTGTCGAATGTTAAATCGGACTTTGGTGGCAATGGCCGTCGCTACCGCGGGCTTGAGCTTGAGCGCCTGCAACACCGTCGCGGTCAGGACCGACTATGCCCACGATATGTCGGCGTCGATTTGCCATACCTACGCCTTTGCCAATGAGCACGTGGCCAACGTCGATCACGCCGCCGCTTACGCCAATCCATTGAATGCACAGCGTTTGCGCGAATCCATTGAATCGAATATGGCGGCTCGCGGCATTCAACTCGTCGCTCGCCCCGAAGCCGATTGCGTGGTCGGCTATGCGATGGGCTCGCGCCAGGTCTTCGATGACTACTACGGCGGCTATTACGGTGCCGGCTGGGGTTTCGGCGGCTGGCGGGGCGGCTGGGGCTATGGCGGCGGTTGGGGCTACGGGGCTTGGGGTTACGACGGCCCGTGGGTGCAGAACGAAACGCGCATTTCCGTCGACCTGTTCGATGCGAAGTCGCACAAGCCCATCTGGCATGCCAGCGCCAGCCAGAACGTGAACGAGTTGTCAGGTCCCGAGGCGGTGCAGAAAATCAACCTCGCCACCGCGGCGATCTTCGCCAAGTTCCCGGCCGGAACTCCGCCGCCGGCGAGCAGCGGCAAGACCTGATCGTACTATCGCTGGGCGGCCGGCCTCTGCACGAAAAAGTAGTAGAGGCCGGCGAGTATGGCCGCCGCGGCCAGAACCAGCGCGAAGAAGCGGTGCAGCGAGCCGGCTAAGAGCTCCGGGTGCTGGCCGATGGTTTCCCCCAGCCACGCGAGCACCGAGCACCACAGCAGCGATCCGGCCAGGGTGGCAAGCGCATAGCGTCGAAAATCCATGCGCAGGATGCCGACGGGGATGCCGATCAAATGCCGGATCACCGGCAGCAGCCGCGAGAAGAACACCCCAGCCGACTCGTAGCGGGCGGCCCAGCGTTCGGCCATGTCGACCTTGGCCGGCGAAATCAAGATGAAGCGGCCAAAGCGCAGCACCAACGGCCTGCCGAGCAAACGCGACGCCCAATACATGGCGGCGGCGCCGCTCCAGGAGCCCGCGGTCCCGGCCAGGACGATCCCCAGCAAGGACATCTGACCTTGGGTATGCGCGAGATAGGCGGCCGGCGGGATGATCACTTCGCTCGGAATCGGCACGAAAGTACTTTCGAGCGCCATCAAGCCCGCAATGAGCCAGTAGCCGCCCTGGCCCAACACCGATAGATACCAATCCGAAAATTGGTGCAGTAAATCGGTCAAGCGGGTGCCTGTCCTAGTCGATGGCTTTTGGATTCAGCGTGATCTTTGCAGCGGCGCGCGCCGCGGCGGCATAGCTCTGCGCTTCGCCCGAGGCGATTTCCGCCGCGTATTGGCGGCGCAATCCCGCATCTCCGGTCGTCGCCGCCTTCGGATCCTCGCGCACCGCACTCAACGCCAGCACGCCGGCGTCGCCGTTGCCCAAGCTCAAAGACTCGTAAACCGGCTTCTGCGCCGGCTTCGGCGCCTTGAACGCCGTCATGCGGATTTCCATGGGCACATCTTGATCGGAGCGCGAGATGAATTTCGGCGCCTGCACCGCATCGCCCAAGCTCTTCGCCACGGCGTCCCAGTTCTCGCCGGCGTTCAAGCGCTTGACCGCATCCGTCGCGGCCGCCGCGGCGAGCTCCACCCCACGCTGCTTCTTCCAGGCCGCGATCACCTCGGTGCGCACCGCCTCGAGCGGCTTTTGCTGCGGCAACTTGTGATCGGTGACATGCAGCACCACACCGCGGCCTTTTTCCACCTCGACAAGGGAGCTCAAGTGGCCATCGAGCACGTCCTGGCTGAAGGCGGCATCGATCACCGCCGGCACCTTGCCGAGCGCCCCGCCGCCATCGCTGCGGCTGAAATTCGGCACGTCCTGCACGGTCAATCCGGCTTTCTTCGCCACCACATCGATGTCCGTGGCATTTTGCAGCGCCGCGTCCGCCAGCTGATCTTGCGCGTTGTTGAACAAGCGTTCGGCTTCGTTGCGCTTGTATTCGGTTTCCAGATCCGCCTTGGCCTGTTCAAAACTCTTCACGGTCGAGGGCTGGATGCCGTCGAGTTTTATAATGTGATAGCCGAACTGGGTTTTGATGGGCCCGCGGATCTCGTCGGGTTTCATGCTGAAGGCCGCGTCGGCGAAGGGAGCTACAAAAACCTTGCGCTCCGACCATCCCAGATCGCCGCCTTGCGCCGCCGAGCCGGGATCCTGCGAGAATTCCTTGGCCAGCTTCGCAAAGTCCTCGCCGGCCTGCGCGCGCTTCAAAATGCCTTCCGCCTTGGCCTTGACCGCGGCATCGTCTTTCGGATCGTTGACCGACAGCAAGATGTGGCTGACGCGGCGCTGTTCAGCCTGCACGAAGCGCTCCGGGGTCTTCGCTTTCTGCTCTTCGTAATAGGCCTTGAGCTGCGCATCGTCGACGCTGACTTTCGCGGCCAGCTTCTCCAGGCTCAGTTCGACGTAGCGCAGATTGACCGTCTCCGGCGTCATGTAGTCGGCCTTGTGCGCGTCGTAGTAGGCCTTGACGGCCGCATCGTCGGGCGTGGCGCCGGCCGCATACTTGGCGGCCGACACGGTCAGCCAGGCGAGTTCACGCTGCTGCCGCGTGAGGGCGCGAAATTCTTTCAGTTCGGTCGGCGTCGCAAAACTCGACGCATTGAGCGCGGTGTCGAGTTGCCGCAGCTTCGCATCGCGCCGGAACAATTCTTCGATCTCCGCCGGCGAACGGCCTTGTGCGTTGAGCACCGCCAAGGCATGGGCGTAATCGAATTTTCCATCCATTTGCAGCGCCGGTACTTTCGCCATCTCCGCGAGCAGCTCGGCATCGCTCACCCGGTAGCCCAATTCATCGGCACGCGTGACCAGCGCCTCGCTCGCCACGTACTGTTCCAGCACCCGCTGCTTGATTTCATTGCGCATGGCATCGTCGAGCGGAACGCTGCTCTGGCGCTCGATTTGCGCCAGCTGCTGCTGGTAGGTTTGGCGCACCTCGTTGGCGGATATTTCGGTGCCGTTGACCTTGGCTGCATAGGTGGGCGCGCTCAGGGTCCAATTGATGCCCCAGAAAACGAACACCAGGCCGATGGCCCCCAGCACCACGCCGGCCACCCATCCTTTCAACTTGTCGTGAATACTTTGCAGCATGTTCCCAAACCTCTTTCCTAGCCTACCGCGTCACCTTGAGCGCGGCCAAGTGGCTCGCGCAGGACTGCTTCAGGAAATGGCGGAGTGGACGGGACTCGAACCCGCGACCCCCGGCGTGACAGGCCGGTATTCTAACCAGCTGAACTACCACTCCGCTGTTGGTGGGTGCTGAGGGGATCGAACCCCCGACCCTCGCCGTGTAAAGGCGATGCTCTACCAGCTGAGCTAAGCACCCCCTGGAAGAGGCGCGGAAGTCTACGCGAGGGACCGCGGCTTGGCAATTGGCCGCAGTCACGCACCTAGCTGCCGCTCGAATCGGTTGAACCCCAAGCATGCCAATCAAATAACCTAAGACCAAACGCACTCGACGCCGGCCACTCTCTGAATTTCAGGGTCCCGCGTTATCAGGGGTAAATCAAGCACGATCGCGGTGGCGGCTATAAGCCGGTCGCCGCGTTCCGGAATCGCGTATAGCCGTTGAGCTGCATACACGATTTCCGCCGTTAATTGCGCCTCATGATATTTGCCGCTTGCGAAAGCGGCGCGTGCCCATGCTTCGAACGGCAAGTCGAGCATGATACGGCTGCGGTGGCACGCTTCGCCGAGTTCGGCTAGCGCTTGCGCGGGAATATAAATGGCACACTTGCCCTCGTCCGCTCTATCGAAGAGCCGGCGTGCATGCTTGCCCAAGCGTTTGCCCTTGCCGTCGATCGCCCAGATGAGCGCATGAGTATCTGTAACGGCAAGAGGAAGTTCTTCGACGCTCATGAACTACTTCCCCAAAGAAGCGAGCTTTTTATCCCAGAGCGTGCTCTGCTCGGTACGAATGTCGGCCAGCGGGTCCGTCCCTTCGGCGACGCGCCCGCTTCCCAGGAGTTTGAAGTCGAACGCCGGCGTGGCGTTGCCGGACTCGATGTCGCGAAGCTTTTTGGCGGCGTCCTCGAGACCGCTGAGGTAATCCTCCCCGACGAGCACTGCACGATTGACGGCACCTCGACTGGTGATGACGATTTTCCGACCGCGATGGGAGGTGACCGCCTCAAAGAGATCGAAGAATTTCTGGCGGGCGGTGGAAATGGTGAATATTGGGGGTGCCATGCCTGTCCGTCTACATGTACAAGTTACTTGTACATTATAGGTCGGCTAGCGGCGCGAATACAAGCTGAAACCTGGCGGCGTGCCGACACCGGCAAGCCAAACTTAGCTTCGCTCCGGAAGTGCCCTAGTGCGCCCGCACCTGGCTCTTGACCCGCACCGCGCGCGGCTTTTTCTCCGTCGCAATCGCTTCCGGCGGCTTGGCCGGATCGAGCGCCGGCGCGAGCGGCACCGGCATATGCACCAGCGCCACCTGCAGCACCTCGTCGATCCACTTCACCGAGCGGATATCGAGCTTTTCCTTGATGTTGTCCGGAATCTCGGCCAGATCCTTGGCGTTGTCGTCGGGAATCAACACGGTGGTGATGCCGCCGCGGTGCGCCGCCAGCAGCTTCTCTTTCAGTCCGCCGATCGGCAGCACTTCCCCGCGCAGGGTGATCTCGCCGGTCATGGCGACATCCGAGCGCACCGGAATTTTGGTGAGCGCGGAGATCAAGGCGGTCGCCATGCCGACGCCGGCGCTGGGTCCGTCCTTCGGCGTGGCTCCCTCGGGCACGTGAATGTGCACGTCCGCCTTTTGATAGAAATCCGCGTCGAGCCCGAGCAGCGCCGAGCGGCTGCGCACCACGGTCATGGCGGCTTGGATGGACTCTTGCATCACTTCGCCCAACTGGCCGGTGTGCGTCAGCTTGCCCTTGCCGTTCACCACGGCGGCTTCGATGGTCAACAACTCGCCGCCGACCTCGGTCCACGCCAGGCCGGTCACCTGGCCGATGCGGTTGCTCTCCTCGGCCTTGCCGTAGCGGAAGCGTCGCACGCCCAGGTACTTGTCGAGATTGTTCGAATCGACGGTCACGGTCTTTTCCGCCGGCGCGAGCAGCAGCTGCTTCACCGCTTTGCGTCCGATCTTGGAGATCTCGCGCTCGAGATTTCGCACGCCGGCCTCGCGCGTGTAGAAACGGATCATGTCGGAAATCGCCGCATCGGCCAGCACGAGTTCGCCGTCTTTCAGGCCGTTCTGCTTGACCTGTTTCGGCAGCAGGTAGCGGCGCGCGATGTTGCTCTTTTCATCCTCGGTGTAGCCCGGGATGCGGATCACTTCCATGCGGTCGAGGAGCGGCGCGGGAATATTCAAGCTGTTCGCCGTGCACACGAACATCACTTCCGACAGGTCGAAATCGACCTCGAGATAATGGTCGTTGAAGGTGCTGTTCTGTTCGGGGTCCAATACTTCGAGCAGCGCCGACGAGGGATCGCCGCGAAAATCCGTGGACATCTTGTCGACTTCATCGAGCAGGAACAGAGGATTGCGCACGCCGCACTTGGCCAAATTCTGAATGATCTTGCCGGGCATGGAACCGATGTAGGTGCGCCGATGACCGCGAATTTCCGCCTCGTCGCGCACGCCGCCCAACGACATGCGCACGAATTTGCGGTTGGTGGAGCGCGCCACGCTTTGCCCCAACGAAGTTTTGCCGACGCCGGGAGGCCCGACCAGACAGAGGATCGGTCCGCGCAGATTCTTCACGCGCTGCTGCACCGCCAGGTACTCGACGATGCGCTCCTTGACCTTTTCCAGGCCGTAGTGATCGGCCTCGAGCACTTTCTCGGCGGCCGCGATGTCCAAGTGAACCTTGCTGCGCTTCTTCCAGGGCGACTTCACCAGCCAGTCGATGTAATTGCGCACCACCGTGGCTTCCGCCGACATCGGCGACATCAATTTCAGTTTGGCAAGTTCGGAGTTGGCCTTCTCGCGCGCCTCTTTGGGCATGCCGGCCGCTTTGATGCGCTTTTCCAATTCGCCGATTTCATTGGGCGCATCGTCCAGTTCGCCCAGTTCCTTCTGAATGGCCTTCATTTGCTCATTCAAGTAGTACTCGCGCTGGCTCTTTTCCATCTGCTGCTTGACCCGGCCGCGGATGCGCTTCTCGATTTGCAGCACATCCATCTCGCCTTCGATGACGGCCAGCATGTGCTCGAGGCGTTTGCGCACGTCCGGGATCTCGAGAACCTTCTGCTTCTCTGAAAGCTTCAGCGACATGTGCGCCGCAACCGTGTCGGCCAGGCGTCCCGCCTGTTCGATGCCCGCCAGGGAGGTCAGGATCTCCGGCGGCACCTTCTTGTTTAATTTGACATATTGTTCGAATTGCGTGATCACCGAACGGGTCAGCACGTCCATTTCGCGCTCTTCATAGCGCTCCTGGTCGGGCAGCGGCGTGACCTCGGCCGAAAAGAACTCCCCTTCGGTGAGCTTTTCGATGACCGCGCGATCGACGCCCTCCACCAGGACTTTGACCGTGCCGTCAGGCAGCTTCAGAAGCTGCAGGATGGTCGCAATCGTGCCCACCCGGTAGAGATCCGCGGGCGTGGGATCGTCGACATCCGCCTGTTTCTGGGCCACCAGCAGAATGCGCTTGTCGGCCTTCATGGCCAGATCGAGCGCCACGATGGATTTCTCGCGCCCCACGAACAGCGGGATCACCATGTGCGGGTAAACCACTACATCGCGCAGCGGCAATACCGGCGTGCCGCTAACGCTCGGCGGCGCGATTTCAGGGGCAAGGCTTAAGGGTTCATCGCTCACTAGGCTGGCCTTTTAGGTTGTGGCACGTACATCGACACTTCGCCCAAGAGTACATGCGGGCCGCCGGGAGTGGTTTCAAGCTCGGTTTAAAGATGGTCCGAGCCCGTCGGGCGCCGCTGTTCCTCAACCGGGGCCACCAAACGGGTCTCCTCGGTACGGTGAATAATGTAGGGCTTGTTGTGGCCTTCGATCACCTGTTCGTCGACCACGACTTTTTGCACATTGCGCAAGGACGGCAGGTCATACATCGTGTCCAGCAGCACATTCTCGAGAATGGTGCGCAGACCCCGAGCGCCGGTCTTGCGTTGCATGGCTTTGCGCGCCACGGAGCGCAGTGCCTCTTCGCGGAAATCCAGTTCCACGCCCTCCATATCGAATAGCTTGCGATATTGCTTGGTCAGCGCATTCTTCGGCTGCATCAAGATCGAAATCAGCGCCTCTTCGTCCAGCTCTTCCAGCGTCGCGACCACCGGCAAGCGGCCGACGAATTCCGGAATCAAGCCGTACTTGATCAAGTCCTCGGGCTCGGCGTCGTGGAACACGTCGTTGCCATGCGGCCTGGCATCGTGCCCGCGAACTTCGGCGCCGAAGCCGATGCCGCTCTTATGGGTGCGGTTCATGATGATCTTTTCGAGACCGGCGAACGCACCGCCGCATATAAAGAGAATATTCGTCGTGTCGACCTGCAGGAATTCCTGCTGCGGATGCTTGCGCCCGCCCTGCGGGGGCACCGAGGCGATCGTGCCCTCGATCAATTTCAGCAACGCTTGCTGCACGCCCTCGCCCGAGACATCGCGCGTGATCGACGGGTTGTCGGATTTGCGCGAGATCTTGTCGATTTCATCGATGTAGACGATGCCGGTCTGCGCCTTCTCGACATCGTAGTCGCACTTTTGCAGCAGCTTCTGAATGATGTTTTCGACGTCCTCGCCGACGTAGCCGGCTTCCGTCAAGGTGGTTGCATCGGCAATCGTGAAAGGCACGTTCAACAGGCGCGCCAGGGTTTCCGCCAGTAAGGTTTTCCCGGAGCCGGTGGGTCCGATCAGCAGGATGTTGCTCTTGGCGAGCTCCACATCGTCGCGCGATCGAACGCCCTCGGTGCCGCGCGTCTGCAATCGCTTGTAGTGATTGTAGACAGCCACCGACAGGACCCGCTTGGCGCGTTCCTGGCCGATGACATATTCATCGAGGACCTTTTTGATTTCCTGCGGTTTGGGAAGCTTGTCGCGGGTGCGCTCGGCGCGCTCTTCCAGCTCTTCCCGGATTATGTCGTTGCAAAGCTCGACGCATTCGTCACAGACGAAAACGCTCGGGCCCGCGATGAGTTTCCGAACCTCGTGTTGGCTCTTCCCGCAGAAAGAACAGTACAACAGCTTGCCGTCATCATGTTTGCCGCGCGAATCTTCGCTCATGCTGTCCTCAAATTGGCCGAGCTGCAGGCCACAGGGAGGCCCGCAACGCAGCTACAGTAGAGACTATATAGCACCCGGCCGACCCCACGCAAAGATAAGGTCTTTCAAGCGTGACTTGGGTTCCGCAGCAACCGCTTCGAGGTCAAACAGGCGCCGCCTAGGCCTTTGCCGGGATCTCGCCGCGTTTTTCGATCATGGAGTCGATCAAACCATAGGCCCGGGCCTGTTCGGCGCTCATGAAGTTGTCCCGGTCGCTATCCGCCTTGACGCGCTCCACCGTTTGACCGGTGTGCTTGGCCAAAATGGCGTTTAGGCGAGTTTTGGTCTCCATGACGTCGCGCGCGTGGATGTCGATGTCCGAGGCTTGACCCTGAAAGCCGGCCGAGGGCTGGTGAATCATGATTTTCGAATTCGGCAGCGAATACCGCTTGCCGGCCGCGCCGCCCGCCAAAAGTACCGCACCCATCGAGGCCGCGAGTCCGACGCAAGTCGTGCTGACGTCCGGCTTGATGAACTGCATGGTGTCGTAGATCGCCAGACCCGCGCTCACCGAGCCGCCGGGCGAGTTGATATAAATCGCGATGTCCTTGTCCGGATTTTCCGATTCCAGAAACAGCAGCTGCGCGACGATCAAGTTCGCCATGTAATCCTCGACCGGACCGACAATGAATATCAGCCGATCCTTGAGCAGCCGCGAGTAGATGTCGTAGGCCCGCTCGCCGCGAGCGGTCTGCTCAACCACCATGGGAACCAAATTCAGCGCGCGCGTGCTCATGAATATCCGCCTTTAAAATTGCCCAAACCTTGCCACCAGTCTTTGTAGGGGCTTCTTAGCATCATTTCAAGAGAAATGCTCCAGCTTAAGCCTCAAAGTTCATCAATTGCTTGAAAGTCGATTTCACCTCGCGCGCCTTGGCATGCTCGAGAATCCACTCCACCGCTTGGTCCTCGAGCGCCAGACTCTCCACCTGGCGCATGGCTTCGGCGTTCTGCATATAGGCGCGCTTCATGGCGCCGGCATCGCCGTAGGCGGACACCATTTCGTCCAGGCGCTCGTTGACTCTGGCCCGGTCCACGATGAGGTTTTCCTTGCGGATCACATCGTTCAGCAGCAGTCCGAGCGCCACGCGGCGGCGCGCCGGCTCGATGAAGGGCTCGCGCGGCGGCGCTTGCGCCGCATCCTTCGTGCCGGCGCGGCGCATCGCCTCGACCTGCATGTCGCGAATCTGGCCCTCGATGAGCACGTTGGGAACCTCGATGGGATTCGCCGCGTACAGTTTTTCCATCACCGCCGCTTTGTTGCGGTTGCGCAGCGCCTGCTCGAGCTCACGGCGCATGTTGGCGGCCACGTCCTCGCGCAGCTTCGGCAAGCCGCCCTCGGTGACGCCGAAGGCCTTGAAGAATTCCTCGTCGAGTTCCGGCAGCACCGGCTCTTCCACCGTCTTGACCTCGGTGGCAAAAATCGCCGCTTTGCCGGCGAGTTCCGCGGCGCGATAGTCGGGCGGAAAATTCACCGTCACCTGGCGCTTCTCGCCGGGCGTCGCGCCGATCAGCCCCTGCTCCAGTTCGGGGAGCATGCGGCCCTCGCCCAGCACCAGCGCAATGTTTTCGCCCTTGCCGCCGGCGAAGGGCACGCCGTCGATCGCGCCCTCGAAATCGATGGTCACCTTGTCGCCGCTTGCTGCACCACGGTTCACCGCCGAGAACTTCATCTGCTGCTGGCGCAACCGCTCGATCATGGCGTCGATGTCGCCTTCGGTGACTTCGGCCGTCAGCCGATCGATCTCGAGGGACTCCATCGGCTGCAGAACGACTTCCGGAAACACTTCGAAGGTCGCGACGTATTTAAGGTCCTGGCCCTCGTCGATGCTTTGCGGCTCGATGCGCGGACTGCCGGCGGGCGTCAGCTGCTTCTGGGTCACCGCCTCGGCATAGCTGGACTGCAGCAGTTCGCCGATCACTTCACGGTGAATCTGGCTGCCGAATTGCTGGCGGATCACCTTGAGCGGCGCCTTGCCCGGGCGAAACCCGTTCAAGCGCGCGGTACGGCTGATGCTCTTCAGACGCGCGGCGATTTGCTCATTCACGCGCTCGGCCGGCACCTGCACTTGCATGCGGCGCTCCAATTTGCCGATACTCTCGACGGAAACCTGCATGACTGTCCTTTTTTGAGTTAGCGAAGATAAGCGGTGCGGTGGTGCGAAAGGCGAGACTCGAACTCGCACGGGTTGCCCCACCAGATCCTAAGTCTGGCGCGTCTACCAATTCCGCCACATTCGCGTCAATTCAGCCCTTCATTATAGCTAACGGGGTTCGCTTTCGCGAACCAGAAGCCGCGCCACCTCGCGCAACGCGGGCAGGCCGTTTTCCAGCATGAAGTAAAGCGGGCTGTCGCCCTCGAAGGGGGCTCGCTCCGCGGGCGCGTGCACCCAGGCCCATGCCCGATCCTTCGGGCCCGGCTCGGCCATCAGCGAGAACTGGATGTTGGCGATGAGCGCGGCTCTTTCTTGTTGCGTGGCGGAGAGCCGCGGCGCTTGTCCCAAGCGATAGCGCTGCAGCACTTGCGGCGAGGGAATCTTGAGCAGGCGGCATTGCTGCAGCGGCGAGAGCTCCCACGCATCGGCGATGGCGAAGAAACGTTTCAGCGCATGGGTGCTGGTATGGCGCGCCGCGCGGCGATTCGCCGGCTGCAGCACCAATCGCGGTCCAGTACGAGTTTTGCTGGGCAATGCGGCTCTCACGGGTTCAGGGAGCCCATACAGACTCCACAGCATACTCTTTAATGGCTTGGTATCATGAGGCGTGCCCCAGAGTTTTGCCCAAAGGCTTGAAGCGGCGCTCACGAGCAGCGGCAGCCTGGTTTGTGTGGGGCTCGATCCGGATCCGGCCAAAATTCCACGGGATCTGGGCGATGAAGCGACACGGCTGTATGCATTCGGTCGGCGCATCGTCGATGCGACCTATGACATTGCCGCGGCCTACAAGCCGCAGATTGCGTTCTACAGCGCGCAGGGCGCCGAGCATCAGCTCGAATCCACCATTCGCTACATTCGCGAGCGTGCGCCCCAGGCGCTCATCATTCTCGATGCCAAGCGCGGCGACATCGGCAATACCGCCGAAGCCTACGCACGTGAAGCGTTCGATCGCTATGGCGCGGACGCGGTCACGGTCAATCCCTACATGGGCGAGGATTCGGTACGCCCGTTTCTCGCCCGCATGGATCGCGGCGCGCTGATTCTGTGCCGCACCAGCAATCCCGGCGGCCAGGATTTTCAGAACCTGATGCTCGAGGGCCTCCCGCTGTACCGCCACGTCGCGCGGCGCGCGACCGGACCTTGGAACGCGTTGGGCAATGTCATGCTGGTGGTGGGTGCCACTTGTCCTGCGGAAATGGCCGAGCTGCGCGCGGCGCATCCGGACGTGACCTTCCTGGTGCCCGGCATCGGCGCGCAGAACGGCGATCTGAAGGCCGTGCTCGGCGCCGGTTTGGATGCGCAAGGCTCAGGATTACTCATCAGCGCCTCACGCAGCATCATTTATGCCGGCGGCGGCACAGCGGCGGCAATTCGCGCCGCGGCCGCGCAGCTGCACCGCGAGATCAATGCGGAGCGCTCCTCGAATCGCCCTGCCGACGAGGCCGCCGGCGAGGCTATGCGCCGCTCCGTGGGCCGCGGCGCATAGCGGACCCTTAGGATTACAGCGCGGTATCCACCGGCACGGAATTCAATTTATAGACCACGCCGTCCTTCATCACGAAGGTCACCTTCTTCATGAGGCCGATGTCGTCGATGGGATTGCCGGGCACCGCCACCACGTCGGCGATCTTGCCGGCGCTGAGCGAGCCCAAATCCTTCTCGTGCCGCAATAGAGTCGCCGCGCTCACCGTCGCGGCCTGGATGCAGAACATGGGCGGCATGCCGGCGCCCACCATCAGTTCGAACTCGTGCGCATTTTGGCCGTGCGGATACACGGCGGCATCCGTGCCGAAAGCAATTTTCACGTGCGCCTTGTAGGCGCGGCTCGCGGTGGCCTGAATCAGCGGACCGATTTCCTGGGCCTTGCGGGCAATCGTCGCCGGGTAGTACCCGGGAATCTTGGCCTGGCGCGCCACGAAGTCGCCGGCAATGATGGTCGGGACATAGTAGGTGCCGTGCTCGACCATCAATTTCATGTCCTCGGCATCCATGAAGGTGCCGTGTTCGATGGAATCGACGCCGCCGATCACGGCACGGCGAATGGCCTCGGCGCCATGAGCGTGCGCCGCCACGGCGAATCCATAGTCATGAGCCGTCGCCACGATGGCGCGAATTTCATCGAGCGTCATCTGCGAGTTGTCGCCGCTCGCGCCCTCATCGAGCACCCCGCCGGAGGGCATGATCTTGATGACATCGTCCCCCAGCTTGTAGTGCTCGCGCACCGCCTTGATCGCGTCGTCCGTCCCATTGATGATGCCGTCGACGGCGCCCAAATCGCGCGACAGCTCCTGATTGAGGCCGTCCATCGGATCGGCATGACCGCCGGTCGAACCGATCGCCTTGCCGGCGGTAAAAATCCGCGGACCCGGAATAACCCCGGCGTTGATGGCGTCGCGCAGCGCGGCGGACTCATTGGCTCCGTCGCCGAGATTGCGCACCGTGGTGAATCCCGCCAGCAAGGTGCGGCGCGCAAACACGGTCGACCGGATGGCGTAGTCGGCGACATTCCAGTGATAGCGGTCGACGTATTGGGTGCGGCTGGTCTGGCCGGTCAAATGCACGTGACTGTCGATCAATCCCGGCATGCAAGTCTGGCTCTGCAAATCGACGGCCGTTGCGCCGGCCGGCGCTTGCGAGCCGCTCAAGACTTCTCGCACACGGCCCGACTCGATCACGATGGTGCTCGCGCCGAGCACTTTGCCCGCGACCGTGTCGATCAAGTGGCCGCACAGCAGCGCCGTCACACCCGGCGCCGCCGGCGCCTCGGCCGCGACGCTTGCGCCGGTTGACAAAAGAAACGCGAATCCCGCGCTGAGCAGGCAAGCGCCGTTAGTTCGATTCAACCCAGAGAAGTCACGCATGTTTGATTGTCATCCGCTGTGTATGAAGATTTGGGCGCAGCATTGCAGCATAGGACGGCGCGCCGATCAATCCGCCATGCCCGCAATGTATTCGGCTATCGCCAGTGATGCGGTGAGTCCGGGCGATTCCATGCCGAATAAATTCACGATGCCGGCAACGCCGTGCTCTCTCGGGCCGGAAATGCAAAAATCCCGCGCCGGCTCGCCTGGACCCGAGAGCTTCGGCCGGATGCCGGCATAGGCCGGATGGAGCCTGGCCGCGGCGAGCCCCGGCCAGTACGGCCTGATAGCCGCGGCGAAGCCTGCCGCGCGTTGCGGATCGACGGCGTAATCGAGGTCATGCACCCATTCGGAGTCCGGGCCGAAGCGCGCCGCGCCGGCCAAATCGAGGGTCATGTGAATTCCCAGATGGCCGCCCGGCGGCGGCACCGGATAGACCAAGCGCGAAAACGGCGAGGCGCCCGACAGGGCGAAATAGCTGCCCTTGGCGAAGCTCACCTCGGGAATGCAGCGCGCCGGAAAGTCCTGGATGCAGGCTGCCACGCGGTGCGCCTGCAGCCCCGCGCAATTCACCACACAACGTGCGCGAACCATGGGCTGCGTCTCGCCGTTGATCGCGATCTCGATGCCGCCGCGCGCTCTGCGCAGCGACGTCGCCGCCGTACCGTAGGCAATGGTGGCGCCCTTCGCTTCGGCATCCGCCAACAGCGATTGCATGAACCCATGCGAGTCGACGATGCCGGTGGAGGGCGATGACAGGGCGCGAACACAGCGCAGCTCGGGTTCCGCTCGGCGGGCCTCGCTCCCGTCCAGCCACGCCAGGTCGAAAACCCCGCTGGCGCGCGCGTTCGACGCGATCTTCTCGAGGGAAGCCAGCTGGGTCTCGTCGGTGGCCACCGTGAGCTTGCCGCAGCGCCGGTGCGCAATGCCGCGCTCGGCACAGTAGCCGTACAAAAGATCGCGGCCCGCGACGCACAGCCGTGCCTTGAGAGAATCGGGTTCATAGTGGATGCCGGCGTGAATGACTTCGCTGTTGCGCGAACTGGTGTGCATGCCGAAATGGCGCTCGCGCTCGAGAATGACCACTTCGCGGCCGCCGCGCGCCAGCGCCCGGGCCGCCGCGAGACCGATGACCCCCGCGCCGATCACGATGCAGTCGACGTCGTTCAATGCCGCCTATCCGCGCGGTTTGATCGAGGCCGCCGCGCCGATGAAGTCGTCCACATCGGCGCTCGAGGTGGCGAAGCAGGTCACCAGGCGGATGGAGACACCGGACTGCGGCTGGCGCAGCGGCCAGCGGTAGAAATAAAATCCCTGGGCTTCCAATCCGTCGACGGTCTCTTCCGGCAACACCACGAACAATTCGTTGGCCTCGACCGGATGCATGAGTTTCGCGCCGGGAACGCTCTTGAGACCTTGCGCCATCCTCATCGCCATGGCGTTCGCATGGCGCGCATTTTCAAGCCACAGGCCGTTGTTGAAATAGGCCAGCAACTGCGCGCTGACGAAGCGAAGCTTCGACATCAAATGTCCCGCGCGCTTGCGGCGCCGCTCAAAATCGCGCGCCATGCTGGCATCGAAAAACACGACCGCGTCGGCGCCGAGCGCCCCATTCTTGGTGGCGCCGAGCGAGAGCACGTCGACGCCGCACTTCCAAGTTGCTTCGGCCGGCGTACATTGCAAATGCGCGAGCGCGTTGGCGAAGCGCGCGCCGTCCATGTGCACGGGAAGTGCATGCCGCCGGGCGGCCTGGCCGATCGCGGCGATTTCCTGCAGCCCGTACACCGTGCCCCATTCGGTGGCCTGCGTCAGGGTGACGGCGCCGGGCTTCACATGATGAATCCCGAGTTCCTCGGCATACGCCACCGCTTGGGTGAGTTGTTCGGGGCGAATCTTGCCGTCGGCCGCAGGAAAGCCGACGAGTTGCGCGCCGCCGCTGAAGAAGCCCGGCGCACCCGCTTCATCGGTGACGATATGCGCGGCCTCATAGCAGTAGATCGCGCCGAAGGGCGGGACCAGCTGCGACAACGCGAGCGCGTTGGCGGCGGTGCCGCTGGTCACCGGGAATATCGCGACCTGCCTTTCGAACAGCTCGCTCGCCACGGATTGCAGCTTTGCCGTGAGTTCGTCGCCGCCGTAAGAGGTGACGAATCCTTCGTTGGCCTCATTGACTGCCGCGAGAATGGCATCGCATGCGGGAGCGACATGGTCGCTGCTGAAATTCCGGCCCAATGAGTTAACCGCTTTGGTTGGAGTGCAGCGTGCGATTGTACGCGCGACGCCGCATCCGCGTCATCGCTTCCAGTCCTTCGCCGCAAACTCATAGCTTTGTCCTTCGCGTTGCCAGATCGCAGCCTCCGGACGAACCGTCAACAGCCAGATGCGCTGATCCCAGGGGCGGCGCGGCCTGAAACACCGAGGCCGCAGCACGGCGAGCGCGGCGCCATGTTGCGGATCGCGCACCGACTCATAGCGGATCGCGTCCACATTCGCTTCGCGCGCGACCTGCGCAAAGCGCTGCGAGGCGGCGTAGCTCCAAGGATCGGTCCATTCCGGCCGCGCACGCTTGAACGGCGCCGCGGTGAGGTCGATCATGCGTCCGTCGATGGCGGCGCGAAACACCGTCTGCGGCGAGGGGCCCAAGCTGTCGAGCGCCGCGGAATCCATCAAGAAGCGCCAGCGCCAGAATCCCAATTCGGCGCACGCGGTGCGCTCCTTTTCCGCGCCGTACCAGACCCCAGGGTCGCCCGGCGCGCGAAATCGCGAGCCGATCGGCGCGGCGTAGCGAAACGGCGTGGCCAACAAATAGTGCAAATCGGCCGCTTCTTGCGGCAGCGGCGGCTTGCTCTGATCCAGGATCCGCTCGAGGGTCAGCTGCTCTTCGACGTTCGCGACCAGCCGCAGAGTCGAGGCAATATGCTGGGCTTCCACGGCGCGCCACAGCCGCCGCGTCGCCCGGCGCGCCTCAGAGCCGACCGCGGGCGGCGTCCAGGTATTGGACGACACGAACCAAGCCCTCGGTGCTGCGGATCAGCTCGATCGGGCGAGCGGCCAGGCCGCTGTTTTCGCCGTTGAGCCAACCTCTGGCCGCCGCGTCGTTGGAGCCGATCACCGCATCGAGCGACCTGAACAGGCGCACGAACAAGGCACCGAGTTCCCACTCCTTCTTTTGCTCATCCAAGGTATAGGCGCCGTTGGCCATGCGCGAGACGGTCGAGGGACTCAGGCCCAGTATCTGCGCAAGACTCGCCTGAGTGATCTCGAGCAGCGCCGCGGCGCGCAATACCGCGCCGGTCAGGACGCGGCGCGGCTCGGGCTTGAGTTTGGGCAAGGAGCGCGGCATACAGTCTGTGGGATTTTCTGCCTATAGAAACGAATACTCGATTCGCATTCTAGCGAAATATCGCCCAAATGACAAAATCAGCTCAATTGGTGATAGATGCCGGTATTCGAAGGCGGGGTACGCTTGCTGTTGAGCTTGATGTTCAGGCGCAATTCGTTGGCGGAGTCGGCGTTGCGGATGGCTTCGTCATAACCGATGACGCCGTTGTCGTAGAGTTCGAACAGCGAATAATCAAAGGTGCGCATCCCTTGCTCGCGCGACTTGCCCATGATTTCCTTCAATTCGTGGAATTCTCCCTTGAGCAGCTTGTCCGACACGATCGGCGTGTTGAGCAGGATCTCGATGGCGGCAATGCGGCCGCTGCCATCCTCCTTGCGCACCAGACGCTGCGAAATGATGCTCTTCAGATTGGCGGACAAGTCCATGAGCAGCTGCTTGCGGCGCTCCTCCGGGAAAAAATTGATGATGCGATCGAGCGTCTGGCTGGCGCTGTTGGAATGCAGCGTACTCATGCAAAGATGGCCTGTTTCCGCGAAGACGATGGCGTGCTCCATGGTTTCCGCATCGCGGATCTCGCCGATGAGAATGACATCGGGTGCCTGGCGCAGGGTGTTTTTCAAGGCGTGATGCCAGGAATGCGTATCGATGCCGACATCGCGATGCGTGACCAGGGACATCTGCGACTGGTGAATGAACTCGACCGGATCCTCGATGGTGATGATATGCCCCGGCGAGTGGCGGTTGCGGTGATCGATCATGGCGGCCAGCGAGGTGGATTTCCCCGAACCGGTGGCGCCCACCACCAGCACCATGCCGCGCTTGGTCATCACGATTTCCTTGAACGTCTCCGGCAGTCCCAACTGCTCGAAACTCGGCATGTCGTTGGGAATGGTTCTGATGACCATGCCGACATTCAGCTGCTGCATGAACACATTGACCCGGTAGCGGGCCAGGTCCGGGATCGCCAGCGAGAAGTTGCATTCCAGCTCGCGGGCGAATTCGGCGCGCTGCCGCTCGCTCATGAGTGCCTGCGCGAGCTCGCGGGTGACCTCGGCGGTCAGTTTCTGCGTGGCGAGCGGCTGCATTTTTCCCTGGATTTTCATGCTGGGCGGAAAATCCTTGGAAACGAACAAATCCGAGCCGCCGGCGCGGGTCATCGCGCCCAGCAGCTTGACCATGTAGGACTTGGCCTGTTCTTCATTCAGCGACATGTACCACCGTGCAACGGACGTTCGATCCGCGAATATAGGCCTGCCGGCAAAGGCCGGTCCGCGACGGAGTTAACAGCCCGCCGTTTATGCCGGCAAATCACTGGCAGCGGCTGCCATTTCTAGCGGGCGCGGGGCTCGCCGCTGCGCCAGCGGCGCGCAAATTCGTGCCGATCGGTTTCGGTTTCCAGCTCTTGCGCCAGCTGCGCCGTCAGCTCATCCAAGCTCGAGGTCCGCGAGGCGGCTGCCTTCACCAAGTGGCGGGCAATGGGCCCGATATAGCCGGCCAGCAGCCGCTCCATGCGCGCCAGCTCGGCGCCATCCAACGACGGCGCGGCGGCGAGAATGGGTGCCGGCTGCGTGCTCGCGATGTCCGGAGGGGCGCGGCTGGATTCGCCCTTGACCAAGTGATGCCTCAAATGAGCGCACAGCCTGGCGTAATGCGTCTCCCGCGGCGGCGGGAAGGCATCCAACCAATGCTGGGAACTCAAGAAATATTCCAGGCTCTTCGAGGGGACGACGCCCTCGATGCGAAACGGCAGGATGCTCACGTTCTTGTGCACCGCCCGCTCGACTTCGCGGCGTACTTGCGGCGAATCGTTGCTGCTGCCGGAAAAAACCAGCACCATCACGCGCGCATTGGAAATCGCATCGATGATTTCGGCGGCCCAATCCGCCGAGGGCGCGATATCGCGCGGCGCGATCCAACAATTGATGCCCTCGCCCTCGACGCGCGCGACCAACTCCATGGCGCACGCATAGTCCGGCTGCGAGTAGCTGACGAAGACTTCGCGCGCCATGCGCTTCAAGTCCCCAGGAGGCGCAGCGCCTTTTCCAGGCTCTTGCGCATACGCTCGAATGAGCGCGTCACCGACGCGATTTCGGTGGCGCCGCCCGGCGGAAATTCCGCCGCCGACATATCGCCCTGGCTCACCTGGTCCGCCACCGCGGCGATTCGCCGTACCGGCCGCACCACCAGACGATAGAGGAGGATGTTCACCACCACGAAGGCCGCAACGAATACTGCCACCAGCAAAATCATGAAGGCGCGAAACTCTTTGTCGGCGTTGGCGGTGGCGCTCGCGAAGGGCACCGAGACCACTTGTGCCGCGACCACTTCATTGGGCTGCCAACCGAAGCCGTTGTCCCCGCCGTAGCGCGCGATCATGCTCTGCGGGGCCGCGGATGGAATGCTGTGACAGACCAGGCATTCAGGCTTGGCGCGAATCGGCCTGGCCAGATAGAGCGATTTGCCCATCGGCGTGTCGCGCACGCCGATGACTTGCTCGGTGTGCGCATCGTTGCGAAAGCGCTGAATGATGTCGCCCTCCCACTCGGCGGCTCGATCGCGGGGATTGGTCGGATTGAGGGTCGCCTCCTTGTACGCATAGTCGGGATGGTGCTCGTGAAAATGCAAAAAATTTTGCGTTGCGGCGTAGGACGGCACGCTTTGCGGCGGGAAATCCGTCTTCATCCCCGCGGAAATCAGCGGCAAAATCTCGTTGGCCGTGTAGGAGCGCACGGCCGCGGCGCTGTCCATCATCAAGCCCGCTTCGGCCAGCACTTCGCGCTGCGCATTGTTCTCGAGCACGCTCCAGCAGACATAGCCCGCAAGGGATGCGGCTACCAGAAATACGGCGCCCAAGGCGGCATTGATTCGAAGCAGCAGGCTCATGGTGTAGGCGGCATCCGCGATGCCTTGTTATAGTTTATGCGCCGCAAGCGCGCGATTGTACACATACCGACGGCCTGCGTTCATCGGAGGCGTTCTTGCAGATCGTCCCGCGTCGACTTGATGTGCGCATGCATGAGCGCCCGGGCTTCCCGCGATTTACCGGCGCTCCAGGCGCGCAGCAGCGCAGCATGCTCGCGTGTGGCGCGCCTCGCGCGGCCGTCGGGCCTCAAATGCGCTTGTACGTAACGTTGTGCCAGGGTGTGCAGGCGGCTCAAAATCTCCGCGGCCACCGGCTGCAATCGCGGCACGATGAGCAGCAAATGGTAGGCACGGTTGAGCTGGCCGGAGGCGGCGAATTCCCCCGCGGCGGTGGCCTGGTTGAGCCGGGTCAGCGCGGCTTGCGCGGCGGCATGATCGGCCGCCCCCGCCAGCTTCGCGGCGCGCGCCACCGCGCCGGGTTCGATCTGCAACCTCAGCCGGAAGACTTCGTCGAGTTCCGAACTCGCCAACGGGCGCACCTGGAAACCGCGATTGGGGTAGATATCGACCAAACCTTCGGACTGCAGCTGCACCAGCGCCTCGCGCACCGGGATCTTGCTGGTGCCGAATTCCGCGGCGAGACTGTCTTGGCGCAGGGGGGAGCCCGGGGCGTAAGCGCCCGAGAGAATGCGGTCGCGGAATCGCACGATCAACTGGCTGGTCATCGACTGCACCAGCGCTTCGCTCATGCGCGAATGCCCCAGCAGAAAGGATCGCCGGGATCGAGCCGCAGCAGATTCTCGCCGGTCACATGCGCGGTGCCGGTGATCGAGGGCACGATCTCGCCTTTGTTGCGGTCGTGCCAGCGGAAGCTGGCCTCGAAAGTGCTGCCGATCAGGCTCTCCTGCACCCAGACCTCGCCCTCCTCCAGCTTGCCGTCGGCCGCGAGACAGGCGAGCTTCGCGCTGGTGCCGGTGCCGCAGGGCGAGCGGTCGTAGGCCTTGCCGGGACAGAGCACGAAGTTTCGGCTGTGCGCCCCGGGCAGAACAGCAGGCCCGAAAACCTCGACGTGATCGACCAGCGGGTGGCCGTGCGCATTGAGCGCCGCCCGCACGCGCCAGGAGAAATCGGTCAAGGCGTCCACGTGACTCAGATCGATGGTCTGATCATGCTCCGCGATCAGAAAAAACCAGTTGCCGCCCCAGGCGACATCGCCGACCACCCGGCCGATCCCTGCAACGTCGACCGCGACTGCGCGCTGCGAGCGGTAACTCACCACGTTGGCCACGGTGACGCGGCCGTCGGGCCGCAGTTGCGCCGCGACCGCGCCCACCGGCGTGTCGATCTTGAAGTCGCCGGCGCTCAGCCTGCCTTGGAATTGCAGCGAAGCGATCAAGCCGATCGTGCCGTGACCGCACATCCCCAGGTAGCCCACGTTATTGAAGTAAATGACGCCGAAGGCACAGTCGGGACGATGCGGTTCGACCAGCAGTGCGCCGACCAGGGGGTCGGATCCGCGCGGCTCATTCACGATGGCGCAGCGGTAGTCATCGAAACGCTCGCGAAAACGCCGCGCGCGTTCCGCCAGCGGCCCGTCGCCCAGATCGGGTCCGCCCTCGAGCACCAGGCGCGTGGGCTCTCCGCCGGTGTGTGAATCGATGACGCGTATCGAGTGCATGCTAAGAGCCGCTTTCAAGCATATTCAAGGCCGGGTGTCGCGCGCGCGCTCGATCATCGCGGTCACCGCGGCGCGCCGCTCGCCGCTCAAGGGCAGTCTTGGCAAGCGCACGCGCTCGGAACCGCGGCCCATGAGCTGTTCGGCGAGCTTGATGGATTGCACCAGATCGTGCTCGGCATCGAGGTGCAGCAGCGGCATGAACCAGCGGTAGATCTTGCGCGCCTGATCCAGATCGCCTGCGCTCAGCGCGGCGTAGAAGCGCAGCGATTCGGCCGGAAATGCGTTGGTCAGGCCCGATACCCAGCCCTTGGCGCCGAGCGTCAGCGCCTCGAAGGCGACATCGTCGAGCCCGGCGAACAACACGAAACGTTCGCCAAACTCATTGATGATGTCGGTGAAGCGGCGCGAATCCGCAGCCGACTCCTTGATGGCGACGATGTTCGGGACATCCGCGAGCCTGCTCAGCGTGCCGATGTCGATGTTCACCCGGTACGAGGGCGGATTGTTGTAGAGCATCACGGGCAAGCCGCTGGCCGCGGCCACGGTCCGGAAGTGATGCTCGAGTTCGGCGGCGGTGGGAACGTACACCATGGCCGGCAGCACCATCAGCCCCGCGGCGCCCAGACGCTCGGCATCGCGGGCGAATTGCGCCGCCGTCGTGGTGGTGAATTCCGAGACCCCGACGATGACCGGCGCCTTGCCGCTCACCTCGATCGCGGCGCGCAACACATTGCGCTTCTCTTCCGCGCTCAAGGAGTTGCCCTCGCCCACCGTTCCCATCAACACGAGGCCATGCACGCCGTCATCGAGCAGCGCCTTCTGCACCTTTTGCGTCGCCGGCAAATCCACTTGCATCGCGGCGTCGAACTGCGTGGTGGCGGCGGGAAACACGCCGGCCCACGTGCACGGATTGGGTTTAATCATGAGTCGGGTCCAATTGGGGTTGCCTGCTGGATCGTAGATCGTATACGGTGCCGGCATGGCTCAGCAAGATACCTTCGCGGTGATCGGCGCCGGGGTGGTCGGCGCTGCCGCCGCGTTCGCCCTGGCGCGCGACGGACGGCAGGTTTTGCTGCTGGATCGGGCCGAGCCGGGAGAAGCCGGCGCCAGTTTCGGCAATGCGGGGCATATCGCCGCGGAATTGGTGCAGCCGCTGCCCTCGCCGCAGCTGTTGTTTGGATTCTATCGCGAGCTGTTCCGCTTCGGCGGCGTGCTCGACCTGTCGCCGCGGCAGGCGCTGCGCATGGCGCCGTGGATCGGCAGATTTGCCGCCGCGGCATTCAAGCGCACCGAGAACACGCGCCATTTGGCGCCCCTGGTGCGACCTTCCGCGCAAGTTTGGGAGCGCTGGGCCCAAGCCATCGGCCGACCGGAGCTGCTCAAGCGTCACGGGCACTACGAGATATCGCTCGGCCCGAAAGCCCAGGCGCATATGCAGGCCTACGCGCAAGAAATGGACCGCATCGGGGTCAAAACGCGTCCGCTGACCGCCGAGCAGCTCTTGCCGCTGCAGCGTGCCGCAAATTCGGCGACGGCCGCCGGGCTGTGGTTCGAGGACTCGGCCCATATCGTCGATCCGCTGCAGGCGGTGCGTGCGCTGGCGGCCGCGGCGCGAAAATGCGGTGCGAATTTTCAAAAAATGCACGTGAAAGGGCTCGCGCCGCGCGGCGACAAAATTGAAATCTTGAACGATGCGGCACCGCTTCTGGTCGAGGCTGCGCTGGTGTGCGGCGGTGTGCGCTCCGCCCCCCTGCTTGCGCCTTTTGGACTGCGCGCGCCGCTGCAGGCGGTGCGCGGCTACCACGTCGAAATGCCGGGCCAGACCACATTCCTCGATGCGCCCGTCGCGTACGTCGATGACCGGGTGATCGTAACGCCGATGAACGGGCGCGTACGGGCGACGAGCTACATGGAATTCGCGGATCCCGACGCGCCGCCCGACCCGCGCAAACCCGCGCGGCTGCGCCGCCAATTGCGGGCCTTGGGCTACCCTTGCGAACTCGACGGCCCGAGCTGGCTGGGTTCGCGTCCCGTGCTGCCCGATTACTTGCCCGGCATCGGCCGTGCCCCGGGACCGGCGAAACTTTTCTATGCCATCGGCCATCAGCACATCGGCCTGACCCTCGCCCCCTTCACGGCGGAGATCGTCGCCGCTATCGTGGCCGGGCGCGAACCGCCGATTCCGGTGGCGGCCTACGATCTACAGCGCTTCTAATTCTCGAGTAACAGAGGGGGCCCGCATGCAGACACGTTTACCCTGGATTCTCGCCGCAGCCTGCATGGCACTCACGCTCGCGGCGTGCAGCAAGACGCCCGACGCCGATGCACGGCTGCACGCGATCTACAGCGACGAGTGGAAATGGCGCGAGGAACAATTCGCCGAGAACGAAGATGCCCAGCGGCGCATCGCGGATCACCTCCCGAAAGTCGACCCCGCGGCCCAGGCGCAACGCCTGAAAATGTGGCAGGAGGTACTGCAAAAACTCGAGACCATTCCGCGCGCGCAACTCTCGCCCGCCGAGCAGCTGAATTACGATGTGTATGTGCCGCAGATCAAGGCTCTGATCGCCGATCAGCAATTTCATGAATATGAAATGCCCGTCAACTCCGACACCACCTTCTGGACCAATTTGGGCTCGACGGCGCGCCGAAACTATCGATCGCTGCAGGATTATCGCAACTGGATCAGCCAGATGAAAGATATTCCTCGCTACTTCCATGAGCAGACCGAAGAGATGCGAGCCGGCATGAAGCGCGGCTTCACGCCGCCGCGCATCACGCTCGAGGGGCGCGACGGCTCGCTCACCGCGGTCACCGACGCGACACCGGAGGCGAGCCTTTTCTATACGCCGTTCAAGAACATGCCGGGCATCTCGGAGGCCGACCAAAAGACGTTGCGCGCCGAGGCGATCGGCACGATCCACGATACGGTGCAGCCGGCGTATCGCGAACTGCTGACCTTCTTTCGCAACGAGTATGTTCCGGGCACGCGCACCACGCTCGCCGCCTATGACCTGCCGGACGGCAAGGCCTACTACCGCTCGAGAATCTTGAATTTCACCACGCTCGATGAGGATCCGGCGGCCATCCATGCCTTCGGCGAGGCGGAGGTTGCGCGTTTGCACGGCGAAATGCTGAGCGCCATGAAGGAGAGCGGATTCACCGGCGATTTTCCCGCATTCCTCGAGTTCCTGCGCAAGGATCCGCAGTTCTACGCAAAGACCCCCGAGGAACTGCTGATGCGTGCGGCCTGGATAGCCAAGCGATTCGACGGTAAAGCAGCGCAATTTTTTGGACTCTTGCCGCGCGCGCGCTTCGCCATCAAGCCGGTGCCCGAGGATCTTGCCCCCTTCTACACCTCGGGCCGCGGCGGCCCGGGCGTGTACTTGGTCAATACTTACAACCTGCCCGGACGGCCGCTTTACAACTTGACGGCGCTGACGCTGCACGAGTCGGCACCCGGCCACGCCTTCCAGATGCCCATTGCGATGGAGCACAAGAATCAGCCGGAATTCCGCCAGCACACCTACCTGTCGGCGTATGGCGAGGGCTGGGCGCTGTACTGCGAAATCCTGGGGGTGGAAATGGGCATGTACGACACGGCCTATGACCGCTTCGGCATGCTCAATTATCAGATCTGGCGCGCCGCGCGGCTGGTGGTCGATACCGGCATTCATTCTCAAGGATGGAGCCGCGATCGGGCAATCGCCTATTTCCGCGAATACACCGCCCTGCCGCTGCATGAAATCGACACGGAAATCGACCGCTACATCGCCTGGCCGGCACAAGCGTTGTCCTACTATCTGGGCGAGGATGCGATCTTGAAGGCTCGGGCCAAAGCGCAGCAGGCGCTCGGCGAGAAATTCAATGTGCGCGCCTTTCACGATGCCGTGCTGGAATTGGGCTCGGTGCCGATCCCGGTGCTGCAGGCGCGCATCGAGCGCTTCATCGCGGAAGGCGGCAAGGGCCCCTATCCCGACATGGAATAAGAGGTGCCCGCGGTGAATATCGGCAGAATCGTTTTGCTCGCAGCGATCGCCCTGGTCGCCGCGGCCTATATCGGTCGGTGGTGGTGGCTGGAGCGCGCGCGCGGCGCGGACCCGGCGCGGCCGCGCCGGCCGCGCTTTTCCGATCTCGCCGTCGGTTTCGTCACGAATTTTTTCGACACCTTGGGAATAGGCTGCTTCGCGCCCACCACGGCGTACTTCAAGCTGCGCGCGCGCATGCCGGATGACGAGATCCCGGGCACCTTGAACACCGGCCACGCGCTGCCGGCGATGACCGAGGCATTGATCTTCATCGCCGTCGTCAGCGTCGACATGACCACCCTGGTCACCATGATTCTCGCCGCGGTGCTCGGCGCCTGGCTCGGCGTCGGCATCGTCTCCGGGCTGTCGCGGCGCGCGATTCAAATCGGCATGGGCGGCGCACTGATGTGCGCGGCGCTGCTGTTTCTGATGAATAACCTGAACTGGGTGCCGGGCAGCGGCGACGCGCTGGCGTTGCACGGACCGACGTTGATCTTTGCGGTGGGCGTGAATTTTTTACTGGGCGCGCTGATGATGCTCGGCGTGGGTCTGTTCGCGCCCTGTCTCATTTTGGTGAGCCTGCTCGGCATGAGTCCGCTGGCGGCCTTTCCCATCATGATGGGATCTTGTGCGCTGTTGATGCCGGTCGGCGGCGCGCGCTTCATCAAGAGCGGCCGCTACAACGCGAGTGCCGCGGTGGGACTCGCCATCGGCGGCATTCCCGGCGTGCTGGTGGCCGCCTACATCGTAAGATCGCTGCCCATGGTCTGGCTGCGGTGGCTGGTATTGGTCGTGGTGCTATACGCCGCCGTGCAGATGCTTAGGTCCGCGCGGCGCCCGCGATCGATCGCCGAGCCTCAGCGCGTATCGCCCAGTTGAGAGCCGCCGTCGCAATCGAGAATGGTTCCCGTGATGTACGCCGCGGAATCGCTGCATAGAAACACGGCGCTCTCGGCGATTTCGGCGATGGCGCCGTAGCGGCGCAGCGCGATTCGTCCGGTAATGGCCTGCTCGGCCTCGAGAGTCGGCGCGAGGCGCGCCATGCCCTCGGTGCCGGCGATCGGACCCGGCGAGATGCCATTGACGCGCACCCCGAGAGGTCCCCATTCCATCGCCAGCACGCGAATGAGCTGATTCACGCCCGCCTTCGCCGCGCAAACATGGGCCTGGCGCATCATCGGGCGCACCGCCTGACCGGCGCTGATCGCGATCAGCGACGCGCCCGGCGTGCGCAGCAAATCGTACGCGCCGCGGAACACGTTGAAGGTGCCGTTCAGATCGATATCGACGACGGTGCGAAAACCGTTGGCCGACAGACCCACCACCGGCGCGACGAAATTTCCCGCCGCGCCGGAAACCACGATATCCAGCGCGCCGAATTGCTTCGCGATGCTTTCCAGCACCGTGCGCGTCGCCGCATAGTCGCGCACGTCGCAGCTGAAACCGAGCGCGCCTGCCCCGATCGAGACCGCCGCGTTCGCCGCTTTTTCCGGATTGCGCCCCGCCACCGCGACGCGCGCGCCCAACTGCGCAAAACGCTGGGCGATACCTAAGTTGATGCCGCTGGTGCCGCCCGCGATGAACGCCGTCTTGCCGGCCAACAGGTTTTCCTTGAATGCACTCACGCCGACAGATCTCCTGCGATTGCCGCGCGCCGCTACAGCGAGCGCGCGATGATGACTTTCATGATTTCCGTGGAGCCGCCGTAGATGCGCGCGATGCGCGAATCGCGAAAGATCCGCGCGATGGGATACTCGTTGATGTAGCCGTAGCCGCCGTGCAATTGCAGGCAGTCATCCACGATCTGCCATTCGGTTTCGGTCGCCCACATCTTGGCGATCGCCGCGGTGGTGCCGTCGAGCGAGCCGTTCAACACCTTGGCGATGCAGTCGTTGATGAACACCTTGGCCACCGTGGCCTTGGCCTTGGCGTCCGCCAGCTTGAACTGGGTATTCTGAAAATCCATCAGCCGCTGGCCGAACGCCTTGCGGTTCTTCACGTACTCGAGGGTGGTTTCCAGGGCCTTTTCCATGGTGATGACGGCGCCGATCGCGATCAGCAGGCGTTCGCGCGGCAGCTCCGCCATGAGCTGAGAAAATCCCTTGCCTTCCTGCATCCCCAACAAGTTCTCGGCGGGCACCCAGACATCGTCGAAGAACAGTTCCGAGGTATCCTGAGCATCGAGCCCGATCTTGTCGAGCTTCTTGCCGCGCCGAAAACCCTGCGCCGCGTCCGTCTCCACCACCACCAGGGAGACGCCGCGCGAGCCTTGCGCCGGGTCGGTTTTCGCAACCACCACGATGAAATCCGCAATCTGGCCGTTGGAGATGAACGTCTTCGAGCCGTTGATCCGATAGCCGTCGCCATCGCGGCGTGCCGTGGTGCGAATGGCTTGCAGGTCGGAACCGGCGCCCGGCTCGCTCATGGCGATGGCGCATACGCGTTCGCCGGAAACCAGCTTCGGCAGCCAGCGGCGCTTCTGCTCCTCCGAGCCGTGCAGCACGATGTAAGGGGTGACGATGACGTTGTGCAGCCCCAGTGCGAACCCCTCGAGATTGTGCCGCGCGACCACATCGAGCAGCACCAGTTCGTGGCGAAAGTCGGCTCCAGGACCGCCATACGCTTCCGGCACCATCACGCCGAGAAACCCCGCGGCGCCCGTCTCGCGCCAAAATGAGCGCTCGACCTGGCCCGCTTCGCGCCAGCCGAGCACCCGTTCGGGCGGCGCCGCGCGCTCGAAGAAGCGGTTCGCGGAATCGGCGAACATCTGGATTTCCGGATCCTGCATGAAGGCAGGCGGTGGCACATCAAGCACTGGCATCGCTCACTCCCGTCATCTAGCGCTCATGCTCATCAGTCGTGAAATACCGCGAACTCATCGGCTGCGGCGCGATCGGTGCGCAGTCCATTGATCGGCGCCGCATAATCGCCATAGCCCAAGGCCAAACCGCAGAACAGCATCAAGCCCGGATCGACGTGCAAGAATTCGGCCACTTCCTGGTGCCAGATGGCCCAGGCTTCCTGCGGGCAGGTTTCCAACCCCTGCTCACGCGCCAGCAACATGATGTTCTGGATCAGCATGCCGAGATCGGACCACTGCGGCGGCCCCATGCTGCGGTCGAGAAAGAAAAACATGCCGACCGGCGCGCCGAAGAAATCATAGTTTTGCGCGAATTGACGGTGCCGCGCCGCCTTGTCCTCGCGTGCTATGCCGATGAGCCGATACAAATCCTCGCCGTTCTTGTGCCGCCGCGAGCGATAGGGTTCCTTCAGTGCGGGTGGATAGACATGATATTCAGCGCTGCCGCCCAAGGGGTTGGCCAGAAATTTGGGCGTCAATTGCGCGCGAAATCGCGCCATGGAAGATCCGCCAAGCACGTGCACGAGCCAGGGCTGCAGGTTGCCGCCCGAGGGCGCAAAGCGCGCGGTGTCGAGCAGGCGGCGAATGCTCCCCCTATCCACCGGCTGAGCGGTAAAAGATCGGCACGAGTGGCGCGACAAGATGGCATCGCTCACGCTGAACGACGCTGTGGTGACCGCCTTGCCTTCCTGCACTTTAAGCTACCCCCGAGGCGCGATAATTTCTTGTAAAGAGTGGCCAACCGCCGCAGCCAACCTTACTATGATGCCATACCGTTGATGGAGGAAGCTCATGCCCGACGCCTTGATCATCGATGCATGCCGAACGCCGCGCGGCATCGGCAAGGCCGGCAAAGGCGCGCTCGCGCACTTGCACCCGCAGCACCTCGGCGCGACCGTGCTCGCGGCCATCGCGGCGCGCAACCATCTGGATACCAAGGAAGTGGACGATGTCATCTGGGGTACCTCCACGCAGGTCGACAAGCAGGGCGCGGACCTCGGCCGCATGGCGGCATTGGATGCAGGCTACGACGTCGTTTCCAGCGGCGTGACCTTGGACCGCTTTTGCGGTTCCGGCATCACCACGGTGAACATGGCGAGCGCTGCGGTCATGTCGGGCATGGAGGATTTGGTGGTGGCCGGCGGCACCGAAATGATGTCCTTTACCGCCGCTCTGCCGCATGCTTCTCCCTTCATGGATCGTGGCAACGAGCATCTGCGGGCGCTGCACCCGCAGTCGCACCAGGGCGTATGCGCCGATGCCATCGCCACGCTCGAAAACATCAGCCGCGCGGACGTCGATGCGCTCGCGCTGGAGAGCCAGAAACGCGCGGCCCGCGCCATCGAGGCCGGCCATTTCAATCGCGGCGTCGTTGCGGTGCGAAATCCGGACGGCAGCCTCGCGCTGGACCACGAACAATTTCCGCGCCCGCAAACCACCCTGGAGGGACTTTCGGCGCTGAAGCCCTCGTTCGCAGCGATCGCCGACTATGCGTTGGATGAGCGCGGCACGACCTACCGGCGCCTGATTCTCGAGAGGCACCCCGGCCTGCAAATAAGCCACATCCACCACGCCGGCAACAGCTCCGGCGTCGTCGACGGTGCGGCGGCGGTGTTGATCGCCTCGCCCGCCTACGCGCGCAAGCGCGGACTCAAAGCGCGCGCCCGCGTGGTGGCCTACGCCAACATGGGCGACTCGCCCACGTTGATGCTGAACGCGCCGGTGCCCGCGGCTAAAAAGGTCTTGCAACGCGCCGGCCTGACCGTGGCGGACATCGATCTGTGGGAGATCAACGAAGCCTTTGCGGTCGTCGCGGAAAAATTCATTCGCGACCTGAAGCTCGATCGCGACAAGGTGAACGTGAACGGCGGGGCCATCGCGCTCGGGCACCCGATCGGCGCCACCGGCTCGATCTTGATCGGCACACTGTTGGATGAACTCGAGCGGCGCGATTTGAAACGCGGACTCGCAACCATGTGCGCCGGCGGCGGCATGGCGCCGGCCATCATCATCGAACGGGTTTAGGAGCCGTCCGAGCTCCTCACCCACACCGTATCGCCGTCCGCGCCCTTCACGGCGCTGCCCGGCATGCCGACGGGCTCGTGCTCACCGGAGGTCAGCCATTGGATCGCGGCACTGTCGGCGGCGGCAACCTTGGCAATGAAGCGCGCGCCATTGGCGGCGCGTCCGATGATGACGCCCTGCTGCGCCGAACCTTGGCGGTCGTAGAGCACGGTGTAGGTTTCCACCGTTGCGGGCCCCTGATAATCCTCTTGAACCGGCGGCGCGGGCCCGCGCAGCGCATCCGCCTGCGCCTGGAAATCGAAATCCTGCGGAAAAATATTCGGTGCCGGCGCGGCGCGGCTCAAGATCATCGAGTGATTGTGCGTGGCGAGCCCGCCGTTCGCGAACAGCAAGCCATGGCGCCCGCCGCTTCGGCGCAAACCCAGCACCATGCTCACCACTGCGTGACTCATGTAGTTGCCGACCGGACCTCCCCCGAAGGTCAGGCCGCCGAAAACGCTGGCCGCGCGCTCCAGGGGCCAGCCAATCACCCGGCGCGCCATTTTCGGCACGCAAGGAAAGCAGCTATAGAGTTCAGCCGCATCCAGATCGGCGGGCGCCAAGCCGTTCAGATCCAGCGCCCGGCGGAGCGAGACGATCATGCCGGGCGAGTCCACATAATTGGCGCGCGCCATCAGGTCGACCGGCTCGTGCGCCGCCGCGCCTCGGCCGACGAAAACCAGGCGATCGTCGCCGATGCCGCGGGCACGCGCTTCGGCCAGAGTGGTCACGATGAAGCCGGCGCCCTGGTTGACGCTGCTGTTGGCGACCATCAACTTGCAATAGGGAAAGGCCACGCGCCGATTCGCCGCCGACACCGTCATGATTTCCTCGGCGGAAACTCGCCGCCGCAGCCACGCGCCGGCGTTGCCCTCCGCCACCTCCGAGAAGCGCGACCATATCGCGGCGCTCTCCGCCTGGCCTTGCGCCAATGTCTGACCGTACGCGGCGCGGCCCGCGTTTTCGTATAGCGGGTAGACGTCGACCGGCGCAATGAGCCCATAGCGGTGGCGGTACGAGGGACCCCGCCGCAATGCGACCGCGCGCACCGCGTTGTCGCTCGATGCGCCGCTGCCGCTGTGCGCCGAAGCGGCGGCGCGGCGCGCCGCGGTGCGCAGCGCTTCACCGCCGACAATGGCCGCGACCTCGATTTCTCCGGCGCCGATGCGATTGGCCGCCTCGTTCAACAGGCGCAGCGGACTGTCGCCGCTGGCATATACCGACTTGTAGCAAAAGCGCGGCGCCGCACCCACGCGCTGAGCGAGCGGCGCGGAAACATCGCCGAGTTCAGGAAAGGAAATTTGGTCGACGACGCCGAGAGACTCGAGCCGGCTGAGCCAACCGCCGCCCGCATCCAGCTCCGCCGCGCGCAGCGCCGCCTCCATCAGGCCAAGCGAATCGAGACTGGGGCTCGTTGAGCCGGAGTCGGAGTCGGAGTCGTTGCGATCATTGATCTGCCCGACGCCAATGATCACAGGGATGGGATTATACTTCGCGGTCGCCATAAGCTCAGTCGGAACATGTTCAGCGCCAGTCCTACCTCTCATAGTTACATTTCGCAGCGGCTAAAGCTGCACTACGTCGATTGGGGAAATCCACAGGCCCCGCCCTTGCTGCTCGTGCATGGCGGCCGCGATCATTGCCGCAGCTGGGATTGGGTCGCCGACCGGCTGCGCGCCGACTGGCATGTCATGGCCACGGATTTGCGCGGTCACGGAGACAGCGCCTGGTCTCCCGACGGCGATTATTCGATGGCAGCCTACGTCTATGATCTCGCACAGATCATCCATCAACTCGAGCTGACTCCGGTCACGATTGTGGCGCACTCCCTGGGCGGCAATGTGGCGCTTCGCTACACCGGGTTGTATCCGGACAACGTGCGCTGCGTCGTGGCGATCGAGGGGTTGGGGCCCTCGCCGAAAATGCTGGCGGAACGGCAGCAACTATCGCTGCAGCAGCGCTGGCAGGAGTGGATCCGCGAGCGCCGCGCGCTGAGCGCTCGAACGCCGCGCCGCTACGCCACGCTGGCCGATGCCCTGGAGCGGATGCGCAGCGAGAACCAGTACTTGAGCGCCGAACAAGCGCAGCATCTCACCCAGCATGCCGCAAGCCGCAACGAAGACGGTACCTGGAGCTGGAAGTTCGACAACTACATGCACGTATTTCCGCCGGTCGACATTGCCCCGGAGCAGCTGCACGAATTGTGGCGCGCGATCAATTGTCCCACGCTGCTCTGCTACGGGGAAAAGAGCTGGGCGTCGAATCCCGAGAAGGACGGCCGCGCCAGACACTTCCACCATGCGCGCGTCGTCACTTTTCCCAACGCCGGGCATTGGGTGCATCACGATCAGTTGGACCCGTTCATGCGGGTGCTTCAGGGCTTTCTGCGCGCCGCTCGATCATGAAACCGCGCCGCACGCGCGCAGCGCAGCGATCTTTTCCTCGCTGTATCCGGCCGCCCGCAGCAATGCCGCCGAATCGCTGCCGGCCGATGCATGGGGCATGACAGGATCGCTCGACGGCGTCGCGGAGAAGCGCGGCGCCGGCCGCGGTTGCAGCACGCCGCCGGCATTGACGAATGTTTTGCGCTCGGCGTTGTGCGGATCATGGGGCGCCTCGGCCAGGGACAGCACCGGCGCCACGCAGGCATCGCTGCCTTCGAATAGCGCGCACCACTGCGCCCGAGTCCGCGTAACAAACACCTGCGCGAGCCGCTCCTTGAGAGATGGCCAGAGACTTCGGTCATGCTGACGGGCGAAGTCTGCGGTCTCCGCGATGCCGAGGCGACTCAAGAACTCGGCATAGAACTTCGCTTCGATGGGACCCACCGAGATATGGCCGCCATCCGCGCAGGCATAGGTATCGTAGAAATGGGCGCCGCTGTCGAGCATGTTGCTGCCGCGCAGATCAACCCAGGCGCCTTGCGCGGCAAGGCTCCAGATCATCGATGCGAGCAGCGCCGAGCCGTCCACCATGGCGCAATCGATCACCTGACCTTGGGCGGTTTTCTGCGCATGCAAAATTGCGGCAAGCATTCCGAATGCCAGCATCATACCGCCGCCGCCGAAGTCGCCGACGAGGTTGACGGGCGGAGTCGGCTTGTCCCCGGCACGCCCCACGCAGGAGAGGACGCCGGATAAGGCGATGTAGTTGATGTCGTGCCCCGCCGTGTGGGCACGCGGTCCGCTTTGGCCCCATCCGGTCATGCGGCCGTAAACCAGCCGGGGGTTGTCCTTCAGCAGCGGTTCGGGGCCCAGACCCAGCCGCTCCATCACGCCCGGCCGAAAACCCTCGATGAAGCCGTCGGCAGTCCTGCAAAGATCCCGCACGGCCGAAACGCCCGCGGGCTGCTTCAAATCCACCGTCATGAATTTCCGCGAGCGCGCCAGCACATCCTTGCTCGGGTCGAAAACTCCCGCGCGATCCGCCCCGGGGGCAACGACTCGAATCACCTCCGCGCCGTGATCCGCGAGCATCATCGCGCAGAACGGCGCGGGTCCAATCCCGGCGATCTCGATGATCTTCAACCCCGAAAGAGGCCCGCTGCCGCTCATTTCGCCAGCTGCGTGAAGGTGGCCGTGCCGATGCCGTAGTCGCTCCAATCCTTGTAATCGAAATGCCACCACTCTTCGGGGTACACCGCGAAGCCCTGCGCCTCCATGGCGCTGCGCAACAGTTCGCGCAGCCAGCGTTGACGGCTCGTGCCGCCGACGTAGTCCGCGTAGGATCGCGGCGACATCTCATCGTAGCGCCCGGTCATTTCGACCGCCTTGCCCGACTTCAAATCGTAGAGCGTCAGGTCCACCGCACAGCCGCGATTGTGCCTCGAACCTTGCGATGGATCGGCAACGAACATGTGATCCGATTCGGGTGTCGCATCCCAGAACATTTTCGTCACGAACCATGGCCGGTAGGCATCGTGGATCAGCAGCCCATAGCCTTTGGAGGCGAGCGAGCGCTCGACGCGCCCGAGTGCCTCCGCCGCCGGCCGCTGCAGGTAGGCAGCCGCCCTTTCATACAGCGGGAAGCCGAGGAAGTTGTTGGAGCTCGCATAGCGGATATCCCGCTTGATGGTCGGATCGACGCTCGTCAGATCGACCAGGTCGAAGGGGCGCGCCGGTTTGGGTTCGGTGGGCGGCTTCGCGGCCAGCGCCGCCGCGCGCAACCGGCCGGAATCAGACTTTACGCCGGCGCGGATTTGCCGCACCACGTCCTCGGCCAATGTCTTTGAACTCGAGTCGCGTGGTGTCGACCATGACCGACGCGGCGTGTCCGTCGGCATCCAAAGTGAATTTCACGAGCGTCGGCACAGCGGTCTCGTCCACGGAGAATCGCATCGGGCTCAACTGCCGCAGGGCCGCTTGGTTGAGCCCCAGGCCTTGGGCGCGCAGCTGACCGCCCGCTTCGTAGACAGTCAGTTTGGCTTCCGCCGACCGGTATTCGCCGATCAGCCGCTTAAGATCGGGCGCAGCGTCGGGAGGCGGAGCGGCTTTGGCCACAGTCCCCGGGGTTGGGTCCGCCGCCGCTGCAAACTGAGCCGTGCCGACGGCAGCGGCGCACAAGAGAAGGAGCCATAGAAGATGCCTGACTTGAGTGCGCAATGTTCATCTCCGCGTTGAGTGAGGAGCCGCGTTGTGGTCAACCGATCGTAACATCTTCATGTCGATCTACGGCAAGACGCGGTAGGCTGCGCCAACGACCCGTTACCCAAGGCAATCGCTTGAAAAGCGCTCAAGGCTGGATACACCGAAAATCCATTGCCGCGGCAATCCGCGATCTCGAGCAGGAATCCGCTCCGGCCACGCTGAAACGGGTTTTGGGACCGCTGGACTTGGTGCTCGTCGGTGTCGGGGTCATCATCGGCGGCGGAATTTTCGTCGTGACGGGCAACGCGGCCGCGCAATTCGCGGGACCCGCGATCGTGCTGTCGTTTTTGATCGCCGGACTGGGCTGCGCGCTGACCGGCATGTGTTACGCCGAGCTCGCCGCCATGATTCCGGCCGCCGGCAGCGCCTATGCCTTTACCTACACCGCCCTCGGGGAAGGGGCCGCCTGGATCATCGGTTGGAGTTTGCTTTTGGAGTACATTTTCGGCGCCTCGTACGTCACGGTGGGGTGGTCGGGCTACCTGGTGTCGCTCTTTTCGCAGTGGGGCCTGCCGCTGCCGGCATCGCTCGCCAGCGCGCCCTTGGCGATCGGGCCGCACGGTCTCGCCACCACGGGAAGCTTGATCAACGGGCCCGCCTTTGTGTTCGCCATCGGGATTTCTTTGATCGCGCTGCGCGGTGTGCGCCTGTCGAGCATCGTCAATGCGGTCATTGTGGCGCTCAAAGTGGGTGCGCTGCTGCTGGTTGTCGGCTTTGGCAGCCTGCACATTCATCCGCACAATTGGACGCCGTTTTTTCCGGCGAATGAAGGCTTCGGACGCTACGGGTGGAGCGGCATGCTGCGGGCGGCGGCGGTCGTATTCGTCTCCTATCTTGGGTTCGACGCGGTGGCCACCCTGGCGCAAGATACCCGCAATCCGCAGCGCAATGTTCCGATCGGCATTTTGGGATCGCTGGGAGTCGTCAGCCTGCTCTACGTCGCGGTATCGCTGGTACTGACAGGACTGGTGTCGTATCAAATGCTCGACAGCGCCAGCCCGCTCTCGGTTGCGCTGCGTGGCGGCGGACCGGCTTTGTCATGGCTCTCGCCCATTGTCGATCTCGCGGCGGTTGTCGGACTCGGCTCGGTGGTGTTGGTGGTCATGCTCGCGCAGCCGCGCATCCTGATGGCGATGGGCCATGACGGGTTGGTCCCGCCCGTCTTTGCCCGCGTGCATCCGCGTTTCCACACGCCTCATTGGGGCACGTTGATTTGCGGTTTGTCGGTGGCCGTGTTGGCCGGGCTTTTTCCGATCTCCATTCTGGTGCAACTGGTGTCCGTGGGCACGCTCATCGTATTCATGGCGGTCGCGGTTTCAGTCATCGTGCTGCGGCACTCCGATCCGCAGCGGCACCGTCCGTTCCGCACCCCGTTCGTGCCCGCCGTACCCATCGGCGCTTGTCTGATTTGCGGCGGACTGTTGATCCTAATACCTTTGAGTACCTGGACGGTTTACGGCATCTGGGTCGCGCTGGGCATTGCGATCTACTGGGCTTACGGCGGGCGTTCCGCCGGCCGCCTGCGCGAGCTTCAGGTGGACGCCGCCAGCGCTTGACAAACGCAACGCCGCCGCCGATGCTTTCCTCTATGGTGAACTATCAAGCGCGGCTGGACCGCACTTTCGCGGCGCTCGTCGATCCGACGCGGCGCGCGATCCTCGCGCGGCTCGAACGCAAGACCAGTGCGTCCATCAGCGAGCTCGCGCAACCCTTCGCAATCAAGTTGCCCGCGGTGTTGAAACACCTCGACGTCCTCGAAGCCGCCGGGCTCGTCACCCGCGCAAAATCCGGCCGCACGGTGACGGTGAGGCTGCGGGCGCAGCCCATGCGCGAGGCGATGGCATGGCTGCGCCGCTACGAGCGCTTCTGGTCCGAGAGGCTCGACGGGCTCGCCGCGTATGCTGAGCGAAAGGAAGCCGAAGCACGGAGCAAGTCATGACCAGCCTCTCGCTGGTGCGCCGCATTCGCGCCCGCCCTACCATCGTCTTCGACGCAGTCACGACCGGGGAAGGGATCGCGCAATGGTGGGGACCGGACGCCGGGCCTGTGCTTCTGTCGGAATCCGATCCGCGCGTGGGCGGCCGCTATCGCGTGCGATTCCGCCTGCTCGATGGCTCCGAGCACGAGAGCAGCGGCGAATTTCTCGAAATCCTCCGGCCGGAGCGCGTCGTCATGAGTTGGCGTTGGCAAGGCGGGTTGGAGGACCCCGGCGAATCGCGGCTCGAGATCAGGCTCAGGCCCGTTCCCGAGGGTACCGAACTTACTTTGACGCATGCACGCTTGCATGACGAAGAATCGCGCCGCAGCCACGAACAGGGCTGGACGGGAGCGCTCGACAAGCTGGCAGCGCAGTTCGCGGATGATGCAAAGCGAGCTTGGTGATTCTCCGAGCTTAGTGATTCTCCATGAGCGCGGAAGTTCCGTCGGACCACTGTGGCACCAGCACGAAGAATGTCGTGGTCGGGTCGTGGTCGTCTTGCGCGTCAATGACCGGGGAACCGCCCAGGTTCGCTCCCCAGGCGCCGCTGTCGGTGCGGGCCACGAAGAACATGACATGCGGATGCCAATGCCCAGCCCTATCGCCCAGGTATCCCTGCTTGGACATCATATAGCTCATCGCACCGGGGGCTGGCAGCGGGAACGTTTTCGCGGCAACCTGCGCCTCGGTGCGGGCCAGCATGTCGCTCTTCGAGACGCCGGCGAGCGCCCAGCGGGTTCGCTCGAGAAAGGCCGGAAGAACCGTACGCGCCGCGGCGGCGTTGAGGCATACCGGCGCGCGAAGCTTGGGATTCCAGAACTCAGGATCGCCGAAGCCGGCCGTCCAAGATCGCCACACCATGCAGACAAAACCGTTCTTGCCCTGCGCCGCGGTTTCGTAACCATGAGTGCCGAGAATCAGAATCTCCGCGTCGCCGGCGATCGAAGCCGGCGCGGCGCTGCGCGCCAGAGCAATCTCATCGGCGCGGCTTGCCATCTGATATTGGCCGACCGGCGCCATGCGCGGATAGCCAGCCTCGGCACCTTTGGCGCCGGCAGCACCGATCGCTCCGATCGCGACAGCCGCACAACATGCCGCCACGCTCATCCCTGGTTTTGCCCGCATGATTCGCCCTCCATCCGATTACTTCACCAAGTAGTGAAGTATTGGAGTTGCGCGGCCCGGTGTCAAGGCCGGGACGCGGCGGCCGTGTGCGAGTGCGGTACCGGCAAACCCGCTGCCTGCAATAATTCGTCCTGCTCGGCCCGGGTCAGGGCGCGAACCGCGCTGATCGGCACCTGCGGCGGCTCCCCGCCGGGAACTTCCAGAAAATCGTCCCCATCGTTGCAGATTTGGCCGGTGTGCTCGCGGTCGATGAAGCCGAGGCGCTGATGAAAGCCTAAGTCGAAGACCGGTTCGAACAGCTTGATCACATAGGCGTCCTGGCGGCGCCGCAAGCTCCCGTCAGGCGCTCGCAGCTCCCTCAAACCGATGTAGGAATGACCCGACTCCCTGCGGTGTGAGCGCCTGCTATCCGTGCTGCCTCAGAGCGGCGTCCAAGTCCGCCCAAATGTCCTCAACGTTCTCGATTCCGACGCTCAACCTCAGCAACGAGGGCGGTAGGTGGTCCTGACCCGGAATGCAGGCCCGACGTTCAATCGTGGACTCCACCGCACCCAAACTGGTCGCGTGTTGAACGAGCCGCAGGGCCGAGCAGACGCGGTCGGCGGCCGCACCGTCGCCACGAACATCGAAGGAAATGATCGTACCGTAGCCTTTCAGCTGCGCGCGTGCGATCGGGTGGGTTGGATGGCTGCTGAGTCCGGGATAACGCGTCAGCGCGACTGCGGGATGCGAGTTCAAGCGTTCCGCCAGAATCATGGCGCTGGCTTGAGCGCGCTCGAGCCTGAGCGCCATGGTGCGCGCGCCGCGCACCGCGAGGAACGATTCGAGCGCACCCGGTATGGCACCCTGTAATTCACGTGATTTGCGCAAAGCCGCCAGCAGCTTATTGCTCCTGACGGTGACGAGACCGGCCAGCAGGTCGGAGTGACCGCCGATGAATTTGGTCGCGGATTGAAAGGAAAAGTCCGCGCCTAAATCGAGTGGGCGTTGGTTCAGCGACGTTGCGAACGTATTGTCGACCGCCACGAGCGCCGAGGGCTTGCGTTTGGCCGAACAGATCGCGCTCAAGTCGGCGACGACCAACAGCGGATTCGAGGGAGATTCCAACCAGAGCAGATCGCAGGTCGCTGCCGCTCTGATCCAGGCTTCGGTATCCTCAACGGCCAGCCGGCTGACGCTCCACAGGCCCTTCTTAATTCCCACTTCGGCCAAAGCGGCGACGCCCTGATAACAATCGTCGGCGAGCACGATGCGGGATCCGACACTGAGTTGGTCGAAGACCGCTGCGATACCGGCCATACCGGAGGCGAATGCGACCGATTCGCCAGCCTCCAGAAGGCCGACAATTTCCTCCAGCGCTTCCCACGTCGGCGTACTGTTGTTGCGCGCGTAAGAGCGATCGGTGCCCAGCACGAAGTTCGAGGCGAGCACCGGCGGTATGTTCAGCGGCGCGCCCGGCCGCCGGTCGCGCCCGGCCGCGACGAGCAGCGATTCGACCGACGCGAGTTCCGCGAGATGCTTAGGCGTTTGGATACTCATACTCGGTCATTCTAGGGCATTCATGGCGGACAAGTTGCTCGCGGCGGCGCGGCAATCGTAAGGGGTGTCGCGCGCGGTGCAAAAATCCGGCCACTTCGTTGCCCGCCAGATCGCGACGAGGCCGAGCTTCGCCGCCAAGGCCATGAAGCGTGGATCGGCGCGGAATTTTGCGGCGAAGGGCCGAAAGAAAGGTTCCGGCTTGTCGACATAGGGCGCGTTTCGCAATTGCGTTCGCATCTCCCCGATGCTGGCGTAGGCATCGTCGATCCGACCGATCACCATGAAATTGAACGCCGCGGCGAACGCATTTTCCGGGCCGACGTAAAGCGCCTTGACCGCGCCTGCCGCTGCCTCGACAGTGGCTTGCGACGAATGTGCCCTGGCATCCGCCTCGAGTCGGAGCAGCTGCAGGCGCGCCGGATTTTGACCCCTCGTGAGCGCGGGATCGTCGAGCGTCGCCGCGGCCTTTGCCGGGTCGGCGTAGCGCGCAGCCAGGATCAGCGCGAAATCCTTGAGTTCGCCGTTGTCGGGCCATGTCTTCAATGCAGCGGCCAGCATCGACTGTGCTTCATCGAGGCGATCGAGGTCGGCGAGCACCACGATGACCTGCAGCGTCTTGGGCCAGAATTGCGGTCCCGAATTTGCCGCGCGTATCGCATAGTCGAGCGCCTCGCCGGTGCGGCCGACATTGAGGAGACTGGAGGCATAGAAGTAGTTTCCAATTGGATCGTCGGGGCTGAGCGCCAGCGCGCGGGCCAGATCGGCCTGCGCCGCTGGCCATTCGCCGATCTGCGTCCGGGTCATGCCGCGTGCCACCCATGCGGCCGAGTTGTGGGGATCGATCGTGAGCGCGCGTGCCGCGGCATCCAGCGCTTCCTGACGGGCAGCCGGCGCATCGTCATCGCTCTCCCCGACGATGAAACCGTTCCATTCGGCAAGCGTGCCCCAGCCCTGCGCGAAATTGGGGGCCAGAGCCGTGACGTCACGCAAGAGCTTACGCGTATGTAGGTCGTCGCCGCTTGGCAACGCTTCGCAGGCCTGAAGATAAACCTTGAGCGCATCGAGACTGACGATCGAGCGGTCGCGCGCAGTCTCGTCGAGCGCGCAGACGAACACGGCGCCCATGCGTACCTCGGCCTCGTGATGCATGGCGTCGGTCTCGGCGGCCGGCCGCGTCAGGCTGGTCGACCAGATGATCGCGCCGTCCGCCACAGAATTCAGCATCAGAGTCGCGTGCAAGTTGCGCGCCTCGCTGCGGACGCTGCCGTTCAATGTGAAATCGGAGGCGTTCGTGGCGGCAGCCCCCGCGGCGGTCCCGTCGAGCACCCGCAGCTTCGAGCCGCCGGAGGTGACGATTTGCGCGAGGTCGGCGGCGAAACCCTGCGAGAAGGATGCCGCCGCCTCATCGCCGGGCAGCGTATCGAACCTGGCGACACGGATGCTCGCCGCTCCGTGATCGACCTTCGACCGATAGACAAAAAGCGCGACCAACAACGCGCCGATGACCAACACAGCGCCGATCAGTGCACTTCGACGCAGCCGGTCGGGTAGGCGAGTGCGTCGGTCGGGCAACCGCGGCGACTCGGTCGCGGGTCCCTGGGTGTCCAGCCATTCGATGAGCTTGCACCACGCCGGATCGGTCGTCGACCCGTGCCAGTGGGATAGGTCGACGGCTTGTTTCAGCATGAATGCCAAGGGCACGGTGCACGGTTCGATAAGGACCGGCACGAGCTTGGAATGATTCTGCGCGTAGTGCGCTTCGCTGCGAACCCAGTCGGACCCGACCGACCGCGGCGACCACAGGACAATGACGCTCGCCGCCGCGGCGATCTCTTGCTCGATCGTCGCATCCCATGCCTGGCGCGGAGTCAAGCCTTCGTCCCACCACACGGTGCGGCCACTCTTGCGCAGCGCGGCGACGATCGGGCTGGCCCGGGCGCGATCCTCTCGCTTGTAGCTAAGAAAGATATCTGTCATAGCCGATGGCCGAGTCTCATTGCCCTGCAGCATCGTAGCAGGCCCGCTCCCGGGAGGAATGTCGAAAATGCCACGGAGACCGTTCGCGGGGTTGCCTGCTCGATGTACCGGAAATACGGGACAGAGGATTGCGCGGCAAATGACCGTCGTGGCTAATCGGCGACCTACGAGCTAAGCATGGACAGACGAAACGAGTCCGAAACCACGGCTGCAGGCATCAAACTCGCGAGTCGGGCAATTCGCTTAACTCAAGCCGCCCGATACCGGCGCCAAGCGCGCATCGTTGAGTTGTAAGGGCATTCCCACTTCAAAGACGGACATCGCCGCACACAACCCCTCCTCCGGTACTTGTATCATCGCCACCCAGTGCTGGACGCTTTAGATACTCGTGACAGCTGACGGCGAGGAATGAACAAGCCAGGTCCCCTAGATTTGGACACGCTGTTTATCGAGAGGGACCGCGCCCAGGTGACTCTCGATTCGATCGGCGATGCCGTGGCCAGTACCGATTTCCGCGGGCACCTGACATACATCAACAAGGCAGCGGAGAACTTAAGCGGTTTCTCGCAGGCGGACGCGTTTGGCCGTCCGATCGGCGAGGTCTTCAGGCTTGTGCATGCGGTTTCAAGGATGCCGATCGATTGTCCGGTGACCGACTCCATCATCGAGGATCAGAAACGCTCGGCCGGCGACAATTGCCTGCTGCTGCGCCGCGAAAACGGCCTGGTCCCCGTGGACGTTTCGGCGACGCCCATCCACGATCGGCTGGGCGGCGTGGTGGGCGCCGTGCTGGTGGCTCACGATGTCACCGCGACGCGCGAATTGTCGGATCGCCTGGCCCGCCTCGCATTGCACGACCACTTGACGGGACTGCCCAACCGAACACTTTTCGCCGACCGCTTGGATCGGGCGATCGGCCTCGCCAAACGCGCGGGGGAGACGTTTGCGCTCCTGTACATCGATCTCGATGATTTCAAAGGGGTCAATGATGGGATGGGTCACCAAGCGGGCGATCTGGTATTGCAAATTGCGGCGCAACGTTTGCTGCACTGCGTACGCGATTCCGACACGGTGAGCCGTCAAGGCGGCGATGAATTCTTGGCGTTGCTCATCAATTGCGGCGATGCGGATGGCGGCATCGTCTGCGCGCAAAAAATCGTCGATGCGTTGAGTGCCCCCTACCCCATCGACGGCCAGGAGCTGCGCCTGTCCGCCACCGTGGGAATTGCCTTATATCCCACTGATGCCATCGAGGCGCTATCGCTGGTCAGAGCAGCCGACGCGGCGATGTATCGGGCGAAATGCGAGGGCCGGGGCCGGTACGGGCGCTTTTCGGCTGCAAGCGTCGAACACCTGGCGCCCGAGGGACGCGTTGCGAAGCGACGCTAGGCCTTCGACGACGCTGCCGAGCCCCTCGCAGTGCCGGCAATCCGCTATGATCTAGGTAGCAAAGGTAAAGATTCCGGCGCACAAAACGGACGGCCGGTCACAGCGGAGGTGTATGAGTCATGAAAGCGAGGATCGGCGCGATCCGCCGGGAATAGCCAGTGCCGCGTTGCAGGTGAACAAGCCCTCTCGCGATCCCTCGCTGGCCGCCGCCCAGCGGAAGATCCGCCTGGGTTTTGCGCTTGCCCTGATCTGCCTCGTGATCGTCGGGGCAATCTCCTACTTGAGCGTAGTGCGCCTGACTGATCACGCGGCTGCGGTAAGGCACACTCAAGAAGTTCTCGGCACGCTCGAATCGCTGCTCGCCGCCGCGACTGACTCGGAGACTGCGGTGCGCGGCTTCGTCATCACGGATGACGATGCGTATTTGGAGCCTTACCGGCAGGCGTCCCAGGTTGTCGACACGCAGTTGAAGCGCCTGCGGGAGCTCATCGTCGACAATGCCGTGCAACGCGAGCGCGTCAATGCGGTGGAACCGCTGGTCACCGACCGTCTCGCCAACCTGCGCGCCGTCATCGAGCTGCGGAAAACCCAAGGCTTTGCCGCGGCGCAAAGCGAAATTCTCGACGGCAAAGGCAAGCGCTTTCACGACAAAATTCGCGCGCTCATCGATGAGATGAAGAGTACGGAGTTGTCGCTGCTCGCTGAACGTGAGCGCCGAGTTGACCGAAGTTCCGCTATTACGCGGACCGTCATTGTCGGCGGCGCGGTCCTGGCCTTTGCACTCGTTGGGTTTGCGCTCGCGGCGATTCGTCGCGACTTTGCCGGCCGAGCGAAGGCCGAGCAGGCGCTGCGCGACGCCAATAATCAGCTTGAAGTCCGAGTCCGGGAACGCACCGCGCAGCTTTCGCAATTGGCCTCGATCGTGGAATCCTCGGACGATGCCATTGCCAGTAAGACCCTCGAGGGCGTCATCACCAGTTGGAACTCGGGCGCAGAACGGCTGCTCGGCTATTCAGCAGCGGAGGCGCTGGGCAAGCCGATGTCGCTGCTGATTCCGCCGGAGCGCTCGGACGAGGAGCCCACCATTCTCGCGCGCATTGCGCGCGGCGAGAAGACCGATCACTTTGAGACCGTGCGCATCGCGAAGGACGGGCGCCGCATCAATGTGTCTGTGACTATTTCTCCGATCCGCGATGCGCAGGGCCGAATAGTCGGCGCCTCCAAAATTGCCCGCGACACCACTGAACGCACGAATGCGGAAAAAAAGGTACATGCGCAAGTTGCGCGGCTGAGTTTGCTGCAACAAATCACGCGGGCGATCGGCGAGCGTCAGGACCTGCACAGTATTTTCCAGGTCGTGATCCGTACCCTCGAGGAGCAACTGCCGGTGGATTTCTGTTGCATATGCCTCTATGACCCGGTCGAAAATAATCTCACCGTGACCGGCGTAGGGGTGCGCAGCGCGCCATTGGCGATGCAACTGGCGATGGGAGAGCAGGCCCACATCCCCATCGATGAGAATGGGCTGTCCCGATGCGTGCACGGCAAACTGGTATACGAGCCCGATACCGCCCAAGTGGCGTTTCCGTTTCCGCAACGATTGACCAACGGGGGTCTGCGCTCGCTGGTCGCCGCGCCGCTGCTGGTCGAAAGCAAGGTGTTTGGGATCCTCATCGCCGCCCGCAAGTCAACGGCCGCCTTCAGCAGCGGCGATTGCGAATTTCTCAAGCAGGCGAGCGAACATGTTGCGCTGGCCGCTCATCAGATTCAGCTCTACGTCGCCCTGCAACAGGCCTATGACGATCTGCGCCAAACGCAAAGCGCCTTCATGCAGCAGGAGCGGCTTCTGGCTTTGGGACAGATGGCGAGCGGTATCGCCCACGATATCAACAATGCCATTTCTCCGGTGGCGCTTTATACCGAATCGCTGCTGGAACGGGAGCCCAACCTGTCGCCGCGCGCCCGCGAATCCCTGCAAATAATTCAGCGCGCCGTGGATGACGTCGCGAAGACGGTCATACGGATGCGTGAATTTTACCGCCAACGCGAGCCGCAGATGACCCTGCTGCCGGTGAACCTGAACAACCTGGTAAGGCAAGTTTTGGACCTCACGCGCGCCCGCTGGAGCGACATGGCGCAGCAACGCGGTGTTGCGATTGAAGTGCGCACCGAGCTCGCCGAGGACCTGCCGGAGATCATGGGCGCCGAGAATGAAATTCGCGAGGCGCTTACGAATTTGATCTTCAACGCCATCGATGCCATGCCGAGCGGCGGCCCGCTGACGGTCCGCACCACGGTCGTTGCCGATCAGCCGACCGAACCGGGAGCGCCCCCAGACGGACGGTTTGTTCAGATTGAGATTGTCGATTCGGGCATTGGGATGGATGAGGAGACGCGGCGCCGCTGTCTCGAGCCGTTCTTCACCACCAAAGGCGAACGCGGCACGGGGCTGGGACTGGCGATGGTATACGGCACCGTCCAACGGCACAGTGCGGACATCGAAATCGAGAGCGCCGTCGGCGTCGGGACCACCATGCGTTTGAGATTTGCAGTGCCGGCAATGCAGGGGGTTGCCGCCACCCCCATCGACACCCCGGCTGGACCGCCGCAGCGGATTCTCATCGTCGATGATGATCCTCTGATCCTAAAATCGCTGCGTGAAGTGCTGGAGGCGGAAGGTCACCAGGTCACGACGGCGGATGGAGGCCAGGCGGGTATCGATTCGTTCTTGGCGGCGCAAGCGAACGGCCTTCCCTTCCCCGTTGTGATCACGGATCTCGGCATGCCCTACGTCGATGGGCGAAAGGTCGCGAGCGCCGTCAAGACCGCCATTCCGGCCACGATCGTCTTGATGCTGACCGGCTGGGGTCAACGATTGCTCAGCGAGGGGGATATTCCAGCGCACGTTGATCGTGTTCTCAGCAAGCCGCCGCGGCTGCGCGACGTGCGCGAGGCGTTGTTCCACTGTTTGGGAACCCGTTTTCCATCCGGCTAGTGATTACCGGCCGATCCCCGTCCGGCGCTGTATGGCAATTGTTTGTCCGACTTAAAAGTGCAGATGCGGCGTGCCGAGCCAGGAGAAAAACGCCAGCGCAGCAAGCAGTGTCGGCGGCATCACGAGAATACCGACCGCAAGGAACTTGGCGGCACTCACATTCTCGCCCTCGCGCCGAATCGCGCTGAGCCACAGAATCGTGGCGAGCGAACCTGTTACGGACAGATTGGGTCCAAGATCCACTCCAATGAGAAGCGCGCCCGTGATATGCGCGGGCAGATGCGCGCCCTGTACGACGGTTGCTCCGATCAATCCCATGGAAAGGTTGTTGATGAGATTGGAAGCGAAGGCGACGACGGAGCCTCCGATGAACGCCGTCATCTCCGGCGCGCTCTGTGCCCCTGCAGCGGCTCGATCGACAAGCACGGAAAACGCCCCCGTATCCTCGACCGCCCGTACCAGAACGAACAATCCCGCGACCAGGGGCAAAATGCTCCAGGATATTTTACTGGCGACCGGCCATGGAGAGACTCGATTCATCGCCGAAATCGCCAGCCAAGCCATCACCCCGGCGGCACACGTCGGGATGCCGAGCGGCCAACCTTTCAGCGAAGCCAGCAAGAGTAAAAGGCCGGTTGCGGCGATGGCACCCGCAGCGATACGACCCCCCGCCGGCAGGGACGTGGTTTCAACGTCGGCCGCAATTTTCAATGGGATGTGTTTTCGCTGCGTCAGCCACAAGAGCACGTACGTCAAGACAATCGAGAGCACGCTGGCTGCCCCAAACTCGCTCAGCCAATAAACCAAGGTCGGCATGCGATCGCCGAAGACCACGAGATTCGCGGGATTGGAGATAGGGAGGACAAAGCTCGCGGCATTTGCGATGAAGGAGCAGATGAGAAGGTAGGGAAGTGCCGGCGCGCGCGCATGTTTGGCGACCGCATATACCGCGGGCGTCAAAACAACGGCGGTCGCGTCATTCGAGAGGAACGTGGTCACCAATACCCCCACGCCGTAGATCAGCAGGAAGAGCCGCTTGCCGGATCCACGCGCGTGGGCAAGCGCATAGGCGGCGAGCCAATCGAAGAGGCCTTCGCGTCGCGCGAGTTCCGCCAACAACATCATACCGATGAGAAAAAGATAGACGTCGGTCCCCTTTGCGACTGCGGCAAGCGCATCCGTCGGCGATAAGAGCGCAAACAATACCAGCGCGAGTGCTCCTGCTACGGCCCACCAGGCCTCCGACCAATTCTTTGGACGCGCGACGACGCCGATGACCGCAATTGCCGCAATGGACCAGGTTGCAATATGGGATGCCGAAGCATCGCCGTTCATGGTGCGACACTTTCGATCAACATGTAGTCGTAGACCGATCGCCCTATTTGCGCGATCGCACGTTCGCGCTCCTCGATGGGTTTCGCGCTCTTCTTGATATAGACGGCAATGACGATGCGGCCATGACCGGCCGGCAGCGTAATGATCCCGACGTCGTTGACGCTGCCGCCGATCGTCCCGGTCTTGTCCTTGACATCCGCAGCGGGCGGCAGCATGGCGCGCAGGCGCTTCAGACCGGTGATGCAACGTTGCATCGAGCCCAGCAGTACTTCGGTGCTGGCGGCGCTGAGGATGTGCGCATCGACGATCTTGGACAGCAGCGCCACCATGGCCTTGGGCGTCGCGGTATCGCGCGGATCGTCATCGAACCCTGCATTCGGCTTACTGTCCAGGTCGTCAAGTTCGGGATGGGCGGCGATGAGTTTTTTCAACTGCGAATCAACCGACTCTGAGGCGGCAGGCAATCCGAAGAATCTGCCGACGATCCCATTGGTGTCGCCGTCAATCCGCATGCCTTCAACCCCGACACTCCTGACCCATGCCGTGACAGCGGCCGGACCTCCGGCGAGCCGGGTCAGCACGTTGGTGGCAGTATTGTCGCTGCGTGTCAGCATGCTCTCGATCAGATTGTGAACCGAAGCAGAAACTCCGGGATACGGAAAGATTTCCGCAATCCCTTCGGAGGATAGAACCAAGGCTGGATCGACAGAGATCATCTGCTCGAGCGAGAGGCTGCCGGCGTCCACCCGGGCCAGTAGCGCGCCCGCGACCGCCACCTTGAACGTGCTAGCCATGGGAAATGCCTCAGCATCGTTCAATGACAGCGTCAGGCCGGATTCCAAATGGCGGGCGAACACCCCCACTTCTCCACCTGCAGTCCGCGCAATGCGGGCAAGCTCCGCCTCGACCGCTTCCCGCGCAGCAGCCGAGCGCTTCGGCGCGGCCGCTGCCACGCGTGATTTCGCGGACGCCGCGCCGCTGACCGTAGGTAGCGCAATGATTGCCGCCATCAAGGCCGCCGAAAACGCCAGCCTCGGGAGCACGGCGCGAGCGCGGACCATCATTCGAAATCCACGAACTGATTTTCCAACGGCATGTCACCGCGATGTACTACGGGTGCAGCCAACGGCGTCGCGGTGGGAATTGCGAGCAGTTGTCCGCGTTTTAAAACTTGTCGCCCACCTTAGCACGAAGCGATCCCGGCTGCAGGTGAGCGTACATGACCATGGTTTTAGATTACCCTTGCGGGGTCGTGAATGATTCCAGACGAGACGACGGACCCGCTCGCGAATCCGTCATGCGTGAATTTTGCCGCGAGTAGAGAGCCGATGCTGCACCTACAAACTCCGCTGATCATGTCGACTGCGCTTAGCAGGTATTCCGGTCGATCGGTATATCTGAAGATGGAAGCGCTGCAGCCTTCGGGCTCATTCAAACTTCGCGGCATCGGCTACGCTTGCGAGTCTCATTACCGCCGGGGCATCAGACATTTTCTGTCTTCTTCGGGTGGCAACGCCGGCATCGCCGTGGCGGTTGCCGGGCGTCGTCTCGGCGTGCCGGTCACGGTGATCGTGCCCGAGTCGACGAGCCGACGAGCACTCGAGGTGTTGCAGCTCGAAGGGGCCGAGGTCAGAGTCCATGGCGCATCTTGGAAGGAGGCGCACGAAATGGCCAAGTCCCTCCAAACTGCCGACAATGCGCTGCTGCATCCTTTCGATGATCCGCTGCTGTGGGCGGGCCACGCGACAATGATCGACGAGGTCGTCGCGGCCGGGGTCAAACCCGACGTTGTGGTTCTTTCCGTCGGGGGCGGTGGGCTCCTCTGCGGCGTCGCCGAGGGACTGCTTCGCAATGAATTGGGCGCCGTTCCCATCTTGGCAGTTGAAACGATCGGCGCGGACTCCCTCTCCCAGGCAATCAAGGCAGGGCAACGCGTCGAACTGCCGGGAATAACCAGCATCGCTACATCCTTGGGCGCTCGAATGGTTTGCGCGCGAGCATTTGAACTGACGAAACTACGCACAATTCATTCATTGGTCGTCTCGGACAAATCCGCCGTGGATGCGAGCCTGCATTTTCTCGACGATCATCGAATTCTCGTCGAGCCGGCCTGCGGTGCAGCCTTGGCCGCGATCTACGAACGCGTGCCGCTCATCGAAAGCTACCAAACGCCACTGGTGATTGTGTGTGGCGGCGCCGGCGTGACGGTCAATAACCTTGAGACCTTGGCCCGAACTTTGTCCTAATGGCCGCGCACGCGATGATCACTGACAGAGGCAAACTGCGGCCAGAAAGTACGCGCTGCCTGCCATACGGGTATTGACCAAGGTGCCCTCAACAGATAGTCTGCCGGCTGCGCCAATTTGATCTCAGCTTGCGGGCGCTCTACAAATTCTGCTAAAGCGAATGGTTGGCGGTTCCCGTCGACTTCTCCCGCAAGCTCGATATTCATTGGCGCCTTAATTTCGAGGTGTCCCAATGTCGATCGAAGTCTTGAAATTCGGAAGCTCGGTATTGCGAACCGCAGACGATCTTCATGTTGCTGTAGACGAGATCTACCGACATTGGCGTTGCGGATCCCGCGTACTCGCCGTGGTATCGGCGTTCGAAGGCGTTACCGACCAATTGATCAAGGAAGCGGAACAGCGGATCGCCGCGGACTCGCCTCACGCGAGGGCTGCGCACATCGCACAAGGAGAACAACGGACAGCGGCACTTTTGATCGGATCGCTCGAACGCTGCGGCATTCCAGCGCGCTTGGTCGAGGCCCGCGAGATAGCCCTGATTGCGGAAGGCAGCAGTCTCGAAAGCACTCCGGTGAGCGTCGACACCGCCGCGCTCCAGCGCCTGTGGTCGACTCAGCCGATATTGGTCTTGCCCGGTTTCTACGGCGTCGATACTTGCGGCCGTACAGCCCTCTTTGGACGTGGAGGCTCGGATCTATCGGCGCTCTTCGTGGCGGGCGCAATGAACGGTTGCTGTCGATTACTCAAAGACGTGAGCGGCGTGTACGACGCGGATCCGGCCGGCAGCGAGAAAACAAACCGATATGCAGCGCTCTCTTGGGCTACGGCAACTCGCGTCGCAGGGCCTCTCATACAAGCCAAGGGCCTGCAATACGCGCACCGTCGAGCGCTGCCCTTTCAAGTCGGCAGACCTAATGAAAGAGCCTCGACAGTGGTTGGGGAAGAACGGGACCAAGTTGCGTCGCCGTCGGCTAGCCTGAGGCCGCTCAGCGTGGTGCTTTTGGGTTGCGGCACCGTCGGGCGCGGGGTTTACCAACTCTTGAAGCGCTACCCCGGCCGATTCAACATTAGTCATGTCGTCGTGCGCAATACGGCAAAGTACGCCGACATCCCCGAACGTACCCACGATCCATCGTTCGTGATGGATCGGTCCACCGACGTCGTGGTGGAATGTTTTGGCGGCGTCGGGACCGCTTATCCAATTATCTCGGCGGCCTTGGAGGCCGGCAAATTCGTTGTAACAGCCAATAAGGCGGCACTCGCCGCGCATTGGGCTGAGATTGCTCACCATACTCGCGGCAGCCGGCGGAAATTGCTGTTTTCCGCCGCCGTCGGCGGCGCGCTGCCGATAATGGAGACCCTCGATGCCTTGGCGCGAAAAACTCCCGTGGCTGAAGTTCGCGGCATCATCAACGGTACATGCGGGGTGGTACTGGAAGCGCGCGCGGAGGGAAAGAGCCACCCAGAAGCCGTCGCGATCGCTCAGGCACAGGGTTTCGCGGAAGCCGATCCATCGCGAGATCTGTCGGGCCTTGATTCTGCCGATAAGCTCGCTCTCATGATTGAGAAAGCGTTTGGCCAATGGCTTGCGCCGCACCAAATCTTCAGGAAGGGACTCGACTCGATCGTCGGGAATCATGGCGGCTACAAACTCATCGCCAGAGCGCGTCAATTGAAGGCTGGGATTTTCGCGTCCGTCGCGCCTGAGATTCCACCAGCGGGTAGTTTCTTGCATGAATCCAAAGGAGCTGAAAATCGCGTGGAGATTGAACTGACCAATGGCCGCATCATCAGATTGCGTGGCATGGGCGCGGGCCGCTGGCCGACGGCCGTTTCTGTCATGGGAGATTTGCACGAAATCGCGCGACGTTTTGAGGGAAAATCGGCACGCGCCGCAGCGGATGCCCTTGGACATCCTTGAAAATGTTGGGGGGGGGGTATACTTGGGCGTGATCAATCGATTGCTGCAAGTTCTCGCCGTGCTGTTCACAGCTCTTGGGGTTCTTTGGGCACTGCAAGGCGCCGGCATTGTGCACGTCAAGCCAATCTTATGCGTAGCGGATTGTGCTGAATTACAGGGCGCTTCCAGTCAATGGCTACTGACGGGGATCGGTGCTATTGCGGTTGGCACGGCACTTTGGTATTTGGCCCGCCGCCGTGCGAAGAAGTTGCGGATCACCTCGACAACGTAACAGGACTGACGTGAACGACGCCTTTCGGCCCCAGTCCTGCCGGTCGAGTTGCTCGAAAGCCGCCATTCAAAATCGCAGAAGCTGCGGGACAGGATGCGTCGGTGTAAGTGATGCTGCCATCCGTGGCAGTGCATTTATAAATGGCCGCTGAACTTAAGCTTGGGATTAGGATAAGAGCCAGAAACACACTTGCACGAGTCATCGCACTTGGCGGCGGCGCGGACTCAGCCGGCAGGGCCCCGGAAGTTAGCATTCGCGGCCGCTTGCACTGAGGCGATATCGTAACTTTGGTTTGCGCAGCTGATCGTCGATATGCGTAAATTGCATCGGTAATTGTTAAAACTGCTCGTGCTCGTCCTCCTCATTGAAGAATAATCTCCGGGTGCAGGCTAAAACAGCCTTTGGTTTCCGCAATCACTATAGGAAATGTCCTATGCAGCGGCGCTGCTGCCGCGTTGCCTGCTCGTGCACTTGAGGTGGTTTGCAACGTCGCTGCACTCAACCGCATCGGGCCAAGAGCGGCCAATCGCTTTTCTGGGACCCCTGCCTACAGGCTGCCATTGCAAAGGACGCTTGTTGGCGAGCCGGATCAGCGGAGCGCAGTTCGTGGAATTAGATTCCCGCAATCCCTCGTGGCCTCAGCAACGACGAAATTGCTGGCCAGATGCACATTAGCGAGAAGACCATACGCAATCATGCGTCGAACGTCTTTGACAAACTAGGTGTCTGGTCGCGCGCACAGGCCATGGTGTTGGCGCGTGACCATGGATTTACGGCATGAGATCGGGGATTTTGCCGACGGCCGTGTGCCCCTAAACGGCTACTGGACCTGCAAAGAATTGCGAAACTCCGAAGCGGTCTGGGGTCAAGGTGTTCTTCGGGTCGAGGCCGCGCGGAAACGCTCAAGATAAGGCGCAGTGACAACTGTTAAATCATCCGCGTGGCCTGCCGCCGGCAACGACGATGGGTTCTCCGAGCGCTCGCCGATATTCTTCCTCCCCGATCGCATCCACCGACCGCAGCTTCGCCAGTAGCTCGTCGATCAGCGTACGTAGCCCAGGCCCCGGCGTGCCGTGCGCGAATGAACTCTGGTACTTGACCGGCCCGGGGATGATCGCGACCAGGAAGGCCATCTCGGCCGGCGTCAGCTCTCGGGGTTCGCGACCGAAATAGCGGCGAGCCGCGGGCCGTAGGCCACGCAGGTCCGGTCCCCATTCGATGATGTTTAGGTAGATCTCGAGAATGCGATCCTTGCCGAGCGCCGACTCGAGCAGCAACGTGATCGCCAGTTCCTGCAGCTTGCGTCCGAGCTGCTTGTCGCGCGACAGGAACAGGTTCTTGGCCAGCTGCTGGGTGATTGTGGACGCTCCGCGCGCGGCGCCGCCGCGCGACCAATTGGTGAGCAGCGCGGCGGGTAGTTCGCGCAGGTCGATGCCGCGATGCCCGTAAAAACCTGCGTCTTCGGCAAGCAGGAGAGTGCGCAGAAACAGCGGCGGAACGTCGCGCAGGGCGATGAAGTCGGGGGACGCAAGCGAGACGTCGATGGGGCGGTGCGGCCCGGGGCCGTCTTCGGATCTGAAGGTGAAATCGCCGCGCAGGCGCGCGATTGCCGGCGGCATCTGACGTGGCGGCCTGAAGTCGATCTTCTGGCTCACCGAGAGCGAGGCAGGGTCTGCCAGGCGTCCGCGTACACGCACGTCGATCGTGGCCGAGCCAAGGTCACGGCCGGCGCCGGGCGCCATTCCCAAGCTTTCGGGCACCGGGAGCCCGGATGCACCCAGCAGTTGCGCGAAGTCCAGATGCTGCACGCCGAGTGCGAAATCGACAACCGGATCGGTGTCGAGATCGCGCAGTGTGATCGAGCTCGACAGGGCGGCACCGGCCACCGTCGCGTGGACCTCGGGGATCTCGAGCGTGCCCTCGATCCGGCGCCAGGCGCCATTGAATCGTAGGGTCGCGTCTGTCGGATCGCCGAGCTGCGGCTCATCGGCGGCGTTATCTGCCAGCGCTCCGAAGCGCGCGCCGCGCGCTCCCATGTCCACGTGGAAACGGAGCGCATCGGTACTGGCCTCAAGGTCCACGCGGCCGTCCGCGATTCCACCATCGAGCAGCGGGTGGGCGCCGCGCCGAACGTCGAACAGACGTCCGGCGTCGAGCCCACGTGCCTCGATGTTCCACGCGCTGCCCACCGCATATGCCAGCTTGCGGATTGACAGGCCGGCCTGTGGCTCCACCAGCGTGAGCCGCAGGTCCTCACCGAAAACGCCCGCCATGTCCCAGGCAGTGGCCGGCGAGCTGACACTCACCCCTGCTGGCCCCGCGAAACTGGCGGCGCAAACTTTGAGTCGCAGGCGGCCGGGCCACGTGGCCGCGATCATGTCGGCATGCAGTCGCACTCCAGACCTAAGGTCGAGATCGAATCCCTCCAATCGCAGCAACGGCCAGACGCCGACGTGTACCGCACCGATTCGGGCGACCGCGCCATGGCGCACGGCCGCGGACTCGATCCGCGCTCGCACCTCGTGCTCAAGCATGGATCTCAGCAACAGCGCGGCCAGGCTTACGGCCAGCGCCGTGGCGATCGCTGCGAGCCACCACCGTCGCCTGCCGGTTCGAAACGTAAACATCCACGCAAGGATGCCACAGACGGATCGCGCGCCGGCTGTTGGGCGGCTTCGGGTCGCAGGCGGCGTCGATCAGGTCCGCGTCAACGGGGTCCTTCAAGTCGACAGCGGTCTCTTAAACATCGGTGCCGCACCGCCACTTCGCTACGGCAACCCGTGAAGAAGAGATACCGGGTCGGACCGCTGAGAAAACCAATCGTTGTCGGCCTCCTCCCATCGGGCCCATTCGGCTCTTCACCCGCTGCTTGCCGCACCGGCCGACTATTGTTCCTTCGGAACCGGCGGCTTCGAGCTTTTCATCATGCGTTTGTGCTTGTCCACCCCCATCATGGGGCAGGCGTGCTCAACCATCAGCTGATGACACTCCTTCATCATTTCCTCGCGGCAGTCGCTCATGGCCCTATCGGTGCGCAGACACGCCGCCATTTGCTCATGGGCCGCAGCCATCTTTGCGCGCAATTCTTTTGACGGTTCAGCCGTCGCCGTATCCGCCATTACAAAGCCCGACATGAACGCCGATGCGATCAAGGCGCAGAGAACATTGATGGAAAGAATTCGTGGACACATAATGACACCTGCATTGCGTCGGTTGAGGAATAGGTCAGGTACCTTTATCAGTTCGTTCACGCTATCTTGTCCGGAGAGTCTTATCCATACGCGTTAACTGCAATGTAATAAGGGAAAAGCCCCGTCGCTTCGATTGATTCAAGGTGTTTGGGTCGCCAGGCGACTGAACCTAACGGTTGAAACTTGCCGCATTCATATTCGGGAGATCTACTGTTTCCAGATAATCCGGGACTTCGCAGGCCCAGCCCAACTCGTGTTCGATGCGTTTCCTCAACCCGTCGGCCGCCACCGGTTCGCCGTGTGTGATGAACGTCCTCTTGGGCTGCCATTTGAAACTTCTCATCCAATCAAGCAACTCGTCCGCGTCGGCATGTGCCGAAGCACTGATCAATTGCCGCACTTCCGCGTGAACATCGACCAGCTGACCGTGTATTTTGATCGTCTGCGCACCGGCAAGCAGCGATGCACCGCGAGTGCCGCCGGCTTGAAATCCCGCGAGGAGAATCAGATTGCGTGGGTCGCCCGCAAAGGCTTCCAAGTGATACAGCACCCGGCCGCCTGTCGCCATCCCGCTCGCTGAAATTATTATCATCGGTCCCTGCCGGCGATTGAGTGCTTTGGAGTCCTCGATCGTGTTTACGTACGTGGCAGCCCCGCACATGGACGCACATTGCTCCGGCGAAAGTCGATGTTCCTTGCTGTAAACTTCATAAAGCGCAGTTACGTTGACCGCCATCGGGCTGTTCAGGTACACGGGCAGGTCGGGAATCGCTTGGCGGTGTTTGAGCCTCGTAATCAGTTGCAGGAGCAATTGCGCCCTCCCGACTGCGAAGGCGGGAATCAGGATCACACCGCCGCGGGCGGCGGCGGCATTGACCGCATCGGCGAGTTCCGCCTCTGGATCGACCTGCGCGTGGCGCCGATCGCCGTAGGTCGATTCGACGACCAGATAGTCGGCCGTCGCCGGAACGCCCGGCGGTTGCATGATCGCATCATGCGGACGACCCACGTCGCCGGAGAATAAGATGGTTCCGTCCGCTCCCGAAAGATGGATCATCGCGGCGCCCAGTATGTGACCAGCAATGGTGAATCGAAATTGGATTTCTCCGCTCGGCGTCGTGTCGCACTCGTAGTCCACGGCCGATAAGTGCTCGAGCGCCGCGACCGCTTCCTGCTGCGTATACAGAGGCAGCGCGGGATGGTGTTTCGAGTACTTCCGGCGGTTTGCGAATGCAGCCTCTTCTTCCTGCAGCCGAGCGCTGTCGGGAAGCAGTATCCCGAGCAATTTTCGCGTCGCGACTGTGCAATACACCCGTCCCGCAAAGCCCTGCCGCACGAGCAGCGGCAGATATCCGCTATGATCGATATGCGCGTGAGTCAAGATCACCGCATCGATTTCTCGTGCCGGGAATGGCAACGGCTTCCAGTTGCGAAGACGCAGCTGCTTGAAGCCTTGGAATAGTCCGCAATCGATCAGGATATGCTTCGAACCGATTTCAACAAGATATTTCGACCCGGTGACCGTACCCGTCGCACCCAAGAACGAAATCTTCATCGGTGTTCTCTCATCGCATGCCGCCGTCAACGCTTGGCCGACGAGATGGAGGTGAGCCGCACCCCGTCATGGATGGCGTCGCTCGGATAGAGAACCACGCGGACATTCGGTTCGAGGCCGTCCAGAATTTCCGTGAACGTTTCATTGCGTCGGCCGATCGTCACTTTGGTTTGACGGGCTCGCTCGTCCGGACTTACCGAGAATACCATCCATTGGGAACCTGACCGGAACAACGCGCCGGAGGGAATCTGCAGTGCATCGGTGCGCGCGTAGACTTGGATGTGCGCGTCCAAACGATAGCCCTCGCCAAGGGCACCCCACTCTTGCCGGCCGGTGACGATGTCGACCAATACGTTGACCCGTTGCTCTTCCACGCCAAGAGCGGAGATTTTGGTAAACCCCCAGGGCTCGATCCGCCGCACGCGACCCAAGAGCGGTGTGGGGCCGCCCCACCCATCCAGCCTGACCTCCGCTCCGGGAATGACTTGCGGCGCCTCGGTAGTGAGCAATTCAATGATCACTTCCAGATTCGAAGGATCGCCAAACTCCATCAGTGGCGTGCCCACATCGACGGCTCCGCCGCTCTTCTGCTGAACCCGAAGCACACGCCCTGCAATGGGCGCTCGGAGCGGCCACTCCGCTTCCTTAGCCTGCCGCCCCGCATCCCTTGTCCGCGCCAACGCCGCCTCCGCGATGTCGATATCGTGTCGTGCCACGTGCGCGTCAGCCCGGGCGCTATCGAGTTCGTGTCCGGCCATCTGGAAGGCGAGCTCATCGGAGTCCAACTTGGCTCTCGCAACCATATTCGTCTCGGCCAGCTTGCGGCTTCGGCCGGCTTCGAGCCGGGTGAGTTCCAGCGCCGATTCGGCTTGCTTCACGCGTGCATCCGCACGCTCCTTCGACGCGCGCGCCCCCTCGACCCGGCGCTGCAACTCCAGTTCGGTTCGTGCATCGAGCAGAGCAGGTGTCACCGGACGCAACCGCGCCACGATGCTGCCTTCGGCAACGTCGTCTCCTTCACGCAACGCAATGCGATCGAGTTCGCCCGCGAGCGGCGATGAGACGACGAAATGATCGCGAATTCGGGTCTTAGCCTGTTCGTCAACCGTCTGCACGAAGGGTCCGCGAATCACGGCGGCCGTTTCCGCGTCGACTGCGCGCGGCATGAGCGCCCAAGCGACCATCCCGGCCGCCGCGCCCCCGACGATCGCAAAAACTGCCATAGTCCTGCGTCCAATCATCGTTCATTCCCTCGTCTTCAGCACGGCAACCAGATCCAGCCCATCGATCCTGCGACGAACGATTAGCGCGCTCAGTACGCCGGAGACCACCGTGGTAAGAATCGCGATGAGGTAGGTCTTTGGCGCGATAACGACTGGAATGCGAAATGTATCACTGTGCATCATGTCTGAAAGCATCGCGCCAAGCCATCTTCCGAGCCACACGCCGATGAAAATTCCCACACAGAGTTCGACCGCCAGCTCTCCCAAGAGAAACGTCGATACCTCGCCGCGACTGAAGCCCAGTACGCGCAAGCTCGCGAGTTCCCACGCTCGCTCCGCGAGCGAAACGCGTGCGCTGTTGTAGATCACGCCCACCGCAATCGTGGCCGCAAACAAAGTGAAAATCGATGTGAATACCAGTACATTGCGCGCCGAGGTTTCGCGGAAGCTTGCGAGAGAATTCTCCTTGATGGATATCATGGCAACGGCCGGCATCGATTTGATGTTCGCGAACAGATCGTCCTGCCTCGCGCGATCGAGCCGCACGTTCACAGCGTTGATCGAATCCGCCTCGTACATGAGGCGGTTGAGCGCATTCAAGTCCATGTAACCCATCAAGGCGAACATGTCGTCAACGACGCCTGCCACGAGAACGTCGCGGTGAATTCTCGCGCCCTCGAGCAGCTCTACCTGCACGAACTCGCCCGCCCGTACGTCGAGTCTCTTTGCGAGCCGGTCGGATAGCAGGACGCCTTCCGCCGGCATGTCGATGGGTTGGTGGCGACCGTTGAGCACGCGGCGCAGCCGTGAGTGCTGATCGAGTCCCATGATCGCGGTGCGGTAATCGAGGTGTTCGGACCGGATAAGGACACCGACGGTGCGGTACGGCTCGGTCTGAATCACGCCAGGCAATCTGCGTACGTCGAATCCGACCGCGCGCGAGCGCGGCTCGGCAAATGTAATCACAGCATCGCTGCGGTCAGCAGAATTGAACTGCACATCGATCATGTAGCCGATGGCATCCCACCAGAAAGTCCCGGATATGATCAACGCCACGGCGGCGCCGACGCCGACCGCGGCAAGCGCCGAGCGCAACGGACGGCGCTCCAGGTTGCGCAGGATCATCCGGGCCCCCGTCGGAAGCAATTGCGCGATTCCAAGACGCTCCAGGAGCAACCGACGATAGCGCGGCGGCGCGGGAGGGCGCATTGACTGGGCGGGCGAGAGCTTGATGATCTGGTAAATCGCGAACAGCACCCCGCCGAAACCGGCCGCGGTACAGGCGCCGGCAGCCACGGCAATCAGCGCGGGCTCAACTCTGAACGACACCGCTGGGAAGTGGAAGAAATCCGCGTACATTCCGGTCATGTAGCTACCAAACCAGGCGCCAATACCTATGCCAAGCGCCATCCCGCAGCTGACCACGATCGCGACAAACTCCAAGTAGTATAGGGCGATCGCGCCGTTACCGAAGCCGAGTGCCTTGAGCGAAGCAATCTGCTCACGTTGGGTCGCGATCTGCCGTCCAAGCACGACATTCAAGAGAAATGCGGCCACCCACACGAACAGGGACGGCATGACGGTCCCCAGCACTCGTTGTTGATTCATTTCCTGCGAAACGATTCGATCGGAGGTTTGATCTCTGCGGCCGTAAGCGCCGCGCCCCCCATATTGGCGCAGCAGGATATCCAGATCATTCAGGACCTGGGATTCGGACGCCGCTGATGCCGTCACGACATTCAAGTGATTGAATGCTTCCTTCAGATCGAACGAGTCGGCGAGGCGCTCCCCGTCGATCCAGAACACACCCAAGCCCTTGGGATCGGGAAACGCGCCGCCGATTGAAGGGTTGATGTATTCGGGCGATAGTCCCACGCCAACGATCTTGAGCTGTTGTCGAATTCCATTCAGCAGCACCGTCACCTCATCACCGGGTCCGAGATGCCGCGCAGCCGCAAATCCCTCATCGACGAGCCCCTCGAGCGCGGCGCCCGGCTCGATCATCCGGCCTCGGCGAATGTACAGCCGATTCAAGCGCGGTCCTGTCTCCGACTTGATACCCACCAAGTGCGCAATGAGCGGCTCGGGAACGTCCGGAAGAAACAGTTGGCTGTCGGCGACCACATCGGCTTCCGAGTCGACCACCCCCGGTATCGCAGCGACTCGCTGCAAGAGGGCACGCGGAGCGCGTTTCACGTCGACGAAGACGTTCGCGAAACGATAGTGCGCATAGAAAGCGGCGCGCGCCTCCTGCAAGGCATGATAGGTTCCCAGACTTCCCACGAAACCGCCGGTGGCTGACGCTACAACCAACGCAATGGTCGCAACTTGACCTTTCATGCTCAGAAGGTCGCGGCGCAACTTTCGATGCAGCATGCTCACCAGGTGAGTTCCGATGGCCGGACTCGCACCGAGTTGCGCTCGACCCGCTCGATGCGACCGTCCGCCAGATACAGCACCCGATGGGCCATGCGGCCGATCACGACGTTGTGTGTAATTACCACGGTAGTGGTCCCGAGTTCAGCGTTCACCCGCGCGATCGCCTCGAGCACGAGTCGGCCTGTGTCGTGGTCGAGGGCACCAGTAGGTTCATCGCACAACAGCAGCTCCGGACGTTTGACGATCGCCCGCGCGATCGCGACTCTTTGCTGTTCCCCGCCCGACAATTGCGACGGGAAGTGATCCAGTCGTCCCTTAAGTCCAACCCATTCCAGCGCCTCTTCCGGCCGCATCGGATTTCTGGCGATTTCCGTGACAAGAATGACGTTTTCCAGGACTGTGAGGCTTGGAATCAGGTTATAGAACTGGAAGACGAAGCCGACGTGATCACGCCGGTAGCGCGTCAGCTCCGACTCGCTGGCGCGGCTCAAGTCGTGGTCGCGCCAGCGCGCGGTTCCGCTGGTGGGTGTATCAAGGCCCCCTAGAATATTGAGCAAAGTTGACTTGCCGCTGCCGGAGGGACCCAGCAGCACGACAAGCTCTCCTTCGCAAACGTCGAGATCCACCGAAGTCAATGCATGAACAACCACTTCGCCCATGACGTAGTCTTTGCTCAGGCCGCGCGCGACGAGAACTGCTTCGCCGCTGGAGTCGAGATGCCTCACGTCATCGGAGCGGCTTGTCGGTCCGCGGCCCGGATGGCGGAGGATCACGAGCCGGCGGAAAGAGCGGAACATTGCAAGGCGTCAGTGTTACGGCGAACGCAAGCGTATAAGATAATCTATTGGACAACGAATTCTCCGCAACAACAGCGCATCTACTCCCGGCTCATCTGCAGAATCTGGCACACCGAGTGTGTCACTTCAGCAACGGGAGGGAACTAGGATATCTACCTATGCTTTGCGCATTTGTCCGCTGCCTCCCCGGGAGCTGAGGGGCATTGTCAGACTCCGGCGGTGCTTCGGTCTTCCCATGGGGATCCCCACCTCGCTCCCACCCGAAGCGTGTACCAACTGGCCAGTTACGATTGTCCGGGAATGCCACCCGATTCGTGGTCCAGATCCGGCCGCAAGATTGCAAATGCCACCATCGCTGAAAGAGCAATACAGGCCGCGGCCAAAAAGGCCATAACCGGGCTATTGACCCATAATGCTCCGGCAGCGAGCGAAGCAGGCACATAGATCAATCCAGTAACAAAATTGTAAACACCGATCGCGGACGCGCGTCGCTCCAATTCGATGTCTGCGATGAACGCCTTACTCTGTGCCTCGTCGATTGAATAGAACACGCCATAAACGACAAACAGGACAATCACCTGCAATTTCGTGGTCGCAAACGCGAAGCCAAGGCTCATCAACAGGTAGGTCAGGTAGCCAAGCAGAATGATGCGTCCCCTGCCACACCAGTCACCAAGTCGCCCGATCAGCGGCGCCGATACAACGACCGCGATGTTAAACAACGCATAGAGGAGGATCACGTCTTTGACGGCGAAACCGACGTCGTGCGCGCGCAGCAGAAGAAAGCCGAAGCTGAAATAGGCCAGCGAGAAGATCCCCGCAGCGACAAGATACTTTCTAAAGCCCGGGCTCAAGGCCTTCAATGTTTTGAAAATGTTGTCGCGCCGGCGCGGAATCCCCGGTTGCTCCTTAATAAAACACAGCACAACAACGCTCAGGACCGCCGGGACCAGCGCGATCCAAAAAAGAATCCGATAGGTCGGCGCGTGATCTCCGAGCCGCGAAATCAGGCCATACGCGATCAACGGGCCAAGAATCGCTCCAGACTTGTCAAGCGCCTTGTGAACTCCAAACGAATATCCACGCGCGGCTTTGTCCGCAACTGCCGAAAGCCAGGCATCTCGAGGCGGCCCGCGGACGCTCTTTCCCACTCTCTCGATTACACGAAAGGCACTAAGACCCGCGATCGAAGTGGTCCACAGCAGAATGCCCTTAGCCAGCGTTGAAAAGCCATAGCCGGCGAGAGTAAACAACTTGCGTCTTCCTGTTCTCTCCGACGACCAACCCGCGACGTAATCCAACGAGGACGAGGAAAAATCGGCGGCGCCCTCGACAAGACCGAGCAGGGCAGCCGATGCACCCGCGATCGTCGTGAAGAAAATCGCGAAGATCGAAAAGATCATCTCTGAACTGAGATCTGTCAACAAGCTCACGAGGCCGAGCTTTAACACGTCCACATCGACGCCAAACTTCTTGACACGCAATTCATGCGGCATGTCATCTCCCTGGCTACGCGCCGCAATGATGTTCTTTGCGCATGCTACCACTGTGTAAAACGAGTGATTCTCTTCGTTAGATGGCCGAGTACTTCCCTGCACATTCGGGCGATTCGTGGGCTTTTTCAATGCTGGTCCCATCCGATAGCCACTTAATCGGGGTCGGTGCACCGCCTACCGGGCAGCCCGCTGATGAAAGTATTCGCGGCACTTCATCGCGAGATAGCTGTCACGGTCGACTTCTTGCAACTGCCGTGTGAGTAGCGCTCGATAGCATCGAACCATCGCTCAGGGCTTCGTTAGAAGCGCTCGGGAGCGGGCGCCGCGAGGGATTCGAGATAGGCGTCGATAGCGAGGTAGTACCTCGCAATGTTGCTCGTAGACGGCCGGGTCGGTCTCCTTACGAAGTACTGAATTCCACGCCGGCGGCGCCGATCAGGCCTTGTTCAATAGACGTCATGGAACCACTAATACGGGAATCCGGGCGCGATGAATAACCTTGGTTGTAGTGGAGCCGAGCAAGAGGCCCTTAAGGCTGCCCAAGCCTCGAGAACCCATCACAATCTCACCGCAGCGTTTCTGCTTAGCGGTTTTCACGATGGCCTCGGCAGGTTCTCCGAACCGCACCAAGATCTCTGCTTTAACACGGTGTCTTGCCAAGAGTTGCCGAGCTCGAATCAACGCTTCCTTGCTCTGCGACTCATGATGTCCGGCGATCATGCCTCGGGTAATAAGTATACTCGGCGCCATTTCCGGTTGAACATTGACTATGCAAATGCGCAAATGCCTATCTTTTACCGCGCGGCTGATGACATAGGCGAGAGCACGGATGGAGTTGTCAGACCCATCAACAGGGATGAGCATGTGCTTGTCATGGGCCATGGCGGCGCGCTCCTTCGGATATCGGAGCCACAGTGCCATGAAAAACCATGACTATCATGAGGAGTTCCACGTACGCCTAAGTTCCGAAGCGCGTTCGAGACGCATGCTTTGCACCGATTGTTCTCACCTCGGTAGCTTCTGAGCACTGCGTGAGTAGCACCGCAATCGTTTTCGTAGAACTACCTATGGTCTCCTACTGAACGTGCGACTAGGATGCTGTGGAGTAATTCACACAGGAGAATTTCCAGTGAATATTCGAGGATTTAAATATCGCCCGACAAGCGCTTTGACATGTCTCCTTGGGATTCTGGCGGCTGATAACGCGCTCGTGGCCCAAGACCTGCCTGAGATCACCGTCACATCAGCCCGCATGGGGCACGCCGCCGTGACAAAACAAGTGACTGGGCACGCGCCGACGACCGGCGCTCCCATCGAGCATCTCACGTTGACATGGTCGGTGGCCTACAGCGATCTTGATCTGCGTCAGCCCGGCACAGCCATCGAACTCCAGAGACGCATTCACTCCCGGGCCAAAGCGGTTTGTCATGAATTGGACCGATTGTTTCCTTTGAGCCCACCCGGAGGCGCATCCTGCGCGAAGACAGCGGCGGATGCAGCAATGCTGCAAGCTCAGAAGCTCATCGCTTCGGCTGGGGCGCGCCCGGCGCAAGACACTCGGTGATCGACGCCACTGAGCAATTCGCGCCGAATCGGAGACCTCACGGATTTGTCGTGGAGCCGCTATTTTGACATCGGTAGTCGCCTCCCGTGCGAGAATCCTTGAATCGACATGCCCGTTGGTCCACAGCGAAGGCGCGCTCGTTGGGGGTCGCCGAGGGTTTGAGTCGAAGGTTGATCGCCGTCGGAGCTGCACTCGGACTAAGCGTTGACCACGCGCGGCGCTGCTACGCACATTCCCTTATTGCTCAAACAGTAACCCTGTTTCATTCTTCGGGTGTCGCTTCAACGATTTACAGGAAGCGTTCGGTCGATTATTTAGTGTCGTGGAGATAGCGTATGCGAATCCGCTGCTTGCAGATTATGATCGCGGCTGCATTGTTCTCCGATCCGTTATTTGCGGCGGATCAACTGATGAAAACTGCGCAGGCACAGTTCAAGCCAATTCCGACCACTCCTCCAACGTTGCCCGGGAATCCAGCGACACCAGCGAAACTGCTTCTGGGCAAGATGCTCTATTTCGATCCGCGACTGTCCGCGAGCCACTCGATCAGTTGCAATTCCTGTCACAGCGTCGGTCTCGGCGGTGCCGACGCTCAGGAAACGTCCATCGGCCATCACTGGCAGCGAGGCGGTCGAAATGCACCCACCGTTTTCAACGCGGTGTTCAACACGGCGCAATTCTGGGACGGTCGCGCTAAGGACCTCGAAGCCCAGGCGGGCGGCCCGATAGTAAATCCTGTCGAAATGGCTTCCCCCACTGCGCACGTCGCAGAGCAACTAGCTGCGACACCTGGCTACGTCACCGCCTTTCGAGCCGCGTTTCCGGGAAGCGCGGATCCAGTCACTCTGGAAAACGTGCAGCGGGCGATTGCCGTATTCGAGGCGACGCTCATCACGCCGAACGCGCCTTTTGACAAGTTTCTGAACGGGGATGCGGCCGCATTGACCCCTACGCAGAAGAGCGGATTACAGCTATTCCTTGATAAGGGTTGCGCCGCCTGCCACGACGGCATCAATGTGGGTGGCGGACGCTATGCACCTTTCGGAGTCGTTGAGAAACCCGGCGCCGCGTTTCTGCCACCCGCGGACAAGGGCCGTTTCATGGTGACGAAAACGGCCAGCGATGAGTATGTATTCAAAGTGCCCTCGCTGCGCAATATCGCGCTGACCGCACCCTACTTTCATACCGGCAAGGCCTGGAATATGCGTCAGGCCGTGGCCGTCATGGGAACAAGCCAGCTTGGCACTCAACTCACCGAGGTTGAAATTGATCGGATTACCGCCTTCCTCGACAGCCTGACGGGCGATCAGCCGGCGATTGTCTACCCAACGCTTCCGCCGAGCGTTGCGGCAACGCCGCAGCCTGACCGTTGATCCAACCACCCGAACGGTTACTGCGCGCGAGAGGTCTACATAAACTGATCTAACTCACATTGCCAATTTTAGTTTTGGCTTGAGTCCTGCGCGCGCTGCCAATCGTACTAATCTTGCCTCGCATCGAGGCCGATTTCGGTGACCCAAGCCTCGACGATTCTGGCGTATTGTCGCCTCGATCGGCCGACGGCCTCCAACCGACTCGCGAATGACGCTGTATACTGCCTCTGGCTCAACGG
>CAWDAU010000003.1:0-25023 GCA_963800385.1 uncultured Gammaproteobacteria bacterium
TGAATAATTCATGAAGTAACAAAACACAAAGGCCTTGATCGTGATAGAAACGCTGTACCACGAGCGATTTCAGTCACAAAAAAGGCCTTTGCATGAATGACGATATCACACGACAGAGTGTTCTGTTTTCGGATTTGTCGGACAGGCCGGTGGTCGTTAAATTCGACCAACAGCACGCCAGCTCCGATGGCGGGGCACTCCTGCTGCAGGCGTGTGATCGGCGGCTGGGTTTGACCGAAGCGTTGATTGGCGGGATCGAGGACCGACGCCAGTCGGGCAAGATCCGCCACGCAATCGGTGAGCTGCTTCGCCAACGACTGTATGCGATTGCGTGCGGCTACCCGGATGCCAATGATGCGAGCCGACTGGGGGCCGATCCCATCCAGAAGATGCTGTGCGATCGTGACCCCGTGACTGGCGAGGACTTGGCCTCGCAACCCACGCTGTCGCGCTTCGAGAACGCGTTTGATCGGGCGGATCTGTACCGAATGGGGATCGCGCTCGCGGACACTGTGATCGAGCGGCACCGCCGGCGTCTGAAGCGCAAAGTCAAACGGATCACGATCGATCTGGACCCCACCGACGATCCGACGCATGGTGCCCAGCAACTGACTTTCTTTAACGGCCATTACGACACGTGGTGCTACTTGCCGATGGCGGGTTTTCTGACCTTCAATGAGGAAACCGATCAGTATCTGTTCGCCTACGTGCTGCGGCCCGGCAATGCCGGTGCCGCGGTCGGCGCGATCGGGATGCTCGCCCGACTGCTGCCTAAGCTGCGAGCCGCCTTCCCGCGAGCACGTCTGCGGGTGCGGTTCGACGGCGGCTTCGCGGCTCCCCAGATCTTTGCCTTCCTCGAGCGCGAGCGAGTCGAGTACGTGGTCGCCATGGCGAATAACCAAGTATTGCAGCGCCGCGCGGCGCGCCTGATGGGTACCGCTCGGCGCCTGTCGCGCGAAACTGGTGCGACGGCTCACCTGTATAGCGAGTGCCGCTATGCGGCCGGCACCTGGGAGAAGCGCCGACGCGTCGTTATCAAGGCCGAAGTCGTTCGTCATCCCGGTCGGGAGCCTAAAAACAACCCGCGCTTCGTGGTCACCAACCTCAAACACTCGCCCCGGCATCTGTACACCGCAATTTACTGCGACCGCGCGAACGTTGAGAATCGGATCAAAGAGTTGCACCACGGCTTGGAAATCGACCGCACCAGCTGCACCCGCTTTCTGGCTAATCAGTTGCGCGGACTTCTGACCGCTGCCGCTTACGTGCTCTACCAAGAGTTGCGTCTGCGGGCCGCGCGCACCGCTTATCGATGCGCCCAGGTCAGCACCCTGCGCGAACACCTGATGAAGCTCGGCGCCTGGGTCGAGTCCTCGGTGCGGCGCATCGTGCTGCACCTGCCCGCTGCCTGCATCCATCGCAACGACTGGCAGATCATCGCCAGAAGCCTCGGCGCAGCGCCCGCATAGCGCTGTCGGACTTACCGCTCGCTCGGCCCGAATGCTCGTGAATGCCTCACGGCGAACTCCCGTGGTCAAAATCACACCGTTGCGCACCGCAGACGGCGCAAATCGATCACCACACCCTGTGGGCGCAATAGAATCGGTGCCGCGCATCGACATCACGCTCAAACACCAAGAGAATGGGGCGGTGGACACCAAAATCTCATCCTTCATGAATGATGTGGGCTAGGGTAACCAACCCGTAATCTCACTGTTCGATCAGGAGTAATGCCCTGCTCGACTCCAGAACCGGTAGCCATTCCCGCCTGGGCGCTTTGCATGGAACATCGCATCGTCGGCGTTGCGCAGCAACGATTGTGGATCAGTGCCATCATGGGGAAAGAGGGCAATCCCGATGCTCGCAGTGACCAGGAGGCTATGCTCGTCAATCGCATGTGGGATGCGCAGCGAGTCGCTGATCTTCTCGGCACATACGACGGCATCGGCCGGACGTAAAATCTCCGACAGCAACACCACAAATTCATCGCCGCCGAAGCGACTGACGGTGTCGGTGCTCCGCACGCATCTCTGCAAAAGACGCCCGACGGACTCCAAAATGCCGTCACCAACCGGGTGCCCCAAGGTATCATTCACCAGCTTGAAGCCATCTAGATCCAAGAATAGTACGGCAACGCCATGATTATGGCGGCGAGCCAACGCAAGGGATTGCGTCAGCCGAGATTCAAACAACAGTCGATTGGGCAGCCCCGTGAGTGCATGGTGGTGAGCCGCATACGCCAAGCTTTGTGTAATGGACCGCGCGACACTTACATCGCGAAAGACCATCACCGCTCCAATGATGTCTCCTCGGCTGTCCTGCATGGGTGCCGCGGAGTGTTCGATGGCAAATTCTGCTCCATCACGACGACTCAATATCCCGGATGCTGAAGCGTTCGCGACGCCCATCTCCGGCAGCACCGACCAAAGTGTGAGCATGGGTGTGCTTTCGCTGTCATCGGTAATCTTAAGTACGTCTTGAAGCGGCCGTCCCGCCGCGTCCGCTCGCAACCATCCTGTCAACTTCTCGGCGACCGGATTGAGATAGTTCACATTGCCCGCCGAGTCGGTGCTGATGACTGCATCGCCGATCGAGTTGAGCGTGCCTTGGGCGCGTTAGCGTCGGGAGCTGCATCGAGCAGTTCGCGGGCGTGTCCCGTGATTCGTGTCATCTCGATTGCCGAGCCGGCGTTCTCATTTTTGGGAAGAGGTAGCCGCGTATACCGGCAGAGCGTGCAGATTGAGGACCACTTCAGCCGCCAGCCAGTCCTCAACATCGTGCCCGGGTTCGAAATGCCATTGCTCAGCCCGCCGATAGGCAGCCTCCGCAATGATAGCGTGCCGCTGCTCAGCTTGTCTCGACGCGACGTTGCTTGCCGCAATTTCACCCGCCGCGTTCTTCGAAGCTTCCTTTTGCATTGCTTCGTCGCGTGTTGCGGCACTAAAGACCTCGTATCCTTCCAAACGCAGCAGCATGGCCATAGACCGTGCCACGCCGGGATCATCTTCAATGTGCAACACCTTGATAGCCCCGCCGACCGGCGCCGCAACCAATACGGGGATCTTAATTCCCACTGCCACCACATCAGGCATATTCCCCCGTGGTAGTAGCACGGTGAAAATCGAACCGACGCCCTCGCGCGACTCAATCGTGACCGTGTGCTCGAGAAGCCGACAAATGGTTTGCACGATCGATAGCCCGAGCCCGACGCCTTCGCCCTGGTCACGGTTGAAATTATCTATTTGATAGAACGCATCGAAGAGCCGTCGCAAATGATTCGGTGGGATGCCGGGCCCCGTGTCGATGATGTCGATGTAGAGTTCGGTCGCCTGCGTGCGGACACGTAGCTGAACGGATCCGTGCCTGGTGTACTTGATGGCGTTACCAATCAGATTCCGCAGAATCACCGGCAGCAACATCGAGTCACTGCGTGCACATTCGGCGGATGCCTCGATATCCAAGGTGAGAGACTTGCTGGCCGCGGCATAGCCGAATTCCGAGCGCAGACGAGGCAGGATCTCCTGCAACGAAAAATTGCGAATCACCGGCTGAATGGCCCCCACTTCCAGCCGATTGATGTCAACCAGCGAGGAAAGCATCTGATCCATATTGCGCACCGCTTCCTCGAGCAACGCGATGTGGGGAGCATAATCGGTATTGGCGAACGCCCGCGCGAGTACGGCTTGAAGGGCCCAAATCGTCTGCAGTGGCTGGCGCAAGTCGTGGCTGGCCGCTGCAAGGAGCCTGGACTTCACCTCGTTTGCCTGCACCGCCGAGTCTCGCGCGCGCGTGAGCGAGTCCTCCATCTGCTTGCTATCCGTCATGTCGCGCACGATCGCAATCGTGGCCGGCGCCGCGCTGTCGTCGTTGTGATTGAGCAGGACGTCGATAGGGAATTCGGTACCATCCCGCCGGCGACCGAAAAGGAAAAGGCCCGCGCCCATGTGACGAAGGTGCGGGCCTTGCGCATACCCCAGCCGATGTTGGACATGGCGCTCGCGTACATTGTGGGGCACCAGCATTTCAATCGATTGATGCACGATCTCTCTGCGCTCATAACCGAACATCCGCACAGCCTGGGAATTCAGGTACAAGACTCGGCCCGCGCGGCCTTCGCCGGCGACAATGAACACGGCGTCGGGCAGGTTCTCAAGGACGTCGGTCCAAGCCTTGAGCATCGACGGGTCAGTTAGGAGTGTGTCCATGGAAAGCACGCACCATGGTTGCGAAATGAATCGCGCAAATCCATTTGCTAAGGGGTACGGCGCTTTCTTTCGAAGACTACGCGCGCAAAGTCCGGCGAAGTCGATTGCGTGGGAGCAGGCAGTGCATGCGAGTGGCGCTGGGCGATACCAAGGCGCTGATTTTTCTACTAAAGAATTACTTGCTGTCCCGCCGCAGCGCTAGCCTCAGGTGCATTCAGTTGCCAGAACCTTGAATCTCGCGGCAGCGCTATCCTTCTGCGCTTCCCTTCTTTTCCTGAGGCCGCGCTTTTTGTTCAGCCAATAAGCGGTCGAGATTGCTTTCAATATGATCGATGAATTTTCCCTTGAATGCCCTCAGCAGGAAACCGAGAGTCACATGCAGCCGAATTTCCGAGTCGGTCACATGCATCTGGCCATCCACGCCAGAGCGATGAAAGTGCAGCGTATTGCCATGCCATTCGCTGCTGAGGCCGTACTCGGCAGCCAGCGCCTCAGCCGCATGCTGCACCAGTGCTTTTGCCTTCGCGATCGTCAGCGAGTGGGCTTTTGTGAACTCGATATCGGCCATGGGTTCTCCTCACGACAACCGTGGCAAGCCGCGGCGACTTCGGCTTCCGTGATTCGGCGCGGCATTCTAGTATTCTAGAATGAATAACCCAACGCGAGAACCAATGCCTGCGGTCCGAAATTGATGTGCGTGGTCCGAATGACGCCGGCGGTGTCCGCGACGAGGTTGGATTTTACTCGGGAGGCTGAATAAGACCCGTAGAGGTGCCAATTGGTCGAGATGGCGTATGCCAAGCCCACCGTGGCCGCCGGGCCCACCGACGCGCTCAGAGACAGCTTGGTGGGACCGCCGCTCGCCGCATTGCCCTGCGCGGTTGAATCGCGATCATAAAAAGTCGTGTAGTTGACGCCAACACCGATGTAGGGACGCAGCTTCGAGTTTTCGCTGAGAAACTTGTATTCAAACAGTAGCGTCGGTGCAATCCAGCGTGCCGTCGAGATGACTTGGCCGTCATAGGGCACTGAACCGAGAGTGGCGGGCCCTTTGCCCACGGTTTTCGTGAGGGGCGGGTAACCGACGGCCAACTCCACGTCGAAGTGCGCGGACAGCCGCCTCACGTAAGCCAGATACAGAGTCTGCACATCTTTGGCGTCGAGATTGACACCCGGCGGCACGTAGGGCCCGGATAGATCGTCCGCGGACGAATGGTAGAACACCGCGTAGAGACCCGCCCGAACCGAGTTGCTTGGATAATCGTCGCAAAACGCCGGCGCAGCAAAACATAGGCTCGCCGCGAATGTGAGAGCGACGGATAGTGTGCGGACAGAGAATGTTGTCATGACCGATTCCCTTACAGTTCGCCGAAGAAGGCGCGCGCCGCAGCCGTGCAGAAAGGTGCCACCGACGAGTGATATCCCTCCACGATGAGTTGCTGCGCCGTCGCGGGCGACAGGCCGCCCCCCGCCCCCGATTCGTAGAATGCGAGTTGCGCCGCTTGGCTTTCTTGGAACCCGGCTTGCAGGGCCGCAAACGGCCCGGCGGGAGTGCCGTTTACGTCCAGCACCGTGATGAGCCCGGCTTGCACCAGCGGGCTCCAAAACGCCGCCATGACCCCTGTGTTAACCGGGAAGAACACCGTCGGATCCGCGTCGCCGCCGCACAACAGTGTGGGCGACGTCGGCGCCCAGTTACCATTGCGCAAATCATTCTTGTAAAACGCCAGGCGCAGCGGCTGCACGGGCGCCTTTGCTGCGAGCGGTACGCCGGCGGCGCCCGGTGGCGTAGCGCCGTCCGGATCGCCTGCCGCGTCGAGCGCGTAGGCCACGCGGTATGAATTGTTGATCAGATAGCGTGAACCGAACCCGGCGGCGAACAGAGGGGTTTGCGGGGTCGGCGGCAGCGGATAGCCGGGACTGCCGGGCACCAACAGCAACGCCGTGAGTTCCGCCGATAGAGCGGCGCTGCCGGGCACCGTTACCGTCGGCGTCGTGCTGTCGAACAACGCAGTCTCAGGCAACAGTCCGGTCGAGAAAATGGTAGCGAGCGGGGTGTCGCTCGGCAGCAGCGTTTCGATGCCGCTGACGTAGGTCGCGGAGTACAGGTCGCTCGGTGCGCTATAGATGTTGCCATACGCTTTTTGGTAGCTGGTACTGAGCAGCGGCGTGAACACCGTTGAGCCCAAGTCGACATTGCCGAAAAGAATGGCGTCGCCGAATGCTTCCAACGCATAGGGTCCGGACATGCCGGCAACTCCAGTCAGCGGCGCGCCCGTGGCCTGCAAGGCACGCTGGGTGGCCAGGGCCACATGACCCCCTTCAGAGTAGCCGGTGATGAACAGCTTGCCGTTGTCGCTGGTCGCCGCGGAAAGGGTTTTGGGCAGCGCCGTGCGCGCCGCCGCCAAAATATCGAGCATTTCTCCCGATTGCTGCTCGGCATTGAGGAAGGGGTGATACCCCAGAGTCGAAAGATCGTAGCCGGCATAATTGGGTGCCACCACGATATAACCCTGGGCGGCGAACATGGCCGCTATCAAAACACCCTCGGAATTGGCGGCGTTGGTGACATCGGCGATGTTCAGCGTCTTATCGGTATTCGTGCCGTGCGCATACAGCACGACGGGACGCGGGCCGGAGCAGGCGGGTGCCGCGCCCGTGGGCACCATCAGTGCGCCGGACGACTCGGTGGTCTCGCCCGCGCCTCCCAAGGTCCAGAACTTGACGTAGTAGAAATCCACGCCGCAGCTGGGGTTTCCGCTGATTTGCAGCAGCTGCGCGCCGCTCGTGGTGCCGGCGAGCTCTGCCTTGAAGGTGGCAGCGTCGAGCGAGGCGATGCGAAACGGCGGATTCTCCGCCAAGGTCCCGTGCGCCGTCGAGGCCGCGGTCATCGATGTCTGACTGCTCGATCCGCAGGCGCACAACAGGGCAGCGCCCAGGGCAAGACCAAAGTGCGTCAGGATCTTGAACATGGTTGTTTTCCCCGCTATCTCTAAACCAAATGGCTACGGTGCTCGGCAATCTTTGTTTTCACCAACGAACAGCACTCGACGACCCGGCCGACTTTACGCCGGCGACCATTAATGGCTATACGTATTGGCCGCAGTGATGCCTGCACCGAAACTCGATAGTCACGCGCTCATTCCTTAGGCATTAAGCACTTTTGCGGATTGCCAGAATCGAGCTGCAAGTTGCTAGATGATCCCGATCGGCTGGCTGTTGGGGGAGTGGCAAAATGGATAAGATCTGGCTCAAGGCGTACCCGCACGGAATCGCCGCGGAGATCGATGCGGATTCCTACCCTTCTCTCGTCCACCTGCTCGAGGAGAGTTGCCGTCGCTTCGCCGAGCGTCCCGCGTTTCACAATCTCGGCGTCACCCTGAGTTATCGCGACCTCGAGCGGCATTCGAGATTCTTTGGCGCATATCTGCTCACCCTCGGCCTGCAGCCCGGCGATCGGGTGGCGCTGATGATGCCGAACGTGCTGCACTATCCGATCGCCATGTTCGGGGCGCTGCGCGCGCGCCTGACCGTAGTAAACGTGAACCCGCTTTATACGCCGCCGGAACTGCGCCACCAGCTGCGCGACTCCGGTGCCCGCGCCATCGTGATTCTCGAGAATTTCGCCCATCTCCTGGCGCAGGTGCGCGCTGATACGCAGATCCAGCACATCGTGATTGCGAGTCTCGGCGATTTGGCGCCATTCCCGAAGCGCAGCGTCGTAAATTTTCTGGTGCGTCGAGTCAAGCGGCTGGTGCCGGCATATGATCTGCCGGATGCACGTTCCTTTCGCTCCGCGCTGAAGCGCGGCGCGCGCGCCGAATGGCAGCCGCCCGCGATCGGCCCCGCCGATGTTGCCTTTCTGCAATACACGGGAGGCACGACCGGAGTGGCCAAGGGAGCAGTGCTCACCCATCGCAACATGGTCGCGAACCTGCTGCAGGTCGGCGAGTTCTGGAAGGACGTGATCGACCCCGGCCGCGAGATCATCATTACGCCCCTGCCCCTGTATCACATCTTCTGCCTGACGTGCAATTGCCTGGTGTTCATGCGGCATGGCGGACTCAACGTGCTCATCACCAACCCTCGCGACATCGGCGCGTTCGTGCACGAACTTCGCAGCTGGCAATTCTCGATCATCACCGGCGTCAACACGCTCTACAGCGCATTGCTGGGTCACCCCGGTTTTGTGAAGCTCGACTTCTCACATCTGAAGCTCGGCGCGGCCGGCGGCATGGCGCTGCATCCCAGCGTCGCTGAGAAGTGGCGCGCGCTCACCGGTCGGCCGTTGGCCGAGGGCTATGGACTCACGGAATCCTCGCCGGTGGTGGCGTGCAACAGCTATGAGGCGCCGCAACTGGGCACCGTCGGCGTGCCACTGCCTTCGACGGAAATCAGCATTCGTATTGACGAGGTCGAGGTGCCGCTTGGTCAGTCAGGCGAGCTTTGCGTGCGCGGGCCGCAGGTGATGCGCGGCTATTGGAACCGCGCCGATGATACCGCGAAGACGCTGACGCCGGACGGCTGGCTGCGCACCGGCGACATTGCGGTCATGGCAGCCGACGGACTACTGCGCATCATCGATCGCAAAAAAGACCTCATCATCGTATCCGGGTTCAAGGTGTTTCCCAACGAAATCGAGGCGGCGGTCGGCGAGCACCCAGCGGTGCTGGAATGCGGATGCATCGGTGTGCCCGACCCGCATTCGGGCGAGGCGGTCAAAATTTTCGTCGTTGTGCGCGAAGGTTTCTCGGTCACGGCCGAGGATCTGCGCGAGCATTTGCGCCAGCGCCTGACCGGTTACAAGATCCCGAAACATGTTGAGTTTCGCGCCCTGCTGCCCAAAACGAACGTCGGCAAGATATTGCGGCGCGAACTCGCGCGCGAGGAAGCCGCGCGCGCCGCCTAAGTCCATTCACCAATGAGCGCCGCGCATGAGCGCGGCGAATGCAACGGCTGAAGCGCCTGCCTGGTGGATTGCCGGCGATGAGCCGGCGGCGGCTTCGGATTCGGGAAACATATTGAACCCCTCGCTCATGACGGCCGTGTTGATCCGCGGTGCGAATGCTTCCACGACCTGCGCAAGCGTCCCCAGCGGCGTGGCGAGACGCGCCGGCCGGTGCACGATCGCGGCACACACCTGGTCGGCCGCCTGCTCCGGTTGCAGCACGTGGAATCGCTCATACAACTTGGTCGGCGCGATCATCGGCGTACGCACCAGAGGCATGTTGATGACGGTGAAGCAAACATTGCGGTCGCTGTACTCGGCCGCGGCACAGCGCGTGAATGCCTCGAGCGCCGCCTTGGACGCATTGTACGCCGCAAAGCGTGCCGCGTTGGTGATCACCCCAATGGATGAAATGCAGATGACGTGGCCGGATCCGTGCTTGACCATCGCCGGTAGCAGGCCAAGGGTCATGCGCACCGCGGCGAAATAGTTGATGCTCATCAGTCGTTCGTAGTCGTGCATTCGATCGTAGCTATGTTCAATGGCCCGTCGAATCGAGCGGCCGGCGTTGTTGATGAGAATGTCGATGTGGCCGTGTTCGGCAAGCAGCGTGGCCTGCAAACTTGCGCTCGCCGCCGCATCCGTCAGGTCGCAGGCGTATTGGCTGACGCGACCGCCGCGCCGTTCGATCTCGCCGCTCACGCAAGTCAATTTTTCGACATTGCGCCCGACGATCAGGACATGCGCTCCCGCATCCGCGAGCTTCAAGGCGGTCGCGCGGCCGATACCCGACGAGCCGCCTGTAATCAGTATGGTCTTGCCGCCGGCCGCCGCCCGCAGGTTGCCCACCGTGTCGAGATCCGCATCGAGCTGACGCTCCCAGTAGTCCCACAGCCGCCAGGCGTATTCCTCCAGGCGCGGCACCTCAATGCCAGCCGCACCCAGCAATTTCTGAGCCTGCGAGGCATCAAAGCGCGTTGGATAGTCGAGCAGGGAGACCGCGGAGGCGGGAATCCCGAACTCCCGCAGCACTCGAACCTTGAGGCGGTCCAGCGGATTACGCAGCTCGCCGCCCGCTCCGGAGCCCGAGGCGAGCGTGCGCAGCAGGCTCGAGTCGAGCCTAAGTGTCATGGTGGGCGCGTGCGCGGCCTTGGCAAACAGGTTCAATACGTCGCCGATGCGCCGATCCTGCGGATCCGTGAGATGAAAGCACTGTCCGTCCTGTCCGGGCGCATGCACCAAATGCGCGAGGGCCGCGGCGACGAAGTCGACGGGCACCAGATTGATGTGCCCTCCCTCGAAGCCGATGAGCGGCAGCCAGGACGGCACGCTGTCGCGTATCTTTTGGATCAGCTTGAACAGGTAGTAAGGTCCGTCGATCTTGTCCATCACGCCGCTGACGGAGTGGCCGACCACCATGCCGGGCCTGTAGATGCGCCACGGAATACTGCAGGAGCTTCGCACCAACGCCTCGGACTCGTGCTTGGTTCGGAAATAGGGATGGTCCAGATCCTGGGCCTGGTCGAACATCGCCTCGGTGAAAATCCCCTTATAGCGACCGGCGGCCGCGATCGAACTTACATGGTGAAAGCAGCCGGCCTTGAGGTCCTGGGCCAGCTGCAGCGCGTTGCGGGTTCCGGCCACATTGCTGCGCTCGAGCGCAGCACCTTCGGCGGCCAAGTCATAGAGCGCACCCAAGTGAATGAAATGTCGGATGCTGCCACGCAGTTGTTCGCGCATCGACGCTGGCACGCCGAGCAGCTCATCGCTCAAATCGCCCTCCACGGCGATGAGGCAGCTGCCGCGCACGCCGTTGTCCTTCACGAGGCGATCGAATCGTGCGCGCGACCCGGGCCTCACCAGCACATAGATCGGCTCGCCGTGCACGGCAATTTCGGCGATGGAGTGCCGGCCGATGAAACCGGTACCGCCAGTAACGAAGTAAGCCATTGCGTTGTTTTCCAGATCGGCAGACTCATGGACAATACGCACCTGAAGTGCCGCATGGGTATCAGTACAAACCGAGGGGTCAAAAGCCGTCCATAAAGGATCACACTGTGCCCATGGGAGCTGCCGAGAACATGTCGAGTGTGGATCGAGCGTGGCTGCTGATGGACCGGCCGTCTCAGCCGATGATGATCGTCGGCTTGCTGGTGCTCGAGGCGCGCATCGAGCCCCTGGCGCTGCGGGAATTGATCGAGCAGCGGTTTCTCGCTTACCCACGGTTTCGCTGTGTCCCGGCCAATGGCCGAATCGCCGCCACCTGGGAGGAGTCGGCGCAATTCGATCTCGACGATCATGTGCTGAGCCGCGCGCTGCCCCGGCCCGCGGGCCAGCAGGAGCTGCAGGCGCTGGTCGGGGAACTCGCGAGCACGCCTTTTAATCCGGGCCGACCGCCGTGGACCTTCCATCTCGTCGAGAACTTCGACGGCCGCAGCGCCATCATCGCGCGGATCCACCACGCCTATGCGGACGGGGTTGCGCTCGTGCAAGTGCTGCTGTCGCTTGCGGACGGCGAACGCAAGGGTGGCCGGCCGGATTCATCGACGGTGCATTCTCTGCCTGCTCGCCGTGCAGACTCTTTGGGCTTGCCCGCCCGCGTCTTGGAGACCTTGCAAGGCGGAGCCAACCTCACCGAGATGGCCGTCCACTATGCGCTTCATCCCGGGGAGGCATCGACCCTCGCCCGGCAGGCGCTCGGAATGGCCGGTGAGCTTGCCCACTTGGGGCTGCTCGCCGACGACCCTGCGACCCCCCTCAAGCGATCCATGTCGGGCATTCGGCGCGCAGCATGGGCCGATGGGCTGCCGTTGCAGGAGATTCGCACGATGAGTCACGTGCTGGCATGCACCATCAACGATGTATTGATGTCCTCGCTCGCCGGCGCTCTCGGCCGTTATCTGGAATCGCGCGGATACCCGGTCGCGGGGGTGACGATACGCGCAGCCGTGCCGGTGAACCTGCGCGCGGCCGGAGATCGTGAGCCAAACATGGGAAATCGGTTCGGATTGGTGTTCGTCGATCTGCCCATCGGCATTCGTCATCCGCTCGCGCGGCTGTACACGGTGCGCGCCGCGATTCAAAAATTGAAGGACTCGCCGCAGGCCTTGATCACGCTGGGATTGCTGTCGCTGATCGGCAGCCTCCCCGCGACTGCTGCGGACCCCATGATCGCCTTGTTCAGCTCCAAGGCCAGCGTGGTGGCGTCAAATTTGCCGGGGCCGTCGACGCCGCTTCACATCGCCGGGGCGGCGGTTTCGCAGCTGTTATTCTGGGTGCCGCAGGCCGGTGACATCGGTATCGGCATCAGCATGCTGAGCTACGATGACCGGGTGCAATTCGGCGTAATCGCCGACCGGCACCTGATTCCCGAGCCGGCCGATCTCATCGCAGAGATCGGGTTCGAGTTTGAACGCTTGGTGTTGCTGGTTCTGCTCGGCGGCGCTGCGGTGGCGCCGGTGCCGCCCGTCAAGCGAGACCACGCAGCGCCCTCGCGACGTCGAACTGCTCCATCGCATCGATAGGCTCGTGCGCCGCCGCCTGTCTGTACAATTCCTCCGCGTGCGCGCGGTGGCGACTCGCGTCCAGCAACAATAGGCCGTTGGCATATTCGATGCGCACGATCGGCGAGGCAGGCGCGAGCTTGAGGGCGCGCCGAAACTGTTCGAGCGCTTTGTCCGACGATGCCCCGTAGGTCAAGCCCGCCGCGATCCTGCCCAATTTTCCGATGAGTTCGGCATGGTAGAGACCGAGCGCGACATGTCCTTCGGCATGCGCGGGCTGCAGTTCGAGCGCGCGCTCGAGGTGAGTCCGGACCCGGCCCGCCACACCTGTCGCCGCCGCCTTGATGATTGAGATGTCCTGGCTATAGCGACCCAATGCGAGTGCGAGCATGTAGTGCGCATTCGCATGGTCGGGCAGCAGTTTGACCGCCGCTTCGCCGCGCGTGGCGGCGGTTTCGAGCAGCTCGAGCCGTTGGGCCGCGCTGCGCCGACCATAGAAGGCGTAAATCGCGGCAGCCTTGTTCGCCGCGACCGCGCCCAAGGGACCTAGCGTGCTGCCGAGCTTGATGGCCCTGGTGAAATCGCCCACATGGAACGCGCGCCAAGCGTCCCGCAAGCCCTGCGCAACGGCCGCCGGTCCGCCGCGGTGCGCATCGAGCCATTCAGCTAACGGCGCGGACTTCGTGCCGAGGCGCGCAATTGACTTGGCCTCGGGCCACGGCTCGCAATCGCCGTGGTGCAATGCCTCCCAGAGCTTATGGAGCTGCTCGTCCGCATACTCGAATGTGCCGCGATCCGCGGCTTGAACCGGCTTGCTTCCCGTGCGCATTTCCCTACTCCCCTGCGGCAAGTACCAATCCCAATACCCCGACCAACTCGATAGGATTGCATGGTAGGCCGATTTTGCGGCCGCGCCGATAAGGGTTTATACACATCTCACAGGGGACAATGTCATGGCAATGAAGCGAAAATCGCGCAAGAGCGCCCGCAAGAGCAAGGCCACGGCGCCGGAGCGCGTGCTGGATACGATGAATCAGATCTGGCTGGCCGGACTGGGTGCGATGGCGAAAGCCCACCAGGGTGCTCCGCACATGCTGCACAGCTTGGCCGCCGAAGGCGCGCGCATCCAAGCCAACACTCGAGGCTCCGCGGAGAAGGCGCTCGGCGGCTTGTTGAGCGACGTGAAGGCGACCATCGACTCCGGAGTCAGTCAGGTGCGGGGACAGGCAGGAGATGCCCTGGACAATCTGGAAACCATCTTCCAGACGCGCGTACGCCGGGCGCTGACACAGCTCGGTGTGCCGAGCTCGGACGATGTCGCCAGCCTGAGCAAGCGCGTCGATAAGCTCAACGTCAGCATCAACAAGCTCGCACGCAAGCCCGCATCCGCGCGCCGTTCACCCGCGATGCGAAAGGTCAATGGCTCGCACGCAACCGCAGCATAAGAAGTGCTTACCATCGAGCCAGCGCGGCGCCGCCGCGCTGGCTGCGGCAAAGTGGCCATAGCGCTGGCTGGCGGTGGGCCGCTCGGGGCATTTTATGAGCTGGGCGCGCTGCACGCGCTCGAAGAGGTCATCCTGGGCCGCGAACTGACCGACTTCGACATGTATGTGGGCGTGAGTTCGGGTTCGGTCGTGGCGGCGGGCCTCGCCAATGGCATCGACACCACCGCGATGGGCTCCATTTTCATCCATGACAGCTCCACGATGCTGCCGTTCACGCCGGAAATGCTCATGCATCCAGCCATCGGTGAGTACGGCCGCCGGCTCGCGCGGCTGCCGGAGGCCCTGGTCGAGATGGGCCGCGTATTGGTCCGCGATCCCTTGCATGGCGTATGGCCGACGGTGGTCCGTTCACTGGGCAGGGTGGTTCCCACGGCGCTCTTCGACAATGGCCCGTTGGAGCGCTATCTGCACGACTTGTTTGCATGCAATGGCCGCACCGATGACTTTCGCAAGCTACGGGCGCGTCTGCTGTTGGTGGCGACGAACCTCAACACCGGCGCATCCGTCGCCTTTGGCGGCCCGAATCACAATCGAATGCCGATCTCGCGTGCGGTCGCCGCGAGCGCGGCGCTGCCGGGACTGTACGCACCCGTCCAAATCGACGCACAGCACTATGTGGATGGCGCCCTCATCCGTACCATGCATGCCTCGCTCGCCCTCGATGCGGGCTGCGAACTCGTCATTTGCATCAATCCGCTCGTGCCGTTCGACGCTTCGCATGCGCCTACACGGCAGCGTAAGAATCTCGCCGATGAGGGGCTGCCGGACATTCTGGGACAGACCTTCCGCGCGCTCATTCATTCGCGCATGCAAGTCGGCATGGCGAGCTATGGCGCGCGATTTCCGAACGCCGATACGCTGCTGCTCGAACCGGACCACGGCGACGAGAGGCTGTTCTTTGCCAACGTGTTCCGATATTCAGGCCGACAAAGCCTCGTGGATCACGCCTATCAGCGTACCCGGCGTGATTTGCTGGCCCAGGCCGGCGCGTTGGGCACCGTATTGGAGAGGCACGGGCTCGCTCTGGATATGAAGCGATTGCGCGAAAAGCATCGCACATTCTCCACGGCGGCGAAGCAACGCGCCACGCGTTCCCGGCAGGTGGCCCAACGTCTCGGGCGCGCCCTCGGTCGGCTCGAGCGAACGTTGTCGGCCCAATGAGTGTCCCGGCCGCACATGGCAGCACGCTGGGAGCGCTCAACACCCTGGAGGAGCTATGCGAGCGCAAGCGCGCGCTCGAGGCCGGCGATGCGACAACGCCGGGGTATGCAAAGCGATTGCGCGATCTGCGCGCCTGGCAGGCAAACCGCCTCGAGCAAACCTACGATGACCTGCGCCGCGAACCGCAATATTCCGCTGCGGTGGAGTTTTTTTTTAACGATTTGTACGGTCCGCAGGATCTGTCGCGTCGTGACAAGGACCTGCTCCGGGCTTGCAGGTATTTTGCGAGCGCGCTACCCCGCGCCGCGCTCGAGATCCTCGAACTCGCGCTCGCTCTCGACGTCCTGAGCGCCGAACTCGATCATGCAATGGCGCAGCAACTGGGCAGAGGCGGCCTGACGGCCGCTGCTTATGCGGCCGCGTACCGTCGTGTAGCTAGGGCCGACGACCGTCAGCGCCAGATCGGCCTTCTGATCGAAATAGGCGAGAACCTGGATCGCATTGTACGGCAGCGCTGGATCGACCTCACCCTGCGTGCCGCACGCCTGCCGGCTCGTGTCGCCGGCTTCGGCGCCCTTCAGAGCTTTCTGGAACGAGGCTTTGCCGCATTCCGGGAGATGCGCGGAGCGCAAGGCCTGCTCGAGGCGATCCGCGGGCGCGAGACGCAGCTGATGCACGCCCTATTCGCGGGCGAGCGGGCAGCCGTCGAGTGAACGCACCGGCATACGACTACGTGATCGTCGGCGCCGGTTCGGCCGGCTGCGTGCTGGCCAATCGCCTCTCGGCACGCGCCGACGTTCGCGTGTTGCTGCTCGAAGCCGGCGGCACCGACTGGAATCCGTTCATTCACATGCCCGCGGGCATCTCGCGATTGGTCGACGATCAGCGCGTGGATTGGCGCTATTACACCGAGCCCGAGCCCGCACTCGACGGCCGCCGGCTGTATTGGCCGCGCGGGCGGGTGCTCGGCGGCAGCAGTTCGATCAATGCGATGTGCTACACGCGCGGGCATGCCCTGGACTATGACGAATGGGGCGCGGTGGCGGGGCGGGAATGGAGTTACGCCGGCGTGCTGCCCCACTTTTTGCGATCCGAGGACCAAGCCCATGGCCCCAGCGAGTATCACGGCGCCGGCGGACCCTTGTCCGTCACGGATTTGAAATACCGCAACCCGTTGAGCACCGTGTTCGTCGAGGCAGGAACTGCCTGTGGACTTGCGCGCAATACCGATTTCAACGGCGCGGAACAGGCGGGCGTGGGATTTTATCAAGTGACGCAACGCGACGGACGGCGCTGCAGCGCTGCCGTCGCCTATCTCCGGCCAGCGCGCGCGCGCGCGAACCTAAAGATACGGACACACTGTCTCGCGAGCCGCATCGTGTTTTCGGGTTCACGCGCCTGCGCCGTCGAATATCTGCAGGACGGAATCGTGCAAGTCGCCCGGGCCGATCGCGAAGTGTTGCTCGCCGCAGGCGCAATCGCCTCTCCGCAACTGCTCATGCTCTCCGGCATCGGGCCGGCAGATGATCTGCGCGCAATGAATATTCCCGTTCTCGCCGACATCCCCGAAGTCGGGCGCAACCTGCAGGATCACCTTGATTTTTGCACTCTCAACAAGTGCACTCGACCGGTCACTTATGATTTCAGCCAATGGCAGGAGATAATCGTCGCGCTGCGCTATCTGATGACGCGCTCGGGACCCGGCGTCAGCAATGTCGCCGAGGCGGGTGCGTTCGTCCGCACAGCTTTGGCGCCGGACGCGCGGCCCGACGTGCAACTGCACTTCGTGCCCGCGCAGCTTGACGATCATGGTCGCAACCGGCTTGACGGTTACGGCTTCACCGTTCACGCCTGCGGGCTGCGGCCACACAGCAGGGGCCGCGTGGTACTGCGCTCGGCGCTGCCCCAGGATCCACCGCGCCTTCATGCCAACTATCTCAGCGACGCCCGCGACATGGATGTGCTGCTGGAGGGAATTCGCGTATCACGCGAGATCATCGGTTCGGCTCCATTTGCGCCTTTTCGGGGTTCTGAGGTATTTCCCGGAGAGACGGCAACCAACCGCAGCGACCTCGAGGCGACGGTGCGACGCAAAGCCGAGACGATCTATCATCCGGCGGGGACTTGCCGCATGGGCAGCGACCTCAAGTCCGTCGTCGACCCGGAGCTGCGGGTCCGTGCGATGTCGGGTCTGCGCGTCGTAGATGCCTCCGTCATGCCACGCCTGATCGGTGGCAATACCAATGCGCCGACCATCATGATCGCCGAGAAAGCAGCGGACCGGCTTCTCAGTGGGTGATCTTCGCGGCGCATCCCGCCTGGCCGTCCATGCGGTCACCGGCATCGCTGATCTCGCAGAGGCATTGCATGGCGCCATTGCCAAGCAATACACCCGATTCGCCGGTCCCCTCGTCGGCGGCGCGATCGACGGCATCACGGACGCGGTCTACAACAGCATTCGTGGCGTCACGCGGGGTATCGGCGCCGGCCTCGACCATGCGTTGGAGGCCATCGGCCCGGTGCTCCACCGTCTCGACTCCTCGCCCACCCGGGAGGCGCTGGTCGCGGCGTTGAACGGAGTGCTCGGCGATTACCTGGCCGAAAGCGAAAATCCTCTCGCCATCACCATGCATCTGCGCCGCGACGGCCGGCCGCTCGAATTGAGCCGCAGCGCCCTTGCCGCGGCGATTGCGGAGCCGAGCGCCAAAGTAGTCGTGCTCTTGCACGGTCTCTGCATGAATGACCTGCGCTGGGCTCGAAACGGCCACGATCACGGCGCAGCTCTCGAGCGGGATTTGGGCTTCACCGCCGTTTATCTGCACTACAACAGCGGATTGCATGTGTCGACAAACGGCCGGAAGTTCGCCGGCATGCTCGACGCACTGGCTGCGTCCTGGCCGGTGCCGCTCGAGCAGGTCTGCATCATCTCGCACAGCATGGGAGGCCTGGTGGCTCGCAGCGCGCATCATTACGCGCCGGCGGCAGGTTGCCTTCGGTCCGGCAAGCTACGCGCAATGGTCTTTCTCGGCACTCCGCATTACGGCGTCCCGCTCGCAAGAGTGGGCGAGTGGCTCGAACGATTGTGGGACAAGACACCCTACACCGCGCCTTTCGCGCGGCTCGGTAAGTTACGCAGCTCCGGCATCGCAGACTTGCGACATGGGTATCTGCGCGACGAAGACTGGGAGGGGCGCGATCGGTTCGCGGAGGTCTGCGACTCGCGCGCGCCGCTGGCATTGCCCGCGGACGTGCAGTGCTTCGCGATTGCCGCCACGTTGGCGCGTGCTCGCGCGCCGCTGCGCGAGCGCCTGATCGGCGATGGGCTGGTCCCCGTGCCCAGCGCGTTGGGACAACACGGCGATCCACGGTTCGCGCTCGCCTTCCCTGCATCGCATCAGCGGATCGTGTACGGGGCGAACCATTTGGACCTGTTGAACCGTGCCGTTGTGTACCAACAGATTCGCCGCTGGCTCGAATAGCGCCCTGGTCGTGACCCTTCAGTCGCGATCAGTCTCACTTGGGCAGTCCTACAATCGAAGCCGCGAACAACGGCTCTCAAAATTTCTTGGCACGCCCGTCGGATTGCTCGGGCTGACGCCCTCGTCCCTTCGGGACCACCGTCGCGGCGCTCCGGTGTCCGACAACCCTTGCTGACGCGCAACCGCCGCGAAGCGATCCTTTGTCTCTGGCGTCACCCAAGTTGTGAGATGTGTTCCATCGCTCATGTGAAGCGACAGTTGTAGCAAATAGCAGCCGTTAGGCAATCCCGCGTTTCGCTATTTTCAGCGGAACTCAAGCAAGACTGGAATCGATCGAACGACAAGCGAGCAAGCTGTCGGGCGGCGGAATCAAAAGTCTGCCGAGTCGCATGTTAATAGTGAAAAGAGTGCTAGGCTGCGGAGGACCCCAGACCGTGCAAATCACAAGGACGTACCTGGAGCAAGCTTTGGCGGACAGCAAAATTACCCTGTTGAGCCTAGTTGCACTCCTCATTATTCTGATTATCTGCGCCATTTCCTACCGCGCGATCCGCCAGCACCAGAATTCCGCCGCCCTTGCAATCCGAAGCCCGAACAGTATCGACGAGGCGATGTTCGTGCCCGTCGGTGGCATCGATCAATGGATCACAATCCGCGGGCAGAACCGCGACAACCCCGTCGTGCTATTTCTGCACGGTGGCCCAGGAACACCCACCAACCTGCTTGATTTCTCAATGGCCCCCCGCTTGGAGGTCGCATTTTATGCTGGTGCAGTGGGATCAGCGCGGTGCCGGCAAGACATTCGCAAGTGGTGGTACCACAGCCGCCGACATGACTATCGACCGCATGGCGCAAGATGGCGTCGAATTGACCCAGTTTCTTCGCGAGCACTTGCATAAGGACAAAATCATCATCGTCGGGCATTCCTGGGGCACGATCCTAGGCATCCACATGGCCAAGGCACCCCGAGCTCTTCTACGCCTACGTCGGAGCAGGGCAGGTCGTGAATGCTCAAGAGAACGAAGCAACGAGCTACGCCCGCGTTCTCGACAAAGCAAAGGCCTTAGGCGACACCAAAGCCGTTGCGGAACTCCAAGCTTCCGGACCACCACCCTATCCAGCGATGAAAGCGTTGACCACGCAGCGCATCTGGGCCCAAGCCTACGAACACGCAGACTCCTATGTTGCGACAGAACAAGCCTCGAGTTTGTACTCTCCCGGCTATTCGATCTTGGATCTCTATCACGCGATACAAAGCATTCGCTTTACGCTGGATACATTCATAGGACCTACAATGTCAGGTCCCGCCATGAAAGTAGATCTCAAGACTTTAGGGCCGGACTTCGCAATTCCAATATTCGTATTCGAAGGGCCTGATGACTACATCACGTCCCCCGAGCTCGCAAAGGCATATGTCGAAGCGATCAATGCACCCCAGAAAACTTTCTTGTTGCTACCCGCGGGCGGCCATTTCGCTGTAATCACTCAGAGGATTTGCTAAAGGAAATGAACTCACGTGTGCGGCCGCTCGCATCGCAGTCGCCCTAAGTACAATCGGAATTAGAAAAGGTGCTGCAGGTCGCGCGCTCCGTGCACTACGCGAACCAACTCAATCCCGTTGGGAATTACGTGATATAGCAGCAGATAATTCCCGACTGGGTGATAACGCAGCTCTTTGGCAATATCTGGCCGCGCAGGTCCCATGTGCGGATTCTCGGCGAGGAGTTTGTATTTTTCTTCCAGCAAATCCAGGAGTCGATCGGCCGCTACTGGATCATCCTGGGCGATAAAATACCAAATCTCCACCAAGTCCTGGTCAGCGAGCGGGGTAATCCGAATGCGCGACATCTCCCTGTCCAGCGGCGATTATCTACTTGCGATCCGCCTGAAGGCGCTGGCGACCGCGCTTCTTGATTGCGGCGACGTCGAAATCCTTGCTAGGTCCGCTCCTAATACCCTCGTCCCAAAGCCGGCGAATTTCATTGATCGCGTCGGACCGCGCGGCGCGCCGAGCCTTCCATTCGCGCAACGCCTCTCGGATGACTTCGCTACTCGATGCATAGTCGCCGGTTTCCACAGCGTTGCGAACCAACGTCGCCATGTCGGCCGGCAACGCAATGCTGATCTTTTCCACGTTGGCCATAGATGCCTCCTGTCTGGTAGGCAACAGTAGCAACAAGTCATACTAATGTCCACCAACAAGCGCTGCGGCGCCGCATCAAGCATGCCGAAGTCCGTCATCGAGAGCGTTCGCGGGCTCCATCCAGTCAATGTATTCGTGCGCGCGCACAAGAAAGTCGGCGACTCGCAGCCGGTGACCAAGATGAACAACACGGCCTGGAAGGCGGCTCGCGAACGCGCGGCGGATGCTTGGGCTAAAGAGCACGGCGAATCAGCACCGTCGGGATTTCGAAACATTCGCGTTCACGATCTCAAACACACCTTTGGGCGGCGGCTGCGCGCGGCGGATGTGTCGTTCGAGGATCGTCAGGACTTGCTCGGACATCGTAGTGGTCGCATCACGACGCACTACTCCCAGGCGGAACTGGCGAGCTTGATCGAGGCGGCGGAGAAGGTATGCGACTGATCGAAATTTTTAAGCGCGCCCGAACGGATTCGAACCGCCGACCAGCTGGTTCGAAGTCGCAAGGGTGATTTTATAGGTTCTTAATTTTCAACCACATAGCAGCCCCGCCCTCACTCGAAATAGGCACCGTAGCGCATGAAAAGGCATCAAACGCTACGTTTTCGCTACGGTGTCCGAGAGTTGTGACGAACTCTCGACCCAAGGTCCGCCCGGTATCCACGCGAGTTTGAGCATCGCGCTGCCCCGCGCAGCTGTAATGATCGGCTCGAGAAACGCCGCGATGCGAACCACGACATCGCTCAGCTGCGGAGGCGCCGAGTTCAGTCCACTCTTCCCCAAGAAGCCCCGCCACTGCGTTTGTTTCGCAGGTATCGCGGCGAATGCCGGCGTCATCGCAAGTGGAAGAGACTCGGGAATTGGTGTGCGTCGTCGCCCAAAGGTTGCCCGCACGGCACGGGTAAGGACTCGAAGGGGCGATTTTCCGACAGAGCATGAATGTCGAAGAAATCCCGCATGCGGCTGTTTGCTTCACCCAGCATGACCATCGCGCGCAGCTTCTCCGCGATCGCAGTCTCGGGGCGATAGGCCTTCAACCGCGCCCGCGGAAATTCGAGCAGACTTGGATACTCCAGCCATTCCGGTTCTAGGACTACGGCATCACCGATCCCGACATCGACTTGCACGTGAAGGCGGGCATTGCCCAACCGCGCCTGAATCGTGGCGCGCAATCCGCCGTATGCATCCTCCTGACGGATCGGCGCGATACGTATTGATGAGGGCAGATACTGCAATCCGTCGGGCTCGACGTCGATGCTGCAGACATCCGTGAATATTCTAGACAGCGACTCTTGCGATACTTCGCCGAAGCCCAGCAGGTCGGCATCCCGCGTCGGGCGGATCGTCTCGCCGAGCCATACCAACATCAGCAGTGCGCCCTTGAGCACGAAGCGGTCAGCATACCTCGAGCGGGAAAGTCGATAGAGGAACCGTTCGGCTGCATATCGTGCGAGTACGACATTCGGATCGATACCGGTCGCCTTGGCGTGCTGAACGAGACGCACCTGAACCGATACCGGCAGACCCTCTGGCGCATCCGTCATGCGACGAGCGCCTCGAGATAAGGCCGCATCACGCGCTCTACTCGGCAGACTCGGGCGTAAAAGTACATCTTATCCATGGTGAACCGCCGCGCCCGCCAGGCCTCGCGCAGGGCCTCAAGGGCGACATCCAAACCGATTTTGTTGCGGTACTTGAAGGTATCGGCGACGGTCTTGGCGACGCTGTATACACGTACCGTCTCGCCTTCGACGCGGTGAGTCTCGATGCCCTCAGTCAATGCCTCCCCGCCGAAGCGTACAACGTGTAGACGCGGATAACGCAGCGAGGGGCGGCGGCGGCGGCGATCGAGCGCGATCCAAACCTCGTGCGGAAGTTGAGTGCCGATTTGATGAAAGCTAAGCGCGGACAACAGACAGATCACTGCCTTCGGCGCCGCTGCAGCAACGAGCGCAAGACCGTGATGCTCCGTCACTGGGGCATTGGGCAGTCGGTAGCGTCCCCGCGCAACTCGTTCGAGAGTTCCGGCACGAACGAGTCGACTCAGAGTCTGAGTGTGGATATTCGCTTCTGCGACTTCCCGCCTAGACACGGAGCCATGCCGGCGGGCGAGACGAAGCAGGCGAGTGGAGGAGGTAGCGATTGGCATGTGGCAAAGTGTAGACATTTACAAATAAATGTCAACGTTTCGCCACGTGAAGTGCTTCCGCCATTCCAGACATTCGCGTACGCTTTGGCGGAGGCAAATGGGAAAATCATTCTGGGAAGCAACATGGACGTCTACCAAACCCTAAAATGCGTGACGTTGGTCGCCAAGTCTCGATCAGTGAAAAATATCAGCTCACGCGGCTCGTTCATATGCGAGCACGTCCATAATCTCCTCGCCGGTAGCTCCGTAGTCCTTCACGAGATCGGCCGCGCCCTCCCCCGCGTTTATCCGGTCAACGATGACCGCGGTCGAAACGCCCAGGCGCGCCAACACTGGCCTTCCCAAAGATACGCGCGGATCGAGCATTACCGACTTGGCTTCGGGTCTGCTCGGCAATGGCGGAAAGAAGCGCGCCGCCAGCCCCTTGTCCCATTGAATTCTGCGCAGCAGGCCTTGCAGCACTGCCTGAATACCGAGTTGACCGGCGCGATTGAGGTTAATGAGTTGCCCGTAGCGCTCGATAAATAGCTCGCCCGGACGGGCGTACAGGTCCTTGCTTGCAAGAATTCGGTTACCCCTAGCTCCTGACCCGCATAGTCCAGAGCCGTCATGACGGCCGACAGCTTGAACTCATGTTCGGTGCGCAGCGCCCGAAGCGCCGCCATCTCAATCAAATTACCAAACGACAGTCGGTGATCAAGATCAACTGGACTAACAACAACCTGCTTAAAGCGACCCTTGCCTGACTGCCGAGGATAATCGCGACCCAACACCCACGATCGCACCGGTGGCGCGGGAATCTTCAGGTAGTGGGCCGCCTGCGCGATGGAATAGGCAGGGGCAAGGCGCAGATCAAGTTTCGAAGCGGCTCTTATTCCCTCGCAGTGAAAGTTGTTTGAATTGTAGCTCGTTAGCTGAGATTCACCATAGAGAAAGCCGTCAGATAACTGAGAAAATGCTCGCGGACGATTCTAAGGCTTTAGCACTTCCGACATTAATCCTTGGGCCCATTTGGTGGGTCGTCTTCACCCACTCCAAACCGAAAGCGCAAGAGCCGAACCTCTACGGACCGGTCGCCTTTGCCTGCTGAACAAGACGCGCCTGGACCGATACCGGCAGACCCTTTGGCGCATCCCTCACGCGACGAGCGCCTCGAGGTCAGGCCGCATCCACGTTTCTCCTCGGCAAATTCGCGCGTAACGTTACAACATATCCATGGTGAAGCGCCGCGCCCGCCAGGCCTCGCGCAACGCCTCGAGAGCCACGTCCAGACTATTTGCTCGGCCTTGCAGACTTGGGGATGTCCGTTACGATGACTACGAGTGTTGCGCCGGATCAGGACCGCGCTAACAGGATCGTCGTGCTGGTCGGGCCGCCAGCCGAGGCGTGCTTGCCCAACGAAAGGCTATCGTACTACCCGCATGCAAACGACATGTCAGCACCGAAGCGTCGATCCGCTCGTTATCTGCCTCCCGGTCGATTCGCCCGCCAGCATCGCGCGACGACGGGCGACTCCGATGCCGGTCAGTTTCGTGATTTCGGCTTCCCGCATGAACAGTGCTCGTCGCTGAGTTGGTCGAGGCACCGGAACATGGGCGCACTTCAGCATAGGAGTCAAGGACAATGCGCCGGCGTGATTCGCTTTACATTGGCCGGACGGCCGACCGTGGAGCAACGATCGTGACGAGTAGCGTTGCACCGTGGGCCGTTCTGCTCCTGGCTGCCACCCTCGTGGGTGTATTCGCCCGGCGATTGCATGTCCCTTACAGCATCGGGCTCGTTGTCGCCGGAGTCGGACTGGCACTTCTGCCTTGGCACCCTTCAATCACTTTAAGCCGCGATCTGGTCTACGGCGGCATCCTTCCGCCGCTCATCTTCGAGGCCGCATTCGAACTGCGCTGGATGCCCTCAGACGCAATCTGGCGCTGGT
>CAWDAU010000004.1:0-7816 GCA_963800385.1 uncultured Gammaproteobacteria bacterium
GTCGTCTTCACCCAGGTACGAACCGGATTGCACCTCGATGATGTGCAGCGGCACCTTGCCCGGATTCTCGATGCGGTGCGTGGCGCCCACCGGGATGTAAGTCGACTCATTTTCCGCGAGCAGAAAGGTTTCATCATTGCGCGTGATGCGCGCGGTGCCTTGCACCACGATCCAGTGCTCCGCCCGATGGTGGTGCATTTGCAGCGACAGCACCCCGCCGGGTTTGACCGAGAGGCGCTTCACCTGGAAGCGATCGCCGCTGTCGATGCTGTCGTAGCTGCCCCACGGCCGGAACACCTCGCGATGCAGCGCCGATTCGGTGCGGCCGGATTTTTTGAGCTTGGCCACCAAATCCTTCACGTCCTGCACGCGGTCCTTGGGCGCCACCAAAATCGCGTCCTTGGTCTCGACGATGATGTGATCTTCCAAGCCGACCGCCGCGACCAAGCGGCTGGTCGAGTGCACGTAGCAGTCGTGCGTGTCGTGCGTCAGGACATCGCCCTGCAACACATTGCCCTCTTCATCCGCCGGCAGCGCATCGAACAGCGAGGACCACGATCCGACATCGCTCCAACCGACATCGAGCGGCAGGACCAGGGCATCCTGGGTCTTCTCCATCACGGCGTAATCGATCGACTCGCTGCGGCATTTGACGAATGCTTCCTTGTCGATGCGCACGAAGTCCAAATCCGCCCGCGCGGCCCGGTAGGCCGCGGTGCAGGCTTCGAGAATATCCGGCGCAAAATTGCGCAGTTCAGCGAGATATCGGGCCGCCTTGAACACGAACATGCCGCTGTTCCAGTAGTAGTCGCCGGTGGCGACGAATTGCACCGCGAGATCGAGCGGCGGCTTCTCGATGAATTGGGCCACCGGGTACGCGGGCCCCACACCGTCCCCGCGGCGGATATAGCCATAGCCGGTTTCCGGCGCGTGCGCCACGATGCCGAAGGTGATCAGCTTGTCTTTTTGCGCCAGCGAAACGGCCACATCGGCCGCTTGGGCGAATTTGCGCACATCGCGAATCACATGATCCGCCGGCGCGACGATGAGCGTCGCTTGCGCATCGATGTCGAGCGCCTTCAAGGCCGCGAGCGCCACGGCCGGCGCGGTGTTGCGACCTGCGGGCTCGAGCAGAATCCCTGACGCGGCGACGCCCAGGGCGCGCAGCTGTTCGGCCACGGTGAAGCGATGCGCTTCGTTGCACACCACGATGGGCGGGATGGCATCCGCAATGCTCGCGAGCCGCGCCGCGGTATCTTGCAGCATGGTCTGCTTGCTGGTGAGGGCGAGCAGCTGCTTGGGATACATCTCGCGCGACAGCGGCCAGAGCCGGGTGCCGGCGCCGCCCGAGAGGATCACTGGGATTACGGCGGTCAAGATTCACTCATTTTTAGGAGTTTCTCGCGTGGAGAGTTTTCCCTCGTCCGATCGCATAATAATCAAAACCCGCCTTCTGCATCTGCTCGGGATCGTAGAGATTGCGCCCGTCGAAAATCGCCGGCGATCGCAGCGTAGCCTTGATGTGGTCGAAATCCGGGCTCCTGAACTCGCGCCATTCCGTGACGATGGCCAGCGCGTCGGCGCCCTGCAGTGCATCGGGCGCGGTTTTGCAGAGCGTTAAATCCGGGCGCTCGCCGTAAATCCTTTGGCATTCGGGCATGGCGATCGGATCGTAGGCGCGCACTTTGACCCCGGCCGCCCAGAGCGATTCCATCAGCACCCGGCTGGCGGCCTCGCGCATGTCATCGGTATTCGGTTTAAAGGCCAAGCCCCAGAGCGCCACGGTTTTGCCGCGCAGCTCGCCGAAATGCGCCTTGATCTTGCCGAACAGCACCTGTTTCTGGCGGTTGTTGACGCTTTCGACCGCGGCGAGAATGCCGGCGTCGTAGCCCACGTCTTGAGCCGAACGCTGCAAGGCTTGAACGTCTTTGGGAAAACACGAACCGCCGTATCCTACCCCCGGATAGATGAAGGCGTAGCCGATGCGCGGATCGGAGCCCAAGCCGATGCGCACCGATTCGATGTCGGCGCCGAAGCGTTCGGCGAGGTTCGCCAGCTCGTTCATGAAGCTGATTTTGGTCGCCAGCATGGCGTTGGCGGCGTACTTGGTCAGCTCCGCGGACTTCACGTCCATGACGATCATGCGCTCGCGGTTGCGGGTGAACGGCTCGTAAAGCGTATGCAGCAGTTCGGCCGCGCGATCGCTGTCGGTGCCCACCACCACCCGGTCCGGCTTCATGAAGTCCTCGATTGCCGCGCCCTCTTTCAAGAATTCGGGGTTCGAGGCCAGGTCGAAGTCCAGGCTCGACCCGCGCTTGTCCAGGGAGTGTCGGACCGCCGCGCGCACTTTGTCGGCGGTGCCCACGGGAACCGTCGACTTGGTCACCACCACCTTGTAGGTGCTCATGAGCTCGCCGATGGTGCGGGCTACCGCCAGGACGTAGCGCAGGTCCGCGGAGCCGTCCTCATCGGGGGGCGTGCCCACGGCGATGAGCTGGAATAGGCCGTGGTCGACCCCTTCCTGGGCGTTGGTGGTAAAGCGCAGCCGCCCCGCCTCGGCGCCGCGCCTGATGAGCGTATCCAAGCCCGGCTCGTGGATCGGCACCTCGCCGCGCTGAAGCATCGCGGTCTTGCGTTCATCGACATCCACGCACAGTACGTTGTTGCCGGCATCGGCCAAACAGGCGCCGGTGACGAGGCCCACGTAACCTGAGCCGAAGATCGTGATTCGCATGCGTAATATTCTGATTTAACTGGAAAAAGAGCCGCAAAGCCTAGCGGTTTTACCGAATCAAGTAAAGGCTGAGGGACCTTAAGGCTATCCGGGATTGAAGTCAGTTCTTCCAGGGGTCTTGGAGCAATTTGCGCTCCCACGCCAAGGCGCTCGACACGATGGCGGACAAGTCGTCGTAGCGCGGACGCCAGCCGAGTTCGCTGCGCACCCGTTCGGCACGGGCCACGAGGTATGCCGGATCCCCCATGCGGCGCGGCTCCTCGCGGATGTTCAGGGGTTTTCCGGCCACTTTCTCGACCATGCGCAGCACCTCGCGCACCGAGTAGCCGTGACCATACCCCACGTTGAGAATCGTCGACTTGCCCCCGCTTCGTAGGTACTGCAGCGCGTTCAAATGCGCACTCGCCAGATCCTCGACGTGCAGATAGTCGCGCACCCCCGTGCCGTCGGGGGTGGGGTAATCGCTGCCAAACACGGACACGTGAGGACGCTTGCCCACCATGGCCTCGCAGGCGGCCTTGGTGAGCAAGGTCGCGCCCGGCGTCGACTGGCCGATCAATCCCCCCGGGTGCGAGCCCCCCACATTGAAGTAGCGCAACGCGACGTAGCGCAACGGATTGACCGCCGCGACATCGCGCAGCATCCACTCGCTCATCAGCTTGGAGGTGCCGTAGGCGTTGATCGGCGAGGTTGGCGTCTCCTCGCTGGCATAGCCGTCCGGCGGCAGCCCATACACGGCGGCGGTCGACGAGAACACGAAGTTTTGGACGCGATGGTCGATGCAGGCTTGCAGCAGGCTGCGGGTGCAGCAGGTGTTGTTGCCGTAGTACTTGAGCGGCAGCGCCACCGATTCGGGTACCACGGTGTGCGCCGCGAAGTGCATGACCGTATCGACCTGGTGATCCGCCAGGAGCCGGGCCACCAGCGGGTAGTCGCCGACATCGCCGACCACCAATTCCCCGGCGGTGACGGCCTGGCGAAAACCCTTGGACAAGTTGTCGAGCACGACGACGCGCTCGCCCGCCTCGCCGAGCTGCCGCACCACATGACTGCCGATGTAACCGGCGCCGCCGGTGACCAAAATCGAGCCGTTTGCCAAAATTTCTCCCGACTGAAAGCTAGTTCGGCCTTGCCGAATCCGAAGGACTCGTAATTCTAGCAACTCGTCGAGGCTTTAAGCTGGTGACCTTGCGATCGTCGGTGGACATGGTGCTCTGGCGCGCCCAGACCAGATCGTGAGGTTGGGGGGCGGGGGTGTATTCCGCGACGACATCGTTCAGCAGCGCAAGCGTCCGCGGACAGTCGAATCGGCTCATGGCCGCCATGATTTCGTTCAAGAGCTCTTGTACACGCTCCCAGGGCAAGGAATGCTCGATGGCCCGCAGGATCATGGGGTGTTCCGTGCCGGTGACGTTGTTGCCGATGAGCAGCTCCTCATAGAGCTTCTCCGCCGGCCTCAGTCCCGTATAGGAAATCTCGATATCGCCCTCGGGGTTCTTCTCATCCCGCACCGTCAAGCCGGCCAGATGGATCATGCGCCGCGCGAGATCGCCGATGCGCACTGGCTTGCCCATGTCGAGCACGAAGACATCGCCGCCCTCCGCCATGGATCCGGCCTGAATCACGAGCTGAGCGGCCTCAGGGATGGTCATGAAGTAACGGATCACTTCGGGGTGGGTCACCGTCACCGGACCGCCGGCGTTGATCTGCTCATTGAACAAGGGCACCACCGACCCGGACGAGGCCAGCACGTTGCCGAAGCGCACCATGCAGAATCGCGTCTTGCTGCCGCGGCGCTGCAATCCCTGCAGCACAATTTCGGCGAAGCGCTTGGTGGCGCCCATCACATTGGTGGGATTGACCGCCTTGTCGGTGGAGATCAGGACGAAGGTTTCGACCTCCGCCTCGTGAGCCGCCTCGGCCGCATACCAGGTGGCGATCGACATTGTTATTAACGCCCGCGACCACATTTTGCTCAACGATAGGCACATGCTTGTACGCGGCCGCGTGATAAACCGTCTGCACCCGATAGGCCGTGAAAATGTCGCGCAGAGCGAAATCGATCGTGCGCATTGCCGATGAGGCCGACCAGCTCAACCGGCATCGCCTGCTTCTCGGCCAGCGCGCGCAACTCTCGTTCGATGTTGTAGAGCGCCAGTTCGGACATTTCGAACAGCACCAAGCGGCGCGGCTGCAACCCGATGATCTGCCGGCACAGCTCCGATCCGATGGAACCGCCGGCGCCCGTGACCATGACCACGCGGTCGCGGATGCAGGCATCGAATAATCCCTCTTTCGGCGGGACCGCGTCTCTGCCCAGCAAATCCGCGACATCGACTTCGCGCAAATCCGCCAGATTCGCCTTGCCGGTGACGAGGTGCTCGATGTCGGGCACCGATTGCACGTGCACGCCCAAGGGTTCCAGCTGAGTCAAAATCTCGCGCCGACGCCGACGACGTCAAGGACGGCACCGCAAGCAAGATTCGATCGATGCCGTTCATCTTGATCAGCGCCGGCAAGTTGTCCGGCAGATAAACTTTGATGCCGTTGACAAACCGGCCGCGCAGGCCCTTGTTGTCGTCGATGAAAATGACGGGATCAAACGCCCGCGTGGTCAACAAGAGATTGGACAAATGCGCGCCGGCTTCGCCCGCGCCATAGATCGCCACGCGGGCGACGGTCGGCATGAGATAGCGCCGCAGCAGGTAATAGCGCACCACAAAACGCGATCCGGCGACATAGAGCAGCGCCACACAGAAATAGATGGCAACCACGCTCCAGGTGAGCACGGGAATTTGAAAAAACATTCCCGCAACGCCTAAGGCGAGCGCGCTGATCGCCACGGAAAGCGCGACAGCGAAAATGGCTTTGTGACCCAAGAATCGGATCACCGCCCGGTAAAGGCCGGCACGGACAAAGATGGGAATGCTCAGCGCAATCACCGCCAAGAAAGCGGGCCAGTCGGAGAGGTTCGATTCGGGAAGCCCTGCTTTCAGACTAATGGCAGTCCACAGGGCGAGCGGGATCATGACGCAATCGGTGCAAACGGAGATGAGGCGCTTCAAGCGGCGCGGCAATTCAACGGTCTTGCGCGCTAAGTCTCCGCCTCTCAGCATCACATTGGGATCCAAACAAACCTCCCTGAATCAGCCCCAGCAGCCGTTTGATCGTTGAGGCGCGCTTTAGTGCCAACCCTTAACGACCACAAATCCCTCAGCGCTTGTAGTGTACCGAATCCGCAAGGGAATAGAACATATGCGCGCACATATTAAGAACACTTTAGCGAAGAACGCAGAACGCGAATTGCGGTTGACGCGAGACGAGTCTTAAAGCCGCGCGTCCAAGATGTGCTCTTGGAACCAAGCGTAGGTGTCCGCAATGCCCGCTTTGAGCGTTATGCGCGGATTCCACCCGAGACTTTGCAGCCGGGAGACATCGAGGAGCTTGCGCGGCGTGCCGTCGGGCTTTGAACGATCGAATGTTAATGAACCACTGTAGCCAATCGCCGACATGATGGTCTCCGCTAACTCGCGGATGGTCAGATCTTCACCCCATCCGATGTTGACGATCGCTTCCTCGTTGTATTTCAGTAAGAGGTACACTACCGCGTCGGCCAGATCATCGACGTGAAGGAATTCACGCCGTGGGGTGCCCGTGCCCCAAATTTCAACGCTCGGATCGTTCCTGCGCTTGGCTTCATGAAATTTGCGTATCAAGGCGGGAAGCACGTGCGAGCTTTGCAGGTCAAAGTTGTCGCCGGGACCGTACAGGTTGGTCGGCATGAGCGAGATGGCGTTGAAGCCGTACTCACGGCGGTAGGCCTGGCACATCTTGATGCCGGCAATCTTGGCAATCGCGTACCACTCGTTGGTGGGCTCGAGCGGCCCGGTCAGAAGGGAGTCCTCCTTGATGGGCTGGGGCGCCAACTTGGGGTAGATGCAGCTCGATCCCAGAAAGACGAATTTCTCGACCCCGGATCGATATGCCGCGTCGATCACATTGTCCTGGATCAGGAGGTTGTCGCGTAAGAACCCGGCGGGATGAGAATTATTCGCATGTATACCCCCGACACGAGCGGCCGCCATGATGACCGCCTGCGGCCTCGCCTCCTCGAAGAACCGACGGACGGCGCTCTGCTCGGTCAGATCGAGTTCTTGATGCGAACGGACGATGAGGTGCTTGAAACCTTGGCTCGCGAGAGACCTAACCACCGCCGAGCCCACCAGGCCGCGGTGACCGGCTACGTAAATCGGAGAATCTTGGGTCAGTTTCACTCAAGGGCCTACTCGTGGTGGCTGTAGACTTTAAAGCCCTCTTTGGCGACCAGAGCATCGCGCTTGGCCTCCTCGAGATCGGAGGCGACCATTTCCGAAACCAGTTCGTCGAAGCTTACTTCGGCCGACCAGCCGAGCTTTTGCCGCGCCTTGGAGGGGTCGCCCAAGAGCGTTTCTACCTCAGTCGGGCGAAAATATCTCGGGTCAACATGGACAATCGTCCGGCCGCTGTTAGCATCAATGCCTACCTCTTCGACACCTTTCCCCCGCCATTCGATTCTCATGTTGAGCAATGATCCGGCGGCGGCCACAAAATCGCGCACGGAATGCTGCTTTCCCGGTCGCGATCACAAAATCTTCCGCGACATTCTGCTGCAGCATCAACCACTGCGCCTTGACGTAGTCGCGCGCGTGACCCCAGTCTCGACTTGAATCAAGATTGCCGAGATGCAGAGTTTCCTGCAACCCAACATGGATTCGCGTCAAAGCGCGGGTGATTTTGCGCGACACAAAAGTCTCGCCGCGCAATGGCGATTCGTGATTGAACAAGATGCCATTGCATGCATATATCCCGTATGCTTCGCGATAGTTCACTGTAATCCAGTATGCGTAAACCTTTGCTGCGCCATAGGGCGAGCGTGGGATAAAATGGTGTGGTCTCCTTCTGAGGGATCTCTTGCACCTTGCCGAACATCTCGGACGTCGATGCTTGATAGAAGCGAGTTTTGTTTTCCAAGCCAAGAATTCGGATAGCCTCCAAAACGCGCAGAGTTCCTACCGCATCGGAGTTGGCCGTGTATTCCGGTGT
>CAWDAU010000005.1:0-1497500 GCA_963800385.1 uncultured Gammaproteobacteria bacterium
AATCGGTGGTGCGCCCGGAGAGATTCGAACTCCCGGCCTCCTGGTTGGTAGGCAGCAGCTCGATTTATCATAACCTATTGATTTATAATCACTTTGTATCCATCCGGTGTCCAATATTTCTGCCAGACACGAGCAGATAAGCACCTGAATTCCCTAGATTCCGTCTTGTAATATTGGAAGCAGTTCGGGACCAGGTTGCGGACCTTAAGTTGATTGGGAGGGGCTACCTTGGAGGCACTCGGGACACTGTGCGTCACCTACTGTAGCGAACCGTAGTGCCGCCGACATGGTCGAAGCGCCCGGAGTGGGTAGACTTGTCTCACACACACCCAAGCGCCTAGAGTAACGCCATGGATTGGCAGCAATACATCCAAATCACCCCAGGCGTGCGCAGTGGCAAACCCTGCATTGTCGGCACCCGCATTACGCCCGCTGACGTCCTCGATTACCTTGCTGGCGGCATGAGCGAGGCGGAAATCGTCAGGGATTTTCCGAGCCTGAAACCTGAGCACATCCGCGCAGTCCTTGCCTACGCCGCCGAGCGCGAGCGTCGCTACGCAAGCCACACCGCCGCGTGAGGCTACTTTTCGACGAGAACCTCAGCCCCCGCTTGGTGCGGGCAATCGCGGACCTGTGGTCTGATAGCGTGCACGTCGAGTCCATCAAACTGCGTGGCGAGACTGACCAGGCAATATGGGAGTACGCTCGCGCGCACAACTATGCGATCGTCACCAAGGACGACGATTTTCGGGCTCTCGCCTTTGTCCGGGGCGCCCCGCCGAAGGTTATCTGGCTTCAGGTCGGCAACACCTCGACGACGAGCATCGCCACGGTGCTACGCGAGAGCGCATCCGAGATACGCGCTTTTGACGCCGATCGAGTCGCGGCCTTGCTGGTCCTGCGACGCTGACGATTTGGCGGTTGATCGCCAACTTCACGGTTACCGGCCGTCGGTCACCTCCGTGCGCATTGTCACCGAACATCGCTGGAAACGGCATGCGGGACGAACTTTCCTGACGGCGACCCAGCGACGTTGCTACTCTCGATTTGCTAGAATCTCTGTACCGCTCGGCGACTACTTCCAATTCATTTCGGCCCACGGTCCGACGTCGACATTCGGCACGGAGCGTCGCAACCACCCGTTCCTCACCGGCCGGCTGTTTCGCGGCTGACGCGGCCGCCCGCGAGCAACGCTAGAATGATGTCCGTGACGAAGCCAGGTCGCAATGACCCCTGCCCGTGTGGCAGCGGCAAGAAATACAAGCGCTGCTGCCTCGCGGCGGAATCGGCATCGATGGAGTCTCCCGCGGCGCTCACATGGCGGCGGGTGCGGCGTGCGCTCGATGATTTCGGGATGGCCGCGCGACTCCTACGATTCACCGAGGAGGTTTACGGCCCGACCGCGATCGATGAGGCCTGGGCCGAGTTCACCGTCTGGCAAGACGAGGAGTCCGCGTTCGATCCCTCGACCCCGCTCCTGCCGCTGTTCATGCCGTGGTTCTTCCATAGCTGGGCGCCGGATCCGCATGACACAGACGTCGCGGACGCGACGCTACACGATCGAGCACCGACGGCGGTCTATCTCGAGCGCCACGGAAATCGGCTCGACCCACTCGTGCACCGTTATCTCGATGCGTGCACGCTGACGCCGTTCGGCTTTCATGAAATCATCCACCGTGAACCGGGGCGGGGATTCCAGGCACGAAACCTCTTCACGAGCGAGGCGGTCGAGGTGATGGAGCAAGCGGCGTCGCGAACCGTGACGACGCACGAGATCCTCTTCGGACAGCTCGTCGCCGTGGACGGCATCGTAATGCTCGAGTGCAGCTCACCGTTCGGTCTGAATCCTGGAGACAAAATCGCGATCCTCGATCTGCGCGATCGCATCTGCGCGAATGGAAAACACTCACCAGATGAAGCGCTGCGGGAGTTTGATTCCGAAATCCGCGAGCTGTATCTCTCGATCGCGAATCGGATTCTCGACCCGCAGCTGCCCGACATGCGAAACACGGACGGCGATCCGCTGGTGCCGCAGAAGGTGATCTTCGAGATCGACTCCCCGCAACGCGCATTCGGTGCGCTGAAGCATCTCGCGGGCGATGTGCCCGAGGAGGAGCTACTGCGGGACGTTCGCCGAGGGAGCGACGGTGAATGGAGAGAATTGCGCCTCGCCTGGAGCAAACGCGGCAATGCGATGCACAGTGATTGGCAGAGCACCGTGCTGGGCGAGATCCGAATCTCGCCGCGACGATTGATCTGCGAGGTGAATTCGGCGAAACGCTCCGAGACGATTCGGGCGATCGTCACGGAAGCGCTGGGCGATCATGCCCGGTATCGCGCGACCGAGATCCAATCGCTCGAGCGCCTGTGGGACGAGCGCGGGGCCGGCGGCGCCGAGGATGCCACCCGCATCGACGACGGGCAGGCGGCGCTGATGGCGCATCCCGAGGTGCGAGCCAAGATCAACGAGATGATGGCAGGGCATTACGAGCGGTGGGTCGACGAGCAGATCCCGGCGCTCGGCGGTCGGACTCCGCTCGAAGCGATGCGGACATCGGGCGGACGCGAGCGCGTCGAGGCCTTGCTGATCGACATGGAGCGCCGGTCCACGGGGATGTCCGGCGCGCCAGACGCGGAGACCTTTCGCCGGCTGCGAGAGCGCCTCGGATTGCCGCCTGCGAGCGACTGACTTTCGGCGTGGGGTGCAGACGTGATGCCATCGAAGCCCGGCCGGAACTTGTGGGGTACGAATTCGGCGAGCTGAACTCACCGACCTGATAGACGCCGCGGAGAAGGCTTGCTCGGCAGAGTCCCGCAAAACTCACGCAAGCACCTGGCTTCGGCGCCGGACAGGCTGAGGGAGGACGATCTAACTGGTTGATTCAGTGAGAATTAGAGAGCGCGCCCGGAGAGATTCGAACTCCCGACCACCTGGTTCGAAGCCAGGTGCTCTATCCAGCTGAGCTACGGGCGCCCGCGCGCAGTCTAACGTTGCGCGCGCAATTGCGAAACCTCGGTTTCGTTCACTTTCTGCCCGCGTGCCGGCGCCTTGCTTACCAGCAGGGTTCGATGTTGCCGTGATTGCTTTCAGAATACGCCTCGTCGCTCAAACTCCTAAGGCGCGGTGGCGCAGGCTGCTCGGCAAGGTCCGATAGGGAATCGGAGAACGACAAGTCCACTCCCGACCATAGCGAGCTAATTTCCTGCCAAACCGATCCAATGATCGAACGCGGCTGCATGGTGTCGCTTGTCATAGGCACGCCTCGGATTTCAAATGTGGGTCATAGTTCCAAGAGGCTGTGGGGCGACGAACGCCCCACAACCGTCCCTTCAGTGCAGACCGCCGCCGGCGATAATCGATTCTCCGGTAAGCCACGCAGAATTTTCCGAAGCCAAAAATACCGCCACTGACGCGATATCGTTCGGCTGACCCGTCCTGCCGAGCGGAGTCTGCGCAACCAGGCCTTTCTCGAAATCGGAGCCGATGACGCCGGCGGTGTGCGTGCCCTCGGTCTCGACGATGCCAGGATTGACCGAATTGACCCGAATCCTCTTCGGTCCCAATTCCTTCGACAAAACCCCGGTAATGGCATCGACCGACGCCTTCGTGGCGGTATAAACGGCGGAATTTGCCGGCGCGATGCGGCTGACGGCGGAGCCGATATTGATGATGCTTCCGCCCTCGACCATGTGCTTGACCGCGGCCTGGGTAGCAAGCAGCACGCCGAGCACGTTGACATTGAACATCTTGTGAAAGTTGTCTTCGGTGACTGCCTCGAGCGCCCCAAACTCATAGACGCCCGAGTTATTGACGAGAATATCGAGTCTTCCAAACGTTTTGATCGCTGCATCGATGATGCCTTGCGCCTCCTCGGGTTTGGATACGTTGCCGCGCACCGCAAGCGCTTTTCCGCCCGCCTTTGCTATGTTCGCGACAACCGCGTCCGCTCCGGCCTTGCTGGAAGCATAGTTGACGACCACCGCGGCGCCGTCCGCCGCCAGCGCTTTGGCGATGGCGGCCCCGATACCCTTGGATGCGCCGGTAACGACGGCGACTTTTCCTGTGAGATTGTTCATTTGCTGTGTCCATTGATTGTTGAAGTGAAGCGCCGAGCAACTAGTTCGTTACTTCGGTAGTTCGTAACTTACGAACTATTGAACTAAATGTCAAGAGCCAATATAATTCCGGCGTGAGACCGCTATTCCACCCGTCCATCGAGGATGTGACAGTCGAAACCATCCTGCATACGCTGTCGGATCCCGTGCGCGCGGCTATCTACATGAATATTGCCGCCTCCAATTGCCCGCAGGTGTGTTCCAGCTTTTTGCGAGTGAGCGAAAAGGACATCCCGAAGTCGACGTTGTCGCAGCATTTCAAGGCGTTGCGCGAGGCCGGCCTGATCCGCGGCGAACGCCGCGGCGTCGAAATGCACAACGTGTCGCGTTGCGATGAGATCAACAAGCGCTTTCCCGGCCTCATTCCGGCGATCATCAACGCTCATAAAGTGCAAGCGTCGTCCAAGACGCGTTCCGGCACTGGACGAGTCAGGAAGCCGGCGCTCGCGGCGGCGCGGATTCGCTGAGCACTTCGCTTGTCGCGCTGCGGCTTCGCGCAGCAGCCGGGTTTCCGCCAAGCTAAACGGCAATCTTCGATGCCGCCAAATGCTCGAAGGTGCGAATCCTCATCCTTCGCGTTATCCTCCCCCATGCTTTATTTCAATTGCGCGACAGTTGGACGCAGCACTCCAAACGGTGCGCCGGCGCCCAATCGCATATGAGACTCTTGGCGAGCTGCGCGCAATGGCAATGCCGCGGTGGTTCAGGCCTGGCCGAACTCTTACTGCCCGCAACACTCTAACTCAGCGCCAAACTGACCCGATAGGTTGCCGGAAAATGCTGATTCGATGCCTTTTAGTGCTGCTGGCCATGTCGATTTTCTCGGTCGCATCGGCGGGTCCCGCGCCTTTCGACCTTGCCGGGCCCGTTCTGGAGGTCAAGGTGACCCGCGGCAGCAACACGCTGCCCGCCTCTGAAGTCCCGAACCTTGCGCCGGGCGACCGTGTTTGGATAAAAGTCGATCTGCCGGAGACCCAGTCTGTCCAATATTTAATGGTGGCGGCGTTTCTGAGCGGATCGACCAACCCGCCCCCCGAAAAGTGGTTCTTTGCGTGTAAGACTTGGACGGGCAAATGCCGCAGTGAAGGGCTAACGGTGAGCGTTCCGCAAGGCGCTCAGCAGGTGCTGGTATTTCTCGCGCCGCATACCGGGGGCGATCTGCGGACTTTGATCGGCGCCGTGCGTGGACGACCGGGTGCCTTCGTTCGAACCTCGCAAGACCTGAATCAGGCGGCGCTCGACCACTCGCGCCTGGAGCGCTTTCTCGCAGCCGTCCGTGTGCTCAACGAGGGTGATCCTGCCAAATTGAAGGAAGCCGCGCCGCTGCTGGCGCGCAGCCTCGCCATCAAAGTCGAGGAAAAGTGTTTGGACCGGATTCCTGAACTGCAGGCGCCCTGTCTCATGCAGGGGCAGGAATCTCTCATATTGAATGACGGCCATAGCACCTCGATTGTCGAAGCATTGACTTCGGGACCCGGCAGCGACTTGGCGATGGAGGCCAGCTATACACCGCAGTTAAGCTACGGTTACTACAGTCCCTACATTGCGTCCGTGCTGGACATAGCCCGGATCTTCGATTCGTTCCGGACCGCTCAATATCAATACATCCCTGCTCTTGCATCGCCGCAAGGCGACAAGCTTTCACTGACGCTCAATACGGCGCCCTCCTTTCATTCGCCCATGTCGGTGCTGGTCATTGCGCTGCCTGCGGTGGAAGCGGCCCAGCTGCCGCCGCTGCACGCCGTCGATCCGAAGGAAATCTTTTGCGTGCGCCGCTCGACCCTCGTGCTGCCGGTCGACGGCGCTCCGCTGGCATTCTCCACGCGCTACGCCCATGACCTCGCGCTCGACGTAACCGGTCGGGACGGGAAGGCCATTGCGCTTCCGGCGCAGGCTGACCCGGTCCGCGGCGGCTATGTGGTCGACACCGCGGCCTTGGGAAAAGCGGCTCTCGGCGACCGCATTCACGCATCGCTAAGAGGCTATTGGGGATTTGAACCGTACGAGGGTCCGGTTTTTCACTTGATCAACGTTCATGCAAAAAGCTGGGAACTTGCCGCCGGCGATGAAGCCGCGCTGATCGTCGGACGCCAGGACACGGTGCATCTTCAAGCCGACAGCGTGAGCTGTGTCGATGCCATCATGCTGAAGGATCCGGGAGGCAAGGAATTGAAGGTGGATTGGAAGACCACCCGGCCCGATGAGGTCGAGATCAAGCTGCCGCTTCAAGACTCGGCCCCCGGCGCCATGACCCTGCTCGTCAAGCAGGCCGGCGATAATCCACCGGACCCGATCTCGATTCATACCTTCGCTGATGCCGGGCGAATGGATGGCTTTTCCATTCATGCCGGCGACATTGTCGGCGTGCTCAAAGGCAATCGGCTCGACGAGGTGGCCAGCCTCGCGTTCAAGAACAACATATTCGTTCCCGGCGAACTCACCTCGAATCACGGCGTGGATGAGTTGCCGATGGTCGCTCAAGATCCGATGGCGGTGAGTGCCCTCAAGCCGGAGCGCGCCGCTGTCGCCAAGGTGACTCTGAAGGACGGGCGCGTGTTTCCGTCCGTCGGCATAGTGGACGCGCCGCGTCCAGCCGTAACCCTGCTGGGAATGAGCGTGCAGCCCTCGATATCCAGCCAGGAGAGCAACATCCAGCTGGCCCACCCGAGCGAATTGCCGCAAGACGCCATCCTGACGTTCTCCGTGCGCTCGCAATCGCCGGCTGCATTTTCGCACGATGAAAACATCGAGGTTACGACCAGCGACGAGTCGTCCAGTGCTACATTGAATTTCAACAACGGCACGGTGATGTTGGAGAATTCGCAGGTGGCGGTTGCGACCCTCAATCCTGCGAAAGCGTTCGGCGGCGCGGCATTCGGTCCGCTGCAGTTCCGAGTGAACTCCAAGGGCGTGATGGGCGATTGGCAGCCGCTCGCGAATTTGGTGCGGCTGCCGACGCTCAAAGATTTGAAGTGTCCCGCCACCCCGGAGCTTGCTTGCAAGCTTTCCGGTTCGAATCTCTTCCTGATCGACTCAATAGCCGACGATCCGCAGTTCACGCATCCAATCAAGGTGCCGGATGGCTTCTTAGGTGCCGCCCTGCCGGTGCCGCATCCCAAAGGCGGCTCACTGTATGTGAAGCTGCGCGACGATCCCTCCGTGGTCAATCCCACCACCATCGTGGCGCAGGAGATTCCGTCCTCGCCCGATGAGGCCGCGAGAACCGCGGTTCGCAGCTCCGCCGTGCCGGCGTCCACTCAACCGGAAACCGGCAGCTCCACGCAACTACCGTGAATCGCTGCGATTTTCGCGGCGAGAAAGCGCCGCTCGGGTTCGAGCTTCGCGGTACCCAGCGCGGCGCGGTAGGCTTCGCGCGCTTCCTGCATGCGGCCAAGTTCCTGCAACAGGCGGCCGCGTGCGGCGTGCAGCAGATGATATTGAGTGACTCGTCCACGCGCGGCTAGCGAGTCGATGAGGTCAAGCGCGCGCGCCGGCCCGTCCACCATCGAAACGGCGACGGCATGATTCAATTCGATGACCGGCGTCGGCTGCAATCGAAGCAGCACTTCATACAGGCCGACAATCTGCGGCCAATCGGTCGCGCCGCTTTCGTTCACCCTTACGTGCAATGCTGCGATCGCCGCTTGTACGGCATAGGCACTCACCCGCCCGCGAATCGACAGCGCCTTGTCGACCAGCGTCAGGCCCTCGGAAATCTCATCGCGATTCCATCGCGACCGGTCCTGGTTCTCGAGCAACACCACATCCCCGGTACTCGAGGTGCGCGATGCGCGCCGCGCGTCGTGCAACAGCATCAACGCCAGCAAGCCCATCACGCCGGCATGATCCGGCAACAGCGCATCAAGCAGTCTGCCCAGCCGAATGGCTTCTTCGCACAGTTCAACATCGATCAATCGCGTGCCGACCGTTGCGGCATATCCTTCGGTGAACACCCCATAGACGACGGCAAGCACGCCTTCGATGCGTTGTTCGAGTACCGTGGGATCCGGCGTCTCATAGGGTATGCCTGCGTCGCGAATTTTCTTCTTGGCGCGCACCAGCCGCTGCGCCATCGTGTCTTCGCCGATCAGAAAGGCGCGCGCCACGGCTTGCGTGGACAGCCCGCAAACCTCCCGCAGCGTGAGTGCGATCTGCGCTTCCTCGGCGAGCGCGGGATGACAACAGGTGAATATCAGCCGCAGCCGATCGTCGCCGAAAACCTCCTCATCGGCCGCATCGACTGCGGCCTCGACGCCGGATTCAGCGGCGCCGATCTCGCCGGATATTTTCGTTCTGAACAAGATTTCCCGGCGAATGCGGTCGATGGCCTTGTTGCGTCCGGTACTGATCAGCCAGGCGCGTGGATTCGAGGGGGTGCCGTGCGCGGGCCATTGTTCGAGCGCCGCCGCAAAGGCGTCTTGTTGCGCCTCCTCGGCCACATCGAAGTCGCCGAGGAGGCGGATCAAGGTCGCCCGGACCCGACCCGCCTCGCGACGAAATATCTCCTCGATGCCGTGATCCGCAGCTTTCATCGCGACTGGCCGGCGCTCATGTCATCGGCGGCCAGACGGGACGAACTTCGATGCTGCCATATCGGGCGCTGGGGATGCGCGCCGCAATCGCGGTCGCCTCGTCCAGGTTCTTGGCTTCTATCAAATAATAGCCTCCCAGTTGTTCCCGTGTTTCCGCGAAAGGCCCGTCGGTAATCGTGGTCTTACCGTTGCGCACCCGCACCGTTGAGGCCGAGGAGACGGGCTTTAGCCGATCTCCCGCCTTGAAGTTTCCCGCCTGCACGATCGCCTTGGTGAAGTCCAGGTATTCCCCCGAGACTTTCTGCAGCGCGGTCTCGCCCAGGCCCATGAATTCCGCTTCGTTGGTGTAAATCAGCAATAGATAGTTCATTTGTGCTTTCCATCGTTAAGGCGTTATTCGCCGTGCCATAGTCGAATCGTGCCCGACGAATTCGACACCCCGGTCAGGGATTTTTTGGACGTAAGCTGGGGCCGGCCACTTTTATGGCGGCCCTCTGCTCTTGCCGCTCAAAGCCGACCTCTCCAGGATAGTCGGACAAGGCCGGTAAATAGTGCAATTTGCGCATGTCTTGCCAACGGCATCGATCATTCGCACCCGGCCGGGGAACCATAGATTGTCGCAGCGCTCAAATACAGCAGCCAAATCAGACGCTTACAGGTCAAAGTTGCCGCGCTGGCGGCCTTAAGCCCTTGGCCGTAAGATCCTACTGGCTCCGTTTCCCCTCATTTGTATCGATAACTAGAGGATTCCCGATGAAGGCTTGGATACCCCTTACGCTGGTTTTCGCATTCGGCGTTGCTGCCCACGCACAGGCGACGTGTATTTACCCGCAACCCCCCGCAGCGCCCCCCAAGGGTGCAACGGCCACCCGTGATGAAATGATCGCCGCCAAGCATGATTTCGATCGCTACAACGGCGAGATGAACGTTTATCTGGACTGCCTCAATCTGGAAATGGATGCCACGCCCAAAGATGCGACAAAGATGACGCCGGACGAGAAGAAAAAGGCCGATCAGGAACAAAAAGCGCTTGTGCAGAAGCACAATGCTGCCGTCGATGAACTGCAGGCAGTGGTAGGAAAATTCAACGAGCAGTTGAAAATCTTCAAAGCGAAACAAAAATAATGACCATCGGCGCGGCGGATCGGTCCGCCGCCGATTTTGAACTATGCAGGCTAGTACGCTCATCACCCCGCGTCTGGCCGAAGAGGCCATCTACTCTCGGCTGACGTGTTTGCCCATCGAATCGCTGCCTCTCACGCAGTGTGTCGGGGGCACGCTGCGCGAAAATATCTATGCTGAGCGCGATGCGCCGCCGTTCGATCGGGTCTCCATGGACGGAATGGCGGTGGACAGCGAGGCGTTGCGGCGCGGCCAGCGGCGCTTTCAGATCCAGGGCGTCCAGGGCGCGGGCTCCCCCGCGAGCAAGCTCCAAAGTCCGGAGCATGCGATTGAGGTCATGACCGGCGCGATTCTGCCCATCGGTTGCGACAACGTAGTTCCGATCGAGCAGGTGGATGTCAGCGACGGTTTCGCAGCGCTCAATACGACCGTGGTCGATTCGCCCTACCACAATATTCACCGGCGCGGCGCCGACAGCCGCCAGGGTCAACTTCTGCTGGAATCCGGCACGCTGCTGCGCGCACCGGAAATCGCGGTGGCCGCCTCCGCGGGCATGGCGCGCGTGCGCGTCAGCAGCCAGCCTGCCATCATGGTGGTCTCGACCGGCGATGAGTTGATCGAACCCGGCGATCCGATCGCCGATTTTCAAGTGCGCCGCTCCAACGCCTATGCGGTGGCCGCCACGTTCCGCAGGCGCGGTTTCAGCCGTGTGGGCAACGATCACGTGATCGACGATGAGAGCCAGTTGCGCGAACGGTTGGCTTTGCATCTGACGACGCATGAAGTGGTGGTGTTGAGCGGCGGCGTATCCATGGGCAAGTTCGACCTGGTGCCGAAGGCGCTGAAGCATCTGGGCGTGCAAGAAGTCTTTCACAATGTCGCTCAACGCCCGGGCAGGCCCATGTGGTTCGGCATCGGGCCCCACGGTCAATCGGTATTCGGACTGCCGGGCAACCCCGTATCGACCTTGGTGTGCTTGATCCGCTACGTAATTCCCGCGATCGCCGAAGCCATGGGCACCAAGCGCGCGCCCACTGAGCGGCTGGCGCTCGCCAGCCCCGTGACCTTCAAGCACTCGCTCGCGTATTTCCTGCCGGTGACGATTGAGCACGATGACTGGGGCCGGCCCTGGGCCGTTCCGCGGCCGCCGAACGGATCCGGCGATTTTTTGAGCCTCGCGGGCACCGACGGTTTCGTGGAACTTCCGCCCGGGCCCAACACCTATGCCAAAGGGTTCGTCGCCAGCGTGTACCGCTGGTGATGCTTCGATCATGACCAGCATCATCCACGACATTCGCGGTGCGCAGAACCCGCTCGATCGGCTGGGCCGTCCGTTGCACGATTTGCGCATTTCGGTCATGGACCGCTGCAATTTTCGCTGCCCCTACTGCATGCCCAAGGAGCAGTTCCACGAGCACTATCAGTTCCTGAAGTCCCGCGAGCGATTGTCCTTCGATGAAATCGTGCGATTAACGAAGCTATTCGCGAGCTTGGGCGTGCGCAAGGTGCGCCTCACCGGCGGCGAACCGCTGCTGCGCGCCAACCTCGCCGATCTGGTCGGCGACGTGACCAGCATTCCGGGAATCGACGACATTGCATTGACCACCAACGGGGTGCTGCTGGCCAACCATGCGGTCGACTTGCACGCCAATGGCCTGCGCCGCATCACCGTCAGCCTGGACACTTTGGACAGGGAAATTTTTGCGCGCTTGAGCGGCGGATTCGGCGCACTCGACCAGGTGCTCGCCGGTATCGACGCAGCCATCGCCGCGGGACTCTCGCCGGTGAAAATCAACGCCGTCATCGAGCGCGGCGTCAATGACCGCGGCGCGCTCGATCTGATCGAACATTTCCGCGGCACGCCCGTGATCGTGCGCTTCATCGAATTCATGGATGTCGGCAATCGCAATCATTGGCGGCCCGACATGGTGGTGCCTTCGCGCGAACTGGCGGCGCGCGTCAATGAGCGCTGGCCGATGCACCCCGTGTCGCAGAACTACCGCGGCGAGGTCGCGCAGCGCTGGCGCTTCGACGACGGCGGCGGCGAGGTCGGCTTCATCTCCTCGGTGTCGCAGCCTTTTTGTGCAGCCTGCAGCCGTGCGCGCCTCTCCTCCGAGGGCAAGTTCTACACCTGTCTGTTCGCGACCCAGGGAATCGATTTGCGTGCCCCGCTACGCGCCGGTGCGGACGATGCGGAGCTGCTGCGGATCGTCCGGGGGGCCTGGGTCGGCCGTACCGATCGCTACAGCGAGCTGCGGGAGGAGCTGCGCAGCGCCGAGACTGAGACCAAGAAGATCGAGATGTATTACATCGGCGGCTAAGATCCATGACTTTTTCACATTTGGATGCCGATCAGCGCCCCACCATGGTCGATGTCAGCGGCAAACCGGCGACCGAGCGCAGCGCCACGGCGGAGGCGCGTGTGCAGTTTCCGGCGCCGGTAGCCGCCGCGCTTCGCGAGAACGGCCTGCGCTCGCCCAAGGGCCCGGTATTCGACACGGCGATCGTCGCCGGAGTTCTCGGTGCGAAACGCACCCACGAGCTCATACCTTTCTGCCACCCTTTGGGGCTCGAGAGCTGTCGCATCGTCATCGATTTGGAAGGCGACGCGGCGATTATTCGTTGCACGGTCAGCGTGCATCATAAGACCGGGGTCGAGATGGAGGCGCTCACCGGCGCCAGCATCGCCGCCCTCACCGTCTACGACATGTGCAAGGCGCTGTCGCACGACATCGTCATCGGCGGCGTTCGCCTGCTCGCAAAGGACGGCGGCAAGAGCACCTATTCGGTGGCGCCGTGAGCGGCGGCCCGATTCATGGTCTCATTCTCGCCGGCGGCGCGAGCAAGCGCATGCAGCGCGACAAGGCAGCGCTCATGTATCGAGGCAAAGCGCAATTGGAGCGCGCGTTCGAGCAACTCCACCGCCATCTGGACAAGATTTTTATTTCCGTGCGCGCCGATCAGGCCGCGGATTCCACTCGGGCGCGCCTACCCATGATTGTAGATTCAGTGACTGGCGAGGGTCCCGTAGTCGGTATCCGGTCCGCTTTCGCCGCGCATCCCAACGTCGCCTGGCTGGTATTGGCCTGCGATTTGCCGTTTCTTTCCGAGGCCGCGATTGAAGGACTTCTGCGGCGGCGCGATCCTGGCGCATTGGCAACGGCTTACATAAGCGCCCATGACGGCCTGCCCGAGCCGCTCTGCGCGATCTGGGAGCCCGCGGCCGCCCATCAACTCGCCGCATACCAGGCCGCCGGCGGCATCTGTCCGCGAAAATTCCTGATCCGCCACGGCGCGCATTTGCTCGATCTTCCGGATGCGCGCGCCCTCGACAACGTCAATACGCCCGAGGAATACTCACAGGCTCTTGCCGCTCTGGAAACCTCAGCTCCCATGCAACTCAAAATTCAGTACTACGCTCTGATGCGCGAGCAGGCCGGGCGCTCCGAAGAGACGCTGGAAACCTCGGCGGCGACGCCGGCGGATCTTTACGCCGAACTCGCCGCGCGCTACGGCTTCACGCTGTCGCGCGAGCAATTGAAGGTGGCGGTCAACAGCGAGTTCAGCGACTGGTCGCGCAAGCTCGCCGCCAATGATGCGGTGGTCTTCATCCCTCCGGTGGCGGGCGGCTGATGAGCTTGCGCTTCACCCAGACGGCAATCGACACCGCGGAGGCGCGGCGTGAGCTGCAAGATCTCGGCTCCGGCGGCTACGTCAGTTTCGAGGGCTGGGTCCGCGAGCAAAACGAAGGCCAAGAGGTCACCCGGCTCGAATACGAAGCATTTCAGGAGTTGGCGGTAAAGGAAGGCGAGCGCATCGTCGCCGAAGCGTTGCGCCGCTTTCCGGTGAAGCACGCCCTGTGCATCCATCGCATCGGATCCTTGGGCTTGGGCGACATGGCGGTCTGGGTGGGGGTGAGTTCCGCACACCGCGGCGAAGCCTTCGACGCCTGCCGATTCATCATCGATGAGGTCAAGCATCGCCTTCCCATCTGGAAGAAGGAGCATTATCGCAGCGGCAATTCGGGTTGGGTAAATTGCGAGCGTTGCGCCGCCGAACCGCAGCATTCCCACGCCGGTCACCCTCACCGCTTCGACGCCAATCCCAGGGAGACTGTCTGAGCGTTCCCCGCGGCATGCAGCCTGACTATTCTCGGCAGATTCTGCTCAAAGAGGTCGGCCCCGCTGGCCAGGCGAAGCTTGCGGCCGCACGGGTTCTCATCGTCGGCCTGGGAGGCCTCGGAAGTCCCGTCATGCAATACCTTGCGGGCGCGGGCGTCGGTTTCCTGGGGTTGATCGATGCCGATGTACTCGATGCCAGTAATCTGCATCGCCAACCGATTTACGCGCTCGCCGATGTCGGTAAGCCGAAGGCTGATTTGGCCCGCGCCGCGATCGCGGCCGTCAATCCCGGCGTGCGGGTTGAAACGCACGCCGCCCAATTCAACGCCGATAACGCGCTCGAATTGATCCGCCGCCATGACATCGTCGTCGACTGCAGCGATAATTTTCGCACCAAGTACTTGATCAACGATGCCGCCGTGCTCGCGCGAAAGCCGGCGGTTTTCGCCAGCGTGTATCAATACGAGGGACAGATCCAGGTATACAAACCGCAGCCGGGGCACGCCTGCCTGCGTTGCCTCTGGCCGGAAGCGCTCGCCGACGGCGTGGTGGGTAATTGCGCGCAAGCCGGCGTACTGGGAGCCGTGCCGGGTGCATTCGGCACGCTGCAGGCATTGCTCACCTTGAAAATCCTTCTGCAGATAGCGGGGCAGCTCGATGGCGAGCTGTTGCTGCTCGACTTCATGAACTTTTCCAGTTTGAAGATCAAAGCACCGCGCCGCGCCGAGTGCCGGGCGCCGGCATGCGCGCACATACTGGATCTGGCGCGCGATGACCGCGACATCGAGGTAAGCCCGGATTCGCTGGCCGCCGCCGCCGCGGCGCAGGGCTTCGACATCATCGATATTCGAACCGCCGAGGAAGTGGCGCAGCGCCCCGCCGCGCTGATCGCCGACGCTGCAGTTCGGCATATTCCCATGCAGGATCTGCTGGCGGACCCGGCTCTGCTGTCGGCCGGCCGCCCCGCGTTGCTGGTTTGCGCCAGCGGCAAACGCAGCCTGGCCACGGCGCGGGCGCTGCGCGAACAGGGCCTTCCGGTACGGTCTCTGGCCGGCGGCCTGCAAAACCTGGAGAGCTTAAGTGCGATTCACCAGTAAGCTTCCCGATGTCGGCACCACGATATTCACGGTGATGTCGCGGCGTGCCGCCGAAGAGAATGCTCTCAACATCGGCCAGGGCTTTCCCGACTACGCCATCGACCCGCGCCTGTCGGCCTCGCTGGTCGAGGTGGTTGGCGAGGGGCGCAATCAATATGCCCCGATGGAAGGCACGATGGAACTGCGCGAGCAGATCGCGAAGAAACTCGAGCTCTGTTATCAGCGCCGTTTCGATGCGCAATCCGAGATCACGGTCACCTGCGGCGGCACCGAAGCTCTCTATGACGCCATTCAAGCGGTTGTTGGGCCGGGCGATGAAGCTATCATTTTCGACCCCGCCTACGATTCGTACGAGCCGGCGGTGCGTCTCGCCGGCGGCCGATGCGTGCGCATTGCGCTCGCGCCGCCGGCATTTCGTTTCGACTGGGACGAGGTGCGCCGCGCCTTGAGCGGGCGCACCCGGCTCATCATCGTCAACAGCCCGCAAAATCCGAGCTGCACGGTCGCGTCGCACGCTGATCTCGACGCGCTGGCCGCATGCATTCGCGACCGGCCGATCACGGTGATTGCCGACGAAGTGTACGAGCATGTGCTGTTCGATGGGCGCCGCCATCAATCCGTATTGATGCATCCAGAGCTGCGCGAGCGCAGCTACGCGGTGTTTTCTTTCGGCAAGACCTTGCATGCAACCGGCTGGAGGATCGGCTATTGCGTCGCACCGCCGGAATTGACGCGCGAGCTGCGCAAGGTGCATCAGTTCAACACCTTCAGCATCGTCTCGCCGCTGCAGTACGCCGTTGCCCGGTATCTCGGCGCCTACCCCGATGCGTGGCAAGGCCTGGCGGCATTCTTCGAGGCCAAACGCGATCTGCTGACGACCCTGCTGCGCGGCTCGGGACTCGAGCCGCTGCCCGCCGCCGGCACGTATTTTCAATTGGTCGACTACGGGGCGATCAGCCAGGCCGATGACATGCAGTTTGCGGATCGGCTGATCAGGGAGGCGAAAATCGCCGTCATTCCGCTGTCGCCATTCTATGCGCGGCCGCCGCGCATGACCTTGGTGCGGCTCTGCATTGCCAAACGCGATGAGACGCTGCGCACGGCGGCGCAGCGGCTGCGCGCGTTCGCGGAAAGCGCCGGCGCTCAGGCGCGCGCAGTTCGGCCCGGCTAGCCGCGCAAGGTACCGAAGCGCCGCGCCATCGAGGGCAAACTCTGGCGCTGACGAATGCGCGCCGCGTCCATCAGCATGCGACCCGCCCAGCGATAGACGTTGTTCTCCTTGACCGTCCGGCGCATCAAGCTCATGCGACTGCGCCGCTCGTCGCGTCCCATGTGCATGGCGACCTCCATGGCATTCGCCGTCTCGGTGACATCGAAAGGATTGATCAGCACCGCCTCGGCCAGCTCGCGGGAGGCGCCGGCAAAGGTGCTGAGTATCAGCACGCCGTCCTCATCGTCGCGTGCCGCCACGAATTCCTTGGCAACGAGGTTCATGCCGTCATGCAGACTGTTGACCAGGCAGAAGTCCGCGGCGCGGTACAGCTCGTAAACCCGCAACGGCGGTTGCTGCTCATCGATGAGCACGATGGGCCGCCAACCGCCCTGCGCGAACTTCGAGTTGATGCGCTCCACCTCTTCGTAGGTATGCTGCTGCAGCGCCTGGTAGGCCGGCAGCTGGCCGCGCGACGGCGCCGCAATCTGCAGCAGACTGATGTGGCCGCGGTGCCGCGGATTGTTCTCGAGCAGCGCCTCGAGGGCGTGAAAGCGCTCGATGATGCCTTTGGTGAAATCCCAGCGTTCCACCCCCAAGCCGATGATCACGTCGCCGCCGATTTGATAGCGCTCGCGCACCGCCGCACGGCAGGTCGCGACGTCCGGCAACTGCGCCAGCCAGCGCGGCGGCCATTCGATGGAAATTGGATACGGTGCGACCCGGCAAACCCGGCCTCGCAAGGTCACCGTCATGTGTTCGCGGTCGATTTGACACTCGAGAAAGCGATCCACCGTGTCGAGAAAATTCTGGCAGTGATAGCGAGTATGAAATCCCAAGATGTCCGCCGACAACATGTGCGTGAGCATCTCGCGCTTCCAGGGACAGACGCCGAAGGTCTCCGCGTTGGGCCAGGGAATGTGCCAGAACAGGGCGATCGTTGCGCCGGGAATTTTTTTGCGGATGAGCAACGGCAGCAGCGCAAAATGAAAATCCTGAATGAGAACCACCGGTGCTTCGGTGCTCGATTCCGCGGCGACGACCTCGGCGAACTTGGCATTCACCTCCTCGTATGCGCGCCAGTCGCTGGCGCGAAACGCCGGCCGCACATAGGCCAGATGACAGAGCGGCCACAAGCCCTCGTTGGAGAAGCCGTAGTAATACCCCTGCTCCTGATCGTCGGTCAGCCAGACCCGGCGCAACGTGTAGCTGGGGTCGTCGGGCGGCACTCGGATCTGATCGTTTCGATCCACGGTCGCGCGATCGGCGCTGCCGGCGCCGTGCGCAACCCAAACGCCGGAGCAGGCGCGCATGATGGGCTCGAGCGCAGTCACCATGCCGCTCGCCGGAACCTGCCAGACGGGCTGGTGATTGGCGTCGAAATTATGGATGTAGGGTTCGCGGTTCGACACGATGATCACCTGCGCGGAATTCAGCTGGCCGCGCACCACCTGCTGCAGCGCCTGCGGCGTCCAGTTTTCACGGTAGTCGATTTCGAGCCGCTGCTGCTCCTCGGCCTCGGCCAGCACCTGGCGCACCTGCGACAGGATCGGCAACGAATGCCGCGGCGACTGCGCGTTGTCCAAAAATCGCTTCCCACGGATATCGCCGAGCAACACCTGCACCCAGCGCCGCAGTTGCAGCCATGCCACCAGCACGATCAGCAGCGCGAGCAGCAAAATCGATATGCCGACGAATGCCAGGACGAAATCCCGCGCCGTCCTCTGCCGCCGGTCGACGAAGCTCAGGTCGTGCAGCATGAGCACGCGAAAGGGCCTGGGCTGCGCGCCGTCGAAGTCGAAGCGCGATATCTGCACCGAACCCGACGGCAGTTGCCTGATCTGCGAGCGTGCCGGACTTGCGCCTGGGGCATCCGATTCGCAGGAGATGGCCGGCGGCGTGCGCTCGGACTTGAAAATGGTGGAACCGTTGGGCCGGCACACCAAAATCGCCAGCAGACGTTCATCCGCGGCGATTTTGGCGAGATAAAGGCGCAGCCGGCCCTCGCTGCCGTTTTCGACCAGATCCGTGATCGGCTCTTCCATCGAATGCATGACCAGTTGCGCGCGCAATTCGACGTCCGCGCGAAACCACTCCGCCAGCAGCCGTTGGATATAGGGCAAACCAAAATACGCAACCACGCATGACGCAAGTGCGACCGGTAGCACGAATCGCAGCATGATCGAGCGAAACATCGCGGCTCCGAATATTCAAAATTTTAGCGCGCAGCGCTTGCACAAAATACCGAACTTTGCGAGCACAGTGTTGGCTTTTAATCAATCGATTTCGTGTAAAACTTACATAACAAAAATATGCCCGCAAGGCATTGGCAGCGCACAGCGCGTCAGCTATGTTTTTGCCGCATGAAACGCTCGCCGCCGCCCGCACTCGACTGGTGTTTGTTTTTGGACGTCGACGGAACGCTGGTCGAACTCACCGATACGCCGTCGCAAACCACAGCCGATCCGGAGATAAAATCATTGCTGCGCGAAGTCGCGGAGCGCTTGGGGGGCGCGGTCGCGCTGGTGAGCGGGCGCAGGATCAGCACCCTCGATGAACTGTTTGCGCCGCTGAAATTTGCGGCGGCCGGACTGCATGGCGTCGAGCGCCGCAAAGCCGACGGCACCATCCAGGGCGCCAGCTTCATCGATTCGCAGCTCGATCACGCGCGCGCGGTCATCAAGGGTTTGGTCGATGCGCACCCCGGAATGCTGTTCGAGGACAAGGACCGCTCTCTGGCCGTGCATTTCCGCATGGCGCCCCAGCATGAGCAGATCGCGCGCGAATCGGTCGCTGACATCGCGAAATCGCTGGGCGGCAACTATCACGTTCAGCCCGGCAAGATGCTGTTCGAAATCAAACCGCGGGGTTTCAGCAAGGCCACCGCCCTTCAGGCATTCATGAAGGAATCGCCCTTCCGCGGGCGCAAGCCCGCATTCGTCGGAGACGATCTCACCGATCAAGACGGATTCGCGATGGCCGAAGCGCACGGCGGCATTTCCGTCGGCGTCGGGGATCGCGTGCAAGGACAGTATTACCTGGCGGACGTGGCGGCGGTTAGAATGTGGCTGCGGCAAATTGCCGCTTTGCACGACTCGCATCGCGCATGAGTAGATTTATTCTGGTCAGACATGGCGAGAGCCTGGGAAATCGCGATCGCGTATACGCGGTTTCGCCGCACGACTTGCCGCTCACGGAATTGGGATACCGGCAAGCGCAACAGGCTGCACAGTGCATCGCGGAACTGTTCCGTCCGCAGCTGGTGGTGACGAGTGCCTACAGGCGCGCCAGCGAAACCGCGCGCATCATCGCCGGTGCATTGGGCCAGCCGCTCGAGTTCGAGCCTCGCCTGCATGAACGGGAATTCGGCGTGCATCGCGGGCAGATCTTACGATTCCTTCCTCACCGAGCCCGATTATGACCCGCAGCGCCCCTGGGCTTGGAAACCCCAAGGCGGCGAGAGCTATGAAGAGGTTCAAGCGCGCGTCGGACCCATTCTGGATCGGCTCGCCGCCGCGCATCCGGCCAAGGATGTCGTAGTGGTGAGTCACGGCGGCGTGATGGCGTGCTTCTGGGCGTATGTGACGGGAAGTTGGGATGATGCGCACGTGCCGCCCAACTGCGGCATCGTCCTGGTCGAGCACTCGCCGCAAGGCTATGCACAGCCGCGCGTGATCGACGGCGCGCAAAGCCCTCAGCACGCCGGCGGCTAGCCGTTGCGCCGCTGGAGCCGTTCCGCCTCCGGCGCTATCCCGCGGCCTGCTCTTCCGACGAGTCCTCGCCCGGTTCACTGAGCCAGCGATTCAGCGCGTTCTGCAGCTGCTCTCGGTCGATGGGCTTGGACAGGTAATCATCCATGCCGGCGGCGCGGCACTCATTGTCCGCACCCTTCATGGCATGCGCGGTAAGAGCGATGATGGGAACGTGCTTGCCGTCGGTTTCATGCTGGCGGATTTTGCGCGTGGTTTCGTAGCCGTCCATGACCGGCATCTGGCAATCCATGAGAATCAAGTGGTAACGGCCGCTCTGCCAGGCCTCGAACGCAGCTTGCCCATCGCCCGCAACGTCGACCCGATAGCCCAGTTTCTCGAGAATGCGGCACGCGACCTTCTGGTTCACGACGTTGTCTTCGGCCAACAGAATGTGGTGCGACTCGCGATGGCGTTGCGAGCGCAGGGCGTGGCGCGTCACGATCGGCTGCGTCGCCATGCGCCAGTTCTCGGCTTGGGTGCCCAGCACCATCATGAGGCAATCGGTCAGGTCGCGATGCGTCACCGGCTTCAATAGATAGCCGGCGAAACCCAATTCCGAGAACATCCGCCCGTCGCCGCGCTGTCCCGAGGAGGTCAAAAGGATCAGGCGCGCGCCGCGCAGCGCCTGCTCCGCCAAGATGGTTTTGCCCAGCGTGGCGCCGTCGCAGCCCGGCATCTGATGATCGAGCAGCGCCACTTCGAATGGCCGGCCGGCACTGGCGGCGTGGCGCATCAAGCTCAACGCCTCATCCGCGGAACTGGCGCACACCGCATCCATGCCGCACAACGCCAGCTGGCCCATCAATACCTTGCGATTCGTCATGTTGTCGTCGACGATCATGATGCGCTGGCCGCGCAGCTCGGTCGGGGGCGCCGGCCGGGTCTTGGCGGCGTCCTGCGCCACGCCCAATCGCGCGGTAAACCAAAATGTCGAGCCCACGCCCTCCTCGCTCGATACGCCGACTTCGCCGCCCATCAGTTCAACCAAACGCTTGACGATGGACAACCCCAAACCCGTGCCGCCGAATCGGCGCGTGGTGGAGGAATCCACCTGCGTGAAGGCGGTGAACAGTGCGTCGACGCGGGTCGCGGGAATCCCCATGCCGGTATCGCGAATCTCGCAGCGGATCAAGGTGCCGCGATCGTCTTTCTGCGCAACCTTGCACTCAATCGATACCTCGCCCTTTTGCGTGAACTTGACGGCGTTGCCGCCGAGGTTCAGAAGGACCTGGCGCAGCCGCCCGGCATCGCCGCGCACCAAATCCGGAAGGCTGGGGTCGATCAAGGCGATGACCTCGAGCCCTTTGGCGTGCGCCTGGATCGCCAGCAAGCGTGCGACATCTTCCACCGTGTCGCGCATGTCCATGTCGAGGACCTCCAGGTCGAGCTTGCCGGCTTCGACCTTGGAGAAGTCCAGAATGTCGTTGATCACGGTCAAAAGCGCGGAGGCGCTGTCGCGCACGGTTTGCGCGTAGTCGAGCTGCATGGGGTTGAGCGGCGTTTCCAGCAGCAGCTCGATCATGCCGATGACGCCGTTCATCGGCGTGCGGATCTCGTGGCTCATATTGGCGAGGAACTGGCTCTTGGCCTTGTTCGCCGCGGCGGCCACCTCGGTGGCCTCGAGCAGTGCCAGGGCATATTGCTGGCGCTGCGTGATGTCGCGCTGCGAGCCCGATACCGTCAGGGGCACGCCGTCCGCGTTGCGCTCCAGCGCCCCGCGCACGCGGTACCAGCGCGCCTCGCCGGCGCGGGTCTTGGCGCGCACTTCGACATCCACCAGGACACCGTCGCGAATGGTGCGCTCGATCGCTTCGCGCAAGCGCACGGCATCATCGTCACGCAGAATGTCGAAGAACTTTTGCCGCGTACCGAGGAACTCCTGCTGCTGGTAGCCGAACATTTCGGCAAAATGCTCCGAGACCCACATCTCGCGGCTCGCCACATCGAGCTCCCACAGACCGTCATTGGCGCCGCGGGTCGCGCGCTTCAGCCGCGCATCGGCGGCATGCAATTGTTCCTCGGCGATTTTGCGCTCCGACTCGCGCCGGAAGTTGTCGAGCGCGGACACGACGTTGCGCCCCATGTGCATCAGCAACTGCACGACCTCGTCGTCGAATGCGTTCTTGTCCGCGGAGTGCAGCAGCAGTATGGCCATCGTACGGCCGTATTGGACCAGCGGCAGCGCGGCCCCCGATGCGATGCCGGCCTGATGCGCGGCATCATGCCAGTGCGCCGTGCGTGAATCGTTTTGGAAGTCGTTGCTGATGCAGGGAGCCTGCGTGCGAAATGCGGTACCGACCAGTCCGCGGCCGACCGCCGTCGCGCCGTCGATCGAGATCTGCACATCGCGCAGGGTATCGGCGCCCTCGCCGGCGACCGCAACGATCTTGGCGTCCCCGGAAGTCTCGCGCGGCACACAGATGCTCGCCGCCATGAGTCGGCCGCCGTGCACCGCCGCCTCACAGATGCGTTGATACAGTTCGTCGGGCGATGAGACCCGCATGATGGCCTCGTTCGTATCGCTCAACGCGGCGAACATGCGCGCCAAGCGCTGCGCGGCGAGTTCCATGCGTTTCCGCTCGGTCACGTCGCGGGAAATGGTGACAATGATCCAGCGGCCGTCGATTTGCACGGCCTGGCGATTCAATTCCACGAACGTCTCGCGGCCGTCCTTGAGCCGGCCGGTGGATTCCGTGCGGATGCCCTGCGGACCCGCGGCGATTGCCGCATCGTAGGCGCTGATCAAATCTTCGCGGCTCACCTTCAGCAGGTCGAGCGGTCCCATGCGCATCAGTTCTTCGTGCGAATAGCCGGTGCGGCTGGACGCCGTCGCGGTGGCGTCCACGAACTTCAGCGTCTCGCGGTCCACCATGTAGATCGAATCGACGCAGCCATCCACCACTGCGCGAAATCGCCGCAGCGCGGCAACATCGTGCTTGGACGGTTCCGACTCGCCCGCGCTGCCGCGTGCGCTGCTCGCGCGCACACCGAAGGCGCCGAGTGCAGCACCACCCGCGGCGGCCAACAAGTAAGGCAACAACTCCAGCATTCTTAGGTCCTAAAGACGCGCCGCGCACCCCTTGCGGGGTACCCTGAATGCATTCCACCAGCGCCAATCCTTGAAATCTGTGCGGTGCCCGACACATTTACATAAGCGGGCGTTAGGGGCCCCCCGCAAGTCTTGGGATTGCGAAGGGGTACGCAGGAACCCCTAAGGATGGGGCCGCGGCCCAAGGGCCCTAGTCGCGGATCTGGCCGCCGCCGCGCACCAGATATTTGTAGCTGGTCAATTGCTCGACGCCCACCGGCCCGCGGGCGTGAAACTTGTCGGTGCTGATGCCGATCTCGGCGCCCATCCCAAACTCGGCGCCATCCGCAAATTGCGTGGATGCGTTGTGCAGCACGATCGCACTGTCGACTTCGGCCAGAAACCGCTCGGCCGCGGCGGCATTCTCGGTGATGATGCAGTCGGTATGTTGCGAGCCGTACTTCCCAATGTGCGCAATGGCGGCAGCGAGGTCATCGACCACGCGCACGGCAATGATGGCGTCGAGATATTCCTTGTACCAATCCTGCTCGTCGGCGGCTTTGACCCGGGCGTCGGTACGCGCGCACAGCGCATCGCCGCGCACCTCGCAGCCGGCTGCCAGCAGCGTCTGCAGCAACGGCGCCAGATGTGTCGGCGCACAGTCGCGATCGACCAGCAGCGTCTCCGCCGAGCCGCACACGCCGGTGCGGCGCATTTTCGCATTCAGCACGATGCGTTTCGACATCGCCAGATCTGCATCGCGATGCACATACACGTGGCAAACTCCTTCGAGGTGCCCGATCACCGGCACCCGCGCTTCCTTCCGCACGCGCGCAATCAAACTTTTTCCGCCGCGCGGCACGATGACATCGATGCTGTCGGTCATGTCGCCGAGCATATGTCCCACGGCCGCGCGATCGGCAGTGGGCACCAGTTGGATTCCGGCCGGCGGCAGCTGCGCCGCGATGAGTCCCTGCCGCAGACAGTCATGGATGGCGGCATTCGATCTCGAGCTTTCCGAGCCGCCGCGCAAGATCACCGCGTTGCCGGACTTCAAGCACAGCGCGCCGGCATCGGCGGTGACATTGGGGCGGCTCTCATAAATGATTCCTATGACGCCCAGGGGTACGCAGACTCTCTGAATCCGCATGCCATTCGGCCGCGACCACTCCGCCAAGCGCGCGCCGATGGGATCGCGCGCGGCCGCGATCTCCGTCAGGCCGCGCGCCATGAGTTCGACGCGCGCATCGTCGAGGCGCAGTCTCTCGAGCAGCGCCGCCGCCAGTCCCGGCCCCGATTCGCGGATATCCACGTCATTGGCGGCCAGGATGCCGGCGCGAGAGCGGCGCAGCGCCGATGCCGCGGCGAGCAAGGCACGGTTCTTTTGGTCGCTCGAGGCGAACGCCAGTTGCTTGGCGGCAAGCCTGGCGGCTGCGCCGATGCCTTGCATCAAATCGGCGACGCTGGTCACAGGATCCTGAGCAGTACCAGGTCATCACGGTGCACGATCTCTTCGCGCCCCCGAAAACCCAGCACCTTCTCGATATCGGCGGACTTGCGGCCGATGATGCGCGCGGCGTCCGTATCCGAATAGGCGCAGATTCCTCTGCCGATCTCGGTGCCGTCCGGGCCGATGATGCTGACGGTGTCGCCGCGATCGAATCGGCCGAGCGCGCGGGTCACACCGGCGGGCAGAAGGCTCTTCCCGCCCATCAGCGCACGAACCGCGCCCTCGTCGACGGCGATCGCGCCCGCGGGCTTCAATGTGCCCGCGATCCATTGTTTGCGGGTGGCAAGCGGCGTCGAGGTCGGCACAAACCAGGTGCAGCGAGCTCCCTCCTCGATGTGCCGCAGCGGATGTTCCGCCGATCCCAAAGAAATGCACAGATGGCATCCGGCGCCCACGGCAATTTTCGCCGCCGCGATTTTGGTATGCATGCCCCCCGAACCCATGTCGCTGCCCGAGCCGCTGGCCATGGCTTCGATCGCGGGAGTGATTTCAAGCACCCGCGCGATAAAATGCGCATCGGGGTCTTCTTTCGGGTCCGCGGTGTACAGCCCATCGATATCCGACAGCAAGACAAGGCAGTCGGCTCCGATCATTTGCGCCACCCGGGCCGCCAGCCGGTCATTGTCGCCATAGCGGATTTCCGCCGTCGCCACGCTATCGTTCTCGTTGATCACCGGTACGGCGCCCAAGCCCAGCAGGGTGTTGAGCGTGCCGCGGGCGTTCAGGTAACGCCGACGCTGCTCCGTATCGCTTAAGGTCAAGAGTATTTGCGCCACCGCGATTTCGTGCACATCCAGGATTTCTTTGTAAGCGTGCGCGAGGCGTATCTGTCCTACAGCCGCCGCCGCCTGGCTTTCCTCCAATTTGAGCTTCCCCGGACCTAAATTCAGGTGCCGCCTTCCCAGGGCGATGGCGCCGGAGGAGACCAGGATGATCTCCTGACCTCGCTTGCGAAAGGCTGCAATATCGGCCGCAAGGCTCTCGAGCCAAGCGCGATTGAGCCGGCCCTTGTCGCGATCCACCAACAGGGCCGAGCCGACCTTGACCACGACGCGACGCGCGTCGGTCAATCGACGAGCGGCGACTTTACGGTCTGCGACGGTCATAAGATCACGATATTGCCATTTACTTAGCCGATGGGCCTCACCTAATATTCGTAGCTCTTAAGGCGCGCCAGTCTCAAGATAAGCCAGTCTCCAAATAAGGATGAACCGTGGGTAGAGAATACGAACCGACAGTCGGGCAGTGGTACGACGACTTGGAAAACGATGAAACCTTTCAGGTTCTCAAAGTGGACGAGGACCAAGAAACCATTCAAATCCAACACCTCGATGGGGATACCGAAGATCTGGATGTCGATGACTGGGCGGAGCTGGATCTCGAACTGACCGAGGAGCCTGAAGGGTGGTCAGGCTCCAAGGCCGAGAAGGACGACGATGACGAAGAAGAGGACGAGGACTGGGACGAAGACGAGGATGACGAGGACGACGACGACCTAGACGATGAGGACGAAGAGGATCGCGAAGAGTACTAGGGAGCCTAAACGCGTTCCAGCCAGCCGTGAAGGTCCGGTAGTTCACCGCGCTGTAGCGCGACCAGCTTGGCGCGCAACGTCTTGGTGACCTCGCCGACATGGCCTGTGCCCACCCGATGTTCCATGCCTGCGTAAATCAATGTACCCACGCCCGCCAGTACGGCGGCGGTGCCCGCCAGGGCCGCTTCGCCGGTGCGCACCCAATCGAGCATCTCCAGGACGTCGAATTTTTTCTCGGTCACCGTGTAGCCTAGGTCGCGGCCCATCGTCAGCAAGGAATCGCGCGTGACCCCGTGCAGAAAGGTGGAATCCAGGCTGCGGGTCATGAGTTCCCCGTCGCGGATCAGCATGAAATTGGCGGCGCCGGTCTCCTGGACCTGGCCGTCGGGGCAAAACAGCACCTGGTCGGCCTGATGCTGAGCCCGCGCGTTCATGATGGGCGCCAATGCCGCGGCGTAGTTGCCGCCGGTCTTCACCATGCCCATGTGCTGCGCGGAGCGCGTGTTCTGATCGTCGACCAGTATGCGCAGCGGCTTCTCGCCGCCCGCAAAGTAGTCCCATACCGGACTGGCGAGCACCAACAGCATCGCCTCGGTGGTCGGAGTCGTGGCCGCACCGATATTCGCCGTCGTGCCAAAAATGATGGGACGCAGATACAGCGCGCCGGGAGCTTCCGGCACGGCATCGCGGCAGCGATTGATCACCGCGCGGACCATGTCGGCGACCTGCGCCAAATCCGGCTGCGGCAACACCAGCGAGCGGGTGCTCTGCAGCAGGCGCTGCATATGCCGATCCATGCGGAACACGTGCACGGAGCCGTCGGCGTGGCGGAATGCCTTGAAGCCTTCGAAGCAGGTGCTTGCATAGTGCAGCACGTGCGCCGCGGGACTGATTTCGAGCGAGCCGACCGGTTTGATCTCGCTCGGGCTCCATTTGCCTTCGCGATAGTGGGTCACCGCCATATGCGAAGTGAGCAGAGTGCCGAATGCAGGACGCTTGGGTTGGGGAGTCATGGGCTTTTCACCGTAGGAATGAATATGGTCGCGGGATGTTCGAGGCGTTCTTTCAATGCTTGGATCATCGCCGCGGCGTCGTAGCCATCCACGAAGCGATGATCGAACGAGGATGACAAATTCATGATCCGACGCACGGCTATCGTGCCCTGATAAACGACGGGGCGTTCGACGGCCTTGTTGAGTCCGATGACGGCCACTTCCGGCGCATTGATAATGGGCGTGGAAGCGATGCCGCCGAGCTTGCCCAAGCTGGTGACCGTGATGGTGGATCCGGTCAATTCCTCGCGGCTCGCCTTGTTCGAGCGCGCGCGCTCGGCAAGCCGGCGAATTTCCGCCGCAACTTCCCACAGGCCAAGCGTCTGCGCGTTGCGCACCACCGGAACCTTCAATCCATCGGGTGTCTGGGTCGCAATGCCGACATGCGCGGCACGGTGCCTGATCAGCACGCCGCGCGCCGCGTCGTAAAGCACATTGCATTGCGGAAAGGACTCGAGCACACGCGTGAGCGCCATCACCACCAGCGGCAGGTAGCTCAAGGAACCTGAGTTTTCGGGGCGCGTCAGGTTCAAATGCGTGCGCAAAGACTCGAGTTCGGTGACATCGACTTCTTCGACATAGGCAAAGTGCGGAATGTTGCGCTTGGCCTCGCTCATGCGCTCGGCAATCAAACGGCGCAGTCCGATGACTTTGATTTCCGTCGTGTCGGCCGCATCGGGCGTGGGCGGACGTGGCGCGGGCGTCGTCAAGTCGGTTCGCAGGATTCGCCCGCCGGGACCCGAGCCTGCCACGGTGGTCAGGTCGATACCCGCCTCGCTCGCCCGCCGCCGGTTCGCGGGAGAGGCCATGACTCGCCCGTGGCGTACGGGCGTGGCCGGCGCGGCAGCGGCGACGGGTTTGGCGGCGGACACGGCGGGCGGCGATAGAGCGGATTTTTCCATCGCCGGTGCAGGGGCCGCTGCAGCGGGCCGCGTCGGCGCGGGCGGGGTCGACGCGGGCGGCGTCGACGCGGCGGACGCCGCCGGTGCGGCAGCCGCCTCGCTCGATTTTGCGCCCTCGCTCAACTCGAACACGATCAGCGGTGACCCGACGGCCACCTTGTCGCCGGGCGCCCCGGTGACGGACAGGACGCGGCCGCTCACCGGCGCCGGGACTTCAACGGCTGCCTTGTCGGTCATCACCTCGACGATGAGCTGATCTTCGCTCACCGTATCGCCGGGCTTGGTGTGCCAGGCGACGATCTCCGCATCGACCGTGCCCTCGCCTAAGTCCGGCATCTTGAAGGTGAATTGGCTCATGCAGGTTCCATGACGGCCTTGAGCGCCGCTTTGAAGCGCGCCTGGCCGGGAAAGTACTCCCACTCGAACGCGTGCGGGTAGGGTGTATCCCAGCCCGCGACCCTTTGAATCGGCGCTTCCAACGACCAGAAGCACTCCTCTTGGACGATCGACAGCAATTCCGCGCCGAAGCCGGAGAAGCGGGTTGCTTCATGCGCCACGATGCAGCGGCCGGTTTTCTTCACGGAAGCAACGATTGTCTCCACGTCCAGCGGCACGAGCGAACGCAGGTCGATGATTTCGGCATCGACGTTCAGCGCCGCGGCCGCGGCAACCGCAACGTGCACCATGGTGCCGTAGGTGACGATGCTCACATCCGCGCCGGCGCGCACGATGTCCGCTTTGCCCAGCGGTACCTTGTAATACCCCTCGTCCACCTGGCCCTTCGGATGGGTACTCCAGGGAATCGCGGGCTTGTTCGGATCGCCGTCGAACGGGCCGTTGTAAAGACGCTTCGGCTCGAAGAACACCACCGGGTCATCGTCCTCGATGCTGGTGATCAACAAGCCTTTGGCGTCGTAGGGATTCGAGGGCATCACGACCTTGATGCCGCTGACATGGGTGAAGATGGCTTCAGGGCTTTGCGAGTGGGTCTGGCCGCCGCGGATTCCCCCGCCGCACGGCGTGCGAATCGTGACGGGCGCGAAGAAATCCCCGGCGCTGCGGTAGCGGATCCGCGCCAGCTCGCTGACGATCTGATCGAATCCCGGATAGATGTAGTCCGCAAATTGAATCTCAGCGACCGGCCGCAGACCGTTGACGCTCATGCCGATTGCGGTGGCCACGATGCCGCCCTCGGCAATCGGCGAATCGATGACGCGGTGTTCGCCGTACTTGCGCTGCAAGCCCTCGGTCGCGCGGAACACGCCGCCGAAATAACCAATGTCCTCGCCCATCAGGACCACCGCGGGGTTCCTGCCCAGCATGATGTCCATGGCGGAATTGAGCGCCTGGATCATGTTCATGTTAGCCATGCTTTTAGCCCAGTTCCTTGCGCAGCAAGGCTTGCTGGCGCTGCAGGTTCTGCGGCATGTCCTTGAACACGTCCTCGAACATCGTGTCCGGATTCAAGCGCGGGCCTTCGGTCATGGTTCCAAATTTGGTGGCTTCCTTCCAGCTCGACGCCACCAGTGCCTCGAGCTCGGCGCTCATGGCTTGGTGCCGCTCTTCCGACCATTCGCCGATTTTGATCAAGTGCGCCTTCAGACGCTTGATGGGATCGCCCAGAGGCCAATGTTCCGCGTCGTCCTTGGCGCGATAGCGCGCCGGATCATCGCTGGTGGAGTGCGCGGCGCCGCGGTACGTCACGAGTTCTATCAATGTCGGGCCTGCCCCCGTGCGCGCGCGCTCCGCCGCCCATTGGGTCACGGCAAAGACCGCGAGAAAGTCGTTGCCGTCGACGCGGATTCCCGGCATGCCGTAACCGGGGCCGCGCGCCGCAAAGGATCGCTGTTCGCCGCCGGCATAGCCCTGGAAGGTCGAGATGGCCCATTGATTATTGACGACGTTGAGTATCACCGGCGCCTGGTACACGGAAGCAAACAACAGGGCATAGTGAAAATCCGCCTCCGCGCTGCTGCCCTCGCCGATCCAGGTGGCCGCCACATTGTCTTCGCCCTTGATCGCGGCGGCCATGGCCCAGCCCACCGCCTGCGGAAACTGCGTCGCCAGATTGCCGGAGATCGAAAAAATATTATTCGCTCGCGAGTGATACATGACGGGCAGCTGGCGCCCCTTGCACATGTCGCGGGTGTTGGACAAGAGCTGCGACATGAGATCGACCAGCGAAATGCCGCGTACGATTTGCGCGCCCTGCTGGCGGTACGCGGGAAACAGCATGTCGGAAGGACGCAGCGCCATGGCCTGCGCGACGCCCACCGCTTCCTCGCCGAGGGAGCGGATGTAGAACGAGATCTTGCCGGCGCGCTGCATGCGCTGCATGCGATCGTCGTACAGGCGCGTGAGCAGCATCTGGCGCAGGCCGACTTGCAAATCGCTCGCTTCGAGATGCGGATTCCAGGGACCGACGGCTTCGCCGCTGTCATCGAGCACGCGCACCAGTTCGATGCTCAAGGAAAGCAGGTCGCGGGCGCGGGCATTGACCTGGGGCCGGGGTACCGCGCCTGCGGGTGAAAGTTGAACGTAACTGAAGTCGGGAGTTTCGCCAGGACGCGCGGGAACGCGGGGTAGATGCAGGCGAGATTTCTTGGTCATCCGCATAATTTACGTCTCCGCACCCCAAAATGTTGCATTCATTAGGAAGTGAGCTAATAATTCGGTATATCTATTCCGATATTGAGCACTTTGTGGAACAAAACAACCGAGTAGCCATCGACCGGCTGGATTTGCGTCTGCTCGACATTCTACAGAGACAAGGGGCGTTGTCGGTGGCCGAGGTGGCCGCGCAAACAAAACTATCGACCACCACCTGCTGGCGGCGGATTCAGCAGCTCGAACAAAACGGCGTGATCAAGGCGCGCGTCGCGCTGCTCGATCGAAACGCGCTCGGCCTGGATGTAACCATCTTCGCGCACATCAAGCTGGCCACCACGGGCCGCGATGCGCTGGCCGAATTCGAAGCGGCGATTCGCGATCGCGCGGAAGTGCTCGAGTGCTACACACTCACCGGCGAATGGGACTTCCTGCTCAAGATCGTGACCAAGAACATCAAGGCTTTCGAGGCTTTCTATCTCGATTACTTATCGCGCATCCCCTGCGTGCGTTCGGTCAACTCATCGGTGGCGGTCACCGTGATCAAGGAGTCGACCGCGCTGCCCTTGGGAATTTGAGCGCCCTGCCCTTCTGGCACGCCGCCATCATGGCAGCAGGACGGTGGACCCCGTGGTTTGGCGCGACTCCAGGCTGCGATGCGCCTCGGCCGCATCGCACAGCGGCAGCCGCTTACCGATCGCCGGCTTCACCGCGCCGGATGCGACTTTTGCGAAGAGGTCGGCCGCCCGCATCGTGAGATCCGCACGGGTTTTGATGTAGTCGAACAACGTGGGCCGTGTTGCATAGAGCGAGCCGCCGGCGGCGAGGTCGGAAAACTTGAAGTCGGTGATCGGTCCCGAAGACTGCCCGAAGCAAACGAACAGCCCGCGCGCATGCAGGCATTTCAGCGATCCGCGCCAGGTGTCGTTGGCGACCGAATCGTAAACCACATCGCAGCCCCGGCCGCCGGTGATCTCCTTGACGCGCGCCGCAAAATCCTCGGCGCGATAGTCGATGACGTGCGCGTAGCCGCTCGCCTTGGCGATGGCGGCCTTCTCGGTGGACCCCGCCGTGCCGATGGCGGTGGCGCCGATGGATTTCAGCCATTGACCCATCAACAGCCCCACGCCGCCCGCAGCCGCGTGCACCAGCACGGTGTCGCTCGCCTTCACCGCATAACATGAGGTCAAAAGAAATTGCGTCGTCAGACCTTTCAGCATCATCGAGGCCGCCACGTCGAAGTCGATTTCGTCGGGCAATTTCACCAAGCGCTCCGCCGGCACCGCCCGCCGCGTTCGATACGCGCCGATGGGCAAGGTATAGGCAACGCGATCGCCGGATTTGAAGTCGGTCACGCCCTCGCCGACCGCCTCGATGATTCCCGCCGCTTCGCCGCCGGGTATCAAGGGCGACACCGGCCAGGGATATGCGCCCTTGCGAAAATACGTATCGATAAAGTTGACGCCCACGGCCCGTTGCGCGATGAGAACCTCGCCGCGCGCGGGCGGCGCGGTTTCGATTTCGGTCCATTCGAGCATTTCCGGGCCGCCCGGGGTACGCACGACGATTGCAAAGTCCGCTGATTTCGTCACAAACACCTCGCCTTATCACGTCCTCGTCAAAGTTGCGGGAGTTTTCATGACATACTTTACTATGCCGTTTACTCCCGATCACTCGCTTCGCTGCCGCAGAGATTTTCCGGCGCTCGCGCGCACCCCGCTTGGATTGAAGCTTGCGTATCTCGACGGACCTGGCGGCAGTCAAGTCCCGCAGACGGTGATCGACCGGCTCGGCGATTTCTACGGCGCCTGCAACGTCAATACGCACGGCAATTTCTGGCCCTCCCAGGAAGTCGACCGGCGCATGGCCGCGGCGCGCGCAACGCTCGCCGCGTTTCTCGGCGCCGAAAGCGCGAGCTGCATTTCATTCGGCCAAAACATGACCACGCTCAACTACGCGCTGAGCGCCGCAATCGGCGGCACGCTCGCGCCCGGCGACGAAGTGCTCATCACGCAGCTCGACCACGAGGCCAATCGCGGCCCGTGGCTGCGGCTGCAAGAGCGCGGCGTGATCGTGCAACGAGGTCCGCCTGCTGCCCGCCGGCGTACTGGACTTGGACGACATGGCCGCCAAGATCACGGCGCGCACCAAGGTGTTTGCGCTCGGCGCCTCGTCCAATGCCCTGGGCACGGTCAACGACTTGCGGCTGGCGCGCCGCCTGACCGATGAGGTTGGCGCGCTGCTGGTGATCGACGCGGTTCACTATGCGCCGCATTTCTCTTTGGACGTAAAGAGTCTCGGCATGGATTTCCTCTGTGCTCGGGCTACAAGTTCTACGGGCCGCACGTCGGGGTGCTGTATTCCCGCCCGGGGGCGCTCGACCGACTCCCTACCGAGCGCTTGAGCGTGCAAGATCCTGCCGCCCCCTACCGCATCGAGACCGGGACCTTGAATCATGCGGCCATCGACGCGCTGGGCGCGGCGGTCGAATACCTCGCTTCCTGGGGTGAAGGCGCGAATCTGCGGGAACGCTTCGTGGATGCCATGACCGGCATCGCCGCATACGAGCACGGGCTGGCCAAGTTCTACCACGATTCGGTGCGCCAGATACGCGGGGTGCAGGTGTGGGGGCCGGACTTCAGCCAGCGCTCGCGCGCGCCAACCGTTTCGATCACCTTAGGACAGGCAAGCGCGGCGCAAGCGAGCAGCGGCCTGGGGAAGGAAGGCATTTGCGTTTGGGACGGACACTTCTATGCGGCTCGAGCCGTGCAAGTGTTGGGCTTGAACGATCGCGGCGGTTTGCTGCGAACCGGCGTATCGATGTACAGCTCGCGCGAAGACATTGAGCGGCTTTTGGCGGGCATCGCCAAGCTTGCCTAGCTGCTTGCCGCGAGGTGCGGGCGCACCCCCCGCCGGCGGCCGCCGCAGCAGGCACGGCGGCAAGCACCCTGCCAGAGAATCCGGCACCTACGATTACCAAGGTTTTACGCATACTTGGAAATTCTACCAAGCGAAAACGGCTCGAAGGCCGTGCGGCCGGGGTATTCTTCGGCTAACATTTACCCGGATTCGTGGTCAAATAGCATAATTCATAAGAGCGAGGTGCAACGATGCAACTCAGCAAATTCAGCTATTACTCCGATTTCGTGGTTTATCCGATCACGGTGGTCGCGCTCACTGCCGTCAATTTTAGGCAGTTTACCTGGCCTGGCAGCCGGGAATGGCTCGCTGCGTGCGTGGCGGGCCTGGTTCTCTGGACATTGTTGGAATACGTGCTGCACCGGATCGCTCTGCATCGCATGCCGGTGTTCTCGCCCATGCACAGCCTGCATCACGGCGAACCGCTCGCCTTCATCGGCACGCCGTCGTGGGTCAGTGTGACCGTCTGGCTCAGCGTGATTCTGCTGCCCGCATGGTGGTGGGTCGGTTTCAACATCGCGAACGGACTGACGGTCGGCGTGATGACCGGGTATTGGTGGTACGGCTATGTGCATCATGTGATTCACCACCACGCGCGCAAATCCTCGTCGGCCTACTTCGGCGGCCTGCGTGCCTGGCACATGCGCCATCATCATTCGCCCAAGCGCGGCAATTTCGGCGTCACCACGCACATCTGGGACCGCGTGTTCGGCACCGCCATCTCCGCCCAGAACAAGATCATCATCACGCCATGAACGCCCAACTCAGTGCAACGAACCCGATGCGCACCGACGGATTCGAATTCGTCGAGTACGCCGCGCCCGATCCCGAACTGCTGCGCCGGCTGTTCGAGGGCATGGGCTTGCCCGCGGTCGCGCGTCACCGTTCCAAGAACGTGACGCTGCACAATCAGGGCGACATCAATTTCATCATCAACGCGGAGCACGACAGCTTTGCGCAGAGATTCGCGCGCGCTCACGGGCCGTGCGCCTGCGCCATGGCCTTTCGCGTCGCCGACGCCCGTTTGGCATACGCGCGCGCGCTGGATCTGGGCGCCAAACCCGGACCGGTCACCGCCGGTCCCATGGAACTCAACATCCCGTCGATCGAGGGAATCGGCGGCAGTCTGATCTACCTGGTCGATCGATATGGCGAGCGCACGATTTACGATGTCGACTTCATACCCGTCATCGACACCGAGCCGCATGCGACCGCCGGGTTGCTGCGCATCGATCATCTCACGCACAACGTCAGGCGCGGCAACATGAACGTCTGGGCCGGCTTCTACGAGAAGTTGTTCAACTTCAGGGAAATTCGCTACTTCAGCATCGAAGGCAAGGAGACCGGTTTGTTCTCCCGCGCGCTCACCTCGCCTTGCGGCAAGATTCGCATTCCGATCAATGAGAGCCAGGACGACAAGAGCCAGATCGAAGAATATTTGAACGAGTACAAGGGCGAGGGCATACAGCACATCGCGCTCGGGACCGATGACATTTACAAGACCGTGGATGCGCTGCGCGCGCGCGGCGTTGAATTCCAGGAGACGCCCGCGACCTATTACGAAGGGGTCGATGCCCGCGTGATCGGTCATCGTGAATCCGTGCCCGAACTCGAGCGCCGCGGGATACTGATCGACGGCAGCGACAAGAACGGCATCCTCCTGCAGATTTTCACCAAGAACGCGATCGGCCCGATCTTTTTTGAAATCATTCAGCGCAAGGGCAATGACGGTTTTGGCGAGGGAAATTTTCAGGCGCTGTTCGAATCCATCGAGCTCGATCAAAAGCGCCGCGGCGTTTTGTAGGCGTGCCCGCCCTGTTGGAGGCGTTGAACTTCGCCTGGGCGCCCCTATCTAACTCAACAGGGTCAATCGGACCCGTTGGGGGCTTACCATGCGGAAATTAGTTCTCGCCGCTGCTGCGCTGGGCATTGGCGCGACCTTCGCCTTAGGGTCGCCGGGTTTTGCGCAAGCTGCTGATCCGACAGTGAATCAAATCTATCAGGCCGCGGCCTCCGGTCATCTTGACCAGGCGCAGCAAATGATGACCCAGGTGCTCGCCGATCATCCCACGAGCGCGAAAGCTCACTATGTGCAAGCGGAACTGTACGCCAAGGAGGGCAAGAATGCGCTCGCCCGCTCCGAGTTGGGCACGGCAGAGCGGCTGAATCCGGGTCTGACCTCTTTTAGTCCGCGTTCCGTTCAAGAACTGAAGTCGCAGCTGGGTTTGACCCCGCGCTCGACCGGCCCTCAGATCGTCTCGCTCCCCGCCCGCTCGGCGCCGCATTTCCCCTGGGGCGGCTTGATTCTGGGTCTCATCATTGTCGGCGTTCTGATGATGCTGTTTCGGCGCCGCACGCCCTATAACCCGTATCCCGTCGCCGGCGGCCCCGGCGTCGGCGGTGCACCGAGCGGCTACGGGCCGGGTTACGGGCCCGGCTATGGCCCGGCGCCCATGGGCGGCGGCATCGGTTCCGGCATCGCCGGAGGCCTGGCTTCCGGGCTCGCGGTGGGTGCGGGTGTAGTCGCCGGTGAAGAACTCGCGCATCACTTTTTAGACGGCGGCCGCCCGAGCGGCGTCATTCCATCGGCGGACGCTGCGGAACCCGGCTACAGCAATAGCGACATGGGCGGCAATGACTTCGGCGCCAACGATCCTGGGTCCTGGGATGACGGCGGCGGGGGTGGCGACTTCGGCGGGGGCGGCGGAGACGACTGGACGTAGCCGCGCCGGCCTTTACGAAATTCCCCATTCGGGCGCCTCATCAGGCGCCCTTTTTATGGATGCCGCGACACCGCGGCGGCGACTGCGTCGTGCAATGCCTTCATGCCGAAGGAAATATCTTGCACCGCGCCGTTGAGAAAGAAAGCCGGCGTGGCGCGAATATGGCTCAGACGGCCGCTCGCGATGTCCTCGCGGACCTTTTGCAGATAAATGTGATCGTCCATTTCCGCCTTGTAGCGCGCCATGTCCAGGTTCAATTCCTTCGCATAGTTCAAAAGATCCGCCGCTTTCAAATGCGCCTGATTGCGAAATAGCAGATCGTACATCGGCCAAAACTTGCCCTGGCCGGCAGCCGCCTCGGCGGCTTCGGCCGCGAGCAGCGCATGCGGGTGCGCCTCCTCCAAGGGGAAATTCCGAAATATGAAACGCACTCGGTTGGGAAAGCGCTCCATCAGGAGCGTCGGCGTGGCGGCCGCGACCTTGCAGCTCGGACACTCGAAGTCTCCATACTCGACCACCACCACCCGCGCATGCTCCGGCCCTTGAGAGTGATCGGTGGGTTCGGGAGAAACCGCCAAGGTGACCGGATGCGTTGGATTCATTGCTGCACTTCCTCTGACGTACTACTTGGCGCTCGCGCGATGCAACGGCATCTCGATCGGCCGTATCGTCGTTTTGATCACGCTCGACCTGCGCAATAACTGCAATTCGCATTCCCGGCCGATCAGACCGGCATCGAGCGTGCGCTGCAGGCCGTCGATGCCATTGATGCGCACGCCGTCGAGCGCAACCATGCGATCGCCGGTCTGCACACCCGCGAGCGGCAGCCGGGCTGCCCGGCACGATGTCCGCGACATGCACCGCCGTGTTGCCCGGCAGGCTGAAATGCCGCACGACGCGCGTCGCGATGGGCACGGTGGCGCCCGACACGCCGATGTAGGCACGCCGCACCCTACCATGCGCAAATATCTGACTGATGACCCATTTTGCCGTATTGATTCCCGTGGCAAAGCAAATCGACTGAGCTTGCGGGATCATCGCCGTATTGACGCCGATGACCCGCCCCCGCGAATCGACCAGCGGGCCGCCGGAATTGCCGGGATTGAGCGCAGCATCGGTCTGAATGACATCGTGCATGAGCCGGCCGGATTTGCCCGCAAGGTGCGGCCCAGCGCCGATACGACGCCGGTCGTGACGCGTCTTCGAATAGCCGAGCGGATTGCCGATGGCAATGGCAACCTGACCCACTTTCAGACGGGCGGAATCGCCGAATTCCGCGTAGGGCAGCGCGCTGGCGATGCCGATGCGCAGCACCGCCAGATCCGAATCCGGATCGTTGCCCACGAGGTCGGCATGGAACCGCGTATCGTCATTCAGACGCACGGTGATCTCATCCGACCCGTCCACGACATGACTGTTGGTGAGCAGATAGCCATCCGGCGTGAAGAGAAAACCCGACCCGCTGGCCTGCTGCCGCGCGCCGGCCGCGTGCCGCCGGCGCGCACCGGACCCGCCACTTCGATGAAGGTCACCGCGGGCGCGACCCGCTCGAGCGCGCCGATCACCGCGCCGGAGTAGGCGTCGAGCAGCGGCGCATCATCGACGCGTCATCGGGTGTGCCGTCCCCGGCTGCCGTCGGCACCGTCGTTTGCAGCCCATTGCGGCATTCAGCATCGCTCAACTCAAGATAATTTTCGGCTGCGCGGAGAGCCCTTCGACGATGAGTCGGTTCACGCGCCGCACGAAGCTCGCCGGATCGTCCAGTTCGCCGCCCTCGGCGAGCATCGCCTGGTCGTACAGCACGTGCGCGAAATCAGCGAAGGCCGCCTCGTCCGGCGTGTCTTTCAGCCGCTCGACCAGCGGGTGCTTCGGGATTCAATTCCAGGATCGGCAGCGCCGCGAAGGGATTGTTCTGTCCCGCCTGTTTTAGAATTCGCCCCATTCGCAAGCTCATGCCGAATTCGCCCGCGACCAGCACCGCGGGAGAATCGGTGAGGCCGCGCAGATACCTGTGCCTTGCGATCTTGCCGGCCAGGCTCTTGCCAAGCCGCTCCAGCGTGTCCTTGAATGCGGTTTCCGCAGCCGCCTTCTCCGGGGTTTCGATGGCCGAGGCCACGTCGGCGGCCGCGCTCGCGACATTGGCGAGCGTCTTGCCCTCGAACTCGTGCAAATGCGCCGCCACCCACTCATCGATGCGGTCGGTCAGCAGCAGAACTTCCATGCCCTTGGCGCGAAATCCCTCCAGATGCGGACTGTTGCGCGCCGCCGCCAAGCGTGTCGGCGGTAAGGTAATAAATCGCCTTTTGATCCGACTTCATCCGCGACACATAGGCCTCGAGCGTGACCGTCGGCGCATCGCCGCTCTCGGCGGTCGAATGAAAGCGCAGCAGTTTGGCGATGCGAACCTTGTTGGCCGGATCATCGATGATGCCTTCCTTCAGTACCACGCCGAAGGTTTTCCAGAATTCCGCGTATTCCGCCGGCTTGTTCGCCGCCAGCTCCTCGAGCAGATCCAGCGACGCGCTTGACCAGCGCCGCCTTGATTTTCTCCACCGTGCGATTGTTTTGCAGCAGCTCGCGCGACACGTTCAGACGGCAGGTCGGACGGAATCCACCAATCCGCGCATGAATCTCAGGTACGGCGGCAGCAGCTCCGCCGCCTTGTCCATGATGAAGACGCGCTTGACGTACAGCTGAATGCCGCCCTTCTGCTCGCGGTCGTACAAATCGAACGGCGCGTGCTTCGGCAGGTACAGCAGCGAGGTGTATTCGATATTGCCCTCGACCTTGTTGTGCGCCCAAACGCGTGCGTCCTCGGCATCGTGAGCGATATGCTTATAGAACGCCTGGTAGTCCTCGTCCTTCAGTTCGGATTTCGGCCGCGTCCAAAACGCCTTCGCCTGATTGAGCGTCTCTTGCGTCTCGCCGCCCTTGAGGACGATCGGGATGCTCAAATGATCGGAATACTTGCGCACCAACTGGCGCAGACGCGCCGGCTCCAGGAACTCCTTGTCCTCTTCGCGCAGGTGCAAAATGACTTCGGTGCCGCGGTCGGTCTTGTCGGCGGCTTGAACCGCGTATTGGCCCTCGCCATCGGACTCCCATCGCACCGCCGGAAAATCGCTGCGCTTGGTGAGCACGGTGACTTTGTCGGCCACGATGAACGCGGAATAAAAGCCGACGCCGAATTGGCCGATCAGCTGCGCGTCCTTGGCCGAATCGCCGCTCAGTGTCTCCAGGAATTTCTTGGTGCCCGAGCGCGCGATGGTGCCGAGATTGTCGATGATTTCCGCCTCGCTCATGCCGATGCCGTTGTCCTTGATGCTCAGGGTGCCGGCGTTCGCGTCCGGGGTCAGGGTGATCGACAGCGCATCGCCGCCCAGAGAGCTCAGGCTTGGCGAGCGCCTCGAAGCGCAGTTTCTCGCAGGCATCGGAGGCGTTGGAGATCAGCTCGCGCAGGAAAATTTCCTTGTGCGAGTACAGCGAATGAATCACCAAGCGCAGCACTTGCTTGGTTTCGGCCTGGAACTCCTTGATTTGCGCCTTCGGTGCCGACGCGGGTTGGGTTTCTGTGGTCATGGCCTTGGCTTTTCAGGGTCGATAGACACAAGGTGGGGTCGCCGGGCGTTTCTTCAAGCCGGGAGCCTGTCTGAGCAGACTAAGTTGGGTATGCTTCCAATGAGGAGGCGACAACGACCAATGAAGGGAAAAAACGGCACCCTCAACGCGGTTTGGACGGCCCTTGCCGGCAATCTGCTCGTGGCAACGGCAAAGTTCATCGCCGCCGCGCTGACCGGTTCGGCGGCCATGCTGAGCGAGGCGGTGCATTCGCTGGTCGACACCATCAACGAGCTCCTGCTGCTGTACGGCATCGCCCGTTCCAGCCGCCCCGCGGATCGGCAACACCCGTTCGGGCTATGCCCGGGAGCTGTATTTTTGGAGCTTCGTGGTCGCATTGCTGATCTTCTCGGTGGGCGCCGGCGTTTCGGCCTACCAGGGTATCCAGCGGCTGCTGCAGCCGCAAGCCATCGCCAGGCCGCTGGTAATTTACCTGGTACTGGCGGCGTCCTTGCTGTTCGAAGGCGGCTCCTGGCTCGTTGGAGCGAGAGCATTCAGGCAGTCCAAGCGCAACTTGGGTTGGTGGCAGGCGTTCCGACAATCCAAGGATCCGCCCGCATTCATCGTGGTCTTCGAGGATTCGGCCGCACTGCTGGGGATTCTGGTCGCGGCGGCCGGTACGACCGCGACGATACTGACGGCCGATAGCCGGTGGGATGGCATTGCATCGCTGTTGATTGCCGTGATCTTGGCCGGTGTCGCGGCGCTGTTGGCTCAAGAGTCGAAGGAGCTGCTCATCGGCGAGCGCGCCGACCCCATGCTGAGCGATGCCGTCATTCGCATTGCCGCAGGCATGCCCGGCGTGTGCAACGCCAACAGCATCGCCACGGTGCATCTTGGGCCGAACAGCATCCTGGTCTATTTGAGTCTCGATTTTTTCGACTATATGCGGGCGCCGGATATCGAGCGCGCCGTGGTCGATCTGGAGCAGCAGATCCGCGACACTCATCCGGAAGTGTCCGCGGTTTTCGTCAAGCCGCAAAGCGTGCAAGTCGCCAGGGACAGCCAAAGCGCAACGATCATGTCGCCCGACTTCGTGCTGCGCGAGGACGTGCTGACCGGCGGCTAGCCGAACAGTTGCGGATCGATCGGCAGACTGCGAATCCTCACGCCGGATGCTGCGAACAGAGCATTGCACAGGGCCGGCAAAACCGGCGGCAATGCCGGCTCGCCCAATCCGGTGGGTGGATGCTCGGTCTTGAGAAAATGCACCTCGACCGGGGGCGCTTGATCCATGCGCAGCAGTGGAAAATCGTTGAAATTGCTTTGCACCACCCTGCCGTTCTTTAGCGAAATGGCCTGGCCCAGAGCCTCGCCGATGCCGTCCAGCGCGGCGCCCTGCACCTGATTTTCCGCGCCGGTAGGATTGATGATCGGGCTGCCGACGTCGCTCGCCACCCACACCTTGTCGACCGTGATCTGGCCGCCCGCGCTCGCCGTCGCGTGCACCACTTCAGCGAAGTATCCCAGATGGCTGTAGTAGAACGCCACGCCCATGCCCGAACCTTTGGCAGGTTTGCGCCGGGCCCAACCGGACTTATCGCGGACCAGGCTCAGCACATCGATCATGCGGCCGGAGTCGAACGCGCCGACGAGACGGCGCTCGCCCAGCAGGTCGATCCGATATTGCAGAGGATCCTGGCCCGCGGCATGCGCAAGCTCATCGATGAAGGATTGAAACGCGAATGCCAGCCCGTTGCTGCCCGGTGCGCGCAAGGGCCCGGTGGGTATCGAGAGCGGCATGAAAGAAATCCCCAGGTTCACATGAGGGACGAACTTCGCGGGAAATTCGCCGGCCCCCATGCCCGCGCCCGACGCCGCCTTGCCGTTCTCGCCGAAGGAAACGAAATGATCGCTGAATGCCTGTAGTTTGCCGGCGGCATCCAGGCCGGCCTTGAAGAAATGAAACCCCGCGGGGCGGTAGAAATCATGCTGCATATCGTCTTGGCGATTCCACAAAAGCTTGACGGGCGCGCCGGCCTGCTTCGAAATCCAAGCCGCCTCGACCATGTAATCGTTCATCAATCGCCGCCCGAAGCCGCCGCCGCAGCGCGTCATGTGAATGGTGATATCAGCTTCCGCCACGCCCAGCGTCTTCGCCACGATTTTTCGCCCCGCATCCGGATTTTGCGTCGGCGCCCAGATTTCCAGCTTGCCGTCGTGAAAGTGCGCCGTGCAATTTTGCGGCTCCAGCGTCGCGTGCGAAAGGAAAGGATAGCTGTATGCCGCCTCCAGTTTCTGCACCGACGCGCCGAGCGCTGCAGACGCATCGCCATCGGTTAGAAGTTGCAAACCAGGCGGCTGCGTTGAAAGTTCTGCGGCTTGCTTGGCAATTCCCACGCTGCCGTGCGCGGCGGCCGCTCCTTCCTCCCAGACGACTTTCAGCTTCTCGCGTGCCTCATTGACCAACCACCAGTTCGTGCCGACGATGGCAACGCCGCCGGCGAGGCCGTTGAAAACCGTCCCGCCGCTCACGATGAAGGCATCCCGTACACCCGCTTGCGCCCTCACCGCATCGAGATTGGCGCTGACCACCGTGCCGCCGAACACCGGCGACTTGACGAATACGGCGTGCAGCATGCCCGGCACCTCGACGTCGATGCCGAACAGCGGCTTGCCCGTGACCACCAAGGGGCTGTCCACCCCCGGCTGCGATTTGCCGATGATTTTGAAATCCTTCGGATCTTTGAGCGCCACCTGCGCAAGATCCGGCGCCGGGAGCATCGCGGCTTTGGACGCCAATTGCCCGTAGCTCAAGCGCCGCTTGGTCGGCGTATGAATGACCTTGCCGGATTCGGTGTCGCATTCCGCGGCGGGCACGGACCAGCTCTGCGCCGCGGCGCTCACGAGCATCTGGCGCGCGGCCGCGCCGACTTGCCGCAGCGGCTCCCAATTCAAAGGCGTCGCGCGGCTGCCGCCGGCGAATTGCAAGCCGTACCGTGCGGGATCGCTGAGCGCCTGTTCAATGCGGACGCTGGCCCAATCCACGTCCAGTTCTTCCGCGATCAACATAGGCAGCATGGTCTTGATGCCCTGTCCGATTTCAGGATTTTTGGACACAATGGTGACGGTGCCGTCGCTGGCTATCTGCACGAAGGCGTTGAGTGTGCTCGCTGCATGCGGAGCATCGGCGCGAGCGTGCAGCATCCCGGGCAGCGAAAAATCCAACAGCAGGCCGCCGCCGACCGCGACGCTTGCGCGCAGAAAGGCACGGCGCGATTCGCCGCTCACTCGAGCTGCGCCTTTGACCGGCATCATGCGAACTTATCCCGGCTGTCGGCGCTGGGGATGCCGGCCGCCTGTTTGATCGCGGCGCGGATGCGCGCATAAGTGGCGCAGCGGCACAGGTTGCCGGACATGGCCTTGTCGATATCCCTATCGCTGGGTCGCGGATTCTTCGCCAACAACGCACTGGCGGACATGATTTGGCCCGCCTGACAATAGCCGCACTGGACCACGTCGACTGCCAGCCAGGCGTTCTGCACCGACCTGCCCAGCGCGGTGGCGGCCATCCCTTCGATGGTGGTGATCGAGGCGGAACCCAGCGACGATACCGGCGTAACGCAGGCGCGGATGGCAACTCCGTTCGCATGCACGGTACAGGCGCCGCAAAAGCTTTTGCCGCAGCCGAATTTGGTGCCCTTCAGGTCGAGCAAATCTCGCAGCACCCACAGCAAAGGCATCTTGGGGTCCGCCTCGACCTGGCGAGCCTTTCCGTTGATCCGAAGCGTGTATTGCACGGCAACACCCTCGAGTGAACTCCGAGCTCGAGTTTACCCGCTGCGAGCCTGCCGGTGCACCGTGGCTCGCGAGCGCGGACGGCTTGAAGCTTCAGGGCCAGTCGGCGCGCGGATCGAATTTGAAGTCGCGTTTCATGCGTTCGTACGCCGCCTTTTCGGTCGCGCTGTGCGCAGTCGGCGTCACCAATCTGATGGTGACGATTTGGTCCCCGGCGGGTCTGCCCGGAAGTCCTCGGGCGCGCAGTCTGAGCTTCTGGCCGGACTGGGCTCCCGCAGGCACGGTCAGCTCCACGGTTCCTCCCAACGTGGGTACTGCGACCTTTGCACCCAATGCCGCCTCCCACGGAGCCAGCGGCAATTCGATCTGCACGTCCTTGCCGGCCACTTCATAGAGAGGGTGCGCGCGCAAGCGAATTCGAAAAATCAGCGATCCGCGGCCGCCGATTCCCGGGATGCGCAGCGGTTGACCGTCGGTAACCCCGGGAGGAATTTGCACATCAACCTGGCGCTGGCGACCGTGCTCGGTGAGCGCGACGCGCCGCTTGGTGCCGGCATATGCCTCTTCGACGGTGACCTCCAGGTGGCCCGCTTCGGAGTCGCCTGGCGCGGCGTTGCCGCCACCCATGCCCGCGCCCGCGCCGCCAAACAGGCTGGAAAAGAAGTCACTGAAACCATTGAGATCGGAGAAGCGCTGGCCGCCGGAAGCCCCAAATCGTTGCGACCAGTCAGGCGGCGGCCGAAACTGCTGCCCACTGCGAAAATCACGGCCAAGCTGGTCGTAGGCGGCACGCTTTTCGGTGTCGCGCAGCACTTCGTAAGCCTCCTGCACCTGCTTGAATTTCTCCTCGGCGTTCTTCTCCTTGCTCACATCCGGGTGGAACTTGCGTGCCAGCTTGCGGTACGCCCGCTTCACTTCATCGGCGTCGGCGTCCCGAGCGACGCCTAGAATTTCGTAATAGTCCCGATATTGCATGCCTGACTCTGAAAAGATTAATCCTATACTTTACAGATACTTAACAAATGACTGTCCGCGTGTCGGTCAATCACGAATCCACCTTCTGCGCGCCATTCGAACACTCTAGCTTGAAATTGACGTGCAACGTCCCGACCATGACTTAAGGCCGCGTTACCATATTGCGGCTCTTTCCCCGAACTTAAGCCCCATGAAGCGCATTTTTCTATTCGTCCTGACCAACCTTGCGGTGCTCGCGCTGCTCAGTGTGGTGCTGTTCATCGTCGAGAATGTCTTCGGCGTGCATTTGATGCAAGGCGGCACGGGCGGCTTGCTGCTGTTCGCGGCCATTTTCGGCTTCGGTGGATCTCTCATATCGCTGGCGCTCTCCAAGTGGACCGCCAAGCGCATGATGGGGGTGCGCGTCATCGAAACTCCCCAGTCCGAGCTGGAGCGCTGGCTGGTTGGCGCTGTCAGGCGCCTGGCCGACCAAGTCCATTTGGGAATGCCGGAAGTGGGCATTTTCGATGCCGAGGAAATGAACGCCTTTGCGACCGGCGCGCGCCGCAATGCGGCGCTGGTGGCGGTGAGCAGCGGGCTGCTGCGCAACATGTCGCGCACGCAGGTCGAGGCGGTACTGGGTCATGAAATCACTCACGTGGCAAACGGTGATATGGTTACCCTCGCGCTTTTGCAAGGTGTGCTAAATACATTCGTGATTTTTCTCGCGCGCATCATCGGCGGCATCGTCGATCGGGCAATTCTGCGCAGCGACCGGCAGGAGTCGGGTATCGGTTATTTCCTGACCACGATGTTGGCGCAGTTCGTGCTGGGCATTCTCGCGAGCGTGATCGTTTGCTGGTATTCGCGGCGGCGCGAATTCCGGGCGGATCGAGGCGGCGCGGATTTGACGGGCACCGGCAACATGATCGATGCGTTGCAAATGCTCAAGCGCAGTCAGGGGGAGCCGATGCCGCAGCAATTGCAGGCTTTCGGCATCAATACGGGCCGCTCGGATGGAATCATGCGGCTATTTATGAGCCATCCGCCGTTGGACGAGCGGATCGCGGCACTGAAGACTTAAGGTTATCCATGACGCCAGAAAATGAAATCGTGATCGAATCCCCGGCCGCCGTTCGCGTCGGGCATGAGCTGTCGCGCTGGTTCGGCAACAGCGACTTCGCAACCCGTCCGCGCGAACCGGCGCTGAAGGAAGCCGGCAGGCACATCGATTGGCCCCGGGTCTTGCCCTTTCTTCTCATGCATGTCGCATGCCTCGCGGTGATTTGGGTCGGCTTCAGCTGGGCCGCCTTGGCGGTGACGGCCGCGCTCTACGTGGTGCGCATGTTCGCGATCACCGGCTTCTACCATCGCTATTTTTCACATCGCACTTTCAAGACTTCGCGCGTTGGACAATTCATTTTCGGCATGTTGGGCGCCTCGGCGGTACAGCGCGGCCCGATCTGGTGGGCGGCTCACCATCGGCACCATCACGTCTACTCGGACAAGCCTGAAGATGTGCACTCGCCGGTGCAGCACGGCTTTTTCTGGAGCCACATGGGCTGGTTCATGTCCCATAAGCACTTCGCCGCGGATTTATCGCGGGTGAAGGATTTGCTCAAGTATCCGGAACTGCGCTTCCTGGACCGCTTCGATGTGGTGGTTCCGACGGCTTTGGGCATTGGCGTTTTTCTGCTCGGCGTGCTGTTGAAGCATGTGGCGCCGGGACTGCACACGAGCGGTTGGCAGATGCTGGTTTGGGGCTTCTTCATCTCCACCGTGCTGGTCTATCACGGCACTTACACCATCAATTCGCTTTCGCATGTGTTCGGCCGCCAGCGCTACCAGACCGGCGACGCCAGCCGCAACAATCCCTGGCTGGCCATCATTACCTTGGGCGAAGGCTGGCACAACAATCACCATCATTATCCCGCCTCGGTCCGCCAGGGCTTCTATTGGTGGGAATTCGACGTCACCTTCTATCTGTTGAAAATCATGGCATTTTTCGGCGTAATCTGGGATTTGAAAGCGGTGCCCGCCGCGATCCGCGACGGCGGCCGCAAGCGGATCTGATAACCATAATCGCTCGGGAAGGGCGCAGCGATGTACGAATGCCGTTGATCATGCCTTCGCGACGCACTGCCGCCAGCGCCGTCCATGCCGCGCCCGCCTAGTTCCGCGACGCTTGCGGAACTGAAGGACGCGGTGGGGCCCGGCAACGCCTTGGACTCTCACGGCGATCTCGCCCCCTACCTCACCGACTTTCGGCACCTCTATCGGGGCGCCACGCCCCTGGTGCTGCGCCCCGGCAGCGTGGATGAGGTGGCTAGAATCTTGGCAATTTGCAGTCGCGAAGAAGTCGCGGTGGTCCCGCACGGCGGCAATACCAGCTACTGCGGCGGCGCGACGCCGGATGAAAGCGGTTCGCAGATCGTCGTCTCGCTGCAGCGCTTGAACCGCGTGCGCCAGCTGGATGCCGCCAATTATTCGATGATCGTGGAGGTCGGCTGCACGCTGGCCGGCGCGCAAGCGGCGGCGCGCGAAGCGAATCGCCTTTTCCCCTTGAGCCTGGGATCGGAAGGAAGCGCACAAATCGGCGGCAACCTCTCCACCAATGCCGGCGGGACGGCGGTATTGCGCTACGGCATGATGCGCGACCTGGTGCTCGGACTGGAGGTGGTGCTGGCCGACGGCCGGGTGCTCTCGGCGCTGAAGAGCCTGCGCAAGGACAATACCGGATATGACGTAAAATCCTTGTTCATCGGTGCCGAAGGGACGCTCGGCATCATCACGGCGGCCTCGCTCAAGCTGTTCCCGGTACCGGCCGACACGGCCACGGCCCTGGTCGGCATCGACTCGCCGCCTCATGCGCTCGATCTGCTGGCGCGTCTGCGCAGCGCCGCGGGCGATCAAGTGACCTCGTTCGAGTTGCTGCCGCGCATCGCGGTCGAAATGACCGTGAAGCAGGTTGCGGGAGTCGCGAACCCCTTGAGCTTCGACTGCCCTTGGTACCTGCTGATCGAGCTGAGTTCACCGAACCCGAGCCAAAATCTGTCGGCGCTCCTGACTGCGGAATTGGAGGATGCGGCGGCCGCCGGCGCCGTCAAGGATGCCATGCTCGCCGCATCGCTGGCGCAGGCGCAGGCCATGTGGAAATTGCGCGAGTCGGTGCCGGAGGCACAGAGGCGTCACGGGGCCAGCATCAAGCATGACGTCTCGGTTCCGGTCTCCGCAATTCCTGAACTCATCGAGATGGGCGGCGCGCTCGCGCGCGGACTGGCTCCCGAAGGCGACGTGGTTTCCTACGGGCACGCCGGCGACGGCAACCTGCATTTCAATTTGAGTCAAAAGCCCGGCGCCGACACGCAGCAGTTTCTCGGCAGAGCGCATGCGCTGGAAGCGGCGATGTTCGATCTGGTCGAAAGCCTGGGCGGCAGCATCAGCGCCGAACACGGCATTGGACGCCTGAAGGCCGCGGAGTTCGCGCGCCGCGCCGATCCGGTCGAGCTTGCGGTCATGCACGCGCTCAAGAAGGCGCTCGATCCACGGGGCATCCTGAATCCCGGCAAGGTTTTATGCGCAAGCTGACGCTGCCGGTCCGCACGGCACGCTTGAATCTGCGCGAGTTCGCGGCAACGGACTTCGCCGCGGTGCACGCCTACTCGTCGGATCCGCGCGTCACGCGCTATCTTTTTTTTGGTCCGCGCGACGAAGAGAGCACGGCGGAATATCTTGAAGAGCTGCTGGCCTCGCAGCGCGAGCATCCGCGCACGCGCTTCGAGCTGGCCGTGGAAGAGAGCGCCTGCGGCAATCTGATCGGGGCGTGCGATCTGTCCTTGATCGAGAGCAACGTCGTGGATTTGGGCTATATGCTCGCCGCCGAGCAGTGGGGCAAAGGATACGCGACCGAAATTGCCCTGGCGCTGGTGGATGCGGCGTTTTTCGATCTGCGGGCGCAACGGGTGATTTCCACGGTCGATGTGAACAATGCCGCGTCGATCCGCGTGCTGGAAAAAATCGGCATGCGCTGGGAGGCGGTGTACCGCAAGCACCGGCGCGCCAAGAATCGCTGGTGGGATTGCCACCTGTTCACCCTGCCGCGCGAAGTATGGGAGACTTCGGCCGGCGTCAGCGCGAACCGCCCGGAGCCTGTCTGAGCATCCGGCGCGCCCGCTAACGCTCGGCTTCGTCCTGCGCCGCCTGCCGGCGCGCGCGATCCGCGGAGCGCTTCAGCACCTCCTCGCTCGGCATTCCGGTATTGCGGGTGCTGCGCAGCGCCAGCATTCCGCCGATCAATACCGCGGCAACGATTACGATGACAATGACGGCTTTGAACACGTATGGCGCTCCCTAGGACATCACTCTGATCAGGCCTTCCTGCGCGACGCTGGCCACCAGGCGCCCGTCGCGCGCAAATATGCTGCCGCGAGTGAAGCCGCGCGCACCCGACGCACTCGGACTGTCCATGGCGTACAGCAGCCAGTCGTCGACCCGCAGGCTGCGATGAAACCACATCGCGTGATCGATGCTGGCGATCACCAACTGATCGCGGGCCATGGAAAGCGCATGCGGCTTGAGCGCCGTGTCGAGCAGCTGGAAGTCGGACGCATAGGCCAGCAGGCAGCGATGCAGCGCCTCGTCGTCGGGAAGCTTGTCGACCGCGCGAATCCACACGAACTTGAATGGAGGCCGCTTTTCCGGCCGTGTGAAATTGGGAATTTCGGTGGGTTTGAATTCGAACGGACGCTTCTGATCCAAAATTTTCAGCAAGGTCGGCGACAGGCCTTGCAGCGAAGCACGATACTGCGCAAAGTCCGGCAGGCTTTCCGGCGTCGGCACATCCGGCATCGGAAACTGATGATCCAGCCCCGCCTCGGGAATTTGGAACGAGGCAGACATATTGAATATCTGCTGCCCGTTCTGAATGGCGACGACGCGCCGCATGGCGAAATGCTTGCCGTCCCACGCACGGTCGACCTCGTAAACGATCGGCAGATTGAAATCCCCGCGGCGCAAGAAATAGGCGTGCAGCGAATGCACTTGACGATTTTCCACGGTCGCGGTCGCAGCCACCAGCGCCTGGCCCAGCACCTGTCCGCCGAACACTTGCGGACTGCCGATATCGCGGCTCTGGCCGCGAAACAAATTGATCTCCAGACGCTCGAGCGTCATGACCTTGATCAAGTCTTCCAACAGCTGATTCATCGATTCACCCGTGCCTAGTCCGCGCCGGCCACGCCCAATCTCTTCTGCATGATCGGGCTGGTGGTGGTGTATTGCAGAAACTGGCGCTTCTCGGGAAACAGGTGGTGCTGAATGGCGAAGGCCGTCAGCGCAGCCTCATGGAAGCCGCTCAAGATGAGTTTTTTCTTGCCGGGATACGAATTGATGTCGCCGATGGCGAAGATTCCCGCAACACTGGTCTGAAACTTCTCCGTGTCGACCTTGAGCGCCCGCTTTTCCATCTCCAAGCCCCACTCGGCGATCGGCCCGAGTTTCGGATGCAGCCCAAAGAATGCGAACACATGATCCACGGGAATCGTGCGCATCTGGCCGTCGGCGGTTTGCACTTCCACGCCGGTCAATTTTTCGCCGTCTTGGCGCAAGGCCACGGCGTTGCCCTGCATGAATTGCATCTTGCCCGCCGCAACCAAGTCGCGCATGCGCGCAACCGTGGCCGGCGCGGCTCTAAAGTCCGCGCGTCGATGCACCAGCGTCAAGGAGCGCGCCTTTTCGCAGAACGCAAGCGTCCAGTCCAATGCGGAGTCCCCGCCTCCGCAAATCACCAGGTCCCGGTTGAAAAAATCGGCCGCCGATCGCACCCGGTAGTGCACCGTCTTGCCTTCGAATTGCTCGACGCCGGGAACACCGAGGCGCCGTGCCTGGAAAGAGCCGACTCCGCCGGCGATGACCACCGCCCCGGCGGTGAGGCGGGTACCGGTCGAGGTAGCGACATGAAATTTGCCGTTACCCAGCACGCGCAACTCGGTCACTTCCTGGCCCAGATGAAAGGTGGCTTTGAAGGGCTTGGCCTGTTCCAGCAATCGATCGATGAGTTCCTGTGCCCCGCAGACCGGCAACGCGGGAATGTCATAAATCGGCTTATCGGGATAAAGCTCGGTGCATTGGCCGCCGGGCTGGCCCAAGGAATCGATGATGTGAGTGCTGATCCCAAGCAGTCCGAGTTCGAATATTTGGAAAAGACCAACGGGGCCGGCGCCAATGATGACCGTTTCTACGTATTGTTCCGACATGTCAGTCCCAGATCCGTGAATCCATAAGCCAAATCGGCGCGAATTGTAACTTAATAGGCGCTTGGCGGTGGGGCGCCGGTCACCGCCTCGAGCGGCGCCCATGCAACCAGATCCGCTCATCGCGGTACTCATGTACGAGCCTGCATACCGCCAACTTGCGGCTGGCGCGGGCATGGATGCATGGCAGCGCTCAGCCGCGCTTCGCAAGGTGCCAGGCACAGGCGTAGGTCATTGTTTTGCAAACGAAACGGTCAAAGCGCCGGGGAAACTGGGATGATGCACGCACCACTGGGTTCACCTACCGCCGGGCGCAGCGCCGCGACTGCGGAGATTGCCGGCGATTCAACCCGTCCCATCCGCGCTCTAAATCGCGGACTCGAGGTCTTGACCGAACTGAACCGCCTCGAGCGGGCGGCCATCAATACCCTCGCCGCTGCCGTCAGTCTGCCGCGCACAACCACCTATCGCATTTTGGAAACGCTGCGCCTCGCCGGCTACGTCGATCGCGATGCGCACGATGACTGCTATCGTCCGACCATCATGGTGCGCGCGCTGTCGGAAGGGTTCGACGATCAGGCTTTGGTCGCGCACATCGCCAAGCCGCTGCTCGCAAACTTGGGCTCGCAAGTTGTTTGGCCGGTGGCGATAGCCACGCCGTCGGGCGCGACCATGATGATCCGCGAGACGACGGACCGTCAGAGTCCGCTCGCGCTGGAACAGTACAGCGCCGGCGTGCGCGTGCCGATGCTGGCCTCGGCCGCGGGCCGGGCGTATCTGGCGTTCTGCCCGGCCCAGCAGCGCGACGCAGTGTTGGAGCAGCTGGCGCGCTCCTCGTTGCCGGAGGACCGCATGGCGCGCAACCGCATCGAGGTGGAGCGGCTGTTGCACGAAACACGCACTCAAGGATTCGGCATGGCGCATCGAGCGCGGCGCGTCTCGGAGGAAACCAGCCTGGCCATCCCAGTGCGCGCCAGGGACACCATCCTCGCCACCGTTACGGTTCGCTACGCCGCGAGCGCCTTGCCGCTGCGCGCAGCAGTGGAGCAATTTCTGCCGAAGATGCGCGAGGTCGCCCAGAAGATCGAAGCGCAGTTCGGCTGACGCCGCCTTACTTGCGCAGTACGTTGCGAACTCCGCCGGAGATGAGCGCCGTGACATCCAGCAACGCGCCGGCCAACGCCAGACCGTCCGGCGCCGCCAAATAGCGCGGACGCCACACGGGATCGAATTTCTCTTTGAATTTGCGCAAGCCGCCGAAGTTATAAAACGTTTCACCGTACCGCTGCACCATGCGTCCCAGCTTGTGCCAGGTCGGAGCCAAGGCGTGTTCTTCGAGACCGGAGAGCGGCGCCATGCCGAGATTGAACCAGCGGAACCCCTGCGCCTTGCCCCAAAGCATGCATTCGACCAGCATGTAGTCCATCACGCCTTTTGGCGCGGCGTCGTTATAGCGCATCAGATCGACCGACAACTCGTTCGATCCGCCGCGCCACAGGTTGGCGAACGCAACCACCGCTGCGTCATGCCGGACCACGGCAATATCGAAATGCGAGAGGTACTGCTCATCGAAGAACCCGAGGGAAAAGCGTTTCTCGACGGCGTTCTTGGAAGCAAGCCAGGCGTCCGATACCGCGCGCAATTCCGGCAATATCGCCGGCACATCGGCGCGCCGGATAATTTCAAAGCTCGCGCCATCGCGGTTGGCGCGGCGCTGCGCCTGGCGCAAGTCGGAGCGGGCGGCGCCCTCGAGGGAGAAGGATTCGAGCGGCACTCGAGCCTCCTCGCCCAGCTTGCTCAAGGTGAGCCCGAGGTCCACATACAGCGGCAAGCGTTCCGGCGTCACTTGATAAAAGACCGGTGAGACGGCCATGCCGTCGCACTCTTCCAGAAACTCCCAAGCCAGCTCTTCGCCGAGTTGCGCGGGCCCGATGGGGTCGCCCATGGCCACCCAGCTGCTGCCGGATGACTGAAACATGATGCATGCGGTGCGATCTTTATTGAACAGCAAATTTTTGTCGCCCAGCAGCGCGAGATTGTCCGTCGTGGTATCGCCCTTCTCGATCAGAACCGCCACGCGTTCCAGGTCCGCGCTTTTCGGGGCCGAAAAGCGCGGCGGCGCCGGCCGCAATACCCGCCACAAGCCGTAAGCCGCGCCGATCATCACGGCAAGCAGCGATGCACGCAGGCTGCGCGGCGCGGAGGCGTGGAAGGCGAATTGCCACCACAATTCGTTGTCATAAGGCAGATGCCGGTAGGCGAAAAGCACCAGCCATCCCGCCATCAGCAGCACCAGGAAAAAGGCCGCGATCCAGGCGGCTGAATAGTGCTGCTCGATCAACGACGCCTGACGCCTGAAGCGCGAGCGGGCCGAAGCCAGCATGATCGCCACCAAGGCCAAAATGGTGGCTTCCTCGTAATCGAAGCCCTTGAGCAGCGACAACAAAATGCCGGCGCACAACAGCCAGATGGTAATCCACCACGCGGTGTACAAGCGGCGATACAGTCCATGCGCGATGATCAGCAAGCCCACGCCGACCACGCTGCCGAGCAGATGCGACAGCTCCAGCACCGAGAGGGGCACGAAGTTGCGCAGCAACGTCAACCGGTTGCCCAGGCCCGGGGTCGCGCCCGAGAACAACAGCACGGCACCGGCGAGAAACACGGCGATGGCGATCGCCTGCGGCGTCACCACGGCCAGGAATGCCCGCACGACGCGTCCCAGACGCACGACCGGCGCGCGATGTATCCAGACTTCGTGCGCCCCCAGCAACACCAGCGCGATGGCGAATGGCGCGAAATAATAAATGGCCCGATAGGCGATCAACGCGCCGAGCAGCCGGTCGGTCGGCACCTCCGGCATCAGCAGCAGCAATACGAACTCGAAAACGCCGATGCCGCCCGGAACGTTGCTGACCGCGCCCGCGGCCAGAGCAAGCAGATAGACGCCGGCAAAGGCGAAAAAGCCGATCGCGGCTTCGCGCGGCAGCAAAACGTAAAGAACGCTGGTCGCGCACAGCATATCGAGGCAGCTGATGCCGATCTGCGCGAACGCGACGCGCACTTTCGGCACAGGAATCACGATTTTACGAAACCGCAGCGGCGCATGGCGGGTCCATACCAGCCACAAATACGCGCCCACCGCCGCCAACAACAAGCCGCCGGCGGCCCGCGCCAGCCAGGCGTGAACATGCAGCACGGATCCGGACATTCCGGCATTCGACAGCAGCGACACGCCGAGCAGCAGGCTCGCGCCCAGGAAAAAAGTCAGCGTGCCGAAGGCAATGATGGTGGCGATCTGCCCGGCGCTCAGGCCGAGCGCGGTATACGCACGGTAGCGCACCGCGCCGCCGCTGATTGAATTGAAGCCGACGTTGTGTCCGATGGCATAGCCCATGAAGGATATGAGTGCGACGCGCGGATAAGCGACGCGTGCGCCGGCAAAACGTACGGCGAGCGCATCGTACAGCGTGAGACAGCCGTAACCGGCGCAGGTGAAGAAAGCCGCGCGCAGCAGCTTGGTATCCGGAATGGCCCGAACGCGCGCCAGGATGTCGCTCCAGTGGTACTTGCCGAGCAAGTGGTGCAGCCAGAAAGCCACTCCCACCAACAGGGCAACGCCCAACAGAGTGCTCCAAACGGAAAGCTTCGGTGTTGTGCTTGGATGTGCCAAGCCGGGTATCGTATCAGGCCTCCATGGCAACGCAGAAAACTGCTACCGTTGCGACTTTCGAATCGATTCTAAGGGGTAATCAAACGATGAGTTCCGCCAACGAGGGCCGACAGGCAACCATGGACGCGACGCAGGTCTATCGCGAGGAAATATTTACCGATCGCAAGGTCGGCACCATTCGCAAAATGACGCCCGTCACGGCGGACGGCGCGGCGGACGCGACGCGGCCCGTGCTATTTGTAGGACAGGCGCAGGTCATGACGCCCATGGGCGCGGTCCCCATCAGTTTCGAACTGGAGGCCGTCAGCTTGGCAGCTGCCGTTGAGAAATTTGGCGCCGCCGCGGAGCAGGCGGTTCAGCAAACCATGCGTGAATTGCAGGAGTTGCGCCGAGAGCAAGCCTCATCCTTGGTCATCCCCGACGCCGCCGGCGCAGGACTGCCCAATCCCAACGATCTGCTGCGCGGCGGCCGGCCGCGCCGTTAGGCTTGCTCGCCCGGCTAGGCGCCGCTCGTACCGACCGCCCTGTCGAGCGTTTCCCAGCGCGCGTAGGCGCTGTCGAGTTCTTCGGCGAGCGCCTGCAGGCGCTGCAGCGCCTGAGTGCCTTGATCCTGATCGTGCTGGAAAACTTTTGGATCGCTGATCAGCGTAGTGAGCTGCACCTGCTCGGCTTCCAGATCCTGAATTTTGCCGGGCAGCCGCGCCAACTCTCGTTGCTCGTTATATGAGAGCCGCCGCGCCTTGAGCGCCAAGGACGGGTTCGCCGTGCCGGGCGCCGGCCTTGGCGCCGCGGCTTGCTTGGCAGCGACGGCCGCCGAGGCTTCGGCGGCGGCGGATTTTCGCTGACGCAGCCAGTCGCTGTAGCCACCGACATACTCGTTGATCCGACCGCCATCCTCGAACACCAGCGTGCTGGTTACGACATTGTCGAGAAATTCCCGGTCGTGACTGACCAGCAGCAACGTGCCGGCGTAATCCGCCACCAGCTCCTCGAGCAGCTCCAGCGTTTCGGCATCAAGATCGTTGGTCGGTTCATCCATGATCAGAAGGTTGCTCGGCTTGGCGAACAGGCGCGCCAACAGCAGGCGATTGCGCTCGCCCCCCGACAACATGCTCACCGGCGCGTTGAGCCGTTCGGGCGGAAACAGAAAATCGCGAAGGTAGCCCGACACGTGCCGCGGTTGGCCGTCGATGATGACGGTATCGCCGCCGCCCGTGACGTTGTCGGCAACCGAGGCGCCCGGATCGAGCTGCTCGCGCTGTTGATCGAAATAAGCCGGCAAGAGCTTGGTGCCGCGCCGGATGGTTCCCGCGCTCGGCTCCAGTTCGCCCACGAGCAGCTTGATCAGCGTGGTCTTTCCGCAGCCGTTGGGGCCGATGATGCCGATGCGATCCTTGCGCAGAATGCGCGTCGAGAAATCGCGAATGAGCGGCACCGCGCCAAAGCTCTGCGTAACATGCTGCGCCTCGAACACCAGCTTGCCGGAGGGCGCCGCCTCTTGCGGACGCAACTCCACGCTGCCGATTCTCTCGCGCCGCTCACGGCGCTCGATCCTCAATTGCTTCAGGGCGCGCACCCTGCCTTCGTTGCGTGTGCGGCGCGCTTCCACGCCTTGGCGGATCCAAGCTTCCTCCTGGGCCAGCTTCTTGTCGAACAGCGCCGCGTGTTTGGCTTCAACCTCGAGCGCCGCGCGCTTCTGCAATACATAATCGTCATAGCCGCCGGGCCAGATGCGCAGCTGGCCGCGATCGAGTTCGACGATTTTGCCGGCCACGCGGCGCACGAAGGCCCGGTCATGGCTGACGAAGAACAAGGCGCCGGCATAGTCCAGCATCATGTTTTCGAGCCAGGTGATGGCCTCGACGTCCAAATGATTCGTCGGCTCATCCAACAGCAACACGTCGGGCGCGGCGATGAGCGCGCGGCCGAGCATCACGCGCCGGCGCCAGCCGCCGGAAAGCGCGCTCAGCGGCGCATCGCCCGGCAGCTGCAGGCGCGAGATCACTTGATCGGCTTGCAGCTCGGCCTGCCACTCATCATCGGGCGTTGTGCGCTCGGCACCGCCCAAGACCACCTCGCGGACGTTCTCATCGCTCCCGTTCGACACTTCCTGGGCGAGACTCGCGATCCGAGCGCCCGGCCGGACCCAGACCTCGCCGCTATCGGCTATGCGATCCCCGCCGATTACCTGCAATAGCGAGGACTTCCCCTCGCCGTTGCGCCCCAGCAGACAGACGCGCTCGCCTCGGCGCAACTGCAGAGCGACGTTATCCAGCAGCGGTTTCAAACCGAAACTGAGCGAGACCTTGTCGAGCCGAACAATGGGCATGGCATAGTGTATGCGATGTGAAATCTCGGCCTACGTCTGTAATCCTTACATTCGGCGCGCTGGCGCGGTTGCGGGCAGTTTCCACACCAAGCCGCCGTACGCCTTATAACTGGCGGTGCAAATTGACAATTTTTCGCGGCCGGCGGCTCTTGCGGGGCGCGCACAATTATGCCGCAATACTTGGCACGCGCGTTGCATTGCTGTTGTTGACAAAATGAATCGCATGAATTTCTTGAGCGATGCCTTGGATGGCTTGGGACGATGGTACGTCGCCGTGCCGCCGTTTCTCATCATCAGTTTCCTGGCCGCGCTGTTCTTCGTAACCGGAGAGGGGCAGGCGCGTCTGCGGGAGGCCGGGGAACGCCTGCAGAAGTCCGCGGCGCGCGAGCACAGCATCGATCAGCTGCAAAATTCCATCTCCAGATCCGGCGGTGCGCAGCGCACCTACCTGCTGACCGGCGATCCGCGCTACATGGCGGCCTATAACCGGGCGGTGGCGGAAATCGAGCCGCGGCTTGAGAACCTCAGCCGGGAATACGCCGGCTCGGATTTCGGTGTTGCCAGCATCCGCGAGCTGCAGGTTCTGATCGGCAAGAGGCTCGCGGATCTCTCGATGATCCTGGCAATCCAAAAAACTCAAGGAGTGAGCGCGGCTATCGCACTGGTCAAGACCAGCGTGGGTGCGGATACCGGCGCGATCATCTCGGACAATTTGGATCGACTGCGCGACCGCGAGGGCGTTGAACATCGCGAGGCCACCGCGCATTGGGAAAGCTCCCTGGCGCTGAGCCGCTGGATCACCCTCTTGGGTACGGTCATCAACATGCTGTTGGTCGCCGTTGCGACACGGCTGGTTTATCTGGATATGCGGCGCCGCGCCGCGCTGAACGCGGAACTGCTCGATCAGAAGCTCAGGCTCGAACAAGAGGTTGAAGAGCGGACCCGCGACCTGGTCGAACTGTCGACCCATTTGCAAAGCGTGTCCGAACGCGAAAAGGCGAGCCTCGCGCGGGAATTGCACGACGAGCTGGGCGGACTGCTGGTCGGCGCGCGCATGGACATTTCATGGGCCGAACAGCATCTGACGATAAACGACCCCGACCTGAAGCTGCGCTTGAACCGCGTTCAGCAAAATCTGGCCGCCGGAGTGGACTTGAAGCGCCGCATCATCGAGGAACTGCGTCCCACCCTTCTGGATAACGTGGGGCTGTTCGCGGCGCTGCGATGGCAGATGAAAGAAACCTGCGCGGCCGCCGGCCTGATCTGCAGCCAGTCCTATCCCGATGAGGAACCGCGCTTCAAATCCGAGGCCTCCATTGCCTTGTTTCGCATCGCGCAAGAGGCCTTCAGCAACATTCTGAAGCATTCGCGTGCAAAAACCGCGGACCTCAGCCTGGATATGGATGACGAAACGCTGCTCATGCGCATCGCCGATGACGGCATCGGCATGCCCGCTGATCGATTCATGGCGATCGGCTCGCACGGACTGGCTTCCATGCGTCATCGGGTGCGCGCCCTGGGAGGACGCTTGGACGTGAGAAAACCCGCATCGGGCGGCACCCTGCTCGTCGTGCAAATTCCGCTTGCGAACGCGCTTGCGCACGCCGGCGAATCCGCGCCGACTTGATGGCGATTAAATTCTGATCGTGCCGTCCAAGATCGCGGCATGCACCGCGGCATCCAGCGGCACGTAGCGCTGCGCTCGCGCATCGTCGAAATACAAGGGATCGGTTACGCGGCTCGGGTCGAAGCCGGCCTGCACGAGTTCCTGCTTGCGCGGCTTGAAGGTGCCCGTGGCCTCGAGCGTCGAGAGTATCCGCAAGAACACCGGCCGCGCATAGGGAGGCAGGCGCGCGGCGACTTCGGCGCGAAACGCGGCGAGATCGAAATCGGCATTGACCACCAGAGCCGCGGTACCCGCGCGGCCGTCTGCGCCCGGCACGCTGACTCCATACACCACACCCTCAACGACGCCGCGGCTCGCCGTCAGCGCCGTCAGCACTTCCGCGGTGGACACGTTTTCGCCCTTCCATCGATAGGTTTCCCCCACCCGATCGACGAAGTAGTAAAACCCGCGCTCGTCGCGGCGCATCAGATCGCCGGTGCGATACCAGGCATCTCCCGCTTGAAAAACGTTGCGCAATACTTTGCGGTTCGATGCTTCTTCATCCGCGTAGCCTTCGAAACGGCCGGCGCGTCCGCCGCCCGCCGCGGGCATCAGGCCGACGGCCTCGCCCACTTCATTCGCGGCGCAGCGCTCGCACAAGCCCGCGGCGTTGCGCCACGGCTCCGATTTTTCAACGTCGAACCGCAGCAGCGCGACGGGCAGGCGGCTCGCCAGGAAAGCCGGTATGCGGCCAATGGCGCCGGGCTGTCCCTCGCAGTTGTAGAGTGAAAAATTCCCCTCGGTGGAGGCGTAATATTCGAGGATTCTCGGGATTTTGAAACGGGTCTGGAAAGGCACCCAGACTTCGGGCCGCAGCCCATTGCCGCAGGCCATTCTCAAGGAGTGTTCGGTTTCGCCCGGCTGCTGCGCGGTGTTCACCAAGTAGCGGCACAGTTCGCCGATGTATTGGAACAAGGTGCAGCGCTCGGCGCATACGTCGCGCCAAAAATCCGACGCAGAAAAACGCGGGCGAATCACCACGGCACCGCCGTTGACCAGGGTCGCAAACGTCGCCACCACGCCGCCGACGCTGTGATACAGCGGCAGGCAATTGAACATCCGGTCCGCGGGCGTCGTGTCCATCATGCCGGCAAACCAATGGCTCCACTGCATGAGCCGGTAGTGGCTGACCTTGGCGGCTTTCGGCAAACCGGTCGTGCCCGACGTATAAATATAGAGCGCGGTGGCATCGATCGGCGGCGCTTCGCGCTCGGCAGCCGTCAGCGGTTCGCCCGACAACGATTCAAGTTCCGGCTCGAGCGGCGCGAAATCGCGGCTCGTTCCCGCTACGCGGCACCTCATCGCCGCCGGCAGGCGCGCCCGGATCGCCGCCACGCGCGGCGCGAGATCGGCGCCGACGATCAGGTACTTGGGATCGGCGATTTTAATCGAATGCGCGAGGACCTCGCCGGCAAGCTGTGAATTGACCAGCGCAACGACCGCGCCGATTCGGCTCAATCCCAGCCAGACGGCCAGATACTCGGCGCAGTTGGACATAAGCAGCGCGACCGCGTCGCCGCTTTGCAATCCGCGGCCGATACCCCAACGCGAATATTGGCTGCAGCGAACTCCCAATTGAGCATAACTCATCGATGCTTGCGCGCCGATGAGCGCCGGCGCGGCGGCGAATTGTTCCGCCAAGCGCCCGACCAGCTCCGGCAGCGTGGTGCCGCGCTCGCCGATGTTCGCGGTCTTGGCCAGCGCGCGCAGCCACGCGTCGCGGGCGAATTTTGCATCGAGCTCGGCGGGCTGCGTCGAAATGCTCATTTAACGGTCATCTTGGGAATTGCGAACCTTACCACGACTACCCCGCATCGTTCGAGATACACTGCGACATCAGCAACTTCGACAGCCAAGCATGAAGCGGGAAACCATTGCAATTCACGGAGGCTTCGACTCCGACCCCACCACCAAGGCCGTGGCGGTTCCGATTTATCAAACGGCTGCTTACGCATTCGACAGCGCCGAGCATGGCGCCGCGTTGTTCAACCTGGAAGTTCCAGGGTATCGGTATACGCGCATCAGCAATCCGACCACCGATGTTCTCGAGCAGCGGGTGGCGGAGCTGGAGGGTGGGGTCGGCGCGCTGAGCGTGGCCTCCGGACAGACGGCGCTGTTCTATGCCTCGATCAATGCATTGGAAGCGGGCCGCAATTTGATCACGGTGCCGCAGCTCTACGGTACGACCTACACCCTGTTCGCGCACGTCCTGCCCAAGATGGGGATCGGTGTACGCTTCGCGAAGTCCGATCGCGCCGCCGACTTGGAAGCGCTCATCGACGATGACACCCGCGCGATATTTTGCGAGACCGTGGGCAATCCGGCCGGAAATGTCTGCGATCTCGAAGCGCTGGCAACCCTCGCGCATCGCCATCGCATGCCGCTGATCGTGGACAACACGGTGGCGACGCCGATGCTGGTGCGGCCCGTCGACTACGGCGCGGACATCGTGATCCACTCATTGACGAAATTCATGGGCGGCCACGGGACGAGCCTGGGCGGCATCGTGGTCGATTGCGGGCGCTTCCCCTGGACGGCTCACGCGGCTCGCTATCCCATGTTCACGCAGCCGGACGAGTCCTATCACGGCTTGGTCTATGCAGATCATTACGGCGCCGCGGCTTTCATCGGCCGCTGCCGCAGCGTCTGCCAGCGCACCATGGGTGCCGTGCTCTCGCCGATGAACGCCTTCCTGCTGTTGCAGGGCATCGAGACGGTGGCATTGCGCGTGGAGCGTCACGTCGAGAATGCGCGCAAGGTCGCCGAGCACCTGCGCGCCGACGCGCGCGTGGAATCGGTGAACTATGCCGGGTTTGCCGACAATCCCTATCACGCCCTCGTACAAAAATATCTGGGCGGCAAGGCTTGTTCGCTGATGACATTCGAAATACGCGGCGGCCTCGCAGCGGGCATGCGTTTCTACAACGCGCTGAAGCTGTTCAAACGCTTGGTCAATTTGGGCGACGCGAAATCGCTTGCCTGCCATCCGGCATCGACGACGCATCGGCAGATGTCCGCCGAAGAACAATTGGCCGCGGGTGTCGGACCCGGCAGTATTCGCTTGAGCATCGGAATCGAGCACATCGACGATATCCTCGCCGACCTCGATCAAGCCCTGGGCGCCGCGGTTTGAGTCCGCAGGCCTTGCCGGACGCGATTCCGGCGTTATTCCCGAGTCCCGCGGACCGCGAGCGAATCGAAAACTGGTTGACGCTCGAGCTGGCGGCCGCGCATCGGCGCGTTCAAGCCGGCCCGGTGGCGCCGACCATCGACATGCAGCAATTCCGCGCCGAGCTGGCCGCTTTCGACTTCGAGCGGCCGCAGCCGCTCGAAGAGGCTCTGCGATGGGCCATCGAGCGCCTGGAGCATGGCATCGTGCAAATGTCGAACCCGCGCTATTTCGGACTGTTCAATCCGGGCGCCAATTTTCCCGCGCAATGCGCCGACCGGCTCGCCGCTACTTTCAATCCGCAACTCGCGAGTTCGGCCTCTTCTCCCGTGCCGGTGGCATTGGAAAGCCATGTGATCCGCGCCCTGGCCCAGCGTGCCGGACTCGGCCAGGATGCGACCGGACACTTCGCGACCGGCGGATCGGAGGCGAATTATACGGCGCTGATTTGCGCCCTGACGGCCGCCCATCCGCGCTACTCCGCCGAGGGCGTGCGCGCCTTCGCCGGGCCGGCAAAATTTTACACATCCCAAGACTGTCATATCGCGTGGCTGAAAATCGCGCATCAAGCCGGCGTCGGCCGCAGCGCTTTGCGGTTGGTCGCCACCGACGGGCGCGGGCGCCTGGACCCGAAGGCGCTGCTCACGGCCATTGCCGATGATCGCGCGGCCGGGTCGGTTCCGGTCATGGTGGTTGCAACCGCCGGAACCACCGGTGCGGGCATGATCGATCCGCTGCATGCCTGCGCGGACATCGCGGAACGCGAGGCACTTTGGTTGCACGTCGACGCGGCGTGGGGCGGCGCGGCATTGGCGTCGAATCGACTGCGCCGGGTGCTCGACGGTATCGAGCGCGCCGACTCGATCACCATCGATGCGCACAAATGGCTCGCGACCACCATGGGATGCGCCATTTTCATTTCGCGGCGCGCCGACCTCTTGTCCGAGGCCTTTCATGCCTCCACGAGTTTCATGCCTTCCAGCCTTTCGGCGGTGGACCCCTACTTGAACAGCGTGCAATGGTCGCGGCGCTTCCTGGGTCTGCGCCTGTTTCTGGCGCTGGCCGCGGCCGGTTGGGAGGGACTGGGCGCCCACGTCGAACGCGGGGCCGACGTGATCGCACGGGTCAAAGAACGGCTGCTGGCCTTGGGCTGGCGCATCGCCAACGAATCGCCGCTGGCGGTGCTCGATGCCGTTCCGCCGGCGGCGTTGGGCGACGTGCGCGCCCTGGTGCGTAGAGTGGTGGCCTCCGGGCGCGCCTGGGTCGCGCCCACCACGTTCGAGGGTCAGGACGTGGTGCGGATCTGCGCGACGAACGGGGAAACCAGCATGGCCGACGTGGAGGCGCTGATCGGCGTCCTCAACGAGCCCCCTTAAGCGCGCTGCGCCAAAGTCCGTTCGACCAGCGCCTCGATCGAGCTCAGCGAATGAAAATTTTCCGGGGTGATATCGGCCTGGGCGATGGCGATGTCGAACTCCACCTCGACGGCGAGCATGAGATTCACCATTTTCAAGGAGCTGATTCCAAGATCGCTGAGCTGAGCGTCCAGCGGAAATGGGTTCGGCATGACGCTGCCTGCCCCCAACACCGCCCTCACGAGCGAAATTAGCCGCTCGCTCACCCCCTCATTCACCTGCGGTTCCACTTTGGATATATCTCCAGAAAACCAGCGCCGATAATACCGTGTAGCGCAGGATACGGAATACGATGGGGGTTTTACATATGTTTTTAAAATGAGTCGAGCATCACTAAGTAACAATATATTTACGTCCCGGTCATTGTCGAGGTGCAGCCGTCCGCTCATAATCCGCCGATTACAGGGCCCCGAGGCTAATTCTCAATGGCAATCGAGACACACCGCATACCCGGTACCCGCACCCCCAGCGCGCGCCAGAACGATTTGACCGCGCGTGCCCGTGCGGCGGCCGAGGTGGCGCGGGCGAACGCGCCCGCAGTCGACGCCGAAGCGCGCTTTCCCAGCGAGGCGTTCGCGGAGCTGCGCAAGCAGCGGCTGCTCGGCATTCAGGTTCCCCAGTCATTGGACGGGGAAAGCGCCACGATCGCCGAAATTGCCGATGTGTGCTACATCCTCGGCCAGGCCTGTTCTTCCACCGGCCTGATTTACGCGATGCACCAGATCAAGATGGCCTGCATCGTTCGCCACTTCAAGAACAATGCCGCCCATGAGCGCATTCTGCGCCGTATCGCCGGCGAACAGCTGCTCATGGCCTCATCGACGACGGAAGGCCAGGCAGGCGGAAACGTCCGTTCCAGCGAAGCCGCCGTGGAGCACGACGGCGCGCAAATCACCCTCGAGCGCAAGGCTACGGTCATTTCCTATGCGGTGGAAGCGGACGGCATCGTCACCACCGCGCGCCGCGCCGCCGATGCGCCGGGCAACGATCAGGTGCTTCTGGTGCTGTTGAAGTCGGACTACACGCTCGAGAGATTGCAGGTATGGGATACCTTGGGAATGCGCGGTACGCATAGCGAGGGCTTCACGCTGCGCGCACGAGCGCCGGCCGGACAAATACTGCCCGAACCCTACGAAAGAATTCACGCCCAGACCATGGTGCCGTTTGCACACATCCTGTGGGGCTCGGTATGGGCGGGCATCGCCGCCGCCGCGGCCTCCAAGGCGCAAGCTTTCGTGCGGCACGTGGTGCGCCAATCGAACGGCCAAACGCCGCCCGGCGCCGCGCACTTCACCCAGGCGGTATCCACATTGCGCACGCTGCGCGGCGTCCTCGCCACCAGCCTGCGCAGCTACGAAGCGATCATGTCGGATGAAAAGGCGATCTCGTCCTTGGAATTTCAGGCCATGATCACCCTGACCAAAGTGCAGGTGTCGGAGCTCGCGGTAACCACCGTGCTCACTTCGCTGCGCGCTTGCGGACTGTCCGGATATCGCAATGACACCGAATTCACCATCGGACGTTTGCTGCGCGATGTATTGTCGGCGCCCATCATGATCAGCAACGACCGCATCCTGACGAATCTCGCGACGACCTCTTTGATGACGCCGCTGCCGGCCTCGATCAGCGGCTGATGTCCATGTCGCCCGATAGCGCATCCTCTTATCCGTTGGCGCACCTCGCCGATCGGCTGTTCAGGCCGATGGGAGTCGACGGCGTCTATGCACGCACCGCGCTGTATGTGGACCTCGTGGAACGTCTCGAACAATACATCACCCGGCAGCGCGACCCGCAGGCGGAAATCATGCGCTTCCCGCCGGTGATGAGCCGAACGCAGCTGGAGAAATCCGGGTACTTGAAAAGCTTTCCCAATTTGCTGGGCTGCGTTTGCGCCCTGCACGGCTCTGAGAGCTCGATTCGATCGGCCGTGGAACGCTACGACAACGGCGGCGACTGGACCACTTCGCTCAGCTCGTCGGACCTGGTGCTGTCGCCCGCGGCATGCTATCCGGTGTATCCGATCGCGGCGGCGCGCGGCAAGCTGCCGCGCGGCGGCCTGCAGTTCGATATCGAGGCGGATGTATTCCGCCATGAGCCCTCGCTCAGCCTCGATCGGCTGCAATCCTTCCGCATGCGCGAATTCGTGAGAATCGGCGCGCCGGACGAGATCGTCGAGTTTCGCGAAAAATGGATGGCCAAGGCACCGGTGCTGGCCTCCGAACTGGGGTTGCCGCATACCATCGACGTGGCGAACGATCCGTTCTTCGGCCGCGTGGGCCAAGTGATGGCGGTCAGCCAGCGTCAGCAGGCGCTGAAGTTCGAACTCTTGATTCCGTATTACCCGGGCGCATCGCCCACCGCCTGCATGAGTTTCAATTATCACCGCGAGCACTTTGGCCAGGTGTGGGGCATCCGTGACGACAACGGCGAATTGGCCCATACCAGCTGCGTCGCTTTCGGCATCGATCGATTGGCCGTGGCGTTGTTCGCCAATCACGGCCTGGATCTCAAGAAATGGCCGGCGGCGACCCGGCAGGCGTTGGCTCTGTAAGAGCCAGCCGGGTTTCTCGGCAAATCGCGCGCGGATGCCTCTCGACCCACGCGTCCAACGCTTCTTGAATCTCCTCGCCGCGGGCAATCCGCCCGATGCGCGCAGCGCCACGGTCGAGGAACGCCGCAAGGGACTCGTCTCCTTGATGCAATTCGCCGGCCCCGCCGTTGCGCTCGAAGCGGTCGAGGATCGGACGCTGCCCGGCGCGGACGGCACCTTGCGCATTCGGCTCTATTCGCCTTCGAAAGCCGAATTTCTACCCGGACTCGTCTATTTTCACGGCGGCGGCCTGGTCGCCGGCAGCATGGAAACTCACGACGGCATCGCCCGCGCGCTGTGCCGCGCGGGCGGCGTTCGAGTGGTGTCGGTGGACTATCGATTGGCTCCCGAGCACCGTTTCCCGGCCGCCGTGGAGGACGCGCAAGCGGCGCTGCGCCACATCGGCGGTCACGCCGCGGACTTCGGAATCGACGCCGCGCGCCTCGGCATTTGCGGAGATTCCGCCGGCGCCACGCTGGCCGCGGCCACGTGCCAGTGGGCGGCTCGAGCCGGCGGTCCGCAACTCAAGCTGCAGTTGCTGATCTGTCCGATACTCGACTACAGCCGGGTCACGGCCTCGAAGCGCGAATTCTCGAGCGGCTATCTCGTCGATCAGGCCACCCTGGACCATGACCTCGAGTACTACCTCCCGGCGGGCACGGAACCCGGCAATCCATCGGTTTCGCCGCTGCTGGCCGGGGATCTCGCCGGCATGCCGCGGACGCTGATTCATACCGCGGAATTCGATCCGCTGCGCGATGAGGGGCGAAATTATTTCGAGCGCCTGACCCAAGCCGGCAATGAAGTGTCCTACACTTGCCATCCAGGTATGATTCATCTGTTCTATGGTTTGGGAGCGGTCATACCCTATGCGCGCACGGCTTTCGAACAGATCGGCGCCGAAATCCGCGCAGCGCTGGCCTAACAATTCGGGAGAAACAACGTGTCCGAGCGCATCGTCGCGGAACGAATAATTCAGCAGCTCCACGCGGCGCGCGTCGGGGGCGATCTTGCCGGCATGTGCCGCGTTTTTGCCGATGCGGGCCGATACGAAATCCTGGGCGCGAGCGCCGACAAGCCGATTGCCATTCGCGCCCAGAGTCTTCCGGAATTTCGGCCCTGGCTCTCCATGATGGTCAAGGTGTTCCGGCTCAACAATTATCAACTCTTGAGCCTGACGGTCGAAATGCCGCGCGCGGTCGCGCATTGGCGCGCCGATATTTTTTCCAAAGTCACGGGCGCGACGGTACCCACCGAACTGGTCGATGTGGTCGAGATCAAAGCCGAGCGAATCGCGACGTACACCGAATTCTTCGCGCCGCGGTGACTCAGGAACCGCAGTGGCTGAAAATCGCACGCGAGGTGCGGGCCATTGCTCAGACCGGATTGGCCTTCAGCGCCGACGGCTTCGACCAGCAGCGCTACCAACGGCTGCGCGAATTGGCGGCCTTGCTGATGGCGCAAAGTTCGGCCGCCGAACATGAACCCCTGCTCGAGCTGCTGCGCCAGGAGAAGGGCTACGCGACGCCGAAGGTCGACGTGCGCGGCGCGGCTTTCGTCGAGGGCCGCGTTCTGATGGTGCGCGAGATCAGCGACGGCAAGTGGACGCTGCCCGGCGGTTGGGCCGACGTCAATCAAACCGCGGGCGAGTGCGTGGTGCGGGAAATTGCCGAAGAGTCCGGTTTCAAGGCGCGCGCACTCAAGCTCGCGGCGGTCTACGACTACCAGAAGAGAAATCCGCCACGGCATATCGACTCGATCTACAAGATGTTCTTCATCTGCGAAATCGTGGGAGGCGCGGCGCGCGCCAGCGACGAAACCAGCGAAGTGGCGTTTTTCCCGCGCCATGAGCTGCCGCCGCTTTCGTTGGGCCGAACCACGGCCGCCCAAATCGACCGAATGTTCGATCATCGCGCGCAGCCTCTGCTCGCGACCGAGTTCGACTGACGGCAGAGCCGGCGCGGCTCACGCGTAGGTGGTCAGCGCCGGGTCGGGATGCGTGTCCAGATGCGGCAATCCGTTGAAGCTGATCAGGCTATGCCGCCGCGGCGTCGTGGCGAACTCGGTGAGTGCGCTGTTGCGTATTCTCATGTTCAATTCAACGGCGGCCGCGGGCGGCGCATTGAGCGCGGCCGCGACGATGGCGGCAATGGGGCCGCCCGAACTGACGATGAGCACATTGCCGTCGGGAAAGCGCTGCCGCGCTTCGACCATCGCCGCCACGGCGTTGTCCTGAAATGCCTGCCAGACCGGCATGCCTTCGGGCCGGGTCCGGTCCTCGGCCCACGCCAACAAGGCTTCGCGCAGGATACGAAAGTGCTCGCGCACCACGAGCGGATCGCGCCGCGCCGCGGCCAACGCCGGTGCAGGGAAGGTTCCGCTCAAGGCCATCATGATGGCCTCCGGCTTGTACTCATCCAGCCCGGGAAATGTTTCCTGCAGTGGCCGCGCGCCGGACTCATGGCCTGCGGAAATGCCTTGCGCCGTCTCGGTCTGACGCCGCAGCGTGCCGGTGAACACCGCGTCAAATCGAATCTGGCGGCGCGCGAAATAGGCGCCCAGCAGGCGCGCCTGGGCACCTCCTAAATCGGTAAGACGGTCGTAATGTTCCGTGCCGAAGGCGGCTTGCCCGTGCCGTACCAGATAAATGTTTCCCATGTATTTGGGCTCAGGAGGCGAGCGCGGCGAGCGGCGTCATCCGGCGACTGTAGCATCCAGCCTACCCGCGCTCCACGGTAGCTCCAGGGCAACGATCAGTCCGCCGCCCTCGCGATTGGCCAGTTGAATGCGGCCGCCGTGCGCCTCGGCAATCTCGCGGGCGAGTGCCAGACCCAATCCGGTGCCGCTGCGTTTGGTGGAATAGAACGGCAGCAGCGCCTGCGCCAGCACCGTTTGGCTCATTCCGGAGCCTCGATCGCGCACTTCGATGCGTTGATCCGCGCCGCTGCAGACGATGGACAGTTCCACCGCGGCTTCGGCGCCGCCGGCTTCATGCGCGTTCTTGAGCATATTGATCAGCGCCTGCTCCACCTGCACGCGATCGAACCAGCCGGGCAGCTCAGGCAGCGGTTCGCTGCAGGTAAAGTTCTGCTGGCCGCGCAGGTCCGCGACGAACTGTTGCCACGGTACCGATTCCGGCCGAGGCGCAGGCAGCTTGGCGAAAGCGGCATAGCCGCTGACGAATTGGTGCAGGTGCTCGGCGCGCTCCGCGATCGCCGAGAAAACGGCGGGGAGTGCCGCGTAGTCTCCGCGCCGCGCGATTTCGGCGCCGGAATGCGCCAGCGAGGACAAAGGACCCAAGGTATTGTTGAGCTCGTGGCTCAAGACCCGGATCAGCTTCTTCCAGGTCGAAACTTCCTGGCGCGAGAGTTCGCGCGTCAGGCGCTTGAGCAGATATAACCTGAAGTTGCGCCCCTGCAGGATGAAAGCGCGCTGCGAGAGGTGAAATGTCTCTTCGACGCCGTCGATTTCAGTGGAAAAAAGATTGTCGCCCTGCTCTGCCGCGGCCCCCTGCACGGCGGCGGGCGCCTCGCGCAGCGCGTCTTTGAATCGCAGGCCCTGCAGGCTGCGCCCGCCGCTCAACAGGTGACGCGACGCGATATTCGCATACGCGATGCGATCGTTGGCGTCGACCAGCACCAGCGCCACCGGCGAGTTTTGCATCACCGTGTCGAGCAGCAATTCTCGCTGCACCAGGTGCGCGCGCTGTTCGCGCAGAGCCTCGGCCAGTTCATTGTGCGCCGTCATCAGCTCACCCAGCTCATCGTCGCGATCCGCGACCAACGACAGGCTGAAATCTCCTTCACGGTAGCTTGCCACGGTGCCCGACAGCGCGCGCAGCATCTGTTGGATCGGACGCATGACGCGCGATGACAGCCAGAGCAGCGGCAGGAGCGATGCCGCGAGAATCAACAACCAGCCGAACAGAGGATTGCCGAACCCGCGCGCCGCCCAGGCACTGAGCGCCGCCGTGATCGCGACGACGGCGATCAGCAGCAGTGCAAATTTGGTCTTGAGGCTCAAGGGCAGCGCTCAGGCGCCGCTTGGCGGGCGCAGATTGAACCGTTCCAGACGCCGGTATAAGGCTTGACGGGACAGTCCCAGGCTCTGGGCCGCCCGGCTGATGTTGCCGCCCGCTTCGCGCAAGGAAGCCTCCAAGACCTCCTTGCTCAGATTCTCGCTTTCGCGCGGGGGAGTGCGGGCGATCGCGGGCAGATTCAAATCGGCGGCCGCCACCATGCGCTCGCGCGCCAACAGCTTGGCGCGTTCGATGGAATTGCGCAGTTCGCGCACATTGCCGGGCCAATCGTGCGCCTGCAGCGCGGCCGCGGCATCTTCGCTCAGCTGCATACCGTCGCCGAGAAAATGCCGCGCCAGCGGCAATATATCCGCCGGCCGGTCCGCCAATGGCGGCACTGCGATGTCGATCACATTCAGGCGGTAATAAAGATCCTCGCGAAACCGTCCCTCGCGGATCAGGGCCGGCAAATCCGCATTGGTGGCGCTGACGATGCGGACCTGCGCCGTGCGCGTCTTGCTCGAGCCCAGCATTTCGAATTGACCGGTCTCCAGCACGCGCAGCAGCTTGACCTGTCCGGCGAGCGGTAGATCGCCGATCTCGTCCAGGAACAAGGTCCCGCCGTGGGCCGCCTCGAAGCGCCCGGTGCGGGCGCGCGTGGCACCGGTGTAGGCGCCCGCTTCGGCGCCGAACAATTCCGCTTCGATCAACTCGGCGGGAATGGCGCCGCAATTGACCGCGACGAAGGGGCCCGCGCGAAGCGCGGAGTTGGCGTGCACGATCTGCGCGATGCGCTCCTTCCCCGCGCCGTTCGGGCCGCTGATGAGGACGCGAACATCGGCGCGCGCCACGCGGCAGGCGAGCTCGACCACGCGTTCCATCGCATCCGAGGCGAAGACGATGCCGCAAAGATCGTATTGCTCCGCCAAGCGTTCACGCCGCCGGCGCTGCTCTTCCTGCAAGCGCCGGCGCTCGCGCGTGGTCTCGGCCAGCTCCAGCAAGTTCTCGACCGTTGCCAGCAGCTTGTCGTTGTCCCAGGGCTTGCCGATGTAATCCGCCGCGCCGGCCTTGACCAGCTGTACCGCGGATTCCAGATGGGTCCACGCCGTGAGCAAAACCACGGGCAGATCGGGCTGCTGAGCTCTGAGCGCGCGGAACAGGGCCGCTCCTTCTTCTCCCGAAGTCGTATCGGCGCTGAAGTTCATGTCGGCGATCACCAGATCGACCCGTTCCTGCGCCAGCACCGCGAGCCCTTTCTGCGGCGTGAAGGCGGTCAGCGTGCGGATGTCGTGCAACCCGAACAGCACGATGAGCGCCTGGGCGACCGCTGGATTGTCATCGATGACGAGTACCGTACGCATGCAGGCATGTTAACGGGTGCGGCGCGGAATCACACCTGACCGGTCATCCCCCGCGCGTCGCCAGCGCGGGGGGAATGGAAGCGGCGCGCAATGCCGGCCGCGGAGCCCACCGCCGCGATCATCAGCCCGGTCAACACCATATTGCGTTTGAGACTGCGAATCCCGAGCCGGAAATAGTAGCGAAACATGTTAAGCACGCGCCGACTTCAAGCGGCGCGCGTGGCCAGTGCCGGCGGAATCGATGCGGCTTTGAACGCCGGCCACAGCACGGCGGCCTGCCCCAGCAACATCACCGCGACGGCGCCGATCAGCGCATAGCCGGCGTTGAAGCGCTGCATGGCAAAGGCGCTCACCATCCAGAGATTGAGCGACACCGCCAAGGCAATCCCGATCGCCGCGCCGGCGCCGGCGATCAAGAGATTCTCGGTCTGGAAATATTGAATGATGGCGTTGCGCGTCGCGCCCAGGGCGCGGCGGATTCCGATCTGACGCCGGCGTTGCGCCACCCAATAACTGGTCAGACCCACGATTCCGAACGCGGTGATCGCCAACAGCGCCGCGCAAACCACCGCGAGTATCACCACCAAACCCTTATCGTCCTTGTAAATCTCCGTGCGCAGCGCCGTCATGGGCCGGATCTTGCCAATCACCCGCGCACGGCTGATGTCAAAAAGCTTCTGGGGCAACTCGTGAATCAGCGCGGCCGCCTGTCCTGGCTTGGCATGCACGACGTACTGAACTGGATACGGGCTCACGAGGTGGAAAGGTACAATGAAAGAATTGTCGTTGAAGGTGCTGCCCCATCCACCCGCCGATACCCAAGGCACTTGCAATCGCTCGACCACCCCGACGATGGGCACTTGGCCCTTCGAAAAGTCGTCGTAGATGCTCTGACCCACCGCATTGGCATTGGGAAAGAGCTTGTCGGCCAGCCCCTTGGTGATGATGATCGCGGCCGGCGGTTTGAGGTCGGTATAACCGCCCTTGTCCGTGACTTCATCCGCATGGAAGTTGCGGCCGGCGATCAATTTCAGTCCCAAACTTGCGATGGCGTGCTCGTCGCCGAAGTACAGGGCGGCCCTTGCCGAGGCGGTCTTCTGATCCGGATGCAGGCTGATGCCCTCGGTCGAACCGCTGCCGGTCAAGGGAACGCTATTCGTGGCAAACGCATCCTGAACGCCCGGCAAAGATCGCAGCGCCGCCAGGTCCCCCTGCTGACGCGCAGCCTGATCCGGCGGATGGCCGACCCACTGATTGTCGAGCACCACGACAGCGGCTTCGTCGTCGATTCCGGTCGGTCGTTCACTCAAGGCAACGCGCTGTTGGATGATGAACAGGGCATTGCAGAGTATCGCCAGCGTGATGGCCATTTGCACGGCAATCAGGACGGCGCCGACCTTATTGCGGCGCATGGCTGAAAGGATGGGACGAATTTGCATGGTGCCTCCTACTGCGCCTTGAGTTGCCACGCCGGTTGCACTTGCGCGGCGCGCCACGTGGGATAAAGTCCGGCCAGCGTGGTTGCCAACACGGCGAGAATGACCGCAATCGTGATATCCGACGCACTGAAGTGAGTAAGGCGGCTGACTTCTTCGGATAAGAGCGATCGCAGACCCAGAAGGCCCAGCGCCGTTAGCGCCAGCCCGAGCAGTCCGCCCGCCAGTCCGACCACACCCGCCTCGATCAGACACTGGCTGAAAATGGCCCTGCGGCTGGCACCCAGCGCGCGGCGCACGCCGATATCGCCGGCGCGGCCCATGATTTTCGCCAGCATGAGGCCCATGGCATTGAGTAAACACACCAAGAGAAAGCTGAAGCTGACCAACACGAGAATTTCAACTTCCTTCGAGACTGCATGCTGATAGACCAGCCATTCGCGCACGTCGCGAATCTTCGTGTGCGCCGGCCAGTGAAAGCGCCCGGATCGCTGCTGATCTGCAGCATAGTTATTCAAAAAGCTGCGATACGCCGCGACGTCCGCCGCGGTCGGCAGCTCGGCCCAGAACTGGATCCAGACGCATTCGGAATGCAAGCGTCCTTCCCAGCCGGGCTGCCCCACATCGCCATTGCAGTTATTGTTGCCCCAACTGGGCAATTGGCCATCGATGGCGCGCGTGAAGGGCACATAGAGTTCCGCACCCTCGCCATACTGATCGTTATTGAGATCGTAAAACGTCGGCGTGGGCTCCCAATGCGCCAGGACACCGACAATCCGGAACTCGTGATTGTCCAGATTGATGCTCTTACCGACGGAATTGGCGCCGCCAAAGAGCTTGTCATTGAGCTTTTGGGTAATTACGGCGACGTCGGCATGATTCTCGTCGTCAGCCGCGCTCCACGGGCCGCCCGCCATGAAAGGCGTCAGGAACATGGAGAAGAAATCCGTATACGTCGCGCGGATCTGCACCTGAAAGGGCAGCAGCTCGGGATTCGCGGGCGTCAGCGCCGCACCGGTTTTGTACATCGCAGCCTGACGATGCGCCGCCTCGGCGTTCATCAAGCCGACCGCATCGATGTAGCTGATCTGATCCTGAAAGCGCTCCTTATCGCCGGGCACGATGCTTTTGCTGTCAGGACCCCAATTGTCGATTTGCACCGCGAACAATTGGCGCGACTTTTGCGGTATGGGGTCGTTGTCCATGGCGCGAAATACGGTCAGCGTCGTCATGGAGGCGCCGATGCCGACGCCGACGGCCGCGATCATCAGAGCGGTGAGCACGATATTGCGTTTGAGGCTGCGCAGTGCGAGACCGAGATAGTAGTTGAACACGATGGCCTCCTAAGGGTTGGCGTTCGCCGTGGCGACCAAGCGCGGTTGCGCGGCCAGATCCACCACCTGGCCGTCGACGATGTGAACCTCGCGTTGCGCGCGCACGGCCAGCTCCGGATCGTGGGTCACCATGACGATGGTGGCGCCGTCGCGATGCAGTTCCTCGAGCAGATCCAAGACGCCGCGCGCCATCTGCGTATCGAGATTTCCGGTCGGTTCATCCGCCAGCAGCAGCCGCGGAGATCCCGCCAAGGCGCGCGCAATCGCCACGCGTTGTTGCTGGCCGCCGGACAACTCCGCCGGATAGTGCCGGGAACGCGCCGACAGGCCGACGCGCCCCAAGGCTTCCTGGATGCGGCGGCGCCTTTCGGCGCCATTGAAGCCGCGATAGCGCAGCGGCACATCGATGTTGTCCTGCACGTTGAGGTCGGCGATCAGATTGAAGGCTTGAAAGATGAAGCCGATTTTCTCGTTGCGCAGCCGCGAGCGCTGATTGTCGTTCAGGCCGCGCACATTCGCGCCGTCCAGCTGATACTCGCCGCCGCTGAACTCCTCGAGCAGTCCCGCGATCGTCAAGAAGGTGGTCTTGCCCGAACCCGACGGCCCGGTGACCGCGACGAACTCGCCCTCGCGCACGTGGATCGAGAAGTCCCGCAACGCATAAGTCTCGACGACTTCGGTGCGATACGCTTTGGAGAGGTGAGTCATTTTAAGCATGGTGTGGCCTCTTGGGCTGGTTGATTCAGTGACTTAGGATGACGCGCTTCGCACCGTTGAAGGCATCGGTGCCGGAGATGACGACCTGATCGCCGGCGGCAAGTCCGTCCAGGATCTCGACCTTGGCAATGCTGGCTGCGCCCAAACGCACCGGCGTCCGCTCGGCAACGTTGCCGTGAACCACGTAGGCGAATCCGCCGCCTTCCTGATCCACGAAGGAGCCGCGGTCGACCATCAGCACATTGTCGCGCCGGTCGAGGAAAATGCGGACCGACAGGCGTTGGCTTTGCCGCAGGCCGGCCGGCTTCTGCGCGCCGAAGCGCAGCCGGGCGGTGACCTGGCCCGCGACGACCTCGGGCGATACGCCGCTGACCACGCCCTGCCAATGCTGGCCGCCGCCCTCCAAGTCGGCCGTCATGCCGGGACGCAAATCGCGCGCCAAACTCTCGGTTACTTTGATTTCCACTTCGAGCGCCGACAGATCGACAACCGTCAGCAACGGCGCGTCCTTGGCCACGCTGGAGCGATCGGCGACTTGCACCTGGCCCACCTGGCCATCGACCGGCGACTTGACGTTCAAGCCGTCGACCTGACGCTGCAGGTCGCTCACCATGAATTGCTGCCGGTCGAACAAGGCTTTTTTGCTGTCGATGTCGAAGCGATTTTGCTTCGGCTGAGCCTCGTAGGTGCTCTTCGCCTGCTGGAAGGCGAACTGCGCTTTCTCCAAGGCGTCCTCGGCCCGCAGCGCCTGCAATTCCGAGTAGGAACCGAGTTCATAGGCCTTGCGGCTGCGGTCCCGTTCACGCTGCGCGGTCTTCTGGTCGACCCCGGCCTGATCATAGGCGTCTTTCAGCTGCGAGAGCTTGTGCTCTGCATCGAGGGTCGCCCGCTGCCAATCGAGGCGCAGGCTATCCAAGGTCGCCTGCTCCTGCGAGAGCTTCGCGGTCAAATCCGGGCTGTCGACCACCGCCAGCACCTGGCCCTTGCCGACCGTGTCGCCGGCGTGGACTTTGAGCGAGACGGTGCCCAGCGCATTGGCGTAGAGAGTTGGACTGACGGCGGCCACGACCTGGCCGTCGGCGGAAATGTCGCGGATGAAGTTGCCGCGCTCCACGGTCGCGATCGATACCCGCGAGCGGTCGACTGAAACTCCGGCGCCGGAATAGCGCACCAAGACCACGATCAAGCCGATCAACAAGACGGCGGCGACCGCGCCGGCCACAATAAGCTTGCGGTGGCGCTTGAGCGGATTTTTCGGTTCGATCACGCGATCCTGCGCGGATGTATCGCGAAGCATGATGGGTTCCTTGGGGAGCAATCGCATGCTCATGCGGCTTTCTCGATCAGAAGGTTGTCGATGGCAACGAGGTCCTGCTCGGTCAACCGACCGGCTTGTTGCTTGAGGGTGAGCACATTGGTCAGGTAATCGTAGCGCGCCTGGGCGAAGGCGCGCCGCGCAGCGTAGTAATTGTTCTGCGCGTTCAACAGTTCGAATTCAGTGCCGGTACCGAATTCGACATTGCGGCGCATCGCTTCGACCGCGCGCTCGCCCGATTCCACCGCCCGGCGTGCCGCGCCGATACGCTGAATCCCCGTGACGATGCCGCGAAAGGCGGCGCGCGTTTGCGTCTCGGTGGTGCGTTTGGCCGCCTCGTAGTTGGCCTCGGCCTGGCGAAATTGCGCGCGCGATTGGCGCACGGCCGATGCGATCGAGCCGCCCGAGAACAGCGGCCAGTTGAACGACACGCCGATGGTGTCCAGCGTCTGGTTGCCGCCGAGCAGCTCATCCTGCGTAATCTTGGAGCCGGAGCCGGTCAGCGAGAATGTCGGCAAGCCGCGTCCGCGCTGCACCGAAATATCTCGCGATGCCGCTTCCATATTGAGCTGCGCGGTGCGCACATCGAAATTATCCATCCGCGCGGTGTCCACCCACTCATCCGCCGTGGCCGGGTCCGGCGAGAGCAATGGAATGTCCTCGCGCAGCGGCGCCACGGTATCGACGCGTTGGCCGATGATTTGGGTCAGCGCAAGATTGGCATCATCCAGCGCATTGCGCGCGTCGATGACGGGCTGTTCCGTCGCATCGTAGAATGCCTGCGCCTGGTCCACATCGCTGCGCGGGCCGACGCCGGTCTGCTCGCGCGACTTCGCTTGATTGAGCAGGGTGCTGAACGCATCGCGCTCGGCAACGTTGGTGGCTAACTGATCGGCGGCGGAGAGGATGCCGAAATAGGCTTGCGCCACCCGCAGCAAGAGACTCTGCTGAGCACCCTGGAAATTGGCCTCCGCCGCGGCGACCTGGAAATTCGCTTCCTTGAGAAGGCTGAACGACTGGAAACTCCACAGCGTTTGCGACAGGTTCAATCCCAAGCTGTGAACCGTGCCGTAACAGTGCTGCATGGTCGCGGTGGAGCTGATCGCGCAATCGGCCGCCTGGGTTCCAAGCGCCGGTCCGGAATTGAAGCCGGCCTTTTCCCGCGTCGCGGAGGCGTTCGCCGATATCTGCGGCAGCCACTGAGCGATGGCCTGGGGCCGGGTTTCAACCAGGGCGTCGCGCTGGAAGTGCGCGGCTTGCAGCGTGGTGTCGCGGTTCAGCGCAAGTTCGTAGAACTGCTTCAAATCATTGGCGGCCGCGAACTGGGTCGACAGGAGCAATGCGCAAAACGCAAATGAACAGCGATACATGCCTCGAAGACAAAGCAAGGCGCATGCCAGCCTCCTTTGCCGTATAACCGATTGTTTATGATGACTTTATTATTTTGTCCAGCGCGTACGGTGTCCGCGGACAGTGTCCGCGGACGGCGCCGGACAGTGGCCGCCGCCCAAGCCTATCGATTGACGTCGACGATAATTCGGCCGCGAACCTTGCCTTGCAAAATCGAGCCGGCGCGCTCCAGCGCCTGCGCCAGGGAGATCTCCTCGACGAGCAACTCCAGTTTATGGACCTCCAGATCCCGGCTCAATCGCCGCCAGGCTTCCAAGCGGTCGGCGCGCGGACGCAGGACGCTGTCGATGCCCGCCAAGGTGATGCCGCGCAATATGAAGGGTGCAACCGTCCCCGGAAAATCCATGCCGCCGGCCAAGCCGCAGGCGGCCACCACACCGCCATAGCGCAGCGACGCGCAGACGTTGGCCAGCGTATGCCCGCCCACCACGTCGATCGCCGCGGCCCAGCGCTCTTTGGCCAGAGGCTTGCCCGCTGCGCCATAGGGCGCGCGATCCAATACCTCGGCGGCGCCCAATTGCATTAAATAATCCGCTTCCGACGGGCGGCCGGTCATCGCGGCTACCCTGAAGCCAAGCTTCGACAGCAAGGCGACCGCAACGCCGCCCACCCCGCCGGCCGCCCCGGTCACCAGGATCTCGCCGTCGACAGGCGTAATGCCATGGCGCTCCAGCGTCATGACGCTCAACATGGCGGTGTATCCAGCGGTGCCCACGGCCATCGCCTGTCGCGCGGTGAGCGCTCCCGGCAGCGGGATCAGCCAATCCGCCTTGACGCGGGCGCGCTGCGCGAGTCCGCCCCAATGGCTCTCCCCGACTCCCCAACCGTTCAGCAGGACGCGGTCGCCGCTTTTATAAGTAGGATTGTCCGACTCCTGCACCGTACCGGCCAGGTCGATTCCGGGCACCATGGGAAAGTGGCGCACCACCGGCGCTTTGCCGGTGATGGCGAGCGCGTCCTTGTAGTTCAAGGTCGAATACTCGACGCGCACGCTGACATCGCCGGGCGGCAATTGCGCCTCGTCGAGATTTTTTAAGCGGGCACGGTATGGCGGAGGGTCGCGCTCGACTACTATTGCGGCGAACATGGCGGCATGTAACAAGACTCGCGCCTCGACGTCAATCCAACGGACCGATATACCATGCCGGATCGATGGAACGGACAGTTGCCGCGGAATGTCTATGCAGGGGCGCCGATTCCGTTTCTAACTGTGAGCAAACAATGAACCTCGGACGTTTCCCCAGAATCCGCTTCGCACATTTGCCGACACCGCTGGAGCACTTGCCGAATCTGAGCCAAGCGCTCAACGGTCCGGAGATTTGGATCAAGCGCGACGATTGCACCGGGATGTCCACCGGCGGCAACAAGACGCGCAAGCTCGAGTTTCTGCTCGCCGAAGCCCGGCAGCAAGGCGCCGACATCGTGCTGACGCAAGGGGCGACGCAATCGAATCATGCGCGGCAAACGGCCGCATGCGCCGCAAAAATGCGCATCGATTGCCACATCCTGCTCGAGGATCGAACCGGCAAGACCGACCACGACTACAACGACAGCGGCAACGTGCTCCTGGACCATTTGCACGGCGCCGGCGTCGAGCGTTGCGCGGCGCATCCGGACATGAACGGCGAACTCGCCAAAGTGGCCGCAAGGTTCAAGAGCGAAGGACGCAAGCCCTATCTCATTCCGGGCGGAGGATCGAACGCTGTCGGCGCGCTCGGCTATGTGAATGCCGCCATGGAACTGATCGGGCAGGCCAATGATTTGGGCCTGCGCATCGATCACGTGGTGCACGCGACCGGCAGCGCAGGAACCCAGGCAGGTTTGATTGCAGGACTCGCCGGCATCCGCTCCGGCGTGCCCTTGTTGGGGATCGGAGTGCGCGCGCCGCGCGAGCGCCAAGAGGAAAACGTGTTCAAGCTCGCCTGCGCCACCGCCGATCTATGCGGAACCTCCGGCGCGGTGCGGCGCGAGGATGTCGTAGCGAACTGCGACTACGTGGGCACGGGCTACGGATTCTCGACGCCCGGCTCCCTCGATGCCATCCAAATGCTGGCACGGCTCGAAGGCATTTTGCTCGATCCGGTTTACACCGGCAAAGGGATGGCGGGCTTTTTGGACTTGATCCGCCGGGGACAATTCAAAAAGGGACAAAACGTCGTGTTCATTCATACGGGCGGCAGCGCGGGGCTGTTCGGATACGTGGATGATTTTGGCTTTGCCGGGACGCGCCAGTCCAAAGCGGCCTGAGTTGGCAGCCATGCACCGCGTCGTCGGAATCATTGGCGGGATGGGGCCGGAAGCGACCTTGGACCTCATGCGCCGCGTGCTGGCCAAGACCCCGGCGCGGGAGGATCAGGACCACATTCACCTCATCGTGGAGAGCAATCCGAAAATCCCCTCGCGCATCGCGCATTTGATCGAAGGCAGCGGCGCCGACCCCACGCCCGAATTGATCCGCATCGCCCAGAACCTCGAGCGCGCGGGGGCCGAGGCGCTGGCGATTCCCTGCAACACCGCGCACGCCTACGCGCATTCGATCCGGCGCGCAGTCGGCATCCCGCTGCTCGACATGGTGCAGCTGACCGTCGATCAAATCGCCGCTGCGCGGCGCGTCGCGCGCGTGGGATTGTTGGCATCCTCGGCCGTGCTCGCAACGGAGCTCTATGCCAAAGCATTTGGCCGCCATGGTATCGGCGTCGTGCATCCGGGGCGGCAGGAGGAAGTCATGTCGCTGATCAAAGCGGTGAAAGGCGGCGAAACGGGAGCGCAACTCCAAGCGGCGCTCGCGAAAATCGCGCTCGAGCTCGCCGCTCAAGCCGATGTGCTGCTGATCGGCTGCAGCGAGCTCTCGGTGATCGGCGCGGGTATCAGCGTGCCCTTCGTCGATTCTTTGGACGTGCAGGCGCAGGCCATCGTGAGTTTCGCAGCTTCGAACTGACGCGCTCTCAGCCGCTGGATTTTACCGGCGCCAGCACCCGCACTTTCTCCTGCAAAATGCCAGGCCCGAAATTGCGGGCGCGCTCGAGGAAGGTCTCGGTCACCTCGAAGCCCTTCGGCACCAGCAACGTGCCGACCTGCGTGTACAGATCATCCATGAACACCATGCCGGGCGTGACCCGCCCAACCGCCACTTCCTTGACCTCCGGCGTGCCGGCCGCAAGACCGACCAGCGATTCGAGATTTGCGAGCAGCTTGTGGTCGAATCGCCCCGCCTGCGCCCGCAGGGACGCCAGGGCGACGCCGGCGCTGTGGCCCTGGACAATCTGCGCATCATAGTCGAGCACCAGGCGCAAGACCTCGGCGCCGAGCTTGACCAAGCCTTCCGGCAGTTCTTGCTTGGGTTGACGGCTTGCGGCGAGTATTTCCATGACAGGCTCGAGCCGCGGAATCCGGCCGAGAAGCTTCTGCGTCACCAGCGGCGCCGCATCCGCGAGCGCCCGCTCTTCGGGCGTCAGACGCTTGCCATAGTAGAGTTTTTCCACCAGCTCGATCGGCAATGAGATATAGCCGATTTGAGACAGCATGGCCGCCGCCTCGAGTTGCCAGAACCCGGCATTGCCGATGGATGCGGCCAGATCGGTGGCGAGGCGCTTGACCCGCGTCGAGCGGCCAAAGGCAACCGGATTCGTGATCGCCAGGATGTCGACCAATGCTTTGATGCAGCCGATCAAGGTTTCCTGCAACAACACCTTTTCCGCAATCAGAAGCCGGTGATGGGCGACGCCCGCTTCAATGGCGCTGCGCAGTTGATCCGGCGGGCAGGGTTTGGTCAGGAAGCGGAAAATCTGACCCTCATTGACCGCCGAGATGGCGGCGTCGCGCCCCGGCTCCCCCGTGAGCAGGATGCGTGTGGTCTCCGGATACAATTGCCTGACATGCTTGAGCAGCGTCGCTCCATCCATACCCGGCATGCGCATATCCGAGACGATGACGGCCGGAGCGCCCTGGTCCTTGAGGATTTGCAGGGCGCTGTTGCCGCCGTTGGCCGCGAGCACCCGGAAGTCGCGGCGCAGATGCACCGACAGGCTGTCCACGACCCGGGGCTCGTCGTCGACACAGAGAATGCTCGGTAGTTCTTCGCGGTTCATGATTCTGCCAGTGGGTCGAAAGTTCAACTTGGCTTGAGTGCATTCGCCACGCGCGCCTGCGCGGTCTGCCAATCGAAGGGCGCGTTGATGCTGGCGAGATATTCGGCGCCTACGCGCGAGTCGCAGCGGGCGGGAGGCACGATGGCAAAGGCGTTGCCGGAATCGATCAGCGCATGCGAGACCGCGAGGGCCCCCACCAGATCATAGCCATGCGGGGTAACGGCCGTGGGGGTGTGGTGCAGCGCCACTGCCTCCACGATGGCGTACGGCAGACCCCATAATCCGAGCAAGTAGGCGCCGATTTCGGCGTGCGTTGCGCCGATGATTCGCCGCTCGCAGTCCACCAGCGACATGCCCTCGGCCCGCGAAAGCTGCAACGCGCTCGCCAGTGCCTTAGGGCACTCCTGGACCATGATCCAGTAGCCGATATCGTGCAGCAGGCCCGCGAGCCACGCATCGTCCGGCGACGCCCGCCCTCCGGCGAGGGCCTTGCAGGCCGCCGCCGTGCATTCCGCGTGCATTTGCAGCCGTTCCGGATCCACTTCCGACAGACCCTGCGATGCCTGCCATTGGGAAAAGATTTCCGCCGACAAGACCAGATTGCGCACGGTCGCGAAACCCAAGTAGGTCACGGCATCCTTGATGCGCACCATCGGCTTGCGCAGCCGGAAAAAAGCCGAATTGGTGATCTGCAGCACCTTGCCGGCGATCGCGGTATCCGCCGTGACGATGTCGCCGATTTCGGCGGCGGTCACGCTGGGCCGCGCGAGGGCGGCCTGCAACAACCCATAGGTCTTGGGCATCGCCGGCAATTTGCCGATGCTGCCGACCATCTTGCGCAGCGGCTCCTGCGCGAGCAGCTCCTGCAGATAAAAGCAGCGTTCGATGATGTTTTCCAATTCGCGGCCGTCGCAGGGTTTGGCAATGTACTGATGCGCCAAGGAAGTCAGCCGCACCGCCTGCACGGGGTCCGAATAGCCCGAAACGATGATGCGCATCGCGTTGGGCCAGCGCGCCTTCACCACGGTGAGCAATTGGCCGCCGTCCATTCCCGGCATGCGTACGTCCGACACTACCAGGTCGAATCGCTGTTGTTCGAGCGCGGCGATGGCTTCATCGCCGCTCGACACAAACTTCATGTTCCAGTCGTGCCGGTGCTTGTAGAGGCGTGCCCGCAGACTGTCGAGCAAATCACGCTCATCGTCGACGAACAGGATATCCTTCATGAAACCGCCCGCGCGCCGCGGCCGGCGATCGGCAATCTGACCGTGAAATGGGTGCCCACGCCCACTTCGCTGCTGACGCTGATTTCGCCGCCGTGCTTGTCCACGACGATCGCATGGCTGATGGCGAGCCCCTGCCCGGTGCCGCGGCCGACTTCCTTGGTGGTGAAGAATGGATCGTAGAGCTTGGAAAGGTTTTCCGGCGGGACCCCGCAGCCATTGTCGCTCACAGAGATCACCGCCTCATCGCCCTCGGCGGCGGCCCGGATGGTGATCTGACCGCTGTCGCAATCCTTGCCGGAGTCCTCGATCGCATGCGCCGCATTGACGATGAGGTTCAGGAAGACCTGGTTGAGCTCGCCGACATTGCAAATCACGTGCGGCAACTCGCCAAATTCGGTGCGCACCTTGGCCACGTACTTGTACTCATTCGAGGCGACCAACAGCGTGGTTTGCAGCGCGTGCAGAAGATCCACCGCGTTCTGTTCATTCGCGTCAGGATGAGCGAACTCCTTCATCGCCTTGACGATGTTGGTCACCCGCTCCACGCCGTCGAAAGTCCTGCCGAAAGCCTTCGGAACCTCGGCGCGCAGGTACTCCAGGTCGCTTTTTTCTTGCAGTCCGGCGATTTCGCGTTGGTAAGCGTCGCGCTGCGCGCCCTCCGGCAGCATCGCCGCGGCTCGATGTACGCCGTCCAATAGTTTGTCGAAGTCCTCAAAGGCGCTGCGCAAGAAGTGCACGCTGTCGCCCACATATTGAATCGGCGTGTTGATCTCATGAGCGATGCCGGCCGCGAGCCGGCCGACCGACTCCAATTTCTGCGCCAACTGCAGCTCAATCACCATGCGCTCGCGTTCCTTCATCTCCGCCACGAGCTTGTCCTGAAGTTCCTGCTTCTTTTGCGTTTCGCTGCGCTTCGCCGTGATGTCGGCGCCGACGGTCACCGAGTGGGTGAAGCGCCCGGCGCCGTCATATAGAGGCCGAATGGATACCCCGAGCCAAAACGTGGTGCCGTCCGGCCGGGTCACTTCGTCTTCGAACTGCACCGTGCGGCCGGCGCGCAACGCCCCTTGAACCTGCGCCACGAAAGTCTCATCGCGCCCGACCCATTGGGTCAGCAAGCTGATCGGCTTGCCGATCAATTCCTCGCGGGTGAGTCCGTGCGCTTCCGCAACGACCTTGTTGCAATAGACGATGATGGGCGCCGGTTGTTCCTGGCGCGTGATGACGAAGAAGGACGGCGTGCCGTCAAGCGCGTGGTCGCGCAGCGCGAGCTGTGCACGCAGCTTATCGTTGTCGGCGCGCAGAGCAGCCGCGGCCGATTCCAGTTCCGCGAGCCGCCGTGTCTGCCGATCGCGGGCTTGCGCCTCAATTCTCTGCCCGTCTGCCCGTTGGCCCGCGCTCATGGATGTGTCCTTGCAAAAAAGACGCGCCGGCCGCAGCCGTGCGACGTCGCCGACCGAGTAACCGTCATGCGGACGTGCGGCTCCCTGTCGGCGGTTATCGACCCCTCGGCGGAAAACCTTAGCTCGATTCTCAGCTTCGCCGCGCCGTATTGCCGAAACGTGAAATACCTGTCGATTCAGCCGAAAAATGTAAATGCCTGGCTAACATTGCCGATAGAAACAATCTGAGAAGGTACTCACAAGTCTTGCGTTTTAAGGTTTGCCCCAATTCCGGACGCGGGCAATCTGGGCGCAGTGTTAGGAAATCGCACGAAGCGTAATTCAAAGGACGATGAATTCGTGGTGGAAGCAATCAGACGGAATTGGTTCGTCGGTGTACTGATTTTGTACGGCTGCGCCGCATCGCCGGCGCGGGCCGACAATGCCGCGTCCAGCATCAGCGAGCTCAAACAGCTCAACGTGGAAGATTTGATGAACGTACAGGTGACCTCGGTCGCCCGCCATCCCGAGAGACTGCTCCAGACCGCCTCGGCGATCCAGGTCATTACGCAGGAAGATATCCGCCGCTCGGGGGCCACCAGCATCCCCGAGGCGCTGCGCCTGGCGGACAACTTGCAAGTGGCGCAAAAAAATTCGCATGACTGGGCGATCAGCGCGCGCGGCTTCAACACGGCGCTGGCCAACAAGCTGCTGGTGATGATCGATGGGCGCACCGTTTACACGCCGCTGTATTCCGGCGTCTTCTGGGACGTGCAGGACTACGTGCTCGCCGACATCGACCGCATCGAGGTCATCAGCGGCCCCGGCGGCACGCTTTGGGGAGCGAACGCGGTGAATGGCGTGATCAATATCATCACCAAGAGCGCCGCGGATACCCAGGGCCTATACGCCCAGGCGGGCGGCGGTTCGCGTCCCCAGGACCTTGCGGACATACGCTATGGCGGCACCCTCGCCCCGGGCACCCAGTTTCGCGTTTACGGCAAGTATTTTGACCGTGGCAGCGAAGTGCTGGCCAACGGCGATTCCGCATCGGACGCTTGGCGCCAGGGGCGCGGCGGTTTCCGAGTGGATTCGGAGGCTTCGGCGAGGGATAAGCTGACCTTGCAAGGCGATGTCTACGGGGGACACGAAGACGAGCCAACCGGCGGCGTATCGGACTCGAGCGGCGAGAACGTTCTGGGCCGATGGTCGCGGCGCATTTCGGACACCTCGGACTTGGGCCTTCAGACCTACATCGACCGCACTCACATATCGAATCCCGCGGCGCCGCTGATCATCGGCGGCCTGGAATTTGCGGGACCGGGGATCTTTCAGGATGATCTGACCACCTACGATGTGGATTTCCAGCATCGATTCCGCATCGGCGCCGCCAACGCCATTGTCTGGGGCTGGGGGTTTCGCTATTCGCACGATGTGGTGAGCAACGCGCCCTCGCTCGCTTTTCTTCCACCTACCCTGGATCGCGACCTGTACAGCATCTTTGCGCAAGATGAGATCGTGCTGCGGCCCGACCTCTCGCTCACGCTCGGCTCCAAGCTCGAGCGCAACGATTACACCGGCTTCGAAGTCGAGCCCAACATGCGCCTGAGTTGGATTCTGAATTCCAAACAGGCTTTATGGAGCGCCGTTTCCCGCGCCGTGCGCACCCCCTCGCGGATCGATCAGGATTTCTCCGAGGCCGCGCCGCCGCACTTCGTCTTGTTGGAGGGCGGCTCGCACTTCACCTCCGAATCCGTGGTCGCCTACGAACTCGGCTATCGCCTGCAGCTTGCGCAGCGGGTGTCGGCTTCGATATCGAGCTTTTTCAATCACTACAATGATATTCGCAGCACGACAATCACCCCCGGCACGATTCTGCCGTTTTACTTCGCCAATGGCATCGAGGGAAATACTGACGGGCTCGAGTTCAGCAGCAACTATCAAGTGTCGGATGCGTGGTCGCTGCACGCCGGCTACACCCTCTTGAAGGAACATCTGCATGTGAAGCCGGGCCAAGTGGACATCAACGATGCGCTCAATGAGACCGCCGATCCCCAGCATCAATTCTCCCTGCGTTCCTCGCTCAATTTGCCGCGACACGCGGAATTCGACACATCACTGCGCTGGGTCGACACGCTGCACACCAACAATGGCGCGGTGGTGGGCACCGTGCCAAGCTATTTCGAGCTGGACACGCATCTCGCCTGGCACGCCAGCGATCGGCTGGAATTTGCGCTGGTTGGCCAAAACCTGCTTCACAACCGCCATCCCGAATACGGGTTTCCGGGCCCGACGCGTCCGGAGATCGAGCGAAGCGCGTATGGAAAATTTACATGGCGCTATTGAGGAGAAAGCTGCGGCTGCTGCTGGTGGCGGTCGCGTGCCTCGGCGCCACGCCGCTCTTGAGCGCCGCCGATGCGCCGACCGAAAATCAGGTTCAGGCGGTCTTTTTGTTCAACTTTTCGCGTTTCGTCGAGTGGCCGCCGCAGGCATTCGCCGCAGCCCACGAGCCTTTTGTCATCGGCATCGTCGGCAGCGATCCATTCGGCGCGCATTTGGACGAGGCGATCCACAACGAGCAGATCAACGGGCACCCGCTCACCGTGCGGCGCTTCCGCAGCATTTCCGAGGTCGACAATTGCCAAATCCTCTTCATCGATCAGTCCGAGATCCCTCGCCTGGGACAGATTCTTGCCGTGCTCGACCACCACAGCACGCTGACGGTCTCCCAGGCCGACGGCGCGGCGCAGCGCGGCGTCATGATCCAGTTTGCCAACGAAAATAGCCGGATTCGCCTGCGCATCAATGTGGATTCGGCACGCGCTGCCGGACTGACCATTAGTTCTAAGCTGCTGCGTCCGGCCGAGATCGTCGGCGCGGGTGCCCAGGAGCCCTGATGAACAAATCATCCCGGCCGATCCGCCGCACTTTGATGAACATGATTTTTCTATCGAGCGGCGTCGTCTTGCTGGTCACCTCGTCGGCGTTTTGCGCCTATGAGTTCTTGACTTTTCGCTCCTCCAGCATTCAGCAATTGCGGATATTGAGCCGCGCCATCGCCAGCAATAGCACCGCGGCATTGGCGTTCGAAAATGCGGACGACGCGGCGAGCGTCCTGACCGCCTTCAAATCCGATCCGCACATCGTGGCGGCTGCGCTTTACGATATTCGCGGCAAAGTTTTCGCCGTCTACCCGCAAGGATTGGGCTTGGAGCGGCTGCCGGCACGCCCCGGCGCAGGCTTTAGCTTTGGCCGCTCCGCGCTGGTCGGATTTGAACCGGTTGCGGAAGGCCCCAAGAAGCTCGGGGTGTTGTACGTCGAGTCCGATCTTAGCGCCATGTATTCGCGCATGCAGCTCTACGGCCTCATTCTGGTCCTCGTTGCCGCGCTTTCCTTGTCGCTCGCCTTTCTGATCTCCCGCCGCCTGCAGTACCGGCTGCTGCAGCCGATTATGGCGCTGGCGGACACCACCCGCGCGGTGGCGGAGCGGCACGACTACACGGTGCGCGCGGCGCCCTCGGGTGCCGAGGAGTTCGACCTATTTGCCGGCACCTTTAATCAGATGCTCACGCAGATTCAAGAATCCGAGGGCAAATTGCAGGCGCAGGTCGGGCGCTTGAGTCTCCTGCAGCACATCACCCGGGCGACGGGCGAGCGGCAGGACTTGCCCAGCATCTTTCAAGTCGTGCTGGGGAGCCTGGAGGACAATCTCGCCATCAATTTCGGCTGCTTTTTATTGCACGACCCGGGCGCGAAGTCGCTGGTGGTCGCCGCGCTGGGCCGCAAGGGCAGCCGTTTTGCGGAACACCTGAGCCTGCTGCCGCACAGTCCGGTGCAAATCGATCCCAATGGCTTGTCGCGCTGTGTCGCGGGCGAGCTGGTGTACGAACCCGATGTGGCGACGGTGCACTTTCCCTTTCCGCAAAGGCTCTGCGCTGCGGGTTTGCGCTCGGTGGTGTTTGCGCCGCTGATATTGGAAAGCCAGGTATTTGGCGTACTGGTGTGCGCGCGCGCCGCGCCTGAAGCTTTCAGCAGCGGCGAGTGCGAGTTTCTAAAGCAGTTGAGCGAACACGTGGCCCTGGCGAGTCACCAGGCGCGACTGTATGGCGCCTTGCAACAGGCGTATGACGACTTACGGCAAAGTCAGCACACCGTCATGCAGCAGGAGCGCTTGCGGGCACTGGGACAGATGGCGAGCGGCATCGCGCATGACATCAACAACGCCATTTCGCCGGTCTCGCTGTATACCGAATCGCTGCTCGAGCGCGAGCCCAATTTGAGCGAGCGTACCCGGGCCTATCTGACCACCATTCAGCGCGCGATCGAAGATGTTGCCAGGACCGTTGCCCGCATGCGCGAGTTCTACCGCGAACGCGATGCGCAACTGACGCTCGAGCGGGTCGAGATCAATCGCGCCGTGCAGCAGGTGGTGGAGCTGACCAAGCCTCGCTGGAGCGATCTGCCGCAAGAACGCGGCGCGATGGTCGACCTGCAGACCTATCTGACCGATTCGCTGCCCGAGATCATGGGAGCGGAACACGAGATCCGCGACGCGTTGACCAATCTGATCTTCAATGCCGTCGATGCGATGCCCAACGGCGGCACCCTGTCGGTGCGAACACGCAGGGCGACCGTCGCCGACGGCGAGACGCGCGTATTGATCGAGGTCACCGATAGCGGCGTCGGCATGGATGAGGATACTCGGCGGCGCTGTTTGGAGCCGTTTTACACCACCAAGGGGGAGCGCGGAACCGGGCTGGGACTGGCGATGGTGTACGGCATGATCCAGCGGCACAGCGCCGAACTCGAGATCGACAGCCTTCCCGGCAAAGGCACCACGGTGCGATTGAATTTTCCGGCGTTCACCTCATCGGCGGTCGCGGCACCCACGACCCGGAGCTCGGCCAAGGTGAACCGTCGGCTGCGGATCCTCTTGGTCGACGATGACCCCTTGTTGATCAAGTCGCTGCAAGACACGCTGCAGGAGGACGGCCATCTCGTCATGGCGGCGCACGGGGGCCACGAGGGCATTGAAGCTTTCGCGGCCGCCTCGAAACGCGGCGAGTGCTTCGACATCGTGGTCACGGATCTCGGGATGCCCCATGTCGACGGACGCAAGGTCGCCACCTCGGTCAAGGGTGTATCGCCGGCGACCCCGGTGGTTCTGCTCACCGGTTGGGGACAGCGCCTCATTGCGACCAACGACGCGCCGGCGCACGTCGACAAGGTGTTGGCCAAACCTCCGCGCCTGCACGAATTGCGCGCGGCGCTGGCGGAGTTGGTCGCTTGAGTTCCGCGGCCCGCTTGTTGATCGTCGACGACGAAGCCGCGCAATTGCGCGCGCTGTGCGACACGCTGGCGGCCGAAGGCTACCTCACCCAGGGCTTTGGCTCCGGGCGCGAAGCCCTGGCGATTTTGGCTCCGGGCGAATTCGATTTGCTGCTCACCGACCTGATGATGCCGCAGATGGATGGGATCACGCTGATCGACGCCGCCAAGAAAATCGATCCTGGCATCGGCGCGCTGGTCATGACCGGGCACGGCACCATCGATACGGCGGTACGAGCCATGCAAGGCGGCGCGCTCGACTACATTCTCAAGCCCTTCAAGCTGAACGTGATACTGCCCATCATCGCGCGCGCGCTGGACGTGCAGCGTCTGCGGCGGGAAAACGCGGAATTGCACCTGCGCGAGAAGCAACGTTCGGCCGAGTTGGCCGCCGCCTATCACGACCTGGAGTCCTTTTCGTATTCGATTTCGCACGATCTACGCGCGCCGCTGCGCTCCATGGACGGTTTCGCCGCCATACTCGAGAGCGACTTCGCGGAACAACTCGGCGCAGAGGGGCGCAGAATCTTGAGCGTCATCCGCGGCGGAAGCCGGAAGATGGACGAACTCATCGTCGGTCTGCTGGAGTTTTCGCGAGTGGGCCGCTCAGCGCTGCAATTCGACCGTGTCGACATGACCTTGCTCGCGGATGCCGCCGCCGCTGAGGTCCGCGCGCAGTACTTGGGCTCCGAACCGCAGATCGACATCGCCGAATTGCCGCCTGTTCAGGCGGATCCGGTGGTGATTCGCCAAGTCTGGTGCAATTTGATCGGCAACGCGCTCAAGTACAGCGCGAGGCGCGCCAAACCGAAGGTCTGCGTCAGCGGCCGCGTCGAGAACGGGGAAGCCATTTACCAGGTGGAGGACAACGGCGCGGGTTTTGACATGCGCTATGCGGACAAGTTGTTTGGGGTGTTTCAGCGCTTGCACCGAAATGAGGATTTTTCCGGTACGGGTGTGGGACTGGCGATTGTGCATCGCATTATTACACGCCATGGCGGCCGCATCTGGGCTAAGGGTTCCCCTGATGCGGGAGCCTGTTTTCAGTTTGCACTTCCGCTCAGGTCAGCCTCATGATCTGCACCGATTGGCCGAATTACTTACGATGAAGACGCGATTGAAGCTGGTTGTCGTGGAAGACAGCGTGGCGGATGCCGAGCTGCTGACCCGGCATCTCGCCAAAGCGGGGCTCGATTGCGCCATCGATCGGGTTCAAACCGAACCTGAGTTCCTCGAGGCGCTCCGCCGCGTCAAACCCGATCTGATTCTGTCCGATTTCTCCTTGCCCAACTTCAGCGGTTTGCGGGCCCTGGACCTTGCGGTCATTCATGCCCCCGATACGCCTTTCATCTACGTGTCGGGAACCATCGGTGAGGAAAGAGCCATCGATGCGCTGCGGCGCGGCGCCACCGACTACGTGCTGAAAAGCAACTTGTCGCGGCTTTCATCCGCCATTGAGCGTGCACTGCGCGAGGCCGAGCTCAAGGCCGAGCGGCGCCATTCCGAGCAGGTGCGCACCGAACAAGAAGAGCGCCTGCGCCGTCTGACCCGCACCTATCGCATGCTCAGCAGCACCAGTTCGGCCATTCTGCGTCTGCATAATCGCGCGGAACTGCTCGACGAGGTGTGCCGCATCGCCGTCCAGCAGGGAGGCTATCAGCGCAGCGCGATCAGTTTGCTGGATTCAGGCACCAAGGTCTTGACCCAGCTGGCGTGCGCCGGTCTTGATTCGCAGCCGCACGAAGGGACCGACCATGTGATGGACCCCTTCGGTCCGCAATCGGATCTGATGGATCAGGTGATCCGCAGCGGCGCTCCCGTCGTGCACAACGATTTGCAGCGCGAGGCACCGAGCGCATCGCTGCGCGAGAGCGCCATCCTGCTCGGCTACCGCGCGGTTGCCGCGCTGCCGCTGAAAATCGACGGCGCCACCATCGGCGTAATCAGACTCTTCAGCACCGAGCCCGGCGTGTTCGATGCGGCCGAAGTCGGCGTGCTGCTGGAGCTGACCGCCAATATCAGCTTCGCGCTTCAATACCTGGAGAAAGACGAAGCGGTACATTTCTTGTCGTATTTCGACAGCCTGACGGGACTTGCGAAGCGGCCGCTGTTCTGTCAGCGGCTGGCGCAAACCCTGGCGAAGGATTCGCGCCAGGAAGCGGGCCGCACCGTGCTGGTGTTCGATGTGCAAAAACTCGGCGCCATCAACGATTCGTTCGGCCGCTACGTGGGCGACAGCTTGATCGAGAAAATAGCGGCGCGCCTGAAACAAACCTACAGCGACTCGGAATCCGTCGGCTACTTCGGCGGCGGCACGTTCGTCATCAGCCTGGCGGATTGCGGCGACGCGACGGATACCGGGGTCATGACCCGAAGCGCGGCCGCGCCGCTATTTGTCGAACCCTTTTACATCGACGGACAGGAGCTGCGGCCCACCATCCGTTCGGGATTCGCCTTCTTTCCGCATGATGCGAAAACCGCCGACGCCCTGGTTCAGAACGCCGAAGCAGCGCTCAAGGCGGCACGCGAAGACAACGAAAAGTACATGATGTACGGACTGGTCACCCAGCGGCCAACCTCGCGCAGCCTGGCGCTGGAAGCGCGGCTGACCCGGGCCCTCGACCGCAACGAGTTCCTGCTCCACTACCAGCCGAAGATCGACATCAAGAGCGGCAGGGTCCAAGGTCTCGAAGCGCTGCTGCGCTGGCAAGACTCTGACGAGGGCATCATCCAGCCGTCGGTGTTCATCCCGCTGCTCGAGCATTCCGGCGCCATCGTCGATGTCGGGGAGTGGATTTTTCTCCAGGCCGTGCGCGACCTCGGCAAATGGCGCGGCGCCGGCTTGAACACACGGGTCGCGGTCAATGTCTCGCCGCTGCAACTGCGGCGCCGGGACTTCGTGGAACGGGTGCTGGCCGGTATCGCCCCCTCAGGATCCGCTGCCGCGGGGCTGGACATCGAAATCACGGAAAGCATGTTGATGCACGACTTGGAGTTGTCCATCCGCAAGCTTTCCCAGCTGCGCGAGGCCGGACTCGGCGTCGCGATCGATGATTTCGGCACCGGCTATTCCTCGCTGCGCTTGCTGGCGAAGCTTCCCGTGGACACCCTCAAGATCGACAAGTCGTTCGTGCAGAGCATCGTCGACACCCCCAATGTCGCGACGCTGGTCGCGACCGTGGTATCGCTGGCGCGCGCATTCAGCATGAAAACCGTGGCCGAGGGCGTGGAGACCGCGGAACAATTGCAGAAATTGCGCCAGATGAAATGCGACCAAGCGCAGGGGTACCTGTACAGCCGGCCCGTATCCGCCGCGGAAGTGCCGACCGTATTCGCTCGACTGGAGCGTGCACAGTTCACAACAATTCACGCATTTCCCAATCCCGCCGATTCCACCCGGTAGACTTTCTTTTTGCATTAATCACGCTAAAATTGCGTAGCGTTCGACGGGGCGGGATATGCATTTTCGATTGAAAGCTTTTTCCTTGCACTTGCTATCCAGTGCGACCCTGCTCACGCTCATTCTCGGATGCCTCTACTTGGGCTGGTACCGATGGCCGGGCTGGTATTTGACCGACGTGAAGACGGTGGTTCTGGTCATGGTGGGCGTGGACGTGGTGCTAGGGCCCACACTGACATTGATTATCGCCAACCAGAAAAAATCCCGGCGGGAGCTGACGCGCGACATCGGCGTCATCGTCGCCGTGCAGCTTTGCGCGCTCACGTATGGATCGGTGTCGCTGTGGAACGGGCGGCCGCTTTACTATGCATACTCGGAGGGCCTATTGCAGCTCGTGCAGGCCTACGATATCGATGCCCATGAAGCCAAGCTTGGACGCGAACAGAATCCCGAGCTGGCGCCGCATTGGTATAGCCTGCCGCGCTGGATTTGGGCACCGCTGCCGCAGAATACTGAAGAAGCAAGAAAAATAGTCACCTCGACGATCACCGGCGGGGACGATGTCATTTCGATGCCAAGATACTTCAAGCCTTGGAAAGAAGGATTACCGTCGCTTCGCAGCAAACTCAAAAAAGTTGACGATGTGGCGTACTTCGCCAAGAGCGAGAAGAAAAAACTGAAAGATAAAATGAAGACCGCCGGAATGGCCGATGATCAGCCGGATACCATGCCGCTCACCGGCAGGGGGCATCCGCTTCTCGCAGTGATAGATCCGGCGAGCTTGAAAATAGCCGCGGTATTTACTGCTAAGTAGTTGCCCCTCCAATCGCAATTCGATGGCGCTTCAAAAGCCGACGAGCCTGTACACTCCGTCAGCGCAAACATAGATCAAGGCGTGATTTGGAAGCCGCGAACCAGCGCTTCACACCAACTCGGCACGCACTCGGAACTAACAAATCGTGTGGCGCGTACCGCGTCAACATTCTCGAACAGTCCATGCCGCGCGCACCCTATCATCCAAATCAATCCACTTCGCCTGCAGTGAAGTTGTCGCAATCAATTTGCCTATGTCGGAAAGTCGACTGGCCGACGCCGATGAAGTCCCGCGCGATCCTGTAAAGTACGCTGCAGTACTTCTGGTATGATTTCAGGACAATCCAAGCACACGGAGATCAGCAAGTGTCGCGCAGACTCCACATTGGAGGCCAGGTCAGAACCGCTGGGTGGGAAGTGCTGGATGCAAACCCTGGACCGTGTGTCGATCATGTTGGCAATGCAGGCGATCTCAGTGCATTCGCTGATGATTCATTCGAACAAGTCTATGCCTCGCATGTTCTTGAGCATTTCGATTATCAAGGGCAATTGCTCAAGACGCTGGCGGAGTGGCGTCGCGTGCTCGCGCCGAATGGCATGTTGTGCGTGAGCGTGCCGGATCTCGATGTGCTCGCACGACTCTTCTTGGATCGAGCACTTCTGGCCGCACAAGACCGATTCCTGGTGATGCGAATGATCTTCGGCGGACACATCGACAAGTACGATTATCATCTCGTCGGGCTGAATGAAGAGTTTTTGGCCAGCTATCTCCACGCTGCGGGCTTTACCGGTATCCGCCGGGTATCCGAATTTGGCTTGTTCCATGACACGAGCAGTATGGTGCTCAAGGGCAATCCGATCAGCTTGAACATGGTTGCGGTGAAGGCCGCCGATACCTGACATGCGCATATCACCTCCGGGAGCGGCCAGTCAAATGTTGAATTGGATTAAGAGGAGAATTACCGCTAAGGCATCTGACGCGGCGACCTCTAGCGCGGACCCTGCTTCGCAACAGGTCGGCCGACCGAAGACCATAAAGGAGCAGGGTGACGAGTACCTAAGGGCAGGCCGATACGCTGAGGCAGAGCGCTTTTATCGCCAAGTGATGGAATCCGACGCGCAGTATCCTCCAAGCCTCGTCAATCTCGGTTTTGTACTCAGGGAGCAAGGTCGTCTCAGTGAGGCACGCGAAGTTCTCGAACGCGCCATTCGCATTGCCGCCGAGGACGCTGACGGTCATTTCCTACTAAGCCAGCATACTCGAAACTACAGGGCCGAGAGACGTCGGAGATTAGGCACTTGCAAAAGGCGATCGACTTGCGGCCTGAATTCGAATTGGCGCGGCGCCAGTTGATCACCGCGTTATTGAAATCGGGTCGGTTTGCAGAGGCTACGAAGCTTTGCGAAGACAGCGTAGCGATCCTACCCAATTCTGCCGAGCTGCACTTTTATCGTAGTAGCCTATACCTGCATTCGGACGCAAGGCCTTGGCGATCGCGAGCTGCAAGCGGGCGTTGGCTCTAAAGCCGAAATGCTCGCAGCTCAACAGAGCTTGTCGCGGCTTTTGCTCGATACCGAGCAATTCGAGCAGGCTGAGGCTTCGTACCGCCGGGAAATAGAACTCACCCCGGAACATTTTGGCCCTCACCATCAGCTGGGCGTGGTGCTCAATCGAATGACGAGATATGCCGATGCGATCGAGCAATTCAAGCGCGCGATATCGCTGAATCCCAGATCAGGCGCGTCGTACTTCAGCCTTGGCGAAACCTATACCGAGTTCGACAGCGATCGGGAGAAATCCTTGCGCTCGCCCAGGCGAATTACGAAAAGGCAGTGGAAGTGGAACCGAATGTATCTGCCTTTCATTGCAGTCTTGGGTTCAATTACTGGCGTGGGTCTCAGCTCGATCTCGCCATGACGAGCTTCAACAGGGCAATCGAACTCGATCCGGACAATGCAAAGGCTCGCTGGGCGCGCGTAATGCTCTGGGCACCTGCCTTCTCCTCGAGGGGCGCCAGCGATTCTCCCGGCCGCTCCGGATTCGGGGCTGAGCTGGCCAGGTTCGAAGACTGGTGGGACAAAAGCGAAACTGACGGTGCGCTCTTCGTCGGTGACCTGCAACCTTTTTTCCTCACCTATCAGGAGGAAAGCAATCTGGCACTCCTGAAGCAGTATGGCCTGGTGTGTGCAAAAGCGATGAAGCGGTGGCTCGACAGGCAGGAATTGCCAGAGCTTCAAGAGACCGACTGGAAAGCGGATCCGACTGGGGATCGTCTCCGGGGATATTCGGCTGCACTCCGTGTGGATGGCTCTGATCAAGGGGTGGTTCCGGTCGTTCGATCTCGAACGGTTTGAGTTAGTGGTTTTCTCGTTGTCAGGTCAGGTCGATCCAGAGACATCTTGGGCACGTTCAAAATCGGATGGCTTTGTCAGCGGCCCAAAGACTCTCTCGCAGTGGGTGACCGCGATGCGCGAACAGAATTGCGAAATCTTGCTCTATCCGGCCGTCGGACTCCGTCCGATGGCACTCAAATTGGCCAGCCTGCGCTTGGCGCCGGTCCAGATCAATACCTGGGGCCATCCGGATACCTCCGGCTTGCCGACACTTGACTACTACTTGTCCGCAGATTGCTTCGAGCCCGCGGATGCCCAGGATCACTATTCCGAGCAGCTCGTACTGCTGCCCAACCTCGGCAATCGCATTCAGCCATTGGCGCTCTCAAGTAGCGATCCGGGTTTTGCCGCAATGAATATTGATCTCGAAAGGCCGATCCTGGTTTGCCCAGGTACGCCATTCAAGTACCAACCCGAGCACGACCATATATTCGCTGAGATTGCGCGAAGTGTCCCAGAAGCGCAGTTGGTATTCTTTCAACCATCCGTGGCGAACCTCGCGAACCTTCTCCAGCCAGGATCACCAAGGAATTTGAGGCGGCTGGCCTTAACGTGATGGACCACGTGCGCTTTATTCGCTGGCTGAATTTCCCTGAGTTCCACTGCCTGCTAAGACATGCGGATGTGCTGCTCGATACCATTGGCTTTTCCGGTTACAACACGGCAGTGCAGGCAATCGAATGCGGCCTACCGCTGGTGACGCGGGAGGGGCTGTTCTTACGCGGGCGTTTGGCGAGCGGGGTCTTGCGGCGCATGAAGTTGAATGAATTGATTGTTCCAACCAAGGCCGATTATGTGAATCTGGTCGTGAAGTTAGTGACCGATCGCAACTACCAAGCGCACATCCGGAACGAGATTGCGCAACGTCGTTCGGTGTTATTTGACGACCAGATCGCGATGAATCATTTTCAAGATTTCCTCGAATCAGTGGCGCGACCCGGCATTCCGTCCGCTTGAGGAGTCTCAAATAAAATGAACGATGCGTTGAAACTTCCAATCGTTCCTGGCGCATTGACCGCCGCAGAGATCAGACGGCTTGTCGGCAAGGATGATCCGGTTATTATCGAGGTAGGGGCCAACTGCGGGCAAACTACCGTCGAACTGCTAAAGGCGATGCCGGCCGCCACAATCTTCGCTTTCGAACCCGAACCCAGAGCTATTGCCAAGTTCCGCGAAACAATCGCGAACCCGAATGTTCATTTGTTTGAATGCGCAATTGGCGCGGTGAACGGCACAACAAGCTTTTACCAAAGTTCAGGAGCCGAGCATTTGCGCGACTATCCCGCGGGCTGGGATCAGTCAGGGTCCATCAGGCGGCCCAATACGCATCTTAAGGTCTGGCCTTGGGTGAAGTTTGAAAAGCAGATCACCGTACCTATCATGACTTTGGACGATTGGAGCAAGCAACATCAAATTGCCAAGGCGGACTTCATCTGGGCCGACGTTCAGGGCGCAGAGAGCGATCTCGTGGATGGCGCTGCTCGTTTCTTGAGGTCTTCGAGATATTTCTATACTGAGTACAGCAACGACGAGTGGTACGAAGGGCAGATCACATTGAGTGCTCTGTTGGAAAAGCTGCGCGACTTTACCCTCGTACGACGCTACTCTATGGACGCGCTATTTGAGAACAAGCGGATTTTTGCTGGGACCCGGGGCACGGTTTTTCTCAAGAATCCCGCGGTTGCCTTGATCGACGAAGGGAATGCGCTCGAGGAAAAGGGGCAGATTCCCGAGGCGATGGCGCGCTATGACGCGGCGGTCAAAGCGGACCCGCAATGCGCGAGAGCACACCTAAACCGCGGCAACATTCTGGCCGCGGGCAGCCGGATTGATGAGGCGCGCAGCGCCTACCAACTCGCCATAACATGCGACTCGCAATATGCGGCGGCGCACTTCAATTTGGGCAACCTGAATTTTCGCGTCGGCAAACTTGAGCTGGCGTTGCAAAACTACCAAACTGCGGTCGGAATCAGGCCCGACTTTGCAGATGCTTTCGTGGCGATGGCAAACGCACTGGACGGCCTTGGCCGCACAAACGAAGCAGTCGAGAGTTACGAGCGCGCGCTGGTCATCAATCCGGAATACGCTGAAATCCATTTCAATCTGGGCGTGCTCGCAATGACCCAAGGACGGCACGTGGACGCGGCCAACCGTCTGCGCCGAGCCGTAAGGATTAGACCGGATTTTGCTCAAGCGCTCCACCACTTGGGCGTCGTATTAGGCCAGCTCGGGCAGTCCGATGCGGCCGAAGAAAGCCTTCGGCGCGCCTGGTCCATTGAGCCAGAATCCGCCGAAATTGTTTGCGACCTCGCCATGATTCTCCTGTTGCGCCACAGGTCCCCCGAAGCCGTGGAGCTGATACTGCCCATGCTCGATCGGGAGCCGACGTGGAACACCAAGGTGGCCTTCGCCCGCTGTGTCGCGCGCACGAGATTTGTGATCGACGGTCCAGAGATCCGCACAGCGCTCACAACCGCCATCGCGGAACCCTGGTGCGCGCCGCACGAGCTCTGCCGGCCCGCTCTCAGCCTAGTCATGCTCGACGAGACGATAGCCCGCTGTGTCCGCCTCGCCAACGGATCATGGCCTGCGCGACTGCCAAAAGAGGCATTATTCGGTTCAGACGGTCTCGCCAGACTCGCAGCAGACTCATTGCTGCACGCGGTGCTTGTATCGGCGCCTGTAACCACGATCGAATTCGAGCGCTTCCTAACCTGCGCGCGTCACGCCCTGCTGGAAATCGCTTCAAGCGAGTTCGCGCCAGGCGCATTCGGAAATCGCAGCGCTGAAATTCTATGCTGCGCTATCTCGACAATGCTTTATCAACGAGTACGTATTCGATTGCGGTGACGGGGAAAGGGCAGCGGCCACTGCTTGCCGCGCGAAGCTACTGGCGCTGCTGGAACTCAATGCAATGGTGCCACCCCTGCTCATATTCGCCGTGGCTGCATATTTTCCCCTCTCTACTCTTCCCGACCCAAAGCGTCTGCTTGCTTCATTCGAGTCCGGTCCGGCTGAAGAAGTGCTGCGTCAACAGATTCGCGAGCCGCTCGAGGAGCAGTTGTTGCGGCCGGACATTCAGCGCTTGACCGCTATCAGCGGCGGCGTCTCCGAACAGGTGCGCAATCAGTATGAACAGAATCCCTACCCCCGTTGGTTTAAATTGCCGGTACGCGACGAAGCGGCGCCGCGCTTCAATGACGAATTACGGCGCATCCTGCCGCTCGGAGCTTTCACACCCCTGCGCGATGACAGCGTGCCGGATGTCCTGATCGCTGGGTGCGGCACCGGAAGCCACTCCATCATCTCTGCCCAGCGGTTTCACGGGGTTCGTGTACTGGCAATAGATCTGAGCTTGAACAGCCTAAGTTACGCCAAACGCAAGACACTGGAGCGGGGCATGACGAACATTGAGTATGCGCAGGCCGACATATTGAAGCTCAGAGACCTCCCGCGCACGTTTGACATTATCGAGTCAGTTGGAGTCCTGCATCATCTCGCCAACCCTTTCGTGGGTTGGCGAACGCTCCTATCTCGATTGCGGCCCGGAGGATTTATGAACTTGGGGTTCTATAGTGAGATTGCGCGCAGCAATGTGGTCAAGACGCGTGCAATGATTGCTGAACGAGGTTACGCAAGCACGCCCGATGACATTCGCCGATTTCGCCAAGATCTGGCCGCCCAGAACCCGAGCGCTGAGCTGCAGTGGCTGAGCGAGATGCCCGACTTTTACTCAACCAGCGAATGTCGCGACTTGCTTTTCCACGTGCAAGAGAATCGCCTAAAGTTGGAACAGATCGACCGATTCCTTCGCGAATTCAAGCTCCGCTTCATCGGCTTCGACTTGGATCCCCGCGTGCTCGGTCAGTATCGCGCGCGCTTTGCAGATGATCCGTGCGGTACGAATCTAAGCAATTGGGCGCACTTTGAGGCAGACCACCCGGATACTTTTGCTGGAATGTACCGATTCTGGATTCAACAGCCAGCCGATCACCGATGAACTGCTCTTTGCGGAACCTGCAATTCCAGTCGCAAAACCAATCTTTTCAGTAGCACTCCTCCTTGTTTTAAGACTTGCGCCAGAAAGCGCCACTCCAATCAATTTTTTCGATTAGATCCGTGATGCCGCGTAGCTGACGAAATTCCAAAACGGCCCGCCGGCAAGGCTCAAAATCGTTGAAGTCATCGACAATGATAAAGCCTCCCGGAGAGACCTTGTCATACAGAGCTTTCAATGAATCCATGGTTGATTCATATAGATCGCCATCCAAACGCAGCAGCGCCAGTTTCTGTATCGGTGCAATGTGCAAAGTGTCTTTGAACCAGCCTTTAAGAAACTTCACGTTGTCGTCCAAGAGATCGTAACGACGAAAGTTTTCCTGCACTTCCTCGAGGCCGACTGCAAGAATCGGTACCTTCGTGACGCTAAAATCATAGCCGGCATCCTCGGGGCGCGAAGGTACCGGCAGGCCTTCAAAACTGTCGGCGACCCATACGGTACGATCATGCATGCCCCAAGCGGTTAGACAACCCTTCATGAAGATTGACGCGCCACCTCGCCACACTCCGGTTTCTGCGACATCGCCAGGCACGTTGTCGTTTCTTATTGCGGCCAAACAATTCTCGATGTTGTCCAACCGTTTGCGTCCAATCATCGTGTGCGCGAATTCACACACGTTGCGCAAATCGAGTGTTCCGTTAGTACCATCGGGTTTTTTAAAATTAACTTGCCACCAGATTCCGCCCTCCTGTCGCGATGCCTTTACCGCGGATACCCAATCCGGCACCCGGCTGGCCACATTCCGAAACACGTCCAAATCGATATTTTGGCCTGTGTGCAACGATGCAAAAACGTAAAGCAACCGAACGTCGTTCTCTATGTACATCTCGTTGAGAACAACGTTTTTCAGCAATCCAAGATAGCGATCATCAATTTGCATGCTTGAGTACCGGCGTTGATTGACCTGTCAACGATTCGCACGCAAGCGGCTGCATTCCACCTCCGGTCAATTTAGTCGTGCAAGTCGTTAGACTAGCCCTGCGCTGTAAGTAGTGCCGGCATGTAGCCATTCTCAAGAACCGAGCAAGTAGTATGGAATATATTGGCGGCGAGTCTTGTAGATGGCGACAATCGAATCGAAGAAGCGAATCTCGCGGATCATCGTGGTAATAATCGGCACCTGAAGCGTTTCCATCGGCTGATCTGACGCATTTGCCACGAGAAACAAGTCCGGGGAACCTCGCTGATAATGGGCGTGCATATACTCGACAAGTTCCTTGCATACATCAAGGAAACTTCGCTTAGTGTCACGCCACCCAGGCCAATAATTCGCATGGAGGTCCTCGACGAAGTAAATACCGGTTTCGCTTAGGCCGTCGGCAAAGAGATAATTGAAGCTCGCAATCATGTGCGAACTGCGGTGACTGCCATCGTCAAGTATGAGGTCAAAAGGACCGAATTCCTTGATGATCTCTTGCAGAAATATTGGATCTGCCTGACTTCCGATTCGTACGCAGATTCCCTCACCCGGCGAATCGAGCTGTGCGCATGCCGGCTGAATGTCGATGCCTACTACAACCGTATCTGGGTGGGAAAAGTATTTCCGCCAAAGACGTAATCCCGCGCCATTCAGCACTCCGATTTCGAGAATTCGCATCGGTTTCGACGTTAGCGGGCCGAACACCTCCCGATAAGCCGCGAAGTATTGCGTCCACTTGTGACCGCCCGAGGTCTCGGTCCAAAGTTGATAAAGCGGGTCCGCTGATAGTTCTTCGGGAACTATGTCCTCTCGGTAGGTGGGCCACTGGCAGAGTCGCAAATATCGCGCATCGAGGCCAACTTGATCGTTAAATGCATCGATCGCCTGTTTTGTCGGCGAGGACCCTCCTCCCGCAGGTTCGTCTGCGCCTGAAGTCTTGCGCTCGCTGGGATGCAAGGCTCGCCCGGCATGGAATCCAACAAATCTGCCAAGACCAACGACTAATTGCTTGAGAACGCTTCCGAGCACTTCACCTCCCTGGGACGAAACCAGTTGTCGATTCTACGACAGATAAATGACCTTCGACATCGGACGCCAAAACAACACTTTAGCACCGAAGCTACTCTGGGCGCATTTGCGCATCAACAGCCACGAAGGTGGGTGTCGCCTATTTCTTCTGCGCATCGCTCCATACTCGTGCCGCTTTAGGCAAGACTTGAAAGTCTTCTGACGACACTGGAAGTCCCCCCTTCCAAACGAGGCTGGACATGCCGACTACATGAATAGACCCGTCGAATCCCTGAAAGATGCGACCGTCTTGTAGCGGGACATAGAGATTCGAAATCAAGTTGCTCGTGAGGCCAAGAAGGGGGTATTTGTCCGCCCTGACGAAAAACGCATTCCAAGCGGTGCATACAGAGAGCTCATAGCCCTTCCGCCTACCCAAATCGACCAACGCAAGCAAGGAGCACCCCTAATGAACATCGAACGAGCGCTCTTGGACAAATAGAACATCGTTTGGCACGGTGGGATTGATTTCGATAACGACGACCTCCGGGGAATAGTGCGCGAGCGCTTCCCAAATGTAATAGTCGCAACCATCAACGTCGATCGAAAGTAGAGCGAAATCCCGTGGCGCTTTAAACTCATCGAGCAAATTGTCGAGTGAGTTAGCTCCTTCGAAATCGACGAACCGATTGACTGTTGTGACGCGGTCGTCACTGGCGTAGGTACCCACAAGCTCGCGGTACTTATCGTTATTGGCTTCGATCATGATACCGCTCCAACCTTTATTCTTAAGCAGATTGAAGCAATTCGAGTGTAGTTTGCCGTCCCAAGCGCCGAACTCGACGCAAAACTTCTGGCTCGGACGAAGCAGCTCCATGATTCTTTCAATGATGCCGTCCTCGCCCGTCTGCGACGCAATGTTCCTTTGATACTGAAGCAATGGAGATGAGTGCGCAAAAAAGCGATACATTTCTAATTTCACATTGACTCCGGGACGCTCGAGATCAACGAGGTGCTTTCAACATTGCAATCTGAATTCGAACTAAAGTTTACTGCATTGCTTGAACGACCGCTTCGGGACAACTCTTTCGCGCCGCCGCCAGAGACTCTGTAAAAGCAACGAGCTGCTGAAATTCGGTGCCGGCACTACTGCGACTCTGACCGCGCACGCTTCACGCTGCTAATCCGCGGTGACGTGGAGGCTATTGATCTTGCACGCGGCGCGTTGGGCTAGAACCGAGAAGCCTCATCAGCGGGGCAGATTCAAGACATATGGAGCACGTCCATTGCGCTGGCGCAGCAAATGGCGATGTTGTGGCCACCATAGAATTGCCTGCGGCAATTTGTCGAACCCCCGACCCCAGTAGTCGCAGAGATGCTTTTGTAGGTTCTTATTTTTCAAAAACTTAGCAGGCCCGCCCTCACTCAAACTAGGCACCGTAGCGCATGAAAACGCATCAAACGCTACGTTTTCGCTACGGTGCCCTGTGTCCACCATCGGTTAGTATTCCGAACATCGCTGGCTGCGGGGATGAAAGTCTATGACGATCTGCATCAAACAGCGTGCACATGAATTGATCGATGCGTTGCCGGATAATGCGACCTGGCAGGATCTGTTGTATGCGTTAGAACGCCGCGCCGACGTCGAGGCAGGGTTCGCGGACGCAAAGGCGGGGCGGTTGACAGAAGTTGAGGAATTTCGCCAGAACTACGGTCTGCGCTGATGAGGTGACGTGGGCCGGGAGCGACTCGCCGAGCTACTCGGTTGCCTCGCACGGGACCAAGCCCGCGCACTGGCCAAAATCGGCTAAATGACCCAATTCCAGGACATCCATTTTAACGGCGCATCGCCCAAGAGCCGACGAGATCAACGTTGCGGGAAGCCAAACTCGACAAGTCCAGCCAAATCACTATCATCTGAGCCGATATGACCACACAAAACCGCATTGTCATCGATCCTGCCATCTGTGACGGCAAACCCGTCATTCGGGGCACCCGCTTGCCGGTAACAGTGGTTGTAGGCAGCCTGGCTGGCGGCATGACGTTTGAGGACGTACAACGTGAATACGACGTCACCGCCGACGACATCCGGGCTGCACTCCGATATGTGGGTGAACTGGCTGAGCAGGAGTCTTTTCACCCGTTGCCAGCAGCCTAGATCGGTATGCGTTTTCTGATCGACGCTAACCTGCCCCGCGCAGCAATCGTCGTGTGCCAAAAATTCGGGCATCAGGTTGAGTTCGCGCGCGATATTGGGTTGGCGGCAGCTTCGGATGCACAAATCGCCGAGCGTGCCCGCGAGAGTGGTGCGGCACTTCTCACTCGGGACTTGGATTTCGCTGATGTGCGGCGATATCCACCGGATCAGTACCCGGGCATTGTTGTTCTGCGTCTGCCGGACACCACTGTTGCCCTAGAAATCGCGCGCGTCCTGGAGCGCTTCCTCATGGAACCCGGATTTCTGGAGCCACTCGCGGGCAGGCTTGCGATTGTCGAAATGGACCGCGTTCGCTTCCGTCCCCCGTTGAGCGCCCGGACTAAGTAGGGAAGCTCTGCGCAAGTGAATGCGGGCGATCCGAAAACAGGCCGGTCTGAGGTGAGGTTTCCAAAATGCGCTATCCCATTGCAATTGAGTCGGGCGATGCCAAACACGCGTACGGAGTCGTGGTGCCTGATTTACCAGGCTGTTTTTCGGCTAGCGATAACTTGGATGAGGCGTTGACCAACGCGCGGGAGGCCATCCTGTTTCATCTGGATCGTCTACTCGATGACGGTCTATCCTTTCCAAAGCCGTCCACTATCGAACAGTTGCGCAGCAAGCGCAGCTCTCGCGGCTGGACCTGGGCGATCGTCGACGTCAGCGAGCTTGGAGTTAAAGCTGCGATCGGCGGTCTGGGATGCAATTGAAGGCACGCCATAGAAAGCGGAGAACTTGAAGCTTCGGTCCTCCATGAGGATCGCTTTGAAAAAGCATTTGACCAGCACTGGTCTGAACCGGGCGCAGCTCGCTGAGCTTTTCGGCGTTGCTCAGCCTCGCGTCTCAGATCTTATGCGTGGGAAGATCGACGTGTTTAGTTTGGATGCGCTTGTAAGCATGGCGGCGTCGGCTGGTCTGCGTGTCAAGCTGAGCGTTCGAAAAGCGGTTTGATTGGCGAGATTTGCTGATTTGTGTATATTACCGTAATATACACAAATGGTTGATGTCTCGAAGATCATCGGCTTCGAATGGGATGAAGGCAACGCCAGGAAGAATGAGCATCATGGCGTTTCTATGGCAGAGGCTGAACAGGTTTTTTTCAATACCCCGTTGCTGGTACTGCCCGATGCAACGCACAGCGAGACCGAGCCGCGCTTTCATGCTCTGGGCAAGACCATTGAAGGCCGGCGGTTGCACATCACCTTTACCCTGAGAGATGCCGACCAGCTCATTCGGGTGATTTCGGCTAGAGACATGCATCGGAAGGAGCGCGTGATTTATGAGCAAGCGACTTAAGTCCATCCCCAAGTTTGCCAGTGAGACCGCGGAACGAGCGTTCTGGGAAAAGAGCGATTCAACGGGGTATTTGGATTGGAAAAAAGCGCAGCCCACTGTGCTTCCAAATTTGAAGCCGTCTACCCAGACGATCTCTCTACGGCTTCCGCAGCATCTTCTTGATTCGATCAAGATCGCTGCCAACGCGCGCGATGTGCCTTATCAATCGCTGATCAAGGTGTGGTTGCAAGAGAAGCTGCAGGGTTCATGAAGCGCGCGTATCGCGGTAGGGACGCCCGTTACCGGGCGCCCCCCGCACAGATCCCGGCGGGCGCGATTCGCGCACCGGGCTCCCACCTGGGGTGTTTGACGGCAAAGCGGGCGTTCGGCCAGGGATGAAGGATGCGCGCGGGAGGAAGATAGGTCGCCACCAGGTGCGATATCCGCTCCCAACTCGTCCAGTCCTTCTGGCTGCGGCGCCGCAGCGTGCGATGCCAGAGGATGGTCACATGGTAGCGAAACGCAGCCAGCCGCCTGGCATTGGTCGGCACCGCGTGATACGCGAAATAGCCGCGCACCACTTGGGCCAGCCATCGCCCCTGCTCCGGAATCGGAGCATGCATCCGCCGTCGCAGTTCTCCTTTGAGGGCCTTGAGCTTCATGCGCATCCGATCCCGGCGCGTCTTGCGATGAAGCAAGAAGGAACCACGGCGGGACCGACCGCAGATGTGCGTAAAGCCTAAAAAGTTGAACGTCTCCGGCTTGCCAAGACCCCGCTTCTTCCGGTTGTCCGCCGCATGGCGGCCAAACTCGATCAGACGCGTCTTGTCCGGATGCAACGATAGCGCGAACTTCTCCAACCGCTCACGTAGTTCCGCCAGGAACCGCACGGCATCGCTCTCATGCTCAAAGCCAGCGACAATATCGTCGGCGTAGCGCACGTAGATGACGTTGCCTTGGGCCTCGTGGTGTCGCCACCGCTCGGCCCACAGGTCGAAGGTGTAGTGCAGGTAGATGTTGGCGAGGGTCGGAGAGACCACCGCCCCTTGCGGGGTACCGGCCTCACTTGAACTCCACTCCCCATCGTCCATCACTCCGGCCTTCAACCACTTGCGAATCAGGCGGATCATGCGTCCATCGGCGATCCGATGCTCGACGAAGCGGATGAGCCACTCGTGACTCACCGTATCGAAAAAGGATCGGACATCGATGTCTACAATGAAGTTCACCGGCGTCTGGGAGATCCCGACAGCGAGAGCGTCCAGCGCATCATGCTGGCCGCGCCCGGGTCGAAACCCATACGAGAACCCCAGAAAATCTGCCTCGTAGATCGCATTGAACACTTCCACCACCGCACGCTGGACAATCTTATCTTCCAGCGCTGCGATCCCCAGCGGCCGCTCTCGTCCATCCTCTTTCGGAATGAACTTGCGCCGCGAGGGCTGCGCCCGATAGGCACCGCGGTGAACGCGTGCATGCAAATCGACAAGGTTAGCTTCGAGGTTCTGCTCGTACTGCCGCCACGTGAGTCCATCCACCCCAGGTGCCGCGTCCCGCTTGAGCCAGGAGAAGGCCACCCGCAATAGATCAACATCCACATGGTGCAGCAGAGCTGTGAACCGTTCCTTTCTCTCGGTCTTCGCTCGCTCCCGTACACGCTCAAGTCCCGAAGACATGCTTACCCGGCCCTGAGTCCGGCGCATGCGGTCCTTGTTCGTGTTCCCCTTGGCCCCCTCCCTTCGCTCCACCGACTCCGCATCCGATCCTTCGGACTTGTTCGCCGGCTTCACAGCTACTGTAGAGGGGTCTGACTTCTCCGGCTCGTGCATCATCGGCTACGGCTCCTCGCCTTCCCGATGCGGATCACCCCGTTCTGCGAGTGATCGAGCTGGAGATCTCCCGGTTCCCGTACAAGGAGCGTCCGTACATGCCAGGGTCTCAGACCACGCAGGGTCGATCGGTCACTCGCGCTGACGTGTCCGACCATGTTGCCTTCCGCGAAACTTACGGCGTCGGCACCCTGAGGAAAATCACTTTCGCGGCTCAATGGCTGGCCTATACGTTCCCCTGCCGACGCTTCGCCGGTGTCCTCGCGGACGCCTGCGCACGGCTTGGGGTCAATGTGGGTCGCTACTCCTTCACTGCGACGGACTCGCACCGTCTACTCCTTGCCGGTCTCCCGGCGCACAAGCTTTTGATTAATTGGCGCGCCCGGAGAGATTCGAACTCCCGACCTCCTGGTTCGTAGCCAGGCGCTCTATCCAACTGAGCTACGGGCGCAAGGGGCGCGAATATTACCACATCAATCGGGGATCACCATTCCCTCAACGCCGAGCAAAAAATTACCGCAGATTCGCAAAGAATCGCACTAAACCAATCACATGCATTTAGGGGGCGCCTTCAGACCTGGCGGACGTTATCCCCGCGACCGATCGGGTCAACGAGAATTCGAACTGCCGCTGGCGGAGAGGGAGGGATTCGAACCCTCGAAGGGCTTTTGACCCTTACGCCCTTAGCAGGGGCGCGCCTTCGACCACTCGGCCACCTCTCCGGATTAGCCTTATGCGGCCCTTCGCGGAGCGCCGGATGATACCCGCCCGGAGCAGTCTAGGTAAAGCTATGGCAGCGAAGCGCCCTTTTCAGGCGTCATCGATCATCTTGGCGGAAGCAGCACCCACATTGCCATCAGGATCCTGCTCGCGCTTGATGCGCTCGTATATTTCTTCGCGGTGAACTGCCACGTCCTTGGGCGCATTGACACCAATTCGGACTTGATTGCCCTTCACGCCCAGTACGGTCACCGTAACCTCGTTGCCGATCATCACGGTCTCGCCGACTCGTCTAGTCAATATCAACATAATCCAGCTCCTTGCAACTTGACGCTCGCAGCGGCAAATTTGTACCGTGCTGCACGCCGCTTCGCGTCAAGCGTTCGTTCGTAGATGAACGGTGGTTGCTATTACCACAAGAATTTTTCCAGTCGGAGAAGAATACAAGAATACCAAACGCATTTGTTGCATCTTCTTGTCAGAATAAAACAATCGTTCAATTAGACAGCCGGCTCCGTACCAGCGACTCGACCCCGGCAAGTGCGGCGGCCAGATTTTCGGGCTGGGTGCCGCCTGCCTGTGCGAAATCCGCTCGACCGCCGCCGCGGCCGCCGACTTTTGCCGCCACCAGCCCCGCAATCTCTCCCGCCTTGATCCGAACCACCAAATCGTCTGAAACTCCCGCGACCAATTGGACCTTGCCATCCTGCGCACTCGCAAGGACGATCACCGAGGAACCGAGCTTGCCTTTGAGCCGGTCCAGGGCATCCCGCAAAGACCTTACATCGGCACCGTCGATTTGGGCAGCCAAAACCTTAATGCCGTCGACATCCTTCGCGCCGGCCGACAAATCGCCGGAGTGCCCGCTCGCCAATTTGGATTTTAATTGCTGAACTTCCTTTTCCAGCTTGCGGGAGCGTTCGACCAGCTCGCGCACCTTTTCATCCACGTCCTCTCGGCTGCCTCGAAGCATTGCAGCAATGTCGCGCAGCACCCGATCGACGTGCACGACCCACTCGTAAGCTCCACGGCCGGTCAGCGCTTCGACTCGGCGAACTCCGGCAGCAACGCCCGATTCACCGGTGATCTTGAACAGGCCGATGTCACCCGCGCGTTGGACGTGCGTTCCGCCGCAGAGTTCCATCGAGAAATCGCCGATAGAGAGAACTCGCACATCGCTGTCGTATTTCTCGCCGAACAAGGACATGGCGCCCGCGGCTTTCGCTTGGTCCAGCGCCATGACGCGCGTCTCGACCGGTGCGTTTTCGCGAATTTCGGTATTGACCAGGTCTTCGACCCGGCGCAATTCTTCCGGCGACAGCGCTTGAGTGTGCGAAAAGTCGAAGCGCAATCGGTCGGCGGCCACCAGCGAGCCTTTCTGCTCTACATGCGTGCCAAGAATCTTGCGAAGCGCCGCATGCAGCAGGTGCGTCGCGGAATGATTGAGCGCGATGGCCTTGCGACGCTCCTGATCGACCTGCGCATCCACGGCATCGCCGATGCGCAGCTCGCCCTGCTCGAGCACGCCAACATGGGCAAACGAGACACCGATTTTTTGTGTATCGCGCACGGTAAAACGCGCATTGGCGCTCGACAGGAAACCGGTATCGCCGATTTGTCCGCCGCTTTCTGCATAGAAAGGCGTGTGATCGAGCACGACTTGGCCTTCCTGGCCCGGCCGCAGCACATCGACCATCGCGCCGTCGAATATGAGTGAGGTGACCCGTGCAGAGTCCGCAAGGCGGTCGTACCCGGAAAAATCAGTCTTGCCGGAGAGCTTGATCGTCCCGCGCACCTCCGCGCCGAACTTGCTCGCCGCCCGCGCGCGGCCGCGCTGTGCTTCCATGGCCGCATCGAAGGCCGCCTGGTCAATGCTGAGACCTCGCTCGCGCGCGATGTCGGCGGTCAGGTCAGCCGGAAATCCATAGGTATCATAAAGCCTGAACACCGTTTCACCCGGGATGACGGAAGACTTCAATTTCGCCGTTTCCTCGTCCAGCAACGCCATGCCGGTCGCCAGAGTTTCGGCAAATCGGACTTCTTCTTGCGCAAGCACCTGCGCGGCACGGGCTTCGCCGCCCGCCAGCTCGGTGTAATAGGAGCCCATTTCCCGCACTAACGGCGAGACGAGCTTGTGGAAGAAGGGTTGCGTCTGGCCGAGCTTGTAACCGTGGCGAATCGCGCGGCGGATGATGCGCCGCAAGACATAGCCGCGCCCTTCGTTCGACGGCACAACGCCATCGATAATGAGAAAGGTGCAAGCCCTGATATGGTCTGCGATGACCCGCAGGCTCGCCGATTGCAGATCCGAAGTTCCCGTAACATCCGCAGCGGAGCGAATCAATGACTTGAATAAATCGATGTCGTAGTTGCTGTGAACCCCCTGCATCACTGCCGCGACGCGCTCGAGACCGAGGCCGGTATCGACCGACGGTTTGGGCAGGGGCACCAGCACGCCATCCGATGAACGGTCGTACTGCATGAACACGAGATTCCAGATCTCGACAAAGCGATCGCCGTCTTCGTCCGGCGTCCCCGGGGGTCCGCCTGCAATCTCGGCCCCGTGGTCGTAGAAAATTTCGGAACATGGGCCGCATGGCCCGGTATCGCCCATCGCCCAAAAATTCGACTTCTCGCCAAGCCGCGTGCAACGCGCAGGATCGATGCCTATTTCTTCGACCCAAATGCGCTCAGCCTCATCGTCTTCCGTGTATACCGTTACCCATAACCGATCTTTGGGAATTTCCAGCGTCCCGGTGACGTAATTCCACGCGAAGTGGATCCCTTCGCGCTTGAAGTAGTCGCCAAAACTGAAGTTGCCCAGCATTTCGAAAAATGTGTGGTGGCGCGCGGTGTAGCCGACATTCTCCAAGTCATTGTGCTTGCCGCCGGCGCGAACGCAGCGCTGTGCGGTCGCCGCACGGAAATAATCGCGAACTTCCTTGCCGAGAAACACATCCTTGAATTGGACCATCCCGGCATTGGTGAACAACAGGGTCGGGTCGTTGTGCGGCACGAGCGAACTCGACGGCAGCACCTTATGGCCGTTCTTGCGGAAGAACTCCAGGAAGCTGGCCCGGATTTCCGAAGTCGTCATCGATTTTAGTTTTGCGTCGCGTTTCATGGGTCTTCAATGTCGGAATCAATTTCAACGTCAAAGCCTAAAGCCATTCGGATCTGAGCGCTCGTGAAACCTCGGTAACTCAAAAATCTCGCCTGCAGCTGCCTGTCAGCGTAATTCTTCGCCGCTTGCGCGCCAAACTTCTTGAGGCGCGCATTCTTCAGCACCGTGATCCAATCAGGGTAGGCGTCGAGGTATTCCTCAACCTGCGATCCCTGCAACCCGTGCCGACGCAGATCGACACGGATACGAAGCGGCCCCTGGCCCCTCGCGGCGTGATAGGCCACGAAGTTCTCTAGGTAGCGCGCATCATCAAGCAGTTTTTCGCCGCGCAGCGCCTCGAGCAACGGCAGCACGACACACACATCGTAACCCTTCTCGAGCAGTTTACGGCGTAAATCCTCGCAGGAATAGTCGCGGCGGCCCAATGCATCGAGCGCCGCGACCCGGGCTGCGCGCGCGTCCAAGGGCTCGACGGGCCCCGCCGGCCGGGCCATTAAGCCTCTTTGACTTCGCCGCCCCGATTCATGGTCGCTTTTTCGGGAATCAGCTTGGCGCGAACCTGCGCCTCGATATCCTTGGCGATCTCCGGGTGTTGCTGCAGAAACACGCGCGCGTTGTCCTTGCCCTGCCCTATCCGTTCGCCCTTGTAGCTGTACCAAGAACCCGATTTCTCCACCATATTATGTAGGACACCCAATTCAATGAGTTCGCCCTCCTTTGAAATCCCGGTGCCGTACATGATTTCAAATTCGGTCTCCCGGAATGGCGGTGCGACCTTGTTCTTGACGACTTTGACGCGGGTCATTGATCCCACGACCTCCTCGCCATTCTTGATTGCGCCGATGCGGCGAATATCCATGCGTACGGACGAATAGAACTTCAGCGCGTTCCCGCCCGTCGTGGTCTCAGGGTTCCCGAACATGACGCCGATCTTCATACGAATTTGATTGATGAAAATCACGATGGTGTTGGAGCGCTTGATGTTGCCGGTCAGTTTGCGCAGCGCTTGCGACATGAGCCGCGCTTGCAGCCCCATGTGTTGATCGCCCATCTCGCCTTCGATTTCGGCTTTCGGGGTGAGCGCGGCGACCGAATCGACGACGACCACATCGACGGCGCCGGATCGCACCAGCATGTCGGTGATCTCCAGCGCCTGCTCGCCGGTGTCGGGCTGGGAGACCAATAAGTCGTTCACCTTCACGCCCAGCTTTTCGGCGTACACCGGATCGAGCGCGTGCTCTGCGTCCACGAAAGCGGCCGTGCCGCCATTGGCTTGCGCTGAGGCGATGATGGCCAGTGTTAGCGTGGTCTTGCCCGAGGACTCCGGGCCAAATATTTCGATCACGCGGCCGCGCGGAATGCCGCCGACGCCGAGAGCAATGTCAAGACCTAGCGAGCCGGTGGGAATCGAATCCACCTCGTAGGTGGCGCCCGCATCGCCCAAGCGCATGACAGAGCCTTTGCCAAATTGTTTCTCGATCTGGCTCAGCGCAGCTGCGAGAGCTTTCTTGCGATTCTCTTCCATGGATAGTCCTCAACAAAGTGTGGCGCTATTATTTCATATTCAGCGCGCGACGCTCATCCGATATGCGACGAATTCGCAGAGATTTCTCAACGATTCTCCGTTTCATCCAGTAGTGGCCAGGTGTCGAGTACTGTATATGCGGACTCGGTGCCGCCGGTGTCAGAACGAATTAAGCTGAAATTTGTTGCCTGCCATAAGAGCGGCGACATTGCTTGCGGCACAGGGGCTTGCGTGACCTTCCTCGCGAGCGTTACATGCGCGCGCCGCCGCTCCTGCGGCAATCCAATCGCATCGTTCAACTGGGTCCAAAGTTCAAGTAGTCCCGGGGGCGCTGCGCGGGCTGCCGCCACCACAACCCGTGCTTCTGGCCAAAACTCGATTGAATCGCAGGTGAAGGTGAATCGAGACACGCGCAAAGATCCCCCGATCTGCTGCAGCACCGCGAGCTGCGACGCAGGCACTTCGCCGATGAAAGCGAGCGTCACATGGTAGTTCTTGGGATCGACCCGGCGACCGCTTCCTTCGAGCCGTAACTCTTCAGCCATTTGAGTCAGCCGCCGTGTCACATCGGCATCCGGCCAGAGTGCGAAAAATAGTCGCAATGCAGCCCCTCGCGCGCCGGCCAGTCAGCGTTTCAACAGGCCTTGAAGCGCTGCGCGCACGGTCTTGCGCCGCACCGTCTCGCGGTCGCCCCGAAATCGTCTCAGCGCGGTGGTGAGTTGAATCGCGCCGCCGCGCCGCGTGGCCCAGCCCAACCAAACGGTGCCCACAGGTTTACCGGGAACGGCCCCGCCCGGCCCGGCGATGCCGGTCACTGCCACGGCGACCTGCGCCTGACTGCGGCGAAGAGCACCTGCCGCCATGGCTCGAACGGCTGCCCGGCTGACTGCTCCGTGCCGCTGTAAAACCGCGCGTGGCACGCCCAGTCGTCGAACCTTGGCCTCATTACTATAGGTGACAAATCCTTCAGTGAACCAGTCCGAGCTGCCGGCGATATCGGTCAATGCCTTGGCAATCCAGCCTCCAGTGCAGGATTCCGCCGTAACGGCGCGGCGGCGAGCTTTGAGCAAGTGTCGGCCGACGCGCCCGGCAAGACGTTTCAGTTTCACGTCGCTGTCCGTCATAGGAGGAGTCTACTGGTTTCCGAGGCCGGCGGACTCCGGTCAAAACACGATAATGGGTCAGCAGGAGCGCGAATGATTGATGATGCAGCCGTATGCATTGGTCGGATGCCGTCGGTGGCCCACATTGATCCATTAACCTGACTAGACTAGACTAACCAGGTAACAGGAGATACTCCCATGACCGTTGTCAATATCTACGATGCGAAGACCCAGCTTTCCAAGCTCATCGAGGAGGCAGCGGCCGGTAACGACGTGGTGATTGCGCGCGGCGGCAAACCCGTGGCGCGACTTACGCGCCTCGGCTTGCCTAAGCGCAAGCTAAAATTTGGCGTCCTCAAAGGCAAGATCAAGGTCGCGGCGGATTTCGATGCACCGCTACCAAGCGAAGTCTTAAGGCAATTTGAGGGGCCGTGATGCGTCTGCTCCTCGACACCCACGTTTTCCTATGGGCTGTTACGGCCAATCGACGCTTGAAGCCGAGCACGCGTGAATTTCTCTCGCGGGCTGACGCCGTGTATGTGTCCGCTGCTTCGATCTGGGAAATCGCTATCAAGGCTCGACTAGGCAAAATTGAGGCCGACGCGGCCTTTCTCGTTGATGCGATCGACAGGAGCGGTTTTCAAGAGCTGCCGGTGAGCGCCCATCATGCGGCGGCAGTGGCCAAACTGCCGCCGCATCACAGCGATCCGTTCGACCGCCTCTTGTTGGCTCAATCCTTTTTGGAACCCTTACGCTTCGTGACCGCCGATTCAGCGCTCGCAGCATATGGAGGCGCGATAGAAATCGTGTAGCACAATTAAGCCGATTCGGCCGGCCTGCGATTGAGCGCCCCCGGCACCGCCGCGAAGTTAGCAAATGATTCAAAACCCCACCCACGATCCGAAGAATATGCCCGAGCACACGCCGATGATGCAGCAGTATCTGCGCATCAAGGCGCAGCATCCTGACGTCCTGCTGTTCTATCGCATGGGCGATTTCTACGAGATGTTCTACGACGACGCGCGCCGCGCCGCGGAACTTCTCGACATCGCATTGACTCAACGCGGCGCCTCCGCCGGCGCTCCGATTCCCATGGCCGGCGTGCCGGCCGTGACCCTCGATGGCTACCTGGCCAAATTGGTGCGCAAGGGCCAGTCGGTCGCGATTTGCGAGCAGCGCGGCGAACCCGGAAAGACCAAAGGTCCGATGGAGCGCGAGGTGGTTCGCATCGTCACGCCCGGCACGGTCACTGACGAGGCGCTCTTGGAGGAGCGCCGGGATACCGTCATCGCCGCGGTCTGCGGCCAGGAGGGCCGCTATGGACTGGCGTGGCTCGACCTATCGGCCGGGCGCTTCAGCGTGATGCAACTCGACCACCTCGCCGCGCTCGAGGCCGAAGTTGAGCGCTTGCGCCCAGCGGAAATTCTGGCTCCGGACGGTGCGCATCCCGCCTTGGCGCGCCTATCCGCGGAGGAGCGGCCTTGGAGATCTCGGGCGCCCTGGCACTTCGAGATCGACTCGGCCACCCGGGCGCTGACCGAGCAGTTTCGCACCCGCGACCTGGCCGGCTTTGGCTGCGCGGACAAACCGCTGGCCATCGCGGCCGCGGGCGCGTTGCTGGCCTACGTGCGCGAAACGCAAAAATCGGCGCTGCCGCATCTGCTGTCGATCACGACCGAAGAGCGGGATGCCGCGCTCATCATGGATCCGGCGACGCGCCGCAATCTTGAGCTCGATGAAAGCATTGCCGGCGTCTCCGAATTCACGCTCGCGGGTGTTTTCGATCGCACGACCACCGCCATGGGCGGCCGGCTGCTGCGCCGTTGGCTGCATCGACCTTTGCGGGACCGCGGCATCTTGCGCGCCCGCTATCACGCGGTAGCGACCTTGATCGACCAGGATCGACACGCTGACATGGCCGAGCAATTGGCCGCGGTCGGCGATCTGGAAAGGATATTGGCAAGAATCGCGCTGCGCTCCGCGCGGCCGCGGGACCTGGTGCAGCTGCGCGCGGCACTCGGCGCACTGCCTTCACTGCGGCAGATTGTCGTCGGCGCACAGTCGCCGCTGCTGCAGCGGCTCGCCGCCGGCATCAACGATCATCAGGCAGAGCACGCACTGCTGCAGCGCGCCATCGACGCGGCGCCTCCTCACTACCTGCGTGAAGGAGGCGTGATCGCTGCGGGGTTTGACGCCGAACTCGATGAACTGCGCGCGCTCGGCAGCAACACCGAGCAATTCCTGATCGAGCTCGAAGCGCGGGAACGCGAACGCAGCGGTCTCTCGAGTTTGAAACTCGGCTTCAACCGCATACAGGGATTCTTCATCGAGGTGAACCGCAGCCAAGCCGACCGAGTTCCACCCGAGTACCTGCGCCGCCAAACTGTCAAGTCGGCTGAGCGGTTCATCACGCCCGAGTTGAAGTCCTTCGAGGACAAAGTTTTAGGTGCGCGCGAGCGCGCGCAGGCGCGAGAACGGCTGTTGTACGACTCTTTGCTGGATCAGCTGTCCGCAAACCTGCCCGCTCTGCAGGCGAGCGCCGCGGCGATCGCCGAAGTCGACGTTTTGAGTTGTTTCGCCGAGCGAGCGACGACACTTCAGTGTGCGCAGCCGGAACTGGTCGAGGAGCCCCTGTTGCGGATTGATGCCGGACGCCATCCCGTCGTTGAACGCGCGAGCCGCGAACCCTTCATCCCCAACGACCTGCGCTTTGACGATGCGCGCCGCATGCTGATCATTACCGGGCCCAATATGGGCGGCAAGAGCACCTATATGCGCCAGACGGCGCTGATCGTGATTCTTGCGCATATCGGCTGCTTCGTGCCGGCGCGGCGCGCGATTCTCGGGCCCATGGACCGAATATTCACACGCATCGGCGCCTCCGATGACCTGGCGGGCGGCCGCTCGACCTTCATGCTGGAAATGACCGAGACGGCGAACATCTTGAACAATGCCACCGACCAGAGCCTCGTGCTCATGGACGAAGTCGGCCGCGGCACCAGTACCTTCGATGGTCTATCGCTCGCCTGGGCGTGTGCGGCCTTCATCGCCACGAAAATCCGCGCCTTCACCTTGTTTGCCACGCACTATTTCGAACTCACCAGCCTCGCAAGCGAGGCGCCCGCCGTCGTCAACGTTCACGTCGAAGCGGTGGAGCACGGCGATCGATTGGTATTCCTGCATAGCGTCAAGGAAGGGCCCGCCAACCAAAGTTATGGACTGCAAGTCGCCGCACTGGCCGGGATACCCAAGGCCGTGACCCTGCAGGCACGACGCTATTTGACCGAGCTGGAGCGCGAACGCGATGCGCTGCGCAGTTACAACTCGCCGCAAGGGGAATTGCCGCTGTTCCCACCCCCAGCCTCGCCGGTCAAGGAATCGGCGGTGCTCCTCGCTTTGCGCGCCGCGGACCCGAACGCTTTGAGTCCCAAGGACGCGCTCGATCTGTTATTTCGGATGAAAGACCTCGACCGCGGCGACTCGCCTTAGCCGATGAACTTTCCCGAATCCAGGAAGGCGCCCGCCTGGCGTGCGACCGATTTGGAGAACGGCAGGCCGGTATGACTGACCGGCATGACCAAGTGCTGCGAAATGCCGGGAAGGCGTGTCTCATCGACAAAAATAGTCCCGTCGTTGGGTTCGCCCCGGGTACCCACCAGTTTCCCCAGTCCGACCCCCCAGCTGCCCGCGATCACGCCGAGTTCGCGATGTCCTCGCCAACGGCGCTCGCGGGGCGTCAGCAATTCCTCGTGAACACCTCGCCCCAGAAGCATTTTCCCGAGCGGCAAGCGGGCAAGATTCAACGCGGCGCGGCTGCCGCTGAGCGGCGATCCCAACAGCACGATGCGTCCCGGCGGTAAGCGCTCGGCGGCGCCCTGTTCAAACAATTTCAGAATCAACAGGCCACCCAAACTGTGCCCCACCAAGTGCAAGGTGTCGGCGCGAATTTCACTCAAGAATTTCCCCAGCGTTTCGGCGTTGACGCTGATGTTGGATTTCACGGATGCATAGCTGAACGCATGCGTTTCGGCGTCGAGCTGCCGCGCCAAGCGGCGGCGCAGCAGGCCGCCCTCCATGCCCGTGAGCCAAAGACCGTGCACATACACGATGACCGTGCTCATCGCAGCACGCTACAGGCGCAACTCGGCGATCACATTGCGGTTGGTGCTCGAGGAGACCGTGTCGAGCGCATCGAGCGCCGCAACCCAACGAAACTGCACGTGCTCGCTGGCGCTCAAGGTAACGGGCACGCGCTGCGGCAATCGCAGCGAAAAGGCATGCTCTAGATTGCGCGTGATACCGGGCGCATACACCTTGCCGAATGAGGGCATGATTTCGTACACCTGCGTCCATTGCAGATTGACCAGCACGCCCTGGGTGATGCCGGTTTCCTCGATCACCTCGCGTCTGGCCGCGGCATCGGCCAGCTCACCCCATTCGAGGCTGCCCGTGACGGATTGCCAAAAACCAGGCGGCCGGCGCCGCTCGAGCAGCAGAAAATCTCCGCCCTCGGTGTAGATTACGATCAAGACGGATTCGGGCCGGCGAAATTGCTGCAAGCGTCAATCGATCTTGGGCGGCGTACGCACGCGAATGTGCAGTTCGCGAAGCTGAGCTTCGCTGACCTCGGTGGGCGCATCCATCAAGAGATCGGCAGCCGTTTGCGTCTTGGGGAAGGCGATCACGTCGCGGATGCTGTCGGCACCGGCCATCAGCATCGCCAGCCGGTCGAGACCAAACGCAATGCCGCCATGCGGCGGTGCCCCCAACTTGAGCGCATCGAGCAAGAATCCGAATTTCAAGCGAGCCTCTTCCGCGGATATGCCCAGCAGCTCGAAGACGGCGGATTGCAATTCCTGATTGTGGATCCTGACCGATCCCCCGCCAATCTCAGAGCCGTTCAAAACCATGTCGTAGGCTTTGGCGATCGCTTCTCCGGGGTGTGCCGTCAATGCCGCGCCGTCGAGATTCGCCGGACTGGTGAACGGATGGTGCATGGCCTGCCAACGCTTGGCTTCCGCATCCCATTCGAACATCGGGAAGTCGACCACCCAGAGCGGACGCCAGCCCGCGGCGACCATCTTTAAATCCTGTCCCACCTTCAGGCGCAGCGCACCGAGTGCATCGCTCACGATCTTGCCGCTGTCCGCGCCGAAGAAAACCAAATCGCCATCCTTGGCCGCGACTCGCTGCATGATTGCGCCGATGGCCGAGTCGCTCAAGAACTTCAAGATCGGCGACTGGAGGCCATCGCGTCCTTTGGAAAGTTCGTTGACCTTGATGTACGCCAGACCTTTCGCGCCGTAGCGCGCCACATAGGCGGTGTAGTCATCGATCTCTTTGCGCGACAGCTTGCCGCCCTGAGGCACGCACAGCGCCGTGACCCGACCGCGAGGATCGGCGGCCGGACCCGCGAACACTTTGAAGTCGCAACCCCTGACCAGGTCGGCGACATCGACCAGCTCCAATGGCACGCGCAAATCGGGCTTGTCGGAGCCAAAGCGGCGCATCGCCTCGGCATAGCTCAGCCGCGGCATCGGGCTCGGCAGTGCAACGCCCAACACCTGCTTGAACAGATGATGGATCAAGCCTTCCATCAGGCGCTGAATCTCCGCTTGGTCCAAGAAGGAAGTCTCGATATCGAGCTGCGTAAATTCCGGCTGACGATCGGCGCGCAGATCCTCGTCGCGAAAGCAGCGCACGATCTGATAGTACCGGTCGAAACCGGAAATCATCAGCAATTGCTTGTAGATTTGCGGCGACTGCGGCAGGGCAAAGAACTTACCGGGGTGGGTGCGGCTCGGGACCAGATAGTCGCGGGCGCCCTCCGGAGTGGCCTTGGACAACATCGGCGTCTCGATGTCGACAAAGCCTGCATCGTCCAGATAGTGGCGCATCGCGCGCGTGATGCGGTGGCGCAGCAGCAATCGTTCACGCATCTCCTCGCGGCGCAAATCCAAATACCGGAAGCGCAATCGAACTTCCTCGCTCACGGTCTCGTCGAGCTGGAAGGGAAGCGGTTCGGAGCGATTGAGAATTTCCAGCTCCTGACACAGGACTTCGACCTGCCCTGACTTCAGATTGGGGTTGGCGGTCCCGGGCGGCCGGGCCCGTACCAGCCCGGTCACCTTGAGTACGAACTCATTGCGCACGCGCTCCGCCGAGGCAAACACCTCGGCCTTGTCCGGATCGAACACGATTTGCAGCAACCCCTCGCGATCGCGCAAGTCGACGAAAATGACGCCGCCGTGATCGCGGCGGCGCTGGGCCCATCCGGCCACGGTGACGGCCTTTCCGATCGATGTCTCATCGACTCGGCCGCAATAATGAGTGCGCATAAGCAACAGTAACCAAAAAGGGGAAGCGCGGGATGCTAAGGCTTGAGAGCCCGCTCGGGCAAGTGCTTATATCAGGCCCGCGGTCTCTCGGTGGCTCAGCGGCGGCGCTTGACCTTGACGGGTTTGCGCTTGGAACGAACCGTGCGCCGCGCCGCGCCCTTGAGCGGGGCCGGTTTTTCGGCGCTGCCGCGGGAAGACTGATCGGCGGGCTTGTCGGCAGGCTTCTCCGCCTTGGGCGACTCCTGGGCGGAGGACGCCTCCGGCTTCGCCTCGGCCGCCTTCGCATCCTTGCCCTTTTCATCTTTGGCCTTGGTATCCGTATCCTTGGCATCCTTGGGCGCATCCTCGGGCCTCTCCGCCAGGTTGCGTTGCTTGTCTTTATCGCCCTTGAAATCGGTTTCATACCAACCGCCGCCTTTGAGTCTGAAGACGGGTGCGGACATCAACCGCGTCAACTGCGACTTACCGCAATGCGGGCATTTCTTGAGCGGCGCATCGCTGACTTTTTGCATGGCCTCCAGCTCGTGGCCGCAGCTCTTGCACTGATACTCGTAAAAGGGCATGGAATTCCTCTTCAGGGGACTAGCGCCGCGAAGTATAACGAAATAAATCGCTCACTCACGGCGCGAAACTTCAGTGCAGGCGTTCCTTCTCGAACACCAGCGCGTCGCGCTTGATTTTTGCGATGACGCGGTCCCCCGCGATGAAATCACCCTTGAGGATGCGTTGCGCCAACGGGTTTTCGATCTGCGATTGGATGGCGCGCTTCAGCGGCCGGGCGCCATACACCGTGTCGAAGCCCGCCTCGCCGATCTTGTCGCGCGCATCGTCGTCAAGCCGCAGCGTGATGTCGCGTTCCGCCAAGCGCTGCCGCAGTCGTCCCAATTGAATATCGACAATGGATCGAATCTGCTCGCGGCCCAGCGAGTGGAACACCACGATTTCATCGACGCGATTGATGAATTCGGGCCGGAAATGCTGCGTCACCACTTGCATCACCGCCTCTTTCATCTTGGCGTAATTTGCCTCGCCCGAGAGCTCCTGGATGACCTGCGATCCTAGGTTCGAGGTCATGATCACGACGCAATTGCGAAAGTCCACGGTGCGGCCCTGGCCATCGGTCAGGCGACCATCGTCCAGCACCTGCAACAGAACGTTGAACACATCCGGATGCGCCTTCTCGATCTCGTCCAGCAGAATGACGCAGTAGGGCCGGCGGCGAACCGCTTCGGTCAAATAGCCGCCCTCTTCGTAACCCACATAGCCCGGGGGCGCGCCGATCAGGCGCGCGACCGAGTGCTTTTCCATGAATTCAGACATGTCGATGCGGATCAAGGCGTCTTCGGTATCGAACATGAACTCGGCCAACGCCTTGCAGAGCTCGGTCTTGCCGACGCCCGTGGGGCCTAGGAACATGAACGAGCCGCTGGGTCGATTCGGATCCGACAATCCCGCGCGCGTGCGCCGAATCGCATCCGCCACCGCCTTGACGGCTTCCTCTTGACCCACGACGCGCTTGCCGAGCACTTCTTCCATGCGCAGCAATTTGTCGCGCTCTCCCTCGAGCATCCGCGACACGGGGATCCCGGTCCATTTCGAAACGATTTCGGCGACTTCGGTCTCGGTCACCGAATTTCGCACCAACTGGTTGGGTTTCTGTTCGACTTCCAGGGCCTTGGCCAATTTCTGTTCGAGGGCGGGAATGCGGCCATACTGCAATTCGGACATACGCGCCAAATCCTGCGCGCGCCGCGCGGTGTCGAGGTCCTGGCGGGCGCGCTCCAATTCCTCCTTGATATGGGCGGCGCCCTGCACCGTGGCCTTCTCCGCCTTCCAGATCTCTTCTAGGTCCGAATATTCCTTCTCCAAGCCGGCCAGGGTGTCATTCAGCGTACTCAAGCGCTTGCGCGAGGCCTCGTCGTTTTCTTTCTTGAGCGCTTCGCGCTCGATCTTCAGCTGAATGATGCGCCGATCCAATTTATCGAGCGCCTCGGGCTTGGAGTCGATTTCCATGCGGATCAAGGAACCTGCCTCGTCGATCAGATCGATGGCCTTATCGGGCAGCTGGCGGTCTGCAATGTAGCGATGCGACAAGGTGGCCGCGGCCACGATGGCCGGATCCGTGATTTCCACGCCATGATGCACCTCGTAGCGCTCTTTGAGGCCGCGCAAGATGGCGATGGTGTCCTCGACCGAGGGCTCATCGACCAAGACCTTCTGGAAGCGGCGTTCGAGCGCCGCGTCTTTTTCGATGTATTTGCGGTATTCATCGAGGGTGGTGGCGCCCACGCAGTGCAACTCGCCGCGCGCCAGCGCGGGCTTGAGCATGTTCCCTGCATCCATGGCGCCTTCCGCCTTGCCGGCGCCCACCATGGTGTGCAATTCGTCGATGAACAGGATCACCTGGCCTTCTTGTTTCGCCAGGTCATTGAGAACCGCTTTGAGCCGCTCCTCGAACTCGCCGCGAAATTTCGCGCCGGCGATGAGCGCGCCCATGTCGAGCGAGAGAATGCGCTTATTGCGCAGGCCTTCGGGCACTTCGTCGTTGATGATGCGCTGGGCCAAGCCCTCGACGATGGCGGTCTTGCCCACACCCGGCTCGCCGATCAGCACCGGATTGTTCTTGGTGCGCCGTTGCAGCACTTGAATCGTGCGGCGAATTTCATCGTCGCGCCCAATCACGGGATCAAGCTTGCCTTGGGTTGCGCGCTCGGTCAGATCGATGCTGTACTTTTCCAGCGCCTGGCGATTCTCTTCGGCGCCCGCATCGTCCACCTTGGCGCCGCCGCGGACTTCCTCGATGGCTTTTTCCAGATTGGCGCGCGTCGCACCGTTGGCCTTGAGCAGGCGCCCCAGTTCGCCCCGGTCCTCGCAGCCCGCCAGCACGAACAGCTCGCTGGAAATGAACTGATCGCCGCGCTTCTGCGCCAGCTTGTCGGTGATGTTCAACAGCTTGTTCAAATCGTTGCCGAGCAGCACTTCGCCACCCGACCCATCGACCTGGGCAACCCGGTCGAGCGCCGCCGCGAGATCCGAGCGCAGCTTGGGCACCTGAACGCCGGCCTTTTCGAGCAGCGGCCGCGCCGTGCCGCCTTCTTGGTCGAGCAGTGCCACCATGAGGTGCACCGGCTCGATGTATTGATTGTCGCGGCCGACGGCCAAGGACTGGGCATCCGCCAGTGCTTGCTGAAATTTGGTGGTCAGCTTGTCCATTCGCATGAGATATCCCTCAAGAAATCGCTTGGAATGTCCCAGAAATGGGGCAGAAAGCCGCTAATTCAACAGTTTCTTCATGCCTCGCGCCAAATAAGCGTTGCCTGGCGCCCGGTGAGACCGTCGCGCCGGTGCGAGTAATAGCGATCGGCCTGAGCAAAGGTGCATTCGCCGCCGCCATAAATGCGGCCCACCCCAAGTCGCCGCAAGCGGCGCCGAGCGAGCATCGCGAGGTCCGCCATGAACCGTCCCCGGGCGTTCGGTGCGAAGGCATCGCCGGCCTCGAGATCTTCCCTCAGGAACGCATCTCGCACCTCTGCGCCGACCTCGAAATGCTCAGGCCCAATGGCAGGCCCCAACCAGGCCAGCAACCTTGCCGGGGACACGCCCATGGCCTGTACCGCGGCCTCGATCACTCCGGCCGCCAACCCACGCCATCCCGCATGCGCAGCGGCGACGGTTTCGCCCGAGTCGGACGCCAAGACCACGGGCAGGCAGTCAGCGGTCAGTATGGCGCACACCTTGCCGGGACTGCGTGCAATCGCGGCATCGGCGGGACCCGGCGCGGCGGCGGAATCCAGATCCGCGACCCCCGTCCCGTGTACCTGAACCAACCATGAAGGCTCGCTCGGCAACTGAGCTTCGGCCTTCAGCCGGCGACGATTCTCGGCCACCGCGGCCGGATCATCGCCAACGTGATCGCCCAGATTGAAGTACCCATAAGGAGCCCGGCTGGTGCCGCTCGAGGGATCGCCGCGCTGGGTCGAGAAGACGCGCACCCCCCGGGGTGCGGGCCAGTCCGCCTCGAACCCGGGTACTGTCATGGTGCACGCTCGAGTTCGGCCGCCGTGCGCGCGTCTTCGCGCAGGGCCGCCAGCAGATTGTGGAAATCCTGCGGCACAGGGCTATGGAATCCCACGCGCTTGCCCGTTCGAGGGTGATCGAACCCCAGCGTCGCCGCGTGCAACGCCTGGCGTTTGAAGGCGCGCAAAGTGACGAGCAGGCCTTCGGACGCGCCGCGCGGTTGCGCCAATCGGCCGCCGTACACCGGGTCCCCGACAATCGGGTATTTCAAGTGCGATAAATGTAGACGGATCTGATGCGTTCGACCGGTCTCGAGCTGCACCGATACGTAGGTATGGGCTCGAAAGCGCTCGATGACCCGGTAGTGGGTCACGGCGGCCCGCCCGCTCTCGCGCACCGCCATCTTTAAGCGATCGCTGCGGTTGCGGCCGATGGGGGCATCGATGGTGCCGCCGCCCGTCATCACGCCGACGCTCACCGCCAAGTAATTTCGCGAGATCGTGCGCGCCATGAGCTGCCTGGATAGCGAGGTCTGAGCTTCAGCGGTGCGCGCCACGACCAGCAAGCCACTGGTGTCCTTATCGAGCCGGTGGATGAGGCCGGCGCGGGGCAATTTCCCCAGCGAGGCATCGAGCCCCAACAGGGCGTTTTGCAAAGTATGGTTGGGGTTGCCCGCCCCGGGGTGCACGACCAATCCGGCCGGCTTGTCGATCACCAGCAAGTCAGCGTCTTCGTAGGCAAGGCGCAGCGCGATCGCCTCCGGCTGCACCGCGGATGGCGGTTTCTCAGCCCTCACCTCTACCCGAACGCGGTTGCCGGCTGCGACCAGATCGCGGGGTTCCAAACGCCGTCGGCCGACCAAAACCGCGCCCGCCTCGATCCAGCCTTTGATTCGCGTACGCGAATGCTGCGGCAACAGCCGCGCCAGGGCGATGTCCAGCCGATGGCCCGCCAACTCCGGCGGTATTTCGAGATCGATCACTTGGAACTCTGCACTCATAAGGGGACTCGAAGCTACCGGCGGGGCATCGGGTATACTGCCGCGCTTTCGGGCCCAGCCGACCGGGCCGCCTATTGTAAGGAATCGCTTGTGAGACTGCGTGATCTTGTCCAACCGGGCCGTATTCTGGTGATGGCCCTGGGCGTTGCGTTGCTCAGCACCGGCTGCCGCAGCCACCACGCCGCCGACGCCAAGTCCGGTCCCGAGCAGATCTACGCCAAAGCGCAAAAGGCCATTCGAAATTCCAGCTATGCGGAAGCTGTCAAACAGCTCGAGGCATTGCAATCGCGCTTCCCATTCAGCGAACCGGCCCGGCAAGCCCAGCTCGACTTGATCTATGCCTACTACAAGAATCACGAAGTCGATCCGGCAATCGATGCCGCCGACACGTTCATCCGCGAAAATCCGACCAATCCGCGCGTCGATTACGCCTACTACATGAAAGGCCTGGTCTACTTTGAGCGCCAGTCGAATTGGCTGGAGCGGCGCTTTCGCGTCGACCTGTCGCAGCGCCCGCCGGTCAATGCCAAGAAATCCTTCGATGCCTTGCAGCAGCTCATCGAGAAGTTCCCGCACAGCCAGTATGTCGGCGACGCCCAGCAGCGCATGGTATTTCTGCGCAATCGCCTGGCCGACTTCGAATTACATGTGGCTTTGTATTACATGCGCCGCGGCGCCTATGTCGGCGCGCTCAACCGCGCCAAGTACTGCTTGGAAAACTACGATGGGGCGCCCGCGGTCAAAGGTTCGTTGCGCGTCATCATCGACGCTTACTACGATCTCCATATGGTGGATCTGGCAAAAAACGCCGAACGCGTGTACGCGGATAACTACCCCGGTCCCTTAAAGGACCTCGAGCCCAAAAAGCATTGGTACCAGCGCATTTTCTAGTATCGATCCGATGCTCAATGCGATTTGTAGCCGCTGGTGATCGGATAGCGCCAATCGCGCCCGAAGGCCCGGCCGCTCACGCGCACTCCCGGCGGCGCTTGGCGGCGCTTATACTCATTGCGCTTCACGAGATCCAATATGCGTCCCACGGTGGCTCGATCGAAGCCGCGCGCGGCAATCTGATCGACCGATAAGTCCTCTTCGATGAAGGCCTCGAGTATCGGATCGAGAATTTCATAAGGCGGCAGGCTGTCGGTATCTTTCTGATCGAAACGCAGCTCGGCCGACGGCGGCCGGTCGATGACGCGCGCGGGAATGACCTCGGACTGTGCGTTTCGCCAGCGGCACAGGCGATAAACCAACAGTTTGCTGCAGTCCTTGATGGGTGCGAACCCTCCGGCCATATCGCCGTAAAGAGTGGCATAGCCGACGGCCATTTCGCTTTTATTGCCGGTAGTGAGCAGCATTTTGCCGGTCTTGTTGGAAATGCCCATGAGCAAAACGCCCCGGCAGCGCGATTGAATGTTTTCTTCCGCGGTATCCGGCGCGCGTCCGGCGAACTCGTGTTCCAAAGCGGCCAAGGTTGCTTCGAACATGCCCTCGATCGAAATCTCGCTGTGCTTGACGTGCAAATTCTTTGCCTGCAACGCGGCGTCGTCCTTGCTCATTTGCGAGGTATAGCGCGAGGGCATGGCGACCGAATGGACCCGCTCGGCGCCCAATGCATCCACTGCAATGACCAGGGTGAGCGCAGAATCGATGCCGCCGGACAATCCCATCACAACGCCCGGAAAGCGGTGCTTGGTGACATAGTCACGGGTACCTTGCACCAGCGCGCCATACACGCTCTCCTCCTGGCCTTGCAGGGGCGCCAGGTCGGACGGAATGGGGCGCACGGCCCCGGAAGCATCGAGTCCCAAATCAACGACGTACAGGCCCTCGGTGAAGGCCGGCGCGCGTTGCGTCACCGTGCCTTGGGCGTCCATGACGAAGGAATTGCCGTCGAACACCAACTCATCCTGCCCGCCGATCAAGTTGCAGAACACCACCGGTAGGTGAGTTTCTTCGATTCGCTGCCGCACGACCTGTTGCTCGCGCATGCTCTGCTTGTCGACCTCATAGGGCGAGGCATTGATGATCAGCAGCACCTGCGCCCCCTCGTCGCGCGCCTGGCGCGCCGGCGCTGAATCCCAGGCATCCTCGCATACCAAGACCCCAGCCCTCATGCCATTGAGCTCGATGATGGTCGGCTCCGTGCCCGGCGTGAAATAGCGCTTCTCGTCGAATACTCGATAGTTCGGTAGACACGCCTTGCGATGATTGGCGAGTACCTTGCCATCGCGAATCACGGTGGCTGAATTGAAAATCTTGGCCTCCGAGTATTCGGGATAGCCCGCAATCAGCGTGATGCCGCGCACTTCTTGCTTGAGCCGCTCGAGCGAGCGGCCGACCTGCAGGCGCATGCCGGAGTGGAATAGCAGATCCTCAGGCGGATAGCCGGACACCGCGAGTTCCGGGACCATGATCAAATCCGCCCGATAGCGATCCCGCGCTTCGTTGGCGGCGGCGATGATACGCGAGGTGTTGCCGTCGACGTCGCCGACCACCAGATTGAGCTGGGCCATCACACAGCGGACTTGTCGCGGCATATTCAAGACCATTCTCTCATTTGAACCGCTTCCGGCAAGCCTTGCCCCGGTCGCAGGCGTGCGGCCGCCTCCGGCGAGCCGGATACCCACCCTTTAGGAATAGGGGTGTACTGGGCGAGTAACTGTTTCGATTGGTACTCATGCAAATTCATGAATTGTCTCTAAGTGCCGATCCGGTCGCGTAAGGCGCGCTATTCTGAATTAAGCTTGAGGGCAGCGCAAAGTAGCGGGATATAACGCAATTGGATCGCCATTTCGATCGACGAATCGACCCTATCGCCGGGCGTGACCCCAGCATCGTGTGGCGCGTGCTCGCAGTGCTGAATTTGTATCGCGTTTTGGTGCCTCTGGTTCTGCTCGGCCTCTACTTTTTGGGCGGCGCGCGCGGCTTCGCCGTTTATTCCCGTCAATTATTCTTCGGCGCCGCCGTATTTTATTTTGGTTTTGGCCTGGTAAGCGTGCTCTTCGTTCGCCAACGCCTGGCAAGTGCGCGAGTGCAAACTATCCTGCAAGCGGCCGTCGATATGTTTGTGCTGATCTTGCTACTGCATACCTGCGGCGGCGTGGCCAGCGGACTCGGAGTATTGTTCTTGGTGCCGATCGGTGCGTTGGCATTTTTGCTGCCGCCGCGCAGCGCGCTGTTCTTGGCTGCGGTTGCCGTCATCGCAATTCTTGTCGATACGATCGTACAGCAACTCGGCGGCAGCACCGACGTCAACTCGTACGCTACCGCAGGATTGTTGGGCGCGGTTCTCTTCATGACCGCCGGCGCCTCCTCGTACGCGGCGGGGCACATGCGCGAAAGCGAAGCTTTGGTGCGTCAAAAGGATGTCGACCTCGCGAATCTGGCGGAACTTTCCCAGTACATCGTGCAACATTTGCGTGAAAGCCTTTTGGTAGTCGATGCAGCCGACAAAATCCGCCTCATCAATGAGTCGGCGGCGGAAATTCTGGGCGACAATCACGCCGTCCCGGGTGCCTTGGTGGGTGAGGTATCGCCGCGCCTGCTGTATTCCTTGTCGACATGGCGGCAGCGCGATCAGGGTGAAGATTCACCATCAAGCTTTGTTGCGGCTGATGGTGCGCGAGTCATCCAGCCGCATTTTGCGCCGCTTGGCGCAGAGCCTGGGCCCACCTTGATTTTTCTTGAAGACACCAGTCTTTTGGCCGAGCGTATCCAGCAAGGCAAACTTGCTGCGCTCGGCCGGCTGTCCGCCAGTATTGCCCATGAAATCAGAAACCCGGTCGGCGCCATGAGCCATGCCGGTCAGCTTCTAGCCGAGAGCCCCAGGATAGGCGCGGACGAACGCAGGTTAACCGACATTATTCAAGGTAATTCCGAGCGCGTCAGCACAATCATCAACAATGTCCTGCAGTTATCTCGGCGTGAAGCGACCAAGCCGACGCGCCTCTTGCTGGGTGATTGGCTCGAAGACTTCCTGGAAGAATTTTGCGAAACAATGCAGGTGCGCGAGGCTCAGGTCGGCGTCCACGAAACCGCGGAGGACCTGGAAGTGCGATTCGACCCCAGCCATCTGCATCAGGTGGTGTGGAACCTCTGCGATAATGCAATGAAGTACGGCGAAGCGCGTGATGGAATCAGCGTCGAAATCAACCTTGGGCGCCTCAATCCCAGCAACCGGCCTTTTTTGGAAGTCTCGAATCGCGGACCTGGAATTGAACCGCAAGCTGTTGACCGCATTTTTGAGCCGTTTTTTACCGGCCGCAATGGCGGCACGGGGTTGGGATTATTCATCGCGCGTGAATTATGCCAGCTGAATCGCGCCATTTTGTTATACGAATCACGGGATGCCGATGGCAGTATCTTTAGAATTGTCTTCAGCGATCCGCAGCGTTGGGAGGAATAAAGGAATAGACCTCAATCCGGAATTTGTGAGATCACGAATTGCCGTTCATCTTTGCGACCCGGAATAGCCAGCCGCCGATCCGCAGAACCCAAATACCATTGATCAGCCGCCCGGTTGCTGGAAATTTTCACTGCACTGGGCCAATTCCGCTGAATTAATTGCGTGTCCAATGCTGAGCCGTGGCTTACCAACAAGAGATCCTTGTTTCGAAGCAGCGGATCTATCTGAATCATGTCCGCGAGGTAATAACCCCCCAACGGATGAATGAAATAGACGTTGTTGCCGGGCCTCTTTGGCTGCGGAAGCTGCGCCAAGTGCTGGGTTATGAATTGGTCAATTTGACGCAGTTGGAACGGGATCAAGAACAACAGGCTCAAGATGGCGGTTGCTCCGGCAAATGAAACTAGGCGGTGATTGATCTCCTGTCTATCGGCCATTGCACACCCCGCCAAAATCGGCACCACGCCCCACGCAGAATGAAAATAGCGGTATCCCCAGCCATGACCTTGATCAAATCGGACAAATAAATAGGCTACAAACGTCAGGACCGCGGAGAGTGTCAAGAGGTGCACGCGCTGGTCGGGCCGGCGCAGTACGCAGCCTAATAGCGCGATTGCAAACAGCGAAGGCATCGCCCACACGCACATTTTGACCAGCGCTGCGATCCGATAATTCAGCAACGCAACATTGGGCCATGCAAAGATTCCAGAAGCGACGCCATTCATCGCCGCAATACCGACGGCGCCCGAGCCAACCTTAGCGCGAAACAGCAGCCATCCGATCCCCACCATCGCCCCCGGCAGGTAGCCGACGATCAAGGGCACCAAATACCGTCGTCGATCGGCCTTGAACGCCAACGCCGCGATCCAAGGGATCGCGAATACCGTATGGGGCACCGGATTATGCAAGTTCAGCGCAAGCGAGCCCACCAGTCCAGCGGCGAGCGCGCGGCTTGTCGTGGGCCTTAAGAGCAAAGCAACAAACAGTAGATTCGCGGCAAGATGCGCCTGCATCGAATAGTAGGAAATTCCCTCCGCAAGAAATGCGCCAGAGGCTAGCGTGAACAGCATTGCCCAGCCCGCCGCGCGGCTGTCAGCGCTGATTTCCCGCGTTATCCAGAAAACAAGAAAGACCGACGCACCTGACAGCGACGCATTGCAAAGCCAGGGGACACTCAGACATTGGAACGGCGCCAGCAGCAGCGCGAATCCCGGCCAGTATGCTGCGACGATCCTGCCAGCCTGGGGCGAAGAAATGAAGAACGCGCCGTTGAAGCCGCGGACCACCAGCCAATCGACAAGATTGGGTGGCACTTGCGCAGTCGCCGTACCCAAAGCGAAGACTTTCGATTGAAATACCGCCGCGTATTCGTCCATGGAAAGCGGATAGTCGTGATAAATCACCAGCGAACCGACTGCGAGCATTACGGCGGTCGCCAACGCGACACCTACCGGGTATTGCGCTAAAAAGTCCACGAATCGCAGGACTGGCGCCGGTCGACGCCATAGCGTCCCGAGTAGGCAAGCTGCAAGCGCCAGCCACGCCGCCGAGAAATCGTACCTGACTAACAGATAGCGAAAGATGGGTGAAAAGTGGGCGCTCGAAAACACATTGTGATCGAGCAAATAAAAATAGCCGACGCATGCGGCGCATAAGGTCAGACCCACTGCGCGGATGCGGCGCTCGGTAACCCAGCCCAACATTACCCTCGTGAGCCTCCCTATGAGCTGAGCGCGAGCACGTGCGGCAATGTCGCCTCGTGCATAATGTGATGTTTACACAACAGCCCTAGCAATGCACCGGTCGAGCCAAGGATTTCACCCAAAGCTTATCAACGCCGCCTTCTGCTTGTTGGCAGCGACGATTTGGCTGATGTTGCGCGGATATCATGGGCTCCTGGGCGACGCACAGCTCTACGCATTCCAAGCACTTGCAAAGATTCATCCGTTTCTTACTCACGACTTATATCTGCAAAATACTTCGCAGGATCAATTCACCGTCTTCTCGCCCGCGTACGCGTGGTTTATCGAACTATTCGGTCTGGAGCAGGCCGCCAGGATACTCACCCTAGTATTTACAATTTGGTTCTTAGCAGCGGCATGGTCCATAGCAAGAACCCTCTCGGGCCGCGAATGCGCATGGTTAGCCGTCATTTCCCTTTTGATCGTCGACGCTGATTATGGTGGCTCAGGCGTCTTTAGGTTTGCCGACCAATTCTTGACGGCCCGGCTGCCAGCCGAAGCTCTGGTTGCAACGTCTCTCGCCTGTTTCCTGCGTGGCTTTAGGGGGCTCGCTGCCGTCACGGCCGCCGCTGCCCTGCTTATTCACCCGCTGATAGCGGCCCCAGGATTGCTGCTTCTGGTGTGCCTTTGTGTTTCTATCCGCGCCGGTCTGTTAGGTGCGGCCGCTTGTGCGATAGGGGCGCTAATCATTGCATTCGTCGCAACAAGCATTCCGCTGGTAGGCAAGCTGCTCCCAATCATGGATTCCGCTTGGTTGGGTGTCGTACAGGAGCGCTCACAATTCTTGTTCTTGCAGCTTTGGTCGTTTCGAGACTGGGAGCTCAATGCGCGGCCATTCCTTTGTCTGGCATTCATCTCGTTGGCGAATCGAGACGTTCGCATCCGCCGACTCTGTCTGGCGGCGGCCGTCGTCGCCGCTGCTGGCATGGTTGTGGCACTCATCGGTGGCACGATCGGTCCCGTGGCTCTACTGGTACAGGGTCAAGCTTGGCGGTGGGTCTGGATTGCCGTTTTTCTCAGCGCATTGCTGCTGCCGGCCACGCTGTTCGAGATCTGGCCCGACAAAAAATGCGGACTGCTTTGCGCAGTATTGTTGATATTGGGTTTCACGCTCCCGGCCTCGGCCGGGACGGCATGCGCTTCGCTGGCAATCATTTTCTGGCTCATGAGATCGCGGATCTCAGCTCGACACGTCACGCTCCTTCGCTGGGTTTTAGCGGCGTTGCTTCTCGCGGTGGCGGCTTGGATATCGATTCAATCGTGGGGAATCGTCGCGTCCAGCATCAGTAGATCGCGAGCGTTGAGCGCCGTGCAGCTGCGGGATTTTTTCGCGCTGAAAATACCCGCTGTACTTGGAGCGTCGCTTATTTGGTGGAAGCTGATAAACGGGATCGGCGTCCGGAAAGCAGCGTTGCTAAGCGCTGGCTTGCTAACATTGTCCATTTACGTTTTGCCGGCTGCGTTCAAGCAATCCCGTACGTTGGCTTCAGCCGCAGATGACGCTGAATTTGGCGGATGGCGGCGGGTAATTCCGCCCAGCAGCACAGTGCTTGTTGCGCCTCCCCGCGATGTAGGCACATTCGTTTGGTTTACGCTGCAGCGTCCGAATTACTTGGCGCTCGACCAGTCGGCCGGCGTCGTCTTTTCTCGTACCACTGCCCTTGAAGTTGAGCGTCGATCCGAGGTCCTGCAACCGATCATGGACCCGAATTGGAAGATAGGGTCTAACCTTCGTGCCAGACACCAGGTCGAAGCGGCTACCCGGCCGCTGACGTCGAACAATTTAAGGCAGATCTGCGCGGATTCGCAGCTTGGCTTTGTGATTTCACAAGAGCGGCTTGGGTTTGACGCGCTTGCTCATGACAAAGCCGGACCATGGTTGGGTTGGCGGCTTTATGACTGCCGAAAAGTACAAGCACAGGAGCCGCTCAAATGAAGGCTCTGATTCGAGAGGCGTACCTGTACGCCGCCATGTCCGGATTTTTGCTCTGCGTGGACGTCGCATCTCTATGGACTCTGGTCCAATATTTTTCCTTGCCCTACCTGCCCGCGGCGACGATCTCCTACTCTATAGGCCTCCTCGTCGGGTATGTCCTATCCGTTACTGCGGTGTTCAAATACCGCAGACTGAAAAGTCAGCCGCTTGAGTTCGTGGGCTTCGCGATGGTCGGCGTTATCGGCCTTGCGATTAATGCTGCGGCCATGGCGTTCGGCGTTGGATACTTGGGCGAGCATTATCTAACAGCGAAATGTGGCGCAGCCGCCCTTACCTTTGTATGGAATTTTTCCGTACGCCGCCAGCTTCTCTTCGCCCTACCCCGCGCGAGCACCTAGCGGTATGCATTCGAACCAAAAATCCAAGAAGGTTGCGGTCATCGCCGGCGCCGGGCCTGCCGGGCTTACGGCCGCCCTGGAACTTTTACGTCGATCGGACATTACCCCACTGGTGTTCGAAACTGACGCTCAAGTCGGCGGAATCGCCAAGACGATAAATTATCGCGGCAATCGCATGGACCTCGGTGGCCACCGTTTTTTTTCGAAATCAGATTGGGTTATGCGCTGGTGGCAAGAGATATTGCCGATCGCTGAAGGGCAAATCGAACCGTCGAGCGCGCTACGCCTTCATTACCAGGGGAAAACGCGCGAATTGACGCCTGACGCTGTCGCGCCAGCGTCATCGGATGCCGTCATGTTGGTCCGGCGGCGTTTGTCCCGCATTTTTTACCGTCGCCGGTTCTTCGACTATCCACTGACCCTCAATGCGCGAACCATTGGGAGTTTGGGCCTGGTCGAGGCGCTCAAAATTGGGCTGAGTTACGCGGAAGCGCAGCTCGGCCCCAGATCGCCCGAAAAGAGCCTGGAAGACTTTCTCATCAACAGGTTTGGCGCCCGCCTGTATAGAACATTTTTCAAGAGTTACACCGAAAAGGTCTGGGGCGTTCCCTGCGAGGAGATCTCCGCGGAGTGGGGTGCTCAGCGCATTAAGGGTTTATCCATTGCCAAAGCAGTTACCCACGCTTTGGCGAAACCATTCCGCAATTCAGCTGATACGTCTAACACTGAAACCAGTCTGATCGAACGATTCCTCTACCCCAAATTTGGTCCGGGGCAGATGTGGGAGGAAGTTGCACGGCGTGTGATCAATCTCGGCGGAGCTATTTACCTGCGCCATGGCGTTGTAAACGTGCAGATCGTTGACGGCACTGTCGTCAGCGTCGATGTGGCCGAAGCTGGCACGGGTGCCGTGCGCCGCGTGCCCTGCGATCATTTTCTTTCTACGATGCCGGTAAAAGACCTAATCGCCATGCTGAAGCCCGAACCGTGCAGTGTCGGTCGAATCGCCGCGGGCCTACCCTACAGGGATTTCATCACCGCCGGTTTACTGCTGCGAGGCATGCGGGGACGCGTAACACCTCCAGACAATTGGATCTATATACAAGAGCCCGATGTCCGCATCGGGCGGCTCCAAATCTTTAATAATTGGAGCCCGTCGTTGGTTGCCGACCCACGAACAACGTGGTTGGGTCTGGAGTATTTCTGCGGACAGGACGACGAGTTGTGGTCCATGGAAGATGGCGAATTTCTTGAATTCGCTGCCGGCGAGCTCGATAGAATCGGCCTGATCGAACGCAAAGACGTTATCGACGGCACTCTGGTAAGGGTTCCCAAAGCATATCCTGCGTACTTCGGGGCCTACAGCGAGTTTGCAACGTTACGCACTTTTCTGGATCGATTTGCCAATCTGTATCCGATCGGCAGGAATGGAATGCACCGATACAACAACCAAGACCACTCCATGCTGACAGCGAGCGCTGCCGTTGACGCAATCACCAGGCAGGCGCCGAAGGAGGACATTTGGAGCATCAACGTTGAAGGGTCCTATCATGAAGAAGCAGGCGGCCCCGAGGAGGAACGCCAAATCACCGCGCGTGCATGATGTCGAATTGCCTCCGTCGGACGAGACACCTGTAACTGTTGGCGCGCTACAATAGTCCAATGCCGAAACCCGCTGTTCTAGTAGTCGACGATGAGCCGGATCTTTGCGAACTGCTGTCGATCACGCTGCAGCGCATGGATCTAAGCCCCAGAACGGCGAACACTATTGCCGATGCACAGCGTCTGCTCAAAGCTGAGCAATTCGATTTGTGCCTGACAGACATGCAGCTGCCCGATGGCGACGGCCTGGAACTGGTCAAGTGGATACAACAACACTCGCCGAGCGTGCCCGTCGCTGTTATTACAGCTCATGGCAATATGGAAACTGCCGTGCGGGCGCTCAAACTGGGTGCCTACGATTTTGTGTCCAAGCCCCTGGATCTTGCAGGACTGCGCAAGTTGGTGGCCACTGCCATCAAGCTCTCAGGGACCAATGATGGCGACACCAGCGTGTTTGGTCCACGGTTGCTTGGATCGTCCTCGGCGATGCAACACATGCGCGAAATGATTGCGCGAGTCGCGCGCAGCCAAGCGCCTGTTCACATCTTTGGAGAATCCGGAACAGGCAAGGAACTGGTGGCGAAACTCATCCACGAGTCCGGTCCGCGCCGCGATGGTCCGTTTGTGCCTGTGAACTGCGGTGCTATCCCCACGGAGCTCATGGAAAGCGAACTCTTCGGCCACAAGCGCGGCAGCTTTACCGGAGCAGTGAGCGACAAGAGGGGCCTGATTCAATCCGCCGAAGGCGGCACCCTGTTTCTTGATGAAATCGCCGACCTGCCTCTGCATATGCAGGTCAAATTGCTACGCGTCATCCAGGAGAAGGCGGTGCGGCCGCTTGGCGAGCAGCTTGAAATCGGCGTCGATGTTCGCATCCTATCTGCCACGCACAAAAACCTGTCCGCATTGGTCGCAGAGGGGAAATTCCGCGAAGACCTCTTTTACCGCGTGAATGTCATCGAGCTTCGCGTGCCGTCATTGCGCGAGCGGCCGGAGGATGTGCCGGAGCTTGCGGAGTCGGTGCTGCGGCGGCTAGGGCGCCGTATGAAAATTACGCCGCCGATGCTAAGCAAGGACGCGCTCGCCGCGCTCGAGATTTACGCCTTTCCAGGGAACGTGCGCGAACTCGAAAACATTCTCGAGCGCGCGATAACCTTGAGCACCAGCGGTGAGGTGAGCGCCAGCGATATCCAACTGCGGCCGTCTCGGGGAGAGGCGCCCGCCGCGCCGAATACGCAATCTGGGGGGGCGCTCGGCGACCATCTGGAAGATATCGAACGCGATGCCATTCGAAAAGCTCTCGAACAAGCTCGATACAACAAGACTGCGGCGGCCAAAGCCCTTGGCATGTCGTTCCGGGCGCTGCGGTACCGGATTAAGAAATTGGGTATCGAATAGCGCCTTTGGGGCGAGGAATATCAACTTCAACTGCGACTCACGTTTTGAGACCTGCGAATGGAATTGACGATATTGATGCCGTGCCTGAACGAGGCGTTGACCGTCGAGAACTGCATTCGAAAGGCGCGAACCTATTTGAAGGCTCGAAATATCGCGGGCGAGGTTCTGGTGGCCGACAATGGCTCGACTGATGGTTCCCAATCCATAGCGACAGCAGCGGGAGCCCGTGTAGTCGTCGTGCCGGATAAGGGTTATGGAGCGGCTCTAATGGGCGGCATCGAGGCGGCCCAAGGTCGCTACGTAATCATGGCCGATGCGGACGATTCTTACGATTTCGGAGATCTGGACGGATTCGTCGATAAACTACGGCACGGATTTAAGCTCGTCGTAGGCAATCGTTTTCGCGGCAATATCAAGCCGGGAGCGATGCCCATGCTGAACCGCTATTTCGGCAATCCCATGCTTTCGCGTATCGGCCGCAGACTCTTCGCCTCGCCGGTCGGCGATTTTCATTGCGGTCTGCGGGGTTTTGAGCGACAAGCGATAATTGGATTGCAATTGCGCGCTCCTGGAATGGAGTTCGCAAGTGAAATGGTTGTCAAAGCGTCCTTGGCTTCGCTCAGTATCGCAGAGGTACCAACGACGTTGAGTCCCGATGGAAGGCAACGCGCGCCGCACTTGCGGCCTTGGAGAGATGGGTGGCGGCATTTGCGTTTTATGCTGCTGCGCAGTCCGCAGTGGCTTTTCCTATATCCAGGGCTGATTGTCGCCTCTCTTGGCCTGGTGGGCTCGATACTCCTCGTCAAGGGACCCATTCGAGTTCCCGGAGTGTTTACGCTGGATATCAATACGCTGCTCTATTTCTCGATTGCGGCCATTGTGGGCGTGCAAATTTCATTTTTCGGATTATTTGCCATTGCAATAGCGCGAAAAATTCAAATTAAAGTCGCACATGGATTCCCGGAAGCGCTATTGCGCGCGGCATCCAGCGAAACCGCGATCGGTTTTGGTGTCAGTCTGGTACTTGCTGGAATCGGCGGGGCGCTTTTCGCTATTCTACAATGGCGGCATTTGTCCTTTGGCCCGTTGGTGCCAAGCGACATGATGCGAATCACCATTCCCTCGGTGGCTACACTTGCGGTTGGCACCCAAATTGTCTTTGGCGGATTTCTGCTCGGATTCATCGAAATAGAGTGATGTGCAGCAAGGCCTTGGATTCCGGCAGACGTTTCAGCGGCCGGATTCCATGTAAACTCCGCATCCAGCCTCCGTGAATATCCTAAGCAAAGTTATCCGCACGCTGTGGATCCGCGAATATCGTTGCGCACTATTACGGAGGGGAGTTTTTGCGTCGACGGAGCACGACCGGATCATCAATGGATTGAATCTCGATATGGTCGTCGATATCGGAGCAAATCGCGGTCAATTTGCTCTCTGCGTCAGGCGACTCTATCCGAGTGCAAAGATATTCTCATTCGAGCCTTTGCAAAAGGCCGGCGAAACCTATCGAAAGCTTTTCGAGAACGACTCCGGCGTGCGTTTCTTTCCTAAAGCGATTGCCGCCCAAGCGGGCTCTGCTTCCATGCACGTGTCGCGCTGGGACGTCTCTTCGTCGCTGTTGCCGTTTGCGCAGGCACAACACGACAATTTCCCCTTTACCGAGGAGTCTCGACAAGAAACCGTGACTACCGCCACGCTTTCTGATTGCCTGGATCCAACCGAAATTGAAGGGACAGCCTTGTTGAAGCTCGATGTGCAGGGGTATGAACTAGTAGCGCTTCATGGATGCGAGGCTCTGATTTCTAGATTTAAATACGTATACGTCGAGGCTTCATTTGTTGAACTGTACGTCGGACAGGCGCTTGCAACCGATGTAATGGGCTATCTTTTTGCAAAGCGCTTTCGGCTGTTGTGTGTGGCGAATCTTTCGAATGGCACCAACGGGCGACCGGTCCAGGCGGATTTTCTGTTCTCGGTTTAGGCGCCCGGCTTTTCAATCACGACGATCTGATGATCCAGAAACAGTCCCGGCAGGCCGGGCGAAAACGTTCGCCGCTGCGAAGCCGGCAAGACACCCGACCGGACCAACATGCGGCCAACAAAGCTGAATGCCGCCGGGCTGAAATAGAAACCAGCTTGCATGACGAAGCTCAGCGCAATCTGCGGAATGCTCAGCAAGCGATAGCGGATGCGCCGACGCCCGCTCATGACCGCATCATTTTGCGCGCACCAGTTGTCCCAAAAAGCCATCGATGGAAACGTTACATGTTCCGGGAAGCTCACGTACCAAAATTTCGATTTCCATACTTTTCGCCACATCGAATTCTGCGGATCACCGGTCGACACTATGATTTTCCCGCCTGGGGCCAGGTGTGCGTACGCTTCAATCAACAGCGCAGCAGGGTCGACGACATGTTCAATAACGTCAATGATGGTAATCACGTTGAAATTGGCGCCTACAGGCAACTCGCCTATTTGCCGCGCTATAATTTTCAACCCCCTGCTTCGGGCTTGAGCCGCGCTATCCGACGGCTCAATCCCAAACCCTTGAAGCTCTTCTGGCAGCGAGGCAAGAAAGTCGCCTGCGCCGCATCCAACGTCGAGGACCTTTGAGCTGGGCGGGTATCCCATTACGAGCGCTCGCAAGTGCCGACGATCTTCGCGCTCGGCGATTCCGCTCCATTGTGTTGGTCTGCCGTGCTTGTAAAGCTCAACGTATTGCTCCGCGGACAACACGGGATGCCGGAACATGGATCCGCACGCACCGCAACCGTAGAGCCGTCCGCCGAAAAGAACTCCAGCCTCGAGAGTGCGACCGGCAAAATAGTCACTGTCCGGAATAGCGCCCAAGTCAATAACGCTTCGCGATCCGCAGAGCCGGCAGATCACAGCGCTACTCATCGATCCTAAATCTGGCTGCTCGATAGAGAAACGCGGTTAGCAGTGCATATAAGAATTTGGTGCAGGCTACTGCGAGGACCCCGAACGGAGCGACGAACACGGCGCATAAGGACTGAACCGCGCCCGCGAACAACACTATTCGGGCGGACTTCTTCGCTTTGTTGGATCCCAACAGCACAAAGTAGGCACCGATGTTTGTGGCAAGCGCCATGTGCGCCAATACGAGAACAATGAGTAAGCTGTGATTGTCGGCGGAAAAATTCGGGCCGATCCACAACGTAAGAATCGGGCGCGCAAGCAATATGACTAGCACGCCGAACACCGCGCCAGCCGCTGTCGAAATCAGAGTTGTGGACCAAAGGATCTGATTTCCCCGACGCACGCCCAAGCCCGAGCCCGAGCCGAGAGCGCTGACTCTTGGCAAGATAATTTGCATCATCACACTGGGAATCACATGAACGTATTGCGCGATCTGCAGGCAAACACTATAACGGGTAAGTGCCGCGGTGCCGAGGAGGCTGCCTACAATGAGTTGATCGGCAGATGAAAACATCATCGTACCGGCTGACTGCAGCCATTGCCAGAGACCGAATCGAAACACACGACGAATCGATGAGCTTGAAAGCGATGGGTAAACGCAAGCTGTGTCATTGAAAAGCCTGCGTACCCGGCCGGCTTTCAAACCTGCTTTCATCGCCATCATCACGATAAGAGCCACGAACAAGCTATGAACATTCGCCGACCGCCATGCGAGAGCCGCGATTACCAGACCGATCGCAACTCGAGAAGGGACTTCAACCTTTGCGCATAGATCGAATCTCTCGGCCCCGCGCATCGCTGCGGCGAAGACATTATCCAGTTCCTGTATTGCCGCCGCCAATCCACTCAGTGCGATCAAGGGCGCGACATGCTCTGCGCCGGCCATCTGCGCAAAGAATGTTTGCGCAATGACCGGCGCAAGACTCCACGTCACGAGGGTCGCGACCCCGCCGCCTAGCATCGTAATCGTAAGTGCAGCTCTGATGGCGGCTATCGCCTCTGCCTTGACTCCTGCCGCTAAATCTGCGGAAACATGTTTTGTAGTCGCTATGCCGGCGCCGCACGAGACGAGTTGGCTCAAGGTCAAAAGCGCATTCGCAAGCAACCAGATCGCGAAGTCCGTCTTCCCAAGTTTGTTGAGCAGATACGGGGTTAACGCGAACTGGACCAGCGGCCCAATTCCTTGATCTGCAATCGCCCACGCCGCCCGCTTCGCATGACTCGTTATCCGTGGTATTGGATTCGAACGCTTCAAGTGTCCGTAGCTGCCGGCGACCGCTGCGAAATTGCACCGATGAACCATCTGTCGTTGGGACACCGTCCAATGCGAATCTCACTAATGGACTGCAGAGTTTTGACGAAAACCATACACATGGCTCTCGGGAAGCGATGCGTACGCAAGAGATGCTGGTATATTTCGACAGTCCCTTTGTACACCGATTTGATGCCGGAATTAGCAGCCCCGCCAGAGCGCATGAATGCGATGTCAAACCCCAGGACGCGGATCATAAGGCGCATTCTGGATTCGAGGTCGTAGTATAGATTCACGTCGGAACCGAGGCTTGATCGTGCGTCAAACCCGCCGAGCGCCTGGAGCAGCCGACGCTTAACAAGCTGGCCCTGGTGCACGGGAAATAATCCCCAACCTCGAAGGCGGCCGAGCAACCGCGGCACGCTTCTGTGTCGCCAAATACCGTATCGCCCGGGCACGCCCATGCTGGCGCCACCGACAACCAAGTCAGGACTCTGCGCGGCACCGGGTGAGATGCCTCGCATGACGGCTGCCAGCGTACCCGCCGCAGCCAAGAAATCATCGGCATTCAGAAATAAAACATACTCGCCTCTGGCGGCATTGAGTCCCTTGTTCATTGCATCGAATATGCCCTTGTCTGTGCCGTAAATGGGTCGCAGTGGAATGGCCCCTCGACCAACCCACCGGTCAATTATTGCACGCGTCGCATCCCGTGAGCCGCCGTCGACGCAGATGTGTTCGATTCCGAAGCCCGCGCGTTGAAAGCAGACAGAAGCAATTGTATCTTCAATCGTTGCCTCGGCATCGAGCGACACGGTGATCACGGAAACAAAGGGATCCATTTCGATACTCAGTGCGCGAAACCAGCCATGACCAATGCGGTCGCCATCAATATACCGGCATCGACTCGATAAGCGGTACCGATCCTTGGAATTCACAAAGGAGTCTTAGCGCAATCAGGTTCACGGAATGAGCGCGGGATCCATCGGTGTTGATTCTCGAGGTATCGGTATAATGCCGGCACACCACGGCATGGGGCATTTAGTTCTGTCGAACAGTTCACTCACAAATAGTTGTTATCTCCAAACATCGGCGTCTACCTTGCACATGGCTGTGCGCGCCAAATGAGTAACCGGCATGAACCCGATGGGTTGTTGGGGCGGCTCTCTCGCGGAGTGCGATCAATATTTGGCGGCAGGGCTACAGAGAAGGTCGTCACGACCGTCAAAGCGGCCCCCGCGTGGGCGCCTGATGCAGGCGAACTAATAAGGGAGGGCCTGCAACAGCGGCAATTGCATGGTGCGGCGGCAGCGCGGCCCTTCTTCGAGAGAGCCGCGCAGCTGGAGCCGAATTCCCACGTACCGCCCTTCATGCTAGGCAACGTGGCCAGCGAGTTGGGAGATCTTGACCTCGCCGTCCGCAACTATGAGCACGCGCGCGATCTGCAGCCAACCGACCATGTCATACGCTATAACCTTGGATTGAACAATCTTTGGCGCGGGTACATTGACGCAGCGATCGAGGAGCTGCGCGCGGCCTGCAAGCTCAGCCCCACCTACCTTGTTGCGCAGACCAGTTACATTATGGCCCTTCACAACTCGGATCGGGTGAGTCCTGATGAAATCGCGGCGGCGATTCGCGAATGGGGGGCGCGTTTTTCACTGCAATTCCCGGCGTCCACGCGGTCTATGCCGCGCCTCGATCGGGCAGGACAGTTGCGTGTGGGATTCATGTCCGGCGACTTTCGCACTCACTCCGTGGCCCATTTCATCGAGCCGATACTGAGCGCGCGCGATCGAAGCGCGTTTAGCTATGTTCTCTACAGCAATTTCGAGGTTAAAGATGACGTGACCGAACGACTGCGCAGGTACGCGGACGACTGGCGCGATGTCTGGCAATTGAACGACGATGCGCTTATTGAGCAAATTCGTTCAGATGGTATCGACATCCTGGTAGATCTTTCCGGCCACACCGCATACAACCGCTTAGCAGTTTTTGCACGGCGCGCTGCACCCGTGCAAATCGGCTATTTAGGATATCCAGACTCGACCGGCCTCGAGACGATGGACTATCGTATTACCGATGCTACGACCGATATGCCCTTAGTGGCCGATTCATGGCACTGCGAGCGTCTCTTGCGCCTGCCTGACTCGCAATGGTGCTTTCGACCATTCGGAACGCAGACACCGCCCGGTCCGCTACCGGCACTCGCAGCGGGATTTGTCACGTTTGGCAGTTTCAACAATTTGATCAAGGCCAGCGATACTCTGCTCCGCTGTTGGGCGCAGATTTTGGTCAAATTGCCGAACTCGCACCTTCGCCTAACGCGTATTCGGAGCCCCCAACGTGCGGCCGAAATCGTCCGCCTTTTCGAAGCATCGGGGATTAGCGCCGAGCGTATCGAGTGCGTGCCGTATGAAAGTGACCCCCCGCATGGGTCGCAATTCGCCGGCGTCGATATAGCATTAGACAATTATCCATATAACGGCGTCACCACAACCTGCGAATCACTCTACGTAGGCGTGCCGGTCGTATCGCTGCACGGGCGCAACGGCGTCTCGCGCAGCGGCTTAACTCTTCTCTCCAGCATTGGGCTGGCCGAGCTGGCTGCGCCCACGCCTGAGAGATACGTTGAGATTGCGGTTGCGCTGGCGGCCGATGTACCGCGGCTTGAACAGTTGCGCGCGTCGTTGCGCGCCCGTTTTGAACAATCGCCGCTGCGAAATGAGAAGCGCTTCGCGGCGGAATTTGAAAAGCAGTTGCGCGCCGCTTGGCAGGGAACGGCTGGCGGACTTTCGGCTTGATCTCTGAATTACTCGGCCCAGAACATAAAAGACTTCCGATTGATGTAGAAAGGGATGACGGCTTGGATTAATGTGCAAGTGAAGTGTGAAATGTGCACTTGGTCTGTTCTGCGACGCAGGTAAGGATTGAACATGGATACAAAACGATGACTCTTGCGTGGTTCAACGGCCGTGCGGCCGCCGAGATCGGTGCCGCGCTGGCCGACGAATTTGCGGCTCAAGGAAGCTCTTCGGGCTCGATGGAGCAGTTGCTGCTCCGGGCTGACAGAGACGTGCGTCCGTTGCAGCTTAACTTTTACAAGAAGGCGAAATTTGCAAATTCGTTCAAATGGCGATTGATCGAGAAAGGTGTTGCGAGGAAAACTGCCGATGAGGTGACTCAGTCTCTGGTAATGCACCTTGCGCAGCGGCACGTTCCTGCATCAAATCAGGTTTCGGGCGATGCTCCGCCCATTCGCCCCGATCGAGCGAAGGCGCACCAGCTGTTCATCCGAGGCAATAAAATGCTCGGGCAGGGAGCGTATGCTGACGCCGCTGCCCTTTTCGAGGAGGGGATCAGGCTCGACCCTAAGCATGCAGAGGCAATCAACAACCTAGGATCAGCGCTCTCGTACCAAGGTCGCTATCAGCTGGCGGAAAACTGCTTTCGCGAAGCGATGGCCATCAAACCGAATTTCTCGGAGGCCCATGCCAATCTTGGGGTTTTGCTGCGTCAGAGGAGTTATCTTGTAGATTCAGAAGCCCTTCTGCGGCGCGCGCTCAAGCTCAAACCGAATGATCCCGACGCGAGGGTCAATCTGGGTTTGACTCTGATGTTCTTGGGGCGCATGCGCGATGCCAGAGCGTGTTTTACGAAGGTGCTGAAGAGGGCTCCTCGCCATGTCCTCGCGCTCTTTGGCATGGGGCGAATAGCCACGTTGGAAGGCCGATTCGAAGAGGCCGAAACGACGCTTAAGCGCGTTATAGAAATCAATCCCAGGATGACGAACGCATGGGCGGCGCTACCCCTGGTCCGCAGGATGACGAATGCCGACGGGGAGTGGCTGAAGCGCGCGGAGGAGATCGCGACGAGCGAGATCCACCCAATGGAAGAGGCAAATTTGCGATTTGCCATTGGCAAATATTGCGATGATATCAGTGATTTTCCGCAGGCTTTCCGGAATTTCAAACGCGGCAACGAGTTATTGAAGACTGCTGCTGAAGACTACGATCGGAAGGGGCGCTCGCATTTCATTGACCAATTGATGCGGGATTACTCGCGTGAATCGATCTTTAAAATTGGGGCCGCGGGATCGCCTTCGGCGAAGCCTGTGTTTGTGCTGGGGATGCCGCGCTCAGGCACATCCCTTGCGGAACAAATCATTGCCTCACATCCGGCCGCACACGGAGCCGGAGAATTAGATTATTGGGCTGCAATGTACGCCAAGCGTTCTGGGGCGGCACCGGGCATTCTAGACGAGGCGACCCGCTCCAAGGTGGCCGACGAATATTTGCGCCTGTTGGATCGTTTCTCCACGAGTGCCACGCGTGTCGTCGACAAGACGCCGGTGAACTCCGATTTTCTGGGGTTGATCTACTCCGTATTCCCTAATGCTCGCGTCATCTACATGCAGCGCGACCCAATTGATACTTGCCTTTCCTGCTATTTCCAGCAGTTCTTGATTGGCATGAACTTTACATTCGACCTTTCGGATCTGGTCCACTACTACCGCGAACACCAACGGATCATGGCGCATTGGCGTGCGGTACTGCCGCCTGGATTCATTCTTGACGTCCCATACGAAGAGCTGGTAGCCGATCAAGAGGCTTGGTCGCGCAAAATGCTTGATTTCATCGGCCTGGAATGGGACCCGCAATGTCTGCAATTCCATTCAAATACGCGGCAAGTGAACACGGCCAGCGCGTGGCAGGTGCGGCAGAAGGTTTACAAGAGTTCCGTGGCTCGGTGGCATAACTACGAAGATTTCATCGGTCCTCTGAAAACGCTGCGCTGACAAATTTCGTCACCCAGTGACACAGCGTGTCGTTGGTGACGCCTTCGGACGACGCAATTATGTCCATTCTTTAAGTCTAAAACTACAATATTATCTTATTTTTCATGTGCTTATGTTTCTGAGCAAGCCTTGGCATGACGCTTGCTCATCTCCTGTCACGGGCGCAAGCCGTGGTTCAAACGTAAGTCGTAAATTCAGGAGTTAATAATGCTTAAGAAAATGCAACAAGGCTTCACGCTCATCGAATTGATGATCGTGGTAGCCATCATCGGTATCTTGGCCGCGATCGCCATCCCGGCGTATCAGGATTACACCATCCGCGCGAAAGTCACGGAAGGTCTGAATCTTGCGGACTCGGCGAAAACTTCGGTTGCAGAATCATTCCAGTCAGGCAGTTTGGTCGGGACTCAAGGCCGCCGCAACCTCCTGGGTCGCCGCCTTCACGCCGACCAAGTATGTATCGAATGTTACCATTGGCACGGCAACCGGTATCATCACGGTCATGTACAACCCGGTTGCTATCCCGCAGCTCGCCGCAGGCGCAAACACTATTGTGCTGAGCCCGTACATCCAACCGGCCGGCGGTGGCGCCCCGGTGGCGATGGCCTTATCGGGAACGGCCACAGGCAATATTGACTGGGGCTGCACCTCGATAGGCAATGCAACTGCTAACGCGCAAGGCTTGGGGCCAGCGTTGGGCACCGTGCTGACCAAGTACGTACCGAGCAACTGCAAATAGAACGATGGGCTGTCGGCGGTCTCTCCGCTAAGCAACAGCATCAGAAGCCCCTCCCTTGGAGGGGCTTCTTTTTTGGGCCTCTTCGGACCACAACCCGCCTCAAGAAGGCCCATTTTGGGATCAAAGTCACGAGCGCTACCGAGCCAATGTGCGACTATCCATAGATGATTTGACAATTGCTTTGCTAGCTACGGATAGTAGACTGGTTGTGGGCATGGGGTTTAGTGTAAGTCCATGAATGACAACGCAATAGCGTCGGTTGGCGGCACGAGTCGTGTGGCATTGGGCGGTCTTGCCCAACGATTGGTGCAGGACGGTCTGCTGGATGAGAACGCCATGCAGGACGCTATCGTCAAGGCAAAGGAAAAGCGCGCCAATCTGGTCACTCATCTGGTGTCCATGAATCTGGCGAGCGCGCGCGACATTGCTATTTCCGCCTCCAACGAATTTGGCGTTCCGTTATTGGACTTGGATGCGGTCGCCATTGATCAGGAAGCAGTCCGCGCAGTGAGCGAGAAGCTCATGCTCAAGCACCGCGTGCTGCCGCTCATGAAGCGCGGCAAGCGGTTGTTCTTGGCCGTCGCCGATCCGACCAATCTGCATGCGCTGGACGAGATCCGTTTCCAAACCTCGATGAGCATCGAGTTCGTTGTCGTCGAGGACAACAAGCTGCAAGCCGCGGTTACCAAAGCCATCGACCAGGCCGAGTCGGTGATGCCGAGCCTGACCGATGATGACTTCGATCTGGAAAATCTGGAAGTCACAGGCGGCGACGAAGATCCCAATGCAGATGCGCTTGGGCGTGATGACGTCGAAGACGCGCCGATCGTGCGTTTCGTAAATAAAATCATGCTGGATGCCATAAAAAAAGGCGCTTCGGATATTCACTTCGAGCCCTATGAAAAGCTTTTCCGCATCCGCACGCGCTTGGACGGCGTTCTCAAAGAAGTAGCCGTGCCGCCGGTGCAATTGGCGGTCAAGATCGTAGCCAGACTCAAAGTCATGGCACGACTCGACATCGCGGAGCGTCGAGTACCACAAGACGGGCGCATTAAAATGCGCTTGTCGAAGAATCGCGCCATCGATTTCCGCGTCAGCACTTGCCCGACACTATTTGGCGAAAAGGTCGTCACCCGTATTCTGGATCCCTCCAGTGCGATGCTGGGCATCGATGCGCTCGGATATGAACCCTTCCAGCGCGAGCTGTACCTCAAGTACCTGGCCAAGCCGCAAGGCATGATATTGGTTACCGGTCCCACCGGCAGCGGCAAGACCGTTTCCTTGTACACGGGACTCAATATTCTCAATGTCGAGGACACCAATATCTCGACCGCGGAAGATCCCGCCGAAATCAATTTACCGGGCATCAATCAGGTCAATGTCAACAACAAGGTTGGGCTAACTTTTGCGTCAGCGCTCCGAGCATTTTTGCGGCAAGATCCCGGATGTGATCATGGTCGGCGAAATCAGAGATTTGGAGACCGCCGAAATCGCCATCAAGGCCGCGCAAACCGGCCACTTGGTGCTCTCCACGCTGCACACCAATGACGCTCCCCAGACGCTGACACGATTGGTCGATATGGGCGTCAAGCCCTATGCGATCGCGACCTCGGTGAGCCTCATTATCGCCCAGCGACTGGCGCGCAAACTTTGCAATAACTGCAAGCAGCCCATCGATATTCCGGCCGAAGCCGCCAAAAAGGAAGGCTTCGAGCCGGCAGACATTGCGAATGGAATCAGAGTTTTTAGGGCAGTCGGCTGCGGTCAATGCACGGACGGCTACAAAGGACGATTGGGAATCTACCAGGTGATGCCGGTTACCGAAACCATCGGCCGCATCATCATGGAAGGCGGCGGCGCAATGAACGTCAATGATCAGGCCACCAAGGACGGCGTGTGGAATCTGCGTCGCTCGGGATTGGAAAAGGTGAAGATCGGATTGACCAGTTTGGAAGAAGTAAACAGCGTCACTATCGAATAGTGAGTGCGAGGGATTGATTTATGGCGATATCCGCAACGGCAAGCAAGAAAGAAACCCAATTTATTTGGGAGGGCAAGGACAAGCGCGGCCATAAGGTGCGCGGAAAGGCCCTTGCCGCGAACGAAGCAGGCGCTTCGTGCCGACCTACGGCGGCAAGGCGTCGCGCCAACCCGCGTAAGAAGCCAGAGCAAGATACGCGGCGGCGGGAAGGTTGACCGCCAAGACATCGCAGTATTCGCGCGTCAGCTCGCGACCATGATGTCTGCGGGCATTCCCATGGTGCAGGCCTTCGAGATCATCGGCAACGGCCATGAAAAACCGGCGGTGCAAAAGCTGGTGCTGGATATCAAGGCCAACATCGAGGGCGGCAGCACGCTGCATGAGTCGCTCGCCAAGCATCCTCTGTATTTCGACGATCTTTTTGTAAACTTGGTGGAGGCCGGCGAGCACGCCGGCGCATTGGAAACTTTGCTGGATAAAATTGCAACGTACAAAGAAAAAACCGAAGCGCTGAAGAAGAAAATCAAAAAAGCGCTGTTTTACCCCATCGCAGTTCTGGTGGTTGCGGTCATCGTGACGCGTTATTCTTGTTGATTTTCGTGATTCCGCAATTCGAGTCATTGTTCAAAGGCTTCGGCGCCGATTTGCCGGCGTTTACGCAAATGGTCGTGAACATGTCGAAGTTCATGCAGCACCAAGGATGGATTGTGGCCGTCGTGATCGGCGGCGGCATTTATGCGTTTATGTATTTTCACAAGCGCTCGCGCAATATGCGCCGTGTGCTGGACCGCATGGCGCTGAAATTTCCCATTATCGGCCCCATATTGGTCAAGTCGGCCATTGCCCGTTTTGCTCGAACTCTGTCGACGATGTTTGCAGCCGGTGTGCCCTTGGTCGAGGCGATGCAATCCGTGGCGGGCGCGACGGGCAACATCGTCTATGAAGAAGGCACGTTGCGCATGAAAGACGAGGTCGCAACCGGTCAACGTCTGCAGCGCGCCATGGAGAACACGGACTTGTTTCCGAACATGGTGGTGCAGATGATCGCGGTTGGCGAGGAATCGGGCTCGCTCGACACCATGTCAGCCAAAGTCGCGGAGTTCTATGAATCCGAGGTCGACAACGCGGTCGACAGCATGGCGAGCCTCATGGAGCCCATGATCATGGCGGTGCTTGGCGTGCTGGTCGGCGGCATGGTGATCGCCATGTACTTGCCCATCTTCAAGCTCGGTCAAGCGATTTAAGTCGTAATTCGAACATACGACCGCTATCGTTGTTTAGCCCATGCTGAACGACATCGCAGCGCTATATTCGTCCAGCCCCGTGCTGTTCGCGGGGTCGATATTCCTGCTTGGCCTTATGATTGGCAGCTTCCTCAACGTCGTCATCTACCGCCTGCCCATCATCTTGGAGCGCGAGTGGCGATCGCAGGCTTCGAGGTTTTAAGCACCGCTGCCGGCCCAGCGCAAGACGCAACCCCCGCCGCCCCAGCCGAGCGCTTCACTTTAAGCACCCCCCGCTCCGCCTGCCCGAAATGCAAGGCGCCCATTACGGCGCTGCAGAACATTCCGGTGATCAGCTGGCTGGCCCTGCGCGGCCGCTGTGCCTCCTGCAAAGCCGAAATCTCCGCCCGCTATCCCGTGGTCGAGCTCGCCACCGGCGTTCTTTCCGCCTGGGTGGCCTGGCATTTCGGCTTTGGCGCATCCGCGGCGTGCGCGCTCCTGGTCACCTGGGCGCTCATTGCACTGACCGGCATCGACATCGATCATCAGTTGCTGCCCGACAACATCACGCTGCCGCTCATGTGGGCGGGTCTGGTGGCCGCGGTGCTTGGTCGGTCCGGTGCCGGGCGCGGCATTGCCGGTCTCGCCCGAAAGATGCCCTCATCGGCGCGGCGGCGCGGATATGTGAGCCTGTGGTTGGTGTTTCATGCATTCAAGCTCGTCACCGGCAAGGAAGGCATGGGATATGGAGACTTCAAGCTGTTTGCGGCGCTGGGCGCCTGGCTGGGCTGGAAGGTACTGCCCCTGGTCATCGTGTTGTCTGCAGCAACCGGCGCGGTTCTGGGGATTCTGATGATCGCGCTGCAGGGCCGCGATCGCCGCGCCCCCATGCCCTTTGGGCCATATCTGGCCGCGGCCGGATGGCTCGCCATGATGTACGGCGATTGGCTGCTCAACGGCTATCTGCGGTTTTCGGGCCTTAAAAACTAATCCATGACGCGCCCGCTGCGAATCGGCCTCACCGGCGGGATCGCCAGCGGTAAGAGTACAGTGACCCAGCGCTTCGCGGAGCTCGGTGTTCCGGTGATCGACGCGGATGTGGCCGCGCGTCAAGTCGTCGAGGCTGGCACATCGGGTCTCGCCCAGGTGGTGCAGCGCTTCGGTCCGGAGGTCCTCGATGCGGCGGGCGCCTCGATCGGCGTGCGCTGCGAAACCTGATATTCAACGATTCTTCCTCGCGGCAGGCTCTGGATGCCATCCTCCATCCCTTGATCCGCGCCGAGATGGAACGCGAGGCCGCGCAAGCGCAGGGCCCTTATGTGGTGATGGCCATACCCTTGCTCGTAGAAGGCGGCAGCTCGGACAAACGGGTGGATCGGGTGTTGGTGATCGATGCGGACGAAACGCTGCAAATACAGCGGTTGCAAGCACGCGATGGCAGTTCGGCTGAGCAGGCCCGTGCAATTCTCGCTTCGCAAGCAAGCCGCGCCGCACGCCTGGCCGCGGCGGACGACGTGCTTTTGAACTCCGGAAGCGTCGCGGAACTGCGTCAGGCGGTCGACCGACTGCATGAGCAATATTTACAGCTTGCGCAAACATCGTCTTCCTCGCGAAATTTAACCTAAATCCAAGGTTTACCCTGGGGCTCGGGTTGGCTCACAATAGGGCCATGAACTCTTACCCCGATATTTCCTCCCAGCTAGAGCCTGAGGCGGCGCCGATCGTCTACGAGCAGCCGCTCAACGAGCGCATGCGCACTTTTCTGCGGCTCGAATTTCTCTACACCCAAGCCACCTATCACAGCGAAAGCCCGAGTCCCTGGAGTTCGCGCGCCGCGGTCTCCAGTTTGCTCGAGATCTTGGCGATCACCGCGCGCGGCGACTCGCGCAGCGATGTGCTGAAGGAACTCGAACGGCAGGTCAACGTGCTCAAGGAATATCAAAGCAAAACCGGTGTCGATCCGGCGCGCCTCAAGTCGCTCATGTCCAATCTGGTCAAGCTGCGCAGCGATTTGGCGTCGATCGGCGGAAACTTCATGGCACCGCTACGCGACTCGGAATTCTTGAGCGCGGTGAAACATCGCAGCGCCATCCCCGGCGGCACCTGCGATTTTGACCTGCCGGATTATTCTTATTGGCTCAATCGTCCGGCCGATATACGCGCCGCGGAATTCAATAGTTGGCTGGCGTTGATACGGCCGTTGTGCGACAGCATCGCCGAATTGCTGTGGCTCACGCGCCAGAACGCCAAGCGCAAATCCGAAGTGGCGGTGGGCGGCATCTTCCAACTGCAGTTCGATCGCGAGAACCCGTGCCAGCTGGTGCGCATCACCCTGCCGTCCGACACCGACCTGTTCCCTGAAATCAGCGGCAATCAGCATCGCTGCACCATTCGCTTCTTGAACTGGCTGGACGCCACCGCGCGCCCGGCGCACATCGAAGTGGACGTACCATTTCTCTTGACCTGCTGCGCCTGAATTTTGATCGATCGCTTCGATGGCCACGATTGTGAAATGTCCTACTTGCCGGCGCGATGTGGAATGGTCGCCGGCCTCGGAGTTCAAGCCGTTCTGCAGCGATCGCTGCCGGCTCATCGATCTCGGTGCCTGGCTCACCGAACAACACAAGATTCCCGACGAAGCGGGCACGGCGGAGGATCAATTGCATCCCGACTCCGCCGAGGAATCTTGACGCGTGCAGCCTGACTTCTGGCTGGACCGCTGGCGCACGGCGCAGATCGGCTTTCATCAAGCGGCGGTCGATCGGCATCTCCAGGCCTATTGGCCGCTGCTGAAATTGCCGCCGAACAGCCCGGTATTCGTGCCCCTGTGCGGCAAAAGCCTCGATTTGCTGTGGCTGCGAGACTTGGGCCATGCGGTAGCGGGCGTCGAACTCTCCCCCCTCGCGTTGCAAGCCTTTGTCATGGAGCACGGCATTCCGGCGAGACGCCGCGTGCTTCAGGGTTTCGATGTTTTCGAGGCCGAGGGCTTCAGGCTCTTTTGCGGCGATTTCTTTGAGGTGACCCCGGCGCTGCTCGGGCGCGTATCCGCCGTATACGATCGCGCGGCACTGATTTCTTGGACCCCGGACGCACGCGAATCCTACGTGAAGCATCTCACCTCTCTGACCAGCCCCGGCACGCAAATGCTGTTGATCGCGGTCGAGTACCCGCCGGAGCAGATGCAAGGTCCGCCCTTTCCGCTGAGCCGCGACACCATTGAAAACCTCTACGCCGGCCGGTATTCAATCGAGGAACTCGGCCGCCACGAGATCTTGGACCTCGAGCCTCGGCTCAAGGCGCGCGGCCTGACCGAATTGCGCGAGGTTTGTTACCGGATGGTCCGGCTGTAATACACTTTCGCGTCGCGCTATACCTCGGCAAGCAAAAAACCAGAACGACCAATAGGGCTTAAATTCCATGACGGACTCTCGAAACCCGGGCAGATACTTGGTTCCCGCATTGGTCGCTTGTGCGGTGGCCAGCGGGGCCGGCGCAGCGGAACTCACCATCGATCGGTTGTTCGACGCACCGCCCTTGGCGGGTCCCACCATCGTCGGCTTGAAGATTTCGCCCGACGGCTCGCGAGTGACCTATCTCAAGGGCAAAGCGGACGACAAGGACCGTCTCGATCTGTGGGAATACAACATTCACGATGCGCAAGCGCGGCTTCTCGTGGACTCCAAAGCCCTGGCGCCCAGACCGGTGAAGCTCTCGGACGAGGAAATCGGGCGGCGCGAGCGGCAAAGAACCGCTGCCTTGTCGGGCATCTTGGAATACACCTTTGCGCCGGCTGGCGATGCCGTGCTTTTTCCCTTGAACGGCAAGCTCTACTACTGCGAACTTCCGACCAAAAAGCACAAGGCGGTGGTGGAGTACATCGACACCCATGGCTTCGCGACCGATGCGACCGTCTCGCCGGCTGGCGGCACCATCGCCTACGTGCGCGACCAGAATCTCTACGCCTATGACATCGCGTCGAAAACCGAGAAGGCGCTGACCGGCGACGGCGGCGGCGCCATCAAGAACGGCATGGCGGAATTCGTGGCTCAAGAAGAGATGGACCGCAGCACGGGTTATTGGTGGGCGCCCGACGGCCGGCACATCGCCTTTGCACGAGTCGATGAAAGCCCGATCAAGGTGACCGAACGTTTCGAGATCGCCGCCGACAATGTCGCCACCTTCGCGCAGCGCTACCCCACCACCGGGGGCCCCAATGTGCTGATCAAGCTGGGCGTGATCGATCTTACGAGCGGCGCGGTCACCTGGATCGATCTGGGCCCCGACCCCGACTTCTATCTAGCCCGCGTGAAATGGCTGCCCGACAGCAAGACGTTGTCGGTTCAGCGCGAGAGCCGCAACCAGAGAAAACTGGACCTGCTCTTTTCCGACATCGATACCGGTAAGACACGCACGATCCTCACGGAAACCAGCGATACATGGATCGATCTGAACGACGAACTAACCTTCCTGAAGAAATCGCAGGAGTTCATTTGGGCTTCCGCCCGCGATGGCTACACGCATCTTTATCTGTACGACACCGACGGCCATCTGATCCGCCAACTGACCGCGGGCAACTGGGTCGTCGATGACTTTCACAAACGCGCGGTGATGGGCGTCGACGAAAAGACGCGCACGGTGTATTTCTCCGCCACCGAAAAGAGCCCGACCGAGCGGCACCTGTATCGGGCCTCGCTCGACACTTCGGATCCGCACCAGGTGCAGCGCATCACCCAAGACGCCGGGGTGCACGCGCATTTCCATGTCGCCCGATACGCGTTTCTATATCGATAACTTCACGAGCGTGAGCCAGCCGCCGCAAGTCAGCTTGCATGCCGCGGATGGAACTCTCAAAGCGTGGCTGTTGGAAAATCGATTGGATGCGTCCCACCCGGACGCGCCCTATCTCGCCGACAACGCCATTGCCGAGGTCGGCACCCTCACGGCTGCGGACGGCCAGACGCTCTACTATCAAGTGTTCAAGCCGCTGCATTTCGATCCCGCCAAGCGTTATCCCGCCATCGTCGATGTCTACGGCGGCCCGGGCGTGCAGCGCGTCATCAACGCCTGGCAGGGCAATTTGTTCACGCAGATTCTGACGCGTGCCGGCTACGTGGTGTTTACGCTCGACAATCGCGGCAGCGCCTATCGCGGCACTGCGTTCCAGAATCCCATCCACGACCGGATGGGCAACGTCGAAGTCGCCGACCAAGTGCAGGGCGCGCGCTGGCTGGGCTCGCAGAGCTTTGTGGATCCCACGCGCATCGGCGTGTGGGGCTGGAGCTACGGCGGCTACATGACGCTGAACTTGATGTTCAAGGCACCCGACGTTTATCGCGCCGGCGTCGCCGGCGCGCCGGTCACGGATTTCGCGCTGTACGACACGCATTACACGGAACGCTACCTGGATCGCCCTCAGGACAATCCGACCGGCTACGCTGCGAGTTCGGTACTGCCTTACGCGAAAGACCTGAAAGGCCCACTGCTGGTGATGCACGGCATGGCCGATGACAACGTACTGTTTCTCAATAGCACCAAGCTTTTTCGCCGGCTGCAGGACCTGGAAAAACCCTTTGACGTGATGGTGTATCCGGGCGCCAAACATGGCCTCATGCGCCAGAACGACGGGCGGCACGGCTACAAAATGATCAAGCGATTTTTTGACGAGAATCTAAAGCCTTAGCTGGCCTTAGGCTCGTAATGCGCGGCGCTCATGTCAGTTTGATTGGCGCGGTTTTCGTGCCAGCCGCGCCTGCGCTGAAGCTGCGGATCGGACCGCACGCCGGGCGATGGCTGCGCGGACATCGCTTTCGAGCGCGCCATGATCGGACCCAGGCGCAGCGAGCTCAGCCAGCGCACTCGACCTCCCAATCAACCATAGGGCCGTGGCATAGATACCGGCGCCCACCCCGGGGTCGCCTCGCTCCATGCGGATCAGAGTGGGTATCGAGACGCCGAGCCGTTTTGCCCAGGCGCGCTGGGATTCGCGCCGCCGCGTCCTCGCGATACTTAAGTTTTCGCCCAGGACCTTGAGCGCTTGAGCCGCGGCCGGCGGCATGGCCAACAACGCCTGAGGGCTCTTTGGCATAACATAGAGTTTATCGAATTGAATTAAATAGTCAATTCTATGATCTATTATGAGCTCCGATCCACGCTAGCGGCCGTTTCCGGTCGTTGTTTTTCCCAATTAAGGTTAAAATGGATAAAATATCCAATGTGGGTAAAATTACCGCTCGTACCCGTTTAGGAATAACCTATGACCCTCCTGACGAAACCCACCGCCCTGCTGCCTCTCGCGAAACTGCCTCGCACGCCCGCGTCCGACCTGAAAAGGCTCGGGTGGCGCGGAATGATGAATGCGGTGCGGAGCCAGGGGAAAATCTTGGTGACCAATCACGATGAGCCTGAGGCCGTCATTATTCCGGTGGCGGAGTACGACGAGTTCCTGCGCCTGGCGCAACAGGTGCAGGCGCAGACCGAATCGGTGCTCGAGAACTTGAGGCAAAGCTTTGATGAGCGGCTAGCGGTGCTGCAAGGCCAGTCCGCAGCTGATCGTCTGCAATCGACCATTCGTGGCGATGCCAAATTGGGCGGCAAAGTAAAGGCGGGCTCGGGTTATTGATGACACGGCCTGTTCTCTACGTGCTGGCTGGCGTCAACGGAGCGGGCAAGAGTTCGATCGGCGGTCACCTGCTGCAACGCCAGGGATTGACCTGGTTCAACCCCGATACTTTCGCGCGAGAACTCATGGCCGCGAGCGGATGCGGCCAGGAAGCCGCGAACGCGTACGCGTGGCAGGAGAGCATGCGTCGTCTGGAGAGTCCATCGCACAGGGCTTGAACCATGCCTTCGAAACGACGTTGGGCGGCAAATCGGTCGCGGCAAAGATTTTGCAGGCCACCAAAACGCATTCGGTCCTGATTTGGTTCTGCGGACTGTCTTCCCCCGCGCTGCATATCGCGCGCGTCGCGGCCCGCGTTGCGGCGGGTGGCCACCCCATTCCAGAAGAGAAAATCCGCGAGCGCTACCCGCTCGCACAGCTACACCTGATTGAACTCATGCCGCACGTCGCCTATATCAAGGTCTGCGACAATAGCGTCGAGGCGGCCGCCGCGGGCAACGTGCCGGATCCGGTACTCGTGCTCGAGATGGAAGACGGCCAAGTCACTTTTCCTGCGCCTGAGGATCTCAACGCGTTGCAGCGCGCGCCGGAGTGGACAAAGTCCATTCTCGAGGCCGCGCTGCGCGGCGGACCGGCGCGCAGAACGCAGATGCCGCCCTCACGAGTTTAGTTCGAATCGCCGCCGCTGCAGCGTCACTCTCGGTTCGACGCCGATTCAAGTTTTTCAACGTCGGCGAGATCTTGAGTTCGTCCGGTGGCGCGCTTGTTCGCGATCAGATCGGATACCGAGATAACAGGAATTTCCAACCCTTCCAGGAAGACGTTCTTCCTATTGGCGTAGGCCTGCTCGAATTCGATGCCGCTGATGTTGGTTAGAATATCTATCCGACGTGGGCTATTGCCAATTTGAAAGACGATCCCGGGGGTTGAAAAATCCGACTCCGATATGCCGTCGAGAGGAGCGCCGAAACGAGCGAGTGCCCCGACCAGATTGGCAGCATTTTCCGGGGTCGCCCAAACAAAAAAATCGATGTCTTTGGTCGCACGAGGGAAGCCGTGGACGGCAAGCGCGTAAGCACCTACTAGAAGAAATCTAACTTTCTCTTCTAATAAGCACTGCAACATGTCTTTGTAATCTTTGTTCAGCATGCGCGCCTTGAAAGACAGACCATGCCTCTTGAGTCAGATCCCATACGTGCGAGAGGCGTTCTTCTGGACTTCCGGGCATATAGCCGCCGTCATCTGCCTCGGCGTGAGACCGATATAGGCGCACCTGCTTTCTGTCCAGTGTAGACATCGGATTCAGTATACCAGGAGTACCCACACGAGTGTCTCCAACCTGCTGATTCTCCTGGGATTCTGCGAAATCGGCGCACCTATGGTGCAGGCTCGGTTCTTCTTTCAATCTAGCGATCGATCTTCACGACACCCGTGGCCCCCAACTCCCAAGCCTCCTCCACCCCAAGCCCACTCACATACACCGGAACAGGAACCAACTCGCAAATCGACCGGATTTGCGCCGGCGCGAACTCATCTTGCAGCACCAAAAAATCCGCGCCCGCAGCGTTTGCCGCCATCGCATCCGCCGCACTTGAGCACCAGACGCCGCGCAGCCGTCCGGCGGCATCCGCGGCCGCGGCCGCGGCCGCGGAGCGCCCTATCGCATAGTCCGGCGTGGAAACTCTGCGACAGCCGCTCGGGCAGACGCAGCGCGGCGACGATCGGTGCATCGGCCGGCAACATGTCCACCGACTCGAGTTCGTCCCGGCTGCACCAGCGCAGTGCCTGACCATCGAGTCCGCGCGGCGCGCCGGCGTAGCGCCGCACCACCCACATATCGATCAGCACCTCGCCGGAGTCGTAGCGATGGCGCACCCGAATCAATGGGCGGGGTGGCCCGCTGAGGATGATCCCGAGCTCCTCGCGCAGCTCGCGGGCAAGACCCGCGCGGCGATCTTCGAAGGCCTCGAGCTTGCCGCCGGGAAACTCCCACCCTCCCGCGAGATGCTTGCCGGGCGGGCGCTGGGCGATGAGCACGCGGCCGGCCGAGTCGAGCAGCGCGGCGGCGACGACATGGGTCAGAGCTTTAAGCTCGCGGCTCAACCGCTCGCTTGCTGCAGGGTGCCGTGGCAGTGCTTGTACTTGCGCCCGGACCCGCAGGGGCAGGGCTCGTTGCGCCCCACCTTGGGTACCGCCCTGACGAAGGGCATGGGCGCCGGAGCAGCCGCGCGCGGCTCGAGTTCCATCACGTTGCCGCCGCCCGCCGGCGGCGGGCCGGAAACATCCAACCCGCCCGGCGCTTGGATCGGCGATACTGCATCTGCATGCTGCGCTTGCAGGGCGCGCGCGAGGCGCTGCTGCCGCTCGAGCTCTTCGCGCTCGATCTCCTCCTGGCTGCGCACTTGGATCTTGGAGATGGTGGTGACGGTGTCGAATTTGATGCGATCGAGCATTCCGGAAAACAGTTCGAACGCCTCGCGCTTGTACTCCTGCTTGGGGTTTTTCTGCGCATAGCTGCGCAGGTAAATGCCCTGGCGCATGTAGTCCATCGCGGCCAGATGTTCGCGCCAGTGCTGATCGAGCGTGCGCAGCGTGATTTCCTTCTCGATGTAGCGCATCACCTGCGCGCCGACATTGGCTTCTTTCTGGTTGTAGGCCTGTTCCAGCGCCCGCACGATCTTGCCGCGCAGCACCGAGCCGTCGCCGGCTTCTTCTTCCTTGACCCAGTCGGCCACGGGTAGCGCAGGTCCGAAATCTTTTTCGAGCGCCTTGGCCAGCCCGGGCGCATCCCATTGCTCCTCGGGCGCCCCGGCCGGAACGTATTGATCCACCAATTGCGCCACCACGTCCTCGCGAATGCCCTTGATCGCCTCGGCGACGTCTTCGGCGCCCATGAGGTCGGTGCGCTGCTGATAAATCACGCGGCGCTGATCGTTGGCCACATCGTCGTATTCCAGCAATTGTTTGCGTGCGTCGAAGTTATGCTGCTCCACCCGCCGCTGCGCGCGTTCGATCTGGCGCGTGAGCATGCCGCTCTCGATTGCCTCTCCGGCCTTCATGCCCACCCGGGTCATGAGCGCCTTCATGCGCGTCGGATCGCCGAAGATGCGCATCAAATTGTCTTCCAGCGACAAGTAGAACCGGCTCGATCCCGGATCGCCTTGGCGCCCGGATCGGCCGCGCAATTGGTTGTCGATGCGCCGCGACTCATGCCGTTCGGTGCCGATGATGTGCAGGCCGCCGGCGGCGATCACCTGCTCGTGGCGCTTCTGCCAGTCGGCCTGGATGCCTTTGAGGTCTGCTTCGTTCGGGTTTGCGATGGCATCGATCTGCGTCTGGGAGCTGCCGCCCAGGACGATGTCGGTACCGCGGCCGGCCATGTTGGTGGCGATGGTGATCGCACCGGGCCGTCCGGCCTCTGCCACGATGTGCGCCTCGCGCTCGTGCTGCTTGGCGTTCAGCACCTCGTGCGGAATCTTCTCGCCCTGCAGCAGCTTGGCGATGCGCTCGGAGGCTTCGATCGAAGCGGTACCCACCAGCACCGGCTGGCCGCGCTTCACGCAGTCCTGAATATCCTCGAGGATGGCGTGGAACTTGTCATGCTCGGAAAGGAACACCAGATCCGACTTGTCGTTGCGGATCATCGGCTTGTGAGTCGGGATCACCACCACTTCCAGGCCGTAGATCTGCTGGAATTCGAACGCTTCGGTGTCCGCCGTGCCGGTCATGCCGGAAAGCTTGGAATACAGCCTGAAATAATTCTGGAAGGTGATGGACGCGACGGTCTGATTTTCCTCGCGCACCTTCACGCCTTCTTTGGCCTCCACCGCCTGGTGCAGACCGTCGGACCAGCGCCGCCCCTGCATGGTGCGGCCGGTGAACTCATCGACGATGATGACCTCGCCCTGGCGCACGATGTACTCCACATCGCGCTTGTACAAGGCGTGGGCGCGCAGCGCCGCGTTCAAGTGATGCATGAGACGGATGTTGGCGGGGTCGTACAAGCTCTCGCCCGGCCGCAGCAAACCGGAAGTCGCAAGCAAGCCCTCGACGCGCTCGTGGCCCGCCTCGGTCAGGGTGGCCTGCTTCTGCTTCTCGTCGACCCAGAAATCGCCGTCGACGGCCAGCTCATAGCGCTTCTCGGTGGACAGATGCCGCGCCGAAATGCCGGCGACATCGAACAGTTTGCCGGTGCTTTGCTCATCTTTGCCCATCGCCGGCGGCGCATCCGGGTCGGACGCCGCGATATCGACGCTTACGGTCTTGGCGCTGCGATTGCGCCACAACTCCATCTTCACCTTGATGGGCGGCTTCAGCGCCTTGATTGACGCGAGAATCTCATCGCCGCTGCGCACGTCGCTGCCGTTGACGCTCAAGATCACATCGCCGACCTGCAGATCGCCCTTCACCTTCGAGCTGTTGATCTGGGTGACCAGCGCGCCGCGGTCCACGATCTCCTCGCTGGGTGCGCGCGTGAGGCTGGGGATCAAGGCGTTGATCTTCAGGTAAAGCTCGGTGCTCTCTTCCGCGGGTCCTGAAATAATCAGCGGCGTGCGCGCCTCGTCGATCAAGATCGAATCGACCTCATCGACGATGGCAAAGGACAGCTTGCGCTGCACGCGATCCTCGAGACGAAACGCCAGGTTGTCGCGCAGGTAATCGAATCCGAATTCGTTGTTGGTGCCGTAGGTGATGTCGCAGGCGTAGGCCGCGCGCTTCTCATCCGGCGTCTGGGCGTTCTTGATGACGCCGACTTCCATGCCGAGGAAGCGGTACACCGGGCCCATCCATTCCGAGTCGCGCTGCGCCAGGTATTCGTTCACCGTCACGACATGCACGCCCTCGCCGCTGAGCGCGTTCAAGTAGGCGGGCAGCGTCGCCATCAGCGTCTTGCCCTCGCCGGTGCGCATCTCGGAGATCTTGCCGGCGTTCAAGGTGATGCCGCCGATCAGCTGCACGTCGAAATGACGCATGCCCAATTTGCGGCGCGACGCCTCGCGCACCAGGGCAAACGCCTCCGGGATCAGATCCTCCAGCGGCGTACCGGCAGCGAAGCGCGCCTTGAATTCACGGGTCTTTTCCGGAAATTGCTCGTCCTTTAGGGCGCTGACGCCGGCCTCGAAGCCATTGACCGCCGCCACCGTACGGTTCATCTGTTTGATGAGTCGCTGATTACGGCTGCCAAATACTTGCGTCAGAAGCTTCCACACGCGCGGGGAGTCCTTTTAGGAAAACCGGGTATTGTACGGATAGACCAGATGACCAGGAAATCGTTTCGACATCGGCCTTTTCAAGGGCCCAGCAGCCTAGTCCTCATGGAGGACTAACGATCTTCTCCAATGAAGCGCAGGGGGTCGACCTGCGTACCGTTTTTCAAGACTTCAAAATGCAGGTGCGGACCGGTGGACCGGCCGGTCGAACCCATCAATGCGACATCCTCGCCCTTGCGCACCATCTCACCCTGCTTCACCAGCAGTTTTTCGTTATGGCAGTAGCGGGTAGCCAACCCGTTGCCGTGGTTGATTTCCACCATCTGCCCGTAGCCCGCGCGCTCACCCGCGTAAGTGACGATCCCGGCAGCAACCGAGGTCACCCGGGTGCCTTCCTGCCCTGCGAAATCCAATCCCTTGTGCACTGCAGAATAGCCGGTGAACGGGTCGGCGCGGCGGCCAAAATAGGAGGATATCCATCCCTCTTGGACCGGCCGCCCCTCCGGATAGACCTGTTTATTGAGCTCGCGGGTCAAAATGAGGTTCTCGAGCACCCCCAGTTGCTGCTCGCGGCTGGAAAGCTGGGACTGCAGGTCGTCCACCATGGCGGTCAGGTTGGGGATCTGCGCGGGCTGGCCGTCCGCACCGCTGTCAGCGCCTCCCAGGGGCGGAGGATGGCCGAAATCGAACTCCCCGTCGTCCAGATTCGCCATGCGGGTCAAGCGCTTACCGAGCGCGTCCAAGCGGATGACGTTGGCGTTCATTTGCCCCACCCGCATCGCCAGGGCGTTCACCTTTTCTTGCAGGACCCGCTTGGTATCCTCGATCTGGGCCTTCTGATGCAGCAGTTCGGCCGACCAATTCGCCAATTGATCGAGGGGGTTGGCGCCGCCGTGCCGGGCGCCCAAATTCATGCCGATGGAGAACGCGGTACCCACAATCGCGAGCACCAACAGCGCCGCAGCCGACATAATCACCGGATGTCGCAGGTCAAATTGTTTCACCCGGCCCGACTTGCGGCCGACAAAAATGACATTCATACGGATTTATTCTTCCAAAGCCGATGCGATGCTGAAAAATGGCTTATGTCGTCCCAGGGCTTCGAGATTATGCCCCGGGCATATGGGTAGACTATGCAGATAATTGTCTCAAAACAAGGATTTCTGCACGGTTTGTCACTCGTGTGCGGCACACCCGATTATTGTTGAATGCAAAACTCCAAGAGTCTCAGCGAGTTACTGGCGAGAGGTGGCAAGCGGCTTTCACTGCTCAAAACGCGGGCCGCGGCGCGCGCGCAAATCCTGGACCAGGTCCGCGCGGCGCTGCCGGCGCGCCTCGCCCAGTCGGTCGCGAGCGCCGGCCTCGAACAGGGCCGCCTGACCATAGGAGTCGTGGGGGCGGCCTGGGCCTCGCGGCTGCGCTACTCCACCGACGCCATCCGCAAACGGGTGACTCAATCGGCCGGCAAGGAGGTCTTGAGCGTGCGAATCCGGGTGGTGCCGCCGGTCGCCTGATCCCAGGGAGTCGCCGAACGGCCAGCGGGCGGTCTTAAGCGCGTGCCGAGGCGGCGGCGACGTAGGAAATCGGCGCGTCGGCCAGGCTCTCGAAGGTGACTTCCTGCCAGGCGCTTTGCTTGCTCATCAGGGCGCGCAACAACTTGTGGTTCAGCGCATGCCCCGACTTGAAGCCGCTGAATTCACCGATGAGGCTGTGCCCGAGCAGGTACAGATCGCCGATGGCATCGAGAATCTTGTGCTTCACGAATTCATCTTCGTAGCGCAGGCCGTCTTCATTCAAAACCCGGTAGTCGTCCAGCACAATGGCATTGTCCATGTTGCCGCCGAGCGCCAAATTGCGCGCGCGCAGGCTCTCCAATTCGCGCATGAACCCGAAGGTCCGCGCCCGGCTCACTTCGCGCAAAAACGAAGTGGTCGAAAAATCCATCGAAGCAACTTGCGAATGCTTTTTGAACGTCGGGTGATTGAATTCGATCTCGAAATTCACTTTGAAGCCGTCATACGGATCGAAGCGCGCCCATTTGTCGCCGTCGGCGACCTTCAGGCTCTCGAGAATGCGGATGAAGCGCTTGGGGGCTTTTTGCTCTTCGATGCCCGCCGATTGCAGCAGGAACACGAAGGGTCCGGCGCTGCCGTCCATGATGGGCACCTCGCCCGCGCTCACTTCCACCAGCGCGTTGTCGATCCCCAAGCCCGCCAAGGCGGAAAGCAGATGTTCCACCGTGGAGACGGTGACCTCGCCCCGGTGCAGGGTGGTGTTCATCGACGTGTCGCTCACGTTCTCCGCGTGCGCCTTGATGTCGACAGGCTGATCGAAATCGGTGCGGCGAAACACAATGCCGGTGTCCGGCGACGCGGGCCGCAAAGTCATGAGAACTTTTTTGCCCGTATGCAACCCGACGCCGGTGGCTCGAATCGAGTTCTTCAGTGTTCTTTGATTCAACATTAAGTGAAACCGGACTATGTTATCTGCCAAAGGTACCACAGGCGGCGCCCTACCCTGAACTCCAAAGTCCCTTTTTGGTTGACAGGACGAGCACTAACCGACGTTTAGTCTGTCTTCACACTTCTCCACAAGACCGGCGCCCGTCGGAGTGTCTCCTACAGGGCGCCAAACTGGGAATGTCTGAACGAATCGGACCTTAGTCTGCTTGCCGCCGCAAAAACGCCGGTATATCCAGCAAATCCTCCGACTCGACTTCGGCGCGCAAGCCATCGCCCACCGCGCGTTGCCGCTGCACGGTCGGCTTGTCGAGCATGGCGTAGTCGGTCGGCGCCATCGGCGATCGCTGCCGAATCACCCGCATGGTGAGCGGCGGCGCATGAGCCGCGACTTGCGCCGACTGCGGCGCAGGACGCGCCACGGCCACGGGCTTGCCCAAACCGGTCGCCACGACCGTCACGCGGATCTGGCTGGTCATCTCAGGATCGATGACCGTGCCGACAACCACGGTGGCATCGTCGGAAGCGAACTGCTTGATGACGTTGCCGACTTCCTGGAACTCGCCGATGGACAGATCCATGCCCGCGGTGACATTGACCAGGATGCCCTGGGCCCCCGACAAATTGATGTCCTCGAGCAACGGGCTGGAAATGGCCGCCTCGGCCGCTTCGCGCGCGCGATCGTCGCCCGACGCCGTGCCCGAACCCATCATCGCCATGCCGGTCTCGGACATCACCGTGCGCACATCGGCGAAGTCGACATTGATGAGGCCCGGCCGCGTGATCAACTCCGCGATGCCCTGCACCGCCCCTTGCAGCACGGTGTTCGCCGCCTTGAAGGCATCGAGCAGCGTGGTGGAGCTGCCCAGTACCGACAACAGCTTCTGATTCGGGATGGTGATCAGCGAATCGACATACTTGGACAATTCCAGCATGCCCTGATCGGCGACGCGCGAGCGCTTGTTGCCTTCCATTTCGAACGGACGCGTGACCACCGCGACGGTGAGAATCCCGAGTTCCTTCGCAACCTGCGCCACGACCGGCGCCGCACCCGTACCGGTGCCCCCGCCCATGCCGGCGGTGATGAACAGCATGTCGCAGCCTTCGATCAGCTCGATGATGCGGTCACGGTCCTCCATCGCCGCTTGACGGCCCACTTCCGGGTCGGCGCCGGCGCCCAGGCCCTTGGTGATGTTGCAGCCGATCTGCAGCGCGGTGCGCACCTTGGAGTGCTTCAGCGCCTGCGCGTCGGTGTTGATGCATATGAAATCCACGCCCTCGAGGCCGGCCTGGACCATGTGCGAGACAGCGTTGCCGCCGCCGCCGCCCACGCCCAGCACCTTGATGACGGCGCTTTGGCTATAAGAATCCATCAGTTCGAACATTCCAGTTCTCCTACGTTAGTTGTCATTAACTCGATCAAAAATTGCCCTGAAACCAAGCCTTCATCCGCTCCAGCAGACTCTTCACGCCGCCCGCGAGCAGCGGCGCATCCGTGCGTTGCGCCTCCATGGTGCTTTTGGCGTAGAGCAAAAGACCCACGCCGGTGGCGTGGATCGGATTGCTCACGACTTCCGATAAGCCGGTGACGTATTGCGGCACGCCCAAGCGAACCGGCATGTGAAAGACTTCTTCGGCGAGTTCGATCGCGCCCTCCATCTTGGCGCTGCCGCCGGTGAGCACGATGCCCGTGGCCACCTGCTCCTCGAGCCCCGCGCGCCGCAATTCGTCGCGGATGAGCCCGAACAATTCCTCGTAGCGGGGTTCGACGATCTCGGCGAGAGTCTGGCGCGCCAGGCGGCGCGGCGGTCGGTCTCCCACGCTCGGGACTTCGATGGTCTCGTCGGGGTTCGCGAGCTGCGAGAGGGCGCAGGCGTACTTGATCTTGATGTCTTCGGCGTACTGCGTCGGGGTGCGCATGGACACCGCGATGTCGTTGGTGATCTGATCGCCTGCGATCGGGATCACCGCGGTGTGGCGGATCGCGCCGCCGCCGAACACGGCGATGTCGGTGGTGCCGCCGCCGATATCCACCACGCACACCCCGAGATCCTTCTCATCCTCGGTGAGCACGGCGTAGCTCGATGCCAGCTGCTCCAACACGATGTCATCGACCGCCAAACCGCAGCGCTGCACGCACTTCACGATGTTCTGCGCGGCGCTGTCGGCGCCGGTGACGATGTGCACCTTGGCTTCGAGGCGCACGCCGGACATGCCGATCGGATCGCGGATACCTTCCTGCGAGTCGATGATGTATTCCTGCGGCAGCACATGCAGGATTTTCTGGTCCGCGGGGATGGCGACCGCCTTGGCGGCGTCGATCACGCGCTCCACATCGCCCTGCACCACTTCCTTGTCCTTGATGGCCACGATGCCGTGCGAATTGAGGCTGCGCACGTGGCTGCCGGCGATGCCGGCATACACCGAATGGATTTCGCAGCCGGCCATGAGCTCCGCCTCTTCGACCGCGCGTTGAATGGACTGCACGGTGGACTCGATGTTCACCACCACGCCCTTCTTCAGGCCGCGGGAAGGGTGGCTGCCGATGCCGATGATTTCCAGCGCGCCGTCGGCTTTGACCTCGCCGACGATGGCGACCACCTTGCTCGTGCCGATGTCGAGGCCCACCAATAAATTGCGATCAGAGCGCTTTGCCATGTCTTTGAAAATTTCCTAAGGAGCCTATGCGTCCGCATCGTCGGGATGTTTGGCCGGCACCGACGCCGGCGTGCCCTGGTTGCGCCAGCCGATGGCAAAGCCATTGGAGTAGCGCATGTCGACGTAACTGATTTCGTCCAGGCGGTGGGCGATGACCTGCGAGGCGGTATGGATGAAGCGGTCGATGCGCTCATCGACATCGCGCCTTCCCAAGCGCACCGTCACGCCGCTGTCCAAATCCATCTCCCACGCGCCGCGTTCGTCGAGGCGCAGTGCCGCGATGCGCATGCCGGCTTCGAGCATCCGCCCCTGGACCGAGAGATAACGCTGCGCCACCTGCGATTCGCTGCCTTCCGGGCCGCTCAGGCGCGGCAGTTCCGCGGGCACATGCGCCGCGGCGCGCACGAACAGTTCGCCGCGCGTGTTGAGCAAGCCCGATTCGCCCCAGCGCGCCGCCGCGGTCTGCTCGATCACCGTGACCCGCAAGCTGTTCGGCCAGCGCCGCGCGATGCGCGCATGGTCCACCCAAGGCAACGCTTCGACGGCGCGCTGGATGTCGGCAAGGTTCGCCGACATGAATCCCTCGTTGGCGAAGGGCGCCACGGCTTTTTCGATTTGCCCGGGGCTCACGCGCTGGAAGCTGCCGTCGATCGAAATCACCCGCACCGGGCGATCGAGCGCCCAGGTCAGAGCGCTCAACGCGCCGATCAGGATCAGTACCAGGCCGCCGCGCCGCGCGTAGCGGCGCCAGTCGCGAAGCACCGCCGGCCACTTCCACTGCCGCCTCTCCGGCTTAGGTCTACTCTTGAAACGGTTGCGGCGCAGGACTCGGCCCATCATTTGCGCGTCCTCGAGAAACTGGTTTCCAGCACACGCCACACCAACTCCTCGAAGTCGAGGCCGGCCTGGCGCGCGGCCATCGGCACCAAGCTGTGGCTGGTCATCCCCGGGGTGGTGTTGATCTCGATGAAAAAGAACTTGCCGCTGGCGCGATCGCGCATGAAGTCGACCCGTCCCCAGCCCAGACAATCGGTGACTTTGAATGCGGCGAGCGCCGCCGCCTGCAATTCGGCCTCCTCTTGGCGCGCCAAGCCGCTCGGGCAGAAGTACTGCGTATCGTCGCGGAAATACTTGGCCTCATAGTCATAGAACTCGGTCGCCGGCAGGATGCGGATCGAGGGCAGAGCCGCGCCCTGCAATATGGAAACCGTGTATTCGTCGCCGCTCACGAAGCTCTCGGCGAATACCACCGGGTCGATCGCCTGCGCCGCCGCATAGGCGCGCTCGAGTTCGGCGGCGGCTTTGACCTTGGTCATGCCGACGCTCGACCCCTGGCTCGCGGGCTTGACCATCATCGGCAGGCCGATGCGCTTCAGAGCCGGCGCAAGGTCCGCCGTGCCCGACAAGACCGCATATTCGGGTGCCGCGTAGCCGGCGCCGACCACCACGCGCTTGGTCTTGAGCTTGTCCATGGTGAGCGCCGAGGCGAGCACACCGCTGCCGGTGTAGGGCACACCGATCCACTCCAGCGCGCCCTGCATGGTGCCGTCCTCGCCGCCGGGGCCGTGCAGCGCGATCCACGCGCGCTCAAAGCCCTCGCTGCGCAGCGCCTCGACGGGCCGATCCAAAGGATCGAACGCGTGGGCATCGACCCCGCGGCGCTTCAAGGCCGCCAGCACCGCGTTGCCGCTCAAGAGCGAAATCTCGCGCTCGCTGGAATCTCCCCCCAGGAGCACGGCGGTCTTGCCGAATTCCTGCGGCGAGTCTGCGCGCCGTGTTGCACTTTCTTTGAGCAGGCTCACGCCGCTTCTCCGACGATGCGCACTTCCGTGTGCAACTCGATGCCATGCAGCGTCGGCGACCGTCTTCTGCACGTGCAGAATCAGCGCCTCGATGTCCGCCGCACGGGCGGTCCCATGATTGATGATGAAATTGGCGTGCTTCTCCGACACCGACGCATCGCCGATGCGAAACCCCTTGAGGCCGGCGGCCTCGATCAAACGCGCCGCGTGATCGCCCGGCGGATTGATGAACACCGAGCCGCAACTCCATTCGCCGATCGGCTGCGTCTCGCGCCGCTTGTCGAGCAGGCTCTTGATGGCATCCGAGTTGATCCCCGGCTTGCGCTCGAACTCGAGGCGCGCCCCGATGAACCATTCGTTGCCGGGTCCCTTCACCTGGCGATAGCCGATCTCGTAGTCGGCCGGCGTGCGGGTATGCCTCACCCCCTTGCGATCGAGCACTTCCACCTCGACCACGTGCCGCCAGGTCTCCTCGCCCCAGGCCCCGGCGTTCATCGCCAGCGCGCCGCCGAGCGTGCCCGGTATCCCGGCAAAAAATTCCGCAGGACCTAAGCCCCACTTGACGCATTGGCGCGCGATGCGCGCGCACGGTACGCCCGCTTCCGCGCGGATGCGCGTGGCGCTCAGGCGCTCGAGCGCGCCCAGCGCACCGTGCGTCGCCACCACGGCGCCGCGCACCCCGCCGTCGCGCACCAGCAGATTGCTGCCCAGGCCCAGCCACAGCAACGGCACTTCCGGCGGCAGCTGGCGCACGAAAGAGGCAAGATCCATGATGTCGCGCGGGGTGAAAAAGAAATCCGCGGCGCCGCCGGCGTGCCAGGAGGTGTGCTTGGCCAGCGACACGTCGCGCAGCACGCGAGAGCTGAATTCCGGCGCCAATTCCAGCAGATGCTGCGCGCTCATGCGTGCGCTCCCGCCGCGAAGCGGCTCTTGAGATCGAGCGCCACGGCGCCCAGGTTGCCGGCGCCCATGGTCAGCACCACATCGCCGTCGTGCAGCACCGCGCGCAAGGAATCGGCCAAAGCGTCCACGCTCTCGACGAATATCGGCTCCACCACACCGCGGCTGCGCACCGCGCGGCACACGGCGCGGCCGTCGGCCCCGCAATAGGCGCTTCGCCCGCGGCATAGACCTCGGTGACCAGCAGCACATCGCATTCGCTCAACGTGCGGCCGAAGTCATCCAACAAATCCCGGGTGCGGGTGTAGCGATGCGGCTGGAACACCAGCACCAAACGCCGCTGCGGCCACGCCTGGCGCGCCGCCTCGAGGGTCGCCGCCACTTCCGTGGGGTGATGGCCATAGTCGTCCACGATCAGCGCGCGTCCGCCCGGCCATGAAATCTCGCCGAGCTGCTGCAGGCGCCGGTCGATGCCCTGGAAATTCGCGAGCGCGCGCTGAATCGCCTCGTCGGGAATCTCCAATTCGCTGGCGACCGCCACCGCGGCCAGGGAATTCAAGACATTGTGGCGCCCCGGCAAATTGATGGTCACGCTCAAGGGGGGACGTGCTTCGCGCAGCGCCTGGTAGCGCGATTGCAGTCCCAAGCGCTCCACGCTGACCGCGCGCACATCGGCACCGTCGCTGAATCCATAGGTCACGAACGGCCGTCCGACCGCTTCCAGGATGCTCTGCACGTGCGCATCGTCCGCGCACAGCACGGCGAGGCCGTAGAACGGCAGGTTGTGCAGAAAATCGACGAAGCTCTGCTTGAGACGCGCGAAGTCGCCGTCGTGCGTGCTGAGATGATCGTTGTCGATGTTGGTGACGATGGCGATCATCGGCTGCAGGTGCAGGAAGGACGCATCGCTCTCGTCGGCTTCGGCCACCAGGTAGCGGCCCGCACCCAAGCGTGCGTTGCTGTCGGCGCTCTTCAATCGCCCGCCGATGACGAACGTGGGATCGAGACCCGCCTCCGCCAACACGCTCGCCACCAAGCTCGTGGTGGTGGTCTTGCCGTGCGTGCCCGCCACCGCTATCGAGTAGCGGAAGCGCATCAGCTCGCCCAGCATTTCCGCCCGCGGCACCACCGGAATGCGCCTGGCGAGCGCGGCGGCCACTTCCGGGTTGGCGCGGTTGACCGCGCTCGACACCACGACCACGTCCGAGTCGCTTAAATTGTCGGCGTTGTGGCCGATGAAAATCTTGACCCCGAGGCGCGCCAGCCGCTCGGTCACCGCGTTGCGCTTCAAGTCCGAGCCCTGCACTTCGTAGCCCAGGTTCAGCAGAACTTCCGCGATGCCGCCCATGCCGCTGCCGCCGATGCCGACCAGGTGAATGCGCTGTATGCGGCGCATGCGATCTTCCAGGCGCGTGCGCATGGTCATGCGGGCGCTCCGGCGGCCAGGCATAGGTCCGCGAGGCGCGTCGCGGCATCGGTGATGCGTGCGGCGCGCGCGGCTTCCGCCATCTTGAGCAGGGCGGTTCGATCCGCGCCGAGTTCGGCGATGATGGCGCTCAACGTTTCCGGATTGAGGTCGCGCTCCTGAATGATGCGCGCCGCGCCGGCGCCCACCATGACGGCGGCATTCTTGGTTTGGTGATCGTCGGTCGCGATGGGGAGCGGCACGAAGATCGCGCCGAGGCCCGCGGCCTGCAGTTCCGCGACCGTCATGGCGCCCGCGCGGCACACCGCCAGGTCCGCCCACGCATAGCTTTTCGCCATGTCGTCGATGAAAGGCAGCACTTCCGCCTCGACCTTCGCTTCAAGATAGGCCGCACGCGTCGACTCGAGTCCGCGCTCGCCGGACTGATGCAAGACCTGGGGGCGATCCTGCGGCTTGAGCCTGGCGATCGCCTGGGGCAGCACGGCGTTGAGCCGCTGCGCGCCCTGGCTGCCGCCGAAGATCAGCAGACGCGCGCGCGGCTCGCGTCCGGCGAAGCGCTGCGCCGGCGGCGCGATCGCCGCGATATCCTCGCGCACCGGATTGCCGATGGTGCTGGCGTGTACCCGCGGGCCGAAGCTGCCGGGAAATGCCTCCAACACTTGCGTCGCCAGGCGCGCCAGCCAGCGGTTGGTCATGCCGGCGATCGCGTTCTGCTCGTGGATCAGCAGCGGAATGCGCATCAGCCACGCAGCAATGCCGCCGGGACCGCTGACATAGCCGCCGGCGCCGAGCACGGAACGCGGCTTCACTCGTTTGAGAACGCGCAACGCCTGCGCCACGGCCTGCGCAATGCGCAGCGGCGCGACAATCCAAGTCAAGGCACCCTTGCCGCGGATGCCCGCCACCCGCACCCACTCGATCGGAAATCCCTGCGCCGGCACCAGCCGCGATTCCATGCTGCCCGGCACGCCCAGCCACACCACGGCGACGCCGCGGTCACGCAGTACCTTGGCGACCGCGAGCGCCGGGAACACATGGCCGCCGGTGCCGCCCGCCATGATGAGCACCGGACCGCCGCTCATCGGCTGCCTCCCGGGACGCGCGTGACCGCCGAGCGCGAACTGCACTTGACCTCGTGATAAATGCGCAGCAGCACGCCGAGCCACGCCAGGCTCACCAGCAGGCTGCTGCGGCCATAACTCAGGAGCGGCAGGGTCAGCCCCTTGGTGGGCAGCACGCCCATGTTGACGCCGATGTTGATGCTCGCCTGCAGGCCGAGCCAGATGCCGAACGCGGCCGCGAGATAGGCCTGAAATCGCAAGCCCGCCTGCGCCGCCAGGCGCGAGATATGGAACGCGCGCCATACCAGCGCGACAAACAGGCCGATTACGCCGACGACACCCACCAGCCCCAATTCTTCGGCCAGCACCGCGAATACGAAATCGGTGTGCGCCTCGGGCAGATAAAATAATTTCTGCACGCTGCTGCCGAGACCGACGCCGAACAACGAGCCGCGCCCGATCGCGATCAGCGACTGCGTCAGCTGAAAGCCGCCGTTGAACGGGTCGTCGAAGGGATGCAAGAAAGTCAGCAGGCGCTTCAGGCGATAGGGCGAGGTCAGCGCGAGCAGCGCAAAGGCCAGCACCGCGGTCGATACCAAAAGCGCGACGTAGCGCAGGCGCGCGCCGGCGATGAACAACACCGCAAATCCGGTCGCGAACAGCACGCGTGGCGGCGCCGAAGTCCGGCTCGATCAACAACAGCACCGCCGTGACCGACAACAGCCCGAAAGGCTTTGCCAGGCCGGGCAGCGTGGCCTCGAGTTCGGCGTGCTTGCGCACGCAGTAGCTGCAGAGCCACGTCAGCACCAAAACTTTGGCCAGCTCCGAGACTTGGAAATTCAGCACGCCGATCCGCAGCCAGCGGCGCGCGCCGTTGACGCGCGCACCCAAGCCGGGGATCAGCACCAGGGCCAAGCAACAGGAGGCCCAGCAGCAATAGCGCCAGGCCGTATTTGTCCCACAGCGCGGTCGGAATGCGCGTGACCACCCACCCCAGGAACAGGCCCCGCCGCGGTAAAAATGAATTGCCGCTCGAGAAAGTAAAACGGATCGCCCATGTCGCGCGCCGCGATCGACATGGATGCCGAGGTGACCATGATGAGCCCCACCAGCAGCAGCGCGGCCACCAACCCCAAGGTGACCGAGTCCCAGGCGAAGGGCATGCGCTCGCGTGCGCGCACCCCGTAAGACAGGGTGGCGGCGTTCATGAAGCCGCCCCCTTGGGCACTGCACCGTCCGGCGCCGCGCCTCGCGCGCCCGTCGCAGCGCCCGTCGCAGCGCCAGGCAGTGCCCGCACCGCGGCCGCGAACACATCGCCGCGGTGCCCATAGTCGCGAAACATGTCGAAGCTCGCGCAGGCCGGCGACAGCAGCACGGTATCGCCCGCGTGTGCGGCGCGCTGCGCCTCGGCCACCGCCGCTTCCATCGAGCCCGCCGAGCGCGTCTCGCAGGCGCCCTCGAGCGCCGCGGCGATGGCGGGCCCGTCCTTGCCGATCAGCACGGCCGCGCGCACCTTGCCGCGGAACGCCGCCGCCAGGGGCGTGAAATCCTGGCCCTTGCCCTCTCCGCCCGCAATGACCACCAAGGGGCCGGGCGTGCCGGCAACGGCGGCGATCGTGGCGCCTACATTGGTGCCCTTGGAGTCGTCGATGAATCGGACGCCGCCGACGTCGGCCACCCACGCTGAACGGTGCGACAGTCCGGGAAATGTTTCCAGTGCCTCGAGCATGGCTGGCATCGGCAAGCGCACCGCTTCGCCCAAGCTCAATGCGGCCAGCGCATTGGCCGCATTGTGCATGCCGGAGATCTTCATGCGTGCCGCGTCGAGCAGCTTCTCGCCGCGCCGCGCCAGGAAAATCCTGCCGCCGCTGCGGATCAGGGTGAAATCGGCATCGGCACGCTCAACGGAAAAAGTCAGGGTGCGCGCGCCGGGGCTGCGATAGCGGGTATCGCGCATCGCCATCACCCAGGGATCGTCGGCATTCAACACCACGGTAGACGCGTTGGCAAAGATCCTGCGCTTGGCTTGCGAATAGGCCTCGACCGAGGGGTAGCGGTCCAGGTGATCGGCGCTGACGTTCAGCACCACGGCTGCCTGCAACACCAGCGAGGCGGTGGTTTCCAACTGAAAGCTCGACAATTCGAGCACGTACAAATCCGGCTCGGGTCTTTCGAGCAGATCGAGCGCCGGCTCGCCAAGATTGCCGCCGGCCAGGACCTTTCTTCCCGCAGCCGCCGCCATGCGCGCCACCAAGCTGGTGACGGTGCTCTTGCCGTTGGTGCCGGTAATGCCGATCACCGGCGCACGCACCGCGCGCGCGAACAACTCCACATCTCCCAGCACCTCGATGCCGCGCGCGCGCGCCGCTCTGGCAATGGGTTCCTCCAGGGAGACGCCCGGGGACATCAACAGCTGCGAGGCGCCCTCGAGCAGCGACTGATCGAATCCGCCGAGCCGCAAATCCACGGCGCCCGCCAGCTCGCCGAGTTCCGCAAGACCCGGCGGTGCGCGGCGCGAGTCGGTGGCGCTCACGCGGTCGCCGCGTTTGATGAGATAGCGCACGCACGAGGCGCCTGTCTTGCCCAAACCGACCACGACGCTGTTCATCAGCGGATCTTCAAGGTTGCAAGACCCGCCAACACCAGCACGAAGCTGATGATCCAGAAGCGCACGATGACTTTCGGCTCGGCCCATCCTTTGAGTTCGAAATGATGATGAATCGGGGCCATGCGGAATATCCGCTTGCCCGTGAGCTTGAACGAGGCGACCTGCAGCATCACTGAAACGGTCTCGAGCACGAACACGCCGCCCATCACGAACAGCACCAGCTCCTGGCGCACGATGACGGCCATGGTGCCGAGCGAAGCGCCGATCGCGAGCGCTCCGACGTCGCCCATGAACACCTGCGCCGGATAGGAGTTGAACCACAAAAAACCCAAACCCGCGCCGACCAGCGTCGCGCTGAAAATGAGCACCTCGCCCACCCCGTTGATGAAGGGGATCTGCAGGTAGTGCGCGAAGTTGACGTTGCCCGTGGCATAGGCGAAAACACCCAAAGCGGCCGCGACCATGACGGCCGGCATGATGGCGAGCCCGTCGAGACCGTCGGTCAGGTTCACCGCATTGCTGCTGCCGACGATCACGCAGTAGGCAAACACCACGAATGCCAGCGTCGACATCGGCAACGCCACGGTCTTGAAGAACGGGACATACAGCGAGGTTTCGGCGGCCGACTGATGCATGCCATGCAGCGCGAAGGCGATGGCGAGGGCGGCGATCGACTGCGCCAAGTATTTGTAACGCGGCGCCAATCCTTTCGAGTTGCCCACCACGATTTTCAAATAGTCGTCGTAGAAACCGATCAAGCCGAATGCCAGCGTCGTTCCGAGCAGCACCCAGACGAAGCGGCTGGAGAGATCGGCCCACAACAGCGTGCCGATGCCCATGGCGACCAAAATCAGGCCGCCGCCCATGGTGGGCGTGCCTTTCTTTTGCAGATGAGACTGGGGCCCGTCGTTGCGCACCACCTGGCCGATTTGATAATGGCTGAGCAGCGAAATCATGCGCGGCCCGATGAGGAGCGCCATCAGCAGCGTGGTCACGGCGGCGAGGATTCCGCGCAGCGTCAGGTACTGGAAGACATGAAATCCGCTGTAGAACTTGGCCAGGTATTCGGTGAGGAGCAGCAGCATGCGTCAGCTCGCTCGCATCATCGGATTGGGCCCCGCGCCGCCGCCGGTGAGCGCCTGCACGACGCGCTCCAGACGATTGATGCGCGAACCCTTGACCAACACCGTGACGCCGGGCACGAGTTCCGCCTGCAAACGGCGCGTCAGCGAGTCGGCATCCGCAAACCATTCGCCCCCTGAGCCGAACGTCTCGACGGCTCGGGAACTCAACGGACCCATGGCAAAGAGGCGCTTGATGCCGCAATCGCGCGCGTAGGAGCCGATGTGCGCGTGACTGTCCTGGCTTGCCTCGCCGAGCTCGGCCATGTCGCCCAAGACCAGCCAGGTTGCGCCGGAGAGCGTGCGCAACAGCTCCAGTGCCGCGCGCACCGAGCTGGGATTGGCATTGTAGGAATCATCGATGATCCAACTGCCGCGCGCGCCGGCCTTGAGCTGCAGCCTGCCGGCGACCGCGCGGAAATCGGCCAAGCCCAACGCGATATCCTCGAGGGATGCGCCGGCGGCGCTGGCGGCCGCGGCCGCGGCGAGCGCATTGCCGATGTTGTGCGCGCCGCCCGCCTTCAGCATGATGGCACGCTCGCCCAAGGGCGAGATCAGGGTGAAGCGGGTCGCGAACTCGCCGCGCTCGATTCCTTGGAAGATTGCCTTCGCGGTGAAGTCCGCGGCGTGGTGCACGCCGAAAGTCACGATGCGTTTGGCGCCGGATATGCCGCGCCAATAGCCGGCGTAGGCGTCGTCCGCGTTGATGATGGCGGTGCCGTCGGCGCCGAGGCAGGACACGGTTTCACCTTCGCCTTGGGCCACGCCGTCCAAATTTCCGAACCCCTGCAGATGCTCGGCGCCGGCGTTGGTGATCAAACCAACGGTCGGCTTTGCGATGCGCATGAGGGCGGCGACATCGCCGATCGCGTTGGCGCCCATCTCGATCACGGCGCTGCGATGCGCAGCCTCCAATCGCATGAGCGTCACGGGCACGCCGATGTGATTGTTGAGGTTGCCGTGCGTCGCCATGCAAAGGCCCATGCGCGACAGAATCGCGGCGGTCATTTCCTTCGCCGTGGTCTTGCCGTTGCTGCCGGCGACCGCGACCACCGGCAAGCTGAAGTCGTCGCGCCAGTTCCTCGCCAGCTCTTGCAGCGCATGCAGGGTGTTGGTCACGAGCACCTGCGGCAACGGACCCGGCGCCGCGCGTTCGACCAGAGCCCCGATGGCTCCCTGCGCCGCCGCCGCCTGCACGAACGCCCCGCCGTCAAAGTTCGGACCGCGCAATGCCACGAACAGCGCGCCCGGCTTCAAAGTGCGGCTGTCGGTGCACACACAGCCGTACGGACGGTCTTCGCCGATCAGTTCGCCGCCAACGGCTCTCGCAGCGTCGCGTAAGGTTCGCTTCATGCGGCCGCCTCCAAAACCCGCAGCGCCGCGCTGCGGTCGCTGAAGGCGCGCCGCGTTTCGCCGTAGATTTGATAGTCCTCGTGACCCTTGCCCGCGATCAAGACCCAGTCGATCGCCTGCGCTGCGTGCAGCGCCGCGGCGATGGCCTCGCCGCGATCGTGAATGACCCGCACATCGCGGGATTTGATCCCCCGCAGAATGTCGCGGGTTATGGCCTCTGGATCCTCGGAACGCGGATTGTCATCGGTGACGATGATCTGATCCGCCAATTCATCGGCGATCCCGCCCATGAGGGGACGTTTTCCCGAATCGCGGTCTCCACCGCAGCCAAAAACACACCACAGCGAGCCGTTGCAATGTTCGCGGGCCGCGCTCAAGGCTTTCGCCAGCGCATCGGGCGTGTGCGCATAATCGACCACCACCGTCGGCTTGTTGGGTGCATCGGTCTTGACGACTTCCATGCGCCCCGGCGCGGGCTTGCACTCGGCCAGTGCTTTCACCGCCTCGCCCAAGGAAAAGCCGAGCGCCAGCAGGCAGCCCAAGACCACCAAGGAGTTCTCGGCGTTGAAGCGCCCCAGCAGCTGGGTGTCGAGGGTGGACTTGCCAAAGGTGCCGTCCAAGTCGAGCGAAATGCCGCGCGCCTCCATCCGCACCCGGGTCGCGAACAGCGCGCGATCGGCGAGCCAGCCGGAATCTCCCGATCCCACTCGGACCGCAATCAAGGACGCGCCGGCGGCGTGCTCCCGCGCCAATGCGCGCCCGAACTCATCGCCGATGTTGAGCACGATGTGCTTGAGGTCGGCCGCTTGAAACAGCTTGGATTTTGCGGCGCCGTAGCGCTGCATGCTGCCGTGATAATCGAGGTGATCGCGGCTCAAGTTGGTGAAGGCCGCAACGTGAAAACGCACGCCATCCACCCGGTTTTGATCCAGAGCATGCGAGGACACCTCCATGGCGACTTCGCGCACGCCCGAGCCGCGCAGCTGCGAGAGCGTTCGGTGCACCGTGACCGCGTCGGGCGTCGTCGCGTTCAGTTCCGCGAGGGCCGCCGGACGTCCCCAGCCGATGGTCCCCATGTAGGCAGCCTGCAGACCTAAGCGCTCCAGGCATTGCGCCAGCAGGTAGGCACAGGTGGTCTTGCCGTTGGTGCCGGTGATGCCGGTGATCCGCAATTGCGAGGAGGGCCAATTGAAGAAACGGTCCGCGATGCGCCCCACCAGGCTCTTCAAGTTCGGTATCGCAGTGGCGAAAACGCCGGGCGGCAGCAGCGGCGGCGCCACGCCGGCATGAGGCTCCCAAAGAACCGCGCTGGCGCCGCGCGCGGCGGCATCGGCGGCGAAGCTCAAGCCATGCCCTTTGAGTCCGGGCAATGCGAAGAACAGGCTGCCGGCGCGCACCTGCCGGCTGTCGAGCGTCAATTCCGCGACGCGCGCCTCGGTCGCGGGAATCTTCGCGATGCCATCGAGCAGCCACATCAGTGCCGTGCTCATGGCGTGTCGTTCGCCTGCACCAGCGTCGTCGCCGGCACGTTCTGCAAATCATCCGGGGGAATATCCAGCAAGCGCAGCGTTCCGGACATGATGCTGGCGAACACCGGGGCCGCCACCGTGCCGCCCTGGGCGAGCGTGCCCACCTCTTGCACATCCCGGCTCGGCTCATCGATCACCACCACCGTGGCCAGCTTGGGGCGCGATGCCGGCACCAAGCCGGCAAAAACCGCCATGATCCGGTCGGTGGAATAGCCGCCTGGAATGGATTTGAACGCGGTGCCGGTCTTGCCCGATACTCGATAACCGATGAGCGAGGCACGCGTCGCCGTGCCGCCCTTTTCGACCACCTGCTGCATCAGCTGCACCAGCTCACGCGCGACCTTCGGATCCATGACGCGCTGACCGGCCACCGGAGCGGTGATTTTTTCAAAGGTCACGGGACGTTCGATGCCGCCCGCGCCGATGGTGGCGTAGGCATGCGCCAGCTGCAGCGGCGTCACCGACAGGCCATAGCCATGCGACATGGTGGCGATGCCGATCGGGCGCCAGTGCGCGTAGTTGCTCAGCATGCCGGCCGACTCGCCGGGATAGCTGCTTCCCGTCACCTGGCCCAAGCCCAAACCGGTGAAGGTGCTCCAGATCTGTTCCGGCTGCAGAGAGAGGGCGATCTTGGCAATGCCGACGTTGCTCGACTTGGCCAGGATCGTCGCCAGATCGATGACGCCGAAGTTGTGTTCGTCCTCCTCGACCTTGTTGCCGACCTTGAAAAATCCGGGCGAGGTGTCCACCACGCTGTCCGGGCGGTACTGCCCGGAGGCCAGCGCGGCGGCGACGATGAAGGGCTTGACGCTCGAGCCGGGTTCGAAGATATCGGTCGCGGCGCGGTTGCGGTACAAGCCGGGCTTCAATTGCTCGCGGTCGTTGGGGTTGTACGAGGGCTGGTTCACCATGGCCAGCACTTCGCCCGTGTCGACGTCGATCACGATCGCCGAGCCGGCACGTGCGCGGTATTCCTGCATCGCCGCCTTCAGTTCGCGGTATGCCAAATACTGAATGCGCAAATCGATGCTGGTGACCAGATCGCGGCCCGGGCGCGGCGCGCGGATGCTTTCGACGTTCTCGACATAGCGGCCGAGAGAATCTTGAATGACGCGTTTCGCGCCGTCCTCGCCGTTCAACAATTGATCGAAGCCAAGCTCCAGTCCTTCCTGGCCGCGGTCATCCACCGTGGTGAATCCGATCACGTGCGCCGACACTTCGCCGGCCGGGTAGTAGCGGCGGTATTCGCGCAGCAGGTACACGCCCGGAATGTTCAATGCCTTGATGCGCGCCGCCTGCTCCGGCGGCATGTGGCGCACCAGATACAGAAACTCGCGGTCGAGGTTGCTGGTGATGCGGCGCGCCAGAGTCTGCTGGTCTTCTTTGAGCGCTTTGCTCAGCTTCGGCAACTGGTCGATGTTTTCATCGAGTTCCTGGGGATTGACCCAGATGCTGTCGACCGGCGTGCTGACCGCCAGCGGCTCGCCGTTGCGGTCGGTGATCGCGCCGCGGTGCGCCGCGATTTTCACCACGCGCATCGAGCGATCGTCGCCTTGTTTGGCGAGAAACCCGTGATCGAGCAGCTGCAGTTCGACCGCGCGCGCCAGCAGGCCGACGGCGCCCAGCACGACCAGGCCTAATACCGCCGCCGAGCGCCAGCGATAGGACTTCGCCGAGCGCTGGTTTTCGCCGGAACTCGGTTTCACGGCCGGACGATCCTCACATCGCGCATCTGCGGAATGTTCATTTGCAGCTTGGCGTTGGCGACGCGCTCGACGAAGGCATGCGAAGACCAATAGCTTTGCTCGAGCTGCAGGCGTCCCCACTCCATGTCGAGCGAGTCGCGTTCAGCGTTGAGCTTCTCCAGCCGCACGAACAGATCGCGCGCCTTGTGGCGCTCGTAAATGACTTGCACGGCCGACCCCAACACGGACAACCACAGCAACGGCAGAATGAGCGGCAGCCAGCGGCGATGTTTCATGCGGCAATTCCTTCGCGACGTTCGGCGACGCGCAGACGCGCGCTGCGCGCCCGCGGATTGAGGGAGATTTCGTTTGCGTCGGCTTCCTGAGCCTTGCCGACGAGGCGCAGCTTGGGCCGCGCGTGCACCGGGATATCCGGTAGTCCGGCATACATGGGATCGGCCAGCGAGTGACGGCGCATGAATTGCTTCACCATGCGATCTTCGAGCGAATGAAAACTGATCACCGCGAGCCTGCCGTGCGGCGCCAGGCGCGCGAGCGCCGCGTCGAGCGCAGCCTCGAGTTCCTTGAGCTCGCCGTTGACGTAGATGCGCAATGCCTGAAAAACGCGCGTCGCCGGATGCTTGTGCCGCTCGGTGCTGCGCGCGACGCGCGCGATCATCTCGGCCAGCTGCAGCGTGCGCTCGAACGGCTTGGCCTTTCGGTCGTCGACGATGGCGCGTGCAATGCGCGGCGCCAAGCGTTCTTCGCCGAATTCGCGAAAAATGCGGATCAGCTCCTGCAGCGGCGCGCCGTTGACCACGTCCGCGGCGCTCATGCCCTCGCCCGGCGTCATGCGCATATCGAGAGGTCCGTCCTGCATGAAGCTGAACCCGCGCGCCGCGTCGTCGAGCTGCGGCGAGGAAACACCCAAGTCGAACAGAATGCCGTCGAGCTTCAGTCCCGGCCGAATCCGATCGGCAACGGCCGCGAGCGAAGAAAAATTGCTTAGGAAAATCGAAAAACGCGGATCGGTGGAGAAGCGGACTCGGGCCGCCGCGACGGCGTCGGGATCACGATCGAGACAGATCAGTCGGCCGTTCGCGATGAGCTTCTCCAAAATCGCCCCTGCATGTCCGCCTCGGCCAAAGGTGGCATCCATGTAGGTGCCACTTGCCTGAATGTTCAACGCCGTCAGTACCTGGGGTAACAGGACCGCCGTGTGAACCCCCGCAATCTCTTCCACCGCGTAAGGCCGGCTAGAACGACAACGTGTCGAGTTCGGCGGGCAAGTCGGTGGTGCTCTCCGGACTCGCCAACCATTCGTCGCGTCGCTCGTTCCAGCGCGCCTCATCCCACAATTCGAATCGCATCCCCTGCCCGATCAACATGGCATCGCGCGTCAATCCGGCGAATTCGCGCAAATTGGCCGGCAGCAGCAAACGTCCGTGCGAATCGAGTTCCAAGTCCGTGGCGTGGCCGATCATCAGGCGCTGTAAGCGCCTCACCTGGGGGTTCAAGGTGGGCAATTTGTTGAGCTTGCGCTCGATGTCTTCCCAGTCCGGCAGCGGGTAGAGCAGCAAGCACTGGTCCTTGTCGACCGTAATGACCAGATTCCCACCGCAACGTTCCTGTACGCGCTCCCGATAGCGGGTGGGCATCACCAGCCGGCCTTTGACATCGAGCGTTAGTTTGTTGGCACCCCGAAACATGATTTGATGGGTCTCAAAACCCATTTTCTCCCACAATTTCCCACCGGCCACCACTATAGGGATCGAAGGAGAGGACTGTCAACGCCTTATGGTAAAAAAAACCCGTGCCGACAGTGACTTAGGTCACATTTTGTACAGCCGTGGCGCGCTGCGATTGGAGCGATCAGGGGAATCAATCTCTTAGGAGATTTTTGTAAAAAGCACCGCAACTGATAAATGTCGCGATCTGCTGTGAATTTCGGCGATCCTGCTCTTATCGTGCAATTTCGACCGGCGCAGCTGCCTCAAGACCCCAGGAAATGTGGCGCGCCAGCGCCGGTCCTTGGTTTTTTGGCCGCGCTCTCTGGGCGGGGCCGCCTCGGCCCCGGGAAATGTGGCGCGCCAGCGCCGGTCCGGCTCTTAACCCAAAATCTTCTGGGGCGGGGCCGCCTCGGCCCCAGGAAATGTGGCGCGCCAGCGCCGGTCCGGCTCTTAACCCAAAATCTTCTGGGGCGGGGCCGCCTCGGCCCCGGGAAATGTGGCGCGCCAGCGCCGGTCCGGCTCTTAACCCAAAATCTTCTGGGGCGGGGCCGCCTCGGCCCCGGGAAATGTGGCGCGCCAGCGCCGGTCCGGCTCTTAACCCAAAATCTTCTGGGGCGGGGCCGCCTCGGCCCCGGGAAATGTGGCGCGCCAGCGCCTAAAAAAGAGTCGGCCGATAAGCCGGGTTCTGTCTTGGACAGTCATTCCTCTGGCATACGCGTCGCCGCGCAGCTCAAGCGACCTACCCGGAAGCCCATGTGGGCCACATGTAGCGGCGATTAAGCCGCTCGCTTCCCTATTTGGTCTTGCTCCAGGTGGGGTTTGCCGTGCCGTTGGTGTTGCCACCCGCGCGGTGCGCTCTTACCGCACCATTTCACCCTTACCGGCACCGCTTGCGCGGCACTTAGGCGGTATCTTTCTGTTGCACTTTCCGTAGGCTCGCGCCTCCCAGGCGTTACCTGGCACCGTGCCCTTCGGAGCCCGGACTTTCCTCCATCCTTGCCTGGCAAGGACAGCGACTGTCTGGCCGACTCGGTGTGCACCATACGCAGGTCGGGGCATTAATGCGAGACGGATTGCGCTTTGAGAAATAGCGCGCGCTTATAGGCCTCATTGTCGCGCGCGCCGGTGAGGCGCGCGGCGAGGCGCGCCGCTTGTTTCAACGGCAATTCGGCCAACAGCGCCGTCAGCACCTTGTCCAGCTGCGCGCTCGCCTCGGATTGCTCGCCCATCGACTCCACCGGCGCTGCACCCGCAATCAGCAACACGATCTCGCCGCGCGAGAAATCCGCATCGGCGCTCGATTGATCGAGCAGTTCGCGCAGCGTGCCGCGGTAAGTCGTCTCGTGCAGCTTGGTCGCTTCGCGCACCACTGCGGCTGCGCGCGTCTCGCCGAAGACCGCCATGCAATCTTCGAGCGTCTCGCGCACCCGGTGCGGCGATTCGTAAATCACCAGCGTGCGCGGCTCCGATTCGAGCGATTTCAGCCGCCGCTTGCGCGCCGCGCCGCGCGCCGGCAAAAAACCTTCGAAGCAAAACCGATCCGTCGGCAACGCGCCAATCGACAGCGCCGCGATCGCGGCGCAGGGCCCGGGGACGGCGACGATATTCATGCCTGCCGCCGCCACTGCGCGCACCAATTCAAAGCCGGGATCGCTGATGGCCGGCGTTCCCGCATCGCTCACCAAAGCCACGGATTTACCCTCGCGCAGTACGGCAATGATTTTGGCGGCGCGCGCGGCCTCGTTGTGCTCATGCAGCGACAGCTGCGGCGTGCCGATCTGGAAATGCTTGAGCAGCGCTCCGGTGTGGCGCGTGTCCTCCGCGGCGATCAGATCGCAATCTTTCAAGGTTGAATTTGCACGGGGGCTCAAATCGCTCAAATTGCCGATCGGCGTCGCGACCACGAAGAGCGTCCCCGCCGCCGGCAGCTTTGTCACTATAATCCCGCCTGGATTCGAAGATTCAGGAGCGGAAGGGTATGGCAGTGATCTCTCGGCGTCCACGGCTGGCGCAAATTTCAGTGCTTGCGCTGGCGTCGCTCGCGGCGGCTTGCAGCCTGGTCAAGCCCACGGAAACCTCGCTGGACAAGCAAGAACATGCCGCCCGGCTGGTGCATGACGGCAAGCATGCGGATGCGGCGCGGGTGTATGCCGATTTGGCGCAGCAACTGCCGGACGAGAGCGACAACTACGAACTATTGAGCGCCGAGCAGTGGGTCGCGGCCGGAAATGTCGCCGCAGCCAAGCAGGCTCTGGCGCAGGTTTCGCCGCAAGCCCGCACCAAACTCGCGACTCCACGCGCGCTCGTCTCCGCCGAAATTGCCTATGCGGAAAATGACCCGACGCGCGCCATTCGCGAGCTCGACCAGATTCCGGTCCCGACCGCGCCGGAACAAGCGCAGAACTACTATTGGATTCGCGGCCGCAGCGCGTTTCTCACCGGCCATCCGCTCGAGGGTACGCGCGCACTCGTTGAGCGCGAGCGCTATATCAGCGATCCCGCGCTGCTGCGCGCGAATCGGGACGAACTTTTGAGCCGGGTCCGCGCGGCCGCCGAGCGTGGCATACCGATGAAGCCGCCGCCGAAGACGGACCCTGTCGTCGCGGGTTGGCTGGAATTGGGTCCGATCGCCGTGGAGGTCGAGCGCAATCCTGCGCGCGCGGCCGCGGCGCTCGATGCCTGGAAACGGCAGTTTCCGCAGCATCCCGCCAATACCAGTGTGCTCTCCGCGGCGCAGACGCAGATTGCCGTAGCCACCGAATATCCCAGTCAGATTGCGCTGCTGCTGCCCCTGTCGGGCCGCGCCGAAGCATTCGGCGTTGCGGTACGCGACGGTTTCATCGCGGCCTATTTACAGCAAACGGCTGCCAGGCGGCCGCGCCTGAGGATCTACGATGTGGCCGCCGAGCCCCTGGCAAGCGCCTACAACCGCGCCATAGCCGACGGCGCCGGCTTCGTGGTCGGCCCATTGTTCAAGGACGAGGTGGCGGCAGAAGCACCGCTGGCCGGCGGCCGCATCCCGGTGCTTGCCTTGAATTTCCTGCCGGAGACGGTCGCGGCGCCCAAGAATTTCTATCAATTTGCGCTCTTGCCGGAAGACGAGGCGCGCATGGTGGCGCGCCGCGTGGTCGCCGATGGCCGCCCCAACGGGGTGGCGATCTTCCCCTCGGGCGAATGGGGCGCGCGCGTAGCCGCGGCGTTCGCCGATGAATTGAAAAGCCTCGGCGGCAACCTGCTCGACAGCGGGCGCTATGACCCGGCGCAGGTGGATTTTTCCGAAGTCATCAAGACGGTGATGCAATTAAAGCCCACCAAGGTCGAAAAGGGAGAAAAGCCCGAACCCCCGACCCATCGCAGCGATGCGGCGTTCATCTTCGTGGCCGCGAGCACCGCCGGAACCGCACGGCTCATTCTGCCGCAGCTGAAATACAATTATTCCGGCGATGTGCCCGTATATTCCACCTCGGACAGCTTCGAACCGGATCCGAACGCCAACTCGGACATCGACGGCATGTACTTTCCCGACATGCCGTGGATGATTTCCAACGACCCGTCCACCGCGCAGATCCGCGACAGCGTGCATGCAGCGTGGCCGGCCCGCACCGCGCGGCACGACCGCCTGTATGCCTTCGGGTTCGACGCGTATCGCTTGGTACCCGGCCTGCGGTCCAGCAATCCGGCGGCATCGAGCGAAATCGCCGGGGTAACCGGAAAATTGCATCTCGATCAGCAGAACAAGATTCGCCGCGATCTCGATTGGGCGCAGATCAGAAGCGGAGCGCCCTTTGTTTTATAAATTGCGAGCCGCCGTGCTGAGCGCAGGCGCGCTGCTCTGCGGGGCCGGGCCTGGAGTCGCTCCGTCAATCGCGGCGGCAGTACCAACGCCTGCGGCCGCGGCCGCGGCCGCGGCCGCCGATTCGCGTCCAGCGGCCGATCTCATTATCCGCAACGCGCATATCTGGACCGTGAATCCCGCACAACCCGAGGCCGATGCGCTCGCGGTGCTGAACGGCCGCTTTGTCGCGGTCGGCACCGAAGCGCAAGTCATGCCTTGGCAAGGGCCCCATACCCGCATGATCGATGCTCAGGGCAAGCGGCTACTGCCGGGATTCAACGACGCTCACGTGCATTTCTCGGACGGCGGCGCGGCCTTGAGCGCGGTGCAGCTGGTGAACGTCACCAGCCTCAAGGAGTTCGTGCAGCGCATCGCCGACTATGCCGCGCATGCTCCGAAGGGTGAATGGATACGAAACGGCGAATGGGACGAGACCAAGTGGTCGCCTGCCCGCTTGCCCACTCGCCAAGATATCGACGCGGTCACTCCCGACAACCCGGTCGCCATCGATCGCTACGACGGCCACATGTTGCTCGCCAATTCCAAGGCGCTGGCGCTGGCCGGCATCAGCGCCAAAACTGCCGACCCGCCCGGCGGCGTCATCGTCCGGGATGCGGCCGGCCAACCGACCGGCGCGCTGAAGGACGCGGCCACCGAACTGTTGCAGAAAGCCGAGCCGCCGCTGAATTTTGCTCAGCGCCGCCATGCCATCGAGGCCGCGCTGCGCGAGGCGGCGCTGCGCGGCGTAACCAGCGTGCAGGACATGGCGTTGGACTATGGCGATCTGGCGGTGTACTCGCAGCTCAACAACGAAGGCAAGCTCACGGCGCGAGTGTATGGCGCACCGCTCATTGCGAATGTCGAAGATCAAGCGAAGCTTGGGCTGGCCCATGCGTTCGGAAGCGCTTCGTTGAGAATCGGCGCGCTCAAAATGTTCGCCGACGGTTCCTTGGGATCGCGCACCGCTTACTTTGCGCAACCCTACTCCGATGAGCCGGGGAATCGCGGTTTGCTGTTCTCCGACATGCTGCCGTTGAGCAAGGCGCGCGCGAGCTTGATGCGCGCCGACGCAGCAGACCTGCAGGTTTGCACTCACGCCATCGGCGACGCAGGCATCACGGCCACACTGGACCTTTATAAAGCCGTGGAAGAAAAAGACGGCCCGAAGGATCGACGCTGGCGCGTCGAGCACGCTCAGCACATGGCCGCGGCCGACTTCGACCGCATGGCGCAACTGCATGTCATCGCCTCGGTGCAGCCTTATCAAGCCATCGACGATGGCCGATGGGCCGAAGCGCGTATCGGACATGATCGCGCCAGCAGGACGTATGCGTTCAGAACCTTCATGCAGCACGGCGTGCGGCTGGCCTTCGGTACGGATTGGCCGGTGGCCCCGCTCGATCCGATCTTGAGCTTATATGCGGCCGTGACCCGCGCGACCTTGGACGGGAAGCATCCGCAGGGATGGTTTCCGGAACAAAAGCTGTCGGTTCAGGAGGCCATTGCGGCCTACACGATCGGTTCCGCATACGCCGAATTCCAGGAACATGAGAAAGGCTCGATCGAAGCCGGCAAGTTGGCCGACATGGTGCTTTTGAGCCAGGATGTGCTGAAGGTGGCGCCCGAAGCCATTCGCGACACGCACGTTCTGAAAACCTTTCTGGGCGGCGTCGAAATATACGGTTCGAAAACAGCCAAGCCCTAATTTGCGCGAATGCGCCCTTTATGGCTGCTGTAGGTTAGGCGGCGCGGCGCGATAATACCGCATGAACCTTGTGCGCGCGCAGCGCGGCGCGGCAGCCGAAGAGCTGGCGGCGCAATACCTTACGGTGCGCGGTCTGAAAATTATTGCGCGCAATCTACGCTGCAAGGCCGGCGAGCTCGACTTGGTGTGTCTCGAGGACGGCGTGCTCGCCATCGTCGAGGTCCGCCAGCGCGCCAGCGAAGACTTCGGCGGCGCATTGGCTTCAGTCACCCGCACCAAGCGACGCAAGATCATGCGCGCCGCGCAATTCTTTCTGCAGCGTGAGAAGGAATGGAGGAATCGGTCGATGCGCTTCGACGTGCTGGCGATCGAAGGGCTGCCGGATGGGGCGAATCGCATCGAGTGGGTCAAAGACGCTTTTCGCGTCGTTTAGCTTCAGGCCTCTGGCAGCAACGGCAGCCGGCTTCGCCGATGAAAGTATCCGAAGGTCACGGTAGCGGGCAAACCCAGCGAAGATTTGGCGCCTGGCACGCTGAACAGTATCCTGAAGCAGTCGGGATTCAAGAAATAGGACACTTCTGATGCGCTACGCGATAGTCATTGAAAATGCGGGCGGGAATTATTCTGCTTACGTGCCGGATCTCCCTGGTTGCATTGCAACCGCGGAGACGCTTGCCGGTACGGAACAAGCTATTCGCGAAGCCATAAAATTTCATCTTGATGGGTTGCGTGAAGAGGGCGCTCCAATTCCTTCTCCGTCGAGCCGTGTCGAGTACGTTGAGGTCGCCGCCTGACGACTGACGGCGATCGCCCGGCTCGCTTTCTACTTGACCACCTGCAGTTTCGGGCGCTTGGTCGCCGCGCTCGGCTTCCCGCCCCCGGTGGCCGCCGGCGGGCTATCGTTCGGATCGGGATCCGCATCGCCCTCCGGAAATATCATCCCCTGCCCGGTCTCGCGCGCATAGATGCCCAGAATGGCGCGTACCGGAACCTGCACCGCGAAACCCACTCCGCCAAAGCGCGCCTCGAAGCTCACGAAATCATTGCCCAGCTTGAGCATCTGGGTCGCGGAGAAGCTGACGTTGAGCACGATCTTGCCGTCTTTCACGTACTGGCGCGGCACCGTGACGCCCTCGGCGGCCGCATCCACCACGATGTGCGGCGTCTCGCCGCTGTCGGATATCCACTCGTGCAATGCGCGCAGCAGGTACGGGCGCCGTGGCTTCAATGGCGCATTTCCCTTTCCGCGTCGGACAAGCACGCGCGGAAGGTGGAACGGGCAAATATGGCATTCATATACTTGGTGATGGGCTGCGCCTGCGCCGGCAGCTCGATGCCGTAAATGCGCAGACGCCACAAGATCGGCGCAATGCTCGCGTCGACCAGCGAGAATTCATCGCTCAGGAAAAACGGCTTGGCTTTGAACACCTCGGCGCTGGCGCAAATCGCCTCGCCCAACACCTTGCGGCTGTGTTCCGCGGTCTTGCTGGCAGGGTCCAGTTCGATGTCGCGCGCCAGCGCATACCAGTCGCGTTCGACCCGGTATAACGCCACGCGAAACTGCGCGCGCGTCACCGGATCGATCGGCATCAGGGGCGGATGCGGAAAGCGTTCGTCCAGGTATTCGATGATGACGCGCGAGTCGTACAGCACCAGATCGCGGTCCACCAGCGTGGGCACGCTGTGATAGGGATTCAGGTCGATCAAATCCTCAGGCAGTGCCTGCGGATCGACATTGACCAATTCGATGCCGATGCCTTTCTCGGCCAGAACCAGCCGCGTCCGATGGCTCCACGGATCAGCCGGTGCTGAAAAAAGCGTCATCACCGAACGACGTGCCACTAACCGGACCTCCTCGCGAATTCAAGGGGACGGCGCCCGCTTAAAATCAGTGGACGTCCTTCCAATATTCTTTCTTCAGCAAGTACGTGAATACAAAGAACGCCAACAAGAACAGCACCACGAAGATGCCCATCGACTGGCGCGTCGACTTGACCGGTTCGGCGGCATAGTCCAGGAAATTGACGACGTCCCGAACGTATTGATCATACTCCTCCGGCTTCATGGAACCGGGGATCATTGGCTCGACGCCGGCCAGAACCATTTTGGCGTTGCCGTGCGGGTCTTTCTCGTTTTTGTAAGCGGGCTTTTGCAGTCCCTGGCGGTAGTAGAGGATGTGCGGCATGGCCGTGCCGGGCAGGTATAAATTGTTCACCCCCCATGGCCGCGTCTTATCCTGGTAAAAGCCGTGCAGGTACGAATACAAATAGTTGGTGCCGCGCTGCCGGGCCATCAAGGTCAAATCCGGGGGTGGTTTGCCGAACCAGTCCGCCGAATCCGCCGGCATCGCGGTCGTGATTTCCTCGAACGGCTTGGCTCCCGTGAATATCAGATTGCTGGCAAGGTCCGCTTCCGGGATCTTGAGGTCGGCCGCCAATCGGTTGTAGCGCAGGTACTTGAGCGAATGGCAGCCCGAGCAATCGTTCATGAAGTTTCGCGCACCGCGCTGCAGGGATTCGATGTTGTTGATGTCCGTGCCCGCCTGCATCAACGGAACTTCCCCTTCTTCGGCGAGCGCGGTGCCGGCGCAAAGGAGTCCAATCGCGATCAAAACACTGGATTTAAGCATGTCCCGTAACCCTTTCCGGCACCGGCTTCACGCGGTCGAACTTCGTGTACCAGGGCATCAGCAAGAAGAATGCGAAATAAATTGCGGTGCAGATCCGCGCCAAAATAGGATAAATACCGGAGGGCGGCTTCATGCCGCACACCGCCAAACCAATGAATGACAACGAAAACAGCGCCAGCATCACTTTGTAGATTGGACCCTTGTAACGGATCGAACGCACCGGCGAGCGATCGAGCCAGGGGGCGAAAAACAGCACGAAGACCGCGGCCCCCATCACCATCACCCCCCATACCTGGGTGCCGAAGGCCGACGGAATGGCGCGCAACATGGCGTAGAACGGCGTGAAATACCAAACCGGCGTGATGTCCGGGGGCGTCTGCAAAGGGTTGGCCGGTTCGAAATTCGGCGCTTCCAAAAACAGGCCGAAGAAATTCGGCGCGAAAAAGATCACCGCCGCGAAAATGATCAGAAATCCGGCCGTCCCCATCAGGTCCTTGACGGTGTAATAGGGATGAAAAGGCACACCGTCGAGGGGACGCCCCGCGGCGTCCTTGTACTTTTTGATGTCGATGCCGTCCGGATTGTTCGAACCCACCTCGTGCAGCGCCATGACGTGCGCGACCACCAAGAACACCAGCGCCAAGGGCAGCGCCGCCACGTGCAGGGCGAAAAATCGATTCAAGGTGGGATCCGCGATGTTGTAGTCGCCGCGAATCCACTCGACCAAGGTGCCGCCGATGACCGGCAGGCTGCTGAACAGCGAAACGATAACCTGGGCGCCCCAATAGCTCATGTTGCCCCATGGCAGCACATACCCCATGAACGCTTCAGCCATGAGCAACAAAAAGATCAAGCAGCCGAAGATCCAAACGAGCTCGCGCGGCTTGCGATGCGAGCCGTACAACAACGCGCGGAACATGTGCAGGTAGACGACGATGAAGAATGCCGAGGCGCCGGTGGTGTGCAGGTAGCGGATCAGCCAGCCCCATTCCACGTCCCGCATGATGTACTCGACGGAGGCGAACGCTTCAGCCGCGGACGGCTTGTAGCTCATCGTCAGGAAAATGCCGGTTACGATTTGGTTTGCGAGCACCAGCAGCGACAGCGCACCGAAGAAGTACCAAAAATTGAAATTCTTCGGCGCGTAGTACTCGGCAAGATGTTCCTTCCACAGTTTCGTCAGCGGAAAGCGCTGATCAATCCAGCCAATCAAGGCTTTGCCGGTGCCGGCGGTCTCGGGTGCTGCGGCCATCGCTTACCTCTTGCTTTACGAAACGGATTTGGAAGCGTCGTCGACGCCGATGACGATGCGCAGGTTCGCACCGACAGTGTACGACGGCACGGTCAGGTTTTTCGGCGCCGGCATGTTCTTGAACACGCGGCCCGACAAATCATATTTCGAACCGTGGCAGGGGCAGTAAAAGCCTCCGGGCCAGTTCGCACCGAGGTCGGCACCCGCAACTTGGAACGAATCGTTCGGCACGAAGGCACCCAAGGGCGAGCAGCCCAAATGCGTGCACACGGCAAGGCCTACCCAGTACTCGGGATTTCGCGCGCGCAGCGCCCCCGTCGCCTTGATGTAAGCGGGCTGCACCGAATCGTCGGAATTCGGATCCGCCAGCATGGCGTCGTGGTTGCCCAATTGATCGACCACCGCCTTGACGCGCCGGACCACGAAGACCGGCTGTCCGCGCCACACGACTTTCAACATTTGACCGGCTTCCAGTTTCGACGCATCCACGTCGACCGGCGCACCCAAGGCTTTGGCGCGAGCGCTGGGATTCCATGAGGCGATGAAGGGGATGGCGGCAAAAGCGGCGCCGATCACGCCGGTGCCGACCGTAGCTGCCGTCAGCAAGCGGCGACGGCTGTGGTCTACGTCTTCACTCATGCGATCGCCCTCGAAAATAGTTGACAAATCTTCACGCAAACCCCTCTGGCGTCAGTGTTTCCCAAAGAATATTGCGAGCGCATTATACACAGTTACGCAGGTCACCTTTAAGGCCAGGAGCCTGTCTGAGTATTCTTCGCGGCCGCCGGCGTGACGGGAGCAATATTAATTGCAGGACACTCGCGTCCTCGTGAGTTTTTTGGTCAGGGCGGTCGTGGTCGGCCTGGCCGTGGCATTTCTCGTGGTTTGGTGGAACCCGACGCTGTTGGGCGCACGTCCGCAGACTGCGCCGCCGGCTGCCGTAACGGCTGCCCCGACCGCGCCGGCCGGCGCGCCCAGCGCGCCCGCGGCGCCGGTGGTCATGCAAAGTTTTGCCGACTCCGTGGCGCGCGCCGCCCCGGCGGTGGTCAACATCTACACCGCGCGGGTGGTGCGGGAGCGCGCTCAGGGAGCGCCCCTGAATCAATTGTTCGGCGATTACTGGCCGAGCTATCGCCAGCGCGTGGAGCGCAGCTTGGGCTCGGGCGTGATCGTCGATGCGATGGGCACCATTGTCACGAATCAGCATGTGATTGCCGGCGCCGATTCGATCAGGGTGCAGCTTGCCGACGGACGCATCGCCGATGCCACGATCGTTGGGCAAGACCCTGACACGGATTTGGCCATTCTCGGCCTGCGGATCGGCAAGCTGCCCGTCATGCCCTTGGGCCGGTCCGACACTTTGCGGGTCGGCGATATCGTGCTGGCCATCGGCAACCCGTATGGCGTGGGCCAGACCGTGACTCAGGGAATCGTGAGTGCGACCGGGCGCGGCCAATTGGGTCTGGCGACCTTTGAGAACTTCATACAAACCGACGCGGCGATCAATCTCGGCAACTCCGGCGGCGCGCTCATCGATGCGCATGGCGATCTGGTCGGCATCAATACAGCCGTGCTCAATCGCACTTATGGAGGACCCGAGGGCATCGGCTTTGCAATCCCCGTCAATCTGGTACGCGGTGTGATGGAACAAATTCTCCTGAACGGCCACGTGGTGCGCGGTTGGCTGGGATTCATGCCGCAGGACCTGAGCGAAGAGCAGGCGGCGCAGATCGGCACGGCGGGCGGCGGCGTCACCGTGGTCAACATCATGGTGAAGAGCCAGGCGTATCAGGCGGGCATGCGGCCCGGCGATCTGATCACCGCCTTAGGGGGAGAAGCTGTGCACAATGCGCAAGACCTGGTGGCGCGCGTTTCGGCCCTCAAACCCGGCGCCGAGGTGGAACTCGAAGGCCGTCATGCGGGGCAAAGCTACAAACTCAACCTGACGGTGCTGGAACGTCCCACCCGGCCGATTCAACCACCGTGAGGCAGGGCGCTTGAGCCGCCCGCACCCTCAAGGGGTGCGGCGGATTTTCGCCCCCAGCTGCTGAAGTTTCTCCTCGATCGCCGCATAGCCGCGGTCAATGTGATAGATGCGCTCGATATCGGTGCGGCCGTCCGCCACCAGCCCGGCCAGCACCAAGCTCGCGGAGGCGCGCAAATCCGTGGCCATGACCGGCGCCGCGGTCAGCCGTTCGACCCCCTTGATGATGGCGGTGTTGCCTTCCAAGCGGATCTCCGCCCCCATGCGTCGCATTTCCAGCATGTGCATGAAGCGATTCTCGAAAATCGTCTCGATGATGGTGCCGACGCCGTTCGCCACGGTGTTGAGCGCCGCGAACTGCGCCTGCATGTCGGTGGGGAACGCCGGATACGGCGCCGTTCGAATGTCGACGGCAGCGGGCCTTTTGCCGCGCATGTCGACCTCGATCCACGAGTCGCCCACTTCCACGCCGGCGCCCGCCTCCTTGAGCTTGTCGATGACGGCATCGACGTGATCCGGCCGCGTATTTTTGACCCGTATGTGCCCGCCGGTGATCGCACCCGCCACCAGATAGGTGCCAGTCTCAATTCGGTCGGGCAGCACTTCGTATGCCGTGCCATTCAAGCGCTTCACGCCCTGGATGACGATCCGGTCGGTACCTGCACCCTTGATCTTGGCGCCCATGGCAATCAAGAAATTCGCCAGGTCAACCACCTCCGGCTCCCGCGCGGCATTCTCGAGGACCGTCTCGCCCTCGGCCAAGGTCGCTGCCATCATGAGATTCTCGGTGCCAGTGACCGTCACGGTCTCCAGCACCAGGCGCGCGCCTTTCAACTTCGCGGCCCGCGCTTTGATATAGCCGTTCTCGATGTGAATGTCGGCGCCCATGGCCTGCAGGCCGGCCACGTGGATGTTGACCGGACGCGCGCCGATCGCGCAGCCGCCCGGCAAGGACACATCCGCCGTGCCGAAGCGCGCCAACAACGGTCCCAGCACCAAGATGGATGCACGCATGGTCTTGACGAGTTGGTAGGGCGCGAAGTATTCCTTGATGGTCGACGCATCGACTTCGATGCGCATCCTTTCATCGATGGTCACCGACACGCCCATGCGCCCGAGCAGCTCGATCATGGTGGTGACGTCCTGCAGATGCGGCACGTTCGAGACCGTCACCGGACCGTCGGCGAGCAAGCAGCCGGCGAGAATGGGCAGAGTTGCATTCTTGGCGCCCGAGATGCGGATCTCGCCCTCGAGCGCGATGCCGCCATGTATTTGTAGTTTATCCACGGCCCTGCCTTGCGTACTCGTCCGGCGTGAAGACCTGCAGCGCGAGAGCGTGAATTTCAGTGCCCACGGCCGCGCCGAGGGTCGAATACACCATTTGATGGCGCTGAATCGGCTTCTTGCCGATGAAAGCGGGCGCGATGACCACGGCCTCGAAATGCACATTATCGTCGCTGGTGACCATGGCATGACTGCCGCCCAAACCATCCTCGATCAGTTGCGCTATCTGTTGTGGATTCATGCCGTCTCCTAAAAATTTATACAAGCTTACCTGTATTATTCGCAGATGAATTCCGACTACACGGACGAGGACCTCGTCGAACTCGGCCGCCAGGCGCTGAACGTCGAAATCGAGGGTCTGCGCGCGCAGTTGCCCCGTCTCGGGTCGGATTTTGCACGCGCCTGCCGGATTTGTCTTAACTGTCGGGGCCGGATCGTCGTGACCGGCATGGGCAAATCCGGCCATATCGGCGGCAAGATAGCCGCCACGCTCGCCAGCACCGGTACCCCGTCGTTTTTCGTGCATCCCGGCGAGGCCAGCCACGGCGATGTCGGAATGATCACGCGCGACGATGCGGTGCTGGCGCTGTCCAATTCGGGCGAAACCGCGGAAATTCTCACCATACTGCCGGTGATCAAGCGGCTCGGCGTTCCCTTGATCGCCTTCACGGGAAATTCGGATTCGGCTCTGGCGCGTATCGCCAGCGTCCACTTGGACATCCGCGTGCCGGCGGAGGCTTGCCCCTTGAACCTCGCCCCCACCGCCAGCACCACCGCGGCGCTCGCGGTGGGCGATGCGTTGGCGGTCGCGCTATTGAAGGCGCGCGGTTTTACCGAAGCGGACTTCGCGCGTTCCCATCCCGCCGGCGCCCTGGGACGCCGCCTGCTGTACGTGAAGGACGTGATGCGCACCGGCACGCAGATACCCACCGTTCGGGTCGACACCACGCTGGCCGAAGGGTTGCTCGAAGTCACCTCCAAGGGCCTCGGCATGACCGCGATCGTCGACGATTCGATGCACGTGCTCGGCGTGTTCACGGACGGCGATTTGCGCCGCGCGCTCGATCGCGCGGCGAATTTGCGCACCACCCGCATGGATCAAGTGATGACGGCCGGCCCGAAGTCCGTGCTGCCCTCGATGCTCGCTGCGGAGGCGGTGCACTTGATGGAGACCCACCGCATCACCTCGCTCATCGTGCTCGATGATGAGGGCAGGTTGGTCGGGGCGCTGAACGTCCACGATCTGCTGCGCGCGGGCGTATTTTGAAAGCACGCACCGCCACGCCGCTCGCGCGGATCGAGCTGCTGATCTTGGACATCGATGGCGTCCTGACGGACGGACGCCTGTACTTCGGCGCCAAGGGAGAGGCGCTCAAGGCATTTCACGTCCGCGACGGCCACGGCATCAAGCTGCTCATGTCGGCCGGCGTGCAGGTGGCGGCTTTCAGCGGCCGCCGTTCTGCGGCGGCGGCGGCACGCCTGCGCGAACTGCGCGTGCCCTGCGTGGTCCAAGGCTGCAGCGACAAATTGCTGGCACTGCATAAGCTGACCCAGCATCTTAAGGTTGATCCGTTGAATTGCGCTTGCATCGTCGATGACACGCCCGACCTGCCGTTGATGTCGGCGGTCGGGCTGGCGGCGGCGGTCGCGGACGCGCACCCCGTCGTGGTGTCCGCCGCACACTGGGTTGCACGCGCGCCCGGAGGCTTGGGCGCCGTGCGCGAGCTGTGCGATGCCATTTTGCGCGCCCGCGCCGGCGGCGCTTAATGTTGTTTCGCGTCTTTACGGTGCTTGCGGTCGCGGCCTTGGTGATCATCACCTGGATATGGAGTTCGCCCGCTCATCGCCCCAGCGACTTGGGCAGCGCCAATCAAAGCGAGTTGCCCGGCTATTTTTTCAAGAACGCCATTCTCACCGATTACGACGCGGCGGGGGCGCCCAGCATCCGCGTCGAGGCCGAGCGCATCGATCAAATTGACCATGGCAACGAAGTGGCGCTGTACAACGTGCGCGTCAACTATGACGCGCCGGGGGGCCAGACGTGGGTGCTGTTCGGCGACACGGCGCATGTTCAACCCGGCGGCAAGATCATCGACGTCGCCGGCAACGTGCGGCTGCAGGGTGAGAATCCCGGCACGCCGGGCACCGCGGTGATCCGCACCGACCTTTTGAGCTACAACGTTCCCGACAGTGTCGCGAGCACCAAGAGCGACGTGCGCATCGATTACGGCGGCCACATTCTCACCGCGCGCGGCCTGAGCGCGAATTTGAAAGAGCGCACGATGCGCCTAGAATCCAAGGTCAATGGCCGTTTCCTCCCGTAATCTCGCCGCCCTCGTCGCGCTGCTCGCGCCGCTGGCGCCGCTGGCGCAGGCGAACGCTGCGTCCCCCGCGTCCGCAACCGTCGCACGCGACCGCCAGCTGCCGATACTGATGGAATCGCAGTCCGCAGCCATCGACTTGAAGACCAACAGCGCGGTCTTCACCAGGATCCGCATCTCGCAAGGAGGCATGTCGATCACCGCGGATCAGGGCCAGGCAAGCCAGCCGAGTTCCCAGGATTTGTATTTCAAGAATAATGTCTGGAACTTTCGCGGCAACGTTAAAATCACGGTCGAGCAAGGGCAGCTGTTCTCCGAGGACGCGCAGATCACCTTTGTCAACAACGTACTGAGCAAGGCCGTCGTCAACGGCAAACCCGCCTCCTTCGAGCAGACCGTCACGAAAACCGGCAAGCCCGCCACGGGCCACGCGGACAGCATCGATTATGATGCGGCAAAACACCTGGTGCGATTCTTGAAGGACGCCTATTTGAGCAACGGCGACCATGAGATCACCGGGCAGTCGCTGAAGTACGACGTGCTGGCGCAAAAGGTCATTGCCGAGGAATCCGAACAGAATTCGCAGCGAGTCCACATCATCATCACGCCGCCGCCGCCGAAGACGGCGCCGCCCAAATCCAATCCATGAGCGTATTGCGGGCGTTGGAACTCGCCAAAAGCTACAAATCACGGCAGGTGCTGCGGGATTTGTCCCTGGAAGTCGAGAGTGGAGAGGTCGTCGGGCTGCTCGGGCCGAACGGCGCCGGCAAAACCACCGCCTTCTACATGATCGTCGGACTGACCCGCTGCGAGCATGGCGAGATTTTCCTGGACAACAAGGATATCACCCGCCTGCCCATGCATCGTCGCGCCCAATTGGGCTTAGGGTATTTGCCTCAAGAGCCCTCCGTTTTCCGCAAACTGTCGGTCGCCGACAACATCATGGCCATCCTGGAGACCCGGCCCGGTCTCGATGACGCCGGCCGCACCGCCCGGCTGAAGGAACTGCTGGGTGAGCTGCATATCGGCCATGTGCGCGACAGCTTGGGGATGAGTCTCTCAGGCGGGGAGCGCCGGCGGGTCGAAATCGCCCGCGCGTTGGCGGCCGACCCCCAATTCATGCTGCTGGATGAGCCGTTTGCGGGCGTCGATCCTCTCTCCGTCGCAGATATCCAACGGATAATCAAGCACTTGTCCGACAAAGGCATCGGAGTGTTGATTACGGATCATAATGTGCGGGAGACCTTGGGTATTTGCGCCAGAGCCTATATCGTCAGTCAAGGCAGTGTCCTCGCCTCTGGATCTGCGGACCAGATTCTTGCCAACCCGCAGGTGCGTGAGGTGTACTTGGGCCAGGACTTCAAGTTATAGGTTTAGGTTCGTAAGAAATATGTTGAAGCCAAGTCTGCAGCTTCGCATCGGTCAGCAGCTGACCATGACGCCGCAGTTGCAGCAAGCGATTCGACTGCTGCAGCTTCCCTCGCTCGACTTGCAGGCGCATGTGCGCGAGACCCTCGAAACCAACGTCATGCTGGAGGGAGAGGAAGAGACCGAGACGGCGGATCCGGCGCGCGAGCGCGAAGAATTGCCGGTACGGCTCGATGAGAAATATGCCGAATTGGATGGCATCAGCACGCCGGCGGATCAGCGCGAAACCCCGGAGGTGGAGATTGCCGACGAGGCCTGGGGCGAACAGACCAGCGGCCCATCCGAACGAAATTATTCCGGCGACGACGATCGCAGCAGCGATTTCAGCGACCAACACGGCCAAACCTTGCAGGAGCAGCTGATCGAGCAGTTGGAACTTGCCAAGCTTTCCCCGATCGACATGGCCATTGCCCGCGTCATCTCCGACGCCATTACCGACGATGGCTACCTGAACGATTCCCTCGAGGATGTGCGCTTGAGCCTGCTGCCCGAAATCGAGGCGGAACCCGCGGACGTGGAGCGGGTGCTCGGCATCGTTCAATCGCTCGAGCCCGCCGGCGTGGCTGCGCGCAACCTAGGCGAATGCATTGCGCTGCAACTCAAACAACTGGACCCTGAGACCCCGGCGCGGGATGTCGCGATCCGGGTGGCCATCGAGCACTTGGATTTGGTCGCCAGTCAGCAGCTCGCGCTGCTGCGGCGTCAGCTGCGCTGCAGCGAAGGCGACCTGGAAATGGCGCTGGCCTTGGTGCGCTCCTGCCATCCACGGCCCGGCGCCGCGGTCAATCCGACCCAGGCGCAATACGTCATCCCGGATGTTTTCGTGCGCCGCACCGACCATGGCTGGACCGTGGAAATCAATCAAGCCACCGTGCCGCGGGTACGCGTCAATCAAAGCTACGCCAATTTGATATCGCGCGCGCCCGATCACGCCATGCTGCGCACCCAATTGCAGGAGGCGCGCTGGCTGATGCGCAGCTTGGAAATTCGCAATGAAACTTTGGTGAAAGTGGCGCGCTGCATCGTGCAGCGCCAGACGAGCTTTTTCGAAATCGGCGAAGAGGCGATGGAACCGCTGATCTTGAAGGATGTGGCCGAGGCGGTCGAGATGCACGAGTCGACCATCTCGCGCGTCACCACCGCCAAGTACATGCACACGCCGCGCGGCGTGTTCGAATTCCGCTATTTCTTTTCGAGCCATGTCGACGCTGCGGACGGCACCGAAATGTCATCGATCGCCATTCGCGCCAAGATCAGGAAGCTGATTTCGCAAGAGAATCCAGAAAATCCGCTGAGCGATGCCAAGCTGGCGGAAATTCTGTCGCAAGAGGGCATACCGGTGGCCAGGCGCACGGTTGCCAAATACCGCGAGGGCATGCAGATCGCGCCGTCGAACGAGCGTAAGAGAGCGGCTGCCCGCGCGTCTTAAAGTGAAAGGAGGAAACATGCAATTGGATCTCAGCGGTCATCATGTGGAAGTCACCGCCGCCCTGCGCGGCTATGTTCTCAAGAAATTCGAGCGCATCTCGCGGCATTTCGAGCAGCTCATCGACGTCCACTGCGTCCTCACGGTCGAAAAAATGAGCCACAAAGCCGAAGCCACCTTGATGGTGCGCGGGAACAAGATCTACGCGGATGCAACCGAAGAGAATATGTATGCCTCCATCGACGCGCTGGCCGACAAGCTCGACCGCTGCGTCAAGAAGCACAAGGAAAAGAACTGCGACCACCGCGCCGAGGATGTCCTCAAGGCCCGCTGACGGGCGGGCGCAAGACACCCGGACGGGCTCCTCATGTCAATGCGGCTGATCATCGTGAGCGGGCTCTCCGGCTCCGGCAAGAGCGTTGCTCTGCACATGCTGGAAGACATCGACTTCTACTGCGTCGACAACATTCCGGCCGCCTTGCTCAAGGCCTTCATCTCCCACACGGTCCGCGGCATGGACGATACCTACCCGCGGACCGCCGTGGGCCTGGACGCGCGCAATCGAGCCGGCGAAATCGAAACCATCCCCGCATTGGTCACGGAGCTGCGCCGCAGCAACATCAACTGCGAAGTGATCTACCTGCATGCCGCCGAGGAGGTGCTGCTCAAACGCTTTGCCGAGACCCGGCGCAAGCACCCGCTGGTTACCGGGGAGATCGGCCTGCGCGAAGCGATCGCTTTGGAGCGCAAGCTGCTCGAGCCCATCATCGTTGCGGCGGACTGGGTAATCGACACCTCGAGCATGGGCGTGCATGCGCTGCGCGAACTCATACGCGAGCGCATCGAACGGCGGCGCGAAGGCCAGCTTTCGCTGATGTTCGAGTCTTTCGGCTACAAGCACGGCATTCCGGGCGATGCGGACTTCGTTTTCGACGTGCGCAGCCTGCCGAACCCTCATTGGGAAACCGCGCTGCGCAAGTTGAACGGCCGCGATCCGGCCGTCATTGAATACCTCGCGGGCTTCCCGAGCGTGCGCAGCATGATTGCGGATCTGACCGCATTTCTGCAGAAGCGCCTGAGCGAGTTCTCGCAGGCGAATCGCAGTTATTTGACCATTGCCATCGGTTGCACGGGCGGCCAGCATCGCTCCGTATATATCGCCGAACAGCTCGCGGAACACTTCCGCAAATCGCACCCGCAAGTACTGACGCGGCACGACTCGCTGCAGAAGGCCTGAGAGTGGCGCCAAGCTATCAATGCGGCGCCTTTGCGGCGCTCATGTTGACGGCCGCGGCCGCGATTCAGCCGGGCGTTGCGCAGGTTGCGGAGCCGAGCGCTGCGCCGCCTTCGGCCGCGGATGACTATGCAGCTCATATCCTTGCCGGTATCGGCAATCAGGGGCGAGATCAGCATCAGCCCTATGTGACCGCGGGAGATCGAACCTACCTGATCGGCACCCAGGATGGAAAATTTCCGGACATGGGCCAGCATGTACCGGGCGAAATGGGCGGGTTATGGCTGCCCCCAATCAAGCTCATCGACGGCTTCGAGGCGCGAATCGCCGAACCAGGCAGCGCCGGGGAAATTCGGCTCGCGCAAAGCGCGCAGATGATCACTTATCCTTATGGAACTCGTTTCCGGTATGGCCGGGTGCTCGATGGGCTGGAAGTCGATCGCTTTCAGTTCGCTCCGGATCAGCGGCCGGGCATGATCGTTCAATACCGATTCAAGAACAGCTCCGCACGGGCACGGCGGCTGCGCTTTCAGTGGTCCGTCAAGACGGATCTGCGCCCCAATTGGTATGCCGATCATCTCGGAATCCGCGATGGCGAGGATACCGTTGATTGGCGTGCCGCCGAAGGCGTGTTCATCGCCCGAGACCTGTCCAACCCGTGGTTTTGCGTCTGGGGCGCGGTGGCCGGCGCGGATGCACGGCGCGTCCAGCATCCGGATCCGATCCCCACCGGCGGCCGCGGCGTCACGGCCGCGGCCAGCTACACGGTCACGGTCGGTGCACACGCGAGTTCCACCCTGACCTTCGTTGTCTCCGGCTCGGCGACCGATCAGAGCGATGCCCTCGCAGTTTACCGCGATCTGGCCCAGCATCATGCGGCGCTGCTGACGCAAAAAGTCGCGCACTACGCCGCCATCACCCAACGGGCCCGCATAAGGATTCCGGACCGACACCTGCAGGATGTCTACAACTGGACTCGGATCAATATGGAGTGGTTGATCCGGGATGTTCCCGGCATCGGCCGAGGCTTGAGCGCCGGCTTCATGGAATATCCGTGGTGGTTTGGAACCGAGACCTATTCGCTGCAAGCGCTCATGCGGAGCGGCGACTTCGAACTGGTCAAACAGACTCTCAGGTTGCTTCGAGCCCAATCCAGCAAGGTGAACGCGAACGGCCGGATCGCGCATGAAATCACGGCCGATGGAGCGGTGGCGAACCCCGGCAATACTCAGGAGACGGCGCAATTCGTCATGACGGTGGGTCAGCTATTCGCCTGGAGCGGGGATCTGGACTTTGCGCGAGAGATGTATCCCGCCATGCAGAAGGGTATCGATTGGCTGCTCGGCGACATGGACCAAAACAAGGACCTGTTCCCGGAAGGGTACGGGATCATGGAAGTGTCCGGTTTGAACGCCGAGCTGATCGATGTGGCGGTGTACACGCAGCAGGCCCTGGAGGCGGCGGCGCGGGTCGCCGCAGCATTGAACGATGCAGAGGCGAAGAGCCGCTATGCCAAGCTGGCCGCCGAGCTGAAGGAGAGGATCAATCAGCGCTTCTGGATTGAACGCGACGCCACCTACGGCGACTTTTACGGCAGCCGTTCTCAGGCAATCACTGCCGCCGAGGGGGCCATCAAACAGATTGGCCTCAAGAGCGGGGCCCTCACGCCGAGAGAAAAAGACTTGATCGCGCACTACGAAGCGCTGAAGGCGCAGTTCTCGAGCATGCCGGAGGCGAGCAGTGCGTGGATCACCAACGAGAACTGGGTCATCGCCACGCCGCTGGAAACCGGCATCGCGCCGCGGGCGCGGGCGATTCCCCTTCTGGACAAGATTCGGCGCGAAAACACCGGCGAGTACGGACCCTTTCTCTCGGCCATCGACAGACGATCGATGATGACGATCTCCACCGGCGTCGAGGCCGTTGCGGAAGGTAAGTATGGGCGTATCGACCAAGCGATGTGGTATGTGGACCGCATCGTGCAGACCTTCGACCGCGTCACACCCGGCTCGATCTCAGAAATGATGCCAGACCATGGCTGTTTCACGATCGCCTGGACCAGTTACGGCATCGTGCTGCCGTTGATCGAGGATGTTTTCGGCTTCCAGCCCGACGCGGCGAATAAAAACGTCGTGCTCGAGCCCCATCTGCCCACCGGCTGGGAGGATATCAGCATCGAGAATCTGCCCATCGGCACCAACCTCGTTGCCTTTTCGCGCCGCAGAAGCGGAAAAGACGTCATTTACGAGGTTGAATCCAAGGAGAACGGGTGGAGCTTCGTGCTCCGAGGAGCCGCCTTGCCGAACAGCCGGTATTTTCTCAACGGGCGCCCGGCAAATGATGCATCGGCCGGCATCCGTATGGAGGGGACGAAGAACCGGGTGCTGATCCCTTCCACGCCCTAGGAGCCCGCTGCTCGCTGCTCGCTGCTCGCTGCTAGCTGCCAGGCGCCGCCTGCTGGCTGCGCTCCGCGCGGAAATGGCGGGTATTCTCCAATTGCAAAAAGTCGCGGATCTCCCCGGAGCGGGCTTTGGCATCCTCGTAGCCCATGTCGATCATTTCGCGCGTGAAGCCGCGCTCGAACAGCAAGTAGCTCAGCAGCAACGAGTTGGGCGCATTGTGGGCGCCCAACGCACGCATCAGCGTCCTCATGGCGCGCGGCAGTTCAGCGACGTGGCGGCGCGCGATTTCGTTCACGTCCCGCGTCGGCGTGATCACCAGCGTGTCGATCGGCTGCATGTCGGCACTTTCGTTGTAGCGGTTGATACGTTCGAGGCTGGCGTTCAGCGTATCCATGAACAGCGAATCCAGCATGAAGCCGAACATCTGACTGAAGGTGGGCTCGACCGGCCGCCGGTGCGGCTGCGGGCCGCGGGGCAGCGGATCATTGACGCCAATGATCACAAGGCGGGTCGCGCCTAGCAGTATCGCCGGGCTCAAGGGCGAAGTCTGGCGCATGGCGCCGTCGCCGAAATAAGCGTCATTGAGCAGCACCGGCCGGAACAGAAAGGGAATGGCGAGACTCGCCATCAGGTGATCCAGCGTCAATGTGGCGCGCACGCCCTTGCGATAAACGCGCGTCCACGGCTCCGCCGTCGGCTCCGCGGCGAAGAAAGTCACCGAGTCCGCATCGCCGTAGCAAGTGGCGCTGATGCCGACGGCGTGCAAGTGCGTCTTGTACAAGCTGCGCGGGATGCCGTCGAAATGCAGATGCGTGCGCAGCAGCTGCCACAGCGGTGCGTTGTCGAACAAGGAATGCGGCGGCTGCACCAGCCAGCCGCCGGTGAGAAACGCCAGGAACCAATGCAGGCCCGATTTCACCATGCTGAGCGCGTCCGCCTTGAACACGTGATGCACCCGAAATTCGCGCCACACTCTCTCGATCGCGTAGATGGAACGACGGAAATGCGCGGCATCCGATGCCAGCGCGATGGCGCTCACGGCGCCCGCCGAAGTGCCGGTAATGATGGGGAAAGGACAGGCCGAACCGCGCCGCAGCAGATCCGCGATGCCTTTCAGCACGCCGACCTGGTAGGCCGAGCGGGCACCGCCGCCCGTCAACACCAAGCCGAGCTGTCGGGGTTCCGGAATCACGTCAGCGCGTCTATGAGGTCGTCGAGTCCGGCGAGCGTCAAGGGATACATGCGGCCCTCGAGCATGTCGCGCGTCATGTCGATCGAGGCGGTCTGACGCCAGCGCGACTGCGGCTGGGGATTGATCCATGCGAATTTCGGATACTGTTTCATCAAGCGCTCCAGCCACACGCTGCCCGGCTCCGGATTCCAATGCTCCACGCTGCCGCCGGCATGGGTGATTTCGTAGGGACTCATGGTCGCATCGCCCACCAGAATCAGCTTGTAGTCCGGGCCGTAGGTACGGATGATTTCCGTGGTGCCGACGTGCTCATTGAAGCGCCGCCGATTGTCCTTCCACAGCGATTCGTACACGAAGTTGTGAAAGTAATAGTGTTCGAGGTGCTTGAACTCGCTGCGCGCGGCGGAGAACAACTCCTCGCAGGTCTTGACGTGATCGTCCATCGATCCGCCGATATCCAGGAGCAAGAGTACCTTGATGACGTTCTTGCGCTCGGCCTGCATTTTGATGTCGAGCCAGCCGCCCGAGCGCGCGGTGGCGTCGATGGTGTCGGCCAGCGCCAATTCGTCGGGCACGCCGCGCCGCGCAAAGCGACGCAGGCGCCGCAGCGCGATCTTGATGTTGCGCGTGCCCAATTCCACCTTGTCGTCGAGGTTGGCGAATTCACGCTTATCCCAAACCTTGACGGCGCTGCGGTTGCGCCCCCCATCCTGGCCGATTCGCACACCCTCCGGGTTGAAACCGTACGCCCCATACGGCGAGCTTCCCGCCGTGCCGATCCACTTGTTGCCGCCCTGATGGCGCTCCTTCTGCTCCTCGAGACGCTTCTGCAGCGTTTCCATCAGCTTGTCCCAGCCGCCGAGAGCCTCGATCTGCGCCTTCTCTTCGTCGGTAAATTCGCGCACCGTGAGTTTTTCCAGCCAATCGGGCGGCAGCTGCCGCTGCAATGCCGCGAAAACGTCCTCGACGCCCTTGAAATGCGCCGCAAAGGCGCGGTCGTAACGGTCGTAGAACTTCTCGTCCTTGACGAGGCAGGTCCGCGCCAAATAGTAAAAGCGCTCGGCGCTCAAGTCGCCCAAACCGGCCTTGAGCGCCTCGAGCAGAGTCAACAATTCGGTGATCGAGACCGGGATGCCGCTCTTGCGCAGCAGAAAAAAGAACTTAACGAGCATTCCGGCGGTGCAGAAAGACCAACTGCTCGAACAAGTGCACGTCCTGCTCGTTCTTCAGAAGCGCGCCGTACAGCGGCGGAATCAGCTTTTTGGCGTCGTCGCTGCGCAACGCTTCCGGGGAAATATCCTCGGTGACCAGCAACTTGATCCAGTCGAGCAGCTCCGAGGTAGTCGGCTTCTTCTTCAGACCGGGCGTTTCGCGGATCTTGAAGAAGGTCGTGAGCGCCTCGTGCAACAGCTCCCGCTTCAAATCCGGAAAATGCACGTCGACGATTTGCGTCATGGTCGCCGTATCGGGGAAGCGGATGTAGTGAAAAAAGCAGCGCCGCAGAAACGCGTCGGGCAGTTCTTTTTCGTTGTTGCTGGTGATCACCATGATCGGCCGATGCTTGGCGCGCACGGTCTGGTGAGTCTCATAGACATAGAACTCCATGCGGTCCAACTCGCGCAGCAGATCGTTCGGAAATTCGATGTCCGCCTTGTCGATTTCATCGATGAGCAGCACCGGCTGCACCTCGCAGTCGAAGGCCTCCCACAAATTGCCCTTGAGGATGTAGTTGCCGATCTCCTGGACCTTCGGATCGCCGAGCTGCGAATCGCGCAGACGCGACACCGCATCGTATTCATACAAACCCTGCTGCGCCTTGGTGGTGGATTTGATGTGCCACTCGAAAAACGGCTTGTCCAGGGCGCGCGCAATTTCATTCGCCAGCAGCGTTTTGCCCGTCCCGGGCTCGCCCTTGATCAGCAAGGGCCGCGACAGCACCACCGCGGCGTTGACCGCGGCCATCAATTCTTCGGTCGCGATGTATCGATCGGTGCCGCGGAATTCGTTGGCCATTTGCAGCTACTTTCGGGTGACGCGCAGAATTTGCATGGAATTGGTGCCGCCGGAGATGCCGCTGAGTTCGCCCTTGGTGAGAATGATGTGATCGTTTTCGAGCACCAATTTCTGTCCCAGCAGCAGGCGGAAAATCGAGAAATACACCGCTTCGCCGCGGTCCTCGACATCGTAGGCGACCGGATAAACGCCGCGGTACAAGGTAACGCGGCGGCGCGTGTTCTCATGCCGGGTAAATGCATAGATGGGGATATCCGAGCGCACCCGCGACATCCACAGCGCCGTCGAGCCGGATTCGGTCAGGGCGACGATGGCCTTCACGTGCAGGTGATTCGCGGTATAGATCACCGCAGAGGCGATGGCCTCATCCGTGTGCGCGAAGAATCCGCTTTGGCGCTGGCGCGCGCGCACATGCTCCACTTCGTACTTTTCGGCCCCGACGACGATCTGCGCCATGGCTTCCACCACCTTGGCGGGATGCCGGCCGGAGGCGGTCTCCGCGGACAGCATGACGGCGTCGGTGCCGTCCATGACGGCATTGGCGACATCGGATACTTCGGCGCGCGTGGGAATCGTGGCGGTGATCATGGACTCCATCATCTGCGTGGCCATGATCACGACCTTGTTCTGATGCCGGGTCTCCTGAATGATCAGTTTCTGCAGGCCGGCGAGTTCGGCGAAGCCCATTTCCACGCCCAGATCGCCGCGCGCCACCATCACGCCATCGCTGGCTTTGACGACGGCCGCGAGATTCTTGATCGCCTCCGCGCGCTCGATCTTGGCGACCAGCAGACCGTGGCCGCCGGCCTGGCGCAGCAAACCGCGGGCCTCATCCATGTCCGCCGCGTCGCGCGGAAACGAGATGCCCAAGTAGTCCACTTTCAGGCGCGCCGCCGTCACGATGTCCTCGCGGTCCTTGTCGGTCAGCGCGCCGGCGGACAGGCCGCCGCCCTGCCGGTTGATGCCCTTGTTGTTGCCGAGTTCGCCGCCCACCAGCACGCGGGTCTTGATGCGCGGGCCGTCGATCCCCACCACCCGCAAGCTGATCTGGCCATCGTTCAAAAGCAGCACGTCGCCGGCGAACACGTCGGTCGGCAGTTTTTTGTAGGCGATTCCCACCGAGTGTTCCGTGCCCGCATCGACCGGGAGCGACGCGTCCAGGGTGAACTCGGCGCCGTCCTTCAATTCGATTTTTCCCGCTGCGAAGCGATCGATGCGGATCTTGGGGCCCTGCAGATCGCCCAGCACGCCCACATACCGGCCTGCGTGCCGCGCGGCCTCGCGCACCAGTTCAACCCGGCGCGCATGATCGGCCACCACGCCGTGCGAGAAATTCAAGCGCACCACATCCACGCCGGCGCGCACCATCTCCTCCAGCACCGCCGGATCGTCCGTGGCAGGACCCAGGGTCGCGACAATTTTGGTGCGCCTGAGGCCTGAGGTCATGCGGCGCGCTGCTCGAGTATTTCGACCGCGGGAAGCTTTTTGCCTTCGACGAACTCCAGGAAAGCGCCGCCGCCGGTGGATATGTAGGAAATGCTGTCCTCGACCCCGTATTTCTCGATAGCGGCCAGGGTGTCGCCGCCCCCTGCCAGGGAAAAGGCCTTGCTGCGGGCAATGGCCGTCGCCAGGGTGCGCGTGCCTTCGCCGAATTGCGCGAACTCGAACACCCCCACCGGGCCATTCCAGAGGATGGTGCCGGCGGAGGCCACCAACGCCGCGATCGCTTCGGCCGAATCGGGGCCGATGTCCAGAATCATGTCCTCGGCCGATACCTGGCGCACGTCCTTGACGTCGGCTTCAGCCTTCGCCGAGAACTCCTTCGCCACCACCACATCGGTCGGCATGGGAATGACGATGCCGCGTTTTTTCGACTGCTCGAGCAACCGCCTGCAGATGTCCAGCATGTTCGGCTCGTACAGCGACTTGCCCACATTGAAGCCTAAGGCGGCAAGAAAGGTGTTGGTAATGCCGCCGCCGACGATGAGCTGGTCCACCTTGCTCAACAAAGATTCGAGCACCGTGAGCTTGGTGGAGACCTTGGAGCCGGCGACAATGGCCAGCAGCGGCCGCGCGGGCTTCTCGAGCGCGGTCTCGAGCGCCGAGAGCTCGCTGACGAGCAGAGGGCCCGCGCAAACGACCGGCGCATACTTTGCGACCCCGTGCGTGCTGGCTTCGGCACGATGCGCGGTGCCGAATGCGTCCATGACGTAGATGTCGCACAGTGCCGCCATGCGCCGCGACAGCTCATCGGCATCCTTCTTTTCACCTTTGTTGAAGCGCACGTTTTCCAACAGCACGATTTCGCCGGGAGCGACTTCAACCCCGTCCAGCCAGTCCTTCTTCAAGGCGACCGGAACGCCGAGCAGTTGCGCCAGGCGCTTGGCCACCGGCGCCAGAGAAAACTCCTCCGCATACTTGCCCTCTTCGGGACGCCCGAGATGCGACATGACGAGCACCCGCGCCTTCGCGGTGAGGGCCGCCTGAATGGTGGGCAACGCCGCGCGGATGCGCGCGTCGCTGCTCACCGCGCCGCCTTGGATCGGCACGTTCAAATCCTCGCGAATCAGCACCCGCTTGCCGCGCAGATCCAGGCTGGACATTTTGGTGATGTTCAAGCGGGGCTCTTACTTGGCGTTCGCCCAGGCGGCTGTCGTATCGAGCATGCGGTTGGAAAATCCCCACTCATTGTCGTACCAGGAGCAAGCCTTCACGAGCGTCCCCTCGATGACCTTGGTCAGGGTGGCATCGTAGGTGGATGAGGCGGGATCGTGATTGAAGTCCACAGACACCAGCGGTTGATCGTTGTAGGCCAGAATGCCCTTCAGCGGCCCATTTGCCGCCGCCTTGATGGCATCGTGAATCTCCTGCACGCTGGTTTTGCGGGCCGCGGTGAAGCTCAAATCGACCAAGGAGACGTTGATCGTCGGCACGCGAATCGCGAAGCCGTCGATCTTGCCTTTCAGCTCAGGCAACACCAGGCCGACCGCCGCCGCGGCTCCCGTCTTGGTGGGAATCATCGACATGGTGGCAGAGCGCGCGCGGCGCAGGTCGGTGTGATACACATCCGTCAGCACCTGATCGTTGGTGTAGGAGTGAATGGTGTTCATCACGCCCGCGACGACGCCGATCTTGTCGTGCAGCACCTTCACCAGGGGCGCCAGGCAATTGGTCGTGCAGGAGGCATTCGAAATCACCGTCATGCCGGATTTCAAAATATGGTGATTCACGCCATAGACGATGGTCGCATCCACATCCTCGCCGCCCGGCGCGGAAATCACCACCTTCTTGGCCCCCGCGGCGAGGTGCGCCGCCGCTTTGGCTTTGCTGGTGAACAAACCGGTGCACTCGAGCACATAGTCGACGCCGAGCTCGGCCCAAGGCAATTTGGTCGGATCGCGCTGCGCAACGACGCGGATGCGGTCGCCGTTGACCACCATGGAATCGCCCTCGACGTGCACCTCGCCGCGGAATCGGCCGTGCGCGGTATCGAACCGGGTCAGATGAGCATTCGTATTGGCATCGCCCAAGTCGTTGATGGCAACGATCTTGAGGTTGCCGCGGTGCTTGCCTTCGTACAGCGCGCGCAAGATATTGCGGCCGATTCGCCCATAACCATTGATGCCTACTTTGATCGCCATGTATCCTCGCGATGCGCTGCGCGCATTCATCAACGGGGCCGAAGCGGCCCCGACCTATAAGCGCTCGCTACGCGAGCGGTAAACATTTCCACGTCAGAGGCCGGTACGTCAGCCGGCCAGCACCTTGTCGACCGCCTCGATTATCTTCTCGGCGGTAAAGCCGAATTTCGCAAACAGCACCTTGGCCGGCGCCGAAGCGCCGAAATGATCGATGCCCACCACCTGCCCTTTGAGACCCACGTAGCGCCACCAGTCGCTGCGCACGCCGGCCTCGACCGCTACGCGCCGCGTGATGGCGGCGGGCAGCACGCTTTCCTTGTACGCCTCGTCCTGCGCGTCGAAACGGTTGGTGCCGGGCATGGACACCAGCCGGATCTTGCGGCCCTTGGCATTCATGCTGCGCACCGCCTCGGCGGCGATGCCAACCTCGGATCCGGTGGCGATCACGATGGCCTCCGGCGCCCCTGGCGCATCGATGAGCACGTAGGCGCCGCGGCCGATATTGGCCACCTGCTGGGGTTCGCGAGCCTGATGAGTGCAAGCCTGGCGCGTCAACACCAGCAGGGTCGGTCCGTCCCGATTGTCCAGGGCGACCCCCCACGCCACGGCGGTTTCCACCGCATCGCAAGGCCGCCACAGCTCCATATGCGGGATGACGCGCAGACTTGCAAGATGCTCGATCGGCTGATGCGTAGGCCCGTCCTCGCCCAGTCCGATCGAGTCGTGGGTATAGACGAATATCACGCGAATGCGCATCAGACAGGCCATGCGCACGGCATTGCGCGCGTAATCGGAAAAGGTCAGGAACGTGCCGCCATACGGAATGAAACCGCCATGCGCCGTGATCCCGTTCATGACGGCCGACATGCCGAACTCGCGCACGCCGTAATGGATGTAATTTCCGGCGGGCGCGACCGGGCTCAGGGTCACCGAGTCCTTGCGCCAGGTGCCGTTCGAGGGCGTCAAATCCGCCGATCCGCCCAGCAGTTCCGGCAAGGAGGGGCCGATGGCGTTCAGCGTGGCCTGCGAGGATTGCCGGGTGGCCAGGGACTTGCCTTCCGACTGCGCCCCGCCGGCAAACGCCCGCAGCAAATCGTCGAATCCGCGCGGCAGGTCGCCCGCCATGCGCCGCTCCAATTCAGCGGCCAGCGCGGGAAACTCTTCGGCGTAGGCGGCGAAACGGCCGCGCCACTCGCGTTCGGCCGCGGCACCCTTTTCGCGCCGATCCCATGCGGCGCGAATATCTTCGGGAATTTCGAACGGCGGCGAATTCCAGCCGAGCGTCCTGCGAGCGACAGCGATATCGGCCTCGCCCATCGCTTCGCCATGCATGGTCTGGGTGCCTTCCTTGGGTGCGCCAAAACCGATGAGAGTCTTGGCGCAGATGAACGAGGGCTTGTCGGTGACGGCGCGCGCGGCTGCCAATGCCGCGGCGACGTTTTCGCTGCTTTGGCCGTCGATGTGCGGTATGACATGCCAGCCGTAGGCCTCGAAGCGGCGCGCGGTGTTGTCGTCGAACCAGCCGACGACCTTGCCGTCGATCGATATGCCGTTGTCATCGTAGATCGCGATGAGCTTGCCGAGTTGCTGCATCCCAGCGAGAGAAGCCGCTTCGTGCGAAATGCCTTCCATCATGCAGCCATCGCCCACGAATACATAGGTGTGATGATCGATGATGGTGTGGCCGGGCCGGTTGAAGGTAGCTGCCAGCGAGCGCTCCGCCAGGGCCATTCCGACCGCATTGGCAAATCCCTGCCCCAATGGCCCGGTGGTGGTCTCGATGCCCAGATGCACCTCGCGCTCCGGGTGCCCCGGCGTCTTCGAGCCGAATTGCCGAAAATTCTTGATTTCGGCCATCGACAAGGGGTAGCCGGTGAGATGCAGTACCGAGTAGAGCAGCATCGACGCGTGGCCGTTGGAGAGCACGAATCGGTCACGGTCTATCCAGGTCGGATTGGCCGGATTGAACTTAAGCACGTCCCGCCACAGGACCTCCGCGATGTCCGCCATCCCCATGGGCGCGCCCGGATGGCCCGAATTCGCCTTTTGGACCGCGTCCATGGAGAGAGCGCGAATGGCATTGGCAAGGTCGCGGCGGGTAGGCATGGGCAAACTTCTTAATTTGGCGAGATAAGCCGGCTATTGTCTCCGATGAGCCACCCGCCAGCAAACCGGCGTGATATCGGTCGCATAACGCGCGGGAGTTGTCGAATTGCGACGGAACGCTGTCACATAACCGCAGTCTCTTTGTGTATAAGCGTAGAGAGCCTGCGTCATGACCCAGTTCACCGTCGCCGCAGCTCTGCTTTGTTACCATTTATCGGATGCAAATTCTACAAATCACCGACACTCATCTCTACGGCAGCGCGAGCGGCAGATTGCGCGGCGTCGAGACCGATGCGAGCTTGCACGCGGCGCTCGACGACGCGCTTTTGCGCGCGCCTGACTACCAGGCCGTGCTGGTCACCGGTGATTTGGTGCAGGACGATAAGTCCGGTTATCTGCGGTTTCGCAGCTTTTTCGGCAGTCTCAAACAGCCGGTGCTGTGCATTCCCGGCAATCACGATGAACCCGAGACCATGCGCGCGGAACTCGACGGCGATCCGTTCAAGATCTGCGGAGCGCACGACATCGGCGATTGGACCTTCGTGATGCTCGATAGCTACGATCCGGGTCATGTGGGCGGACGTCTGACGAAGAACGAGCTGGCGCGGCTCGAAGCGGCGCTGACAGCCGCACCCAAGCACGTCATGGTGTGCCTGCATCATCATCCGATTGCAATGGGCAGCCGCTGGTTGGACAGCGTGGGACTCGCCCAGCCCGAAGATTTTTGGAGCGTCATCGATTCCCGTTCGAATGTACGCGCGGTGGTGTGGGGGCATGTTCACCAAGCGTTCGACGGCAGTCGCGGCGCGGTGCGGCTGTTCGCGACGCCCTCCACCGGCGCGCAGTTCCTGCCGAAGAGCGACCGCTACGCGGTGGATTCCGCTCCGCCGGCCTACCGCAGTTTTGAATTGCACGCAGACGGGCGTATCGACTCTCAGGTGCACTGGGTAGAATCGGGACGACTGCGGCAAACCGCGAGTTAGGAGCGCCTCACATCGCGACGCGACGATCCTTGATCCGCCGGCGGCTGCTGGGAGTCGCGCTTGCATGCGTCGCGCTCTCGGCCTCGGTACGCGCCGACGGCCCGCGGCATGCCCTGTGGGAATTGCACGGCAAGCACAACACCGTCTACATCCTGGGCTCCATTCACGTGCTGCGGCCCAGCGACTATCCGCTGGCGCCGGCGGTGCTGCACGCTTACAGCGACGCCAACGCAATTTTGATGGAAATCAATTTGGCGCAGATCGACCCGCAGCGCCTGCAGACCGAGCTGCTGGCCAGCGCACGACTGCCGGAGGGCAAGACTCTTCCGGGCATCATGGGCGACGCGCGCTACAAGCGCGCCCAGGCCTTGGCCCAGGAGGTCGGCGTCGACATCGGCATATTCGACGCCTTCGCGCCTTGGTTCGCCGCGGAGGCGATTTCGCAGCTGCAGCTGCAGCAGCTGGGCTTCCAGCCGAAGTCCGGCGTCGAAATGTTTTTCTTGGAGCGTGCGCGCGCCGACGGCAAATCCGTGGCGGGACTCGAGACCGTGCGCGATCAAATCGCTCTGTTCGATGCGCTGTCGATGGACGAGCAAGCCGATTACCTGGTATCGAGCCTCGAAGAGGCGCATGACCTGCCGAAGGAAGTCGACGCGATGGTGCACGCCTGGGCGAGCGGCGACACGGAATGGTTCGCGGATCAAATGAAATCCGAGATCGGCCGCGACCCTGCGCTATACGACTCGGTGCTGGTGGCGCGCAACCGCAAGTGGGTGCCCAAAATCGAGGCTCTGCTCAGCGACGACAAGAATTACCTGGTGATCGTCGGCACCGGGCATCTGGTGGGTCAGGGCAGCGTCATCGCGCTGCTGAAAAAAGACGGGATCGCGGCCGCCCAGAGATAAGCGTCATGACGACAGCGATCCCGATACAGCTAAAGCAAGTTCCTTAAAACACGACCTTCGATCGAATCCGCGCGAGGCTATTGCGCCGCGGGCGGCGCGGCAGCCGCGCGCCCTCCCCATGCGGCGCCTCTTGCCTGCATGCGAGCTTGCATTTGCTCCTGCAGCGCCATGAACTGCGTTTGCTGGGCCGGCGTCAAGACCTTGAAAATCTGCGCACGCGCCGCTTCACGCCGCGTGATCATTTGCGAGTGCAAAGCACCGTTGGCCTGCGTCACTTGCGCCACGACGCTCGGGTAGTTCGCGTCGGTCGGCGGCGTTTGACTCAGTTTCAGCGAGTTGGCGCGCATCTCCTGCCGGATGCTCTTCATCTGCGGAGCGGCATTCGCCATGATGGTCTTGACGGAAGCCTGCTGTTCCGCGCTCAAGTTGAGCTTCGCCAGCAAGTGAAAGGCGCCGTGGCGATGGTGGTGCCATTCATGCGGACCCGGTGCGCCCGGCGCCGCGGCCGTCGTTTCATCGGCCGCAGTCGCGATCGAAATGCCCGCGGCGGCCGCCGTCAATGCCCCGCCCGCCAGGAGAATTCCAGCCAGCCAATTGCGATTCGATTTCATGTTCGGTGCTCCAATACGCTAGAAGAGGATATGGCCGTATCCTAGAGCGGCGATGTGTGAATGTGTGTCAGAGGCAAGACACGGTTCTGTTAAGATTTGCAAATTAGATGCGCTGCGGACGCTACGGACGCCAACTGTGCGAAAGTATGCGGTATGACGACTGATCCCTCGGCAACTCGCGCCCCGCGCGTGCTCTTGGTCGACGACGATCGCGAGCTTTGCCAGATGCTGTCCGAATACTTGGACGCCGAACATTTCGAGGTCAAGAGCGTGCACGACGGCGCCGAGGCCCTCGCTGAACTGCATGCACGCGAATTTGAAATCGTGATACTCGACGTGATGCTGCCCAGCGTCGGCGGCCTCGACGTCATGCGCAAACTGGGCGCCTCCTATTCCACCCCCATTCTCATGCTGACCGCGCGCGGCGACGACGTGGATCGCATCGTCGGGCTGGAACTCGGCGCCGACGACTATTTGAGCAAGCCCTTCAATCCGCGTGAGCTGGTGGCGCGAATCCGCGCGATCCTGCGCCGTGCCAGCAGCCGGACGGCGCGCGGCGGCGTTCCCGATGAACTGAAGGTAGGGCCGATTTCGCTGAATTCCGCAACGCGCCAGGTGCGCGTTGCGGAGAAACCAGTGGCGCTCACCGGCGCGGAATTCCGCGTGCTCGAGCTGCTCATGCGCTCGGCGGGCCAGGTGATCTCGCGCGACTCGATGACCGAGCAGGCATTGGGCCGCAAGCTTGCGGCCTACGATCGCAGCATCGACACGCACATCAGCAATTTGCGCCGCAAGCTCGAGCTCGAGGCCGGAAAGAATCCGGAAATTAAAAATGTCCGCGGCTCGGGCTACACCCTGACCTGGAGTCTGTCCGAGCCGGGCTCCTGAGCCGTGCACAGCCTCTTCCTCAGGATCTTTCTGCTGTTCCTGCTCGCGATGACGCTCATCGTCGGCAGCAGCATCGCCACCGTTTACACCATCACGTCCCGCGAAACCGAGACGTTCGAGTACCAGCGCCGTCCCTCCGTCGCCATTCAGGCGTCGGAAATTCTGGCGCATGGCGGCGTCAACGCGCTGCAGAGCTGGCTGCAGGGGAACAAGAACGCGATGGGCGACCGCGAATTGTTCATCATCGGCCCCGACGGCCAGGACCTACTCGGCCGGCGGCTGCCCGAGAGCGCCTCCCGGCGCCTCGAATTCCGCAATCGCGAGCCCGTGCCCGGCAATTTCCGCCCCAGCCGCGCCGCCCCGCAAATCATCGCGCCCGACGGGTCGACCTACACCGTGATCATGACGCCGCGCCGCCCGAGCATTTTCGGCGCGCTCAGCCTGCCTGCCATTTCACTCACCATTCTCGGCATTGCACTGGTCGTGAGCGCACTCACCAGCTGGTGGCTCGCCGAGCACCTCACCGCGCCCATCCGCCGCATTCAAGCCGGCGCGCGGGCGCTCGCCTCGGAAAATCTCGACGTGCGAGTGAGCGCCGGCCTCGAGGGGCGCAAGGATGAACTCGCGGTCCTGGCGCGCGATTTCGACGCCATGGCCGGTCAGTTGCGCGCGAATCGCAGCGCGACCACACAGCTGTTGCGCGACATATCCCATGAACTGCGCTCGCCGCTGGCCCGAATGCGCGTGGCGCTCGGCCTCGCTCGCCAGCCTGCGGCGGACCTTACGCGTCAATTGGACCGGCTGGAGCGCGAAATCGAACGCCTCGATTCGATGATCAGCCAGGTATTGAAGCTCGCGCGCCTGCACGGCACCGATGGGCTGCTGGAGCGCGAGCGCTTCGAACTGGGCGACGTCATCGAGGAGGTGGTGCGCGACGCCAATTTCGAGGGCGCCGTGAAGAATTGCACCATCGCATGGCGAGGCGCGGCCGACCACGCGCTGCTCGGCAACCGCGAACTGCTGCGCAGCGCGATCGAGAACGTTCTGCGCAACGCGGTGCGCTACAGCCCCGATGACACGCCTGTGGAGATGCAGATCGCGCGCGCGGGCGGCGGTTTGGAAATTGTCATTCGCGATCGCGGGCCGGGCGTGCCCGCGGCGGATTTGGAGCGGATCTTCGAACCTTTTTATCGGGTGGCGGAATCGCGCGACCGCGACAGCGGCGGCGAAGGCATTGGCCTTGCCATCACCTCGCAGGTCATGAAGGCTCACGGCGGCTCCGCCAGGGCCGCCAATGCGAACGGCGGCGGGTTGGAGGTGCGACTGAGCTTGCCCGAGACCGCCATCGCTGTCTAAAGTGCCCGTCCTATGAGCCTGTTTCAAGAAGCCTGTAAGTACATTCCCGGCGGCGTCAATTCGCCGGTTCGAGCCTTTCGCGGCGTGGGCGGCGAGCCCATTTTCTTCAAGAAAGCCCAGGGCGCCTACGTGGTGGCCGCGGATGATCGGCGCTTCATCGACTTCGTCGGCTCCTGGGGCCCGATGATCTTGGGCCATGCGCATCCGCGGGTCATCGAAGCCGTGCAGCGAGTCGCCGCCGACGGCTTGAGCTTCGGCGCTCCGACGGAATTGGAGACCCGCCTGGCGCGCCGCGTGATCGAACTCATGCCGTCCATCGAGCTGGTGCGCTTTGTCAGTTCCGGCACCGAGGCGACCATGAGCGCCATCCGTCTGGCGCGCGGCTTTACCGGCCGCGATACCATCGTGAAATTCGAAGGCTGCTATCACGGCCATTCCGATTCCTTGCTGATCAAGGCCGGCTCCGGTGCATTGACGCTCGGCGTGCCCACTTCGCCGGGCGTGCCGATATCGCTCGCCGCCCACACCGTGACGCTCAACTACAACGACATCGACCAAGTGCGGCGCGTCTTCAGTCAGATCGGCGCGCAAGTCGCCTGCGTCATCGTCGAGCCCGTGGCCGGCAACATGAATTGCGTTCCGCCGGCGGCGGATTTTCTGCAGACGCTGCGCCGCGAGTGCGACCGCTGCGGCGCGCTTTTGATATTCGACGAGGTCATGACGGGCTTTCGCGTCGCGTTGGGCGGGGCGCAGGCCCTGTACGGTGTGCGCCCCGACTTGACCACGCTCGGCAAAATCATCGGCGGCGGCATGCCGGTCGGCGCATTTGGCGGCCGACGCGATTGCATGGAGCAGCTCGCTCCCCTGGGTCCGGTCTACCAAGCGGGCACCTTGTCCGGCAATCCGGTCGCCATGATCGCGGGCATCACCACGCTTGAACTCATCAGCGAACCGGGGTTTCACCGGCGCCTGGGAGAAATGACCGACCTATTGGCGGAAAAATTGTCGGCCGCGGCGGCCGCCGCGGGAATTGCGTTCAGCACCAACCACGTCTGCGGCATGTTCGGATTTTTCTTCACGGCCGAGCGTCATGTCGACAGCTACCAGAAGGTCATGGCCTGCGACGTCGAGCGCTTCAGGCGATTTTTTCACGGCATGCTGAAGGAAGGGGTTTACTTCGCGCCGTCCGCTTTCGAGGCGGGATTTTTGTCGGCGGCACATTCGGCGGCGGACATCGAGGCGACCGCCGCTGCCGCCGCGCGAGTTTTCGCAGCCATGAGCGCTTAAGGGCGCCGCGATGCGCGCCTTTGCATGGTTCGTCGGCGCCATCGTTGTTGCGGGCGTGATCGGCGCGCTGTTGAGTTTTCCAGTCTATGAACTGACCACGACTTTCGCCGGTTGGGCATTTCATCGCGTCGCCAGCCGGGTTGCAATGCTGGCGCTGATCGTCGAGCTGGTCTGGCTGTGCCGCCACCTGAATCTCAGGCGGCCGCGCGATTTCGGCTACGGTCTGCCCCGGTCCAGATTTCTCCGAGTGAGCGCCGCATGGGCGGCGATCGGCGTCGCCAGCGCCGCTGCGGGCGCGGCCTTTCTGCTGTCGACGCACCTGCGCGTCATGAGCCCGAGCTTCACGCCGTCGGCGCTGAATTTCGCGCGCATTTTCCTCATCGCGGTGGGTTCCGGCCTCGCGGTCGCACTGCTCGAGGAAACGGTGGCGCGCGGCGCGATGCACACGGCGATCGAACGCGAATCGGGGCCGTGGGTTGCCGCGCTGCTGAGCGCGAGCCTTTACGCCGTTCTGCACTTCTTCGCAAAATCCCGGATAGCGCCGCAGGACGTCGGCTGGAGCAGCGGCTTCGATCTGTTGCTGCGCTCCTTCTCGCCGTTGGGCCATCCACAGTGGGTGTTCGATGCACTGCTTTCCTGGCTCATCGTGGGGTTGATCTTGAGCCTCACGCGCGTGCTCACCGGCAACATCGCCGTCGCGATCGGGCTGCACGCCGGGTGGGTGATCGTGCTGCGCATGCTGCAAGAGGCGACCGAGAGCGGCGCCGCGCCGCGATATTCATTTTGGGTCGGCCGATTCGACGGCTTGCTGGGCTATTGGCTGCTGCCGTGGGGAACCGCGATCGCGATCGCGCTCTGGCTCACCCGGGCCCGCTGGCTGCCGCAGGCACGCTGCGACTCGCCGCCGCCTTCCTAGGAGCCTAGGCCGCGCCCTGCGCCAAGGGACCGAGCACATCCAGCCGCTGGATCGGGTCGCTGAGTTCCAGGCAGAATTGCTTTTCCGTCGCTGCGATCGGCAGAATCTCAGCAAGCCGGTAGCCGACCCAAACCGCATCGTCCAGGTGCAATTCGATGCCCGCGTAGACTTCACCGAGTTGCGGCAACACCGCTTTGAGGAGTTCGGCAAGGCGCGCGTGACGTTCGGGCACGGGTGTCTTAGCCTCGCACGACAGGCTTTCGATGCCGGCCAGGTTCAGTCCATCGGTTTGACGGCTGCGGCTCAAGATGCGGAATCGCTGTTCGCCGACGCAGGACAGGCCAAGAAAGCCATCCGACAATTGATGAAAGTCGACGATCTTCGCCATGGTACCTACGTCGAACGTATCGGCCGGACCCACCTCGCTGCCCTCGCGGATCAGCGCCACGCCAAAGCGCTGATCTTCGCGCATGCAGCGGCGCACCATATCGAGATAGCGGGTTTCAAAGATTCGCAGCGGCAACGGACCGTCGGGAAATAGCACGACGTTGAGCGGAAACAGCGCGATCGATTGTTGCGGCGCCGGCATCAGCGCGCCGCCCGCAATGCCGCCAACAACTTATCGTGCAGACCGCCGAAGCCGCCATTGCTCATGATCAAGATATGGTCGCCGGGGCGCGCCGCCTGCCCAAGATCCCGCACCAACTCATCGATGCTGCGCGCCAAGCTCACCCGATCTCCCATGCCCGAAACCGCGCCCTCCAAGTCCCAACCCAAATCCTTGGGTGCGAAGAACCAGCTCTTGTCGGCTGCATTCAAGGAAGGCGCGAGCTGCTCACGGTGCACGCCCAGCTTCATGGTGTTGGAGCGCGGCTCCAGCACGGCGAGGATTCGTTGCGCGCCGACCCGCGCGCGCAAGCCCTTGAGCGTGGTCTCGATCGCGGTTGGGTGATGCGCGAAGTCGTCGTACACGGTAACGCCGTCGACCACGCCGCGCACTTCCATGCGCCGTTTCACGCCGCGAAACAGGTTCAACGCTTGCGCGGCCCGCTGCGGGGGCACGCCGGCATGAGAAGCTGCGCCGATCGCCGCGAGCGCATTCAGCACGTTGTGTTCGCCGATCAACTCCCAAGCGACCTCGGCGACCGCTTGCCCCTTGAAAAGCACGGCGAAACGGCCCGCGGCGGAACCTGTCGCAATCCGCGCCGTCCAGTCGCACGCCGCTCCGGCTTCGGCCAAACCAAAAGATTCGCGCGGCGTCCAGCAGCCCTCGCGCAAAGTTTGCTCGAGTTCCGGATCGTGCCCATTCACGATGAGACGTCCGGATCCCGGGACGGTGCGCAGCAATTGGTTGAACTGCCGCCGGATCGAGGCCACATCGGGATAAATATCGGCGTGATCGTATTCCAGATTGTTGAGGATGGCGGTGCGCGGGCGGTAGTGCACGAATTTGGCGCGCTTGTCGAAAAACGCCGTGTCGTACTCGTCGGCTTCGATCACGAAGAACGGCGCCTTCCCCAAGCGCGCGCTGGAATCGAAATTGCCCGGCACGCCGCCCACCAGGTATCCGGGGTCAAGACCCGCATGCTCGAGGATCCAGGTAAGCATGGCAGTGGTGGTGGTTTTGCCATGCGTGCCGGTAACCGCGATCACATGGCGTGCATGCAATACTTCTTCGGCAAGCCACAGCGGCCCGGAGGTGTACGGCATGCCGCGGTCGAGCATGGCTTCGATCACCGGCATGCCGCGGCTCAGCGCATTTCCCACCACCACGACGTCGGGCTTGAGATCGAGCTGATCGGCTCCATAGCCCTGGACCAACTCGATGCCGAGCGCTTGCAGCTGCGTGCTCATGGGCGGATACACATTTTGATCCGAGCCGGTGACGCGGAATCCGGCCGTCTTCGCGATGGCGGCCACACCTCCCATGAAGGTGCCCGCTATTCCCAAGATATGAATATGCCGCGTCAATTGTGCACCAGCAGCCGATTTTCGATCGAGATGCGCAGAACGAAGTAGCCGAGACTGACGGCGGCTCCCAATAGCAAGCCGGTATCGAGCGCGGAACGCCAAATATGCGCGAACGCCCACAGGTACAGGATCAGTACCGCTGTCCAGATCACCCCGATCGGCAGCGACATCCACTTGTCCTCGCCCAGCACCCCTAGCAGCGAATCCAACGGATAAAGAATCAATCCCGCGAGGGCTCCCACGCCCAACAGCGCGGTAGCGGTCTGCAGGAAGCGCGCGCGGCGGCGCGCGAACGCCAGCAGCACCCAGGTGAATGCCAGCGGCATCGCGACCTCCAGCACGATGCGCAGCGGAATCTGATCGTTGGGCGGCGGGGGCAATAGCGCGCCGAACACTTCCGTCAGCGCCGCGGCACACGCCGCCAACAGCAGCAGCAAGCGCGAAGCGGGCAAATAGGCCGGCGTCCGGCGCCGCAGCGCGATGTCTAGAAACGCTTTTGCGAGTAGCAGCATGGTGATTCAGTCATACTTCGCCGCAAATTGTACACGTGGTAAGACAATGCCTGATGCGAATTGGATCGATCGACGCGAGCAGCTCGAGCCGCTGGCACGCACCTTGGAGTCGCAGTCCGAGATGGGCCTCGATACCGAATTTTTGCGCGAGCGCACGTTTTTTCCGAAATTGTGCCTGCTGCAACTGCGCGCCGCCGGGCAGATTTGGTGTGTCGATACGCTCAAGATAGGCAGCCTCGACGCATTGATACCGGTCCTGACCGCGCCGCAGGTGCGCAAGCTCATCCATGCCGCGCGCCAGGACCTCGAAGCGATCTATCTCACGGCCCGGCATGTGGTCTCGCCGGTGTTCGATACGCAGATTGCTGCGGCCTGCATCGGCATGAAGCCCCAGGTCGGCTACGCGGAACTGGTAAAAACATTGCTCGATGTCAGCATCCCGAAGGGGCAAACGCGCACCGATTGGTCGAAGCGCCCGCTCACCAGCGCGCAGCTGGATTATGCGGCGGACGATGTGTTGTATCTGGACGCCATCGCGCAACGGCTGGGGGAGCGCCTGCGCAAACTGGGACGGGAACATTGGGTCCGCGAGGATTGCCTGGAGCTCGAAGAGCGCCGGCTGTACGAACCGGATCCCGCTCAGGCCTGGGAGCGGCTGCGCGGCATCGGCCAGCTCGCGCCGGAGCCGCGCTCCCGCGCCAAAGCCATCGCCGTGTGGCGCGAAAAACTGGCGCGCGAACGCGACCTGCCGCGCGCCTGGATACTGTCGGACGCCGCTTTGTTTTCCATTGCACAGGCCGATCCCGCCAGCCGGGCCGCGCTCGAGGCGGTGCAGCCCTTGAGCGAAAAGTTTGCGGCGACGCTGCTCGATGCACTCGCGATTGCGCGCAGCGGCGACTTGCAGGACTTGGCGCCTGTTCAAGAAGCGCGGCCGACACCCGAACAAAAAGCGCTGCTCGATCGTTTGAGCAAAATCGTGGACGCGCGCGCCGCCGAGCTTGAAGTGAGCGCGGAGGTGCTGGCGCCGCGCGGCGAGCTGAAGGCGCTCGCGATGGGCAGACGCGATACGCATGCGCTCACGGGGTGGCGCTTGCAGGAGATCGGCACGCGACTGTTGAATGTCCTCGGCGCAACGCCTGCGCCGAAAAGCGCGGCAGCCGGCTAAGCGGGCGGCGGATTGCCGATGGCTTCTTGAATGTTTTTGAACACCGTGTTCATGTCGGCGTCGGCATCCACCACGCGCAGCAGTCCCGCTTCGCGGTAATGCTTGATCAGGGGCTTGGTCTGCGCCTCGTAGACGTCGAGGCGCTTGCCGATGACCTCTTCCTTGTCGTCCTCCCGCTGAATCAAGCGGTGCGGCTTGTCGCCGCATTTCTCGGTCAGCATGCCCGGCGGCGAGGTATAGATGTTGAACACCTGGTTGCAGGTTTCACAAATCCTGCGCCCGGTGAGGCGCTTGAACAGAATTTTGAGGTCTAGATTCAGGAGCACCACCGCCTCGAGCGGCTCCCGCAAGTCGGCAAGCATGGTGCGCAGCGCTTCAGCCTGCGCGATGTTTCTCGGAAATCCATCCAGAATGAAGCCCTTGAGCGCATCCGGCCGGCTGAGCCGCTCGCGTATCATGCCGAGGACCGTCGCATCGTCCACCAGCTTGCCCGCATCCATGGCCGCCTTGGCGCGCAGCCCCAATTCGCTGCCCTTGGCGCGCGCCTCGCGCAGCAAATCGCCGGTGGATATTTGCGGTACGCCATAGGCTTTGACCAGCAGTTGCGACTGCGTGCCTTTGCCGGAACCCGGGGCGCCAAGTAGGACTATTCTCATGCTTTCCTTTGGTGGTGAAAGCGCGCTACCGTACCAGAGGCGGCGCCGATCGGCTATTCTGCGCGGCTTAAATCTTGGGGGGCAGTGTGGCCAGAAAGAACGCGTTTTATGCACAGTCGGGCGGCGTCACCGCGGTCATCAACGCCTCCGCCTGCGGCCTGATCGAAGCGGCGCGCCGGCACCCCGACAAAATCGGCAAGGTCTACGCCGGCAGGCACGGCATCATCGGCGCGCTGACCGAGGATATGATCGACGTCGGCAAGGAAAGCCGCGCCGCGATCAGCGCGCTGCGCTACACGCCGGGCGGTGCGTTCGGTTCGGCGCGCTACAAGCTGGCCGGGATCGACAAGAATCGCGCGCAATACGCACGGCTGATCGAGGTATTCCGCGCGCACGACATCGGCTATTTTTTTTACAACGGCGGCAACGATTCCATGGACACGGCGCAGAAGGTGTCCGAGATCGCCGTGCAGATGGACTATCCCCTCGTCTGCGTCGGCATACCCAAGACGGTGGACAACGATTTAGCCGTAACCGATTGCTGCCCCGGGTTCGGCTCCGTCGCCAAATACATCGCCGTCTCGACGCGCGAAGCCGCCCTCGATGTGGCCTCCATGGCCCGCACCTCGACCAAGGTTTTCGTGCTCGAGGTGATGGGGCGGCACGCCGGCTGGATCGCGGCCGCCGGCGGTTTGGCGGCGCAGAAAGCCGGCGACGCACCGCACATCATCTTGTTTCCCGAAATCGCCTTCGATCGCGAAGCTTTTTTGCAGAAGGTGAAAGCCACCGTCGAGCAGCGCGGGTACTGCGTGATCGTGGTGTCCGAAGGCGTTCAGGACGCCGACGGCAAATTCCTCGCCGAGGCCGGAACCAAGGACGCGTTCGGTCATGCCCAATTGGGCGGCGTGGGTCCGGTGGTCGCACAGATGACGCAGCAAGCGTTCGGCTACAAATTCCATTGGGCGGTTGCGGATTACCTGCAGCGCTCGGCGCGCCACATCGCATCCAAGGTGGATGTCGAGCAGGCCTACGCGGTCGGCAAGGCTGCGCTCGAGCTGGCGCTGAAGGGCAGGAACGCCGTCATGCCGGTGATCGTCAGAAAGTCCTCAAAACCTTATCGCTGGAGCATCGGCGAGGCGCCCTTGTCCGCCATTGCCAATCAAGAGAAAAAAGTGCCGCGGGGCTTCATCACAGCCGACGGCTTTGGCATCACCGCCGCCTGCCGGCGCTATCTATTGCCCCTGATCGGGGGCGAAGGGTACCCTCCCTACCGCAACGGCTTGCCAGCTTATGTCACATTGAAGGGCGCCAGCGTTCCGAAGCGCTTGCGGACTCCGTTTGTGATATAGTCGCGTCGCTTTTTTTGACGTTAAATTCTTAGATTTCAATAACATAAGTCCGAAGGGAACCCCACATGACTCTTGATAATGCGCTATGGCTTGCGATTGCGGCCGGTGTCGTTGCGATCCTCTACGGCGTCATTTCGGTACGCTGGATTTTGAAGCAGCCTGCCGGCAATGCCCGGATGCAAGAAATCGCGGCGGCCATTCAGGCGGGCGCCCGCGCCTACCTGAACCGCCAGTACTCCACCATCGCGATCGTCGGAGTCATTCTGTTTTTGGCGATTGGTCTCGCGCTCGACTGGGCGACGGCCGGCGGCTTTGCGGTGGGCGCGATCCTCTCCGGGTTGGCGGGCTACATCGGCATGTTCATCTCGGTACGCGCCAACGTGCGCACCGCGCAGGCCGCGCACAATGGCGTCAACGCGGCGCTGAAGGTGGCGTTCCGCGGCGGAGCCATCACCGGCATGTTGGTCGTGGGCTTAGGCTTGCTCGGCGTCGCCGGCTACTACTTCGTCATGCGCAGTGTGCTGGGCGATGCCGATCTTGCGTTGCGCTCGCTGGTGGGGCTGGCCTTCGGCGGCTCCCTCATTTCGATTTTCGCGCGCTTGGGCGGCGGCATTTTCACCAAGGGCGCCGATGTGGGCGCTGACCTGGTGGGCAAGGTCGAAGCCGGTATTCCTGAAGATGACCCGCGCAACCCCGCGGTCATTGCGGACAACGTCGGCGACAATGTCGGGGACTGCGCCGGCATGGCGGCCGACCTGTTCGAAACCTATGCGGTGACGCTGGTCGCGACCATGCTGCTCGGCGGCCTGGTGATGACCGATCTGGGCGCGCGCGCGATTTTATTTCCGTTGGTGCTCGGCGCGATTTCCATCGTCTCTTCCATCGTCGGCACTTTCTTCGTGTCGACTCGCGAAGGCGGCAAAATCATGAACGCGCTCTACAAAGGCGTGATCGTCTCGGCGCTGATTTCCGCAATCGCCTTTTATTTCGTGGCGCAAAACATCATGGGCGATCACGCCATGAGAATGTGGCTTTGCACGCTGGTCGGGTTGGCGCTGACCGCCGCCATGATCGTGATCACCGAGTACTACACCGCGACGGAGTACAAGCCGGTGCAGCACGTGGCATCGGCTTCGCAAACCGGGCATGCCACCAACATCATTGCCGGACTCGGCGTATCGATGAAGGCCTGCGCGCTGCCGGTCATTTCCGTGGCCTTGAGCATCTGGGCTTCCTACCAGCTCGAGGGTTTGTATGGCATCGCCATCGCAGCCACCGCGATGCTGTCCATGACCGGCATGATCGTCGCGCTCGACGCCTACGGTCCGATCACCGACAACGCCGGCGGCATCGCCGAGATGGCGCATCTCGACAAGAAAGTACGCGACGTCACCGATCCCTTGGACGCGGTGGGCAACACCACCAAGGCCGTGACCAAGGGATATGCCATCGGCTCGGCGGGTCTCGCGGCGCTGGTGCTGTTTGCCGACTACACCCATAAATTGGGCGAAGTATTGGGCCATCCCACCACCTTCGATCTGTCGAACCCCGCGGTGATCATCGGCTTGTTCATCGGCGGACTCGTGCCGTATCTGTTTGCCGCCATGGCGATGGAAGCGGTGGGCCGCGCCGCCGGCGCGGTGGTCAACGAGGTGCGGCGTCAATTCAAGGAGATCGCCGGGATCATGGAGGGCACCGCCAAGCCTGATTACTCGCGCGCGGTGGACATGCTGACCAAGGCGGCGATCAAGGAAATGATCGTGCCTTCGCTGCTGCCGATTCTCGTGCCCATCGTGCTGGTCGTGATCATGAATTTCCTGATGGGTCCCGGCGCCGGCATCCAGGCCCTGGGCGGGCTGCTGATCGGCACGATCGTCACAGGCCTGTTCGTCGCCATCTCGATGACGACGGGCGGCGGCGCTTGGGACAATGCCAAGAAATACATCGAAGAAGGTCACTTCGGCGGCAAGGGATCGGACGCGCACAAGGCTGCGGTAACCGGCGACACGGTCGGCGATCCCTACAAGGACACCGCCGGACCCGCGATCAACCCGTTGATCAAGATCATCAACATCGTCGCGCTGCTGCTGGTGCCGCTGCTCGGCAAGATGATGTAGCCCTCGAACGCTGCTTGATGGACCGGCAGACCGGCCAGCTCAAATATCGAAATAGATGGCGTCCGGCTCCGCCGCGCCGTCGCGCGTCGCGACTCGCAGCTCCGGCTCTTTCAAGGAAACCCGTGACCGCGGCGGCACGCTGCGCGTCAGGAACACCGAACCGCCGATCACGCTGCCGGCGCCCACGACGGTCTGGCCGCCGAGCACCGTGGCATTGGCATAAAGCGTCGAGCCGTCCTCCACCGTCGGATGACGCTTCTTGCCGCGGATGATTTGCCCGCTGGCATCCCGCGGCAGCGACAGGGCACCCAAGGTTACGCCCTGGTAGATCTTCACGCCCTCGCCGATGTGCGTGGTCTCGCCGATCACGACGCCGGTGGCGTGATCGATGAAGAATGCGGCGCCGATGGTCGCGCCGGGATGAATGTCGCAGCCCGTCTTGGAATGCGCCCATTCGGTCATGATGCGCGCCATCATCGGCACGCCCAGATCGTACAGCGCATGGGCGACGCGATAAACGCTGACCGCCAGGACGCCCGGATAGGCCAGTATGATCTCGTCCAGATTCAGCGCCGCAGGGTCGCCATCGAAGGCGGCCTGTACGTCGCGCGATCAGCAGGGCGCGGATCTGCGGCAACCGATGCAAGAAAATCTGCGCCAACTCGTGCGCCCGCGGCGCGCATTCGCCGAGTTGCGGCGCAACCGCATCGCGCTCGCGCCCATAGCAAAGGCATTGCTCTATTTCGTGTTCAAGCCTCGGCGCCAGCCCGGCCAGCATGTGCGCCACGTGCGCGCTCAAGTTGTCGGCATCAAGGTCTTGGCGCCCGAAGTAACCGGGATACATGAGGTCGAGCACCGAGGTCAGAATCTCGACGATGCCCTCGCGCGAGGGCAGATAGCCATGCGCGATGCGCCGGCCGCGCTCATCGCTCAAGTAGCTGCCAAGCAACTCGCGAGTGAGGTCGGAAAGCGCGCGGGCTTGCGGCATTGCTTCCGGCTTGGCGTTCATGCGGGCTTGGCGTGCATAGGTGTTGCGTTAGGCGACGGCCTGCATTTTTTCGACTTCCTCGAACAGGCCCTCGAATAGAGCTCCTGACAGGTAGCGTTCACCCGCATCCGGCAGAATCACCACGATGGTCTTGCCCTCGTGCGCGGATTCGCGTGCCAGGCGCAGCGCCGCGGCCATCGCCGCGCCACAGGAAATGCCCGACAGGATGCCCTCCTCGCGCGCCAAACGGCGCGCCATCTCGATGGCCTCCTCATTGGTCACTTGTTCGACCCGGTCGACCAGCGACATGTCGAGGTTGTGCGGGATGAAGCCCGCGCCGATGCCTTGGATCTTGTGCGGCGTCGGCGTCAGCGTTTCGCCGGCGCGAGTCTGCGAAATGACCGGCGAGTTGGTCGGCTCCACCGCCACGGTCACGATCGGCCGGCCGCGCGTTTTTTTGATGTACCGGGATACCCCCGTCAAGGTGCCGCCGGTGCCGACGCCGCTCACGAAGATGTCCACCCTGCCTTCGGTATCGTCCCAAATTTCCGGTCCCGTGGTCTTCTCGTGAATCCCTGGATTGGCCGGATTGTCGAATTGCCTGACCCACAGATACTTCTTCGGATCGGAAGTCGCCAACTCCTCGGCCTTTGCGATGGCGCCCTTCATGCCCTTGGCGCCCGGAGTCAATATCAGCTTCGCGCCCAATGCGGCAACGACCTTGCGCCGCTCCATGGTCATGGTGTCGGGCATGGTGAGCACGCAGCCGTAACCGCGCGCAGCTGCGGCGTAGGCGAGCGCAATGCCGGTGTTGCCGCTGGTGGCCTCGACAATCGACATGCCCGGTTTCAACGTGCCGCGCTGTTCGGCGTCCCATACCATGGCGGCGCCGATACGGCATTTCACCGAATAGGCGGGATTGCGGCCCTCGATCTTGGCAAGCACGGCCGCGCCGCTGCCGGCGTTGAGGCGGTTGATCCGCACCAGCGGAGTACGGCCAATGGAGCGGGTGTTGTCCTCATAAACTGGCATATGAACCTCTTGGCGAATTCCTGAGCTCGGGGGAGGGATTTTCCTCCTATGCGCGGCAGAAATGCCATAGAAGTTTGTTATGAAGGGGTGCCGGAGGGTTATAAGGCGCGACGCCCACGCAACCAGGTGTTGGGTGACAGCATTCGACACTCTTCCCGGCGCAGGACATCGAGCGATCTCGCGAGGACCGACGAGCCGCTCAATGTTAGGTGCTTGGAATCATCGACAAAGGCTGCGGGCGTCCGACCATGAAGCCCTGCACGAAATCGATGCCCATGCCCGTCACGGTATCGAGCGCCCACTGGTCCTCGACGTGCTCCGCCACCACGCGGAAATTCAGGCTGCGCGACAGTTCGATCATGGCCGCCACCATGGCCTGGTTGACCGCGTCGCCGGCGAGATTCTTGATGAAGGAGCCGTCGATTTTCAGATAATCCATCGGCAATGTCTTGAGCGTGGAAAATGAGCTCAAGCCGCGGCCGAAATTATCCAGGGCAAACTCGCAACCCATCCCATGCAGCACGCCGATGAAGCGCTGCGCATGATCCAGATTCGCGACCACCGAGGCTTCAGTGACCTCGAAGCAGATATCGCCGGGATTGGCGCCCGTGTGATCGAAACAGTCGACCACGAATTCCAGGAATTCGGCGTCGCCCAGGGTTTGGCCGGCAACGTTGATCGCCACGCTGCGGCCCGGCGGCAGCTTCAGGCCGCCGCGCCCGAGTGCGGCCAGCACCGCTTGCACCACCCAGCGATCCACGTGCGGCATCAAACGGTAGCGCTCGGCGGCACGGATGAATTCCGCCGGCGGCGCAGCCGGCTGCCCGTGTTCGGCCGCCAGCCGCACGAACACCTCGAGCGCCGGCCCGCTCATTCCGCCCGCGCGCGCATGCACGATGGGCTGGTAATACAGTTCGAACTTGTTGTCGCGCAGCGCGCCCTGCAATTTGAGCAGCCAGTGAATTTCGCCGCTGTGACGTGCGTTCGCCTCCTCGCGCGCCGAGTAGACATGCACGTGCAGACCGCCCTGCTTCTTGGCCACGTAGCAGGCGGAATCCGCCGAGTTCATGATGTCCTCGATATTGCCGCTGTCGCGGCCGATTTCGACCAGGCCGATGCTGATGCCGACATTGAAGATCTTGTCGCGCCACACGAAGCGGTAGTCGTTGACCGCACGCACCACATTGTCGGCTATTTGCCGCGCCTTCTCCAACGGACACCCGACCAACAGCAGTGCGAACTCATCGCCGCCGATTCGCCCCACGGTATCCGAATCGCGCACGGCTTCCTTGATGAGCGATGCAATCTCGCGCAGCATGTTGTCGCCGGCGGTGTGGCCGCAGGTGTCGTTGACGACTTTGAAATGATCCAAGTCGAGGTAGCACAAGGCGTGCCCGGTATCGCCGCTTTGCGCGGAATCCAGTGCCTCCTGCAGCCGATGCTCGAACTCGCGCCGGTTCACGAGTCCGGTGAGCGGATCGTGGCTGGCCTGATAGGTCATCTGCCGGGTCAGGCCGCGAAGCTCGCTGGTATCGTGCAGCACCAGCACCAAGCCGGAAGAATCCTTCGCGTCGGGCCGCAGCGGCGTCACGCTGATCTCGACGAATCGCTCAGCGCCGCCGCTCGCCGGCACGAGCACCGCGCGCCTCGCGGCCGACACCCGTGCGCCGCCGCCCAAGGCTTTCTGCACCGGATCGCCGAGCTGGCGGCGGTCGTTCTCGTCCACCAACGAGGCGACCTCCGCAAAGGTCTTGCCGAGGACCTGATTCGCCTGCTGTCCGAGCAGCGTTTCCGCCGAGTGGTTGATGTAGTCGATGCGTCCTTCCGCATCCACGGTTATCACGCTCTCGCCCATGGCATCGAGCGTCGCCATGGCGCGCGGCTTTTGCGAGACTTCGGTCGGGATGGCGCCCGGCATCATTTCCAGTGCGGTCAGGAGCAGCGCCGGCTCGCCGGAGCTGTCGATCACCGTGCTCGAAAGCTCGACGCGCGTAACCTGACCTTGCCGGTCCATGAGCTCGATTTCATAACGCTCCGCGGCGGACTCTCCCGCCAGCCGCCGCAGCAGATTGCTCTCCACCAGCTCGACATATTCCGGCGCGACGAACTCGGTCAGCGGCCGGCCGACGACATCGGCGGACTTCATCCCGAGCAGCGACAGGAAGCGCGCATTCGCAAACAGAATCACCTTGCGGTGCACGAGCACGGCATCGTGCACGGTCTCGACCAGACGTTGAAACAGCTGCTCGCGATCCTGCAGCTGCGCGCCCCGGCGCTCGAGATCTTCGAGCAATTTGTTGACTGCGGCACCCAATTTGCCCAGCGCGCCCGGCTCGGTGCTCGGCGCAATCCGTCCGGCTGCGCCGCCTTCATCGATGAGATATTGAATTTGACTCGAGAAATCGTTGACCGCGCGCTCTTGGCGCCGTTTCCACGCGAACAGCACGACGACGCCGACTGCCAGAATGGCCGCGGTGATCAACCACAACACGGGGGAAGAAAAGACCAACGCTGACCTCAGTAACGACGAGTCTTAGCGACGCTGAGTAGTTGGGCGCCCTTCATGCGCTGGACACGTCGCGAACCATCGTGATGCAGAGAATAGCGCAAGGGGCTCGCGTAGCCTGTGGAAATTGACCATAATCAGCGGCCTTAATCGCGCGTGAGAAAGCATGGATACATTGGCCGCTCGGCAGCAAATGGTGGATCAGCAAATACGTACTTGGGAAGTCCTCGACCCTCGAGTGCTCGAGGTCTTCGCCACGGTGCCGCGCGAGGCTTTTGTGCCGCCGGGATACCGTGAATTGGCATTTGCCGACGCGCCGATACCCATTGGATTGGGCCAATCGATGCTCGCCCCAAAGATTCAGGGCCGCATTCTTCAAGCCCTGAGCGTGGCCGCCGGCGACAAAGTGCTCGAGATCGGCAGCGGCAACGGCTACCTCGCCGCCTGCCTGAGTCTCCTGGCATCCGCGACGCGATCCATCGATATTCACCCGCAATTCACCGCCGCCGCGCAAGCCAACATCCGCGCCGTGCCGCGCGCGAGCGTGGAATTCGAGACTCGCGACGCATTTGCCGCCGAACCCTTGGGCGAGTACGACGCCATCGCCGTGACCGGCTCGCTGCCGATCTACGACGCGCGTTTCGAACGATCGTTGCGGCTGGGCGGACGCTTATTCGCCATCGTCGGAGATGCACCGGTGATGGATGCCATCTTGGTCCGCCGGGTCGATACCGCCGAATGGATACGCGAAAGCCTGTTCGAAACCGTTGTCGAACCGCTGATCAACGCCGCCGCCGCTCCAAGATTCGTCTTTTGAAAATGCCCCAGGAACTGACGCCGCGAGAATTCCTGGATCGGCGCGCAGCCGGCGAGGATATGACCCTGCTCGATGTCCGCGAGGACTGGGAAGTCAAGCTGGCGCCGGTCCCCACCGAGACGCTGCATATCCCGATGGGCGAGATTTCCGATCGTCTCGCCGAGCTCGAGCCGAAAAAGGAGATTGTCGTCATCTGCCGCTCCGGCGGCCGCAGTGCCCAGGTGGCGCAGTATCTGGAGCGCCAGGGTTTTGCGAAAGTTTTTAATCTCTCCGGCGGAATTTTGGCCTGGTCCCGGGTTATAGACCCTAGGATTCCGCAGTATTGACCCGTCTCGCGTAGGTGATATAGTAGTATATAACACTATACTACCGCCCTGGGGACGCCCAAAAATGGGTATTTCATGAAGCGATTTGCGATGGCTTTGGCCTTGTACCTTGTGACTCACGCCGTTCAGGCGGCGGATCTGCTCGCTGTTTACCAGCGGGCGCTGCAAAACGATCCGCAGCTGCGCGAGGCGGAGGCCACGCGCCTCGCCGCCTTGGAGTCCAAACCGCAGGCTCTGTCGGTACTGCTGCCGCAGCTGACCGGCAACGGACACGCCTCGCGCGAACACGATACCGGGTCGATAAACACCACCCAGACGCTCGCCCTGCCGCCGTGCGGGCCCACGGTGCCGCCCGGCCAGCCCTGCGCGTCGCCGGGCGCACCCTCGACCATTACCGAGTCCTTTCCGTTCAGCGGCAAAATCGACACCACGGTTCATCAGTACACCATTGACCTCAAGCAAAACCTGTTTCGCTGGGAGAACTGGGAGGCGCTGAAGCGGGCGGATTCGCAAGTGGCACAAGCCGAGGCGGACTACCAGGCCGCGCAACAGGACCTGATGGAACGCGTGGCGCAGCGTTATTTCGACGTTCTCGGGGCACAGGATGACGTCGAGGCGCAGCAAGTCGCGTTGGTCTCGGTGAATCGCCAACTGGCGCAAGCCGAGGCGCGCTATCAAATCGGACTCATTGCCGTCACGGACGTGGAGGAGGCGCGCGCCTCCCACGACAGCACCGCCGCCGCGGTGATCGCCGCCAAGCGTGCATTGGCGTCCACGCAGGAGCTGCTGCGCGAAATCATCGGCGACCCCTTCGACTTCCTGGCGCGCCCGATCGAACCCTTCGCGATGGTGAATCCGGATCCGATCAGCGAAGAGCGTTGGGTCGAGATGGCCTTGCAACAAAACCTATCGCTGGTGTCGAGCCGCCTGGCCGCCGACATCGCCCGCGAAAACGTGTCGATCCAGCGCGGCGGACATTATCCCTCGCTGGATCTGGTCGGCAGCGCCGGCAAGCTCTCGAGCAACCAGCTCGACGTGTACCCCGACGGCAGTCCGGCCGGCGGCACGCTTTTGGACGAACGGCAGCGCTCGATCGGGATTCAATTAACCTTTCCGATTTATTCGGGAGGCTTGGTCTCATCGCAGGTGCGCCAGGCGGTCTACCAGCATCGAGCGGCCAAGGAACGCCTGGAGCGGGTTGCCCGCCAGACCGAGCACGACGCGCGCGACGCCTATCTCGGGGTGCTTTCAGAAATCTCGCGGGTCAAGGCGCTGCATCGCGCGGTCGAGTCGAACCTCACGGCGCTGCGCGCCACCGAATCGGGCTATGAAGCCGGAACGCGCACGGCGGTGGATGTGCTCCAGTCCCGGCAACAGTGGGTGCAGGCGCAAACCGACTATGCGCACAGCCGCTATGACTACATGCTGAATGTGATCAAGCTGCAGCAAGCGGCCGGCATCTTGTCCGAACAAAGTTTGCAGCGGATCAATGCGCTGCTCACCGATACGCCTGCCCCGCCGCCGCCGACCGATGTCCCGCCGCCTCCGGCAGCCACGGTTCAATGAGCGCGAGAATACGGGCGACGCTGCCGCGGTTAGCCGCGATGATCTGTCTGCCGATGACACCCATCTGCTCCCGCGCCCGCGGGTCCGCCAGCAGCCGCTCGAGCGCGGCGGCGAGCTCTCGAGCGCTCTTGACCTCCAGCGCCGCGCCGCGCGCCAGCAGCAATTGCGCGATTTCCCGGCCGTTGAAGCAGGACGGTCCCGTGAGCACGGGAAGCCCGAGCGCGGTGGGTTCGAGCAGATTGTGGCCGCCGATCGGCACCAAGCTGCCGCCGACAAATGCCGCGTCCGCCGCGGCGTAAAGCATCCCCAGCTCGCCAACCGTGTCGACCAGCAGTACCGTCGTCGCGCTTGGCAACGCCGGCGCTTGCGCGCCGCCCGCCATTCGGCTGCGGCGTGCGAAGCCGACGCCGCGCCGCCCCAGCAATTCGGCGACCGCCGCGAAGCGATCGGCGTGCCTCGGCGCCAACAACAGCACCGCGCGCGGCAGCGATTGCAGCAGCAGTGCATGCGCATCGAGGAGCTGTTCTTCTTCGCCGGGGTGCGTGCTTCCCGCTATCCAGACCGGCCGCGCCGCGGCTAATGCCACACGCAGCGCCCGGCCCGCTTGCACGATAGCGTCGTCGAACTCGAGGTCGAACTTCACATTGCCCAGCACCAGCGTCCGTTCGGCGTCGGCACCGATCGATTTGAAGCGCTCGGCATCTTCGGCGGATTGGGCCGCCACGAGCAGCTTCTTGCCGAACACACCGGCGAACAGGCTGCCGAAGCGCCGATACCGCGACACCGATTTCTGGGAAAGCCGGGCGCTCGCGAGCAGCACGGGAATGCCGCCGCGCTCGCACTCGCGCAATAGATTCGGCCACAGTTCCGTTTCCATGATGAGCGCGGCGCGCGGGCGTGCGCGCTCCAAGAAGCGCCGCACCGCGCCGGGAGCGTCGTAGGGCAGAAAACGGATATCCGCAATCCCTTCGAACAATGCGGCGGCGCGCGCCCGGCCCGCGGGCGTCGCGGTGGTTATGAGCAGTGGAATTTCCGGAAAGCGCAGGCGCAGCGCCCGCGCCAAAGGCGCCGCCGCCGACATCTCGCCGAGCGAAACCGCATGCAGCCAAATGCCCGGAGCGGAAAGCGCCCGGCCAAATCCGAGGCGCTCGGACAGCCCCTGCCAATAGCGATGATCGCGTAGACCGCGCCACAGAAGAATCGCCAAGGCTACGGGCATCGCGCATCGAATCAACCAAGAGTAGAGCAGGCGCAACTCTCAATCCGCCCGATATCCGGCCAAGAGTTCGGCCCAGGATGCCGGCGTGAATCGGTCCGGCGGCATGGCGGCGGCGATCTTTTGCAGCGAGTGCTCGAGTCTCGCCAGATTCCGCGAGGTCCATGCGCCCGGCGGCCGCAACCGCCCGCGGTCGAAGTCGATCACGCTGACCGCCCCTCCGCTCTCGAGCAGAATGTTGTGGGCGTTCAAGTCGGCGTGATCGACGCCCTGACGGTGCAGCCGCGCAACCGCCGCCCCGACTGCGCGCCAGGCGGGTGCCGCGAGCGCCCCGGTGTCGAGCGCCGCGCTCAAGGGTTGCGCCCGGGAAATGCGCTCCGTGATCAGATCGCAACGATAGGTAAAGCCTTCGCGGCGGTAAAAAGCCGCCACCGGCTTCGGCACGCTCAAGCCGCGTTGCGAGAGCTCGAACAGCAAACGCCACTCGGTGAACGAGCGCACCCGATCTTCCCCGCGCCACCAGTAGCGATCCGCTGAAATCCGCGCCGCGAAGCCGCCGCGGCGATAGTGCCGCAGCACCCACGGGTGCGCGGAGGATCCCACGAACCAAGCTGCACCCCGGCCGCCGGAAACGGCGGACATCTCGCCGCGGGCTTTCCAAAAATCCGGATCGAACAGTCCTTCGCCGGCGCCCTGGGGTGCATTGCCAATGCCATGTGGATCAGCCAGCATGACGCCCGTTGCAGTGCCAATGCGTTGGCCGTCCTTTATCATTCTTATGACCACCTTAAGCTTCAAACCGCCGCTGCAGCACGTCTGCCTGCTGCGTCTCTCGGCGATCGGCGATACCTGCCATGCACTGGCGGCGCTTCGAGCCTTCCAAGCGGCGTGGCCCGAAACGCGGTTTACCTGGATCATCGGCAAAGCCGAAGCCAAGCTGATGAGGGAGATCGTTCCGGAAATCGAGTTTATCACCTTCGACAAAGCGGCAACTCTCCGGGAACTCATGCGCTTGCGCGCAGAGCTGCGCGCGCGGCGCTTCGACCTGCTGCTCGATATGCAATTGTCCTTGCGGGCGAGCCTGGTCAGCCGTCTCATCCGCTCTCCGATCAAGCTGGGGTTCGATCGGCAGCGGGCCCGCGAGCTGCAATGGCTGTTCACCAACGCACAAATTGAACCCAAGGCGTGCGAGCACGTACTGGACTCATTCATGGGCTTCGCGCGTGCCTGCGGCATCGAACCCAAGGCTCCGCAATGGGAAGTCGCGTTGCCGCCGGCCGCGATCGACTATGCGCGCGGCATCGTTGCCGCGGGGACGCCCACGCTGCTCATCAGCCCGTGCTCCAGCCACGCTGCGCGCAATTGGCCGGCTGCGAGATACGCCGCGCTCGCCGATCATGCCGCTTCGGTGCATCGCATGCGCGTCGTACTGGTGGGAGGCCGCAGTTCCGCGGAGGCGCGCATGGGCGCGGCGATCCTCGACGCGGCGCGCAGCCCGCTCGTCAATCAGATCGGCAAGGATACGCTGCCGCAATTGCTGGGCCTGATGGCGCAAAGCACCGCATTGCTGTCGCCCGACTCGGGTCCCGCGCACATGGCAACCATGGTCGGATTGCCCGTCCTGGGTCTGTACGCCGCCACCAACCCGCAGCGCGCCGGACCCTACTACAGCCGTCAGTGGTGCGTCGACAAGTACGATGCAGCGGCGCGTAAATACTTGGGCCGGCCCGCGGCGCAAATCCCCTGGACCACGAAAATCGAACGGCCCGGCGTGATGGATTTGATCGAGGTGGGCGATGCGGTCGAAAAACTCGACGCGCTCATGCACACCCGGGATTTTCGCTAAGATGCGCTCATGAGCGAAATTCACGTTCCGGTCTCTCCCGGCGAATTGCTGGATAAAATCACGATCCTGAGGATCAAATCCAGCCGCATGAGCGATGCGCAAAAACTCGCCAATGTGCGCATCGAGCTCAAACTGCTCGAGGCAACCTGGGGCGCATCGCCCTATGCAAAATCCGATATCGCCGCCGATGTGAATGCGCTGCTTCAGGTCAATGAGCGGCTGTGGGTGATCGAGGACGACATCCGCGACAAGGAACGGGCGCAGGCCTTCGACGGCGAATTCATCCGTCTCGCGCGGGCGGTCTACTTCGAGAACGATGAGCGTGCCGCGATCAAGCGGCGCATCAATCTAAAGCTCGGATCGACCATCGTCGAGGAAAAATCCTACGCCGAATACAAGTCTTAGCGGATCGGCAAATCTCAAGAATCGGTTTCCGAGGCGATGTCCGCATGTCCAGGCGCGCTCCGATCGAGCGTGTATTCGGCGCCGCAGTAAGAGCACTTGGCCCATCCGGTGGCCTCGATCGCCAGATAAACCTTCGGATGCGAATTCCACAGCATCATGCCCGGCATCGGACAGGATAACGGCAGGTCGCCCATGTCGACGCTGTAGTGATGCAGCGCGTTCGGCACGATCAGCCGATGTTTGGAATCGTCTTGTACCATTGCCGACATGATTTTCACTCCGTTCGATACCTTGCCCAAGGGCGGCGATTTTGACAGGTCACGGCGCCGTTTCAAGCGTCGCGTGCCAGATCGCGCGCAGCCGGTCGCGCGTCTCCCGATACGGCTGCGCCGCAACGATGCGCTCGCCGTCACCCTCGAGCGACAAATGATGCAGCACCGAGCGGTAGCTGATATAGGTCTCCTTCAACCAAAGAGCGGTGGCCGCATCGATCGCGCCGACCGCCGCCAAAGCTTCGAGCTGCCGAATATTGTCGGTATAGGTCAGCAGCTGCGGATGAGCCCGGGCGCCGGCCAACACCCAGTACTGTACGAGAAATTCTATATCGGAGATCCCGCCGGCGTCCTGCTTCATGTCGAATTCGCCCGGCCCCGAGCGCGACAGTTCCTTGCGCATTCGCAGCCGCATTTCCAGCACGTCGTGGCGCAATGTCTCGCGGCGCACCGCCGAGCTCAGCACGCGGCGCCGCACGGCCTCGAAGGCCGCGCAAAGCTGCGGGTCACCGGCCACCGCGCGGGCCCGCAGCAGCGCTTGGTGCTCCCAAGTCCATGCTTCGTTCAGTTGATAGCGCTCGAAGGCATCGATGCCGGTCATCAAGAACCCGCCCTTGCCGTTGGGACGCAGACGCATGTCGACCTCGTAAAGACGGCCGGCCGCGGAGTGCATCGTCAGCAAATGCACGATGCGCTGTCCCAGGCGCAGAAAGAATACGCCATTGTCGAGCGGTTTCTCGCCGCCGGTCAGCTGGATGGAGCCGGCCGAATCGTGCAGGAAAACCAGATCGAGATCCGATGCGTAGCCCAGTTCCAGTCCGCCGAGCTTGCCGTAGGCGGCCACCGCCACCGCGACCGGACGCAGACTTCCCGGCTCTTCTCCGCAATAGGGCGTGCCGTAGATGCGGGTCATTTGCTGCCAGGCAAGATCCATGCAGCATGCAACAATGAGTTCGGCGATATCGGTCAGCCGGTCGCTGACGCGCATCAGCGGCAGACGCCCGGTCAGATCGGCGAGCGCCACGGCGAAGACTGCCACCTTTTGAAATTGGCGCAGCGCTTCGACCTGGCGTTCCGGATCGTCGGGCGGCATTCTCTCCGTGCGTGCCGCCAATTCCAGGGTAAAACCTGCGCGCGTCGGCAATTCATCGAAGGCCTTGGCATCGATCAGCTCATCGAGCAGCAGCGGAAAATCGGCGACCTGCCGCGACAGAAAGCCGCTGATGGCGCAAACCTCGATGAGCCGGTCGAGCGCCGCGGGCTGCTCGTTGAGCAATGCCAGGTAAGAGGCGCGCGAGCCAATCGCCTCGAGCACCCGCAGCACCCGCTGCACGACGGTGGCCGGCGAACCATGTGCCGCCGCAGCTTTGAGCAGCCGGGCCAATATGACGTACAGCCGCCGGTGCCCGGCCTCATCGAGGCGCCGATAATTCGCCGCCTGCCGATAGGACTCCAAGATCGCGGCGACGGGTGCAATCTCGCTGCGCGGAAAGCCGCTATTGGCGAGTTCCTCTTCTATTTTCGCATCGTCCGAATCCAGCCAGGCGGCCCCGATCTCGGCGTAACGGCGTTGCGCATCGGGCGTCCCGAACAGCAATGCATCAAATTGCGCCGCCACCTTCTCGAGCGTCGCATTCAGCGCGGCGAGCGTTTGATCCCAGCCGGTGAACCCCATGATCATGGCGAGGCGGGCGCGATCTTGGCTGTCTTGCGGCAAGGAGTGCGTCTGCTGATCGCGCATCATCTGCAGCGCATTCTCGGCCTTGCGCAGCATGAGGTACGCCTCGGTCAACTGCGCAATGTCGCCGGCCGAGATGAGTTTTGAACCCGCGAGCAGCGGCAGCACCTGCAAGAGAGCGGCGTTCTGCAAGCGCCGGTCGCTTCCGCCGCGCACCAGCTGCATGGATTGCACGATGAACTCGATTTCGCGGATACCGCCTTTGCCGAGTTTGAGATGCTGCTCGAGATCGCGGCGGCTCACCTCGCGGACGATCAGCGCCTTCATGTTGCGCAACGACTCGAACACGCCGAAGTCCAGATACCGGCGGTAGACGAATGGGCGCACGAATTCTTCGTACGCGGATGCATACGCGACGGCGCCGACGATGGCGCGCGCCTTGATCCAGGCATAGCGTTCCCAGTCGCGGCCGTGCTGCTGCAAGTAATCCTCGAGCGCGGCCAAGCTCACCACCAGCGGGCCGCTTTCCCCGAACGGCCGCAGCCGCATATCGACGCGGAATACGAAGCCGTCCGCATTGCGCGCATCGAGCAACCGGATGACTTCGCGTCCCAGACGATTGAAATACTCCTCGTTATCGACGACCCTTGGCCCGCCGGTCTCGCCGGCCCCGGTGAACAAAAAGATCAGGTCGATGTCCGAGGAGAAATTGAGTTCGCGGCCGCCCAGCTTTCCCATTCCCAGGATCACGAAGTGCGGGGCCGAGCCGTTCGAGCTCTGCGGCTTGCCGAAAATCGGCTCGAGATGCCGCGCGGCCGCCGCTGCCGCCGCGCGAACGGTTGCATCGGCCAGGTCGGAGACGGCCCGCAGCGTTTCGGCGACCGCCGCGCTTCCCGCGATATCGCGCCAGGCGATGCGCACCATTTCGCGCCGGCGCCACTCGCGCAGAAGCAATAGGGCCTGCTCGACGGATTGCGCGGCTGCGGCCTGCGCTTCGTAATGGGTATTCGAGCCGCCGGGCGCGAGCGCCGCCGGATCTTGGATCAGTGCCTGCGCGGCGAATTCGCTGGCCGCGACGACGCGCGGCAGTTGCGCGCGGTGCTCGGCGGAAAGCGCCCGGTAGCGATCCAGAAAGTCGGTGTCGGCGCAGGCGCGTTCCCACCAGCGCTCGACGGAGCCGCGCAGTGGGCCGGGTACCGTCTCAATGAATTCCATGAACATGAGTCAGGCGTGCCGCCTAGCGAATGGCCGTCAAAAAGACGCGGGGAAACGGCAACAGGACGCTGCCGTCCGTGAGCGGAGGATAGGCTTTGGCAATCGCGGCCGTGTACCGCTCGAGAAAGGCAGCGCGTTCACCGGCATTCAGAGGTTCGAGAAACGGCCTGAGGCCGCTGCCTTTGAACCATTCCACCACGGCCTCGGCGCCGCCACGCAGAAAATGATGATAGGTGGTCCGCCACATATCCAGCTTCGAGCAGCGCGGCCGCAGCAGTTCGTAGTACCACCCGGCGGGCGCGAGCGGCGCACGCGCCGCCGACGATGCCGCGAGTTTGGCCGCCCAAGATCCGCCGGCTGCAACCTCCCGCATGAGCCGATGCGCAGGCTCGTCGAGATTATCCGGCATCTGCACCGCCAGGGCGCCGCCGGGCGCGAGTCTTGCGATCAGCGCCGGCAAGAGCGCTTCATGATGCGCGACCCACTGCAGCACGGCATTCGCCAATATCACGTCGTAGGGGCCGGTGCCCCGCCAGTCTTGCAGATCCGCGACCGCAAAATTCACGTGCGGCAACCGGCGTCGCGCGGCCGCGATCATGTCGCTCGAGTTGTCGATGCCGGAAATATCGGCCTGAGGGTAGCGTGCGGCCAACACTTCGGTGGAATTGCCAGGCCCGCAGCCAAGGTCGATCAGCGAATGCGCATCGATCGGCGGCAGCGCGGCGAGCAAATCCCGCACGGGCCGTGTGCGTTCATCTTCGAAGGCTACATACTGTTGCGCGGACCAACTCAATGCAATTCCGACAGCCAGGTGATCACGATGCTCTCCAGGGCAATGCGCCGATCCGAATAGCTATGATCGGTGTCCAGATGCACCGCCGTGACGCGGCTGCCGCCTTTGGCTTTGATCGCCGCCACCAGCGCATCGGTCTGCGCTGCCAGGTGATCGTTCGCGGTGATGGCCAGCAGCGGAATCTGCGCCAATCCCGCGGCGGTTCCGGTCACAACGAATTGTTTGGAGTGCGCGGCAAGTTCATCGACCATGCTCTCAGGGGTGACATCGGCGAGGGTCTCCATGTCTTCGGCCATCGCGGCGACCGCCTGCGCGCGCGGCCTGCTGCCTGTCAGGCCCATGTCCGCCATGGAAATGAGGATAGCGCCGCTCAAGGCATGATCTTGCGCCGCCGTGTGCGCCACGACCCAGCCTCCCATGCTATGGCCGGCGATGACTATTCGCCGCGTGTCGACGCCCAATTTCGCGGCATTGGACGGATCGCGCAAATAGGCCAGAACCGCATCGGCGTCTTCTGGATTGTGCGCGAAGCGAAATGAGCCGGGGCTGCCCCAGGATCCACGGTAGTTGAAGGTCACCGCGTTCCAACCCGCCCGGCGCACCGCCTGCGCCAGATCGAGATTCTTCTCGTTTCCAGGCAGACCATGGCAGAGCACCAGCGTCGGGTGCGGGCCCGCACCAGCCGGAGAGTACAGCAATCCATTGATGAGCAGTCCATGGCTCGGGACATGCAGAACCGTCATGGCGGCCGGATGCGCGCGGTCCGCGGGAGGGTCGGTGAATATCGCCGGCGGCACCGCCTGAGCGAGGGCCGTGCCTCGAGAACAGACCTCTATCACGATGCAAAACGCCACAGAACGCAGGGCTGGGAATGAACTGATCATCGAATACGATCCTCGGGAATTGTTATCGGGCCATCTTTGAGCCTACTGTACCCCATGCGCGAACACCCGCAGAACCCCAACGCGACGAGAATTTACACGGTGGGGCACTCGAATCATCCCATCGAGAAATTCATCGGCTTGCTGAGCGCCAGCGGCATCACAGCGGTGGCCGATGTGCGCGGAAAAGGAGCCATTGGACTGCCACCGCACGTTGCTCGTCAGCCGCGCACTGGAGCGTGCAGGCGCGTCGATCGCGCATATCTTGGCCGACGGCGGCGTCGAGCCGCAGGAGAAGACCATGGCGCGGCTCATCGGCCTGGTCGGCTTGTCCAAACATGACCTGTTTCAGGGCGACGATTTGATCGCCGCAGCCTGCCGCTTGAGAGAAGACAAGATCGCCTACGTCAAGGAATAGCCGGCATCAGAAACAATTTTACGGCGGAGGCATGTGCCGGATCGTGATACACCGAATTGTCCGCCGTCATCAGCAGTCGGCTCGAGCCCAGGGGCTCGCCGGTATTGGGATTGACGTCGAAGCGCGGGAAATTACTGCTGGAAATATCCAATCGAATGCGGTGGCCCTTCTTGACCACATTGGCCGTATCGAATGGCCGCACGGCGATGCTGTAGATTTTGCCCGGAACGAGCAGTTGGCGCGTCTCAGAATGGTCGCGATAGCTCGCGCGCACGATGCCGTCGGTTAGATTCATGTCGAAGCCGGCCGGAAAGTCGGCGCTGGGCGGATACACGTCGATGAGCTTGGCGGTGAAATCCGTGTCCGTCGCCGTCGAAGCCGCATACAGCGTCACTTCCACGGGTCCCGCCAGAACGGCATCCTGCTTGAGGATCTCGCTCTCGAACACCAGCACATCGCTACGCGCGCGCAGCGGTAAATAAGGAGGCCGCGACCCGGGCATGTCCGCGCGCTCGCGTTGGTCGTAGGCGCCATCCTTCAGCCGTTTCGAAACGCCGCCGCCGATGGTGGGCACCGGATGTGCCGGATCGAATCGAAACACCGTCGCGGCCGGCTCCGATGGCGATGGCGCGTGCAGGTTGAGCGATCCGTCGGCATGCAGATAAAAAATCGCGGCGCGCGCCTCGGCAGGCGGCCACACTTTGGATTCATGCCATTCGCCGCCATGGAAAAGACGACCGGCCGCGTCTTTGTGGCCGTCGCCTGTGCCCATCAAGAAATATCGCACCGGGGCTTCGGCCGCGGCGGCGGTCTTGATGCCTTTAAGGTAATGGTCGAACCAGGCCAAATGAAAATTCGTATCGAAATCCTTGATCGCCGCGGCGGCGCCGAAGTCCACATCGCCCGCGAAACTTGCGGTGTTGCCGTGATGCGTCCAGGGTCCGATGAGCAACCGCATCGGAGATTTTTTGAGGGCGGTCAGCCTGCGCCAATTCTCGATCGTGCCCCGCAGATAAATGTCGTACCAGCCGCCGACGTGCATCATGGGTACATCGGCTGTCTGCGCGTAGAATTTTTCCCATTGCATGCCGAGCGTGTCCCAATGGGCGTCATAGTCCGAGTGGGTCGCCTCCTCGAGATAGTAGCGCTCGTAATTCGGCGCCGCCGCCAGGGGACTCAACCCCTTGCGGATCGGCACAGCCGAGTACCAGGCGTTGACATCCTCCTTGGATAGCATGCCCTTCGTCACCGGGTCCTTGGCATCGTCCAGCGCCTGCGACCACGCCCAGGTTAATTGCCGGCCCATTTCAAACGCGCCGTCGTACCTGACGCTGTGATCCCACGCGTTGGACATGCCGCCCATGTTGAGGAGCAAGGCGCGCAGATGCGGCGGCGCGAGCTTCGCGGCGTCCGCCTGCGTGTGCGCCGCATACGACGTCCCATACATGCCGACCTTGCCGTCGCAAAATGGCTGTTTGGCAGCCCACTCGATGGTGTCGTAGCCATCGTAGGCATCATACGAATAGTATTTTTCGAACACGCCCTGCGAGTGGTGGCGCCCGCGCGTGTCCTGAACGAGCACCACATAGCCATGCTTCGCCAGCGCCTCGGCGATGGAGACGGCCGCCGGGTCTGTTTTGTCGTACGGCGTCCGATGCAGCAGCACCGGCAGCCGCTCCGCTGTCGCCCTGCCGCCGTTGCCTGGCCGGTAGATATCCGTGGCCAGCAATGTCCCGTCGCGCGCCGCCAGCATCAAGTCCTGCCGGCGGATCACCTCGGAGTAAGTCTTCGGCCCGGGTGGCGGCGCGGCGCGCGCAGGCAGCGCGATGAGCGCCAGTGCAGCGAGCGCGAGGATGCTTCTGAATCGATCCGCAATGATGTGTTTGGCACGCATTGTCTGAGGTCTCCGCTCGACGGCTAACGCAACTTCCGAAATTCATCGCGCGTGCCCGTATGCTCGCCGAGCAGGCCATCCAGGCGCGGCAGCCGCGAAAGAGCGGCATTGCGCAGCTCCCGCGGTGCGGCCCGAAAGGACTCGCGCAGCAGCGCGGCATCCCGTTCTACCATGAGCGCGGCGAGCGTTGCGGCCTGCAGCAGATCGCTCTCGGCGAGCGCCGCATCATTGCCGCGGCGTGTGCTCGTGTAAAGGCGGTACCAGACCAAGCGCGCGACCTCCGGCAGATGCGCGGGTATGCAGTGCCCGCCGGCGAGGATCGCGGCCTCGCGGCTGCCCTCGAGCAGGTAGCCGTAGAACGGCATCGTTTGCGCATGCCAGCCCAGTTCCGGCACTGCAACGCTTTCACCGGCAATGGGCCCCGGAGCAAACAGATCCACGCGCAGTCCCGCACCCGGCAGCCTGACCGACGTCGGCTTTTTTTTGCTCGAGGAGCCGGGTAGGCCGGCGAACGGAAGCTGTGTGGCTTGCATGGTGGCAAGAAACGTGGCGGGCGTCGCGAGCTTCAACGGCTGCCGCCGCGCCAAAGCCAAGAGATTTTGCGGCTTCGCTGCCGGGCTCACCGCCGCAGAGACGGCGCTCAGCGCGCCGTATTCGTTGAGCCAGCTGATGTACGCCAAGCCGCCGACCACCACCAAGCCGGCGTCGAACATCTTGCGGTTGCGCAATTCCACCAGAACGCTCGCAATGACTTTGTCGGCGACTTGATAGCCGAATTTGGCGAGCACTGCCACTTGCTGGGTGGTCAATTCGGACAGGGCGATCCGGCTGTGCATCGCGTCGTACGCGGCGGCGTTGCTCACGGTGCCCACGAAATGCTCCGAGCGCTTTCGGGGTGCCGGATAATAGGACCGGTACCAATACTCATGCCCGGTGCCGGCGCGCTTGACGAGGGTTCCCGGAGTGCCGGGCAGCAATTCCGCGGTGGAATTCGCGCGTGACTTGACCTCTGCATATAACGACCGGATGGCAGTCTCATGCAAACGGTAGAGCGCGCCGAAGTTACCCACTATTCCGAAATTTTAGTGGGTAACGGCGCGCGGTTCAATGCGCGGATGCCGCGGGCAAACATTAATTTGAGGGGGTCGAATCATTGAACCCGACAAGCGCCAAACCCCTATAAAAACAGGCTCCGAGGCATTTGACGCGCGATCCTAACGCGAGTAGAAGTGCTTGTATCGCACTGCTCTGATAGGCCGCCATGTCAATCAAGCTTGTCGTTATCGCTGCCGCGCTGATCGCGGCGGGGCCGGTTCTTGCAGCAAGCACCTCTGGCTCCGGAGGCTCGGGAGGTTCCGCCAGTGCCGCCGGATCGAGCGGCGGCGGCGGTCACTCCAGCGGCGGGGGCGGCGGGGGCGGCGGCCATTTCGGGGGCGGAGGAATGGGCGGCCGCGGCGCTGCCGCCAGCGCGCGCGGTGCCTCTTTCGGCGGCGCGTCCGCCGGTCACGGCTTCGGTGGGCATGGCGGCGCGCAAGCCTACTCGCATTCAAGCGCTATGCATGCTGCCGGCAAGCCCACCGCGGGCCAGCACGTGGCTTTCCAGCATCCGGGTGCCAGGATGGTAGGCACGGATCACCATCGTGGCGGCAACGATCACCATCATGGCGGTAACGATCACCATCATCATCACCATCATCCGTTCGATCGGCGCGAGCCCAACGACAACGGATTCGTCGAAGATGGTCAATGCACGTTCATCGCAAACCCCTACCTCGACTGGGATCCTTGCTTCACCTCCAAGTGGGGCCGGGACATTCGGGCAAGTCACGGCTCGTAGCTTGCCTCATGAATATTGCGGCGGCCGCCACTCTGCTTGCCGCGATCTTGAGCGCCATGGCTGCGCCGCTGCACGCGGCCGATTCCCGCGAGACGCCGCAGAAGGACGCTGAGAGCAGCGCCAAGGATCTCGCCGCCTCGATCGAGCGCTTCAATGCGCGCGACCCGCAATCTCCCGACACCTTGAACGCTCGGCTTGCCTACGCGGTTATTCTTGCGCAAATGGACGGCGGCGATTGTCGCACCCGTTTGCAGAGCGCGCAGAGTCAATTGGACCTGGTCAATGCCAGCCCCGCACTGGGCGTCGCGCTCCCGGCCGGGCTGGCGCGCGCCGCCGACGCCGAATACCAAGTGCATTCGGCAAAGGCAGCTTGCCTCGGTTCGCAACCGCCCGACGCGCCCTCCCACGGTGCGGAACTGCGCAATACCGAGCTGCGTGCCGCACTCGATGCCGCGCAGCACGCGGTGGAGCTCTATCGCGAAGGTTTCGATGCCGTTTCCATGGCGAGCATGCAATTCAATTGTGCAGCCGCGCATCACGAACTCGGCGACACGGCGGCCGCCATCTCTGCATTGCAGGCGGCAATCGCCATGGACCGTGACTACGGCTACGAGGACGATGCCGAAGACAACTACTCACTGCTGCTGCAGTGGAGCAATCAGGAAGCCGGCCCCGAGCAGGTGGCCGCCCGTATGCAGGACTTTCCGGAGCGCTCCGCGACGCTGGCGTTCGGCTGGTTCCCGAGCGATGCACAGGTCTTGATCGATTCCGCCTACTCACAGGTTGCCGACGGCGCAACATGGAGTTTCCACAGCACCCGCAAGGCATTGCGCAGCGTCCGCAAGGGCTTGGCGAGCTGGAAGGTGTCGTATCAGCCTGCGGAGGCCCATTTCGGGCTTGCCGACGCGCCGCTCACAGATCCAGGGCTCGACGGGCTCGCCAATTCACTGGCCGGCATGCTGGGTCAATTCCATGATTTCGAGGTGGCGCGCAATGGCGAGTTCGACAGCGTCAGCGCAGATTCCAAGTTTCATTCCCGGGTGCGCGCGGATGTGAAGACCCTGACAGGCGAACTCGCCGCCCGGAGTATCCCCCACGCACAGCTCATGCTCGCTGTCGCCGAAGCCTTGAAGGCGCGGCAACCGCCCGACGTGATCGAAGGCCTGGTGGCCGAGCGCTACAATTTTGAAACGGGAACCTGGATCGGCGCCACGCTCGATCAGGGCGTTTGGTACAACATGACCGCTGCGCTTTCCCTGGCCTTGGAACCCCAGGTCTTCGTCAAGCACGAGATCGAATTTGCCTACACTCACCCGGTTCCCTGCACCGCCGATGCTCTGGAAACCACCTGCATCGAAATCGTACTGCGTGCAACGCCGGATCCGGCAATTCTCGCGGAGATGCTCGGCAATCTGGCACGCTCCGGCCGTCTGCGGCGCCGGCAACACCCCGAGCTTCTCGCGCGCACCGACATGCGGCTGACCCTCGATCCGGCTACGTTGGTGGCGTACCGCCGGGACATGCGTCAGTACTCGTATTGGTGGAATGGCGCCAACGATCCGAGTGAGTCGCTGCTCGAATTGCATAAAACCAGCGTGGTCAGCGGGCCCTTGAGCCGCCCGAACGGATCATGAAAAAAAAAGAGCGGACTTCGAAGTCCGCTCTTTCTTGATCGCAATCACCGTTTTGGCGGTAACTACAGGCGCCAACTACATATCCATGCCACCCATGCCGCCCATGCCGCCGCCCGGGGCGCCATGTGCATGCTCTTCTTCTTTCGGCGACTCGGCAATCATGACTTCCGTCGTGAGCAGCAGACCGGCCACCGAGGCGGCGTTCTGCAGCGCCAGACGCGTCACCTTGGTCGGATCCAAGATGCCCAATTCGATCATATCGCCGTACTCGCCGGTCTGGGCGTTGTAACCGAAGGTGCCCTTGCCCTCGCGGACCCGGTTCAGAACAACCGCGGCATCCTCACCGGCATTGGTGACGATTTGACGCAGCGGCTCTTCGATTGCGCGAGCCAGGATCTTGATGCCCGTGGTCTGATCTTCGTTCTTGCCGGTGAGCTTCTCGATGGCCTTGAGCGCACGGACCAGAGCGACACCGCCGCCCGGAACCACGCCTTCTTCGACCGCCGCACGGGTCGCGTGCAATGCATCTTCCACGCGGGCCTTCTTTTCCTTCATTTCGATTTCGGTCGACGCGCCGACCTTGATCACGGCAACACCGCCGGAGAGCTTGGCAACGCGCTCCTGCAGTTTTTCCTTGTCATAGTCTGAGGTCGCTTCCTCGATCTGCTGGCGAATGCTGTCGACGCGGCCCTTGATGTCCGAGGCCTTGCCGGCGCCGTCGATAATGGTGGTGTTCTCTTTCTCCACCAGAATCTTCTTCGCTTCGCCCAAGTCGTTCAACGTCGCCTTCTCGAGCGACAAGCCGACCTCGTCGGAAATGACCGTGCCGCCGGTGAGGACCGCAATGTCCTGCAACATGGCTTTACGGCGATCGCCGAAGCCCGGCGCCTTGACGGCGGCGACTTTGACGATGCCGCGGATGGTATTCACGACCAGTGTCGCGAGCGCCTCGCCTTCCACATCTTCCGCAACGATCAAGAGCTGCCGGCCGCCCTTGGCAATGGCTTCGAGCAGCGGGAGCAATTCGCGAATGTTCGAGATCTTCTTGTCGACCAGGAGAATCAGCGGCTTGTCGAGCTCGGCGCTCTGGCTCTGCTGATTATTGATGAAATACGGCGAGAGGTAGCCGCGATCGAACTGCATGCCTTCGACCACTTCGAGTTCGTTCTCGAGGCCCGAACCTTCTTCGACCGTAATTACGCCTTCCTTGCCGACCTTAGCCATCGCATCCGCGATGGTCTTGCCGATGCTCTCATCGGAATTCGCGGAAATCGTGCCGACCTGCGCAATCGCCTTCGGATCCTTGCACGGCTTGGACAGCTTCTTCAGCTCCTCAGTGGCCGCGCCGACCGCTTGGTCGATACCGCGCTTCAGGTCCATCGGATTGATGCCCGCCGCGACGGCCTTGAGACCCTCGCGGATGATCGCCTGGGCGAGAACGGTTGCGGTGGTGGTGCCATCGCCGGCTTCGTCGGAAGTGTTGGAAGCAACTTCCTTCACCATCTGCGCGCCCATGTTCTCGAACTTGTCTTTGAGCTCGATTTCCTTCGCGACGGAAACGCCGTCCTTGGTGACGGTGGGAGCGCCGAAGCTCTTGTCGAGCACGGCATTGCGGCCTTTGGGACCGAGCGTGACCTTGACGGCATTTGCCAAAATATTCACACCCTTGAACATGCGTGCCCGAGCGTCGTCGCTGAAGCGTACGTCTTTAGCTGCCATTTGCTGATACCTCTAATTAAATTTGATGTGCTGGAAGTAAATTCGGATGGGCGTGACTTACTTGCCTTCCACGATGGCCATGATGTCTTCTTCACGCATGACTACCAGCTCGTCGCCTTCCATCTTCACTTCGGTGCCGCTGTACTTGCCGAAAAGAATCTTGTCGCCGACTTTGACGTCCAGCGGGCGAATTTCGCCGTTCTCTAAAATCTTGCCCTTGCCGACGGCAATCACTTTCCCGAAAATCGGCTTTTCGGTTGCCGTGTCGGGGATGACGATGCCACCTGGAGACTTACGCTCCTCTTCCTCTCTTTTCACGATCACGCGGTCATGAAGGGGACGAATCTTCATAAGACAAGACTCCTAATCAGTTGGGTTAACCAAAGGGTATGTGTTGTTAGCACTCTCCCGTCGAGGCTGCTAATCATAGCGACGAATTGTGACGATTCAAGAGCTCAGACCGTTATTTTTTGTTGTACCGCAACAAAACCTCAAGAAACTGGCGCCCCTGCGCCCCGGCCACTAAAGTGCCGCAATGAAACGTTCTTTAATCGCTGTCTCGCTCGCCTTTGTCGCCCTGGCCTCAACCATCGGCCTCGCCGCTCCAGCGCACGCCAAACCCTGGTGGATGCGCGGCATTGATTCGAACGAGACGGATTTTCTTCCACCGGATGTCGCCTTTCGGGTCGCCGCGCGGGTCGACGGAACCGCGCTCAAGGTCCGCTGGGTCATCGCGGATGGCTACTATCTTTATCGCTCAAAAATCGAGATAAAGCCTGAAAGCCCAGATCTTGTCCTCGCCGCTCCCGCATTGCCGCCGGGCACGCTCAAAACCGACCCTTATTTGGGCACCCAGCGCATATTCACCCAGCAGGTCGAGGCGGAGGTGCCCTATTCGCGCATCGATGCCGGCGCGCATCCTTTGCAAATCAAGGTGACTTATCAGGGCTGCGCGGAAGCCGGATTATGTTACCCCCCAATGACGAAGGTGCTTTTCCCAACGGTTGGATCGGCCGCCGCCGTCGCCGTCGATCCGCCGCGTCCCTGGGAAAGCGCCGCGATCATTGCCGGTGCCGGCGCATTTCTGCTCGCGGGATGGGTACTGCGGAAGGGCCGCCATCTCGACATCCCGGCATGAATACCCCCGGACTGCGCTATTTCGGCGCCGCTTTGGTCGTCCTGTTTGGAGTATGGGCAGGATTTAGGTTTCACTTGATTCATAGGGTCGAAGGCGCCGCCGTCGCCGTGCCGGCGGGCGTGGCCAGCGCCCCTGATCCCAAAGAGATTTCCACGATCGAAGCGGTGCCGCATCCGGTGATCCCGGCGCGCCTGCCCGATTTCTCGTTGAACGACTTGTCGGGAAAGTCGACACCCATCAGCTCGTGGAACGGCAAGTCCTTGATGATCAATTTTTGGGCTACTTGGTGCGACCCGTGCCGCCGCGAAATACCCCTGCTGAAGACCCTCGCCGTCGACTGGGCGGCTCGGGATTTGACGGTCGTTGGGATTGCCGTGGACCATGCCGACAAAGTCCGTCAGTTCGCCGAAGAGTTCAAAATCGACTATCCGCTGCTCATCGGCGAACAGGACGCCCTGGACGCTGCGGCAAAATTTGGCATGGACTCGCCGGCCCTCCCCTTCACCGTTTTCACGGACCGGCGCGGCGAGGTCGTGGCTTTGTTCGTGGGCGAATTGCACCGTCCGCAGGCCGATTTCATCCTGTCGGAGGTCCAGGATCTCAATCAGCGGCGTATTGCGCTCCCCGAAGCGCGGCGAGCCATTGCCGATGGCCTCGAGGCCATGGCGGGAAAGAAGGCCGGATAAGCAATTAGGCGGACGTTCGCCGCCGAAGCTTGCCTTTTCACTTCCATTTCTGGTTATTATCGCGGACCTTTGTGGCGCAATCGCGCTTAGGACCTGACTCCCAGATGGCTCGAGTTTTGCTGCTCAACGGTCCCAACCTAAACCTGCTCGGCACGCGCGAGCCGGCCGTCTATGGGAGCGCCACGCTGCAAGACATCGAGGCAAAGCTCAAAGCGCAATGCCAAGCCCTGGGTCATGAACTCATCGCCGCCCAAAGCAATGCCGAGCATGAGTTGATCGCCAGGATTCATGCCGTGAAGCGCGACGGAATCGGATTCGTGATCATCAATCCGGGCGCCTTCACGCACACCAGCATCGCGCTGCGCGACGCTTTTCTCTCGGTGGGGGTGCCCTTCGTTGAGATTCACTTGAGCAACGTATTCGCGCGCGAAGCTTTCCGACATCGCTCTTATCTCTCCGACATTGCCGTCGGGTGCATCTTTGGATTGGGCCCGATCGGCTACGAGCTCGCGCTCCAAGCTGCCGTCGCGCGCCTGACCTGACGTTAAAACAAAATTTGAAGGGGTTCGGGGATGGATATTCGCAAGGTTAAGAAGTTGATCGAGTTGCTGGAGGAGTCGGGCATCTCGGAACTCGAAATTTCCGAGGGCGAGGAATCGGTACGCATCAGCCGCCACCCGCGGGGCGCAATGCAGGTGACCGCCCCCCAGGCCGCGCCGATCGTCCATGCGGCGCCGGCCGCGCCCGCGGCACCCGCCATGGCCGCCACCTCGGCCGGCGAACGAGCCCCCCGCAACGACGAGCACACCGTCACCTCCCCGATGGTGGGAACGTATTATTCGTCCGCCTCTCCCGGTGCAAAGCCATTCGTCGAGATCGGCAGCGAAATCAAAGTCGGCCAGATCCTCTGCATCATCGAGGCCATGAAGATGATGAACCAAATTGAATCCGACAAGGAAGGTCGAGTCACGGCCATGCTCGCAAAGAACGGTGAGCCGGTTGAATTCGGCCAACCGCTGTTCATCATCGAATAATTCGAGATGATCGAAAAAGTCGTCATCGCGAACCGCGGCGAGATCGCCCTCCGCATCCTGCGAGCTTGCCGCGAACTGGGCATCAAGACCGTGGCGGTGCATTCCACCGCCGATTTCAATACCAAGCATGTGCTGCTGGCGGATGAGACCGTCTGCATCGGGCCGCCGCAATCCGCTCTCTCCTATCTCAACATGCCGGCCATCATCAGCGCCGCGGAGGTCACCGATGCCGTGGCGATCCACCCGGGTTACGGCTTCCTGTCGGAAAACGCCGATTTCGCCGAGCGGGTCGAAAAGAGCGGCTTCATTTTCGTCGGTCCGCGCGCGGAAACCATCCGTCTCATGGGCGACAAGGTCTCGGCCATCAAGGTCATGAAGGCGGCTGGCGTCCCATGCGTGCCCGGATCCGACGGGCCGCTGGGCAAGGATGCCGACGAGAGCTTCCGAATCGCCAAGGACATCGGCTATCCCGTGATCATCAAAGCCTCCGGCGGCGGCGGCGGACGCGGCATGCGCGTCGTGCACACCGACGCCTCGTTGTTGAATGCCATCGGCGTAACGCAGTCCGAAGCACTGGCGGCATTCGGCAACGATCAGGTCTACATGGAGAAGTTCCTCGAGAAGCCGCGGCACATCGAATTCCAGGTGCTGGCGGACAATTACGGCAACGTGGTGCATCTGGGCGAGCGCGATTGCTCGATGCAGCGCCGCCACCAAAAAGTCATCGAGGAAGCGCCTGCCCCCGGGCTGACCGCCAAGCAGCGCAAAACCATGGGCGAGCGCTGCGCCAGGGCGGTGCGCGAGGTCGGCTACCGCAATGCCGGCACTTTGGAGTTCCTGTACCAGGACAACGAATTTTATTTCATTGAAATGAACACGCGGGTCCAGGTCGAACATCCGGTGACCGAACTGGTCACCGGGATCGACATCGTCAAAGCGCAATTGCTGATCGCGGCGGGCGAACCGCTGCCTTATGGGCAGAACGACATCCAAATCCGCGGCCACGCCGTGGAATGCCGCATCAACGCCGAGGATCCGAAGAACTTTACGCCGAGCCCCGGCCCGATCCGTCTGTGGCACTCGCCCGGCGGCCCTGGAATCCGGGTCGACAGCCACGTCTATACGGGCTACAACGTTCCGCCTTTTTACGATTCCATGATCGGCAAGGTCATTGCGTACGGCGACACCCGCGATACCGCGATCGCGCGCATGCGCAACGCGCTCGCGGAGATGGTGGTCGAAGGCATCAAGACCAATATTCCGCTGCATCAGGAAATATTCAATCATTCCGCCTTCAAGCAGGGCGGAACCGACATCCACTATCTCGAGCGACGATTGGGGCTGAAGTAAGATAGGAGGTTGCCCAAGGATTCCGCGTGAGCCGCGTGGGCTTCCCAGAGTCAAGCCTTGAGCGGACGGTTGCATCGATGACTTTCTATGAAATCGAATTTCCGCTCGCTGCGCTCGGTTGCGATGCGGTCGAGGCGGCCCTGCTCGAAGCCGGCGCAAGCTCCATTACATTCGTCGATCGCGGCGACGAGCCCGTGCTCGAGCCCAAGCCGGGCGAGATGCGGCTGTGGCGCGACACGCTGGTGCGCGCGTTGTTTCAAGGAAGCAGCGACGCGGCGCTGAATCTCGGTCGGCTCGCCGCGGCGTTGGGGCCGCATGTCGCGCAAACCGCCCGCGTGCGCGCCGTACAAGATCAGGTCTGGGAACGCGCGTGGCTGGTCGGCTGGAAATCTCTGCGCTTTGGGCGCCGGCTGTGGGTGTGCCCACGCGCCGCCGAAGCGCCCTTGGATCCGCAAGCCATCGTCGTACGCCTGGATCCGGGACTGGCATTCGGCACGGGTACGCATCCCACCACGGCGCTGTGTCTGCAAGTTTTGGATTCGCTGCCCATCGCGGGCCGAACCGTGATCGACTATGGCTGCGGCTCCGGAATCCTGGGTGTGGCGGCCCTGAAGCTCGGCGCCGCGCATGTCGTTGCCGTGGATCTTGATCCGCAGGCGCTGATTGCAACACGCGATAACGCCTTGCGTAACGGCGTCGCTTCGAGCATCGTCGTGCAGGGCGTCGAGGCCGGTCTGCCGAGCGTCTTCTGCGTGCTCGCCAACATACTGGCCGGACCCTTGATCGAATTGGCGCCCATACTGACTTCGGCCTGCGAACCCGGCGGCCATTTGCTCCTGTCGGGGCTGCTGAAAACGCAGGCCTACGCGGTAAAGGGCGCGTACGCTGCCGGTTTTGATATGGTGCAGGTCATAGAGCGGGATGAATGGTGCTGCATCCACGCGCGGAGACATCCCTAGAGTGTTTACGCAATGTTCTAAATGCGAGACTGTCTTCAGGTTATCCGCGGAGGTGCTGCGCGCGGCGGGCGGTCAGGTGCGTTGCGGCAAATGCGGCGAAGTTTTCAATGCCCTGGCGCACCTCGCGGAGGATCCCAGCGCTTTTACCCCCGGCGAAAGCTCAATCGATCTGGAAACGCGGGCCGACAGCATTTTGGAGTCGCCCGCTCCGCCGTCTTCGCGGCGTGCGCCGCCCGCTACGGATGACTTTGCAGCGCCCGGAGTAGAAATAGCGCGCCTGCAAATTCTCGATTGGAATGAGAGCGACGCATCCGATACCCCCGCCGCTGAACCTGCGGATCCGGCGCCGGAGCAATTGGGCGAAAGCTCGTTGGAATTCACACTGCCGCCCGGGGAACTCGACCGAATTTTTGTCGAAACCAAGCGCGGAGTTCGAGCGCGGATGCCGCCGCCGCCGCCACCGCTGCCGGTCGCCGAGGAACCCGAAGAGATCGAGGTGTTCAACGCCGCGGAGTCGAGCGCCGCCGTTCCGCTTGAGGCGATTGAGCAATCCGCGGCACACGCGACTCCCGCGGCTCCCGCGGCTCCCGCGGCCGCAGTGCCCGCTCCCGCGCCGAGCGGCTTCGAAGTGCCGGAAGCGGTGCGGCTGGAAATGCTTTCCGGCATCGAATCTTCGGCCGATGCGGAGCCGCTCGCTCAACTCAAGCAGCCAAGACGCTCGCCCAGGCGACGCGCCTCGCCGTTCGACTCCGCACCGCAGGCATCTGCTCGAGGTTTCATTCCGTGGCTCGCCGCCGCGATTACCGCCGGTGCGCTGCTCATCGCCCAGGTTGTCCACCAAAACCGCGAATGGCTCGCGGCATACGCGCCGCTCGGGGGATCGCTGCGCGCGCTGTATTCCCAAATGGGCGCTCCGGTCGCGCCGCCGGCGAATCTTTCCGCCTATCAGCTGCGTCAGTGGGGCGTGACCGGCGATCCGGCCGGCGATGGCACATTGCGCGTGCGCGCCAGCATCTTGAACACCGCCGCGCAATTGGAGCCCTACCCGCTGCTGCGCGTAACGCTCGCCAATCGTTTCGGCGGCAGCATCGGCACCCGCGACTTCGAGCCTTCGGAATACCTGGGCAAGCCGACGGCCAAACTGCTCGCGCCCGGCGAGCGCGCCGATGCCACTCTGGACATTCTGGACCCGGGGAAAAGCGCGGAAGGCTTCGAAATCGACGTGTGCCTGCGCGGCGCGGACCGAAGAGTTTCGTGCGCCAACGACAAAGCGCCTGCCCAAGCCAAACGATGAGCGTCAAGATAGGCCCCTATACGTTGCCTTCCAACGTCTTGCTCGCACCCATGGCGGGCGTGACCGACCGTCCGTTTCGAATTCTATGCCGCCGCTTCGGCGCCGGCCTCGCCGCCTCGGAAATGCTCAGCGCCGACGTGCGGCTATGGGACACGGCCAAATCGCGGCGCCGCATGGATCACAGCGGCGAACCGAGTCCGCGCGTGGTGCAGATCGCCGGCTTCGATCCACAGATGATGGCGGATGCTGCGCGGCGCAATATCGACGCGGGAGCCGAGATCATCGACATCAACATGGGTTGTCCCGCCAAAAAAGTCTGCAATCGATTGGCAGGTTCCGCGCTGCTGCAAGACGAGGCGTTGGTGGCGCGAATTCTGCGCTCGGTCGTACAGGCAGTCGCGGCGCCGGTCACCTTGAAGACGCGCACGGGCTGGGACCCGCACCACAAGAATGGCGCGCGCATCGCGAAGATTGCGGAGGACTGCGGCATTGCGGCGCTCGCCATCCATGGGCGAACTCGCACCGACCTGTATCAGGGTGAAGCCGAACATGAAACCGTACGCGCCATCAAAGCACAAGTAAAGATTCCGGTATTTGCCAATGGCGATATTGCTTCTCCGCAACGCGCACGACAAATTCTCAGCGAGACGGGCTGCGACGGGATCATGATCGGCAGAGCGGCCCAGGGCCGGCCATGGATCTTCGAGGATGTCAATTTTTTTCTCGCGACGGGAGAAATTCGCGCGGTGCTAGCGCTGGAAAAAGTCCGTGATATTATGCGCGCCCACCTCGAAGACCTGTATGCCTTCTACGGCGATCAAACCGGTGTTCGAGTGGCACGAAAACACTTGAGTTGGTATTTCCGGCAGCATCCGGGACAAGAGGACTTGCGGAATCTTCTCGTGCAAATCGAGACGCCCGAGGAACAACTGTCCACGCTGCTGCAGCATTACGACACGGGTGTGGAGCGCGCTGCGTAAGCGTACATTTGGACAAGAAAAAATCAGCGGGGATTTAAACTTAAGGCCATGGTCGCTAAAAAGAAATCGAAGTCACGTCGAGAAATCGCGGCTGGGTTCAACGGCCGCGACCTCAAGGTCAATGGCAAGGGCGTGCCGTTGCGTTCGCAGGCCGAAGAGGCCTTACAGTGCTACTTTGAGACTCTGAACGGGCATAAGCCTGCGCATTTGTACGACCTCGTGATGCGTGAGGTGGAAGAACCGCTGTTCAAGGTCGTGATGGGCCATGTGCAGGGCAATCAAAGCCATGCCGCCACTATTTTGGGCATCAATCGCGGCACTCTGCGCAAGAAACTCAAAGAGTTCGGCATCAGCGAGTAAGCAGGCCGCCAGTGCTCACGCCCGTTCGCCGCGCGTTGCTCAGTGTTTCCGATAAGACCGGCATCGTCGAATTTGCGCGCGAGTTGAAGGAACGCGGCATCGAGTTGTTGTCGACCGGCGGCACCGCCAAGCTGTTGACGAGCCATGGCATCCCGGTCAAGGAAGTCGCGGAACATACCGGTTTCCCGGAAATCATGGGCGGCCGCGTGAAGACCTTGCACCCGAAAATTCACGGCGGCCTGTTGGGCCGCCGCGGCCTCGATGAGGCGGTCATGCGCGAGCACAGCATCGAGCCGATCGATCTGTTGGCGGTCAATCTCTACCCCTTCGCGGCAACGGTGAGCCGCCCCAATTGCACCTACGAGGATGCGGTCGACAACATCGATATCGGCGGTCCGGCAATGGTGCGCGCCGCCGCAAAAAATCATGCCTCCGTCACCGTGGTGGTGGATCCGAACGACTATCGGGAATTGCTGGACGAACTCGCCGCCAATCAAGGCAGTACCAATCTGACCATGCGCCGCAAGTTGAGCGCGAAGGCGTTTGCGCACACCGCGCAGTACGATGCCATGGTTTCCGCGTATTTCACCGGCGCGATCGGCGGAGCGGCCCCGACCTTTCCCGATGACCTGAATCTCTCCTTTCGCAAGCACCTGGACCTGCGGTACGGCGAAAATCCGCACCAGCAAGCCGCCTTCTATACCGACCCGCGCGCCATCGGCGCATCGGTCACGCAAGCGAAGCAAATTCAAGGACGCGAATTGTCCTTCAACAACATCGCCGATGCCGACACGGCGCTGGAATGCGTGCGTCAGTTCGACAACCCGGCTTGCGTCATCGTCAAGCATGCCAATCCCTGCGGAGCGGCGCGCTGCGCCGGCATCGCAGAGGCCTATGCGCTTGCCTACCGCACGGATCCGACCTCCGCGTACGGCGGCATCATTGCATTCAATCGCGATTTGGATGCTGCGACCGCGCGCGCCATCATCGAGCGGCAATTCGTCGAGGTGATCCTGGCGCCAGGCATTGCGGAGGAAGCCAGAACGGTGCTGGCGGCGCGGGACAATGTGCGTGTGCTCGTCACCGGCGATTTGTCGCTGCCGGTCACGCAGCTGCTGGAATACAAGAGCGTCGCCGGCGGCCTGCTGGTGCAAACGCGCGATTGCGCCGGCGTCCGGGCGCAAGAACTGCGCACCGTCACGCGCCGTCCTCCCACCTTGGCGGAGCTCGATGATCTGATATTTGCGTGGCGGGTGGCGAAATATGTCAAATCGAATGCCATCGTCGCGGCGAAGGACAAGGCAACCTTGGGAGTAGGCGCCGGACAGATGAGTCGGGTAATCAGCAGCAAGATCGCCGCAATGAAGGCCAAGGACGTCGGTCTGACGCTGGAATCCGCCTCGGTCGCTTCGGACGCGTTCTTCCCGTTTCGCGATGGCTTGGACGCACTGGCCGAGTTCGGCGTGAAGGCGGTTATTCAGCCGGGCGGCTCGCGGCGCGACGCCGAGGTGATCGCGGCCGCGGACGAACACGACATGGCCATGGTGTTCACTGGAATGCGCCATTTCCGCCACTGAAGCCACCGGCGTGAAAGTCCTGATCGTCGGCGGCGGCGGCCGCGAACACGCGCTGGCATGGAAATGCGCCGCATCGCCGCGCGTGCAGCAGGTCTATGTCGCGCCCGGCAACGCCGGCACGGCATCCGAGCCGAAGGTCAGCAACGTCGCGATCGGCGCGGACGACATCGGAGGTCTGCTTCAATTTGCCGTGGCTGAGGATATCGATCTCACCATCGTCGGGCCCGAAGGTCCCCTGGTCGCGGGCATTGTCGATCGCTTCGAGTCGGCCGGCCGGCGCTGCTTCGGTCCGTCGCAACAGGCGGCGCGGCTCGAGGGCTCGAAGGCCTTCAGCAAGAACTTTCTGCAGCGTCATCGCATTCCCACCGCAAGTTTTGCCACCTTCACGGCGGCCGATTTCGACGAACACTACGTGCGGGCGCAACGCCTGCCGCTGGTGGTCAAAGCGGACGGACTGGCCGCGGGCAAGGGCGTCATCATCTGCGACACCCATGATTCGGCCGTCGCCACGGCTCGAGCCATGCTCGGCGGCAGTTTTGGCGCCGCCGGCGCCACCATTGTGCTCGAAGAGTTCCTGCAGGGCGAGGAAGTGAGCTTCATCGTGGTGGCCTGCGATCAGCAGGCGATAGCGCTCGCGACATCCCAGGACCACAAGCGCCGCGACGATGGCGACAAGGGACCGAACACCGGCGGCATGGGCGCCTATTCGCCGGCGCCGATTGTCACCTCGCAACTGCATCAGCGCATCATGCGCGAAGTGATCGAGCCCACGCTCAGAGGCCTGCGCAGCGACGGCACTCCCTATCTGGGCTTTCTTTATGCCGGGCTCATGATTGCGCCGGATGGTACGCCCAATGTCCTGGAGTTCAATTGCCGCTTCGGCGATCCGGAAACGCAGCCGATCTTGATGCGACTGCAAAGCGATCTGGTGGAGCTGTGCGAGGCCGCGCTTGCCGGCAACCTCCAGCGGCACGAGATTCGTTGGGACGCGCGCGCGGCGCTCGGGGTCGTCATGGCGGCGGGCGGCTACCCGGATGCTTTCCGCAAGGGCGATCCGATCAGCGGGCTCGAGGCGGCAGCCACCCTCCCTGGAAAGGTATTCCATGGCGGCACCCGCCGCGAAGGCGCGCAGATCGTCACCGCCGGCGGCCGCGTACTCTGCGCCGTCGGCTTGGGTGATAGTGTGAGCGATGCGCAGCAGCAGGCATACAATCTGGTGCACGCCATCCACTGGAATTTGGTGCAGTACCGGCTTGATATCGGCTATCGAGCCATCGAGCAGAAGCCTGCCTGAGGGAGTTTCCCATGCCACACGTTCGTCCGAGCATCGCCGACAAGCGGCGCGCGTTCCATCGGCTGCACAGCCACGGCTGCTTCGTGATTCCCAACCCATGGGATGTCGGCAGCGCGCGTTACCTGCAAAGCCTGGGTTTCAAGGCATTGGCCACCACAAGTTCGGGATTTGCGTGGTCGCACGGACATCGCGACGGCGGCATGTCGCGGGATCGGGTGTTGGATCATCTGACCGAGATGGTCGAAGCCACGGATTTGCCGATCAACGCGGATTTCGAACACGGATTTTCGCCGGATGCCGCGGGACTAGCCGACAGTGTGCGCCTCGCCGTGGAAACCGGCGTCGCCGGACTTTCAATTGAAGATTCGACCGGAGACGCGTCCAAACCGCTGTTCGATTTCGACACCGCGATCGAGCGCATGCGCGCGGCCCGCAAAGCCATCGACAAGGCCGGCGCCGACACCATGCTGATCGGACGCGCCGAATGCTTTCTGGTGGGACAACCCGACATCGGAGCGACCATTGCCAGACTCAAAGGCTACGCAGACGCGGGCGCCGACTGTTTGTATGCGCCTGGAATCCGCACGGCGGAGCACATTTCCGCGGTGGTGGCGGCGGTTGCGCCGAAACCCGTCAATCTGCTGATCGGCTTCAACGCGGACCTCGACATGCGGCAAATCGCCGCGTTGGGCGTGCGGCGCGTGAGCGTCGGCGGCGCGCTGGCACGCGCGGCTTGGGGCGGATTCATGCGCGCCTCGAAACTCATCATCGAACAGGGCAAGTTCGACGGATTCGCGGATGCCGCATCGGGAAACGCCCTGAACGAGGTATTCCGCGGAAGCTAACGCCTGACCATCGCCCGCATCAAATGATCCAGCGCGGCTGCCGGCGCGGCGCATTGGCCGGTGTGCACGGGCGAGGTTTGCACGATCGTGCTGCGCGGCGCCACCAGCCAATGAAAGCGCTCGCGCGCGGACAGCTTGCCGATATCGCCGGCCCCTTCTCCGCCGGCGCAAATGGCGGGAATGCTTTGCAGCACGCTTCTGACGAGCTGCAAATCCACGCGCGGATCGATGGCGAGCAGCGCCTGCTCGTCGAGTTCGATGGCCGCCAGCAAAATGCGCTCGACGTCGCACGACAGAATGATGCCGGCATTCACGAACTCGCCGCGTTCGACGCGCGGCACCACACGCACGACCGCGTAGTCATAGGTGAGAAGCGCGTGCATGCAGGGCTTCCTTGACGAAAATGTCCGATGAGTGGAGTCGCGCGGTAAAGTAATTCACATAGGCGTCCCGCTGTTGGGCCTTGCTTGCGAAGCCGGGGTCATCTGGGAGCCAGGGATCCGGGATCATCTCGACGACGGCTGCGATCTTGTCGATGAATAGGCGCGCCTTCATTTCGGCATCCGCCTCCTCGAGCCGGCTCGCCAATTTCAACAATACATGATCCTTGATCAACGGGAACGGCGTAAGCGCGTGTTGGTCGCGTTGATTCCAAGCGTGATGGAAATAGAGGGCGGCGCCATGATCGATGAGCCACAGCCGCCGATGCCACATCAGCATATTGACATTGCGCGCGGTTCTGTCGACGTTGCAAATCAGCGCATCGAACCATACGACGGCCGAAGCCAGCTTTGCATCGGGCTGGTATACCAATGGATCGAAGGTGACCGAGCCCGGCAAATAGTCCAGCGCGATATTCAAACCAGCGCTTGCGCCGATGAGGCTTTGAATTTCCGCGTCGGGCTCGGTGCGCGCCAGATCCGGCGGCAGCAAAACGAAAACGATCTCCGGAATGGGCAGTCCCGCGAGCCGCCCGATCTCTCCCGCCAACAGCTCCGCGATCAGCGCTTTCGGGCCCTGGCCGGCGCCTCGAAACTTGAGCACGTACAAGCCGTCATCATCGGCTTCGATGATGGCCGGCAGCGAACCGCCCTCGCGCAATGGCGTGACGTAGCGGCTCGCGGTGACGGTTCGTGGGCTGCGCACGCCTCCGTCAGCGATCGGGTTTGAACTGGGTTGGCGAACCCTGCTGTTGAATCTGGTTGGTGAATTCCTTGCCGCTGAGTTCCGCCTGTTTCAATTGATCGAGCGTGCTGCAGTGGGTGCGCGTGAAATGTGTGCCGATTTCGCCCTCGTCGCGGCAAAACACCAGCATGCCGTTGCGATTCACCGGCTTGTAGCCCCGTCCGCGCAATTGCTTGATCTCCGCCTCGGTGGCGGCAACATTGACCACTTCGCTCTTGTCGACTTTGGCGGGGGCTGCAGCCGGCGCAGCAGCAGCCGGCTTGGCGCTCGCGGGTGTGCCGGCGACACCGGCCGCGACAGGCGCACCCGGCTCAGGCGATCGGTCCGCCGCCGGCGGGGCCGCGGGGGTTTTCGGTTCGTCGGCGAAGGCGCAAGAAAACGCCGCGACGGACAACACCGCAAAATAGGCTGCTAATTTCATTGGAATCTCCCAGTTACAGGTGTTGTATGCCACACGAGGCACGGCAGGTCAACGCGCGGCTATTGCGGGCTGGCCGCCTCGATGCGCGCGCTCTGTGTGATCTTCGGATCGCTGCTCGAATGATGCGCCCGGAACAGGCGCCCTTTCTCCGCCAACAGCACGAAGCCGAGACTCACCAGGCCGCAGCACAGGCATCCCGCTGCCAGCGGCACGGTGGTGCCGTTGAATTGCGCGCCGATGAGAATTCCAACCAGCGCGCCGCTGAACGTGGAAATGAAGCCTTGCAGCGACGCCGCGATCCCGGCGATTGCGCCCATCGGCTCCATCGCCATGGCGCCAAAATTGGACACCGACAAGCTGAAAGTCGCCATGGTCAAGGATTGCAGCACCACGAAGGTCCAGATTCGTTCAAGCCCCAGCGCCGCGATGAGAACATGCAGCGCCGTGACGCCCAGGAACATCAGCAACGCAGTATGCGAAATCAGCCGCATCCCCAAGCGCTCGACGATGCGCGAATTCAGGTACGCGGCCATGCCCATGAAAATGGCGCACAGCGCGAACATGCTCGGCATCAATTTCGGCCGGTGAAACACTTCGGAAAAAATCTGCGCCACCATGCCCACGTAAGCCATGATGGTTCCGAACATCACCATCATGGCGAGAGTGTAGAAAATCGAGGTGCGGGTGCCGAGTACGCGCTTCGCGGCGTTGAGCACGTGCTTGCGCGTCAGGGTCATGCGGTATTCGGGGTGCAGGGTTTCCGGCAGACGCAAGAATCCCCACGCCGCCACCAGCGCCGCGAAAGCCGCGAATACCACGAAAATGTAGCGCCAGGGAGCAATCAACAGGATCAGCTGCCCGAGGCTCGGCGCGAGAATCGGCACCGTGAGGAACACCACGAAGGTCAGCGACATCACCCGCGCCATTTGTCGTCCCGCATACAGATCGCGCACCACCGAGCGGGTCACGGTGACGCAGGCGGCGGCCAGACCGTGCACGAAACGCCAAGCGAGCAGCGCCGCAAAAGTGCCGCTCAAACTGCACAGCAGCGCAGCGACGATATACAGCGTCAAGCCGCCGAGCAAAATCGGCCTGCGGCCGAATCGGTCGGACAGCATGCCCCAGAACAATTGCCCCACGCCCATTCCCGTCATGTAGGCCGTGACGATCCATTGACCGTGATTCGGTTCGCCGACCTGCAGCGCGCCGACGATGGTCGGGAAAGCCGGCAGCATGGCGTCGATGGCAATGGCCTGCGTCGACATGGTCGCGGCTGCCAACACCACAAACTCCAAGAACCCAATCGAATGGGCAGCGCGCATCTCCGCCATGAATGCCCGTCAGCTCTTTGAAATGACGGGCGTGCCGCCCGGCGGCGGCGCGCCGCCCGCAGGCTTGCGCGCGATGCTGGTCGCCATGGTGACGATGGAGGCCAGGTCGGTCAGATTCGCCGGCACCACCAGCGTCGTGCCCGCCTGCGCGAGCTTGCCGAATTGCTTCACGTACTCTTCGCCGATCCGCAACTGCATGGCTTCGATGCCGCCCCGGTCAGAGAGTGCGATGCCGACCTGGCGCAGGCCTTCCGCCGTCGCGGTCGCTACCGCGAGGATTGCCTGGGCCTGGCCTTCGGCCTCGTTGATTTGCTGCTGCTTGTTGGCTTCGGACTGCTTGATCACGCGCTGCTTGTCGCCTTCCGCGGCGTTGATCTTGGCGTCGCGCTCGCCCTCCGAGGTCAATATCACGGCGCGCTTTTCGCGCTCGGCGCGCATTTGCTTCTCCATCGCCGAGAGCACGTCCTTCGGCGGCGTGATGTTCTTGATTTCATAGCGCAGAACTTTGACGCCCCAAGGCGATGAAGCCTTGTCCAATTCGCTCACCACATTGGTGTTGATCTGCCCGCGCGCCTCGAAGGTGCGGTCCAGTTCGATCTTGCCGATTTCGCTGCGCAAGGTGGTTTGCGCGAGCTGTGAAATCGCGAAACCGTAGTTCGTGATGCCATAAGAGGCCAGGTGCGGATCCATCACCTGCATGTAGAGCACCGCGTCGACGCCCACTTGCACGTTGTCGCGCGTGATGCAGATCTGTTCGGCGATGTCGATGGCGATTTCCTTGAGGCTGTGCTTGTAGGCGATCCGCTCCATGAACGGAATCAGGATATGAAACCCGGCGGAGAGCGTGCGGCTGTACTTGCCCAGATGTTCGATCACGAAGGCGCTTTGCTGCGGAACGACCGTTGCCGTCTTGAGCAGGACTACAACGACAACCACCACCAGCAGAATGATGGCGTAAAGGCCTACGGACATTTCCACGAATCTCTCCTAAGGAACCTCAAGGCTCGCCATGCACGATCAAGGTCAGGCCGTCGACGCGGTCGATGCGCGCATGCGCGCCGGCCAGGATGGACGATGTTCCGCCGTTGACCGCACTCCACGAGCTGCCGCTGTATTCCAGCCGGCAGGACTCCCCGGGCTTCAATTCGGCGGGCAGCACCACGGTCTTTCCGGCGGGTCCGGCTTCAAGATCCGGCAATCTGCGCCGCAGCTTCTCGTAGACCCAGCGCCGGAAGGTCACCATCGAAAATGCCGCCAGCGCGGCAAAGGCCAGCCATTGCAGCCATGCAGCCGTGAGGATGCCGCTGAGCGTCAAGACACCGATGACCAGGGCCGCGGCGCCGAGAAAAACCAGGTAAAAATCCGCGGCGATCATCGTCAACTCGAGAACCAAAAGTATGGCGCCGACCGCAATCCACGCCCACCACTGCATGAAAAACTCCTGTGCTTCGAACCTAGCGCTTCATCGCGTCGAAGAAATCCGTGTTGGTCTTGGTGTCCTTCATCTTGTCGAGCAAGAACTCGATTGCCGCCAGTTCGTCCATCGGATGCAAGAGCTTGCGCAAAATCCACATCTTGGACAGCTCCGAGGGCTCGGTGATGAGTTCCTCTTTGCGCGTTCCCGAACGGTTGATGTTGATCGAGGGGAACACGCGCTTCTCCGAGATGCGCCGATCCAAATGGATTTCCGAATTGCCCGTGCCTTTGAACTCCTCGAAAATGACGTCATCCATCTTCGAGCCGGTATCGACCAGCGCGGTGGCGAGAATCGTCAGGCTGCCGCCCTCCTCGATATTGCGCGCCGCGCCAAAAAAGCGCTTCGGCCGCTGCAGGGCATTCGCATCCACGCCGCCGGTGAGCACCTTGCCGGAACTCGGCACGACGGTGTTGTAGGCGCGTGCCAGACGCGTGATGGAATCGAGCAGGATGACCACGTCTTTCTTGTGTTCCACCAGACGCTTGGCCTTTTCGATCACCATCTCGGCCACTTGCACGTGGCGGCTGGCGGGTTCATCGAAGGTCGAGGAAACCACTTCGCCCTTCACCGTGCGCGCCATTTCCGTCACTTCCTCGGGCCGCTCATCGATGAGCAGCACGATGAGATAGACCTCGGGATGATTGGCCGTGATGGCCGTGGCGATGTTTTGCAGCAGCATGGTCTTGCCGGCCTTGGGCGGCGAGACGATCAATCCGCGTTGACCCTTGCCGATGGGAGCGACCAGATCGATGGCGCGCGCCGTCAAGTCCTCGGTCGAACCATTGCCGCGTTCCAATTTCAGCCGCTCGGTCGGATGCAGCGGCGTCAGGTTTTCGAACAGCACCTTGCCGCGCGAACTCTCCGGAGAATCGTAGTTGATCTCGCCGACCTTGAGCAGCGCGAAATAGCGCTCGCCGTCTTTGGGCGGCCGGATCAAGCCGGAAATCGAATCGCCGGTGCGCAGATTGAAACGGCGGATCTGGCTCGGGGAGACGTAAATGTCATCCGGACCGGCCAGGTAGCTGGAGTCGGAGGAGCGCAGGAAACCAAAGCCGTCCTGCAGGATCTCCAGCACGCCATCGCCGTAAATATCCTCGCCCTTGCGCGCGTGCGCCTTGAGCACGCCGAAAATGATGTCCTGCTTGCGCGAGCGGCCCATGTTTTCCAGGCCCATGGTCTCGGCCAGCTTCACCAAATCGCTGATCGGACGCTTCTTCAACTCCGTCAGGTTCATCGAGCTGCGGCTGCGCGCCAGATCGGTCGGGGCAATGATCTCCAGGTCGTCGCCGCCCTCCGGCAGATCGCCGTAGTCCTCGTGCATCGGCCGGCCGCCGTTGGAGTTGCCGTTGCGGTTATCGTTGCGCGGTCCGCGGTTGCGATTGGATCGGCCGCCGCCCCCTTGACCGCCGCCCTGCTGACCGCCGCCCTGGCCGCCGCCGCGCGATTGATTCCCTAAGTAGCCTCTCACAGGTTGCTGTCCAGAAATGCGGCCAGCTGCGACTTGGTCACGGCGCCGACTTTTTGGGCTTCAACGGTGCCGTTCTTGAACAGGATCAGCGTGGGAATGCCGCGGATATTGAATTTTGGGGGAGTGTGGGGATTTTCGTCGATGTTGAGCTTGGCGATGCGAATCTTGTCTTTGTAGGTATCGGCGATTTCATCGAGGATCGGCGCGATCATTTTGCAGGGACCGCACCATTCCGCCCAAAAATCCAACAATACGGGCTTCTCGGACTTCAAAACGTCTTTGTCGAACGTTGCGTCGCTGGTGTGAACGATACTTGGGTTACTCACTGCGGATACAGCTCCTTTTTGGAGATTTAAATGAAGTTGAAACGGGTTATTTTGGGGAAGCCAGAGCCCAAAGCACTACCGCGAAGTGACGATGCGCGGCCGTTCGGGCACAATACAGCGGGTTTAGCGGTCTTGATTACCTTAAAAGGGTACCGATGATACGGTTGGGGAGCGGATAGACCGGCTCCTGGTTGGCCATATTGTTATCCGGTCCCCATCATTTTGCAAGTTTCTGCAAGTCATAAAGCGAAAATGTCAGACGCCCATCTCAGTCAGCTTACTTTCGATTCCTTGATCATCCCCGAATCCGTGAAGCGTGGTATCGCCGAACAAGGCTTTACCCGTGCAACACCCATTCAGGCGCAAACGCTGCCGATCGCCCTCGCGGGACGAGACGTCGCCGGGCAGGCACAGACGGGGACCGGCAAGACCGCGGCGTTTCTGATTGCGCTGTTCAACCGCCTGTTGACGCATCCCGCCGCGCCCAACCGCCCAGGCAACGCACCGCTCGCCATCGTGATTGCGCCCACACGCGAGCTGGCGGTGCAAATCCATTCGGATGCGCAAGCCATCGGCAAGTACACCGGTTTGAAGCTCGCCATCGTATTCGGCGGGGTCGATTACGAGAAGCAGCGGCGAATTCTCGAGGAAGGCGTCGACGTCCTGATCGGCACGCCCGGGCGCATCATCGACTACTTCAAACAGCATGTGTTCGACCTGCGGCACATCCAAGTGGCGGTCCTCGACGAGGCCGATCGCATGTTCGATCTTGGATTTATCAAGGACATCCGCTTCATATTGCGCCGTATGCCGCATCCGACGCTGCGCCTCACGATGATGTTTTCGGCCACCCTGTCGCATCGGGTCATGGAGCTCGCGTACGAGCACATGAACAATCCGGAGCTCATCCGCATCGAACCGGACAAAATGACGGTGGACCGGGTCACGCAGGTGCTCTACTTCCCGTCCACCGAGGAAAAGATCCCGCTGTTGATGGGTCTACTGCGCCGCATCGATGCGCGCCGCACCATGGTGTTCGTGAACACCAAGCGCGTGGCCGAGGTGCTGGAACGCACGCTGACGGCGAACGGTTTCGTCGCCCAGGCCCTGTCCGGCGACGTACCGCAGACCAAACGCTTGAAAATGATGCGCGATTTCCACAATGGCGACATCGCGGTGTTGATCGCCACCGACGTGGCTTCGCGCGGTTTGCACATTCCGGACGTGAGCCACGTGTTCAACTTCGACCTGCCGAACGACGCGGAAGACTACGTGCATCGCATCGGACGCACGGCGCGGGCCGGCGCGGAAGGCGATGCCATCAGTTTCGGTTGCGAGGAATACGCCATTTCGCTGCCCGATATCGAGCGCTACATCGGCCACCAAATTCCGCGCGCCGCCATCGAAGCGGTCGACCTGGCGGCCGTCACCGCACCCCCGCCCGCCGTGTGGCGCGAGCGCGCGCCGCGGCAAGGACAATCCCGCGGCGGCGGCCGCGGGGGTGGCGGCCGTTCAAGCGGCCCGCATCGATCCGGCGGCGGGCGCTCGAGCGGAGGAGGAGCACCGCGCCGCGGTCCGCCCGCCCGCTCCCCGCATACGAACGCGCCGCGGCCACAAGTTTCGGCGCCGAATTCGGGCAACTCGGGTGGAAGCGGCGACGCCCCCAAGGATCCCAACCGGCGCAGGCGGCGCCGTGGACGCGGCGGCGGCGGTCCCGCCGGCGGGGCGCCGAATCCCGGCGCGGCGGGCACTTAGGCGGCACGCTCCTACAGCAGTTCGGCAACGCCGTCGATGGCGGCAAAGTCCGCGGTCGCTTGAGGCGGCGCGCCGCTATCCGGCCGGCGTACCGCGCGCAAATGCGCAATCCCGTACTCGCGGGCGCACTGCAGCACCCTCAGGCTGTCGTCGATGAACAGCGTTCGCCGCCTCGAGAATTCCTCGCGGGCCGCCAGCCGCGGCCAAAACGCGGCATCCTCTTTCGGCGCTTCGAAGGGCTGCGAGGAGTAGCAAGCATCGAAGTACTGCGTCAGTGCGACGCGTTCGTTCTTGATGGCGAGCGTCGTGGGATGCGAGTTGGTCACCAGCACCACGCGTTTGCCGCTGCGGCGCAATTTTCGCAGAAACGCTTCCGCGCCCGGCAGGAATCCCACGCGCGGCAATGTCTCGCGTTTCAGCGCAGGAATATCCAGCTCGAGTTCGCGTGTCCAATAGTCGATGCAATACCACTGCAAGGTGTGCGCGACACCCTTGAACTTGGGGGCCAGGCGCAGGTGCGCTTCGGCGTCGCTGATGCCCTGGGCAACGGCATAGCGGCTCGGGACAAAGGTCAGCCAAAACCAATTGTCGAAGCGCAAGTCCAAGAGCGTGCCGTCCATGTCGAGCAGCACGGTGTCGACGCCTTCCCAGTCGACTGCAGCGGGTGCATCCATGTGGGTATGATACCTCGATGCAAGATTTAACCAGCCTGGCGAAGAGCCTGATGCCCATCGTCGAGCGCGCCGGCTCGGCGATCATGCAAATCTACGATGGTGCGTTCGCGGTGCAACGCAAGCAAGACAACTCGCCGCTAACCCTGGCGGACCTGGAATCGCAGCGGGTCATCATCGAAGGACTCAGGCGCATTACCCCGCGGATTCCGATTTTGTCGGAGGAATCGGCGGCGGCGCCCTGGACGGAGCGGCGCACCTGGCGCGAACTATGGGTGGTCGACCCGCTCGACGGCACGCGCGAATTCGTCAAGCGCAACGGCGAATTCACCATCAATATCGCGCTGGTCGTGGAGCACGAAGCGGTGCTGGGCGTGGTGTCGGCACCGGCTCAAAAGATCACCTGGTGGGGTGCAAAGGGCGACGGTGCCTTCATGCGCGCCCAGGGTGGCGAAGCGCGCGCCATTCACACCGCCCCGCCGCAGCAGCCGCTGCGCGTCGTGGGCAGCCGCTCGCATGAGAGTCCGCAGACCGCGGCGTACCTGGCACGCTTCGGTCCGCATGTCGCGACCGGCGTGGGCAGCTCGCTGAAATTCTGTCTACTCGCGGAAGGCCGGGCGGATCTGTATGTGCGCTTCGGCGCGACCTCGGAGTGGGATACGGCGGCGGGACAAGCGGTGCTCGAGGCCGCAGGCGGTCACGTCACCCGCATGGATGGTCACCGATTGCGCTACAACTGCCGCGAAAGCCTGATCAACGGCGACTTCGTCGCCTTCAGCGACCCGAAGCTGACACCGACCGAGCCGTGCCGTTAGCCGTGCCCGACGGGCTCGCACAACTGCAGCGTGGCGTCCAACAGGGTCGGAATGTCGAATACCACTTCGTCCTCGGCGATGGTCAGCTTCGCGACGCCCGCGGCTGCGATGAGCGCAGCCGGAACATGAATCTGATCGCGCCGTTGCGGAGTGGTCCAAGAACTCACCCGAGCATCGCCGAAAGCACGGTTCAGCGCGCTCCACCGCATCTGTGCGGCACGTGCCTGAGGGGTATCGCCGCCCCATTGACGCTGTGCGATGGCGATTGACATATCGCCCGATGTCGGCGCACGGGTCATCAAATTGTGCACATAGCGCACCATCTCATTGGGATCTACCCGTACGGCCAGCGACGCTTGATGCTCTTGGGTCATATTCGTAACGCTCCTGGAGCCTTTAGCTTGGGGTCAAGTCCGAAAAACCAAGGGCGGCAGCCCGAAGCGCGAAGGGTTAAGATTCGGCCATGGATGACAGCTTCATTATGCCCGTAGCCATGGCAGGCGCCCTGGCCGGAGCCTACAAGGTTTGGGAAGTTTCCCTGGAGGCCCGAGAGGCTGCAAACCGCATCGCCAAGGACACGTGCTCGCGCGCCGTGGTGCAGTTTCTGGACGGCACCGTCGCCTTCGCGGGCTTCCGCTTGAGCCGCGATTCCCGCGGCAAACGCCGTCTGCTGCGCACCTACACCTTTGACTATACGAACGACGGTTTCGAACGCGCGCAGGGTTTCATCGTGCTCGCCGGAAACCGGCTCGAGGCGGTGGGACTTGCGGGCACCCCATGAGCGGCGCCCTCAATATCGATCTTCACACCCATTCGAATTGTTCAGATGGATCCTTGAGCCCGGCGGCGCTCATCGAGCGGGCGGCCGCCGCCGGCGTGCAAGTGCTCGCCCTCACCGACCATGACACCGTAGCGGGCGTCGCTGAAGCGCAATGCGCGGCCGACGGGCGGGGCTTGCGATTGGTCCCGGGCGTCGAGATCTCGGCGGCTTGGGCCATGCAGGCGATTCATGTGTTGGGCCTTTGGATCGATCCGGCCTCGCCCGAGCTGCGCGGCGTGCTGCAGGCACAAGGGGATTTGCGGCGGCGGCGGATGCGCAAGATCTGCGCGCGGCTGGAGAAATTGCGTCTGCCGGGCGCCGAATTGCTGGCCGCCGTCGAGAGCAATCCCGGATTGCCGACGCGCTCTCACCTCGCCGCGGCCATGGTGGCCGGCGGACATGTCGAATCCCACGATGCGGCGTTCCGCAAGTACCTGGGCAAGGGCAAGGCCGCGCACATTGGCGCCGAATGGCCCGCGCTCGAAACGGTGATCGGCTGGATTCGCGGCGCCGGCGGTGTTGCATCCCTCGCCCATCCGGCCCGCTATGCACTGTCGGCCGGCGCGCGCCGCCATCTGCTCGCGGACTTCACGGCCGCGGGCGGCACCGCCATCGAAGTGGTGACCGGCGGCAACGCCGCTCAGCATACCGATACCTGCGCGGCACTCGCGCTGAAGCATGGTCTGTTCGGATCGGTCGGTTCGGATTTTCACAACCCGCAAGCTGCCTGGAATCCCCTCGGCCGCTCCCTTAAGCTACCGGATTGCGTCACGCCGCTGTGGCGCAGCTTCGGCCTATAAACGTGAGTGACGAAAAGAACAACGTCAATACCGATCTGTTCAAGAACATCGAGCGCCTGCGCCAGCTGCGCATCGAGCACCGCGATCTCGACGACATCATTTCCCGACTCAGCATGGACTTCAAAGTGGATGAGCTGCAAATGAAACGACTCAAGCGGCGCAAGCTGATGCTCAAGGATCAGATCGCGAGACTCGAGAGTCAGCTCATACCGGATCTCAACGCATGAACGAGTTCTGGCTGCATCTTCAGGCGTTCTTCGAGATTCTCGCCACGCGCAATGTTCTGATCGAGGTCGGCGTGCTCGGCGTGTGTCTGCTGCTCGCCGGCCTGCTGGGATTGGAGTTGAGCCGGCGCAGCGCGCGCCAGCTCAACCAGCCGCCGATGGCGTTGTCTTGGCGCTATTTCGGCACGCAGGGCAATGTGGTGGTGACGCCCATCATCGTGGCGCTGGTGCTGGTCATGATCGCCAACAGCACGCTGCTGGCGGCGCATTTCGACGTGACCCTGCTCGGCGCCGCGGCGCGCCTGATCCTCGCGTATATCGTGGTGCGCAGCTCGGTGCTGGTGTTCGCCGCCAGCCTCGGCAACAAATCCTGGATCCGGAGCTGGGAGACGCGCATCGCGCTGCTCATCTGGCTGGCGATTGCCGCGGAGTACCTGGGCTGGCTCGATCCGATCGTCGCCACTCTGGACAGTCTGGGAGTCGCCGCCGGCAGGAGCCGTATCACGGTCTGGTCGGTGCTGAAGCTGCTGTTCACGCTGACGCTCTTCATGTTGGTCGCTGCTTGGATAAGCCGCTGGGTCGAACGGCGGGTCAAGCGGCTCACCAGCGTCGCCATGTCGACGCGCATCGGCATCGCGAAATTCGCCAACGCGTTCCTGATCGCCTTGAGCATTCTCATCGGCTTGAATGCCGCCGGCGTCGACTTGACCGCGCTCACGGTGCTCACCGGCGCGGTGGGCTTGGGGCTGGGCTTTGGCTTGCAATCGATCGCCGCCAATTTCGTCAGCGGTTTCGTGCTGCTCATGGACCGTTCCATCAAGCCGGGCGATGTCATCAGTCTCTCGGGACAATCCGGCACCAGCACGGAGAGCTTCGGCTGGGTGCAGGAGCTGCGCGGCCGCTACGTGGTCGTGCGCGACCGCGACGGGGTGGAAATGCTGGTGCCCAACCAACAGCTCATCTCCAATGCCGTGATCAATTGGAGCTATACCGATCCGCGCATCCGCCTCAAGCTGCCCATCCGCATCAGCTATCGAGACGATCCGGAATTGGCGCTGAAAGTATTGCTCGAGGCCTGCGAAGGCCAGGCGCGGGTGCTGAGCGAGCCCGCGCCGGTGTCGCGCTTGATGCACTTCAGCGACAGCGGCATCGAGCTCGAACTGCGCTTTTGGATTTCCGATCCGCAGGAAGGCGTCAACAACGTGCGCTCGGAGGTCAACCGTGCCATCTGGCGCTTATTCAAGCTGCATCAGATCACCATTCCGATGGCGCAACGCGAAATCGTCGTGCGCAATGCCGCCTCGGAGCTCGACTGATCCAAGTGCCGATCCAGGTCACAGCGCATATCGCCATCCCCGACGAGGAGCTGGAATGGAAATTCATCCGCGCCTCGGGCCCCGGCGGTCAAAACGTCAACAAAGTGTCCAGCGCGGTGCAGCTGCGCTTTCTTCTGCCGCTCAATTCGAGTGTACCGGTCGCAGCCAGAAACCGGCTGCGCGCCATTGCAGGACAGAAAATGGTCGACGACGGCAGCATCTTGTTCAGCGCGCGCAGCGAGCGCAGCCAGGAGCAGAACCGGCGCGCGGCGGCCGAACGCCTCGCGGACCTGATCCGCGCCGCCCTGGTTGAGCCCAAGGTCCGCAAGAAGACGCGGCCGACCAAGGGTTCGCAGGAACGGCGCATCGAATCGAAAAAAAGGCGCGGCGCCACGAAATCGCAGCGCGGCCGGCAGGGCTGGGATTAGGAACTGGTCACCTGCAGGATGCTGTGGCGAATTTGTTCCGACAGCACCAGCTGCGCATCCGCTGCGACGCCGAGCAGCGGCTCGCCGAACATCAGCTTCTTGTCCGCGGAGATTTGGATCACGTTGCGCCGGATCAGCAGATCGATGAAATTGCGGAACAGACTCTTGTCGACGAATTCCGGCGAATTCAGGCCATAGAGGACCGTCATGCGCTGCGCCATCAGGTGGCAGCGCTGTTCCAGCGCCGCCGGTTCGATGACCCCGCTGCCCGCCTGCAGCAGCAGCGCGATCGCCAGGTAATATCGTTCGAGGGTTTGTATGGTCGCCTGGGCGAGCAGCGACAGGCTGATCGCCTCGGGCGAGGCGGGCGGCGGACGCTGCCACTCGCTGCGATCCGCGTTGCCTTCCAAAAGATTGAGCCGCGCAAAGGTCTCGAGCAACGACTGCGCCACCGCGGCGATCTGCGACTCATCCCAGCGCAGGAACAGTTCCGCGGAAATGTACGGATACACGCGCCACACCAGCCGCTGAATATCCGCCGTGCGCATGCGCGAGTTGCTCACGAAGGCGCACGCCAGGAGCGATGGCATGGCAAACAAATGCAGGATGTTATTGCGGTAATAGGTGGCGAGCACGGCGTTTGCCGCGCTCATCCGCATGATGTCGCCGAGCGGATGCTGTTGCCGCTCCAGCAGGCCGAAGCCTTCCGCGTAGCTCACGATTTGCCGGCCGCTGTCGGGCGTCACCGTCACCAGCGGCGAATAGGGCGCATCGCGCAGCAAGCGTTGATACAGCTCGACCTGGCGCACCAAGTCCGCTTCCGGCAGCGCCTGGCGTTGAGTCGCCAGAATCGCCATGGCGACCAGGTTGATCGGCGTCACCGCGGCAGCCGCGTTGATCGCCATATTGATGCGCACGGCGAGTTCGGCGATCGCATGATCGATCCAGCCGGCGCGGGAATCATCGCCCGCGAAGGGTTGCGAACGCCAGTTCGGGCAGTATTTTTGCAGCAGCGCATCGAGGTCGATGGGCTCGCCCAGGTTCACGTGAACTTTGCCGAATTTGCTGCGCATGACCGAGACGATCGATTTGACCAAAACGAATACGCTTTCCTTTTGCTTTGGCTGCCCCGAGAGCTCGCCGATATAGGTCCTGCCCTCGACGATGCGCTCGTAGCCGAAGTACACCGGCATGAATTTGACCGGCCGTTTCGGGTCGCGCAGGTAGCTGCGCACCGTCATCGACAGCATTCCGGTACGCGGCGAGAGCAGCCGCCCCGTGCGGCTGCGGCCGCCCTCGATGAAGTACTCGAGCGGATGCCCGCGCGCCATCATGAAGCCGAGGTACTTGGCGAATACGACCGGATACAGCGCGTCGCCCTTGAAGCTGCGCCGCAGGAAGAAGGCGCCGCCCTTGCGCAGAAAGCGGCCGATCAGCGGCATGTTGAGATTCGCTCCGGCGGCGACGTGCGGAACGGCAAAACCTTTGCGATAAATCACGTACGACAGCAGCAAATAGTCCATGTGGCTGCGGTGGCACGGCACATAGATGATTTCAACCTCATCGCCGACGGCGCTCAAATTCTCGATGTGCTCGAGTTCCACGCCGTCGTACAGCGAGTTCCAGACGCGGGCCAAGGCCATGGCCATGAATGTGATGAAAGCCTGGGAGTAATTGGCGGCGATTTCCAGCGCATACTTGCGCGCCAGCAGCAAGGCGGGGCGCCGTTGGATTTGGCGTACCTGCATTTCATTGCGCACCGCGTGGCGCACCGCCTGGGTCTTCAAAACCTGCAGCACCATGGTGCGCCGATGCGAGAGGTCGGGGCCGATGCTCGAGGCCCGCTGCGCCCTGAGGATGGTGCGCAGAGTGCGCAGCACACGCCGCACGCTGCGCGGTTCGCTCAACCCCTCGTCCAAGGCATCGCGCAGGCGTAGCGGCTCGCCGAAATACACCAGGGTGTTGCGGCCATTGAATATCACGCTCAAGAATTTGCGAAAGCGCCCCACCAAAATCCAATCCTCGGTAAACGGCAGGCGCCACCAACTGATTTCCTTGTGGGGCGCACGGCCCCAGAAAATCGCCACCGGCACCAGATCCAGGTCGAATTGGGGAGATGCCGCCGCGGCGTCGATGAGCTGCACGAGGTAGCGCGGCGCGCGCGCCGCATTGCGCCGGCCGAACAGGCTGGGACGCGTCAATTCGAAGTAGGCGCGATCGGCGCGCCTACCGCCGATCATCAAGCGCCGCGTAGGCCGCGGCAAATTGTGCCGCGCGCAGACGTTGTTGAGCACCGCGAAATCGCTCTGGCTCTCGCGTTCCAACACATAGCACACGGGACGGGGACGCGCGGCAATGGCGGCAACCGCGTCCTCAGGCTTGATGGTGACGCGCACCCACAGGCCTAAAATCTGGCGAACGCTCCAGCGCCACGCGTGGCCCAAGCCGACAAGGGGATTCATGGCCGCCTATGGGTCAGGGAGTGGGCGCGCCGCGTTCTTGGGCATCGATCGCTTGCCGAGTCTTTTCCGCGTTTTCATCCACCGTCTTCTGCACTTCACGGGCCTTGTCCAACTGCTGGGTCAGCGGGTCGAACACGGTCTTGGGCGGCGGCGGCGGATCTTGCGATGCGCACGCTGCGATGAACATAACCGACAGCGCCATTGCCCAACATTTGACGTAACCCATGGTGCACCCAGCCTTACCGGCCCTGCGGCGGGTTGAGTGTACAATACCGGGATGTTCCGCTTCGCATTCCTCCTGAGTCTCGCCGGTTTCGCTCAGGCCGCCGTGCCGCCGGTCGACATGGACACCGCGGCGCAGCTCTATCAGGAGGCGGGTATTCGCGAGCAGGTGCGCGCTTCCTTGGGCTCGATGCCGGGGCATATCCGCAAATTGTTCCAAGGCAACACGGCGACGCCGCTGAGCGACCCGCAGTTGCAGGCAGTGAATCAGGCCGCCACCCGAGCGTTTCGCATCGACGTCTTCGACGCCCCCGCCTTGAGCGCCTTCGCCGCAAATCTCGATGCCGACACGTTGAAGAAGGCCGAGGACTTTTTAGCCACGGACACCGGCAAGCGCATGGTGGCCGCGGATCTCGCTTTGGCCTCGCTCAGCGATGCCGATGCCGACAAGGTCATGAACGGCGACATCACCGCTCCCAGCACCGCGCAACGCGATGCATTGATCGAGAAACTGGAGCGCGCCGAGCGCTCGGCCGAATCCACGGTGCAGATCCTCGTTACCATGGGTACGGCCGTCGCGGCCGGTACCGCGGTCGGCTCCGGCCTGGACCCTGGACCCGTCGAACAACGTGCGCGCAAGTCCGGTGAAGCCAGCCGCCAGACGATGGAAGAAAACATGCGCGAGCCTTCGCGGCGCTATCTGGCATACGGCTATCGCGATTTGAGCGACGCTGACTTGAAGCGCGTGTTGGCGTTTCTGCAATCGACGGCCGGCAAGCAATATATCTCCGCTTATCTAGCCTCCTTGGGGGCCGGCTTTTACGCCATGGGCAGGCGCTGCGGCGAGCAGCTCGGCGAGAGCTTGCGCGAATTGGCGCTGGCACAGCTCTCCAACGAAGGCGCTGAGCGCGCGCAGCCGGCTCCGGCCAAGCCCCGTCCCTAAAAAGCCGCGCGGGCGCGCGCAAAAAGTGCGCCGGCGATCCGTTCAGAGCGCGGTCAGGAAATTGCGCAGCAGGGTGCAGATCGTGCCGATCTGATCTTCCAAGCGATGATCGGAATCCAGGATGTGCAGCGTCGCTCGATGCTCTCTCGCCCAACGGATGACGTTGTCCGGCGGCACGATGGCATCGCGCCAGCCTTGCACGATCGCGGTGGGCATGGCGACGTCCTGCGGCGTATATTTTTCGTAGCCCGGCATGTACAAAGCGGGCGCCAACAAAAATAGGGCGGCGGCCTCGAGACGGCTCGCGGCGGCGGCGGCGACGTGGCCACCCATGCTGGAACCCACCAGAGCGATCGGTCCTTTGAGTTCGCGGCCGACGGCGAGGAGTTTCTCCACCCGCTGGGCAGGGTCGTCCATGCCGCGATAGTCCACCGATTCCACTGCGCAATGGAGGCCGCGCACCGCCGCCGCCATGGCGGTGATTTTGGCGCCCCAGGGTCCGCTTTCCTTGCCGTGCGAGAACACCACAGTATTGACGGTTGGACTCAAGAAACGCTCCCTCGCGGCCGCTACAGACGCATGGCATTGGATGAAGAACAGTCGAACGCGACGCACGACATGCCGCGCGCACTCGACTGGCTACGCGATTGTGCCGATCTTGCGGGCGTAGACGCTGAAAGCCTCGGGTCCTTGGCGGCCGCTGCCGTGCATTTCTCGCTGCCGGCCGGTCATCTGTTGTTCGAAGCCGGTTCCGATCCCGATGGAGTATATCTCCTGGCCAGCGGTCGATTGGGCGTCAAGACGCCGCTCAAGCCCGGCCTGACCGCCGAGATAGAACGCGGCGAACTGGTCGGCGAAGCCGGCTGGCTGTTGGACACGCCGCGCGGCGCCACGGTTGTTGCACTGCGGGACAGCGAGCTGTTGCTGATACCGAATGCAGCACTCGGCCGCGTCGCTGCGCAGTCCACGCACTTTTCCTTGGCGCTGGCACGTCTTTGCGCGCGCCGCCTGCGGCACAGTAACCGTCAAGAATATAGACCCAAGCGGGCGCACATCTTTGCCCTGGTTCCCAACAGCATGGAGCTCGACGTCGCCGAGTTGGCGACGCGCTTGGTCGCTGAACTGAGCCACGCCGGCCGCACCGAACTGGTGTGGGATGCGCGCGCCACCACCCACACGGCGACCTGGTTCAACCGCATCGAAGAAGTCAACGACTACGTCGTTTATGTCGCGAATTGGGTTGCCTCAGGCTGGACTCGCCAATGTTGCCGTCAAGCGGACGTGATTCTGATGGCGGCGCCGGTCGGCGGTCCTGTGATGCCCTGGCCCGCCGGCATCGTCGAACCCGCCTTGGCGCGCGGTGCGCGGGTTGAATTGGCTTTGGTGCATCAGGGCGGCATCGAACCCGGCTGCAGCGCGCCCTGGCTGAAAAGTCTGCGCGTCACGCTGCATCATCATATCGTCGAACCCGCCGACGTCGGCAGAGTCGCCCGTCTGCTGATGCGCCGCGGCGTGGGATTGGTGCTGTCGGGCGGAGGCGCGCGCGGTTTTGCGCACTTGGGCATCATTCGCGCGCTGCGCGAGGCCGGGGTCCCCATCGATTTTCTCGGTGGCGCCAGTATCGGCTCCATCATCGCCGCCGGCGTGGCGATGGGTTGGAGCGACGAAGAGATGCAGCTGCGCTATCGCCGCAGCTTCGTCCATACCAATCCGGTCAACGACTACACCTTTCCGTTTCTCGCCCTGACCCGCGGCAAGAAAGTGTCGCGGCTGCTGGAACGCGAGTATGGCGATGCACGCATCGAGGAACTGCGCTTTCCCTACTTCTGCGTGAGCGCCAATCTCACCACGGGACGGTTATTCGAACATCGTTCAGGATCGGTAGCGCAGGCCTTGCGCGCTTCGGTGGCCATTCCCGGCATCATGCCGCCGGTGTTTCACGACGACGGCGTGCTGGTGGACGGGGCGGCGATCAACAACTTGCCGGTCGATGTCATGCAGGGCCACGCGCCGGGGTTCGTGATCGGCTGCGATGTCGGCGCCGATCGCAACTTCGGCGAACGCCGCGTCAACATTCTCGAGGTGTTGATGCATGCCGGCATGATCAACAGCACGGCCAGCGAACGCGCGCAGCGCGAACTGGCGGACGTATTGATGAAGCCGCCGCTCGCGAACATCGATCTATTGAACTGGCAGGCGTTCGATCGCGCAATTCAAGCCGGATATGATTACGCGCGCATGGCCCTCGATGAGCTGCCGGAGGTGCCGCGCATCGCTGCGCCGGCCGCCGGCAGCGCCAAAGCCAATGCGGCCGCGGTCGAACTGCAGAGACGTATTGCGGCGACGCTGGCCGCCGGCTGAGCGCGCGCCGCAAAGTTGCCGCGGGCTAGGAATGCAGCCGGCTCGCCATGCGCTCCACCCACTCGAGTTCCGCCGGGCTGTACGGCGAAAAATTGAGCCGATTGAGACTGACCGCTTGAACCTTGCTGCCCTGCGCCGAATGCGATATTCGGAAGCAGTGAAATTCATGCTCGCGGCTGGCCGCGAAGCCGATCACGAATTGGACCTCCCCGCGGCTCAGGGCCGATGCGCTGTTGACCCGCTCGTCGCAAATGACGAAAAACGCGTCTTCCGTCCGCCGCGCGCCGAAGGCGCCCGCTTCGTGCAATCCTGCGAAGAAAGCGCGGATCTGCTGGGTCAAATCCTGCGTAACCTCGGCGGGCGAGCGCGCCGCCGTGACCCAGCGCGTCCCCTGTTCGATGCTGTTCAAGATGAAGAGCGCCAGCCGCCGCGCCGACAAGTAGCGCCAATCGGCATTGGCCGTGTTGCCGGCGGCCAAGGTCCGCAGGCGTACGTTGATGCGCGCCGTCGAGCGGACCGCCTGCAGCGTGTTGACGCCGAGATTCGCGAGCCGGATGCGCCGATCCTCGCTCACCAGGCAGGCCGGCCTGAGCCCCGGCCGCAGAATCGGTTCCTCACGTTCGGCGCTGAGCCACAGCGGACCGCCCTCCTCGGAGCGCGCCAGCATGCCTGCGACCGCGCCGCAGGGGGCAAAGGACTCGAAGTGCCCGCGCAGTTTGTCGTGCGCGAGCACCCGCGGAAAGTACATCAGCGCGTTTTCATCCGGAAAATTCCAGTCGCGCAAACCGCTTAGGGCATCATCCGCGGTTTGCCAGCCGGATGGCGGATCGACGATCAGCAGCGCGCGGCGCTCCTTGCAATAGCGCGCCGCGACCAACAACGCGCTCGGCCCCACGTCCCGATCTCGAGACAAGGGCGGTATGCACAAGAAATTGAAGTATTCGGCCAGATGCAAGGCGAATACGCCGGTATGGTTCAGGCTCGATCCGATCAAATCGTAGTCCGTGAGCGGCGCGCCGTCATCGCCATCGGAATTCGAGTTCACATAGGCGGTGGCGAGTCCGCTGGCGGGATCGAGAGTCCGATCGGGCCGCTGCGCCGGCATCTCGCCGGCCAAACGTATCAAGGCGGACTGCGCGATCGCGTTGGGAAGATAGCGTTCATCGGTCCGCGATACCGACAGACGATGGAACATCTCCTGATCGTCGACCTGCCCGGTGCCCTGCGCGCGCACCCGCTGCACGGTAAGGTTGAAAACCTCGAGCTCATCCGGCGCGATATTGTCGAAGTCGACGCTGGCCCGCAAGAATTCGCGGGTACCCGGCCGCAATGCCTGCAGCTGCAGCGCCTGCTCGCCGGCCTTCAAGGTCAGCGTCGCGGCGCGCGCGCCGTTCACGACTCGAACGATGAGCGCCTCGCGGCCGCCGCTATCGAAGAATTGCTCGACCGCATAACCTAACAGACTCGGCTGCCAGAGGCCGCCGAATACCTGCTGGAATTCCACGAAACTCTTGATGGGCACCGGCTGGTTGACCGGTCCGCGCAATGTGCGGCCGACGAAGGCGGTGCGCGCCGTAGCCAGACGCGGGATGGATTGATCGGGGCCGCGTTCTTCGGCGACCTGTAGCGCGAGTTTGCTGGGCGTCACCAAATTCTAGTCGTCAGTGAACTGCGCGAACTGTAACACAACCCGTCTACTTCGAGCGCGCGCCTGACTCCTCTGCGCGGCGCCGCTGCTCCTCCGCGCGCATCTCATCCTCTTCGGTTTTCTTGCGCGCGATTTCCTCGAGCATGATCTTCAGCCACTCGCTCATGCCCTCGCCGCTCATTCGCTGCTTTGCTCCTTCGCGGCGACGATGGCTTCGATCGCCTTGATGGCTTCCGGGTGATATCCCGGCCGGGCCTTGGCAAACACGCGCTTCGCCAGCTCCGTTCCCTGAGGTGTTTTCATCAGCGATTCGTACAAGGGCTCGATGAGCTTGCGCCGTCCGATGGCGTTCAAATAAACCTCGAGGCCGGCAAAGCCGGGCTGATAGTTGTTGACGATGACCAATCTGAACCAGCTAAGACCGATCTCAGCATTGGGGCTTTTGCTCAATCCGAAGGCCTTGTCGAGATCGGCCAATTGCGAGGTTGCCAGCTTGGGCGGCATGCCATCGAGAAAATACAGCCATTGCTGCGCCACCCAGTCCGCGCCGATCTTTTTCGCCGCAAGACTGCCGGCGAGCCAGGCCCCCCGCGCGGCATCCACCGGTTGAAACGAGTTGCTGGCGGGCAGCACCGCGTCCGCCGGCAGACCGGGAGATAGAATCCAGGTGTTCGCCTGGCCGTGCATGACGATCCCCGGGAAACGATCCAGCAGATTCTCCTGCAGGTACGATACGAACTGTTCGCTGCCGACGCTCTTGAAAGCGAAATGCTCGAAATAGCCGCGCAAGAACGCATCGAAGCGTTCGCGGCCGAATTTGGCGTCGAGGTCATTCAGGAACAGCCGGCCCTTTTCATACGGGACTTGCGTGAAGCCATCGGCGGGATCGCGGTCGCGCAGGTCGATGGCGAGGATTTGATCGGCGGGTTTGAGTTTCGCCAGGCCTGCCCGCAAGGACTTCAAGCCCAAAACCGCTTCCATGGAGGCGCGCGGCTCGCCGTATACCGCGCTCATGATGCGGCCTTCCAGGTACCCGCTGAATGCCTCGTTGAGCCAGAAGTCCCTCCAGGTCGCATTGCCCACTGAATTTCCCGCCCAGGAATGCGCCAGCTCATGCGCAATCACGGACACCAAGCTCTGGTCGCCCGCGATTGCGGTGGGCGTTATGAAAGACAGGCGCGGGTTCCCCATCCCTCCTTCCGGAAAACTCGGCGGCATCACCAGGATGTCGAAACGCGACCACGGATAGGGGCCCAATATCTTTTCGCTGGCCTGGATCATGGACTCGGTTTCCGCGAATTCCTTGACGGCCGCCTTGATCATCGACTTTTCGGCGTACACGCCGGTGCGTGGTCCGGTTTCCTTGAATTGCAGATCGCCGACGGCAAGCGCAATCAAATAAGACGGCACGGCTTGCGGCATGACGAAAGTGTATGGCTCGGCCGACCGGGGTTTGACCTTAGGGTCATTCTCCGCGCTCATGACGGCTCGCAGCCGGTCATCGGTGTGGATTTTAGCCTTGTAAGGGGCGCGAATCTCAGGCGTGTCCTGCAGAGGGATCCAGGTGCGCGTGCCGATGGGCTCCGACTCGGTGTAGAGGAACGGTTTGTGGCTGGAGGTTTGCTTTTCGCTCAGCCACTGCAACGCCGATGAGGATTCCGTGGTTTCGTAGTCGATCTTGATGGATTCCGTGCTCTTCTTCGAGGGCGGCAGGTCAATCACCAGCGCACTGCCGAGAATCGGATCCGGCTTTTCCAAATGAAACGGTCGGCTGACCCAGATCGTTTGATTCTTATCGGTGGCGCCCAAGACATCATGGGCCTTCTGGGTGACTTCCAGAATCATGAGGCCCTTGGTATCGAGCACCAATTGCGTCGAACGCGGATCCAGGCGCTTCAATTCCAGCGTGACCGAGCCGGAAATGTTCTTGAATTGAAAATCGACGCGTAGATCCAGGTCCACATGCGTGGTTCGAAACTGATCCACATTGGCGTACGAGTGATAGTCAAACGCAGGATCGATGGGCCCCGGGTCGCTGGGCGATGCGCGGCAACCGAACGAAGCGGACATGGCGAGAGCGGCCGCCAAGACAACACGGCTCACGCGCAATACTCAGGCTGGCTCCCGGGCCTCATGGGATGCCTACCGGCGCCGCCTTGTCACGTCCGTTGAGCAGATCATTGAAAGTCTTTTCGTCGACCAAGAGACCGGACTGGCCATCCCAGTTGGAACCTTCGGGCAGGGTGTTTTCGACCAATATACTGTGGGCGATGACGGCATCTACGCCCTCGCGGCCGCCGGTCACCGGCACCGGTATGGCGCGCGGCGCGTGGGCCAAGTCGCCGACGCGCTGCCAATCGATCTCTTCATCGTGCTGCGCGATTTTGCCGCGCTGTTGAGGATGCAGCAATTTCGCGAGCAGCCGCTTGCGATCCTTGCTCCAATTGCGCGAGTCGTCTTCCATGACCGTATAGGCCTGCAGATACAAGGTGCCGTCGCGCCAGCCGAACAAGTAGGGTTGGTTGACCACCGTGACCTTGGTGCCGATCGGAATGAGATCGAAAAATACCGCGATATCCTCCGGATACAAGCGCATGCAACCGTGGCTGGAACGCATGCCGACGCCGTAGGGCTTGTTCGTTCCATGGATCAGATAGCTCGGCCAGCCCAAGCGGAATTCGTACGCGCCCAGCGGATTGTCCGGCCCCGCGGGAACCTTTGCCGGCAACTGCTCGCCATTCTCTTGGTGCTCTTCCCGCACCGACTTGGGCACCACCCACACCGGATCCTTCTGCCGGCTTACGATTTTGGTCGTTCCCTCCGGAGTCTTCCAGCCCACTTTGCCGATGCCGATGGGATGGGTGTAGACCGTTTCGGGCTGCCCCTTTTTGTGCGGCGGATAATAAAAAACTCGCATCGCGGCGACGTTCACCACGACGCCTTCGTGCGGCGCAGCCGGCAGAATGAATTGCGTCGGAACGACCACCTCGCGCCCGACTCCCGGCAACCAGGGATCGACTCCCGGATTTGCCGTGAGAATTTCCTCGTAGCCCACATCGAAGCGCCGCGCGATGTCCGGCAGCGTATCGTCCTTGCCGATGGTGGTCTTCTGCACATAGCCGACCAGGTCGCTGCCAGGGTCCACATTGAAAAGATGCGTGGCCTTTGGCTTCGGCAGCGAGGGTCTGGGCGGCGTCACTACCTTGGCCACGACCGGCGGCTGCTTCGGGACCGGGTGAAACAATGAACAGCCCGCGATGGTGAGCACGCTCAAGACGGCGCAAACACTTAAGCCGCGGGCCCTGCGAATCACAGTCACGGATGGAGCGAACATGAGTTCTATCTACAACAAAGTCGGGCGGTCAGGCAATTGATTGGGGTGAATAGCCCGGGCGAGCCTGTCTGGGGATAATGACGCGCCAAGAGGTTGCCGATTGCATCCACGCCGGCGATCGATCCGACCTGAAAACGGCCGGCCCGGAAGTGCTCCTCCATGAGACGGCAGACCGCTTCCCACTCCGCGGCAGTGACGCGCCCCTGAAAGCCGCGATCGGCGACGATCTCGACCGTGCGGTCGGCAAGCTGCACATAGATCAGGACGCCGTTGTTGGCCTCGGTGTCCCACACGCGCAAATGCGAAAACACCTCGAGGGCATGGGCGCGAGGCGTAACGTCGTTCAGCACGTGACGCGGCGCCAATGCGGTTTCGATCGCGAAGCGGATCTCGCCGGCATGCGTCAGCTCGGCCCGTTTGATGGCCTGCTCGATGGCGTCGAGCGTGGCCGGTGGAAATAACATCCGCGTGCGCCAATGGGTCGCCGTTGCATGCCGGATTAGGCGGCCAAACTGCATCACCAGCTACCCGAGGCGCCGCCGCCGCTGAATCCGCCGCCACCGCCGCTGAATCCGCCGCCGCCGCCGCCAAATCCGCCGCCGCCGCCAAATCCGCCGCCAAAGCCGCCCATGCCGCCGCCCCAACCGCGGCCGGTCGACCACCCGGAGCGCGAACCGCCCGCCAGCAGCGCAAACAAAAACGCGAGCACGCCGGCGCCGACGCCGATGGGAATCACGTGGCTCAAAAGCCAGACGAGACCGCCGGTCAAGCCTCCGGTGGCAACCGATCCGAACAGGCGGCCGAAAATTGCGCGCAGCATCCCGCTCACGACGAAGACCATCACCAAAAGCAGCGGCAGCATATTTCCCAAGCCGCCGTGCCGCTCCCATTTCCGGTCAGGCGCCGGCAACGGCTCGCCATTGACCACCGATATCATTCGATCGATACCGGCTTCCACGCCGCCGTCGTAGTCGCCCTGTTTGAAATGCGGAGTAATGGTCTCGGTGATGATTCGATTGGCAATCGCATCAGGCAGTGCGCCTTCCAGGCCCTGCCCCACCTCGATGCGCACCCGGCGGTCGTCCTTCGCGACGAGCAGAATCGCGCCGTCGTCCACGCCCTTGCGGCCGAGCTTCCACGCCTCCGCGACGCGGATGCCGTACTGTTCGATTTCCTCGGGCTGGGTGGTCGGGACGATGAGCACCGCGAGCTGGCTGCCCTTCTTGGCCTCGAGGTCGGCGAGCTTGGCCTCGATACGCGCGACCGCCCCGCCCGAGAGGGTGCCGGTCAGGTCGGTGACCTGCGCGGTGAGCGGCGGCACGGCAACATCGGCGCGCGCGAGCGCAAGCCCGAGCAGCAGCGCCGCCCCGATCCCGAGGCGCGCAACGCCGCAGACGCCCCTTCCAGAGCCAACCCGTCGGGAGCGGTCACGCGGAATCCTCAGACAGGCTCCTAGTGCGTGGGCGCGGCCGCGGGCGGCTGCGTCGCCGGTGATTGCGCCGGCGGCGGGGCGAAGTCCACCGACGGCGGTTTGGAAATGACCGCTTCGTTCTCCACGGAAAAATTGGCCTTGGTCTTGTAGCCGAACATCATCGCCGTCAAATTCGACGGAAAGGAACGGATGGTCAAATTGTAGGTCTGCACCGCCTGGATGTAGCGGTTGCGCGCCACGGTGATACGGTTCTCGGTACCCTCGAGCTGCGCCTGCAGATCGCGGAAATTCTGATCGGACTTCAATTGCGGATAGTTTTCAGTCACCACCAGGAGCCTCGACAAGGCGCTGGTCAGTTGCGACTGAGCCGCTTGGAACTTGGCCATTGCCGCCGGATCGTTGACCAGCTCCGGCGTCGCCTGAATGGAGCCGACTTTTGCCCGCGCCTCCGTGACGCCCAGCAACACGGTCTGCTCCTGAGCCGCGTAGCCCTGCACGGTTTTCACCAGATTGGGAATGAGATCCGCGCGCCGTTGATATTGGTTGAGCACCTCGGACCAAGCGGCTTTGGTCTGTTCATCCGTCGATTGGATGGTGTTATAGCCGCACCCTGACAAAAACAGTCCGGCGATGGCCACCACGGCAAGCGCAAATTTACCCATCTTCCCCTCCTGCCCTTTTGGTTGGGCGTGCGGGGCAAGTCTACCACTTGGGAAAAAAAAGCCCCGAGTGTTAGCTCGGGGCGTGAGAGGCGGACTTCAATGAAGGGAAGTAAAGCCCGCTAGGGGATCGTTGCCTTCAGTGCAATTGATGCCACTGCAGGACTTGGATATCGGTCTCCTCGAGGTCGAAGCTGCGCGCCAGCATGCGCGCGATTTCTCGATCGCCTTCTACACTGGCCGCTTTGCCGAGCAGTTCGACCACGCCCCGATATTCGTTGTACTCGATGGCGTCTTCGGATTGCGCAATAAAGTGGGTGTAGTATTTAGCGCTCATGGGCAAGAGCTTATGATTCGGGCCCCCGGCAATCTGTGAGCAACTGCTCAGTCGGGCGTAGTCTCCCGGAACCATTTCACGTCCTTGAAACCTCTCATAAAATTATTGCACCGTGTCAAGATATCGCCCGCCCACGCCGCACGGTTCCAAGTACATCACTCCGCAAGGCGCCAAGCGTCTGCAAAAGGAGCTCGATCAGCTTTGGCACGAAGAACGGCCGCGCGTCACTCAAGCGGTGTCCGAGGCGGCCGCGCAGGGGGATCGTTCAGAGAATGCCGAGTACACCTACGGCAAAAAACGTCTGCACGAAATAGACCGGCGCGTGCGTTTCCTGCGCAAGCGGCTCGAGGGGATGGCCATCGTCGACCCGGCCGAGTCTCGCGCGCCGCGATCCAAAACGCGTGTATTTCGGAGCCTGGGTGCAAATCGAAAGCAGCGCCGGCACCCGTCGCTGGCATCGGATCGTCGGCCCGGATGAATTCGACATGCACGGCGACTACCTCAGCATGGACTCGCCCCTGGGACAGAGCCTCATGGGCAAGTCGCTCGACGACGAAATCACGGTCGAGTTGCCGGGAGGCGCGGCCACCTTCACGGTGGCCGCCATCCGCTATGCGCTCAAACCACCCGAATGTTCTTGAATTGCCAAGGGTCTGATCGATCCAGGTCCTCGGCGAACAGCTCGCCGCGCTGGTACAGAGGCGTCCAGTCGGTGTACTGGCCCACCACCGGCCCGAGATAGGGCAGGCAAATTTGCAACGGGCGCAGGTAGTCCATGTCGTCCGGTTCCACCACGCCGCGGTTCGGATTCTCCATGGCCCAGATCATGCCGGCGAGCGCCGCCGATGTGACCTGCAGGCTGGTCGCACTGTTATAAGGGGCCAGGGCCCGCGCCTCCCCGATCGACAGTTGCGAACCGTACCAGTAGGCATTTTTCGCATGTCCCGCGAGCAGCACCCCCAGCTCGTCGATCCCCTCGGTGATCTCCTGCATCATGATTCGCTTGCGATCTTGCAGGTGCCAATTCCTGCCGGCCAATTCGTGCACCGACAACACCGCGTTGTCGCTCGGGTGATAGGCATAGTGACTCGTGGGCCGGTAAACCACGCGCTCGCCGTCCATCACGGTGTAATAGTCGGCCAAGGAGATGGCCTCGGAATGGGTGATGAGAAAGCCGTGAAAGTATCCCGCGGCGGGCGTCCAGGTGCGCACCCGCGTGCTCGCCCCCGGCCGGTTCAAATAGATGGCGCAGCGCGAGCCGGCTTTGTGCCGGCCACCATCGACCGGAAAATGCTTCTCATGCGTGCCCCACCCGAGTTCCGCGGGCTGCGCGCCCTCGCTGACAAAACCATCGACCGACCAGGTGTTCACGAATTCATTCGGTTGCTTCGGCACATTGGCGACCTGAGTGTCGCGTTCGGCCACGTGGATAACCTTTATGCCCAATGTTTGCGCGAGCGCCGCCCAGCCGGCACGGTCGTGCGGAACGGAAGTTTTCAGTCCCGTGTCCTTGGCTATGTTGAGGAGCGCCTGTTTGACCAGATGCGACACCAAACCGGGATTGGCGCCGTGCGTGAGCACCGCCGTCGGCGCCTTCTCATGACCCTGGCGCAGCCGCAAGGCATTCAGGCGCATGGCGTAATTGCTGCGCGCCTCGACCGGCATGGTGGGGTCCGTATAGCCCCCGGCCCACGGTTCAATGCAGGTATCGAGATACAGCGCGCCGCGTTCGCGCGCCAATTGCAGCAATGCCACGCTGGACACATCCACCGACAAATTCAACAGGAAATCGCCGGCGCGCAGCGCCGGCTCCAGAACCTGACGGTAGTTCTCGGGCGTCAGCGCGGTCTTGACGAATTTCACGCCAAATTCCTGGGCTTCGGAGTTGCCCTTGTCTTCGGCCGTGACGATGGTGATGCGATCCGCCGAAGTGCCGATGTGGCGCAAGATCAAAGGCAAGACACCCTGTCCGATGCTGCCGAAACCGACCATGACGATCCTGCCCGCGAATTTCACATGCACTTCGTGTGTGCTCATAACGTTTCTGCCATGTTGTTTTTCCTAAGGTTGACTAAGTGTCGCGCCAATGCGGCGGATAGGTACGTTGGTACCCGGGAAGCGACTCGATGCGATGGATCCATCGAGCCAATGCAGGGTAATTGCGTTCCATCGGCAGGAAACGCGCCCCGAGCTCAGCGGCGGCGCTGCGGTTCAAGGCCCGCCGCAATAGCTGGATCCAGGGGAAAATGACCATGTCGAGCGCGGAATAATTCGCGCCGACAATCCATTCCTCCTTGCTCAAGCGCCCTTCGATGGTGCGCGCCTCGCGCCCGACCAGGTGCATCGCATCGGTGAGATTGTCGATGTCCGCGGCGACCTCGTCGGCGAAGATGGCACTGACGATCTTCTGCACCGAGGGCTCCGCGTAGGCCTGAAATTCGCAGATCACCCGCATGATGACGCCGGCTTCTTCGGGCGTCAGGCCAAAAATGGGCACCTGCGGGTACTTCAGGTCCAGGTAGTAGAGAATGGCCACCGACTCGAACACCACATAGTCGCCGTCCTTGAGGACGGGCACGCGGCCGCGCGGATTCATCTTCAGCATCTGCGGCGATTGGTGCTCTTGCTTGTCGAAATGCAGCAGCTGAGACTCGTATTGCAGCCCCTTGTGCTCCAGCGCCAAGAGGACCCGCCACGAAAAGGGACTGCCGCTGCCCCAATAAAGAGTGAGTGCCATAAGCGTAGATTGTAGCGGATGAACTTCACCGCTAAGCTCGATCGGTGACATTTACCCCCTTAATCGGCGCCGCTGCGCTTCGCGACGCGGTGGGCAAACCTGACGTCGCCGTCATCGATTGCCGCTTCGACCTGATGAACCCCGAAGCCGGTCGTCGCGCCTATCGTGAGGGGCACATCCCTAGCGCGCGTTATGCCGACCTGAATCGGGATTTATCGGCCCCGATTTCCGCCTCCTCGGGACGCCATCCGCTGCCTACCCCAGATGATTTCGCCGGCACATTGGCTCGCCTCGGAATCGACCATGCCACGCAAGTCATCGCTTACGACGACAGCTCGGGCGCTTTCGCGGCCAGGCTCTGGTGGATGCTGCGATGGGTGGGGCACCCGGCGGCTGCGGTTTTGGACGGCGGCCTAAAAGCCTGGGTGAGTGAGGGCGGTGCGTTGCAATCGGGGGAGGAAGGGCCATTACGGGCGGCCGCCGGCCGGCAATCGACTCTGCAAGGCGACAGCGCCGCGGTGATCGGAACCGCCGAGATCGAGCGCCGTTTGACGGATCCCGCGTTTCTACTGCTCGACGCGCGAGCCGCCGAACGCTTTGCCGGGAAAGTCGAGCCCATCGACGCGGTCGCGGGCCATATCCCGGGCGCGGTGAATCACCCATTTTCCGCCAATCTCGGGGCGGACGGCCGTTTCCTGCCGCCGCCGGCGCTGCGCCGACTGTGGGAATCGCGGCTGGGCGGCCGCAGCCCTTCGCAGGCGGCGGCCATGTGCGGCTCGGGGGTCACGGCCTGCCACAACCTGCTCAGCCTGGAGGTTGCAGGCTTGCCCGGCGCAAAGCTTTATGCCGGCTCCTGGAGCGAGTGGATTCGCGATCCGCGTCGGCCGGTCGGCCGCGATGCGTAGCTAAGCGGCTGTGCTCCCAGTCATTTACATGGCGCCACAATTTGTTATCTTGCGCGCCTCATGAACACGACCGCCAAAGCGCTTGCCGCGCCGAACCATGCCTGGAAGATCGCCGAGTCGCTCGATCTGTATCAAGTGGAGGCTTGGGGCAAAGGCTACTTTTCGATCAATGCGCACGGCCATGTGGTCATCCGGCCCAATCTCGACCCGAGCCGCGAGATCGACCTCTATGATGTGGTCCAGGGGCTCAAGGCGCGCGATCTGCATACGCCGGTGGTGATTCGCTTCTCCGACATTCTGGCGCACCGCCTGCGGCATCTGGCCGATGCCTTCGCGAGCGCCATTGCCGAGAATGATTACAAGAATCGCTACGCCGCGGTGTTCCCGATCAAGGTCAACCAGCAACGGCTCGTGGTCGAGGAAGTCTACCGCTACGGCAAGGAATTCGGCTTCGGTCTCGAGGTCGGATCCAAGCCGGAATTGCTCGCGGTCATGTCCATTACCGAGAATGCACCCGAGCGGCTGGTGGTTTGCAACGGCTTCAAGGATGACAGCTACATCGAAGCGGTCATCATCGCCACCAAACTGGGCCGCACCATCATTCCGGTGGTGGAGAACTACGAGGAAATTCACTTGATCTTGAAGCACGCCGAAAAGTACGGGGTGCGGCCCAAGATCGGCGTGCGCGTCAAGCTGGCCAGCGAAGGTGCCGGACGCTGGCGCGAGTCCGCCGGCGAGAAGTCGAAATTCGGTTTGTTTATCAGCGAAATTCTCGATCTACATGCGCTTTTAAAGGAGCGCAATATGCTCGATTGCCTGCAGCTGGTGCATTGCCATCCCGGCAGCCAGCTGCAAGACATTCGCCGCGTGAAGGACGCGATCAACGAATTGGCGCATGTATACGCCGAGCTCAAGATCATGGGCGCGGGACTCAAGTACATCGATATCGGCGGCGGATTGGGCGTGGACTACGACGGCAGCGGGACCAATTACGAGTCCTCGATGAACTACACCCTCAATGAGTACGCCGGCGATGTGGTGTATCGCATCAAGAGCGTCTGCGACGCGCGCGACGTCCCGCACCCCATGATCGTGAGCGAATCGGGCCGCGCGATCGCCGCTCATCACAGCTTGTTGGTGTTCGATGTCCTGGGATCCTCCAAGCTCGACCAGTTCAAGGTATCGGGCCGTCCGGATGAGGACTATCAGGGAGCCGAAGAGCTGCCGCAGCCGGTACTCGATTTGTTCGATAGCTATCGATCGGTCAATGAGCGGCGGCTGGTGGAGTGTTATCACGATGCGCTCCAGGCGCGCGAGCAGGCGCTGCAAATGTTCAACTTAGGCTACCTGAGCCTCGAGTTTCGGGGTTTGGCGGAAAGGCTGTACTGGGCGACCTGCGCCAAGATCCGCGATTACTGCCGCAAGCTGGATCGGGTTCCCGAAGAGCTGGACAACATCGAGGACATGCTCAGCGATATCTATTTCTGTAATTTTTCGATATTCCAATCGCTGCCGGACAGCTGGGCCATCGGCCAGGTATTTCCCATCATGCCCATCCAGCGCCTGGGCGAGCGGCCCACGCGCAACGCCGTTCTGGCCGACATCACCTGCGATTCGGATGGCAAAATCGACAAGTTCGTGCATCCGCGGATCACCAAGCGGACCTTGGAAGTGCACGAGTTGAATCCCGGCGAACCGTACTACCTGGCGGCGTTTTTGGTGGGGGCCTATCAAGAAACACTGGGTGATTTGCATAATCTGTTCGGCGATACCCACGTGGTGCACATCCGGCTGCAGGACGACGGCGGCTGGTGGATCGAAGAAATCGTCAAAGGCGACACGGCCAACAAGGTGCTCGAGTACATGGAGTACGACACCGATGAGCTGTATCCGGGCATCGCCCGCGACTGCGAGCGTGCCGTACAGGAAGGGCGGATGTCCTTGAACGATGCGCAGGCGGTCAAGCGTTTTTACGAAAACGAACTCAACGGTTATGCGTATCTCGAGGTTGAATAACCAGCCTTTCCCGCGGCTTTATCCCACGTTTGCCAACAATTATCTCAAAGCGTAGCATCGCCGATTAGGTTGATTGCCTAATTCAAATTAGTGCACGGCCGATGGTACAGACCTCGATGCTGCGACTCGCGCGGGTGTCTGCATGTTGAAACCGCGTGCGAGTGGGATACCCGCGAGACACGCACCAGTCAGTGAGATTAGTTGAATGACGACGATCTACGTTGGCAACCTGCCATTCACGGCGACCGAAGACGAAGTGCGTGCGATCTTCGAGCGCCACGGCAAAGTCGAATCCGTCAAACTCATCAACGATCGGGAAACCGGACGTCCCCGCGGATTCGCATTCGTCGACATGGCTGCCGGTGAAGCGCAAAACGCCATCCAACAGACCAATGGCTTCCAGATGGGCGGTCGGCCGCTGCGCGTGAACGAAGCTCAGGAACGCGCTCCGCGAAAACCCGGTGGCGGTGGCGGTGGCGGCGGCGGCGGGCGGCGGCGGCGGCGCACGCCGCTGGTAAGCGCCAACGGGTAGCCCGAGCTTTCCTCGCGGATGCTCGGACAGGCTCCTCGGCTCTCACCACATTTCTTTGAGTTGCGCGACGACATCCACGGTCGTCGTATCGCCCGCCTTTAGGCTTTCCACTCCCATGGTGGTTCGGATAGAAACCTTTTCCAGGGTGTCCAGGACTTTGTCGCTCATGAAGCGGCTCTTGGCGCCGTACACGTGGGCATCGCCATGCTTCGCCTGCTGGGTCACGGCATATTTGAGCGGCGCGCACAGGTGCAATTCATTGCGCGCGCGGGTCATGGCCACGTACAGCAGGCGGCGTTCTTCCTCGATCATTTCCGCCTTGCCGGTCGAAAATTCCGACGGAAAGTTTCCGTCCGAGACGTTCAGCACATAGACGATGTCCCACTCCTGCCCCTTGGCGGAGTGAATCGTCGACAAAATCACGAAGTCCTCGTCCTTCGAGGCGCCCTGCGATTGATCGCTGGAGGCGACCGGCGGATCCAAGGTCAGCTCCGTCAAAAAGCGCTCGCGGTTGGGCTGCTGCACCGCGAGGGTCTCCAGCTGTTCCAAGTCGCCCATGCGGGTCCAGCCCGCGTCATAGAGCCGTTCCAACTGCGGCTTGTACCAGTCCTTCACCAAGCCGATCTGCCCCGCCCACGGCGTGGCCGGATCGGCGAGCTTTTCGAACAGGGCGCAGAAGCGCTTCCACTCCATTTTGACCGGCTGCGGCGCGGCGTAGTCGGCCAGGGCTTTGACCTCGAAGCCGCGCGCCTCGAAATGCTCCAGAGCTTCCTTGGCGCTCGCGGGTCCGAAGCCGGGATGCAGCTTGAGCACGCGAAATCCCGCCACCGCGTTGCGCGGATTGTCGGCCCAACGCAGCACCGACATCATGTCTTTGACGTGCGCCGCTTCCAGGAATTTCAGTCCGCCGTATTTCACGAAGGGGATGTTCTTCTTGGCGAGTTCGACTTCCAGCACATCGCTGTGGTGGGAGCTGCGGAACAGAATCGCATGCCGCTTCAAGGAACCGCCGATCTCGCGCGTGTGCAAAATCTTGCCGCAGATGTACTCCGCCTGCGCCTGCGCGTCGTCCAATGCCACGTAGAAGGGCTTCTGCGGCGATTGGCGCAGGCCCAGCAAGGTTTTGCGATGCTGACGGGCGCCATCGGCCATCAGCGCGTTGGCAGAGTCCAGCACCTGCTGCGTCGAGCGATAATTCTGCGCGAGCACGACGACATCGGCCTTCGGCTTGTACCGATCCGCGAAGCCCAGGATGTTCTCCACCGCCGCGGCCCGGAAAGAGTAGATGGCCTGCGCATCGTCGCCCACCACCGTGATGCCTTTGCCGTCGGGCTTGAGGGCGTGAATGATGTCGCCCTGCAGGCTGCTGGTATCCTGATATTCATCGACCAGCACGTGGTCGAAATTTTTCGACAGGCTTTGCGCCAAGGCGGGCGTCTGCATCATCACGTGCCAGTACAAGAGCAGGTCGTCGAAATCCAGGCCGCGATTTTTTTGTTTGCGCCCGACGTATTCGCGATACAGCTTGGTGAGGTCGGCTTCCCATTCGAGGCACCACGGGAATTGTTCCTCGAGGGTCTGCTTGAGCGACAGGCGGGTGTTGACCCGGTACGAATAAATCGCGAGGCAGGTATCTTTGCGCGGGAATCGCTTCGGCCGGCCGGAATAACCCAATTCGGTGCGGATGACATCCATGAGGTCGGCGGCATCGGAGCGATCCAGCACGGTGAAATTCGGATCCAGCCCCAGATGCTTGGCATACAGCCGCAAAATGCGGCTCCCCACCGAATGAAAGGTACCGCTCCAAGTCAAACGCGACACCACGCTGCGATCGCCGCCCTTGCCGCGGTCCGCCAACACTTCCGCGACGATGGTCTGGGTACGCTTGATCATTTCCTGCGCCGCGCGGCGCGTGAACGTCAGCATCATGATGCGCGAGGGATCGCTGCCGTTCAGCACGAGGTGAGCGGCTCGATGCGCCAGGGTATTGGTTTTGCCGGTGCCGGCGCCGGCCAAAATGAGCAACGGGCCGGCACTCACGCCCTTCTCTGGAACCACCGTGCCAAAGGTCGCAGCGCGGCGCTGAGCGGGATTCAGCGCGTCAAATGCGTTTGCCTTCACTTTCATCATGGCGAGGTACTGTACGTATATCCAGATTGAGACGCAATACTTAAGTAAACCGCTGCAAAGCATCGCCGTTCGCCCGGGCCCGTGCGAGGAGACAGATCACACAGTTGTGCGACTTTCAGCGATGATTCCCTGAATACTTCGCCTTTTCGGAAGTGCTTCATGCAGAAACCTCGGGTCGTCGCCACCATCCCGGCGCACGCCGGCCGCGTCATCCAAGTCTCGACCGAGCGGCTGCGCTACGCGAACGGCCGGGAGTACGACAACGACTACGTGCGCCATCCAGGTGCCGCCGCGGTGGTGGCCATCGACGCTGCGAATCGGGTTTGCGTCGTGCGTCAATATCGGCATGGCGTGCACGACTTTTTGTGGGAGATTCCGGCGGGAAAACTCGATGCCGGCGAGCCGCCGGAGATTTGCGCCATGCGGGAGCTTCAGGAGGAAACCGGCATATCGGCGCGCCGCTGGAGTTCGCTGGGACTGTACATTCCGGCGCCCGCCATATTCACCGAGCTGATCCACCTGTATCTGGCGCGCGATCTTGAGGTCGGCGCGGCCAGCCCCGACGCGGACGAGGAATTGGAGTTGAAGTGGCTGCCCCTGCAGCAAGCCGTCGATCATGTCCTACAAGGCGACTGGAACGACGGCAAAACCGCGATGGCGCTGTGGCGGGCGCAAAAGCAGCTGCAAATGTGACCTTGCGCCGCTTTCGCAAGGCTCCGGCTTGACTTAACCACCGCTTCGCATAGAAAGGTATGGTGAGCAACGAGAAGCCAAAATCATCCGCCCAGGCCGCCCCCAGCGAGCCTGCTGCGCCGTCTTCGAAGATTGAGACCGGCGATAAATCGACCGGGCGCGTCAAATTCGACGAGCGCGGCAATGCCGTATGGGAGTGGCAGGTGACCACCGGCGCGTTCGCGACCGAGGTCTCGACCCAGCGGCTGCAAAAGCTCGAGCATCCGGCGTTGTCGATCGCCGATGATGCGCCGACGCCTTTCGAGACCGTGCGCTCCAACCCGCTGGGCACCAAGAAGGGCTACGATCCCTACGACAGCGGCCGGCTGGGGAAAAAGCCGCCGCCGGCGAAGAAAGATCTGCGCCGCTTGGGCGAATCGTTGAAATTGAAAAAACAGGCTGAATCCAACAAGAATGAAGAGCCTCAGGAATGACTCGATGAGTTCGGGCGCGGCGCGCCCGATTCAAACCAGCGCATAGCGCAGCTTCGCTGCGTGTCTCAAGCGGTAAAAACCGCGCAACTCGCGCACCATCGCTTCGATCTTGGCCTTTCCCCGGTTGACGAAGCGCTGTTCCAGGCGCCGGCAGTAGCGCGCTGCGAGAGCGTGCGCGGTCCGGTAGCGTTGATATTGATCGGTCTGCAGCCGCGTATCGAAGCTGACGCGGTCGAACAGACGCGCATGAACGTGCGCCGGGTAGGAATCTCCCCCTTGTTGTGCGCCGAGGAGAAATACCGTCACGGCGTATTTGTCCACCTCGGCCTGCGTTTCAAGCTCCAGCAGCGAGACGGGAATGTCGCGCGCGAGACCATAGGTCGAATAGACGAAATGGCTCACGCCTTCGAGCGCCGTGCAGTAGTCGGCCAGGTTGTCTTCGGTCAGCGCGCGATGCGGATCGGAAGCCTCCAGGCGCTTCAAGATCCCGGGATCAAGATACAGCGCCACGCCCGCGCCGTCGGTCGTTTCCGCCAGCAGCAATTCTTCATCGAGGGTGCGGGTCTCATTCGCCGCGGCGGCGACGTCGCGCCGATCCGTGACGAGAAAATCGTACACATCGAACGGCAGTTCGACATCGTACAGACGTCCGAGCAGGGTCTGCAGGCCGCGCAGTACCACGCCTCAATGCTCGCGGCGTGCGCCCGCGGCCGTCACCGGCTGCACGCCCAACTGGCGCAGCAATCCGCGCGCCCGCGGGCTGCCGGTTTTCATCCATATCTCATACAGGCGCAGTATGTCGGCGTCCGTGTACCGATAGGACATGTCGCTCACCTCATTCAGCGCATCGACCAAACCTTGAAATTTCCGCGCGAGCTGCGCGTACACGGCCGCCACGCAGCGTCCCGACAGGGTCCGCTGCAGCGTATCGGCCAGCGAGCTGTAGGCGTTTCCGCCCATCGCAATGTGGTAGTCGATGTCGATCAGCTTGCGCGCGAAGCTGCGCGCGAAGAATCCCGCAATGAAGAGCGAAACATCGCCGAGGCGCTGCAGGCCGCGCTGCCGGGCGCTCGCAGTGGGTGCTTCCAGCGCATCGGCCAGCATGTTGGCCAGGGGCTTGATGCGCAGGCCATCCGGGGTGCGCTCGTACAGGGCGTCGGCGCGGGAAAACATCGTGAGCAGATTCACCACGTATTGTTCAGCCTGCTCGTCGATGTCCAGATTTTGGCGCTCGCTCGCGCTGTGAAACGCGTCACGAAAAAATTCGCGCAGCGAACTTACCGCAACCAGATTTCCCGCCGTCGTCGCTTGCATATGGCATCCTTTTCGGGACCGATACCATCCTATCGACTACGTTACGCTGAAGTGAATGTAAAAAGCGCGAACTGCGGTCAGAAAATGCCTATAAATATAGGCATTTTACGATCAGCAATCGCATGCGTAGGCTGCTAACGGGTTTATGCGCAGCGCTGGTGCGTCAATCGATATCGTCTAGCGTCAAGATGGTGCGCGGCGGCGGCGGCAGCTGCGCCGGCCACGGCTTCGCGTCACGATTGAGCCATGCCGCTTGCATGCCCGCCTGCGCCGCGCCCATGACATCGAGATGCGGATCATCGCCGATGTGCAGCACCTGCGACGCCTCGACCCGCGCTTCGGCGAGCAAGCGCGTGAAGATGCGAATGTCCGGTTTCGGGGCGCCCGCGGAAATCGCGGTGACGTGGCCTTCGAACCAATGTGCGACTCCGCAGCGCTGCAAATCGGCATTGCCGTTGCTGAGCGCAAACAGCCGGTAGCGCGCGCTCAAACGCTCGAGCGATCTGCCGACCTCGTCGTAGAGCTTCACGCGGTTGCGCGCCGTGTAGAACACTTCGAATGCCTCGTCGGCGTGGATCGCGGGATGTCCGGCCGCCGCGAACATTTCCGCCAGAGCGCGATGGCGCAGAAACGTCATGTCGTGGCGGCGCTCGGGAAATTGCGCCGCGATCCGCGCGCGCATCGCACGCAGCGATTCACGATCATGTCCATCCATCAGCAGCGGATAGCGTTCGTTGAGCCACGCAAGCATGGCCGCTTCCGCAGCGTGCATGACCGGTTCCACCGCCCACAGCGTGTCGTCCAGATCAAAACTGAGAACCAAAGGATCGTTCATGGCATTTTGCAATGTGGCGGCCCTGTTAGAATTACCGGATGAGCACCCTGCTGATCGGCAGCAAGAACTACTCCAGCTGGTCGCTGCGGCCCTGGCTATTGTTGCGCAAAGTAGCCTGGGAATTCACGGAACAAATCGTTCATTTCGACGAAATCGACTATCAGGCGCAGATCGCGGCATTGTCGCCGTCGCGGCGCGTGCCGTTGCTCATCGAGGCAGGCTTCAAGATCTGGGATTCGCTCGCGATTTGCGAGTACGCCGCCGAGAAAGCCTGCCGCGGTCTGCCGCACGAGCGCTTGGCGCGCGCGCGGGCGCGTTCCGTCGCGGCAGAAATGCATTCGGGGTTTCAGGCGTTGCGCAATCAGTGCCCGATGAACGTGCGCGCCAGGAATCGCCGGGTGCCGCTGACGCCCGAGTTGCAGGCCGACGTGGCTCGGATCGATGAAATCTGGTCGGGCTGCCGTCAAGAGTATGGCCGCGCCGGCGGCTGGCTATTCGGCGACTTCAGCATTGCCGATGCGATGTTCGCGCCGGTGGTTTTTCGATTTCAGACCTACGGCGCTGCTTTGAGTCCCGCATCGCAGACCTATTTGAACCACGCGCTGGAAGATCCGGACCTGCGCGATTGGCAGGACGCAGCATCGCAAGAAGGCCATCCCCTGCCCGAAGTCGATCGGCTCGGCGCCTCGGAGTCGGTGCGAGTATAATCAACGAGTACCTCCACCAAGAGAGCCACCCATGTCCGTCGCACGCGTATGCATTGCCTCGATCCTCGTGTGCTGCGCAGGCGCTGCCGCCGCGGCCGCCGCCCCCGCCCCCGCCCCCGCGGAGCCGATGCAGCCCTTCTCCATCCAAGACCTGGTCCGCATGGAGCGAATTTCCGACGTGGCAGTCGCACCGGACGGCAAGCACGTGGTCTATACCCAGCGCACCACCGATTTGGAAGCCAACAAAGGCCGCACCGGCATTTGGATGCTGGACACCGGCAAGCGCGGCAGCACGCCGCTGCGGCTCACCGACGGCGGCCCGAATTCCAACAGCCCTGAATGGAGCAAGGACGGCAAGTTCATTTATTTTCTGTCGAATCGCAGCGGCAGCAACCAAGTCTGGCGCGTCAACTCGAATGGGACCGGCCCGCGCGGCGATACGCCGGTGGCCGACTCGACTCAAGTCACCCATCTGCCGCTCGAGGTCGGCAGCTTCCGCGTATCGCCCAAGGGCGACCGTATTCTGGTGAGCGTCGATGTTTTCCTGGATTGCGCGGACCTTGCTTGCAGCAAGAAGCGCCTCGATGATGCGGCACATTCGGCCGCGACCGGCGTATTGCACTCGCAGCTGTTCGTTAGACACTGGGACACCTGGAGCGACGGCCGGCGCTCGCAGATTTTCGCCATGGCCTTGAACGACAGCGGGGTTGCGCAAGGCACTCCGGTCAATCTGACCGGCGGCATCGGCGACGTGCCGGGCAAGCCTTTCGGCGGCCGCGAAGATTATGCCTTCAGTCCGGACGGCAACACCGTGGCATTCTCGGTCAAAGCCGGCGCGGGGGAAGCTTGGTCGACGAACTTCGACGTCTATACGGTCGCCGCAGACGGCGGCGCACTGCCGAAAAATCTCACCGCCGACAACCCGGCGTGGGATGGTCAACCGGCATTCTCCCCCGACGGCTCGCAACTCGCGTACGTGGCGATGGATCGGCCCGGTTTCGAGGCGGATCGATTTCATCTCGTACTGCTCAATTTGCAGTCGGGCGTCAAACGAGCGCTCACGCAGAACTGGGATCGATCGATCAACAGCTTTGCCTGGTCTCGAGACGGCAGGACGCTATTCGCGACAGCCGATCATTTGGGCCAGCGCCCGCTGTGGGCGGTCGACGTTGCGACGGGCCGCGCTTCGGCCGTCACCGGCGCCGGCGAAGTCGAAGGATTCAGTGTGGGTACCTCAAAGGTGTTTTACACGGCCAGCAGCCTGGGCGCGCCTGCCGATTTGTACTCGGTGGGCTTTGGCGGCGGAAAACCCACGCAATGGACCCGCTTGAATCAGTCTCTGATAGAACAGCGCAAGTTCGGCGAGTACCAACAATTCAGCTTTGCGGGTTGGAACAACGAAAACGTGTTCGGCTACGTGGTCAAGCCGGCGGACTTCAAGCCGGACCGAAAGTATCCGCTGGCGTTTTTGATTCACGGCGGTCCGCAAGGCAGTTTCGGCAATGCCTGGAGCTTTCGCTGGAACCCGCAAGTTTTTGCCGGCGCCGGCTATGCGGTGGTCATGGTCGATTTTCACGGCTCGACCGGATACGGGCAGGCCTTCACCGATTCCATCAGCGGCGATTGGGGCGGCAAACCGCTGGAGGATTTGAAACTTGGCTTGGGCGCGGCGCTCAAGGCAAACCCTTGGCTCGACGCCGACCGCGTGTGCGCGTTGGGCGGCTCCTACGGCGGCTTCATGATCAATTGGATCTTGGGTGCATGGCCCGACGGCTTCAAATGCTTGGTGAGCCACGACGGCATTTTCGACAATCGCAGCATGTATTACTCGACGGAAGAGCTGTGGTTCCCGGAACACGAGTTTTCCGGTACCGAGTACCAAAACCCGGCGGCCTACGCCAAGTTCAATCCCATCGATCTGGTCGCCAAATGGAAGACCCCGACGCTGGTGATTCACGGTCAGCAGGACTTCCGCGTGCCGCTCCCGCAGGGTTTATCGGTGTTTAGCGCACTCCAACGCCGCGGCATCCCGAGCGAGCTGCTGTACTATCCGAACGAGAATCACTGGGTCTTGAAACCGGCCGACAGCATCGAGTGGTACGACACCGTGCTGGCGTGGCTGAAGCGCTGGGCGCCCCCTTAGGAGCGTGCGGACCTGCCCTAGACTAGGGCTCCGCCGCGCGCCAGGCCGCAGGATAGTTCTCACCCAATTGCATGATCCGGTGCAGCAAGTCGCCGTACTCCATGCCGGCTTTGAGCGCGGAGGCGGAGAAATCCTCCGCGGCTGAGATATTCGGGTTGGCGTTCGCCTCGAGCACGAAAAGCTCGCCGTCCGCCCGCAAGCGAAAGTCCATGCGCGCATAGCCGGTCAAATGCAAGCGCGCGAAAAATGCGCTTCGACAACTGCTCCAAGCGCGCGACCGTGCCGTCAGGCAAGTCTTCCGCGGCCGCCGTGGTAATGCCGTAGCGCTGCTGATAGGCGCGATCCCACTTCACTTTGCGCGTGGCGATGGCCGGCAGGTTCTCGGGCAAGGAACCGAAACTCATCTCCCACACCGGCAGGACTTTGAGCCGGTCGTTGCCCATGACGCCGACGTACAACTCGCGTCCTTCGATGTATTCCTCGACCAGCGCGTCGGAATGAGTCTGTTCGTGGATGAATGCGATGCGTTCCGTGAGCTGCTTCGCGTCGGCGACCACGGACGCCTGCGCGATGCCGAGCGAGGCATCTTCGGTGGAGGACTTCACGAACAGCGGGAAGCGCAGATTCTTCGGTATCCGGGCCTTCTTGCCGCGCGGGAAAACCATGAACTGCGGCGTGGGGACGCGATGATAGGAGAGCAGCTGCTTGGAGAGCACTTTGTCGCGCGACAGCAGCATGCCGCGCGGATTGCAGCCCGTATAGGGCTGGTGCATGAGCTCCAGAAACGCCACGACGTGCTGATCGTAGGTCACGATGCCGTCGAACTCCTCCAGCAGGTTGAAAACGATGCCCGGCTTCCACTCGGTGATGGCGCGGCGCAGCTCCGAGAGGCTGTCGCTCAACCCTAAGGGCATGACTTCGTGGCCGGCCCGCTTCAGATGCGAAATCACATCGTATTCGGTGCGCCACTCTTCGATTTCCTTTTCGGTCGAGCCCTTGAGCGAATCGGGGGGCACCAGGGTGGAGTGGACCAGTACCAAGGCTCGCACCTTCTTCACAACGATGCGCTCACAAGGCCACCCGCGGCAATTTGCGTTCTTCGTAGGACTCGGCCAAGCGCGCCACCACCCACAGCAGCTGCCCTTTGAGTTCGCGCCGCGAACCGCGGACATAAAGATCCAATGCCTCGCAGCGCACGATCATCAGGCGCAGCACCTGATGCACCAGATATTCGCTGAAGGCTCCGGAGCGCTGTATCTGCTGACGCAGCGACGCGCGCATTTCGCGCAAGACGCTGGCGGCCTTGGGCGTCGTCCGGGTGCGCGGCGTCGTGGCGAATACCTTGAGCAGCAATTCGTCGGCGCCCGAGCGGCGCGGCAGCCGATAGCGCGCAAGCTTCTGCTCGTAGTGTTCGCGCAGCGTGCCGGTCTCGTGGGTCACGTCCTCGATGGTGCTGCGATCGCTGATCAGCGGTTTGCGCTCGCCGATTTCCAGCGCCAGCCGATCGATGTACTGGAGCTTCGCGTAAGCCGGCCAGCCGACGTATTCGCGCCGCCACGGTGAATGGGGCTTGAGCCAGACGGCGAAGGTCTCGGCGAAATCTTCGGTGGGATGCGCCTGGGCGTACCAGGCGCCCAAGTGCTGCACGAAACGGCGGCTGCCGGGGCGAGGCCGGTAGGTGTCAGGATAAGGAAGCGAGGCGGGACCGAATGCCTCGCGCCAGGACTTGAGCCGCCGCAAACGATAGGCCGAATCCACGGCGTGACCGGCTTCGTGACGCAGGATGCGCATGAGCCAATTGCGATTGCCGCCCTCCACCTCCCGCATGAAGCGGCGCTCCAGGCCGATCAGGCGCCGATGGGCGAGATAGAAAGGGATGGCGATGCCGGGAATGCCGTCCGGGGAAAACCACTCCTGAGCGAGCCAACAGTGCGGACGAAAGCGCATGCCGCGCATCGACAGTTCCCGGTAAAGCCGCCCGATGGCGTGCTGCAGCTCGGTGCCGGCGATGCGGAGCTTCAGGTCGCAGAATCGCAGACTCAGCAACTGATCGTCCGACAGCCTTTCCCAGGCAACCGGTCGCGTATGGGACCGCCGCTTGAGACTCATTTTAAGGAAGCCCCATCTCGATTTCTTCGGCGAGCCGCTCCTCGTCCGCATCGCTCGTCATCTCGATGCGGCGGAGTCCCTCGAGGCCGGCGAAGTCGAACAACTCGGGGTCGGCGAGATGCGAGGCGGACACGCTGCAGATGCTGGAAAAGATCGCTTCGATGCGGCCGGGAAATTCCTGTTCCCACTTGAGCAGCAGGTTCTTTACCGCAATCCGCTGCATATTCGGCTGCGAGCCGCACAGTGTGCAGGGGATGATGGGAAACGCGCGGGCCGCCGCGTAGCGCGCGATCAGTCTTTCGGGCACGTAAGCGAGCGGCCGGATGACGATGTGGCGCCGATCCTCGCTGAGCAATTTCGGCGGCATGGCCTGCAATTTTCCGCCGAAAAACATGTTCAGGAACAACGTCTCGACGATGTCGTCGCGATGGTGCCCGAGGGCGATCTTGGTGATGCCGTTTTCCGCGGCATATCGATACAGCGCGCCGCGCCGCAGCCTGGAGCACAGACCGCACATCGTCTTGCCTTCGGGGATGACCCGTTTCACCACCGCATAGGTGTTCTGCTCCAGGATGCGGTATCGCACACCGAGACTTTGCAGATAATTGGGCAGCACCTCGGCCGGGAAGCCGGGTTGCTTCTGATCGAGATTCACCGCGGTGATCTCGAAGCTCACGGGCGCGCTGCGCTGCAGGCTCAAGAGCATGTCGAGCAAGGTGTAGGAATCCTTGCCGCCGGACACACACACCATGACATGATCGCCGTGCGCGATCATGGAGTAATCGGCGATGGCTTTGCCAACCGACCCGCGCAGCTGCGCCTGCAGCTTCTTGAAGTTGTTGCTGACGGCCAGGTTCTTGCTCACGGAACCTCCAAATACTTGGCTTCCAAGTACCGAAGGTACGCGGCCGCCGTCAAGGGCTTGCCGGTCGCCTGCTTGATGAGTTCCTGCACCGGCAATCGCGCGCCGATGCCGTGCACATTGTCGCGCAGCCATTCCATCACGCCGCCGAACTGTCCGGCGGCGATTTCTTCGTCGAGCGAGGGGCGCGCCGCGCGCATGGCCTCATTGAGCTGGCCCGCAATCACCGCTCCCAAGGCGTAGGAGGGAAAGTAGCCGAAGTGACCGACGGCCCAGTGAATGTCCTGCAGGCAGCCCTCGACATCGTTGGCCGGACGAATGTTCAGACGCTGTTCCAAATTGGCATTCCAGGCTTCCGGCAGATCGGCCACCGGCAACGAGCCTTCGAGCATTTTCTTTTCCAGGTCGTAGCGCAGCATGATGTGCACCGGATAAGTCAGCTCATCGGCGTCCATGCGTATGCAGCTGCGGCGCACACGGATCAGCAAGCGATACAGGTTGGCTTCTTCCCATTCCGGCCCGCTGACCTGCAGATATTTTTCCAGCAGCGGCCTCAAATACTTCACGAAGGAGCGGCTGCGGCACAAATTCATTTCAAACAGGAGCGACTGGCTCTCTTCGAGCGCCAACCCGCGATCCCGGCCAACCGGCTGATCGCGCCATTTGAGCGGCAGGCCCAAGTCGTACATCGCATGACCGGTTTCGTGCACGGCGCCCAGCAATCCCGAGAAAGGATCGATGGAATCGAATCGCGTGGTCACGCGGATGTCGCCGGGAACGCCTTCGGTGAAGGGATGCTCGCTCTCGTCGAGCCGGCCCCGGTCGAATGGGAAACCCAATGCCTTGAGCACTTCGACGGCAAGCGTCCGTTGCCGCGAGGCGCTGAATTTTCCAGCGAGCGGCACGGGTGCATGGGCCGCCTGAACCTCGATGGCCTGACTGATGAGGCCCGGGAGTTTGCGGGACAGCGCCTTGAAGATGGTGTCGATGTCGGCGGCGGAAATACCCGGAGTGAAGCCATCGACCAGGGCGTCGTACGGTGCCAGGCCGCGTGCCTGGCCGAGCAATGCGGCCTTGTCGCGCACCAAATGGACCACCTCCTCCAGATGGGGCGCCAGCAATTTGAAGTCGTTGGCCTTCTTGGCTTCCACCCAAAAGACCTCGGCGCGCGCCGTGGCCTTGGCGAGACGCGATATCAGCGACGGCGGGGTGGCAATGGCGTGGTCGCGCTGTCTGCGCATCTCGCGCAAGTTGGCGAGCGGCCAATCTTCCATTTGCGAGGCTCCCGCCTCGGCGCGCTCGAGCAGCCGCGCCACTTTCGGCGTCGTCAACAAGGCGTGATGCTCGGTTTCCAGCGCCGCCAATTGCTCGCCGCGGACATCGGCGCTGCCGCGCGGCATCATTACGGCCGCATCCCAGCGCAGCAAGGATAACGCGCCGCGAAATGCGTGCAGACGGCGAAACTCTTGTTCCAGTTGTTCGTAAGGCGAGGCGGCCATGAGACCCTTGCCGCGGCAATTGACTCGCCGCGCGGTTGTTCAATCGCCGCAGTTTAGCAGACCCGGGGCGCGCCAAGATCGACTGCCGGCGGTAAAAATTGCTTGTATTTCAATTACGTTATTGGATGACAGGGAGTTTGAAACTGCCGCTCTGATGAAACGGCAGATTCCTTAGAAACGGCAAGTCGATGCTCGCCGCGCCGGTGAGATCGTAGTCGATGGAGTCCGCGTGCTGATTGGCCCGGTCGGCCAGTTTCGCCAAGGCCAAGGCGAGATTGGCGCTGATGGTGAGGTCGAATTCGGATTCGCCGAAGGCGGGAATCACCACAGCCCGGTCGCTGGTGCCGCTCGCGATCTGCTCTCCGCCAATATTCAATTCCGCGTGCAGTCCGCGAACCGGCAGCGCGCGGTCGTTGGGATTTTGAATATTGAGCTTGACGGCGAAATTCTGCCGCAGGAGATTGCCGCCGCGCAACTGTACGCTCGACACCGTGATATTGGGCCGGTTGAATTTCGGCGCCAGCAGTGAGCACGCCCCCAGGCAAAGACACCAGGCGAAAATTTGCAGCGGCCGTGGCAACATGCGGGAAATGATACCGACTTTCGCGCGCATCGCAGCGGCTTCGATAGGAGTGCTGTTCTCGGCGGCCGGCGCAGGCTCGAGCGGCGCTGCAGCGCAAGGGGCGGCTGCGACCCCGGGCGCGCCTGTCAAGGCGCCGGCGGTCGCCTGCCTGACATCGGGCGACGGTTACTTGCGCGCCAAAATAGCCGGCGCGGTCGAAGCGAATCTGGATTGGCCCAACAGCGGCACCCGCTGCGAGGGAGAATCGCGCGACAAACCGCCCGGGGTCCGCTTGAGTTTTCAGCGCGCCGCGGGGGATCGATCCAATCTCCTGTTGGTATTCGGCTTGAGCGGGGTCGCAAAGGGCGAGTCCGCGCACGCGGTCAAAACCAACCTGACCGTCATCGTTCAAGGCACCAGCCGAATTTACGGCACCCTCGGTGACTCCGCGCTGCACGGTGGATTCCTTGAGCCAGCGGCCGTTGAATGCGGCCGGCGCTTATCGCATCGAGGCACGCGGCTTTTGCACGCAGCCGGCTCACGCGGTGCGCGGCAAGGGCGACGTGCTGGTCAGCACCTTTGAATTCGCGGGACTCGTCAACTTCACCACGGAAAAGATCTGATGCAACTTCGAACAGGAAAACTTCTCGCGGCGCGCGCCTTATTGGCGGCCGGCCTTTTATTCGCCGCGGGCGCGGCGCTGCCGCAGAGCAATGCTCCGGAACCGCTGTCGGCATTTCCGCAAAGCTTGCTGGCAATTCGCACCGCTTCCGGCAAGGTGGTCAATTTCAAAATCTGGGAAGCCGACAGCCCGAAGCGCGAAGAGCAGGGATTGATGTTCATCCGCGAAATGGATGAGCACACCGGCATGCTGTTCATGTTCCCGGAGAACAAGCCGGTGACGCATGTGGATGAGGAACACCTACGTGTCGCTCGATCTGCTGTTCCTGGACGCGCAGGGCAAAATAGATTACATCGCGGAGCGCGCCACGCCGCTGTCGGACGCCATCATCGGGCCGCCCAACCCGGAATTCGCCGTGCTGGAACTGAAGGGCGGTGCGTGCGAACAATTCGGCATCAAGGTCGGCGATAAAGTGCTGCACAAAAACTTCAAGAAACGATAAGCGCCTCCCCTACCCCCGCTCAGGTACGCACTACGTCAAGAAGGACGTTCCGCCTACATACAAGCAACTCCATGTAGCGGATAAACAACGCTCAAATAACGGACCGTATGCTGCGTTTCTGCGCGGTGTTGCGTCCATGCAATTCACTACGGAGCGTGCTATGAAGAGAGAGTTGATGGGCACCTTGATTGCCGCGGCGTGCGCCGTGAGCGGAACCGCCTTGGCGGACGGCTACGATGACACCGGCGCCGTCTATATCAGTACCCTGGCGGATTACACTTTCTTGGACAAGAATCGCCTTCCCGATAATGCCGCCGGCTACCAGCTCGGCCTCGGCTACAACTTCTCGCCCCATGTGGCTGGGGAACTTGACCTCAGTCCGAATGCCTTCAGGATCCCAGGCACCGGCGCGAGCGAGAAGCTGCCCTCGCTTGCGGTCGACATGCTGTACAAATTCCTGCCGGTGACCTCGCTGATTCGGCCCTATGCTCTGTTGGGCGGTGGACGCATGAAGGATCAGGTTGGTGGTCACGGGCCGCAAAATGATCAGTGGCTGGTGGAAGCCGGCGGCGGCGCTGCTCATCGGCTTGGGCGATCAAACAGGCTCCACACGTGTGCAGCTGCGGACCGAGGCGAAGTACCGCAAGGAGTTCATTTCGGACGCGCTGTTCATTCCGCACGATCCGGGCGATGTGATCTTGTCGGTCGGACTCAATTTCATGTTCGGCGCGCCGACTCCCCCGCTTCCGCCCAGGGCGCAGCCGGTCCAAGAACCGCCGCCACCGCCGCCACCGCCACCCCCTCCGCCGCCTCCGCCCGCGCCCCTCGATAGCGACGGCGATGGAGTTCCCGACTCGATCGACCAGTGTCCGAACACGCCCAAGGGCGATCGTGTCGACGCGGTCGGTTGTACCATCAAGGACGAGATCAAGTTGGAGCGAGTGCATTTCGCGACCGACCGCTGGGAGCCGCTGCCGGATTCGATCCCGGACTTGGATTACGGGGTCGCGACTTTGAAGAAATATCCGCAGATGGTCATCGAGGTTCGCGGCCACACCGACAGCACCGGCAGCAAACAGCACAATCTCGTGTTGTCTCAACACCGCGCGGAGAGCGTGATGCAGTATCTCAAGGAGCACGGCGTCACCAACCCCATGACCGCCAAAGGCTACGGCGAGGAACTGCCGGTCGCCTCCAATGCAAGCGCGGATGGCCGTCAGCAAAATCGCCGAGTCGCGTTGAGGATCGTCGGCGGCCCCTAAAGGCCACGCTCAGAATTGAGGATTTTGGTTGTCAAACTTGCCCCGAGTTCGCTCGGGGCTTTTTTTTGCGCGCACCTCGGGAGGAGAAATGGGCGACCACTCGAGGCCCAACTTATAGGTGTTGGTTTTGAACCCCAGGTTGTAATCGGTGTAGCGATAGCCGGCTTCGAGCGCCAGCGATTGCGCCAGGAACTTCGGCAAACATGATCATGTACTCGGGCGGTCGAAACATCATTTCTTTTGGACTTCCGGGTAACGCTCGACCAGGTTCCCGAGAACTTGCTTCAAGGGCCCGAGCCAGGGCTCGAAATTGCGCCATTGATCCACACCTTGCGCAAAGATCGGTTGGCGTACCTGTTCGGCGCTCGCTGTTTGGACCACACGGCGGGTCTCATAGAAACGCAGGCACTGATCCTCGAACGGCAATCGAGAGTACTCCAGCAAGCGGTGCACCTCAACAGGCAGGTCCGCGACCATTCGCTCGTAGTAGACGCGATGAATCCGGCCCGGTAGCACTGCATCATAGTGCGCCATCAACTCGACGTAATCGCCGTAGAAGCGCGCCAAGTCTATCTGGTCATAGGTGAACAGTTGCCCCGACGCGAAATGCTGCTTGAAGGCGGAGAAACAACACCCGATCGGATGGCGGCGCGCATCGATGATGGCGGCGCGCGGAAACATTAGGTGGATAAGGCCGATATGCAGGAAATTGTTCGGCATCTTGTCGATGAATCGCGGCGCTCCGCCACGACGGTAGATTCTTGTCTCCTTGAGATAGCGGTCCGCCAGCGCCCCGACTCGCGCGGCTTCCAGGGAGCACAGTGCCTCGAAAAACCGGCTCTCATCCGCCTCGCCATTCTTCGTCGCCAATCCGCGGGCAATGGCGGGCATCTCCGCCAGCTCGCGTGTGCCTTCGACCTGCGAATGGCTCGCCAGTATCTGTTCCAGCAACGTCGAGCCGGCGCGCGGCAGGCCGACGATGAAAATCGGATCCGAAGCCTGCGAGCCGAAATGCGCGCGTTCGGCGAAGAACTGCGGGGTGAAGATTTCCTTCGAGCGCCGCACATGCAACGAGGTCTTACCGGCATCGTAATCGACCCGCAAGCGGCGAAGTGCATTGCCGGCTGCATAGTGTTCGAAGGATTCCGCGAAACGGCGCTGGTCCTCGAGCGCTTTGCCAAGGGCAAACTCGAGATCCACGCGATCATTGGGCTTGAGATCTTCGCGCTGCAACGCCGAGCGCATCGCGTCGATTTCAGCCGCGTCGAAGCGAAACGTCTTGAGGTTTGCCAGGCTCCAATAGGTATCGCCCCGGGTGGGGTCAAGGGCAATAGCCTTGCGATATGCGGCAATGGCCTCCTGCGAGCGTCCCGCCGCGTTGAGCTCATGGCCATAGTTGAGCCACTCTGCGTAGCCGGCATTCGGCTCGGCGGCGAGCGCTCTGAAGATCTCTAGAGCCGGTGCGAACTGCCCGGTCATGCTGAGCGCCGACGCCCACAGGTCCCGGTAGAGCCGATTCTTCGGATCGAGCCGCAACAAGCGCTCGACCAAAGGCAATGTATCAGCCGGCTTCTGCTGCTTCAGGAACAGACGCGCGAGATCATGGCGGGCTGCGGAGTAGCCGGGCGCTAGGTCCAGTGCCTGGCGCAACACCCTCTCGGCTTCCACATACGCTTCACGCCGCGCGAGTGCATCGGCGAGCGTGCGCATCGCAGCCACATCCTGAGGCGCATCGCGCAGGATCCGCCGCAGCATCGCCTCAGCGGCGGCAACCCGATTGCCGGCGAGCGCCTCCCCCGGCTCGGCGAGCTGCCATGGCTGGGGTGCCAGCTCGGCGTAGCGTTGGTAGGCCACGTCGGCGCCGTGTTCATCGCCGGCAGCGGCGAGCTGGGAGGAGAGCTCGTGCCAACCCTCCGCCAATCCTGGTTCGATCGAAAGCGCTTCGCGCAACGCGGCCACCGATTCGGCCGCGCGTCCTGCTTCGCGGTAGGCGCGCGCCAGTTCCAGGCGAATCAGGGGCGCCGCCGGCTGCGAGCGTGCCAACGCTCCCAGCACCTCGACTGCAAGTGCTGCATCTCCCACCTTGCGGGCGGCGGTGGCGAGCAGCAGACTCGCCGCCCTGTTTTGCGGGTTATGGCCTAGAATCTCGCCGGCCGCCCGGGCCGCGGCAGCCGGATCCGTATCCAGCAATGCGGACGCCGCCATCAGTTTTAAATTCACGTCCGCAATCGAAGCCATGTTCCCACGATGCGGGGGCTTCGGCGCATTTGTCAATCCGGCGCCGGTCGCCCAGGTAGAATCGTAACCTTGGCCGGCAGTCCGGCCTTCGAGGAGAACTATGAGTCAGCCCAATCCTGCGGCGCTGGACGAGGCCACTATCGCCCGCACACTGCAGGCCTATCGGGAGGCGAAGGCCGCGGGCCGCAGTGCCGAATCCGAGCAGCTGCTGGTACGAGTGGCGGAGCGCGCCCCTGGCCATCCTGCCGTGCTCAACGAATTGGGGCTGGTCATGATGAGCCGCAGCGAATACGAAAAGGCCCACTCGCTGTTCAGCCGTGCCGCCCAGACCGACCCGGGTCATGCACAGCTGTGGTCGAATCTTGCCAGTAGCTTGCGAATGCTCGGTCTGCGTTCAGAGGAGCGAGAAGCACTGGAGCGCGCCCTGAGCATCGAGCCGCGCCATCTTGCGTCACTGCTGCAGAAAGCAAGCCTCTTGGAAGATCTTGGCGATGCCCGCAATGCTGCGCGCGCCTATCAACATGCGCTGCTGAGCCTACCCCCGGATGCGGTCGCGCCGCCGACCCTCCAGGAACTGCTCAAACACGCGAAGGAGGTCGTCGCCGCGGATCAGGCAGCGCTCAACGCGGCCATTGAGGAAAAGCTGGCCGGCATCCGGGCGCAACACGGCGGCAAGACGCAATCGAGGGTGGACAAGTGCCTGGAGCTGCTCAGCGGCCGACGCTCGGCCTATTTTCCCCGCCCGACATTCATGTATTTTCCGGAAATCCCCGCATTGGAATTCTTCGAGCGCGACGCTTTCCCGTGGCTGGATGCGGTCGAGGCGGCCACCGACGACATACGAACTGAGCTGATCAACGTTCTGATTGCCGATCGGCCGGGCTTGCAACCCTACATTGATTACCCGGCCGGAGCGCCCATCGATCAGTGGAAGGAGCTGAATCATTCACGCCGCTGGAGCGCTTACTTCCTATGGAACCAAGGCACGCCGGAGCCGGCGCACATCGCGCTGTGCCCGCGGACCATGGCGGTCCTCGCGCACGTCCCGCGTTGCGAAGTCGCGGGCCGGGCACCGACGGTATTTTTTTCGATCCTCGATCCGAAGACGAAAATTCCGCCGCATACGGGCGTCACCAATACCCGGATAACGGTGCATTTACCGCTGATCGTTCCGCCGGATTGCAGCTTTCGCGTCGGCGGCACCACGCGCGAGTTCGAAGTTGGAAAAGCCTGGCTGTTCGACGACACCATCGAGCATGAGGTATGTAACAACTCAGACGCGCCCCGCGCTATTTTAATTTTCGATATTTGGAACCCATTCTTGAGCGAAGCAGAACGCGATATGGTGCGAGCCGCCACGGAAGTGGTCGGCAGCTACTATCAACTGCCGCCGGAGATCTCGCCATGACTACTACGCATACAAGACGCCTGGCCCTGAGCACGGCGATTTTGGCTGCCTGCGCTGCGGGTGGCGCGCGCGCCGAGGATAACTACCTGCACAAAGCGCTGGCGCCGTGCATCGGCATTTCGAGCTCCGCCGACCGCCTGGCCTGCTATGACAAGCTCGCCGGCCGTGATTCTGAGCCGAAGGCGCGGCCCTCGGTCGCCGCCGCCGCGCCTGCACCCGCCGCGCCCGCGCCCGCCGCGCCTGTAGCGGCGGCACCCGTGCCGACAGCCACCCCCACCGGGGGAGATTTCGGCCGGAGCAAGCTGCAAATGGCCGCAAGCTCCCGCTCTCCCCGTGAAATCAAGACCGTCACCGCAAAGGTCGCCGCCTTCGGCCGCTCGCCAAACCTTCGCACCCAGGTCACGCTCGACAACGGCCAGATGTGGGAATATCAGGATGATCCGGATCCGCTGCTGTCCATCGGCGATTCGGTCACCATTAAACACGGCACGCTCGGCTCGTTTCTCTTGCTGACTCCGGCAAAACTCAGCCACCGGGTACGCCGCATCAACTAGAGGCGATGCGCCCCGCCGGGCGCACCAAGAAAAGAGCGGCCGATGAGTCCGCTCCATGCAGTGCCGCGAGCACTTCGCAGAAAGCTGTCTTTCTTTCCTAACCACTTCGCCGTTATTTGAGGAGTCCAGTTGCGATCATTTTTTTCGCTTTGCCGAAGATCCGGGTTCCGGAGTACGCTGATGCAGTCATGCGGAACATCAATCGAGACTCAAGGTGTTGAAGATGCCCGGCAGAACGCTAAAAGCCATGATGATCCTGCTCACGCCGCTCTTCGCGGTGAGCGGTGGATTGCATCGGCGTCCGCTGCGCAACAGCCTGCATCGCCCGTGCTCATCGAGCTATTCACGGCGGAAGGGTGCTCCTCTTGTCCTCCCGCCGATGCCTTCCTTCGGATATTGGATGAGTCTCAACCGGTTCCGGGAGCTCAGCTGATCACGCTTGGCGAGCATGTCGACTACTGGGATAACCAGGGTTGGCGCGACCCGTTCTCCTCAGGGTCGCTGACCGACCGTCAGCGCGGTTACGAGCGCGCGCTTGGGCGCGCCGAGCCCTACACGCCGCAGTTCATCGTCGATGGCACTTCAGAGATGCGCTTGAGCGAGCGGCCAAAGATCGCGCAAGTGCTGCAGGATGCCGCGGCCTCCCCGAAGATTCCAGTGAGCATCGACTCGCTCAAGATAGAGCCCGGCACACCGGCCTTCCTGAGTGGCAAAGTAACGGCCGACGGCAATGCGCAACGACACAAGAGCGATGTTTTTCTCGGGGTGGCCCTGGATCATTTCGAGTCGAAGGTGCTGCGCGGGGAAAATCGCGGCCAGACACTCACACATGTGGCGGTCCTGCTCGAACTCGTCAAGTTGGGTGCGCTGAAACCGGGCGGTAAGTTCAGCCAAGATTTCCGAGTGCCCGTGAAGGCCGGTGTGGACCCTGGCAATCTCCGCGTGATCGGCTTCGTGCAGGAATCCCGTTACGGGAAAGTCGTCGGCGCAGCGCTCAAGCGAACCGCAACAGGTCCCAGCCAGCGCTAATTATGCGCCAACACCGGTAGGCCGCTATACAGCTCCGGAAACGTACGCTTGAAATTTTCGACCTTGGGCACGTCATACGTGGCGATGTAGAGGTTGGATGGATTATGGATCAGATAGTCCTGATGATAACCCTCCGCCTCATAGAACCTTTTGAGCGGATCGACCTGGGTAACTATCGATCTCGCAAATACATGGGCCTGATCCAATTGGGCGATGTACGCCTGGGCTATGCGCTTCTGATCGTCGTCGGCGTAGAAAATCACGGATCGATATTGCGCACCGACATCGGGACCCTGTCGATTCAGCTGAGTGGGGTCGTAGACCACCGAAAATGCGATTTGTAATATCTGGCCGTAGGAAATCTTTGCCGGATCGAAGATTATCTTGACCGATTCGGCGTGCCCGGTGCTCCCGGTGCTGACCCGCGTATAATCCGCTGTTGATCTTTCACCGCCCGCATAACCGGCAATTGCCTTCCGCACACCCCGCACGTGCTCGAACACCCCTTGCACGCCCCAAAAACAACCACCCGCCAATACCGCAGTCTGCATGGGCCCCGCTGCCTTTGGATTGTCAACGGCAGGCGGTGGGATGATCACCGGCACCTCGGCTCCGAACAACGCTGAATGCCACAGAAGAACCCCCGTGACCGTCACACCCAGCAGCGCGGCGAGTCGCGGAGTTCTTGGTTTCCAAAATGACATCTCTGTCCCAGGCCCTACGCGCGAGCCGCAAAGTGCAGCGCCACCGAGTTCATGCAATAACGCAAACCCGTGGGCCTCGGGCCATCATCGAATACATGGCCCAAATGAGCATCGCAGCGACGGCAGGAGATTGCCTGGCGCTGCATCCCGAGGCTCTTGTCGGTGCTCTCGACGATATTCCTCTTAGATATCGGCTCCCAGAAGCTCGGCCATCCGGTGTGCGAATCGAATTTAGTCCTCGAGTCGTACAAGACCGTGTCGCAACAAACGCATTGGTAAAGGCCATCGGCATTATAGTGGTCATATTCACCGCTAAAGGGGACTTCGGTGTCCGCCTGGCGCGCCACCCGGTACGCGAGCGGTGAGAGCTGCGCACGCCATTCGGCGTCGGTCTTCACGATCTTTGCAACCCTCGCGACGCCTTGGCTTTTGCCGGCCGCTGAGAAATTCTCGATCGAGACGATGCTGCTTTGCATTGACCCGGACAAGGTTGCTGCCGACCCTTTGTCGATGAAAGAAATGGCCGACAGTGCTGTCAATCCCGCAACAAAAAAACGACGGCTCGTTGCTTCGCTCATGACTTACCCTTTCACAAGGTCTCTGCTTTCCATGACCCGCTCAATGCCCGTGCGGTTCCGCATCCGGCGGCTTCAACTTAGACTCTGGAGCCGCTGATTGGTGCCCATCCGTGAGACCAGCCCCTTATGGTGCGCCCTGCGGGGCGCAAAAAAAACGGCGGGCTTTTAAAGGCCCGCCGTCCGAGTATCAAAACTTGCGTTCTGACCGATTGCGTTTAGAACTTCGCCTCGAGATGCAGGTACAAGAAGCGACCGGTCGGATCGTACGTCTGCACCCACGTATTGTTGTTGCAGGCGCCTACCGGGCAGTTCGCCGACAGAATCACCGGCGGGTCCTTGTCGAGCACGTTGTTGGCGCCGACGCGAACCGAAACGCTCGAATTGATCGCCACCGAGGCAGAAAGGTCGAGGTAGCTGTAGGTTGGGATATGGTCGTAGCCCGGAAATACCGACCCGGGTGAAGACAGCAGGGTGTCCTGACTCAAACCATCAACCTGGGTGGCACCAATAAAGCGCCACTGAGCATGCAGATCGAAACCCTGCCACGGAGTCGCCCAGTCGGCGCTGAAAATGTGGCGCCAATGGGGCAACGGGCTGTTGCAGGTCACACCTTCGAAGCCCGCGCAGTTATACGACGGTCCCGCCACCACCCCACCCGAAGCGAGATCCGGCACGGCAGTGTTCGGCTGGGTGGTGTTGGAGAGGGTATCCGTGCCCTGCAAGTTGAAGATCAACCTGCCCAGCGAGTTCAAATCCCAGGTGTAGTGGAGATTGATGTCGACACCCTTATCCTCCAGCAACCCGGTGTTCTCCGACAGAGTGGTGACGAATCCAGTGTTGGTCAGCCACAGAGAGCCATTGGCATTCCGGTGGATCAGGTCGCAAACCGCCGGATTGCCGGTCACTCCGCAGTTATTGATGAGCGCCACACCATTTTGGGCCTCGATAGCGCCCGTGATTCTGATGTCGTAATAGTCAACCGTTGCCGAGAAAGCCGGCAGGAAGGTGGGCTGGAATACGACGCCGTACGACCAAGTGTGTGCCTTCTCAGGACTTAGATTCGGATTGCCCCCCGTCTGGACGTTGAACTGACTGGCCGGATTCACTCCTAAGTTTCCGTACTGCGCCGCCGTGACTCCGGTGCGCGCGCATTGCGCCGCGCTCAACGATGGCGTCGGGCCCCAACACGGATCGACGCTGCCACCCGGTCCTATAGTCTGGGCGGCGAACAGCTCGCCAATGTTGGGTGCGCGTACCGCTTGGTTGAAGCTCGCGCGGAAACGGACGTCCTTGATGGGCGCCCATTCGACACCAAACTTGTAGGTGTTGGTGCTGAATCCCAGGGTGTACTTCGAATACCGGTAGCCGCCGTTGAGCGTCAACTGCTCGGCGAAAGGCACGCCGTCCAAGATCGGCATGTTGAACTCAGTGAAGCCTTCCCAGACGTGGAAATTGCCGGAAATCGGCAGTACCGCGCCCGCACCGCCCGCGATATCGTTCGATATGTTTTCTTCGTCGGGGTTGAAAGCGGTGCTTTCCGAACGAAATTCGGTGCCCGCATTGACCTGCAGGCCGCTCTTCGCCCACGGTGTCTGGATACCGTACTTGCCAAGATCGCCGGTCACGTCGGATGCGCGACATACTCCCGGTCGGTTCCCTGGGTCACATTCGGAACCTGCAGATAAGTGAGCTGTGCCGGCGTCACGCCGCCCGGCACCCACGGGTTGTAGGGCACGCACCCCGCCGGTGCGGGAGGTGCGCAAATGGCAGTACCGCCCGGGCCAGCCACGGGGTTTTCCGCGAAGGCCAGTTTTGTCACCGAAAAATTGTTCAGACCTAGCGCGGTCGCGTCCGTGATGCCGACCTGAGCGTAGGCGTTGTACTTCCATGCGTCCAAGAAATCGCCCTTGACGCCGACCACTTGGCGGAAGTCTAGGTTGGTATCGTCGGCCAACCGCTGGCCGCCTTCGACGTTGCGTCGTTCGAGATAGTACGACAGAACGCCGCCGGCCGGCTGACCCTGTGCCGCCAGCAACGCCGGAGCGCAGAGAATGCCGCGTTCCTGCGCCGTGATCAGCGGGTTACCGGGCAGGCCCACCCCGACGGCGCCGCAATTCAAGGAAAGTGTGTTGTTGGCGAAGTCGCCGCCCGGCGCGATGCCTGCCGTCGTGTTGTTCCTCATGAACATGAAGTCGCTGTACACCTCCGTGTGCTCGTTCACGTCATAATGGAGGAACAAGCCGGCGGTCCAACGCTCGGTGGGGCGCTGAAAATAATTCAGCGCGCCGAAATTGAAATGGTCACTCGCCACGACCGGGCGGAATTGACCGGTCGTCGGATCAACGGTGTTATTAAGGATTCGACCCGTCGAGCTGTAGGCGAGGAAAGTACCACCCTTATCCGTGCCCGATCCGGAGCATTTTGCCGAGCCCCCGACAAACCCGAGGCTGCAAGCGCCGTAGTCGAATTGCGATCCGATGTTCGAGTTATACCTGTCGTAGGTCGCGTAAACGGTGGCATTGCCCGCACCGTCCGCGAAATTCGAACCGGCGATGAATGACACATCCTTCTGTTGTCCCGAATTCACCGTGCCGCTGGGGGCGGGTTGACCGGCTGCAGATTCAATACCTTGATAAAGAGACTCGTGATTGCTGTGGTTGTAATCGCCCAACTGCGCATCGAGTTTCACGCCTTCGTAATGGGTGTTCATGATGAAGTTCACGACGCCGGAGACGGCATCCGCGCCGTAAGTCGAAGAAGCACCGCCGGTCAGCACTTCGACCCGCTCGATAAGTTCGGCCGGAATCATGTTGAGGTCGGCAGCGCTGGAACCGCCCGGAACGCCGGGGGCGAGCCGCATACCGTCGACCAGCACCAAGGTGCGGTTGACACCGAGGGCATGCAAATCGACGGTTGCCGTGCCGGTCGAGCCGTTCGACATGTTGGCGCCCTGGCTCGCAAACACCTGCGGTAAATTGTTGAGCAGGTCTTCAACGCGGGTCAGGCCCGACGCTTGAATGTCCACGTTCGTGATCGTGGTAACCGGGCTCGCCGATATCAAATTCGCGCTTTGAATGCGCGTGCCCGTTACAACCACTTCTTGGAGCTCTGATGCCCCGGTTGGAGCGGCTGCGGTGGCCGGCGCGGTTTGCGCGTAAGCGGCCGGAACAACTGCACTCGCCGCGGCTGCAGCGAGTACGGCGTGAACCGCGTGCTGCAAAATCCGATTCTTTCCCATTTTGATTCCTCCCGAGTTGAGCGATTAAGACCCATCTTGCCGTGGCCGGGCGATCGGCAGGCATCTTCTCCGAGTGCCACGTCGAGTAATGGACCGATTACAACACGGCGCCAAGGTGTTGCCAAGTCGCATCGGATGGAAAATTGCCGGTTGGTAGTGCAAAACCGCGTTTCCGGGGCAAATCTAGGTGAGGTATTTGGGGGCCAATGCAAGGCTATTTGAGGGGCCCAGTGCGATCACTACGGCTGCAAGGGCGCCGCAACACCCAACAGGGCGGCGCGGATCAAAAAAACGTCACTCTAGCTTTGCCGAAATGACCGTTGTTATGACGCAACACTGCGTTAGGGGCGCAACCTCGACCCCATACGAGCAGATTGGCGATCACAAACTCCATCTGCCTACGTTTTTGCCACTCCATTTTCAAGCCTTCGAGCGCGCGCTCACCCACGTCGCCCGGACAGGCGATCACATTCTGCTTGAGGATGTTGTGCGCTTAATGCTGGGAGGGCCAGCAAATCAATTCGCGCCGCTCTCCAGATAGTTTCGTAGGTCAGCGAGCGCTTTCGCATAGTGGCGCGCCCGGCCCGATGATCGCTGATAGAGGGGTTCTCTTACCTGCCAAACGCTAGCGGTTTTCACGGAGCGCCCCGGCGAGACCGTGAGACAGCGTTCGTCCCAATCCAGTCCGACGAAAGACAGCAGTTCCTCGACCACCCGTTTGGGCTCTCGAACCAGCGCATCGTAGTCAACGTCCAGAATGTCCATGCCATACAGCGCCTTCCAGTGCCTCATCAAGCGCAAATACTGCAGGTAGTGGTGCCCGATATCCATGAGATTCAAGGCGTAGCTCATGCGCTGGTCCAGGTGCAGGAAATAGATGGACAGGCAGTTGTCGAGCGCAGCGCGCGTCGTGTGCACGATCTTGGCATCGGGAAACAGCAGCTTGATCAGGCCGATATTGAGGTAATTTTCGGGGCGTTTGTCGGTGACATAAGCGGCCCGCGGAAACATGTCGCGCAGAGTCTGTCGATACTCGGCGGCCAAGGTTTTAAGTCGCCGCGGTAGGACGGCTCCGATCGACTCCGGAAAGGGCGCCAAGTCTAGTTGTACCGCATTCGGCAGGAAGTCAAGTTCGCCGCCGGCGGCAAGCAACGGATGGCCCGCGAGCAGTTGTTCGGTCAGCGTCGAGCCCGAACGGTACATCCCGCAAATAAATATCGGGCGCGGCAGCGCTTGCGCGGTGAGGTCGGTGGTGGGCGCAGCGGCCGCTGCAGGCTTTGCACCATGCGCCAAGGCGGCAGGGAATGCCGCAATCAGGCGCTCTGTATATCGCTCCGCGAGCCTGCGGTCATAGACGCCCGTGCCGGGCGCGGCGCTTTGGCGACTATGGGTGTTAGCCGCCGAATACATCTCGAATGCTTCCGGATAGGCTTGACATTCATCCAACGCTCGACCGAGCGCGAATTCGAGGCTGGCGCGATCCGCCAAGGTTATGTCGGTCCGCATAAGAACTTGGCGCAACCGCTCGATCAATGGATCGTTCAAATTCTCATAGGTCCGAAGTCCCGCGTAACGCGCCAACGCGCGCGCCGACTGCGGGTCCAGAGCGAGGAGACGTTGGTATACCCGCGCCGCCATTTGCCGCCGGCCATAGTCTTCGTGAAGATTGGCAAGGTTGAACAGCGCCGGAATATAGTTGGGATTGTGGGTAAGCGCGGCTTTTAGTTCCCGCTCCGCGGCGTCGTCCTGACGCAAGCAATCGCTATAGATCACGCCACGATTCAGATGCACCTCCTCGGGCTTCTTGACACCGCGAGCAAGGGCCTGCTGGTACGAGTCCAACGCCGCGGAAAACTGTCGTGTCCTGCGTTGCAGTACCGCCAAGTTGTACCAGCAATCGGGCAGAGCGGGCCAACGCTCGAGCAGGCGCTCATAGGCGGCAATCGCTTCGGGTATTCGGCCCTGACGATCGAGCAACAGCGCTTCGCTGAGCATCGCGTCATGGGATTCTTTTGGGTTTGTCTGTTTAGCCATGGATGCCGAAGTATAAACGGCGGCTCGCGCAAGCGGCACGCCGGTGCGAAACTCGAGACAATGAACGACTTGCACGAATCGGTGGCACGCTCGCCGCAGCTGTTCCCGTACTCGATGGATCTGGGAAGCGACAGCGTATCCTTCATCCATCTGGCAAAGGCTGACTATGAGAAAGCAAGCTTTCTCGACCCTCGAGTATTGAACCCGCAAACCCGTGCGCGCTCTTTGCCATGGGCCGAGATCGCTCGAGCCATCGATGCGGCAAAACTGCAAGAGCGTTTGGGATTCATCTTCCACATTGGGCACGTAGGGTCCACCCTGCTCTCCAGGCTCATCGGTGCCCATTCGTGCGCGTTCTCTCTGCGTGAGCCGCTGCTGTTACGCGGATTCGCGCAACTCAAGAATGAGCCCTGGCTGACGCCGGCCACCTGGGGCAGCGACGGCTTCGAGGCGCGGTTGACCTGCACGCTGAAGCTATTCTCGCGCACGTTTGAGGAACGAGAACTTCCCGTGGTCAAGGCCTCCAGCTTCGTATCTGAACTGAGCGAGACCCTTCTGTCACGCGCCTCGTCACCCAAAGCCATCATGCTGTTCGTCTCGCCGGAGAGCTATATCGCCACGATCCTCGGCGGCCCGAATTCGCGGCAAGAAGCGAAGGTGCTGACGCCAGGCCGACTGCAGCGGCTGCAACGGCGCGTTGGGTGCGAGCCCTGGCATGCCGAACAACTCAGCGAGGGCGAAACCTTGGCTCTGGCTTGGGCGTGCGAAATGTCTGCGCTGGCGCAAGCGGCTGGATCAAGCGGCGCGCGCCTGCTGCAGGTCGACTTCGATCAGTTTCTGATCAATCCGTCAGCCCTGCTGGACATCCTGCGCCATTTCGACATCGACGCTACCGCCGCTGAGGCGCAAGCCATTCTAGAAGGGCCTGATATGCGCCGCTATTCCAAGGCGCCCGAGTATGCGTACGATGCGGCTGTGCGCCTCCAAGTATTGAAGGAAGCGCGCGCCTTGCATGCATCCGAGATTCGCCGCGGATTGGCCTGGCTCGATCGCGCCGCAAAAGAATGGCCCGCGATCGGAGGGGCCATGGCGCTAAGCCATATGCCCCACCGACGCGCTTAGGCCGACATTTCGGCGTTAGTGATTCGCGCGCTGCATTTGCTGCACCTGTTCCTTGCTACTGGCGATCGACAGCAAAATGTCGGTGGGCGTCCCGCACACCTTGTCCTCGAGCAAGCTGTACGGTTTGGGTTGGGAGCGGCAGTAAAGCACTTCGCCGCCTCTTCGTACTTCCGACTTGTAGCCCGCCATTCGAAGCGTTTTCGCCTGGTCGGGTGTGACGCCCCCCGGTCCTGTGGCCTTTGCTTTATCCGCTGCCGCTTTATCCGCTGCCGCTTTATCCGCTGCCGCTTTATCCGCTGCCGCTTTATCCGCTGCCGCTTTATCCGCTGCCGCTTTAACCGCTGCCGCTTTGTCCGCCGCGGCGGCTGACGCCGTATCCGTGCTCCCCGGCGGCGTGGCCGACGTCGTGGCGGGCGGCGTCGGGTCGGCTGCAAAGGCTAGAGCACCCATACCCATGCATAAGGCGGCCAATAATACTTTTGTAGGACTCATTTCATACCCTCGGGATTTGTTGGCAGAAGTTTTATGGACAACTTCGGAGAAGTCAATGACGCTGGGAATGACATAAGCATGCGCCCCGAGGCGCGGTGGTTGTTCCGCCGTGGCCCTGGACGTTTTCCGGCGTTTCCCGCACCCGCTTCTTCGTATGCTGAACATGCGCCTGCAAAGGCGGCGGCAAGGACGTACCGTGCACGAGCGTCTGCAAGGCGCGTCCAAACACCACCGCGGCCGAGCGCGGCTTTCGCGTGAGATCGAGCAGCGCCCCTTTCTGTAGCAAGACCGCAGATGCGTGGGATCGAGGGCCAGCGCGCGCCCGCTCGTGCAGCTCATTGGGGTCGCGCGCGGATTGAGCTGGCATCATCATGGGAAAGGTATAGCGCTATAATTACAGGCATGTCCGCGCCCAAACTCGTCAATATGTTCGCCGTGCCGTTCGCCTTCGGCGCGTACCCTGGACACGTGGCGCTCAATGAGGCGCTGAAGCGCGTATTGTTCTCGATGGAGAGAAGCGGCTCTGCGGCCAACCCGGGGCCTCTTACCGAGCGCAACAAACCCGTATTCGAAAGCCACTTCAATCTGTTTCGCGAGAGCGACCCGGCCATTCAAGAATTGAAGGCGTTCTGCTGGGACCAACTACTCAATCTTGTTGGCCAGCTGAACGGCTACGATGTCGCGACCGCCAGGCGTCTCGAGATCTTTAACGACTGCTGGTTCCACATCACCCGGCGCGGCGGGTATTTCGGGCTGCACAATCACCCGAACGCTTCTTGGAGCGGGGTGTATTGCGTCGATCCGGGACGGCACGATCCGGACAAAAGCGGCAGCGGGGTCTTGAGCTTCGTCAATCCGATGCTCATGAGCTTCATGCACGTCGACGCGGGGAATGCCAAACTTCAGACACCGTTCGGCAACCACATTACCACCTTCAGCCTGGCACCCGGGGCGCTGATCCTGTTTCCGTCCTGGGTGCTGCATGATGTGAAGCCCTACGAGGGCGAGGGCGAGCGCATCACCATCGCTTTCAATTGCTGGCTCAAATTGCCAAAACTTGGCTGAAAACTCAGGACGCGTCGTAGTAAAAGCGCTTCGCCCAGGGGATCGAGCTGCGGGAGCACGGGTGCCAACTGGGCTTGATAACGGCGCCAGTGGCCAGCGAAATCGCCTCAATGCACGCTACCGGGACCACATGCGATGCAGGTTTGCGCACACGTACTCAAGCTGCGTTCGGGTGCGCCAATCCATTTTGGTTGCTTCTAACGCCCGTACCTCATTCAGCGAATAGAGCATGTCCCGTTGCAGCGGGTCGGGGATTTGGCTCTCGATGAAGGTAATCATGACCAGGCGCGATCCCGATCTCACCGGCTCCACCTGATGTACATGGGTTGAGGCATAGAAAACGGCCGAACCGGCTTTGCCTTTGATATGCACGATTTCCGAGCCCAGATAGATGACGAGTTCGCCTCCCTCGTAGTCCGCGGGATCGGCGATGAACATGGTGCAGGAAACATCCGATCGCAGCGGCTGAGGACCCAAGGGCAGGAACGCGGCGTCGATGTGTGCGCCATATTTCATGCCGACGTCGTACCTGGCGAGCGAGGGCACGGCCATGCGCTGCGGAAAGGCGAAATTTCGCGACTGCTCGTTGCGCTGAAGGGCGGTGAGCGCAATCTGCGAGGCCTTCTGCGCGGTCGGGTCGCCAGGATCGCCGATGACATTGTCCTTGGTGTGGTTGTGCGGGTTGGAGCGTCTGCCCTCGATGAATTTTGCCTGGCGCGCTAATTCGGCTATCTCCTGCACTTCCGCCGGCGTGAGGTAGTTTTCAATTTGAAGGAACATCGTTTTCCCTGTCGGTCCTTTATGGACGCCAAGTATAAACGCCGACTAGAAGTACCGGCGCTGTCGTGGGTGTGCGAACGGCGCACGAGCGCAGCAGCTTGATTTCGATGGATTTCTTGCCAAGCTCAAGGGCGGCCAACCCGGTCGCTCAAGATGCTTTTCGGGTGGCCGGCGCGATCGGATGCACCGACTCCCAACATTAAGAAACCGTCATTTAAGGCGCTTTGTTCGGCACCGCGGGCACGCGCTGTCGCCGGATTGAAACAGGCATCAGCTTAGATAATCGGGTAATAATAAGTCGGTTGGCTGGGTCTTTTATACGAGCAGCAATTCCGCTGCGTTCAAAAACTATTGAGGAATCAAAAAATGCAGATCAATAAACTGTCGAGCGCCGCCATGGCCGCCGCTGCCGCCATGCTGTTCACCTCCGCGATCAGCACCACTGCCTATGCAGGGACCGCCGCCACCGTGAAGTGTCAGGGCGTCAATTCCTGCAAGGGGACCTCCGATTGCAAGTCCGCGAAGAATAGCTGCAAAGGCATGAACAGCTGCAAGGGTCAGGGCTTCGTTTCCATGACCAAGGAAGCTTGCGCCGCCGCCAAAGCCAAGGCCAAGAGCTAGGCAATCAGTGTTCGGGGCCGGGCTTCGCCGCCCGGCCCTATCTTGATGAATCTTTCCGGTTTCGGACTTGGCCTGCGCACTCCCCACTATGAGGCCATCCTGAACGAGCCTCACGCGATCGATTGGCTCGAAGTCATCACGGAAAATTATCTGGTCCCGGGCGGCAAGCCGCTACATTATCTCGAGCGCATCCGGGAACGCTTCCCGTTGGTGATGCACGGCGTGTCGCTCTCGATCGGCAGCACCGATCCGCTCGATCTCGACTACTTACGGGCGCTGCGCAGCCTGGCGGCCCGCATCGAACCGCATTGGATTTCCGACCATCTATGCTGGACCGGGGTCGCAGGGCGCAATTTGCACGATCTGCTGCCGCTGCCCTACACCGAAGAGGCGTTGGCCGCGGTGGTTGCGCGCGTCGGTCAAGTACAGGATGCCCTGGGCAGACAGATCCTCTTGGAAAATGTCTCCAGCTATCTCAGCTTTCACGCGGACGAGATGAGCGAGTGGGAGTTCTTGCGCGAAGTTGCCGCACGCGCCGACTGCAACATCCTGCTCGACATCAACAACATCTATGTCAGCAGCGTCAATCATGGCTTCGATGCGCTGAGCTATCTGCAGGCCATGCCGAAATCGCGCGTGCGCCAATTCCATCTGGCGGGGCACAGCAATATGGGCGGCCACTTGATCGACACCCACGACCATCCCATCGTGGAACCCGTCTGGGACCTGTACCGTCAAGCGCTCACGATCTTTGGCCAGGTACCGACCATGATCGAGCGCGACGACAACATCCCCGAATTGGGAGAACTGGTCGCGGAACTCGACGTCGCGCGGGATCTGGCTGAGCGCCACTCGCGGCGCGCCGCGTGAAGGCCATGAACATGACGCTGCGCGAATTGCAGGTGGATATGCAGCGGCATCTGTTGGGCGAGGAAAGCGCCGTGACGGCGGCCATCGTGGATGCGCCGCCGCTGCCGGCGGCGGAGCGCTTGGCCATTTATCGCAATGCCTACCAGGTGCGCCTCGTCGATGCCTTGCACGCAACCTACCCCGTTCTGCATGGACTGCTGGGCGATGAAGCCTGGGTTGAAATGGGTTTTGCCTACGTCGCGGCGCATCCCTCGGTGTTCCGTTCGATTCGCTGGTACGGACGCGAATTGCCGCAATATCTCGCGGCTGCGGCGCCTTATAGCGACGCGCCAATTCTCTCGGAGGTCGCGACGCTCGAATGGACGCTGGCGGAGGTCTTCGATGCACCCGATGCCGCGCCCCTGCCCCGCTCCGCGCTATCCGCAATCGAGCCTGCGGCGTGGGGCTCGCTCACGATCGAGTTTCATCCCTCGCTGCGCCGCCTGGATTTCAGTTGGAACACCGCTGCCGTTTGGAAAGCGATGAGTCAAGATGAGACGCCGCCGAGTCCGGACATGGCGCCTGCGCCGGCGGCGTGGCTGCTGTGGCGGCAAAATCTGCAGAATTATTTTCGCTCGATGAATGCGGTCGAGTCGGCGGCGCTCGAGTCGGCACGGGGCGGCCGCACTTTCGCGCAACTTTGCGAAGATCTGGGCGCGTTGCTGCCGCAGGAAGAAATTCCCCCCGCCGCCGCAAGCCTGTTGGGCGCGTGGGCGGACAGCGGGCTGATCGTAAAGGTCGGCGGCGGCCTCACCGGCGATACGGGCGTTCGCTAATAGTCGTACTTCCCGCCTCGTTGCAGTGCGCGCTGGTAAGCGTCGCGCGCATGAATGCGCTCGAGAAAAGCGCTCGATTTCGGACGGCCGGCGACCAGTGCGGCCCGTTGCGCCGCGATTTCCAAAGGAAAACTCATCTGCACGTCGGCGGCCGTGAATTGTTCGCCGGCAAACCAGGTGTGCGCGTTCAGTTCGGCCTCGATGAAATCAAAATGGCGCTTCAGGTTCGGCGCAATGAAAGCCGCGGTTACGGTCCCGGCGATGCGCCGGGCAATGGAGCTGATGGGCCAAGGCGCGGGATTGGCGGAGACTCTATCGAACACGAGTTTGAGCAGCAGCGGCGTCATGGCTGAGCCTTCCGCGTAGTGCAGCCAATAGGTATAACGCAGACGCTGCGCGGTGCCCGCCGGAGGCAGCAAGCGCCCATCGCCGTATTTTCCCACCAGGTATTCGATGATCGCGCCGGATTCCGCGACCGTCACATCGCCATCGACGATCACCGGCGACTTTCCAAGCGGATGAACGGCCAGCAAGGACGGCGGCGCCAGCATGGTCTTGGCGTCCCGCTCGTAGCGCATCACTTCGTAAAGTACGCCGAGTTCTTCGAGCAACCACAACACCCGCTGCGAGCGGGAGTTGTTGAGATGATGAACCACGACCATGCGGCGATTGTAGTCTATGATTTGGCGGGCGCGAACCAATCGGCCTTGGACTTCAAGAACTCAGGCAGCGCCTCGCAGCGCGCCGCCAATGCCGCCAAGGCGGGATACGCCAGCGTTTCCCGGTTGATCCCCAGCGCATCGCTCAAGTAGGTGTAGACGCAGACGGCGGTGATATCGGCCTGGGTTATGCGGTTGCCGATCAGCCATTCATCGCCGCGCACCTGGCAGAGGCGGTCCAATTCGCCGAGCGCCGCATGCATTTGGTTGTGGCAGCGTTCGACCCAGGGCCGATAGCGCTTCTCGGGCGGCCGAAATGCCGATTCATACACTTGCATCGTACCCTTCTCTGCGCCGCCGACGGCGATGGCGATGATGCGCATGGCTTCGCGGCGAGGCTCCCCCGAGCGCGGCAACAACGCACCTTCCGGCCCCGACGCTTCATCGAGGAAATCCAAGATTGCAGCGGAGTCGATCAGCGTGTCGCCATCCGGCTGCACCAAAGCGGGCACTCGGCCGAGCGGATTGAAGCGTCTAATCAGCTCGAAATCCTTGCCCACCGACCAGTTGCGGTGCTCAAAAGGCATCTTCAAGCAAATTCATGCTGACTGCAACGCGCCGCACGAATGGCGAGTCGAACATGCCGATGAGTATCATCAGTGGCCGCCCTTGACGCGCAGTCCGGCCGCGGCCAGAGCCTGCGCCAGTTCGCCTTCGATGCGAGAAGCTTCGCTGCGCTTGATGTATTGCAAATGCATGGTCGGTCCCGTGAGCACTTCGATGCCTCGTTTCAAAACGCTTCCCGCGGCACGAATGCCTGCTTTGTGCTGGTCGAACCGCTGCGCCGGGCTGTACTTGCTCATGCCGACGTATACCCCATACGATCCATCGAGATCGCTGAAATCCAACAGCACCAAGTAGATGTTCGATCGCCCCCGCGCGGACGACTTGAACCCCAGCGAGGTTTCGTAGACGGCGGGCAGCCAGTCTATATAGCGCATCGGCAGCCACTCCGGAATCGAGGACGCCGCGCTGGCCCAAAGCTCATTGAGCGCACCCTCGATGTTAATGGACATTGCTCCGCGCATCCATAGCTCGTGAATGCAATGGGCGCCGCTCAAGCCGTCGGCGTCGGCGCATGCGCGCTTCAGCCGAACGACGAGGTCGCGCTGTACCAGCTGCTTGAGCGGCCGGCCGGCGGGCGAAATTTTGGCGTCGATGCGCAATCTTGGCGATTATAGGCCACGCTTGATCAGCCGGGACGCTAAGGGATTCGCCGTGCATCGCCGTCCATCCAGCGGATCTGCCCCCTGCAGGGCTCGAGCAGGCGGGGCAGGTCCGAGCTAAACCCGCGGGTCCGCAGCAGCGCGAATGCACGGACCTGCGCCTCGGGGAGCGCTTCGCTGATGCGGGCCGCGGCGGCCAACAAGGTCCGCCCCCTCGTGATCACATCGTCGATGATAACGACGCTGGCCGGCGCGGAGCCCAACGGGTTCCAGTTGAAACGAGTCGTAGTGCGTCGCCACGCTGGGCCGAGAACCTTTGGCGGCTGTCGCCGATTTTTGGACGGCGAAGATTCTGCGCAATCCGAACCACGTGGCGCTGCCCACGCCTTCCTGAACGAGCGCTCGCGCAAGCTCTGCGGCAGCCCATGTGCCTCCCACCTTGGGCGCACTTCGCGGCACCGGCACGAGCACGTCCCCGGAGAGAAAAAAGCCGGCGAGCGCCGATGCCGCCAGCATCTGCCGGCGCACTCGCTCGGCATACTTGATCATGAAGTGCGCATCGCCGTCTTTCAGCAAACTCCGCAACAGCCGCGAACGCGCGCAGTTTGCGCCGTCGCCCGCCGGCGAATAGACATAACAAGAGGCGAAAGCGACGCTGTCGATCATAACGAATGATCCTGGTCTTTGCTTCGCGCGTGCCCGGCAGCAGAATCAGGCTCGGCTGGCTGCCGCTCCTGCGCAAGAGCCTCCTTCTGCGCCTGCCGATATCGCAGCCATCGAAGCGCAGACTCCTTTGCGATCTCTTCGTGGCTTTTTGGCGGTAGTTCCTGCGCCTGCCTATAGCGAAGCCACCGTTGCACCGCCGCCTCTTGGGGGCTTCTTGTCGCACCGGACCGCTCATGCTGTGCGGCGCGCTGAAGCCGTGCCTCGACCCTCGCCTGGTGCTCGGCGCGGATGCGCTCAGCCACCACACTGCGATATCCCTGCCGTTCCATTTCGAATGCGGCGCGCGGAATGTGCGGCGCAGGCTCGCGGTCGATGCCCTGCGCTTGGAGCGTACGATGATCGATGCGGGTTTCCAGGCGCTCTTGTGCCAGGGCGGTATTCGCAGCCACCGCCCAACGCTCGCGCACATGCAGCAACTCGTTGACCGCCGGTCCGAGACCGGTCTGGCGACGTCTTGTGTCGCTCCATTCGAGGGTGGTTTTGGCGCCCAATCCCGCAGGCGTGGCCTCGCGCGTCGTTGCGAGCAGGTGCGCGTGAAAATTGCGCGGATCGCTGCCCGGATAATCCCGCGGCGCATGAATCGCGATATCGAGCGCGAATCGATAACGCTCGACCAGCTCCCGAGAAAATCCCGTGACCAAATTGATTCGCGCCTGCGACGATAGCTCCGCGGGCAGCGCGATGAGATATTCGCGCGCGGTGCGGGCATTGCTGCGCACCTCTGCGCCTTCTGCGCTATTCCATAAGCTGCCGCGGCTTCTCGCCCACGACATCTCGTCGGCCGCGAACTGATCTGGCAGCATGATTTCCTTGTGCAGGACATCCTGGCGGTCGGAATGATCGTAGGTTTTCCCCGTTCTCTCGTCGCGGATGCGCTCGCCGGCGCGGTAGGCCGCCGCGCTCACCGCGCCGCTGCCGGTGGAGCGCCCGAAAGTTTTCAAGTTCAGGAAGTAGATGGCCATTTGCGGCTAGCGCCTGCGCATCGAGGCGAAGAATTCCGGGTCCAGCGCGTAGCCGGCCGCGAAGCCGCTGAAATCCTGCCGGACGTGCGTGAGGGAAATTTCCTGCGCTTCCAAGGCATCGCTCGGCATAAAGCCGCCCGGCTCGCAGTGCAGCTCGTCATCGCTGAACATCGATGCACAATGTGCGCAGTGATTGGCCCAATGGGACCCGTCCGGATCGTCGCGGCGCGTTTGATGGAAATCCGCGCAGCGCTCGAGCAAAAGCCCGCTCACCGCACTCGGTAGATTCGCGACGTAAAAAATGAAGGCGCTCGCGTCGACCTTCTGCCACTCGCCGTCAACCAACGCTTCATGCCTTGGCGGCAACGCCAAGGCGAGAACGCGGGTGGGCCGGCCGCATTGCGGGCATCGGACCTGCCTCTCCGCAATGAAATAGCTGGATGAGCGTACGTTGGAATCGGCTAACTGCACGACTACTGCCTTTTGAGGTCGACCTTCCACCAAGTCGCCGAAGAGGCGGCTTTGAGATAGCCGCGTAGATCCGGTAGCTGTTCGAGCTCGGATGCCAGGACCGCGGTCTCGGTGACATGATGGTCGGTGAAATTGTGCGAGCGGCGCGCACCGCGGCTGAAGAAGGCAGCCTCGCGGTCCCTGCCGCGCGAAATCTGTCTTCTCAGCATTTCGCGTTCGCCGATCAGCCGCGAGGCAAACTGCGAGGTTCCGCCGTTTTCGCTGGCTGAACACCGCAGAATCAAGGTGTTGCCGCAATTCTCCACCAGAGTCTGGGCCTCGCCTCCATAGGTGCAAGACACCTGGGAAATCGATTGAAAACCAAGGACGCAGCGGCCCCCGAATTTTCGCAGCCGCGCCAGCGCGTCCTTGAGCCCGCCAATCGCCCCCAACGCATCGAGTTCATCGACGACAAACCAAAGCCTCTGATCCCGTCCTTGCGGCTGGCTCATGGCTTCGAGGATGGCGAGATGCATCCAGGTGGCGATCATCGACCGCAACGCGGCGATTTGGCCGGCGCGATACGGGATGAACAACATGCTCGGGTGGGTTCCATTCTTGACCCAACGGCGCACAGAAAAGAGCGCCGCGCGCTGGTTCTGCACGTATTCGTAGGCGGCCATCGCCGAGCCGGCCACCGAACGAATCGATCCGAACATCCTGGCGTTGTCAGGATCGAGAAAGGGCTGCGCGGGAGTTCCCGCCACGATGGGGCGAAGCTCGTCGGGCGAGGCAACCATGAGCAAGCGCCACAAGTTGCCGCCGTCGGCACCCCCCGAAAAGCGGCAACCGCGGATTATCGCCGCCAGAAGCGTGCGTGCATAGCCGCGCCACTCCTGCGCCGCGGGGTCATCGGAATTTGGTATGAGTCCGTTTGCGAGCTGATCCACATCGAAGCTGTTTTCGATCTCCGCAAACAGATCCCACTTTACCGATTGCGATTCGAACGGATTGAGAACGATGTCGCCTCGATGGCGATTGTAGAAATGTTCCAAGTACCCCGCGTCAGGATCGGCAAACACCGCCCGATCGCCGCGCGCGATCGCACATCCGAGCAATTCCCGGATCGCCGTGGTTTTGCCGGTGCCGGTGCTGCCGATCAGCTTGAAGTGCTTTACTTCATCGCCCGCGGGGATGACAACGCCGGCCAAACTGAGCAATTCCGGGCGCGACTTTTTGCGGCGCGCGCTACGGCGTTGCATCGGAACGCCATCGGCGATCAACACTCCGCGCTTATGGAACTCGCGGCCGCGGGGATGCACGCCGCGTTTCATCAGCCGTACTCCCAAGGCGACGCTCAAAGTGAGCATGGCCGCCAACACCACGGGATTCATAGGACTAATAGCCTTCGATGACGAGGTAATCGGCTTTGTCGCCATAGGGGGGCGCCTTGCGATCGACTCGGACGCAGAGGCGTTGCGCGTCTCCGCAGCGCCGCCAATCGATACGCCCGCCTTGCTGTTCGAGCTTGGCGAGATTTGCCGCGAGTTCGTCGCGGCGCAGCCGCAAAGCCGCGATTTCGCCGGCCGAAGGCAGCACCAAGCGTGCGGCGGCAAACACACTCAGCGTACAGAGAACCGCGGCGGCAAGACTCCATAAGGCCCCGCGCAGCCTGCCTGCGCCCCGGATTTTCTGAAGCGTCTGGGCCGCGTGCGCCGCTTCCGCCGTCAGCGCGCGAAATTCTTCCACAAGCGTGCGGCGAATCTCGTCGCGCACGACGCCGTCGAGGTCCCGCGTGTGGGCGCGCAGCCGCTCCAACTGATCCTCGGCGATTTTTTGATGGGCTTGCGCGCTCTCCATCAGCAGACCCACTTTCAATGTCGCATCGTCGAGCGAGGCAGCGCGTTCAGTCACGCTCCGCTCCCATGATTCGTTGAGACCGAGCTGGCTTGACCGAGAGCGCGGATGCGCTTGCTGTCGCTTCCCTCCATGCACGCGTCGCGTCGAGCCGCACACGCATCCAATTGGGATCCGACGCGTACTTAAGGTAGCCGGTCAGGTCGGGGAGCTGCTCGAGCTGCGACGCAAGCACGGCGGGCTCGATCCCAAAATGCTGCGAGCGGGAAACCGAACCCCACATTTCAGTGACCCGACGGCTTCGCGACATCGTGGTACGCACGACTTCGCGTTCGCCGATGAGCTGCGACGCGAATCGAGCAGTGCCGCCGCCCTCGCTGGACGAACAGCGCAAAATCAGCGAATTGCCGCAATTTTCCACAATGGTGTGGGCATCTCCCGGTCCGTAGGTGCTCGACACCTGCGCGACCGACTGAAACCCCAGTACGCAGCGGCCGTTGAATTTGCGCAGACGTGCGAGCGCATCCTTGAGTCCGTCGATCTTTCCCAAGGCATCGAGTTCGTCAACGACGAACCAGAGTCTGCCGTTCCCTTCCCCCCGATCCATGGTTTGGAAAATTGCCAGACGCATCCATCCGGAGATGCTCGAGCGCAAGGCCGCAATCTGCCCGGCCTTGTAAGGGATGAACAGAACGCCTGGTTTCTCGTCATCGACCCAATCGCGGATCGAAAAACGCGGCGACCGTTGTCTTGCGACGTAATCGAGCGCACCGACCGCCGAACTGGTCACCGAGCGAATGGAGTCGAACATCCGGCTGTTATGCTCCTCCAAGAAAGGCTGCGCGGGCGTGCCGTGCACCAGCGTGCGCAGTTCCGCGGCCTCCGCCACGACCAGCAGCCGGTACAGCTCACCCACTTCGGACACGCCGGCTTCATGCGCTTGCCGGGTGACGGCCGCAAAGAATGTGCGCGCATAACCGCTCCAGCTTCGGTCCGCTCCTTCATGATCGGGTATCAGCGATCGCGCCAGCTGCTCCACGTCGTAGACATTCCTTATTTCCGCGAACGGATCCCACTTCACCGAGCGTTGATCGAACGGATTCAAAATGACGTCGCCGCGATCCTCCCGATAGAAGCGCTGCAGATAGCCGCCATCCGGATCGGCGACGACCGCCCGGTCGCCGCGCGCCAGAGCTTGACTGATGAGTTCCTGAACCGCGGTGCTCTTGCCGGTGCCGGTCGTGCCGATCAATTTGAAGTGCTTGGTCTCGTCCATGGCGGGCACTTTCAACCCGGCCAGGCTGATGCCCGCTTCGAATGCCTCAATTTTGGCCGCCGCGGCCTCAACGATCAGCGCGCCGCGCCGGTGGACTTTGTCCCCATGCGCATTGCGCGCCAGTACGCGGCCGCCTGCGAAACCAAGAACTGCGCTTGCGGCGGCAGCGACCGCCGCAGCGACCGCGCCGTGGTGGGAAAATAGCGCGGAGCCAATCGCGGCGACCGCCGTCAGCGGCAGCGCAGCGATGGGCGCGATGGCGTACTGCCGAAAGCTTGCGCGCTCCCGGATCAAACTCGCGATCATGGGTGCCTGCACCGCCGCGTAGGCCGCCGCAACGCCGGACCAGCCATGCAGCAGGGCATCGATCATTCTCGTTTGCGCTCCGGCTGATACCAAATTTCCTTGATGAATCGCTCGTGACGCTCGACGCCGAATTGAATCACGACGTCGACCAGCAAATACAGCAGACTCTTGATGTCGCTGCGCGCCAACTCGCGTCCGCCTTGATTTTGCTTCACCAGCAGCATCAATTGTTCGAATGCCAGTTCCGCGCTGGTGGCATGCACACTGGTGATCGATCCCGGATGTCCGGAATTGACGTTGCGCAGGTAGTCGAACGCCTCTTCGGCGCGCAATTCCGCCAACAGAATTCGGTCGGGCTTCATCCGTAGGCACGAATCCAACAATTGTTTGGGTGTGACGCGCGCAACGCCCTGATCGTCCTTGGAATAGAACAGGCGCACATGATTGGGATGCCGATCCAGCACCAACTCCTTGGCATCTTCGATGGTCACCAGCCTCTCGTCGCTGGGAATCTCGCAAATCAGCGCTTTGGTCCAGGTCGTCTTGCCGGAGCCGGTCGGCCCGGAGACCACAATGTTCTTGCGGCTGCGCACCGCGAGGCGCATGAAGGCTTCGAAATCGCAGCCTCGCAGCAGAGCGAGGAGTTCCTGTTCAACGGCATCGAGCGATTTGGCCGCCGGCTTGGCGCGACGAAATATACCGCGGCTGGCCAACTCCGCGATGCTCCAGACCTTTTCCGCCGGCCTGCGGATGGCGATGGCCACGCATCCCGCGCTGGTCGCCGGCGGCATGACGATCTGCACACGTTCGCCGGTCGGCAACGAGGCCGACAACAGCGGCGAAGTCGAATCGATCCGCTGCTGCGTGGCATTCGCGATCAACTTTGCCAGGCGGCTGCACCAGTCAAAATCTGCGAATGCCAGACGCTCGCGGCGCCAGCCCGCCGCGGTTTCAACGAATGCCTCGTGCGGCCTATTGATGCACAACTCCATCACATCGTCGCGCAAATATGGCCGCAATGCGCGCACCGTCAATGCGAGCGCTGAGGCTTCGCCGGCCGAATTAGCGGACTGCGGCGCGGGGCCTGAGTTCATAGACGGACCTAAAGTCCAAGTCGCGCGCGACGAGCACTTGTATTCTGTCGCCCTGATGTTTCACGACCGTCGGCGGGATGTTGATCGTGCCTTTCAAGACATCGGTCAGGACATCCTGGGTCGCAGAAGGATTGACGATGACAGTGCCGTTGTTACCGCTGCCAGACTGAATGGCGGCTTGAACGGCGCCGTCAAGCACCGATACCAACATTGCGGCGCCAAAGCGCTCCCAGAAATGACGATCGGCGTTGCCAGGCAGGCCTGCGCGTCCCAATTCGTCCGCCCCGGGCGATGCCAACGGTACAATGACGCCTGCGGGCGTGCGGGCCTCGTTCCATAGCACGAAGACTCGGGCCGACCCTTGCTGCACTTGGCCTCGAGTCTCGCCGACGAGCTTGGTACCGCGTTCCAAAAGGACGACTTGTCCGTCAACTCCGAAGGTGTCGGTCGCCGTGACGCAGGTCGTCATGCCCGGCAAAGTGGAATCAATGGCAGTTTCCAAAGTGCAATCGAGAAATGCACCCTTCGGCAGCAGCAGGCGCTGCGTCGGCAGCACCTGGGCACTAACCGCCGTGGTGACGCTGGGGCGCAGCAACGCACTCAGCTCTCCCGGCTCCTGCGCCGCAACCGGCGGCGGGGCACCATTGGGCGCCACCGCCGGCAACGCGCTCTGCGAGAATACGGTCCCAGAGAGCTGGCGTTCCAACGTGAGCTGCGCAGAAGTTTTTGGCGGCGTTGCACCGTACCCGGTCGCGGGCGGCGCAGCCTCGAGAGGAATCTCGCGCAGCGGAGTGGCCTGCATCGCGGCCGATTGCGGCACCAGATCCGGCGGGGGCGGCTTCTCTGCGACTGGCGGATCAATCCGGCCCAAGCTTGGCAGAGGCGCATCTCCGCTCGGTGCCCGCTTCGCCGCTGAGGCCTGGACGCTCACTCGGGCATGACTTTGACGCGTCACGGCGTTGGCGTAGTACCAAGTGAGCATTCCCAATCCGAGAGCGCTCATCAAGCCGATGGCGAGAAGATTGCTGATGCGCGACTGCATCGACGGCGCGCGAGCCAAGGTCGAACTGTCGCGCTCGCCTTGAACCGAGATGTCTTCGGATTCCTGCTCCTTCATGGCGCCACGCCCCCTTTGACCCGCCGTTCGACATTGGGCGCCACCGTGCCGGATTCGAGCCTTTTTCCGCCTCCGGCATACCCGCGATTAACGACACAGCCGGTAAGTTTGCCGCGGCGCAGGATGAAGCGCTGCGCCACGCGATGAATGACGACATCGCCGGCGTCGATGCTGAAATTGAGCAACGACTCCGTGTCGTCGGTATTGCGGACGAAAATGGCGGGCAATTCGGCATTCGCCGCGAAACTCAAACGCGTATGGACGCCGTCGTCGGACGCGCCGATTGGCCGAACAGCGGGGTCGCCGCAGAACCAATAATCGATGTTCTGTGGCCGCTGGCTGGATGCATTGTCAAGCTGCGAGTCGAGGCGTTTCACCGCGTTTTCAGCGTCGAGCTTCGATGGCATCTGCGGATAAGTAAATCGCAGTGAATAGATGACGTCGTCCTCGTTCGCCCGCTGCACCACCGCCATATAGTCGAAGTGATAGTGGCGGCGGCTGGTGAGGACCGTCAGGTTGGTCGCGACCTTGGACGCCTTCGGCTTGAGGAATAAGTGATTCTCCTGACCAACGAACGCCAGGCCTTCAATATCCCCCGCGCCCAAGCCCACGAAGGTCTCGCCGGGCTCAAACTCGAGATCGATTTGATAACCGACAAGTCCATGCAATTTGTAGACCTCGCCGCTGTTGTAAGCAGCCACTCTGATGCGGGCATCGACACTGCCTTTGGCGGGCGTCGTTTCGGCGCATGCATTTGCGTTCTGTAGAAGCGCCATCAGCAGCGCAATCAACAGGCGAGGGCCATTCCTGCAAGGCGCCGGCGTATTCATCGGACGGCCTCGCTGATCACTTCGGGCTCCGCATGAAAATCGAGAATCCTGAAACCCAGCGGATTCCAGCGGCGCACCTTCGGATCTTTTGCCGCTTCTGCGTAGGCGTACTGAATCGTTGCCACCCAGTGTGTGAAGGATTCCTCCGCGCCCGCTCCTTGACGAGCCGCTTTGAGATAGCGCACTTGGGCAAGGTCCGACAATCCGCTCGCGCGAGTGAAGAAGCTGACCGAATTGACCTGTACACGCACGCTGCTGCCATCCTTGTGCAGGTTCAAAGGCGAATTTGGATTGGTCGACGTCCACAGGGCGAACCACGCTTGGTTGCGCTGTGCGGAGTGGAAGGCGCCGCACTCCTCGTAGTCGCTTTCGGCAGTGGAGAAGTTGAAGCGCTCGCACACGCTGACGTAGTGCGTCAAAAAATATCGGGTGACGGCCTCTTCGGGCGTCGCTCGGCCGGCAAGCACCGGCACGACATCGACGATACCTGTGCTGCCGTCAACCCTCACCAAGTACGGAACGACTTCTTTCAACGGCATGAGCAGCAGCAGCGCCGCGGCGGTGGAGACCGCGCATGACCATCCCGCTCCGGCGACCCACCAAGCGATTCGGGTATTGCGTCGAAATTGCGCGACGCGATCAGCGTCCCAGCTTTCCGCCGCCTCGAAATAAGTCTGCGCCTCCGAGGCGACCATCACGGCGGGGTCCCGGCGCGCGCGCCCTGCTTCGGCGCGGGCGCATTGATTGGCTGAAGGTGTTTGTCGCAACGCATCGGCGGTGAGGCACACCCGCACAATGCAAGAACCAATATGAATATCAGACGCATAGTCGCCCTCCGCGATGGTCTCTCTATCGATGCCAGTTGCGCCAACTGCGGGCCAGTATTTGCATGCCGGCGCTAGTCCGACCCGCAACAGCGCGCGCTGCCTGTCCGGTGCCGCGGGCCGCCGCGCCGATGCTGGCCGCCGCATACGGCGCCGCCAAGCCCATTGCCGGCATACCCAAACCGGCGGTTCTTCTTGCGCCCCAGGTGAAACCTCGGCCCGCGACACCGAAAGAATTTAGCGCGGTGCCGCCGGCCAAGCCTGCGGCGATGGGCATCACCTGGCGCAGCACCAGAAACACCAGCAGCGCAATCAGCATCATGTTCAGCGCGTCAACCGTTAGGATCGCGGTGCCTCTGGCAGCCGTCTGCGCTGCATAGGATTGGACGATCCGGAGCAGCAACGCAGCCACCATCACGGTGAGCACGGTGATGAGTCCATAGTTGGCCAACTGTGCAATCCAGGCCGTAAAGAATCGGCGCGTCGCGTCGAAAAACAGCAGTGCAACGAAAAGCGGTCCCAACGCGAGCAGCACGGCGAGGGCTATGCTCGAGAGCGCGATCAAGAACATGGCATAGACGCACAGCACCCCGATCAAGCACCAGACGACGGCACCGGCCAGGTAAAAGCCGAAATCACCTGATAACAGGCCGCCCTTCTCCCAAAGGTTGCCCGCGACAGTGCCGCCGCTGTTCCAAATGGCGTCGATGGTACCGACGGGGTCGTTGGCGCCGACCATCGCCGCGGCGAGTTGCGACGGGGCGTTGTAGAAGGTATCGACAATCACCGTGTTGTAGAGCCAAAGGCGCAGCCCGACCCCGAGGATCAGCGCAATCATGGCGATGCGCTTGAGGCCTGCTTCGAATGGTTCGGCAATCTTTCCGGTGAGGTGCAAGTAGCCCCACGCCATCACGTAAATCGTCGCCAGCGTGAGCACCGCTGGTTCCAACACGCCCGCAAGACGCGAAGTGTTGTCGCCAATGTAGGCGGCCAGCTGGCCATTCAGCCACGACCAAAATGTTGCGAAGAACCCCATCGCCCTTTACGGTGCCGGCTGAAAACGCGCGGCGAAGCTGCCGTGGCCGTCGACGACCTGCTCCCTGCCTAGCTGGCGTAGTGACGACTCCTGCGCTCGCGTCGCCTGATTGAGAATCAGCACCTTGGTCTGCTCGTTCTGCAGCATGCCGAGTTCGGCGCTGACCCGAGCTTGTAGATCCAAAATGCTCTTCTGATCCGCGGCCGAGGAGATTGCCGAGATCAGAGTTTGAATGGCCGCAAACCGATTGCTGGCGTTCGACAATGCCTGATGCGACAGTGCTTGTTGCATGGCGCTCCACTGTCGTGAATTTTGAATGAATTGTTGCGCCCCAGGCGACAAGGCCGCCAGGCGCTGCGGGGACAAGACGGCATTCGCCGCAACAATGCTTTGTACCTCGGCGGACAGCGCGCTGAAGCCTCCCGACCCCTGTAGCGCGCCGGTGACCTGGGTCCAGTTCGAGGGCAAGTAATTGCGCAGCGTTCCGCCGAGGAGTTGCTCCATGCCGCGCTCGCCCGTCATGGTTTGCAGTGCTTGCCTCGCCTGCAGCAACTGGTCTTTAGTTGTCTGCAACTGTTGAGCAGCCGTCTGGACCTCCTGAATGAGCTGTACGATGGCCGGCGCGTCAACGACCGCCCATTGCGCCCACGCCGCGGGCGCCGCGGCGAACGAAGCGAAGATACAAACAAAAGCCACTCGACACTTCGGGCTTCGCATAGGTCTCTCCTGTCAACTCGTATGTTCGGCTAAAAAATGCGGTAACCAATCATTCGGATCCGCTCCGCGGCTGGCGATGATCCGTTGCATGCGTTGAACTTGTTGAGCTCGGCCGGAAATCACGGCCAATTCGCCGTCAAAGCCCTTTAAATCGAGCTGGCACACCACGCTGTGATGCGCTTGCTTGATCAAGAACATGCGCGAACCGGGCTCCAACTGCTCTTTGATCAATCTGAATTCCCGTTCCGTGAGTCCGAAGCCCTGCGTGTACTCCACAAGATCGGCATCGGCATTCGGAAAGAAGACCTTGGTCGGGGTTTGTTCGACCAACGTACGGCTGATCGGGCTGTCCAGTACATCGCTCGGGCTTTGCGTCGCGAGGCACATGACCGCATTGAGCTTGCGCCACGTCTTGGGGCCGTCTTTGGCGAAATTCTCGAATGCCCGATCGGCCAGCAGGCGCCAGAACTCGTCCATCCAACAGACGAATTTGCGCCCATCGAGGAGCTGCCGCACCAGGTGGAACAAGTACAGGGTAATGGGCGCGCGAGCGAAGCTGTGATCGAGGAATTCGGTCACATCAATGCCGATCAATGCGGCGCCGGATAATCGCGCGACGACGCTGTCGCACGCATTGTCGAATACCCACGCATAGTCGCCGCGCTGCGACTCGCACCAACGCGCGAGTCTTGGATGCAGCCCTTCCGGATCGGTCGGATCGAGAAACTCCACCAGCCGGGAGAGGCGTCGCGCTGCCGGGTCGAGCGACAGCGTGCCATGCAGCGCTTGATCCAGATCGGCTGCTTGCCGCACCGCGCGCGACTGGGGCGCAGATCCCGGCTCTGCTTTGACCAGTTCGCGCAGCCAGACTTTGAGGAATTCAATATTTGCCGGCGTGCTCGGCAGCTGCAGCGGATTGAATCCCGTGGGAATGCCGCTTTTCAGGGGCAGATAATCGCCAGCCAGCGCGCGCACCAAAATCTCGAGTCCGCGATCTTTGTCGAAGATGACCTGCGTGACACCCTGGCGGCTCAGCATGGCAATGAGGAAGCCAATGAATACGGTCTTCCCCGATCCGGTGGGTCCGCAGATCAGCGTGTGGCCGGTATCCTTGCGGCTGCCGCCATCAGGGTCGACGGGGTCGCTGGCGTGCAGCGAGAAGTAATAGGGCGAACGCGCGCTGGTGACAAACATGCTGAGCGCGTCTCCCCAATGGTTGCCGCGTGCGCGCCCGGCGGGGTAGTTGTGAAACGGCGCCATCGCTGCAAAATTGCGCGAGGTTATCGGCGCCTTGCGCGGCCTGAAAAGGAAATTTCCGGGGAGCTGGGCCCAAAAGGCCGCTTCCAAGGCCAAGTCCTCCCTCGCCACCAACATGCCGGTATCGGCAAGGCAGCTGCGCGCCAGCGCGATGGCGTCATTCAATGACTTGAGCCGAGTATTGCCGCCCCCGCCGCCGTCGGCGACTTCGGCGATGACCTGCAATGAGAAATGGTGATCGCCCATGACGAACTCATTGCTCGTGAGCGCATCTAGCGCGTCTTTCAGTTCGGCCGCTTGCGTCACCGCGAAGTCGCCGGCGTTCAACATTCGGTTGAATTGACGCTGCAGCAACGCTTGGCCGGAAGCCTTTGCCAAAAATGCAAAGGACTGCGTCGCGACGAATGCGAACGGCGCGGCCAACAGCCGGTTGTACATGCCGACCGCGCTGGGCGTCGGGTACTCCTTGATGCCGAGCATCCCCGCTACGCGCGTACCGCAGGGCGGCCGATATTCGATTGCTTCCGTGCCAAATAGCAGACGCGAGGTTGCAAGCGCTCGATTGACCGGCCCAAAGGGCAGCGGCATGCGCTGCCACTCTCCATTGACCAATAATCCCAAGTACTCGAGCAACGACGAACAACGAAGGTTGCCTGCCCAGTAGACACCCAGCGGCTCAGGATCGTAGCGCGCCAAGGACGCCAGCAGCGTCTGGGACAACTTCTCGGAAACATCGAGCGCATCCATCAGCGCCATTTTCGACCCCACGCGCTGGGCCCGCGCCATCGCTTTCGAAAGCAGACTCGTCGCGGCTCCGGCACCCGGCCGATGCACGATCGTCAGGAAGACCTCATTGAGCATCAGCGTTTCGTTGGCGAGACGATGATGATATTTGCCATGCAATCCATCGGCAAAGGAAGAAGATCCAGTACCTCCTGCCGCCGCGACCGCATCGACTCGGGCGCGATGACGGATGATGTGAGTCCACAGCGCCACATCCGGGGCGGCGATGTTTCTCCACAGCACGTTCAGACGCTCGTGCCAGTTGTTGAGTTCCTCGTCATCGCTGCTTTCGAAGCTCGCGCCGCCCAGGCGATACGCCTGGACGTAGTCGCCGAACGCTGTCCGCACTATCGAGGGCGCCACGTGAGCCACATATGGAATCCGATCGGCCGCGCTGATTTCGCGGTGCAAGGCGGACTGACGGCGCAGTGAACCCATGATTAGCCGCGCCGGTTGCGCCGTCCGCGGCGATTCGGGAGATCGATCGCCAATGGACAGTAGCTGCTCGCCTTCCACACTCGCAAGTTGGCGAGCAGCGCGGGCAAACGCGTGCGTCCCCATAGAAGCACCAGATCGAAGAAACGCGCATCTCGGGCGCAAAGCAGCATGCATACCCCGTGAATCGGCGCGCAAAGCAGCAAAGTCAGCAGATTCTTGGTCAGCAGAAATGCCTCCAACGTAAATACCATGTTGAAAAGCAGCGCAGAATAGGTCACCCCCCAGCGCATCGAAGGCCGGGTGGCGCCGACGAAGAGCGGATCGGCAGTCAGGCCTGTGTTATGTCCGTTCATACGCGTGCCTTAAACGCCGAACATTCCGCGAACCCAGGTCACAATTTGCGGCGCGCCGAAGCCGATGGCGATTCCCAGAATGGCACCGATACACCAGCCCCAGGACATTCGATTTGCCATGGCCATGCCGCCCAGAACCATGACGAGAATGATGGCGACCGGCGTCAACCAGGCGAGGATGTTGGTTTGCAGCGAACTCGCTCCGGTCAGGAACGGCGAGGCTTGCGCCAGCGCCAGATCGGGCGTACACAGCACCGCAACCAGCACGGCAGCCAGCGGCAGGAGCGCGAGGCCGCGAGGCGCGCGCCGCGGCATATTCGCGCGCTGCGGCGTATCGGCGAGCCGCGGCGTATTGGCGAGCTGCGGCATGTTAGATCTCCGTCTCCAGCGCGCCCAATTCGTTCTCGCCGCGCCGCGCAGCCAACTCTTCGCGTTTGGCTCGACCGGGGGCACCGAAACGAAAGCTCTGCACGACGAAAGAATGGTCGTACTGCTTCTCGCCGTCGCGGTCGGTCCAGTTGTTGGCGCGAAGCTGGGCTTGAACGATGAGCTGATCGCCTTTCCGCGCGTTTTTTGCGATCGCTTCCCCGAGGTTCTCGAATGCCGTGAACCAGATGCTGGTGACCGCCTCGCGCGCGTTGCCCTGTTCGTCTTTGCCCGCGTAGTCATTGCCGACCAGACAAAATCGCGCGTAGCCGGTATCACCCTTGACGGCGTATTCCGGGTCTTTTGCAAGGTTTCCGACCGCAGTGAGGTTGAAGCTGTTCATGCTGACTCCTTTTAGGTGTGTGTATTGCGCGGCGACTAAAGATCTCGTCACGTGGCAATAGTTTCTTAGGAACAGCAGCGAACTAGAATGCAATTAACTGCCGAGATCGCGAAGATTTTCGTAAAGCGCGCCGGCGGAGCGCGGCGGCTCGCTCAAGTCACGCGCAATTTTGCCGGCGATTGCTCAGAAAACAGCGGGCGATACCTGCTGTCGACGCGCTCAGGGGACCACCGGCCGCGAGTCGGGGCTAAGGCGCGTCCCACACTGCGGTAAACAGGCGGGCAAAATTCGCGCCCAACAATTTGTCGATGCGTGTGCTGGACCAGCCGCGCTTCGCAAGATCGTCCGCCAATCGCTCGAAGCGAAGCGGATCGTTGTATTCGGGCACAACGGTCAACACGTCGGCACTCTCCCCCGGAGCCCCGTACCCGGCCTTCTTGCGCGCCTCGACATCCTTGCGAAAGTACGCCCGATAAGCATCGGTCAGCGGTACTCCGGAAATCGAACCGTCGGTGCCCAGGCCGACATGATCTTCGCCGCAAACATCCCCGGCATGTTCGATATGCCGGATCAAATCTTCGGCGTGCGGCTGAGCGGATTCGCGCAAGAAAGGCATGAAATAGATTCCGGCGACACCACCGCGATCGGCCAAGGCGCGCAATTCGGAATCGCGCGTATTGCGCGGCAAGTCGACGAGGTCGCGGCAAGCCGTGTGCGTGATCGCGACCGGAACCTTTGAGGCGGCGATGCCTTCCGCGATCGTGCGCGGCCCCGCGTGGCTCAAGTCGAGCAGCAATCCGAGTCGATTCATTTCAGCGACGAAATCGTAGCCCAATTTGCTCAAGCCGCCGTCCGCCTTTTCGATACAGCCGTCGCCCATGAGGTTGCGGACATTGTAGGTGGGCTGAACGATGCGCACGCCGAGATCCTTGAATACCGCCAGATTTTTGAGGTCCCCCTCGAGCATGCTCGTGTCTTGACAGCCATAAACGATGCCCATGCGTTTGCTCATCTTGGCCGTTTGGATGTCCGAGCCCCTCGAGATTTTCATGAGCGCGTCGGGATGCAGCAGCAATTCGTGCTCCAGCTGCGCGATATTTTTGACTGCCGCCATGAACTTGTTGGGACCGTTGCCGACCTCATTGACGGTAAAATTGATCGCGGTAACCCCGGATTGGCGCGCATCCGCCAGAGCGCGCGCCGACAACGGCGCATCCTCTGGCGCGTCCGGATTGAATTCGCCGAGGCCGCCGAGCGCGTCGATCACAATCGCGCGATCGTATCGGGATCGCGGATAGGCCGAAGCTGCGGTCGCCGCTGCCCGCGCCGTCAACGACCATTGATTGACGAAGCCGGCGGCCGCCATGCCACCAATGAGTTGCCGTCGACTGATCTTCATTGTGCTCCACCTAGTTCGGGCGTCGGGCCAAGCCGCCGTAAACCCCGTCGCGTTCAATACTAGTCCCTAGTCCGTCTTGACGTATTGCGCCTTGCCGTCGCCGAACGACCAATCCTCGGGGGCGACCGGCACCAATGAAATGAGTACATCGCCGGGCTTCAGGCCTGGATTTTTTGCCAGCCTCTCGGCAATCGCGTTATAGAGAGCTACCTTCACCGCTTGAGTGCGCTGGTTCAGGGTTATCTGGATCATCACGATGTCATCGGTACGTTTCACGCCCAGGTAGGTCGGATCGTAGATCAAGTCAGCGGGCGCATGCTCGGTCAAAATCTGAAACCGGTCCTGCGCCGGAACGCCGGCAGCCTCCACCAGCGCACGGTGGACCTCGTCCGCCACTGCTTGGCGGTATTGCGCGGACTTTCCGGCTCGAAATGCGATTCGTACCAGCGGCATGGCATTCACTCCCGATGTTTCTTACGGCGTCTGTGGATTATAGTGTTGCAGCCGTGCTCGATTGTAACTGTGGCTTCAACAACCTCGAAATTGCCAAAGGACCGACATGAAACCTAACGCTTCCGCAAAATCGCGTAGAAAATCTGCTCGAACCGTTCTGGCAACCGCCGCCGTGACCTTGAGCCTCTCGGCCGCCTCGGCCGAGGACAGCCACGCATCCAAGCACTTTGTACTGCCCGCATCGACCGAGAACGTGCAATGGGGTTGGTATGACATCACTGAAAAGCCCAAGCTCACCATCAAGTCAGGGGACACGGTGTCCATCGAGACCCTGTCGCATTCGCTGGGACAGATCAAGCCCGGCGTGGAGATGAACGAGATCGTGCGGCTGCGCAAGGCCAATCCCGGCGGCGGACCCCACTCGATTACGGGGCCGATCTACGTCGAGGGCGCGGAGCCCGGCGACACGCTGGAAATTCATATTCTGAAAATCGTGCCGAAAGCGGACGGCTTCAATTTCAACGTGCCGGGCAAGGACTTCCCGACCGTTGGACAATTGGCGTCCGAATTTCCGGAAGGCTTCGTGCGTTACTTCAAGCTCGACCTGACAAAGATGCAGGCGCAGTTCAAGCCGGGCATCGTCGTTGACTTGAAGCCCTTTCCCGGGACTTTCGCGGTCGGCGTCGACCCGAACGAACCGGACGCCAAGGCCGGGCCGCCGATTCACGATGCAAAGGGCCGCACCAGCACGCTGCGCCCGTGGAAGAACGGCTCCAATATGGATGTGAACGAACTTCAGGCGGGTGCAACCATGTACTTTCCCGTGTTTCAAAAAGGGGGACTGATCTGGACCGGCGATTCGCACTGCCGTCAAGGCAACGGCGAGGTCAATCTGACCGCGCTGGAATGCTCTTACAAGGAAATCGAAATCAAACCCATCGTGCGCAAGGACCTGAAGACCGATTGGCCCTGGGCAGAAACAAAAACCGATTGGGTCTTCATGGGCTTCGATGAAGACCTGAATCAAGCGATGAGAATCGCGGTCGATCAGACGGTCAATTGGCTATCCAGGCAAACCATCGTGCCCATGAGCCGGGAGGAAGCGTACTCGCTCACCTCCATAGTCGGCGACTGCCGCGTATCGCAGGTCGTCGACATCCGCAAAGGCGTGCACTGCATGATTCCGAAATCGGTGTTCGTGAACTACAAGCCCGGCAAACACTGACGGGTCGGACAACCCGCGTCGCCGCAGGTTTGGGGACTGCGCCAAGATTAGTGTAAGCGCAGTTCATGCCCATACACGACGATGCGGCGCGGCCTTCATGCGCAGCGGCGCCTGACGCCTCATGCTTCGCTTCCCGATGGACACCGATGGCCGCTCATGGTCGCGAGTCGACGCGGGCACAACAATGCCACGGCCCATCGAGTTTCAGTTGCGGCGGAACCAGCCGATGCGGCGCTGGTCTATAAAGTACCAAGTAATCCGGAATTGACCGCCGGCAAGTTCACCGCCCTAGATTAGGCGGATGCCATGTATACCGGTCTTCGCGCCAGGAGATTGACGATGCCAAGAACACTACTCGCCTCGTTCCTATTCGCTGCTGGCACGCTCGCCGCCGCCTCGAGCGTGTGGGCTCAGTCGCCGCAATCGACGGTCCAATGGCATGTCATGGGGGGCTACAGCGATACGTTGGGCTCAACGGCCAATTATTTGCAAGGCGGCTACATCATCGGCGGCGGCATGAGCTTCTCGCCGCCGTGGCTGGGGCCCTTGGAGATGCGCCTCGATCTAAGCTATAGCGAGTACAACGCGACCATTACGCTGCTCAACAATGGGGCGCAGGCCCTTAACCAGCCGGTTGATTCAGGTACCGGCAGCATCTTCTCGGGTAGCGCAAGTCTTCTGTACCACGTCCCGATCACGTATGGCGTTCGAGCGTATGGAATCGCCGGCGTCGGCGCCTACCACACCCGAATCGAACTCGACCAGGCGTTGCCCTTCTATGGTGGCTATGGATACGGGTACGGATATGGATACGGATACGGGTATGGATACGGCGTGGCGGAAGCCCAGGTGGCGGCTCATGGCGTCACCAACTTCGGCTGGAACGCGGGTGTGGGGGTGGAATTTGCGTTGCCATCGGGGCATTCCTGGTTTATCGAAACGCGCTATCAACACATCAATTCAACACAGATCGTTCAATATCTGCCGATCGAGGTGGGATTCCGATTTTAGCGTTGCAGCGATCGGAGTTCTCGCTCTCTACCACTGCACCCCGGGATAGAGACTCGGTCGGCGCATCGAGCGGTATTGATCGTATCCGGGCGACACCGCTTGCCACACGATTTGCGGAGCCGTTTCAACGGGCGCGGCGCCTGGTTGGTACTCCTGCACTGTCGCTCCGGATTTGGCCGCGCAGAAATCCACTTCGATATCGCCGTTCGGCAGCAGATCCGCCTGTCCGCCGAAATAACTGTACAGAGCGGCCGGTGCTACATAGTGATGCAGGAGCGTGGCGGTTCTCGCCGATTCATCCACCAATAGCACGGGGACCGTGGAATAGTTACACACGGGAGCACCGGAAGTACCACAGGTGACGCCGGCAGGAAACTGCCGATCATCGCCGTCATCGAATAATCCGAGTTGAAATTGGCCGCTGGTATTGGCGCTGAAAAAATTCATCCCATGCTGCGCGTAGAACCAATCGGTCGGGTCTACTCCGCCCAGCAGCTTGAAGTCGCCGCCTTGGCCCAAGCGCCAGATGATGTCGCCCGTGCCTGTAGCATCTTTGTAATCGATTTTCACGATCCAATTTTGGTTCCGGATCGACAGCAACAAGTCGTGATCATCTGTGGAATACAGCAACGCATCGCTGTGCGTCCAGTCCGGTGGGAATTGAAAGGGATGGCGATTGATGTCGAGGTGATCGAAGGAGTTCCAGACCCAATCGGGCTTGTAATTCTGATCCACATCGACCAGAACGTCTCCGGCAACATTGGTGGTGCCGGGATATCCGGTGACATTCGGCACCCCTTGGGCCATCTGGGCGAGAAACACAAAATGACCGTTTGGCAGCGCCAGCACGTCGCGGCTGAATGCAAATAGATTGAGACCAGAAAAGCCGTTTGCCTCCAAGGCCTGATTCAGTGCCGCCATCGATAGATCATGTATGGAGTTGCCGACCAAATCGATCTCGCGCACATCGTTGGCAGTCCCCGCAGGGATCACGGAGTTCGTGGGTCCGCTGCTGACCGTCAGGACGACGAGAAAGTGACCGTTGGGTAGAGGCTTGATGGGGGTGAGCACATTGACGGGCGAACTTGGATAGCTGTAGGTCCAGATGACATTGCCTTGGAGATCCGTTGCGAACGCCTGCGCCAGCTTGGGATTGTAGGGTGTCGGGCCGAACGAAATGGTATCGAACAATTGAATCCCGGGTTGCGGGGGCTGTCCGCTCGGTGTCGAAATTTGCAGCGAAGAGGTGAGCGGCGCGATGCCGGTGGCGAATGTGTGATCGCCATCCTGGTAAGTTACTCCGTTCGCCAGGGTCACCAGCGCCTGCATGTGATAGTTCGTCGAACCGCGCATGCCGGCCACTTGGATGGTTACCTGACCTCCGTAGTTATGCGGCATCGACGGCGTCGGCTGCGCCCAGGTTCGCATGCCGTAGGTCGTATCCGGACCGAATTGCACGCTGACTGTGCCCGGCTGCGGGAGATTCATCGTGTATAGCGCCACCTGTGGATTGGAAGTCGGCTGCACCTGCCCAGACTGAATGAGTCCGACCACCGCGGTTGCAAAATCGGTTTGGGGTGCGGCGGCCAAGGCGGCCTCGACCACCGCGTTGCCGCTCGCCGAGAAACGGGGCGCCGTGTAGTTGCCCGCCGAGTCCACCGTGCCCACGGTAGCGTTGCCTCCGGCAATCCCATTCACAAACCACGCAATAGTTCCTCCACCGGTTGCCGTCGCGGTGAACGACATAGTCTGTCCGGCCGAGAGGGCCGCATTCTGCGGGGCAACCGTGACCGAGCCCATCTGCTGCGGCGCTGGTGGAGGCTGCGTCGGAGGCGCTACGGTCGGTGCCCCCGGCATACCTGAACCGCCGCAGCCTGCGGTAGCCAGGAGCAGGCATAAAGGGCCGGCAAACAAATTTCGCTTCAGGTTCAACATCCCAGTCATTCGACTTCACTATGCGCCCGGTGGTTCCTGCGGGCTGCTCAATGGATGTCTATCGCTCGGCTACCGGCCAGCTTTCATTGGGTTCCATATTTATTCACCCTTCAACGGCAACGAGCCGCTTCGCCAGCACATGCTTCCAGTGGCCGGATTTAAAGCGCCAGATGAGCATGGAACCCTTGAGCATATAGTCGCCGATGATGGAGCTGTACACCCAGACCACCGGCAGGTGAAACGCGGCAAAGGTCGCTGCCAGCGCACAGCGCACCCCGATCAGGCCCAGGAAGGAAGTCATCAGCGGGAAACGCGTGTCGCCGGCGCCGCGCAGGGAACCGCCGATAGCCATGTCCACTCCCAGCAAGGGCAGCATGGCGGCCATGATGTAAGTGAACTCCGTCGTGCGCCGTACGGCGATTTCATCCGAACCCAGGAAGAAATGCGCCAGACCCGAGGCGTTGATCACAATGACGAAACCGATCAGGGACATCGCGCCGACGGCCATGCCGCACGCGCGCCAGCCGCTGCGCGCCGCCCCGTCCACATCGCCTGCGCCCAGATGCTGGCCCACCAGGGTCGCGCCCGCGATGGAAAAGCCGCTCCCCACCACCATGGCCGCGTTCAGCATATTGACCCCGACGTTGTAGGCGGCGAATGCCTCGGTGCCGTAGTAATGGCCGATGAGCGACATGAACAGGAAGAAGCCGAATTGCAGCACGAGCTGCTCCAGGGCGACGGGATAGCCGATGTGCAGCAACCGCTGGTAGCGCGCCTTCTTGAAAATGTCGCCGGGAAAGAATTTGATGGTCAATTTCTGGCGCATCCACAGAACCACGAGCACCGCGCCGCACAGCACGAACGACAGCCCGGAGGCGAACGGCGCGCCGGCCGCGCCCATGCGCGGCGCGCCCCAATTTCCCAGAATGAAGGCGTACAGCAGCGGTAGATTGACGATGTTGACCGACAAGCCGAACAGCAGCGGCGTCCAGGCGTTGCCGGCCGCACGCAAGGCGCTCGACAGAATGATGTCGATGGCGAACCCGATGATGAAGGTCGAGAGCCAAAATATGTTGCGCGATGCCAGATGGGCGGCGTTCTGATCCAGTCCAAACACTTCCGCGATCTGCTGCGAGTACCGCATGCCGAAGACCATGAGCACGAGGCCGACCAGGCCGCCGAACATGAGCGACGCGGAAGTGATGCGGCTGGCCTCCTCGCGTTGGCCCGCGCCCCAGGAGCGCGCCACCAGCGCCGTCGTTCCCACGCCGATCGCCATCAGCAAGGCTTGCAGTGCGAAGAACACCCGTTGCCCCGCGCCGACAGCCGCCACCGCAGGCGCGCCCATGCTGCCGACAAATTTTGTCTGCACCATGGCAACCATCGAAAACATCAGGTTCGATGCGATGGAAGGGCCGGCCAGCTGCCAAATGGTGGGGCGCGAGTACTTAGGCGCCTCCGATTCATCGGCTGTTGTCATCGGTGGTTCGGTCAAACCTTCAAGACGGCGGGTTTTCTAATCCATAGCGTCAGTAAGAGATAATAAAAGACCCCGATTGCAATCCAAGCAAGCCCGAGGATCTTGGCCGCGCGATCCATTTCGTACAGCACATACACGATGATCGACAAGCCAACCAGCGGAAATATCAGATGTCTGAGCCAGTCGCCGCTGCGCTGCCGGATCAAATAATGATTGATCACGGACAGATGCAGCAGGACGAAGCCGGTGAGCGCGCCGAAATTGACAATCAATGTAAGGTCGTCGACCCGGGTCGCAAACAGCAGTCCCACCAGCAGCGAGATGAACGCGACCAGCAAGGTGCTGACGTAAGGGGTCTTGTAGCGCGGATGGACCTTGGCGAGGATCGCCGGCAGTTTCCCGTCGCGCGCCATGGCAAAGAGGATGCGTGAAACCGCGGCCTGCGCGGCCATCGCATTGGCAATGGCCGAGGCCAGTACGACCGCGAGAATGGTGATAAGCCGCAGCCAGGTGCCGCCGGCCCGCTGCGTGATCTCATAGAAAGCCGTCTCCGGCGAGTCGAAGTGCATTCCCGCGCTCAAGTCAGTCGCGATCCAGGTCTGCAGCATGAAGAGTGCGCCCACCAACAGGAGCGCGAGCACGGTCGCACGGCCCACGGCATTGTTGCCGGCGCGATTTTCCTCCGAGAGCGTCGAGATGCCATCGAACCCCAAGAATGACAGTACGGCAATCGAGGTCGCGCCGGCCACCGTGCTCAAGGAGAAAACGTGCGCATCGTAGAGGGGCTTCAGCGTCAGCTTGCCGGCTCCCATGCCGCCGTAAAGCGCGATCAATCCGACCATCACGAACAGCGCCAGCACCAGCAGTTCCATGAACAGCATGTAGCGGTTCACCCGCGCCGTGAACTCGATGCCGATGAAGTTCACCGCGGCGTTGACTGAGATGAACAGTGAGAGCCAGACCCAGGCGGGGACAGCCGGAAACACGGGCCGCAGGGCCACTGCGCTGAACAAGTAGAGAAGCGATGGGACCAGAATGTAGTCGAGCAGAATCAGCCAGCCGGAAAAGAAACCCGCGATTTCATGCAGGCCGCGCTGCGCATAGGTGTACACGGAGCCGGCCAAGGGGAAGGCGCGCGACATGGCGGCGTAACTCAACGCGGTGAAGAACATGCCGGCGAGTCCGACCAGATACGCCAGCGGCACCATACCCTTGGCATCTTTGTATACGAAGCCGTACACCGCGTATGGCGCGATCGGCACCATGAAAATCAATCCGTAGATGACCAAGTCCTTGGTCGTGAGCGCGCGGTGCAATTGATCTTGGTATCCGAATTCTTCAATCGACAAGCGCGCGAGCTCCTTTTGTTGCGCAGTCTATCCCAAGAACCGCCGGGTCGCGGACCATCATTGCGCCGCGCACATAGGCTCGCGCGCCGGCGGGCGGATTCCGTAGAATACGAAAAAACAGGTTCTCCCAATGACCCCATCTGCCCATCGACATACGATCCACCAACGCCATCATGGCTGGGATAACGGCATTGCCGCCGTGACGCACATCGCACCGGGCGACTCGTTGGAGTTCGACGTGTGGGATGCCTCCGGCGGCCAGCTCGGCATGGCCTCGACCGTCGCCGATGTGGGCCGCCTGGACTTCGGCAAGATCAACCCGGTGACTGGGCCTGTGCATGTCGACGGCGCCGAACCGGGCGACGTCCTTAAGGTTACTCTGCTGTCGTTCGCCCCTTCGGGCTGGGGTTGGACCGCGAACATCCCAGGCTTTGGCCTGCTGGCGGAGGATTTCAAGGAAGCCGCGCTGCACCTGTGGCACTACGATGCCAAGACTCTCGCGCCGGCGCTCTTCAGCCACTGGTGCAAAGTGCCCTTGAAGCCGTTTACGGGCACCATCGGTCTCGCGCCCGCAGAACCCGGACTGCACAGCATCGTTCCGCCCCGGCGCGTCGGCGGCAATATGGACGTGCGCGACATCTCCCAAGGCACCGAACTGCTTCTGCCCGTCGAAGTTCCGGGGGCCTTGTTCTCGGTGGGCGATACTCATGCGGCGCAAGGCGACGGCGAGGTGTGCGGCACCGCAATCGAGAGCCCCATGCGCGTGGCCCTGCAATTCGACCTGATCAAACGGACGGCGCTGCGCTTCCCGCGCTTTACGACCCCCGGGCCGGTCACGCGGCACCTTGATGCGTCGGGTTATGAGGTCGCGACCGGCATCGGCCCCGATCTCATGGAGGCGGCACGCGCCGCCGTCCGCTCCATGGTGGATTGGCTGACGCGCGAGCGAGGCATGCCGGCAATCGACGCTTACATGCTCTGCAGCGTTTGCGGGGATCTTAGGATCAGCGAAATCGTCGATGTGCCGAACTGGACCGTGTCGTTCTACTTTCCGCGCATTGTGTTCGAATGAGCATCTAGCGATCGACTTCCTCGATCACCGCCTGGCCTGAAACTCGCACCCGAACGAGCCCCCAGCACAGTCCGACCGTCAGCAGGCAGGCAATGAAGAACAATGCGATCCAGATCAGTGCCGTATGGCTGGAGGAGTTGAGCCAGCCCCAGCTGCTGATCAGCCAGATCACGGCGGCGAAGAATGCCAGTCCCATCGCCACCCCGAGCGTGCCCAGCGATCGCCAGGTGGCGTGCGCAAAAAAAATCCAAACTGCGAGAAGAATGAGCCCGATGACCGCCTGGATGGGCTGGATGTGGGGAAAATTGCCGGCGATCCAACTGACGAATGACAGCCCGCTCGGATTATAGGTCGCCAGCACCAGCACCAGCGAAGCCAGAAGCCTTGCCAGGAAGCCGCCCATGGTAAGTCTGCCCATGGAGCTATGGTACGCGGATCAGATCGGGTCGGCCAAGCGCTTCACACGCTGCGCCGATACACCACAAAGCCTGAGCGCTCGGCCACTTGGTCGTAGAGGCGCATCGCGACCGCATTGCTCTCGTGGGTCTGCCAATAGACACGAGGCGAGCCAGCGGCCTTGGCCTGCGCGTATACCGCCTCGATCAGCGCGCGGCCGACGCCTTGCCCGCGCACGGCGTCCGCGGTGAAAAGATCCGCCAGGTAACAGGCCGGTGGAATTTGAATCGTGCTGCGATGATAGAGAAAATGCGCGAGCCCGACGATGCGGCCTGCGGCATGGGCTACCAGCGCATGCATCGGCTCATGCGCATCGAAGAAGCGCGCCCAGGTTGTCAGCGTGATGTCCGCTGCCAATGCAGTCTCGCCCGCCCGGCCGTAGAACGCATTGTAGCCATCCCAAAGCGGTTTCCAATCGGGAAAATCAGCGCGCTGCACCGCGCGTACTTGGATCGGCTCGCTCATAGCGTCTTCGCATCGAAAATCGTGCGTCCCGCGCGCATGGTGAGTCGGACGCGTGCAAACGCCGTAACATCTTTCGCGGGATCGTCCTGCAATACGACCAGATCGGCGTCCATCCCGGGCGCCAATCGGCCTTTGTGTGCCGAATACCCGAACCGCTCCGCGGGCGAGGTGGTCAGGGACCGTAGAATCTGGCGCCAATCGAGCGCACGGCCCAATTCTCGATACTCTTCGGTCGTGTCGAAAACATCGATGTAGCCGACATCGGTGCCGAAAAGTATCTGACCGCCCGCTTTCGCATAGGCGCTCACTTGCTGTACCGCGGCGTCCATGCCGCCCTTCAGCTCCGCCGGCGGTTCGCCGAGTTTCTTCGCTTCCACCTCGAACAAGGTCAAGGTCGGAATCAGTGCCATGCGGTGCTCCAGGATTCGCGCGGTCAGATCGGGAGACCACGGGCCAGACATCGGCGTGGTGTGCGCGAGAATATCCACGCCGCTGTCCATCGATACCGTCAGCCCGGCAAGATTGGAGGGATGCGCAAACACGGGTTTGCCCTCGGCGTGCGCGGCCTCGACCAGCGCCCGCGCCTGATCGAGCGGCATGGGCAGAACGCCGATCTTTCCGCCGACGATCGCGCCCGCGAATAGCTTCACGCCGTCCGCCCCTTCGTGAATTTGACGATGCGCGCGTGCGACGGCGTCGGGCAGATCGAGGATTTCTTCGTCCGGAAAGTTGTTGTCCTTCATGAATTGCTTCACATAGACGGGAGTGCCGCCTTTCGGAAAAAACGGATCGCCGACGGTCAGAATGGTCGGTCCGATAACCCGCCCCGAGTCGATGCGCCGGCGGATTTCATTGGTGTTGGAGAGCATCGATGCAATGTCGAACACCGTGGTAAAGCCCCAGCGGGTCAGCATTTGCGTGAGCGCTGACGTGAGATCCGCATCCGCATGCTTAGCGGCGTTGAGCAGGGGCGGCGTCATCATGTGCACGTGATTGTTCCAGAAGCCGGCCGTGACGCTGCCGCCGTGCAAATCGATGCGCTCGGCATCGCGGGGTATGCGAACCGCGCCTTGTTTCGCAACCGCGGCGATCTTGCCGTCATGGATCAGAAGGGTGCCGTCCGCGATCGGCGCCGCGTCCGGAGCCACGTAAATGCGGGCATGCGTCAGCGCCAAGTCGGCAGCGTTGGCGTTGCCGGCCATGGCAATGCCGAGCATGGCCGCTGACGCTGCAGCGCGACGAATTGAGTGTCTGATGGACTGCGGCAGCATGACTGATGTATATCCAAGCGTCGGAACTCAAGCCTAGCAGCCTGCACTTTACCGAGGCAAAGAAAATGCGATGCACTCTGAAAATCGGCGCCGGACTCTTGCTTGCTGCCGCGCTAAGCGCGTGCCAATCCTCCGCAATCCTGCAGCAGGAAAATGATCTTGCGGCTGCGGGGTTTACGGTGCGCATTGCGGACACCGCGGAACGCCAGGCGATGCTGAATCGCTTGCCGTCGAACCGTTTCGTGCAACGGGTACGAGGAAACGATGTTCATTATGTCTATGCAGATCCCAAGGAATGCGGATGCCTGTACATCGGAACGCAGCAAGATTTTGCGCAATATGTGAGCAACCGCCAGCTCGACTTCGATCAAGCGCAGCGCATCGCTTTCCTCAACTACGAGGACGCTGCTTGGAATTGGGATGCCTGGGGCCCATGGGGGCCGCTGGGTCCCATCTACGGCCCCGGTTGGTAATCAATTCGCAATATTGGCCGCGCCCGGCGGCGATTTTACTCAGGCGGTCATCGACGGTAAAATACGCGTAACGACAAGCAGCGCCTTGCAATCGACCCAAGGCCCTCCTGGTCGGCGGTTCGGGGCTGCGAGAATTGTCGAAGGGTGAGGGGCAATGGAGTTCGATTTCGTATTGATCGCGCTCATTGTGGGCGGACTTGGATTGTCGGGCGCCTACGTGCGAGAAGAATATCTTGCTTGGCGCGCGCACGGCTCGGCGCTGCGGCGCAGAGAGGCGGCGCTCCGGGATTTGCACGCTGCAAGCTTGAACGAACAACGCGAAGCGCTGCTGCCGAGCGTTGTCAAGCTTCAAGGATTCGGCGAGAGCGAGGCGGCGAACCCGGACACCGCGGGCGAACTTGCGGCCGCGCGCCGCGCGGCCGGGCTGAGCAACTCACCGCGTACCTACTCTCTGGGGGAACGGCGCAAACGCCCTCGAAAGCGCGCGACCTAGAGACGCGCACCTTATAGCCGCTATTCTGCCGCCTTGAGGGTGCGAGCCAAGAACTCCGCCGTGGCTTCGTCGGCGCGTACCCAGGAAGCATGGCGTAAAAAGCCGTGAATCTCATTGGGCAGCACCAGCTCCTCGTATGGCAAATTCCTCTCCTCGAGCCGACGCGCGAGATCGACAGTCTGTTGAAAGCGCACATTGCGATCGTCATCCCCTTGGATCAATAGGACGGGGGACTTCCAGCTCTCGATCGCGGAATCAGGCGATGATTCCCACGCGACTTGCAGAGCCTTGTCGTGATCGCCCTTCTCGAAGCGCGTCCCGGGCGCGCCGAACCTGTCCATGAGCCGCGACCAATCGTGAACGCCGTGCAGATCGACGCCTGCCTTGAAGATGTCTGAATTGCGGGCCAGCGCCAGCGCCGTCAGATAGCCCCCGTATGAGCCGCCCCACACCCCGATGTGCGCGCCGTCGACCCCGGGCAGGGATTGCAGAAAGCGGGCTCCCGCCACGACGTCCTGATATTCGGAGGCGCCCGCGAAACCCGCGTGCTCGGGATGATGAAACGCCAGGCCATAGCCGATGCCGAGACGATAATTGACCGACAATACGACGAAACCATGCGCCGCCAGGTACTGATTTACGGCGTAGGCATTGCTGTAGTAATCCATGTAACTCCAGCCGAGCAGCATTTGCCGCGGAGGGCCGCCGTGCAGAAAAATCACGGCCGGTTTCCGTTCGCTGGATTTCGCGGCGCCTCGGTCGAAGAGCTGTCCGTGCACCAGAGTTCCGTCAGCCGCTTTGAATGTTACCTGCTTGGGAGCCATGAATTGCGCGAGCGGGAATGCCGCGTTGGTCGCCGCAGGCAGGGACGTGCGATGCGTCCCGTCGAGACCGGAAATGGCTACGGTCGGCGGTTGCTGCGCAGTCGCCGCGACAAATGCGATTCGATCGGCCGCTGCGGCAACGGGCGTCCACTCCAAGGATTCACCGGAAGTCAGCGTCACCGAGCCTGCATGATCGACCGGCACCCGGAAGAGGTGGCGGCGATCATCGTCGCCGGGCGTTCGGCCCGTGTTCGCATCGTAAATCATGAAACGCTGATCACGGCTTTCGGCCACATGCTCGACCATGAAGGCGCCCGGCGTGAGCAGCACGGGAGTGCCGCCCGCCATGCCAACGGAATAAAGATGCGGCCATTCATCCAAATACGCCATGAAAACCAGACGATTGCCGGCAGCCCAATGCAGGTTTGCGCCGCCCGCCACATCGGGAAAAGATCCGGCCAGCGTGTTCGGGCTTTTCCACACCGCGCTTCCGGTTCCGTCGCTCGCCGAGGCAACCCAGATCGACCAAGGACGCGGCTCCCGGGTCAGAATCGGACGCGGCGGCCCGCCGTCGCCGGCGCGTCGCGTATAGGCGATTCGCGTGCCGTCGGGCGACCAAATAGGCGATTCATCCTTGTTGGTGGACGGCGTGAGATACAACAGCGGTGTGCTCTTCGAGGTGTAAATGCCGATAAAGGAGTGATCTCCGCGGTTGGAGACAAATGCCAACCGGCTTCCATCCGGCGACCAAACCAGATCGCTGTCCCTGCCCCGATCGAAGAACAGCCGCTCCGGTTTTCCGCCGTCGAGCGATGCGATCCAAACATGATCGTCCTTGATGTAGGCCACTTGGCCGCCAGCCGAAATCGCCGGCGCATCGCCCGCGTCGATTTTTACCGGCGCGCCGCCGCCGGCGGGCACCGCCCAGATCGTCACGACCGGCTGTTCCGGCGAGGAACTTGGGTCGGGCGCCAGGGCTCCTTCCGCGGGCCAATTGGCGTCATGATCGCCGCCCAGCACGAACACCAGCCGCGAGCCGTCCGGCGAAAAGGTGAGCTGTGTGATTTCCTGGCCGTCGTCGTCGCGATATTGAGTTGCCTGGGTCGGCGCGAAGTTCGGCCCGCGCGCCACCCAGATATTGCGTACCCCGTCAAGATTGCATACCCAGGCGATTGCATCGCCGTGTTCCGCCGCCGCCAGTTCCAGGGCGTAGGGATAATGCAGCGCTTGCTCCATGGTGAACCCAGAGGTTGCGCGTGCCTGAACGGCTAGCGGCGCGAGGGCCATGAGCGCCACTGCGCCGGCGAAGAATCGAAACTTTTTCATAGCCGTGCCTTCCGCGAATCCGTTGGACTTCGCATACTAGCGCCAAGGACGGCGGCCGACACGACTATGTGATCGGCTCAAATCAGCCATTGGAATGCAGCAAGCTGCTTCGCAAAGGAAATCACCGACAAATGCTGCTGAGTCTGCACGTCGAAAAGACATGCAACGCCGCCGATGATGAACCCGTTCATCATGAGTGCAAACGCGAGCGCGGCGAGTTTCGAAGAAATTCGGCTATTCATGGTCGTCTCCTAAAGAATTTGCTTTACGCAGCGGGGTGTTTCCCCGATGAAGACAAAGCAAGAGCCGTGCCAGGCCTATGCGCACGTTAAAGCGCTATTTTCAAAGGAATTATTTTTGGAGAGGATGACTGCGATGGCCGCGGACACTGTCCGCGGACAATGCGGACAGCTCTGGCGGACGCCGACCGACCCTCTCTTAGTTCTCGAGCGGACGAATTACCGTTATGACGGCAGAGTCCTTGGTGGCGCGTTTGCGCCGTGCCACGAGCTCATCGGTGATTTCGATCACCGCGTGCTTTCCGGTCGCGCCGACGTCCTTGCGCGCTTCCACCCGCTGGTCGGCGAAACGCTCGCGTTCGGCCAGGCTCACCCGCTTGATGGTCGGCTTGTCCCAGAAGGCGGCAAGATAACTCGCAACTGCCACCGCGCCGATCTCTTCGCGGAAAAATCCCAGACGCAACGCATGCACCACACGGCCCTGATCCAGGCCTGCCACCGAGTACAGACGGTACTCGCTGAAGATGTCGAGGTTCGGAACCGAATCGGGATCGAAGGCGTGATCCGCGAGCGCGAGTTGAATGACGAACCAGCGCGACACTTCGTTGTCCTCGATTTCCATGGGCGTCAATGCGCGGATGGTTTGCGTGGACTCCAAACTCTCCAAAGGTTCGTCGAGTTTCTTCACTTCGCGCGCTGTCGGCGCCACAGCGGTCGCGACCACGACGTGCTGTAGCGATTTGAGCTTGTTGGCCATCGGCTTGGTGAGTGCCGCCGGAAACTTCGGCCAAGGCTTGCGCGCAGGCGCAACTGACTGTGTCAGAACCGGCGCCGCTTTCGCGGACTCCGGCGGCATGGCGTCTTTGACAGCTGCAGGTTTGACTGCTGCAGGTTTGACTGCCGCAGGTGTGACCGCCGCAGGTGTGACTGCCGCAGATTTGATTGCGGCAGGTTTGGCAGCCGGCAACTTAGGCGGTGGCGCCATGCTGTGCGCCGGCGCCGATGCGATCGTTTTCTTGGGCGGCGGCTGCAACTCGAGATTCACGGCGGGCGCGGGTGCTGCGGCAGCTGCGAGTGCGGGTGCTGCGGCCGGTGCCGGTTGCGGTGCTTTGATCTTGGCTGCGACTGCTTCAGTCGGAACCGGTGCTGCAATCCGTCCCGGTTTCGGCGAAACATTCTTTCGGAAGGGAGCTTTCACAGGCGCAACGACTTCGGTGAGAACCGGCGCCACGCTGGCGAACGGCGGCGCAAGCTTCAATTCAAATGGTTCCTGCGCGGAGGCAGGAGCGGCAACCGCTTTGGCAACCGAAAGCGCTGCCGGTGCGGCCGGGGACTTCTGCAGCGTTGGCAGCGGGACATCCAATTCCGGTAAGGCCCATGGAGCTTTGGGCGTTTCCGGTACTGCCGCTGCCGCCTTAGGCGATTCTTTCTTGGGGGCCGGCGGGGTTGCCGCAAGCGCAGTCGCCGCGCGCTGCGGTGCACTGCGCGGCACGCCCAGCTCGGGCGTCGGCCACGCGATGTCGATCGAAATTTCCGCGGCTTCCAGCTTCGGCGCCGCCGCCTGTGGCGCCGATTTTTCAGCCGCGACGGCCGCGGCGTCGGGGGCGACCTGTTTCGCGGCGATCTTCTGCGAGACGGATTTCTCGATGATGACATCGGCCGGTTGCGCAAGCTTCGGCCGATGATCGGCCTTGGCCTGCATGCTGCCGATGACGCGCAAATCGGAGGCGCTCGCCGTTGCGGTCAGCGCACCGGGATAAGTATCGCGGACCTCCGCAAGAATGGCATCGGCTTCGTCTTCGGAGGCGAACGGCCCGAGCCGCAGGCGGTAGCGGGTACGCCCATCCTCGGTCACTTGGATTTGGTAGACATGCGCATCCAGAGGGCTGTTGGTGAATGCCTTGGTAGGTACGCTGATCGGCGCGGTCGAAACACTGAGATTGATGACGAAGGGCCCGTCGCCGCCAAGACGCGGCGCTTCCTGCACCGGCTGAAACAGGTCCTCGATGCTGAGATGCCAGATCTCGCCTGCCATTGGCGCATTTATCGGCGTTGCCATAAATCCTTTCCCAGGAACGGTACGGGTGCTCAAGATATTGACGAAGAGAGCGGAATGAAAGCGTGATCGGCGTCTCTCGCTGGCGACACGCGCGATGTTTATGTCAAGGACTACAAGCGACATAAGCAAATCTCGCGAACGCCGGCCGCGCGAATCTGCTTTTTGAAAAGGAATAAGTTGCCTGCCGGCGCGCGTTGAGCAATAAGTAAAAAATAAGTCTACAATCGCCTCGCGCTAACCCCGCTGAGGCATCTCGATGCTGGCTCCTGATCGCATCACGACTAAAGCACTCCGCCTCCTGTTCGTATTCGTATCCATATTGGCGGTAGCGGCGATCGGCCTCTCGATGCGCCGCCATGGGGGAAGCTTGACGCTTTCCTATCTGCCGAACGGCATTGCCGTCGCGGTTACATATCGATTAGGCCGCCGCGTCTGGCCGGCCGTCTTCCTGGCGGGGCTTACGGTCATACTCTTGTCCCGCGAACCGCTGGCAGCGGGCATAGGCGTGGGGATTGGTCTTGCGAGCAGCGCATGGGCTTCGGCGTGGCTGCTGGAGCGCAGCGGCTTCGACCCGAACTTCTCACGCGCGAAGGATGTGCCGCTGTTCATCCTGTGCATCGGCGCCGGCGCGGCGCTCGGACCGCTCTTCAGCCTGCCCGGATACTACTTATCGGGAATGAAAGAATTCGCCACCGACCTGAGCCATTGGGTCCGCTGGTGGGGCAACGCCGGCGCCGGCGCATTGCTCTTGGGTCCGCTGTTGATGGCTGGCAACCGCAAAAGTTTCGAGCGCTTCAACGCGCATTGGGCGGAAGGTGGGCTGTGGTTGTTTGCATTGGTGGTGTGCTGCGCCTCGATCATGCTGGCGCCGGGAGCGCTCGGCCGGCCGCTGATCGTGGTGTTCGCGTTCATCATCGTGGTTGTCAGTGCGATGCGCTTCGGGCTCGTGATCGCCGCCGGCGCCTCGTTCGTGATCTCCACCATGACCGCGATCAGTGCGGCATTCAGCATCGGCGCGTTTGCGGAATTCAACCAGCTGCAGGGCCTGGTGACGATCTGGTCGTTCATCGCGTCGTTGTCGGGTCTGAGCATCATCATCACGGCGCTGCTCGGCGAGCGCGATGCTGCCGGCAACGAGGCGCTGCGCGCCGAGCAGCGCTATGCGCAGATTTTCAACGGCAGCCCGCAGCCGCTGTGGGTGCATGCCCGCGACTCATTGAGATTTCTCTTGGTGAATGACGCCGCCGTGCGTCAGTACGGCTGGAGCCGGGATGAATTGTTGTCGCGCAGCGTCGAGATCTTGTCCGCGGGTCCGAACCTGCCGGTGTTGCCGCCGGTTCAAGATGCGAAAATGACCGCGGATCTGCCGCTGGAACCTTTCGAAACGCAGCATCGCACCCAGGACGGACGCGTGCTCGAGGTCGAAGTGTGGACGCAATCGATCGACTGCGGCGGTCAGGCCGGCGAGCTCGTCTTCGCGATCGACGTGACGGAGCGGCGCGCCTTCGGGCAGGCGCTCATGGAAGCCATCGGCGGCGAGCAGCGGCGCATTGCCCAGGAAATGCACGATGGTCTAGGGCAGGAACTCACCGGTTTGGCCCTGTCGGTGCGGGCGCTGGCGAACCGCGCGCAAAAGGAACGGGACGCAATTTCCGTCGATTTGGACCAACTCGCCTTGTTGGCGACCAGCTGCATTCAGGATGCACACCGCATCGTGCAGGGACTCTCGCCGCTGACCAACGCGGACGGCAATCTCGATGCCGCGCTCGAGCTGCTCGCGCAACGCAGTTCTCTCAGCGGCACGCGGGTGAGGTTTCGCAGTCAGCACGAAGCACCGCCGGCCATTGACCTCAAGATGCGCAATCATCTGTATCGTATCGCGCAGGAAGCGGTGCAAAACGCGCTTAAACATTCCGGTGCGAAAAGCATCGACATTGAGCTTTGGTCGCGCCCGAGCGATCTACGCCTGTCCGTCATCGATGACGGCCCCGGATTGGCCCGCGACATCGAGAAGGCTCAAGGCCTCGGAATGCGCACCATGCGTTTTCGAGCCAGCGCCATCGGCGGCCGGCTCATCATCGCGCACGGCGCCAACGGCGGCAATTCCGTAGTGTGCGACGTGCCGATCAAATCCGCGTTATTCGCAAGCGCAAGTTGATGATCATGGAGTCGCAGCCGGCGGCTGCCCAAATCATGGCGCGCGAATCCCAGCGCTACGACCAGGCGAGAAGCTCCCAGCGGAAGCCGTTTTCATTGTAGGGCTGCACGATGGTCGAGTCAGCGAGGTAGTAACTCCCCTGGCTTTCGCGGGCGACCCACCGGCCCACTTCGGGTGCGAACCACAGCGTTTCTTGCCTGACCGAGTCCGTCCGTGAAAAATCGGGGTGCGTGAACTTGATCTCGTTGGTAAAGCGCAGCGCCTTGAATTGCCCGGCAGGCACGCTAACCGTCTCCCAGGCTTGCGCCCTCATGGTCTGGTCCCAGGGGAGGGAGTCTTGATCGGCGGGTGTTTTGTACCGGGTACTGAAGTGAGTCTGCCAGCCCGGCTCCAATTGCGCCGGCCACAGGGGGATCGGCATCTCGTACACCTGGACTTGGCCCCAATGCGGATCCAGCACCACCATGCCCCAGGGATCCTGTATCTCGCTCGGCAGCTCCCCGCTGGGCGTTTCTGGCTGCACAACATACTTGCGCAACAGCTCCGACCCCCACCCGGTGGGCGCTGGGCGCTCCTTGGCTGCCGATTTGTAACTGGAGTCTATTTTGACGGAACCATTGACCGTGGCGACCCGGTCCAGTTGTTCGTCGACAACCCTGCGCGTGTAAAGGTTATGCTTCGCATAGCGCCAGGTTTGCCCTGCGGCAGGCTGGCGCACCTTCTGCGAGGCTTGAACCGTCCCATCGTCGGCCGGCCTGCCCACCGCACACCCGGCGGATAACGCCGCCGATGACAGCAAGAAAAACCTTCGTGTCACCTGAGCCATAAAGTCATTCCTCAACGTTGTCCGGCGTCCCGATTATAGGACCACGGAGGCGAACGAAAATTCCGAAAATTTTCGGCTATTCAGCCGCCGAACTCGAGGACCTGGGGTAGCGCACCCCAGGTCCTCGAGTCCCTGCAATTTACAACTCCCGGCTCAGAACTTGTAATTCGCCCCGATGGAAATTGCCTTGGGCCGGCAGCCGCCCCAGGTCGTATTGCCTGCACTGGTGTAGTCGATGATGGGCGTGGTCGTGCCATCATGACAATCCGTCTTGATGCCATGGCCGCCGGCACCCAGGTCGTAGTGCGAATTGCCGTTGTTGATGGTTTCGGCAATGTCGGCATACCAGTACAAATTCTTATCGAAGTGATGCTTGTAGGCGAACGAGATACATGTCCGCGTGGTTGTCGGTGCTGTTCGGATTGTAGTTATGCTGCCCGGCGGGGTCGCCGGGTGTGCTTCCGGCGTGCGCCCAACCCAAGTTCAAGTTGTCCCGGGCAGTAAGCGCCTGGGTAAACGCCAGCCAGGTGCCATTGCGCTGCCGCTCGTTCTGAAATTCCAGCGCGGCGGGAAGCTTGCGCGTCATGCGTTCGAAAATGGCATCCACCGTCAGGCCAAAATCGAACACATACTGACCGCCGACATGGAATGCCGCCTCATCGCCGATGTCGCCCTGAAACCCCGGCGTCGCATTGACGCAGTAGTACGTGGCGGAGCTGGGTGCCGTGGTGCAGGAACCGGTGGCGCCATAAGCGGTCGCGACCTGATCGTACAGGCCCCAGTTCAGATACTGCGACAAAGCACCGCCGCCACCCGCGGCCGGATCGCCTTGATTCATTATGTTGGCATAGCCAGGCGCGTTGGATCCGATGCCGTCGCTGTTGCGGTTGACATGCTTGTGCAGTTCATAGGCCGCCATCAGGTACAAATGCTCAAACTCGAATTTCAGGTCTACGCTGTAGGCGTTGTCGAAGCCGCCGTCGTCGCAGGCGAGCAGCAGGTTGCCGCTGCCGGGGTTGTTGCCGCCGCTGCAATTGGACGAACCGCCTGCCAGGTTCAAGTTGGCGTCAGCGGTGCGGTTTTGTCCCGGCGAGAAAAACAGGTCGAAGCTGACCGGGCCGTATTTCGGTGATTCGTACCAGATCGGAGTGGTCCATGGCGGTCACGAATTCAACCCGGTTGTCGCCGCCGGTATTGCTCATGATGGTGTTCATGGAGCCGACCATGCCGGCGAACGGGTCGAGCCGCCTGGACGAATTTCCGTACGGTGACGTGCCGTGACCGATCTTCAGCGCGCCCCAGCTTGGGCTCGCGAATCCGATATAGGTCGTGCCCGAACCGATGCCGCCCCTCGTGCCGGCCGACTGCTGCGTATAGCTCGTCGCCAAGCCCGGCGAGTCGGTCAATCCGATATTCGCTTCGATCTGCATGACGAACTTCGTATCGTCGAAACCGGGGATCGCGTGGCTGCCGCGCCAGCCCAGCGTGGCCCCGTTGGTGGAGATCGAGGGCTGCCAACCTACCTGCCCGTAGGGCGTACCCTTGACGCCGGTGGTGGGATAGACGCCGTTGACCGGGGCTCCGGCGTAGTGGTACGCCGTCATTCCATTCATGCCCTTGGTGCTGCCATCGAAGGATGCGTCCAAGGTTCCGTAGAACCCTTTGAGAAAGGACTCGAATTTCGGCTCTGCCGGCGCTTCCTTCTTCGCAACCGCCGGCGGCGGCACGTAAGCCGGAGGGGGCGGCACGTACGCCGGCGGCGGCGCCGCTTGCTTTTGAGACATCGTTTCGACTTGCTTCTGCAATGCGTCCATACGCTGCATCATTTGCCGCATTTGTTCTTTCAGCGCTTTGTTTTCCTGCGCATCGTCGGCCAAGGCGCTGCCCTGGACGAAGAAATTAGCGGCGCATGCTGCCAGCGCAATCAGCATAGGCCTAGCCAGTCTTAGATTTAGCATCTTGTGATCCTCGTGAAGGTCGTTTTATCGAATCGATGATCTGGGAACCCACCGTTCGGGCAAGCGGGGATTGGAGCGATCGAAAATCCAAAACGCGGCTGCGCTTTGATTGCCATCATTCATTACCCCCATTGAGACAGACGGAGTGACACACCGCTTCAGTTAGTTTTCGTGGTATACCATATATGATTGCCTTCGCGAAACAAAGTATTTTCTTTGCCACAGTAGGGCAAAACCCTGAAGGCCGCACCGGAACCAGGGGCCTTGCGGCGGCTGCGACTGGGTTACGTTTCGAAGGCGGCACGGCTCTTGGCGAAATGCCGCACCCGTAGCGGCTTTAAGACGAAAAGCGCGAGCAGGGCCGCCAGGACGTTGAATGCCATGGCGAGGAAGAACAACGCGTCCCAGCCGTGAGACCTCATGAGAATGGACGCGAACGGTACCAACAGTGTGCCGGCGCCCTTGGCCGTGTACAGCATGCCATTGTTGGCTGCGGCATACTGCGCTCCGAATGTGTCGCCCTGGGCGGCGGGAAACAGACTGTAGATCGCCCCGTAGGTGCTGATATAAAGCGGAGTCACGAGCACATAGAGGACAGGATTGGTCCCTGATTGGCTCAAGATGAAGAGCGCCACCGCGCCGATCAGAAACGCCAGCGCCATCGCGTATTCGCGGCCGATTTGGTCGGATATCCAGCCAAAAAGCGGCCGGCCGATGCCGTCGAAAATCCGATTCAAAAAGAGCGCGAAGCCCAAGGCAGGCATCGCCATGCCGAACAGTTCGACCGGCACTTTGCCGACTTTGAACTGCTCGGCTATCGGCGCCATGGAAGCCAGCGTGCTCAGGCCGCCGAAGGCGACCAACACCATCATCACGTACATGACGTAGAACACCGGGCTCTGCAGTACATCCATGGGCGTGTAACCGTGCGCCGTTTGATTGGGCTTCACCACTGCGGTCGCGATCGGCGGCGGCGGCGCCCACAAAAGCCACGACATCACGAAGACAATGCCGCCCTGGATGAGGCCGAACGCCAAAAATGCGTGCTCGTAGCCGGACGCTTCAATCATGGTTCTGATCGGTCCGACGGTGATGGCGGCGCCCGCGCCGAATCCAGAAGCGGTGATTCCGGCCGCGAGTCCGCGTCTGCTCGGGAACCACTTGAGCGCGTTGCCGACGCAAGTTCCATACACGCAGCCGGTGCCGATGCCGCCGAGCGCGGCGGCGAAGTACAGCAGCGGCAGCGAGCTCGCGACCGAATTCAGCACCCACGCCAGGCCGACCAAGATGCCGCCGGCCATCACAACGCCGCGCGGCCCAAAGCGATCGACCATGTAGCCTTCGACCGGTATGAGCCAGGTCTCGAGCGTCACGAACAGGGTGAATGCGACCTGGATCGCAGCACGCCCCCAGTGATACTTGGCTTCAATGGGATTGACGAATAAGTTCCAGCCGTATTGCAGATTGGCCACTGCGGCCATGCAGATCACACCGATTAAAAGCTGTACCCAGGGATTCGCAAACGGCGACTGGGAGGCGGCAGTTTTCGTGTCGTTGGCGGCCAAGTTGTAGTTCTCCCTCAAAGCTGCGCGGTACTCTGCCCAGCGGAGTCGGGAGAAGTCAAGGACGGAGGTCGCACCACAAAACGCTGCGCCAACGCCGGCAAGACAAACAAATTCAGCAAGGTCGAGGAGAACAAGCCGCCGAGCACGGCGATCGCCATGGGCCCTTCGATTTCCTGGCCCGGCTGGTTGATGCCAAAGGCCAGGGGCGCCAGTCCCAATGCCGTGACCACGGCGGTCATCAATATGGGCACGAAACGTTCGTTCGCGCCGCGCAGCACCAGATCGGCGTCCCACGTGGCTCCTTCGACCTCGACCAGATGTTCGTAGTGCGCCAGCTGCAATATGGCGTTGCGCGCGCTGATACCGAAGACCGTGATCAACCCCATCACGGATCCCAAGGAAATTCCGATACCCGTCGCCGCGATCGCCATGACGCTGCCGATCAGGCTGAACGGCAAATTGGCCAAGACCAACCAGCTGTTGGCGCGCCAATGAAAGGACACGAACAAGATGAGCACGATCAAGGCGAGCGCCAGCGTGGAGTACAGAATCAGCTCTGTTCGGGTTTGTGCCTCGGCCTCGGCCGCGCCGGTAAATCCGATGAATACGCCTCGCGGCAACGCGACCGAGCGCGCAATGTCCTGCTGTGCTTGCTGCACGATGTGCTGCAGCGAACCGTTGCCGACGTTGAAGGTCACGCTGATGCGCCGTTGGCCGCCGTCGTGCTCGATGCTGTACCGATCCTGGGTGATGGAGATCCGCGCGATCTGCGAAAGCGGCACAGGGCCGCCGGGACTCGCGATCATCAAGCGCGCCAATTGTGCGGGCTGATGCCGCAGCTCATCGGGCAGGAGCAGCACCACATCGACCGTGCGGGTACCGCGGAAAGTCTGGCCCACCACGGAACCCGCGTAGGCGGTGTTGACGGTATCGAGCACGTCCTGAGCCTTGAGACCGGCCGCGGCCATCGCCTGCGGCTGCAATTCGATACCGATCGCCGGCGTTCCGCTCTGGCGCTTGAATTGCAAATCCACAATGCCGGGAATTTTCCCAAGTACTCGCACGATCGCGTTACCGGTCGAATCGAGCGCATCCAAATCTTCTCCGAAGACTTTGACGGCCACCTGTGCCGCCTCGCCGCTCAAACTCTCGCTGATGCGATCCCCCAGGAAAGTGACGACCTCGCTCTGCAGACCGGGGTAGTCCGCCAGGATTTTGCGCAGTTGCTCTTCGGCAACGTGCTGGTCGATTTTCGCGTCGGGCTTCAACTCCACATGGAATTCACTGCGATGCGGTCCCCACGTATCCTCGCCCAGTTCCGCCCGCCCTACCTGCTGTTCGATGCTTTTCACATAGGGCAGCGCCAAAACTTCAGCGCTGACTCTCTCGCCCATCTCGAGCATGGCCTGCAAAGAAGTGCCGGTCGCGGCAGTGCTGACCTGCAAAACAAAATGCCCCTCGCGAAAATCGGGCATGAACGTGCCGCCCAGAAAGGGCAGCGCGGCAACGGCCGCAATGACCAAGCCGATCAGCACCGCCGCTACGGCGGTGAAGTGAGCGGCGACCCCGTGAACCGCGGAGCGCTGCCAGGACTTGAGGCGCACCATCCAGGCCGCTTCCGCGCGCGCATCATGCCGCCGCAGCAGCAGTGCGCACAGCGCCGGTGTGGAAGTCAGCGCCACGAGCAGCGATGCCAGGACGGCGAAGATGAACGCCAGCCCCAGGGGTCCGACAAAGTGCCCTTGCACGCTCGAGGTGAACAATACCGGTAAAAATACCGCGACGACCACCGCGGTGGCGTAAATGACCGGACCGCGAACCTCGAGAGACGCGTCGCGGAGCACGTCCAGCCGGGATTTCGGTTGCGCCAGAGACCTGTTTTCGCGCAAGCGGCGCAGAATGTTTTCGATCCCGATGATGGCATCGTCGACCAACACCCCCAAGGCCACCGCAAAGCCGCCGAGCGTCATGGTGTTGAGCGTGAATCCCATGCGATCCAGCACCGCGATCGCGGCCAGCAGCGACAGGGGAATGGCCGTAAACGCTATGAGCGCGGCGCGCATGTCGCGCAGAAACAAATACAACACGGCCAAAATGAGGACGCCGGCGATCAGTAGCGAATGTTCGAGGTTTCCCAGCGCCCGCTGGATGAAGTTCGCCGGGCGATGCAGCGCGGGATAGAGAGTGATCCCCATGGATTTTAAAGTGGGCGCCAGCTCATTCAGCGCCTTTTCAACCGCCAGAGTCGCAGTCAAGGTGTTGGCGCCGTATTGGCTCGCGAGCGACATCATGACGCCGGGCTTGCCCATGACTAAAGCGTCGCCGAATTTGAGCGCCGGCGCGATTTTCACTAGCGCGAGTTCGCGCAGCAGGATGGGCGTGCCGTTGCGCTCGGTCACGACCGACTCGCTCAAGGTAGCGATGTCGGGCTGCGGGGTGGGCGTCTCGATGAGCACACGCTGACCGGGCAGGTCGATGAAGCCCGCGCCGCGTATGGGCAGCGCGGCATGCGCGGCATCCCCCACCTGCGCCAAGGTGATGCCGAAGCTGGCCAGTTTGGTCATGTCGGGCTGAATTTGAATTTGGCGCACCTCGCCGCCGAACACCAGAACGTGCGCGACGCCGGGTACCGCCAACAAGCGCGGCTTGATGACCCAGTCCGCCGTATCGCGCAGCGTATAGGCATCCACCCGGTCGGACAGCAGCCCGATCTTGAGAAGGTCCATGGTGCTCGAGACCAGCGGCGACAGTTTGGGCGGCCCCACGCCGGCGGGCAGGCTGCTGCCGAGCTCGGAAAGGCGCTCGGAAATTCCCTGCCGGGCGATGTGCACGTCGATGCCGTCGACAAAGCTGATGGTGACCACCGAGAGTCCTGGAATGGACTCCGATCGCAGCGTCGCGAGACCGGGCGCGCCGTTGACGGCATTCTCGACTTGTTTCGTGACCAATTCTTCGACTTGCTGCGGGGCGAATCCCGGCGCCTCGGTTTGAATATCGACCTGCGTGGGGACAAATTCCGGAAACACGTCCAACGGAGCGTGCATCGCACCCCAGCAGCCGAGGATGAGTGCGAATAGACTCAAGGCCGTGACGGCACCGAAGTGGCGGACGCAAAGGCTGACGATCGCGCGCATTTAAGGCTTCTTAGCCGGCGTCCGCGCCGGAATTCGCTTCCTGCGCGAGAAGCTGAGCCGCGCCGCGCGTGACGACTTTCTCGCCCGCCTTGACGCCTTGGCTCACCACATAGCCATTTTCAAAAGGTTTTCCCGCGTCAATTTCCGTTCTGACGAACGTGCCGGGCTTCGCCTCGATGTAGCACCAGTACTTGCCGTCGCTGATGAGCGCCGCCTCGGCCGGAACCAGCACGCCCGGATGCGGCGCGCCGAGCGGCGCCCACGCGATGATTCTCTCGCCCTCGCCCAGCTTGCCGGCGCGCAGTATCGAATAGAAGCTGCGCCCGGGCACCGTAGCATCCGCCGGGGCGGGCCAGACCGAACTCAATTTCCAACGCTTTACGCTGTCGCCCGCGCCCAACCGCGACGCGCTCAAGCTCGTGGGCGCCTCCCCCGGCAACGCGCCCAAAGGAAACGTCACGCGCACCAATTGCTGGCTGCCGTCGGCGAGAGCTTGCAGCAGACTTAAGTTCCCGCCATTGCTCCAGGGCGGATTTTGTCCAAAGGATGCCGAAAGGCGCTGCCGCGCCAAATTCAAGGCCGCCGCGTCGACGGCCACTTGGCGTGCATTGGCATCTTCGACATCCGCCGACATCGCGCCGGGTGTGCCCGAGAGGCGTTGCGTGCGCGCCAGCGCCGAACGGCTCTGTTTCTCGGCGGCTTGCGCAGTTCGAAGTTCCGCCACCGCCTGCGCAATGGCTTCGTGCGGAATCACCGTGCCGTATCCCGCGGTTTCATCGGCGTAGTCAACCATCATGAGCGCTTCGGTCTGCAGGCCGAGCTTGCCAATCTGTTCGGGCGTCAAGCTCACCTCGCCGGCATCCTTGTCTTTGTCCTTTTCCGCCGCCGGCGCACCGCTCGATTTCTCGCCGGCGTTTCCCGCAGCTTCGGGCGGGCTTCTGTGGCAGGCGCTCGATGCCGCGAGAGCGACGCACAGCAGCAACATTTTAGTTTTCATCGAGAATCCTTGGACTTGGGGGTCGGCGCCTGCCAGCCGCCGCCCAGAGCTTTGTAGAGCGCGACGAAAGCTTGAAAGCGCGCAAATCGATACTGGCAGAACTGATCGCGCGCGGCGTATAAGTTGCGCTGCGCCTCGAGCACCGTGAGAAAGTCACCGGAGCCGGCCTTGTACCGCAATGTCGCTCCCTCGAACGCGCGCTCGCTTTGCGCCACATTCTCCTCCTGCGGCGCCTGCGCATCCTGGAGACGGCCGACCGACGACAGGGCGATTTCCACATCTCTCAATGCGGAAAGGATCGCCGCCTTATAGGCCGTCACCAATTCATCGTCTCTGGCTTGCGCCTCGGCCCGTACCGCCTGCAGGCGGCCGTGATCGAAAATCGTTTGCGTCAGCGAGGCGCCGAGACTGAGCGTGGGGCCGGGCCCGCTCAAGACGGTGACCGCGGCGTTCAAGGCCGGATTTTGCACGCCGCCGCCGGCCGTGAGGTTCAATGCGGGAAATAAAGCAGCACGGGCCGCAACCAGATCCGCATTCGCGGCTTTCAGATTGGCCTCGGCCATGAACACATCGGGCCGCCGCGTGAGCAGCTCCGCCGGCAAGCCCGAGCCGATCATAGGCTCGAGCAGCGCATCGAGATTGCGGCTCTCCACGGAGAATTGTTCGGGAGCACGGCCCAACAACAGCGCCAGAGCGGCCAGTGCCTCCGCCTCCTGCCGTTTCAGATCCGGAATGACCAGAGCGGCGTTTGCGAGCGCCGCTTTTTGCGACGCCAGTTCCACCGGATTTGACAATCCGACGTCGAATCGCGCCTGGATGATCTCGAGCAATTTCTGCGCGGCATGCAAATTCAACCCGGCGATGGCCAGACGTTCGCGCAGCGACAGTACTTGAAAGTAGCCATCGGCCACGGCGGCCAGCGTTGTGAGCGCCACCGTGTCCCGATCGGCTCGCGATGCATCCGCCAAACGGCTGGCGGAGCGTGCGCTCGCGCGGTTCTTGCCCCAAAAATCCACCTCATAGCTTGCCGACAGCAACACGGCCCAATCGGTTTCATGCGCACTGCCGTTGACGGAGCGGCCTGCCAAATAGTTGCCGTTGCCGCCGGCGTCGACGCTGGGAAGAATCGCCGCTCCTGCCTGTCTGGCACGCGCATCCGCCTGTGCCACCCTCGACCGCGCCGCGCTCATGTCGAGATTTCCGCTCGAGGCCTGTTCGATCAGGGCGCTCAATTCAGCGCTGCCGAATTCTTGGTACCAATTCTTGTCCGGCCATGATCCGTCGCTGCCGATGCCGGGCGCCGCAAATGCGTCGGGTAGCGAGGGCTGTTTCTGTTCGACCTCATGCAATGCGCAGCCCGCGGCGAGCAGACCCATTGCGCACAGCCCTAAACGAACGCAAAACTGCCTCATGCTCGATGCACTAGAGGGCGGTGAGAATGACGCCGCCGGCAATCAACGCAGAGCCGATGCCGACTTTCCAAGTGAGCCTTTCTCCAAGCAACATTACCGCGAACAAAACCACGAGCACCACGCTGAACTTATCGATGGGCGCGACCCGGGAGGCGGGTGCCAGCTGCAGCGCGCGAAAATAACAGATCCACGAGAGGCCTGTGGCGATGCCCGACAGCAGCAGGAACATCATGCCTTTGTGAGACAAAGAGACCGGGGACTGCCATTCCTGGCGTGCCGACACGAGTAAAGCGCTGAGCGCCAATATCACAACGGTTCGATAAAAAGTGGCGAGATCCGAATTGATGTCGGATACGCCGACCTTGCCGAATATGGCCGTCAGCGCGGCAAAAAACGCCGATCCGAGCGCAAAGAACCGCCAATCGATGCTCATGCGGCGACTATGCACTCACATGATGCAGCGTCGCAACTGCGGGCGCGGGCGTCGCGCCTCTAGTTGATCGGTCCACTGCGATGAGCACGCTTGCAACGTGCCCATCGCCATTCGACCATCAGCGCGGCCTTGAGCAGCCCTAGCTATCGCAAATCGGTCCCGGGCGTGAACGAGACTCCGCGCAGCACTTCGGCAAAGCCCGCGGTGCGCAAGGTGAAAAACCTCGTTTGGCTCGCGGCGGCGGCATCCCGATTGTCGAGCGCATCGCGGACGGCGACCAGACGATTTGGATCCGCGCCCGCGTCGCCGTTGCCGCTGACGGTCGAGGTGGTCGCCCAAATCGTCGCGACGCCATCGCGCCCTACCCTTCCTGTGATGTTGCGCAGGCCGTCGGTGGCGGGCGCCCAAGGCAATCCGGTGCCGGCATTTACCCCCGACGGATAACCGCGAACCTCATAAGTTTGCCCCAGCCCCAAACCGTTCGTCAGCGTATAGGCCAGTGTCCACGCGCCGCTGGCGCTATTGAACACCCACTTTTGAAGACCCGCGGTGGTTTGTGCGGCTGCGTGCGCGTACAAATCCGCCCCGCCGGTGTAGCCGTCGCCTTCGTCAGCCAGATAAAGCGTGTGCGCGTCGGCGAACCAGATGCCGAACGGAAAGGCCGTCGCCGGCGCCGTCTTGTTCGGTATTTGCGGAAAGCCGGCAAGAATGCACAGATTGTTGGGCAAGCCGGCCGTCTGCAAATTTGCCGCCGTGTAAGCAAGCGGTGCGGGCGGCAGCTTCGCGTCAGGCGCCGGCAGCCCAACGCCTTTCGGACATGCACTGCCGGTCGTGTCGAGGAAATAAACCGTGTTGACGCCGTTGCCGCCGCTGCCCTTGCTGAAGTAAAGCACGTCGTTGAAAATCGTCAGAGCGCGGAAGTTGTCGTCCTTGCCGATCTTGTCCGCCTTCGCGCCCAATTCCGTGACCGAAAAGCTGGCGACGGGCGTCGGCGCCGCGGGTGCTTGCGCCGCCAGCGGCGCGCTCGCCGGGCTCAGGATCTGCGCCCCGGCGCCCAAGATGATCCCGTCCGGTTGCGGGTTGGCGCCGTTGCCGGCATTGCCGGCGGTATAGATCAAATCCACGCCGCGCGAATCGTCTTGAATGGCGGCGCGGCCGTTGTTGCCGCTGTACGCATTGGTTGCCGTGAATTGGAAGACTCCGTCGGCATCGACCTGAGCAATCGCGCGGGCGTATTCGGTACCGACAGGATTGGTGGGGTCCAAGGCGCCCGGCGTATTGGAATTGGATACATCCAAGGTATTTATCGGTGCGACGTAGCCCATGAAGGTGATGAATCGCCCATCGTTCGACAAGTTGAGGCTGAGTTCTGATTTCGAGCTGAAGCTCGTCACCAGATGATCCGCGCTCGCGCCGCGTTGCGTTGGACGGTAGGGGACCTCGAGGGTGTCGATCACCCAGCCGAAAGGCGTCATTTCATCGAGATATATGCGCGATGTAATGCCGAAGCTTCCGTCGTAGAGATCGTTGTTCCACACCGTCGGATAAGTACCGTCGTTGGGCGCGCCGCTCGGCGCGCCGCAGCCCCCGCTCGTCGCCGCACAATTGGGCGGCAATACCGTTCCGACCACGACGTTGCCGGCCTGGTTGTCGTACACGCTGCGGCTCACGACCAGGTTGCCCGGAATGAAGAAGTGTCCGCGCCGAAAATGACGGCCGAACCCGCCGTCATTATCAGCGGCAGCGGTGCCGCTGAACGCGGCCGCAACGGCCGCGACCCAGAAGATTGATTTCATGTATGAACCTCAGAATGAAGCCATTGGCGGCATCGACGGCTTTTAGGTTAGATTCGCTATGTGACAATTACGCGAATACCTACGGCAGGCGCGAGATTCTTTTGGCGCGAGTTTTTATTTTCCGAGCGCGCGCTGTAGTCTTTGTCCTACAGAGGGCCCGATACTCAAGGAGCTTCTCATGCTATCGACGCGAAACGCCCTGCAGCTCTGGCTGACAGTGGGCCTCGGCGCGGGTCTGACCACCGCAGTGGTTGCGGACGCTGCCGCGGCGCCGAATTTGCAAGTATTGCAGCATTGGAAACTGGGCGGCGCCGGGGGCTGGGATTACCTGACGATGGATTCCGCCAAGAAGCGGCTGTTCATCAGCCGCGCCACCCGAGTCGATGTGATCAGCGTCGAATCGGGCAAGCTGATCGGATCCATTCCCGACACACCGGGAGTCCACGGCGTCGCGCTTGCTCCCGCATTGAATCGCGGCTTCACCAGCAACGGACGCGCCAACACGGTCACCGTCTTCGATCTCGATACGCTGAAGGTGATTCAGGAGGCCAAAGTTTCAGGCCGAAATCCCGACGCAATCTTGTATGAACCCTCCGGCAAACATGTGTTCACCTTCAACGGCGCCTCCAAGGACGTGACGGTGCTCGATGCGTCGAGCCTGGCCGTGGTCGCCACCATCCCCGTGCCGGACAAGCCGGAATTCGCCGCTCAGGATGGACGCGGACAGATCTTCGTCAACATCGAAAGCGACCCGGGGCAAATGGTGGTCATTGACGCTCGAAAGCTCGCCGTCAAGAGCACCTGGCCGCTACCGGGTTGCAACAGTCCATCCGGACTTGCCATCGACAGCGCGCATCGTCGCTTGTTTTCGGTCTGCGACGGCAAGGTGATGGCGGTCACCAATGCGGTCAGCGGCAGACAGGCGGCGCTGGTGCCCATCGGCGAACATCCGGATGCCGCGGCGTACGACAGAAAGCGCGGCTGGGTTTTCAGCTCCAACGGCGAGGGAAGCTTATCGGTGGTTCGTGAGGACTCGCCCGATCGCTATAGCGTGGTTCAGAGCGTCGTCACGCAGCGCGGTGCGCGCACCATGGCACTCGACGAAGCAACCGGCAAGGCGTATCTCGTGACAGCGGAATTTGGCCCGGCCCCGCCGGCCACCGCGGAGCAACCTCATCCGCGTCCCGCGCTGATCCCGGATTCATTTGTGGTGCTCGTGGTGGGCGAGCGCTGATGGACTAGGTGGCGGCGGGCTTGAGCGCGCGGCATTGGAACGCAGCCAGCGCGTGAAGGGTGAGCAGCGTAAACACGCCGTACGCCCAAAGCTCGCGTGAGCCTATTGCGTCGCCACCATGAGCCAGAGCAGGGCACCGAAGACTGCATGAAGATCGAGGCCGGGCGGAAGCTGCGCACCGCGCCACGAGTCTCGCAGCAAGCCCGCTATTCCGGCTGCGGCGAGCGGCAACGCAAGCCAATACCTGTGAGCATGCGCGGCGATTGCGCGAGACTCGACACTCTTGATCGTGGCCACACGCTACCGCCTTGCCCAGCAAAGCCTACAACTTTGCAGTACAAAGTACCACCGGACACCCCATTCCGCAACAGCTTTAGATTCTCTTCGATTGTTGCAGCGCGAGCCGTCGTCCGCGCTTCTTGACAGTGCCGCGCATTTGCTTTGCAATCCCAAGTGCGAAACTTAATTCGCGCGCGAGCTTCGGAATTCACCCTTATGACAGAACTGCGACAGGCGCTGAACGATATCAACGCAATTCGAACCCAGGTGGCGCGCGGGACGCAGTTTCGCGGCTATGGACCGGGGTCCGTCGCCGTGAGCGGCGTCCTCGCCATGGCGGTCGCCGCCGCGCAGGCGCATTGGATGCAGCATTCGCAGCACGACACGCGGCTGTTTCTCCTCATCTGGATATCGACGGCTGCGCTCGCCGTGATCCTCGCGTCGTTGGAAACTATCTTTCGGGTGCGGCGGGTGCATTCGGGGCTCGCTGCGGAAATGATTCAGGCCGCGGTGGAACAGTTTCTACCCTGCGTTGTCGTAGGAATACTCCTGACCGTGGTGTTGATGCGCGTTGCGCCTCAAGACTCGTGGATGCTGCCGGGCCTGTGGGCCGTGCTTTTCAGCCTGGGGGTGTTCGCATCGTGCCGGTTCCTGCCGCGGCAAATGTTCGCGGTCGGGGCCTGGTACCTGGGGGCCGGACTCGTCTCCTTGTTCATTGCCGCCGGCGATCATGCGCTGCTGCCGTGGGCCATGGGGATATCGTTCGGGGTCGGGCAATTGCTCGTCGCCGCTGTCTTACGCTTTGGATTCGAGGACACCATTGAAGAGAGTTAACCGAAAAGCACAGGCCGCTTCCCCTTTTGCCTACGACGGATTGAATCGCGTCATTCACGAGCGCGCGCGCCTGGGCGTTCTGACCTGCCTGGTCACGCATCCCCGCGGGCTGCCGTTTCCGGAAATGAAAAAACTCTGCGCCCTGACCGACGGCAATTTGAACCGCCACCTTCAGGTTCTGCAAGAAGCCAGCTTGGTGAGCCTTGGCAAGGGTGCGGACCGAGACCGGCCGCAGACCTGCTATAAAATCACGGCCCTGGGCCGCAGACGCTACCTCGAATATCTCGCGGTTCTCGAGCAAGTCGTTCTCGACGGCGCCGCTGCAACGAAAGATCCGCTGCCGGAGCGCAGCTCGTAGCGGAAAGGGACTTTCCGTGACCGGCCTCACAGGATGATTGCTTAATGCAGCTCGATGCGCGTCAGATGTTGGTATGGTGCGGTTACGCATTCGCCCTGGCGTCGATGGCCTACAGCCTGATCACGGCGTTCGCGACGCGAAGAACATTTTCCAGCGCTCCGCGCCAACGCGAAGCGTTGCCGCCGGTCACGATCCTGAAGCCCCTCTTCGGCGCGCAACCCGAGACCTACGAGTGCTTGCGCTCTTTTTGCGAGCAGGCGTATCCCCACTATCAGGTGATTTTCGGCGTCTGCGACCCGCAAGACCCCGCCGTGGCCGTGGTCCACCGCTTGCAGAAGGAATTTCCGGATCGCGATCTGGCATTGGCGGCGGATCGCAAGGAGCACGGCAGCAACCGCAAGGTGAACAATCTCATCAACATGATGGCCCTTGCGCGTCACGACTACCTGGTCATTTCGGACAGCGACGTGAAGGTCGGCCGCAACTATCTCGCCACGCTCGTTCCGCCGCTGCTGGATACGGCTGTCGGAATCGTGACCTGCGGCTACCGCGGCGTTCCGCGGCCGGGAATCTGGTCTTTGCTGGGTTCGATGTATATCAATGAGTGGTTCATTCCATCGGTGCGCGTTGCCGCCCTGATGGGCTTCCGATCGTTCGCGTTTGGCGCGACCATCGGCATGCGGCGCGAGACACTCGACAAAATCGGCGGCTTCAACGCAATATCGAACCAGTTGGCGGATGACTATCGCCTCGGAGAATTGACGCGCCAGCTGGGTCTTCGAACCGTCCTGTCCGAGGTGGAGGTCGACACCTTCGTCGAGGACTGCACCGCCGCGGATCTGGTCGCGCACGAATTGCGGTGGCGGCGCACGATACGCAACCTGAGTCCCTTCGGATATGTTTTTTCCGTCATCACGCTCGGCCTGCCGGTCACCGCCCTGCAGCTGCTGCTCACCCAGGGAGCCGCGCCGGCGGTGGCAATTTTTTCCGCGACCGCTCTGGCGAGCGCGTTGATTCACTTCAACGCGCGCCGTCCCGGCGCGCCGGCAGCGGTATTGTTGCTGGTGCCGTTTCGCGATCTTCTGCACTTTGGACTCTTTATTTGGAGTTTTGCCACGCGGCGCGTGCAGTGGGGCGACGATCACTACGAGGTCAGCCGAGACGGGGACGCCCAGCCCATCGAGGGCTAATGCAGCGGCACCTGATCGTCACCGCGGATGATTTTGGTCTGCACGAAACCGTCAACGAAGCCGTCGAGCAGGCGAGCCGCGGCGGCATCCTTACCGCGGCGAGCTTGATGGTAGCCGGACCGGCGGCAGCCGATGCAGTGCGGCGGGCTCGGCGCCTGCCGAATCTTCGCGTCGGCCTGCACATCGTTCTTGCCGATGGATTGGCGTCGCTGCCGCCGCAGCAAATCCCCGGCATCGCGGACGCCGATGGACGCATGGGCGAGGACATGTTATTGCGCGGGGTACGATATTTTGCGAGCGCCTCCGTTCGGCGGCAGCTCGAAGCCGAGATCCGCGCTCAGTTCCTGGCATTTGCGCGTACCGGACTGCCTCTCGATCACGTCAATGCACACAAGCATTTTCATTTGCACCCGACGATCCTCGGCCTGTTGATTCGCGTTGCCCGCGAGTTCGGCGTCCGCGCCATGCGCGTGCCGGATGAGCCGTTGTGGTTTGCGGCCCGCGGCAAGCGTTGGGATGCCGCCGGCGGAGGCAGACTGCTCGCGCCCTGGCTCATGCTGATGCGCCACCGTCTGCGCGCCGCGGGCATATTTCACAACGACTGCGTGTTCGGAATCGCGAAAAGCGGGGCCATGGACGAGGAGCAGCTGCTCGCCATTTTCGCGCGGCTGCCGCGCGGCGTGACGGAGATTTACTTGCATCCGGCCACGCTGTCGGGCGCCGCAGTTGCCGCATCGATGCGTCATTACCGGCATGCCGATGAACTCGCCGCGCTCAAGAGCCCACGGGTGCGAGAGAGCATCGCGGCGCTGAATGTCCGGCGCGGCGGGTACGGCGATATCCTGCAGAGCATCGGCCGCTCGCTCGAATCATAATCCCGGCCGCCCGTATACTGCCCGCATGATTTCGGCCGTTCGACTACCCGGTATGCTGCAGCGCTATCTGAACGGCGCGGTGGACGCGTTGCTCAGCGGGGCGTCGGGAAGCCGCAGCGATTTTGCGCGGCCCGCGCGCGAGGAGGCGTTGCTGCCTGCGGATTCGCTGTCATGGCGGGTATTGAAAAATCCCATCGCGCTGTTCGTTGGCGGCACCGCGGCAGTCATTCTCGAACTGGCGGAGCCGGCGGTGCGCGCGGGAGTCTGGGAGCACTCTTCCTTTCGCCAAGACCCCTTGAACCGATTGAAGCGCACCGGACTGGCGGCCATGATCAGTGTCTATGGCGCGCGCAGCGTGGCCGAACCCATGATCGCGCGCGTGGTGCGAATGCATGAGTCGGTTCAGGGAACGACCCCGGCCGGCATCCGCTATTCGGCCAACGACCCGCGCCTGCTCACCTGGGTTCACGCCACGGCCGCTTTTGGCTTCGCCGAGGCCTACAGCCAATACGTGCGGCCGTTGAGCACGCAGAATTTGAACGATTTTTACCAGGAGGGTGCGCCCGTGTCGCGCCTGTATGGCGCCGTCGATACGCCGTGTTCGGTCGCGGACATGCAGGCGCTGTTCGATGCGACGCGGCCCCGGCTCGCCCCATCGCCCATCATTTTCGAGTTCCTGCGGATCATGCGCGATACCCCCGCATTCCCCCGGCCGCTTCGCTGGCTGCAGCCCAAGCTGCTGCGTGCGGCGGTGGAATTGGTTCCCGGATGGCTGCGGGCGACTTTGGGTCTGTCCGATGATTACGGACTGCGCGAATACGAGCGCCGGCTGGTGAAATGGTCGGGCGCGTGGGCGGACCGGATCGTGCTGCCCACAAGCCCCGCCGTGCAATCCTGTCTGCGCCTCGGACTGCCGATGAATTATCTTTATGCCTGAGGCGCGTAAGCGCGCCTAGCGGGCGCCGACATAAAAACTAAATGAAATGATGAGCAGCACCAAGGCTGCAATGGCGCCGTACCGGTAGTCGCCGGCCCGCAAAAAGAAAATCAGCATCGCCGCGACGCGCAGCGCCGGGAGCAGAATAAAAAGCGCGATGCCGGCGGCCGCGATGCCCATGCCCGGAGCTGCCCGCGCAAACGAGAGCGCCAGTCCTACGGCGATGATCGCCGAGGCGGCCAGCGTCCCATAATGCAGCAGGCGTCCGAGCAGATTTTCCAGCGGGTCGGACCCAGATGGCGCGGTTTTCACGATCTTGGCGGCCCGACGAGCGTGATGCCGAAGGCGGCCAGCAGCATTTGCAGCGCCAGAAGGCCCAGGATGGCGATGAACATCAGGCGCAGTCGTTGCGCGGCCAGGCTCATGAGTATTCGCGCGCCGAGCACGGCCCCGACGACGGATCCCAAGGCAACCGGCGCCGCCACCGACGCAACGATTTCGCCGCGCGCGAAATACGCGGCGGCGCTGGCCGCCGCCGTCACCCCGATCATGAAATTGGATGTTGCGGAGGAGACTTTGATGGGCAGCCGCAGCGCGGTGTCCATGGCCGGAATTTTCAGCACGCCGCTGCCGATGCCGAGCAGGGCCGAAATCAGTCCGGCGCCGTACATCAGCGTCATCCCCAACGGCAGGCGCCTGACGGATGAAGAATCGTCCCGATCCTTGCGCCGCGCCAGCATTTGCTGCGCCGAGAGCAATAGGATGAGCGCGAACAGCAGGTACAAGCAACGGGTTGGGATCAGCCCGGCAATGAACACGCCGCATAATGCGCCGGACGTGGTGGCGGTCTCCAGCAAGATCGCCAGCCGAATGTCGGTCAGCCGCTCCTTCAAAAACGGCGCCGCACTTGCGCAGGAACAAGCGATCACCGAGACCAGGCTCGCGCCGATTGCGGTGCGGATATCGATGCGGCCGAACAGGGTCAAGATCGGCACGATGAAAATCCCGCTGGCCATGCCCAGCACGCCGCCGAGCATGCTGGTGCCGAGCGCCACCGCGAACAGCCATGATTCAAGACCGAATTGCACTAGCCGGGAACTCGCGGGCGGCCGCGGCGCGCCAATTCCGTCAGCGAGGTTTTCATTCGGTCAGCGGATGGCCTTTCGGCAGCTGGTGCGCATACCAGGTGGCGAGCCGGTGGCGGATGGTTTTTTCGCTGACCTGGTCCTCGGGCATCGGCGCGATCACCTTGTCATGCACGAGCAGGCGATACACGTACAGCGCCTTGAGGCTCGCCGAATCGGTTGCCTCGAATTCGACCGCCTTGCGCCCTTCGGCATATTGAACGCCGGCCAGCAGCGCAGCCTTGAACAACTCCGATTCATGCTTGAGCTTTTTCATGCTCGCCGATCCACGCTTTGCAAACAATCAGGGGTTTCGACACAGCGGATTCGTGATGGGTTCCCCATGCGAGCCTCAGCGGTTTGGGCTGATGTGAATCAGCTCCTCGGCATCGGCATCGACGGCGGCGCGGCTGAACCTCAAGGGCACATAAGATCCCTGCGCCCAGAGGGGAAACAAGTCCCGATAATGCGCGTTCATCGGATCGTCCGACTGACCCGGCGTGTTCATGGCAACCGAATTGTCCCACGCACCCACGTCCATGACGAGGCGCACCGAAGCGCCGGCAATCACCGAAAAATCACTGGGCTTATAGGCCTGCGCGCGCGGCGTCGACGACGAACCGGGCGTTTGCAGCGGGCCGACCGACAGTTGCGCGCGCAACTCCGGATCCGCCAAGACCGCGACGGCCGGCTCGAAGCTCGCGCGATGCAGCCGGCCCCAGGCCCATGTCGTCATGTCGGGACCCAGCCGCTGAGTGAGCTCGTCCAGAGCGCCCTGCAAGCTCTCCCCTAAAATACCATCGCGCGCCGCCGCCGGATCGGCGCCCAGCGCGGCATCGGGATGTTCGAGATATTCGATCACCGCCTGCAACTGGCCGTTGCCGATCAGGCGCGCCGCTTCCGGCGCCGCCTTGGCAACTGTCGTTTTGCCCAGGTGCTTGGTCGCCCACACCTCGTAGACCGCGGCGGCGACGCTGTCGGTGCTCTCCTCGTGATTCCACGTCTTGAGAAGCTCCAAGGCGTGCGCGAGCGCGGCGTTGCGTGAGGACAGAGAGGCCAACAGCGCCACCGCGCGCCGCGACTGCGTGCTCACAACGTCGGTCTGGATGGCCATCGAATCCGCGAGGGTCATGTTGGTCTTAGCGCCGAGCAACTCATTGATCCGATCGACGCGCGAGCGGTCGCCCCATTCGAAGCCAATTCTATTCCGCTCATTGGGATAACCCGCTGGCAGGTTCATCTCGTTGGCGCTCGCGAAATAGCCTTCGGCCGGATTGAAGCGCGAGGGCAATACATCCCGCCCCTGAAAACCGGCCCACTCGTAGCGGCCGTCGCCGGGCACGGGCATGAGGCCGTCCCAGTTGTTGCGCTTCGGGGCGCGGCCCGACGCTGCCCAGCCGATGTTTCCCTGCGTGTCGGCATAGACGAGGTTTTCCGGCGGTGCGCCCCAGGCGTTGACGGCAGCCTTGAACTCATCCCAATTCTTCGCCATGAGCAGTCGCGAGGAGCCAAAGTATCCCGCGAGGCCCAGTTCGTTCCACACCGTACGCAGGGCAAAGGCGCGATGCTTCGTCGTGTCCACGTCAAGCACGGGCCCATGCCGTGTGTAGCGCAATTCAACATCGCGCGCCGCGCCGCCTTTCACCTCGATGTTCTCGCGCACGATTTGCATCTTCGCCCAGCCGGATCGATAGCGATAGCTGTCGGGGTCGTTCTTCTTCAGTTCATAGACATAAAGATCTTCTTGATCCACGGAAAAGATCGTGAGGCCGAACGCTATGCTGTCATTGTGACCGAGAGAAATTCCCGGCAACGCCGGCTCGCCGGCGCCGATGATGTTGAGGCCCGGTGCATTCAAGGCCACAATGTAGCGCAGCGACGGCACGTCGAGCAGGCGGTGCGGGTCATTGGCGAGAATCGGCCGGCCGGTTGCGGTGCGCGACGGCGCAATCACCCAGTTGTTGGAGCCTTCCATCGATTGCGCCTCCAGCGCGGCCGCCAGCCGGCGCGCAGCGGAGGGTTCAGCGGGACGCGCCGTTTTGCGAAGCACGCTGAAATCCACCGGCTTGGTCCCCAACAAATAGTCCTTGAGCACATCCGCAGGCACATCGCAGGGATTGAGGCCCGCCGGCACCGCGACGGTGTGGCCCGGCGGCTCGATCTTGCGGCGCAATGCGTCCGCCTCGAGCCCGCCCGTGCATGCGACCCGGGCGCGCGCGACCTCCGAGGTGACATTGGACACCAGCGCATGGCTGCGGATGCGAAGCACGTCCCCGGGTTGCCAGGTATCGGGCCGGCTGTCGGTGAGTTTGAATTCGATCGGCAGCGGCCGCGTGCCGCTGCGCACTTGCGCCACATAGGTGTTCACGCCGGCGACGAACGCCGTGACCCACTGGCGGGAATCCGGTGCATACGCCGCCCACTCCTTGTTCATGTCGCCGCGATAGAGGAATAAGCGCGCCGCACGGTCCTCATCGACGAAGGCTGGACCGAAGGACTTCGCCAACAGCCCAAGGCCGCGCTTGCGCCACAAATCGATCTGCCAAAGGCGGTCGCGCGCCGCGTTATAGCCTTGCAAGAAAAAGGCATCGTGAATGTTCGCAGCGAAAATGTGCGCGATGCCCCAGTGGTCGATCACGATGTCGGCCGCAGCGTCAAGGCCCGGAGCGTTCCAATTGTGTTCCCGTACCGCGGTGGATGAGCCAGCGGCTGCGGTTTCAGCGCGGACCGAAGAGGCCAACATAAGATGTAGCGCCGCGAACGCGAGACTGGTGGAGATCGGGTGTTTCATCGGTGAACGTTGGCCTTGCACCAGTCTCCGGACGAGCTAGGGTTCGGCAGATATTCCTTTGGCAGTGGAGCCGCGGCCGACTCGGCCTGCCACATGATGCCCATGACTCGCCAGCCGTCGGCTTCCTTGATCGCTTGAATGCTGTTGATGCCGCGTGCGACCTGTTTGCCGTCGCTGTGCAGCGCATAGGTGCTCCACAAATGCACGATGTTGCCGTAGCGTTGCATTTGGAACTTAAGCTGTCTTTCCTGCAGCAATGCGTGGCCGCGGGCTTTGACGCGCGTGATCCAGTCGTCCAGCGACAGGATGGTGTAGCTTGGCGCCCCATCCTTGCCGATCGACACGACGATGAGGCGCGCTTCGGGTATGAACAGGGCCTTCATACATGCGCGATCCTTGTCCGCGGGACCGGTAATCGCGGCATCGATCGCGGCCGGGATGTCCTTGGGATTCTGTGGGCAATGCACAGGCGGCATCCGGTGCCTGTGCCGTCGCCCCGCCGGCGAGGGTGCCGCTTAAAATCATCGCTGAAAACAATGTGCGCAGCATTTTTCTTCTCCCCATTCGCCGCTGGTGCGCTCGATCATACCAATTCGCACCGCTACGAGGAGTCATATCCGGATGATGGTGGGCGGCAGCGGGGCACCGTCAAACCTGCAGGTGCGCAAGCGGAATTCGCGCCGTGCGCTTGATCGTCTGCAACACCACGCTCGACTGCATGTCGCGGACGTTGGGAACGCGGATGAGTTTCTTGAGCACGACGTTGCTGAGCGCCTCCAAATCCTTGCCATAGACCTCCAAAATGAAGTCATAGCTGCCGGTCATGGCCAGACACTTGGTGACCTCATCCATGAGTTCGATTTCGCGCTCGAAGCGCGCCACCGTCTCGTCGGTATGTTCGGTCAATTTGACTTGGACGATGGCCAACACCGCGAGTCCCACGCGCGCGGGATTGAGGACGGCCGCATAGCCTTCGATCGCGCCATCCGATTCCAGCGCCTTGATGCGCCGCGCGCAGGGCGTGGGAGACAGGCCGATCGTTTCGGCGAGGTCTACCACAGACAGCCGGCCGTCGCGCTGCAGGGCGTCGAGTATTTTTGCGTCAAAACGATCAAGCTTCATATTTAACCTACTAATTCTCAGTATATTAGCGATTATCACCAATATTTTGCCATTTATGTGGTCTTTTTGGCGATTACTACCTGTCCGACTACATTAGTCTTTGCAGCATGATTGCTGTTCCAGAGCAGGTGCGGCGGCCACCCGACCCGGGCGTCATCGACTGGCGCCGCGTGCTGCGTCATGTGGCGATTTCGCGTGCGCTGGATGACCTTGAAGAATCGACGCTCCTCAAAGAGCGCAAGGTTCTCTATCAATTTTCCGCGCGCGGCCACGATCTCACCCAGGTGTTGCTCAGCACCCAGCTCACCGGAATTCAAGACGGCGTCGGCGGCTACTATCGTTCGCGGCCGCTGCTGCTCGGTCTCGGACTACCGCTCGAGGAAGCGCTGGCATCGACCATGATGCGCGCCGGCGGCATGAGCGACGGACGCGATATCGGAGTTGTGTTCAACATGCCGCGCAAAGCGGGTCCCTGCGTGCTGCCGGTGTGCGGCGGCGTCGGCGCGCAATACACTCCGGCGGTCGGATGGGCGCAGGCGCTGCGCTATCGTTCCACCCAGCTCGGCGAGCAGGCATGCCGCGGCAGCATTGCGGTCGCACACGGCGGTGAAGCATCGACGGCCACCAATGGATTTTGGGCTGCGCTCAATATCGTAACGACCGAACGCCTGCCGTTTCTGTTCTTCATCGAAGACAACGGCTACGGCATTTCGGTGAGTTCGCAGCAGCAGACCCCGGGCGGCAACATCGCCCGCAACCTCTCGAGCTTTCGAGGACTGCGCGTACTCGACGGCGATGGTTCCGATCCGCTCGCCGCCGCGGCGCTGATCAAGGATGCGGTGGCCGGCGTACGCTCCGGAGAGGGGCCGGCGCTGATCAGACTGTTGGTTCCACGTCTCTCCGGCCACTCCGGCCAGGATACCCAGACCTACAAGTCCGCCGAGGAAATCGCCGCGGAAAAAGTCCGCGATCCTTTCAGCAAACTGCGCGAGCAGCTGGTCCCGCGCACCCTTTCGCAGGCCGATTGGGACCTGGAGCTTTCTGAAGCGCGCGCCCTGGTCGCGCGCACCCTGATCGATGTCGAGCGGCGCGCATCGCCCGATCCGAGGCGCATCCAGCGCTATGTGTTTTCCGAAACTCGCGCCGACGGCTCGCTCGATCTACAACAGCAAGGCGGACTGCGCGGCGCCGGCGTCGAGCCTGCCCCCGGCGGCGAGCAAGCCGAGCCGCTAGGTCCGCGCATCAACCTGGTCACCGCGGTGCGGCGCACGCTCGAGCACGAGCTGGCGGTCAATCCACGCGTGTTGGTGTTCGGTGAAGACGTGGGCCGCAAGGGCGGTGTACATGCGGCGACCCTGGGCCTGCAAGAACGCTTCGGCGTGGAACGGGTGTTCGACACCAGCCTGTCCGAGGAAGGCATCATCGGCCGCGCGGTCGGCATGGCGGCTGCCGGGCTGATGCCGGTGCCTGAAATTCAGTTCCGCAAGTACGCCGATCCCGCCGCCGAGCAGCTCAATGACTGCGGCACCATGCGCTGGAGAACCGTGAATCGCTTCGCCGCGCCCATGGTGGTACGCATTCCCGGCGGCTTCTTCAAATGCGGCGATCCTTGGCACAGTCAATCGAACGAGGTGCAATGGCTGCATGGCGTCGGCTGGCGACTGGCCATGCCGTCGAATGCGCAGGACGCGGTTGGATTGCTGCGCAGCGCCCTGCGCGGCAACGATCCGACAATATTCTTCGAGCACCGTTCGCTGCTCGATTCGGCCTCTGCGCGGCGCCCCTATCCGGGCGACGAATTCGTGGTGCCGTTCGGCAAAGCGAGTCTGCTGCGCGAAGGTACCGAGCTCACCGTCATCACCTGGGGCGCGATGGTGGAGCGCTGCGAGCAGGCGCTCGACGCCGCCGGCAAGTCGGCGGACCTGCTGGATCTGCGCACGCTGTCGCCTTGGGACCGCGAAGCGGCCCTGGCATCGGTGCGCCAGACGCGCCGCTGCCTCATTGTTCACGAGGACACGATGACCGCAGGATTCGGTGCGGAAATCGCGGCGGTGCTCGCCAAAGAGACCTTCTTCGATCTCGACGCGCCCATCGAGCGTCTGGCCATGCCCGACGTTCCGAGTCCGCACAATCCTTTATTGCTCGATGCGGTGCTGCCCAGCGTCGAGACGATCACCCGCACCATCGTCAATCTCGCCGAAACCTGACATGAGCACCATCCAGGATGTGCTGGCCCCGCCGAACGAGGAAGGAACGCGGGCGACGATACTCAGATGGTGCAAGGCCGTGGGCGATCCGGTCGTCAAGGATGAGCCGCTGGTGGAACTGGAGACCGACAAGGTCACGGTCGAAATTGCCGCACCGGCCAGCGGCACGCTGATCGAGGTTCTGAAAGCGGAAAACGCTGAAGTCAACCCTGACGAGGTGCTGGCACGATTGCGGTTGCCGGGCGAAACGGCGGCAGCCGCAGCGTCAGAGCCGTCCCCGGCGTACGCGGCTTCCGCGGCTTCCGCGCCCGCAGAGGCCTCTGCGGCGCCCGAGGCGGCGGGCGGCTCAGCCGCGGCGGCAACCAACCGCGCCGATGCGGAGTTGTTGAGTCCGTCGGTGCGCAGGCTGCTGCACGAGCACGGCATCGCGTCCGGCGACATCAACGGTACCGGCCGCAATGGCCGTGTCACGGCCCAGGACGTGACACGCCATGTCTCTGACACGGCGCGCGTCGCGACAGGCGCGAAGGCCAAGCAAATCGGAGCAAGCACGCTCGTTGCGCACACCGCCATCCGCCGCCGCGTGGCAGAGCACATGGCGCGCAGCCTCCACGAAGCTCCGCACGTCACCACCGTGTTCGAAGCGGACTTGAGCCGCGTGCTGAAGCATCGGGCGTTGCATGCGAAAAATTATGAGTCGCGCGGCGTCCGCCTGACCTTGACGGCCTATTTCGTCGGCGCCTGCGTTCGGGCATTGCGCGCCCATCCGGAAGTCAATGCGACATTTCGTCAAGACGCCATGGAACTGCACACGGATGTGAACATCGGCGTGGGGACTGCGTTGGGCGACAAAGGGCTCATCGTCCCGGTGATTCATCGCGCGCAAAATTTGAGCCTGTTCGAGATCGCGCAACGGCTGCAGCAAGCGGTGGAGGCGGCGCGTGCCGGCAAGCTCGCGGCGCATGATGTGCGCGGCGGCACCTTCACGATCTCGAATCACGGGGTCGGCGGCAGCCTGCTCGCGGCGCCCATTGTCATCAACCAACCGCAGGTGGCCATCCTTGGGGTCGGCAAGGTGGAACGCCGCGTTTGCGTCATCGAGGTTGAAGGCGGCGAATCGATAGCGGTGCGCTCGATGTGCTATCTCACGCTGACCATCGACCATCGGGCGCTGGACGCATTCCAGGCGAACGCCTTCCTAGGCCTCATCGTCAAAACCCTGGAGCACTGGCCCGATTCCGCCGAAGCGCTGCAGGACTGAAGGCTCCGCTGACGGCAACGGCCCCGCGAGGCGCGAAGCCACGCGCGACAGATAGGCTTCCGAAGCGCCGAAGACTCGGCCATAAATATCCCGGCACAACACCGCCGCCTGCACGCCGGGCCAGTTTGGCCGCAGCAACTGTGTCGGCAACAGCGGGTCGCGCAAATGCAGGCGGCGATACTCATGGATCAGCAGCGTACGCACGAGAAAGCAGTCCTCGGGCTCGATGCTGCAATGGCGCTCCAGTTCCCCCAGCACGCCGGCGAATCGGGCCGCGAAACGTTGGTATCGCGAGGCCAGATCTTCGAGATCCCATCCCAACTCGACCAGGCGCTGCGGGGTATCTTCGCCCGTGAGCGATGCCTCGAAGGCAACGACCTTGGAGAGCAAACCGCCTGCGCCGCGCTGCGCGCGCAGCGCCTGCGAATCCAATTCCGGGTGCGCGAATACATTGGCGGAGATCTCGCCGAAGCCGCGCCACACCAATTCTTCGCGGATCGCCTTGCGCTCGGCAGCCCGCATCGGCGGCACGACGATCAGCGTCCAGCGGCCGGACCAAGGCGTATTCGGTTCACTATAGATGCGCTTGGTCGCCTCTTCGAATCGGGCGCGGCCGTTGGTCGAGAGCTGATATTCGCTGAGCTTGCCGGCGCGCCGCCCTTGCAACCAGCCGTTCTGCGCCAGCCGGGTGGTGGCGGTCCGCACCAGACGTTCATTCAGGCCGAAAGGCGCCGCCAGTTCAATCAAGCTGCCGAGAGCAATGGTCCCGCCACGCGGCATGATGGAATCGCCGAACAACGTCACGATCAGCGAACCGCCGCGCAACGGCCGTTGCCGGCGAAATCGAGCCACCAGCTCGGCGGCGGCAGTGAGGGCAATGGAAGCGTCTTTAGCCATTTTTTCAGCGTTCCGAAGGCGCCCTTATGACACATAATACTTTGCATTTCCACGTTTTTTGTATCACAATGAATGACGGCTGAACTTCCGGAGGTTGGGTATGTACACGCAAGCGTTGGATGCGCATGGCGCGGAGAGCGCGGTGCAGCCGGATGAAGGCGCGCTCGAGCAGCACTTCCTGGCTCGCGTCGATGCCGAGGAAAAGATCGAGCCCAAGGACTGGATGCCGGCGCGCTATCGCAGCACGCTGATTCGGCAGATCTCTCAACATGCGCATTCCGAAATCGTCGGCATGCTGCCGGAGGGAAACTGGATCACCCGTGCGCCGACCTTGAAGCGCAAGTCGATCTTGATTGCCAAGGTTCAGGACGAAGGCGGTCACGGCGCTTATCTCTACAGTGCCGCCGAGACTCTCGGCGTGAGCCGCGATCAACTGGTTGAACAATTGCTCTCGGGCAAGGCCAAGTATTCGAGCATATTCAACTATCCGACGCCGACCTGGGCCGACGTGGGCGCCATCGGCTGGCTGGTCGACGGCGCCGCCATCATGAATCAGATTCCGTTGTGCCGTTGCTCGTACGGGCCTTATGCGCGCGCCATGGTGCGGGTTTGCCGCGAGGAAAGCTTCCATCAGCGCCAGGGCTACGATCTGATGCTGCACTTGGCCCAAGGCACTCCTGACCAGAAGCGCATGGCACAGGAGGCCTTGAATCGCTGGTGGTGGCCGGCGCTCATGATGTTCGGTCCCTCCGATGCGAATTCGACCCATACCGGCGAGTCGCAGCGCTGGAAAATCAAACGCTTTTCGAACGACGAACTGCGCCAGAAGTTCGTCGACTTCACGGTGCCCCAAGCCAAATTCTTGGGCCTCAGCGTGCCCGATCCGCTGCTGCGCTGGAATGAATCGAAACAACAGCACGAGTTCGGCCCGATCGACTGGAGCGAGTTCGATCAAGTGCTGAAAGGCAACGGCCCGTGCAATGCGGAGCGCCTCGCGGCGCGCCGCAATGCGCATGCGGCGGGAGCGTGGGTGCGCGAAGCCGCGAGCGCCTATGCGGCGAAGCACAGCGCTTCTGCGGCGCAACACAGCGCCGCAGCCTGAAGGAGCTCCAATGGAAGACAAGCAGCAATGGCCCTTGTACGAAGTATTCGTGCGCGCCCGCGGCGGCCTCGATCACAAGCATGTGGGCAGCCTGCACGCTTCGGATGCGCGCATGGCCATCGATCACGCCCGCGATCTTTATACGCGCCGCCAAGAAGGCGTGAGCATTTGGGTGGTGCCGTCCAATGCGATAGTCGCCTCCGATCCCTCGGAAACCGATTCCTTGTTCGAGCCGGCGCGCGACAAGATCTACCGCCATCCCACCTTCTATGAGATCCCCGACGAGGTCAAAACGTTATGAGCGCGCCGGCGCCCAAGGTCGACTCGGACGCGCTATTTCGCTATGTCCTGCGTCTCGGCGATTTGAGCCTGGTGCTCGGCCAACGCTTGGGCGAATGGGTGGGCCATTCTCCGGCGCTGGAAGAGGATTTGGGACTTGCCAACATTGCGCTCGACTTGATCGGCCAAGCGCGGCTGCTGCTGACCTATGCGGGCGAGATCGAAGGCCGCGGCCGGGACGAAGACAAGCTTGCTTACTTGCGCGAGCAGGGCGCGTATTTCAACGCGATTCTGGCTGAACAACCCAACGGCGATTTTGGCCAAACGATTGTGCGGCAGGTCTTGATCGACGCCTTTCAGCTCGAGCTCTACGAGCGCATGACGACATCGCGCGATGCGCGCTTGGCCGCGATCGCCGCCAAGTCCGTGAAGGAAGTCCGCTATCACCTGCGCTACAGCAGCGACTGGCTGGTGCGTCTTGGCGACGGCACCCAGGAAAGCCATGCGCGCGTGCAGTCGGCGCTGCAGTTGCTGTGGCCTTATACCGTCGAACTGTTCGCGGCGGACGATTTGGATCGGCTCATGGCCGAGCGCGGCATCGGGCCGGATCTATCCGGGGTCCATGCCGCATGGAGCGCGCGCATCGATGGGATCTTGAGCGAGGCGACCTTGCAGCGGCCCGCGGATCGCCCGCATGCCTGGCATGGCAAGCGCGGGCAGCACAGCGAGCATCTGGGCTACATCCTGGCCGAGATGCAATATTTGCAGCGCAGCTATCCGGACGCGCGCTGGTGAGCAGCTTGGCTTCGACAAGCGATGAACGAGCTGCAGCGGCGCGCACCGCGGCCGCGCGCGAACCAGCGGCACGCGTCGCGACAGCCTGGCAGCTGCTCGCCGCCGTCGAAGATCCCGAAATCCCGGCCTTGAGCATCGTCGACTTGGGGCTGGTCCGTTTCATTGAAGTGGGCGCCGACGGGGAACTCGAGGTGGGGTTGTCTCCCACGTATGTGGGTTGTCCGGCGACGGAAGTGATCCGGCACTCGGTCGCGGATGCGTTGCGGCAAGGCGCCGTGGGCCACTTCAAGGTGACGAACATACTGTCGCCGGCGTGGAGCAGCGATTGGATCAGCGCCCTTGGCCGGCGCAAGCTGCTCGAGTACGGCATCGTGCCCCCGGATCAGAGCGTATCGAACATGCGCGACGTGCTGCGCGGCGTTCGGCGCCTCGCCTGTCCACGCTGCCAGTCGCTCGAGACGGAATTGGTGAGCGAGTTCGGCTCCACGCCCTGCAAGGCTCTGCACCGCTGCCGGTCTTGTCTCGAGCCTTTCGAATACTTCAAGTGCATCTGACGTGGCGGCCTTGAGTTTCCATCCGCTGAAGGTGATCGGCGTCGAACGTGCCGCCGAGGACGCAACCTGCGTGACCGTGGAGATCCCGCCGGCGCTGCGCGAAACCTTTGCGCACCATGCGGGCCAATACGTCACGGTGCGCCGGACCATCAACGAGCGCGACGAACGCCGCACTTATTCGATCGTCACCGCGCCGGGCGGCGGCGTGCTCAAGCTGGGGATCCGGATGCAAACCGGCGGCCTGATGTCTTCGGACCTCGCCGCGAATTTGCGCCCTGGCGACCTTCTGGATGTCGGAACGCCGATGGGCCGGTTTCGCACCTCGATCGATCCGGCGCGCCGGTTTTCCTACGTCGCGTTTGCCGCCGGCAGCGGCATCACACCGATCATGTCGCTCGCGGCGGATATTCTGGCGCGCGAGCCGCACAGCCGCTTCACGCTGATCTACGGCAATCGCAGCATTTCGCGCACCATGTTTCTGGAGGAAACTCTGGCGCTGAAGAATCGCTACATGGAGCGCCTGGCGCTGCACTTCGTGATGAGCCGCGAACCGCAGCACGCTGAATTCCTGAACGGGCGCATCGACGGCAAGAAAGTCGGCGAACTGGCGCAGTACCTGCCGGAAATTTCCAGCGCGGATGAGTACCTGATTTGCGGTCCTGGCGACATGGTCGACGAGGTTCGCAATGCCGTCAAAACACTGAACGGCAATGCGCCCATCCGCTTCGAGCGCTTCGCAACCGCGAACTCGAGGCCGCTGGAAATACCGACCAAACAGGCCGGCGCGCCGGCGCCGCAGGAAGTCTTGGCGACCATCACGGTGACCATGGACGGGCGGCGCCGCAGCTTTCCCATGTCGCCGGGCGATGCGTCGGTGCTCGAAGCGGCGGAACGCGCCGGACTCGAGCTGCCCTTCTCCTGCCGCTCCGGAATCTGCGCGACCTGCCGTACGAGAATCACCGAGGGCGCCGCCGTCATGGCGCATAATATTGCGCTGGAGCGCTGGGAGATCGACGCCGGCTTCGTGCTCTGCTGCCAGGCGCGGCCCACCACGCCCACGCTCGGAATCAGTTACGACCAAAAATAGGTGTGCGCTTCGGCTTTCAAGGGGAAATCATGTCGTACGAGACCATTCTGTTTGAGGTGGACGCCGGCGTCGCCCGCCTGACATTGAATCGGCCCGACAAGCTCAACAGCTTCAATACGCAAATGCATGGCGGAAGTTCGCCGGGCCTTGTCGGGCATCCCCGCGAGCGGCGCGCGCGTCCTGGTGCTCACCGGCGCCGGACGCGGCTTTTGCGCAGGCCAGGACCTGGGCGACCGTGCGGTCGCGCCCGGCGCGCAAGGCGTCGATCTCGGCGAATCGCTGGAAAACCGCTACAACCCACTGGTGCTGGCGCTGCGCGATTTGAAGATGCCGGTGATCGCGGCGGTCAACGGCGTCGCCGCGGGCGCGGGCGCCAACATCGCGCTGGCCTGCGACATCGTCATCGCGGCCCGCAGCGCCAATTTCGTGCAGGCCTTCTCCAAGCTCGGATTGATTCCGGATTCAGGCGGCACCTGGTTCCTGCCGCGGCTGGTCGGCGATGCGCGCGCCATGGGCTTGACCCTGTTGGGCAACAAGCTTTCCGCCGAACAAGCGGCCGCCTGGGGAATGATCTGGCAATGCGTCGAGGACGCGCAGCTCGCCTCCACAGTCGATGCCATGGCGCAACAATTTGCCGTGGCGCCCACGCGCGGGCTGGCGGCGACCAAGGATGCCCTGCGGCGCAGCTGGCAAAACTCTCTGAAAGAGCAACTCGATGTGGAGCGCGACGTGCAGCGCGAACTCGGCCGCTCCGCGGACTATGCGGAAGGCGTCGCGGCATTTACCGAGAAGCGCTCGCCGCGCTTCAGCGGTCATTAGCGTGTCTGCCGATAGTGCCGCCGGGACGGCCGGCGCGGCAGCCCTCGCGCGCGCCGCGGTTCAATCGATGTTGCGCACGGATCGCGCCTCGCAAAATTTGGGCCTCGAGATCCTCGATGTGGCGCCCGGCAGCGTGCGAGTGTCCATGACCGTTCGGCCGGAGATGGTCAATGGCCATGGCCTGTGTCACGGCGGAATCATTTTTAGCCTGGCAGACAGCGCCTTTGCCTTCGCCTGCAACTCGCATGGCGAGCCCATGGTCGCGGCCGGCGCCGCCATCGAATTTCTGGCGCCGACGCCGGCGGGCGAATTTCTGACCGCGCTCGCCACGGAAGTCTCGCGCGGCGCACGTCACGGCATCTACGATGTGCGCGTCACCAAGCGCTCCGGGGAAACCGTTGCGCTTTTCCGCGGACGCTGTGCGCGCCTGCGTCTGCCAACACCCAGCGGGACGACCTCATGAATCTACAGAGCTATGTTTGCGGCCGCTGGCAAAGCGGCGAGGGTCAAGGCGTTGCGATGCGCGATGCCACCACCGGAGAGCTCATCGCGACGGCTTCCTCGGACGGGATTGATTTCGCAGCGGTGCTCCAGCATGCGCGCGCCGTCGGCGGCCCGGCGCTGCGCGCCCTGAGCTTCCATCAACGCGCCGCGATGCTGCGGGCGCTTGCCAAAAAGCTCTCAGAACTCAAAGAGGAGTTCTACGCGCTTTCCTACCGCACCGGCGCCACCAAGAATGACGCGCTGATCGATATCGACGGTGGAATCGGCACGGTGTTCGCCTTCGCCGGCAAGGGTGCGCGGGAGCTGCCGAATTCCCAAGTCTATGTGGACGGCGATGTCGAGGCCTTGTCCAAGGGCGGCACCTTCGTCGGCCAGCACCTGTATGTATCGCGCGAGGGCGCGGCAATTCACATCAATGCCTTCAATTTTCCAGTGTGGGGGATGCTCGAAAAGCTGGCGCCAACCTTGCTCGCCGGGATGCCGGCGATCGTCAAACCCGCCACCGCGACCGCCTACCTCACCGAACTCGTGGTGCGCCGCATCGTCGACTCGAAAATCCTACCGGAGGGTGCGCTGCAGCTGGTATGCGGGAGTCTCGGGGACCTGTTCCAGCACTTGAATTGTCAGGATACGGTGTCCTTCACCGGCTCCGCGCACACCGCGGAGCGTTTGCGCACGCATCCAAGCATCGTGCGCCATGCCGTGCCCTTCATCGCGGAAACCGACTCGCTCAATTCCAGCATCCTCGCGATCGACGCAAAACCGGGCACGCCGGAATTCGATCTGTTCATCAAAGAGGTCGTGCGGGAAATGACCGTCAAGACCGGACAGAAGTGCACCGCCATCCGCAAAGCGCTCGTGCCCAAGTCGGCGAGCGGCGCGGTGGTGGAAGCTCTGCAGGCGGCGCTGCAAAAAATCGTCGTGGGCGATCCGCGTGCCGAGGGTGTGCGCATGGGCCCGCTGGTGAGCCAGGAACAACGCACCGATGTGCTGGAGCGGGTCGAGGAGCTGCATCGCGAGGCTGAACTCGTGGCCGGCGATCTGGGCCGCTTCGAGGTGAAGGACGCCGACCGCGAGCGCGGCGCCTTCGTGCCGCCGCTGCTTCTGCTGTGCAACGACATCCAGGGCGCGCGCGCGGTGCACGAAGTGGAGGCCTTCGGACCGGTGGCGACGGTTCTGCCGTACAAAGATACCGCGGAAGCGATCGCGCTCGCGCGGCGCAGCGCCGGCAGTCTTGCCGCCTCGGTTTTCACCGGCGATGACGCCCTCGCCGCGCAGATCGTCCTTGGGCTCGCGCCCTATCACGGCCGAATCCTGGTGGTGAATCAGGCCTGCGCCAAGGAATCCACGGGGCACGGTTCGCCGTTGGCGCCGCTGATCCACGGCGGTCCGGGACGCGCCGGCGGCGGCGAGGAAATGGGCGGCATTCGCGGCGTGCTGCACTACATGCAGCGCACCGCGGTGCAGGGCTCGCCCGATGCCATCACGGCGATCAGCGGGCGCTGGGTGCGTGGCAGCCGGCAGCTCGATCCGGGACGGCATCCGTTCCGGATTCCTTTCAACCAGCTCAAGTTGGGCGACACGCTGAAATCGGGCGAACGCGAGGTGACGGTCGCCGACATCGAGCAATTCGCCGCCTTGAGCGGCGACAATTTTTACGCGCACATGAACGAGAAGGAAGCGGCGCGCAATCCCCTCTTCGGCGGGCGCGTCGCGCACGGCTATTTTTTGATAGCGGCGGCCGCGGGGTTGTTCGTCGATCCTGAGTATGGCCCGGTGCTCGGCAATTACGGCCTGGACGAGCTGCGCTTCGTGAAGCCGGTACACCCAAGGGATCGAATCAAAGTGCGGCTGACCTGCGCGCGCAAGAGCCTGCGCGCCGACAAGGGATGGGGCGAAGTGGCCTGGGACACGGAAATCACCAATCAAAATGGCGAGACCGTGGCATCGTATTTCGTGCTGACCATGGTGAGCATTCATGAAGTTCCGGACTCGGTGGGGAATTGACCGTGCCCATGGACCTCGCGCGCTACGCCAAGGAATTTCCCAGCCTGAAGTTTTCCGGCGCGGACCCGGGCATTCTCGAGCTGGTGATGTCGAACCAGGGCCGCTTGAACGCCGCCACCGAGGATATGCACCGCGACCTTGCGCAAGTGTGGCGCAGCATCGACATCGATGAGACCGTGCGCGTGGTGCTGATCCGCGGCGAAGGCGCGAATTTTTCCTCCGGCGGCGATTTCGACATGATCGATCGCATGATCGAGGACGAAGCCACGCTGATACGGGTGTGGAAGGAAGCCAGCGACCTGGTCTATAACCTCATCAATTGCTCCAAACCCGTCGTGTCGGCAATCCGTGGCAGCGCGGTGGGCGCAGGGCTGGCCATTGCCCTGCTCGCCGACGTCTCGGTGGCCGCAGACAACGCGCGCATTCTCGACGGGCACACCAAGCTCGGCGTCGCTGCGGGCGATCACGCCGTCATCGTCTGGCCTCTGCTGTGCGGCCTGGCGAAGGCACGCTACCATCTTCTGACCAACAAGTCCTTGTCGGGCGCCGAAGCGGAGCGCATTGGCCTCGTGTCCGTGGTTGCGCCCGACGCCCAGGTGCTCGAAACCGCGTTCGATATAGCCCGAACTTTGAGCGCCGGCAGCGCGACCGCGATGCGCTGGACCAAGCATGCGCTCAACAACTGGCTGCGTCTGGCGGGACCGAGCTTCGATACCTCGCTCGCGCTGGAATTCTTGGGCTTCAGACTGAAGGATGTGCGCGAGGGAGTCGCCGCGGCACGGGAGAAGCGCCGGCCGAACTTCGAGGCGCCGAAGGAGACCTGAGCGGCGTGACAGACGTACAAGGCATGGTCGCAGCCGAACCGATCTTGGGCGCCCAGCGCACGGAATTGGAAACCCTGCAGCTGAAGCGCCTGCGGGCGACGCTGCACCACGCCTATGCCAACAATGCGAATTACCGCCGCAAATTCGACGCCGCGGGCGTGGGCCCTTCGGACCTGCGCTCGCTCGACGATCTTGCGAGGTTTCCGTTCACCACCAAGGACGACTTGAGAGAGGCATATCCATTCGGATTTTTTTGCGTGCCGATGGAACGCGTGGCGCGCGTGCACGCCTCCTCCGGGACCACCGGCAAGGCCACGGTGGTGGGATATACCCAGAACGACATCGCAATGTGGAGCGGTCTCGTGGCGCGATCGATCCGGGCGGCGGGCGGCCGCGCCGGCATGAAAGTTCACGTCGCCTACGGCTATGGACTGTTTACCGGCGGCTTGGGAGCGCACTACGGCGCCGAGGCGGCGGGATGCACGGTGATTCCCATGTCCGGGGGGCAGACTGAAAGGCAAGTGCAGCTGATCCGTGATTTCGCACCCGAGATCATCATGGTGACGCCGAGCTACATGCTTGCAATCCTCGATGAGTTCGAACGCCAGGGCGTGGACCCGCGCTCGACCCACTTAAAGGTGGGCATCTTCGGCGCCGAGCCATGGGGGGAAGGCATGCGCGCCGAAATCGAAAACGCCTTCCGGATCGACGCCTGCGACATTTACGGCCTGTCGGAGGTGATGGGTCCGGGGGTCGCGCAAGAATTCGCCGCGACCAAGGATGGCGCAACCATCTGGGAGGATCACTTCCTTCCTGAGATCGTGAATCCAAACAGCGGCGAGCGCGTGGCGGACGGGGAGGAAGGCGAACTGGTGTTCACGTCGCTCACCAAGGAAGCCATGCCGGTGATCCGTTACCGCACGCGCGATCTGACGCGGCTTCTGCCGGGAAGCGTCAGCGCCATGCGGCGCATGGCGAAGATCGGCGGGCGCTCCGATGACATGCTCATCATCCGCGGCGTCAATGTGTTCCCCTCGCAAATTGAAGAGATGATTCTTGGTTGCGCTGGATTGGCGCCGCACTACGAAATTGAAATCACCCGCCCGCACCGCCTCGATGAAATTCGCATTGCGGTGGAAGCGCGCGCGTGGCTCGGCGATGAGGCAAAGGCCACGGAGGCGGCGCTCTTGGCCTCCAAGCTCAAGAATCACATCGGCATCTCTGCGCGGATTCACGTCGCAGCCACAGGCTCGCTGCCGCGCTCCTCCGGCAAAGCGGTGCGTGTGCGCGATCGGCGCTGAGGCGGGAGGACCGAGCTGTGGCGGGGGCATGGCGCGGCGGCGCCGGCACTTCACGCGGCGTCAGCGCTGCGGCGGAATCGAGTAAGTGCCCACCGCGTGCGCAACCATTTCCTCGTCGCGGTCCGAGTAAAGAGCCACTTCGCCCACGACCAAGATCCGCCCCACTTTGATCAACTTGCACACGCCCACGATGGGATTGCGCGGCGAGGGTTTACGCAGAAAATTGATGTTCAGGTTGGTCGTCACGGCCAAGGGTACCAGGCCGATCGTGGCGAGTACCGCGACGTAGAGCGCCACGTCGGCCACGGTCATGAGCAATGGACCCGACACCGTGCCGCCCGGGCGCAATTGCGCAGGTCCGACCGGATGAGAAACCGTCGCCGAGCGTTCTCCGGCCTCCTCGACCACGCATTGGCTTTGCGGAAATTCCCGCGCCAGCAACTCGACGATCTGCGCCTTGGTCGGCATGTAACCTCGCAAAAAAATGGGGCCTCCCGCGGGAAGGTAACTTATCTCGGCAACGCCGAATAGCCTCGCGGTTTCTTGGGAGGAAACGCCTTGAGGGTGCAGCGCTTTTTGCCGCACTTGGAACAACGCATGCGCTTGGCCACGTCTGCGAGCCGCGCATCCCAGCCGCACAAGCGGCCGAGCGTCAGCGGTTCCGCTTTGCGTTCATGTCCGCACTCCGCGCACTTCATCACCAAGGTGTACTGGCCGAATTCGTCGCTCAATCGGTCGATGTGAAAGCCTGCGGACATGGGCGGGATTGTTGCCGCGCTGCCTGGGCTGCGTCCATCCAGTTGCAGGTGGACGCCGACACTGTATGGACGTTACGAATTCGCGTTGGCGTCCCGCAGCGGCGCAAAATTTTCAGGGCTTGTTCAGGGCATCGAGCAGCGCGTGCTCGAAGGCGCTCACCGCCGCGCGGTTGTCGTCCGCTTGCCTCGCAGCTCGACGGATCGATTCACGCCGCGCGGCTCGCTGCGCGGGAGCGCGGGACTCCTGCGCTCCATGAGCGGCGATTTGCACGTACTGCTCGGCGGATGCGGCGATCCCATCCGTCATGCCGATCTGCCGCAATAGACCGGCCGCCAAGCGTTGACGCAGAAATTCTCCTTCCAGGGTGACGATGGGAATTCCGCGATGCGCCGCCTGCCAGGCGGTGGTATAGCCGGAAAATGCGGGGCAATCCAGGAACACATCCATGTCGTCCAAGAAACCGGCGAATTGCTCGCGCGACAGCCAGGGTATCACGCGCAAGTGAGCATCCGGATCGAGCCCTGCGGCACGGAAGGCGGCCGCCAGCCGATTGTGCAGCCTCGCCGTCGCCCAATACAGCTTTTTTGGCGCGGCCAACCAAAACTCACTGGGCCCGACTGCCTTGGCTATGCGCGTCAATAGAACATCGTCCGCCGGATCGAATTTGATCGGCTGCTGACACAGCGCGAAGCGTACGCAATCAGCTTGCCGAGCTGGACCGTCCCATGGCTGCGACTGAACGGGCGCCAAGTCGGTGCAAACGCCGGTTCCCGGCAGGCGAACGAGTTTTTCGCGGTAGTGACGTTCCGCCCCAGCCCCTTCGAGAAGTTCTCCTGACACGAACAAATCGATACTGGTCAAGCCGGTGGTCACGGGATGTCCCCACCCGGCAACCTGCAGCGGCGCCAAGCGCAACGCTGCGAGCGCACAGGTGGCGGCATCCATCCCCACCTCGGGATAGAACATCACGTCAGGCCGATCCGCTGCGACTTCCTCCAGCCATGCTCGGATCGAGCGAGGGCCTTGCACGAAGCGATCGACGCGGCCTTTCGCCCAGCCTGTTTCCTGATCGGTCATCGAACCGGTGTGGTACAGAACGACGTCGAACCGCCGCCGATCCAAGTGCGCCACGATTCCCCGCAGCACCACGTCCCAGACCGCGTGTTGCCGCACGTGGCCGCTCACCACGGCGATGCGAACGCGCTCGCGCGGCGGCCGAGCGCCCTCACCCGCCGCGACTCCGGGTTGCCAATGAGCCGCCGCCTCGGCGCAGATCAAATCGCCGTAGCGCGCTAGCAACGCCGTGACATCGGCAGGCCGGTAGGCCAGATAAAACGGCTGGCTGCCGCCCACCGACTTTCCCAGCTTTCCCGGATTGGCGCCGCTCCACGCGGAGAGCTCCTCCAGAGAGCGCTCGAAATTCTCCAGCGCCGCCAAGCTGTCGGCAACGGTGTCGGCAAACACCGGGATCGCCGCCGTGGTCAAGCCCAATCTTGCTTCGGCATTGTCCCGATCGAGGATCAGCGCGCGCTGGTAGCAGGCTACCGCTTCGGCCGACTGGCCTTGTTCCCGGAGTGCATTCCCGAGGTTGTTGTGTGCCTCGGCGTAGGCCGGTTTGTGGGTCAAGGCGCGCCGATAAGAGGCCACGGCCGCATCGACATCGCCCTGTTCGAAGAGTACGAGCCCGAGGTTGTGGTGAGCCTCCGCGTAGTTCGGCTTGTGAATCAGCGCCCGTGCATGGGAAGCCGCCGCTTCCGCAAACTTGCCTTGGGCCAGCAGCACATTGCCTAAATTGCTGTGCACTTCGGCGTAGTTTGGCCGGTAGCGCAGCGCCCGCTCGTAGCAGACCACCGCCTCCTCCAGCCTGCCCTGCGCTTGCAGGGTATTACCGAGGTTGCCATGCGCCTCGACGTAATCCGGCTTATGGCTCAATGCCCGCCGATACGAGGCGGCCGCCTCCTCCAAGCGGCCCTGCGCCTGCAGCACCAGCGCCAAATTGAAAAGCGCGCCGACGTGATCGGGTTTCTGGGCCAAGGTCGCCGCATAGGAAGCAGCAGCCGCCTGCAGCTTGCCCTGTGCCTTGAGCGCATTGCCGAGGTTGTTGTGGAAGGCGGGAACACGGCTATTCTGCGCGATCGCCCTGCCGATCAGATCCACCGCCATGTCATTGCGGCCGTTCTGATGAGCGAGAACCCCCAGAAAATGCAGGGCATCTGCATGGCGCGGATCGGTCTGCAGAACCTGCTGGTAAAGCCGCTCCGCTTCATCGAGCCCGCCGGCCTGGTGATGCCTCAGGGCGGCTTCGAATACCGCTTGAATACCCGGCGACGCTTCTTGACCCAAATCTCCTCCCGATCGGCAGCCCCGTAGGCCGCTATTGAGATGCAAGCCGAGTGCGATGATAAATCGATTCACGGCGCATGGCCGTTTTCGTGATGCTCGTCATGACAAACAAGCGGGTATGGCGCGCAGAATCATGAGCTGGGTGCGCATGTTTTCATGTTACTTTGAGCCGCACCGGTCCTCCGAAAGAGGGAGAAAATATGACATTGCGCGCTGTCCTTGCCCTGTGCCTCCTGACCCAAGCATTGGCCGGTTGCCATGGGTCTGAAGGCTGCGGTCGGTGCATCAACACCACCGTCAACTTGAAGGGAAGCGTCAGCGGCTTGGTGGGCTTCAGACTGGCGCTGCAAAACGGTACGACCGCGCTCAGCATACCTCTCAACGGCTCCGACGCGAACGGCGGCCAGACATTCGGTACCGCAACTTCGGATACCGCCTACGACATTACCGTCAAGACTCAGCCCACCAATCCGTCGCAGACCTGCGTTGTGGCGAACGGCGCGGGAACGACCGGCACCACCGACGTCACCAACATCGCCGTGACCTGCACGACGAACCCGCCGCGCTTTTTGTATGTCGTCAATCGCGGCTCCGGCAATGTCTCGGGCTATGCCATCGACGCGGTGGCCGGCGGTTTGACTCCGATCGCCGGCTCGCCATTCGCGGCCGGCGGCAATCCGGTGGCCATCGCGGTGGACCCCACCGGTGCCTACGCCTACGTCGTCAATCAACTGAGCGCGACCGTCTCAGCCTTCACGATCGATCGTACGACCGGCGCATTGACGGCCGCCGGAGCGGCGCCGATCGGCACCGGCTCGAGTCCAACGTCGGTGGCCATCGATCCATCGAGTTCTTACGTGTACGTCACGGGCGGCGGCAACAGCGGCACCGTTTCGACCTACACCATCGCCGCGGGGACCGGCGTGCTCACCGCCGTGGCCGGATCGCTCGCCGCGACCGGCCGATTGCCCTCCGTGGCGAGCGTCGATCCGTTGGGCGAGTTTCTCTACGTTGCCAATTCATTGGACGGCACCCTATCGGCATTTTCTATCTCCTCCGGCAACGGCACGCTCACTTTGGCGCCCAACTCGCCTTTCCCATGCGGCGCAAGCCCGAACGCCTTGGCGTTCGACCCCACCGGCAGCAATCTCTATGTAGCCAATTCCGCGGCGAACACGCTGACCGGGATCAATGGCCTCCCTCCGAGCGCGGCCGCGCCCCCAGGCGCGATCAGCGGTTCGCCGTTCGCGACGGGGATCGCGCCCTTTTCCATCGCCGTCGATCCGGTCGTGAACACGGTCTATGTCGCCAATCAGGGCGCGAACACTTTGTCGGGTTTCAAAATCGGCGCCGGCGGCACGCTCACGCCATTGGCCGGAACGCCCTATGCCGCGGGCATGCAGCCTTCGGCGGTGGTGGTCGATCCCACGAGTCTGTTCGTCTATGCGGCCAACTCGAACGACAATACGGTGTCCGCGTACTTGCTCAATCCCAAAAACGGCGGCCTGACGCCGCAGAGCGGCTCGCCGTTCGGCACCGGATTGATCCCGGTCGCGATGGCGATCAGCGACTAATCTGCTTGAATTGGGGATGCGCGAGAATCGCCTCGCGCCACGATTCGTCCTGCTCGCTGCTGCCGAAGGGAACTTGCGCGTCGCTGCGCGCCCACTTCGCCAGCCATTCCTGCCCGAGCAGCTCGCGGCCGTGGTTGGCGGCCGCCGCGCGCGCCGACAGACCGATAGTGGTCTCGCCTTTGGGACCGGTGGCGCACCCCTTGGCGACATAGAAGCCGGCCGCCAGCATCGCGGCGCGAACGCTGGTCGAATAAGTGTATGTGTAAAGCTCAGTGGGTTTATCCGCACAGGCCCGCGCCAGTTCGCGAAATGCGTTCAAGGTCCACAAGGCACTGTCGGTCTTGAACGAGAACGGGTCGAAGAAAATGATGTCGGGCGGGGGCGCCTCGAACTTGCATACCGCGAAGTCCCCGTTGAGCAACCGCCATTGAATCGAGGCAGTCGGGCTGCTCCAGCGATTATCGCGCAGCAGGGCCCGGGGAGCGGCGTGGCGCAAGTGCGTGAACCATCCGGGGTGATCGAGCGCGAGCTTCAGTGAATCCAAGTCACTCTCGAAACTGACGAGCATGAGCGGCCGCGCGACGCCAGGTCCTGAATTCTCGACCGCGTGGATTGCAGCCATCGCATTGGCGGCGGCGCCGAGTCCCACATCCCAGAGCACCAGCGGCTGCGCCGAGCCGCCCGGGGCATCGGCGCGCGGCGCAGCCAGGCGCTCGATCAGGCGCGATTGCTCCACGTACAGAGATTGCGCTTCGCCCGAGGGACCACCGCCCAAGTGCATCGCTTCGCCGGAAACGGTGTCGCGAATGTACCCCACGCCTTCCCGCACGATCACCTCGTAGCGCCCGCGCTTGCGCCTGCGTTCGCGCAGCACCGCCTTGGTCACATGACGCGCCGGCTTGCCGTAGCTGTCGCGCGCGTCGAGCACGTCGCGCTGCGCGCGATAAAAGGCGAGCCAGGTGCCGGCGAGGATGTGTTCGCGCATGGTGCGCATCAGTTGCAGGTAAAAATGGATATTGTGCAGACTCAGCAGCTGCCATCCGGTGGTTTCATGCACGCGCTGCAAGTGGAACAAGTAGGCGATCGAGTAAGTCCTGCAGGTGTAGCACTGGCAGGCGGGATCGATCGGGCCCGCCATGCCGCGATACGCGGCGCGCCGCAGATCGCGCCTGCCCAGGCTGGTGAAAGCCACGCCCTGCTTGGCGAGCGAGGTTGGCAAAATGCAGTCGAACATGTCGACGCCCCGATGCACGGCTTCGAGCAAATCGCGCGTGGTCCCCACGCCCATCAGGTATCGCGGACTGTTGGGCGGCAGCAATTCGGTGACGGTGGCGGTGCAGTCTTCGCGCTGCGCGCTGCTCTCGCCCACGGCGAGGCCGCCGATGGCATAGCCGTCGAAGGGCATCTGCGCAATGATCCGCGCGCTTTCGCCGCGCAGATCCGCGTAGCTCGCTCCCTGCACGATGCCGAACAGCGCCTGCGGAGAATCGCCGCGCGCCGCGAGGCTGCGCTGCGCCCAGCGATGCGTGAGCTGCATGGCGCTGCGCGCGGCCGCGTAATCGACGGTCGCGGGCACGCATTGATCGAGCGCCATCATGATATCGGCGCCGATGATTTTCTGAGCCTCGATGCTGCGTTCCGGACTCAGGCGAATCAGCGTGCCGTCGGTGTAGCTGGTGAATTCCGCATGTTCCTCGCACAGCGTGCGGCTGCCGGGCAGAGAGAAGATTTGGTAGCCGCCGGAATCGGTCAGCACCGCCCGCGGCCAGTTCATGAACCCATGGATGCCGCCGAATTTCTCGAAAATCTCCAGACCCGGCCGCAACAAAAGATGGTACGTGTTGGCGAGCAGGACTTGAGCGCCGCATTCCAGAAGATCCTCGCGGCGCTGCGAGCGCACCGCCGCATGCGTCCCCACGGGCATGAAAGTCGGCGTGAGCACTTCGTGGTGCCGCGTGGTGAAGCGCGCGGCACGGGCGCTCGAATTTAAGGCCGTGGCTTCGAGCGTGAATTGCAGCCGCCCGGCGGCGGCGCCCGTCACTTTACCGCGAGCTTCGCGGATGACACCACGCGTCTGACATGATCGAACTCGGGCCTCGCGGACTGTGAGCCGTTGCCGGTAACCCTGAGCAAGGTGGCATAGTACTGTTGTGCTTGCGGCACATCCCCGAATTCTTCGGCTGCTTTGCCGGCATTGAACAGCCCATTGAAGCGATTCGGGCTCAACGCGAGGGCCCTCTGGTACTCGAGCAGCGCGTCTTGCGGACGGCCCAGCTCGAGCAAAATGTCGGCGAGCATTTCGCGCGCGGGGATGTCGACCTCGCCCTGACCCACTTTGTCCTGCAGATCCGCGGCTTCCCGCATGCGCGTGAGCGCATCGGCGGCGTTGTTGTCCGCGAACGCGATCCAGGCCAGCATCTCGCCGCGCTGGATGCGAGCGCCCGTCGATTGCGCAAAATAGGCATGCCTTCCCTGCTTGATCTTTGCCATCAACGCGTCGTAACCCGCCAGGTCCGCTTGCGCCTGCTGCGCCGCGTGCAGATGGCCGGCTGCCACCGTGCGGGCCCAATAGGTCAGCGTCTGAGATTCCGGAGGCGCACCCGCCACCGCCTGCAGCGCGGCCGCCGCTTTCCAGTCGCGCAATTCCAAGTGGTAGATGATCGGCAGCTTGGTGCGGTAGTAGGGAAACATGCCCGTCATGTAGTGTTCGCCCATGTCCGACATGGTTTCGAAGTGCGCAATCGCCGCGGCGGAATCGTCGAGCACCGCCTTGGCTCGGGCCTCCTGGCCGCTCTGCAGGTAGGCGTACACCAAAAAATCGTCGGCATGGAACTGGTCCATCGCGCCGCTTTGTTTTCTGCTTTCGGCGGCGTGCGATGCGGCCACCGAGGCGACGTTGGCGTCGATGTCGGCCTGCCACATTCCCAGACGCGCGAAAATATGGCCCGGCATGTGCACCGCGTGCGGCGCGGAGGCGGCGATTTCGCCGTAGTGCTTGGCGGCCGCAAGGCCATCCCGCGCCAGCGCGGGCGTATCGCAGGCATGGATGATGTAATGCACCACGCCGGGATGATCCGGATATTGCGCGAACAGCGGCGTCAGCACCGCCATCGCCTGGCGATTCAACGTCAAGCTGTCATCGTTTGGCGCCTGCGACGCCAAGAGCGCCAGCGCGTAGAACGCGCCCGCATCGGTATCTTTGGGGTAATCGCGATGGAGCTTAGCCATGGCGGCGGCATAGGTCTCGACGCGCGCCTGATACTCGAGCGGGCCCGGTTTATAAAAGCCGCTCAGCGCGGCCACGTATGCGCGTTCGCGCGCACTGTTCGCCGGGCGCGCCTGAGCCGATTGCATTTCTCGCCACCCCTTGGCGAGCGTGCCATCGTCCGGCCGGTCCCAGATTTGATGATACAAGCTCATCGCGACGCCCCAATGAGCCATCGCACAGGCAGGATCTTGCTTCGCGATGTCTTCGAATTGGCGCTGCGCCTCTTGGTACCAAAAGTCGTGCAGCAGCGCGACGCCGCGTACAAAAGACTTGTGAACCGCCGGCGCACAGGAGACGGCGAAGGAAACGGTCCCCAGGCGCTCCGTCGAGCCCTGCGTCGCGGCCAGCGCCATCGAGGGCAGCGCCATCGAGCAGAAAGCCAACAATGTGTGTGTTTTCATAGCGGCAGATTGTAAGACATGGCTTGCCGGAAGATCAGAAAAAGTGCGTCAGCATGGAGGTTGGGCCTGTGCTAGAGCTAGGCCGGAGCGCCGTCCGAAGTCATTGCCGCAACGGGCGAGGGCTGCGGCGATGCGCAAAAAAAAGGCCCTGCGTAGGGCCTTTCGGTGCACTCCAGTGCCGATCAACCACTTTCTAGGCGGCGGCTGCGAGCAAGGTCCAAGTTTTAGGCATGATGACTGCGTCAATGACGTGGATGACGCCGTTCGATGCGGTGATGTCACGCTGCCTGACCTGAGCTCCATTGACCCGCGCGTCCGTAGCGGACACGACAGCCGACAGGGGAGTTCCCTGAACGGTCATTAGCTCGCCTGACCTGAAGTCCTGCGAAAGAACGCGGCCCGCGACCAGGTGATAACTCAAGACTGCCTTGAGCTTTGCGGTGTCCTTGAGCAGCGCATCCAGCGCGCCTGCGGGAAGCTTCTTGAAGGCTTCGTCGGTGGGTGCAAAGACCGTGAATGATTCTTTACCCGTAAGCATATCGGTCAAACCGGCTGCTTTAATGCCGGCAACCAAGGTGGTGAAATTGCCCGCGGCAAGCGCCGTATCGACAATATTTTTCGTTGCGGCCGCTTGAGCGGTGCTGCCCTGCGGACTTGGGGAAGTGTTTTTTGACTGTTCCATAAATAGTGACCTTGACGTATAGCCCGCAAGAATTTGCTGGCTAACTCAGCTCGTATTCGGCTGAGGAGTTCACTATGGACCCTATGTGGAGCGTGTGCGGGAGTAGGACAAAAGAAATCGCGCATGGTGCACAAGCACTTGCAAAAAAGAGTCCGGTGACGGCGATTTTTCAGCCGCCGCTACTGATTTTTTTTGCAGATTGGGCGCAATCCGGGGCTGATTTCGGTTTGGGTCTGACGGTGCTGCGCATCTCGAGTGGCCGCCCGAAACATTCCGCGTACGCCTCCGCATAGGTCATTGGACCGTCGCGAAAAAGCATATGCGCCAGCCGGTTCGTATAGATTGCGATGCGGATGCGCTCACGGCGGTTATCGACGCTAAGGCCCAACAGCAACTCGCCGCCGGTGGAGAACTCCCTGATGAAGTCCAGCTCCAAGTCTCGATCGACTTGCGTGAGCATCCCTGCCAATTCGGCCGGCGCGGACTCACTGTCATTCATGCGCCGCGCACCGAGCGATGGTAATCAAGGTTAAGCGGCCGCATAAGATCCTGCATTAGATCGGCGATGGTGCCTAATCTTGCGGCGTACTGTCTGTTCGGTGGCGCGCTCATGAGACTGTTACGGGGCACTGTCACCGTCCGGGGCGCCTGCTTCCATGTCCATATCCATTCCGGCCCATATTTCCGGCCCGTCCGGATAGACATGAGTCATCCAACCGAGGACCACCGGAATCCACAACCCCTGCGCCGCCGTGCATGCCTCTTCGGTGTGGATACTGCCTTGCGGCCCAAAACGCACGTTGGGTCCGAACTGCTCGGTGTTGGGCAAATTTCTCGGGCCGCCGCAGAAGTCCACATGCCGATGCCAGGTTGCGATGCTCAACGGAGCAATCGCGTCGAGCTGCAGTGGCGAGGCATCGACCGGGGCGGTGTACATCACGCCAACCGTCGTCAATCCGTCCGCAGTGCGCTTATAGAGAATCGATCCTGGCTGGCTGTAGTCGATCACCCTTCAGCGACATCTGCATGTGCCTGCCCATCTTCATCGACGGCACCGGGGTCTCGTCGGTTTTCCCGCTGTAATGGGCCAGCAGGCGTTCCCACACAGGAAAGTTCTGCGCCAGGGCGATGTTGGCGCAGCCGGTTAAGACCACAGCTAGCAGTGCATATCGGATCATAGGACCTGCTCCAAGTCCTTATCGGACTCTCATGCCAATGGGTATTTTAGGCGCGATTTGCAACAGGCAACGCGTAGCGGTTCCCAATCGCCGACAGTCAGCGCCGGCGGGGAGCAGGGCCCCATGGCGGGGAACCCAATATGGGCAAGCGTCCGTCCAATTTGGGTGTTTCTGCCGATTCGATATCGTCCCGTGCACCGCAAGATTATTCGCGCTCGAGTTCCGCAACAACGAATCGAAACCCAATACTCTAGAAAAAGGCAGCCAAGATGAAAACTCTCATTACAGTATTTTTAGCCTTGCTTCTCGGCCCGGCGTTTGCGGGGGATACACCGGCGCAGCCCGCGACCTCCCCGACAAAAAGCCCGGTGCACCGCTACCTTGTCGAGCGGACTTTCCCGGCCGGCGCGCTTGACGGTCTCAATGCCGCCACAAAGAAAAAGGTGAACGCGAATAATGCGACAGTCGGTGTCCGCTGGATTCAGTCTTTTGCGAATGCCGACAAGACGAAGACTTTCTGCGTGTACGAAGGGCCGAGCGAGGCGGCAATCCGCAAGGCCGCGGCGCTCAACGCGCTGCCGGTCGACAGTGTTACGGAGGTGCCGGTAACGTTGTCGCCGAAGTAAGTCTCGGAAAAAAACGAGAGGCCGCTGCGGCCTTTACATTTTCATAACAAATTCGATTTTGATCGCAGCGTAAGATTCATTGCACGGACCCACAAGGAGGTACTCCTGTGATGAATCGACTGATTACCGGAGGCAGCCGTACTGCATACCGTATCGCTTTGGGATTGGTCTTCGGCAGCGTTGCGGCGTGCGGTGGAGCAAGCAGCACCGCGACGGACCCTGGCCAGCAACCGGCGGCGTACCTCTACGTGGCAAGTGCCGATGTCAGCGCTGGCACGATGCCTGGCGCGGTCTATCAATACGCGATCCGAACCGATCATAAGCTCAGTGGGCTAATACAGGTTAAAGTAGGCCCCCCTAACGAGCGCCCGAATGTCCACCGAGCCTCCAAAATTCGATCGTTTACCGAAGACCCTCAGGGGCCTCCGGGAATTCAACGCCGGCAAGGGAATCTTGCTGCTGCTGATCGGTGCCTTGCTTTACGTGGGGCATACCGCATTCATTCCGGTGGCGCTCGCCATGCTGGCAGGTCTCATTTTGTCGAGTCCGGTGGAAGCGCTGTTCCGCCTCGGACTGCCGCGAAGCCTCGGCGCCGTCTTGATTCTGGTTGCGGCGCTCGCGGCGGTGGGGGGATTGGTGGCACTCATCTGGACGCCCAGCCAGGAATGGTATGCGTCGGCCCCGCACACCCTCTCGGTGATTCAACGGAAATTCACGCCGGTGGCGCGGCTCATGAGCCACATCGAGCAGCTGACCGACCGGGCCGGAAAGGTCGGCGCACCCAATTCCAATGAACCCACGGCAGTGGCCGCACCGCAAGAGAGCACCTCGCGGATACTGCTCTCGACCGTGCGCGATGCGGCAATCGGTTTGGCAACATTCGTCATCATTACTCTGTTTCTTCTGGCAGGCGGACCGCCGATGGTCGCGCGCATGACCGCGGCTTTTTTCGATCATCTCAAAGCCCATCATGTGCAAGGCTATATCGAAAAGGTGCGCGCGGAGGTGGGTCATTTCTATGTCACCACGGCATTCATCAATCTGGGGTTGGGGATCGCGACCACGCTGGTCATGATGGGCTGGGGAATGCCGACGCCCTACCTGTGGGGCGCCGCCGCCGCGCTGTTGAATTTCATTCCCTATGCCGGCGCCACTACCACGCTGCTGGTGGTGACCCTGGTCGCCATCGTCTCGTTCGATGGACTCGGGCACGCGGTCGGGGTCGCCTTGAGCTACTTGGGGCTGTCGGTGATCGAAGGCCAGATCGTGCAGCCGCTGCTGGTGGGCCGGCGGCTGGATGTGAACCCGCTGCTGATATTCTTGGGCCTGTGGTTCGGAGGGGTCTTCTGGGGAATCGCCGGCGTGATACTCGCCACGCCCATTCTTGTGGCGTTGAAGGTGATCGCTCAAAATGCGCATCATGGTGAATCGATGATGCAGTTCTTGGGTCCGAACGACCCGGCGCCGGCGCGGATCGAAAAACTGCGCAAGGCCGCCAAAAGTTCCTGATGCCCAAATATATACGCCAGCTGCGTTTTTCCCGCGGTCTGTGGCTCGCGCTGGCGCTCGCCGCGCCGCTCGCTTGCCGAGCGCAGCAGCACCTGCGCGACAAGGAAATTCACGACGCGGACACCTTGGCCTGGTGGCATACCACCGTTGCTTTATCCGACGACGCCATGCAAGGCCGGGATACCGGATCGGCGGCCTTCCAGCGCGCGGCCGACTACGTCGCAAACCGCTTCAAGGCGGCGGGGCTTGCGCCCGCGGGCGAGAACGGCGGCTATTTCCAGAGCGTGCCGATGCACGAGACCGATGTGGCGCCCGAGGGCACGAGTTTCACGCTCATCGGCGCGCACGGCGCGGAGATTGCACTCACGTTTCTGCAGCAAATCACGATTGCGGCGGCCGACAATCTCGCGCCGGAGTACCAGGCTCCGCTGGCATTTCGCGGCTATTGCGGCAAGGACGCCATGACGGACATCGCCGGGAAATTCGCCGTCTGCTTCGGCACGCAACGCGCCGGCCTGCCCAACGCTTCGATGCGCGCGGCCAATGCGCGCGAGGGCGGCGCGCTCGGCCTCATCAGCGTCGATGATCCTTACTTTACGATCGAGCCGCCGCGCTGGCCCTATGCTTACGCGCGCAGCGTCACGCTGCGCACGGCTCAGGCTGAGAAGGCGCCTGCTCCCTTACCGAGCATGCGGCTGAGCGCGCAGGCCTTTGCCACGTTGCTCGCCGGCAGCGGCCAGGATGCCGACGCGATTCTCAAGGCGGGCGGCGCGCAGCAGCCGCTGCCGAATTTCGAGATTCCGGGCAGCTTGCGCGTGCGGCTGCACGTGACGCAGCACGACATCAGCTCTCCCAATGTTCTCGGCGTACTTGCCGGCAGCGATGCAAAGCTGAGAAGCGAGTATGTCGTCATCGCCGCGCATCTCGACGGCTACGGATATGGCACTCCGGTCAAGGGCGACAATCTTTACAACGGCACGCTCGATGACGCGGCTTATGTTGCGCTGTTGATCCAAGCCGCCGATGACCTCAAGGCGCATCGCTTGCCCGCGCCGAAGCGCAGCATTCTGTTCGTCGCCTTCACCGGCGAGGAAAAAGGTCTGCTCGGCTCGCATTGGTTCGTGGAGCATCCCACCGTGCCGGCCGCGCAACTCGCGGCGGACATCAATCTCGATCAGCTGCGGCCGCTGTTTCCCTTGAGAATATTGACCGCGGAGGCGCTCGGCGATACCACCCTCGGCGCAACCGCGCGCGCCGTGGCTGCGCCGATGCACATCGAGGTCCGCCCGGACCTGGAACCGGAGCGCAACCTGCTGGCGCGCGCCGACCAGCATCCGTTTCTGGCCATTCATGTGCCGGCGATCAGCTTCATCTTCGGCTACGATCCGAACACGGAGGCGGAGAAGCGCTACCGCGAGTGGTACCAGACGCGCTATCACCGGCCGCAGGATGACATTGCGCAACCCATGGATTTCGCGGCTGCGGCGAAATTCAATACGTTTTTCTACCGCTTGACCCTCACCATTGCCAATGACGCGAGCCGTCCGGCGATCTATCCCACGAGCTCATTCGCCGCGAACAAACACTAGGTCCTCGCCTTCCCGGCGATCGACAAAATCGATGATTTTATTGCTGGCATCGCGCCGGAATATTTTTCGATCGCGCGGGTGCCCGGGCACGAAGAACACATCGGCGGATTCCTGCGCCAAGACGACACTCGGCAATCCCAGGCGCTCGCCGATGAGATGATCGCCCTCGCGCCGGATGACGTAGGCGAGATCGGGCGCCGCGCGATAGCGGCCTTCATACTCGGCCAGCAGTTTCGGCGCTGTTCTGATGGCCGGCGGATCCTTGGGCACGGCGTAGACATGCACCAAGGCGAGACGCCAGTCCGCGCCCTCTTTGACCCAGGTCTCGGTCATGAGGTAGCCGGCTTGCAGCGGAATGCCGTGAAAGCTTTCGCGCTCATCGTCCTTGTGAACCACCAGCGCCACCGGGCCGTGGATTTTGGCTTGGTAATCGACGATGGAAATGTGTCCGCTCGAGCCGGCCGGCAGCGGTTTCAAGGCGGCAAGGAATTGTGCGCGGTTCATGACCGTGCCGTTTTCGTCCACATAGGTGGCATCCCGGGCGAGCAACCGCTCCCAAACGGTTTTATCGCCCGGCGCAATGGCGTCGAGCAGCGCCTGGTCATTCATCCGCAACTGCTTCTGCACGGATGCAAGAGACGGGTCTGCCGGAGCGGTCTGCAGCGCGGCGATGACTAGAAAGGCGCAGAGCATTCGTCGATCATACCGCCATCATGTCGGTCACTTCACGCATCCCCGCCCGCGCTGCGACTTTCGTGGCCGGCTATCTCATTCTATGGGGCGCGGCGACCGCCTACCTCGCCGCCAAAGACGCCGATTGGACGCTGCCGACCATTTCGCTCGCCGTATTCGGGGTGGCATTGCCCCTATTGAGCTTGCCGCTGACCGCCAAAGCGAAGCCGCCGAGGATCGCGGTCCGCCGGCCGGCGCTGGAGCTATGGGCAATCCTGGGTTTCCTGGCCTTCTATGCGGTTGCTTTTCTCGGCTGGGGGATGAGCGCCACCCGCGCGGCGCTGCCCCCGGGACGCGAGCAGGAATTGCTGGTGCTGGTGGTGAAGCTGCTGATGCATGTGGCAGCACCGGCGCTCATCTTGGCGGCGCTCGGCGCAAAACTCGCGCCGCTTTTCAGTCTCGACGTTGGACGGCCGGGATTTTGGCCGCCGCTGCTGGTGCTGGGAGCGATTATTCTGGCGCTGCTGTGCTGGGTGTCGCCGGCGCTGACTGAAATCAGCGCACTGCACGCATCGGCGGCGACTCTGGTCTGGGCCGCGCCCGCTTCATTTCTGTGGCTGGCCGTCGAGGCCGGTCTTTGCGAAGAATTCCTGTTTCGCGCGGTGCTGCAGACCCGCTTGGCGGCCGTCTTGAAAACCGAGGCGGGGGCGGTCGTCGGGGGCGCCGTGCTGTTCGCGTTGGCGCACGTACCGGGCCTGTATTTGCGCGGACATCCGGGCGTCGACGGCTATTCGAGCGATCCTGTTCAGGTGATTGCCTTTACCATTGCGGCGCTCTCGCCGGTTGCGGTGCTGTTCGGCACGCTGTGGGCGAGAACCCGCAGCCTCTTGCTGATTGTCCTACTGCATGCGGCGGTGGACGTGCTGCCGAATCTGTCCGATTTCGTGCGAACCTGGGCCCGTTGAATCGATCGGTGCGCTTTTGGCGGCGTTGTCGACCGGGGCATAATCACGATGCCGCCGCGCGCGGCATCATCGCCTGGAGATCCTATGACCGACCCCTCGAAAGACCCCGCCGCGCCGGCGCCGTCAAATTCGCGCCCCTTGCCGCAAATGCCCTATCCGGTGGTCCTCGAGGGCCAGCCCGCTTTGGTCACCGGTGCCAATTCCGGTATCGGAAGAGCCGTCGCCCTGGGGTTGGCCCAGGCGGGGGCCGACGTGGTCGTCAACTATGTGACCAACCCCCCGGATGCCGAAGCCGTCGCCCATGAGATTGAAACCATGGGACGGCGCGCAATTGCGATCAAGGCGGACGTCAGCAACGAAGACGAAGTCAACGCCATGTTCGCGAAAGCGATCGAATATTTCGGCACGCTGCACGTGGTGGTCAGCAACGCCGGTCTGCAGCGCGATGCACCCTTCGACGAGATGACGCTGCAGCAATGGAACACCGTGATCAGCGTCAACCTCACGGGCCAGTTCCTATGTACCAGGGCGGCCACTCGAGAGTTCAAACGCCGTCCGATCGACGAGAAAATTTCGGTCGCGGCGGGAAAAATCTTGTGCATGAGTTCGGTGCATCAAGTCATTCCCTGGGCCGGGCACGCCAACTACGCGGCCTCCAAGGGCGGCATCGACATGCTGATGCGAAGCATTGCGCAAGAACTCGCGCCCCACCGCATTCGCGTCAATAGCATCGCCCCGGGTGCGATCCGCACTCCCATCAATACCGCGGCGTGGAGTACCGAGGCGGCCTATCAGGATTTGATGACGCTGATTCCGTACAAACGCATCGGAGAACCCGACGACATCGCGCGCGCCGCGGTATGGCTGGCCTCCGATGCGGCGGATTACGTGACCGGCGCGACGCTGTTCGTGGACGGCGGCATGACGTTGTTTCCGGGGTTTGCGACCGGCGGCTAACCCTAAGCTGCGCCCATGACCGACCAATATGACGTGATCATCGTGGGCTCAGGCCCGGGCGGGGCAACCATGGCGTGGCGCCTCGCGCAAACCGGCAAGCGGGTCTTGCTGCTGGAACGCGGGGATTATCTGCCGCGCGAGCGCGAAAACTGGGACACCAAGGCGGTCTTCGTCGATGCCCGCTATCAGGCCTCCGAAACCTGGTACGGCGCCGATGGAAGCTCTTTCCGTCCGGGCCTGCATTACTTCGTGGGCGGCAACAGCAAGGTGTACGGGGCGGTGCTGCTGCGGCTGCGCGAAAAAGACTTCGGCGAGATCCGGCATCCGGATGGCATCTCGCCGGCGTGGCCGCTGAAATACGACGCTTTTGAGCCGTATTATCAGGCTGCCGAAGAGCTCTACCACGTGCATGGATTGCGGGGCGAGGATCCCACGGAACCGCCCGCGCGCAAGGGGTATGCGTATCCGCCCATTTCGCACGAACCGCGCATTCAGCAGCTCTTCGATGGCCTCAAACGCGAAGGCCACTTCCCCTTCCATCTGCCGGTGGGAATTTTGCTGGACGAGCACAATGGGCTCGCGCTGCCGCACTCACCCTGCATCCGCTGCAACGCCTTTGACGGCTATCCCTGTTTGACCAATGGCAAGGCGGATGCCCAGATCATTTGCGTGGATCCTGCGTTGCTCGCGCACCCGAACCTGACCCTGATGACAAACAGTTACGTGGACAAGCTCAGCACGGACAGCCGCGGGCAGCGCATCCGCGGAGTCGAAGTGATTCGAAACGGTGAGCGCACGACGTATCGGGCGGATATCGTGGTAGTCGCATGCGGAGCGCTGTCCTCGGCGCTGCTCATGTTTCGATCCGCGAGCGCGGATCATCCCACGGGCCTTGCCAATGCATCGGGTCTCGTCGGGCGAAATTATATGCGCCACAACAATTCGGTGCTGATGGCGGTGTCCAAGGTGCCGAATCCGACCAAGTTCCAGAAGACCCTGGGGCTGAATGACTTTTATTTCGGCGCCGCAGATTGGGATTTTCCGCTCGGACACATTCAGATGGTGGGAAAATCGGATGGCGCCGCATTACGCGCCGAGGGCTTGCCCGCTTTCCTGCAGTGGTTTCCGGAAAAGCCGTTCGACTGGATAGCCGAGCACTCGCTGGACTTTTGGCTGACCTCCGAGGATTTGCCGCTCGCGACCAATCGCATTTACTACCAGGGCGAGAAAGTACGGCTAGACTTGACGGCGACCAACGGCGAAGCCCACGAGCGCTTGAAGAGCAAATTGCGCGGGTTGTGCGACAAGATCGACTTGCATCCGCACCTTTTCGAGCGTTCGTTGTACCTGGGGCAAAATATTCCGATCGGCGGAACGGCGCATCAGGCGGGCACCCTGGTGTTTGGCACCGACCCGGCGGCATCGGTACTCGATACCGATTGCAGAGCGCACGGAATCGACAACTTGTACGTGACCGACGCGAGCTTCTTCCCGTCCATCGGCGCTGTGAATCCGACTCTCACCATCATCGCCAACGCGCTGCGTGTCGGGGATATCATCGCGCGCCGCCTCGGCGCAGCCGCCGCATAAAGCGAACGCGCGCCTCAAAATTTCGCGATCAGCGCCACGCCGCTGACCAAGAGCAGACAGCCGCCGACCCGCCACAGGTTCACCGTGTGCTGCGCGAAACCCAGCCAGCCGAAATGGTCGCACAAAACCGCGAACAGCAATTGTCCCGTGACCACCAACCCGACCAACGCGGCCGCGCCCAATTTGGGCGCGAGCAAGATGTTGCCGGTCAAATAAATCGTGCCGAGCACGCCGCCGGCAAGCCAAATCCACCAGGGCACGGCCGCTGCCGTAGCCGCCGCCGGCAGCGGCTTGTGCACAATGAGAAGCAGCGCGCCGGTGGTTGCGACGCCGATGAGCATGTTCACCGCGGCGGGAATGTAGGGGTCGCCGAGCAGCTTTCCGAGAAGCGCGTTGCTGCCGATTTGTGCGGTTAGAACGACGCCGCACAGCAGCGCGAAAATGCCGAACAGTAAGCTCATGAGACAGCCCTCCGATCAAAGTTCGAGCGTCGCCCTGATGAGCAAGTGGTGTCCATCGGGATCGAAGATCAGCGCGTCGGCCGGATCCGCTGAAGGCGTGCGGACGCGCTGGAAAATGAGCCGGGTCGCGCCGATATCGTTGCTGCGAATGGAGGATGTGCGTCCGACGCCATTGCGGTAGCACAAAAGTTCGACGTGCGGCGTGGGGGACGGCGGCGATAAAGCGATGACATCGAGCTGCGGCGCCGGAATTCCATCGAGGCATTGCTGCTCGATGCCGTGATTGAATGATCGGGCGGTCACCTCAAGGCCGATATTGCGATAGAAATCGATGCTGCGGAGGGCGTTCGCGCAGCTTACCGCCGAGTGATCGACGCCTAAGAATAAACGCCCGCGCGGCGGCCGGCTCCAATGTTCGGGTACCTGGTTTCGAGGAAAACTCAATAACTCCAGCGGGTGACCATCGGGATCGCGGAATTTGAAAGCCTTGACGCCGCCCGAGCTCGCCGGCAGCTGCTGCGGTCCGGCGGAAGAGAGGGCCGACCATCCCGAAACGGACGACAAGCGTGAATAGGCGGCGTCCATGTCGCCGACCACGATCGCGAAGTGCTGGAACTCATTGTCGAACGGCGACAGGTCCGGCAGGTAAGGATTGCCCGGATGGTCGAACGCGAGAATTTCGATTGCGGAAACACCGAGCCTCAGCGTCACGAAGGTCGCTGCGCCGCCGACGCCCATCAACTGCTCGAAACCGGAACCCGAGCGGCGTTCCCGCGCCACCTCGTGGCAGTCAAAGGCAAGCACGAAGAAGCGCACGAGCCTGTCGACATGTCGTGTCGTCAGGCCGAAGGCCGTCACTTTCTGCACGCATGCCGCCGCTTTGGGGTGAGCCGGATTCAAGTCATTCGGGACTCGAGGCCGAGTAGGGATGGGTGGACCCGAGCGGATGCGCCCATAACTCTGCGATGCCCGATCCGTTTGCGCCGGTCGCCAGCAATAGGAAGCCGCCCGCCACCGCGAGATTTTTAAGAAAATCCCAAAAGACGCCGCGCGCCGCGCTGTGCCCCTGCAACCGAAACTCGGAGGATTTCCAGAACTGCTTCCACAACAGCGCCGTCAATACGCAGTAACCCGCCATTATCAATGCCGCCAGCCGGTCCGCAAATCCGCTGAGTATGGCCGCGGACATCGATACCTCGATGGCAAAGCCGGCAAGAATCAATAGTTTCGCGCTTCCGCGCCCCGCCGCGGCTTCAGAAGCCTGGGCGACGGCGTCCTTGAAGTTCAAGACTTTATCGAGCGCGCTGAACGGAAAGAACAACAGCACCAAGAGCAATCTCGCCAAGAAAACGATCCAGGAACTCATTTGCAGCGGCGCCGCGGGCGTTCGCAGGGCGATCCGAACTTCCGAACCTGCGTCATTTCAGGGCGTCATGTCCGGGTTGTAGTAGTCGAGAAACACGATGAAATCCATCACCTCTTCCATGTCGCGGCCCACGTAGCGGATCGAGTGAGAGTCCGTGCGCTCGACGGAGCGCAGGTATGCCACGATTTCCGCCGAGGTGTAATTCTTGAATGAAATGTCCAAAGTGATGGGAGTCGCCAGAACATAGGGCTTGCGCTCAGCCCGATGGGCAACCGCCGCCAGCGCGCCCTGATAGATCCTGTCGCACGCCTCGGCCGGAGTGAGCGACTCGGCCGAGTGAAATCCCAGGCTCTTTTTGGTGATCACGGACTGCATTTGCCCCAAGCGCGCCGTGACCTCGCTGACCGCGACATCATCCCCGGAGACGAATACGACCGGGACACCCATCGCGCCGGCATAGGCCGCATTCAATTCCGCCTCGGTGACGGGGGTGCCGTTCAGCGCGACGCGCGTAAAGTGCGCGCTCGAAATGGTGTGCGCCCGCACCCCCTTGGGATTGGTGGTGGAGGCGTGATAGCCGACGAAGAGCGCGGCGGCAAAAGTGGAATCGAGGCCCGCCATCATTTCGCCATGCCGCGGCCACGATCGCACGATCCGGACGTCCTTCGGAAAGAGTTCGATCAAGAGACTCTCGCCGTTGCCGTGCGAATCGCTGACCACGACCTCCGTGGCGCCGGCCGCCTGGGCGCCGCGGACTGCGGCCACTGCTTCATCGGTCATGAAGCGGCGGAATCGCTCATACTCAAAACCGCCCGGAATCAGCTGATCGGCCGTGACGACGCCGGCGATGCCTTCCATATCCACGGAAATATAGACCTTGAGCGGGACGGGAGGTGCCTTCGAATTGGCCGCGCCCGCCGCGCCCGCCGCCGCGAAAGCCAAGATCCCAATGAGCAACGCCGCAATCGCGCGCAGCTCTCGCCGATCGAGGATGCGCAACTTTGACTTCACCGGATATGCGGACATTGAGAAAGCCCCCTGCACATTGTATTAAGGCAGCCAGAGTGTCAGCGCAGTCGCCAAAAGGCAACCGCACCTCAAGGTCGCTCGTAGACCGGCAATCTGTGCTATGAATTGCGCCAATGCGTGCACTGATCCTGCGCTTGGCGCTCGCGGCGGCCCTGTCTTTCGGCTCGAGCGGCGGGCTATTTGCGCAAGCAGCCGCGCCGCTCGAAGTGCTGGTGCTGGGATCCGGCGGACCGGGGGCCGCGGGACGCGCGGCATCGAGCTATCTGATCTTCGTCGACGGCGCTGCACGCATCCTCGTCGATGCGGGTCCGGGATCGTTCGCGCGCCTCGGCGAGGCCAAGGTCTCGCTCGCGGACACCGACATCGTACTGCTCACTCACCTGCACATCGACCATGCCGCGGAACTCCCCGGGTTGTTCAAGGCGCGTGCGGTATCGAGTTCCGGACCGATCTCATTCAGTGTGTGGGGTCCGTCGGGATCGAGAGGCGGCGGCGAAGACGCGTACTTTCCCGGCACGCGCGAATTTCTGCGCTTATTGTTCGGACCCAGGGGCGCCTTCGCCTACTTGAACGATTTCGCCGCGCCCATCACCCTGCATGGGCATGACATAACCGCGCCGGTCGCCGTCGCGGAAGTGCGGGATAAAGCGGCGGCAGCGCCGCAAGCGGCGGCTCCGCTGCAAATTTTCAGGCAACGCGGCTTGGGTATCACGGCAATTGCGGGGCATCATGGCGATGCACCCTCCGTGATCTACCGCATCGAGCACGCGGGTAAGAGCGTCACGTTCACGGGCGATATCGATGCCCAGGGCCTCCCGGCACTACGCCACATCGCCACATCCACAGACCTGTTGGTGTTCAACAGCGTGGTTCTCGATCCGCCCGGCTCGCCTGCCATTCTTTACACCCTGCACACCCCGCCGCGCGCCATCGGACGGCTCGCGAAGGAGGCGGGGGCCGGCGCGCTGCTGCTGAGTCATATTTCGCCCGCCGTCGAGGAGTCGCAAGGGGCGGTCATGGACTCCATCCGCTCGAACTATGCGGGCAGCGTGACCTTCGCCACCGACGGCATGCGGGTACGGCCGTGAGTCAAATCCGCGCTTCCTGATCTTTGCTGCGCGCAAAGGCGAGGCAAACGGTCCGGGAGCGTACCGCGCCGCGGCTGCCGCTGCCGCGCAAGTGCGGCACGCGCCAAAACACGCGATTTTCGCGCCGCACCAGGTGGCCGCGGACATGGTGCAGGCGCGGCGATTGGCGCCCGCTGCCCTCGCCCGCCGATTCCGCGGTGGCTACGGCATCGAGAGAGGCATTGACTTCGATGTGATCGAGCAGCGGCGCACGGCCATTCGCCAGCCGTTTGCGATTGATGGCGGTACGCGAGACCGGCACCAGGCGGGTGGCATCTTTGGCACTCAGCAGCAACAAGAACGCAATCACGAAGGGTGCATCCCAAGCAATGGATTCGATCGAATCCTCGATCAAGCGGCTCTTGAAATCCGCATTGGCTGCCGCCTGCCGATAATAGGCGGCCCACGAGTCATCGAAACGAAACCTTACGTGATCCAGTAAGGATGCAATGGCAGGCTTGCCGCCGTGGGTGACATCGAGGAACCCGCCCGACAGAACATCCTGGCCTTCCTTTGGGTCCGCGAAATCGCCGCGCAGATCGAAGTGCGTTTCCAGAGGCGATAGCGTGACGTCGGCAAGCTCATCCGCACCCGTATCGGACCAAAACGTGCGGCCAACGGCCGTCAGCCCATTGGCCGACGCGCGCAGCAAGGTCCCCACTTTGCGCCCCGCCGCGGCCGAATCGAATTCGGCTGCCGATCCGGTCTCGTGAATCACACGCTTGTGGACTTCATCATTCCACTCAATCCAAAGCTGCGGCGCCGGCATCCGCAACAGGTCCAAGCAGCCAACGAGCCGCGCGCCATCCGCATACGCCAAGTCGGCGCTTGCTTGGGTCAGGTCATCGCCCAGTACGAATCGCAACGGACAGGCCACGATTTGCGCCGCAAACCGGCTCGCACCCGCAGGCTGGAATTGCGCGGGATTCTTGGCGGATGGCAGGCGCTGCGGCGTATAGCAGCGGGCAACACTGTCGAGCAATCGCATCGGCGTGGGTCTCCCTCATGTATTGTGGTGCTATGGCATGAGAGCCCCCGCGGAGCCGCCGGGTTTACGGGCAGGATACGAGTTTGTCCCCCCTATCGACGATTTCGTCCCAATCGCGCGGGAATTTGGCGAGTTCACGCCTGACTGCGAGAAGTTCCTGCTCTTCGATGACGCGCGCGCCGCCCGGCTGTCGCATGGCCTTTTCCAGCGCGGCCTGCCGCGTGAACAACTCAAGAAGTTCGTTGACTGATTTCATCCTCGCACCTTGATTCGAACCGGAGATTTCTCGTCACCGACAATATGGCGTGCAGCGGCGCCGTCACAACGTGACCGAACTCCCGGTATCGATCCTAGGATGGCTTCTGTAAAGCCCGGCGACGCCGTCGTGTCGGCGCCGGGAGACTCGCGGCGCGACATAAACGCGCAGGGTTTAGGGCGCTGCCTGCTTTTGCTAATTTTGTGAACTGCCTGATATCGGCGGAGCACGCGGCTTTCTTTTTGAACGGTCCCATACGACGCCGGGATATCCCTTGAGCGGCACCAGCCGTTCGCCCAGATAGGTCCATTCCGGCATGTGCTCGATGCCGATGTGATAGCGCGCCTGCCTGCCGGTGCGGGTTTTGAACAGCGCGCGCGGCACATTTACCATATGCGGCGAACGGGCGCGCTCATAACAAATCGGGGTGCCGCAGCACTTGCAGAAACTTCGTGTGCTGCCCGAGGCGGCGTCCTCAAATTGCGTGATACTCGATTGCCCGCGCGTAATGCGGAAGCGGCGACGCCAACTGCCGACGTAAGTGGCATAGGCGGCGCCGTGCGCATGCCGCGTTGCGGGGGTATGGTCATGCCAGGCCCAGCGGGCGGGAAAATCGATTTCAACATGCACCTCGCCACAGAGGCATTGTCCCGGCACGGCGGCCGTCTTGGGAGGATTGCCGAGTACTGAATTTCTCAAGGTTTCACCGAATTTTCATGGAGCTTATTGCAATCTACGGTCCAATCCTGCCAGCCGTTGTCAGGTTTTTCCCGCAAGGCGCCACTCAACTTGAATTGGTGCTAGATTGTAGGACTACGCGGGCCGCGGATCTGCAATTCGAATCGCCCTCTCGCGACGCAGCAAAGGATGTTGATTTGCCCGTAAATTCACCCGGCGAGGCACAAATCGGCTGCGAAAGCGCGGCAGAAATCGCGCGGGATGTTGCTGCGGTCGGCAAGCTGCAGGCGGTGCCCACCTTGCTGGAAGTACTTTGTGAAATCACGGGAATGAGATTTGCCGCCGTGTCCCGGGTCAGCGAAAACACTTGGACGGCGTGCGTCGTCAAGGATGACATCGGCTTCGGCCTCGAGCCCGGCGGACAACTCGATCTCGAGACGACGCTGTGCATTGAATCGAAGCGCTCCAATGCACCCATCGTCATCGAGCACGCAAGCACCGACCCCCGTTACTGCAAGCATCCCACGCCGAAGCTCTACAAGATAGAGAGCTACGTATCGGTACCGATTGTTCTGTCAAGCGGCCGCTACTTCGGAAATCTCTGCGCCATCGATCCGGCGCCGGCCAAGGTGGCCGATCCCAAGATCCTCAGCATGTTCACGCGTTTTGCCGCGCTCATCGCAATGCAGCTCGACAGCGAAACGGCGCAGCAAGAGGACAAGTCCGCGCTGCGCGGCGCGCATGCCGACAATGAGTTGCGCGAGCAATTCATTGCCATTCTGGGCCACGATTTGCGCAATCCGCTGCAGGCGGTGTACTCCGCCGGCATCTTGCTCGAAAAAAAGGTCACGGATCCCGCGCTCAAAGGCGTCGCCGCTCGCATCAAAGTCAGCGTGAAGCGAATGTCCTCCTTGATCAACGACGTGCTGGATTTCGCGCGCGGTAGGCTGGGCGAGGGTATTGGCGTGCGCGTCGCGGATGTCGAAGATATCGACGCGGGTCTCAAAGCGGTGGTGAGGGAGTTTCAAGACGGGCAGCCCGATCGGCAGATATTGGCCAACATCAGCGTAACGCGCAAAGTGCGCTGCGACTTAGGAAGGGTGCAGCAAGTCGCGTCGAACTTGATCGGAAATGCGCTGAAGCACGGCGCGCCCGAGGGGCCGGTCAAGGTTTCCGCGCGCGCCGAGGATTCGGAGCTGGTACTCGATGTTTGGAACGCCGGCGAGCCCATACCGCCCGAAAACATCGACAAGATCTGCGAACCGTTCTGGCGCCACTCTCCTTCGGGAAATCGCGAAGGACTTGGGTTGGGTTTGTATATCTGCTCGCAAATTGTGCGCGCTCACGGCGGTACGTTGTCCGTGACCTCCTCGCAAGAGCGCGGCACCAGCTTCACCGCGCGGCTGCCGCTAGATGCCGATCGCCTTGACCAAAATGCCGGCCAAAATCGCGCCCACTAGGGGACCGACGATGGGGACGAAGGCGTAGCCGAAGTCGGAAGATCCCTTCCCGTGAATCGGAAGCACGGCGTGCATGATGCGCGGACCCAGGTCGCGCGCCGGATTGATGGCGTAGCCGGTGGGACCGCCGAGCGACAGGCCGATTCCCCACACCAGAAAGCCGACCAAGAAGGGCCCGAGGCCTGGGCTCAAGCCCACGCCGGTGCCGTATTTCGAAGAAATGGCGGCGGCGACCAGCACCAGCACGAAGGTCCCGATGATCTCCGTGAGGATGTTGGCCAGCGGCGCGCGGATGGCGGGAATCGTCGAGAAACAAGCCAATTTATCCAGCGGCTCCGGGGTCGCCTTCCAATGGAACAGATAGGTGAGCCACACCAGCGCGGCGCCTGCCATGGCGCCCAAGATCTGCGCCGGCACATAGGCATTGAGCCGGCTCCAATCCCCGCTCGAAACGGCCACGCCGATGGTCACCGCGGGATTCAAATGCCCGTCGCTGCCAATCGCCAGCGCGGTGAATATCCCCGCCATCACCGCAAAACACCAGCCGGTGGTAATGACGATCCAACCCGATTTTTCTCCCTTGGTCTGCCGCAATACGACATTCGCCACGACGCCGTTGCCCAGCAAAATCATGATCATCGTGCCCAAGAATTCGCCGAGAAATGCCGAATGCATGTTTCCCCCCTTGGCTATTTTTTTAGCGGCCGTCGAATTTATCGTTCGATTATTCGATCCAATCCAGGGAGCGTCCCACGGCCTTCTGCCAGTAGCGCAACAGCAGGGCGCGGCGATTTTCCGCCATTTGCGGATTCCAACGCTTGTCGACCGCCCAATTGCTGACGAGGTCCTCGCGATTGCGCCAATACCCAACCGCGAGGCCTGCCGCGTACGCCGCACCGAGAGCGGTAGTCTCCGTGATTTTCGGCCGCACCACCGGCAGATCGAGAATGTCGGCCTGAAATTGCATCAGCAGTTCGTTGCCAACCATGCCCCCGTCGACGCGCAACTCCGGGATTTGGATCGAAGAATCCTCGCCCATGGCGCTCAAAACTTCGCGGGTCTGATAGGCGGTCGCTTCGAGCACCGCGCGGGCGAGATGCGCGCGCGTGACATAGCGCGTCAAACCAATGATGGTGCCGCGCGCGCGCTCGTTCCAATGCGGCGCGTACAACCCGGAGAATGCCGGCACAAAATACACCCCGCCGTTGTCCGCAGTTTCGCGGGCCAGCCTTTCGACCTCACTGCTGCTCGCAATCAGCCCCAAGTTGTCGCGCAGCCACTGCACCAGCGCGCCGGTGACCGCGATCGATCCTTCCAAGGCATAGCAGACCCGCTCTTTGGCGATTTTGTAAGCGACCGTGGTGATGAGGCCGGCGGTGGAGGCGATCGCTTTCTCGCCCGTGTTCATGAGCAGAAAACAACCCGTTCCGTAGGTGTTCTTCGCCTCGCCAGGCCGAAAACATGCCTGGCCCACCAACGCCGCTTGCTGATCGCCGAGAATACCGGCGACGCAGGTGCCCGACAGCGCCGGAGTCCGAATGGCGCCATAGACCTCGCTGGAGGCGACGATGCGCGGCAGCACCGCGCGCGGAATCAGAAATTCGTCCAACAAGGCATCGTCCCAATCCAGGGTCTCGAGGCTCATGAGTTGGGTGCGGCTGGCATTGGTGACATCGGTCAGGTGCAGTCCGCCATCGCTGCCGCCGGTGAGATTCCACAGCAGCCACGTATCGATGTTGCCGAACAGCAGTTCGCCCGACGCGGCGCCGGTGCGCGCGCCGGGCACGTTGTCCAAGAGCCATTGAAGCTTGAGGCCGCTGAAGTAGCTCGCCAGCGGCAAGCCGGTTTTGGCGCGGAATCGATTGGCACCGCCATTTCGGGCGTATTGCGCGACGAGCTGATCCACGCGGGTGTCCTGCCAGACCAGCGCATTATGCAGCGGTTTGCCGCTGCGCTTGTTCCACAGAATGGTGGTTTCGCGCTGGTTGGTGATGCCGACGGCTGCGAGGTCGGAAGCGCCGAGACTCGCGCGCGCCAAGGCGGCCCCCGCCACTTCCTGGGTGTTTTGCCAGATTTCAACCGGGTCGTGCTCCACCCAACCTGGCTTGGGAAAAATCTGCCGATGCTCCTTTTGCGCGGAGGTGATCATGTTGCCGCCGCGGTCGAACACGATGAACCGTGTGCTGGTCGTGCCTTGATCGATCGCCCCTACGTATCGAGCCATGATGATTGCTAGTCCGCGTACGCTTTCACCAGATCGGTGAGGAAGTCCCGGCCGATATACACGGAGCGCACGCTGCGACGCTCGTTCAGGCCGTGCGCGCCGTTGCCGTCAGGGTCGCCCCAACCGCCCGGTGCGCCATAGACCGGAATGCCGATCGCTTCGAGAAAGATGCCATCGGTGGCGCCGGTCGACATGGAAGGAATCAGCGGCACGCCCGGAAAGTATTTCGCGACCAGCGCTTCGGCCGGTCCGACGATCTTGGGATCGAGCGGCGGCGGGACCGCGATGGGCCGGATCGGCTGCACCGGCGCGACTTTGACGCCGGCATCGCCGATAGCCGCGACCAGAGTGGCCTGGGTGCTCTCGACACTTTCACCGGGAAAGATACGGCAGTTGACATTCGCCGCGGCGCGCTGCGGCAGCGCATTGTTGGCATGGCCGCCTTCCAGCAACGTGGCCACGCAAGTGGTGCGCAACATGCTGTGATAGCCGCGGTCCTTGGAAACGATCGCCTCGGCCGCCTTGTCGCCGGGGTTCTGCGACAACTCCACCATGGCGTGTCCCAGCTCGTCGCCGCGCGCCGCCCCCGCTTTGGCGAAGAACGCGCGCGTCGTATCCGTCATTTTCACGGGAAATTCGTGGTCGCGGACCTTGGTGAGCGCATCGGCGAGCTCGTAGATGGCATTGTCGCGGATCGGAATGGAACTGTGGCCACCGGCATTGACCGTCTCCAGACGGTAATTTTGCGCGGCTTTCTCGCCCACCTGAATGGACTCCACCAGCAGCTTGCCATGGCCGTCGGTGCGTCCGCCGCCGCCCTCATTCAGCGCGAATTCCGCGGCAATGAGCTCGGGTCGGTTCTTCGCGAGCCACTGCGCGCCGTTGAAGGCGTAGGTGGTCTCCTCACCGCAGGTCAATGCCAGCTTGATGGCGCGCTTGGGGTGATAGCCGCTTTTCTTGAAGCGCATCAGCATGTCGATCCAGGTGGCGTCCATGGCCTTCATGTCGGCGGCGCCGCGGCCGTAGAAATAGCCATTTTCCTCGATCAGCTTGAACGGGTCGCGGGTCCAATCCTCGCGCTTGGCCTCAACGACGTCCAGATGGCCCAGCAATAGCATGGGCTTTGCGGTGCTCGAGCTACCGGCAAGCACGGCCACCAGTCCTCCCTCCTTGGGATGATCGGGGACCGAAAAAAGCGTGAGGTCCTTGTCGGTAAAACCTGCGGCCTTGAGGTGCGCCGCGATGTGCTGCGCCAGCAGCGTGCAGCTGCCGGCCGACAACGTGGTATTGGTTTCCACCAGTTCCTTGTACAGCGCCCGAAACGCGACCTGATCCGGGCGCAGCGGCGGCATCGGCGCTTCCTGGGCCATTGCGGCGCATTGCATCGCCAAGCCAAGAGAGAGTGCGCCGAGCATTTGCGTGTACGTCATGGGTCTTCCTTTCAAGTCTCGATTCCGGCAAGTTTCGCGGATTCGTTCCACAGGCGGTTGGCTGCCGCATCGTCCCGCCCGCCCGCCGTGGGGGTGGCGGGACGGCATTTATAGAAATATTCGCCGCTGACCGCGGCTGCATCGGGGGAGGAAGCGAGATAGACGATGGTTTCCGCGCCTTTCTGCGGAGTGATGGCAAACAATTTGGCGATGCGCACCACGCTCGACAGGAATCCGCCGCTGCCATCGCCAAAACGGGTGGCGACGAAGCCCGGATGCAGGCAGTTCGCCGTGACCCCGGTCCCGCTCCAGCGGCGCGCGAGCTCGCGAGTAAAGAGAATGTTGCACAGCTTGGAGCGTCCGTAAGCGCGAATTGCGGAGTAGCCCTTTTCGGCCTGAAGATCCGCGAAATCCAAGGTGTAGCCCTTGTGCGCATCCGAGGCGGTGCTGACCACGCGAGCCGGGGCCGCTGCCAGCAGATTGGCCTCGAGTCCAAGGGTCAGTACGAAGTACGCCATGTGATTGGTGGCGAAGGTCTCCTCCAGATTGTCGGCGGTGAGGCGACGGGCGCCGAACAAGGCGCCGGCATTGTTGATGAGCACATCGATGCGCGGTTCGGCGGCGGCGATTTCGGCTGCGACGCGCTTGCATTCGGAAATCCGCGATAGGTCGCCGTAATAAATCGAATGGGGAGAGCCTGATCCGACGCTGGGCAATCGCGTCAGCGTCTTTTGGCCTCGCGCCGCGTGGCGCGCCACGAGCACGATGCGCGCGCCCATGCCGGCGAGGCGTTGCGCAGCAACTTCGCCGATGCCCGACGTCGCACCGGTAATGACGACGACTTTACCTTTCATGCCCAATCCTCGACCAAAGTCCCGGCGCACTGTAGCAGGCCGCGCAACTTCGCGGAATCTTCGCTCGCGCTAGCGATGTACCGGCAAATCCAGATAGCTGGCGCCGTACCAGATGATCTTGAGCGGCGTTTTGGCGTCGGCGATCGACTCGTCGATGACTTCCCTGCCCGTTCCATAATTGATTTCCCGGCCCGGCTCCTTGACGATGCTGAGCACCGCGACCAGGCGGCTGCCCGCTTTGAGCTGTCGGCTCATGAGCCGCTGGCTGCGAAAATCCAGCGACTGGCGCCGGCCGGCAGCCAGCAGATTGCGGTGGGTCGGATCCTGCACGAAGCTTGCGCGCGACCAATAAGGCGCGAGCTGGAAATATTCGCCGTCGGCGCTCAGCTCGAAAAGGCGAACTTCGAAGTCGAAATCGCTTTTGTTCACGCTGAATTCGAGGTGGCCGCCGAACAGACCGCTCATTTCCGTGGGTGCGGTAAGCGGCTGACTGACGAAGACCAGACCGTTGGCGGAATCCAATCCAAGGTCCTGCACCCCGCCCCCCGGTGTTTGCGCATCGACGTCGCGCCGATCGGAGAGGTCGACCGAGAGAGGAATGGCCGCGGGGGCCGCGGCTGCATTCAGCCGATAAGCGTGATCGGGATGGCCGGCACTTTCAGCCGAAAGAAAATAGCGCGCGGATTGCGTTGCCATGGCGGCAAGCGAGGATGCGTGCTTCCAGACATTGGCGCCCGTGACTTCGTAGTTGATTTTATCGGCCAGGATCGCCGGCTTCGGACCGCCCCTCAAGGTGTAGTCGAACCAGCGGTAGCGCACCTCGGTGAGATCGATTTTCGCGGCGTCATCGAGCCGGTAGCCGCCAAGCGTGTCGATATCGCCCTCTGCGTTTGCGGTACCGCGTTGCGCCATGAGGTGATCATAGGGACCGATGATGAGGTAATGCTCGGCGTTGGGCCGGTACTTGAGATGTTGGGTCAGGTAGTAGAGCGCGGCACCAGGCCCTCCATAGTAGTAGCCGGCGGTTTGCAGCACCGGGATCGAGATGCGCGAGAATTCTTCCTTGTACGGAATCATGCTTTGCCAATAAGCATCGTAGGCCGGATGGCTGATCCAGCGATCGAAAATCGGATTGGGAGTACCGTCAATTTTATCGAGATCCCGATACGGCCTGCCGCTCGCATACCAGTCGTGATCGAGCTTCGCCCAGCGCGCGCGAGCGTAATACAGCTCATCGTTCAACGTCTTGTTGGTGGTGGTGTAGAAGGGCCAGGGATAGACAAAGTTCCAAAAAACGTTTCCCTCCATGGGTACATCGATGCCCGGGGCAGCCGGGGCCCCGACCATGATGGATTTGAGCGCCTTGGGCCGATGCATGGCCGCCGCCCACGGCGTGGATCCGCTGTAGCTGCCGCCAAACATGCCCACTTTGCCGTTGCTCCATGGCTGCGAAGCGATCCAGTCAACCAAGGCGGCGGCGGCGGCCCCGTCATGCTCGTAGGGCACGATTTCACCCGAGCCGCAACCTTTGCCCCGGACCAATCCCACCACGCCAACATAGTCGTTCGAGGCCGAGCGGCGCGCGTCGCGCAGCAGCGTAGTCGTGTCGTTGTAAATGGTGAATTGCAAGAGCGCGGCCAGTTTGGCCTGTCGCAACGGACGAACGATGAGCGCACAGACGCTGCCGCCGCCCGGCATCGCCACGGCCACATCCCTTTGCATGGCGTAGCGCTGCGCGTCGTCTGCGGCGATGAGATCCGCGCTGCTTGACGCGAATGCGCGGCGTTGAGCGAAATGCCCAATGATGCTTCGCCGCGCCAGTGGGCAAGGAACCCGTTGGGCTTGGCCGGGGTATCAATGGGCGACGTCCTGTCTATCGTTCTATTTATCTCAAGAATCGATAGATTAACTCGATTTTGTGAGCACCGACACGTGAAACCGCATGGCCCGTCGATGCTAGCTGCGGCGATTTCGGCGCGTTGACATATCGACATACTACTGATATGCTAAGACATATGAGAACCACTGTAAGGCTCAATAAACCTTTGCTGGAGCGGGCACGTCAAGAAGCGACACGACGAGGAATCACTCTGACTGCCCTCATCGAGCAAGGTCTAGGGCTGGCCTTGCGACGACCGCTCAAGCCCTCCGCGCAAAAGCTCATTGCCCTTCCGGTCTGTGCCGCGACCGGCGGCACTTTGCCCGGCGTCAATCTTGATCGGCATGCGGAACTGCTCGACCGAATGGAAGAGATGGTGTGATTCTTCCTGATGTCAACGTATTGATCTATGCCTTCCGCTCCGACTCGGTCGACCATGCGAACTATAAGAAATGGCTGGAAGACGTCATCAACGGCGATGCGGCGTTTGGAGTTGCGCCGCAAGTACTCGCGAGCGTGCTGCGTATATGCACTCATCCCCGGGTCTTTAAGCAGCCCAGCGATCTCAAGGAGACGCTTGCATTCTGCAACGTGATTTTGGAGTGCCCGAATGCGACGCTCATTCGTCCGCAGGAGCGCCACTGGTCGATCTTTCAGAGTTTGTGCGTGACTGCTAGAGCCACGGGCAATTTGATTGCAGACGCGTGGCTCGCCGCGCTCGCGATCGAGTCGGGCTGTGAATGGATCACAACGGACGGAGACTTTGCGCGATTCAAGGAATTGGAGTGCCGAATGCCATTTTAGAGTATTGATCATCCAGAGATCTCATTCTCGGGTGATAGCGACATGATCTCGAACTCGGCGTTGGGCTCGCATCAGCCTTGATGGGTCGGGCGTGGGCAAGGATGAGCGCGGAAAGCGCCTTCATATAATTCCGCTCAGCGTGAGTTAGCTCCTGGGGCGCAGATCGATACGACTGGCCCGTCGAAATCAGGCGCTTTGAGGCCTCCGAAGGCGGCCGACATAGGCAAATCCCGTGATGCTGTCCGGGTGAGAAATCCGTGTTGACGAGCACACGCGCGTGAATCACTCCGCCAAAAAGACCCGTTGAATTGAAAGTCGACCACAGCCGGCGGCCCATCCAACCATCGGCGTGATCCATCCAATCCTGCTGCCAGTCGCAAAAGGCATGCACCAGTCGGCGATTGAGATTTTTGTCACCACCGTTAAATAGCTGAGAATCCCAGTCCCAATGAGCCATGATTACCAGTCCACCGGGCCGAAGTACGCGGGCGAGTTCACTCACCAATAACGAAACATTGGAGAGGCATTCGATCAAGTTGTGGGAGTAGGCGATATCGACGGTGGCGTCATCGAGCGGAATCTTCGCGTCCAATGAATGTTGCCGGAACTCCAATGGAGGGTAGTCGCGTGCGTTGCGTCTTCCTTGTTCAAACGCTTCACGATTACCGTCTATCCCCAGCATACGAAGTCCAGGCTGCGATTGGCGAGCGGCGAGATGGATCATATCGGCGCCGGCACCGCAGCCTAAATCGAGCCACAAGCCGTTCTTGGGAATGGGAACCAGCGCTAGGAGTCAGTCTCTATGAATGGTGACATCGGATGGTTCCACTGCTTTTGCCCGCATTCCTCGGCCAAGCGCTTCGGGATATTCTATCGGTTCAGCGAGCGGCGGCTTTTGGTTACTCGCCCTCCAAGACAACCGCGGTTCTGCGCGCGGATTTCTTGCTGATGGGCAAAATTTCCTGATATTCGAGCGAGTCGAGACAGCGGTTCGCGGTTTCGACATCCGCAAATTTAACTAGCACAAGTCGCGTGGGTGACCAGAGATCGGTCTCCCGAAGTGTCATGCGTCCGCCGCGGGCCAAGTATTGACCCCCGCACTTCTCAATCCAGGGTCGGGCCTTCAATTTGTATTGTTCGTACAAATCCGGGTCATTAAGTTGGGTGTCGACGATGAGATAGGCGGCCATGTGCAGCTCCAGGGCGTGGGAGTATGAAGTGCTCAGGCTAACGTAGCTCGGGAATGGGCGCTATCGGGCGGGATCGGCGAAACGTGAGACTCGATCCGTAGCGACCTATTGCAGATGGCCGCTCACCACTCGGAAATCATTCCAATCGTCCCGAGCCACTTTTCCACCAATTGAGGCCACCGAGATACGGGGAGCCTGGAGGATCTAAGGCTCGTCCTCATTCTGCAAAAGAAATGTCGGCGGTGTCTCGGCGCTGATGTGGATCTTGATATTGGGGTTCAGCGCGATACTGTTCTTGGCGAGGGCGAGGTGCCCAGGATAAATAGCAATGGCGAAATCCGGGCGGGCGCTTTCGTGATCCGCCGCATCGAGAGGCGTATAAAGCCGCGTCTTGAAGTGTGTGCTCACCTCCGCGACAAGGCTTCCAGTCGTGTTTCCTGAGCTTTGGCAGCGGCGCCCGTATGGAAGTCATGACCACAACGAAGCTCCAGCCGGTCGCGGCAGAACCCGGCGCCGAGCGGATGGGCTTTACTCACCGGTGACAGCTTTGGGGCAACCCAAATTGGATGATACGCTTGGAACGAAGGACGCGGTTCTTTAATCGATCCCCTGAGGTCGAAGTGAAACGTCGAATGTTCAGTCCGCGGCTTATCGCTGCGGTCACTCAGGCGACCGGCGCCGAGCGGCCGCGTTCGTCAACCCCTTCAATGAAGGAGAGCGCAGGAATGAAGTTGTTTATATTTGCCAGATTCCATGCGCAAGAAGGGAAGGAGAGCGAGCTCGCCGGCACGCTAACGACGGTTTCGGCAGCTACGCGCGCAGAGGCAGATTGTCTGGGCCACCAGGTATTTCGATCAATTAAAGAGCCCCGGCTATATTTCATTCATTCCCAATGGGCAGATGACGCAGCGTTTGAGCGGCACATCGGGCTCCCTCATACACTTCACTTTGTCAAAAATGTCGAACCGCTCATCGATCATGAGTTGGACGTCATACGCACTCGACTGGTAGATGCCTAACTTGAGAAGCGAGCGACGGTTATGTGGTGACCAGATCAGCACACCGACCGTCCGGTGTTGCCGCAACGCGACGGTCTCGCGTTGAACACTGTTCGCCAGATAAATCCCAACTCTTAGGACGTCACAGGCTTTGATCGTCGTCCTGATCGTGCCCGCGATCTCGGCCTTGTGCGTTTGTTTTGTCGGCGGCCTCTCCTACCGCGAAGCCCAGCGATGCATGGAAATGATCGCGGACACGGGCCGGTAGTCATGGGATTGAATCCGGCGTTTGATGTAAAGAACAAGACCGCCATGGTCGCGGTGGCGAATCCCTGTTCGGCAAAGGCACGCGGGTACGCGCAGCGGCCGCGGGAGGCGCCTAGAGCTTTCTCACCGCAACTCTTCCGAGGATTGTTATATCCTATATGGAAAAATTGATATCATTTTTCTACTTGCGGAGAGGGGAGACGCGCGTGAAAACCTGGCGAACCGGTTCAGTTCTAACTGTCCTTGCCCTCTGCGCACTCCAGGCAGCCGCACAACCCGTCGCCTCCCCGATGCCGCTGACCAAGGCGGACGTCGAAAGCTGGATGGATGGCTTGATTCCCTATTCGATTGACCGCGGTGACATCGCGGGGGGCGTCGTGGTGGTCGTCAAGGAGGGCCAGATCCTGGCGGAAAAAGGCTACGGTTATGCCGATGTCGCGAAAAAGATGCCTGTCGACCCTGAGCAAACGCTGTTCAGACCCGGCTCGATATCCAAACTGTTCACCGCCACCGCCGTCATGCAATTGGTTGAACAGGGCAAGCTAAATCTCGACAGCGACGTCAATCAATATCTCGATTTCAAGATCCCGCCGCGCGATGGTCAGCCGATTACCCTGCGCAACATCATGACTCATACATCAGGCTTTGAAGAGACCTTGAAGGGTCTCATGGGCTCGGAAGTTCCGCTGCCGCTCGGCGACTATCTCAAGGCATGGATTCCGGAGCGAGTGTTCCCGCCCGGAAAGATTCCGGCCTATTCGAACTATGCATCCGCGTTGGCCGGCTACATCGTGCAACGCGTGTCGGGCGAAGCATTTGCCGACTACGCCCAAAATCACATTCTCACGCCTCTCGGCATGGCGCATTCGAGCTTTCGGCAGCCGCTGCCGCCGGCATTGCAGGCGCAGATGAGCCAGGGCTATGTGACAGGATCGGGACAACCTTACTACTATGAAATGGTGGGCGTGGCTCCCGCCGGTGCCCTCGCGGCGACCGGCGCCGACATGGCCAAATTCATGATTGCCCATCTGCAAAACGGCGCCTACAACGGCGCGCAGATTCTGAAACCGGAAACCGCAGTCGAGTTGCATGCGGCGCAGCCCAAGATCTATTCGGCGCTGAATGGCATGGCCTTGAACTTCTACGAACACAATCGAAACGGGCACCGCGTCATCGCCCACAACGGTGGCACGCAGTACTTCCACAGCGACTTGCACCTGTTCATCGACGACGGTGTCGGACTTTTCATTTCGCTTAACAGCCCCGGTCGCGAGGGCGCCGCGTCGGCATTGCATGACGCCTTGTTCCATGGCTTCGCCGACCGATACTTTCCCGCGGCCGCGCCGCTCGCCGCCGAGGCGGTTGACGCCGCGACGGCGAAGGAACATGCACGGCTGATGGCGGGAAACTGGGAAAGTTCGCGGCGCTCCTATTCCAACTTCATGGCTTTCTTGTCGCTGCTCAGTCCACAACAGATCACCGCCAAAGACGATGGAACGATCAATCTGCCCCTGGGCTCAGGCAAGCTCAAAGCCTGGCGCGAGATTGCGCCTTTCGTCTGGCGCGAAACGGATGGCCAGAACAAGATCCAGGCCGTTCTCGCCGGTGGGCAGCCGGTGATGATCGGGCTCGATGTCGCGCCGCCGGCCGCGCTGCTGAGAATTCCCGCCTATCGCTCACCCGCGTGGCTGGTGCCTGCCCTCGTCGCCGCGTTGGCCGCGTTATTACTGACGGGAATATCTTGGCCTGTGGCTGCTTTTGCGCGGAAAACTTACGGCGTCCGATTCGCCTTGGCCGGCCGGCCGGCGATTGCCTATCGGCTGGTGCGGGCCTTAAGTTTGGTTTTGTGCATCGTCTTTATCGCGTTTCCGCTCACTCTGCTTTCGATGTCGGGCGACCTTCGCAACTTCTCGTCGTCAACCGACGGCGTGATGCTGTTCTTTCAGGCAGCCATAACGGTCTCGGTAATCGCTGCAACACTCGCCGCGGGCTGGAACGCGATTCTGATCTGGAGAGATCATCGCGGCCGCTTTGCCAAGTTCTGGTCTCTACTGGTGTTGGCGAGCTGTCTTGTGGTGCTGTGGGTCTCGATCCTGACGCGTCTGATCGGATTCACGACTCACTATTGAAGCGGCTTAGCCGGCAACCAGTTTCAAAGGCTCTGATCGTCATCCTGACCATGCCCGCGGGCTTGAATGATGTCATCCGGCGCGACGCCTTTTTCATTGCAAAAGGCCTCGGCTTTATTGATCAGACCTGAGACTGCGCCGAGGATCTGAATGTAGGAGGGAATAGTTGCGGTGTAGAGTGACAGGGTCATGGGATGCCTCGGTGTTTCGCGTGAGTTCGAACCGATCTCTTTTTGGGGTCAAAGCATCAAATCAAAGCCCCCAGTGGGCGGTGCATCCCGGGGGGTCAATGTTGCTAAGTCTGCAGCAAATAAGCGGGCGCAAGTGCGAGTGGTCAATAACGCGGCGGATCTAGGCGAGTGGTTGATTAGTAGTTACGTTCGCGTCACCAGGAACCGGATATGCACAGAGCGGGCGCCGGTCGGGGCGCGTCGCGCGGCACGAGGGCCCGGCCGAGTTCCGGAATGCGGGCAATGGACATGTACTAGAGCTGACTGAGGATCGCGTCGGCGATTCTTTTCTCGAGTTCCTTTGTTTGCTCGAGGGTGCCCTTGGGCACTTTCGCGATTATAACGAGGGATACGGACCCCTTCCTGACGCTCAGCGAAGGGGAAATGGGGAAGGTCACTTTCCCGCCTTGGTCAGCGCTGTAAGCGTCATCGCCGAGTCCGGTGATGGGAGTTTTGGTCCAGTTGGGTATTACTGTCTTGCCCGTTTCAAAGGATTGCACCTTTGTGAGATTGACCTGTAGCAATGCGGCATTGGAACCGGGCTTCGCGCCCATTTGGTTCCAACGACAGTCATTGACCCCAATGATGTTTTTACCAGCGTCGACTTCGACACCGAGGATTGTTGCAATCTGCGCCGGAGACAGCAGCGCGCAGGCGTTGGTCGGCGCGGCAGCGGATGCGAGTTGGATGCTAGTTAGAGCCGTGAAGCCGGTGATGATTGCCAGCGATGTCCATCTGACTTTGTTACGCCACATGGTTGTTATCTCCCGGTATTCTGTTTGCCGCCCGCGACAGCGATTTTGCGCCGGTCATCGCAATTGGTCAAAAAAACAGCAGTTCGACGCAACTGGCTGAGTGGCGGTGACGTTTAGGTGACAAGGAACCGGTTGTGCACAGGCTTATGCACTCGGAATGGGGACGATTGCAAGGCTCACTTTGAGATACCGGCGGACTTCTGCGGCGGCGCGCGCGCCGCTGCGCAGTGCGCCTTCGATGTAGCCTGCCCAGATGGATGAACTTTCGGTGCCGGCAAAGAACAGTCGCCCCACCGGCTCGCGCAAGGTGGGTCCGAATTGAGTCAGTGCGCCGGGCCCCAGGGTGCCGGTGTAGCAGCCGAGGCTGTAGCGCTCCTCCGTCCAATTTTTCTCAACGTACTCGAGGGGTGTGTTTGCTTCTAACCCAAAGGCACCGGTGAGACAGCGAATCACTTCGGCGCGTCGCTGCTCGGCAGTGCGTGCACTCCACTCGATCGAATTCTTGGCGTCGAAGAAACCGGCGAGTAAGCCCTGGGTCGTGCCGGGGGGCGTGACGTCGAACGCGGGGCCGAAAGCGGCTACGTCGCTGCTGAAGAGACCACTGTATCCGCGGGCACGCCAAAAAGGTGTGGGGTAAGCAACCCAGACCTTGATTACCGAGCCCATCGGCATGCGTTGGGTCAGCGCGTCGCGTTTATGGGGCAACAGGGGAGAGTAGTTGATCCGACCGGCCAAGGCCGGCGCGAGGGCCATGATCAGGGCCTTCGCCCGGTAGGTCGCGCCGGGACAGGTTACGCTGACTCCGTCGGCATCTTGTGAGATGTCGGTCACGGGCGAGTTGAGGATCACGCGCTCACCCAATTGATCGGCCATGCGTTGCGATAGTTGGTGAACTCCGCCGACAAACAGCCGCTGCTGAGCGCCGTTCTTGGATGTCGTCAGCGCTTCGAGGTTGCCGCCGGATTTGAGGTAAAAGAGACAAAAGAGAAACGAGAGATCGCCCGGGTCTGCGCAGAAGACCGCGCGAATGAGTGAGACCATAAAGGACATGGCACCGTCCGTGTGCGTGTGTTCGTCCAACCAGGTTTGCAGGGTCATGGCGTCAAATTGATCCGCCTTGGGGTGACTCCAGGGACTCTCCGGATTGATGGAATCGGACAGGGCCGTCAAGCGATAGACCAGCTGCACCACGTCGAGCTTGACGGGCAACGACAGCAGCGCGAGATAGTCCTCGCCTTCCGAGGAGCGCCATTTGCCGTTCAGTTCGATGGCGCTTTTGCCGGTGATGTATTGCGGGTAGGTTTGGACGCCATACTCGCGTGCCAAGGCGTCGAGTGCGGTCTGGGTGGGGCCCACCCACATCCCGCCGAGATCGATGGTCAGTCCGGCGATCGATCCGGGGCAGGTGCGTCCGCCGACACGATCGCGCGCTTCGACAACCAAGGGTTCCACACCGGCCGCGCGCAAGGCCTTGGCGGCAGACAATCCGGCAAACCCGGCACCGACGATGATGACGTCGGCGCTGCGGCCAGGGTTGGTCGTCTCTAGCGCGGAAGCGATGCTCGGGATTGCGGCGAGGCCGATGAGTCCTTGCAGTGCGGTGCGTCTATGCATGCTCGAGCACTCTAATTGTTATGGAGTCGAGTTTGCTCCGATCGTGTGTGGTGGTCAAAAAAGCGTCACATCAACGCAAGCGGTTGATTAGAGATTGCCTTTGAGTGACAAGGAACCGGTTGTGCACCGAGTTATCCACCGGAATGGGGGATGGTGGTTGCGCAGTGCCGTCACCATCGGGCGAACAAGCGAAAGGCCCTATCCAGGGCCTTTCGGTTCACCTACCGCAGGATCGATTTAGGCGGCGGCTGCGAGCAGTGTCCAGGTTTTCGGCATGATGACTGCGTCGATGACGTGGATGACGCCATTCGATGCGGTGATATCCCGTTGCCGGACCTGAGCGCCATTGAAGCGCGCGTCCGTGGCAGACACGACGGCCGACAGGGGAGTTCCCTGGACGGTCATCAGCTCGCCTGACCTTAAGTCCTGCGAAAGAACGCGGCCCGCGACGAGGTGATAACTCAAGACGGCCTTGAGCTTAGTGGTGTCCTTGAGCAGCGCATCGAGCGCGCCTGTGGGAAGTTTCTTGAAGGCCTCATCGCTGGGCGCGAAAACCGTGAATGGCTCATTGCCACTGAGCATATCGGTCAGACCGGCTGCTTTAATGCCGGCAGCCCATGTCTTTAGATTGCCCGCGGCAATCGCGGTATCGACGATGCTCTTGGTTGCGGCCGCATGCGTGGTGTTGCCTTGCGGATTCGCGGAAGTGTTTTTCGACTGTTCCATAAATAGTAACCTTGACGTATAGCCTGCAAGAATTTGCAGGCCAACTCAGCTCGGATTCGGCTGGGGAGCTCACTATGGACTCTATCTGCAGTGTGTGCGGGATGGGCCTAAAATAAATCGGGAATGGTGCACAAGCACTTGCAATGGAGATGCATGACGCGTTCTCCGTCTGGCCGGGCTGTTCGTGCAGATCAGAAACGACGATCATGGCAGTCCCGGTCGTCGGCACTCACCGCCAGCGACAACTGCAACTCTTCCGCGCCCGGCACCGGCGAATCAAAACGCGCGTAGCACACGCGCGCAGGGCGTGCTCAATTGATCGAGTCTGCGCCGATCTGCTCAAAAATGCGGCAGATCAACGCAAGCGGTTGATTCGAGGTTGCGTTTGAGTGACACCGGTTGTGCACAGGCTTGTCGGGCGTGCAATTCCACGGGCACGTTGGCCGCTTTCAGTCCCATGTAATAGCTCAGCGCGTCCTCGATGCTGTCCACATGATCGTCCTCATTCTGCAAAAGAAATGTCGGCGGTGTCTCGGCGCTGATGTGGATCTTGATATTGGGGTTCAGCGCGATACTGTTCTTGGCGAGGGCGAGGTGCCCACGATAAATAGCCATGGCGAAATCCGGGCGGGCGCTTTCGTGCCACAATGTAAATGTAGTGCAAATGCCAGCCATGTTCGCGGATCCCACCATTGTGCGCGTCGTGACTTCATGGTCGCTTACTTGTACACGGGAGCGAGCGCCTGCAGCGTTTCTAATTGTTTGAGCGCATCCCCGCATTCAGAGACAGGCGCTTGGTCGCCCTGATTTGCGTACGGGACGAACGCTAGGGCCAACAATAGCAATTCTGCTATTTCATTCTCTATGGACGTTTCCTATCTACAAACGCTGACAAAGCGGGCGGACTAATACACGCCCATGAAATCACGCTTGCCGACCGGCAGCCCGTTGTGGCGCAAAATCCCGTAGGCGGTGGTGACATGAAAGAGAAATTGCGGCAAGCCGTAGTTGGACAGATATGCCTGACCGGTGAGCTTCCTCTCTTTAGGCGTACCGGGCCGCAGTACGATTTCGATCGTTTCGCTGCCTGCAAATTTGGCGGCGTCCGCGCCATCGAGGAATGCCAAGGTCTGGGTGAGTAGTCCATCAAGATCGGCAAAGGTCTTTTCCTTGCCTTCATAAACGGGAACAGCGACGCCGCCCAGGCGTGCCGAGATGCCGCGCGCGAAATCAGCGGCAATTTGCACCTGCTTCACCAGAGGGAACATGTTCGGATACAGGCGCGCCTGTAACAATGCGTCTGGCTCGATCGAGTTCGCGGCAGCGTATGCATCGGCCTGGGCGAGAATGGCTTTCAACGCACTGAGCAATTGCTTAAAGACGGGAACGGAGTTGATATACATAGGGCTGGTCATGGTGGTCCTTGGTGGGTCGGACGGTATTCAAATGGGCAACGGCAATCTAGCAGGTAGCCTAGCGCATCGGAGCGCCGAAGCTCGCGATGGACCACTCCCAGCAATGCACGTTGGAACGGCATCAACAGCGAGATACGATTTGTTGGTTCGCCCATATGCACCCTCGCCCAGCCGCGCTACACACCCGCGCAGATTCTAGCGCAGTGCTGTCGTCCGCTGTCGGGCTACGCGCTCACGGCGATCAAGCGTTTTTCGCCTTCTCCCATTGACTGACCACGAGGTGGGAGACAAAGGATTGCTCGGTTCCTGTTTCGGTCCCCGCCGCGCGTCGGCTAGCGCTGTGCGTTGCGCGAATCCGAGACCGCCGAAGGATTGAGCCAGCGCACGAACCACCTGAGATTGCGGAGCATGTACTCGCGCTCGAGCGGTGGCTCAAAGTTGACGTGCCCGCCGCGCGGATAGATGTCGAACTCCACGGTCTTGTGCAGCGATTTCATCGCCTTGTAGAGTTCCCGCGCTTGGCTTAAGGGGACCCGGTTGTCGGATTCGCCGTGCTGGATGAGGAGCGGCGTCGTGATGTTGCGCACGTGCGTGATTGGCGAGTGCGCGATCAGCGAGGCTGCGCTCTCCCAGGGGTAACCGAAGTACTCGGCGACGAAGTCGCCACCCTCGGAGAAGTAGTAGAGATTGGCGAGGTCGCTGACGCTCGCGGCCGTCGATGCGGCTTTGAAGCGCGCCGTCTGGGTGACGATCCAGTTTGTCATGTAGCCTCCGTAGGAGGCGCCCATGACCCCGAGACGGTCCGCATCGGCGATGCGCTGCGCTATCAGGGCATCGACACCGGCCATGATGTCCTTGTAATCGTCCTCGCCCCAGCGATTAACGATTGCGCGAAAGCCCTCTACACCATAGCCCGAGCCGCCGCGCGGCATGGGGAAGAGAATCGCCATCCCGGCAGCGGCCATGGCCTCGACCGGGTACGGGTCGACCTGTCCCGGAATGTGCGCGAACTGCGGGAAGATTCCATAGGTGTAGCCGCCGATCGGGCCGCCGTGACAGTAGACAACCATGGGCAAGCGCTGCCCGCGGCTGTAGCCCGGCGGCGTCAGCAGCAGGCCCCAAATGGTCTTGCCATCGAAGGACTTCCAGCTGACGGGCTCGAGGTCGCCAAGGCGCAGCTCGCGAAGCTGAGGATTGATGTCAGTGAGGCGTCGTGCACGTCCGTCCGCGAGGTTCATGAGAAAGACGTCGCCCATCGTGCGGCTCTCGACCGAGCGATAGGCCATGGTCTTGCCGTCGGCGGACAGGCTGAGCGAGTAGTTGACGACGCGCCCCGGGGTAAGGAGCTGGAAATGCTCGCCGTCCAAAGAGACGCGGAAGATGCCTTGCTCGAACATGTGCTCGCCGGTGCCGTTGGTCTGTTCGTCCGAGATGTAGTAGAGCGCGCGACCGTCCGGCGCCCAGGCGAATGAGTTGATCCACAATTCCCGCGCAGTCGTGAGTCCGCGGGGCGGCGCGCCGCGTCCGTCTGCGGCGACGACATAGAGATCGATCGCATCGATCATGCCCGGTCGGCCACCCGTGGAAATGAATGCGATCGAGCGGCCATCCGGCGAATACTGCGGCATGCGGTTGGTGCCGGGACGATGGACAATCGAGCGCGGCTGACCGCCGTCTATCGAGACGGTGTAGACGCTCGAGCTGTAGGGAGCTTGGAATCCAAGCTGCTCCGAGGCTCCGTAGGCGAGACTCCGGCCGTCGGGCGCCCAGTGAAAGTCCAGTATTGTCTGGTCAGCCGGTGTCAGCGCGCGTGCCGTGCCGCCAGCGATCGACTGCAGCCATAACCGCGGCGGCCGCTCGCCGTGATCCACATGCTCGACGTAGCTTTTGTTTTTCATCCGCAGTGCGTCGTCCGACGACACCGGATCCGAGGCCAGGAACGCGATCTGCTGGCCATCGGGGGACCACTCGTAGCGAGTGACCCCGCCGTCGATCGCGGTGATCGCCCGTGGCTCGCCGCCCGTGGGAGCCATCGCCATCACTTGCGGCACGCCACCCACGAAGGCGACGAATGAGATCAATGAACCATCGGGGGACCAGCGCAACCACGGCGATGGCAAAGGCTTGTTGAAGATCCGCGTCCCATAGGTCAGGCGCACGGGAGCGCCTCCCGTCGCCGGGACGCGAAAGAGAACCGCCTCGTGAGCCGCCGTCTCCAACGAGGGCGTTGAGACCACGTACGCAACCTGCTTGCCGTCGGGCGAGAGGCGCACGTCGGAGACCGTGGACAATCGCATGAGATCGTCAACCGTGACCGGTCCCGCCTGCGAGCTCACCGGCGCGATCAGGACCACGGCCATGACCCACCCTTTCATTGTGCTTTTACGGCTCATGCGTCTCTCCCCCGATCATGATCCCAGAAATAGACGGTCTACGGCTCAATGTCGTCCTCGGGTCCGTGGCTGCGCTCCATTTTGTTCTTTTTGTCTTGATTCGGCGAGCCTTCTCCTTTCCAAGCGCGGCGCTGAGCGGGCGATACTTTCAAGGCACGCCGTTCCGCGCTGTTCAAAAATTCCAAATAGGAATACACCCACTGGGTGAAGGTATCGTAGGCTATGTCGGCTCGACTCTTGTTACTGATAAGACATCGAATCATACGGGCATACAGCCGATCAAATACTTACTGCTGCGCGTTTTGGCTGCCCTGCCCTCTTAAGCGACTTTCTCGAGGATTTGAGAATGCACATGACAGATATCCCATTCGGCACCACAGATTGGCCGGCAATTGAAAAGACCGCGCACCCAGGGGAAAGCGGCGTCGCTTTTTGGCGGACGCAAAATTTCGGGCCGATACGGGTGCGCATGGTCGAATATTCCGCCGGGTATCTGGCCGATCACTGGTGCTCCAAAGGTCACATCCTTCTTTGCATGGAAGGCGTACTGGGCACGGAGCTGAAAGGTGGTCGGCAATTCACGCTCACGCCGGGCATGAGCTATCAGGTGGCCGACGGCGCCGAGCCGCACCGGTCTTTCACGGAAGTCGGCGCCAAGCTGTTTATTGTGGATTGAGATTAAGATCCCCTGGTCGGCCACGGCTTGGGGTCACACTCGAAATCCTACTTCGCGTTGATGTCTGATCGCAAGAATCCGAACTTCGTCGACAACGATCACAAACCGGTATAGGGCCACATATCCGGAGTGGCCATAAGAAATAATCAGTTCGCGAAGTTCGCCCTCCAGGCGCCTTCCCACCAGTGGATGGACGGCGAGGTTGTTCACCGCGGATTGAATCGCGCTCACGGCACTTTGCGCAGCGTCGGGATTCTTGTGCCTCAGAAAAGCGAAGGCGCGCTCAATATGCTCGAGTGCCCGCTTCGAATAGACTACCGTTGCCACGGCTTCGGCCGCTGCGCCTGGCCATCCTGGCTCAGGCGCTCCATCCAGTCATGGACATCCTCGGCGCGGTAGACTTCGCCGGTCTCGTCGATTTCTGCATCAGCGGCCAATGCTTCTTTGACTAGGCTGCGAATCTGTTCCTCATACGCGGCGTGGCGTTCGACCGCTTCGACGATCAGACTATGAGCGGAGCGCCCAGTCTGCTTGGCGAGGGCGGCCAGACGGGCGCGCAATTTAGGGGGAAGGCGGATGGTGGTGGTGGCGGCCATAGTGAAGTTCGGTGCCCGTTGTGGAGGCTACAAATGTAACACATGCGCGCCGGTGTGCCCACCGTCGTTCCTCCTGGGATAACCCATCTTGGTGGGACGACTGCGCCGTTCGTCATTGGATGTGTTTGTTGCGTATGATCGGTTGAGCAGGCCGCGTCGAAGATGACGGACCTACCGCAGGCAGGAGTTCTAAAGTGACATTCAAACCCCCGAAGGCCCGCATCTTGAGCCGCGCACCTTTGCACGAGGGGTTCTTGAAGGTTTACCGCTACGAATTCGACGTCGAAAAGCACGGCGGCGGCAAATCGCTTCTTTCTCTCGAAGTCATGGAGCGCGGCCATGCAGTCGCCGTCCTTGGCCACGATCCCGATCGCAATGAAGTGGTGCTGGGAAATGAGTTCCGTCCAGGCGTGCTGGTGGCAGGCGACTATCCATTCCGCGACCATCTCATTGCGGGCGCCATCGACGAGGGCGAGACGGCGCTCGAAGCGGCGGTTCGGGAGATGCATGAGGAGACCGGTCTGGCTTTGGGCAACCCGGTCCTCATTCATTTGGGCGCTTTCGTCAGTTCCGGCGGCACGTCGGAGAAAATCGCGATCGTGTACGGCACCGTCGACACTTCGCGGGCCGGGGGTGTGCATGGCAATCGCTCGGAACATGAGGATATTTTGAGCGTCGTGATGCCGGCGCGGGTGTTCATCGAACGCGTGCGCAGCGGCGAAATCAATGACCTCAAAACGCTGGTCGCGGGATATTGGTTCGCGGAACGGCTGGCTGCCGGCAAACTCGGGAGAAGCGCGGATTCCGCTCGGTTGCGCTGATCAGTGAATCGCGCGTAAAGGTTCAGGATTTTTCATGGTCTTGCTTTTTGATGCTGTTCCACACCGCGATGTCCCAGGCGTTGTGAATGCCGACGATCATCAGGAGCATGATCGCGGCAGCGATGCCATAAGGACATTGTTTCGGCCCGGATGAGAAAAGAAACGCCAGGCAGAGCAGCACCCCGAAACACAACGCCGGCAAAATGACATTCCAGATCCAATCTTCGAGGACCGGGACGTAATCAGCTTTCATGCCGTGAATATTCAAGGAGATGATTGCGATATAGATTAGTCCCGCCAGGCCAACGACGCCCAAGCCAAGACTCAAGCTGAGTACGCTGTGTCGGGGCATGCTCAAGTACGCCGCCAGGGCCAGGACCGCGCCAAAGTGCACGATCGTCGGCGTTACAAAGGCCTTCACACCCATGGGCGCCACGCGGTGCGCATCGGCGGCCAGCGTGATGACGACGAAGGTGAGTCCGGTGAGACCGCCTGCTGCACCGCCAACGATGACGAAAAAATTTTCCCAGCCGGCGAGAAGTGAGGATTCCATGGATTATCACCAGTGAGTGGTTTCGAGCGGCAGTGCTGTATTGCTGGAGCCAGCACATGGACCGTGCCCGCCTTGAGCGAGATCCTGCCCGGCGGTCATCTTGTCCTCAAGGCTTGTCCCAATAATTAAACCAATAATTGATGCCAATTCGAATGATATTGGCGGTGAAACTATTGTGGGTATTGTCGAGCGAAATGCCAGCGAATGCCGAGCAAGCATTCGCGGCGCCCGCGCAAGTCGTCGTCGAGCCCGAGCCTTTTCCGAGACTCATGTGTAAATACTCGGCGGAAATCGACCATGCTCCATTCAATCCAATTTCCGCGCCGGCTCCTGCTGCCCACCCAGAGGAACTAAAATTCTTGCCGCCGCCAAAAGACGCGAGCGGCACCGTCGATCCGGCCGGCGTAACGCTGAGCGTACCGCTTTGTGATCCGGCTAGAACCGCGCCCGCCCTCAAATATGGGAATACAAGGTCGCCTCCGTAGCCGATTCTCCCGCCGATAATCGCAAAGTCCTTCGGACTTAATTTGCCTGACAGCGTATAGGTTCCCGGAGGCGGCTCGGTGCCCGCGAATTTGAGCGTCGAGTTGTCATCCTTTGCTTGCGCGAAAACCACATCTGCGCCTATCCCCAACACCAGCCGCTTGATTTGCAAATTGTCGCCGAATTGCAGCCCTCCCGCGAGACCTCCGCTGCTACAGCGAGTAAAGGTCGAGGTCGCCGCGTCGATGCCCGTGCCCGTCAAGATCGAGCTATTGCAGACTTTCGCGTTCTCCCCACCGAGACTGGCGCCAAGATAGAAGCCATCCCACGCAGTGGTGCTTTGCGCCGAAACAACTCCCGCCGCCAAGAGAAACGTCGGCACGACCGCCAAGACCCATACTTTCTTTATCCGCATAACTCCTCTCGAATCGCAGACTGGACAGCCACCTCGAGTGCGAAAAACATCGGCACTACCGCATCTCTTTTGTCCTTGCCCGGCATGGCGAGCCTCCTTGGGCTGCAGTATAAAGTGCGAACGCGCATCTGTTATGCTGAATCAAACGCAGATATTGAGGGGGCCTATATGAAAATAATAAATCTCCTGTGCGCGATCCTGATTGCCTCGACGCTGACGGGCGCCTCGCCCGGGCTGGCCAAAGACTCTCGCCCCAAAGACATCTGGGACCGGGTCGAACATCACGATGCCGATTCGAACGGCGTCAAGATTCATTATGTCGCGATCGGCAAGGGGCCGCTGATCGTCATGATCCACGGCTTTCCCGACTTCTGGTATACCTGGCGTAAGCAAATGGATGCGCTCGATGGGCGCTACCGTGTCGTGGCGATGGATCAGCGCGGCTACGACCTGTCGGGCCGTCCCGCCGGCATCGAACAATACGCCATGCCCCTGTTGGTCGACGATGTGGGCGCGGTGATCAAAGCCGAGGGCCGCAGCAGCGCGGTGATCGTCGGTCACGACTGGGGCGGTGCGGTGGCGTGGACCTTGGCCATGACGCACCCGAATTGGATTCAAGCGCTCATCATTCTGAATCTGCCGCACCCAAGCGGCATTCAACGCGAAATCAAGAACAACCCGGAACAGCGCAAAAACAGCCAGTACGCATTCAACTTTCAAAAGCCCGGCGCGGAAAAGAACCTGACGTCAGAAAAGTTGGCCGGCTGGGTCAAGGACGATGCGGCGCGCGTCCACTATATCGAGGCGTTCAATCGCTCGGATTTCGAGGCCATGTTGAACTACTACCGCGCGAACTATCCGCGGCCGGACCAAGAACCGAGCGCGGCCGCGCCGGAGCCGTTGCCCAAGGTCAGCGTTCCCGTGCTCGAGTTTCACGGGCTCGGCGATCAGGCGCTGCTGCCGGGAGCGCTCAACGGCACGTGGGACCTGGTCGAGAAGGACTTCACCCTGGTAACCATTCCGGGCGCTGGGCACTTCGTCCAGCAAGATGCCGCCGATCTGGTTTCAACCACCATGAGCGATTGGCTGGGCCGGCGAATTCACTGAGCGAGTTCGCTTAAGCATCGGTCGAATCGCCCGCGCGCGGCCGCCGGGGCGTGCCGGAAACGCACGCGCTTCGGATTCTAGACCCGGCGGGGGGAGCGCCGTTCGGGCGACAGCTGCTCCTTGAGAAACGCGAGCGTCCGATCCAGCGCTTCCCGGGTCGGCTGTCCCGCCTCGTCGATGAGATGATTGGTCAAAACGCTGTGCGCCGGTTTGGAAAATCGGGGATTTGCAAATTTTTCGTCAATTTCGATCGCCTCGAACGCAGCACCGAATTCCTCGCGCAACCTTGCGAATCGCTCGCCGGGACACATGGGGTCCTGGATGAATCGCAGCGCCAGGATTCGCGCGCCGTGATGCTCGATTTTCTCGTGGGCCGCCTGCAATTCTTCCGCGGAGGCGTGCAACCCCGCGCGCCGCGACTTGGTGATGGCGAAGGGCAGCGATGGTTGCGACAAAACCGGGGCCAGAACCGGCGCATTGAGCATCATGGCCAGGGCGAAATTGCCCGTGAAGCACATGCCGATCGCGCCGACGCCGCGGCCGCCGCACTCGGCATGGGCATGGCGGGCCAGCGCACGCAACCAATCGACGATGGGGCTCGATTCATTCGCCGCCAGCACGCGAAATTCCTTGCTGATGCAAGACCTCGCGATGACTCGCAGCGCATAGCCGCGCTCCGGAGGCCGCATCGGCTCGCCAAACAACAGCGGCATGAACACGGTGTAGCCCGCTTGAACCACCTGCTGTGCAAAGGTGGCAACCTGAGGGGTGATTCCCGGGATCTCGGACATCACAATGACCGCCGGCCCGCGGCCGGCGCGATAGACGCAGCGCGCGGCAGCTGCAAATTCGAGGCTGCTTGCTTCAAATCCTGGAATATTTGTCGTGGCCGCTCTCCTGCAATCGAGCAAGCATGTCACGAAACAGCGCGGATTGGGGGCTAGCGCAAATCAGCTTCCAGCGACTCATGCCGCCACGCCCGACTCATGGCCGAGCACGTCGGGGGATCGCCGCAGCGTGGCAGCCAGCGCATCCGCAAGCAAAGTATGCGGTTCGGCGCCGATGAAAGACCGCAACTTGGTATTGTCGAGCTCCAGCGGGATTTGCCACAGATAGCGCATTTCGAGCATTTCATGGAAGGCATTGACGAAGGGCGCGGCGAGCTTGATGGCCCACCAGGGCAGCGGCTTGATCCGCTGCTCGCTGATTCCGAGCGTGCGGCAGACCGATTCGGCCATCTCCCCTCCCCGCTCGAGCCAATGCCCGCGAAAGTGGAACACTTCGTACGCGGCCATCGCACGCTCGCAGTCAATCAAACGTGCCATGGTTTCAGCGAGATCCGGCAGATAGGCCCAGGAATGGCCCGTGTCGGGCGGTCCGGGATTGTAAACGGCTCGCACTCGGCCTCGCGCCTTGACCATGCCGCGCGTCAGCCAGCTATTGCCGGCGCCCGGGCCGAAGAAATCGCCCGCGCGCACGACAATGGATCGAACGCCGTAAAGACTGGCCTTTTGCAGCTGCAACTCCATCTCGACGCGCACCTGGCCTTTGCGAGCGGTCGGAAGCTGCGGCGAGCTTTCTGTTAGAACTCGCGGCGCAGCGGAACCAAAGTTATAGGTCGTCGCCGGCACCAGGATGCGCGCATTGCAGGCCTGCGCGGCGGCAATGGTATTGTCGAGCATGGGCAGCGCCAGCCCCCGCCAGTTGCGGTAGTTCGGCGGGTTGGCCGCATGCACAATGAGTTCGGTGCCGCGCGCCGCCGCCACGACATCGCTCGATCGCATGGCGTCGCCCTTGATCCATTGAACCGATTTACCGAGCGTGCCCGACATCGCCGCCGTGGGATCGCGATGCACGGCCCGTACCTGCCAGCCGCGCCTGAGGAGCGCCCCGGCTAGCTCTCGCCCGATACTTCCGGTGATGCCGATGACCAAGGCGGTTCGAGTTGAATTGGGCATGTCTGCTGTCCTCATTAGATCGATGCGCCATGGTGGCAGACGCGGCCTATAAATTAAATTGTGTATTAACGCAGATCTGCTATACATAAATGCATGGACAATACCGAGCCCGGCTGGGATTTGTACCGCTCGTTTCTGGCGGTTCTGCGGCTCGGGAGCTTGTCCGCCGCCGGACGCACGCTGGGATTGACCCAGCCGACCGTCGGCAGGCACATCGCGATGCTGCAGGCGAGCCTGGGCGGACGCGTGCTCTTTACCCGGTCGCAGAGCGGCTTGATGCCGACGGCTGCAGCTCATGAGTTACGCCCACACGCCGAGGACATGGCCACCGCGGCCGCCGCGTTCGTGCGCATGGGATCCGGCAACCTGGAGGAGACCGCGGGGGTGGTGCGCTTGACCGCCGCCGATGTGATGGGCGTCGAAGTGCTGCCGCCCATCTTGAGCGATTTTCGCTATCAATACCCGAACACGGTGATCGAGCTGTCCGTGTCCAACCAGATGGCGGACTTACTGCGGCGCGATGCGGATATCGCGGTGCGCATGGTACGGCCGAAGCAAAAGGCCTTATTGGCGAAGCGCGCCGGCAAGGTGGTGCTCGGCTTTCACGCGCATCGGCGCTATCTGGAACGCTACGGCTATCCGGAACGGCTCGAGGACTTGGCCCACCATACGTTGATCGGATTCGACCGTGTCCCGCCTTCCGCGCATTTTCTGGAGGCTTCGCCGATACCGGTGTCGCGCGAACTTTTCGCGTTTCGCTGCGACTATGACTTGGCGCAACTGGCGGCGCTGCGTGCCGGGTTCGGCATCGGGATTTGCCACACCGGGATCGCGCGCCGCGATCCGGACCTTTTGCCGCTCCTCGGCAAGCAATTCAAAGTCGAGCTGGAAATTTGGATCGTCATGCACAATGAATTGAAGCGCATCTCACGCATGCGTTTGATGTTCGATCATCTCGCCTTGAGTCTCGCTCAATACGCGGCCGCCTTTTGAGGCCGAGCGAAGCAGGCGCCGATGAGCCCGAGCAGCGCGGCCGCGGACAGCCAAAGCCCGGGAATCGCCCGATTGTTCGTGGCATGAATGAGGTAGGTGCTGATCGCCGGCGTGAAGCCGCCGAAGATGGCGGTCGCCAGGCTGTACGCCAGGGCAAAACCGCAAGTGCGCACCTCGATCGGCATGATCTCGGTCAGAAACACCACCATGGCGCCGTTGTAGCTGCCGTAAATGAAGGACAGCCACAACTCCACCGCGAGCAACCTCGAAAACGAAGCATCGTGCACCAGCCAAGACATGGCCGGATATGCGCTGACCAGCATCAAAATCGTGCAACCGAACAGCAGAGGCCGGCGGCCCACCCGATCCGAGAGGCTGCCCATGATGGGCAGCCAGAATAGGTTCGATGCGCCGACGCACAGCGTCACGAGGAGGCTGTCGATGGCCGCCAGATGCAGCTCCGAACTGCCGAATGTCGGGGTATAAGCCGTGATCATATAGAACGATACCGTCGTCATCGTGACCATCAAGGTCCCGACGAGCACGACGCGCCAGTTGCGCCGTAGCGATCCGATGATTTGCGCCATGCTCGGCCTTACCTTGCGGGCAACGAATTCATCGGTCTCTTGCAACGAGCGCCTCAGGCGGAACAGAAACGGCACGATCGCGCAGCCCACCAGTAACGGGATGCGCCATCCGAAGCTCAGCATTTGCTGCGGCGAAAGGCCATTGCTCAGCAGCACTCCCACCAGCGCGGCGAACATCACGGCGACCTGCTGACTGCCCGATTGCCAACTGACATAGAAACCTTTGCGGCCCGGCGTCGCGATCTCCGCCAAATAGACCGAGACTCCGCCGAGTTCCATGCCGGCCGAAAAGCCCTGCAGCAGCCGGCCGCACAGCACCAACAGCGGCGCGATCAGCCCGATCCTCGCGTAACCCGGCGTGAACGCGATCGAGATAATGCCGACCGACATCAGCGACAGAGTCAAGAGCAGCCCCGCGCGCCTGCCGTGCCGATCGGCGTAGGCACCGAGCACGACCGCGCCCAAGGGGCGCATCAGAAAGCCGGCCCCGAAAGTCATGAGCGAGAGCATCAGCGAGACAAACGGACTGCCGCTGGGAAAAAATGCTTGGCCGATTGCCGCGGCATAGTAGCCAAAGACCATGAAATCGTACATCTCCAGGAAATTCCCGCTGGAGACGCGGATCACGGACCAGATAGCGGTTTTGCGGTTCAACACGGTCATATTGAGGGCGGATCATCCCCGAGTCGATACGGCATGTGAGAATTCACACCGGCAAGTGAGCGTATCCGCCTACAGACGGGTTGGTGTCCTTGCCACACCATGACGGACGATCAAAAGCATAGGAGGCCATGATGGACAAATCACAGGAACTGCAGCAAATGACCGGCCATGTCGAAGGCCTGATGAGCAAGGTTGCCGACGATCAGAGCCCGCGGCTTCAAGAGCTACGCTCCCGCGTATCTGAAACCATCGACTCGGCCAAATCCGCCATCGCAAAGGCGGATTCCGCCGCGCTCGACGCGCTGCGAAACGCGGCGAGTTCGGCCGACGACTACGTGCGCGCAAACCCTTGGGTAGCCATCGGCGTGATCGCCGGCGTGTCGGCATCGCTAGGGTTTCTCGCGGGATACCTGGCTGCCCCGCAACGATCTTTGATGGGAATGCTGCGGCGATAGTTGGGACGGGTTTGAAGTAAAACAAAAGAGAGGAAAGTTCCATGGATATGGTGTTGCTGATCATTATTCTGCTGCTGCTGTTCGGCGGCGGCGGCGGTTTGTACTGGGGCCTCGGCGCGGGATGGGGCATCGGTCCCATCGGACTCATCGTGCTGGTTGTCGTGGTTAGCTTCTTTTTGTTCAGCAGGCGCGGACGACTTTAGAACGGGTGAGAATGCTCGGTCCCGGCGCGTGCCGGGCCGAAGATCTGGCCCCGCTCAGCACAGCGGGGCAAGTCCGAATACCCCGAAGGCTTGACGTGCATCGGTCCACATCTCTTCGATGTACCAACCGGCACTCTCGACCAGCGCGGAGAAAACGCGTACATCGTACTTGCGTGAGGTTTCCGTGTGGATGGACTCGCCGCGCTCGAAATCGAAGCTTTGCCCGTCCACCACGGCGGTCTGCGCTTCCAGGCTCACCAGATGCATCTCAACGGCGGAACTCATGCTGTTCCAGCGCGCTTCGTGCGCAAAGCGGTCCACGCGGAAATCGCCGTCGAGTTCGCGGTTGATCCGGGTCAGCAGATTCGTGTTGAATGCCGCCGTCACGCCGCGCCGATCATTGTAGGCGGCGCGCAGCACGCGAATATCCTTGGTCAGATCGGCGCCGATCACCGCCGTACCTTTGGGGCCGACCTGGCGGTGCATGCGGCGCAGGAAGGAGATGGTCTCGCCGTGATCCAGGTTGCCGATGGTGGAGCCGGGAAAGAACGCGGAACGTCCCTTCAGCGGGATGGCGGCGGGTATGTCGAAGTCTCCGGTAAAGTCCGCGACGATGGGCCAAATGCCGATGTGCGGGAAACGGTGCCTCAGCGATATGACCGCTTGATCGAGAAATTCTCCGGAGATATCAACCGGCACGTACAAGCGCGGCGCTTGCAGCGCTGCAATCAGTATTTCCGTCTTGATTCCCGCCCCGGCGCCATATTCGATCAGCGTCGCGCCTTTACCGACGAACCCGGCGATCTCCGCGGCGTTGGCGCGCAAAATTCCGGTCTCGACGCGCGTCGGATAATATTCCTCCAGCTGCGTGATCTCTTCGAATAATTCTGAACCGCGCTCGTCATATAACCAGCGGCAGGGCAAGCTCTTGCGGAGCTTCGACAGCCCCGCGATGACATCCTGACGGAAGAGTTCCGGCTGCGAAAGCCGATAGTCTGTAGCGAGCATCACGCGTCCTCCGCCAGCCGCACCCCTGAGAATTGCCATCGAGCGTGCGGTGCAAAAAAGTTTCGATAGGTGGTCCGCACGTGATCTTCCGGAGTGACGCAGGAGCCGCCGCGCAACACGAACTGACCCGACATGAACTTGCCGTTGTATTCCCCCAGCGCTCCTGGCATCGGCCGAAACCGCGGATAGGGCATGAAGGCGCTTCGCGTCCACTCCCATACGTCGCCAAACAGCTGCCGCAGGCCGCCCGCAGGCGCCGGCGGCGGCCTGGGGCGCAGGCGGCCGGAATCCAGGAAATTGCCCGCGATCGGCAAGCATCGTGCGGCTGCTTCCCACTCGAATTCGGTCGGCAGCCGCCGGGCCGCCCACGTGGCGAAAGCGTCCGCTTCGAAGTAGCTGACATGCGAAACCGGCGCGTCGCGATCAATGGGCTGAGCGCCTCTCAGGGTCATGCTCCAATATTCGCCGTCGCGCGCTTCCCAGTAGAGCGGCGCGGACCACGCTTCGCTTTGCGCCTTGGCCCACCCGTCCGCGAGCCACAACAGCGGATTCCGATATCCATCATCCGCGATGAATTCCATCCACTCGCCGTTCGTAACCAAGCGATCGGACAGTCGATAGGGTTCGATGCGCACGCTGTGGCGCGGCCCTTCGCAATCAAATGCGAAGCCCGCGCCTTCGTGCCCCATGTCGAGAAGGCCCCCGGGGAATGCGCGATAGCTCTGCGATCCGTCGATGAGCTCGACCGGCAGTGGCACCGATTCTCGGTACGCGGGGCGCAAGGGATTCTGCGCGAACAAGTGCAGAATATCGGTCAGCAACAGTTCTTGGTGCTGCTGCTCGTGATGACAGCCGAGCTCGATGACATTGAGCACCGTCGCGCTCGGCGCTTGCTGCAATAGCTGCGCGATCGCCGAGTCGACGTATTCTCGATAGGCGAGAATCTCGGCGAGAGCCGGCCGCGTGAGTAAACCCCGCTGCGGCCGAGGATGGCGGGCACCGATCGATTCATAGTAAGAATTGAAGAGAAAGTTGAAGCGCTCGTCGAAAGCTCGGTAGCGCGAAGCTTCGGCCGACAACACCATCGACTCAAAGAACCACGTGGTGTGCGCCAAATGCCACTTCGCGGGACTGGCATCGGACATCGACTGAACCGTCGCATCCGCGTCCGACAAGGGCTGCGCCAGCGCCAGCGTGGCCGCACGCACCTTGCGGTAGCGGCGCTCGAGCGCCGAGCGCTCGGTTTCTGGCCCGGCCGGAGAGGCGGTGTTCGTGCTTTGCATGGAGAGCTCTTTAGGCTAATGACAGCGCAACGAACGCCCATCCTAATGGGTGAAAATGCGTCGTGGGGGACTTCTTAAGAATACCTTCTTTCGTCTGCCGCTGATCTTCGTGTAGGCGATCTCCGACGAGATTGCCGTAACTATCGAAAATAGCTGAGGAAAGCTAAGGCTTGGGGCCCGGGTGGGCGGCGATTTCCTTTGCGGCCAGGGTCTGCGCGGCGCCGAGGGCATCATCCGCAGGAACCTTCATGTCCGGCTCGACACCGACGCCTTCCCAGTCGGTGTGCGTGGTGGGATTGATCGCACGCGCGAATGGAACCCCGATCGTGAATCGATCGTCGATGCGATGGCCTGCCACCGGATGAGCGCCGCCGCCGGTCACTTCGCCGACGATCGTCGCGCGTTTCAGCACTTTGAGGTCATTCGCAAACTCTTCCCCGCCGGAAAAGGTCCGATGCGAGGCCAGGATGAATGCCGGCACGGAAGACAAGCGCTTGCCGGGAACGTACGGCAGCGTCCAGTATTGCGTCGTCTCACCGCTCTTGCGTTCCCACAGGTCATTGAGGTGCGTCTGCTTCGCGAATAGATATGTCGACACCAGGGCGACCATCTTCGGATCGCCGCCACGGTTATCCCGCAGATCGAAAATGACGGCATCGACGTTGGCAAGAAAGTTCATGGCGGCAACGGCGGTAGCGCCGCAGATTTCGGGATCGGCGAAGAAATTGAATTTCAAATATCCGACATTGCCGTTCAGGCGCTCCAGCTTCTCAAAACCGCAATTTGCCTCCTGCATTGCCATGCGGTAGCGCGCAACGGCGTCCGGGCTCGGCGCTGGAGATTCCTCCGGCAATCGTATGGGGCTAAAGGTCACAAAGAGATGCTTGTCGTGGCTGACATCGCGGAAATCCTCGGTCAAGCGTTTGGCAAAGGCAGTGCCGTCCCTCAGTAAATCGTATTCGCCGCGCCCGGCGCGAGCCCTTATCGCGAGGCCCATCTTCTTGGCGAGGCCGGGAAATACATAGAACTCGTCGAGCTTGGCGATGGCGCCATCGATGACCCGGGCGCGGGTCGCTGCATCGATGTCGTAGCCGAGCACGGCGGCGCCAGGAGCAATGGGATTGATTTCCGAGCCGGTCGCTCGCGGCGGATCCGAATCGCTCACTTGCAGGCTAGCCAACGCCCGCATCTCGCTGTTTCGCTGCTTCAAAAGAAACACGATGCGCAGCGGCTCGCTCTTCTCTATTGAAACAAGTTCAAATCCGGCGGCGCGGTCGCGCAAATCCATCGGATCGGCCGTATGCTTTTCGGGGTCATATTTCTTGTAGTACGAATCGAGGCGGGCCGGATCCCCGCTGTGCGAAGCCTCGAGCCAGGCGGCCAAGACCCTGCCGGCGGGCGTATCGGGCATCGCCACTTCCGCGCGGGCCGCCTGCAGCCCACAGCCCAGCGCGGCACCGACGCAAAGCAGCGCAGCCGCCAGGAGGCCTTTCGCCCTCCGGGCATCGAGCCCGAGCGCAGCTTCTACATCCCCATTAGCCATCAAAGACTCCCCTTCCACGAGCGGACTAATCCAAGTTAGGCAGCGCGCATGCTTCTTATTATAGCGCTGCGCGCGTACGGCATGGTGAGCGTTGCGGGTCCGGCAGATTCCTACGAGTGCCGCCGCTTTCCGCTGGCTTACGCAGGATGCAATTTGCAGCACGCTTGCTCTCCAGCCTGTCGCTGTGCCAAGCCCGGAAAAGTGAGAGGAAACATCGTTATGACTACGGCGCCCACAAACACCGTCATTTTCGCAATTCTCTTGATTGCCATAGTAGCCGCGGTCGTCGCTTGGCTCATGATCCAGCGACAGCGGTCGCTGCGCCTGAAACGACGCTTCGGACCGGAATACGACCTGACCGTATCCGAGTTTCACAGCCAAGGCAAAGCGGAAGCGGAACTGATGGAGCGTGAAAAGCGCGTCGCAAAATTGGAGATCGTGCCGCTGACGCCCGCGGATGCATTTAGATTCTCCAACGCCTGGAATACCCTTCAAGGTCGCTTCATCGACAGCCCGAAAGGTGTGGTCGCGGAGGCTGACAACCTGGTGCGAGAACTGATGGCCAAGCGAGGCTACCCGATGGGCGATTTCGAGCGAATGGCAGCGGATATATCGGTGGATCATCCGACGGTGGTGTCGACCTATCGAGCGGCGCAAACGATCGCGGCGCGCGATGCACGGGGCGAGGCGGACACCGAAGAACTGCGGAAGGCCGTCCTCTACTTTCGTACGCTGTTCGATGAGTTGCTGGGAGTCGCGCCCGACAAAATAGCCACGCCGCTCCCCGCTCGCCGCGTTCCGGTGCATTCATGAGCCCTCAAATGAACGGCGAACCGCGCGACGCCGCCGCGGCCGCCGAGACGCGGCCCGCCGCAGTGCGAGCGGCAGCGCCGACCCAGGGGGCGACCCAGGGCGATCGGCGGCTGCCCGAGCCGATCAATACCGACGGCGTGCGCGTGACGACGGTGAGCAAAGACGATGCGCAACTCGCGCCGCTCTTTACGGAAACGGCGGCGGCCGATTTCCGCTCTCGTTGGGATCTGGTGCAACGAAGCTTCGTCGACAATCCTCGGGAAGCCGTACACGCCGGAGACGAACTGGTCGCGCAAGTGATCCAAAGTCTGGCGGAAACGTTTTCAAGCCAACGATCGAATCTTGAAGACGAGCTGAAAGAAACCGACCAGTCGTCGACCGAGAATCTACGCTTGGCGCTGCGGCGCTACCGCTCATTTTTCGAGCGGCTGCTGGCGATTTAGCTGAAAAAGCTAGAAATTCGCGCCGAAACTGAGGAGATGAAAGGTCAACATGACCCATAGCACCGTCAGCGCCGCGAGCGCCTCCACTCCGCGGCAAATGGCGCCCAGCCGGCTGCCGGGATGGGATATGGCTCGCCGGAGATTCCACAGCGCCACGGCCGCCAGACCACAGGCGCCGAGCGCGCCGCCGATTTGCAGCAGCCATACGCGCCCGTCGATATTGTCCATGACGATGGTTCGCAGCCCGAGCAGCGACATCCACCCGGCCAACACGATGAGCGTTAGCCAGCAAAACCCTCGGAGCAATCGATAGGCCAGGAGATCCGCGCCCGTGAGCGGATTGACGGCGCCATAGCGGCGGCGCGCGATGGCTGCGGCCGGCCAAGATAAGGCCGTGAGCACCAGGACAACGAGCGCCGCCGAAGATAGCGGCTGCAGCCAAGTCGCATCGCGATACCACGGTGCCCGGTTGAAGACGTCGGTCGGCGCATCATCATCGACCCCCCAACGCGTGACGCGCCCGCCTGCGAGCTGCGCGGCGAGCCGCTGGGGTCCGTGCGCATCCTGCCACTGAAACGGCGCCACCTCGATCCACTGCCGCGCGGTCCCGGCGAAGTCGGGCAGGCTGGGGATGTAGGGCCGCCCGTCTCTGTCGAGGCCGATCTTCGTCTGGCCGATGAAGTTTGCGAAATCGACGAAGTTCGAGAAGCTCCCGTTGCTGGCGATGTAGCTGCCGGCGAGCATCCTGGCGTGTTCTTTGGCACTGCTCAATTCAATCCGCGCAGCGGCGCGCGCCTCGGCAAAATAGCGCTCGCCGAACTGTTGAAACAGCGCGAGTCGAATTCGATGCGTGGCATTTCCAGTCCCGGCGCTGTTCATCGACATGAAGAACCCCACCTGGTGCGCCGGCAGGAGCCACAGATCGCTGTGAAAATTGATGGCATCGCCGCCATGCCCAATCGCGTCGAGTCCGTTGACGCGCTGTTCAATGAATCCGAGCGCCATGCGGTCGACGCCGGGCACGGCGATGTGCGCGGGTTCGTGCATCATTTGCGCCGTCGCCGCTCGCATCAGCGCCGCCCCCTGATCGAGGTGCGAAATCATGAATTTCGCCATGTCCGCCGCCGACACGGCCATCGAGCCGGCGGGCGGCAGCGTGACCAATTCGTAGGGCTCAGGATCGAGGGAGGCCAAGCGATAGCCTTTCGCCATGAATGGCGCAAGCGCAGCCGGCAGCGGCTGGCGGAAAGTTGCCCGCGTCATACCCAGGGGCGCAAACACCTCGCGCTCGATATAGTCTTCGAACGGCATCCCGGAGACTCGCTGGACGATGTAGCCGGCAAGTCCGACCGCATAATTGGAATAAGCGCCGGTGGTGCCCGGTGCAAACACCCGTTTGGGCAACCGCTCCTTCAGCGCATCGCCCAGCGGCGGAACCGGACCCGAGCCTTGGAATACGATCAGATGTTTGAGCGCCGCTTCGAAACCCGGCGTGTGCGTCATGATGTTTCGCATCGTGATCGGCTGGCCGTCAAAGGGCGGGATTGTGAAATCAAGATAGCGGTTCACATCGGCATCCAGGTCGATCTTGCCCTGCTCCACCAGCTGCATGACCGCCGTCCAGGTGAACAGCTTCGAAATCGATCCCGGCCGAAACAGCGTTGTCTCAGGATCAACTCGACGCCGCGCGGCAACGTCCGCGTAGCCGAAACCCCGTTGCGTCAAGACCTGTCCGTCTTTGATAACCACGACGACGGCACCGGCGATATCGGCCTGCGCCAGCGCAAAGGGCAGGTAACCGTCCAACCAGGCGTCTACGTCCGCCGCGGTAAGATCATGCGTGGTGAGCAGGGGCATGCTGAGCTCATGCGTTGGATCCGGTGATTCCGCATCAGCACTTCCAGCCACTGAGGCCGGTGCGCCGAACGCCAGGAGCGCCGCTACGCCGGCGGCCACCGCAAGTTTCGTACTCATCTCCCGCCGCCGGTCAGTAATTCAAGCTGAAGCGAATCAAGCCGCCGATGAATCCGATCCAGATCACGCCCAGCAATCCCGCCGCGGTCACGAAGCCCCAGAACGGTAATTTGCGGGGGACGCTGAGTCTCGACAGACGCCAGGCGCTCCAGATCCCGAGCACCGCCGCTGCCATGGCCAGCAGTCCTGCAGCCTCCAGAGTGCCGACAACGGGGTCGAGTGCGCTGCTGTAAAAGGCCAGATCGAGAGTGATCGTCGGCCGCAAGACCATGAACCAACAGATGAGATAAAGCACGTCGAACGCCGCAGCCACGTGCAGCCACAGCCGCAGGCGCCTCACCTGCACCACCAGATCGTCCGGAATGTTCTTGGGGGGTTTGAGCCAATGGGAGAGCAGCCAAGCCAACAAGGTCCACAGCAAGATTAAACATGCGAGGGTCAGCACGGTCAGATTCAGAACCGACGATCGTTTGAGCGGCACGGCCTGCAGCACGGACGTGGGGTCCGTGCTATCAGCGACGGTCTTGACATCCCTCACCGTCTGCAGCATGAGTTGCTGAGTGCCGTCGACGCTGCGCCAAATCTGAGGGCCCACCTCCCGATAGGTTACAGGCTCAGGGGCAAATTCCCCGGGTGCGGAGATCGTCCCATCCGCGTTCGCGGTAATCACGGATTGTTGCAGGACATAGAAGAGACTCAAGAATCCGTGCTCGATCCGGCGTGAACTCTCGTAGCGGCCTGCAATGACCTGGGCATCGGCGAGCGCCGTCGGCAGCGCCGGCGATTCCACCGGTGCGGCCGGCTTCGGGAAGTATCGATCCATGAAGCCGTCAAAGAGCGACTGGCGGGCCTCATACACCGCATCGCCGCGACCCCGGCTGTTGAACGTAAAGTCGATGCCCACGCCTTCTGCCGGCAGCAAGTCGAACTCGTTATGAAAATAGATGGTGTCGCCGCCGTGACCGATCACGGTGCGGCCGTTGTGCACGTCTCGGAAAAAGCCATGCGCCATGGTGGCAAATCCCGGCGGGGATTCTTCCGAAGGAGTGTGCATGCGCTTGGCGGTGTCAGGCTGCAAAATCTGCGCGTCGCCCACATGACCGTCCTGCAAATGCGCGAGCATGAAACGCGCCATGTCCGCGAGCGTCGTCGTTCCGCTCCCTGCAGGCCGCGTCACGATCAGCTCGTATGGGCCATGCGGTGCCGATGCCGTTCGATAGCCCTTCGATACCGAAGCCGCGAACTTCTCGGGCAGCGGCTGATCGAAGCTGGTGTGCGCCATCCCTAAAGGCTCGAGAATGTGGTGCTCGATGTAGCGCTCGTACGGCTCTTTGGATATTCGTTCCACGATGTAGCCGGCGAGCGACGCGCCGTAGTTGGAGTAGGCCGGAACTTCGCCGGGCGGGAACAGCATGGGTCGCATGTGTTCTTTCAGGTACGCCGCGGTTGAGGGCACGCCGTGCGGATTGGTCCACAGGACGTCCTTCAGCCCTTCCTCGAATCCGCCGCGGTGATTCATGAGATCGCGCAAGGTCACGGGCTTGCCGAAGTCTTCGGGGATCTTGAAGTCCAGGTAGTCGTTGATATTGCGGTCGAGATCGAGCTTGCCCTGCTCGACCAGTTGCATGACCGCCGTCCACGTGAAGAGTTTCGAGGTGGACCCGATTCGAACCATGGTGCGCTCAGGATCCATGCGAAGTTTTTTGCTCACATCGGCAAATCCATAGCCCTTCTCGAGGAGCACGCTTCCGTCCTTGACCACCACGACCACGGCGCCGGCCATGTCGCCTGCCTTCAAGGCATACGGCACCATGCCGTCGAGCCAGGTTTCGAGGTCGGCACGGTCGAGCGAATGCGTACTCGGCTCGGCCGCGGCGGGAGCCGCCGGCGCATCGCCGGGCGCCGGGGTAGTGGTCGGCGATGCGCCGGCGGTTGCGGCCTGCAGAGCGATTGCGGCGGCAGCCATCATTACGGCGGTGAAGCTTCGGATATTCATATTGTTCACTCTCTTATTTTGATTTCTGCGCCAGCGGCGTAAATGACAGGTCCTGGTAGTCGTAACTGAAATCCGCAAGCGGCGAAACCGCTTTCATGGTGATGCGCTCGACCTTGCCGTCCGCATTCAAGCCGAACGTGACGTACGCCGGCTCGATGGTCTTATCGTCGAAGCGCGTTACGAAGCTGTCGTATTGCCAATGCTCGAGCGCTCCGCTCATGCGCGGGGTCGATTTGAAATCGATCGTGAGCGCGCCGTTGGCCTGGTCGATTTCGATGTTGCCGTACCAGGGGTCGCTGTAGGTGCCGACGTAGCGATCGAGCGGCAGCGACGGACCCACCTCAGCGGGCTTAGCCGCGGCCGAGCGATACGCCTTCAGCGCCTCCTGCACGCGCTGTTGTCTCTGCGCGACGATCTTTTCCGGCCACGTATCCTTGGGCAACCCCAGGTAGTGATCGAGCAGTTCATACATCAGACCAATGATGATTGCGCCATCCTCACTGTTGATTTCGATGGAAAATCCCACGTGCTTTTCCGGAATCAGCACCACCGCGGTCAGAAATCCGAAAACCGCGCCGCCGTGCCAGACGATCTTGGCACCGCGATAGTCTCGGACATCCCAGCCGAGCGCATAGGTGTTGAACATGGGTTGGGTGGCCGCCAACACACCCGAGCGCGGACCGACCGGCTGCAGCACCACGGGAGTCCACATTTGATCGTGCGCCGCCTCGCTGAACAGCCTGCCGCCGTTGCCGGGCAGCGCGCCGCCATCGAGCTGAATCATCAGCCAGCGCGCCATGTCGTTGGCGCTGATCGCCAAACCGCCGGCTGGGGATGCGTTGCTGCCCAGATTATCGCGTTCATTGAGCACCGATTGATCGCCGACGCCGCGCAGGCCGCCGTTCATGCGCGCATGCGGTTGCGCGCGGTCGGGACTCGCGAAGTGGCCTTCGTTGTCGGCGGTCGAATGCAGCATGCCTGCCGGTTTGAGCACGTGCTCGGCGGTGAATTTCTCCCAGGTTTCGCCGCTGACTTCCTCGATCAACTGCCCGGCCACCATGTACAAAATGTTGTCGTAGGCATAGGCGCTGCGGAAGCTGGTCGCGGGTTTGATGTATTGCAGCCGCCGCACCGATTCGGCGCGGCTCAAATTCGTGCGGGGGACGAACAGCAAGTCGCCGGCGCCGAGCCCAAGACCGCTGCGGTGCACGAGCAGATCTCGTATCGTCATCTCGCGCGTCACCCACGGGTCGTACATTTGGAAACCCGGCAAATGATCGATGACCTTGTCGTCCCAGCCGATTTTTCCCTGATCGACCAGAATGCCGAGCGCCGCCACGGTGAATGCCTTGCCGGTCGAGCCCGTGGGGAAGATCGTGTCGGCGTCGACCGGCTGCGGCGATCCGAGGCGCTTGACGCCGAAGCCTTTGGCGAGCGTGACCGTGTCGTTCTCGACGATGGCAATGGCCATGCCGGGGACGCCGATCTGCTTGCGCAAACTTTCGACGCGCTCTTCGAAGCGGGTCGGCGGCGCTGCAGAGGCGGCCGAGATGCCGAGGAACGTCAATGAGACGAGTGCGAGAATTTTCATGCTGGCTCCGGTTGGATGGCGTTCAATGCAATTTCGACGGCACGCGCCGCCTCGACTTGCCGAATCGCGGGATCGAGTGCCAAGAGCATGGCCGCGGCAATCGCAGAGATGACGGCCAACATGGCGAAGAAACCGGCGTGACTGGTGCGGTCCCACAAAGTGCCGACGACGCCCCCCAACAGAGAGCCTGTGCAGATCACGAAGAACCACGCGGCTACGGTGGTCGCGCCGTAGCCGATCGGCGCCAAGCGCGCGAACAGGCCGAGGCCGGTGGGCAAAATGTAGAGTTCGCCCAAAGTGAACACTGTGAAGAACGCCGCCGGCCACAACCAGTTGGCGCGGTCTGTTCCGGCTGCAACCGCCACCGTCGCGAGCAACAGATACGCCGCGGCAACGATCAGGGCGCCCAGCGCCATTTTCCTCATCGCGGAGCCCGGCGATCCCGCTTGCGTGCGCCGGCGCCAATGCGCCAGCAGCAGCGGCGTCATGATGATGACCAGGAGCGGATCCAAGCTCGGGAACCAGGTCATCGGAATGGTCCAGGGTCCGAATGTCCGATCGACACCCACATCGATCCACAGCGGCAGAGTATTGCCGAGCTGTTCATAGGCGCCACGAAACACCGTCACGGCGACTCCGACGGCAAACAGCAGGGCAAAAGTCGAACGATACCGGCCTGCCGATGATTTAGGCGCGGTCGGCGCGAGAGATTGCTTCACGTTGCGAAGCGGATCCGGCAGATATTTGCCGCCGAGAACATAAATGAGGAGACCCAGAAGCATCCCAACGCCCGCGGCGCCGAAACCCCAATGCCAGCCGTAGAATTCCCCCAGCGCGCCGCAGATCAGCGGCGCCAGGAATCCGCCGAGATTGATGCCGACGTAGTAGACGTTGTAGGCCCAGCCGCGACGCGGATCGTCCGCCCGATATAGAGTATCGATTTGACTGGGCAAGCTCGGCAGGAACAAGCCGTTGCCGAGCGCGATCGTCGCGAGCGCCAGGTAGAACAGCGGCACGAAGGTCATCATGAAGTGGCCGGCTGCCATGATGCTGCCGCCGATGATCACGGCGCGCCGTTTGCCCAGCCATCGATCCGCGATGAAACCGCCGAAAATCGGCGTGAAATACGCGATCGCCGTATAGCTGCCGTAGATGAGCGACGCCTTTTCCTGGCCGATCAGCAATTGCTTGGTCATGTAGTAGACCAGCAAGGCGCGCATGCCGTAGTAGGAGAAAATCTCCCACATCTCGGTCAAAAACAGTATCGTGAGGCCGCGCGGTTGACCGAACCAAGTCTGCCGGTTCGCGCTCATCGCCTTATGCGTGCGTCCCGCCCCACACTTGCTCACCGCACCAGGCAAGGCCATTGGTGTACGTCATGCTCGGCGCGCGGTCCTTGGCGAGAAAAATCGGACCATCCAGATCCACGACGTCGCACAATTGGCCGAGCACGAACGCCGGCGCCATCGCAAGACTGGTGCCGACCATATTGCCGACCATCACGCCCAACCCCAGGCGCCGCGCTTCGTGCGCCATCGCCAGGCCCTCGGTCAAGCCGCCGCACTTGTCCAGCTTGATGTTGACGATGTTGAAACGCCCGACCAGCCCGGCAATGTCGGCCAGCTTCAGCGCGCTTTCATCCGCGGCGATCGGGATCGCCGATTTGAATCCGTCGAGATCGGCCTCGCGGCCGCGCTTCAGGGGCTGTTCGAGCAAGGAGACCTTGGCCGATTCGAGAACTCCCATCAGCGATCCGAGCGAATCGATGGCGTACCCTTGATTGGCGTCGACCCCGATCCACACTTCGGGGCGCGCGGCGCGCACTGCGCGGACTCGCTCGATGTCCTCCTTGAGATCGCCGGTCAATTTCAGCTTCAGCGATCGAGCCTGAGCAAACTTACGCGCGCCGGCCGCCATCTTGGCAGGATCGTCGGCCCCCAGCGTGAAGGTCGTAACCAACGGCTTCGGCGCATCGATACCGGCAAGTTCCCAAACCGCGACTCCCAGGCGATGGGCATCCAACTCCCACAAGGCGCAATCGACGGCATTACGGGCACCGCCGGCCGGCAGCAATCGTTGCAGCGAAGTCCGATCGATATTGTTCTCAATCGCGCCCCGCACCGCTTCGATCTCGGCGACCATGCTCTTCGCGGTGTCGCCCAAGTAATAAACGCCGGAGGCTTCGCCGCGGCCGCGATGCTCGCCATCGTCGAGCGTCACGACCACGACTTCCTGCTCCTCAAAGACAAATCCCGAGATACGGAATGGCGCCGACAGCCGCAGCTTCTCCACCTCGACCTGCATCTTGAGGGCCGGCATCAGAAATATATCCCGAAGCTGAACAGGTGGTATGTGAACGCTATCCACAGCACGATGAATGCCGACAGGGCGAGCACGATGCTCCACGATTTAGCGGGCCAGCGGCGCGTTCCCTTCCAAACTGCCGTCAGATTCCAGACAATAAATGCGGATCCCAGCAAGAACGCCACCATGCCGAATATTTCGGTGAACCGGAGGTTGCCGTTGTACTTGTCGCTGAGGTTGTTGAAGTCGCCGAACATCCGGATGATCGTGAATCCCCACAGCCCGAGCCCGGCCAGCAGCAGGATCGACCCGACCTTGCTCAGGCGATAGGCGCGCAGTGCATCGGGACCGAGAGCCAACCTCGCGCCAAAGCGGCGGCGCACGATGGCCGTGACCGGCCAAAACAGCGCCGTCAGAAGCAATGCCGCCAGCGCGCAATAGAGTCCGGGCAGCAGCCATGCCGCATTCGCATACCATGGGGCACGGTCGAACACCATGAACGGAGCGATATCGTCGATGCTGAAGCGCACCACTTTGCCGTCGACCACTTTGGCCGCCAAGCGCTCATGACTATCCTGATCGCTCCACAAGAAGGGCGCCGTCTCGATCCAGTGCCGCGGCTTGCCGTTGAGCCCGTTGATCGGCGCCGACAGTTCGCCCTTGGCATCGACGCCAACCTTGGTTTGACCGAACAGACCAACCGCTGACAGGAAGTTCGACTGTGAACCGCGGGAATTGACCCAGTGGCCCGCGAGCATGGCGGCATGTTGCGCGGAGGTTTTCGCATCGACCGGCGTGGCCGTGGCACTTTCCGAGGCCGGGAAGTAACGGTCTGCAAAGTCGTCGAACAGCGCCGTGCGCAAGCCGCCGGCCGCACCCTCTTTGCCCAGACTGTTGAACGAGACGTAGAAACCGACGCCTTCCTTCAGGAACAAGTGCAGCGAGGTGTGAAAATTCTGCGTGTCGCCCAAGTGCGCGATCACCTCGCGGCCGTTGATGTTGGTCTCAAAAAAGCCCAGCTCCATGCGGTTCAGCGGCGGCAGGAGGGTCAGGGGGCTGTTGTGCATCATTTCGGCGGTTTCGGCTTTGAGGATGCGATTGCCGCGATACTCGCCGTTTTGCAGGTGCGCAATCATGAAGTGCGCCATGTCCTCGCCGGGGGAGGACAGCGCTCCGGCCGGCGCCGGCCCGACGATCTCGAAGGGCTTCGGCGGCTCGGAAGCCACCTTGTACCCCTTGGACATCAGCGGTTGCAGATTTGCCGGCAGCGGCTGGCGGAAGGTCGAATGCTGCATGTCGAGCGGCGCGAAGATGTGCTTGTCGATGTAGTCGTCGAACGACTCGCCTGAAACCCGCTGCACGATGTAGCCGGCGAGGGATGCGCCATAGTTGGAATACGCGGGCGTGGTATCGGGTGCGAAAACTCGCTCTGGAACCCACTGTTTGAGCAGCGCTTCGAACCCCGGCGATTTGGGATCGTCCGACATGATGCCCTTGGCCTGCTCTTCGAAGCCGGCAACATGCTGCATCAGTTCCCGCATGGTGACTGGCTTGCCGTCGCGCGCGGGAATCTTGAAATCCAGATATTGATTCACGTCGGCATCGAGATCGATCTTGCCGTTCTCCACCTGCTGCATCACCGCGGTCCAGGTGAAGAGTTTCGATACCGATCCCGGTCTGAACAGCGTCAGTTTCGGATCCACGGGCGCGCGCTTCGCGACGTCTGCGTAGCCATATCCCCGTTCGGTAACGATTTCCCCGTCCTTGACCACCGCGACCACGGCGCCCGCGATGTCGCCGGTGTGCAGCGCATACGGCATGTAGCCGTCCAGCCACGCATTGAGGTCGTCCGCGGTCAGCGGCACGGCCGCCGTTGCGCCGACGGGCGCCGCCGCGGGCGGGGATGTAGCCGGCGCCGCCGCGGGCGGCGCGGTGGTCGGCGCAGGGCTCGGGGCGCGTTTCTGTGCGGTGGCGGTCAACGTTCCCATGGCGAGGAGCGCGGCGGCCATCAGTGTGAATATACGCATGGATTCTCTTCTTGCGACCCGCGCCGCTGTTATCTATCGATTCAGGCGAGACATTTGTCGACGAGCTTTTCCAGAGCAGCGCCGGCCCGCATGGGGTCCGCGACCGGCACGCCAAGCCGCGCGCTTTCCGCCTCCAGCAGCTGGGCGGCGTCGTTCGCATTCAGCTTGGAGGTATTCAAGCTGACGCCTGCGCAGCGGATCGCCGCATTGGTGCGGCGGCCGAGCCGTAGATTCAGATCGATGGTGTCGAAGATGTCGGGCAGCGAAGTATCCCGGGTGACCCAGCATCTCCTTGCGGTCGATGTCGTGGCACACCACGATCACATCCGGCTGGCTGCCGTGCAGCAGGCCGAGCGAGACCCCGGCGTATGCCGGGTGAAACAACGAACCCTGCCCCTCGATCACATCCCAATGCTGCGCGGGTGCCGCAGGACTCAAAATCTCCGCAGCGCCGGCCTCAAAATCCGCAACCACCGCGTCCATCGGCATGCCGCCGCCCGCGATCAAGATTCCCGTCTGGCCGGTGGCGCGAAAGTCCGCGTCGAGTCCGCGCGCCGTGAACGCACGCGCCAACGCGAGAGCGGTGTATTTCTTGCCCACCGCACAGTCGGTGCCGACGGTGAGCAGACGTTTGCCGCTGCGCTTGGCGCCGCTCGCGATGGGGATGTTTTTCGGCGGCGTGCGCACATCGATGAGCCGGCGGCCATGGCGCTCCGCCGCCGCTTTCAACTGCGGCACATTGCCGAGCTTGGCGTGCATGCCGCTGATGAGATCCAGTCCGGAGTCGAGCGCCTCGACGAAGAGAGGGGATCCAACTGTCGCCGATCACCCCCCCGGTATTGGCCACGCCGATGACCAGAGCCCGCGCGCCGCGCGCGCGCGCCTCTTTCGGCGTCAAGCGCGGCAGACCCGTGCTAACGGTTGCGCCGGCGCACGACCATTCTCCCACGCAGCGATCGGGCGCCCAGTCGCGCAGCCCGAACGCCGTCTTGGCGTAGCCCTTCTCCGTGGTGTCGCCCGAGAAAAAGCAGATACGGGTGAGGTAAATCCAGCACCTGCGCCATTCGGGCCTCCGGGACGTGCAATTCGCGTGTCGTATTCATTCCCCAACCTTTAGAACTTCGCAAACATGGACGCGGCCGATTTATTCTAGTCCAGGTAATACCCAGTAGGCGGCGGAAATTGCCGCCGAGGATCGCCTGAATATTCGAATCGCTATAACCGCGACGGATCAAAGCCGCCGTGAGGTCGTAAACCTTGCGCGGATGATCAAAGCCGTCGGTATCGATTTTGTCGCGGAACGCATAGGAGGCTTTGTAACCGGCCTTCAACTGCTTGTACTGGTCGGGGGGCATGTGATCGTACCCCATCAAGTCCGAGTCCGAGCCGATGCCGACGTGCTCGATACCCACCAGCTTTACCACGTGATCGATGTGATCGACGATGTCCTCGACCGTCGTCGGCTCCGTGGCTTTGACGAACATGCGCACGCCGGTGATGCCCATCACGCCGCCCTTGGCCGCGAGCTTGCGGATCGCTTCATCGGTTTTGAGGCGCGGATGGTTGTTCAAGCGCACGGCAATTCGAATGCGTAAATGCGATGGGCTTTGGAGACAATTCGATGGCGTCCAGCGTGGTCTTATCGCCGCTGTGCGAGACGTCGACGAGCATGCCCACCTCGTTCATTGCCTTGATGATTTGCTCGCCGTAGTCACTGATTCCGCCGTCGACCCGCTCGGTCGAACCGCTGCCGAGCAGATTCTGAGTATTGTAAGTGAGCTGCGCGCAGCGCAGTCCTAATTCGTAGAACGCTTTGACGTCCTTCGGGTCGCGAAACTCGTCGGCGTTTTGCAATCCCATGATGACTGCGATCTTTTGCCGGGCCTTCGCCGCATCCAAGTCGCCGGCTTTGCCCACCAGGGTGAAAACCTGCGAGTTGCGCCCGACGAAGCCGCTCCACGCGGCGATGAATTCCAGGGCGTCATCGTAAGCGGTGGCGCCGCCGACCCCGACGGAATTGTGAAAGCCGGTGATGCCGCAGGTGCGAAACATGGCGGCCTCCGCTTCGGTGAGCGGCAGCGCATAAGCCTCCGGACGAAAATCCAGCTTGAGCGGCGCGAGCATGTCGATCACGAGCGAGCGCTGTACCAGATCCAACACTTTGGACGAATATTTGTTCTTGGGATCCTGAGCAGCGGCGCTGCGCGCCGTGTCGATGTCGGACAGCGCCAAAGCGGCAAAGGCGCCGGCCATTGCTTGCAATGTGCGGCGGCGAGTCAAGCGAGGGGAAGAGTCGGACATCGTTTGCTTATCCTGATATCATGTCGCAACCAAGCCAGAATAATCCTGTATAGACAATTGTCAATTAAATTCTCTATACAGGTCGATTTATCCGACCTTTAAAAAAGTATGTGCAGCGGGCTGCGAAGCGGTTGACCTGTCGAATGCGGTAGGTATGCTGCGAGCGGCCAACGGAAGCGACATTTAGGCGGCCTATGGATATGAATACGCGTCACCCCACGCTAGGAAGCTTGCTGCGATCATTGCGCGCGCGCAACGGCTGGACCCTGAGCCAGATGAGTCAACGCACCAGCATCCCCGTCTCCACGCTCTCGAAGGTGGAGCACGACCGGCTCACCTTGAGCTACGACAAGCTGGTGCAATTGAGTCAGCGGCTGGAAATACGCGTATCCGAGTTGTTCGCCGATCCGACCGAGGCAGAACCGGCGGTGACGGCGCGCCGCAGTATCGGCCTCACCGACGATGCGGTGCGGGTGAACACCAAAAACTATGATTATTACTACCTGTGCCCGGAGCTGCGCCGCAAGCGCATGATCCCGATCCTGACGCGCATCCGCGCCAAGAGCGCCGAAGAATTCGGCGATTTGGTGCGCCACTCGGGCGAGGAATACATCTACGTCCTCAAGGGCGCGATCAAGGTCCTCACCGAGTTTTACGACCCCGTGGTGCTGAACGGCGGCGAGTCGATCTATCTGGACAGCAACATGGGCCACGCCTACGTCACCGCGGAAGGATGCGACGAGGCGGTCGTGCTCGGCGTGTGTTCCAGCCCTGACGAGGGGCTGATCCACTCCTTGATGTCATTGCACGGCGACACCGAGGTCGCTTCCGCCGCCAATTCGCCGGAGCCGTTGTGTGCTGCCGAACCGCTGCGCGCCCCGGCCAAGGCGGCCAAGAAGGCCAAGAGCCGTTAAGGTTCGACGGCGAAGGCCAGCGCGCGGCTGATCGAGGCGGGCACGACGCTCAAGTGATCTTCGGCGCCGAAGGCTTGAAATCGCACGACGAGTCCTGACTTCGAGCCGGCCTGCGCGAGTCGTTGCGCCAGTCCGCGCGCGTTGGCCACCATCCGTGCTTCCGTGATTTTCTTGTTGACCTCGCTCAAGGACATGTTTCCGGCGCCGGGCGGCACCACGGAATACGGGTCCTGCTCCTTGGCGCCCACGCAGATCAACACACGGATGGGGTGCTTTGCATTCTTTGCCTTCGCCAGAAAACCGCCCTCCTCCTTGAGCACCGACCTTTTATCCCACCAGATCGACGGACTGCTGGCGACATAGTTGTCGAAGGACTCCGGATGATTGAACATAACGCCGAGAACGAATAGTCCGCCCAGGGAATGGCCGTACAAAGTCTGACGATGCGCATCGAGCGGATAGGTCGCGGAGACGGCGGGGCGCAGTTCCTCGGTAATAAACCGGTAGAAGAGTTCCGAGCCGCCGCCTTGGTCGGCGGCGGCGAGCGGCGGCTGGGTCGGAAACAGCGCTTTGTCCTCGGTCACCGGAGTGAGGTCGCGATAGCGCAGCGTCATCGGCCGCATAAAGTCGTCGGTGGGATAGCCTATGCCGACGACGACTGCGGCTTTGCCCGCCAGCGCCATGAGCGCCATCTGCGCCGCGGCCAATGGGAACATGCCGTTGCCATCCGTCACGAAGATCACCGGATAACCGGACGGCGGCGCCGGAATGAGCGGCTTGTACACAAAAATTCGATAGGTCCTGCCGCTGATTTTCGAGGGCAGATCGAACTGACTTGAACCCAAGAGTAGGACCGCGGCCGGTGCGCGCGTATCGGCAGGCGGCCTCGCAGGGGCGGCGGCGGCCGGGGCGCCGGCAACACTCTGGGCCGACCCCAGCACAGCGATCAGCATCAACGCGTTCAACTTCATGGCGAGGTCCCTGGCGGCTGTCCCAGCGGCACGTACAGCGTGCTGGGATGGGTTTTGTCATGCAGCAGCGTGACCGTCACCGGGCGTGCATCCGCCATGGTTTCGTCCGACACCGCTTTTCCTGAGTTGTAATTTTTTTGCGTATAGATCGAATTGATGGGTCCGACCACCAGGCGCAGCCTGCTGCCCGCGGCCAATTGCCGTGAGACGAAGGTGAAGCGGCTGAAGTCGTATAGCAAAGGCTTGCGCGTCGTGACGAGGTTGGCAACCCGGAGGCTTTCGCGATAGCGGGCCCGGATGCGGTCGGTGGTCAATAGGATGCTGCGCCCGTTGGCGGTGATTTCGTAGACCTGCGCCTGCAGGTCGGTATCGGGCTGATCGAGGGCAATCCAGGCCGACAAGCGAAAGAAACCCGACACTTCGGTATTTTTTTCGAACGGCTCTGAATGATAGACGAGCTCCTTGCCCTCCTGGGCAAAGAGCATGCGCTGATCGGTGAGATCGCCGGGATCGACGCGCGACTCCAACTCAGCGGTCGAGACATCGCGCGGATCGTAGACGAAGTGATCGGGCGGCGATGCTAGGGGGTGCGGCGAACCTTGCGGCTGCAGCATGCCCGAACTCAAAATTTGCGTGGGGTTGCCGGCGGAATTGAGCAATAGCGGCTTCAACTCAGCGGTGACCTTCTCGAGGCTGGCGGCGTAGCGCCATTCCTCCGCGCCCATGACATAGTAGGCGACCGCATCCTTGAGAAACTCAGGCCTAGGGCCGCCGGCCATGGTCCAGCGATACCACTCCAGATGCAGCTTCGGCAGATCGACCAGACTCGCGGGACCGAAGTCGATGCCGCCGATCGGGGTGCGCGGCGTGCGCGTCGCGGGATGATCCCAGGGGCCGATGATCAAAAATTGCTTGTCGCGTTGCGCGGGCGAGGCCACCCGCATGAAATCCTTGTAGTACTCGAGCGCACCGGGCTGATCGTCATCGTAGCTTCCGGTGATGGTCAGGATGGGAATATCCAACGCCTTGAACTGCTCGGTAGTCGGCGTCATCCGGTCCAAATAATCGTCGACCGCAGGATGGCGCAGCCACTCCCGCAACGAAAGTTGATCCCCGCCCAGCGCATGCTCGAGGTTCGAAAACGGCTGGCCCGTGATGAAGCGCTCGCGCCAGAGCGCCGGCCAAAACTGAAGGTCGGCGAACAGATTGGATTGCAATGCGTGCCCCGCGGTGAAGCTCAGCCACTGCATCAGGTATTGATAGGAGATGTTGTTGCGCGCCGGAAAATCCACGCCCGGGAATGCTGCCGCGGCGGGAACGATGGTCGCCAAATGCGGCGGGCGATTCTTCGCGGTCGCCCACTGATCGAAGCCGGCGTAGGAGCCGCCCCACATCGACACCTTGCCGTTGCAATACGGCTGCTTCGCCAACCACTCCACGACGTCGTAGCCGTCGTTGATCTCCTGCGCGAATGGCGTGAACGTGCCCTCGGAGTTGCCGCGGCCGCGCACATCCACGAGCAGGAAGGGCAGGCCGTGGCCCGCGAAGTACATGGCGCGATCGTGATAGCTGTCGCCGATATACGGCGTCAGCGTAAAGATGCAAGCGGCCGGCGCGCTCTGCTCCTTGGGCCGGTAGACGGTCGCGTTCAGTCCGACGCCATCCCGCAGCGGGATGCGGACTCCCCAGCGGATCTCGACGGCGTTTGCGCCGGCGGCATCCTCGGCGCGGGCTGCGTCGACGTTGACGCAGCCTACGCCCAAGAGCAGGACGAGTGCAGCAGCCGGCGAACGCATGATGACCATCCGCCGCAACATGGCCGCCGCTAGAATTTGTACCCCACCTCGATGCCGATGGTGCGCGGCTGAATCAACGACACCGAGACCGGTTTGATTCGCGCCGCCCTCGTTGGTGTAGTCATGAATGCCCATCGCGTTCCGAGGTTATTGCCGTACAGCTCCGCGTTGTAGTGCCCATTGTCCAGGCCGAGCTGCAGCTGGAAGGTGTTGTACACCGGCAGCTTGACGTGCGGTTCGATGACGTGTGACGGATGGCGAGAATCCGGTATAGCGGCTGCCGGTGTAGGTCTCCGAGCCGCCGACGTATGCCGACCAACTCGCCGAACGCGGGCCACTTGTAGTCGACATTCAGCGTGTTGCTCACCTCCGGCACGTAGGGGAGTTTTTCGCCCGAGATTGCGCCGAGACCGGGCGCATCGGCGGTCAGGTACGCATCGGTGTAGGAACCCAGCAATCCGAGCGTGAGACCCGACGAGCGGCCGCCACGAAAGTTCCATTCGACGCCCTTGCTGGTCGCGCTGCCGGAATTGCCATTGATGCCGACCGGGCCGGTGGGCGTCTGCACGATGCTCAGGATTTGGATGTCCTTCCAATCGATGTAGAACACCGCCATGTCGATGGAGAAGGTCTTGTCGAACAGGTCGGTGCGCAGCCCGACCTCGTAATTCTTGGTCGAATCCGACTTGAACACGGCGGGTTCGGCAACGTGGGAGTCGGGAGATTCGGACCGCCGGGACGAAAGCCCGTTGCCACGCGTACATAGGCGAGCGTGTCCTCGTTGATGTGCCAACGCGGCGCCACCGACCAGGTCGTGCTGCTCTGCTGAGATATACAGCGCCGGAAACTGCGTGTCGGCGGGCCCGTAGAGAACGCAGCAGCAGTGTAGTCGACCTGCGAGTTTTGCTTCACGTCCGTGCTGCGTCCGCCGAGTTCGAGGTCCAATGCGTTGTTGAAGTGATACGTGATGTCGGCAAAGAAAGAGTTTCCTTGTAGTCGCCCGGTATGATGGCGCCGCCGAGCGCAGGCGTCAGAACGCTTGCGGTATCGGTCGCATCCAGCGCTTGGAAGGGCTGCGTGAGAGTGGTCGATTCGTGTGTGAAGAAACCGCCGACCTGCCAGTCAAATCCGTGGCCGAATAGGGTATTGCCGGCATCCGAGGTGAGCCGCACTTCTTGATTGAACTTGTGCACGATACTCGACTTGATCGCCGCATCAGCGCGGTCTGGCCGTAGATGCCCGAAATAAAATCTCCGTAGGTAAAGCCCGGCACCAAATTTGCGTCGGTCAGGTTCTCGAATAAAGTGCAGATTGAAGCGTCCGTAGCTCGTGGCCGACATCAATGTCGCCCAATGGAAGTCGTAGCCAAATTCAGCGCGCCGTACTTGAGCGAATTGTCCTCTCTCGCCGGAACGCCATCATTGTTGACGAAGCCGTCCGACGATTTCGAACTGGTTGGCTGGCGGCGCCTGGGGTTTGCCGCGGCACCCACCGACTTGCGCCGTGTCGTTGCCGTTAGTCCTGAGGTGCTGCTCGAAGACGCTGACGCGTGCGGAGAAATCCGAGACCGGCTGGACCAGCAAGGAGGCCCGCAAGCTGTAGCTGCTGCCGCCATTGATATTGTCGCTCGGCCAGCTGGGGATTGTCGATCCAGCCCGGAAGACTGCTGACTCACGGCGCTGACACGCAGCGCGGCTTTGTTGTCCCAGAAGGGCAAATTGATCATGCCTTTGACGTTTCCGCCAAGGTGAACCACCGTCGACACTCTGGCCGCCCACCGAGACATCGCCTTCGACCTTATTGAGATTGGGCGGATTGGTCACGTACTTGATGATGCCGCCTTCGGCCGCGGCGCCGTACAAAGTGCCCTGCGGGCCGCGCAGCACTTCGATGCGCTGCAGATCATAGGTGTCGATATTCGCGCTGAAAAACGCGCCATCTGCTTGCGCGCCCGACATGAAGAACGGAATGTCGTCCACCGTCGTGGCGATCATCGCGCCCACGCTGCCGACATTTTCTCCGCGCAGAATGAGCCTCGAAAAGGCCGGATCGCTGGTCTGCAAGGACAGGCCGGGAATCTGAGCGGCCCAGTCGAGAAATCCGGTTTGCCTGCCGCAGCGTCGAGCTGATCGGCGCCGATGTGCGGTGACGCTCATCGCGACGTCGTGCAATTTCTCGTCGCGCTTGCTGGCGGTGACGATGATTTCGTCGAGCGACCTTGCGAGGTATCGCGGCCGCGGCCGCCCAAACAGCTGCGCTGGAGACGAGAAATCCCGCACCCGCGAGCTTTGACCACGAAATGTCGGATAGCCATTGTATTCCCCGTTTTTAGTTCGACCGATGGCGGGCTGTCTCGAGAACCGCACACCAAAGCTGCCGGGCCGCCCAGATGTCGGTGCCCAATATATTTTCTATTATCCTGATTGGCAACTAGTTTCTGATCACGCCAAGTTTTGCCTGGAATCCGGAGGCTGATATTCGTATTCAAGCAGCCGTGTTGGACCAGTTCTCACTCTGGAGCACGCTCTGCCACTAAAAGCGCCCAACACCTAATGGCGCATATCAGGCCCGTTGCGTTGCGATATGCGGCCACCGAGCCGGGGTTTTGAAGCTGCAAAGCAGAATTTTCGTGAGGCAGCGCCGGACTTGGCCGCCAAGGCGCACGCCAGGTTAAGTTTTTCATTGTAGAAAATTTCTCTTAATGTAAACATCCGGCACTTAGCCAGCGTGCTTTAAGGGGATAACAAATGTCTCGTCCAAGCCCGCCTCTCTCGCGATCCTGCCTTTTTTTCTGGCTTGTTCAGGTTGCATTGCAGCCGCGGCTGCCCCCGATCCGCCGGCCGCTGCGCCCAGCTTCGGCCGCCGCCGCGACTCATCCTCTGGAACGGGCCGATCTCGAGCCTTGGCTGGACGGCTTCATGCCCTACGCCATCGAGCGCGGCGATGTGGCCGGTGCCGTGGTTGCGGTGGTCAAGAACGGCGAGGTGATCTTCGCCAAAGGCTACGGATTTGCCGATGTCGAGAAGCACAAGCCGGTCGACGCGGAACGCACCATGTTTCGGCCCGGGTTCGATTTCAAAGCTATTTACTTGGACCGCGGTCATGCAGCTGGTCGAACAGGGCAAGCTGAATCTGGACCGCGACGTCAATGAATACCTGGACTTCAAAATCCCGCCGCGCGCGGACGGCCCGATCACACTGCGCGACATCATGACCCATACCCCGGGTTTCGAGGAGCAGATCAAATCGCTGATCGTTTCCGACCCGAAGCAGCTGGTGCCGCTCAAGGTTTATGCCGAGCAAAAGACGCCGGTGCGCATCTTCAAGGCCGGATCGACGCCCGCGTACTCCAATTATGCCACCGCGCTCGCCGGCTACATCGTTGAGCGCGTTTCCGGACAGCCGTTCGATGACTACCTCGATGCGCACCTTTTCAAACCTCTGGAGATGACGCACGCCACTTTCCGGCAACCGCTTCCGGCGGCGTTCGAGGCCGACATGTCAAAAGGCTACGCGCTCGGATCGCAACCGCCGAAGCCCTACGAGATCGTGATAGCCGCGCCGGCCGGCAGTCTCGCGGCTAGCGGCGTCGACATGGCGCATTTCATGATTGCGCATTTGGAGGGCGAGTATCACGGCGCGCGCATCCTCGAAGCGCGGATACTCTGAAAATGATGCATGAGACGCCCACCGACATGATTGCGCCGCTCGAATCGAATGATGCTCGGATTCTATGAGCAGAACTACAACGGCCATCGGATCATCAGCCACGGCGGCGACACGGTCTATATGCACAGCTACCTGCATTTATTGCTGGATGACCACGTGGGTCTGTTCGTGTCGGTCAACAGTCAAGGCCGCGAAGGCGCCGCGGGCGCGATTCGCGGCGCGCTGTTCGACGACTTTCTCGATCGCTACTTTCCCGGCACGCCGGACCTGCGCAAGCGTCGATGCGAAGACGGCCGCAGAGCACGCCAAGTTGATGGCGGGCTACTATGAAAGTTCGCGGCGTCCCGAAACCTCGTTCATGAGCATTTTGAGCTTTGCCGGTCCCTTCAAACTTACCGTCGGCAAGGACAACTTGCTGACCGCCCCGGCCTTCAAGGGGCGAAACGGCGCGCCGCGTTACTACCGCGAGGTCGCGCCTTTCGTATGGCGCGATGTCAGCAGCGGCTGGCGTTTGGCCGCGAAGGTGGTGGACGGACATGTGCAGCGCTTCAGCATCGATGAAATTTCACCCTTTACCGTGTACGAGCCCAGTCCCTGGTGGCGTTCAGCGAGCTGGCTGGTACCGAGCGTCGAGTCGTCGCCTTCACCGCGCTCCTCCTGACCACGCTGCTGTGGCCGGTTGCCGCCATCGTGCGGCGCAGAAACATCTCAAATTGGATCTGAGTCGGGCGCGATGAACGCGGCCGCGTACTCTCGCGCGTCGGTGCCGTCGCGGTGACCGTGGTTTCGCTGGCGTGGTTCGGATTGTTCATATTGCTCAGCTCGAGGACTGCGATGCTCGGGTCCGGCTTGGATCCTTTGCTGTTTCTCCTGCACTTGCTCTCGATCCTGGGCTACTTCGGCGGCGCCATCCTCCTGATTTGGGCCACCGCGATCGCTTGGACCGGCAAGCGACGCTGGCCCGGCAAGATTTGGACCTCGGTGCTCGCCGCTATCCGCGGTGGTGATGCTGTGGATGGCGTGGGTGTATCACTTGACCTCATTCACTTCGAGGTATTGATACGCGCGGCCTCGGCCTCGGCATCGGCATTTGCGTCGGCATCGGCATCGGCGTTTGCGCGATGCCGGCGCCGGCTGTCGCGGCCGGCTATCCGGCCCTTGGCGCACAAGCCTACGATCGCGCGGCGCAGTTCCTGGCGAGCAACCAAGACAAGCTGGTGCTCAATGCCTCCTTCACGCCGCATTGGCGCCGCGGGCCCAAGGAGCGCTTCACCTACCGTCACGAATTGGGCGATGGCAAAGCCGACTTCGTAGAGGTATGGGCGGCGACGGCCAAGCGGGCGGCGGCCTTTGATCAAGCCGTCGTGGCCGCGGGGCTATCCAAAGTCCTGGGCCGCGTGGTCGAGGCGCAGCGCCTGCCCTTCAAGGACTTTGAGGAAATTTCCTCCGACCGGATCAGCTTCTCCGCCAACGGCAAGAACTGGATGTGCTCGACGCGCAGCGCCGACTGCGCTGAGCAGCCGGCTCCCGCGACTGATCCGCTCGCGATCGCCTCGCCCGACGGACGCTGGCTCGCCTTCGTCGACCACGGCAATCTGTGGATCCGTTCGGCGGACGGCAAGACTCGCTTCGCGCTCACGACCGACGCCGCACCGCACGACGAATATGCCGCGCCGGTAGAATCCACTGCCGGCGTGATCGCCAGCGGCGCCGCCGCGCGCGCGCTCGCGGTCAAGGATGGACATGCGCTGCCCGGTCCGCCTGGGCCTCCGCCGAAACCCATCGTTCTGTGGTCGCCCGACTCGAAATACCTGCTCACCCACCGGCTGGATCAGCGCAATGTTCGTGAGATCACGCTGACGCAGTCCACCCCCACGGATGGCAGCGTGCGGCCGATCTCGAATCATTGGCGCTATGCGATGCCCAACGACCCGGCTGTACCGCAGATGCAACCGTGGATTTTCGACGTGGCGCATCGCTCCGGTCGAGCGGTCGGCGCAGCTTCGCCCTGCTTATTCTTGACGCCCATCGAGGCGGGCGATGCCTGGTGGTCGCCCGACAGCGCGCATGCCTATCTGATCGGCCGTTCCCGCTACGCGAAGAGCATGAGCTTGAATGTCATCGACGCCGGCAACGGTTCATTGCGGCAACTCTGGTCGGAAACCGGCAAAACGTATGTGGAATCGGCGAGTCTCGGCGAACTGCCCATGGTTTATGAGCTCGCGAACCATGATGTCGTGTGGTTCTCAGAGCGCGACGGTTTTGGGCATCTGTATCTGTATGACGGCGCCACGGGCCGCCTGAAGCGGCGCATCACTGAAGGGCCCTGGACGGTTCGCAACGTCCTGCATCTGGACCAAACGCACGGGTTCATTTATATCGCCGCGAACGAGCGCGAGCCTCGGGTAGATCCGTACTATCGGCAGGTGTATCGGGTCAGTCTCAAAGACGGCCGGGTCCGGCTGCTCACCCCCGAGACGGCCGATCACGCAGTGCGTTCCGCGCAGGAAGCCGGCGTGTTCGCGAACAAGACGGCGGACGCCGCGGGAAACCCCGAAGACTCCTACGGTTTCTCGCCGTCGGGCCGTTTCTTCATCGACACGTACAGCAGAACCGATTTGCCGCCCATTACGGTGCTGCGCCGCTCCGATGGCGGGATGGTCGGCGAGATTGAACGCGCCGACGTGTCGCGGCTGATGGCGGCCGGCCTTCACCCGCCGGAGCGATTCAGCGCGCTGGCCGCAGACGGGAAGACCATGCTCTACGGCAATATCCTGCGGCCTGCGCATTTCGACCCGAACAAACGTTATCCGGTTCTCGACTCGCCGTATCCCGGTCCGCAATCGCATCGCGCGCAGCCGAATTTCCTGGCGAACGTCTTCGATCGGTTGGGCGCGCAAGCCTACGCGGAGTTGGGCTTCATCGTGGTGTTGACGGACGGACGCGGCTCGCACGGCCGCTCGAAGCGCTTTCACGATGAGTCGTACGGGGGCTTAGGCCAAGCAGGTCATCTCGATGACCACGTGGCGGTAATCCGCGAACTTGCGCGCCGCTACCCGTACATGGATCTCGAGCGCGTCGGAATCTATGGTACGTCGGGCGGCGGCTATGCCACGGTGCACGCGCTGGAAATGTTCCCCGATTTCTTCAAAGTCGGCGTGGCGGATGCCGGCAATCACGACCAGCGCGGCTATATCGCCGTGTGGGGCGAGACTTACAACGGTCCCGAGTCGGGCAGCAATTACACCGACGCCGCGAATCCGCTGCTGGTAGGCACGATCAAGGGCAAGCTGTTTCTCTTGCACGGCGACATGGACTCCAATGTCCTGCCAAGCCAAACGCTGCAATTGGCCGATGCATTGATCCGTGCCAACAAAGAATTCGAGCTGCTCATCGTGCCAAACGCGGGTCACGGTGCGCTGCTGGTCAGCCGCTACGCGCTGCGCCGCTCGTGGGATTTTCTGGTACGCAATTTGCTGCACGCCGAGCCGCCGGCGGACTACGACCTGGCGGCGGCGAGCGACTCGGCACCTCATTGATGCAATGGCGGCGGCACGACGCCTCTAATAGCGCGTGACCACCACGACATCGCCGTCCCGGCGCGTCACGGTGACCCCGACGTTGTCATCCTGGCGATGGAGCAGCACGTCGACCGACCCCGTACTCAGGCGCAAATTGCGCAGCCGCACGTGGTCCAGAAAATCCGGCAGCGTCGGGCGATAGAATTTGATCTCGCCGGTCCGGTCGAGAAGCTCGAGGCCAAGGGAAGCTTGCAGCAGGCACAGGGGCGTGGCGCTCGCCCACGCCTGCGGTGAGCAGGCCACGGGATATTGCGTCGGCGCATTGCGCTCCCGGCGCGGGAAGCCGCAAAACAGTTCGGGTAAACGGCGCAAATCCATGTAGGTCGCGGCGTCGAAGAGCGCCGAAAAGACCCGAGCGGCGGATTTCTGCAGTCCATAGCGGGCGAATCCCAAGGCGATGAGTCCGTTGTCGTGCGGCCAGATCGAGCCGTTGTGATAAGACATCGGGTTGTATCTCGATTCCGAGGCACCGACGGTGCGGATGCCCCAGCCGCCGAACACCGCCGGCGAGAAGAGCGTGACCGCAACGCGTTGGGCGCGCTCGGCCGAGGCAATACCGGTGAACAGGACCTGTCCGGCATTCGACGCGATCACCCGACAGGGCCGCTTTGCGCCGTCCAGCGCGAGCGCGTACGTGGAAAGATCCTCGCACCAGAATTGCGATTCGAATTTCTCGCGCAGGGACTCCGCCTGTGCGGCGAGCACGGTGGCGCGCTGCGGAATGCCCAGCGCCTCGGCCAGCACGGCGGCGTGGCGTTTGGCGCCGTATACGTAGGCCTGCACTTCGCACAGTGCGATCGGTCCTTCCGCCAGGCGGCCGTCTTGATGGAAAATTGCGTCGAAGGAATCCTTCCATCCTTGATTCGCGAGACCCTCCTGCGTCTGGCGATGATATTCGACGAAGCCGTCGCCGTCGCGGTCGCCGTAGCGATCGATCCAGGCGAGCGCCGCCTCGGCGTTCGGCCACAGCGAACGCACCGTCTCAAGGTCGCCGGTCCGCCGGAAATACTCACCGAGCAGCAGCAGGAACAAGGGCGTCGCGTCGATGCTGCCATAGTAGCGGCCGAACGGCACCTCGTGCAGATTCGCCATCTCTCCATGGCGCATCTCGTGCAAAATCTTTCCGGGCTCGGCGTCCCTTTCCGGCTCGACCGCAGTCGCCTGGGTAGCGGCGAGAAATCCGAGCACGCCACGTGCGATGCTGGGGTCGAGCCACAGCGTCATCAGCGCCGTGATGATGCCGTCGCGCCCGAAGGGCGTGCTGAACCAGGGAATCCCCGCATACGGGTAAGGCCCTTGGGGCGTGTCGGTGATGAGCATGTACAGGTCCGACACCGAGCGCCGGACGACTTCGTTGTATACGGAATTCGAGCTGTCGACGCTGGCGGCACGCGCGCTCGAGTCCTTCAGGGCATGGCGGGCGGCGCGCAAGCGCCGATAGAAGGTGCGTCCAGTCCATTCGCCCTGCGCCGCGCCGTTCAATCCAATGCGCAAAAATATCCTGCGCGTCGCGCGCGGATGCAGCGCCAATTCGAAGGCCGCACTCGCCGTGGTGAGTGTCTGCGGCGCCGGATAGAACTCCATTTGCGTCATCCGTTCGATTTGATCGAGGCCCAGGTAGCGCAGCGCGACGGCATGATCGCTCTCGAGCGCGGCGCTCGACTGGCCGCGCGCGCTACGGTGCTCGCCGCGCACCTCGAAGAGATCCGCGAAGTCGGATGCGAAGCGGTAGCTGAGCCGCAAGTTCAAGGGTCGCTCGCTGTAATTTCTCACCACGAGGCGCTCGTAACAGGCGCCGTTCCAGACGAACTTCATGCGGTTGAGGTGCACATTTTCCCGGCGCAGGGCGATCTTGCCGTCTTCGAGCAGATCCGGGTTGCTGAGGTCCGCCGTGAACACGGCGTTGTCGTCCTGCGTCGTCGAGGAGAGCAGCAGCGGCCGCCCTTCCTGAAGAAGCAGCTGCAGTTGCGAGAGCATGCGCGTATCGCGGCGGTAAATGCCCTCGGGGTTTCCCGGCTCGCCGCCGACGTCGCCGCGATGATCGAACACCGCGAAAGTATCGCCGTGCTTCAGAGTACGCGTGCGGCGCTGCTGCAGCGTCGCGGAGACTGCGATCGCAAATTGCGGCCCCGGCGCCTCGTCGACCGAGTGAGAGGAGGTCGTCGGATCGGACATCGAAGCTATGTTCATGGGTTGTTGGAACAAAGACAACCTGCAAGTTGCGGTTTGTAAATATTGCAGGCGGCGGCAGAGCGAGTCGCGCGGTCACTTAGCATTTGTCAATAAGAGTCCTCTTACATGTTTCAGTTCCGGTTGAAAGCCGACAGAAGAGGAGCGAGCGGCTAACATGCTCCTACTATCAATCACTGTGTCTCGTGGGGAAACCGATGAAAATAGCGCAAGTGGCACCGCTCGCCGAGGCCGTGCCGCCGAAATTGTATGGCGGCACCGAGCGCGTGGTCGCTTACCTGACCGATGCCCTGGTTGAACTCGGGCACGAGGTCACATTGTTCGCCTCGGGCGACAGCGAAACCAAAGCGACGTTGCAAGCCATCTGGCCGCGCGCGCTGCGGCTTGATCCCAAAGTGAAAGATCACTTCGCGCCCCTGTTCATGCAACTCGAGGCGGTGGCGCGGCGTGCCCACGAATTCGATCTGATTCACTGGCATATCGACTACTTCGGCTTCCCGCTGCTGCGCCGACTCGCCACCCCGTCGGTCACCACGCTGCATGGCCGCCTCGATCTGCCCGAACTGGCGCCGCTCTACCAGCTGTATGGCGACATTCCCGTGGTGTCGATTTCCAATTCACAGCGCGTGCCGCTGCCGGAAGCGAACTTCGTGGCGACGGTGCTGCACGGCCTGCCGCAGCATTCGTTTAGAAAGGGCGACGGGCGCGGCGCATACCTCGCCTTCCTCGGGCGCATGTCGGCGGAAAAGGCGCCCGATGCTGCGATTCGCATCGCGGCGCGAGCCGGCATTCCGCTCAAGATTGCCGCCAAAGTAGACCGTGTCGATCGGGAATATTTCAAGACCGTGGTCGAACCGCTGCTTGGGCAAGCCGACGTAGAATTCATCGGTGAGATCCGCGAGGACCAGAAGCAGGAATTCCTCGGCAACGCCGCGGCGCTGCTTTTCCCGATTGCATGGCGCGAGCCCTTCGGGCTGGTGATGATCGAAGCGATGGCCTGCGGAACTCCGGTGATCGCGTTTCAGAACGGCTCGGTACCGGAGATATTGGAAGACGCGGTGACCGGCTTCATCGTGCACGACGAGGATCAGGCGGTCGCCGCGCTGCGGCGCATCGGCATGCTCGACCGAACCCGCATCCGCGAAGAGTTCGAACGCCGCTTCACCGCACAACACATGGCGCAGAATTATCTGAAGCTTTATGCACGGCTGACTCAGGCGCGCCGGTTGCCGCCCTTGCGGGCGGAGACGGCACGGGAAGAGATCCGGGGCCGATCGCTGATAGCGCTTCCTAGGGCGGCGGCGTTGCCTTACGACCTGCGTACAGCTGCCACACACCGACGGTCATGACGGGCAGCACGAATACGGCCAGAAACGTATAGGCGAGGCCGCGATAACCGCGCGCGATCAAAGTCACGAGTCCAAATCGCGCCGCCAAGAATATCGAGCCCAAGAGCAGCACGCCGGTGATCCAGAGCCGCGCCGACTTGGACAGGCTGCCGCCGCTGCGGCTTGCATAGGCTTCGGCGATGCGCTCGTTGAAGGCATGGACGCAGCCGGTGCCGCTTTCCAGGAGCGCCAAAAAAATCATCATCTGGAACAAATAATGAAACGCCGGAAAATTCAGACGCTGCAGCAGGAAGTCCGACGGCAAGGCCTCGCCGCCGATCTGCGGATAGTAAGCAATCATGCAGATGAAAAAGAGCAGCGCCGGAATCATGGCTAAGGGGCCCGCCAGAGCGCCGGCGATGAGCGCGTTTCGGTTGCCGCGCAAGTGCCGCAGCACCGGCAGAATGATCACCGCGCCGACCACGTTGTAGCCGGCATAAGTGAAGCCTCCCAGAATCCATCCCTGGTGCGGCGCCGGCGCGGCCAGATTCGCGAGGATTCGGTCCCCGAAGGCGAAAAACGACAGCACCACGAATATGGCATAGACCGCGTACAAGAAAATCGAAACCCACTTGAACAAGCGCTCCACCGAAGCGGTGCCGTAAGCGGTGACGAAACTGATGCAGCCGATGAGGCAGAGGGTACCCACCAGCGACGGCCAGCCCAATAGCGCCGTGCCGATGGCGCCGGCGGCGGCGCCGAACACGGCCAGGATCAAAATAATGAACAGCAGGTAGCAAGCTTCAAAGATCACCCAGAAAGGTCCGAGAAGATTTTGAAAGAAGCTTCGATAGTTCCAGCTCTTGGTGGCGTAGGCGAGGGAAAATGTCACCGCGCACACCACGCTCCAGATCACCATCGCCAAGAAGATTGCAAGCAGTCCGCCCTGAGGTCCGCTCGGCAGGAAAAACTCCGCCAGTTCGCGGCCGGTTGCATAACCCCCGCCGATGACAACCGCCTTGAAGGCAAAGCCCGGCAGCAGGTAGCGCTGAAACCAGGACGAGTCGCTGCCGGCCGCGCGAGCCGCGCTCACGGCGACGCGCGCGCCGCGTTCGAGTCGTAGCCCTGGCCGCGCAGGACCTGCCCCGGCTTCGCACCCGTGTGGCGGCCCTGGTCAATCACCAACTGCCCGTTGACCAAAACGTAGTCGATCCCCGTGGGATAGGCCGTGGGGTTTTCGTAGCTCGCCACATCCTCCAACCGGTCCTCGTTGAAAATGGTCACATCCGCCTTCAGGCCCTGGCGAATGACGCCGCGGTCGTACAGACGCATGCGCGTCGCGGGCCAGGATGTCATTTTGCGGATCGCATCTTCCAGCGTGAGTACGTGGCGCTTCTTCACGTACTCCGCAATGACGCGCGGAAAATTGGCGTAGGCGCGCGGATGGGGCAATCCGATGGCGTCGATTTTACCCGGCGCTTCATTGGCGCCGGCATCGCTGCCGATGCTCATCCAGGGCCAGCGCAGCGCGGTGGCGATGTCCGGCTCGCTCATCATGAAAAAGAGTCCCATGGCGCGGTTGGGCTGTGCGCCGAGCACGATGTCCCACGATACGTCGGCCGGATCCTGATGGAGTTGTTTGGCGATGTACTCGATGCTCTTGAAGCGATATTTGTCATACTTTGGATTGAAGGCATTGGCGAGCACGATGTGATCCCAGCCGCCGCTGGCCTGAATCAAATTGGACCATCCGGGCTCCGAACCGGCGGCTATCTCTTTCTTGAGGCGTGCACGCACCTGCGGATCCTTGAGGCGTTCCAAACCCGCCTTCGCGCCCTGCTCCCAGACCCAATTCGGCACCGTGATGTCGAGGCCCGTGCCGCCCGCGGTGTAGACGTACATGTCGGCCGCGATGCTCACGCCGCGCGCCCGCGCCGCATTGATGAGTGCACCGGCCTGCGGAACCAGTTTTCCCCAACCCGGCGCATAGGCCCCTTTGAAATGGAAGATTTCGACCTGGATTCCGGTCTTCTCGCCGATTTCGATGGATTCGCCGATGGCTTGCAGCAGCTTGGCGCTCTCATCGCGCATGTGGCTGGCATAGATGCCGTCGTACTTGGCGGCCACCCGCGCAAGCTCGATGAGATCCTCGGTGCTCTGAAAACTGTCGGGCGGATAAATCAGCGCCGTCGCGATACCCATCGCGCCGGCACGCATGGCTTCATCGACATGGACTTTCATGGCGTCCAACTGCGCCGCAGTGGGGTGGCCGGCGACATCGCCCATCACTTCCACGCGCGCCTGGCCGCTGCTGTAATACGTGCCGAAGTTCATCGAGATCCCTTGGGATTCGAGCTTCTTGAAGTAATCGCCGATTTGCGCCGAAGGCACCGGCGTACCGCCCTCCCCGGCGATCGCCGAGGTCACGCCCTCGCGCAATTTGTTCTCCGCCAGACCGTTCTTGAGCAGCACTTCGCCGGATTGATCCATCATGTCGATCCAACCCGGGGAGACATAGTCCCCTCGTGCATCGATCTCGCGCTTACCCCGGCCCTCGACGCGGCCTACCTTGGCGAAGCGGCCGTCCTTGATTGCGACATCGGCATCAACCCAGGGATTGCCGTCGCCATCGAGCAGGTGCCCATGACGAATCACGATGTCGTACATCGGGGGTGGCGGCGCGGGAGCGCTCAGGCCGACAGCAGAAAAAATGAGCCCCAGTGTTGCGGCGGCAATAGGCGATTTCATCTTTTAACCCCCCGGTACGGATGTTTGCGCGCAGCGAATGGCCTCGAGCGCGCACGTAACGCTAGCATAAAGGCGGGTGGGTTGTTTTCTGTTTAGGAGGGTATGAGCCTAATTCAGCGCGCTTTCTACCAATATGGGCCATTGCGGCCGGACGCCGGGAGCGCGCGTTGTGTAGGACTTAGCTCACCCGGATCATCAAGCGTGCGTGCTGTTGCGCTGCGCTTCAGCAATCTAAGTTGAACGCGTGGCCCATTCAATTGTCCCCCTTAAACATTTTCGATTCTCACGATCAAGGAGTGCCATGCACCCGGAACACAGATCCATTGGAGAGTTAGCCTATCGCCTTTGGCAATCTCGCGGCTGCCCCGAAGGCACCGCCGAGCAGGACTGGTTGGATGCCGAGAAGCAATTGCGGTCTGCGGCAGGCGCAGCCGAAGCGCGCGAGGCTGACGTGCGCGCCGCGGCAGCGACTGCCACCGCTTCCAACGCGCTCGACAATTCGCTGAAAGAGAGCTTTCCCGCCAGCGATCCGCCTGCGAGCGGGCTTCCCGACGAACCCCCGGCCAATGCCGACGCCAAGTGGCAAGCAGCCGGCACCGCACGCACACGTGCGGCGGCACGGCCGCGACGTTCGAAATCAACGCAGGACAAGCCGCGTCCCGAACCCCCCAGCTGACGATTAACGCAGGGACGAATCGCGCGGCGGGTGCTGGCGCGCCGGCGGCCGGCGAGTTCCTCTATACTCGCGCCCCCAACCGCTGAAAGTTCCTCAAGATCCATGTCTGAACAAGCCTGGGTGTCGATAACCTCCGGCGGCCTGACTGCGCAAATCGATCCCCACGGTGCGCAACTCTCCGCATTGCGCACGCAGGACGGCAGCGAGCTTTTGTGGAATGGAGATCCCCGGGTGTGGGCGGGCCGCGCGCCTCTATTGTTTCCCATCGTGGGCGTGCTGGCCGGCGGCATCTACCGGCTGGGCTCGAAAACCTACCGCCTTTCCAGACATGGTTTTGCCCGCGACAAAATATTTTCCTTGAAGAACTCGAGCCCGGGCAGCGCCGAGTTTGAGTTGCACGCTGACGAATCGACTTATTCGCTGTATCCCTTCCGCTTTGAATTGACGGTGCGCTACGCGATTGTCGGCACGACCCTCTCGCTCAATGCCGCGATTCGCAACCGGGGCGAGGCCGACATGCCGGCCAGTTTCGGTTATCACCCAGGATTTCGCTGGCCGTTGCCGTTCGGGCAGCCGCGCGCCAGGCATTTCATAGAATTCGAACGCGAGGAACCCGCGGCGGTGAGAAGAATCGACGCGGCGGGATTGCTGACGCCCGAAGCTCACCGCACGCCGGTCGCGGATCGACGGCTGGAATTGACGGACGCGCTATTTGCGCAAGATGTGCTGATATTCGAGCGGCTCAACAGCGCCTCGCTCAGCTACGGCGGCCCGGAGGGGCCGCGGCTGCGAATCGGTTTTCCAGACGCGTTCTATCTTGGGGTCTGGACCAAGCCCGGGGCGGATTTCATCTGCATCGAACCGTGGCATGGGATCGCCGATCCGGAGGGTTTCTGCGGCGACTTTCGCGACAAGCCCGGCGTGAAGATTCTCAAACCCGGCGATGCTTTTTTCGCCAAAATGGACATAACGCTGCTTGCCCCATGAGGTCCGGACGCCGGCGGCGGCGCAGTTCGCGACCCGCGAGCACCGTTTACGCCGTCGAATCGCCAATTTGGCGCAATTTCCGGCTGCGCCGCGCCGCGCGATCTAGTGTGTTTCCACGGTATTTACAACCACCCGGAAAAACACATGAAGACCATCCACGGCTTTACCGCATTGTCCCTTTCAGTGCTCTTAGGTCTGGCTCCATTTGCGCTGATCGCGGTGAACGATTTCGTGGTCGCGAAAGCCGAGGTTTCCACCTCGGTCGCGGCTACTGCGGAACATGCGTTGGGGACGGAAGGACGATAAACTCCAAGTTCCTTGCCCGACACGGGAACTGAATGAAGACCCAACTGCCGGCCCAAGCCGATCCGTTTTCGCGGTTCGACGGCACTCAAGATTCGGTGCTCGATTTCCTGCGGCGTCGCCTGCCGATGACGCTGGCGATCAACACCGTCATCGCGCTGCTCATTGCGCTGCTGCTGCGCTCCTGGGACGAAGTCATCCCGAACCTGGTCATTGCCTATTGCATCGGGCTCAGCATTCTGGCGCTGGTGGCGATGGTTCGATGTACCGTGATGCAGCGCTTCCGCGGGCGCATGCACATGCGCTTCGCGATCTACTTCGCACTGATCGTGGCGGGCGCCATCGGCGGTGAGCTGCTCTCCAAGCTGTTCCTGCCGCGCTCCTCGCCCACCTACAGCGTGCACGAGGGCTACATCTGGCTGGTTGCCATCGTCTTCTCGCTGGTGGCCGGCAGCATTGCGATATTCATCAACTTCAGCTGGGTGCGGCTCGCGCAAAGCAAACGCGATGTGGAGCGCGCCGAGCGTGCCGCGATCGAAGCGCAGCTGCGGGCGCTGCAGGCGCAGATCGAACCGCATTTCCTGTTCAATACCTTGGCGAATCTCGACGCCTTGATCGCGACCGATGCGGGCATGGCGCGTTGCTTGCTCAGCAATCTCATCCGCTACTTGCGCGCCGCACTGACCCATGCGCGCAGCGAGGCGGCGACGCTGCACACCGAGGTCGAGTTGCTGAAAGCCTATCTTGCCATCATGGGGTTGCGGCTGCCGAATCGTCTGACCACCGAATTCGATTGCGATCCCGATTGTCTGCGCCTGAAATTCCCGGCGATGCTGCTGCAGCCGCTGGTGGAGAACGCCATCACGCACGGTATCGAGCCGGCGGGCGACGGCGGCTCTATCCGCGTCAGCGTGCGCTGCGCGGGAGACAAGCTCATGGTGTCGGTCGACGACACCGGCGTCGGTCTCGGCAATGCGCACACCGCGGGCACCGGTGCCGGCATCCAAAATGTCCGTGCCCGGCTGCAGTCGCTGTTCGGCAGCGCTGCGCGCCTGGTTCTGGAACCGCTCACGCCCGCGCGGCACCCATGCCGTCATCGAAGTGCCGCTCAACCTGCTGTCCAGACCGGCTGCATGAGCACGCCCTATAGCTACATCATCGCCGAAGACGAACCGCTGCTTGCACGAGTCCTTGCTCAGCAATTGAGCGAGCATTGGCCCTCGGCCCGTTGCTCGGGCCTCGCGTCGAACGGCGCCGACGCGCTCAAGCTCGCCGAGGAATCCTCCCCCGACGTGGCATTCCTCGATGTGCGCATGCCGCAGCTCGACGGGCTGGAGGCGGCGCGCCAGCTGTGCTTGAGGGAGCGTCCGCCGCTCATCGTGTTCGTCACCGCCTACGATGCCTACGCACTGGACGCCTTCGAGACGGCGGCCATCGACTACTTGCTGAAGCCGGTCGAGATCGCGCGCCTCGCCAAGTGCATCGAGCGGCTGTCGGGACAGTTGAGCCGCGGAAGCGGCGCTGCACCGCCGGCGAGATGGCGACGCGCATCGCCGAGCTGCTGGGCGGCGCAGTCAGCGCGCAAGGAAAAGTTGCGCTTCGTGCGTGCGGGCGCGGGCACGACGGTCAAGCTGATTCCGGTCAATGAGATGCTGTGGTTCGAGGCCGAGGACAAATACATCACGGTGGCGACGCGCGAGGGCGACAGCATCATTCGCATGCCGCTGCGCGAGCTGCTCGAGCAGCTCGACGCGCAGATCTTCTGGCAGATTCACCGCGGCACGGTGGTCAATTCGCAGCACATCGCACACGCGAAGCGCGACGAACTGGGGCATTTGACCCTGACGCTCAAGGGACGCAAGGATGAGATCCCGGTGAGCCGCCAATTCGCGCACCTCTTCAAGCAGATGTAGACACACAGGCCGGGGGCGCACCATGCGCGTTCGATATTGCATCGATGGGCCTGAGTTTGCTCGTAGGCGCGCTGCCGAGCCTCGCCGCCGCGCCCGATGCCGATGAATCGGTCAGGATCAATCAGATCCAGGTGATCGGCACCCACAACAGCTATCACGCGGGACTCGCGCCCAGCGAGGCCAAGACTGCTTGGAGCAGAACAACCCCCGGCTCTACCAGGCGCTGGAGTACCGGCACCGGCCGCTGGATCAACAGCTGAGCTCGGGGGTGCGGCAGATCGAACTGGATATTTATGCCGACAGCGAAGGCGGCCGCTATGCGCATCCCGAGGGACCTGCTGCGGTCGCCGCCGCGGGCCTGCCGAAGGATCCTGATTTCGATCCGCAGGGCCTGATGAAGCAGCCGGGATTCAAAGTGATGCATGTGCAGGACCTCGACTACCGCAGCAGCTGTCAGCAACTCATTGCCTGTCTTGAAGTCGTTCGCGCCTGGTCGCGCGCCCATAAGAAACACGTTCCCATTTTCATTCTTCTCGAGACCAAGCAGTCCGAGCTCCCGCCTCAATATCACGCGCGCCCTCCCGAGAAATTCACCGCCGCGACCTTCGATGCACTCGACGCCGAAATACGCGCAGTATTCAATGCCCGATGAATTGATCATGCCCGACCAGGTGCGGGGCAAACACGCGACTCTCGAAGAGGCCGTGCTGCAGAATGGCTGGCCGACCCTGGCGGCTGCGCGCGGCAAGGTGATGTTCCTGATGGATCAGCGGCCGGTCGGACCGGTCTATCTGCAAGGACATCCTGCGACTGCGCGGCCGCATCATTTTTACCAACGCGGAGCCCGGCCAGCCCGATTGCGCGTTCACAGAAGAAAACGAGGGCTCGCAGGATGAGATTGCCGCCCTGGTACGCAAGGGCTACTTGGTGCGCACGCGAACCGATGCCGACACCCAGCAGGCGCGGACCAACGACACTGCCCGCCGGGAAATCGCCCTGGCGAGCGGCGCGCAACTATTGAGCACTGACTACCCGAACTCCGAGCCTTCGCAGTGGACCTCCTATTCCGTGGGCCTTCCCGGCGGCGCCGTTGTCCGGTGCAACCCGGTCAACGGGCCGCCCTCCTGTTCCAATCCTTCGCGGCCCATCGGTATAATGCGCGAATGACCCCGCAGACTCCCCGCCTCGATCAGAACTTCCTCGCGCGACAGAAGCGCCGGCTCACCGAATTGCGGCAGCAACTGCTTCGCGTGCGCCGTGGCGAAGAGCGCGCCGCGGCAAGCGCCAACGCCGACACTCGGGACCAAGCGCGCGAAGCCGAGGATGATGCGCAAAGGTTGGCCGCCCTGGAACTCGAGGGGAACCTGGAGGCCGCGGACGATGTTCGCTTGAGCAACATCGAGCGCGCATTGCAAAAAATCGAGGACGGCACCTATGGCCTGTCCGATGCGAGCGGCGCACCGATTCCGACGGAGCGGCTCGAAGCGGCTCCCGAAGCGCTGTACACGCTCGCGGAGCAAAAATCGCGCGACGCGGCGCGCTGAGGCATTCGCAGGAGTAAGGAACATGTCAGTACCGACTGAACGCGCGATTCTCGCGGGCGGCTGTTTTTGGGGTGTTCAGGATTTGCTGCGCCGCTATCCGGGCGTCGTCTCCACTCGCGTGGGCTATTCGGGCGGCGATGTGCGCAACGCCACCTATCGCAATCACGGCACGCATGCCGAAGCGATCGAGATCACTTTCAATCCGAAAGTGATCAGCTACCGAAAGCTGCTCGAATTCTTCTTCCAGATTCACGATCCGACCACCCTGAATCGGCAAGGCAACGACCGCGGCTCGAGCTATCGCTCCGCCATTTTCTATATCGGCGAGGAGCAAAAGCGCATCGCCGAGGACACGATCGAGGACGTCAATGCCTCGGGGCTGTGGCCGGGGAAGGTCGTGACAGAACTGGCGCCCGCCGGAGATTTTTGGGAAGCGGAGCCCGAACATCAGGATTACCTCGAACGCTATCCCGACGGCTACACCTGCCATTTCATTCGTCCGGAGTGGAAGCTGCCGGCGCGTCCGGCCGCGAAACAGGCTTGAGATCGCGGTAGCCGGATAGTCCCTGCTGCCGCTATCTCGCTGTATTTAATACCATTTTCGCCTGGGGTACCCTGCCCCCCGATGGGCCCGGGTCGCGCTGGGCAATTCGTACCCCATGAGCCGATACCTACACGCTTTTGGGGCAAATTCACTTGAAACGCCGCCCTATTGTTCCTAGGCTAGGTGTATAAACCGTAGGTAATCGAAGGTCTTGCGCGCGTTTATTCAATAAAATCAGAAAGAAATCGCACTCTTTGGCTTCAAGGGATCTAAAGACCATGGCTACACAGGCTCGATCAATCGCTTCACTCACCATCTCGTTCGGTCTGGTTGCCATACCGGTAAAGCTTTATTCCGCAACGGTTTCCTCGGAACGCATTTCCTTCAACTTGCTGCGTCAAAAGGACGGCTCGCGGGTGAAGCAGCAATACGTCGCCGTCAACGACGGCAAACTCGTCGAGCGATCCGAAATGGTCAAAGGATACGAGTTCGCCAAGGATCAGTACGTCATGTTCAGCGCCGAGGAGCTGAAGGCGCTCGAGGATACGACCAGCCACGCCATCGACATCGGACAATTCGTGCCGCTGGAATCGGTGGATCCGCTGTATTTCGACGGCACGTATTATCTGGCTCCCGACAAGGGCGGCGCCAAGCCTTACACCTTGCTCGCGACGGCGCTGCGCAAGTCGCGCCAGTGTGCGGTGGGCCGCTGGATTTCGCGCGGCAAAGAACACATTGTGGTGATCAGGCCCATCGAAGACGGCCTCGCGCTGCACCAACTGCATTTCAAAGCCGAGGTTCGCGATCTGAAGGATTTGGGCATCGAAGCGGCACCGGTGTCGGAACCTGAATTGAAGCTGGCGCAGCAGCTCATCGAACATCTGGCGGCGAAGCGCTTCGACCCCAACGAGTATGCCGATGAGCATCGAGCCCGCGTGCAGGCGGCGATTCAGAAAAAAGTCGAGGGCAAGGAAGTGTCGCTGTCCGAGGGGCCGGTGTCGGCCAAGGGCGGCAATGTCATCGACCTGATGGAAGCCTTGAGAGCGAGCATCGATGCGCGCGGCTCGAAAGCGACGGATCTGAAGGAGCGCAAGGCGCCGAAGCGCGCGGCGGCCGCCGGATCGGCGCGCAAATCCGCCCGGCGATGAAATGCATGCCTACGACACGAAAGACCTGGAGCGGCTATTTGGGTTGCCGGCTTCGGCTGTTCGTGCGCTAGCACGCGCGGGGAACATTCAACCCGTCAGACGCTCGGGCAGGCTGCATTACTCGTTTCACGATCTGGTGGTGTTGCGCACCGCGAGTGCGCTGCGTGCCGCGAAAATCTCCTCGCAGCGGATCAACAAGACCTTGCAGGAACTGCGATCGGCCCTGCCGGAAGGTTCCGCGCTCAACAAGATCTCGCTCACCGCGCTCGGCAATCGCATCGCGATCCGCGAAGGCCAGTCGCTGCGCGAATCCGAATCAGGCCAGTATGCGCTGGCTCTGGAAATCGTCGAAGAGAAGGGCCGCCTGCACGTCATTACGCGGCCCGAGACGGCTCCGGCGCGCGGCATCGAGGATGGCGCGCACGCCGCCGACAATCACTACTCGCGGGCACTGAGTCTCGAGGACGGCAATCCCCAGGCGGCACAAAAGGCCTACGAATTGTGCCTCAAGGCGGATCCGAATCATCTGGACGCGCGCATCAACTTGGGCAGGCTGCTGCACTTGGCGGGCCGGTTGAGCGAGGCGGAGCGCGTCTATCGCGTCGGCGCCAAGGCGGATCCCTTCATTGCCTTCAATCTCGCCGTGGTGCTGGAGGATCTGGAGCGCGAGCCGGAGGCCATCCTAGCCTATCGCGAAGCGCTCGCGCTCGATCCGCAGTTCGCCGATGCGCATTTCAATCTCGCGCGGCTCTATGAGCGCGCCAAGGATCCCAAGGCGTCGCTGCGCCACTTGCTGGCCTACCGGCGCATGATGGATCAAGGCGCATGACATGGCGAAGCCGGCGCTCACCGTCTATCGCACCAAGCGCGACTTCACGAAAACCGGCGAGCCCTCGGGCGAGCAGCGCGTAGCGCCGTCCACGCGGCTGCGCTTCGTGGTGCAAAAACATGCCGCCCGGCAGTTGCACTACGACCTGCGTTTGGAGTGGGACGGAGTCTTCAAGTCCTGGGCCGTCGCGCGCGGACCGTCGCTGAATCCGGCCGACAAACGTCTGGCTGTGGAAGTCGAGGACCACCCGCTCGACTACGGCGATTTCGAGGGCACGATCCCCGCCGGACAGTACGGCGGCGGCACGGTCATGCTGTGGGATCGCGGCTTCTGGATTCCCGAGGGCGCAAAAACCACTGAAGACGCATTCAAGGCGGGCGACCTGAAATTCACTCTCGAGGGCGACAAACTCAAAGGCAGCTGGGTGCTGGTGCGCATGCGCGGCGATAAGTTCGGCGGCAAGCGCACCCATTGGCTGCTGATCAAGCATCGCGATGCGAACTCCGACGACGCAAGCGGCGACGCCCTGCTCGAGGAGGACCGCTCGGTGGCCTCGGGACGCACGATGCAGCAGATCGCCGCGGGCAAGGGCCGGCGCCCCAAACCCTTCATGCTCGCCACGACCACGTCCGGCAAAGCCGATGCGGTCTGGAACAGCAACCGCGCCGAGATCGACGGCAGTGAGGATGCGACGACGGCGCGGCCGCCCAAGACCGCCGCCAAGGACGTTCCGCCCGCCAAGGCCGCCAAATCGGCGCGCGTCAAACCCGTCTTGGTCAAGGCACTGCCCGCATTCATCGCGCCGCAACTGGCGAAATTGGTGGATCGGCCGCCGGATCGCGCCGACTGGGCGCACGAGGTCAAATTCGACGGCTATCGAGCGCAGCTGCGCGTGGAAAGAGGCAAGGCCGTCATCCGCACCCGCAAGGGTCTGGACTGGACCGAGCGCTTTCGCGCCATCGCCAACGAGGCGGGCGCGTTTCCCGACTGCCTCATCGATGGCGAGATCGTGGCGCTCGACGCGCATCAGCTGCCGAATTTCGGCGCCCTGCAAGCCGCGCTGTCCGCGGAGAAATCCGACGATCTGGTGTTTTACGCCTTCGATCTATTGTTCGAGGGCCGCGAGGATTTACGCGCTCTGGCCTTGAGCGAGCGCAAGGCAAGGCTCGAGAAGCTGCTCGGCGCGCAGCGCGCCGGCGGCCAAATCCGCTACGTCGCGCATCTGCAGTCGAACGCCGAGGCGGTGCTCGCGTCGGCCTGCAAAATCGGACTCGAGGGCATCGTCTCGAAAAAACTGGATGCGCCTTACACCTCGGGCCGCAGCGACCGCTGGCTCAAAGCGAAATGCCGGGCGGGACAAGAGGTGGTGCTCGGCGGCTGGACCACGGAAGCCGGAACGGTGCGATCGCTGCTCGCCGGCGTTTATCGCGATGGCCAATTGAACTACGTCGGCCGCATCGGCACCGGCTACGGCCGCGGGGTCGTGAAAGAGTTGTTGCCCAAGCTTTCGAAACTTACACGCGAGAAGAGCCCATTTGCAGGTCCCAATGCGCCGCCGAAGGAGAGCAACGTCCGTTGGCTCAAGCCCGATCTGATTGCGGAGATTGAATTCGAGGGCTGGACCGGTTCGGGCATGATTCGCCAGGCCGCCTTCAAGGGCTTGCGCGAGGACAAAGATCCCAATGAGGTCGTCGCGGAGACTCCCATGCAGAAAAAATCGAGCGCGGCCAAGCCGGGCGCAGCACCCAAAAAAACCGCCTCCCCACGCGCGGCATCCGGACCCTCGACGGTGATGGGCGTGACGCTGTCGAAACCGGACAAGGCGCTCTGGCCCGATGCGGGCGACGGCAAGCCGGTGACCAAGCTCGATCTGGCCCGCTATTACGAGCAAATCGGCGCTTGGATGCTGCCGCATCTGGCCGGCCGCCCTTGCTCGTTGGTTCGGGCGCCGGACGGCATCAAAGGACAACAATTTTTCCAGCGCCATGCGATGCCAGGCATGTCGGAACTCTTTGACTTCGTGAAGGTGCGCGGCGACAAGGCTCCGTATGTGCAGATCGACCGGGTCGAAGCCTTGGCTGCCGTGGCGCAGGTCGGCGCACTGGAGCTGCATCCTTGGAATTGCGCGCGCAACGATCCTGAAACCGCGGGTCGTCTGGTGTTCGATTTGGATCCCGCGCCGGACGTTGAGTTCACTGCCGTGATCGCGGCGGCGCGGGATATTCGCGAACGCCTCGAAAAGCTCGGCTTGGCCTGCTTCTGCAAGAGCACCGGCGGCAAGGGCCTGCACGTGGTCACGCCCTTGCTGGAGGGCAAGAAGGCGGTGGCATGGCCCGTCGCCAAGAATTTCGCGCATCTGGTCTGTGCGCAAATGGCGCAAGACAGCCCCGCGCGTTATCTTGACAACATGTCCAAGGCGAAACGCTCCGGACGGATCTTCCTGGACTACCTGCGCAACGATCGCACGGCGACGGCGGTGGCCGTGCTTTCGCCGCGCGCCCGCGAGGGCGCGACCGTATCGATGCCGCTGTTGTGGCGCGACCTCAAAAACGGCCTGGACCCCAAGGTCTTCACGGTACGCAGCGCCCCGGGCTTGCTGGCCAAGAGCAAGGCCTGGAAGGATTATGCGGTCGGCGCGCGTCCGCTGGCCGATGCCATCAAGCGCATCACCCGGGGCTGAGCGCATGAACTTCCGCTGCGCGCCGCTGCCATAAGGTACCGTGAACAGCTCCGACGCCAAGCCGGTCACGATCGCCGTCAATGCAACGACGCGTGTTTCCGGACTCTTGAGCGCGGCGCCGGATTCCAAGGCCTGTTTCGTGGTGGCGCACGGCGCCGGCGCGGGGATGCTGCATCCCTTCATGGCGAACCTCGCGAGCGACTTGGGCAAGCGCGGCATTGCAACGCTGCGCTACCAGTTTCCTTACATGGAGAAACACGGCAGACGGCCGGATCCCCCCGCGCTGTGCCACGCCACGGTCCGCGCCGCGGTCGATGCCGCGCACGCATTGCTGCCCGCGCTGCCCTTGTTCGCCGGCGGCAAGTCTTTCGGCGGCCGGATGACCTCTCAAGCGCAGGCTGCCAATCCGCTGCCGCAAGTGCGAGGCCTGGCGTTTCTTGGCTTTCCCTTGCACCCGCCCAGGCAACCGTCCGACTCGCGCGCGGCGCACCTGCTCAAAGTTCAGGTGCCCATGCTGTTTCTGCAGGGCGCGCGCGATTTGTATGCCGAGCCTGAATTGCTGAATCCGCTGATTACGCTGCTCGCGGACCGGGCGACGCTCGTGCTGCTGCCAGACGCGGACCACTCCTTCCATGTGCCGGCGCGAAGCCGCTTCACCCACAGTCAAGTCAACGACGACATGATCAACGCGCTCGCGGGCTGGATCGGTGCGGTAGCACGCCGGTGACTTTGTTCGGCGAGCTGGTGCGAGCCTCGCAACGGGTGGGCGCGACCGCCGCGCGGCGCGTCAAAGTCCGCGAATTGGCCGCGTTCTTGCACGGGCTGACGGCCGCGGAAATCGATGTCGGCGTGCACTATCTCTCCGGCGACATACCCCAGGGAAAAATCGGCATCGGCTATGCGGCGGTGCGTGCGGCCGCCTCCACCGCGGCCAACGACTCGAGCACGCTGACGATCGCCGCGATCGACGCTAAGTTGTCGGAAATTGCAGCCATGCGCGGCGCCGGCTCCGCGGCGCGGCGCGCGGCCGCTCTGCAGGAGTTGTTTGCGCGTTCAACGCCTCCCGAGCAGCAATTCCTGCTGCGTCTGCTGGCCGGGGAATTGCGGCAGGGCGCGCTGGCCGGCGTCATGATCGATGCCATCGCGGCAGCGGCCTCACTGCCGGTGGCGGCTGTGCGACGCGCGGCAATGTACAGCAGCCGTCTCGGAGCGGTGGCTGCGGCGGCGCTGCTCGAAGGCGCCTCGGGCTTGGATAAATTCCAGCTCGAGCTGTTCGCGCCCGTGTCTCCCATGCTGGCGCAGACCGCGGCCGATGTGGCCGAAGCGTTGCAGGAAATATCCGGCGCGGCGGCGTTCGAGTGGAAGATGGACGGCGCACGCATTCAGGTGCACAAGCGCGGGCTCGAGGTGCGCATTTATACGCGCAACCTGAATGAAGTCACCGCGGCCATCCCGGAAATCGCCGAGTTGGCGCGCACATTCGCGGAGCACACTCTGGTGCTCGACGGCGAGGCGATCGCATTCGACTCCTCGTGCCGGCCGCATCCCTTCCAGGTGACCATGCGCCGCTTCGGCCGCAAGCTCAACGTCGAAGCTTCGCGCAGCGCCCTGCCGATCGAGGCCTTCTTCTTCGATTGCCTGCGTTTTGGCGCTGACAGCATCGCCACCCGCACGACCCAGGAGCGCTTCCTCGCCTTGGCCGAAGCCGTGCCCGCGCCGCATTTGATCCCGCGGCTCATCACCGATTCCGAACCTGCGGCGCGCGCGTTTTATGAAGCCGCCATTGCCGCCGGCCACGAGGGCGTCATGGCCAAGGCACTGGATGCGCCTTATGAAGCGGGCAATCGCGGCGCGAGCTGGCTCAAAGTCAAGCGCGTTCATACGCTGGATTTGGTGGTGCTGGGCGCAGAGTGGGGTTACGGCCGACGCACCGGCAAGCTCTCCAACCTACACCTGGGGGCCCTCGATCCCGCCACGGGTGAATACGTGATGCTCGGCAAAACCTTCAAAGGACTTACCGACGCGATGCTGAGCTGGCAAACCCAAGAATTTCTCGCGCGCGAAGTTCACCGCGATGCCGGAACGGTGTACATCCGTCCGGAGTTGGTCGTGGAAATCGCCTTCAGCGATTTGCAGACGAGCATCCGCTATCCGGGCGGCCTCGCGCTGCGGCTCGCGCGGGTCAAGCGCTATCGAAACGACAAGCCGGCCGAAAACGCCGATACGATGGACTCCGTACGCAAGATTTACGCCGCGCAATCGGCCGCGCGAGAGCCGGAAACCTAGCAACCGCGGCGCCGTCTTAGCCGCCGTCGACGCGAATCCCCGGGGGCAGGTCCGGCATGATCGGCGCGATCTTACCGCGGCGCGCAGCCAAGCCGAACAATTCGTCGATACCGCGCAGCGCCGCGATTTCTTTCAATATCGAGCGGGTCGGATACATCAGCAGCAATTCCTTGTTCTCGTGCTGCGCCAGCGCTTCAGCGGCGGTTCGCCAAACCAACTGCGCCATTTCGTTGCCCGCGAGACTTGCGGTTTGGCGCGGCGGCACCCTGCACAGGAAGAACCGCGTATCGAAGCGCAGCCTGCCGGGCGGCGTGATCCAATGGCTGAAGAATGCGAGTTTGTCCACCGCGAGACGCCAGCCGTGCGCGCGGCAAAACTCGGCGAAAGACAAACGGCCCGCGGAGATCTGCAGCCGCATCTCGCGCAGCTGCGTCTCATCCCACGACGACAGGTCCGCGATCTCGCCGCGCGCATCGTAAGCCAGCAGCAAGCCGCACTCCTCGAACGCTTCGCGTAGCGCCGCCACAAAAAAACGCAGGCCGTTGCACGGCAACTCGAGTTGCTCGCTGGCGAGCGCATCGTCGAGGCCGCTGCACAAGGCGTAGACATCGGCGCTTTCATCTTCAAGGTCGAGCGCGCCGCCCGCAAACACGTAGGCATCGGGCATGAAGCGCGCATGCGCGCCGCGCTTCAGCAACAGGATTTCCGGCTGATCGTCGCGGGCGCGCACCAAGATCGTGGTGGCGGCAAGCCGCGGCTCGGCATCGTACTGAACGGTCATTCAAGGCAGTTTAGTGCACCTGCGCCATGATTGGCCATGATTGCGCCCGCGCGGCGCCAGATTGCGCCTCCATCGTGCAGCGATGCGGGCTACTCCTGCGCTCCGGCACCGACGGCAACCCATGCCAGATCGCGATTCGAGACCGATTCCACCTTGAAATTTTTGGCTGCCGCCGCCATGCGCGTCAAGGCTTGTGCAAGGGGCATGGGCGGCTTGTCATCGCCTTTCTTGGCTTTGTGAAAACGCACCGGATTGATGCGCGCGACCACATAGTTGCGCAGGTAGGGCGACTTGAAGCCCCGCGCTTGAAGCGTTTCGATGATCTTTTTGGCGCGGGCATCGATTTCCAGCAGCCGGGATGCATGGCCTTCCCGTTCGCGCAGGCTCGCCGCCAAGCTTCGCTCGCTGAATCGATCCACTTTCTTGAGAAACGAGCTGTACGCGCCGCCGGCAAAACGCGATGCTTTCTCGTACACGATGCCGAGCGTCAGAAGTTCAGCGGCCTCGAATTCCTTGGTGTACTGCGACTCCTTGGCGCTGCCGTGGCGTTTGGCGAGACTGCGCGCCATGCGAATGACTTCGAGGCTGCGATCGCGCAAGTTGTGCGCCTTTTCCGTGTTGAGGGCGAGAATGCGATAAGCCAGCGTCTCGTCCGGCGAGATCAAGGCGGTGATCTGCTTCAGGCCGAGGACCTTTGCGGCGGCCAAGCGGTGACGGCCGTTTGGTGTCCACAACCGGCCGTCCTCTCCGCGCACGACGATCAGCGGGTCGAGGAAGGCTGCCGTCTCGTCGATTTTGAGCGCAAGGCGTTTGGCGTGCGCCGGGGACAGATCCCGTTGGAACGGCGTCGGCTGCAGGGCCCCGAGCGGCAGCGATGCCAGCACCAAAGCGCGTCCGCCGAGAGGATCCCGATAGGCGCCGATCGGTGCACCACCCGAACTGCGCACCAATGCGACCACTTCCGCGATCTCGGCGCTGTCCAAGGCAATCGCCACTTGCGCGGCATCCAAGCCTCGCGCGGTGGCGCCGGGCGCCAACTTTCCCCGGGTGCGTCTGGCGGTTGTGCGGGCTTTTGCTTTGCGCGCGGTCTTGGATTTTGCTTTTGCGGTCGCCATGGGCGCTTAGGTTCTCCTGTTGTGATCGACTTGCGTGATCAGGCAGGCGCTGCGGTTGCCGGTCAGGTAAATCCACAGCCAGCTCAGCGCGACCGCAAAACGATTGCGCAATCCGATCAAGAAATAGATGTGAGCGAAGCCCCATACCCACCATGCCACCCAGCCTCTGAGCTTGCACCAGCCAAAATCAATGACCGCGGAGCGCTTGCCGATGGTGGCAAGGTCGCCGGCATGCCGATAGCGAAACGGCCGCGATGACCGTCCCGCCAGACGCTGTTTGATGGTGCGGGCGACGTGAGCTCCTTGCTGTTTGGCGGCCGGCGCAATGCCGGGTGCCGGCTTGCCGTTCCAGACGTTGACGGTTGCGGTGTCGCCAATCACGAAAACTTCCGGATGTCCGGGTACGGTGAGATCCGGCTCGACCTTCACGCGGCCGGAGGAGTCCGCCGGCGCGCCAAGCCAGGCGGCCGCCGGCGATGCGCGTACACCCGCGGCCCAAAGTATTACGTCGGCCGCAATGAGTTGATCGCCGACGGTGACGCCGCCGGAATTACAGCCGGTTACGGGGGAGCCGAGCCGCACCTCGACGCCCAAACGAACCAGAGCTCTGAGGGCGTAAGCCGACAAATCGGGCGCAATCGCCGGCAGCAGCCGGGGACCGGCCTCGATCAACAGAACCCGTGCGTCCCGCGTGTCGAAGCGGCGAAACTCGCCCCTGAGGTTCTGATACACCAGTTCAACGATGGCGCCCGCCAATTCCACGCCGGTCGGTCCGCCGCCCACGATCGCAAAAGTGAGCAGCGCCGCGCGGCGCGCAGGATCGGTTTCCAGTTCGGCGCGCTCCAGCGAGAGCAGCACCCTGCGGCGAATCGAAGTCGCATCCTCCAGCGTCTTGAGGCCAGGGGCGAATCGCTCCCAATCGTCGTGGCCGAAATAAGCGTGGCGCACGCCCGTCGCCACCACCAGGGTATCGAAGGCGACGGCGCCGCCATCCTCGAGATTGACGCAGCGATTTTGCAAATCGACCCCCGTGACCACGGCCAGGAGCGTCGTCACTTCCTCGCGCTTGCGCATCAGGAAGCGGATCGGCCACGCAATTTCGGAAGTCGCGAGGGCGGCAGTTCCCACTTGGTAGAGCAGCGGCTGAAATAAATGATGATTGCGCTGATCGATGATGGTGATGCGTAGCGCCGCACCGCTGAGTTTTTGCGCCGCGGTGAGACCGCCGAACCCCGCGCCCAAGATGACGACATGATGCAGCAAAGTGCTGCGAGCTTAACGCATGCCATGACCTTCGATCCATTTATACTGGCGCGGTGAATGCCCTCAGGCGGCGCACGCTGCTATTGGCGATCCTGATCTGGGCGGCAGTTCATGCGGCGGCGGCCGATCGCAGCATCGCGCTCAGCGCCTGCCAAGACCGTCACTTGATCGACGCGCGCGCTGCATATTCGCCAAGCTCGCGCGTGATGCGGCCGTTGTCGCCCAGCGGGATCGAGCGAGCCCCGGCGAGCAGCGCGGCAAGCGCGAACTTTAAGCCGCGCCACGCCTTGGCGGCCGGTGTCGGCTCCGAGCCCGGTGTCGGCCCGGATGCGCCCGCTGGCTTCAAGAGCGGCTCGCTTGTCGTTGGCTCTGCTTTGGAGAATGCGCTCCGCAAGCGATGAATTTCCGGATGCGACATGCCGAGAAGGCCGACTGCGATTTTCTGATATTCACTCATGACGCTCACCTTTCCATTGCTATTCATTTTCACCATGGAAAGATTGCTCCCGCGACCCTCGCGGGACAAATGCAATGACTGAAGGTGGGTTAAGCAGCGCTTAACGCACGAACACTGGCTCACCGACGCTGTCGCCGTTTGCAAAATCGCCGCCGCGTCTGGCGCCCTTTCCCGGGATCATTTATCATGTAAATTTATCCCGTAAACGTATACTGCGTCGATGCCTAGAACCCTCTCGCCCGCCGCTGTCGAAATCTTCCGCAGCCGCCTGTGCGATGTGGCGGAAAAACTCTTTGCGGCGCACGGCCCCGACGGGGTCACCATGCGAGAAATGGCCGATGCGCTCGGCGTGTCCTCGATGACGGCCTATCGGTATTTCAAGGACAAGGACGCAATTCTGGCCGCGGTGAGGACGCGCGCATTCAAGCAATTCGCCGCTGCGATGGAGTCGGCGAGCCGAACCAAAGCGAAACCCGGCACTGCCTACGTCGAGTTCGCCATCGCCCATCCGGCGCCATATCGGCTGATGTTCGATGTCAGTCAGCCGAATTTTGCGGACTACCCGGAGCTCGTTGCCGCGATGGAGCGCGCTCGGCTCACCATGGGCGCAGAACTTCGCGAACTGGCCGCCGCCGGGCGTTTCACAGGCGATGTGGAGTTGGCCGCGTACGTTTTCTGGTCGGCGATGCATGGGGCCGTCATGCTCGAATTCGCAGGACTGTTCGAGGGGAGCAAGCTCGATGCGCAAAGGATCGCAAAGGCGGCGCGCGAGGCGCTGGGCAAACACTTCGGATTGAGCTAAAACCGAGTCATCATGACGCCACTGCACTCGACCCTGAAGCGCGCTCTGACCATCGACGGCCGCGAATACGTTCTGACCCTGAACGAGACGGCGCTGAAACTCACGCTCAAAGGCAAGCGCAATGGCGTTGAATTGCCCTGGTCGCAACTCGTCAACGGCGAGGCCGCGCTGGCCGTGGCCCTGCACGCATCGCTGGGCGCCTTCGCACCGAAGGACAACGCGCCATCAGCCCCCGCAGCCAAAGCGGCCCCCGCAAGCAAAGCGAAACGCAAAGCGCGGCCCGCCCGAAAAAAGTGAATCGGCCCCGAGCGCGGAGCGGCCTTCGCTTAAACTCTCAATCGCGCGACGCTGACAGCGTGTTGATCGCCGCATACAGCAGCGCGCCGGTTGCCGCGGCAAGAGCGAGCGCCTTGACGGGATTCTGCTTCGTGTAAGCCACGATGGAGTCGGAAGCGTTCGACGCGGCGTCACGTGCCTGACCCGCCATCTCGGTAATCGCATCGAGCCCTTGCCTGCCCATGGATTGAGCCCGCTTCGAGCTCCTGCTCACGACAGTACCGGCCTGGCTGCGCACATCCTCCAGTTGGCTGGAAAGAATATTGCCCGCGCTTTTTGCGGTGTCTTGAGCGGCGCGCATGCCGGTTTGTGCTTTGTCGGCGGCCTTCTCGGCCAGCGCCTGACTGGTCTTCGCAAAACTGCCGGTAAGTGAGTTCTCCATGAGCATCCTTCGTTGAAAATTGGCGATATAAATAAAAGGTGCAGCGAGTTTGCGCCTCGCATGAAGCCCTCGCGCCTCCCAAAGGCGTGGGCCATGCGTCGGATAAGAGCGGTATCGAGTGTCGGCCCACGCCCCGGGCTTCTGCACCCTGCGGCACTTGCGCCAATACGCGTAGGCGCAATCTGACCTGCACTAAGGGTCTCGCGGTCTTGGGATCCAGAAGGTAAATGGATACTGTCCAACGCACCAGCGCCCGACTGCGTTAGTCGCACCAACAATACAGAAGGATAGTTATGCGTTTAAATTTAACCGTGGCGATATTGATGACAATCTGCGTTGCGGCCTGCAACAATGCGAAATCGCCGCAAACGGTCAGTAAAGACGTGGCAAAGGCCGAGCAGAAAGCATCGACAGAAGTGGCGAAGAGCGAAGATTCGGCTGCCAAAGACTTGGGAGGCGCCGCAGCCAAGGTCGACGATAAAGTGGTCGCATTCAACAACGACGCTGCGAAGGATGCTTACAATCTCGCTATCGCAAAGGCAGACGGGGATCGCAAGGTGGCGCTTGCCAACTGCGAATCTGCGAGCGGCGATGCGCAGAAGAGGTGCAAGGACCAGGCGGAAGCGGATTACACTGCAGCCAAGGCGAATGCCAAAGCTGCGGCGCAATCTGAAAAGCAGTAAAGAACATCGATGCTGGGGTGCGGCCAGCGCCGCACCCCAGGTCTTAGGTGCCCGCCAGCCGGCAGGGAATCGCCCAAAGAATGCAGGCCGTGCGAGCCAGCGCAACTATCAGGCGCGCGACGCTCATTGTTGTTGCGCGCCGGGACGCCAATCGACGGCACCGAAGCGGGCATTCCCGAGCAGGGTATAGCCAATGCTGAAGGTACCGATAGTTTGGTGCGAAGCCGGCAATGTCGCGTAGCGTCCATTGCGGCTCGCGTCCGAATACCGCAAGGTGATGCCGTGCAGGTTGTAGACACGAAACGTCAGCGCCGTATCGACGCGCGAGATGTCCTCGGACCCTGTGCTTTCGGTGGCCGCGACCCGGCTGATGTAGTACTCGCGAAAGGTGGTGTCGACCGAAACGCGGTCACCCAGTATCAGGCGGGCCTGCACTTCCCCCTGCGGCGCCAATCCATAGTGATAGTCGCGCTGGCCATCGCCCAGCACTCCCGCCTGGGTTACGCCGGCGCCGTGGATCACGCCGCCTCCCCCGTAACCCACGCCAAAAAGCGCGGTGCCTTGCAGAGCCACCCGGCGCGAGATCCACCACTGGCCGGTGCTGCCAAGAGCGGCCGCGGTCGTCGATACCCGAAACACTTGCGGCGCGACGTATTCGTATGTCCCGTACAAGCCCCAAATACCGCGATAGTCGGCGCCCAGCGCGTAATCCGTACCGAACAACAGGCCGCGGCTGAAGAGCGTTTCCACCACGTTGGTGGTGTCGGCGCTCAGTTCGAAATTGAAATAGTCGAACGGCCGTTCGTAGCTGTAGTCGGGCTTGCCGGGCAGTCCGTACGCCATGGTGAAAATGGCGCTGGCGCTTTGCCGCCGGAAAGTCTGCGCCGCGGGCGGTGCGGTCAGATCCGCGTGCACGTTGACGTTGGAATAGGAGTGCGTGCTCAGGCTTTCGCCAAGATCGACGCGCGTGTAGACGGCCGGATCGTTGCTGCGAAACACGCCCGCGAAGCGATCGCCGTAGACCAAGCGATTCAATCCCAGGGAAGGCGAGATGATCGCCGCGCCGATTTTTCGCAACAGGCCCGGCTCCCCATTGGGGCCGCTTTCCAACAGCAGGCTCGCCATGCGAAACAGCGGTTCGCCGAGGAAGTTTCCGGCGATGCCGCTCGCGACTTGATCGTTGATGGAAGGGCGCGTGGTCTCGCCGGCGTATTCCCAGAGCAGGCTGCCCGCAAAGGTATAGGCCGAGGACTGCCAGAAATCCAACCCCGAGGAGCGCGCGAGCCCTTGGTAGAAAGCGCCTTGATAGGGATGCAGAAATTGATTGGTGGCGAATGCATCATTGTCCACCACCCATTTGTGGTGCAGATTGTCGCGGAAGTTTGCCAGCGGCGATGCATAGACTTCTGAATCCACCGCGTAGTGATCGAAGCGGTTGAGCAGCAACTCGAAGGCCGGGATTTCGTATGCCGGCACCCAATAACTCTTGCCGTCGCCCGCGCCCCAATCCTTCACGGGCGAAGGTTCGGGCGACGCGAAGGCGGTCGGCGCCTCTTTCTGCGACGGTGTGTTGAGCTTGGGATCGTCCGCCAAAGCCGGGCGCCCGAGGCTCAGCGCGACGATACAAAGGCAGGCCGGCCAACAGTGAAAATCGCAGGAGTTCATGGCTGCTGGGTTGTTCTCGCACGGGGCGTGCTGTTCGGCGGATTTTGAGTTCGATTTAAGCAACTCCGGGCAAGGAAACGAATACCAATTGCCCGGCTTTTGTTGTCGGCATTTGCTTACGGGTCGCCGGAAAAGGCGCTTTTGCGGGCGATTTGTCGAAAACCGTGACGGCCGTGAACCAGCCGGCGCGCGGTTTTGCTACATTCCTGCCTGCATGAACGACGCCACGACCCAAGACCCGCGCCGCGAGCTGCAATCGATGCTGGCGTCGCGTTTGGCGCTCATCGTGGTGGAGTCGCGCGAGGAATCGCGCGTACTCTCCCTGGTCCGCGAAGTGAGCCTCAAGGTGAAAGAGGGCCGCGGTTGGGGCGTATTCCAGTGGACCGTCACCGAGGGGATGCAGCGCATCGACATCGATCTCGGCGGCCCGCAGCGAATGCTCGCGGATCCGGAGCAGCTGCTGAAACATTTGAAAGCCACGCCGATGCCGGGCATCTATGTGCTGCTCGATTTCCACCCCTACCTCAAGGAGCCGGTCAACGTCAGGCTGCTGAAGGACATCGCGCAAGGGTACGACCAGGTTGCCCGCACCGTCGTCCTGATGAGCTATGAAGTGACGCTGCCCGATGAGCTCGAGCAATTTGCCGCCCGCCTGCATTTGGCGCTGCCCACCACCAATGAGCGGCTGATGATCATCACACGCGTGGTGCGCGAGTGGAATACCGCGAATCCCGGCAAGCCGGCGAGCTTGGACCGCGACGTACTCGGCAAACTCGTCGACAATCTCAACGGCCTCACGGCCTCCGACGCGGAGCGTCTGGTGCGCCACGCAATCTTCGATCATGGCGCCATCACGCTCGCGGACCTCTCGGAGCTGCTCGCCGAAAAATACGAGCTGTTGAATCGCGGCGGCTCGCTGACTTTTGAGCCGGCAACCGCCAAGTTCACCGATGTCGGCGGCATGCAAAATCTTCGGCACTGGCTCACCAGCCGCAAGCCGGCATTCGACGGCAGCGCTCCGGAACTCGATGCGCCGAAGGGCGTCTTGCTGTTGGGCGTACAGGGCTGCGGCAAGAGTTTGGCGGCGCGCGCCGCGGCGGGAATCTTCGGGGTGCCGCTGGTGCGTCTGGACTTCGGCGCGCTCTACACCAAGTGGCAGGGTGAAGCGGAGAAGAACCTGCGCGAGTCGCTGCATTCCGCCGAGGGCCTCGCGCCCTGCGTGCTGTGGGTGGATGAGATCGAGAAAGCGCTCGCGGAGGGCGAGGGCGACAGCGGCGTGTCGCGCCGCGTGCTCGGAACCTTTCTTACCTGGCTCGCCGAGCAGCGTGCACGCATCTTTGTGGTCGCCACGGCGAATGACATCGCGGCGCTGCCGCCGGAATTGATCCGCAAGGGGCGGTTCGATGAAATCTTCTTTGTCGATCTGCCGGGCAAGGACGCGCGCGCGGAAATCGTCGCCATTCATACCCGCAAGCGCGGTCTTTCCTTGACGCCCCCCGAGCTGGCCGCGCTCGCCAGCCGCTGTGAGAATTTCTCCGGGGCGGAGATCGAACAGGCCGTCGTCGCGGCGCTCTACAGCGCGCATGCCGCGAAACAGCCGGTCACCGCGGCCATGATCGCGCATGAAATGCAAAGCACCCGGCCGCTCGCTGTCGTCATGGCTGAAAAAGTAGCCGCATTGCGCGAGTGGGCCTGCAGCCGCACGGTATCGGCTGACTAGCCTCGCAGCGGGACGCCGCAACCTGTCGGCGTCTGATTCGTTCAGCCGTTGGCTGCCCGTGGTCCAGGGTCCGTCTGGCCACCGGTGTCCCCGAGATGGGCTCGGGCGTGCGAGTTTCGGCCATATGGGGGACAATGCGCGGCACAAAAAATGTTGGGGGAGTTCATTGACTCACGCAGCCATCGTCGGCTGGGGCAAGTGCCTGCCGCCGCTCGTTTTATCGAACCAGGACCTCGCGACCTTCCTGCCCACGGACGATGAGTGGATCACGACGCGCACGGGCATGAAGGAACGGCGCATTTCGCACGTGCCCGGGATCGAACTGGCGATCACGGCGGCGCGCCGCGCAATTGCCTGCGCCGGCATGTCGGGCAAGGATATCGAACTGGTGATTTACGGCAGCTGCAGCAACGACGAGCTCGTACCCAACAGCGCCTCGGGCGTACAGCAGCGAATCGGCGCCACCCAGGCGGCGGCCTTCGACGTGAACACGGCCTGCACCAGCTTCATGTACGGACTATCGATCGGCACCGCCATGATCAAAAGCGGTGTGATCAGAAATGCTCTGGTGATCGGCGTGGAGCTGATCTCGCAGTACATGGATTGGGACAATCGCAACGTCGCCGTGCTGTTCGGCGACGGCGCAGCCGCCGTGGTGCTCCAGGAGTCGCCGAGCGAAACCGGCGTCGTCGCCGAGAAGCTGCAATGCTATGCCGATGCGCGGCAGATATTGCGGGTGCGCGGCATGGGCACGATGTACGCCAATCTCGGCGTGCAGTATGGGCAAACCAGCTGGGATTTCGACGGCCAGGAAATCTTCCGCAAGGCCGTGCAAGGCATGAGCGAAGCCAGTCTCGACGTGATGCGCCGGGCCGGGGTGACCATGGCGGACATCGGTTTGGTGGTTCCGCATCAGGCGAACCTGCGCATCATCGACGCGGTCGCGAAGCGCGCAGGAGCCAGCGCGGACAAGGTATTTTTGACAGTGCAGAAGTACGGCAACATGAGCTCGGCGACGGCGCCGGTGGCGCTGGTCGAGGCCGTGGAAGAAGGCCGAGTCGCACCGAACAGCCTGGTGTTGATGCCGGCGTTTGGCGGCGGTCTGACCTTGTCGGCGCATCTGGTGCGCTGGGGCGAGCGTCTGACGCCGCTCGAGCAAAGCGATGCGCAGCTGCCGCCGACCAGCAAGACGGCGCTCGACATCGTGAATGAGATCCGCGCGCAAAAACGGCTGGGCCAAGCCGAGGCGAGCCGCTTTCAGACGGTGAGCTTCGCGGAGAATCGCACGGGGTAGCTGCGAGTGCGCCGGGCTGCGAGACTGGCGGAATTTAAAACAACGAAGGGGATTCTAATGACTGATTCAAGCGAGCCGCTTAGCCGGCGCGATTTGCTGCAAGGCGCCCTGTCGGGCGCGGTGCTGTTCACCGTCCCGGCCGCGGCGCTGGCGGCAGCCGGCGATGATCCGGACAAGGCGGCGGTGCTTGCGCAAATACCGAAAATGCACGCGCAGAACGTGAAGCGCTTGCAGGATTGGATTGCGCTGCCCTCAATTGCCGCGGAGAACCGCAACTATCCGCAAGGCGCGGAGTACATGGCGAAACTGGCCGGCGATGCCGGCTTCACCGGCGTGAAAATCATCCCGACCTCCGGCAAGCCGGGTGTCTTCGGACGGCTGGACTCAGGCGCCAAGACGACGGTCGCGGTCTATTTCATGTACGACGTGAAACAGTTCGTTCCCCAGGAGTGGAGTTCGCCGCCGCTCGAAGGCCGGCTGGTCGAGAAGGCGGGGTTGGGCACGGTGTGCATGGGCCGCGGCGCGGTAAATCAAAAGGGTCCGCAGAATTCCTTCTTGAGTGCGCTCATGGCGTTCAAGGCGACCGGCAAGAAGTTGCCCGTCAATCTGGTCTTGGTGTGCGAGGGCGAGGAAGAAATCGCCTCGCCGCACTTCGGCGAGATCGTGAACAGCCCCGAGGTGTTCCCGCACATGAAGTCCTGCGTCGGGGTAATGCTGCCGGATGCCAGCCAAGACACCGATGGCAGCGTGCAGGTGGCGGCCGGCGCCAAGGGTGTGGTCGAGATGGAATTGGTCTCCGATGGCGCCACCTGGGGACGAGGACCCAAAAAGGATATTCATTCCAGCCTCGAGGCGCAGGTGGATTCGCCTTCCTGGCATTTGGTGCAGGCGCTGAACACTTTGGTGGAGAAGGACGGACATACGCCCGCCGTCGAGGGATTCTTCGAGAAGGTCAAACCCCTGTCCGAGAGCCAAAAGAAACTGGTCATGGCGTACGCCAAGGCCGTGCCCGAGGACACAATCAAGTCCGAATTTGGAGTCGAGCACTGGGTGCACGATCTGAATTGGCAGGACTCGCTGCTGCGACTGTTTTCGCAGCCCACGATCAACATCGAAGGTCTGGTCGGCGGCTACACCGGACCCGGCGGCAAGACCGTGCTGCCGCACAGAGCCGTGGCTAAAATCGACATGCGCTTGGTCCCCGACATGACGGCCGCCGACACGCTGGCCAAGGTGAAGGCGCATCTGGCGAAGCATGGCTTTGGAGACATCCAGGTCAATATGAGCGGCGGCTACGATCCCACGCAGACCGATCCGGACAGTCGATTCTTCAAAACCATCGTCGCGACCTTCAACAAGCTGGGCACCCCGCCGCTGGTGGTGCCGCGCAACCCCGGATCCTGGCCCGGCTACCGATTCACCGGCCCGCCGTTGAATTTGCCGGCCACCGACTTCGGCCTCGGTCATGGCACCGGCGCACACGCGCCGGATGAGTACTACTTGATCGACTCGAAGAATCCCAAGATCAAGGGATTGGATGGTGCGGCCGCATCGTTCGTTGAGTTCTTGTACGCGATCGCTTGACGGTTCATGCCGGCGGCACGATGCCGCCGGCTTTGGCGGCGCCGGCAGCGAGCGCGGGGCGGCGCCGCACCCTAGAATAGGCGGATGAATACCGATGCCTTTCCCGACCGCGCCGCCCCCGACACGACACTGGCCGAAGAGGATGTACACACCTGCGTGCGCGTTCTGCGAATGATCGAGGCCGATCGATCTCACCTTACCCGCCTGACCCAGGAGCAGCGGCGCGAACTGCTGATGTTGGCCGGTCTCGTGACCAAGCCCGAGCGGCACGATGTGTCCAGAATGCTCAAGGGATTTCGGCGCGCCAAGCGGCAAATCACGCAGGAGCATGACCGCAAGGTCATCGAGCGTGCGGGCCTGCGCGTGCAGCGGCGCTCAAAAGTGTATGCGCCGCTCTGGCTCGAGCGTCCGAAGCCCGCAGCAGAACACGCAGATGGCAAGTTTCATCAAGAGCGCAATTGCTATGTCTGCAAGCAGCCCTTCGCCAAAATGCACCGCTACTACGACTCCATGTGCGAAGCTTGCGGCGATTTCAATTATGCCAAACGCGAACAGAGCGCGGACCTCGAGGGCCAGTACGCGCTCATCACCGGCGCGCGCGTCAAGATCGGATTTCAGGCTTCCTTGAAGCTGCTGCGCGCCGGCGCGCACGTGATCGTCACCACCCGCTTTCCGGTCGATGCCATGGACCGCTACTCGCAGCAGCCCGATTTCGAGCGATTTAGGCCGCGTCTGGAAATTCACGGACTCGATCTGCGCCATACGCCAAGCGTCGAATTGTTCACGCAGTTCTTGCTGGAACGGCTGCCGCGGCTGGACCACCTTCTCAACAATGCCTGTCAGACCGTGCGGCGGCCCGCGGGATTCTTCGAGCACTTGCTGGCGCGTGAAAGCTCGCCGCTCGATACACTGCCCGATGCGTGGCGCCTCCCCCTGGCAAATCACACCGAATTGCGCCGACGAATCGCAGGATCGCAGCAGTTTGATGCAGGGTCCCTGGTCGCGGCCCGCCGTCCGCGCGGCGAGGGTTTGCTGCAGAGCGCCGCGCTGTCGCAGCGGCGTTACCTCGATGAGGATTATCAGGGAGGCGAAGAGCTGTTTCCCGCCGGCCGCTACGATGAGGACTTGCAGCAGGTCGACTTGCGCGAAGTGAACAGCTGGCGATTGCGCATGCACGAGGTCGAGACGCCCGAGTTACTGGAAGTGCAGTTGATAAATGCCATCGCGCCCTACGTGCTCAACGCGCGCTTAAAGCCGCTCATGCTGCGCACCGCGGAGCGCCACAAACATGTGGTGAACGTCAGCGCCGTGGAAGGTCAGTTCTATCGAAGCACCAAGACCGACAAGCATCCGCATACCAATATGGCGAAAGCGGCGCTCAATATGATGACGCGCACGAGTGCGCCGGATTTCGTCAAAGACGGCATCCACATGAATGCGGTCGACACCGGCTGGGTGACGGATGAAGACCCCGCCGCGCACGCGGCGCGCAAGGCGAAATTGGGCTTCGCCCCGCCGCTCGATGTCATCGATGGGGCGGCCCGGATCGTCGATCCCATCTTCAGCGGCCGCCGCAGCGGCACGCATGTGTGGGGGCAGTTCTTGAAGGATTATAAACCGGCGCCGTGGTGAAACCGGATGGGCTGCCGCTAAATTGCAGCCAACGCATACAGATGCATGACATACGAAAGTGTCGCGTCCGCCATACCCTGCACGGCCGGATTGCTCGACTCGATCACGTAGTACTCATCCGGCGCATGCGCGCGGCTGCCGTGGCCGGTACCGAAATGACCGGCGGGCAGGCTCACCGGCGCTCCGGTGAAGATATAGCCCGGCCATGATCCCGCGAGGCGCGGCGACAGGCTTACCGGCATGCCGAGTTGTTTGTAGACCGCCGTCGAGGCCTTGATCAGCGATGAATTCTCGTCGGTCTGCGTCGGATCGTAGCCGCCCGTGACTTTCACCGCGATGTCGCCGTAGCCGCGTTTGGCCAAGTGCGCCCTTAATTTTGCTTCGCAATCGGCCGCGGTCTGGTCGGGCACCAAGCGAAGATCCAGCTTGGCGGTGGCCTTTGAAGGCAGGATGGTTTTCCCGCCCGGACCGGTATAGCCGGCGTACATACCTTCAATATTGACGGTGGGCTGCGAAGCGAGCCGCTCGAGCGCGTCGCGATACGAAAGATCGCGTACCCAGTGTTGCACGCCCAAGAGCTTTTTGACGTCTGCTTCATTGGTATGCGCGACTTGCTCGGCGATGAGTTCCTTTTGGCGGCTGGTCAAGGGCTTCACGTGCTCAAACCAACCATCGATTGCCGGGTCGTTGCCGTCTTCGGACACCAGAGTCGAGAGCGCCTTGACCATGTGCCAAACCGCGCTGTCGAGTTCGGCCTTGTAGCTGGAATGAATGTCATCCTTCGAGCCGCGGCCCCACCTCTCGGTTGAGGCCACCAGCTCCACTTCCACCGCTCCCTTGGCGCCGAGCGCGATCTGCACCGAGCCCTGCGGCGACTGCGAGGCGAAGGGCATGAATACTTCATGACACTTTGCCAAGGCTTTCAGCACTTCGGGTTGATGCACCACTTGGGCAAAATGCGGCGAGGCGATTTCTTCCTCGCCTTCGGCAACCAGCACGATATTGACCGGCGGCTTGCGGCCGGCGGCCTTGAGCGCATGCAGCGCGGCAAGAAACGTCGCCTCGGGTCCTTTTTGGTTGGTGGCGCCGCGGCCGATCATGACTTTGCCGAACGGCGCCCGCTCGACGATAGCAGCCTCCAGCGGCGGAGAACTCCACTCTTTGGGATCGAACTGCTTCACGTCGTACATGAAATACATGCCGACGGTGCGTGCGGCCCCCGCATCCAACGTCGCGAACACGCCGGGCTGGCCATCGGTGGGCATCACTTTCGCGCTTTGAAAGCCGGCGTCTTTCAGCAGAGCGATCATCATTTGCACGCCCTCCTGCATGTTGCGGTTCTCCGCAGCGATCGAGGGCAGCGCAATCCAATCTTGCAGGCGCTTGATGGCCTCGGGCCGCTGCTTGTCGATCGCGGCGCGAACTGAACTGAGATCGCCGCCAAATGGCGCATGCTTGGACCTCTCGGCGGCGGCGAGAATCATACGCGGCATGGCCAGCGTGGCACCCGCCGCCGCTGCGGTCAGCAGCAAGCCGCGTCTTTGTTTGTTTTGCAGGTCCCAATCTTGCATATCTGCTCGCATCCCTTGGTTATTTGTCGTACACCGACCGCTTCTTATAGCAGTTTCAGTGCGACTGCGTCTCCGCTGCGGCATTCGAGTAGCGTTTGGCGTCGGCGGCGCCATGTCCGGAGGTCTTTCCCGACGCATGCTTGGCCGATAATTTTGCTTCGATCGCGCTTATTTTCGCGACCACTCCGGGCATATTGGGAGCCAGGCTGGCCACGCGTTGATAGGTTCGCAGCGCATCCGCCGGGCGATTCGCGCGCAGCAGTGCATCGCCCAAAGCCGACAGCAGCGAGGGGTCACTCGGCCGCCAGCGAACCGCGTCGTAGCAGGCGTCGATATTGCCGCCCGCCCGGCAGCGCTGAAAGTCGCCATTCAGATTCGGCTCCTCCGCGGCCGGTTTCGCCGCGGCCGGCGCCGCGGCCGGCGCGGCCGCCGCCATACAGAATGCCGGAAAAGACAGCAGGCAGGCCGCGGCGGCCGCCGCCGCCTTGCGCCTCGAGCGCCTCATGGCACGACGTCCCGGGCCAAACGGATCCCAACGGTGCTGGTCCGATAATCCACACCGAAGTGATTGCGATAGTTGGCTCTGACATAGTTAGGAATGCTGAACCACGAGCCGCCGCGCAGTTCGCGCTCGGCGCAATCCCCGTCCATGCGCGCCGTGCCATCGATCGGAGCACCCTTATAATCCGCGTTCCAACAATCTTCGGTCCATTGGAAGACATTGCCGAGCATGTCGTTGAGACCCCATGAATTGGCTTTGAAGGATCCCACCGGCGCCGTTTGAACATAACCATCGTTGCAAGCGAATACAGTCCAGCCCGGGTATCGATGGAGCGCGCTTTGATCCGCCACATTCGCGTTGGCGCAGGCGTCCGAACCCCCGGCACTCCAAGGCTGCGCGACCTTCCCGCCGGCGCGTGCCGCGTACTCCCATTCGGAGGCGCTCGGCAGGCGATAGTGCAGCCCGGTCTTCGCCGACAGCCAAGCCGCGTAGGCGTTGGCGTCATTCCAGGAAGTGCACGTGACCGGATTCGATCCGCCCTGCTCGAAGCCGGGATTTTCCCAGTTGTTTTCCGCTCGATGACGCCACTCACCGTCGTACGTGTCGCAGCCTTGCATGTCCCGGCCGGTCGCCGCCACGAATTCACGAAACTGATCTACGGTGACGGCATTGGTCGACAAGGCGATCGGATGGTTAATCATCACCCAATGCAGCGGTTTTTCGAACGCGGAGCCGTTTTCAGTCGGTGCCGATCCTTGTTCGAATCGACCGGCGGGCAGAACCGTCAGCAAAGGACAAGTCGGACAGTCGCGTAGGGTGGTGCCCGGCCGGATCACGGCCGCTTTTGCGAGCAGCGGTTTGCTTGGTGCGGGCGATGGACGATGCGCAACGAGCCAGATCGCGGCGAGCAACACAAGCGCGGCGCCGATCCATGCGGCTCGCGGGGTTGCGCGGAAATTCCAGCGCCAGCCACGAACATTCAAACGGAACCTCGGCAGCAGCGGATCTGAGGCGCGTGCGCCTTGAACCCGCGGCGGCCCCGCTCGCGGCGGAATTTCGGCCGGCGGCTGGACGTCCGCTGCCGGATGGAGTTCCCCTCGCGGCGGCATTTGGCCGACCTTGGCTTCTCGCTGCTGCGCGGCCGCTTGCCATTGCATCGCGCGCTTGGCCTCGCTTCTGACGGAAGTTCCCAATTTTTCAATTAGAGCGTTGTTATCGCGCAGCTTTGACTGCAGGTCGGCCAACTGGCCGCGTAAAGCATCGATTTCCGTATTCGCGGCAGCAGCACGCCTTTGCGCCGCCTGCACCTTTTCCTCGGACTTTTGCGCCCGGCCTTCCGACTCACCCATCGCCTTGGCATGGCTCTGCCTTAGCGCGGAGAGTTGCGCATCGCGCTGCGCCAGGGTTCGACGGATCTCAGCCAATTGCGCTTCGCGCTCCGCGAGCGTTTGCCGCGCCTCGGCAACCGTCTTGTCCAGCGCAGCCAGCGATTCGCGCGCGGCGCCGCTCAGCGAATTGCTGTTGGTCAACGCCCGTTCGCTCTCTTGGCTCTTGCGCCGCTCCGCTTCGAGCGCGCTGAGCGTCTCGGCGTGCTCGCGTTGCTGCGCCGTCAATTGCGCATCGCGCTCCGCCAGTGTCTGCCGCGCCTCGGCAAGAGTTTTCGCCTGCGATGCCAGCGATTCGCGCGCGGCGCCGCTCAGCGAATTGCTGTTGGTCAACGAGCGTTCGATTTCCTGGCTCTTATGCCGCTCCGTCTCGAGTTCGGCGCGCATCGCGACGAGTTCGGCGTCGCGCTGATCGAGGGTCAGCCGCATTTGCGCAGTAACTTTGTCGCGGCTCGCAATAGCGTTGCGCGCCGCGCGCAATTCCGTTTGATAGCGCTCCGATTCGCGCAATGCGATGTCCAGGCGCGAGCGCGCCGCCTCTTCGGATATGATCTTCTCCGAGAGTGCCTCTTCTGCCTCTCGAACCCGGACGCGCTCCGACTCCAACACGTCGCGGGTATCCTGCAATTCGGTCGAGAGCTTCGCCGGATCCAATTCCTGCGGTTGATCGACGGCGCCTTCGGGCTCGGGCTGCAGCGCCGCATCTTGCGCGATTGCTTCATCGAGAAGTCCCGCAACTTCGCGATGCGCGTACTCCGGCAACGGTTCGATCAATTCGCTGCGGCGCAGAACCTCGCGAAGTTCGCTGGCAGGAACTCCCGTCGCGAGCAATCGCTTCAGCTGAAATTCGACTTCCGCATACGGCAGTCCGCCGATCTCGAACCCCTTCAAGACCTTTTTGAAAGTGGCCGCGGAGAACGACTGGCGCGGATCGCGGGCTATAGCGCTCTTACTGACGGTGCTCATGTGATTTTTTTACCCGGCCTCAGCGACTAAGGCAAGGTCTTAATTGCCGCGATCCGAAGCCGCGGGTTGTATTTTTTTCAAAGCGGCTCGAATCGATTTAACACTGCATTTTTGCGCACGGAATCGGCGGGAAATATCTGGCCGTTGGCGGTGATGTACACCCCGGGCGGGAGCACTTGGACGGCGCCGACGGCCAGGCCCAAATTGAAGGCCGCATCGCTGTCGGCAAAGCGTGCCGGCTGCAGCGCGCCGGTCAAAACGATGGTCTTGCCTGGGAGGTTTCGCAATTCGCGTGCCGTCTCCACCATGGTGTCGGTTCCGTGGGTCACGATAATACGGGTCGCTTCCGAGGCGGCGAGGGCTTCGCGGACCGCCATGCGATCGGACTGGGTCATCTCCAAGCTGTCCTTGCGCAGCAGCTCCATGATGGGAATGTGCGAGGTCACGCGGCCGTGGTCCAAGATTTGGCGAACCATGGGCGCGCCGACCTCATAGCCGCCCTTCGCGTCGAAGTACACCTTGTCGATCGTGCCGCCGGTCGTGAAAATCGCGATTTGCATGCCGGCCATTATAAGTCGCGCCGCTGCAATAGTCCGACCTCGTGCTCGAGGCAGGCAGACGTTAGAATCCGCCGATGAATCCGCAAACGCTGATGACGATCGCTGAACTGTCCAACTACCGCGAGACCGGACGAATCGAGGAGGTCGAGCGGCTGAGCGCTGAGCTGGCGCGTGCGTGGCCGGGTGCGGTACGTTCTATCGAGTACGGACGTTCGGCGGAAGGACGCGTCATGCGCGCTCTGATTGTTTCCCGGACAGGCGCGCTGAGCCCGCAGGAATTGCGCGCCAAAGCGATTCCCCTGCTGATGCTCCAGGGCGGGATCCACCCGGGCGAAAGCGACGGCAAGGACGGCGGGTTCGCCGCGCTGCGCGATCTGCTCGGCGACTCCTCGGCGAATGCAATGCTGGAGCGGATCGCGATCCTGTTCGTTCCCGCTTTCAATACCGACGGGCACGAGCGCGTCGGGCGCTGGAACCGTCCCAATCAGAATGGTCCAATCGAGACCGGCTGGCGCACCACAGCGCAAAACATCAACCTCAACAGGGACTATATGAAGGCGGACACCCCGGAGATGCGGGCCATGTTGCGCCTGATCGATGCGTGGGATCCGCTCGTGTGCGCCGATTTGCACGTCACAGACGGCGCGGACTTCGAGCCCGACATATCGCTGCAAGTCGAACCCTTGAATCAAGGCGATGCGCTGTTGCGAGCGAGCGGTAGACAGATACGGGATGCGCTGATTGCGCGGCTCACGCAACTCAAATTCTTGGCGCTCGACTTTTATCCGGATTTGGCCAGCACCGATGACCCCGCCTCGGGGTTTGCCCTGACCGTGTATTCGCCGCGGTTCTCGACCGGATATTTTCCGCAGCGCAATCGCTTCACCGTATTGGTGGAAACGCACTCCTGGAAAAGCTACGCGCGTCGAGTGCGCCTGATGCGCGATACCATCACCAGCCTGGCCGATTTGGTCGCGGCTCATGGCGGCAACTGGCTCGAGCTGGCGCATCAGGCGGATCAGGAGGCAATGAAGCTGGGCGGGGCTGAGATGGCGCTCGATTTCGTCTCGAGCTGGCGGGAACCGGCTCAGGCGGGCGGCGTCATCAAGGAGCGGGATGCCTCCCCGGCGGCGCGCGTGATCGAGTTCAAGGGTTACGCCTATACACGGATGCCGTCGCCGATCTCCGGCGGTCTCGTCACCCGCTACGACCCGAAAACGCCGCAGATCTGGCGCGTCCCGCTTCGCGATCAAGTCGAGGCGTCAATCTCCACGACCGTGCCGCTGGGCGGTTATGTTGTCCCCGCGGCCTTCGCGGCCGACATCGCGCCGCGGCTGGAAGCTCATGGCATCGGCTTCTCGCATCTGCACGGCGCTCGGGACGAACTCAAAGCCAAGGCATTTCGTGCCGCCGACGTGCGCTTCTCCGCGGCTCCCTTCGAGGGCCGCATGCGCGCGCAACTGAGCGGCGCCTGGCGCGAAGAGAACTACGCACCCAATGACGGCGCGCTTTTCGTGCCTATCGCGCAGCCCCTGGCGCGGCTGGTGGTGGCGCTGTTCGAGCCGCGGGCGCCGGACTCATTCGCCGCATGGGGCTTGTTCAACGCATGCTTCGAGCAAAAAGAGCACATGGAACCTTACGTCGCCGAGCAGATTGCGGAGAAAATGCTGGCCCAAGAGCCGCACCTCGCCGCCGAATTCCGCAACCGCTGCGAGCACGATCCGACGTTCGCGGCGAGTCCGGTCGCGCGCCTGGAGTTCTTCCTGCGCCGCCACGCCTCGTGGGACGCGGGTTACAACCTCTATCCGGTGCGGCGTCTCGAGGCATCGTTGCCGTAGCGCGGGCTTGCAGTTCGCGGCAGCCCGCAGTCCGGTCAAAGCAGGCAGGAGTCGCGGACGCGCCCCACCTAGGCCGCTACAACCGCAGCAACCCCCGCTTCGCCGCGTAGCCGAGCGCGATTCCCACCACGAACGCCAGACCCACATTCCACATCGCGAACGCGGCGGTCGCGAGCGTGATGAAGCGCTCGCCCCTGTCCTTGCTGAATTCGCCGCCACCCAGGCCAAGCTGCGCGCCCGTCAAAAAAAGAATGACCCCCAACACCGCCTTCGGAAACACGTTGAGGATGGCTTCAACGGAGCCGCTGAAGAAGAACGCCATGATCAACAAAACCGTGCCCAGAATGATCGGCGCGCCGCCGGTGCGCGCACCGAAGGCGACGTGTCCGGCCATGCCTCCAGCGCCGTGGCACATGGGCACGCCGCCGACGGCTGCGCCCGCAAGGTTCATCAATCCCGTTGAGCGCGCGATGCGCGCGTCGCTGACCGGCCGGTCGGGAAATAGCCGGTTATTTTCCTCACGTACCGCGATCACGGCATTGCCGAGAGTCAACGGCAGTTGCGGCAGCGCCAAAAACAACGTGCCCACCCACACGTCGTGCCAAGTGAGCGCCGCCAGCGCGAGGCTCGGCAGTCGGAGCCGGACATGCACCGCGGACAGCGCGTGCGCGACTGCCGGCTGTTGCACGAAGCCGCACGCAGCGCCGAATAGCAGCAGCAGAAACATGGCCGGGATAGCGCGATTGGTCAGCAGCAGCAGCGTGCCCAGCAGTCCGATTGCGGCGACCAGCCAGTCGCTGCTCATTAGCTTGATTCCTTCGAGCATGAAGCTGAACCCCAGTCCCAGCACGATGCCGACAACCACGGCGCGCGGCATGAGTTTGCCTATCTTTGCGGCCGCGCCGCTCAAGCCAAGAACCAGCCAGATGGCGCCGGTCACCAATCCCGCGCTGTAAACCGTCAGCGGCGTAATCACGGCGGTTTGCGCGGCCTGCGTAACCGCCGCGGCGCCGAGGGCCTTCATTGGCTGCACCGGAAAAGGCGTCTTGTAGTAGAGACCGCAGATGACCAGCGCGGCGCCGAATGCAAACAGGATTCCGAAGGGATCCATCTTCAAGACGGCGATATAAGCGACGACGAAAGGAACCAGCGTGCCCAGATCGCCGAAGGCTCCGGCCCACTCCATTCGATCGAAGCGGTTGCCGCGAAACGGCGCTCGGGTTTGGGGTGCCGAAGAATTCACATGCCACCAGGATCGTGATCTGCCAGCGCGCAGCGTAGACCGCCGCGGCTAAAAATTCTTCGCAATTGCTCGTCGGCTATGTTTCTGGAGATACAACGCGAGGTGTCCGAGAACGCCGCGCGCTGTATTAATTAAAATACGGCGAGTGCCCGCACCACGGATATTATGAGATCTTCTCGGCGCGCTGCACGATTTTTTTTGCCAGTTGTTTTCTCCCGCCTAGCTTGGGGAGGGATGCCCGAGCGATGACGTGCGGCACGATCTCGGTCAGCCGATGCGCGCCGGCCCGCGCGATCTCGCGCTCCAGCAGCCGATAGTGCTTGATCAGCGTCGCGCCAAAGGCTGTCACCCGCGCGCCGCCGCCGCCGGCGCCGCCCGTGGACGAGACGGTCACCGCGGCGCTAAAGCCTTGTTTCAAGCTGTTTATGAGCATCCAGGCGCGGCGGTAGCTCATGCCGAGAGAGCGTGCGGCATCGGAAATGGAACCGGTCGCCTTGATCGCCTCGAGTAGAGCGATCTTGCCCGGACCGACGTGAACGTTGTCGGCAAAATCGATCCGGATACGAATGACGGGGGCCATTGTGGAATTCTCCTCTTGCGGGCGCGGCGCCATCATACGAGATTTATTCCGCAGACTTGAATCCGGCCGAGGAGAAGAGGATTCTTGCGCCACCGATCCTCAAGGCGGAGTCATCATGTCCATCACCTTTATCTTGAACGGCAAAAGCACCACGCTCGATGCGGACCCGAATATGCCGTTGTTGTGGGCGATCCGCGAGGTTGCCGGACTGCGCGGCACCAAGTTCGGCTGCGGTTTGGCGCTGTGCGGCGCCTGCACCATCCATCTCGATGGACAGGCGGTTCGCTCGTGCGTCATGCCGCTGTCGGCCGCATCGGGGCGGCAGGTGACGACGATCGAGGGATTGCAGAGCAGACAGGCCAAGGCGGTACAATCCGCCTGGATCGATCTCCAGGTGCCCCAGTGCGGCTATTGCCAGTCGGGGCAGATCATGTCCGCAACCGCGCTGCTCGAGAAAAACTCTGCGCCGACCGATGCCGATATCGACGGCGCCATGAGCGGCAACATCTGCCGCTGCGCCACCTACCCGCGTATCCGGGCCGCGATTCATGCGGCTGCGCAATCTGCCAAGGCCAACGTATGAACAAGGACAGCACTTCGCCCCGAAAAATCGAACGTCGGGCATTCCTGAAAGGCGCCGGCGCGGCAACCGTCACGGCGCTGACCATTGGTTTCGAATGGGCTGGCCCGATACCACGCGCGCAGGCGCTGGCCGCGCCGGCCAGCACAACGCCATTCGCGCCCAACGCCTTTGTCAGGATCGGCGCCGACAACAGCATCACCATTATTTCCAAGCACATCGAAATGGGCCAGGGCGCCTATACCGGGCTCGCGACCGTGCTCGCCGACGAGCTCGATGCCGACTGGGCGCAAGTGCGGGTCGAGAGCGCGCCCGCCGATGCGGCGCGCTATGCCAATCTGGCCTTCGGCAAAATCCAGGGAACCGGCGGCAGTTCCGCGATCGCCAATTCCTGGCCGCAGTTGCGCGACGCGGGAGCCAAGGCCCGCGCGATGCTGCTAACCGCCGCGTCCGATGAATGGCACGTCCCCGTCGGGGAGCTCACCGTCGAGAAAAGCGTGATCTTCCACGAAGCCAGCAAGCGTCGGGCGACCTTCGGCTCGCTCGTGAAAAAGGCCTCGGCATTGCCGGTGCCGCAAACGGTGAACCTCAAGGATCCAAAGGACTTCAAGCTGATCGGCCATCAGCCGCCGCGCGTCGATGTGCCGGCAAAATGCGACGGCAGCGCGCAATTCACCATCGATGTCGAGATGCCCGGAATGTTGGTTGCATTGCTGCAGCGAGCGCCGCTGTTCGGCGGCACCGTCAAATCGTTCGACGGCACCGCGGCGATGCAAGTGCCCGGCGTGGTAAAGGTCGTGCAAGTGCCGCGCGGCGTCGCCGTGATTGCGAAGAGTTTCTGGGCCGCCAAGCAAGGCCGCGATGCGCTCAAGGTCGATTGGGACGATTCGAACGCCGAGAAGCGCAGCTCCGCGTCGATGATGGACGAGTATCGGCGGCTCGCCGATCAGCCGGCGCTGCCCGCCCGCAAAGAGGGCGATGCCGGGAAGGCTATCGGCGCCGCGGCCCGCAAGATATCCGCCAGCTTCGAATTCCCGTATCTCGCGCATGCGCCGATGGAACCGCTCGCCGCCGTGGTCAGACTCGATGCCAAGAGCTGCGAGATCTGGACGGGCGATCAATTCCAGACCATCGATCAAATGAACGCCGCACAAGCGGCCGGCTTGGATCCGAGCCAGGTGAGCATTCATACTTTATATGCCGGCGGCAGCTTTGGCCGGCGCGCCAACACGATCTCGGACTACGTCGTGGAAGCGGTCTCGATTGCCAAGGCATATGGCACGGACGGCACGCCGATCAAGCTGCAATGGACTCGCGAGGACGATATCCACGGCGGATTGTATCGCCCCATGTACTTGCACAAGCTGGAAGCCGGATTGGATGCGCAGAACCAGCTCACCGCATGGCGCCATGTCATCGTCGGGCAATCCATCATGGCCGGCACAATTTTCGCCGCGGGCATGAAGGACGGCATCGACCCCACTTCGGTGGAAGGCGCGGCCAACATTGCCTACGCCATTCCCAACATTGCAGTCGATCTGTCGACCACCAAGGCCGGTGTGCCGGTGCTGTGGTGGCGGGTGGTCGGCAGTTCACATACGACATTCGCGGTCGAGGCTTTTATCGACGAGGTCGCGCACGCCGCCGGTGCCGATCCATTCGCCTTCCGCCGCAAGCTGCTCGAACATTCGCCGCGCATGAAAGCGGTGCTCGAACTTGCCGCGGATAGGGCCGGATGGACTTCAGGTCCGCTGCCCAAGGGCCGCGGCCGCGGCATCGCAGTGTGCGAAGCATTCAATTCATTTGTGGCGCAAGTGGCCGAGGTCAGTGTGGATGATGCGGGGCGCGTCAAAGTCGACCGGGTCGTTTGCGCAGTGGACTGCGGCACCGCGGTCAATCCGGACATCATCAAAGCGCAAATGGAAGGCGGCATCGGTTTCGGGTTGGGCGCGGCCTTGTATGGCGCGATCACTTTGAAGGACGGGCGGGTCGAGCAAAGCAATTTCAATGACTACCGCGTGTTGCGCATGAATGAAGCGCCGAAAGTGGAGGTCTACATCGTGCCCTCGACCGAGAAGCCCACCGGCGTGGGCGAACCTGGCGTGGCGCCAGTCGGGCCCGCCGTCGCCAACGCCGTATTTGCCGCCACCGGAAAGCGCGTGTATGCATTCCCTTTCGCCAACGCCGGACTTGCCAGGAGCTAGGCCATGAATGCCACACCCCCGAAAAAGACGCGGCCGGTTCTTTGGACGCTCGCGGCAATTGTGCTCGTTCTGATTGCTGCGTCCGCCTATCTCGTGTTCGGCCCGCATCCCACCGATTTTGCGGGCGGCAAACGCGTTGCGCTCGCGGCCTACACCGGCGCAGACCCCACCGGGGTGCCGGCGGAGCTCAAATCTGAGAGCCAGGTCGAACGGGGCGCGTATCTGACGCGCGCGGCGGACTGCCTCGTCTGCCACACCGCCAAGGACGGCGCGCCGTTTGCCGGCGGCCGCGCTTTCGTGCTGCCGTTCGGGACCATCTACTCCGGCAACATCACACCGGATAACGACACGGGTATCGGGCGCTACAGCGATACGGATTTTCTCGACGCCATGCACAAAGGCATCGGTCGCGGCAACGTCAAATTATATCCGGCGATGCCCTACGCGAGTTACACCTACATGTCCGATGCCGATGCGCTCGCCATCAAAGCTTACCTCTTTACCTTGAAGCCATTGCATGCGCCCGCGCCGCAAAATACGCTCGGTTTCCCGTTCAATCAACGCGGCCTGATGAGCTTGTGGTCGGCCTTCTTCAATCCCGACCGACGCTATGAGCCGAACGTTGACCGCACTGCCGAATGGAATCGCGGCGCCTATCTCGCTGAGGCAATGGCGCATTGCGGCGAATGCCACACGCCGCGCAATCTCGCGTTCGCGCTCGACAATCGCCAAAAATTTGCAGGCGCCGTGCAAGCCGGCTGGCGTGCCTACAACATCACGGCCGATCACGCCAGCGGCGTGGGCTCGTGGAGCGATGCGGACCTCGCCCGGTATCTCTCCATGGGGCACGCTGACGGCCGCGGCACCGCCGCCGGGCCGATGGGCGAAGCCGTCGATGCAAGCTTGAGTTACTTGAAGCCGAGCGATGTCGCCGCGATCGTCGCATATTTGCGCACCGTGCCCGGCATCGCCACCTCCGACCTGCCGGAGCCGAAGCAAACTGCCGCGTCGCCGCTGTTTGCCGACCAGGGAGCGGCGAGCGAGTCGCACGGCCGTGCGGTTTATGAGGGCGCCTGCGCGGGATGCCACGGCTGGACCGGCGTCAGCCCCGTCATTCCGTTCGCGACCCTGACCGGCACCCGGGGCATCAACGATCCGACCGCCGTCAACGTTGCGCAGGTAATCCTCGGCGGCGGCCAGCGGCATCTGAGCGGCGATTCGAACAACATGCCGGCATTCGGCAGCACTTACACGGATGCGGAAATCGCCAGCGTTGCGAACTATGTCACCGCGCGCTTCGGCGCCAAGGGATCGGACTTGACTGCGGCGCAAGTGGCGAAGCTGCGCAGCGAGGAATGAGGCCTAAGAGCCTACGGACTGGCCGGCTGGGGCTCCGCGGCGATGCTCTCGCGCAAGAGGTTCGTTTTGCGATGTCGGGCCTCGAGCATGCTCAAGGTGCGGCTCGCCAATGCCGAAATTTCCGGATCTTTGATTCGTTGACCGCGCTTGAAAAGCGTGACCGCATTCTCGTGGCGCTCGATGATTCCGCCGGTGTATGCGAGATCGAAATCCGGTCCGCTTTTCTGCCGCATCCGTTCGACAAACTGCTGATGTTCCTGGTCCAGCGACTGCGGCATCGGCAAACCTTTGCGTGCCGCGATCCTGGCAATGTCTGCGGTGCCCTTTTCGTAAAGATCGAGCATGGCGTGCGCAAAATGCCGCAGCGATTCGGCATCCCCTCTGTCCATTGCCAGGCGCCCGAGCTGTGCGTCCGTCATGCACTCGAGCGCGGCGCTCGCGATAAAAGTCTCGGGTGCAATGCTCTCGGGAACCGGGTCCTGACGCCTCATAAAGATCCTATTGATTGAGTGAGCCGAATCCCCGACTCTGTTTTGCGAGTTTCAACGGGTTTGTTCGCGGGCGATGTCCCCCGCAAGGCTGCTCCATTTGTGGGAACATTGAACCAGGGACTGTAAGACAACGGGAGGCTCCCCGCCTTGTTAGGTCAGCGGCTGAACACCCACGTCAACCTGAAGCTTGTGGCGGCCGCCGCCGACGATCACGCCGCGCAACGGCGAGACGTCGCCGAATTCGCGGCCCCAGGCAAGCGTAACGTGGTCTTCGCCGATCAAGCAGTCATTGGTCGGATCGAAATCCAGCCACCCCAAGGGCGGGCAATACACCGAAACCCAGGCGTGCGATGCGTCTCCGCCGATCGCCGCGGCGCCGCCTTTGCGGACCGTGCGGATATAGCCGCTGACATAGCGCGCCGCCAATCCGGATGAGCGCACGCAGCCGATCATGAAATGCGCAAAATCCTGGCAAACTCCGCGGCGGCTTTTCAGCACCTCGACGATCGAGGTTCGGTTGGTGGTCGATCCGGGAGCGTATTTGAACTCTCGATGGATCTTGCGCATGAGCGCCTGGCAGGCCGACGCAACCGGCCGTCCCGGCGTGAAGCAATCGGCTGCGTAATCTTCGAAAGCCAGCTTCAAGGGCACATGGCTGGAACGCATGCGAAAGCGGCATGCTTCCAGATCCGCGGGTGCATAGGCGGCTGCGCGGTAACTCAGGCGTCTCCGAAGACTATCCCAGGGCTCGGCCGCCTCCAGCGTTTGCACGCTGCGCGGCATTATCTCGACCTGCATTTCCGCGATGACCGCGAGGCGCTCATGAGCACGGTCGTATTCGAGCCTTGCAATCGAGTTGCCGAATGCATCCACATCCCCGCGGCGGAAACTGGGCTGCGGATCGAGCGTCAGCGCATGCTTCAGGCAGCGCTGAAATGCGAAATCACGAGGCTGCAGGTGCAGCAAATGATGCGAGTGCACCACGACGCCGCCATACTCGTACACGGTCGCGTGGCGAACCGCGTAGCGCGTCACGCCGACACCGCGCGCAAGTCGAAATCGATGTGCGAGAAGTGCTGCGAGGTGAGCTGTTCGGAAAGCTGCGCCGCGGCCTGCATCAACTCCTTCAGATGCCGCGAGAGGATCTCGCGCGATGCCTGCGCCGCGACGGAGTCGCCGCTCGGGCTCGCGTACTCGAGCGATACCAGGTTCGACACGGCGGGATACAACGTCTCTTGCGGTTTGGAACCGAGGGACTCGGCAACTTCGATCAGCAGCGTATTGATGGCGCGCCATTGGAACGCCAGGGCGCGCGGATTCTTGCCATCGTAGACCAGCAGGTCGACGGTCGATTCCCAAATCGGTGGCGCGCGGTAGCGTGTTCGATAGGTAATGGCGCTGTCGCCGATCTCCAGCAGCCATTCGAGTTCCTGCCGCAGCGGTGTTGCCGCGCTGACGAGGCGGCGGGAAATCAAATCGGCGAGAAATTGCAGCCGTTCCAGGCGGCGGCCGATCATCATCAGCCGCCAACCGTCATCTTGAGTCATATCATCGAGGGCAAATCCGGCGATTGCCGCCAGAGACAGCAGCAGGCTGTCAAGCGTCTCGCGGGCGTCGCTGCGCGCGGCTTCCGCGCGCTTGAAGTCGCGCTGCAGAACCGTCATTGCGCGCCAATTCTCCGCGGACAGGCTGCCGCGCACCTGGGCTGCGCATTCGCCGAGGCGTTCGATATCGCCGCTCAACGTGAAGCGCTTCTCGGGATCGAAGGCCGCGGTGGCGCCAAAGTGCTTGCAGATCTCCATTGCCTGAGAGCGGAACGGCAGATTGCTGCGCAGTCCCATGGTGGCGCGCAGCAACCGCGTTTTGTAGTCGCAACGCTCGGCATAACGGCCCATCCAAAACATGTTCTCCACCAGCGTCGAGGGCAAATCATGATGGCGGTGCGGTGCGCGATCGGCCCTGACGATCGGGGCGATCGCCTCCTCGGATGCCTCGTCGGAATCGCACAGCACCCAGATGTCCTTGCTGCCGCCGCCTCGCTGCATCGAAACGATCTCAGCGTGCGCATCGGAAGCGAAGCGCGCCAACCCGCCGGGCAGAACGCGGTAGCCGTGCGTTGTGGCAATCGCGTACACACGGATGCCGAGCGCGCGCGCCGAAAAGGCATCGGCGTTCTTCGTATACCAGACGGGTGCTTGAGAAAAGACCAGATGCTCCTGGGCCACGAATGCATGCGGGCGCGCGTGCATGCGCGCGACCAGCGCCGCGCGCTCTGCGGCATCGAGGTCGCTGCCGAACACCGCGCCGAACTTCTGATTGGGAAAGGCCGGCTTTATCACCAAATTGGAGAGATTGGCGAGCGCGGATTCGAACGCCGGCGGCTCGCCGCACCACCAACTCGCCACCGACGGCAGGTGCAGCTGTTCACCGATCATCTGCTCGGCAATCGCCGGCAGGAACCCGAGCCACGCCGCCGATTCGAGCACGCCGCTGCCCAGCGCGTTGGCGACCGCGACGTTGCCCTTGCGGATTGCGGCGAGCAGCCCGGGGACGCCGAGCGCCGAATCGACCCGCAACTCGACCGGATCGCAAAAATCATCGTCGAGCCTGCGCAGAATGCTGTGGACCCTCCTCAATCCCGACAGTGTCTTCAAAAACACCTTCTCGTCGCGCACGGTGAGATCGTGCCCTTCGACCAGCGGGAAGCCCAACTGGCGCGCCAAATATGCGTGCTCGAAGTAGGTTTCATTGAAAGAGCCGGGTGTCAGCACCACGGCCAAAGAATCCTCGTCGGCATGGTCCAATAAGGCGTCGCGAAACGCAGCAAAGAAGGCGCCGAGCGGCCGGACATCCATCGCCTGCCCCAGATGCGAAAACGCCCGGCGCACGATTTGGCGGTTTTCCAGCGCATACCCCGGACCGGATGGGGCCTGGGTACGGTCGGCAATGACCCACCAGCGGCCGTCCGCCGATCGCGCCAAATCGGCCGCATAGAGCGATAGCCAGCGATCGTTCGGCAGTCGAACGCCCTCGCAGGGCCACAAATAATTGGGATGGCCGAATGGAATCTCGGGCGGCAGTGCGCCGCGCGACAGCAGTTCCTGCTTCCCGTAGAGATCGACCAGCACCGCGTTCAAGAGGCGCGCCCGCTGCGCAATGCCTGCCTCGATCGACCGCCACTCGCGCGCGGAAATGAGATAGGGCAAGGGATCGAGAATCCAGGGGCGGTCGCGGCCCCGGCGATCGGCATACACATTGTAGGTAATGCCGTTCTCGACAATCATGCGCCGGGTGAATTCAGTGGCATGCCGGGCCGCCCGCGCATCGTTCTCGAAAATCCCTTCGACCAAGGAATGCCAATGGCCGCGGATGCAGCCATCGGCATCCAAAAGTTCGTCGTAGCGATGCGGGTCGCTACGGTAATGCTGAAGTCGCGGATCCTTATCGATGATTGCGCAGGTCCAGCGTGAAGGGAAATTCCTCACTCGAGGGGGGCGGCTCGGTGCTCATACGGCCCGGCGTGTGGCCGATGCGGAAAAATCGGGCGAGCCGCCTGCCTTCCGCTTCGAAGGCGTTGACGGGAAAAGTCTCGTGGCTGCGGCCACCCGGATGAACAACATGATATCGAAATCCGCCCACCGATCGATTCATCCAAGTATCGACTATATCGAATGTCAGCGGTGAATGAACACGGATTGTGGGATGCAGGGCCGACCACGGCTGCCAGGCGCGATAGCGCACGCCGGCGACGAATTCGTCCGAGCGGCCCGTGGGACGCAGCGGGATCGTGCGGCCATTGCAAGTCACCGTGTAACGATCCGGCGGCAGGCCGATCGCCTTGACCTCGACGCGCTCCAAGGAGGAGTCGACATACCGCGCCGTACCGCCGGGCGCCCCCTCCTCGCCCATGACATGCCAGGGTTCGAGCGCCTGGCGCAACTCCAGCAATGCACCGTGCAGCGCGAGATCGCCGAGTTTGGGAAACCGAAATTCGAAGTGCGGCGCGAACCAGTCGAGGCTCATGGCGAAGCCAGCCTCGTTTTGTTCTTCAATGACGCCGGCGAAATCCTCGAGTACGAAATGCGGCAGGAGAAATCGGTCATGTAGCTGGGTTCCCCAACGCGTCAGGCGCCGCGGCGCATAGGGCTCGCGCCAAAAGCGCGCAATGAGCGACCTCAGCAAGAGCTGCTGCACGAGACTCATGCGCGCATGAGGCGGCATTTCAAAGGCGCGCATCTCGAGCAGCCCGAGCCGGCCGCTGGAAGTGTCGGGTGAATACAGCTTGTCGATGCAGAATTCCGCGCGATGCGTGTTGCCGGAGACGTCGATCAAGAGATTTCGCAGCAGTCTATCGACCAGCCAAGGCGGCACCTCGGCTCCCGCGGGCGGGAATTGCTGGAACGCGATCTCAAGCTCGTACAGAGAATCGTTGCGCGCTTCGTCGACTCGCGGCGCTTGCGAGGTCGGACCGATGAACAGTCCCGAAAACAGGTACGACAGCGACGGATGGTTGTGCCAGTATGAAATGAGGCTTCGCAACAGATCCGGCCGCCTCAGAAACGGCGAATCCTGCGGCGTGGCGGCCCCCATGACGATATGATTGCCGCCGCCGGTTCCCACGTGCCGTCCGTCGATCATGAACTTTTCAGAGCGCAAACCGCACTCTCGCGCCGTGTCGTAAAGATGCGTTGTGAGCGCCGACAAATCGGCCCAGCTCGCGCTCGGCTGAACGTTGACTTCGATCACGCCTGGATCCGGCGTCACCTTGAAATTGACCAAACGCGGATCCTGCGGCGGCTCGTAACCCTCCAAAATCACCGGTTGGTCGAGTGCCTGCGCGCTCGCCTCAACCGCGGCGACTATTTGCAGATAGTCATCCAGCGTGCGCGTCGGCGGCAAGAACACGTAAAGCACGCCGTTGCGCGGCTGGGCGCACAGCGATGTTCGGATGACTTCGATAGCGGCAGGGCGCGGCGTCGCCGCGGCCGCCGCAGCGGGCGCCGTAGGCGCCGGGTCATTCCCGGCGCGCTTCTCGAGCAGTCTCCCATGCGCAACGAGCACGCCGAACTCCTGGGTGGGATCCGGCGGGTGGATGTGCGGAAAGTCGCCCGGGCTCAATGCCGGCAGTGAATCCAGCGGCAACCGGTAGCCGATCGGCGAATCGCCGGGAATCAGATAGCATCGGCCGCCGCGCAAGGGCCAGCGGCTGCTTTGCCAGGCCGCTTCGTCGAGCGTGCGCGCAAGCGGCAGAACATAGCCGACCGGTTCACCCAGTTCGCCGCCGAACACCCGCGCCAGGCGTGCGCGTTCGAGAGGATCCGCGAGGCGCGAATTCAGAGGATCGACATTGGTCGGCAGGTTGCGCTCGCGCAGCAGGTAATAAAAGACATCCTCATAGGCGGCAAACACGTGGTCGGCGGACAGGCCCAGGCGCTGCGCCACTGCATGCAATAAGCGCGGCGCGTTTGCGCATGCCTTGGAATATTGCTGTGTCTCGTCGGCGATGAGGGCGCAATCGCTCCAGATCGGCTCGCCGTCCTTGCGCCAAAAGCAATTCAATGACCAACGCGGCAACTGTTCGCCGGGATACCACTTCCCCTGACCGAAATGCGCAAGCCCGAGCGGCGCGTGGCGCTGCTTGAGCGCGCGGAACAGGGCAGCCGCGATTTTTCGTTTGTCCTCGCCGAGCGCCTCGGTGTTCCATTCCGGTGCTTGGGCTTTCTCGCCCGAGACAAAGGTGGGTTCGCCCCCCATGGTCAAGCGCACATCCTCGCTCATTAGGATGGCATCGATCCGCCCGCCGAGCGAGTCGATCGCGCTCCATTGCGATTCCGAATACGGTTTGGTGACGCGCGGCGCCTGCCACACGCGCTCGACCTTCATCGCGTAGTCGAAGGTGGTCTGGCATTCGTCCACGGCGCCGGACAACGGCGCCGCCGACTGCGGATCGGGGGTGCAGGAGAGAGGAATGTGGCCCTCGCCGGTCAAGAGACCCGAGGTGGGATCCAAGCCGATCCAGCCCGCTCCGGGCAAATAGACCTCGCACCAAGCGTGCAGGTCCGTGAAGTCCTGGTCCGGACCCGCCGGACCGGCCAAGGGTTTGGTATCGGCGAGCAGCTGAATGAGATAACCGGAGACGAAGCGCGCGGCGAGTCCGAGATGGCGCAGCAATTGGACCAACAATTCGGCGGAGTCGCGGCAGGAACCGCAACGCTTCTGCAGCGTTTCCTCCGGCAGCTGCACGCCCGGCTCCATGCGGATCAGGTAGCGCACATCGGCCGCGAGTCGGCCGTTCAGCGCCACCAAAAAATCGATGGTGGCGCGCGGCGTGCGCGAGATGCTCTGCAGATAGCCTGCAAACAGCGGGGTCGCGGGCACGGCCGATAAAAAAGGTGCGAGTGCACGGGCTTCAGTCGCTTCGTACTCGAACGGGAAGCGTTGCGCATAGGGTTCCAGGAAGAAATCGAAGGGATTCTGTACCGCCATTTCCGCGGTTAGATCGACTTCAACTCTGAGCTCCCGGGTCTGTTTTGGAAATACCACCCGCGCCAAATAGTTTGACAGCGGATCCTGCTGCCAATTGATGAAGTGCTCCGCGGGGGTAAGTTTCAGCGTGTAGGTCAGTATGCGGGTTCGGCAGTGCGGTGCGGGCCGCAGCCGAATGAGCTGCGGGCCCAAATTGACCGCCCGATCGTAGCGGTAATGCATGATGTGATTGAGCGCCACGTGCACCGACACCTAAATCTCCCCGATGTAATCGAGCGGCATTCTACGCGGATCGGCCGCGGCCACCCCGATACTCATCGATCGTGGTGTGAATGAAGCGCAGCTTGCGGATGGCGGGGGCGGACAAAATGAATGGGTAACTATCGGGAAGTCCCAGGCCTCGGCTCAAGTTGTTGAGCACATAGGTGAGCGACAGCCATGACTCGATCATCGAGTCGAAGGCACGGTATTGCGGGTTGAGCGGATCGGGGGGCGGCTGCATGCGCGGTTCGTCGCTGCGTTTTGGCCGCAGCGCAAGACCCGTGGCTCCCGCTGTTTCCAGCGCGTCGACCATGTGCAGATAATGTGCCCAGGATTCGGCCCAATCCTCCCATGGGTGCATGGTCGCGTAGGCGCTGATGAAATCATGCTCCCAACGAGCGGGCGGTCCCGAACTGTAGTGCCGCTCCAGGGCTTTCTGATAATCGGCGCGCTCGTCGCCGAAAAGCTCGCGAAATGCGTCGAGCTTGGGACCGCTCGAAATCAGCGTATCCCAAAAGTAGTGTCCCACCTCATGACGAAAATGCCCCAAAAGAGTGCGATAGGGTTCCTTCTGCAACGTGCGCTCTTTCTCGCGATGCACATCGTCAGCTTCGGCAATGTTGACGGTGATCAATCCATTGTCGTGTCCCGTGAATACGCGCTTGGCATCGCCGTCGCTTGAGTCCTGCAAGAACTCGAACGCGAGACCCGAGCGCTCCGCAACGCCCTTCGGCTCAATCGGCAGCCACAAGCCGAGCAAGGTGTAGAGCATGCGCCGCTTGGCAACCTCGAGCCGAAACCATGCCACGCGATTGCGCTCGCTCGACAAGTCGGGAATCACACGATTCAGCCGGCACGATCCGCAAAAGCCGCCGGGGTCGTCGGCCGGAACCACCCAATTGCACACACTCACTTGATCGTAGTTGGCGCACAAGCGGTAGCCTCGCGAGTCCGGTGCATCCAGCTCGACCCGCCACAGCCCGTCGCAGCCCTCGCTGAGAGCACCCATCACTCCCAAATCCGGCAGGAAGGCGAGCGCATGGCCGCAGTTCAAGCAACGCACGTTCTCGAAGAACACCAGATTTTGGCAGTGCGTGCAGTGGAAGGTTTTCATCGGGCTGCGATAGTACCGAAAAATCGCGGCGCACGGCGCACGTGGGCGCGGCGCCTACGTGGGTTCGGAGCGTATTCCTACGGAATTGTTCACGCGCCGATGCGATACAGTCGGATGGAGATTTCCTTATCAGCCGGGGAGGACGTTGCTTGAAAATCCGCTTCGGCTACGAACTGGTGTACTCCTGTCCGCAACCGGTTCCGATGATCTTGATGCTTCACACGCATTCGAGCCGCGCGGCAGACTTGCTGCGCGCCGATGAGATGAGCACGCGACCGCAGGTCGCGCGCGAGACCTATGTCGACGTGTTCGGCAACACCTGTACCCGAATCGTGGCGCCTACCGGCGAGACTCAGCTCACAGCAGACGGGCTCATTCATGACAGCGGCCAACCGGAGCCCGCGTTTCCGGATGCCCAGGAACATCCGGTCGAGCAGCTGCCGCACGACACGCTGATGTATTTGCTGGGGAGCCGGTATTGCGAAACAGAGCGGCTCATGAGCGATGCGTGGCGCCTGTTCGGTCACCTGACGCCCGGATGGTCGAGGATCCAGGCGGTTTGCGATTTCGCGCATCGCCACATCGAGTTTGGCTATCATTTCGCGCGATCCAGCAAAACCGCATGGGAAGCCTATTGCGAACGCCAGGGCGTGTGCCGGGATTTTGCGCACCTCGCCATTACCCTGCTGCGCTGTTTGAATGTTCCCGCGCGTTACTGCACCGGCTACCTTGGCGATATCGGGGTTCCCGTTCCGGATGCGCCGATGGATTTTTCGGGCTGGTTGGAAGCCTATGTCGGCGGCGCGTGGCACCCTTTCGATCCACGCAACAATCAGCGACGCATCGGCAGGATTTTGGTCGGGCGCGGCCGCGACGCCGGCGATGTCGCGATCAGCACCGCATTCGGGCCAAATTTTCTGCATTTGTTCAAGGTTTGGACGGACGAAGTCGGAACCGCCGTGTCTCAGCCGGCGTAACGACGAACGGCCCGGGTTGGCGCTTTGCGACGGCTGCCGCTACTTGACGCTGTAACCGCGGCCCTCGAGGCAGGCGGCTTGCGCGCGCTGATAATCCCATCGGTTGTTGGACGCGGCGGTGGTCGCCGCGGCGGCAGCATCGCTGGTCGCGCCAGGAGTACTGCTCGTCGCAGCAGCGGCGGGATTGTAGCCGGACTGAGTAGCCGCCCACTGCCGGCAATCCGCTTTGTCCTTGGCCTGTTGTTGATCGGACTGTCCGTTCTTGGGATAGGCAATCACTTCGCTGCCCGCCTGCGATTGCGCCTGCTGCTCCACTTCGGGGGGCGGCTCAACTGTCTGGTACTCGCCGGCCGATCCATCCCAAGTATAAAAAGTGTCATCTGCGTAATAATAAGGAACGCCGCCCCACCAATAAGTCGAGTAATAAAACGGCAGCGCGGAGAAATACAAGCCTAGACCGAGGCCCGCGCCAAAACCCCAGCCGTAACCGCCCCATCCACCGCGATAACCGCCCCATCCACCGCGATAGCCGCCCCATCCACCGCGATAGCCGCCGCGCCATCCACCGCCATAGCGGCCTCCATAGCGCCCGTAACCGCCGCCGTAGTGGCCACCGTAGTGGCCGCCGCCGTAGTGGCCGCCGCCGCCAAAGTGCCCACCACCTCCGCCTGCGTGCCCGCCGCCTCCGCCTGCGTGGCCCCCGCCTCCGCCGCCTCCGCCATGTGCGTTCGCGGCACTGAAAAAGCCGAGCGAAATCAGAGCGGCGCAGGCCAGGAGCGGCCAACGACGACTGATTGTACTAGCCTTCGTCATCATGCATCGCCACAGGCGCGTCCGAGCCCGAAGTCGAAGCTGTCTCGCACGCGAAGATGAATGGCCTCGCGGGCGCGGAATACCCGCGAACGCACCGTTCCGATCGGACACGACATTGCGCCCGCCACCTGTCGATAGCTCAAGCCCTCGATCTCGCGCAAGACGATTGCCCGGCGTTGTTCTTCGCAAAGCGCATCAATAGCCGCGCCGATCGCCGCGAAAATCTCGCCAGTCACCGCAAGATTCTCCGGGGTATCCAAATCGGCGATCTCCTCGCCTTCCATGCTGTCAATAGAGACGACGTGTGCATCGCGCGCGCGCACGCTAAGGCCCGTCTTGGCCGCGTTGATTGCGATGCGATACAGCCAGGAATAAAATCCCGCATCGCTGCGGAACGCAGGCAATGCTCGATACGCCCTCAAAAAGGTGTCTTGCACCAAATCCTCTGCATCCGCTTCGTTGCGAGCGTAGCGCAGGGTCAACTGCATGATGCGTGCACGATATTTGCGCACCAGCGCATTGAATGCCAAATAATCGCCGGCTTGAGCCAGCCGGACGTGTTTTTCATCGAAAGACTCGACTTCTTGCAGCATTTTTGTCACTTCAGAACAACTCATTTAGCCCATATGTAGGATGAGCGGCGAAGATTAGAATTCCGCGAATGTCACATTAGAATGAATCTCATGATGGCGGTTCAGCGCGCGCTCGTGCCCACACCCAGGTTGGCCGGAATTCGATCGGCGGGCGCCCGCTCCGCCTCAGGATCAAGCGTGGCGGGAGCCGGGCTCAGGGCGACGGGCCGCCTTGGAAATCGAACCCGAAAGCAGCTCCCCTCGCCAAGCTGGCTGGATACCTCGATGTCGGCCCCATGCATTGAACATATGGATTTGACTATCGACAGACCGAGCCCCGCGCCGCCGTCGTCGCGCGAGCGCGCCGGGTCGGCGCGATAGAAGCGGTCGAACACCAGCGGCAGCGATGCCTTGGGTATTCCGACACCTGTGTCGATCACTTCCAGCAGCGCATGGCTATCGTCCTCGGAGGTACGCGCTATCACGCTGCCCTTCGCCGGCGTGAAGCGGATCGCATTGTCCAGCAGGTTGACGATTATTTGCTTGATACGCGACCGGTCGCCTTGGATTACCGCGCTTTGCAGACCCGACAGCTCGATGGAAATGCCGCGATCTTCGGCCATCAAACGCATTTGCTCGGCTGTGCTTCGCACCAATTCCGCCAAATCCAGCTCGGCACGTTCGCGCTGCGTCTCGCCTGCATCGAGACGCGAGAGCACCAAGAGACCCGACACGAGGTGCTCGAGGCGGGCAACTTCTTCCAGCACACTGCCGACCCGCTCCCGCAAAGCATCGCCCGACATACCGCCTTCGTTCGAGAGTTCTTGCAGCTCTCCCTTGATCACCGTCAGGGGCGTTCGCAGTTCATGGGAGGCGTCGGCCAAGAATCGCCGCGAGCTTTGCACCGAGTCGCGTAAGCGTCCCAACATATTGTTCAGCGAGATCGATAAGCGCTCGAGCGCATCGCCTGTGGCAACCACCGGCAGGCGCAATGACAGATTTTGCAGACTCATCTGTTCCGCGGTCCGCGATAGCCGATCGACCGGGCGCAGCGCCCAGGTGACCAACAGATACCCGCCAACGGCCGCGCAGCCGATCAGGGAGGGAAGCAACACGGCCAGCAGGTCGGTCAGACGCGCGAGGGCCGTTTCCATCGCCAGCAGGGAGCCGCCGATTTCCAACACATAGCGTCCGGAGGGCGTATCGACGGAGGTCGCGCCGACGATCAAATGTTGATCCGTAAGAATCGTGGAAACGAAGCCGGCCGCGGTCTTGGTGCTGCCCGCCGGCAGGCGTGCGGCGACGTCGAAGCGGTTGAAGCTGCCGTCGGCGGGCGGCCCGGACAGGAATACGACATTCCCGGGAATGCGGGTAATCCGAATGAATCTATTGTTGAGCTCCGGCGCCAGGTGCAGCTCGATCTCTTGAGCAATGGCGGCGTCCGACACTTCCATTGGCTCCCGTACCAGGATCTGCTCCACCTCGGTCGCGCGGCGCCTCAAGGAATCTCGCGCATTGGAACGCAAGTAGTGCTGCAAGCCGTAGAAAGTCCCGACCGCAACCAGAAAGAAGGTCGCGCCCAGCAGCAGCGTGTACCAGGCAGTCAGTCGGAACGCGAGGGAGCGCGGGTTCATTCCGAGGTCACTTCGCGATCGGTGCCGCGGACGCAATAGCCCACGCCGCGCACCGTATGGATCAACTTCAACGGAAACGGCTCGTCGACCTTCTTGCGCACATAGCGCACATAGACATCGACGATATTCGTGACGCCTTCGAAACTCTGATCCCACACATGGTTCAATATCATCGTGCGCGAGAACACCCGTTCCGGGCTCGACATCAAGTATTCGAGCAGCGCATATTCCTTGGCGGTCAGTTCGATCAGCTTGCCGTCGCGCCGCACCTGTTGTGTCGCTCGATCGATTTCCAAATCGGCGAGGCGCAGCACATCGTGGCGTTCGACCGGCGCGCGGCGCAGCTGCGCCTTGATGCGCACCAGCAGCTCTGCAAAATCGAAAGGCTTGGTCAGATAGTCATCGGCGCCCGCTTCGAAATGCATCACCTTGCTGTCGATTTCGTCCCGCGCCGTGAGCACCAGGACCGGCAACGCCGGATGCGAGCGCCGCACTCGTCTCAGCAGTTCGGTGCCGCTCATTTGCGGCAGCATCAGGTCGAGGACCAGCAGATCGTATTGGTAGGCGTGAACGTAGTTCTCGCCGTCCCGGCCGTTCGAGGCCAGATCGACCGCAAAGCGCTCCGCGCGTAATCCGCGCGCCACGAACTCCGCCAGCTTCCGATCGTCTTCGACGAGCAGTATTCGCATCCTGGCCTCCTAACCTCTTATTGGACCTGATCCAGATTAGAAAGTGCTTAGAAATGCAAACTTTCGGGCAATTGCCGCCCGGACCGCGGCCGCAGCTCCTCCCGGCCGCCCAAATGAGCGCCGGCCGCGCGATTGACGCGAATCGGAAGTGGCTCAACAAGTGACTAAAGTCACTTCCCTTCGACGCCTGCGCGACGCATGATCGGCTGCATCGTTTCAGATATAGGTTCGCGACAATGCGCCGCTTCGAGCGAAGCCTCCAGTGACGAGCACCGCACAGGCTCCCCTCCCGGCGATTCGAATTGTGATTGCCGAGGACCAGGCGTTGGTGCGCCGCGGAGCCGCGCTGCTGCTTTCCATGGAGCCCGACATGGAGGTCGTGGGTCAGGCCTGCAACGGCGTCGAAGCCGTGGAATTGACCCAGCTGCTGCATCCTGATGTCGTGCTGATGGACCTGCACATGCCGGTGAAAGGCGGCGTGGTCGCAACGCGCGAAATCACCCGCGCGCTGCCTCAGACCCAGGTGCTGGTTTTGACCACCTTGGACGACGATGAGACCGTGTTTGAAGCGGTACGCGCGGGCGCGCATGCCTATTTGCTTAAAGATGCGGCGGAAAACGAACTGCTGGAAACAATCCGCGCGCTGAAGCGCGGCGAATCGCGTCTCACCCCGCAAATCGCGCGAAAGGTGATGGACCAGTTCCGCCGCCTGGCGCAAACCGAGACACCCGCAGAAGGCGGCCCAAGCGAATCATTGCGCTCAGAACCCGCCGCTGCGCCGCTCGCGGCCGAAGCGCTCAATGAAAAGGAGGCGAAAGTCCTCGAGCTGATCGCCGAAGGGATGAGCAATCGACAGATCGGGGCCGCATTATTTCTCGCCGAGGGAACCGTCAAAAATTACGTCAGTCGAATCATGGAGAAGTTGCATGCCAACACCCGCACGGAACTCGCGTTGCTGTCGCAACGCCAGCGGCATGCCGAGTAAAGTGACTTTGGTCACTGTGAAAGTGACGAAAGTCACTCGCAAGTCGTGACTTCCGGCTCCTGACTTGCCCTCCTCCTCCGTCTAAATTGCAGCAGGCCGCAGAGGTTTTCGAATGTCCGTCGTCGAAATTGCGCTAAAGCGCCCGTATACCGTCGTCGCGGTGCTCATCTTGATTTGCTTGATGGGTATCGGCGCGGCGCTGCGCATGCCCATCGATATCTTTCCGGAAATCAACATCCCCGTCGTCGCGGTGGTGTGGACCTACAACGGCATGAGCGCGCAGGATATGCAAAACCGCATCCTGACGCTGCACGAGCGCCAGCTTGCCTCGTTGGTGGACGACATCTCGCGAATCGAGGCCGTGAGCTACCAAGGCGTCGGCGTCGAGAAGGTGTACTTGCACGAAGGCGCCGATGTGTCGCGCGCCATTTCGCAGCTGGCGAGCAGCGCGCTGGTGGTACTGAAGTACATGCCCCCCAACATCACCCCGCCGCTGGTATTGCGCTATGGGGCCACCGATGTGCCCATCATTCAATTGAGTCTTTCCAGCAAGTCCTTGCCGGATACCAAGCTCAACGATCTGGGCCAGAACATCATCCGTCCTGCCTTGGCGGTGGTGCACGGCGCGGAAGTCCCCTACCCGTACGGCGGCAAGCCGCGCGTCATCATGGCGGATTTGGACTCCCAGGCCATGCAGGCACGGGGCCTGTCCGCCGCCGATGTGAGCGCGGCGCTGCAGCGCCAGAACGTCATCCTGCCCTCGGGCGACGTCAAAATCGGCGACAAGGACTACACCTTGGCGATGAACAACTCGCCGAACGTCATCGATACCATCAATTCCTTCCCCATCAAGGAGGTGGATGGGCGCACGATTTTCATGCGCGACGTCGCCCATGTCCATGATGGATTTCAGGTGCAGACCAACTCCGTCTCGGTCAACGGAACGCCGGGCGCCTTGATGAGCATTCGCAAGACCGGCGGCGTCTCGACGCTCGCGGTGATCGACGGGGTTCGCGCCGCGCTCACGGACATCAAGAAGGTGATGCCGCCCGGCGTCGCCATTCAACCGCTGTTCGATCAATCGGTGTTTGTGAAGGCGGCGCTCAACAGCGTCGGTTTGAGCGCCGGCATGGCCGCCGGCCTGACCGCGCTGGTCATTATTCTGTTTCTCGGCAACATTCGATTGTCCCTGATCATTCTCGCCGCCATTCCCTTGTCGATCATCACCGCCGTGCTATTCATCGATTTGACCGGTCAAACGCTGAATACTCTGACGCTCGGCGGCTTTGCACTGGCGATCGGTATTCTGGTCGACAACGGCACGGTGGTCATCGAGAATATCGAACGGCACGTGGCCATGAACGAACCGTTGCGCCAATCGATCGTGGTCGGCGCAAGCGAGGTTGCCGTTCCGACATTTCTGTCGACCTTGTGCATTTGCATCGTTTTCGTGCCGGTCTTTCTTCTGCAAGGCACCGCGAAATATTTGTTCTCGCCGTTATCGCTCTCCGTGATGGGCGCGCTGCTCGCCAGCCTCGCTTTGTCATTCACCATGGTGCCGGTGCTCTTCAACATGCTCATGCGTAAATCCGTTCACGCATTCGAGGCTGAAGAGCAGCATCGGCCGGTGGGGCAGCACAACCCGCCGAAGAATATTCTGGTGCGCTTCCAGGCGGGCTTCGAACGCGGATTCGAGTCTTTCCGCGAGAAATATCGCAACGCCCTGGCCTGGACCCTGTCCGAATCGGTCGCGACCATTGCGGCATTTGCCATCCTGATCGTCGCCTCGATCTGCCTGTTCCCGCTGCTGGGGCGAGATTTCTTCCCGCAGGTCGATGCCGGCCAGATGCGTCTGCACGTGCGCGCGCCGCCCGGAACGCGCCTGGAGAAAACTCAGCAATATTTTGCCGAGGTCGAGGCTGAGATTCGCCGCCTGGTCGGCAACGACCAAATCAACGTGATGATCGATAACATCGGTCTGCCTTATAGCGGCATCAATATCGCCTTGAGCGATTCGGCGACCGTAGGTCCGATGGATGGCGAGATACTGATTGCCCTGAATGAGAAGCACAAGCCGACTGCGCAACTCATCGCCAAACTGCGCCAGGCGCTGCCGGCGCATTTCGCGCAACTGCAGTTCTTCTTTCAACCGGCCGACATCGTGGATCAGGTGCTCAATTTCGGCCAACCGGCGCCGATCGATGTCAGGGTCTCCGGACCGGATCAGACGGAAGCATTCGCCGTCGCGTCGAAGATCGCCAGGGATATGACGAAGGTACCGGGCGTGGTCGACTCGCACGTGTTTCAAGTCCCCAATGCGCCGGCACTGACCGTGGATTTGGACCGCGCGCTGGCCACGCAGATCGGTGTGACTCAACAGGAGGCCGCCAACAATGTGCTGGTCGCCACGAACTCCAGTGCGCAAACATCGCCGAATTTCTGGGTGGATCCGCGCAACAGCGTGAGCTACCCCTTGGTGGTGCAGGTGCCGCCGTATCGCATCGACACCTCGCAGGACCTGAAGACGATGCCGGTGACCACCAGCGGCGCGAACGGACAGGGCCAACTTCTGGTGAATCTTGCGGCGTTCGGCCGCGAGGCCATACCGCTGGTCACCTCGCAACTGAATATCCGGCCGGTCTTTGACGTACATGCCGATGTCCAGGGGCGCGACCTGTATTCCGCGGCGCACGACATCGACAAGGTATTGGCGGCGAACCGGCCGGATGCCTCCAAAGCGCTCACCGTCACGCTCAGCGGTCAAGTGGAGACCATGCGCGAAAGCTATACGGGCTTATTCACCGGTATCGCCCTGGCCATCGTGCTGGTGTATTTATTCTTGGTCATGAACTTCCAGAGTTGGATCGATCCTTTGATCGTGCTCATGGCGGTGCCGTTCGCGTTGGGCGGTGTGCTGTGGATGCTGTTCCTCTCGCAGACTCCGATGAGCGTGCCGGCGCTCATGGGAACGCTGATGTGCATCGGTCTGACCACCGCCAACAGCATTTTGGTCGTAACCTTCGCCAACCAACGCATGGCCGCGGGAGACGATCCGCTGCGCGCCGCGGCCTCCGCCGGCTACACGCGACTGCGCCCGGTGCTGATGACCGCCGGCGCCATGATTCTCGGCATGGTGCCCATGGCTTTGGGCATCGGAGAAGGCGGCGAGCAAAACGCGCCGCTGGGCCGCGCGGTCATCGGCGGCTTGTTGTTCGCCACCTTCGCGACTCTGATTTTTGTTCCCACGATGTACCGGTTGCTGCGCCGTCGGCCAGCCGCTGTAGTTGCTTCGAATGCCATAGGTAGAGCCAATGCACCCGCATGACCCTGAACTGCTTCCGCCCAACCACGATCCGGACGAGAGTTCGCGGCCCGCCGATTTGCCGGACGACACCTCGCGTACCGAGGCAGGCGGGTGCTCCGTCGAATTTGAACCGGGTACCGGCAGGACCTTGAAGCTCGGCGCAGGTATCGCCGCCGGCATCTTGGTGTTTTGTTTCTGCGTGGTGATGGTGCTTCGCCTGGTCGCAGCGCACTCGCTGAAGAAGGGCGCCGATGCCGCCTTCTCCACCCCGCCGCCCGTCGATGTCATCACGGCGCAACCCGCTTCGGTCGGCCAGGATTTGGTGCTGCCCGGGCAGACGGCGGCCTGGTACGAAACCACGATTTATGCGCGAGTCAACGGCTATGTCGCGAAGTGGCTGGTGGACATCGGCGATCATGTGAAAAAGGGACAGATCTTGGCGGTCATCGAGACTCCCGAGCTCGATGCCGAGCTCAGCGCCGCGCGCGCGCAATTGAAAGCCTCCGAAGCTCAAGTCGCGGCGCGGCAAGCGGAGGCTGAATTCAGCAAGACCACCAATGAGCGCTGGCGCGACTCGCCCAAGGGCGTGGTCTCCGAGCAAGAACGGGAATCGAAGAAGGCCGACTATGAAAGCGCCAATGCGCGCTTGTTCGCGGCGAATTCTCAGGTCGCACTCGACAAATCCAAGGTCGATCAATACGCCGCGCTCACGCAATTCAAGCAGGTCGTGGCGCCGTTCGATGGCACCATTACCGAGCGCAAGATCGACATCGGCAATCTGGTCACGGCCGGCAGCGCCTCGACGACGACTCCGCTGTATCGGATGGCGCAAACGGACCCTTTGCGCATCTTCGTCGACGTGCCGCAAAACTCGGCCATCGAGCTCATGAAGGTCGGTGTGCCCGCGCAGATCCTCACGACCGGGTCATCCGGCGAGGTGTTCACCGGGACCATCGCCAGATCGGCCGAATCGATCAATGCGCAGGCGCGCACCATGCGCGTCGAAGTCGACATGCCCAACGCCAATCACGCCTTGCTCCCCGGCACCTACGTCAATGTGGCATTCAAGCTGCAACCGCGCGGCTTGGTCGAAGTCCCGGCGGCGGCGCTGATCTTCCGCCCCCGTGCGACGCAGGTTGCGCGCGTCGATGCCAACGGCAAAATCGAGTTTCAGACCGTCACGATTGTCCGCGACAACGGCAGTCTGGTGGAGCTCGGCTCGGGCGTCAAACCGGGCGATCGCTTGGTGCTCAACATCAGCAGCCAGATCGCCGCGGGTCAGAAAGTCACGCCCAACGACAGCGACGCGGCGCCCAGTCGGCCCCTCGACGCCAAGCGATGAAAACCATTGCGGCAATGAGGTCTCTGTCGGGGATTGTCACAGGCCTCGCCATCGCTTTGAGCGGCTGCGCCGCGGGACCCAACTACCACACGCCGAAGCCCGACACACCGGCGGCATTCGTGGCGAGCGCTCCTGCGAATGCGGCGTCAGCGGCGCCCGCGACCGCCGCACCGGACCCTGCCACGTGGTGGCACGCTCTCAACGATCCCGAGTTGAACTCGCTGGTCGAGCGCGCCATCAAGTCCAATCCGGATTTGGAGGTCGCCTTGACGCGGCTGCAGCAAGCCAGAAACTATGAGGCGGTGGTCGCGGGCCACGCCTTGCCGGAGGTGGACGGCAGCGCCGCGGCTGCCAGAGGCACGGGAGCCGACCTCACGCGCGGCCGCGCTGAACAGGGCTTGATATCGGCGGACAACTCCAACGGCCTGCAGCACATCAATACCATCGCGGGTTTCGATGCGGTGTGGGAACTCGACATCTTCGGCAAATACCGGCGCGAGTTCGAGGCCGCGCGCTATGACGTGCAAGCCGCCGCAGCGGCGCGCTCCGGCGTGCTCACCTCGCTGATTGCCGACGTCGTGCGCGCCTACATTGATTTACGCGGCCTGCAGATCCGTGCCGGCGTTCTGCGCAGCGCCAGCACCGTGCTGCGCGAATCTCTGCGCATCGTGAACATCCGCTATGAGCGGGGAATCACCAATGAACTCGATGTGGAACTCGCCACGCGCGAACTCGACACGCTGCTGGCGCAAATAGCGCCCGTGGACGCCGAAGTGAACGCCAGCGAGTACACGCTCGCCGTGCTCTTGGGAGAATATCCCGAGAACATGGTGCACGAATTGTCGACTCCCACGCTCATCCCTTCGATGCCCGCGCCCGTGTCGGCCGGCGCGCCGTTGGACCTTCTGAAGCGGCGGCCCGACATTCAACAGGCGGAACGCGATTTGGCGTCGGCGACCGCGCGGATCGGCGTGGCGACCGCGGACTTGTTTCCGCAAGTCGCGCTGGTGGGCGCGCTCGGGTCTCAGTCGCAAGGCTGGGGAACCTTGCCGAAGATCTCCAAGCATATCTGGTCCTTTGGGCCCGCGGCACTCTGGCCGCTGCTCGACTTCGGAGCGCTCGACGCCGAAGTGAATATCGCCCGCTTGGAAGCGCACGCGAGCCTGCTGACTTACCGCAAGACGATATTGAGCGCCGTGCAACAGGTGGATGCGGCTCTCGATGGCTACACCGCGCAACAGGACCGCTTGAAGTATTTGGGCGATGCCATGGTTGCGGGACAGCGCGCGGTCGACCTGGCCAACGCGCGCTACAACCGGGGCTTGACCGACTTCCTCAACGTCGTCGATGCGGAACGTCAGTTCTACGACCTTCAGGAGCAATACGCCGAGGCGCAAGTCACGCAGGGAGAGCAATTCGTCGAACTGTACAAGAGTCTCGGCGGCGGATGGCAGGCCTACCAGGATATTCCCGCGATCCGTCGGCCGCAGCCGGCCATCATCGCGGCGTTCCGCCGCACGTTGAGCAGCTCGGCCCCTTAATGTGCCCAGACCGAAGCCAGAAGGATCGATACCCGCGACGCTGCTGAGCGAAAGAGCGCTTTACTTTTGGGCGGCGGTCATTCTTACCGGCGCCGGCGCCGGCATCGGCGCAATCGTTCTGACCAAACTTCTGCAATACGTGCAGCACCTGGTCTGGCCTGGAACCGACCTGTTGACCGCTGCTTCGCAAGCGAATCCCTGGAGACATATTTGGGTGCTGCTCGCGGCCGGCGCCTTGACCGGCGCCGGCCAAATCGCGCTGCGCCGTCTGACGAGCGGCAATGGCATCGACATCACCGAGGCGATATCCGACTTTGCCGGACGCTTACCCGCGCTTCGAACGCTCGGCACGGCCGTGCTGTCGGTGGTGCTGGTCGGTATGGGTGCGGCCCTGGGGCGCGAGGGTGCCCCCAAGCAAGTGGGCGCCGTGATTGCGAATGAACTATCGAACAAGGCGCGCCTGACGGATGAGCAGCGGCGCTTGCTGGTCGCCTGCGGTGCCGGCGCCGGTATGGCTGCGGCCTACGGCGTGCCTCTTGGCGGCGCGCTGTTTGCACTCGAAGTGCTGCGCGGTGTGCTCGCCCTACGCCTGATATTGCCCGCTTTGCTGGCCTGCGTCATTGCGGCCGGGATTTCCTGGCTGGTGCTGCCGAATGCGCCGACCTACGTCGTTCCCCCTTTCAGCTCCTCGCTGTCGGTGGCGTGCTGGGCCTTGATCGCCGGGCCCATCGCCGGACTCGTGTCAATCGGCTACGTGCATCTCGTCGCCTGGGCGGATCGCGTCAAACCGCGCGGCTGGCGCCGCTTCGTGGCGCCCGTGATCGCGCTGGGGTTGCTTGGATTCGCGTCCATCGAATTTCCGCAAATCCTGGGAAACGGCAAGGACATCTCGCAACTGGCCTTCAGCAACGAAGTCGCACCCGCGCTGCTCTTGGCGCTGGTATTTTTAAGGCCGTTGGCGACGATCCTATGCCTCTCGAGCGGTGTGCCCGGCGGACTGTTCACCCCGTCGCTGTCATTGGGCGCGTTGCTCGGCGGCGTGCTCGGGCTCGCCTGGTCGTCGGTATGGCCCGGCGTGCCGCCCGGTCTTTTCGCCATCGTCGGCGGCGCCGCGGTGCTCGCAGCCACGACTCACGGACCGATTTCCGCGATCGTGCTGGTGATGGAACTCACGGCGCGCGACCGCGCGTTCATTCTGCCGCTGGTTCTCGCGGTCGTGACCGCGACCATCGTCGCCCGCAGCTTGGATCCGCGATCGATATATGAAGCTCGCTTGACGACCCGCGAAATCGAAAATTTGCAACAGGCCCGCAAGCCGGCGCCCACCTAGGGCGGAACAAAAGGTCCCTCTATGGCACTGAAAGATATCCTGGTTTATTTGGATCAGTCGGAACACGCATTGGAGCGCCTGCGCTTGGCGGCTGATTTGGCGCGCCGTCACCAAAGCCGACTGACGGCTCTGTATGTGAGGGAACTGAGCCCGATGCAGCGCCATCAACAAAGCATTGCGGAACTCGGGCAGGGTTCCGCCGCGGCGATCAGCCGCACGAACCGGGATATACGGCATTCGATGGAGGAAGCGAGCGAGCGGATGCAATCGATGCTGGAGGAACTAAGACGCAAGTACGAACTCGAAATCGAATGGCGCGGTCTCGATGGCGTCGCATCGGTCATTGTGCCCCAGCACGCGCGCTTTGCCGACTTGTGCATTTTGAGTCAAGATGTCTCGGTGGCCGCAACTGCTACCGGATACACCTTCTCAGAGGAACTTTTGTTCGTCGCCGGACGGCCCGTGATATTCGTTCCGGCGCGCGGCTCTTTCAAGACGTTGGGGCAGCACATTCTGGTCGCCTGGAATTCGAGCCGCGCCGCGACTCGCGCCGTCAACGATGCGCTGCCGTTGATCGAACGCGCGCAACAGGTCACGGTGCTTGCGGTCAATCCGGCGCAGTTTGCCGAGCGCTACGGGGCCCTGCCTCCAGAAAGGATGGTCGAGCATCTGAGACGGCACGGCGCTCAGGTCACCGGGATTTGGCTTGACGACATTTCGACGGAGTTGATCGCCGCTGCGGTGCAAGCCGAAGCATTGAGAGTGGGCGCCGATCTGATCGTGGCCGGCGCGTTTGGCCATCCACGGTTGTGGGAGAAGCTCATGGGCGGGGTTACCCATGATCTTCTCGCGCGCATGCAATTGCCGGTTCTGATGTCTTATTAACTGGTTTTCCTCTCGGCAACCGGAGAGTTCAGACTGAGCGGAGGTGCCAAGTGCCAATCTCAACGCGACGCGATTTCTTGCTTTTAGCCGCCGCGGCCTCGGTGGGCTGCGCGGCTCGAGCAACCGATAGATCCATCCAGGGCGGCCCTACGCCCGTGATCCGTTCCCCGGCTGTCGGGCAATCGTGGCGTTATGCCAAGCACGATTACTTCACAGGCAAGGTCGTCGATACCCAGATCGACCGGGTGTCTAAAATCGGCGAATCGATCGAGATCGAGTCGCGTTCCGAAACGGCCGAGGACCAGCCGATTGCATACCCTTCCTGGGGCGAGAGCTGGTGGCGCAAATATATGCCCGCGGATTCGGCGCGCAGCGGGGGGCGAATCGAGATCCACAGGCCGTGGGGCATGGTCGCCGTCGATCCGCATTGGAGCGAGTTGCAGTCGTATGAAAAGGCCATTCCCATTTGGCCTGCGCAGCTCCGCCCCGGCTGGTCTACCGTTGCGACGACCAAGTACAAAGTCCCCGGCAGCGACGAAGTCATGCCATGGCAGCTTTCCATGGATGCTCAGCGTTGGGAGTCGGTTACCGTGCCGGCCGGACACTTTTCCGCATTTCGCTATTTCAACCTGATCAACTTCCGATTCAGCATTTTTTCCGAGCGGACCGCCGCCCAACGCATAGAACGCGTGTGGTTTGCGCCCGAGATCGGCCGCTGGGTGGCGCGCGAGAGCCTGGGAACTTTCCACGAACAACTGGGAACCGAAGAGAAGGAAAGCAGCTATCGCTGGGAGTTGCTGAGCTGGAGCTAGCCGATACCGGTGACGGCGATCCAGCTCGCCGCAACACAGAGCGCGGCCACCAGGACGGGAGGAACGCGCCGCCACTGCAGCAACATGAATCCGATGACGACGATTACCCCGTCGAAGCCGCTATGAATCGCGGTGACTGCGATGGGATTGTAGAGCGCGGCGCCGAGCAGGCCCACAACGGCCGCGTTGATTCCGGCGAGCATTGCGAACGCCATCGGAACGCCGGCGAGCCGCGACCAGAGCGACAGTCCGACGAAACTCAAGAGCAGTCCCGGCAGAAATATCGCGAGCAGGGCGAGGAGAGCCCAAGCCCATGAGAGTGGGGCGCCGGCCGGCGCCGCCGCGGCACCGAGATACGCGGCGAACGCGAACAGAGGCCCCGGCATTGCCTGGGCGAAGCCGTAGCCGGCGAGAAACTGATCGTTTGATATCCAATGAGCGGGCACGAGCGCGTTTTGCAGCAGCGGCAACACCACGTGACCGCCTCCAAAAACCAGTGCGCCGGCGCGGTAAAAGCCATTCGCCAGCGCCATCGGGCCGTGCGGCGCCCATGCGCCCAAGATCGGCATCGCGATCAGCAGAGCGCAGTAGACCGCCAAAGCGATCCACGCCCGGCGATGCTCGCTGGCGACGGGTAGTTCGATGACGGCGTGCTTGAGATTTCGGCAAAGGATACCGCCCGCGACGGCGCCGCCGGCCAATGCCGTCAGCTGGAGCATTCCATTGCTGTGAGGTACCAGCATGGCCGCGACGGCGAGCGCGATCGCCGCTCGTTGCCAATCCGGACACAGCGTGCGCGCCATCGCCCACACCGCCTGGGAAACGACCGCGACCGCCGTCAGCATCAGTCCATGCAACACAACCTGCATGAGGGGTCCCGGCGTCCGAGGCGAAAACATCGCGAAGGCATACATGAGAATTGCCGAAGGAAGCGTAAATCCGATCCAGGCTGCCAACGCGCCGCGTATCCCGGCTCTGCGCAACCCGATGAGAAAGCCCACCTGGCTGCTGGTGGGACCGGGAAGAAGCTGGCACAGCGAGACCAAGGCAGCGTATTCCTCGCTGCTCAACCAGCGGCGCTTCTGCACGTATGCGCGATTGAAGTAGCCGAGGTGCGCGATGGGTCCGCCAAAGGAGGTGAGGCCGAGTTGCAACGACGCCCGCAAAACCTCGGCGGGCGAGCCGGTCGCGTGCCCGGGCAGCTCCTCGCCTGCGATCTGTTGCGTCACGCTGCCCATCGTACCAGCGATCGGCCGCCTCGCGCGCCGCCCGTGTGGATCGCGATCTTAGGAACTAAGCCGGTGCCGCCGCTTCATGTTGCGCGAGCGGCGCACTCGCCAGGCGCCGCGCGAAGAATGCCACGATGAGGCCGAACAGCAGCATCGCGGCCATATTTTCGGCAAATTTCAGCGCAGTAAAATGCGGCATCGACTTCCAAGCCGAAAGCGGAACCACCACGTAGTTCATTACGAAGAAAATGACGACCCCGTAAATCAGCCCGCCCGCGATCGCATGCATGATGAACGCGGGGCCGCTGCCGGAGATCAGCGTGGCGGCCCCGATATCGATGGTCGCCGCGACAATACCGCCGAAAACGATTGCGCCCAGAACCTCGCGATTTTTTGGCTGCATAGATTGCAGCGAGCCTAAGTGCACACGCGGTCCTGCTCAAGACCCGCTCAGCGACTCTTTTAGGGGGCCACTTTGCGAGGTCTTGATGCGGCGCGGATCATCTGCTCAGCGCTCGGTCCGCTTCGTGCAGCCAGTCATCGCGATCGCGGCCCGGCGGGAGCGCCTGACTCAAATCGCGTGCGCGCCGGTACGCCTCTTGCGCACCGTGCGCATCGCCGGTTTTTGCGAGGGCCTCCGCCAATGCCAATACATTCGGCGGATAGTCGGGGCTCAGTGCCACCGCGCGTCGCGCGGCCGCCAATCCGGCCGCGGGATCCCCGGGCCCCAGGGGCCATGCGGGGGCTTTGACGAGGACCCATGCCTGCACGCGTGCCGGACCCGCTTGGTCATAGGACGGGTCGGCTGCTTCGGCGCGGCTTAGGACCTCGAGCATGGCCTTCAGCGTTTCGTTTGCCTGCAGGGGATGCGCCCGCGCCTTCAAACCCAAGGCGACGCCATCATAATAAAGGCAGGCGGCAACCTGCGGCGCGCGCTCCAGACAAGCTTGCGCGCTCTGCATGGCATCGGCGGCAATCTGATCGCGGATCTTCGAATCCGTCGTCAGGTCGCTGCGCCGGGCGTCCGCGGCGACGGCGGCCGCCAGCTGATCCACCGTCATGGGCGCAAGCGGGGCCGTCGGCCGAGTCGGCGCCTTGCATCCGGCCAAACTGACGGCCGCGATCGCGACGCAGACGCAGCGCTTCACGGCTTGCCGGCGTCGCCGGGCAACTGCGGTGGTACGAATCCTTTCAGCTTGAGCGATGCCAACATCTCCACGCCGCCGCTCGTCGAATTCAGTTTAATGAGCCCCGTCTGAAATGCCTTGGCGCGTGCCATGGGCAGGCGCGACTCGACTACTGTAATCAGCGCCACCGGCAGCGCCGCGGACTGCGTCAAAGATTTCAGCTGCGCGGCGAACGGCAGAGTCGAGAGCGCCGCGGCTTGTGTCTGGTCGAGCAGCGCCAACACCGGCTCCCCGGATGCGACACGCCGCAACGCGCTCAAGATTTGCCCGGTCGCTTCGATCTTGACGTCCGGCGGCAGGGGTGCCCAGGCGGCAAGGGCTGAGCGTTTCACGAACTCCGGTGCATATCCCGCGACGCTCAATATCGTATAGCCCGCCATCGATGCCGGGCCGCTGACCGGGCCGCCGGCCTTGCCCACCAGCGTCCAGCGCTCCTCGGTGCCGACGCCCGTCACATCGGCCTGTGCCAGCGGCGATAAGTGCAGCGCCGCTGCGTGCTGTACGTAGAACGCGTAAGGCACGAACGCCAGTACCGAGTCCTTGTCGCCGAGTTTTGCCAGGCCGCCCGGTTCGCTGGGGTCGTAAATGGCGGCAAGACTGTCGGCCTTCCATCCGGCCGACACGGCGGCGGCCTTGGCAAACTGGTCCACGAAGGGCTGGGCGTCGCCGGATCCACCCGGGTAGCCGGGCGCGCAAAAAACCAGGGTCGCCAGCCCGGCCAATGTGAGTGTGCTCATCGCGACAGGCTATCATTACGGCACGATGAGTGACTATCGGACGATGTTCGTCTCGCCCCGCCTGATGCAACTTTTTTTGCGCATCTTGCAGGCGCGCTACTGGATCGTGGGTGTCTTCGCTCTCTTGACCCTTGCCGGCCTGTACGCTGCGCTGCGCATACCCACCGACACCTCGATCAATCGATTGATCGTCGCCAGCGACCCCGTGGCACAAGCCACCCGCGAGTTCGAACGCGTGTTTCCGGAAGGCGAAGATGCCCTCATCGTGCTCGAAGCCCCGGATCCCCTGAGCCTCGAGGTGCTGCAAGGGGTCGACCAACTGCAGCACGAACTCGACCGGATTCCCAAAGTCGAGGCGCACAGCCTTCTTACACTGTATTTTCGAGCCAGTCCGCCCGCCGCCATCGGCGCCGCCGATGCGGCGAAGTTGCGAGCCTTTGCCTCGGGCACAGTGCTGGTGCGCCGGGCCGGTCTGATGGGAGACCATTACCTCGGCATTGGACTCGAGCTCAAGGTGAATTCACCGGCCGAACGCGACCGGGTGTTGGCCGCAATCGATGCCAGGGTTTTGGCGCTCGAAGCCAACGGCCATCCCTTCACCGCGGTTCGACGCGTCGGTTCGCCGTGGCTCGACGCCTGGCTGGAACGCCAAACCGTCGCGTCGACGAAGAAATTCATGCCGCTGTTCGGCATCTTCCTGCTCACGCTGGTGTTCATCGTCTATCGATCCTGGCGTGCTCTCGGCGCCATCGTACTCACCCTTGGCGCCGCGGTCGCGATTGCAGTCGGTTTCGGGCAGCTATTGGGGTTTTCCAACAGCGTGGTGTCGACCTTGGTGCCCCTCACTGTCATGGTCACCACCACGGCCACCCTGGTCTACATTCATTCGAGATACCTGGAACCGGACGGCGCCCCGCCGCTCGAGCATCATGCTCGAGCGCTTGCCAATAAATTCCTGCCCTGCACCGCGTCGATGTTCGCCACCGCGGTCGGCTTTGCGGCATTGTCGGTGTCCGATATTCGCCCGGTGCGAGAGATGGGCTTGTGGACGGCTTGCGGATTGATCGGTGCGTGGGTGGGTTGCTTCACCCTGTTTCCGGCGCTGCAGAGCTTTCTCTGCGCACCGCGGCGAGCGGCCGCCATGACGGATGGCAAGTGGTTCGAACAGTTCGTCGATGTGTTGGTGCCGGCGACACGGCGCTATCGCTGGCTCCTGGTGAGCGCTGCCGTGCTCGTCATGTTGTGCGGGGCAGCTTCGCTGTTCGGCATTCCCGGCAGGCTTGCGCCGCTGCAACTCGAGACCGACGCGTTGACCTATGTCAATCCCCGCGAGCCGGTGGCGCAGGACACGCGGCAATTTGTTCAGGCAAACGGATTGGACATCCAGGATTTATGGCTGCAGACACAACCGGGCCGCGCCTTGGACCCGACGTTCCTGCGCAGCGTGTACCTGCTGACGCAGCGGCTCGAACAGCATCCCGGGATCAATGCGGTGGACGGCCCGACCACGCTGCTGCGCTTCGCCAGTTATATCCAAACCGGCTCCGATCAGTTGCCCTCCGCGCCCGAAGCGTGGCCGAAGCTCGCCGCGGATCTGGAGCAGATCCTCTTGACGGAGCCCGACGCCCGCAGCTACGTCGACGTCGCCAATCTGTCGAGCGTGCGCTTGAGCATCCGCGGCCGCGCGGAAGATTTCGGGCCTTCGGGCGCCATGCGAAAATATATTCTGCAGACCTGGAATGAGGCCCAGGCGAGCGACCCGGCTTTCAAATCGGTGCGCGGCCAGATGGCGGGCAACGGCGTCTTGTCCGCCATCATCACCGAGCGATTGCTGCCCACGCTGACGCAGAGTTTCGCGATCACCGCGAGCGTCATTTTTCTCGCCTTCCTGGTGGTGTTTCGCAGTCCGTCGGCGCGCCTCATGACGATGATTCCATCCTTTTTTGCGATTCTGTCGGTGTTCATCGTGATGCGCGTGGCCGGCATTCCGCTCAACATCGCCACCATACTCATCGGCTCGACCGTGCTTGGGGCCACGGAGAACGATCAGGTGCATTTTTTCTACCATCTTCAGGAGGGCCGAGCGAGCGGCACCACGGAAGGCGCACTCAAGCACGCCATGCTCACCGCGGGCCGGCCGATTCTCTTCGCGACACTCATCAATACCAGCGGCTTCCTGGCGTTGACGCTGTCGGATCTGCCGCCAATGCGACAGTTCGGCATCGTGTCGTCCTCCGCCTTCGTACTGGCCTTGGTTGCCGACTTCACCGCGCTCCCGGGCGCACTCTGGATTTTGAGCCGCGAAGCGCGGCGCAAAGCTCGCGCCTGAACGGTGGCCACTACAAGCTGGCGCTGATTCCGGCGCCGGCCGCGATCGCTTGAATCCTCTTCAAGTGCGCTTCCAGCGTGGGCAGGGTGGCATTGGCGAATGCTCGCGCCTGCCGATCTTGGCCGGATGCCGCCTCCTTTTTGAATTCCGCGATATCTTCTTCGTGATCCTTGATCATTCCCTTGATGTAGGTCTTATCGAAAGACTCGCCGGAAAGGACTTCCAGTTTGGACTTCGTCTCGATCTCGGCGACGCTCGGATTCGCGGGCAGCGTAATGTTCTTCGAGCGAGCCAGCGCCTCCAGCTTTTCATTGGCCGCCGAGTGATCCTTGACCATTTGCGCTCCGAATTCCTTCACGCTCGGGCTATGCGCTTTTTGCTGCGCCAAATTCCCCAACGCCACCTCCGCCAGGCCGCCTTCCGCCGCGTCCCTGTAAAACTTGGCGTCCGGGATTTCCGCGGAAAATGCCGCGAGCGGCAGCAGCAAAACCATGGATGCTGCGAAATACTTCATTTGGCCTCCTGCAATTGAAAACGGTCTCGAACACAAAGTGCACGTTTCGAGCCGAATTTCGCATAGCCGGGATTCCGAGTTCGGCGTAGGAAAAGCGGAAATTTCCGAAGGCTGCGATGTAGGAACCTGCCTACGCGTCGAGTCACGGCCTGACAAAGCGGTAATGCGCCACCAGCCATTCCTGGCCGCCGGCGTAGCCGAACAGTTCCGCACAGGACATCCAGAACATGCGCCACCGCTGAAGCCATAGCGCCGCCCTCTGGCTGCCGTAGGCACCGGCGAGAATCGAGAGCGCCCGCTCCTTGTGTGCGTCCTGATTGGCGAGCCAGTGATTCGCGGTGCGCTGATAATGCGTGCCATCGATGCTCCAGCGCCGCTCGATTTTCAAATCGCGCTGGAACCAGAGCAAGGTGTCGCAAGAGGGCATCAAGCCGCCGGTGAAAAAATGCCGTCCCAGCCAATTGTCAGCGCCGGCCGCTTCGAACGGATACATCCGGGTTCTGTGCGCGAAGATGTGCACGAACAACTTGCCGTCCGGCCGCAACCCGCTCGCGATGCGCTCCAGCAGGATGTCGTAGTTTCGCATGTGCTCGAACATTTCGACCGACACGCAGCGATCGAAAGACGCGCAGTTCAGTTCCAGCCGGTTGACATCCTGCGTGAGCACACGCACGTTGCGCAGGCTGCGCTCCCGGCACTGGGTCTCGATGTACCCACGTTGCTGGCTCGAGTTGGATACGGCGACGATCGCCGCGTTCGGGTAGCGTTCGGCCATCCACAGGGTGAGGGAACCCCAGCCGCAACCAAGCTCAAGGATTCTCTGGCCGTCCGCCAGCTCGGCACGGTCTGCGTACAATTCCAGCATGGCCTCTTCGGCCGCTTCGAGCGACTCGCCGCCGCTTGGGTAATAGCAGCCCGAATATTTCAAACGCTTGCCGAGACACAGTTTGAAGAAGGCCGGCGGCAGCTCATAGTGCTGGGCGTTGGCGCTAGCGGTGTGGATGGCCACCGGGCTGTGGCGCAGCATCTCGATGCGTTCATTGAAGCGAGCGGCCTGTGCTTGCGCTCCGCCGGCCGCTTCTTGCCGCAGCCGCTGGGCGCACAGGCGCCGGATGCCGTGACGCAGGAGCGCATCGGGGAGCCATCCGCGTTCCGCCAGTCCCAACATCCCGGCGGCGGGCCGCTCCTTGGGCAATTCTTGAAGCTCGGTGACGGCGATATTCATGGCTCGATCCTTTTCGGAAACCAGGGAATCAGCATCGAAGTGCTGCGTTGATAGGCTCGGTAGTCCTCGCCGCGGCTTTGCAGCGCCCGCGATTCCACGAATGGAATTCCGCTGATCCAGCGCAAGAACGCGTACATGACCACCGGCCCCGACCACGCCAGCCACGCGAGCGGCGAATTCGCGGCGAGGCCGACATAGGCGAACCAGTGCAGCCATTCGAAAAAGTAATTCGGGTGGCGCGAATAGCGCCACAAGCCTTCGCGGCAGGTGCGGCCATGATTGGCCGGGTCGGCCCTGAAACGCGCAAGCTGCCGGTCGGCAATCGACTCGCCGATCACGCTGAACAGCCAGATCGCGATGCCGATCAGCATCGGCGCGCCAAACCCGCGCGAAGCGCGCGCAACCGCCAGAAAGGGCAGCGAGAACAGCACTATCAGCAGTGCCTGAAATTGAAAGAATAAAAAGAACTTGATCTGACTGCCGTTCCAGTGGGCGCGCAGGTTCTGATAGCGGCCATCCTCGGGTGCGTTGCGGACGCGTGTCCATAAGTGCACGGCCAGCCGTGCGCTCCATAGGCCGCCAAGCACGGCGACGCTCGCGCGCGGCCACGCGGCTCCGTCGCCCGCGACGCCGAAGTAAATCGCGCTGGGCCCGAGACCCGCGGCCCACAAAACATCGACGATGCCGGCGTTGGTGCGGGCGCGCTGCCACAACCAGCCCAGGCTCATCATCGACGCCGCGAGCGCCCACACATAGGCCAAATGAGTCCACGCATTCATGGCGCGGGCGCCAGCGGAGGTATTGCAGCGGTAGTCCCCGGCGTTGCGCGAAGCCGGGCCATCCACGCCAGGGCCGGCGTGGCAAATCCCCATCCGATGCTCAGCCACGCCAGGGCTCGCCATGCGGGGGGGGCAAAAGCCACGGCATGCCAGCCGCGCTGCGCGCCAAAATAGGCGACAGGACCGCCGACCGCCCCCAGCAGGGCAGCAAGTCGCAGCCGCGTTTGCAGGTAGGCCAGTGATTGCGTGAAGGTCAACGCGAAGGCGGCCCACAGCGCAAGAATCCACGCCGGCGCAAACCCCGGCGACGGCCAAGGCGCCGCAAAGCTTGCGAGGCCGGTGCGGATGAGACCGCTGTCGAGCAGCAGACCCATCGTCAGCGCCGCCGCCATCAGCGAAAGATCCTTCTTCCAGTGGCGCGCGAAGGCCAGTTGACATGCCGCGTAGAGCAGCGTGCCGGCGACTCCGGGCCACGCGGCGCCCCGCCCGGCACCGATCACTGCGGCAAACCAGACCATCTGATAACCGACCACGCCGGCCCACAATCTCATGACAGGAGGGGTTTCGCGAACAGCAATTGCGCGACGCCGATGGCGCGTTCGCGAAAGCCGCCCTCGCAATAAGCCAAGTAGAATTCCCACAGCCGGATGAAGCGCTCGTCGAAACCGAGCGCGCGCACCTGCGGCAGATGCGCCATGAAGCGCTTGCGCCAGGCCTGCAGCGTCAACGCATATGAGTGGCCAAAATCCTCGAGATGCGTCAACGCCAAATCGCAGTGGCGTGTTTTGGATTCAAGCAAGGCGTTGATCGAGGGAATAAAGCTGCCGGGAAATACATGGCGCTTGATGAAGTCCACCGACTTCAATGCCTGCGCATAGCGATGATCCTCGATCGTGATGGCCTGGACCACGGCCAGACCGCCCGGTTTCAGCAACGCGCCGAGACGGCCAAAATAGTTGCCGAGGTTGGGCGCGCCGATCGCCTCGACCATTTCGATCGACGCCAGCTTGTCGTATTGCCCGCGCAAATCCCGGTAATCGTCGAGCCGCACTTCCACATGCGCACCCATGCCGGCGTCCTCGACCCGTTTGCGGGCCAGCGCATGCTGTGCTCGCGAGATTGTGGTGGTGGTGACGTGGCATCGGTAGCGCTGCGCCGCGTACAGCGCGAAACCGCCCCACCCGGTGCCGATCTCGATCACGCGGTCGGTTGGCTTCAAATCGAGCTTGCGGCAAATGCACTCGAGCTTGCGCGCCGAGGCGTTCTCCAAGGTGTCGGCCTCATCCGCCCACATCGCCGAGGAATACATCAAGTCCGGGGAGAGGAACAAGCCGAAAAAGTCATTTCCCAAGTCGTAGTGTGCGGCGATGTTGCGGCGGCTCCCTGCGCGGCTGTTGCGGCGCAGAGCATGCCAGGCGCGCAGCGCCATGCCGCCGAGGCGGGCCGCTCCGCCTTCCATGCCGTCGAGCACGTCGCGGTTGCGCACCAGCAATTGCGACAGCCCGGCGAGGTTGTCGCATCGCCACAGACCGTCCCCATAGGACTCGCCGCCGCCCACGCTGCCATTGCCGACGAGCGCGCGGTAGAAGGCCGGATCGAGAATCTCCAGGCGGATGTGCAAATCGGAATGGATGCTTTGCCCAAACTCCAACTGCTCGGCGCCCTCGACCAGCACCAGCCGTCCATGCCGCAAGCGGCGCAGCTGGTTCAACAGTTGCTGACGCAGAAAGCGATCGAAGGCGCCCACCCGCGCGCGGTCTTTGCAGGCTGCACTGGCGATCTCGTTCATGATCGCCACGCGCGCCGGCGAATCGGACCCGATGCCGGGTGATCGTGGATGGGATTTCGCTTGAGCCATAACCGCAGCGCCTGCCAGTGGATGGCGCCGATGACCTGCGCGGTCATGAGCGGATAGCGCCACAGCACGCGGGCGAGCGATGCGCCATCGAGGGGGCGGCGCCGCAGCGCCAGAGTCGCGTCGAATTCGCGCCGACCGTCGCGCAGCACCTCCATGTTTACGTGCAGATCCTTGCCCGGCGTCGTGAAGCGCCAGGCGTAATCGCGAGTCATGGGGATGAACGGCGACACATGGAAGGCCTTGGCGAAACTCCACTGCCGCGCGCGGCCCCGTGGCGTCGCGGCATCCACAGGCAACACATAGGCGTGGCGCTCCCTCCACGGCGTATTGGTGATCTCCGCGACGATGCAGTTGAGCGACACGCCATCCGCGGCGAAACAGTAGTAGAAAGTGACGGGATTGAACTGGTAGCCGCAATAGCGCAGATGACTCAGCATGCGTATGGGGCCCGCCGGCCGCTGCCCCGTGACCGTCTCGACACGGCGGCGCACCGCCTCAGCGAGCGAAAGTTCGGGCGGACCCAGATAGTCGGCGCGGCGAAACTGCGCGAGGTTGCGGTGCTTGCTGGACCAGAGCCAGCGGCCGGTGAAAAGATGATCGACTTCGTCCAGGTCCAGATAGAGTTGCGCCATCCGGTAGCCGAACGCATGCGCGTGGGGCGCAAGGCGGCGATGACGCACGACGCCTTCGTACACGGCGCTGGCCAAGGGAGGGCGCAGGGATGCCGCGGCGCTCATGCCGCCTTCTCCTCCGCGTAAGATCGCATGGGACGTGCGATTTCCGCGTTCGCCGGCCAATGCACGCCGAGTGCCGCGGCAACCTCGACGGCGCTGCGCATGCCATCCTCGTGAAATCCCCAGCCCCAGTAGGCGCCCGCGAACCAGGTGCGGCGGCGCCCTTGGATTTCCGCCTTGCGTGCCTGGGCGGCCACCGACGCGTGGCTGTAAAGGGGGTGATGGTACTGCATGCGCGACAGCACCTTGTCCGGATCGACCGCGGCGCATCGATTGAGCGTCACCACGAACGGTTGAGGCGATTCGATGCCCTGCAGCAGATTCATGCAGTAGCTCACCGTGCAGGCCTCGCCGGGATCGCGCGGCAACCAGGCGTTCCACGCCGCCCACGCTTTGCGGCGCTTCGGCAACACGCCGGCGTCGGTATGCAGTACCGCGTCATTGCGTTGGTAGGCCATGGCGCCGAGAATCGACCGCTCACGTTCATCCGCGTCGGCGAGCAGCGCCAGTGCCTGATCGCTGTGGCAGGCCAGCACGACCTGATCGAAGTGTTCGATACCGGCGGCGCTTTCGACCGCACTGCGGGCGGCATGACGGCGAATCGCGCGCACCGGGCAATTCGCGCGCTCGCGCACCGGCCAGCACGCGCGCATCGCCTGCACGTAACTCGACGAGCCGTTTCGAACCACGCGCCATTGCGGACGATCGCCGGCCTGCAGCATTTGGTGATTGACCATGAACTGCACCAGGTAGCGCGCCGGAAACTCCAGAATCCGTGCTCTCGGCGAGGACCATAGCGCAGAGGCCATCGGCACGAGGTGCTCTTCGCGAAACGCCTCGCCGTATGCATGTTCGCTGAGATACTCGCGCAGCGTGGGACCGGGATGCGGCGAATTCAACAGCGCCGGCGCCGCGCGGTAGAAGCGCATCAAGTCGCGCACCATCCCGAGGAAGCGCGGCGAACATAGGTTGCGTCGCTGGCAGAACAAACCATCCAGCGTGGCCGCGTTGTATTCCAACCCGCTTGCCTCACTCTGCACCGAGAAGCTCATGGTGGTCGGTTGCGAGGCCACGTTCAGTTCACGGAACATCCGCGTCAGCAGCGGATAATGCGCGGGGTTAAATACGATGAAGCCGCTGTCCACCCGGTAGCGACGGCCCTGCTGCTCGACGTCGTGCGTATGGGTATGGCCGCCGAAATAGCCATTGGCCTCGAATAGCGTCACCTCGTGCTGGCGCGACAGCAACCATGCCGATGCCAATCCGGCGATTCCCGATCCAACGACGGCGATTTGCATAAGCGGGCCCCAAGCCACTGCGTGTAGGGCGATGCATATGCGCCTATCAGTGGTTCCCCCATCGATTCGCAGGATTGGGCGGCCCGGATGCACCGAAGCGGTATTTTTTTGGAGGCCCGGTTGGCGGAGGCGCCGGCCCGCGCCGGTTGACTCAACGCGCCTAAGAGCCGCGGATAGCCAGCGCCGGCGCGATGCGCGCCGCGCGCAGGGCCGGCCAAAGAACTGCGGCTTGGCCGAGCAGCAACATGACGATGGCGCTTCCAATGACGTACGCCGGATCCAGGCGCACCATCTCGAAGCGGCCGATCAACCAGAGGTTCAAGGCTACGGCGGATAAACTACCGACCAGCGCGCCGCTGAGCGCGATCAGAAAGTTTTCCTTTTGAAACAGCCGCAAAATCGAGCGGCGGGTCGCGCCGAGAGCCCGCCGAATGCCGATCTGCCGGCGCCGCTGTGCCACCCAATAGCTGGTCAACCCCGCCATCCCGAAGGCCGTGACGGCCACCAAAATGAATGCCACGGCGCCGAGGATCAGGGTCAGACCGCGATTGCTGCGATAGGCTCCGGCGCGTATCTCGCTCATGGATCTTGCCTTGATCATGCGGATTCCATTGATGCCTTCGAGTTTGCTCTGCGCCGCTTTCATTGCCGCAACGAGGTTCCCCGGCTTGGTGCGCACCACATAGGTCGGCGAATCGCTCAGCAGCCGGAACGGTGCGAGGACGGAATTTTCCGTGAAAGTGCTCATAAAGCCGGTCGCGGCAACAAACGGTCCTTGCAGGCGATCGATGATCCCGATGACGGGCGAAGGATCCTTGGTTTCCAGATAAATCGATTTGCCGAGGGCATCGCCGCGCGGAAACAACCGCTGCGCCAGAGCCCGCGTGATGATCACCCCCGTCGCGGGCGGGGTGGCGCTTCCGTCTCGAGCGATGACTTCGGAGGCGGCGAAATTGCGTCCTGCAATCAGCTTCACGCCGAGCGTGTCGAGCGCCTGCTCGTCGCCAAAGTAATAAGAGATATGCGCCGAGGGCGTCTTCTGGTCTGGCGCCAGATCGACGCTCATCGACCAGCCACCGCCTTCAAGCGGAAATGAATTGGTGGTATAGGCATTCGCCACGCCGGCGACGGATCGAAGCAGGGCGAGATCCGATGCTTGCAGAGCCGCCAAGTTGGCCGGATTGTCGACACTCGTCGCGTAAATGAAAAAGATGTTGCTTTCGTCGATGCCGGTCAGACGCGCACTCCACGACAGGCGGTCGACAATCAGCGCCAGGGCGTTTGAGAGAATCGCCAGGGTGAGGGCAATTTGCACTGCAATGAGCACCGCGCCCGATTTTTTGCGATAGATCGCGAAACGTGCGGAACTCAAGGGCGGCTACTCGGACTTCAGCTGCAAGGCGGGCTCGACATGCGCGGCACGCCAAGTGGGATACAGGCCGGCGGCGATCGTCGCGGCAATGGCCAGCGACACCTCGATGCCGACGAGCTTGGCGTTCACATAGGTGAGCGCCGCGAAATCGTCCGCCAGCGCGGTTCGCATGGCGAGCACCCCCAATAAAGTGAGCAGAAACCCGAGAATTGCGCCGAGAACGCCGATGACTGTCGTTTCGACCAGGCATTGGCCGAAGATAGCCGTCTGGCTGGCGCCGAGGGCGCGCCTCACACCGATGTCCTGGGACCGGCCGATGATTCTGGCGAGCATCAATCCCATGGCATTCATCAGGCAGACGAAGAGAAACCCGAACGAGGCGAGCACCAAGAGGCCCAACTCATTGGGGGCTATATGAAGATACTGAAGCCATTGCATGACATCGCGAATTTGCGTGCGCGGCGGCCAGTGAAAGCGGCCGATTCGCTGCTGATCGGCGGCATAATTGTTCAAGGCAGTTCGATACCTGACCACGTCTGCCGCCGCCGGCAGTTGCACCCAGAGCTGAATCCACAGGCACTCGGACCGAAGTCGAGCCGCGAAGCTCGGATCGGTAGTGTCCTTGCAACTCATGCTGGTGGCCGGGGCTTGCGCCTTGATCGCGCGGGTAAAGGGGATGAAGACCTCGTCGATTTGTCCGTAAGGACGAATGTGTAGATTGTAAAACCGCGGCACCAAGGGCCAGTTCTCCAGCACGCCGGCGACTCGGTAGCTCACGCCTTCAAGTGCGAGGGTTTTTCCGATGCTGTTTACGCCGCCAAAGAATTGATCGTTCAGCTTGCGCGAAATGACAACCACGGGGTTGCCCTCTTCGTCGTCGGCGCGAGCCCACGGGCCGCCGAATTCGAACGGAGCGTCGAACATCGGGAAGAAATCGGCATCGACTGCCGGCACGATCACGCCAACCGGCTTGAGCGCTGGATTCTCCGCTCGTGCGTTGAAGTAGCTGGAGTAAATGCGCGTTTGGCGCAGCGCCGCGTGAAGCTTGTTCAGCGCCATGACATCGATGTAACTCATGTACTCGTCGAGCCCATCCTGGCTTCTTTCGACCCGCTTGTCCGGTCCCATGCTATCGATCTGCACCATGAACAGTTGCCGCGATTTTTCCGGGATGGGATCTCCGGACATCGCCCGAGATACGGAAAGCGAAGTCATCGAGGTGCCGATCCCGAAGCCAATCGCGACGATCATCAACCCCGTGAGCACGGGATTGCGCTTGAGACTTCGCAATGCGAGAGCGAGGTAATAGCCGAACAAAGTAATCCCTTCGGTATGGTTGGCGCGCGCCCACCGGCCTGCGAGCGGCCAGTTAGACACGCTATGTAGGGCTGGTCAAATCCGCAAAAGGTTCCGCCCTGCCGTATTCATCGCGGCAGAGCGTACGCGATCAGATAGTCGCCGCGGTCGCTCATGTCCTTGTATCCGCCGGCCGCGACGACCAGATATTGGCGTCCATCGAGGGCGTAGGTCATCGGTGTGGCCTGGCCGCCGGCGGGCAGCGTCGCGGTCCAGAGCAATTTGCCGCTGTCCGTATCGAAGGCGCGCAGCCGATCATCCAGGCTGGCGGCAATGAAGATCAGGCCGCCCGCGGTGGCGATCGGGCCACCCAGTCCCGGCATGCCGAGGTTCAGATGAATCAGCGGCGTGTCGCCCAAGGGAATCTGCCATTTGATGACGCCGCGCTGCATGTCCACGGCCGCGAGCGTGCCCCAGGGCGGTTTGACGCATGGGATACCGAAGCTCGACATGAACGCCTTGCGGCGCATGCCGTAGGGCGTCCCCAGCTGGCGCGCGAACTCGAAGCCCTTGTACTCCTCGGCATCGTATTGCGCCGCCAGTTCGGCGCGCGGAACCAACGCCACGACGAACGGTAGGTTCATGGTGTTGGCCAGCGCCAATTGCCGCTGTGGATCGAAAGCGATGCCGCCCCAATTGGAACCGCCGGCGTTGCCCGGCTGCATCAGCGAGTCCTTCAGCGCGGGCGGTTGAAACATGCCCTCGGAGCGATAGGATTCGATGCGCTTGCGGCAGGCTCGAGTATCGAACCATGCAACCCCCCAGGCATCATCGGGCGTGACCTTCGACTGCCGCACCAGTGCCGGGGGCGCCGTCGGGAACGGTTGCGTGGGCGACGGATGTTCGCCCGGAACCGCGTCCTGAGGCACTGGTCTTTCCACCATCGGAAACAGCGGCGCGCCGTTGTCCCGATCGAAGGTGAACAGGAAGCCGGTCTTGGTAGCCTGAATCACGGCGGGTACCGATTTGCCGTCGTGAACGATATTGGCCAGCGTAGGCTGCGAACCCACATCGTAGTCCCACAGATCGTGATGCACGAGCTGCTGGCCCCACTTGAGCCGGCCGGTATTCCCGTCGAGCGCCACGATGGAATTCGCCCAGCGATTATCCCCGGGCCGCGTACCGCCAAAGAAATCCGGACTGGCCGAACCGGTCGGCACGAACACCAAGTGCCGTTCGGTGTCCACCGACAGGGGCGCCCAGGCATTGGCCGCGCTGGCATTCTCGACCGCCCCGGTGTCCCATTCTTCATATACGGGATTGCCGGGATCACGCGGGATGGGATCCCAGCTCCATACCAACCGGCCGCTGCGCGCATCAAAGGCGCGTACGGTGCCGAGCTCTTCGAGCACCGCGCGATTGTCGCCAATGGAGGAGCCCACGATCACCTTGCCGTCGAGGATTGCAGGCGGCGAAGTCACGAGATAGTTGCGCCACTCGTCGCCCTGCTTGAATTGCAAGCGAATGTCCTTGAGCAAGTCGACGGCGCCCTGCGTGCCGAAGTCGGCGCAGGGCTTGCCGGTCGCGGCGTCGAGCGCCAGCAGCCGGCCATCGAGCGTGGGCGCGAAAATGCGCGCGCGGCACGGCGCAGCTTGCGGGACCTGGTCATCGACCCACAGCGACACGCCGCGCGATACGCCGTCGGAATAATGCAGGTCCCTGCGGCTTTGGGAGTCATGGCGCCAGCGCAGCTGCCCGCTGGCCGCATTCACCGCGATCACATCCGTGCTGCTGGTGGTCAAGTACAGCGTGCCGTCATAGAGGATCGGCGTCGCCTCGAAAGCGGAACGGCGCCAGTCCTTGACGCCCTGGCCGAGTTCGCCGGTGCGGAATGTCCAGGCAACGGTGAGGCCGCTCACGTTCTTCGCGGTAATCTGTGCCAGCGAGGAATAGCGGGAGCCGCCGGGGTCCCCGCCGTAAGCGGGCCAGCCGCTCGGCTGCTCGGAGGCGCCATATGCGGCAGTCGACACGGCGGTCAGAATCAACAACCCGATACGGCGCATGCAAGGTCTCCGCTACTCCAGTAGCTGGATCCTACGGGCTCGCGCTAAGGCTTTCCACGCGCCTGCGATGGCAGGCACGGCGCGGTGTCGAGCGGGACTTTGGGCGCTGCCAGCGGCGCATCGCGTGTCTGTATCCAGGCGTGCCACGCAACCGCGACGAGCACGACGGGCAAACCCAACAGCACATTGACGGAAAACCTTTCATGGCCCAACCACCAGCCCACCACCAAGGCCACCGGCGGATTGATGTACGCATAAGTTGAGGCCAGCGAGGCCGACACCCGCTCGACCACGAAACGATACGCCGAAAATGCGATCAATGAACCGAACAGCACCAGGTATCCCCAAGCCCAAAAAACGCGCGGCGCGTGCGGCATGGACCAGTGTTCTCCCAACGCCGCGCTGATCAGCAAGCCCATGAGCCCCGCGGTCAGCATCTCCGCGCCGAATCCTGTGGGTCCCTGCGGAATGTCCAGCCGGCGCGACAACACCGTGCCCAACGACCAAGAGGCGGTGGAAAAAAGTATCAGCAAGGTACCCAACATGCTTCCTTGCAGATCGCGCCCCAAAAGCATCACGGCGACGCCTGCGCCGCCGAGCGCAATAGCGCTCCATTCGGCGCGCCGCGGCCACTGGCCGAAGGCGCCGGACCACAGTACGGTCGCCAACGGCATCACGCTGATCAGCGCCACGGTGGCGCCGGAACTCACCCAGTGTTCGGCAATCGATACGCCGCCGTTTCCCACCACAAGAAGCAGCAATCCCACCACCGCGGCGCCGCCCCATTGCTTCCGCGTCGGCATCGGCGCGCCGCGCAGCGCTTGCCAGCCCAACAGCAGCGCTCCGGCAGCGATAAAACGCGTTCCCACCAGGAAAAAGGGCGCAATGCCTTCGATCGCCACCTTGATGGCGAAGTAGGTCGTGCCCCAGACGATGTAGACGGCGAGCAGACAGGCGCCGACCAGCCAGGCGGCGGGTTTGATGGCAGCGGATTTCGTTGGATCGGGCCACATAGAACGCGAATCGTACCGATGTTGGCGTCAACGCGCTTTAGGTTATCTAATCCTGCTCTTAGTTCTGCTAAACCGACAGGTCGCGTGGTGGATTTGAGAACATTCGAGGCGGCCGCATCATTTGGGGCGCAGATCAGCGCTAAGGTACGATGATGTTGAGCTATGCCTCGTAGACGGTCGTATTCACCGCGCTGTCCGCGTACGACTGCGGTGTCCTTCGTACGAGCGTGCTCTTCCCAAAAAGAGATTCGACCAGATCGACTGCGAGGACTGCAGTCCTGTTACGCACATCCAAGGCAGGATTCAGTTCCATAATATCCAACGAAGCGACTTGACCGGTGTCGGCAATCATTTCCATGCATAACTGTGCCTCGCGATACGACAAACCGCCGGGTACCGTGGTGCCGACTCCGGGGGCAATTTCTGGATCGAGGCAATCGACATCGAAACTGACGTGCAGGTGGGTGTCTGCATCCATATTCTGCAGCGCCAGTTCCATGGTCTGCCGTACCCCCATTTCGTCGATGAAGCGCATGTCGAAAACTTCGAGCTGTTGTTCGTGCACGAAGCGCCTCTCGCCCGCATCGACACTGCGTATTCCGATTTGCCGCACCCACTTTGCGGATATTGCCGGCGTTGCACCGCCGATCTGGAGCAGCTCGCGAGGGCCGAATCCGCACAGACAGGACAGCGGCATCCCGTGCAGACTGCCGCTCGGGGACAGTTCACGAGTGTTGAAGTCGGCATGCGCATCCAACCAAAGTACGCGCAAAGGTTTGCGCTTGTCGCGGCAATGGCGGGCGACCGCTGCGATGGATCCAATACTCAAGCAGTGATCCCCTCCCAGCAATATGGGCAAACGCTGTTCCGACAACTCCCGGTAGACGGCATCGTTCACTTCCTGATTCCAAGCAGTGACCTGAGTCAAATTGCGGTAGCCGTCGACTTTGGGCCGCCCGGGATTGGCGGGGCCGCTGACGTTGCCGCAATCCACCACGTCCAATCCACGTTGCATAAGCGCCGCGTGAATCCCTGCGACTCGCAGTGCTTCTGGTCCCATTGAGGCGCCGCGATCGCTGGCACCGACGTCAGTGGGCGCGCCGATGAGACTGGCCTTGCGTTTGGCGATGCCCATCAGGCGAAGCGCCGTTGGCGTACGCGCACAGTCTCATTCGCCATACAGGCAAACAGATCTTTAGGATCTTCCAATTCGGGAATGAGATCGATACGCTGACCGCCATCCGGGTACTCGCCATTCAGCCTCAGCAGATAACGCAGCGCAGAGAAGTCGCTGAGCGCAAACCCCACAGAATCGAAGATGGTGATTTCTTGATCGCCTAATCGGCCGGGCCTGGTTTCCAACAAGATTTGAGCGAGTTCACTGACTTCAACGGCGCCGCCCAATTGTTGGATTTCACCTTCAATACGGGCCTGCGCTTCGAACTCCACCACAATGCGCGCCGCTGCTGAACGCAGGATATCGGGGTGCAATTCCGTCTTGCCGGGGCAATCGCCGCCGACCGCATTCAAATGCATCCCCGCTTCGATCATCTGCGGCGTTAGGATAATGGCGTTGCGCTTGTCGGCCGTAATGGTGGTGACGATGTCGGCGCCTTGAACAGCCTCCGCAATGCCGCTGCAACGTGTCACGAAGAGATTGGGAAGCTGCAGTCTGGTTAGATTCCGCACCAGTTTAGTTGTTGCCTCAGAATCGGTGTCGTAGAGCCGTACTTCGCGAACACCCACCATCCGGTGGAATGCGATGACTTGAAATTCACTTTGTGCGCCGTTTCCAATAATTGCCATGACCCGGCTCTTGTGACGCGCCATCCGGGACGCCGCGAGCGCAGAAACGGCAGCCGTGCGCAGCGCAGTCATAAAAGTCATTTCTGAAAGCAGCACGGGGTAGCCGGTGGCGACGTCGGCCAGCACGCCGAACGCAGTCACCGTGAGCAGGCCCTGCTCGGTGTTTTTCGGGTGCCCGTTTACATACTTGAATGAATAGAGACGCCCGTCGCTGGTGGGCATCAGTTCGATTACGCCCGTGGACGAATGGCTGGCATGCCGCGCGGATTTCTCAAATTCGTCCCATCGCCGGTAGTCAGATGCGATTTCCTGAGCCAGTTCCTCAATGAAACGGCCAACTCCGATTCGTGCCACGAGCGCTCGAAGTCGCTCAGTTCCAATGTAATTGACCATGATTCGCTCCGTACAACCTGATATCTGAAGTGTCAGCGGTCATCAGGGCTAAGGACTAGCCAGAAGATTGAGCAAACAACTGCTATAATTGTGCAAAAGGTCAATGCTAATTGACGTTTTGTACAGCTTCACCCGCTTTGGCAGGAGATGTATATGGATTCGACCGATCGGGAACTGCTCTCCTTGCTGCGCGAGAATGCTCGGATATCGGTGGCGACCATGGCCAAGACGCTTAAAGTCGCGCGCGGCACCGTGCAGAATCGGATGGCACGAATGGAGACGGACGGCACCATTGTTGGCTACACCGTCAAGCTCAAGCCGCAGGTCGAGGAGCATACAATCCGCGCGCTGATGACGGTGGCGGTTGAGGGCAACCGAACCGACGAGGTGCTTCGCGCTCTGCGTGGCGACCCCGCGGTTTGCGCGCTTCACACCACAAATGGCCGCTGGGATATCGTCGCCGAACTTCGCGCCGACAGTCTCGCGGCCGTCGACCGTGTGTTAGGTCGCATTCGCCTCATCGACGGAATCTCGAACACAGAAACCAGCCTGCTGCTGTCGACCCACAAGTATTGAGTCATCACTGAGGAACCCGTGACGCCGGCATTCCCAAGGAGACAATCGCATTAAGCTCATTGATTGGAAGCGAACCGCAAAAAAGCGTCGTGATTAAAATGTCTGTTCCGGCTTCATGGCGAAGGCCAACACAGCGCCCACGAGCATCAGCACCATGGATCCGATGAACGGCCAGTCCCAGTTGCCGGTGACATCGATGATCCAGCCGCCCGCCACCGGACTCAAAATCGCGGCGAGCGCGGAGCCCATGTTCATGAATCCGCTGGCAGTGCCGGAATGCTTCGGCGCGATATCCATCGGAATCGCCCACATCGGACCGATCGTAAGCTCGGCGAAGAAGAAGCCCAAGCTCAAGGCGATGGCGGCAACGGTCGAGTCGTGGATGAAAAGTATCGGCAGCAGCGAAGCCAGCGCCCCCAAGTTGCAGACCGCCACCATGTAGCTGCGCGCCTTGGTGCGGCTGCCGGTGCGCATCAGCAGCCAATCGGTGACATGGCCTCCGAGCGAATCGCCGAGCACACCGGCGAAGAAAACGCCCGAGGCAAACACGGCGGAGTTTTTCAAATTCATGTGATAGTTGTGCAGGAAGTACTGCGGGATCCAGGTGAGAAACAACCATAGGGTCCAGCCATAGCAGAAATACACCAGGGTGACCGGCAGCATGCGCCTGATGAGCGCACTCCATGGCACCGCCGGCGTTTCCTTGACCGCGACAAACGGCGGCAGAGTATCGACTTCCTGCGGGGTGATCCTGGCATGATCGCGCGGGTTATCGCGGAAGTACCATCCCCAGACGATGGCCCAGACCATGCTCAGGAGTCCGAGCACGATGAAGGAGCCGCGCCAGCTGAACGCCAGCATCAGCCAGGTCACGATGGGCGGCGTAATGGCGCTGCCGATACGCGAGAAGGCGTGCGTGATGCCTTGCGCGAATCCGCGGCGATTATCGGCAGTCCAGTGCGACATCGCGCGCGTCGCCGTTGGAAATGTCGCGCCTTCGCCCAAACCGAGCAGTACGCGGGCGACGATCAGGGACATGAGGCCGGTTGCCAGGCCGCTGAGCACGGTCGCGCCGGCCCAAACGAGCGAGCACAGAGTGAGCGTGCGGCGTGCGCCGAAGCGGTCCCCCACCCAGCCGCCGACGACCTGAAAGATCAAGTACGGATAAGCGAACGCAGAGAAAACCAAACCGACTTGCGTATTGGAAAGGTGGAAATCCTTGCTGAATTCGATTGCCGCGGTGCTCACATTGACGCGATCGATGTACGTGATGAAATACATCGCGCACAGCAAACAGAGCACGCGGGTCGTCGATCGGTTCAGCGCATTCGGGGCGAAAAAGCGGCGGACGTTCATGGATTCGTCATCGTGGCCCGCTAGCATCTCGTGATCGCGCGACCAGCGCAATCCACTTCATCGACAAGAACCCAGGAGTGCTGAACGTCCATTGGAAGAATGTTGGGTAACCGCATCGGCATGCGTACGGCGCTCCTTGCCGCGCCGCTGGCACTGTCGCTGGCGCTCAGCGCCCATGCCGGTGACGACCACCGGATTGTCAGGGCCGCCGCGCCCGAGGGTGCCATCGAGCACATCCTCGTCATCAATCTGGAAAACGAGAGCGAGAACGTGACTTTCGGCGGTTGCCCGGCTGGTCCTGCTCCCGGCAACACGAGCAGCGATCCGCACGCCAGGTACTGATCATGCTCAAAGGGGCCCTGCTGCAGCGATGACTCGCCGAGCAGGGCTCCCGTATGCGTAATGCTCGATGGGAATAGTCAGGCCTTTCAAAAAGGCGGGAGCGTAAGCGTTGCGGTCTTGCCTTTGACGGATATGTAACGGTCTAGCGACGGATCGAGTGCCACTGCAGTGTCGATGTCGCTGGAAGCATTAGGCGAGTCGCCAAGGTCTCCGAAGGCTGCGCCACGAAAAAAGTAAGCCAGTGCCAGCGTAGGGTCGAGCCGGATCGCCTGGGCCTCGTCTTTGATGGCACCGCCGTAGTCATGTTGAAGCAGACATATATGCCCTCGTTCGCTCCAAAGCGCAGCCGTTTTCGGCTTTAGACGGATGGCCTCTGAATAGTCCATGAGCGCAGCGCTGAAATCATTTTGAGTCTCATGGATTTTCGCGCGCTGAAGCAGCGCTGCGACCAGTCGAGGGTCGAGGCTCAAGGCGGTATCGAAATCGCGCAAGGCCGCGCCGACATCAGTTTGCGCCAGATAGAAGACCGCACGGTTGTAGTAGTTCTTGGCGTTATGCGGAGCCAATATGACGGCTTGGTTGTAATCGTCGAGGGCATGCCGCTTGTCGCCCTGCAGCCAATAGGCCTCGGCACGATTCACATAGACATAAAAGCGGTCGCTGCCCAGGAATATTTTGCGTTCCAGCAACTCCGAGCATGCCAGGACCGCAACGGGCGGCGCGCTTTTCCTATCGCGATTGAGGCACTTCTCAATCACGATGTGCAGGCTTCTCACGCGCTGAGCCCTGCAGATATCAATGCTCCTGTAGTCGACTACCGCTGGGCCATTTGGACCTTCTGGGCCATTCAAATCGTTTCTCTCATAGCACTCCGCGAACTCGCCCGGTGGAAGCTTTGGCAACGGTGGCTCGCCAGTGACGGTGATTTGCGAGGTGATCGCGGGCGGCGGAGTCGTCGGTGCCTGATCGGCTCCGTGCGGTGTTGCGTTCTCGGCGGCGGCGCCGTCTGATGAGCGGCCGATCTGGTTCGAATCGTTGACCGGCGTTCCCGCGGCCATTCCGGCGAGGAGCAAACTCAAGAGCTGCCACGAGTATAAACGCCGCAAGGTTCACCCTAGAACGACTATTTCGGCACTCCGCTAGATCCTTTCTAAGAGACCCGCGAAGCCTCAGCGAGTTCCATCGGGCTGTCAATAGCGGCGGGTGCGGCGCGCTGCACTACCGGATGCGCACTCTTTTCTTCATCGTCGCCGTAGGCGCCGTGATCTACTTTGGCGGCAGCGCCGCGCTCGCCGCCATCAGTCATCTCGAGCACGTTGATATTTGCTGAACCTCAGCCCGCAGTACATGGAGTCTACGTCGCCTGTGCCTCTCCCTTGCTGCCCAGAAAGCCCGGCTTAGGGGTCAAGAAATGCCCTTGGATCCGAATTTTCCCGCCTGACGGCTTGAAAAGGGTCATCTTTTCCGAGAACTGCGGAGAAGGAAAGAACAGCATCCAAATTCCCGCCGATCATTTCGGAGAAATATTGTTCCGCCAATTGGCTCACTGTTCGCCGTTCTCGCTATCGAATTTCCGCACCAAAGTTTTCGACGCCACCAAGCGCCAAGCTCGTTCGATCAATTCCGGCAAGACGCGCTTCTCGACCACGCCGACGCGCAACAGTATCCAGGGGTAGTCTCGGTAATGATCGGTGATGAAGAACGCATCCGGAGCGGATTGCATCAGAATTTCGCGATCCAATAATTCGCAGCGAAGCACTATGCAGTCCATGCTCTGATGCAGGCGCGCAAAGAGCTTGCCGCCCACCTTGAGCGCGGGAGTGCCATAAGAAGTGCCATCGAGAACTCCGGGCAATGTATGGGCAATCGCGCGAATTTCGTCGAAAGTTTTCAGCGCGCCCGTTGTCGAAGTCTGTTGCCGTTTTGCGCGCGGCACCGTAGGTTTTTTCTTAGTTGTCACTGTTGCCGATCCTTACTCGGATGTCTCAGCGCCACACACCCGACACCAAGCACCGAGCCAATCACCATGCCGGCGTTCATGAACGTCGTCTAACCGCTCATTGACGGTTCGTCGGATACGGCGCTCCCGGCGCATACACACCACCACGCCCTAAACAAATCGACTCACGCGCCGCGCGCACAAGTCGCGTCGTCCCAAAATTCCCGCCGATCACCAGTGTACCGCCATACAATTTGAGCAACATCGGCCCGCTTCCGATGGCACTGACCGGAGCGTTCACGCGCTCCTTCGAGACAATCTCAAACGAAGTCGCCGCGCAATGCCCGCTGGAGAGCGTCAAGCCATAACTCACGACGCTTTGAGCTTGCACTTCCACCCAGCTCGGACTTGCAGAAGTCGTCACCCATACCCCAGTGAACTTGGGCGCCATGGTTGGCATCCCGGCACATCCGGCAACCAAGGCCGCAAACACAAGCTTCGACCCTGTCGATCTCGTGACTTTCTGCCACTTGACTTCCAAGCAAAGCCGCGACTTCAACGGCTGACTTCCTTCCATGTCCATTCTCCTTCGTCTCATTGCTCGAGCCTATGACTGGAACCGGGGTTCGTTGCAGAAGCAGGACGACCGCAATACGCCCGGCGATAAAAATCGCCAACAGGCCCCCGGCACCGGCGGCAATCGCCCACACCCACCCCATCAACCCAATGACAATTTAGCGTTTGCCTAACTACGAGATGACGGGAAAGTCCCATATACACACAAAAAGCGGCGGCAACCAAGCCAAATTGAAGCTTCAGACAAAGGCGCGGCTTCATGGACTCTTGCGCGCGGCTTGGGATGGCGCTGGCGGTTGGATCAAATCCCAGAGATTCCCATACAGATCGCGGAATACCGCCACGGTACCAAAGGCTTCCTCCCGCGGCTCCCGAACGAATTCAACTCCTTTGGCCTGATAGCGTGCGTAGTCCCGCCGGAAATCGTCCGTGTGCAGAAACAAGAATACGCGGCCTCCGGTTTGATTCCCAATGCGGGATTCTTGCTCTGGATCCGCTGCACGCGCCAGCAGTAGGCCAGCACGCGACCCGGGTGGCGCGACGACGACCCAGCGCTTGTCTTGCTCGGGAATGTAAGTATCTTCAACGACTGTAAAGCCGAGGGTGTCCGCGAAAAACGCCAGCGCGTCGTCGTAGTCGCGGACTACGATCGAAATAAGCGCCAAACCCTGCTTCATTGGCACCGCGGCTCAGGTCGCAACGACTTCAAATCGACTGAGGCCACCCAGCTTTTCCTCAAGCGCCACAAATTGCCGCCCAAGATTCCTTGATGCCGCCACGTCCCACACTCCGTCATCATCCGCGCTGACTCCCTCGCGCGATAGACCGCAACCCACCGCGCGGTATCGGAAACATTGGAAATCGGTGATGTGCTCATGGTGTCACCCGTCGATGTGCTTTCGCGAAACCGTCCGATGGCAATCATCAAGACGATGAGCCCGTCGATCCCGGATGACGGCTCGATGGGAGGCTTTCAAATTCAAAGACCCATCCGGCTGAGACTTGCTTCTCTGCTGCTCCCTGAGATCTCGACCCTAGTTTCGAATCAAAATAATTTCGATCGGATTCGGCCTGCCCACCGCCGCATCCGAGGGCCGAGCCCACCGGTTCGTGAACTGATCGATGACGCAGGTGGTTTCATAGCGAATCTGCAGCGTGTAGTCATTCGCCCAGTCGAATGACACGCGGTCACAGCCAACGGCGCTGAAGACCGGTTTGTCGAGATTCAGTGGAATCCCCTGATCATTGACATAGATGTCCGCGTGAACCGCGCCCGCGCTCAGCGACTCCATCAAGACCGCGACCAACTTTTGATCGGGCGAAGCTTGTCGATGTAGCTCCTTATGCTCCGGTGAACAGCCGCCGAGTCCGGCGAGCCACCCCATCGCGCCAAGCGTGGTCAATGCTTTCATGCCTGTCCTTGGACTTCACGGCTCTTGTGCCGAGAATAGCCTCATTGATGAGAAATTGGCGCGATGCAGTCGCGCGGGCCCGCGGAAATTAGCAGCAAGATCGGTTCGCTTGACTGAAATGACCTATTATGGCCATATATAGTCATGAAACACGTGCGCATCGCCGAACTGAAGGCAAAACTCAGCGAATTCCTGCGCGCCGTGCAGGGGGGTGAATCCTACGCAGTATTCGACCGCAATACTGCCATCGCTCAGCTCGTGCCCTTGCACGAGCGCCCCGGAATTCGGATTCGTAAACCGGCGTCCGGATCCCCCGCCCCCAACAAGGTTCCGCTGCCAAAGTCAGCATCGCTCAAAATAGATGTGCTCGAACTGTTGCTCGAGGAACGTCAAAGCCATCGATGATTGCGTATGTCGATTCATCGGTGCTGTTGCGCGTGGCGCTCGGACAGCCCAATGCGTTGCCCGAATGGAGTGATGTTGAGCGGGGCGTGTCGAGCGCTCTCTTGGCTACGGAAAGCCTGCGCACCTTGGATCGGCTCCGATTACGAGTGAACTTCTCTGACGTCGAAGTCGCAAGGCGGCGCTCGACTATTCTCGCGCTCATCGATTCTCTGGAACTTGTCGAGATCGATGGCAGCGTGCTGGAGCGGGCCGCTCAGCCTATGCCCACCGAACTCGGTACCCTGGATGCGATCCATCTCGCCACGGCACTTCTGTGGCGGGACGCCGTCGGTACGGATCTTGCCATGGCCAGCCACGACCGAGCATTGGCGGTCGCTGCGCAAGCGCACGGCTTCAAGACGATCGGAATCTGAACTTCCTGGTGCTTCCGCTCTTCACTCGCATGATGCCGCATTCTAACGGCGTAAGGCGCAGGGGCGGGAGCAAAGCGGAGATCCCCCCTTTCGCGATTTCTCGCTGAGGGGGATGCCGTACCGAAAGGAAAATGGCAATGCTCGAGGTTTATCCGGTCATTACCTGTCGACCGGTCCGTGGCAGCTGCCGACGCCCTTGTCGGTGTACGACCCGGTCGGCGTTACCGGCGGCCATTGGCCGTTGTTCACAGGACCTTGCAATGCCGATTCGAAATGCCACGCGTAGCCATTCTGATCGAGCGTCAGGGCCATCACGCCCCAGTAATCCCCGGTTGCCGCGACGAGATTCTCCCTGTTGAAGTTCGTGTTGCCGCTCGGGTCCTCCATGTTGGTTTCGCTTGACCCGCTCGTCACAGGGGTGGTGACGACAGGATCCAGCGTCTCGCCGCCGGTGCCCACGATGAATTCCGTGATACCTCGCCGTGGATCGAATTTCCCCGACGGATCAAGCGGGCGGTAGCGGGCGTAGAGATGGTCGTGCCCATTCAGCACCAAGTCGGCCTTGTGTTCGTAGAGCAGTCGCCAAAAGGCCTGGGCGGCAATGCCCTCCGGGCTGATGCCGTTCGTGGCGCTGAACGTGGGCTGATGCCAGTAGGCCAGGGTACACGCGGCGTGGTTTTCTTCGAGATCCTTTTGCAGCCATGCAAGTTCGGCGGCAAACCAGGCGCCCGTGGTCGAACAGCCGCCCGGCTGCGTCGAGCACTCTATATTGAGCGAGATAAGGTGCCAGGAGCCGAGATTGTACGAGTACCAGCCATCTCCGACTCCGGATCCATTCTGTCCTCCGTTCGCCCCCAACTCGAAATGCCCCGCCTGTCCATTCGCCCTTGGAATGGGTTGGGGGCTGAGCTCATCGGAGGGAGTTTTGCCCGGACCGCACGCTGGGTCTGACGGGCATGGGTCCGGGATCGTGGTCATCTGAGGCTTGCCCAGATTGGCATCGGCATTGGTATCGATCTGGAAGCCGTTGAAGTAGGAGAAGTAGCCGTAGCCGGCAACGCCGGTCTCGCCAAGCATCCCAACTCTCCGGGGTTTCGTTTCCATGTCCAAAGTGTGAATAGGTTGTGACAAAGATTTCTTCGCAGCGCGCTGCAGCGCCGATTGGCACGCAACGCGGTGTTCAGGCGTCGCGGAGTAGCGCCTTGAAACCAAAGTCGTCCGAGGGAACGAACGAACCATGCCAATGCACAGATTCCGGAACATCCGTGTCGTTAACAACCTCTACGCCGACGCGCTGGCCCTCTCGCACCCGCAGCAAAGGACCGGGACGTAAAGCGACTCCGAGCGGTGACTACGTCAGTCGCGTTTGTCGGAGCCCTGCTTCTCGAACGCAGCAACCTCTCCGGTCTTGAGCTCGCGCCATCGAGCCAGGGCTGAGGCTGCCTCGCTCTTCAGTTCGGCGAACATGGCCTCGTCCTGCGCGGTCGGCGCCGCATCGCCGGACCCGACGAGCGAGCCTAGCGCCGCCAGCATGTTATTAAGACGTACCGGATAGTTCAGCGCGTCCTCCGAGGCGTGCGAGCGCGGCTGTATCAAGATCTCTTCAACCTCGGTCATCTTGCGATCGAGGGCATCGCCGGCTGCCGCGACTTTGGATGCTTGCGGACCTGCGGCTGCCTTCTTGGCCGCCACGATCTTGACCCGGGTGGCGCGGATGTCGAGTACGGTGTCATGCACCTCGGTCAGCAAGGCGTTGATCGCGCTATGCAGAGCGAACTGCTTGGCCAGTTCATCAAGCGTTGCCGTGCCGCGCGGATCCGGTGCGATCTCGAGCGGTTGAGTCTGGCTCGCACCATCGACGGTCAGCTTCACCTGGTAGTGGCCCGGCAGCACCTGGGGACCCGCCACGCTGCCCGCCCACAGGGGCGCGTTCTTGATCGCGCGCGCCTTGTCCGTGCGCAAGTCCCAAACGAAAGTGTTGAAGCCGGCCAAATGCGGCGGCTTGAGTGGCTTGGAGGCACGTCCGCCCTCTTCCTCTTCTTCCGGCTCGGCCTTGGTCTCATCCTCACCAGGACTCTTGGCATCTTCGGATTCTGGGAAATGACGCACCAGCTTGCCGCTCGCATCGAGAATATCGAGGCTGATGCGCTGATCGAGCGGGTCAGGCTTATCCTTGTCTTTATCCTTGTCCTTCTTGTCGGAATCTTTGTCGGCATCATTCGCCGGCCGTGGTTTGCCGATCTGCGACGACAAGGTGTAGCTGATCACCGCGCCGGCCGGCGGGTTCGACCCGCCAAAATAGCGCAGTTGGCCGCCGCGGAACACCGTGTGGTTGGCGACGGCCGGCTTGAACAGATGCGCCGTTTCGGTCGGAATCGTGGGTGCCCACTGCCGCACGGGTGACAAATCGTCGATCATCCAGAAGGCGCGGCCGTGGGTGGCGACGGCGAGGGCATCGCCATGCACAACGAGGTCATGCACGGGCACCACCGGCAGGTTCAATTGCAGGCTCTGCCAGTGAGCGCCGTCGTCATAAGAGATCATGATGCCGCTCTCCGTGCCGGCATAAAGCAGACCCGACCGGGCCGGATCGCGCCTGATGACGTGTAGATACGCATCCGCTGCGAGCCCCTCGGTAATGGCGGTCCAGCTCTTGCCATAGTCCTCGGTGCGGAAGGCATACGGCTTGAAATCATCGAGCCGATGACGGTCCGCGGCAACATAGGCGACAGCAGGGTTGTCGGGATCGGGCTCGACCATTTGGACGGTGGCGAAATCGGGCATGCTCTTGGGCGTCACATTGGTCCAGTGAGCTCCGCCGTCCCGGGTCAGATGCACCAGGCCGTCATCGCTGCCCACCCAGATCAAGTCCTTGCTCTTGGGCGATTCGGCGACGGCGAAGATGGTGTCATAAGTCTCGACGCTGGTATTGTCCTTGGTCAGCGGTCCGCCGGAAGAACGCTGCTTGGATTTGTCGTTGCGGGTCAGGTCGGGCGAGATCACTGTCCAGCTGCGGCCCTGGTCGAGCGAGCGGAACAGCATCTGTGCCGCAAAATAGAGCGCGTGGGGCTCGAATTTCGAGACCATGATCGGCGCCGTCCATTGGAATCGATATTTCAGATTCTCCGCCGGCCAGCCCATGGTATTGCGCGGCCACGGCGTGATTTGGATCTCTTGACCGGTGCGCCGGTCGTAGCGGGTCAGCTCGGCGTCGTAGCCGCCGCCGTACACGATATTGGCATCGGTGGGGTCGGGAATGATGAAACCGCTCTCGCCGCCGCCGACCGGGGACCAATCCTCGATGCCGACTCCGCCTGAGCGCCCGGCTGTGGCGATCGAAATACTGGAATTGTCCTGCTGGTCGCCGTAGAGGCGGAACGGGAATTCGTTGTCCGCGGCGATGTGATAAAACTGGGCGGTGGGCTGATTCATCTCCGAGGTCCAAGTCTCGCCGCCATCGACCGAGATATTGGCGCCGCCGTCATTGCCCTCGATCATGCGCTTAGGATTGGCCGGGTCGATCCACAATTCGTGATTGTCGCCATGCTGGGTCTTCAGCGTCTTGAAACTCTTGCCGCCGTCGGTCGAACGGTACAGCGAGGTATTGAGTACATAGACGGTATTCGAATCCTTCGGATCGGCGAAGACCGTATTGAAATACCAGGCCCGCTGTTTGATGCTGTTCTTGTCGCTGATGAGCGCCCAGGTCTCGCCGCCGTCATTCGAGCGGAAGAGGCCGCCTTGCTTGGCTTCGATCATTGCATAGACCACTTTGGAGTCGGGAGTCGGAGCGACATTGATGCGGCCCAGGATGCCGTCCGGCAATCCGCCGCCGCTCAAGCGCCGCCAGTGCTCGCCGCCGTCGAAGGACTTGTAGAGGCCGCTGCCCGATCCGCCGCTTTCCATGATCCAAGGCTTGCGATATGCCTGCCACATGCCGGCATAGAGGATCTTGGAATTATTTGGATCGAAGGCAACGTCCGAAGCGCCGGTCTTGCCGTCGACATACAACACCTTCTTCCAATTGGCGCCGCCGTCGGTTGAGCGGAACACGCCGCGCTCCTGATTGTCGCCGAAGGTATGGCCGAGCGCCGCCACCAGAACGATGTTGGAGTCGGAGGGATCGACGATGATGCGGCCAATCACCTGGCTGTCGCGCAGCCCGGAGAATCGCCAGGTTTTTCCGGCATCGGTGGATTTATAAAGGCCATTGCCGGTGGCGACATTGCCGCGAATGTTGATCTCGCCGGTGCCGGCATAGACGATTTTGGGATCGGACGGCGCCACGGCGACGGCACCGACCGCGGGCGCGGCCTCGGGGAATTCGTCCCATAACGGCTTCCAGCTGGTGCCTCCATCAATGGTCTTCCACAATCCGCCGGTGGCGGCGCCGAAGTAATAAGTGTTGGGCTCGCTGACAACGCCCGTAACGCCCGTGGCACGACCGCCGCGGAAGGGACCGACTAGTCGATATTTGAGTCCCTCGAGCGGTGATTTCCCGGCTAAGCCGGTGGAGTTGACGGGAGTCGGCGATGGATCCGCCGCAACCGAAACAGCGGCCGAGAGCAGGGCAAGGATGATGACCCAGAGGCGTGATGCAAACATTTTGATCTCCGTTTATCGCCGGTCAGGCTAGCGGCTGCGTTCCAGACTGTCCAGCAGGCCAGCGACATCAGTTTGCGCAGAGATTGACACGCGATCGGCCATCATCCCGCCGCGGCGCACCCTTGATAGAAGTAGGCCAAGGGTCTTGGCCCGCGGGCGTAGCCGGTATCGAGCCGGTTCATTTTAAAGCCGGCATCTTCAATGAGAGCGCGGATGGGGCGGTTGAGATGACAGCCGCCGCCGATCTTCTTCCAAAGGGGCGTGAGCCGATTTTGCCACTGGCGCACCGCCGGCTCGGGCGCCAGCCCATGCTCGACAAACAGCAGTTGGCCGCTGGGTTTGAGTACGCGGCGCATGTCTTGAAGCGCTGCGGCGGCGTCGGGTATGGAACAGAGCGTCCAGGTGGTCACCAGGGTATCGATGCTGCCGCGATCGAGCGGGATTGCCTGGGCCGACCCGGTAATCAGGGTCACCGGAATTTTGCAGCGATCTGCGGCTTGTTGCGCCATTAAAATGAGTCGAGCGGCGGGGTCCAAGCCCACTACCTCCTCGACGCCGTCGTTATACAAAGGCAGATTCAAGCCTGAGCCGATACCGATCTCGAGGACTCGGCCGCGCGCTTGCGAAATGAGGCGCTCGCGATAGGGAGTCAGCTCGCGATTGCGCATCGCGAGGTTGATGACATGCGGCAGGATGTGCTCGTTGTAGAAACTCATCGGGCGTTACGCTTGAATGCTCTTTTCCGACTTACGTGGACGGCCGCGCACGAGTGCTTACCTGCCGACGCCGGGAGGACGGTGCAGCGCGTCGTAGGCAACAATATCCGCTGCTGAAAGATTCTCGGCCTTCCAAATCATTGCCCGATGAATGCGATTCCAGCCGCTCGGATGGTCGAAGAAGACCGCTTCTTCGACGGCACCCGGCTGCATCTTACGGTATTCGGCCAGATGCAGCGCCGCCTGCGCGGCGCCGTCCGGTTGTCGCGCCGCGTTGAGACCGAAGGCGTCGGCCTCCGCCTCCATCGTTCGCGTGATCGTGTTGAACACGGGTGTCAGTACGAACACATAGACCGAGAACAGCGCGAACAGCAAGGGCAAACCGGCGACGTCGCCGGCGTCGCGGATTCCCCATCGGCTGCCGAACCTGAGTGTGATCCGTCCAAATGCCCATGACATGAAGGCGAATCCGATGACGACGATCAAACCCATCGCCAGGGCGCCTTTGTACATGTGGTTCAGCACATAGTGGCCCATCTCATGACCTAGCACGGCTTCAACTTCCTCCCGCGAACCGCGATTCATAAGGTTGTCGTTCAGGCTGATCTGGGCCGAGCCCGCCATGCCGCTGACGTGCGCGCTCATCTTGGTGGTCTGCCTGGAAGCATCGAATTCGTAAACCTGAGTGACCGGGATTCCATTGGCCCGCGCCAATGACAGGATGCGCTGCTTGAGCGGGCTCTCGGCCAGCGGATGGAACTTGTTGAATACAGGCTCCAGGTAGGCTGGGCTGATGGCGACTTGGACAATCAGGATTCCGATCGCGACCGCGGAGCCCCAGAGCCACCATGTCTTCGGCAATTTACGAATCACCGCGTAGATCGCAACCGCCGCGAGCGTACCGAAGATGAGGGCGAAGACGAGTCCTTTGGCTTCGTCTCCCAGCCAGTCGGCGAGGCCTTGGTTGGACATGCCGTACTGGCGCTCGCGGACGTAGCCTTCATAGGCTGCCCAGGGCAACGTGAGCAGCGTGGTGAGAGTGAAATACTGCATGGCATAGAGTGCGGTCTGCGCCCAACGAAAACGGGTCACGCGTGCCGCAAAGTCCCGCATGCGCGTCGAGATGCGCCAACCCAGCAAGGCCCAAGCGAGCACAATTCCGATGAGGAAATCCCAAAGCACGAGCCAATAGCCGCCCTCGAAGTAGGCGTCCGACCGAGCCCGCGCAGCGGGTGTCATGGTGGCGAGATACGCCGCGGTTGCGGCATCCGGGTCGAAGTGACCCGAAACCGCCGCGCTCGAGTCAGTGTCCGCAGCGCATGCGGACTGCATGGAGCCGAAGGAGGCGAGCGCGATGAGCGCAAGGGCGAGGATCGCCAGGCTGACTCTGCGGATCATGAAATCCGCAGGCCGCAAGAGTTTTGCTTTGAATCGGATATTCACGACCGCGTTGCCCGGGAGCCTCTGCATGCGTATCGGAGCAATTCGCGTCAGGGCTTGAGCGTCGCCGCGATGCTGCGAATTTGCTCCGGCGTGTGCTCACCGGCCAGCGGCGTTCCTGGCATCAAATATCTTGCCATATCGAGGCCGCCGACGACGACCGGTTCGAAACCTGCCTCTCGGACGAGGCGCGAAGCGAATTCAATGGCTTTCTTGTCGCCTGCGATCGGCATGCCGATCTTTCCCGGATCTTCGTGCGCGCTCGCCATGCGCGCCGCAGGTACTGCATTGAATGCACGAACCACGAGCGCGCCCGGCAGCAGGTGTGCGTCGAAGTTTCCGGCTCCTTCCTCGCGCGCTCGAGTGGCGATCTCGCCATCGCGTTGCGGGAAAGGATTGCTCGCATTGATGACTACCTTTCCATTGAGCGAATTGCCGAGGGTCTTTATGAGCTCGGGGAAGGCGCTGTAGGGAACCGCCAGCAGGATTACCTGCCCGAATGCGGCGGCCTCCGGCGGCGTGCCGGCGCGCGCATTGGCTCCGACCTCGGCAGCCAGCTTCCGGTCGTTTTCGAGATTTCGCGATGAGAACATCACTTCATCGCCGGCCCTGGCCCAAACGCCGCCAAGCGCGCTGCCGACATGCCCGGACCCGATGATGCCGATCTTCATTTTCTTGTCGTCGGCTGCATTTACAACATTTGCTGCGATCGGCAGGACGCTCGAGGCGGCGACCGCACCAGCCATCTTGAGCATATCCCGACGACTAAATCCCGAATTGCCGCGCATTATCTGGATCTCCAAAATGGGGAGCGGAAGCTGGATTATGCCAAGACCCTCTTTTTTGCCCGGTCTACATTTGAACGAACTTGCTCTTCATCCGTTCAGACAGCCTTCGCAACTCTATCACCACACGTTCATGGGTGCCGACTCCAATCTCTTCCGTTCCGTCGGCAGCACGAACGGCAAACTCAATGCGCCGCCCCTCAACTTGCGTCACCCTGGCTTCCGCGGTGACGCGACAGCCAGCGGGCGTCGCCGCGAGGTGCCGCACATCGACGCGCGTGCCGAGCGCGCTTTCGCCCGCGTCCAGAAACGGCTTGATCGCATTCAGCGCCGCGTTCTCCATCATCATGATCATGATGGGTGTCGCCAGGACCGGAGGTAATGTCGCATCTTTGAAACGACTGGCAAGGTGTTCAGGTTCCACAACGAGACTGAACGATCCTAGGGCGCCGACCGGTATCGATTGCATGGCCTTTCCTCGACCTTGAAAAGCTTAGTGCTGGCGGCTTGAATTATAAGCTTCCTGCCGAGGCAGCCGGTCAGCCTGATCAGCCCAAGAATCGGGTTGCCGCAAGGCAACCGGGAAGCCCCCGGCAGTTCCGCCTTGGCGCGTTCAGGCGTAGCATGAAGCCATAGGAGCCAAGGCGACCATGGAACGAGGATATATCGCGTTTGTGGTGACGATGGGGTGGCTTGCAGCCGCGCCCCAAGCGAGTGCAAGCGCATCGCCGGAAACTTACGATGTAACCGTAACGGCTCCGCAACCTCCGACCGATGGGGAGTTGGCAGGAGACAGCCTGCCTCAATTCATCGCGCACCACGCCACTGTCCACTATTTCAGTACCGGTGTGACAGGCAGCCTTGCGCGTTGGCGCGGGGGCAAGCAGAGCATTTGCCCGCAGACCGTTGGGCTCAAACCGGAACAGAATGCGTATGTCACGGCACGGCTGCGCGCGCTTGCCACATACGTCGGTGCACCCGTAGAGTCGGATCCGCAATGCAAGGAAACCGTGCAGATCTCCTTCACCAACAGGCCCCAGGAAAAAATGGACGCCGTCGTCAAATGGGCGACATCACCTATCTTTCAGAATAGATATGCCGGCGGGGGTAAGGACCTGATAGCGTTCAAAAGCGGCCACGCGATTCAGGGTTGGTACCTGACAACAGGCGGCGGAAGCGCTGTCTTGACTTCTGATCTGGATTTAGTCGGGTTTAATATTCTGCCTATTTGGCCGCAGATCACGCAGCAATACGCCCCAAGCGCCAGTCTCGGGACGCACTTGGGCAGCAATGGCGCTGGAGCCGGCATTGGCGTCGTCATGCTGGTTGTCGATACCGGTAAAGCCGTCGGCTACAGCATCGGGGCGATCGCCGACTACTTGACGATGTTGACCTTGTCAGTGGCGCAATCGCCGGACCACTGCGATCCGCTGCCGAGCATTCTGGATCTGATGTCCTCGAGCTGCGGAACGCGTGACAAGCCCACAACGATAACCGCGGGTGATTTGGCCTTCTTGAAAGCGCTTTATTACAAAAACACCGGGTTGGGACGGTCGCTCTCAAGATCCCAAATCCAGGACAACATGATCCGACAGTTCAAACTTCGTTAGCCGCTTCACTGCCTTGTCGGTCGAGGCGTCCCCGCAGCCAGCGAGACGGGCTGCAACTTCTGCGGCGCTGCGGGGTTTTCGGACGGAGAATCAACCGTTTCAAAAGCACGGCTTGCGATGTGCCTTAGTGCATTGCAGCACTCTACCGATTTGGGAGAACCCCGATGCAGCCATCGACAGCGGTCTTGAAGAGAATTGCCGTGCCTTGCACGTTTCTATTCGCAATGCTTCTCGCCGCGCGAGCCGGCGCCGAGGAGTATTCAAAATCGTACACGGTCACCGGCCGGCCGACGGTTCGGGTCAAAGTCGACGACAGCATGGTGCGAGTGGTCACTTCGGATACCGATCAGGTCGAATTCCGGGTGACATCGGCAGGGTTCGCCGCCATCAAGATCGGCGGCAAATTGCACATCGACTCGCAACAGAACGGCAACGACGTGGAACTCAGCGTGCGCATGAGTCCGCAACTGACCCTCTTGTTCAACACCAAACGTTTCAGCACGGAAGTTCGGATGCCCAAGAACGCCGACTTACAGATTGAAACCAGCGACGGCCGGGTCGAATTGTCCGACCTCAATGGCACCATCGTCGTGAATACATCGAACGGCGCGGTCGACGCATCAGCGCTTTCCGGATCGATCGACATACGCACCAAAGACGGCGATATCACGGCAGATACGCTTACCGGCGCATTCAAATTGCACAGCGGAAACGGCAAGATCAGCGGCAGGGCTCTCGACGGAAAATGCGACGCTTCCACCAGCGACGGCGCCATCCACGTTGCCGGCCGCTTCGATTCCCTCGACATTAGGTCAGGAAACGGGCGGGTCACCGCCCGTGCAGAAGCCGGCTCGACGATAACCTCCGCCTGGAGCATCACGACCAAGGACGGTTCCGTGACCGTGGAGGTCCCGAAAACCCTGCAAGCCAACCTCGATGCGAGGACCGGAGACGGCCGCATCATGCTGGGCATCCCGATCGCCGTTGAGGGAGACCTCGGCAAGAAAGCGGTTCACGGCTCGCTCAACGGGGGTGGGGCCGGCTTATTGATACACACCGGCGACGGATCGATCCGCCTCACCGGCATTTAGGCTTCGGTGGCGGCTCACGCTGAATACTCACACAGGCTCCTAGCCGCCGCGCAGCAAATGCATGACACGCGCGCGCACCTTGCCGTAATTTTCTTTGAGAGAACCGAGCAAGCCATGCTGCTCGGGCGGCAGATGCGCCAACGGATGGCCGTGGTCGCGAAACACGTAGTGATCGAAGAAGGCCTTCCACGCTTGCCGTTCGGCCGGCGGCCGCTCGGCAATCGTGATCATGGAGAGCAGCATGCTGGTATAGGGCGCGTCGGGACCTGAGGGAAACGCGTCCCACCAATAGTTCACCAGCACATTGAAGGGCGCGGTCGATTCGACTTTGTGCCACCAGAGCTTCGGCAAATACAACGCATCGCCGGCTTCGAGGTCCGCGATCAGCGACCGATCCTTGATCTGTTCGAAGAGAGGATATTTCTGCGCGCCGCCGGCGGACGACGCCGCCAGGCTCACCGGCTGCCCGGCCATGGTGTTGTCGATCGGACCCACATAGAGCTTGTCGATCAATTGCGGCGCGAACAGCGTGAAGCGCCGCCGTCCGGACGCCACACAGGCCAAATTGTCCACGGTGTCGTAGTGACAAGAAATATTCGCGGCATGGCCGATCCAGACTCGCGGGCCCACACCCGGACTCAATAACGGCATGGGATTCAAGGCGGCGAATCGCGGCAGGAACTCGCCGGTCGGGACCGAGCCCACGTAGATCGACGGCGCACCCGGCGCGCCGGCCGAGGAGACGATGGCCTCGAGCGCGGCAAGGAATTTCATGCGCCGGCGTTCGAAGTTGAAGCTCTTTAGATCCTCGGTGTAGAAATATTTCCCGGCAATCGCCGGAGCCCCGAAAAACGCCTCGATTTCGCCGCCGGCATCCAACGGTTTGAGGTGATCCTGGACCGCCGCTGGCGAGAGCCGGCCCGCCGCGACGATAGGCCAGGCCTTTACCAGTCCGCGCAGCACCACCGGCCGGCAGGGTTCCACCACATCGCGCAAGAACTGCTCGGGACCCGCTAGATCCAAGGCGTCGATACTGCGAGGGCTCTCTGGCATGCGGGATGCAACCGGCGCGCTCAGGCGGCAAGAAAGCGGTCGTTCTTCTTCTTCGCCAACACGGGTATCTGCTTCAGCGAGGCAATGAGCAGATAAATCAACTGCAGATAGCCGCGCCTAAACAATTCGATCACGGCGGCGTCCGGCAGCATTCTCAAGACCTCTTGATTGACGGTATATAGGTCCGCGAGGTTTCGTTTGGAACCGTCGTCGAAGCCGAGAACGATGTCCACCGGCTCGAGCAGATTGAGCTTCAACAAAGTCTCGATGAAGCGCTTGGTCATTTCAATGCCGGGCTTCAATTGCTGAAACGCCGCCTTGATGCTTTCAAGATAGGGGGTCGGTTCGCCGCGGTCGTTGAACAAGGCTTGCCCCGTTTCGGCGCCGACCCGCGCGTGATCCAGATCGATCGCCAATTCATCGCCGGAGACGAAAAACGGCGCGCGCTGCAGATTCAGCGGACGATAACCCTCGTGGCCCGTGCCCCCTTCCTTCAAGAAAAGGTTCTCGCCTTCGTCGATGCCCAGCATGGCGCCGCAAAAGAAAGCGCCCGTGTCGGCATCCTTGGAAAGCAAAATGGGATAGTGGGGCAGCAACAGGGAAAACTCCGTGACCACCACTTGCACGAAGCGCTGATTGTCGCCGAATTTCGCCGCCGCCTCGGCTTGCACGCGCACGGTGCGGTGGACGAGATTGTTGAGAACCACGATGTGCGTCATTTTGAATTCATCTAGATGCGCTGCAGCCCGTGTTCCTGAATCTTGCGCAGCAGATCGCGATTCTTAGGCAGCTGCGAGCGCAGCTTTTGGGTCATGAGCGCATTTTCGCGCAGCAGCCGCGCCGCGGTCGATTCGGTATCGGCGTTGTCCATGGGCCCCACTTCGGTCCGGAATCCCATGCCGTACAGGACATATTGATAGCTCGCCGCGGGAAACACTTCCTCGAGACGGTCGAACTCATCGAAAAACCACGGCGCGTGGTATTTCCAAAGGTGCAGCAGGTTCTGCAAGCGCTCGGGGATCGAGTGCGGGTCGAGATTGTCGCGCCAGAACGGCTCCTGTCTTTGCGTCAGCACATAGTGCAGCTTGAGGAAGTCGATGATGCGGCCCCAGCGATAATGGTTCACGTCATTGAAGCGCGCCGCCACGATGTCCATGACATCCCGGTTGGCGGGCATCTGCTCCGCAATCAATTTTGCCGACAGTTCGATGAGTACGATGGCGGAAGACTCGAGCGGCTCGAGAAAGCCCGCGGCAAGTCCCACGGCGACGCAATTGTTCTTCCAAAAGGTCTCGCGATGTCCCGAACGGATGGCGATTTTGCGCGCCACGCGGTCTTTGTGCCCGGGACCCACGTAGCGCAGCAGCGTCTCGCGAGCTTCCTCTTCGCTGCTGTGCCGGCTCGAATAGACATAGCCGGTGCCGCGGCGCGTCGGCAATCCGATGTCCCAGATCCAGCCCGCCGGTTGCGCGGTCGAAATGGTGTGCGAGGCCATGGGCGCATCGGGGGTGTCGTAGGGTATTTGCAGCGCCAGCGCCGTGTCGCAGAACAAGACATCGCTGCAATCCTTGAAGCCCACGTCCAGAGTCTTGCCGAGCAGCAAGGACGAGAATCCGCTGCAATCCACGAACAGATCGCCGGCGATTTCACCCGCTTGTTTCGTGGCCACGCTGCTGATGTCGCCCGACTCGCTCTGATTAACGCTCACCACATCCGCCGGCACGTGCCGCACATTGAGCTTCTCCGTGCAATGTTTCTGCAGGAAGGGCGCGAACTTGCCGGCGTCCAAATGATAGGCGTAGTTGGCGACCGCCTTGTATTCCGGCGTGGTGATCATCTTGGGCGCCAGTCCGTCCTCGCACAACTGCTCTTGAGGACAAACCGATTCGCTGAAATTCCTGCCCTTGGTGTCGCTCAACCAATGCGGGGCCAGGTTCAGCTGCGTGAAGCCCTGCGGCAGCATGAGGGGATGATAGTAGCGATCGTCGTCCGCGCCCGTGGTCCAGCGGGCGAATTTCGCACCCTGCTTGAAAGCGGCATCGCTGTGGCGGAACAGGTCCGTTTCCGAAACGCCCATCTTTTCCAGGGTCGCACGCAGCGTCGGCCAAGTGCCCTCGCCCACGCCGATGATGGGCACATTGGGCGACTCGATCAGAGTGACCGAGAAGCCCGCCTTCATGCGCCCTTGATGACGCGCAGCAATAATGCCTGCGGTCAGCCATCCGGCGGTGCCGCCGCCGACGATGACAACTCTTTGAACGGGTTGGGCCACGCGCAAATTATCCCACGGCCGCGGGCAGCGCCGCGCAGTTTCGACCGATGAAGTCCTCATGCTTGGGCATGGCCGCGGCGCATTGCCGCACGACGCTGCGGATGTTGCTCAGATTATCCATAACCTGCCGCGGATCCAATATGCTCACCAGCGGATCGTTGTGTCGCGGCATGATATTTTGGCCGACCAAGACATACAGCCAGCTCTGCATCGGGAACAGCTCGTTGTCTTCGCGGATCAATCGGCCGAAGCTCTGGAACAGTCCGATTCGTTCCCTTAAGGTGTCGGGCTGCTCGATGCTGCGGCAATAGCGCCAAATTTCGCTGTCGTCCCGCTCGGTCGAAGAGTAATGCAGCACCAAAAAGTCCCGAACCCGCTCGTATTCGCTCGCCACGATCTTGTTGTAGCGATCGATGTCCGCGGTGTTGAAATTGCGGTCCGGGAAGTAGCTCAGCAGCAGCGCGATGCCGCGCTGGATGAAATGGATGCTGGTGGACTCCAGCGGTTCCAGGAAGCCGGCCGACAGGCCGATTGCCACGCAGTTCTTGCTCCAGAAGCGCTTGCGGCGGCCGGTGGCAAATTGCAGCTTGAGCGGTTCGGCGAATGCCCTCCCTTCGATGCTCGACAAAAGCTCCTCTTGCGCCTTTTCATCGCTGATGAAATTGCTGCTGTAAACGTAGCCGTTGCCGATGCGGTGCTGCAAGGGGATGCGCCACTGCCAGCCCGCGGCCTTCGCCGTCACCCTCGTATAGGAGGACAGCGCGCCGGTGCGTTCACAGGGCACCGCCGCGGCTCGATCGCAGGGCAGCCAACGATTCCAGTGTTCGTATCCGGTGTGCAATGCGCCTTCGATCAACAAGCCGCGAAAGCCGGAGCAATCGATGTAAAGGTCGGCCTCCACCTGCTCGCCGCTCTCGAGGGTGAGGGCGCGGATGAAGCCGTTGTCCGACTGCAAGGCCACCGCCTTGACTTTGCCTTCCGTGCGCTGCACGCCGCTCGCCTCGGCGATGGTGCGCAGGTATCGCGCGAACAGCGAGGCGTCGAAGTGCAAGGCGTAAGTGATTTTCTCCAAGGGCGAATTGGCGGCTGGTACCGGCCGCATGAATTTCGCGGCGTAAGCCGCCATCGCCTCCAGCGAATATTCCTCGAGCCTGGCGGCCTTTCCCTCGCGAAAAGCGTTCAGCCAGTAGGCCGAGAAGGCGACGGGCCCCAAGTCGAAGCCCGTTTGCCCGAAAGGATGCAGGTAACTGTGGCCGATCCGCGTCCAGTCCTTGAACTCGATGCCCAACTTGAAGGTCGATTGGGTTTTGCGGACGAGGTCGTTCTCGTCGATCCCCGCGCCGCGTATGAAATGCATGATGGGCGGTATCGTGGCCTCGCCCACGCCGATGGTGCCGATTTGCTCGGACTCGATCAGGCGTACGCGCACATTCGGCGCCTTGAAGAACTTCGCGAGGCTCACGGCCGTCATCCAGCCCGCGGTGCCGCCGCCCACAATGGCGATGCTGCGGATAGGGAGTGCGGTCATGACGTCAACTAGCTTAGCGCAAGCGCTGCGGTTCTCATGAAATTAAGCTGAACGCGACGCCAGTCCCACGAGAGGGCCGCCCGAGGCGGCCCTCAATGCCCGCTATCGCGTTCGGACGGATACCTAGAGCTTCGCGTGAACTCCGAGCGTGAACTGCCGCCCGGTGTCGACCACGTCCAGGGTTTGCTCGGCGAAGCGGCCATGCGTGCTATACACCTGATCGGTGAGGTTCAGTGCCGTGAAATAGACGCTGAAGTGCTTGTTGATCTGGTAGCTGGTGCTGAAGTCCACATAAGTGGCCGCGTTCACGAAGGTGGGCTCGATGCCGAACTGCGAATTGTTCTGGATCTGCCCGAAACTGTTCAAGAACGACGCTTGATGATTGATCGCAACCCGCGCCTGGAACCCGTACTTGTCATAGAACGGGATGAAGTTGTAAGAATTGGCCAACCCGGTCACCGCGAATTCAGACTGACTGAGATTGTTGGGATCGTACGGCTTGTTGGTACCCACGAAGGTGGCGTTGGTCTGGAAGCCGAAGCCGGTGTCGCCAATGGTGTACTGCCACGCCAATTCGATGCCGCGCACCTCGGCCGAGGGGCCGTTGATCTGCGAGGTGACGCTGAAAATCGCCGGCGCGCCGCCGGGCAGCGTCACGCCGTTGATCTGCTGGGTGATCGTGCCGCCGACCACGAAGTTGGTCACTTCCTTGACGAAGGCATCCACCGAGACATAAGAGTTCTGCGCGTAGTACCACTCCGCTCCCAAATCCAAATTGTCCGACAGGTACGGCAGCAAAGTCGGGTTGCCGCCCGTGGCGTTGAGGCCGCCGACGCGCTGACCGGCCGGGACATTCAGATCCGGCGTGAGGTTGCCCAAGGGCGCACGGGTCAGGGTCCGCGAGGCATCGAAGCGCAGCTTGAGGTTATCCATCACATACAAGCCCAGATCCAAGTTCGGCAACAGATAGCGGTAGTTGCTCTCGGTGCTGATCGGGGTCGGCGGGCTGGGAGTGAACGAGTAGGCGGTATGGTCGGTCGGCACGATGGTGAGCTGACCCACCGGCAAGCTGGAGATGCCGCCCGAGATCACGTGCGTGGACTCGAGGCGCGCCCCGAAGTTGATCTTCAATGGCATGTCCTCGATCTTTTCGTTCAACGACATGCTCAAATACGGCGATACCGTACTCTCGGTAACGTCCTGGGACCCGCCGAGATTCTGGTACATGATGTACTTGCCGGTGCACGGCGTGGCGCCGGCCAAGTTGCTGCACGCGGTGGTGTTCATCCCCGCGCCGTTCAAACCCTGCAGATAGTTCAATATCGCATAGCCGTTGGCCGCAACGATGTTCGGCGGCAGGTTGCCGCCGTTGCCCCAACCGTTGATGAAACCCGAGCCGGTGCTGAACGTGCTGGAGATCAAGCCCGCGGGTATCGGTGCGACGCCGCCGGTGCCTGACCGGGGGCGGACCGTAGCCGGCATACATCTGCCAGGTGTACGGCAGGTCGGTAAATGCGCGCAAGGTTTCCGCATCGCGCGTGAACTGCACGCCGTACTTGAATTTCAATTGATCGTTGTGCCAGCTGCCTTCCAGCTTCAACTGGTTGATCTCGTCGGTGTTCTGGTTGTAGGACTCCACCAGCACGTGCGAACCGATGTATGCGGGGTTCGCGAAATTCGCGGCATCGCCGCCCGGACCAAAGCCGGTCGGATAGGGCAGATTGTTGCCGCCGCCGGGGACGACGATGCCGAGCGAGGTGGCGTTGGGGCCGTTCCCGTAGCCAACGTCCGCGTCCAAGCTGGCCTGGCCGCCGGGATTGAGTTTGGCAACGGCGTTATAGGCGTCGAACATGTAGGAGGTATGCGCGGTCGCATCCCACTTCACGTTGAACCCCAGGGTATTGGTCGTGGTCACCGATTGGTTGATCTGCGCTTGGAAATCGGTCGGCGTGCCCGGCTGCGCGAAGCTCGTCACGGTGCCGTCGGGTGCCTGCACCACGTTCGTCAAACCGGTGTTGTTGAACCACGCGCTGAAACCCTGCTGCAGCTGGACCAGTGTTTCCTTGGCGTAATTGTCGTCGAGGGTCATTTCCAGGCCGTCGACCGGCCTCGCCTGCAGCACGAACCGGCCGCCGACGCGCTTGTCGTCGTTGTGTTCCTGATAGATGCCGTAGTCCTGGATGAACCAATCGTTGATGCTCGGGGGCGGGCTGGTGGCCGAACCCGGCGGAACGGCGCAAGTTTGGCCCTTCAACTGGCAGGGTACCAATCCGCCGCCCGCGGCCGGATTGCCGCCTTCCCAACCTTGGATGTTGATGTGGTTGGCGCGCACCTTGGTGTCCGAATAGCCGACGTCGGCCAAAATACCAAAGCGATCGTCCGCGAAAGTGTCGCTGAACAATAGGCTGCCGTTCGGCGTGATTTTGTTATCGCCGGTCACGTCGGTGCCCGAGAGCGAGCCCGCCAATTGCATGCCGGGGTGATCGAAAGGCTTCGGGTATTTGATATTGACGGTCGCGCCGATGGCACCGCTCGAGAGCGTGGCGTCGGGGGTCTTCAAGACATCCACCTGACTGACGAACTCGGAGCCGATCGATCCGAAATCGAAGCCGCGCGTGACATTGCCGATCGCGGTCGGCACCTGGCGGCCGTCGTACAGGGTTTCATTGAACTGCGGACCGAATCCGCGCACCGTGATTTGCGTCGGATCGCCGGTGGTCGAGGTCCCGCCGGTGCCGGTCAGCGTCGTCGCTGCGCGGGTCACCGTCACGCCGGGGACTCTCTCCATCGCGGCGGCGAGGTTCGAATCGGGGAATTTGCCGATGTCCTCGGCGGAGATGGCGTCAACGATGCCGTCGGACTCTTTCTTGATGTCCAGGCTCTTCTGCAACGAGGCACGAATGCCGGTCACCACAATTTCGGTGAGGTCGCTGTCGGTCGCGTTGCTGTCAGGGGCCGCCGCATACACCTGGCCGCTGAAAGCCATCGATCCCAGCGCCAGGCCGGATAAACCCATCCGGGCGCTGGTCAAGCGGCGGATTGCCGCGCGCAGGGTCAGATTTTGGGCATCGTTCTTGGACGCATTCCGCCGTGTCTTTCGGCTCATTGGCAAACTCCCCGAAGCTCGATCTATTTATCGATAGCGCTATCAGCCGGCGCTACCCCTTTAATGGTTGCGCTACCATCTTAAACACTATTTTTTGCCTTTGGCAATCATTTTGTGGTTGCGCTACCAATGCGGCTACATATATCAGGAAATCGTCTTGTAAAGCCGCTTTTGGAAAGCGGCCCGCGGTTGCGCCGGCGCCACGCGCCGGCTCGCAGGATCGAAGCTACGGGCCGGTCTTCTGCACTACCCGATCATGTCCTCGAGCTCCCGGCCGCGCGTCTCGTGCACCATTTTCATGACGAAGAGAATCGAAATGAATGCGCAAGCGGTGTAGAAGCCGTAAGTGATGGGAAGGCCGATGTATTTTGCGAGCACCGGAAAGCTCACGCTGATCAAGAAATTGGCGCTCCACTGCGCCGCGCCGCTCACCGCCAGGCCTGAGCCGCGGATCTGGTTGGGAAACATCTCGCCCAGCATCACCCACATGACCGGGCCCCAGCTCAAATTGAAGAAAATCACGTAGAGATTGGCGCTGATGAGGGCCATGCGGCCGACATTGGCAGCCAAGTGCAGCGTGCCGCCGCTCAAGCTCCCGGTGGCGAAGGCAACCGTCAGCAGGCCCAAGGTGACGGCCATGCCGATCGAGCCGATCATGAGCAGGGGCTTGCGGCCGATGCGATCGATCAAGAAGATGGCCAGCAAGCAGGCGGCAATCGACAGCGTGCCGCTCAAAATATTGATTTTGAGCGAATCGGCCTCGCTGAATCCCACCGCCTGCCAAAGCACCGCGCCGTAGTAGAACACCACGTTGATGCCCACCAGCTGCTGGAAGGTTGCGAGCCCGATGCCGACCCAGACGATGCGCCGCCAGCGGCCGGTGTTGCGGTCGATGAGATCCGATAGGCGCGGGATGTGATCCGCCGCGATCGAACCCCTGATTTCCAGGGCTTTCGTCGCTGCCGCGACAGCGCCGAACAAGCGCGTCAGGACCTCCAAGGCCTCCTCTTGCCGGCCGCGCGCCACCAGGTAGCGCGGGCTTTCAGGAATGAGCAACAACGTCAGCAGGAAAATGCTCGCCGGGATGACCTGCATCCAGAACATCCAGCGCCACGCGGCAAAGCCCAGCCACAATACTTCGGTGGAGCGGCCCGCGACGTGCGCCAAGAAATAATTGCCCAGGAACGCGCCGGTGAGTCCGGCGATGATCATGATCTGCTGCACGCTGGAGAGTCGCCCGCGCATGCTCGCCGGCGTCACTTCGCTGATGTAGGCAGGCGACAGTACGCTCGCGGCGCCCACCCCGACGCCGGCGGCGAAACGCGCCACGATCATCATCACCGCGGAGGCAGCCGCGCCGGAGGCGAGCGCGCTCAAAATGAACAGCATCGCCGCTGCCAACATCACGCGCCGGCGGCCAAAGCGATCCGCGGATCGCCCGGCGACAAAAGCGCCGACCGCGCACCCCGGCAGCAAGGCGCTCACCGTGATGCCGAGCCATGCCTCGCTTAGGTTGAAGGTGCTTTTGAGGCCTTCCTGGGTGCCGTTGATGACGCCGCTGTCGTAGCCGAACATGAAGCCGCCGATGGTGGCGACCCCGACGATGGCCGCGATCAGCGGCAAGTTGGTGGATGCATCGCGATGGTCGCTCAATCTGATTCTCCCCTCGAGGCAGCGGCGCGCCCTGCCCTGATTTGCGTTCTTTTGTTGGTGCTGGCACCCGAATCCAGCATAGAATGATAGCGCTACCGTAAAGTCCGACCAGAATTATTTCCCAAAGGTTGCGATTCAGCTGATGTATCTTGGCATCGACATAGGCACCTCGGCGGTGAAGGCCGTTGTGGTTGACGACACCGGCAGTGTAGTCGACCAGATGAGTTCAGCGCTCGAGGTCTCGCGGCCGCAGCCATTGTGGTCGGAACAGAATCCCGCCGACTGGTGGTCCGCGGCCAATGAGGCGGTCAGCGGCTTGCGGCTGCCGGTGCGCAGAGCCGTGCGCGCCATTGGGCTGACCGGCCAAATGCACGGCGCCACGCTGCTCGATAAACACCAGCGGACACTGCGCCCCGCCATTTTGTGGAACGACGGCCGCAGCGCCGCACAATGTGCCGAGCTCGAAGCGGCCGTGCCGCAGATGACCCTCATCACCGGCAACCGCGCGATGCCCGGATTTACGGCGCCCAAGCTGCTGTGGGTGCGGCGGCATGAGCCGAAGATCTTCGCCGAAACGGCGCTGGTGCTGCTGCCGAAGGATTACGTCCGGCTGCGCATGACCGGCGAGACGGCCTCGGACATGTCGGATAGCGCCGGGACGCTATGGCTCGATGTTGCGCGGCGGCGCTGGTCCCCGGCAATGCTGGCGGCCACCGGCCTCAATGAATCGCACATGCCTTCGCTCTCCGAAGGCAACGAAATCACCGGCGAGCTGCGCGCGGACATCGCTGCAGCTTGGGGCATGGCGCGCGTGCCGGTGGCCGCCGGCGGCGGCGACAATGCCGCCGGTGCGATCGGTGTCGGCGTGGTACGCGAGAGCGACGCCTTCTTGTCGCTGGGCACCTCCGGTGTTTTGTTTCTCGCCAGCGAAGGCTATCGGCCGAACCCAGAGGCCGGCGTCCACACCTTCTGTCACGCGGTCCCGCAGCATTGGCACCAGATGTCGGTGATATTGAGCGCGGCGAGCTGCGTCGATTGGGCCGCGCGCCTCTGCGGATTGGGCTCGGCGAGCGCGCTGTTTGCCGCGGCGGAGGCGCGCGGCAAGCCGAGCGATACGGAAATTTTCCTGCCCTACCTATCGGGCGAGCGCACGCCGCACAACGATCCCCACGCGCAGGGCGTGCTGTTCGGACTGACTCAGGATTCTTCCGCAACGCACGTCGCGCAAGCGGTTCTGGAAGGCGTCGCGTTTGCTTTTCGCGATGGTCTGGATGCGCTGCTCGCCGGCGGCGGCAGAATAGACTCGATTTCGGTGATCGGCGGGGGCGCCCGCTCGCTCTACTGGGGAAAAATCCTAAGTTCCGCGTTGCGCCGCCCGTTGACCTATCGCGACAGCGGTGCCAACGGGCCCGCGTATGGCGCCGCGCGACTTGCGCGCATGGGCAAAGAACATGCGAGCATCGAGGAAGTCTGTACGCCGCCGCCCGTATTGCACGTGGTCGAGCCCGATGAACGCCTCGCCGACCGGTATTCGCAATCGTTGCGCCGTTATCGCGCCCTGTATCAAAGCCTCAAAAGTCTATTTTCGGAGACACACCCTTGAAGCGCTCATATTTCGGCGACATCGCCCCGATCAAATACGAAGGCCCGCAATCGCAAAATCCGCTGGCCTACCGCTATTACGACAGGGAACGCGTCGTCGCCGGCAAGACCATGGAGCAGCACCTGCGCATGGCGGTGTGCTACTGGCACAGCTTCAATTGGGAAGGGACCGATATTTTCGGCGCCGGGAGTTTCAATCGCCCCTGGCACGGCGGCCCGCTGAATCAAGCCGCCGCGGATCACAAGCTCGACGAAGCGTTCGAATTCCTCGCGCGCCTGGGGCTGCCGTATTTCTGCTTTCACGACGTCGACGTCATGGCGCAGGCGCACAACATCCGCGAACACGTGGTCAACTTGCACGTCATGGTCGACAAAATCCAGGCCAAAATGGCGACGACCGGGATCAAGCTGCTCTGGGGCACTGCGAACCTCTTCAGCCATCCCCGCTACATGGCGGGGGGCGCCACCAACCCCGATCCGGAGGTGTTCCGCTTCGCCGCCACCCAGGTGCGCCACTGCCTGGAGGCGACGCAGCGTCTGGGCGGCGAGAACTACGTACTCTGGGGCGGACGCGAGGGCTACGACACCTTGCTCAACACCAACCTGCGCCAGGAGAAAAATCAGCTTGGCCGCTTCATTTCCATGGTGGTGGAACACAAGCACAAGATCGGCTTCAAGGGCGCGATCTTGATCGAGCCCAAGCCGCACGAGCCGACCAAGCATCAATATGATTTCGACGTGGACACGATTTACGGCTTCTTGCTGCATCACGGCCTCGAAAAAGAGGTCAAGGTCAACATCGAGTCGAACCACGCGACGCTCTCCGGCCACAGCTTCGAGCATGAAATCGCCATGGCGATCGACTGCGGCATCTTCGGCTCGATCGACATGAACCGCGGCGACCCGCAAAACGGCTGGGACACCGATCAGTTTCCGAACGATCTGCGCGAGATCACGCTGGCTCTCTACTACGTGCTCAAGGGTGGCGGCTTCACCACCGGCGGCAATAACTTCGATGCCAAGGTGCGGCGGCAAAGCATCGATCCTGTGGACCTGTTCTATGGGCATATCGGCGCCGCCGACATTCTCGCGCGCGGACTGCTCGGCGCCGCCGCCATGCTCGAGGGCGGCGAAATGGCCACCTTTGTCGAACAGCGCTACGCCGGTTGGCACACCATTGCCGCGCGCAACATGCTGGAGGGCCGCAGCACGCTGGCGGCGGTGGCGGACGCGGCCGTTGCCGACAATGTCGCGCCGGTGCCGAAATCAGGGCGGCAGGAATATCTCGAGAACTTGGTGAGCCGCTATACGGTGTGAGCGGCGCTGCCGAGTGATCATTAGCCGATGTGCAGCGCGGTGGTCTTTAAGTCCGCGGAGTTGGGTCCCACCATGATCTCAAAGGCGCCCGGCTCGACCACGCGCCGCATATCGATGTTCCACATGCGGAAGGATTCGGGGGTGAGCGTGAAGGTCACGGTTCTGGTTTCGCCGGCGGCGATGCTGACGCGCTCGAAGCCCTTCAGTTCCTTGACGGGACGGGTCACCGAGCCCACCAATTGGTGCACATAGAGCTGCACCGTCTCATCGCCCGCGCGGCTGCCGGTATTGCGCACCGGCACGCTGACGGTCACCGAACCGTCGATGCCGATGTGATCGCTCGACAATTGCGGCGCACCGACCTCGAACCTGGTGTAGCTCAAGCCCCAACCGAAGGGATACAACGGTGCGGTGGTGTCGAAAAGGTACCCGCGGTGGGCCGAGGGCTTGAAGTCATAGAACATCGGCAGCTGGCCGACGCTGCGCGGAATGGTCACCGGCAATTTGCCGCCGGGATTCACATCGCCGAACAACACGTCCGCCATGGCATTGCCGCCCTGCTCGCCCAGGTACCAGCCTTCGAGCAGCGCATTCGCCTGCTGCGCGATGGTCACCGTCGAGGCGGGTCGGCCGTTGATCAGCACGACTACCAGGGGCTTGCCGAGCGCGTGCAGGGCATCGAACAGCTCCTGTTGTTGGCCGACGAGATCCAGGCTGTCGCGGTCCCCCAAGTGAGTCGGCGCCCAGCCTTCGCGGCTGGTTTGTTCGGTATCGCCGACGGCGAGAATGATTTGATCCGCTGCGCGCGCGGCGGCCACGGCCTCATCGATGAGGCGGTGATTCTCCTTGGGGTCGGCGAGTTGCACCTCGTCCGCCCACCAATCGTCGTTCGCGGTTATCTTCACGCCCTGCGCAAAGATCACTTTGGCGCGCGCTCCCACCCGGGCGCGGATGCCCTCGAGGATCGACACCGTGACCGGCGGTTGACCCGAGTAACCGCCGAGCCGGGCCACCGCGGCGTTCGGCCCGATCACCGCAATCACGGGGGTCTTTCCGGCCGGAAGCTCGAGCGGCAAGGTGCCGTCGTTCTTGAGCAGCACGATGCTGCGTTGCGCGGCCTTGAGGGCGAGCGCGCGTGCGTCTGAATTGTTGGTGAGCGCCAAGGCCTGCTGCGCATCGGCGAAAGGATGCTCGAACAAGCCGGCGCGAAACTTGAGCGTGAGCAGGCGGCGCACGGCGGTGTCGATGCTCGACATCGGCACGCGGCCGTCGCGCACTTGTTGCGTGAGCGTGGCATAGGCTCCGGGGCTCGGTAAATCGAGATCGACGCCGGCTTTGAGCGCCAGGCGCGCCGCCTGCTCCGGCGTCGACGCAATATGATGCAATCGCTGCAAGTCCTCGATGGCGTAGTAGTCGCTCACCAGCGCGCCTTTGAAGCCCCACTCGCCGCGCAACACTTTTTGCAGCAACCACACGTTCGCGGTGCTCGGCACGCCGTCGATCTCATTGTAGGACGGCATGACGGCGCTGATGCCGGTTCGGTCGATGATCTTTTCGAACGGCGGGAAGAAAAATTCGCGCAAAGTGCGTTCCGAATAAGGTGCGGGCCCGACGTTGGTGCCGCTCTCGGGTTGGCCATGGCCGGTGAGGTGTTTCAGCGTGGCGAAGACCTTGCCGGGCGCCAATCCTACGGCCTTGCCCTCGCCCTGCAACCCCTCGACCGCCGCCACGCCGAGTTCGCCGACCAGATAGGGATCCTCGCCGAAGGTTTCCTCGATCCGGCCCCAGCGCGGATCGCGCGCCACATCCACCACGGGGGTGAGCCCCTCGGTGACGCCGCGCGCGCGCATTTCGCGCGCCGTCACGACGTTGACCGCGCGCACCAGCGCCGGGTCCCAACTCGAAGCCAGGGCGATCGCTTGCGGAAAACTGGTGGCGCCCAGCGCGACATAGCCATGCAGGCCTTCCTCGTGGAACATGATCGGGATGCCGAGCCGCGTGTGCTCCGCATAATGTTGCAGGGCGTTCACCAGCCGAATGGTGCCGCGCGCATCGCGGCCGGGCTGCAGCCGCGGCGAAGCCGGCCCGATGGCGTCCGAGGGCCGCGCGAACTGGCCTATGCCGTCCGGGAACTTGAGCGCCATCTTCTTCGGATCGAACTCGAGATTGGCGTCGAATACGTCACGCTTGTCCTCCCAGATGCTCTGCATCTGCGCGACCTTTTCCTCCAAAGTCATGCGCGCCAGCAGATCCTCCACCCTCGCCTCGACGCCGGCGCTGGCGTTCTTGTAGGTCGGAGTGCCGGACGGCGCGGCCGGCGCGCATCTTGCGGCGGGAGAGCCGCCCTCCAGGGCGAAGGCGGCGGCAAGAACCGCGAGCCGCGTGAACGCTGCTTTCATCGAGGATCCCCCGTCCATCAACGGCTTTTCTGATAGCGCTACCATGAGCGATTCCCTCCGGCTTTGTCAACGAATTTGCTTTTCCGAGGCCGGCCGGGGTCAAATAGACCCCGCCCTCAGTGTAAGCTGACGCTCGCATGACGATTAGATCAGCCCGAAAACGCATCGCCCGCCACGACCGCAAGCCCAAGCATCGCAAACAGGGTGCGCCGACCATCGCGGATGTGGCCGCGTACGCGGGTTTTGCGCCGATGACGGTGTCGCGCGTCATCAACGGCGAGAGCAACGTGCGCCAAGAGACGCGCGAGGCGGTCCAAGCCGCCATTGCCAAGCTGAGGTACTCGCCGAATCTCGCGGCGCGCACCTTGGCCGGCGCCGAACAAGTTCGCATCGGCATGCTCTACAGCAATCCCAGCGCGGCCTTCTTGAGCGAATTTTTGGTCGGCAGCTTGGAGCAGGCGCGCCTGAGTCATGTGCAGCTGGTGGTGGAGAAGTGCGACGTCGATGCAAATGAGGACGACGTGGTGCGCGAGCTGCTTGCGACCGGGGTGGACGGCATCATCCTGCCGCCGCCGTTGAGCGATTCGAAACGCGTTCATGCGGTTCTGATGAAGGCCGATGCGCTCGCGGTGGCCGTCGCCAGCGCGAGTCCCAGGGCTGGATTGTTGGCGGTGCGGATCGACGATCATGCCGCCGCCGTGGCCATGACGCGCCACATACTCTCGCTCGGCCACACGCGCATCGGTTTCATCATCGGCAACCCGGACCAGACCGCGAGCGCGCAGCGTCTCGCGGGCTACAAGGCGGCGCTCGCGGAAGCGGACATTCCGATCGACAATTCGCTGATCCGGCAAGGACTTTTTACCTATCGTTCGGGCCTGAAGGCGGCCGACCAATTGTTGAGCTTGGCGAAACCGCCAACCGCCATTTTTGCCAGCAACGACGACATGGGCGCGGCCACCGTGGCGGTCGCGCATTCGCATCGCTTGGATGTGCCCAAGGGCCTGACGGTCTGCGGTTTCGACGACACGGAATTCTCGCGCTCGATCTGGCCTGAGTTGACGACCATTCGCCAACCGATCGCCGACATGGCGCGCGCCGCGGTCCTGCTCTTGTTGAAAAAGATCAAGGCGCGGCGCGAGGGACGGGACGAGGATGTCAAACATGCCCTGCTCGACTTCACACTGGTGCGCCGCGACTCGGACGGGCCGCCGCCGAGCCGTTGAGCCGCCGAGCCGTTGAGCTGCCGAGCCGCTGAACTGCGGACCGCCTAGCGGCGAATCGCGCGAAGGCGAATGCTCGCCTCGAAACTCTCGCCGGGTGCGATCACCGGCATCGACGATTCTCGGTCGCTGCGGTTGAGCGCATTGTTGATGTGCGCGACCGGTTCGAAGCAGAAGGCATCGAGCTCGCGGCGAATGTATACCACTGCGTTCGACAGCTCCCGGGATGCGGTGATTCCGAGCGCCTGCGCCTTGTCCGGCCACGTTACGATGGCCAGGCCGTTCCATCCCGTGAAGCAATTATCGATGTCTGTGTTTTCCACGGACGCACCCTTCGAGAAATCGCAGCGGCCGCTGGGCGCGACCAGTTCGCGCGGCAGAGCGTCGTCGCCAACCTGCCACACGCCTTGCGCATGAAAGGTCAGTCGCGCGCCGCTGCTGGGGAAGTAGGGGTGATGGCCGAAAGCGAGCGGCACCGGCTGCGATTCCAAGTTCACCGCTTCAAATTCCAGGATCAGCAGGTCATCGGTGAGGGTGATGCGTTGGCGCGCGTCGAAGGCCCACGGCCAGCCCGCGTCCGGTCGGTGGGTAAGCCGGAGCTGCGCCGAATCGGCCGCGCGCGATTCCACCTGCCAGGGCTTCTCGAATCCCACGCCGTGAATGGCATGCGGTTCCGGCGGAAAATTGCGCGCCAGGGTCTTCAGTTCACCGCGCCACTCGAAGCTCCCCTGCCCGATGCGATTCGAATACGGCACCAGCGGAAACCCGGCGGTAGCATACGGATCGCGGGCCGCGACGCCGCGGGGGCTCGCGGTGCGCAGCATCTGCTGACCACCCACCGACCAGGTGCCGAGGCTGCCGCCCAGTTGCGGCAATAGGTCGCAGCGCGCCGTGCCGTGGGTCAGGGTGAGCGTTTCGGTTGCGGGCGGATCCAAAATCACGATATGGCCTTATGATGCTGACTTGCAGCACATGGATTAGGGTCCGTTATGATAGCGCTACCAGAATTCGGCGTCAGGTGCTTTGTGTGCTTGCTGGTGTGCGCGGCGAGCGCGCACGCCGAGGACGGCTACGATTTGTGGCTGCGCTACCGCCCCGTCGAGGCACCCTGGGCCGCGCGCTATCGCAGTTTCGCCGCCGAAGTGGTGGCCGCGCCGGGCGCGAACACGGCCGCGCAAGAGTTGCTGCGCGGGATGACGGGACTGTTGGGCGTGACACCCCCTTCGGCGAGCCGGGTCACGCGGGATGGCGCCATCGTATTGATGAACTCCGGAGCCGCGGCTGTGGCTGGCTTGCCGGTCGCAGCCCTCGCGGCCTTGGGCCCCGAGGGCTATTTGATTCGCAGCATCCAGGTTCACGGCCATCGCGCCACGCTCATCGCAGCAAATTCGAACATCGGCGTGCTCTATGGCGCTTTTGACTTTCTGCGCCTGATGCAAACCCGCAAGCCCCTCGAGACTCTCAACGTGCGCGAGTCGCCGCGCATACTGCATCGAATTCTCGATCACTGGGACAACTTGGACGGCACGGTCGAGCGCGGCTACGCCGGCGCCTCGATCTGGGATTGGCAAACCTTGCCCGGCTATCGTGGACCGCGCTATGCCGACTATGCGCGTGCCTGTGCATCCGTCGGCATCAACGGGGCGGTGCTCAACAACGTCAACGCCGATGCCATCAGCCTGACGCCGCAGTACTTGGAGAAAACTGCGGCCCTCGCGCGCGCGTTTCGGCCCTACGGCATCAGAGTGTATTTGTCGGCGCGGTTCACGGCGCCCATCGAGATCGGCGGGTTGAAAAGCGCAGACCCGCTCGATGCAGCGGTGCGTTCCTGGTGGCGGCATAAAGTGGATGAGATCTATAAGGTCATCCCCGACTTCGGCGGTTTTCTCGTCAAGGCCAACTCGGAGGGGCAGCCGGGCCCGCAGGACTACGGCCGCTCGCATGCCGATGGCGCCAATATGTTGGCCGCTGTGCTCGCGCCCCACGGGGGCATCGTGATGTGGCGCGCGTTTGTGTATTCGGCGCATCCAAATGAGGATCGTGCCCGCCAGGCATACGATGAGTTGGTGCCGCTCGACGGACGCTTCGATGCGAATGTGCTGCTGCAGGTGAAGAATGGGCCCATCGACTTTCAGCCGCGCGAGCCTGGCCATCCCTTGTTCGGCGCCATGCCGAAGACGCAGTTGATGCTCGAGGTGCAAATCACCAAGGAGTACCTCGGCTTCGCGACTCATCTGGTTTATTTGGGTCCGCTCTACGAAGAGGCGCTGCGCTTCGATACGCAACGCCGGGGCGCGGGCTCGACCATCGACAAATCCATCGACGGCATGGCGGGCGTGTCGAATATCGGCGCGATGCGCAACTGGACCGGCTCGCAGTTCGATCAGGCCGACTGGTATGTGTTCGGACGGCTGGCGTGGAATCCAGAACTCTCCTCTCGCGCCGTCGCCGAAGAATGGGTACGCATGACCTTCTCGAACGACGGCCGCTTCGTCGCGCCGACGGTCGCGATGATGATGGGCTCGCGCGAAGCGGCGGTCGATTACATGACGCCGCTGGGGTTGGCGCACTTGATGGCCGCGGGGCATCACTATGGACCGGCGCCCTGGCAGGGCGGCGGCGCGCGCGCCGACTGGACACCGCCCTACTATCATCGCGCGGATGCCGACGGCATTGGTTTCGATCGCAGCACCGCCGGCAGCAACGCAGTGTCGCAATACGCAGCGCCGCTCGCCGCCGAATTCAACGACCCCAACTCCACGCCCGAAAAGTATTTGCTGTGGTTTCATCACCTGAGTTGGGATCATCCAATGCCATCCGGACGCACGCTGTGGGATGAGCTTGTGATTCATTACTCGCGCGGCGTCGAGTACGTTCAGAAGATGCGCCGCACCTGGGCGACGCTTGCACCCTACGTGGATTCGGAGCGCTACGCGGAAACCTCGGCCTATCTTGCCATCCAGGAAAAGGAGGCACGCTGGTGGCGCGATGCCTGCCTCGCCTATTTCCAGAGCATTTCGCAACGGCCGCTGCCGCCGGGCTACGCGCCTCCGGAGCGCACCCTGGCAGAGTACGAAGCGATTTCTACGCCTTACGCGCCGGGTAATCCCGGCTGGACCGCCGCACCCCTGCGTCATTGAGCAACCATTCAGACCTGCGAGCCAACATGAAAATCGACCGCCGCTCCCTGCTTTTGCTGTTGTTCCTCAGGCCGCCGGCGGGTTTCGCCGAAGCGCCGCCGCCCCCGCTGTTGCATGAGATTTTTCAGGACCACGCGGTGTTGCAGCGCGACCTGCCGATACCGGTGTGGGGCGAGTCGAGCGCGGGAGATCGGGTCAGCGTCTCCATCGATGCTCACGCCGTCGCGGCGCGCGCGGACGCAGCCGGTCATTGGCATGCGCTGTTGCCGGCGATGCACGCCGGCGGACCCTACGCGCTCGCGGTGCAGACCCAATCCGGCACCAGCCAATCCATCAAAGACATTCTGATCGGCGATGTGTATTTGTGTTCCGGGCAGTCGAACATGGAATTGCCGGTCACGCGCACGTTGAACTACGCCGGCGAAATCGCGCGTTCGGCCAACGATCGGATCCGCATTTTGACCGTGGCGCACGCCGCCTCGCCCAAGCCGCTGACGCACTTTCAAGCGCCGGTTGCTTGGGCCGCCGCGGGCCCCGCCACGATCGGCGATTTTTCCGCGGCGTGTTACTACTTTGCGCACGAGTTGCAGAAGTCCGTGCCGGTGCCGCTCGGCCTCATTCATTCATCCTGGGGCGGTTCGCGTATCGAGCCATGGATCAGCGAGCAAGGGCTGCGCGGGATGGGCGGTTTCGGCGCGGCGCTGGATCTTCTGCCTGTGTATGCGGCCGACCCGAAGGCGGGAAACGACCGGCTGGGCGAGATATGGGAGAACTGGTGGCACGCGCACGCCAGCTCGACGCCATGGAGCGAGCCTGGCGCCGACTGGCGCGAGGTTCCGCTGCCCATGCGCGATTGGAAGACTTGGGGCGTACCCGAGCTCGCCAATCATGACGGCATGGTGTGGTTTCGGCGGCATGTCTTCCTGACGGCAGCACAGGCCGCGGGGGCGGCAACCCTCATGCTCGGCGGCATCGACAAGGTCGATGAGACCTGGGTCAACGGCAAACCCATCGGCAACTCGTTTGGCTATGGCACCGAGCGTCCGTACCAGTTGCCGGCCGCGACGCTGCGCGCCGGCGACAACGACATCGTTGTGAACGTGTCGAGCGGCTGCTGCGCGGCCGGAATGTATGGACCGCCCGAGCACATGATGCTGCGATTCGCCGCCGGCGGCATCGTGCCCCTGGGCGGCGAGTGGCGTTACCAGTTCGTGCCGGAGAGCATGGGGTTTCCACCGCGCGCCCCCTGGGAATCCGTCGGCGGCTTGACCAGCATTTACAACGCCATGATTGCGCCACTGGGACCCTACGGCCTGCGCGGCGTGCTCTGGTATCAGGGCGAATCCAACGCCGGCGAGGCCGCGCAGTATCAAGCGCTGTTGGCGGCGCTGATGGGCGATTGGCGGCGGCAGTTCACCGCGAATTTACCCTACCTCATCGTCGAGCTGCCCAATTTTGGCGCGGCTCCGGCGGCGCCCACCGCTTCCGATTGGGCGAATCTTCGCGAAGCCCAGCGCCGCGCCGTGCTGAACGATGCGCATGCCGCGCTGGCCGTGACCATTGACGTGGGCGATCCGCGCGAGCTTCATCCGCCCGACAAGCAATCCGTGGGTGTGCGGTTGGCGCGCGCCGCGCGGCATCTGATTTATGGAGAAGCTGTCACCGCCTCGGGTCCCGTGCCGCGCGGCGCGGTGCGCGACGGCGTACATGTCGTGGTGCGACTCGGGGACATCGATGGCTCGCTCGTGACCTACAGCTCCGGCCGGCCTATCGCGTTTGAATTGTGTGCAAAGGAGCAAAGCAGCTGCCGCTTCGTCGATGCAGCGCTGCAAGCCGGCGCCGTGGTGTTGGACGCGCGCGGCCTCGAGAACGCCACGCGCCTACGTTTCTGCTGGGGCGATGCGCCGATCTGCAATCTGTACGATCGGTCAGGACTGCCGGCAGGTCCCTTCGAGATCGCGATTCAATAAGCGGAAGCGTTGCCGGCAACCTCCGAGGGGGGTCGAAGGACGCCAGCCGGCAACGCTTCCTAAAGTTTAATGTTAGCGCTACCATACAGCAAAATACAAGTATCGATGCGAGGCGGGAGAAACACCGATGAACCGACGGCTTACGCGGCGCGAGTTCGCAAAAACAATTGGCGCAGCCGGCGCGCTGAGCGGCGTGCCGCTGTCCCTCGCGCGCGGCCAAGCGCCGCCGGCGCCACCTGGGTCATTTCCGCCGGACTTTCTCTGGGGCTGCGCAACCAGCGCCTATCAGATCGAGGGCGCGGTGACCGCGGACGGCCGCGGGCCGTCCAATTGGGACGTCTTCGCGCACACACCCGGGAAAACTCATCGGGGCGAAACCGGCGATGTCGCCGACGACTCGTATCATCTTTACAAAGAAGACGTGCAATTGCTCAAGGATCTGGGCGCGAAGGCCTACCGCTTTTCGATTTCCTGGCCGCGCATTTTTCCGCAAGGTCGCGGCAGGCCGAACCAGGCCGGGCTCGCCTATTATCAGCGCCTCATCGATGAGCTGCTGAAGCACGGCATCGAGCCCTACGCCACCTTGTTTCACTGGGACCTGCCGCAGGCGTTGTCCGGGGGTTGGCAGTCTCGCGATACGCCCCAGGCCTTTGCCGATTACGCTGCTTATGTCGCACAAAAGTTGTCGGATCGCGTGCGGCATTTCATGACCACCAACGAAGTGGTGTGCTTCACCGATTTGAGCTACCAAATCGGCCAGTTCGCGCCCGGACTGAAATTGCCCGCCGCGCAAGTCAATCAGATCCGTCATCATGGACTGCTCGCGCATGGACTCGGCGTGCAAGCCATCCGCGCCCACTCGGCGAGCGGCACTCAGGTGGGATTGGCCGAGAATCCGAAGGTGTATGTGCCGGTCATCGAAAGCGCCGAGCACATCGAAGCGGCCAAGCGTGCCTTCCGCGAAGAGAACGCGCCCTTTCTCACCGCGGTGATGGAGGGCAAGTACACCGACGGCTACCTGAAACGCGAAGGCGCGAACGCACCCAAAGCGGCGAGCGACGATCTAAAAATCATCGGCAGTCCATTGGATTTCGTCGGTCTCAATGTCTACCAACCCGAGTACGCCCGCGCCGATGACGGGGCGGCGGGCTATGCGGCCGCGCGCCGCCCCGCCTCCTTTCCGCACATGGCATCGCCCTGGCTGTTCATCGGGCCGGAAGTGATCTACTGGGCGATCCGCCACACCAGCGACCTGTGGAAACCGCGCGCGCTTTACGTCACGGAGAACGGCTGCTCCTCCGAAGATGTCCGCGAGGCCGATGGCCGCGTCGAGGACACCGACAGAGTGATGTTCCTGCGCAACTATTTGACGCATTTGCGGCGCGCTGCCACGGAAGGCTTTCCGATCAAGGGCTACTTCCTGTGGAGTCTGCTCGACAACTTCGAATGGGCCGACGGTTATGGCAAACGATTCGGCATTCACTACGTCGACTTCAAGACGCAAAAGCGCAGCCGCAAGCTGAGCGCCGACTGGTATCGCGAAGTGATTCGGCGCAATGCCGTTGCATGACGGCTGACAAAATAGTTGCTTAGCCGCCGCCTCTCGCGGCGACCGGTGGCCGGGTTGCCGGCGCCCGGGTTGCCGGCCTTGGATTATTGTTTCGGCTTCTCGGGCAGCGCGGCCGCGGTCACCGCCGCATCGGCGGGCAGGTCTGCACGCGCCGATTCAAGCTGACTTTTGCAGCTCTTGAACGCATCGCGATACGACTCTGCGCTGTTTGCGCGCAGCCGCTTCATCATGCAATGAGCGATTTGCCGCGGCGTGAAACCCGGAGAACTCATTTCGCCGGCAAGCGCCGGCGCCGCGCCGGCCCAACTGAGCGCGGCCACGATTGCAAAGCGTCGTCCGTTCATGAAGCACCTCCGCTTGCGCCCGGTCCTTCGGGCGCCCGCCCGCTTGATGGGAGAGGTACCGATGTTCCTAGTCCTTGCGCTGCGCGTCTTGCCGGGCCTTTTCGTCCTGGTAATTCTCCTTCACGGTCTCCTTCGCATCGCCAAACTTCGCCTGCGTTTTGCCGGCCACTTGATTTGCCATGCCTTTTGCTTGCCCCGACAGGCTGCCTACGGCTTTGCCGGCCACTTCCTGCACTTTGCCCGCCGCTTCCTTGGCGCGGCCTTCAACTTGATCTTTGTTAATGCCCATGGTTCAGCCTCGCGTGTTGATGTGCTCAAACTATGCGCGCACGGCCGCGGCGGCGGCGTAGGAAAGCATGCCGAGTGACTGTCGGAAGCGGGGCCTACCGCCCTGATGAGTGCCGCGCGGGTCTGCCCGCAACTTGAGGATGCCGTCCCATGGTGATACATTGTTATAACTATGAAGCGCACGCAAACTGCCATTCGCCGGATCGGCAACTCACGGGGAATCGTGATCCCGAAACCGCTGCTCGCGCAAATCGGGCTCGAAGATTGGGCGGAAATGACCATCGAACGCGACGCGCTGGTGCTGCGCCGGCCTGCCAAGGCGGCGCGGGCCGGTTGGGCGGCCGCGGCGAAAGAGCTCGCCGAGCATGATGACGATTCGCTCGTACTGGGTGAGTTTTCCAATGAGGCGGATGCGGAGCTGGGTTGGTAAGCCGCGGCGAGATTTGGCTGGTGGCGCTGAATCCAACGATCGGCAGCGAGATCAGGAAGACACGGCCGTGCGTCGTCGTTTCGCCGCCGGAGATGCATGACTACCTGCGCACGGTCATCGTTGCGCCCATGACGACGAAGAGCCGGCCGGCGCCGTTTCGGATTTCGCTCTCGCATGGGGGCAAGAAAGGTTTGATTCTGCTGGATCAGATTCGCGCAGTGGACAAAGCGCGCTTGGCGAAGAAGATGGGAAGCGTCTCGGCAAAGACGCTCTCGCTTGCATTGGATACGCTGCAAGAAGTGTTTGCGAAGTAGGCTTGCTGCTGGATGCACTTCTAAAACAGAATGGGGATCGAACATGGTGATTCTGGCGGGATATTTGCGGGTACTTTTTCCGCTCGGCGGCGCAACGCTGGGTGCGCTGCTGCTCGCGACCGCGGCCGTTGCGGCAACGCCGCTCGGATCGCCGCAGCCCGCGCAAGGGCGGCGCATCGACAGTGCGGCCGACTACGCGGTGCTGGCGCCGCGCGAGCGGGTAGAGCCTGAGAACCGCATCCTGACGGAACGCCTGGATCGTCTGCTGCCCAAACTGATGGCCGAGGCGGGGCTGGACATGTGGGTCGTCGTCAACCGCGAATATGCCGAGGACCCGGTGTATTTCACTCTCGTGCCTCAGCCGAGTTTCACCGCGCGGCGCACGACCATGTTGGTGTTCAGCCGCGCGGCAGACGGAACCGTGGAGCGCCTCGCGGTAAATCGTTATCCGCTCGGCGGTCCGTATAAGTCGGCGTGGTCCGGCGGCGATCTCGATGCGCAATGGAAAGCGCTCGGCGCCCTGATCGCGAACCGGGGGCCCCAGCGGATCGGCATCGATGTCTCCCGCAGCTGGCCGGCCGCGGACGGCCTGACCCACGCATTGCACGAAAGGCTCACCGAGGTGTTGCCGCCGGGATATGCCGACCGTCTGGTCTCCGCCGAGACGCTGGTCATTCGCTGGATTGAAACACGCACGCCGGCCGAGCAGGCCATGTACCCGCACATCAACAGTATCGCGCGCGGTGTGATCTCCGAGGCGTTCAGCGGTCGCGTGATCACGCCCGGGGTCACGACCACCGACGATGTTGCATGGTACATCCGCGAGCGCTTCGAGTCGCTGGGACTGCGGCCGTGGTTCATGGCGACAGTGGATCGTCAGCGGGCCGGCCAGCCTTGTCCAGCCGGCAGCTCGGGCGGCCACTGCGGCGATGAAGGCCGGATTGAAGCGGGAGATGTGCTGCACACGGACGTCGGGTTCTGCTACCTGAAGCTGTGCACCGACACTCAGGAAATGGGCTACGTGCTCAAGGCGGACGAAGAGGACGTGCCGCCCGGCCTCAAGGCAGCGCTCGCCGGCGGCAATCGCTGGCAGGACATCCTCACGGGCTCGTTCCAGGAAGGGCGTTCCGGCAACGAGATTCTTGCGGCAACGATCAAAGGCTGCGCGGCGGCCGCTCTTGCCTGCAGCACCTACAGCCATCCACTGGGATTCTTTGGCCACTCGCTGGGGCCGACGATCGGCATGTGGGACAACCAGGGCCCGACGCCGGGAACCGGCGACTACCCGCTGCATCGGGACACGGTCTACGCGATCGAAGGCAACGTGGCAGTGTCGCTTCGGGAGTGGGGCGGACAACGCGTTCAGATCATGCTGGAGCAGGGCGCGCTGTTCGACGGCAAATCGGTGCGCTACCTCGCGGGGCGGCAGACGGAGTGGCATCTCATCCGCTAGCGCACGTCGCAGCGGAGAAAATCAATCGTCGAGCCCCAGGCCTTTCAATATCCTGGGCGCGTGCTTCTCTACGCGCGCAGCGCGGGTCGCCGACTGCTTCGCCCCCGCAAAATGCAGCAGGTAGCCTTTCTGCCTTCCGGGGGTGAGCGCATGGAAAGCTTCCGCAAGTTCCGGATCATCATCCAAGCGCCTCAGGAACTCCGCGGGCATCGCGAAATCCCCCACGTCTTTCTTCGCCACCTTGGCGCCGGATTTCTCGACCGCAATGGCGTCGTCGATACAGGCCTTGATCGCCGCTTTCTGGCGGTTTATGGCGGCGAGAGAAGCAAAGCGAATTTGCCTCGCGGACTGCACATTTTTGGTTTGCTGAACCAGCAGATGTTTGGGATCCTGCAATAAAGCGCCTTTCATGAAAAGCAACGCGCAATAGTCCTTGAAGCCATGGATGAGTACCACGTTGCCGCCATTCAGATCGTAGCAAGCCTGCCCCCATTTAAGTTCCTCATTGAGCCCGGCCGCAACACAGAGTTGCCGAAGCGCGGCGTATTCAGCGCTCCAGCGCTTTTCCTTGGCATGAACTTTCGTGACGAGCGGATTCATTCGCAACGGCCCGGCCAGAGGGATAACGTCAACTCGGCCCAGAGCGCCGAATAGATCTGCGCCGCCGCGCTCCTGGGGGCGAAAGCCGGTATCGGCTGCCGGCGCAGACTCATGCGCTCGATCTCGCTGGAATACGGCACCTCAATGGCGAGCAATGTTGGAAACCGCTCGCGGGTCTTGGCGATGATGTCGTGGTGCAGCGACTTACGGCGATCGACCATCGAGAAAAATGGCAGGAGTATCAGGTCGGTCCAGCCCTTGCGCGCAATGAAATCCTGCAATTGCACCAGCATGCGTACCGATAGCGGCGTGGGCAGCAGCGGCACGATGATCGCATCCGCCGCGTGCAGCACATTTTCGGACAAGAGCGAGATGCCGGGCGCGCAATCAAGGAATAGCACTGCATAGGCGTCCCGCAGCGATCGGCTCATTTTGAGCAGCCGCTCGGTCGGATTCTTTCGCTCCGCGAGATGCAGGTCGAAATTTCGATACGAAAAATCCGCCGCCAGCAGATCCAGATTGGCATATCCGGTGGATAGGATGAGTTCAGGCAGGTGACGCTTGCCGTTGAGCAGCTTCTTTGGACCCGTGTGTTCCAAGGGATCGCCGCGCAAGGTGTAGGTCGCGGCCCCTTGAGGATCCAAGTCCCAGAGCAGCGTGGGGCCGATGCTCGCGGCACACAGATATGAAAGGTTGACGGCCGTGGTCGTCTTGCCGACCCCTCCTTTGATGTTGGTGACCGCGACTATTTTCATCGCATCGGCCGGTTTGCCGCTCGCGCTCAAGTCTCCGGCGGCGGCCGGCGGAGTTGCTGGGTTCGGCGTCAGAAGCGGGAATTCCACCGAACGCTACCTCATTGCTTTCGAAAGCCGCGCAACATGCGCGGTGTCGCGAGCCACTGGAGCGCCGCGCCGCCGGCCCCGGCTCTGCCCCGAAATGACAGGCATGCGACCGCATTTTTCTTCAATTCGATCGGCAAGGCGCGCTGATCCTTCGTAAGGCAAGCCGTGAGCAGCACCGAAAGATCGGGTTGATGACCGACAATGGCAATCCGTTTGCCGCGAACCTTGGCCAACAGGGCGAGAACCGCCGCCGCGCCCTGCCCGGGTTTCAGCTCGGGCGCCGCTTCGGCGCGCGGCCAGCCCGCGACCTCCGTCAGAATCTGGGCAGTCTGCCGGGCCCGAACCAGAGGGCTGCTCAGCAGCCGATCGGGCACTTTGCAGAGATTTTTAAGCCCTGACGCGGCCTTGCGCGCGCGCCGGGCTCCTGAGGGCGACAGCGGCCTTGCCGCATCGCCGGGCCAGCGCCGGCGGTCGCGCGGCAACGCAATGGCATGTCGGACGATCAACAATTCCATGGCTTCAGGGCGCCTCTGGCGGCGCCTCGTTTGCGCTCGACTTTTCGAATTTCGTCCGCAGCTTCTTCCACTTCTGCCGCACTTTTCGGTAGCCCCGTGCGAAGTGCTTGCGAGCCTGCGTATCGGCGCCGAGGTGGCGCTCCGCCAGGCGACCCATCAAGAACAGCGTCTGCGGCGGCAACTGCAGCGGCCGCGTTCTCGCCAACGCGTTCAAGCGCTGCGTCGCCACGGCGGCGTCCTGCTGCGACCCGAGATTCTCCTGCCAGCGGCGCAGCGCGCGCACCATCGCGACGGCGGGTTTGCCATACAGAGGCGCCACCGCGTCGAGCGCGTAGCGCAACTTCTTCACCTCTCCGCGAACCTCATGGTACTCCTCGGTGGGGGAATCCACCCCGAGAAGGTCCGCCCGCTTGCGTAGCTTGCGGAACCGCCGCCGTATCAACCTCGGGGATTCCTGCAGCGCCGGCGCTGCCGATGCGGCGGCGGCGGCGGCGGCGGCGGCGGGCTCGGTCAATTGAGAGTTTAGTTCTTGCAAGTTCTTCTGCACCCAGACCGAGTCGAGAACGCTCAACATCTGCGCGCGCGCCCGGCGGCGTTCCGACCTCAAGTGCTCTCGCAGGGGTTCTACGGCAGCCCGATCCGATTTTGGCAGTTTGCGGCTGAAGTTTTGCAACTCGCCCAAGGCGACATCAAGATCGCGGGCGCGACCCAGGGCGCTCAGCACACTCTTCAGCGTGGTGCGAATCTCCAACAAAGCCGGTGGTAGATACGCGCGAAATTGCCGCAGGATGGCGTCGAGTCTGCGGCCGGCGACCCGCAAGCCGTGCAATTCTTCAGGATCGTCCCCCAAGCGCGCACCGGGCTCGTGTAGGTGCCAGGCAGCGAGGTAGCGCCGCAAGTTCGCCAAGGCAATTTCGACGATGGACATGGAACGATCTATCGTCGTTGCGGCGAATTCCGGCGCGGGCGGCGCCAATCCAACGGACTTGAGTCCGAGCGCGAACTTGGTTTCGGATGACTGCTCGAGAGCACAGTTGCTGCGAAGGGTCTTGACCAGCGATCGAAGCGGCTCGTGCGATTCTGTGAGGGCCTCCACCTCGACCCGCTGCATGCTTGCCTGGGGTTCACCCTGAGGCCGGGATATCACGGTTTCATCGAGTGCAATCTCGCCGAGCTGCCGCGCCGCATCGCCCCCGCGGATCGCAAATCTCTGTCTCGAGGTCCGCAATTCGAACAGCGGCACCAAAGCACGCGCGCCGCTCACGGCGCCTACGCGCGATCCAACCGGGCCGCTCGAATCTCGGATCGTTTCGTTGCCGCGACCATCGAGGGTTTCGGTCAATTCACGGCGATCGGCCACCTCCGTGCTCGCTGAATGAAGTGCCTTGAGCGTGGCCTCGGTTGGACCGCAACCGGAGCGCACGCGCAGCGCGAAGCCCGCGCGGTGAATCCGCCAGTCATCCGTGTCCAAATAGGTATCGAAGATCTGCTGTGTGGAGCACGGTTCGAGGGTGAGTCCATCGATCGTACGGTGGTCGCTCAACCAACGCCGAACGGCACCAAGATCGGTGCATGCGAGCTGCCATTCCACTTCGCGCCCGTCCTTATCAGGCTTCGACTCCGGTGCAGAGGCATGGCTTGATGACATAGGGACGGCAGTCTACCGCGTAGTTTTAGTTTCCTGGATGGGCGGCCCCGGCTTGCGCGTGAATGCAATGCCGGCGACCCGACCGCCGCCCAAAGTCACCCCGCTGACATTGCCGGCGGGGTCTCTGATGAACTTTACTTGAGGCGCGAACCACCAACCGCCGGCAAACTGGTCTTTAGCCGTCGGCGCGAGTGAAATCTCGCCGTGATGCGCGTGACGCACATTCAGCGTGCCATCGCGGACGAAAAAGGTGTACTGCGTCTCCAGCTCATCGCTCCAATACACGCCGGTGTAGGACAGCAAGTCCGCGGCGCTCGCCGTGGCTTGAATTCTATCGCCTTCGTTGACGGCGTCCGGTTGGGAAATTTTCACGTGCATGCCGCCATGCTCTTGCGGCGAAAACACGATGTCGGCCTGCAACTCCTTGCAGTAGAAGTGGTAGTTGTCGATCGGATGCAGTTCAAGCTCGAGGCCGCCCGCCGCCCACAATTTTCCATCTTTCACAACGACGGTGAGGGTTTGGTCGATTTTGGGAAGCGGATAAATGCCGGCGAGGGGTTCCAGTTGCCCGGCATCGATCGTCACGTACTTGATAGCGGCGCTCTTTTTGGCCTCCTGCGGCGCCATCTCGTCACCGATGTAAACCTCCGCCACGGACTTCGCCAAAACGTCGGGATTGAAATTCCCCAAATTGCTCAAAACGGCCACACCCAGTTGCTGCTCGGGAAACCAAAGAACATCGCTGCGATAACCGGCATCCGCACCGCCGTGGGAAAGCGTTTTGAGTCCACGATAGCTGTCGAGCGCGATGCCAAGCCCGTACTTGATCTTGTTGCCGTCCGCCAGCACGCCTTCCTCTTGCATTCGCGCCACTCCCGCCTGTCCGCCGACTTTTGCAGTGCGGAAATTATCGAGCCACAATGCGAGATCGCCGGCGGTGGTGAACAGGCTCGTGGCGCCGACGATGGCGTAGTTGAGCGGAGCGGCCGCGAAGCCGGCGCCTTTCTTTGTATAGGAATATGCGCGGCCGGGCACGAGCTGCGTCAAATCCTGGTGGAAATGCGTGTGCGTCATATGCAGCGGGATGAATATGCGTTCGGCGCAGAATTTCGGGAACGGCGTGCCGGAAACGCGAGCGACGATTTCAGCCAGCAGCGTAAATCCCGCGTTGGAATAGAGGTATTTGGTTCCCGGGGGAAAGTTCAGTTCCTTCTGGCGGAAGATCAAGCGCAGTGCTTGGTCTTGCGTGATGACGTCTTCCAAACTCCAACCTGCCAGTGCCAGCGTTTGCCACTGGTCGCGCACACCGCTGGTATGCTGCAAGAGATTGCGCAGCGTAATCTTGGCGCCGTAGTCCGGCAGTTCGGGCAAGTACTTGTGGATGTCGTCATCGATGGAAAGCTTGCCATCCAATTCGAGCAGCACCACGGCCATCGCGGTGAATTGCTTCGACACCGATGCCACATGGAAGATGGTGCCGGGTTTGATCGGAATGCCGTATTCGAGATTCGCGATGCCGTAGCCCTTCTGGAAGACCAGCTTGCCGTGCTGGATCACCGCCACGGAGGCGCCCGGGGTGGTCGGAGAATCCCACTCCTTGAAGAGCGCATCGATGCGCTTTTCAGGCGACGCTTTGCCGGCTTTCGCCGGCACCGCTGCCGGCGCTGCCGCGGCTGCCTCTCCGACGGTCAGGACGGCCAGGGACAGTGCGAATCCGATCGCAGAAAACGCTCGTCTGAGACTCAGGCAGGTTGGGGCTGAGGCAGTCAATTTTTCAAGTCTCCGAAAACCCGTCACAGAATAGCTCCAGCCATGCACTTATCGAAGGCCTGCACGCCATGGTAGGCTCTTTGTTTCGGCCGGTCCAAGGTACCCCATTGAAAGCATTCCTCGTGATCTTGCTGCTTTGCCTTTCGGGCTGCAGCTGGTTTCATCGCAAGCCGCATGCACCCGATCCGACCGAATTGGTTGTCGTGGGCGCGCCCGTGGGTTCCGTGGTATTCGTCGACGGCGTGCAGGCCGCCCAGGCCAAGGAGGTCGCCAAACAGCCCCAAGAAGTGCAAGTCGCACCGGGCACTCACATCGTGGAAGTGAAGGTGGGCGACACCGTCGCCTACCGAGAGAACACTTATGTGACGCCGGGGGAAAAGCACGTCATCTCGGTGTTGTCGGGCCGGAATTAGAGCGATGTTCTGACCCGCGTTTATTTGGGACTGCCATTGAGGCCGTGTCATGCCAATGCGTCCTAATTGGCATAGTTGCTAAAATCCAAACCGAAGCCTTTGCGCGACACGAAACAGAAATATTCTGCCTGGACGCTCCTGCAAGCAGCTGCCTCACGGCATCGTCAATGGGCGCCTGCGTGGCGCGAGGCGCGGCCGAAGCCGGCCTACGACGTCATCATTGTCGGCGGCGGCGGCCACGGATTGGCCACGGCTTACTATCTGGCGAAAAATCATGGCCTGACCAATGTGGCTGTGCTCGAAAGGGGCTGGATCGGGGGCGGCAATACCGGCCGCAATACCACCATCGTTCGCTCCAATTACCTGTATCCGGAAAGCGCGCGGCTCTATGATTTTTCATTGCAGCTGTACGAGAAGCTGTCGCAATCGCTGAACTTCAACATCATGCTGAGCCAGCGCGGCTTGATCGTGCTGGCTCACAGCCGCCACGATTTGGAATCCATGTCGCGATGGGCCAATGCCATGCGCATGAACGGCGTGGATGCGGATCTGTTGACGCGCGAGCAAGTGAAGCACCTGGCTCCGGACCTCGACATGTCCGGCAATGCGCGCTATCCGATACTCGGCGGCCTTACGCAAGCGCGCGCCGGCACCGCGCGCCATGATGCGGTCGCCTGGGGCTATGCGCGCGCCGCATCGGGCTTGGGAGTCGACATCGTACAGAACTGCGAGGTACGAGGATTTATCGAGGAAGCAGGTTCGATCGTGGGCGTGGACACCAGCCTCGGGCGAGTTCGCGCCGGCAAGGTGGGCATCGCCGCGGCTGGACACAGTTCGGTGTTGGCCAAATTGGCGGGTTTCAAATTACCGGTCACGAGCTTCGCGCTGCAGGCGATGGTCAGCGAACCGGTCAAGCCGAAGTTGAACACCGTGGTGCTGTCGGCGGCCATCGGCTCCTACATCAGCCAGTCCGACAAGGGAGAGATGGTCATTGGCGGCGGCCTCGATCTGTTTCCCTCGTACGCGCAACGCGGCAGCTTTTCAGTCATGCAAGACATCCTTGCCGGCACGCTGGCGCTGTTCCCCTCCTTCAGCCGCTTGCCGCTGCTGCGGCAGTGGGCCGGCATCGTCGATGTGGTACGGGACTCGAGCCCGATCATCGGCCGCACGCCGATCAAAAATCTCTACATCAATTGTGGATGGGGCACCGGAGGCTTCAAGGCCATTCCCGTGGGCGGCTGGACGCTCGCCCATGTGCTCGCAACGGGCAAGGACCATGAGTTGGCCGAACCATTCCAGCTGGATCGGTTCAACACCGGCCGCCTCATCGATGAAGCGGCCGGCGCCGGAATCGCGCACTGATGATGCAGCTCAATTGTCCCTGGTGCGGCGCGCGCGATGAGCCCGAATTCGTCTGCGGCGGCACCACGCAAATCTCCCGTCCCGCTATCGACTGCGACGATCGCGAATGGGGCGAGTATTTGTTCTTCCGTGAAAACCCCAAAGGCCTGCATTGCGAGCGCTGGCGCCACGCTTATGGCTGCGGGCAATGGTTCAATCTCGTCAGAAATACCGTTACGCACGAAATTATCGCGGTCTACGGCATGCAAGAACGACCGCCATGAGCGTGCGCCGATTGGCCGCCCCCAGCGGCACGCGGCTCGATCGTGCGCGCGAGATCCGCTTTACTTTCAACCAGCGGAACTACAGCGGGTTTCATGGCGATACGCTGGCCTCAGCGTTGCTGGCGAACGGCGTGCAGCTCGTCGGACGCAGCGTCAAACTGCATCGGCCTCGCGGGATTTACAGCTGCGGCATCGAAGAGCCCACCGGTCTTGTGGATGTGGGGTTGGGTGCGCGGCGCACGCCGAATGTGCGCGCCAGCTTGCTGGAAATTCAGCAAGGTCTGGCCGCGGAGAGCGTGAACTGCTGGCCCAGCGTGGGCTTCGACATTGCCTCGATCAACAATTGGTTTTCCGCACTCTTGCCCGCCGGCTTTTATTACAAAACCTTCAAATGGCCCAATTGGCATGTGTATGAGCCAGGCATTAGGCGCCTGGCCGGTTTTGGCCGCGCATCGTCGGAGCAGGATCCGGATCGCTACGAAGCCATCGCGATCAGCGCCGATGTGCTCGTGGTCGGCGCGGGCGTCGCCGGACTTGCGGCCGCCGTCGGCGCAGCGCGCAACGGCGCCGAAGTCCTGCTGCTGAGCGGCTCCGCTTACTTGGGCGGCCTGTTGGGTTGCCGCAGCGATGAACGCGCGGCGGCGCTCGTCGAGGAAGCACAACAGCTCGGCATTCGCATCTTGACCCGCACGCTCGCGTTCGGCATCTACGACCACAACTTGGTGTGCGCGCGGCAGACCATGGCCAACGCCGTCTATTCATCCGATGCACCCGGTGCGCTGCGCGAACGCTTGTGGAAGATCCGGGCTCGCACGGTGATTGCCGCCGCCGGCGCGTTCGAGCGGCCCATGGTATTTCCCGACAACGACCGTCCCGGCGTGATGTTGGCAGGCGCGGTCGAGAAATACGCCCATGCCTATGGCGTGGCATGCGGCAGCCGCGTCGTGATCGCGGCCAATTGCGATCAAGCATACCGAGTCGCCGCAACTTTGCGCGGACTCGGCATCGAGGTGCTGGCCATCGCCGACTGCCGGCCGGACGGAATGATCCGCGCGGAAGCGCTGCAGGGCGGCACCCAGTGGTTCAGCGACGCCGTGATTTCGCGGGTTTCCGGCCGACACGCGGTGCACGGCTGCAGCGTCGCATCCTCTCAATCCCAAGCCAAGGCGACGCACTTTGACTGCGACCTGATCTTGAGCGCGGGGGGCTTTGCGCCGGCCGTGCATCTTCACTCGCAGGCCGGCGGCAAATTGCGCTGGCTGGAAGAGTCTGCGATGTTCGTGCCGGATGGAGCTGCCGGGGGGCTTCACAGTGTCGGCGCATGCGCGGGTGTGTTTGAGCTCGACGCCGCGATGAATCATGCCGCCGCGGTCGGTAGCGCGCTCGCGCGCGGGTCCGCGGTGCCGCCCGCACCGACCGGCGGGATCGGCCGCTCGCTGGCAAATACCCATGTGCCGCGCTCCGGGGCGCCGCAGTTCATCGATCTGCAAAACGACGTGAGCGCGAGCGATGTGTCCCTGGCGGCGCGCGAGAACTACCGGTCCGTCGAACACCTCAAGCGCTATACAACCACCGGCATGGGAACCGATCAGGGCAAGACCAGCAACATCAATGCACTGGTGCTCATGGGCGAGCAGACACAACGCGCGCCGCCCGCGGTCGGCACAACCAAATTCAGACCGCCGTTCGCGCCGATCACCCTGGGGGCGCTGGTGGGACGGCGCGTCGGCTCCCTCTACCGTCCCTTAAAACACCTGCCTGCGCAGGCCTGGCATGAGGAGCGGGGCGCGGTGTTCGAAGAGTATGGCGGTTGGTGGCGCCCCGCGGCATATCCCAAGGCCGGCGAAGCGATCGAAGCCGCGGCGCTGCGCGAGGCGGCCGCCACCCGCGAGAGCGCGGGAATATTCGATGGATCGCCGCTGGGAAAGCTGGAACTATTCGGCCCCGACGCCGCGCGATTTCTCGATTTGATGTACCTCGGCACTCTGTCGACGCTCGCGATCGGCCGGGCCCGCTACGGTTTGCTGCTCAATGAGAATGGTGTATTGGTTGACGATGGCATCGTAGCGCGCTTGGGAGAGCAGCACTTTTGGGTCAACACCACCAGCGGCGGCGCAGAGCGCACCGCCGCTATGTTCGAGGAATGGCTGCAATGCGAGTTCCCCGACCTCCAGGTGGCAGTCACGCCGGTGACCGCGCGCTGGGCGAACGTCACGGTGGCCGGGCCGCGCGCATGGGACCTGCTCGCGGCCGCTGGATTCGACGGTGCTCTGGCGCCTTCGGCGGCGAAGCACCTGAGCATCGCCACGACTCGACTGGACGGAATTCCGCTGCGCGTGCTGCGCGCCAGCTTCAGCGGCGAACTCAGTTATGAACTCAATGTGCCTGCGGACCATGCGCAGGCGCTGTTCGCCAAGCTTTGGACGCTCGCGCCCGGCTTCGAGGCATCAACCTACGGCGTCGAAGCATTGCAGGTCATGCGTGTGGAGAAGGGCTATATCCACATTGGCACCGACACCGATGGCACCACTGAACCCGCCGATATCGGTTTCGGCCGCGGCGTGCACAACAAAAGCGCCAATTTCGTCGGGCGCCGATCCTTGAGCCGTCCGGTTTCAAGCGACGCGGGCCGTCTGCAACTGGTGGGATTGGTCCCGGCCGACCAGCGCACCCGCTTGCCCGTCGGCGCCCAGCTCGCAAAAACGCCGCCGCCGACCCGCACCGAAGGACACATCACCTCCAGCGTCATCAGTCCGGTACTCGGTCGGCCGATTGCGCTCGCGATGCTGGCGGGCGGTGCGGCGCGCAGCGGCGAGCATATTGGCGTGCATCACTTGGGCACGACGATCGATGCCGAGGTCGTTCCCCTGCCCTTCGTCGATCCGACCGGCAGCAGACTGCATGGATGACAATAATTTACAACCGATCGAAGCCGCGGGATTGCGCGTCGTGTTGGAGCCGCGAATGCAGGTCGCGAGCTTGCGCTACTTCGACGCCCACGGCGCCTTTGCGCGCCTGCTGCGCGACATCACCGGCGTGACTTTGCCCGGCACTTCGCGCGCGCTCAGCAGCACCACGGACCGGAGGTCGGATGCAATCATCCTGGCTTGGCGCAGTCCCACTGAGACATTGATGATCAGTTCGGCAGCAACTACGATCGACACTTTACAGGGCGCCGCGGCAACCATCACCGACGGCTGTATTGTCGATCAGCGCGGCGGCGCCTTGGTCTTCAGCGCCGGCGGAGAATGGCTGACGGACCTGTTTGCACGGCTCGGCGGACACGGCGCCTGCCCCGCGCTCGGCGAATCGCTCCGGACCCGGCTGGCCGATGTGGCGGTTTCGGCGCTGAAGATCCGACCCGAGGAGACTCTGTTGATTGTCGAACGCAGTTATGCGCCGCACCTCATGACGGCGATCCGGGCCAGTGCGGTCGATCTGGCCATTCCATCGTTCGGCTGATGCGGTTTCTTTACAGCCCGAAGTGCTCGAGAAACCAGCCTACATAGCGCGTGGTCGCATCGATCACCTCGGGGAAGCCGCGGATTCCGTGTCCTGAGGTCGGATACGTTGCCAGCACGGAACGCACACCGAACTCGAGGAGCGAGCGATGGAACTCCAACGCCTGGGTCGGGGGGGTGTTTTGGTCCAAGGCGCCGGTCAGCTGCAGCACCGGCGTTTTGACGCGGTCGGCAAACATCACGGGACTGCGTGCGAAGAATTGACCGTTTGCGGCACTGGGCTTGCCGTCCAGAAATAGCGCATCGAAAAAGGGAATCTGCGAGGTGCGATGCTGGCTGTACCAGTTCGTCACCGGCGAAATCGGCACGGCCGCCGCAAAGCGCGCGTCCTGCGTCACCAACCAGGCCGAGATGTAGCCTCCATAGCTGATTCCGGTTACGCCGAGACGCTTCGGGTCCGCGATTCCGCGTTCGACCAGCGCGTCGAGGCCGCTCAAGTAGTCGTAGGTATCGGCGCCTCCCATATCGCCGCGAACCAAAGCGGCGAAAGCGGTACCCCGGCCGCTGCTGCCGCGTGGATTGGGATACAGCGACGCGATGCCGTGATCCGCCAAGAGTTTTGCGCCGCGCAGGCGGCCTTGCCAGCGATTGCGGCAGGCCCACACCGGTCCACCGTGGATGTCCATGACGAGCGGGAAAGGCCCGGTACCGCGCGGCTTGACCAACCATCCTTGCAGCTCCAGCCCGTCACTTGCGCTCCAAGCAACCGGCTCGGTGTCGGCGTCGTTGAAATCCGCTGCGGCGCTGCTCGGTGTCGCGAGCGAACAGACACGCTGATAGCGGCCGCCCTGTATTTTCACGATCTCCGGCGGGAGTGCATACGATTCGGACACGGCGAGCACGCCGCCTTGCGGCAGCAACGCCACGTTCGGATACCACGCCCCAAAGGTGTATCGCAGGCTCGTCCAAGAATCACGCGCGCTGCCGTTCGCGATATTGATCTCGCCGAGCACCGTCTCGAGACCGCGGTGGCCGACGAAAGCCAGTGTCGTGTTGCCGCGCCAGCTCAACTGTGTGACATCCACGCCCCCCGCGTCCAGCCGGCGCACGTTTCCGCTGGACACCTCGATGAGCCGCACCTCGCCGCAGACGATCAATCGATCGCTGCACAGCGCCTCGATCACCGCCACATAGCGGCCATCGGGGCTCGCCGCGGGCCCTCCAAGTTGATAGGTCGGTCGATACAAATTGCGCACCCCGCCATCGATTTCGATGACCACCAGGCGCGACTCGTACCACGACCCCTCACTGTGAGAATCAGAGACGATCGCGATCAACTCGCGTGGGTTTTGCCAGGCGCACTCCCAGATATTCAAGCCCTGCGGACTGACGCGCCGGTGGCGTTGCGTCGCGAGATCAAATATGTAAGCTGCGCGCCACAGATTTTCCGCATCGCCCGTGTCGACAGCAGGCAGCCACGCGGGTGACGCGGCGGCCTTTTTGACGGTCGTCGCGCCGCCTTGCGCGCCTGCGATGTCGGCGCCGAAACCGGCGACGCCCAACAGCAAGCTCGTCCCGGCCGGCGACCAACTCAAGTACTCGATCACGCCATCGAGACGCGGGGCAGCCGTTACATTTTTTCCCGCCGCGTCCGCGAAGAAGAGCTGGTACGCGCCGCTTTGCGCTCGGTCGGATAGAAACGCCAAGCTTTTCCCGTTGGGAGCGTGCCGGACATGCCGGTCGCTGCCGGCTCCAGAAGTGCACAGTTGCAACTCAGCGGTGTCGAGGGTCAGACAACAGATGCGCGTCACCGGTGCTTGCGCCATATCGAGAAACACGGTGCCGGTGAATGCGGCGGTGGCGCCGTCCGGCGCAACCGACAGGTCGGATGCATCCGTCACCCTGCCCTCGCCCGGGGCATGGAGTGCGGTGAAGAATTCCTCTACCTGCTTGTAAAGACCGGTATGTCGAATATCGGCGGCGCTCGAATGATCCACCTTGGGCGGCGTCACGCGTCGATGGCGCGCAGCGCGGCGATGGCAGCCATGATGTGCTTTTCCACCATGCTGATCGAAATACCCATGCGCAGCGCGATCTCGGCGTAGCTATCACCGTCGACGCGATGCTGTTCGAAGGCCTCACGCGTATGGGGCTTCAATCCGGCCAAGGTTTGCTCCACGCGCTGCAGGCGCTGAGACACATCGAGCTCCTGCTCCGGAGTCGGCCGCTCGCATCGCAATTCATCGATGTCTCCCACATCCACCGATATTGCCATAGCGCGCGTATGCAGTCGCCGCGCCCTATCGCGCACCAGATTGCGCGCCAGGGTGAACACGAAGGCATCAGGCTTTAGCAGGTCCTTCTGGGCGCCGGGCCCCGCCAGGCGGACAAATACGTCCTGGGTCAGGTCCTCCACATCCGCGGAGTTGAGCCGATAGCCGCGGAAGAATCTTCGCAGGGGTGCGCAGAAGCGGGCGTGCAGCGCACCGAGGGAGTCGCTGCGCGAAGGAAAACCGAGGACTGCTGCCATGGAGTGTGCCACCCGCGCCTGCCGTTTTTCGTTCAATACACATGTGTACGTACACATGTGTATGGACGTTTTAAGGCAAGTGAGACGCACTGTCAAGCACGAGGCGCGAGCGGCGCGTTTGTCTACTTGGAATGACCCGTCAAAATGCGCACGTACAAGGGTAGTAATTGGAGACGCTGCTCGCGCGTTTCCCGTACCCCGAGGGTGTAATAGCCCACCTGATGGAAATAAGTGGTGCGCGCGCGCACAAAGGATTCGGTCTCATCGAAGCCCAAATCGACGAAGATCCGCTGGATTATCTCGATGCGTGCGTCATCGACTCGACGCACAATCTTGGCAACTGCCGGCGAGATTCGCGCCCATTCGCGGATGGCGGCGTCCCACTGCGGATCGTAGCCCTTCTCGTTGATCCAAAGGTCGCACAGCGCGTCGAATTCGGCTATGCCGTTTGAACCTCGGTCGCGGATGATTGCCTTCACACCGGCCGAATTCGTCTCCTCCCAATCCGACAAGAGATTGTCGAGCAGCTGCTTCCGGCTCTTGAAAAACCAATAAAAACCGCCGCGTGTGGCATGCAGCTTGCGGGCGAGTTTACCCACTTCCACGCCGCCGATGCCCTCGCGGATCAGCGCAGCGCGTGCTGCTGTCAGCCAAGCTTCGCGCCCCAAGGGCGTTCTGCGGCCCTTCGGCTGCCGCACGGCGATACTCGATTTGGAGGCGACGTCCATGATATCCGGGCGATCCTTGAACAACGGTGCACAACCATACTCAACTCCAAGCACGGTCGCCAGCCTCGGGGCTGACGATCCTGTAAACAAACAGGACGCGCGCATTGCGAAATGCCTCAGCCGATTTCGGCGTACAGCCTTGAGGGTTGCGGCCCGCGCTGCGTCCCATATCTATATGAAAACCCACCATAAGGCCGCATTTGCCGCGGCGGCGATTGGCATTTGTTCGGCTGCAATCCTCAAGGCGGCCGCGCCGAACGAACCCGTGGCGATGTATCAAAGCGCCGAACGCACCCGCGCCGACAAGATATTGCCGCTGGCCCTCAACCTGTCGATCGCGCCGATCTGGGCGGCGAACAGCGACCGCTTTTGGATGCGCCTGCAAAGCCCCGATGGCTGGCAATACCTGGCGGTCGATCCGCAACGCCGCGAGCGGCACTTGGCGTTCGACCATGCCCGGCTTGCCGCAGCGATATCGCACGCCACCGGGCGGGCGGCCGATGACAAGCACCTGATGTTCGATGATCCGCGGATTGACCAGGCGCAGCAGCGCTTAAGCTTTGAATCCGCCGACGATAGGCTCGACTGCGATTTGACTTCCTACAATTGCACGGCCGTTCGCAAACCGGTTCACGACCGCTTGAGCGTGGCGTCGCCCGACGGAACCATGGCGATCTTTGCAAAGGACGACAACCTTTGGCTGCGCACGTCGCCATCCGGCGCCGAGCGGCAATTGACGCATGACGGCGAGCCGCATTTTTCCTACGGCACCATGCCGGGCTCGAGCTTGCTGGTCGTGCTTCAGAAGTCGAGCGGCATAAAGTTTCCTCCCTTTGGCGTGCAGTGGTCGCCCGACAGCCGGCGGATCATCGTGACGCGGGTCGATGAGCGGACGTTGCCGGACTATTTCTTCTTGCAGTCGGTACCCTACGACGGCACGTTGCGGCCCAAAGTCATCAGCATTCGCACGGCGTTGTCGGGAGAAAGCAATAAGGCCACGGCCCAGGTATCCATAATCGATGTCAAAAGCGGCGCGCAGGTCGCGCTCAAATCCGCTGCCGACGGGCTCGGCAGTACTCTCTGGTGGTCGCGCGATGAATCGCATTTCTTTGCGATTCAAGGCGGCGATTACAGCCGCAGCGAAACGCTGTTCGATGTCAACGCGAGCAGCGGCGATATGCGCCCGGTACTCCAGGAGCGAAGCGATACGTTCTTGCAAATCAGTCCCCTCGAGTATGACGAACCGGCAGTTCGCTATCTTGACAGGTCGGGCGAATTCATCTGGTTTTCACAACGCGACGGCTGGAATCATCTGTACTTGGTGGACACGCGCACCGGCGCCATCAAGGCAAAACTCGGCGACGGCCCCTGGTCGGTGCAAAATATCGTGTACGTCGATCAAGCCAGGCGCCTGCTTTACTTTACCGCGGCCGGACGCGAGGCGCGCCAAGATCCCTATTATCGGCACCTCTATGTCGTACGGTTCGATGGCCGCTCCCTCAAGTTGCTGACGCCCGAGGCCGCGGATCATAATTTCCCCGCGAATTCCAATCCCGCATTGCGCGAGGCATTGACCGCGCTCGGGCTGGTGCCGCCGCCGTTGCCGCAGCTGGTCGCGCCGAGCGGCCGGTATTTCGTGGACACGTGGTCGACGTTCGATGCGCCGCCCCGGTCGGTGCTGCGCAGCGCAGACGGCCGCATCGTCATGGAGCTCGCCAGAGCCGATGTCAGCGCCGTAACCAAAGCGGGTTGGCTCACGCCCGAGTTGGTCAACTCGAAAGCGGCCGACGGCAGGAGCGAGATTTATGGCCTGCTCATCAAGCCGCGCGATTTCGACGCGTCGCATCGCTATCCGGTAGTTGAGTGCATCTATAACGGTCCCCAGGTCGTCACCACTCCGCACGACTACGTCGGGGCACTGTCGAACTGGATGACGGACTGCGCGCAAAGCTTCGCGCAATTGGGGTTCGTAGCGTTCGTCATGGATGGGCGCGGCACGCCGATGCGCTCCAAGGCATTCCAAGACTACATGTACAACAACATGCAAGAGTTCGCCTTGGAAGATCACGTCGCGTTTCTCAAACACCTTGCCAATGAGCGGCCGTATCTCGATCTCTCCCGGTTGGGCGTGATCGGACACTCATTCGGCGGCTTCACCGCCATGAAGGCCATCTTAGGTTATCCGGACTTCTACAAGGCCGCAGTGGCCAGCGCCGGGCCCTACAATATGTATGGCATGTATCCGCTGGACGCTTTTTTTGCCCTGCCGCAATTCGCCGAAAAGGGCGCGGGACAAGGCGCGGCTTTTCCGATCAATTGGGGCAATGTGGACCTCACTCGCCAGGCGGATCGGCTGAAGGGCAAGCTGCTGATGGCGTACGCCGATCTCGATGAAAACGCGTTTCCGGCCATATCGGCGCAGATGGTGAACTCGTTGATTGCCGCGAATAAGGAATTCGACCTGATCTACATGCCTAATCGATCTCATGCCTTCAGCGCCGAGCCGTATTTCATCCGGCGCACCTGGGACTTCTTCGTGCGCAATTTGCTGGGCGCCGAGCCACCGAAGGACTATCGCTTCAGTTCCGAGGCCCCAGGCCGGTAACTCCTGCTTTCAGCGGATACCATCCGCGACGGCACAGCGGCGCGGGTCGGCTACGGCGGTGTATTTATCCGTGTCCTGCTCGCGCGCGATGACGGAGAAGGACCCCATGTGATAGTCATAGCCCGGGGTTACCGCCACGCGCACGCCAAGTTTGTATAGATCTTCGACCACCCCGGCGCCCAGCCGGTCTTCCACCACGATGCCGCGAGCTTCGTTCATCGGCAGCATGCGTGGCGCATCGACCGCGGCGTAAGGCTCCATTTTGAAATCGAGCGCATAAGCCAGCACCTGAGGAACCGTGCAATGAACATTGCCGGGTGAACCGGCCGACAGGACCGGACGGCCGCTTTTGAATACCAAGGTGTTGCCGATGATGCAGCGGCCCTTTGCCCCTTTTACCAGCGTCGCATCCATGGGACTTTGCAGCCCCCCGAAAGTCGCGTGGCTGCCCACCATGGGCACGCCATCGATCACCATGCCCGGTATCCCCGAACCCTGCAGCGTATCCATCATCTGCACCCAGTTGCCTTGAGCGTCAACGACCGCAAGCTCGCAGGAACCCGACGGCTGCTTCGTGTCTGTCTTGGCGACCCGCGGCCTGCCGGCTGCGCCAAGAAATGCCGACATGACATCGGCCCCGCCGCCGGCGTCGCCGGCCAATCGGATGTGCTCGCTCAAGTCGACCTTGGGCCGCGAAATTCGGATGAGCTTCGCCAGATGCGCATGATAGGAATCGTCGAGCAGCTCCGCGCGCGGCACGCCATAGATGGCATCGTCCTGGACGTACTCCCAATGCCGCGCTCCTTGGCGCAGCGCCTGGCCCATGGCCCACCAGTGATCCGCGGACCCGGGTTTCATGTCGCGCAGGCCGAGGTGTTTCAACACTCCGAGCACGATCGCGATATAGATGCCTTGAGCTTGCGGCGGTCCCAAGCTCACGACCTCGTACTCATGATGACGATAGCGAATGGGTTCCACCCACCTCGGCGGCGTCTCCGTCATGTGATCCAAAGTTATTTTCCAGCCCATCTCATTCGCCTTGGCGACGAATTTCTCGGCCCACGGGCCGGTGATCATATAATCCGGACCGCTGCTCGCGACGCCGCGCAGCGTGGCGGCGAGGCCCGGCGGAACGAATATTTCGCCGACATTGGGGAAGCTGCCCTTGGGCTGAAAGAAATCCCGGCCTTCCGGAAAATAGGTAATGAATTTTTCGCCGAAAAGGTTCACGCCGTACTCGAACGTCGATACCGGATGGCCGCGCTCCGCCCAGTCCACGGCGTCCGCGCAGAGTTCGCTCCATTGACGCGTAGCAAATTTACGGTGGATTTCCTTAAGGCCCGGCATGAATCCCGGGATGATGGCCGATGGCGGATAGGCCGCGTAGCTGCCCATGCTGGGCGGCACCGGCCTAAAGGGCGGCAAGCCGCTCGGATGGGCACCCAAGCTGTCGAGCTGATGGACTTGACCGGTCTTGGCCTCGTAATAGAGGAATGTGACGAGCCCGGCATGGTTCGTCATGAACGGTTCCACCGCGGCTTGCACCAAAGCCCCCGCGATTCCCGCATCCGCGGCATTGCCGCCGCTCTTGAGCACTTTGACCATGGTCTCCGTGACGATCGACGAATCGGTGGTCACCGCAGCTTTGAGCCCGGTTACCGGCTTTTTGGGACCGGGATTCACTATGTAGCGCAAGAGATCCGTTGTCATGAAATTCGTCCTCTAAGATCTTAAGGTTCAATGCTTCAGTCTTCGATGTCCTGAGGCATGGTGCGCGCAAAGCCGTAAAAGCATCCGCCGCTCGCCATCAACAGGGGCATCATGACGATCAATGAATAGCGCAGGCCGTCGGCGCCAAAGCGCTGCGTGAAAAAATCGCTCACGACGCCGGTTACCAACGGCCCGAATCCGCCGCCGAAGAGCGTGGCAGAAAAGAGCACGATTGCAATGGCGGTGGCGCGGCGGCGGTTGCCGCACACCGCGTGAATCGCGGCGAACACCGGCGGCAACCCGGCGGATAGCAGCAGCGAGGCCAGGAAGCCGAGCGCAAGAAAGGCCGGAAACGACCCCACCAATAGACCTGCGATTTCCAGCGGCGCCGTCAAGAGCAAGGAGAAAGCGGGGAGCCGTGCCAGCCAGCGTACGTCGCGCTGCGCGAGCCGGTCCGCGACCCAGCCGCCGCCGAGGGTGCCGACGGCGCTGGCCAAGGCCGAGACCGCACCATAGTTCACGCTGACGCGCGCCAGCGGAACATGCAAAGTGCGAATGAGATAGGAAGGTACGAAAATCAGAGCGCCATACGCCACGAAGAAATAAATCAGACAGCCGAGCAATGCGTAGACATAGCTGCGCTTGTGCAAGAGCTGCGCCAGGGATTGCCGCGTCGTTTCATGTTCGCTCGATTTCACCTGATAATGCAGCGTCGCCCGCGGTTCGGCGAGAAAAACACGGGTAATGACGGCAAGCACCAGACCGGGGACTGCCGCAGCCAAAAACGCCATGCGCCAGCCATGCGTCGCGGCTATGTAGCCTCCGACGCCGAAGCCCAGCAGATAGCCTGAAATCGCCGCAGCGGTGAAAATCGCGATCGCTCGTGCGCGTTGCGCCGGCGGAAAATAGTCCGCGATGAGCGATTGCGCCGGGGGTATCGCTCCGGATTCGCCGGCGCCCACACCGATGCGCGCCGCCGCGAGCTGCACGAACGACTGCGCAAGACCGCAGCACAGCGTCATGAGGCTCCAAAGCGTCAGCGCCAGCGTAATGATGGTGCGCCGGTTGCCGCGGTCGGCCCAGCGGGCAACCGGCATCCCGAATGCGACGTAGAAGGCGGCGAAGCAGAAGCCGCCCAATAATCCCAGGGCCGTATCGGAGACGCGAAACTCTTGCTTGATGGGCTCGAGCAGCACGGCAATGACGTTGCGGTCGACATAATTGGATGTCGACACCAGGAACAAGATCGCCAATAAGCCCCAGCGCCGGCGCTCGCTGAAAAGCAGCCACGCAGGCCGCGGCGCGTCGGCGGGCGCAGACAGGCGAGGATATACCGGCGGCGATGCCGTTGGCCATCAATTCTTGCCCCATGGGGGTAAGGACGCAGCGGCTGGGGCCCGCCTGGGCATTGGCCGCGGCGCCGGCGCCTCGCCGGCGATTTTGCAGTTCGCGTTTATCCATTGCAAACTGAGGGCTGGGCCGTTGCCTGCGTCTGAATATCACCCGCACCGTAAATCTCCCCGGGGTAGAAAAGTATGCCTGCCATTTTGTTGAAAAACGCCCGCGTCTTTGACGGCAAGAGCGAGGACTGCGCGGAGGGCCAGAATGTTCTCATCGAGGGCGGCAGGATTCGCGAAATCTCCAGCAAGTCGATCAAGGCGTCCGAGGCCAAGGTTCTCGATGCCGGCGGCCGAACCCTGATGCCGGGACTGATCGATGCCACATCCATGCCTAGCTTCGGACGTCAGCGTCCAAAGGGTCGATCTTGCGGGCGATCCCTACCGAACTGCGCACGCGATTCGCATGCTGGGCTTCGCGCTCGATTGCGGCTTTACGACGGTGCGGGACATCGGCGGCGGCACTGAGCCTGTGGCGTGCAATCGAGGACCGGCTGATCCGCGCTCCGCGGTTCTTCTACGCAGGCAAGATCATATCGATGACCGGCGGCCACGGCGATTTCCGGCAAATGGGCGGCCGCGGCACAATCATGGCTATTGCTCGTGCGGCGGCTTCAACACCGTCAGCGTCATTGCCGACGGCGTCGACGAGTGCATCAAGGCGGTGCGGGAAGAACTGAGGCATGGTGCGCACTGCATCAAGATCATGGGCTCGGGGGGCGTGGCTTCGCCCACCGATCCGATCTGGATGCATCAATATCGGGAGGACGAGATCCGCGCCATCGTCAACGAACCACGGAGCGGCGCACCTACACCTCCGCGCATTGTCACCCGGCCGGCGCGGTGCGGCGCAGCGTGGAGTTCGGCGTGCGCTGCATCGAGCACGGCACGCTCATCGACGATGAAACGTCCCGGTTCGTTGCCGGCAAGCCGCCTTCATCATTCCCACCATGGCCATTATTCGTGCGCTGGTCGAGCCCGGAAAAAAGCTCGGGTTTCCGCCGCAAAGCCAGGAGAAGGCCGAGTTTGCGTTCAAGCCGGCGATTGTCGGCATGGAGTCGATGCGCAAGGCAGGAGTGAAAGTCGGCTTCGGCACCGATTTGCTCGGCGAGACGTACCGGCACGAGTGCCGCGAATTCAAGATCCGCCGCGAAGTTTACTCACCGGTCGAAATTCTGCGCCAAGCGACCTCGGTCGATGCCGAGATCATGCTGCAAAGGGACTAGCTCGGGTGCGTCGAAGCCGGTGCCCACGCAGATCTTCTGGTGGTCGATGGCGATCCTCTCAAGGATATCGGCCTGCTCGCGGCCGACGGCAAGCACTTGAAAATGATCATGCGCGGCGGCGAACTCGTCAAAGACCAATTGTCATGACGGTATCGGCACCTGACTCGGCGGCGGCGGCGCTAAGCGCGGCGCTTCGCATCATCGATGACGCGTGGGAGGAACTGCGCCGCAGCGTGTTCGTGCAGACGCAGATGGGCCTGCCGCTCGCCGGCCTGCCGAACTTGTCTCTCGCGGAGGCGCAGCGCAAGAGCGCAGTCGGCCGCTCGCTCGTGCAGCGGATCGCAAATCTCGACATCGATGCGCTGCCGCCCGATATTGCGCTTTCGGTGCGTCTGGTGAGATTCCGCGCAGGCGCCTGGGCGCGCGAGGCCGACTGGTACTGGACGGTCAGCGATCCGATCGGCGTGGGCTTTTTCGGAATGTTCCTGCCAACCGCTTATTGCGGCGGATTCTTGTTGTCCTTCGTTCATGGTCAGCCTCGCCACGTTTCGCTTCGGCGAGGCCGGGGACCTCGATCGCTATCTCGGGTTGATCGCCGACTATGGGCGGCTGATCGACCAGATGACGGCGCGAACCGAAAGCCAGGCCCTGCGCGGCATGTATATGCCCAAGGTGCAGGTGGCGCAGGCGAGAACGCTATTTGAAACCTATCGGGCCGGCTGCCGACGGGCGCTCGACATCGATCCGAAACGCCTGGGGAGTTTGCCGGCGGAATCGTTCCTTCACGAGCTCGACTCCCGGATTGGACATGAGGTCGAACCCGCCTTCGACCGGCTCCTGGCGGTGATGTCGGACCGCTATCTTGAACTGGCCTCCGAGAGCGTCGGGCTCGCGCAATATCCGGGCGGCGGCGAAATATACGCCCATCTCGTGAAACTCCATACCACGCTCGACCTGACACCCGAGCAGGTGCATGCACGCGGACTCGAGCGCATGGTGAATATCGAAGCATCGATGCGCGACGTCCGCGCGCAACTAGGATTCCAGGGTGACGGCGCTGCGTTCGTCAAGCACTTGAATGCAGATCCTCGCTGGCGCGCCGCCACGGTTGAAGGTGTCACGGCCGTTTTTCAGCGCTACATCGACCGGCTCGCGCCGCACTTCGCAGATTATTTTCCCATGGCACCGGCGGCGGCCTACACGATCGCGCCATTGCCGGAAGCATTGCAAGGATCGATGACCTTCGGTTACTACGATGCTCCCCGGCCAGGCCGAAAACAGGGCATCTATCTGTTCAATGCAGCGAACCTGACCCGGCAGGCCCTATTCAATGTCGGCGCATTGACCTATCACGAGTTGGTCCCGGGACATCACCTGCACTTGTCGACGCAACAAGAGAACCAACGGCTGCATCCCTTCCGTACGCACAGCTTCGTGAATGCCTTCAACGAGGGCTGGGCGGAATATGCGGCGACCTTCGCCGGCGAAGTGGGCATGTATGAAGCGCCGGAAGAGAAGTATGGACGACTGGTCATGGATGCGTTTCTGACTTGCCGCCTGGTGGTTGATACCGGCATGAACGTTCTCGGGTGGTCTCTGGAGCGTGCCCGCGATTACATGCGCGCCCACTCCGGCATGGCGGAGACTGAAGTTCTCACCGAGACGCTGCGCTATTCGTGCGACATTCCCGGCCAATCGCTGGCGTACAAACTCGGGGACACGGAAATCATGGGGCTGCGCGAGCGGATGCGGCGCGCGTTGGGTCCGCGATTCAACATCAAGGATTTTCACGCCGCCGTCCTCGAACCCGGCGCATTGCCGATGCCCGAGCTGGCCTGGCATATCGACCGCGAGATCCAGCGCTTAAGTGCGCAAAACTAAATCACGAAGGTGCAATTCCGGCCGGGCGTCGCGTAAGACCTGGCACTGCCACGGCTCAAAAGATGATTACTGGGGTCGAGTGTGGTATGCGGCACACGCGAGCCGGAACCTGCACGGTCGCAAAGATACAAAGATATAGTCTACTGATAGTTCCATTGGCTGTTATCGAAGCCCTGGGGTTGATGCTCGCGCATATGCGCGGCCATCTCCCGCAACAGCGCAAAGGGCCATGGATCCAGGCCGATGCCAGAAAAGGTGTGTCCAATCATCGGACGGCCGTAGCGAAATGATCCCGCCATATTCGGGATCGTGCGTCTTCTGGAGGAAGTCCTCGAGAAGATATAGCGCATTGTTGGTGTAGAACTGGTCCATGTCGCCGCAAAGGAAGAAAAGTTGTCCTTTGACCTTTGGGCCGAGCGTCTTCCAATGAGTTTCCATGAAATAACGCAAATCGAAACCGTTGTCGCGCCACCTCTGGGCGACGTGATGATCGATGGCGCCGGTCTTCCAGTCGATCGCGGAACGGGATAGCCGTCCGGACCGAACGGTCCGAACATCGCGGCATAGGCGTCAATCCATTCACCGCCCCGTGAATGCGTCCAGGGCGCTCGACAATTGCGCGAACTGCCGCGCGGAGACCGCCCATTTGCCGGATACGGTTCGTGAATACGGACGCTCCGGCTTGAGCCACTTGTAGCCATCGGGGGTGAAATAGTTCGCCTCCTTGTACATGTCGGTCTGAACCAGCGAACGATAATCAACCATATCAGGGCAATAAACCCACGCGCCTCCGAAGTCCTGCGGCCGAGTCACCTGCGTGTAGAGAGATATCCAGCCGCCTGTGGATCCGCCGGTCATGACTCTCGCCCACGGTTGATCGATGGTGCGAAACTCACGTTTGATGTACGGCAGCAACTCCTTGATGAGCACTTCTTGCCATGGTCCGGTATTTGCCGAGTTGACGAAATAGGAATCGTCGTAGTACGGCGTAGGATGCAGCAGCGTCACCACAATGACGCGCGGTGTGTCCGGGTCCTGCCAGTGCTCCCACAGCCAGCGTGCCGACTGCTCGGGCGCCGCTCCCTCTGTCTGCGGCGGTTCCTTGGCAGGAAAATGAAACGGCGTAAATTCCAGCATGTGCCCCATGTGAAAGACGACGGGATAATGCTGCGGAGTTCGGGTGTTCGTCATAGCTTTTGGGGAGCAAAACGTTGATCCCGACCGGAATATCGCGGCCCCAGAATTTGGAGGCAAGTTCGCTGCGGAACATGCGAAATTTCAGAAAGGCCGTGTCCTTGGGCTGCTCGAACGGCGGGATCCTCTTCGTCAAGGTCAGAGAGAGTTCGAAGCCCTTGCCCTGTTGAACTTTGATGCGCTTGACGTCGCTGTAATAGTTATCGGCGTCGCCATGGAATTGCGCTCCGGGCCACCAATTGTCCATCGGCAGCCAAATTGCCTTGCGTTGCCCGGGCGTAACCTGCTCATAGCGGTTAAACACCGCCTGGATCGAATATTCTCCCGGAGGAAGCTTCGCGAGGTCAGCAAAAGGAAATCCCATCTCGTGCCCCGACAGCGTGATGGTTGCACCGGGATTCAAGCGGCTGACATCCTGACCGAAAAATGGCGCGTAGTCGAAGCGCGGATCGTTGAAATAGTCGGCGCCGGTGAAGGAAAGTGACCAGTCGTGGTTCGACGTCCATGCGATCCGTCAACAAGACAAAGACGCGTCCCGATTCGGGGCCTGGAGCGAGATCTTTGTCCAGTGTTACGGATACGCTGCGGGTCGGGCGGTGGACGCGGTTGGTGTCGGTTGCATTTGCCTGCTGCGCATCGAGCGGAGCGACGGCGACCAGAACGAGAATCAAACCGGCCCCTAAGAAGCCACTGGTTCGCACCAAGAGATTCGACATTGTTAGACCTTGGATGGGCTGAATGCTGAGGGTCATTAGGACAGACGCGCGGAGAGCTTGGACCCTCAGCGGGAATCCGGGGATTCTGCAATCCGGGCTGAGGGCTTGCTACCTTGCTGCGTCCCAGTAAGTACAGGTTACCGAGGTGGTGGTGGCAAACGAGTCCGATATGCCCGCACTTGGTACCCAGGTTACGTGCTTGCCGTGCTGGGGCTGGTGTCGGTGCTCAACTACTACGATCGGAATTTGATTGCGATCTTGGTTGAGCCGATGAAACGCGATTTGCACCTGACCGATGCCAACATCGGTTGCTGTCCGGCTCGGTTTCGCCCTCATGTACAGCATCCTCGGGATTCCCATGGCGCGGCTAGCGGATCGCTACGGCCGCGCGCGGCTGCTTGCGGTCACGCTTGCCGTATGGTCGCTGATGACCGTTCTTTCCGGCCGCGCCGTAAACTTCACCACCATGCTGCTGGCCCGCGTCGGCGTCGGCGTCGGCGAAGCCGCGGGTCTGCCTGCCAGTCACGCGCTCATCGCTGACTATTTCTCGCCGGGAAGCCGCGGCAAAGCGCTGTCGGTCATCGGGATCTGCGGAGCGCTGGGAATCGCTGTGTCGCTGGCGGCCGGCGGCTACATCAGCGACTGGCGCGGTTGGCGAGTCGCATTTTATGTCGGCGGCGTGCCTGGGCTGGCACTGTCGGCGGTATTGTTGTTGACGGTCCGGGACAAGCCATGGGGGGTCCTGTCCGGGTACGCCGCAATCGCCGCCGGCAACGATCAGGCTGCGCGCGGTATTTGCAGCGCTCTGGTCGAGGCGCTCATATGTGCTTCTGTGCGTCGGTCTCGGCATGGCGGCGATTGGCGCATATGGCCAGCAAGCGTGGACTCCGGCGTTTCTCATGCGCAGCTACCACATGAGCGCCGGACAGGTCGGGGGCTACTATTCGGCGGCCGTGGGACCCGCAAGCCTGGTCGCGGTGTTCGTGGGCGGCGCCTTGAATGACTGGCTGATGAAGCGCGACCGGCGTTGGTCGCTTTGGATCCTGGCCGCCAGTTTCGCCATCGACGTCCCGGTCGGCCTCGTTTTTTTCCTGGTGCACGGATTTCCGCTGGCCATGGCCATGACGTTGGTGCGCACCAACGTGGGCAGTCTCTGGGTGGCGCCCTCGTATGCCCTGGTGCAAGATCTGGCCGGTCCTTACATGCGCGCCATCGCCGCAGCCATCTTCATGATGATCATCAACATCATTGGTTTGGGTCTTGGCCCTTATGTCACCGGACTGTTGAGCGACAGCCTCGTTCTTCGGTTCGGCGAGTCGGCACTGGCTGTCAGCCTGTGCACGGTGACCATGACCTGCGGCGCCGGCGCCGTGATTTTTCTGCTTGCGAGCCGCACTGTTGCGGCCGACATCGACTCGGCGGCGACTCTACCCATCCTAGCCCTGCCCGCGCAGCGCATCATGCCGGCGCCAGCTGGCCTCGTGCCGAGTGATACAGTTGATCGAGGAATGAAAATTCCGGATCCTCGAGCGCTTGAATGAGTGTGCGTGTTGAGGCCAAGGCCGCCTCGCGTGCTTGACAGGCATTTCGCGTTTAAGCACCGAGGCCGTAATCGCCTTCATAGATTCAACGTGCCAGCGCGCAACCGGGCTGGCGCCGGCGTGTATTTTTGCAGTCACCTCCTGACTGACATTGATGAGATCAAGGCGTCTGAACAGCGCCCCGAGCGTGCGGCCGTAGTTATGGTCGAGCATTCCCCGGTTTCGATAGCCCTCTTGCATGGCTTGCAATATTTTGTCGAACTGCGCCGCGAGCGGATGCCAGGGATCGGCGGATCCAAATGTCGACATGTCGAGGTCTTCCACGACGAGCCAGCCGCCGGGACGCAAACATTCGATCATGCGGCGAACCACGGCTTCCTGTTTTCCCGCCAAGTGCACCAACACGAACCGCGAAAACACCAGGTCAAAGGAACCGGGCCCCAGGCCGTCAAGCGGATCCTCGAGAAAATTATGCTTAATTACTTCGCAGGAGGGTGGTAGATGCTGCAAACCTGCGGTATCGATGTCGGTAGCCACAACTCGTCCGGATTCTCCCACGCGTTGCGAGAGCCATGCGGCGATCGAGCCTCGCCCGGCTCCAACGTCCAGACATCGCCATCCTGCCTGACTAATTCCAGGCGGTCGCACGATACCAGATCGAAGATTTGTTGCAAAAGTTCAAGTCGGACACGTTCCGATTCCTCGCGTCCCGCAGATGACAACAGGTAGTTTGTGTTCATTGATTGCGCCAGCGCATCGGCCCCTTCAATATATGTTTGCCGCGAACACCGCGAGTATCGCGAGCGGGCATAGATAGCGCAGCAGCGTGATGCACAATCCGCGCGCCATCCGCGTGGATTCGCCGAGTCGTCGTTGACGATTGCCCGCGCAACAAACCATCCGATGAACAGACTCGTGGCCAAGGCTCCAATGGGCAGCAGTAGGTTCGAGGAGACGTAATCGATGCTGTCGAACAGCGATTTGTGCTGAAAACCCGGCAGCCAGCGCAGCGGCCGCACATCGGCCCAGCGATTGAAGGAGAGCATTGCCACGATGCCGGCCAGCCACGCGGCGATTGCGGTCACGAACACCGCCGCGCGGCGCGAGAGCCTGTGCCGTTGCTGCAGCCAGGCGACCATCGGTTCGATGGCAGCGAGGCTCGGTGTCAGCGCTGCGAATACCAGCAGTAGAAAGAACAGTGTGCCGATCAGCCGTCCGCCCGGCATCTCGGCAAACACCGTTGCCAACACGTCGAACACCAGCGCGACTCCCTGCGCAGGATCCATCCGGTAGCGGAATACCAGCGGAAATACGATGAGCGTTGCCAGCAGCGAGACCAGCAGGATCGCTGCGCTGATAATGAGCGCGGAGCGCACCAGCGAGGTGCCGCGGCTCTGGTACGAGCCGTAGGCCAGCATCATGCCCATGCCGACGCCCGTGGCGTAGAACGCCTGGCCAATTGCCGCCAGGATGACGGCCGGCGTGAGCGCCTTGAAGTTGGGCGCGAAGGCAAACGCGAGTCCATGCCGCACATCGCCTGTGTCAAGCGCGTACGCCACCAGAATCGCCATCAAGAGCAAAAACACCGGCGCTCGAATCTTGTTGGCCCATTCCAGACCGCGGGTGACTCCGCGTGCGGAAATGACCCCAACCAGCGCGACGAAGGCCAGATGCCAGCTGCCCAAGGCCCAGGGGTCGGCGAGAAAGGCGTGCCACATCGACGCCACGGCGGCATGCGAGCGTCCTGAAAGCGCGCCGCTGGCGCATTTCCACGTGTATGCTATCACCCAGCCGGCGATCACGGCGTAGTAGGACACAATCATGAAGCCTGCGGCCGTGCCCAGAACGCCGATGAGATTCCAGCGCTGCGATAATCCAGATTGCGCGGCAAGAACGCCGGCGGCGCGCGGCGGACTGGCGCGCGAATGACGTCCTATGATGAACTCGGCCGCGAGCAGCGGCGTTGCAATCAACAAACAGGCGATGACAAAGGCAAAAATGAAAGCGCTGCCTCCGCCGCTGCCGACGAGGTAGGGGAAGCGCCAGATGCTGCCGAGACCTACCGACGCTCCGACGGTCGCCAGGTAAAAAGCGAAGCCGGATGACCACGCAGGCCTGATTTGCGGTCGCGGCGCGCTCATCGACGGTCGACTTCGATGCGGTATCCCGGAGGCGGCTGCCGTTCGAGCAGGTTTCGCACCATGAAATCCCAGTCGCGCCGCATCACATAGGCATCGCCGATCAATTGATGATCGCGCGAGGGTAAGTACAGGAATTCGAAGTCCTTGTTTGCCTTGATCAGGGTGCTGATGAACTGCATGATTTGGCCGGGCGGCACGTTTTCATCGAGCTCGCCCTTTTGCAACATCAATTTCCCCCGCAGTTGTCCAGCCAGCGCCGAAGCGTTGAGCGACTCCCAGTTTCGCGCCACCTCCGTCGCGCTCCCGCGCCACTCCGTCCCATCACTGTAGCGCGGGCGGCCGTGAAATGCGCTCCAGTGATAATCTGAATACATTCCCTGCGTGTTGATCATGGCGGCGCTGGAAATACCGACCTTGAAGGATTCGGGGAATTGCAGCATTGCGCGCTGCGCCGCGTATCCACCGTAGAGAGTGGCCGATGATTCCCACCCGTGCGAGATCCAAATACGGCCGGGTCGCCGCGAGGGAGCGAATCGCTGCGATATGATCGTCCAAGCCGATCCGATTCAGTTCACCGTAACCAGTATGCAGAAACTGCGCTGAACGATAGGTCGTGCCGCGAGCATCCACGCATATCACGATGAAACCCAGTTCCGCGTACGACGATGGAGCGAGGGGCTGCTTGCCGCGATAGGCCTGGTAGAAGTTGTGCGGCACGACGGCCGTCAGAGGGCTGGCGTATTGCGCATCAATGACGGGGTAGCATCGCTGCGAGTCGAAATCGCTCGGCTGGTAGATCACGCCCCACAGGTCTGTTTCTGCGTCGGCGGCCTTGACCGAGAAGCTCCCAAGGAAAGCGGGGGGGGGGGGGGGGGGGGGGGGGGGGGGGGGGGGGGGGGGGGGGGGGGGGGGGGGGGGGGGGGGGGGGGGGGGGGGGGGGGGGGGGGGGGGGGGGGGGGGGGGGGGGGGGGGGGGGGGGGGGGGGGGGGGGGGGGGGGGGGGGGGGGGGGGGGGGGGGGGGGGGGGGGGGGGGGGGGGGGGGAAAAAAAAGGGTGAGGCGGTTCTGGGTCCCGCTCCTAAAAAAAAAAAAAAAAAAAAAAAAAAAAAAAAAAAAAAAAAAAAAAAAAAAAAAAAAAAAAAAAAAAAAAAAAAAAAAAAAAAAAAAAAAAAAAAAAAAAAAAAAAAAAAAAAAAAAAAAAAAAAAAAAAAAAAAAAAAAAAAAAAAAAAAAAAAAAAAAAAAAAAAAAAAAAAAAAAAAAAAAAAAAAAAAAAAAAAAAAAAAAAAAAAAAAAAAAAAAAAAAAAAAAAAAAAAAAAAAAAAAAAAAAAAAAAAAAAAAAAAAAAAAAAAAAAAAAAAAAAAAAAAAAAAAAAAAAAAAAAAAAAAAAAAAAAAAAAAAAAAAAAAAAAAAAAAAAAAAAAAAAAAAAAAAAAAAAAAAAAAAAAAAAAAAAAAAAAAAAAAAAAAAAAAAAAAAAAAAAAAAAAAAAAAAAAAAAAAAAAAAAAAAAAAAAAAAAAAAAAAAAAAAGCCCAGGGGGGGAGCGCGATGCTAACATTATTTTTTTTTTTTTTTTTTTTTTTTTTTTTTTTTTTTTTTTTTTTTTTTTTTTTTTTTTTAAAAAAAAAAAAAAAAAAAAAAAAAAAAAAAAAAAAAAAAAAAAAAAAAAAAAAAAAAAAAAAAAAAAAAAAAAAAAAAAAAAAAAAAAAAAAAAAAAAAAAAAAAAAAAAAAAAAAAAAAAAAAAAAAAAAAAAAAAAAAAAAAAAAAAAAAAAAAAAAAAAAAAAAAAAAAAAAAAAAAAAAAAAAAAAAAAAAAAAAAAAAAAAAAAAAAAAAAAAAAAAAAAAAAAAAAAAAAAAAAAAAAAAAAAAAAAAAAAAAAAAAAAAAAAAAAAAAAAAAAAAAAAAAAAAAAAAAAAAAAAAAAAAAAAAAAAAAAAAAAAAAAAAAAAAAAAAAAAAAAAAAAAAAAAAAAAAAAAAAAAAAAAAAAAAAAAAAAAAAAAAAAAAAAAAAAAAAAAAAAAAAAAAAAAAAAAAAAAAAAAAAAAAAAAAAAAAAAAAAAAAAAAAAAAAAAAAAAAAAAAAAAAAAAAGGGGAAAAAAAAAAAAAAAAAAGAAGCCCCGGTGGCCCGCCGGTGAAAGCCGGGTGCCTGCCGCCAGGCCCACGGGGCTGATCAGGATCTCCCCGAGCGCCATCAACAAATAGGTGATGGCAAGCCAGCCGGGTCCCACCATAGCCGGGGTCGACTCGGAGCGGATGGCCGCAAGCGTGGCAACTCCCAAGGCGATCGCGGCAATGAGCAGTCCCGCGCTGAACTTCAAAATGTTGCTCGGTTCGCGCCCAAGCAGCGCCAATCGTTGCCAGGCCCAAACAAAAAATGGCGCGAATACCACCACGTACAGAGGATAGATCGATTGGAACCACGCGGCCGGGAAGTTTCGGGCAAATATCCGGCGATCAGTGAAGCGCTCGGCTAGCAAGGTCAACGAAACGCCGGCCTGTTCTTCCGCGCACCAAAAGACCGTGGCGCCGCAGAACAGCAGGAGCATCAAGGACACCCGGCGCCGCTCGAGCCCCGGCTGTGCTGCGCGACTGAGCACGGTAAACCCCATAACCGCCATCAAAACCACGAGCACGAGGGCAGCCCGCAGCAACAAAATGACCGGGATCGACCAGCACGCCAGGACCACGAACCCGACCAGGACCAAGATTCCCGCCCAGAGCGGCCGCCCCATCGGCCTACGCGGCCCGCGTCCCCCGAACTGCGTGGCCACTCGCGAGAACGCCGCCAAACCCAGCAGCATGCCGCAAGCCGCCGCGGCTAAACCGCCGCGCCAACCCGTCGTAGCCGCCAACACCGCCGACACCAATGGGCCGCCGACCGCACCGATATTGATTCCAATGTAGAACAGTGTAAAGGCGCTGTCCGGCGGCATGGACTCTCGGGCGCTCGCAAGCGAAACGAGCGCCGTGACGTTGGGTTTGAGCAGACCGACGCCAAAGGCGATCAGCGCAAGCCCGGTGCAGAAGGGGGCGAGCAGCTGCGCAAAGACGAGAGTCACATTGCCCGCCACGATGAAACCGCCGCCGAACCAGATTGCGCCGACGGCACCCAGATAGCGATCAGCCAGCCAGCCTCCGGGCAACGCACACAGATAGACGCTGGCGGCGAACAGCCCGTAAATGGAGGCCGAGCGCGCATCCCCCAGTCCCAAACCGCCGCTTGCGATAGGCGCGACGAGGAACAGCACCAACAAGGCGCGCAGCCCGTAGTACGTGAACCGTTCCCACAGTTCAGTCATAGCCAGCAAAACGACTGCGCGGGCGTGCACCCGCCTAAGCTCTCAAAACTTTATGCCGAGATCAATCGACAGGGTTCGTGGTTGAATGAGGATTGCCTGTCCAAGCACACCCTGGCCGGGGAATATATTGCCGACGTAGCTCGTTGAAAATGCACGCTTGTCGGTGACGTTAGCGGCGCGCAATTCCACCGTGTATTGCTTCCAGTTGACGCCGCCCCGCAGGTCCAGCGTCTCGTACGCAGGCAAAATGAAGTTGAGATTCAGCGGATCCTGCGACCAGGACGTGGGCCTGCTGCCCTGATAGCTATAAGTCGCGCCGACATTGCCCTTGGTCGCACCGCCGAGGGCGAAGTCATAATCGACCACCGCCGCACCGTTGAATTTCGCCGCATAGGGCAAAGTATCGCCCGCCAGTGCGCCGACCGCAGGCACCGCCACATCGGTCGTCGCGCGATTGAAGGAGCCCGTCAATTGAGTCTCGTCAGACCCGACACGGGTATGAACGCCAACTCGATCTCGAGCCCTTTACTGGTTGCCTTGCCGCCATTGCCCTGGAATTGCAACCCGCCGATGAGCTCGTTGAGCTGGATGTCCTTCCAATCGATGTAGTAGAGGGCGACATTCGAAGTGAAGTGTCCGTCGAACCAACGGCCCTTGGCACCGAGTTCGTAGTTCGTGGTGGTGTCCTTTTTAAATGCCAAGGGTACATTCGCGCCTTGGGTGAGCTGCGGCCCTCCCGGCCGATAGCCCGTTGCAATCCGCGCATAAGTGTCCAATTCCTCCGTGGGCCGGTAGCGCAGCGTCGCCAAATAGGTGGTCGCGTTTTCGGACGATGAAAACACCGAGGTGGTCGTCACCAGACCGTTCAATACTCCGCTCGCCTCGCCCGCATCGGTTTGCTTGTTATGCGAGAAACGGGCACCGACGGTCAGGTCCAGGTTGGTCAGAAAGTAATAGGTCAAATTACCGAACGCCGCGTACTCCTTGTAATCCGGGTCGCTATCGGAGATCAAGAAATTTCCGAACGGCGCCGGGGCCGGCGCGAGCGTCGGCGGCACGGCATTGGTCAGGCTGACGTTGTATCTGTTTTGCTCGTTGGTGAAGAAAAGACATCCCAGCGCCTCGAAGTTGCCGAAGCGCACTGTCGCGAAGCGCAACTCTTCTTCGGTGGTTTTCTCCATGGCGGGCAGCAACTGACCCGCTACCGCGGTATTTGCGGGAACCGGCAAACCCAGTATGGCATTGTAAATTCCGTACTCGCGGGTGTAATCGAATGCCTCGAAATCGGTGTATCGGCCGTAGCTCAAAGAGTTCGTCAGAGTTCCCGCGGGCAAGGTCCAGTTGACCGTCATGCCGGCGAGGCGATACTTGGTATCGAATACCGGATTGAACGCGGCCGCGTAGCAGTAACTGCAGTAAACGGGTTTAAGCGTAGTCGGATCGACGTCCACCTGCGTGCTGCCATTGGCCTGCAGATTTTGAACGAGCCCAGTAAAGCGGATGTCCAGATTCTCCGCGGGCTGAATGCGCAAAATGGCCTTGCCGCCCGAGGTCTCGGTTCGGTTGGTGTCGTCCTGATTCAGGGTCACATTCGTCATGAAGCCCGGATCATCGCGGTGGTAGGCCGACACCCGCAGCGATACCATGTCTTGGACAATGGGAATATTCAAAGTGGTCCGCACGGAATAACCGTTGCCGCCGTGATCCACCGAGGAATAGCCGGCGTGCACGTCGCCATAAAAGGAATCTGCGGTTGGTTCATTCGAGACAATTTTGATCAGACCGCCCAATGCGCTCGCCCCATACAGCGTGCCCTGCGGGCCCTTCAGAATCTCGATTCTTTGAATGTCCGTGAGGTCCGGATCCTGCGGTGTCAACAGACTGCCGATCGCGAGGCTTTCGTTCGCGGTAAACGGGACATCGTCGATCATAAAGCTCACGGTCGATGCGGTCTGCTGCGCGCCGGTACTCAGGCCGCGCAGAATGACCAAACCGTGCGCCTCCGCGCCGGTATTGTTTTGCGCCAGACCCGGCACCAAGTCCATATAGTCGGTGAATTGGACCAGGCCCTGACGCGCAATCTCATCGCCGGTCAACGCAGTAATCGCGGTCGGCACAGCCTGGAGGCTTTCCGAGCGTTTCGTGGCTGTGACCGTGATCTCCGCAAGCACTTCGCTGCGATCGCCGCTGCCGGCGGCGGATTGCGCCGCGGCCTGCGTACACGCCAACCCAAGGAGTCCCGCGAAGACGCCCGTCGTCATCACATATCGACTTTGAAAATAGCCACGCATGCGGCATCCCCTTGATAAAAATCGCCGGAAGGTCCGAACATCCCTATTGCTAGGACGCACCGGATTTGACGTCCCTCAGTATCGATCGAGTCGAGCCAATCTCTACTGGATTTCACTGAAGACCATCATCCCCGGCTGATTCGCGGCCGATCGTTTGCCCGTTTGCGGGTCGACTGCGATGGCGGCCAGCGTGCCGCGCAATCCCGCTGCGGTGGCGGCGGGTATTTCGCTGACATTGATGTGAAGCGCTTTGACTCGAGCCAGGAAGTCAAAGGCAGACGCGCCCTGCACCAATGGCACGGGACGCAACGCCTGTTCCTGATCGACGTTGCCGAAATCTAGATTTGCGAGCAGCGGCGGCGCAGCCATCACCGTCGCGAGGTCCTGGTGCTGACCGAGCATGCCCAACAACACACGCAATGACTCCGGCACCAATGAGGATCCGATGCTGCCGGTAGCGAGGACCGGCCGATCGCCCGCGAATGCGATGGTGTCTATGATCTCGTGCGGCAGCCGGTCGCCGGGTTTGATCGAAGCCAGGCGCGTTTGCTGAAACGCGGCAGAATCCGGAATTGGAATTCCATCGACGATGATTCCCGTGTCGCCCCACACCAAGGTGTTGATCGTGTGGGTGATGGCCGCGATGTTTCCGGCCTTGTCGATCACCACAATGCCGTTGGAGTAAGGCTGACCCTCGTCCGCGGGGACCGCGAACATTTCATCCAGCAGCGGAGCCACGCGCGACGCATAGGCTTTGGTCAGCTGGTCCGAGGCCGAGACGTCGACGCCTTTGTCCCTCAAAAACGCTGCGACCTTTGGGTTGAGCACCGGGGCGCCGCTCACCACCTCGCTGATACGCGAGAGCTGCCGCAGAGTCTCAGGATCGCTCCAATAGGGACCGCGAAGCTCGAGCTTCAATGCTTCGGCGAGGTTCAGACCCGCAAATAAGTCGTACGCACCATAATTCGGCGCTCCATTCACGTACACCGTGTGATCGAACACCTTGTCTTGGTAGGGCTCGCTCCGAATCGGCCGATAGCGCGACAGGTCCTCCGCCGTCACCTTGCCGCCCTCGCCTTGCACCGTGCGAACGAAATGATCGGCCCATGCCCCCGTGTACATGTAGCGGGCGCCATGTTCCGCGACCGCTTGCAGTGTCTTCGCCAACTCGCGCTGGTAGAACAGCTCGCCTTTCTTCGGAAAGTCGCCGCCGGCTTGCGTGAGAAACGCCCGGCCCTCCGGCGTGCGCGACAGGAGTTTCGCGCGCATGGTAAAAAATCCCTGCAAATGCGGCGACACGATTACCCCGTGCGTGTCGTACCACAAGGCCGGGGCAAACAGCTGCTTGAACGACAGATGCCCGAATCGACGGTGCATCGCTTCGACGCCGGCCATGAATCCGGGGACGAGCGTTTCGCGTCCTTTGGCGCCTCCCACGGTCGGTTTGAGGCCGGGCAGGACTGCTCCGAAATCGGCGACGGGAATCGTACTGGGGTCGGTTTCGTTCAGGTACGAGTTGTAGCCTGCGTCGAGTGAATAGACTTTGCGGCTCTTGGCATCGTAGTACAGCATCGTAAATACGCCGGCGTACGAGACGACGGAACCGAGCTGCGTCGTCACCTGCGTCAACGCGACGGTCGCGGCCGCATCGGCGGCAGTTCCTCCCTGCCGCAACGCTTCAAGGCCCGCATGCACCGCGATGGGAGAGACCGTTGCGGATACCAATCCGGAATTCCCCGCAACGCTCCCGGCCTGTAAAGGCGACCAGGTTTGGCTCTCCAACAGTTCGAGCCTCTCCCGCTCGGCTTTCGGCCATTTTCCCGGCGACAGGTCTGCAGCGTTGGAAAGTTGTGTGCCCAGGAGGCTCGCCATTGAGAGAATCCACACGCGTTTCATTCTGGGTTTCCTTTTATTGACCGGAGACGAGCCAAGACCGGAAGCGTCGATGAGTAGCCCTTATGAAACATAAGACGCACTGCGGCGCAGGGCGCTCAGCACAGATGCCTCCGCGGGTTGGAACGCGTCCATGCGGCTGCGATTTGCGCCGCGCCCGGTGAAGGATGTCAGCGCACCGAAGAGCAACTGACGCGGTTTATTAATCAATTACTTACGAGATTTGAAGCCCTACGGCATCGGAACGGTAGTAAAACCGGCAGCGCTGTCGGCGCGCGTAGTTTGGAATCGAGGAGCCGCACCCGTTCTTCAGACGAGAAGCTACGCGCAGTAGCGCGTGAACTCGTTATTCTAAAAAAAGGAAAAGCTACAGTGACCGGGCGCAAGGACGATATCGGACTTCGGGAGCCTCCCCGCTTTAGCGATCGCCGTGCAGATCATCCCGCACGGTCTTGCCGCCCTTCATGACGAAGATGACTTTGCCCATTTCGTGCAAGTCCACGCGCGGATCGTGGGCAACGGCGATCAGATCGGCAAATTTGCCGGCCTCGATGCTGCCGAGGGTGTCGGCCATCCCGAGAGCGGCGGCCGCATTGACCGTCGCGCTTTTCAACACATCCGCGGTGGTAAGCCCGGCATCCTGCAATGCAAGGAATTCCTCCCACTCGCGCGCGATCGGCGTGACGGGCAAATCGGTGCCGAAGAGAATCGGTACGTGCGCCTTGTAGGCTTTGGTCACGCTGGCTTTCGCCTGCAGGTATAACTCGATGGGCGCGCCGATCTTGGGATTCTGGGTTGCAAGTTTCGCAGTCAGCAGAGTCGGAACATATCCGGTGCCGCGCTTGGCCATCGTCGCGATGTTGAGATCGCTCAAGGGCCCGTGCTCGATCGTATCCGTCCCCGCCTCGATCGCAATCTGATTGGCGGCCGACGACCCTACCGAATGTGTCGCCACGCGCCGATTCAAGCGGTGCGCGGTCGCGACGATGGCGTCAACCTCCGCGGGGGTTTCCATCGGGCCGCTCTTCGGATCGATGAGCGTCTGGGCGGCCAGCCGCAATTTGATCACGCCCGCGCCGCGCCGAATTTCCTCCCGGACCACGCGCTCGCAATCGGTCGCGCCCGAACAGCTGCCGCGGCTTTTGAACAACGGCTCTAAATCCTCGCGCTCGCCGAAATTGTGCGCATCGTAGTCGCCTCCCGGGACGCCGAACATGGGTTCGGAGGCGATGATGCGCGGCCCGTCGATCACACCGGCGTTGATGGCGTCGCGCAAATCGTAAGTCACGCTCGCCGGATCGCCGAGATTACGGATGGTGGTAAAGCCGTTGTGCATGATGCTGTTCGCGCGCCCTTCGCTTGCCAGCACCCGCGCCGCGGGTCTGCCGAGAAAGGCGGGCATGAAATCCGACCACGGCGTCTCAGAGTCCACCTCCACCGTGACCGTCACATGCGTGTGCATGTCGATCAGCCCGGGCATCACCCAGGCCTGCGAGAGATCGACGATACGGCCGCCGTCGACGAATCCAGCGACGATGGCCGTGATCTTGCCCTTCTCGATGATGATCGACTGCTTGTCGAGCGGCGGCTTGCCAGGATCGGCGATCAGATGCCCGGCATGCACGATGATCTTGGCGGTGGGCGCGGAGTGGCTCGCCTCAGTGAGCAGCAAGCTCAAGCCCAGTAAACACCCACCCAGTGCGGGCAATCGCACGACGGCCACTTACTTTGCGCCGCGATCGTTGCCGATATAGCGATCGAACCAAGCCACCGTGCGTTCCAGCGCGTCGATTTGATCTTCGCGCTTGAAAAAACCGTGGCCTTCGCCGGGATACACCTTGAGGTCGACCGTCTTGCCCTCCTTCGACAAAACGGAAGCGACTTTCTCCGCCTCGTAGGCCGGCACGCGAATATCGTTGCCGCCCGCGAGCGCGAGCAAGGGCGCCTTGACCTGCCCCAAAAAGGTGAGCGGACTGGACGCTGCATATACGGCCTTGTCCTTCACCGGGTCGCCCAGCAGCCCCATCTGGTACTGTCTGAGCACCGGCGAGCCACGCTCATACATCGAGAACCAATCGGTGATGCCGCAGATTTCCACGCCGGCCGCCCACACATCCGGCGTCTTTGAAATAGCCATCATGGTCATGTAGCCGCCGTAGGAAACCCCGGTGATGCCGACGCGCCGCGCATCGACGTAGCCTGAGTCCACCAAGAACTTGACCCCCGATACGTAATCGGTCAGGTCGCCGCCGCCCAAGTCGCGATGGTTCGCCGCCTGGAAGGCACGGCCGTAGCCGGTCGAACCGCGCGGATTGGCGGCGATCACGACGTAGCCGCGCGAAGCCAGTGCCACGGCGTCCCGATCAAAATCGTCCATGGTCTGTCCCGTGGGACCGCCGTGCGGCAGCGCCACGGCGGGCGCATGGCTGTCGCGCGACAAGTTGAACGGCATCCAAACGAAGGCGCTGATGACGGTCCCGTCGGCACTGCGGTAGTGCACGATTTGAGTCTTCGGCAGCTTCTCAGGATCGATGCTGGCCAGCGCGAATCGCGTGACCGGCGCAGCCTTGCCGCTCGAGCGGTCCAAAATCCAGTAATCGAGCGGCATGTTGCCGGACTGATGCGGAAACAGGATGCGGGTGCCATCGGGCGAAAAGGCGGGCAGCTTGCCGAAGTAATCCGAATTGACGCCGGCCGGCAGCGGCAGCTCCTCGCTACGGGCGCTCGCCAAGTCGTACGAGTAGATTACGTCCCGGCCATCGACGTTGCTCACCATGAGGAGCGAATGCCCGTCCGGAGAGAAGCGTCCGGCCTTCTGTTCCCACGCGTCGGGCTTGACCAAGGTCAGTTTCTGCGTCGTCGTGTCATACACCGCGGCCTGCAGCGACCCGGCGGCGGTTTCCGTGGTGAGCGCCAACAAACGCCCATCGGGCGAAATATCGCTGGCGGTATTGAGACCCGCCTCGCCGGTGGCGAGCATCGGCGTCGCCGCTCCGGTTGCGACCTCGACTCGCCAGATGGCGCCGTGAGTTCTCTCCACATTGGAACGATTGGCGATGACGTAACGCCCGTCGGGCGAGAATGCCACCACGCTCCACTGCATCGTCGGCAACGCCTCGTGGGTGAGCACGCGCACCGTGCGGGTGGCGAAGTCCATCACCGCCACGTTGTTCGACGCTCCGGTTTTCAAGCGGTGATTGAATGCGATCGATTTGCTGTCGCGCGCGAAAACCGTGCCGGTTTCGGACACATCGTCGCTGTGGGTGAGATTGACGACGGCGCCGCCCGCGGCGGGAACCGCGAATAGATCGAATATTTCCGCGCCGCCGCGATCGGACTCGAACACCACCCACTTGCTGTCCGGGGAAGTCGCGATGCCCATCTGCCGATCATCAGACTGCGTCAACTGCGTCGGAAACGCCCCGCCCGCGGCCACGCTCCAAAGATTGAAGCGGCCGGTGAGGTTGGTCGAGACGATGAAGCTCTTGGAGTCCCGGCTCCAAGCCGCATCGAGACTGCTGCGCACATAGAAGAGATCCGCGATCGGCACAGGAGCGGCACCCTCGAGTACCGGCGAGCTCAAGCTTTTCGGATCGGTGAGCGTGCGCGCGGGCGGCCCCTTGAGTACCGGCGCCGCCTGCAGCGACCCCGCCAACACCAGCAACGGCGCGCAGCCGCGCAAAAGCACCTGTGATTTGAAGTTCATTCGCCTCTCCGCCTGTATTTAGAATTTTGCCCGCAGCGTCAAGCCCACCGTTCGCGGCCGGATGCGAAACAACTCTTGATTGTTGATGATCACCGGCCCCGCGATTTGCGCGTCCAATGCGCCGGTGGCGCCCTGCGAGTTGCTCAAATTATCGATGAAGGCCACGACTTCGTAGGAACCGAAGTTGACGCCGCCGCGCACGGCCTCCGTGGTAAAGCCGCCGAATTTCGTGCCGTTATGCTGGAAGTCGGTCCATTCATCGCCCAGATACCAGGCGCTGGCACGCACATAGCCCTGGTAACTGGCCACCGGAAAGTCGACTTCGGCATACGTCGATGCCTGCGCTTCGGGAGCAGCCGGCAACACATCCCCGGCGTTCACACCCACCAGACCGGTAGCCGGCCGGCTGATGGTCGGATCGTTTTTGGAAATCTCGTTCTTGCTCAGCTGGAAATTCGCGCCCACCTGCAGCCAGGAAATCGGCTTGGCGTCCGCTTGAAATTCGACGCCGTAATTCCGCGCGGCGCTCGCGTTGCCGGTGTAGTTGCCCAGCTGGTTCTGCAGCGCGACCTGGATGTTCGACCAGTCGATGTAATAAAAGTCCGTGCTATAGGTCAGCCTGCCGTCGAACGCCCGGCCCTTGGCGCCGATCTCGTAATTCCACAAACTGTCGGGCGCGTAGCTCGGCGGGGAGTTGCGTCCACCCACGTCGGAGGTGAGATTGACGCCGCCAACGCGGTAGCCGCGCGAAATTTGCGTGTACAGCGTCAGATCCGGATTCGCGCGGTAGGCCAGCGAGACGCGCGGATCCACCGGCGTCCCCAGATCATGAAAGTCGGTATGCGTGTAAGCCGAGGGCAGGATGCTGAACACCGGAATGTAGCCGCCGGTATTGATCTGGGCGGAGACCATGTAATGCGACACTCGAAGACCGCCGGTCAGGTCCCACTTGTCAGCGAAGGTGTAGGTCGCCTCGCTGAATGCGGCGATTTCCTGTTGACCGAAATGATAAATCAGGTCGACGATGTTGTCGCTGCCGATCACCGGAATGACCGCTGCGCCACGGTCTTCCTGCGAACCGCCCGCGCTCGCATGCAGGAAAAAGGCGCCCGCGGTCCACTTGAAGTTGCCGTCGCCGCGCGAGTTGAAGCGCAGTTCCTGCGTGTAGATATTGCCATCGATGCCGTAGGTGATGTTGTCGAGTCCCTGCACGATGTTCGTCCCGCCGGTGGCGATCAAGGCGGTCAAGGGCACGAAATAGGTGTCGACCCCGTAAGTGTCAGCTCTGCGATCGTGATAGGTGGATACCGAGGTGAACGTGACGGTATCCCAATCGTACTGCAGCGTCAGCGCCGCGATCGTGCTTTTCAGTTCCACGATGTAGTCATTGATGCCGTCCGTGACCTGGCCGGAAAAGCCGGTGCCCGGCGGCTTGACCGCCAAGCTGCCGGCATCCGTGCCGTTGTAGTCTTTCGAATCTTGGTACGTCAGCGCGAGGTTGGCGCTGAACTGATCGTTCGGTTTGGCAGCGATCTCGAGGCGCGCGCCGACAGTCTTGGTGGGATTCGCATCCTTCTGGCCGGTACGCAAGTCATCGATCCACCCGCCATCGTCGTAGTCATAGGCAGCCAAGCGGATGCCGAGTTTGTCCTGAATGATGGGAGCATTGATCACCATGTTGGCGGAGTACGAGGCGGCGCCGGTTTCGGTATCGGCACCGGTGATCTCAGCCGAGCCGCTGAACTGCGACAGGTCCGGCTTGTTGGTGATGTAACGTATCGCGCCGGCGAGCGACCCCGATCCGAACAGCGTGCCTTGCGGTCCGCGCAGCACTTCGACACGCTCGATATCGACCACGCGTAGGTTGCTGGCCCCGCCGCCCTGGCCGACCGGATCGATCGGCATGTCGTCGTACAACAGCGCCACGGTCGACTGCTTCAGACCCAAGTCGGTGCCGGTGGTGACGCCGCGGATGGTGAGGTTGGTCGAATTCCCGCCGCCCGAGCCGGGGTTGTTGAGACCCGGGGTGGTATTGATGATGTCCTGCAGCTGCGTCGCGCCCCGATGTTCGAGTTCAATGCCGGTTTCGGCGCTGATGCTCACGGGCACGTCTTGCAGACGCTCGGTACGCTTGGTGGCGGTGACCACGATTTCGGCCAGCGTATCCGATGATGCACCGGCGCTTTGGGCGAAGGAAGGGGGTGCCAAGAGACAAGCCAAGGACAAGAAGGTCGCGCAAAGGGTAATTTTCATACGAGATCCCCGATTCTTCTGTTGTGCAGCAATACGAGGCCCGGATCCGTAGGTAGATCCGTTACCTCCGCACCGTGGACGTCGTGATCAGATCAGCCTAAGCCTGCGAAGAGAATTGTCAATATAATTTTTCCGCATAGGACCATGCCGCCCGGTTGCATGAGGTTCGAAGACGCGCACGCCCGAATCGAGGGAGCAGGGGAAAACCCTAACGTCAATTTTCAGGACCGCTGTTGCGGCTGTCCGAGGGCCTTGGTCGCCTTTTTCTTCAAGGCAATCGCGGTTGGCGAACGCGCTTGCGCCCCCTTCGGGGCGTGCAGCGCCTGCGCGGCCCGATCGAGCAAGCGAGTATCAGAGAGCTTCGCTGCGATGACGGCAAAGTCCGGCCGAGCGCCCCGCCACTGCAACGCGCCGACATCTGAGAACAACGCGGCATCATCGCGCAGCGTCGCCAGTTTCTTGAACAGCAGCGCGAGCGCCTTACGTTCTCCCAGAATTTCTGGCGGAAAATCTTCGATGCGGCCGAATCGATCGATCAGTCCCGCAGCACCCTTGGCGCCAATGCCGGCGATTCCGGGATAGCCGTCCGACGCATCCCCGACCAGCGCCAGATAATCGGGAATTCTTTCGGGGATGACGCCAAATTTCTCGCGCACCGCCGCTGCATCGCGGATGACATGACTCTTTCGATCGACCTGAACGATGCGATCACCTCTCACACATTGCGCCAGATCCTTGTCCGGCGTCCAAATGCAAACCTTTTGCACGGCAGGATCTTGCGCGGCCAACGCCGCGGCGGAAGCCAGGGCATCGTCCGCCTCGAACTCGACCATCGGCCACAGCATGACGCCCATGGCGCTCAGCGCATCCTCGAGCGGTTGAAATTGCGCGCGCAGTGCAGGTTCGATGCCGTCGCCGGTTTTGTACCCGTCCCACAACTCATTGCGGAAGGATTCGATGACATGATCGGTGGCGACACCCAGGTACTCCGCTCCTTGCTCGATCATCTCCAGCACCCCGTTGAGCACACCCACGACGGCGCCCATCGGCCGGTCCTTGCCCTTGGTGAATCGGCGCAAGCCGTAAAAGTGCCTGAACAGCTCGTAGGTGCCGTCGATGAGGTGGACGATCATGCCAAGATCTTGTGCCGGCTCAGCGCTCGTTCTTGAACACTTTGCCTTCCTTCATCACGAAGGAAACCTTGCCGGGTGCGGCCAATTGATCGATGTGCGTCAGCGGATCGACTTTCATGGCGATCACGTCCGCAGTTTTGCCGGGAGCGATGGAGCCTAAGCCTGCGCCCAAATCGCCGAGCGCGACGGCCGCGTTGACCGTCGCGGCGCGCAGCACCTGCGCCGGCGGCATGCCCGCCGAGGCGAGCAGCGCAAACTCCTCGTGGCTGCGTTCCGGCCCGAAGATTCCCAGATCGGTGCCGAATATGATCGGCACTCCGGCGCGATAGGCTTTGCCCACCCCCGCGACACCTTCCTGAAAGCGGTAATCGATGAGCTTGCCGGCGAGCAACGTCGGGGTATAAGCCGTGCCGTGCTTTTTCATCATGGCGATCGCCGCATCGTCCAGGGGTCCGTGCTCGATGGTGTCGGCGCCCGCTTCGATCACCGCGTGAAGAAAGACCGGCGAGCCCACCACATGAACGGCGACGCGCCGATCGAGTTGATGCGCCGTGTCGATGATGGCCTTGATCTCCTCCGGCGATTCGACCATCGCGACCTTGGGATCCTCTGCCGCCAAGCCCGCCTGCCGAAATTTCACGATGTCCGCGCCGCGGTGCACCTCCTCGCGAACCACCTTGGTGCACTCGACCACGCCGGAGCAATTGCCGCGGTTGCTGACAAATTTTTCCACGTCGCTGCGCACATCCCAGCTCGAGGCATCGAAATCCCCGCCGGCCACCGAGATCTGCGCTTCGGAGACGAACATGCGCGGGCCGGGCACGATGCCTTTATTGATGGCATCCCGCAGCGCGTAAGTCGTCAAGGACGGGTCGCCGACATTCCTGATGGTGGTGAAGCCATTCATCAAGAGTTCGTTGGCGCGCGGCAACGTATTCAGCACCGCCTCGGCAGGGCGCGACATGTAGAAGAGCGCGATTTGTCCGCCGACAGGTTCGTCGAGCTTTTCAACCCCGCTGACATGGGTGTGCATGTCGATCAGCCCCGGCATGACCCACGAATCTTTGAGTTCAATGGTGGCATCGCCCGCCACGAAGCCATCCTTGATGCCGACGATCTTGCCGTTCTCGACGATGATCGACTGGTTCGCCGTGGGCGGCTTGCCCGGCTCGGCGATCAAGTGTCCCGCATGGATCACGGTGGTGGCAGCGAGCAGCGGTGCGGCTGAAATCGCCGCAATCAAGGCGGCCGCGAATTGCTTGGCAATCATCTGAAATTCACTCCCGCATGATTATTTGGCGTCGCTCAACACGGCGAGAACGGCCTCCGACACGCGCTCGTCGACGTCGGCGGCGTGCTGCGAATGAACCGGATATCCGATCTGTGCTTGCATGTGGCCATCGACGATGCGCATTTGTACATGCACCTCGGTGTCGCCGCCGCCCCCCGACAGAGACATTTCTCGAATCTCGTTGCGCTGGCGCTCGATTTCGCCGCGATACTCTTGGGTGATCGCGCGAACGGCTTCCAACAGCCGCTGCTTCAAGGCGGCGTAGTCGCCGACCGCGGGCAATGGCACCGTGATTTCGTGCCACGACAAATTGACGCCGGGCAGATGTTTGAACAGTCCACCCGTTGCTTGGAAGACAATCAAATTGGGAAACGCCACCACGCGTCCCGTGGGTCCCAAGGGTCCTTGGTCGTTGAATTCCATGAGGTGCATCCGCACCAGCCCCAAATCCATCACTTCGCCGACCACATTGCCGATTTGCACGCGGTCTCCAACACGAATGCCGTATTTCCCGATGAGGAAGAAGTAACCGACGATCGACACCAGCACGCTCTGCATGGCGACGGCGACGCCTGCGGTGATGAGGCCCGCGAAAGTGGCGAAACTGCTGATCTCCGTGACAAAGCTCAAACCCACGATGGCGACGATGACCACCCACATCAGGATGGTGCGCACCAACAGCAGCACGTAGCGGCGGCGCGGCTCACGCACATAGCGCAATACGGCACGCCGCCAAATTTCCGCGAGCACGAAGACCGTCGCCAGCAGGCCGATCAAAATGCCGAGCCGCGCCGCCAATACCTGCCACGCTCCGTGATACTCGCGTCGCGCCGCATCGCGCCAACTGGCAAGATTGTGCCGGTACTGCTGCAGCAGCACCGCCTCTTGGCTCAAGGGCAACAGAATCGAAGAAGTCTGCTTGAAAAGCCACGCCAGGGTGTCGAATTGCGCCCGTAAGCGCTGCAGCGCCGCACCGTTGGCGCCATCGGCCGCGTTCGCCAGCGAATCGCTGTCTGCGGCATAGGATTGCAGGCGCTCGCGCGGCGCGGCGCTGGTTTTTTCGAATAGATTTGCCAAGTCCTTGGTGCGCGCATCGATCGCTTCGATAGCTTGGATTTTGCTGCGCAGGTCGAAGACGTTTTTTGCCAGGTCCCAAATACCATCGCGAACGGTTGCTCGAGCGGCGCTCGAATCAGGTGCCGCGCGGGCGGCGGAGCTTGCCGCGGCCGAGGCTGGCTTGCCCCCTGCCGGCGCCGGCGCGCTGCCACCCGCAGGTATGCTGGCGGCAATTGCGTCGATGTGCGCCTTGAGCGCCTCAGCATCCGCGCTCTTGGGATCGCGCTGATTCACGAACTCGCCCATGGTGTCGAGCAGGTTGGCGCGCGCAGCATTCATCGCCAACTCGCCCTGCAGCTCCGCCAGCTTGCTTTCCCACTCCTTGCCGGCGCGGCCGGTACCGCCAAGCTTCTGCCGGTCGGCGGCGATTTCCTGTTGAATCGACTGGTGCTGCGCCGCGAGCTGCTCGCGCTGCTGGTTAAGCGCTGCGACCGCCGATTTGTCGGCGCTCGCTTGCGCCGCGTTGGCCTCGCTGCTCAGCAACTCAGCATCCGCGCGCGCGAGTTCGATCACCAGTTCGATGACTTTGTCGGCGATCTGCCGGTTGCCGTAGAGGATCAAAACTTCACTGGGCTGCAGAATGTTGTCCTGCGAGAGGCCAAGGGTTCGATACCACTCGCTGGTTTGGTCCAGAATCTGCACCACCTGGTCGGCGCTCAAGACGGAAACCTGCGTCGTGTTAAGGCTCGCCGGCGCAGCTGCCGGCGTCGCCGCCGCAGCAGGCGCACCCGCCCGCGAAGCCGCCGGGGCCGGTGCGCCCGCCGCTGCGAGGGCGCCGAGAATGGCGATGGAGGCCAGGAGGAATCTGCCGAGCATAGGGAATCCTAGCTCAATTCTCCTGCCTCGACGCGACAGACGACCTTAGCTTTGCGGCTGGCCGGGAATCGGCAGCACTTCCATGATTTCGACCGAGTCGCCGGGGAAAATGCTGAAATGCGGATGATTTTCGAATAGCTTTGCCGCTGCCGGGTGCGAGTCGGCCTTCACCACCACGTAGCCTGACAGATTGTTCTTGGTGTCCGACACCCCTTGCGCCGAGGCTTTTTTGGTCTTGCCCAACGGCCCGCCTGTTTCGACGATCACGGAGCTGTGATTTTTCATCCAGTCTCCCCAAGCCTTGATGCCCTGGGCCTCGACCTTCTTGCGCTTGCCTTCTTCCAGCGCCATGAACTCATTGAATTTCGGCGAGCCCGGCGAACCGAGAAAAATAGCGAGAAAATTTTTCATCATTGACTCCAGTAACTACAAATGACTTTGTACAACCGATCCGCAAAACGCCGCGACGGCGGATTTGCTCTCTTTAGCCGGTCGCGCCGGCAAGTGCCCCCTGCTGCACCGGCCAGGGATGCGCCCAGGCGGGAATGCGCTTCAGATCCTCGAGCCAGCGCACGATATTCGTGTGCGATTCGAACGGCATTGCCGATTCCCGCCAATAATTCGCCATCGAGGCGAGCTGAAAGTCCGCAATGGTCAGCCGCCCGCAGGCCGCGTAAGTGCGGCCGTTCAAGTGCTGGTCCAACACGGCCGCAAACTTCAGCAGGTTGGGCACGTTGGATTTCAGCGACTCATGATCCGGGGGACCCAGGTTGAAGGTCGATTTGACCACGTGCTCGAAATAAAAGGGTCCCACCGCCGGAGACCAGTGACCGTCATTCCACGACAACCAGCGCAGCACCTCGACTTGCTCGAGCGCATTGCGCGCCGGCCACATGTCCGAACCCGCCTTGATGCAAAGATATGCCATGATGGCGGAGGACTCCCACAGCACTTGATCGCCATCGACGAGCACCGGTGCTTTCTTGTTGGGATTCATCGCGGCGTAGGCGGGCGATTTCAGTCCGCCGGCCATCAGGTCGACTTCGATGAACTCCGCCTCAATGCCGAGATGTTTGGCGAGCGCGAGGACCCTGCGGGGGGCCTGCGCCTTGATCCAGTAGATTTTCAAGATAATTCTCCTTCGCCGCTCCGAGCCGCCTTACCGATGCGGCGAACCGCGGCCGGCGGCGTGCCAGCACCTGCGTTCTCACTCTTAAAGACGACCGGCGCATGCCCATTTCGACACCCGGCAGACAATTTTTGACCGCCCATCGCAGCGCCGCAAGCGAAAAGGGCGTCATCGCGGCAAGGAGCGCTATCGCTCCTGCGCTCAAACGCCTTTTTTTAGGGAGTGCTTGTTGATGGGAAGCTCGCGGATGCGCACGCCCGTGGCAGCGAAGATTGCATTGGTGACAGCGGGTGCAACCGGCGGTGTCCCCGGTTCGCCGCCGCCGCCGAGCGGCGCATCGCTCTCGATGATGTGCACCTCGATGGCGGGGCAATCCGCCAGACGCACCATGGGATAGTTGGGGAAATTTTGCTGCTCGACGGCGCCGCCGGTGAGCGTGATCTCACCATACAGCGCCGCGCTCAGGCCGAACACAATGGCGCCTTCGATCTGCGCCTCGAGCCCGTCGGGGTTGACCGCCATGCCGCAGTCCACGGCGCTGGTGATGCGATGTACTTTCAGATCGCCATCGTCGGAAACCTCCACCTCCGCGACGTGAACCACGATGGTGCCGAAAGATTCCACCATGGCGATGCCGCGCGCGCGGCGCGGTGCAAGCGGACCGCCGGGCGCGGGCGGCGCACTCCATCCGGCTTTCTCCGCGGCCAACTGCAGCGCTGCCAGGTGGCGCGGCTTGTGGGTCAGCAGCGCTCTGCGATACTCGAGCGGATCGCGCTTGGCCTGATGCGCCAATTCGTCGACGAAGGACTCGATGAAGAATCCGTGCCAGGAAGACTCCACGCTGCGCCAGGGGCCGACCGGCACCGGCGTCACGACTTTGACGGCGCCGTAGGCTTGATTCGGCACGTCGTAAACAATGTGCGCCTCAGCGCTGGAATCATCATCGGTGGTGTATTCATCGACCCACACCGCCGGCGTGCCCTCAGCGTTCAGCGCCGCCTTGAAGCGGCTGGTTACATTGGGGCGGTAATAATCGTGCCTGAGGTCTTGATCCCGGGTGAAGATGAGTTTTACCGCGGTACCCGGCAGCGCCTTGGCGGTCTGCACCGCATACGCCAGAAAATTCCACAGCCCCGGCAGGCGGCGGCCGAACGCGCCGCCGCTCGGCAACAGGTGAAAGGTCACCTTGTCGAGATGCAGCCCCGCCGTTTTTGCGCAAAAGGCACGCGCGCCCAAGCCGTCCTGGCTGCCCGCCCAAACCTCGAGCGTGCCATCCGCCCGATAGAGTGCCGTCGCGTTCACCGGCTCCATCGCGGCGTGCGCAAGATACGGCACATGGTAAACGCGCTCGATCGCCGCTTGATTTTGCAGTGCCTTGGCGCCGGCGCCAACCGAATGCTCATGTTTGATGGACTCTTGATTCAACGCCTTCAAGTGGCGCTCGCGAATGCCGTCCGAGGAAACGGCTGAATTGCCTGCATCGCCGAAAACCGTTTCCAGTACATCCGCCGCGCGCTGCGCGCGCCAGAAGCGGTCCGCCACCACCACGACTGCATCATCCAATCTGACGACCTTCTTGATCCCCGGGCTGCCGGCAATGCTCGCTTCATTCACCGAAAGCAATTTGCCGCCGAAAATAGGTGCTATCTTGATGGCCGCGTAGTGCATCCCGGGTATTTGAACGTCAATGCCGTATTCGGTCGCGCCATTGACCTTGGCGGGAATGTCGATACGGGGAACGGCCTTGCCGACCAAGCGGTATTGCGACTTGGGTTTGAGCTTGGGATGCGATGAGGGGCTGAAGCGCGAAGCGGCCGCGGCCAGTTCGCCGAATCGCAAGCTCTGACCGGAAGGCCGGTGAATGACGCGGCCGCCTTCGGTGTGAAACGTCTCGAGCGGCGCCTTCAATCGATCCGCCGCGGCGGCAATCAGCATTTCGCGCGCCGCGGCCGCCGCGATCCTCACGCCATAGACGCCGCTGATGCGCACCGCCGAGGAGCCGCCGGTGACCTGCAGATCCATGAATTTCGCCAGACGGTTCCCTGCAGCGAACACGGATCCTTGCAGAAATGCGGGTATGGAATCGCGCGTCATGCCCGCTTGGCCCAGTGCAAAGCCTTCCACCAGCGCACCGTTGGCAAACAATGGATCCGGCGGAGCGGTCTCGGCGCGCGTCTGCTGCCAATTCGCGCCGAGTTCCTCAGCCGCCATTTGCAGCAGCGCCGTAAAAATGCCGGTCCCCATGTCGCAGTGAGGAATGACCACCGTGACGCGGTCATCGTCGGCAATTTTGATCCAGTAGGCGAGAAACCGTTCGCCCGGCTTGGCGGCGAGCCGGTCGGCTGCCCTAAGTCTGCCGCTCGGCCACAACGCGTAGCCGACAACCAAGGTCCCTGCCGCCGCCGCCCCGCCGAGCAAAATCTTTCTTCGGGAGATCACTTTGCATCCCCATGGGGGGCCAGGGCATTGGGCGCCAGTGAACTCACGGCCGCCCGCATCCGAGTATAGGTACCGCAGCGGCAAATGTTGGTAACGGCAGTTCCGAGCTCATCTTCCGTGGGCGCAGGATTGCTCGCCAGCAACGCGCTCACCGCCATGATGAAACCCGACTGGCAATAGCCGCATTGCGGCACCTGATGAGAAATCCACGCGGCTTGCACGGCGCTCAAGGCCCCCGCGCCGATGCCCTCGATCGTGGTGATCTGCGCTTCCGCCACGGCGGAAACCGGCAGCACGCAGCTGCGCATCGGCTTGCCGTTCACATGGACCGTGCAGGCGCCGCAGGCACCCACGCCGCATCCGAACTTCGTGCCGGTAAGACCGAGTTCGTCGCGGATGACCCAGAGCAGCGGAGCATCCGCCTCCACTTCGACTTGCCGAGGACGGCCATTGACGTTCAACTGTAGTTGCATAAATCCACCTCCCCGCCGCTGAACCTCAGCCGGCCAGCCGATTCCACCACCACGCCGCCGCGAACAGCACCACCATCATGATGGAGGCCGCCAACTTGATCAGGGTACCGAAGATCAGGCCAATCCATGCGGCCATGCCCACATGGGTCGAACGCAGCAAACTGCCGCCGGCGGAAAGTTCGCCCATCAGTGCGCCCAAAAAAGGTCCGAAAATCAAACCCGGGATACCGAAAAACAGTCCAATGAGCGTGCCGAGCAGCGCGCCCGAGACCGCTTGGGCGCTCGCGCCAAGCCGCTGCGCGCCCAAGGCGGCCGCGGTCAGATCCAATGCCAACCCGACGGCCGCGATGCTGCCGATGCCGATCAACCACGCCGGGCCCACATGTTGATAGTGGTCCGCCGCCGCGGCCAGCCAGAGGCCGCCAAAAATCAACGGAATGCCGGGCAGCAGCGGCACCACGGCGCCCGCCAGACCCGTCAGGATCAACGCCGCCGCCAGAACATTGAGCGCGATCTGCGTAATGGCTTGCCTCAGCCACCGCCGCCCGCCACCGTGCAGCCCGGATCCAATAGCAATTCAGCGCTGGGGCCGGTGCTGGTGAGGATCGCGAAACCGGCGCCGTCGGGGTACTGCATGCCGGCGATGAGCACCGTATAGTTCGCGAGGTGGTGTCTCGCATCCGCGCTGAGCTGCGCCACCAATTCGAATGGCCGCGTCGTCGCGAGACTGAGATCGAAAATGCGCATGGCCTGATAGGTCGAGCCGTTGACGATGAGCGGCGACCATTTTGCGCCGATCTGCGGGCCGGCGGCATGCAGCGCCTCGAACACCTCCGGCCGCAGACACGCAATATGAATGTGAAATTGATCCTGCTCGCGCGCCCGCGCTTCATTGAGCGCAAGTCCCACGGCGCTACGCGGCACGGCATGGCCGACAAACTTGTCCAACAGGTCGCGGGCGCCCCAGGCCTGCGCAAAGTAGTTCGGCAAGTCAGGGTCCAACAGCTCGGCGCTATCGGTGCCGGGAAAGGTCTGAAGCGGAATCAATAAATAGTGCGCGCCGCCCTTGCGGTCCTCGAGCACCGCGTAACCCGGGCTGTCCGGCTGGGGACTCGAGAGCCAAATGCGTTCGCAAGGTGCGGGGCCGCGGTGCTGCCGCCAATTTTGCAGACACTGGTTCTGAACGACCTGCCGGAGCGCATCACGGCCCGCATTCGGCAACAAGTCCAATCCTTCCGTGCGCGGCGGGTGCGAGCCCTTATCCTCGCCGCCGGCGCCGGCGCCGGCGCTGCCGCCCGCCGCGGCGGCCGCCGTCATGACCAGAATGACTGCGCTCGACGCGAGAAGTGCTCTTGGGATCCTCACAATGTGTCTTCGCATCGAAGTTCTCGAACGGGCGAGATGGCAAGCGGCGCAGCCAAGAGTAGACTAGGTTCGCAATACCCGCCAGAGAAGAAGAGTGGACGCGCCACAATACCGCGCCTTTATCAGCTACAGCCACCGTGATGGGGTTTGGGCGTCTTGGCTGCACAGGTCCCTCGAGAGATACCATCCGCCGAAGTCGTTGATCGGCACTCAAACGGCCCAAGGCGAGGTGCCGAAGCGGCTGGTACCCATTTTCAAGGATCGCGACGAGCTTCCCAGCGCCACCGATCTGGGATCGTTGATCAATGCGGCGCTGGCGGGATCCGCTGCGCAGATCGTCATCTGCTCACCGCAAGCCGCGACATCGAAATGGGTCAACGAGGAAATTCTCGCCTTCAAGCGGCTCGGACGCGAGGACAGGATCCTCTGCATCATCGTCGGGGGCGAGCCCAACGCCAGCGACTTGCCGGGACGCGAGGCGGAAGAATGCTTCCCGCCTGCGCTGCGCTTTCGCCTGGGCGCCGATGGCAATCTCAGTACCGCGCGCACCGAGCCGATCGCAGCCGATGCACGGCCCGGCAAGGACGGCAAGAACAACGCCAAGCTCAAACTGATCTCGGGTTTACTCGGGGTCGGATACGACACGCTGCGGCGGCGCGAGCAACAACGCCGCAACGCACGACTGTTCGCCTTTTCGTGCGCGGCCGCGGCCGGCATGGTGCTCACCAGCGGGCTCGCCGCCTACGCCCTCGTGCAGCGCAGCGCCGCGCAGCGCCAGACGCTGCGCGCCGAGGCCGAGGCACGGACTTCCAAAGAGGCGACCCGGTTCCTGGTCGATCTGTTCAAGATCTTCGATCCCAGCGAAGCACGCGGCAGCAAAGTGACCGCGCGCGAGATGCTCGACAAGGGTGCGGTGCGCATCGAGAGCGAGTTGGCGGCAGAGCCCGCCATTCAAGCGACGCTGATGGACACGGTGGGTACGGTGTACATGGGACTCGGTCTGTTTTCGCAGGCGCGGCCGCTGCTCGACGGAGCGGTGGCGAAGCGCCGCCGTCTGCAGGGCATCGATCCTCTCGACCTGTCCGACTCCTTGAGTCATCAGGGCGATCTGCTGACGCTGCAGGCCGACTACGCCGCGGGCGAGAAAGCGTACCGCGAAGCGATCCGCATCGAGGCGGCGCCGCGCGAACGATCGACAGAGCCAGGAAAAACTGGCGAATTCGCTCTACGGGCTCGGCACATTGCTCGCCAAACAAGGGCGCTACGCGGACGCCGAGAAGAGTTTGGGCGAAACCTTGCAGCGGCAGAAAGCTCTGTATGGCGAAACTCATCCCGCGGTCGCGCGCACGCTCAAGGATCTGGCGCGCGCCATGGCCGACCGCGGCGATCTCAATGCCGCGATCCCACTGATGCAGAAAGCCGTGGCCATGCAGCGCGCCTTGCGCGGCAGCGAGCCGCATCCGGATCTGGCTGAGGTGCTCAATGACATGGGCGTGCTCCTGTATCAGCAAGGCGACAGCGCCGGGGCGGAGAAATACTATCGAGAATCGCTGGCGATGAACCGCAAGCTGCTCGGCGACCAGCACCCGGAAATCGCCAACGGCCTCGAAAATGTCGCCATGACGGTGCAGGACAAGGGAGATCTCGCCGGCGCCGAAGCGCTCTACCGTCAATCGCTCGACATGCGGCGCGAATTGCTTGGCCCCGAACACCCGGAGGTCGGCCGAACGCTGCTCAATCTCGCCTCGCTGCAATACGACCGCGGCGAAACCGGCGAAGCGCTCGCGAACATGCGGGAAGTACTCGGAATTTATCGCAAGGCGTACCCGAAGGATCATCCGGAGACCGCCAGGGTTTTGAACGTGATCGGATCGTGGCTGACGATGGGAGGCGAGGACACGGAAGCCGACGTCTATCTGCAAGAGGGGCTCACGATGCGCCGCCGGCTGCTGAACGCGCAGCACCCGGACGTGGCCTCCAGCCTGATCGCTCTCGCCATCCTGCGGGTCGACCAAAAGCAATACTCTGAGGCACTCGATTTCGCGCGCAACGCCAAATCGATCTACACAGCGGCGTTGTCCGCCGATCACTGGCGCACCGCGCTCGCCGAATGCGCCGAAGGTGCGGCGCTGACGGGCCTCGGCCGCTACGCCGAGGCCGACAAACCGCTCAGCCACGGCGAGGCGATCTTGGTCAAAGACACCGGGTTGCCCTTGATCTATCGAACCCTGGCCGAGCGCTACTTGAATGCCCTGCATCGGCGCGAAAAGACACAGGTTGCGGTCGCGGCGCGACAGAATGCGGCGACGCCCTAACATAATACGAAACGCGCGGCGACATGGGTAACGCTCATTGTGTTAGCGTAAACGCCACTCGAACGGGGCAAGCGCAGCGATGCCCCGCAAGAAAAATAACAGTGAGGGGAATACCGATGGATTTTGAGTCCGCGATGAAGTACCTACGCGCATTGCCCTCCGTGCGCCGTCAAACCCTCGCGCAGCTTTGCCTCGGCGCCGCCGCGTCGCTGGCGTTCGCATCTCTTCATGCGCAGACCGTGCCCGTGCAGCAATTCGGCTTGACGGCCGTGAACAGCAACGGCAATGCGCTCTACAACGTGACCGTCACGCCAAACACGCCGGCCAACACCGGCGCGCTGATCACCGGGACGACGGTTCTCAATACCGATGCCGCCGCGCAAGGCAGTTATTTTGCGGTCGCGCGCGTTCCCAACTCGGTCACCAGCGCGATGGATTTGATCGTGGCCGATGCGGAAAAAGGCCGCATTCTGCGCTATCCGGGTCCGGGGCCTGCCAGCTACGCGGTGGCAACCCCCATCTTCACCTGGTCGCGTGAGGGTTCGGGCCCCAGATACCCCTTGAGCCTCTCATCGGATGTCGCCGGCAACCTGTTTGTCGTTTCGGCCGGCGTGCCCTTCGATAAGCAGCCGGCGCTTTGGGTGCTGCCCTTCAACGCCGCCACCGGCGCCTACGGCGCGCCGATCTTGATCGACAGCACTTGCGGCATCGTCACCGAAGTCTTGGTTGCCACGACCGCCGCCACCCCCGTCGGCACCGCGCCGCCTGCTTGGAATGTCGGCGATGTGCTGGTGCTATCGAACGATATTTTCAATTCGCGCGTCACGGTCTATTCGCAAGCGGCGATCCAGAGCGTTCTGGCAAATCCCGGCAATCCTCTCAACAGTCCGACTTCCACCGTGGTCGGGCCCACGCTGCTACGCGGCACGTTGCCGATCGGCATGGATATCTGGCCGGCGGATGCCTCCCACGGCGTCAGTCTGCTGCTGACGAGCTTGGGCGGGCGAGTCATGCGCTTCGATTCCGGCAGCGGCGCGATGGCCGCGGATTTCGCCAGCGGCTTAGGCTTCGGATTGGGCAGAATCAAAGTAGGCACATACTCAACCCTGACTTATGCGTTCGTGTCGCAGTTCACGCCGGGGCGCGGCCAGATCCTGCAATTCGGCGCCCCGCCGGCGAGCGGCACGAATGCGCCGCTGGCGTCATTGAGCACGGGCAACAAAGATCCGCAGGGTCTCGCGACCAGCAGTTCAGGCTCCGTGCCTGCAACCGCCTGCATCGCACCCAGTGTGTGTGCGCCTTTGGGTCCGGAGTTGACCACGCAACTATCGGGCACCGGCAGCGGCACCCTGCCGCCCACCGCACCTCTGCTCGAAGAGAGCTGCGTCGTGAAATCCGATCCGCGGGTCACGGTTGTCGGGAACACCTGGAGTTGTGCCGGCGGCAATTTGGATGTCGCGAATTACTGTCCAGGCTTCCCGAGCACCGTACTGCCCGGCTCCATGTGCGGACATTCCGGACCCACGGGCGCGGGATTCGTGGTCATCAAGAGCACTGCAAAAACGATCGATCAGAATGCCAACAACACATTCTTTCAGCACACGGTCGATCCCGATGTCCCGTTGCCCGGGCCCTTGAACCTCACCTGTCCACAATTGGAGGTATTCGCCTGGGCGCCGCGCTCCGACCTACCCTTGATCGAAGGCACCATCGTCGAGGGAGGCCCTGCGCCGGGCAGCAATTACTTCATGGATCTCTCGGGGTTCTGCGACAATGGCGGCGGCAACAGCCACGTACTGTCCATGATGGCGTACGGTCTCGGTCTCAACAGCGCGCCGAGCGGCATGGCCAGCGGCCTGCCGGGATTCGTGACGGACAAGTTCACCAACCTGACCGGCACCATCAGCGCGGCAAATGCGCAGATCGATCCTAGCGTCGCCGCCACCGTTCAAGGCTACGTCAATCAGGCGCAAACTTTCTTCAATGGCGGCGTCGCCGAATCGGCATCGAACGGCTTCAGCTGCGCGATGAACTCGCTGGCCTCGGCGGACGCCTTCGTGCGCTCCAACCTGCCCGCGTTCTCAGGCCTGGCTCCCCCGGGCAATCCCAACCCGGCCGGCGACATCGACGGGCGGCTCGCCAACTTGTTCTTGCCCATCGACCTATTCTTTCTCACGCAGCCTCCGAATGCCGAGTGGCCGACGAACAATGTTCCGCCCTGCGTGACGCTCACGCCTGCGCCGGCTACGGTCATCATCAGTTCGCAAGGCCCTGTCGCCGCAACGCTGACCTGGGGCCCGGCCGCTGCGGCGTTCGCCCTGGCGTTTCCGCCCACGCAATGCTCGATCACCGCGAGCGACGGAACATTTCTGACGCCGGCGAACCTTTCCGGTTCAGGTTCCGTCTCGACCGGCCCGCTGACCACGCTGGGTACTTACTCCGCGCAGCTCTCGTGTACGGCGGCCGCGGGCAACAGCATCGCCAGCTTCACGCAGGCGACCGTGAATGTCATTGCTCTCGCATCGATCAACGTGACGCCGCCGGCACCGCAGGTGGCGGCGGGCGCCGCGACCCAATTGACGGCCACCGGTACGTACACCGACGGCTCGACTCAAAATCTCACGCCCACGGTCACCTGGGTTTCCAGCGCCCCCGGCGTGGCCACGGTCTCAGGGGGCTTGGTGAGTTGCAGCGCCACCGCGACCGTCGCAGGGTCCGCCACCCTATCGGCAACCGGCGCCACCGCCACCGGCACCACCACCGGTTCGACCACGGTTAACTGCCTGGCGCCAGTGCTTCAATCCATCACGATTGCACCCGCGCAGCTCACACTCCCGAGCGGCGGCTCCGCCCAGTTGGCGGCGACGGGCAACTTCTCTTCCGGACCCACGCAGCCTCTCAACTCGGTCCAGTGGAGTTCCAGCGTCTCGAGCGTGGCCGCGGTTTCCGCCACCGGTCTCGTGACGTGCGCCGCGGGCGCGACCGTGAGTGGTTCCGCGACAATCACCGCCATCAGCGGCAGCATCAGCGCATCGATCGGCGTGACCTGCCAGGCGCCGCAGCTGAAGTACATTAGAATCACCCCCTCGCAACAGGGTGAAATTCCCGCGGGGGGCACGATCCAACTGACGGCGATCGGCACTTACGCCTCGGGCGCGACCGTGAATCTCACGGCCACGGCAACCTGGACTTCCAGCGCCTCGAGCGTCGCCACGGTAGCGGCGGGACTCGTGAGCTGCAAAGCGCCGCGCTCCTATTACGACGGCCACGCGAGCATCTCGGCGTCCGTGGGTTCAGTGAGCGCATCGACCAACGTGACGTGCGAGGGATTGGGCGGCTGAACCTAGCCGTGCGATTTTTCTGACAACTCGACGGGGTTTCTGAGGGGCGACCGCCGCCGCGGCGCGCTGCACACTGGGATGTCGCCGCCGCGGGAGTTCCCATGCCAGAGGATCAATATCAAAAGGGCCTGAGCGTCATTCGTAGTTTCGCGGACACCGCGCTGCGCGACCGCGGCATCGCAGCCCAGTCGGTGCAATTGGCCGAACAAGGCCCGCAGCGCGGCGCGAGTCTGTCGATTTCCGCCAATGGCAAGACGCAGGCCGCTGTTTTCAGCTACGAGGAAGTCACCGACTGCGGAGAAGCCATTGATGCGCCGATCGCGGCAAAGGTGCGCCGCTTGGTGAGCAATTTCCTTCCAGACAATCCCTAAGGCGCCAAGACGCGGCGCGGACGTCCCCGCGCGCGGACCTTGTCGTATAGTCGGCGCCCAACTGTCGCAAAGTTGCCGTAGCAGAGTCGTAAAACAATCTTCGGTTTTCTGACCAAGATGAGCCGCCTCAAACTTAATTGGCCGTGGATGAATTATGAAGATCAACGCCGAACTGGTGATAGCCCTGCGGACCAAAAGGGCTTGGTCGCAGGACGAGCTCGCGATCGCCTCAGGGCTCAATCTACGAACGATTCAGCGCATTGAAAACGAGGCTTCAGCGTCGCTGCAGTCGAAGAAGGCCCTGGCATCGGTTTTCGGCATCGGCATTCACGACCTGGAATTCGTGGAGAAAGCATCCGTGACAAAGTACGAGTACAAAACGGTCGAAATGCCGTTCCGCTTCGGCGTTCTCAAACAAGGTACGCCCGACATCGCGAAGGTTCTGAACGCCGAGGGCGATAAAGGCTGGCGGCTGCATCAGATCCTTGCCCCGGCCGGCGCGAGCTTCGGCCAGTCGGACCGGATGATTGCGATTTTCGAGCGCGAGAAGACCTAGGCGATTCTGCGCCCGGCAAGCATCGCGCAAGCGCGCCCTGCAAGTGGCTCCGCTAAACAGCCGCGGGGTGGAACTTCTCTTCATTCCGCATCTTGGCTAGGATCGTCCGCACCACGACCAAGAATAAAGAGGGTGGCGAGTGGCATCGATTCGGGACCGGATATTCGCGCGCCGCGTCAGTGTTCGCATCTACGGTCTGGGAGCCGTCGCACTGGGGATTACGGGTCTCGTTTGGGGAGATTTCGCCGTGGTGTGGCAACCGGCGGCGAATGGCTATCCTGGACCGAGTCCTTTGGGATATGCGGTGGCGGTCCTCCCGTTGCTGGCGGGGCTGGCCATGCAATGGCAACGCACCGCGTTCAACGGAGCCGTGGCGCTCTTGGTGCCCTATTGTCTGGCGATAGTCTTCTTTGACGTTCCTCGTGGCTTCGCGCACGCGGCCGAGTTCGGCGCCTGGTATGGCGTGCTCGAGAATTCGGCGCTCGCCGCCGGCGCATTGATCATTTGCTCCTTCTACGCGCGGCTCGAGGCAGCAAGCGCCGAGCGTGTAGCGAAAATCGCCCGCGTCATCTTCGGCATTTGTCTCATTTATTTCGGCCTGGCTCATCACTTCTATCTTGCCAACACCGTGAGCATGGTTCCGGCGTGGCTGCCGCCGGGAAAAATCTTTTGGGCATACGCGACGGGAGCGGCACACGTTCTCGCCGGCATCGCCATCATTTCCGGTGTCTATGCGCGTTTAGCCGCCCTATTGCTGGCCGCGATGTTCATCGTATTCTCCATCCTGGTGCATGCACCCAGGGTCCTCATCACCCTCCCCCATGATCATTTCGCCTGGGGGGAGAATGCGGTCAACATCGCCTTGATCGGATCTGCGTGGGTGGTGGCGGCTTCGATCCCGACATTGAGTAAAGGACCGACGACCTAGACAAGGGGCCGCCGAGGCGCGGCCTTACTTACGGCACGATCTCAACGCGCGTCTGGCCCGCGGTGAGGTTCCAGACGTCTTGCAAATCCTCGTCGGAAAGAGCAATACAGCCGTTGGTCCAATCCCGTGTCTTATAGTAAGAGACCGGCTTGGTGGGTTGATTCGGTTCACCGTGGATGAAAATATCTCCGCCAACGCGTTGGTGCTGGGAGGCGGAGCGTTTTAGATCCGCGGCGCTTGGGTAAGAGATGTGCAGGGCCTTGAAGTAATGGCTGTGTTCTTGGCGAAAATCGATGACGTAGCTGCCTTCGGGCGTGCGAAAGTCCCACTCATGCTCCTTGGCGCCGGTGGGACTCAATCCGAGCGCAATCCGATAGCTGCGCAGCGGCGCGTTATCGTGCAATAAATAGAGTTTGCGCTCGTGTTTGACGATGAGAATGGTATCGGCGCGATCGGCAGGATCGGCTGACGCGGTACCGGACGCCGCAAACGCGACCAAAAGCAACCAGGGCGACAGTAAACGGCAAGTTGACATATGCTCGAGTCGTCACGCGATGGGCGATGCGGCTACCTTAGCCAAACGCGGCTGAGATGAACTTGGGAGTGGATCGCAGTACCGTGCAAAATCGTTGGCGGCATCGCGCCATCCGGAAATCCGTCACACTTCGCGGGCAAGGCGAAGGCCGGCGGCGGCCATTAGGCTCAGAAATCGAAGCGCTCGAGGCGCCGGGGGACAGCATGAAAAGACATCTTTTTCGGGTAGTTGCCGGACTGATCGTCGCGGCCACGGTCAGCGCCGTGGGGGCCGCACCCCAGGACACTGCAGGCTTTGTGCGCATTACCCCCGCGCAAATTCACTGGCAGGATATTCCCAATGCGCATGGCGCTCAGCAGGCGGTGCTGCTAGGCGATCCGGAGAAGCCCGGCATGTACGTGGTTCGAGTCAAGTTTCCGCCGCACGTCATGGATATTCCGCATCGTCATCCGATGGCGCGCTACGTGACCGTATTGCAAGGGACTTGGATGAGCGGTACGGGCGATACCTTTGATCTGATGCATGCCGTTGCGTTAAAGCCCGGCAGCGTCATGCTGCATCCGGCGAATGCGGTTCATTGGGACGGGTCGGCCGGAGCCGAGACCGTCATCGTTCAGATCATCGGCGAGGGTCCGGCAACCACAACGCCCCTCGATTCGACCAAGCCATTCTGGTTCGAAGTACCGCATTAGGCGCAGACGTGGAATTTCCCTGCGCCTCACGGCCCAGCCGTTCGCGGTCAACCAATTATCAGGAGTATCCGATGAAAATTCTTGCGGCGAGTGTCCTGCTGCTGTCCGGCTTCGCCAGTTGGACGCATGCACAGGGCGCATTGACCTATCAGAAGCCGCCACCCGCCATTGAGGAACTGCTCGATGCGCCGTTGACGCCGGTGGTCAAGCCCTCACCGGATCGCTCCCTGTTGCTGGTGCAGCAGATGCAATCGTTCCCGACCATCGCGGAAGTCGCACAGCCGCGTTATCGCCTGGCGGGAATTCGTTTCAACCCCGCGACCAACGGACCGAGCCGCGAAGTGTCGATCGTCAAGCTGTGGCTGCAGCCCGTTGCAGGGGGCACGCAACGGCCGGTCGCAGGGTTGCCGGCGGTGCTCAAGGCGAGTCACCTGGCGTGGTCGCCGGATTCGCAGCACGTTGCCTTCGTGCAGAAGGAGTCCGCGGGACTGCAGCTTTGGGTCGTTGAGGCCGCGAAGCTGTCGGCGCATCGCGTGGGATCCGTCAAGCTCAATGCGGTATTGGGTGATCCCTGCCGCTGGATGGCGGATTCGCGCGCGTTGTTGTGCAAGATAGTCCCGGCGGCGCGGGGCGCTGCACCCACGCCGAGCGACGTTCCTGCTGGGCCGGACGTCGAGGAGAACCTGGGCAAGGTGACGCCGGCGCGCACCTATGAGGATCTGCTGAAAACGCCGACCGATGAGGCCATTTTTGCGTTCTACGCGACCTCGGATCTCGCCGTCGTGTCTCTCGACGGAACGTCCCGGACGCTGCCGGTCAAAGGCTTGATCGCGGAGGCGCAGCCTTCCCCCGACGGGCGCTTCGCCTGGGTTGAAACGGTGCATCGGCCTTTCAGCTACGCGTTGCCGGTACAGAATTTTCCCGCCACGGTCTCGGTGGTGACCTTGAAGACGGGAGCTGTCAAGGAACTGTCGGACCATCCTTTGCTGGATTCAATCCCGATCGCTTTCGATGCGGTCCCGGTAGGTCCGCGCGATTACGCGTGGCGAAGCGATGCCCCCGCCACGCTGGTGTGGATCGAAGCTCGAGACGGCGGCGATCCGAAGACAGCGGCGCCGGTACGCGATCGGCTCATGCAATTGTCGGCACCCTTCGACAGCCAGGCCGCTATGCTATTGGAGTCGCCGATGCGCGTGCGCGGCGTCGAGTGGGCAAACGATCATCTGGCGCTCGCCACCGAATGGCGTTGGTCGGACCGGCGAATCGCTCTGGTTGCGTTCGATCCGAGTTCGGCAGGTGCAGCGGGAACGACGTTGTATGAGGGCTCCTCGCAAGATCGGTATCACAGCCCGGGCCGGCCGGTATCGCAATTGAATGCACGGGGCGAGCCGGTTTTGCAGCTCACCCGCGACGGCAAGGGCATCTACTTTTTTTCGCCCGGAGCGACGCCGGAAGGCGATCTACCCTTCGTCGGCGTGATGCCGGTCGGCGGAGGGACCGAGCAGATCCTGTGGCGTTCGGCCAAGGAGCGGTACGAAGAACCCATTGCTCTGCTGGCCAATGAGCAGATTCTGGTGCGCCAGGAAAGCCAGACGATTTCGCCGAACTACTTCGTCGCCGGGCTCCCGCAGCTATCGGACACGCCGCAACCGATGCGCCAGCTGACCCGCTTCCCCTCCCCGTATGCCGGCATGAGGCTGCCGACCAAGCAATTGCTGAAATACCAGCGTGCGGACGGCTTGGAATTGACGGCAACTTTGTGGCTTCCCGCCGGCTACGACAAGTCGCAAGGACCGCTGCCGACTTTGGTGGAAGCCTACCCCTCGGAATTCAAAACTCGGGCGGCGGCGGGTCAAGTGAGCGGCTCGCCGTTCCGCTTTCCGCGCATTGGCTGGGGCTCGCCGGTATTTCTGACGCAAACCGGCTACGCGGTGTTGGAGAATGCCGGCATTCCAATCGTCGGCGAAGGCAACGCACAGCCCAACGATACCTATGTCGAACAATTGGTCGCCGGAGCGAAGGCGGCGATCGACGCCGGCGCGGCGCTCGGCCTCGTGGACGTGAAGCGCGTGGCCGTCATGGGGCACAGTTACGGCGCGTTCATGACGGCGAATCTGCTCGCGCACAGCGACATGTTTCGTGCCGGGATCGCGCGCAGCGGCGCTTACAATCGCACGCTCACGCCGTTCGGATTCCAGGCCGAGGAGCGCACCTACTGGGAAGCCCCGGATCTTTATTTCAAGATGTCCCCGTTCAGTTACGCCGACAAGATCAAGACGCCCATCCTGCTCATTCATGGCGAGGCGGACGACAATCAGGGGACGTTTCCGATTCAGTCCGAGCGCTTTTACGTGGCGCTGAAGGGTCATGGCGCGACGGTTCGTCTGGTATTTCTGCCGCTCGAAGCCCATGGCTACGAGGCCCATGAGAGTCTGTCGCATATGTTGTGGGAAATGAACCGCTGGCTCGATACCTACGTAAAGCCCGTCGAACCGGTGCATGACGCGAAGTGAGGCGGACAACAGTGAACAACAAGAATAGGAGCGAATTCATGTGGGCAACGCGCAGACGGCGGTGGTCCGGCTACTTGATCATGGTGTTTCTCGCTGCAGCCGGCGCGGAGCTGCGCGCGGCAATCGCCGGCGTTCCTTCCAACGAGGATCTGCGCCATGTGCGCGCAATCGCCGAGCCTGAAGTCTCGCCCGACGGCGCCCGAGTACTCATTCGGGTCACGGACGCGACAGCGGACGGCGGCCGTCACCACTTATGGGTCGTGGACGTCGGCTCCAACACGGCGCGCCAACTGAGTTTTTCCCCCGCGGCGGATAAGTTCGGTGAGCACAATGGGCGCTGGCTGGGTGACGGCGGCAGCATCGTGTTTCTGGCGAAGCGCACCGAGCACGTACAGTTGTTCCGCTTGCCGATGGCGGGCGGCGAGGCGCATGCCTACGAACTCAGCGTCGCGCCGCTCGTGGATGATTCCCAAGAACCCGACGCCCTCCCGCCGCGCAAGCCGAGCGACCCGCCGGTGCAGCACGATCCTGTGCCTTTGGACATCGATCAATACGAGGCCGCGCCCGATGGCCGTACGATCGCAATCATCGCGCGGGATCCGGAGACGCCGGGCGAGAAAAAACAAAAGGGCGAGAAAGCCGACGCCCTTTGGGTCGACCACGATAAGCATGGCGAGCGTCTGTACCTGCTCGACGCCGAATCAGGCAAGTTGACCGCCGTTGCCGTCGCCTCGAACGTCGCCAAGATCGCCTGGGCCAGGAAGAGCGATCGACTCATCGCACTCAGCGAGGGCAGCAACCATGCGGCCGATTTGGGACCGGCGATGAGTGCATGGCTCGTCGATCCTGCCAATCCTTCCCACCCCTCGCAGCTCAAGGAACTTCCGCCAACGATCCGCGGGGGCACCTGGTCCGAAGACGGTTCGCGCTTTTTCTTCAAAGCTCAGGCCAAAGCGGACGCGCCGCCGGGATATGACGATCTTTTCGTCTTGAGCCTCGACGATAGATCGGTGCGAAATTTGAGCGCCGACAGCGGCGGGTCGCTGGGTCCCGAGGATCCGGTGCCGGTCGGAGCCGCGGTATTGCAGGCCGTTCAGCAGGGCTTTCATCGCAGTTATCTGCGCTTCGGCGGCGGCAAAACGCAAGAGCTCCGCTTCGATCGCCCGGTGGTGCGCGGCTTGCAGTGCAGCGAGCGGCACGCGGCATGTGCCTGGCTCGGGGAGAGCGGGACGCAGGCGCCGTCGCTTTACTTCGCGTCGCAACCGGGGCAGCCCGCGCGATTGCTCAATACACCGACACTACTGCCGGCCAAGTGGGAGACCCCGGCGGTACACGCGCTTCGATGGAAAAACCAGGGTCTCGACATCGAAGGGATACTTTATCTTCCCGCTCAGGCCGCCACCGGCAAGGTTCCGTTGATCGTCGAAGTACACGGCGGCCCGACCGGTGCTTTCGTCGATTCGTTTTCGCCGATGACGGAGCATTTGCTGGCGCAAGGTTGGGCCGTGCTCGAGACGAACCCGCGCGGCAGTACCGGCTACGGCGCCGCCTTTGCTGCGGCGAATAAGAATGATTTGGGCGGCAGCGATTTGAAGGACATCATGGCCGGGGTCGACGCCGCGCTCGCAGCCTACCCCATCGATAGAAACAAGCTCGCGTTGATGGGTTACAGCTACGGCGGCGAAATGGCGGCATTCGTCGAGGGCAAAACCGACCGCTTCAAGGCGATCGTCAGCGCCGCTCCGGTCATCGATCAGCAAAGCGAATACGGTACCGAAGATGACTCTTGGTACGACCGCTGGTTCTACGGCAAACCCTGGGAGCACAGCGAGGATGCGTGGCGCCAAAGCCCCCTCGCCTATGTGGCGCACGCCAAGACACCGTTCATGCTGATTCAAGGTGAAGGCGATACCACCGACCCGCTCGGTCAGAGCTTGGAGATGTACCGTGCGCTGCGCCAGCAAGGCGTGCCGGTGCAGTTGCTGCAATATCCGCGCGACAATCACGGACCCTTAGGCATGAATATGTACGGATTCCCGAACACCGAACCGTGGCATGGATTCGATGCGCGACGCCGCCTGGTACAGTTCATCACAACGGCGTTCGATCAGCCTGGCGGGGCGGAGCATATTGAATAAGGTGAAAACTCATGCGAATTCAGTATTGGCAATGGTAGCGGCGTTGTCGATCGCACATCCGGGATTTAGTACATGATGACGGCGGCGCGGTCGTCGTTGCTCGGCGCTCTGCTCCTTTGCAGCGGCGTATCGCATGCGGTCGATTGCGGGCCAATGGCCGCGGGCAGCGCGGCCTTTACCGTGTGCCGCGTGAATCTCAAGCTCGAGCAGTTGGAGTTATTCTGGCGGGACGCCGCGGGACGCCCGTTTCGCGAATTCTCCGCGCTGCGCGAGGCGTTGCTCCTCGAAGGCAAGCAGTTGATCTTCGCCGTAAACGCCGGGATGTACCAACCGAACTTCTCGCCCGTCGGTCTTTTCGTCGCGCAGGGGCGCGAGCTCGTGCCCTTGAATCGTCACGTGGGATCCGGCAATTTCTCGCAGCAGCCCAATGGCGTTTTCTTGGTGGAGGATGGTTCGGCTCGGGTGATGACGACGGAGGAATACGCCGGCGAGCACCCCAGGCCGCTGCTCGCGACGCAATCGGGGCCGATGTTGGTTCACAATGGAGAGATCACGACATCCGCGGTCATGAGCCCGAATTCGACCTGGCGCAAAATCCGCAACGGTGTTTGCGCGCCCTCCTCCGATTCGGCGGCGTTCGTCATCAGCGATGCGCCCGTGACATTTTACGAATTCGCCAGTTTCTTTCGCGAGGCCCTGCATTGTCGCGAAGCACTGTACCTGGATGGGACTGTATCGAGCCTTTATGCGCCGAGCCTCAATCGGGAGGATCGGGGCTCCGATATGGGGCCGATCTTGGGAGTCGCGGTGGCTCGTGCCGGGCCGGCCCATTGATGAGTGCGCGGATGGGAGTATTCTGGTGCGCCGCGCAGCCAATGTCCGTGACATGCTCTAAAGGAGATCCGCAATGCGTCCATATTTCCTGACTGTCGCTCTTGCCGCAACCGGCCTCTGTTGCTGTCTGTCAAGCAACGCGCAAACGCCCACGACGGCGAATCCGCTCGATGCCATTCCCGAAAACATGCCCTTCGACGTTCCTTACGGGGCGCCGGTATCATTGGAGCGCGCGCAGGCGGCCATTGCCGCCGCGGTGGCCGAGGCGAAAAAACATCATTGGAAACTCAATGTCGCGGTCGTCGACTCGGGCGCCAATTTGGTCGCCTTCCAGCGGATGGACGGCGCACAACTGGCATCGATCGCGGTGTCGGAACACAAGGCTCGCACCGCCGCAAGTTACCGGCGCGAGACCCGCGTATTCGAGGATGCCATCCAGTTGAAGCAAAATTATTACGCGCTCACGCTTGACGGCATCATTGCGTCTCGCGGTGGAATACCGCTCATCGAGGGCGGAAAGATCGTGGGCGCGATCGGCTGTTCGGGCGGCACAGGGTCGCAGGATGAGGCAGCCTGCAAGGCGGGCGCAGCCACCATCAAGTAGCACGCCGAGCGCGGATTTTTGCCCGATGCTCCCGGAGTAGGGCTGCTTGGGCAGATGAAGAACCTTCTCCATAAATGACCGTTATGGGTGCGGACAAAATCATCGATCTGTACGAGCGGCATGCTGCTGACTATGTCGCGGATCGTCAGAGTGCGGGCTGCAACGAAAATGCGTGGCTCGATCGCTTCGGTGCTCTCTTATCGCCGGGCGCATCGATACTCGACATTGGCTGCGGTTGCGGCGAGCCCATGGCGAGCTATCTCATCGATCAAGGCTTCGCGCTAGACGGCGTGGACAGCTCGCCAACGTTGATTGCCCTTTGTCGTGAACGCTTTCCGCAGCGGTCTTGGCACGTTGCCGATATGCGCGTCCTCGACCTCGAGGACACATTCCACGGCTTGCTTGCCTGGGACAGCTTTTTTCATCTCGCCCACGATGACCAGCGCCGGATGTTTGCAATTTTCCGGCGACACGCCGCACCAGGTGCCGCACTCATGTTTACCAGTGGAGGATCACACGGCGAAGCCATTGGTTCATATCATGGCGAGCCGCTCTATCACGCCAGCTTGGCCCCGGAGGAATATCGGACGTTGCTGACAGCAAACGGCTTTCGCGTGGTGGCACATATCATCGAGGACCCGAATTGCGGCGGCCACAGCGTTTGGCTCGCCCAAGCGGAGCGCTAGTCGGCGCCCGGAACTCACGCTGCGCTGCCCACATTGAAGACTTCAACTGCCGGATTGGGATCTACACGGTCGTGACTTGGGAAACTTATCAGGCATTTACGCAGATCCGCCGGCAGGCGAGCATCGCCGACGCCGCGGGTGTTTTCCGCCGTCAAATCGCTCCTTTTGGCTTTGTCACCTTTGCGTGCGGGGAACTTGACTTAGCGGATCGTGATCGCAGTGTTTACTACGTCATCGACTGGCCCGAGGCCTGGCGAACCTTCTACCTGAACTCAAAGTTCATTGAGCGTGATCCCATCATCGATAGTCTGTCGTTTCGCCATGAGCCGTTCGCACCTGGTCGGATCTTCGCAAGGACCGAAAGTTTGGCCGTGCACGAGTTCAGGTGCATACCCGGCCCGAGCTGATCGCGGTCGCCGCAGTGCTCGGCATTGTCGATCTGTGAGCGCAGCGCACGCCCTTTGACTTAATTCCACAAGCATCGGCGGCATTCGCTGCAACGGTGCATTGACGCAAGTCGACCCGTGCGGCCGAGAACCCTCTAATCAGAGGGTTAGCGACCCTCGCGCATTCAAATATATTCAAAGCGCAGCATCCAACAATCCAAAGATAACGCGGGATGCAGTGCTGTGGATCCCAAAGCAAGCCAGGAAACCGATCTCTACGTCGCAAACAGGGCAGGCAGTGTGTCCGCCTACAGTATCAATTCCTCCACCGGAGCGTTGACGCCGGTTACGGGCAGCCCCTTTGCTGCAGGAGCGAATCCCTCTTATCTCACTGTCGACAAGACGGGGGCATTCCTTTACGTCACGAACGCGGGCAACAACAACGTCTCCGCCTACAGCATCGATGGCACCACCGGGATACCCACATTGATAACAGGCAGCCCGTTTGCCAGCGGGACAAATCCAATCTCCATCGCAATAGCCCAGCCTCGATCAAGAGCTGGCACCTTCATGGCTCCGCGATCTCGTAACCTCGCGCGCGAAATTTGGCCAGCCAGCCGTCGGGCTTCACCAGCTCCGTCATGGACAGCACCGCCACCGTGCTCACGTTGGCCGCGATGGCCTTCTCGGCGGCCGCAAGCCATGCCGACTGAAGCTGCGCGTTGAGTTTTTTATATTCCTCCTGAAAGCTCGGTACCACCAGCACCGCGCTGGCGCAGGTTTCAACAGCTTCCGGCCGCAACAAGCCGCTCAAGCGTTCGACGTCGCCGGTGGACCACAAATTCGCACGCGTGCGCATGACCGGCAGTTGTGTTTCGACCAGACCGATCGTGGATCGCAGGCAATCGATCTCTCCCGCGGAGGGAATCGCACTCAAGTCGCGCACGTATCGCTTGGGGTTGTCGATGGGAACTTCCAGGCTCACCGGTTGCACGGGTACGTGCTTGGCTCGCGCAGTCGCCTCGATGCGCTGCCACACATGAGAATCATGCGAGAGTCCGACCTGATTGATGGCGCGTTGGTACAGCTTGGCGGCCGCGAGCAGCGGGCGCAGCTTTTCATCGTCGGAATAGCCCAAGTATTTCACGCGCAGCGCCAGCCAGCGCATATACAAATCGTGGGGTAAGGATTGTTCCAGCGTCTGGCCATCGGGAGCGTGCCGCGCATGCAGCAGCGATGGCACCAAGGTCAAGGAGCGAAAGAAACCGACGTGCGCCGAGAGCTCCGGTGGGGATAGCACCAGCTGCGAGGCAGCGATGCGCTCATCCACGCTCTTGGAATGCCACACCATGTCCTTAGGCAGCGGCTCGAGGGTGGCGAAGATCCAGAGAGCGTGGTCGCCCTTGGCAACCCGCCACATGGCGGGTCCGGGCTGTTCGCCCACAACCAGAATTTCCGCGAGGCCCGGCTCTGCCGCGGCCGGCTCCTCGGCGTTGACGGGGTGATTGACTGCGACGGCGCAGCACGCCAGTAACGACGACCCGATCCCAAGGCGCCACGCACCGCGAATTGTCTTCGGCGAGTACATCTTCTCGCGCCTTTTGCAATTGACTATTGACGATCGACACATGCAAGTACCCTCACCGGCGCATGAAAAGCACCCTTGACCGGCCCCCCGGGGCTCGCGAAGCACCATCGCAGCCTGGAAATCCGTAGAGCGATATTAGGCTAAACTGCATATTCCACCCATTAGCGAAGACTCCCGGAGCTTGAAGTGGTGACTGATTCTACTGACTACACTCCTCCAAACATTTGGCTCTGGAACAAGGAAAACGGCGGCCGATTTGCGAGCATCAATCGCCCCATCGCCGGTGCCACGCACGACAAGGAGCTGCCCGTCGGGCGCCACCCCCTGCAACTCTATTCCCTCGCCACGCCGAACGGCGTGAAAGTCACCGTGATGCTGGAGGAATTGCTGGCGCTTAAAATCGGCGGCGCCGAATACGACGCCTGGATGATCAGAATCACCGAAGGCGACCAATTTGGTTCAGGCTTCGTGGCCGTCAACCCCAACTCCAAGATTCCGGCGCTCATGGATCGCAGCGGTTCGAAACCGATCCGGGTATTCGAGTCGGGTGCAATTTTGCTGTACCTCGCCGAGAAGTTTGGCGCCTTCCTGCCCAACGACGTCGCGACCCGCGCAGAGTGCCTGTCCTGGCTGTTTTGGCAGATGGGCAGCGCCCCCTACCTCGGCGGCGGGTTCGGACATTTCTATGCCTACGCGCCGACGAAGATCGAGTACGCCATCGATCGCTTCGCCATGGAAGTGAAGCGTCAGCTCGACGTCCTCGATCGCCGCTTAGGAGAGTCCGAATATCTCGCAGGTGCCGACTACACCATCGCCGATATCGCCGTCTGGCCGTGGTACGGCACTCTGGCGAAGGGCCTGCTTTACTCATCCGGCGAGTTCCTGCAGGTGCAGCGCTATATAAACGTTGGGCGCTGGAGCGATGCAATCGCCAAGCGCCCCGCCGTACAACGCGGCCGCAAAGTCAACCGCGCATTCGGAGAACTATCTGACCAGCTGCACGAACGCCATGACGCGAGCGACTTCGACACCCAGACACAAGACAAACTGATAATTCCCGCTGCATAGCCCACCAAAAATCTTACGTCTGACGGCGCAGACCGTGCGCACGAGCATCCTTCTTTGATGAGCCCTCATCTGGCATCGCCCGGCAACGGCCTGCTTTTGTTTTTTCGCGTCGATGATTTCGATGAGGCACTCCCGCGGGCTCGCGCACTCGTCTCAGAACTCGACGAGGAGCCTCATGTGAATCCCAGTACGACGACCCAGGAATTCTCTCTGCGGGACCCGGACGGATACTACGTCACCATAAGTGCCGCGTAGCACGTCAATTGAAATCGTTGTTGACGAAGCCGATTCTTTTCAAGCCGTGCAGCTGCAAATCGGCCAGGGTTTGCGCCACGATTTGGTAGTTCGCGAGTTTGTCTACGGCGATATGCACTTCGGGCTGCGGCGATTTCTTCGCTTCCGCGACGATGTAGCCCCGCAGCGTCGCCCGGCCGACCACCGCTCGATTCCACAAAAGCGTGCCATCGAAATCGATTCGCAGATCGATCACCTCCGTCGGCGGCAGTTTCGCCGGGTCCGGCAACGGATTGTCGATTTTAATGGCGTGCGTCTGGGCTGGAAGCGCAATGATGAAAATGATCAACAACACCAACATGACGTCAATCAAGGGAGTCATATTGATTTCGGAATGGGAGTGTCCCGTGCTGCTGCCTGCGGTCATGGCCATGAGTTCCTCCCAGACGTTTGGCCGCCTGACATAAACCGGGTCGCGGCGCTTGCCGCGGCGGCTTGCTTTTATCTTATACCCTATGTAGAGTTACTACTATGGGTCAGCAAGATATTCCGGCGGTTCGCATGTCGCTGCAGACGCTGCGGGTTTTGGAAATCTTCCTGGAAAACCCGACGGCGGAATTGTCGGGCGCGGAGGTCCACCAACTCTGCGATATCGCTTCGGGAACTTTGTATCCCATCCTTCTGCGACTCGAATCTGTGGGTTGGTTTGTCAGCCGCTGGGAATTGATTGATCCCTCAAGAGCCGGCAGGCCGCGCCGCCGGCTGTATCGGCTGACTTCATTGGGTTTAAGATGTGCCGGTGAGGTGTTCGCAAGCTTTAATCGAGGAGTACTCGCATGAGCCAGCGTAACGAGCGAGCGACGCGCCCGAATTTGAGCGGCGTCAGTCATTGGTTGATTCATCAGGCCGCGCAGCGCGCACCAGAAGCCGTCTCCTCGAGGCTGGAAGAGGAGTGGCGCGCGGATTTAGAGTCTCGATCCGCCGCATTGTCGAGACTCAGTTTTGCGGCGGGTTGCTGTTGGGCGAGCCTGGTGATTGCGAACGACTACCCGCGAAATACTGTAACGCCGGCCGTTGCGGCGGCGCCCGCCAACGAATTGGTCACGCTGGTCGATCGAAATTTCGGCTACTTCTCGCTTCGCTCCGCGACGCTATTCCTGATCGCGGGACTTCATGCGGCGCTTTTTTATGGACTGATCGCGAGCCTTTCTCACACGCATCGCGCCAGGGCTCCGGACGAATTACAGAACCAACCTGTGAAGTCCGAACTTCCCAAGAAAGCCCCTTTTGCATTGTCGGCGCCGGAACGCAATCGGGTCATTCGAGTACCGAAAGCCAACGTCGATCCGCCGGCGCGGCTAAATTTCGCGAACGACCTGACAATCGACGTCTCCGACAGACCCCGAGAAGTCATCTCCCGGCCCCCGCTCCCAGAATCGCCGAGTAGAACGGTTCAGCGAATGGCGGGCGGGCCCGGCGCCGGATTCCCAGACGCGGCCGACTTCTATCCATCGCCGTCGATTCGCTTGGGAGAAGAGGGATTGACCACCGTCCAAGTCTGTGTCGACACCAAGGGCCGACTGACCTCCGCTCCAACCACCTTGATGGGCAGCGGCATCGCACGGCTCGACGGCGCAGCGCTTAGGTTGGCGCGAGCGGGGTCCGGGCACTATCGCGCGGGGACAGAAGACGGTCAGCCCGTGACTTCCTGCTATCCATTGGCGGTGCGCTTTCAGCTGAAAAAATGAAGATGCCGAAGCAGGAAGCGGTACTGCTATTTTCTTATGGAACGCTGCGCGACAGTGCGGTGCAGATGGCGAACTTCGGACGCTTGCTGTCGGGCCGCGCGGACTCCCTGCCCGGCTACAAGCTTCTGCCGATCGCCATCCGTGATCCTGCGGTGGTGGCATTGAGCGGCAAATCGCAACACATGATCGCCCAACGCAGCCATGCGGGAGATGAAGTGGGCGGCGTGGTGTTTGAAATCACCGCGGCGGAACTCGCCGCTGCGGATCGATACGAGGTAGCCGAGTACACGCGTGTTCTCGAGACGCTCAAGTCCGGTGTGAAGTCATGGGTGTATGTCGGCGCGTGAAGATGGCGAGGTCAGAGCCCTCACACGGCGAGAAGTGAATAGCGCCTGCGGTTGATGTAAGCCAGGTGCAGCACGGCGAGCACCGGCAAAACGGCAATGAGGACGAACTCGCGCCACCAGTCTGACAAACGGCTCTGGCCGAACGTTAGCATTTGCAAAGAATAAACCGCGAGGGTCCATGCGGCGAGCACGCAAAGCGCGACGATGGCTGCGCGGCTCACCGCGGCGGACTTCGAGAATATCGATCCAAGCGCCGCCGCGTCGGCACGCTCCGCGGGCGAAATCGCGGCCGCATGCTTCACCAAGCGACGAGTCATCCGGCGAGCCACCGCGTGAAGAGCATTCATGCGTACCGCCAGGTGGGCTGCGCCCGCGTTTGTTGCCCGCCATCGCGTCGAAGCTCATTTCGGGCAAACGCGGCGCCTGAGCTGGTCAACCGATACATGTGGCGCGGCGGCCGTCCGCGCTGCGGCGAGGGCTGCCATTTTGATTCCAACAACCCGCGGTCGCAAAGCCGCATGAGGATCGGGTAGAGCGTTCCGGACTTTAGCGCCGTCTGTTGCGACAACTCGTAACCGTACTGCCACGCCTGCGGACGCTTGGCGAGTGCAGCGATTAGTGCGAGCGTATGCGCGGAACTGCGGCGGCTTCTATCCATGCCATAAGTCTACATATATAGATTTATTTATCCAGCGTCGATGGATTAACTGTGACGGATGTCCCACCGCGCGTGTGCATTTCATCATCGCGACTTGAAATCATTGTCAATAAACCCTTTGATCCGCTCGCGTGTCCCCTTATCGATTGGCGTGCTCTCCAGCAGCGCCAATAACTGCGTCTTTTGCACCATCCGCGCGCCGCCAGCGCGCGCGTGAACACCATGTCCTTCTCGCGCCATGCAACGTACTTCGCGATCGCGAGATCATGGGGATCCAAGCACAACCCGCTCACACCCAGGGTATCGCCCGGGGGCAAATTGACCAAGCGAGCTTTCCAGCCTTTGGGTAAAGTCGCGGTATTCTCGTCGACCGGATCGGCGTAATACCCGCGCGTTTCATGGAAGCGCGAATCCTGGCCGATAAAATTGAGCCACTCACTTCGGTTCGGGTGTTTCTTGGCGATCAGATCCACTTCAAACGATCGAAGTATGTCGTCGGCCACATCGGGATACTTGCCGTGCAGGGACCGGCTGCCGATGATGACGAATTGCTTCTCCCCGGTCAGTTCGCCCGTCGCGCGCAGGATATGATCAACCTGTTGCTTCTTCATTAAGCCTCGTGACGACCTCGCGCGGCAACAGTCCGACATAAGGGGGAGACTGGCGCAATCTGTTGGAATTCTCGTCCCGTCCCAGCATGGCGGCAAACAGCTCGCCGTCGCTTCCGCTTTCCAGTATCTCCCACCATTCCGCGTAAGCGTGCCCCCAGACTCCGCTTTTTCTCCACCGACTTAAATTTGCGAGACCCTGGGCGCGAATCAGATTCGGCGTGAAGCGCGAGGCGACCTCAAACGCCAGCAAAGCTCACACCGTTTCGCGGCTCAAGGTAGAGTGGTGGCGAAGCACAGTTAGATGCTCCAATCTGAACTCCATCGATCGCGATCTCGAGGCCGACTATGAAACCGTGGCGATTGCTCATTGCGCTCTTACTCTTTGATTTCTTGATCGTCTCCTCAGCAGCGCCGGCGGAGCGGATCCCAGGTAAATTGGCGCATCTCTTTGACTATGACTCGCACTCACCTCTGGATATTCACGACAAGGCTCTGAAGGAATTCAACTGCGGCGTGATCCACGACATCGCTTACGCCAGCCCTTCTGGTGGAATGGTTGCGGCCTATGAGATCGTACCAAGAGGCAAGGGCCCCTTCGCCGCGATAGTTTTCGGACATTGGGGAAACGGCACCCGAGGCGAGTTCATTCCAGAGGCCGAGATTTATGCTTGCGCGGGCGTGATTTCGCTGCTTCCCGATTACCGTTGGGAACGCCCGCGACCAGCCTATTCCGCAATCGACGACTTTGAGCATCCAGATCTAGATCGCAAGACACGAATAAACACCGTCATCGAGATGCGCAGGGCCATTGATCTGCTCCTGACTCGCACCGATGTCGATCCAAACCGTATTGGCTACGTCGGACATAGTTTTGGTGCGCAATGGGGTGCAATCCTGGCTGCAGTCGATCCGCGCATAAAGGCCGCTGGATTAATGGCCGGTGTTGCAGACGAGGCGGATATGCTGCAGCGAAGTAACAATCTGCAAATTGCCGAGTTGCGCGCCGGTCTGCCAAAGGGCCAGCTTGGAACGTATCTAAAAGCCATCGAAGATCTCAATGCCATCAACTACGTCCGCTTCGCCCGAATCCCCCTGCTCCTGCAGTTTGCAAATTTCGAACAATATTTTGACAGACAGTCCATGGAGCACTATGCAACCGCTGCGCCAGAACCGAAGACCGTTCTATATTACGATTCAGCGCACGATTTGAACGATCCGCAGGCCTCAAAGGATCGCATCGACTGGCTCGCGAAACATCTCGCCCTGCGAAAATTACGCCTGCCAGCGCCCGCGACCACTCGGCCGGCAACTCCATCGTCGGGGCATTAGCGCGCGCTCGACCTCGCTCCGGTGAGGACAAATCACCAGGAAACGCGTCGCGCCGCGAAGTAGGGCGCAACGAGATTCTCCGCGCGCCCCTGTTTCGTCGACCCAAAAAAGCTGACGCTTTCGAAGTCGCCGTCGGGCAATGCCAACAGGAAGCGGTCGCCCCCGAGCGCAACCAGATCCCCTTCCTCCTCCGCGGCGGGTGGTTCGTCCTCGAGCGCGCCCTCGTAGCGCATCGTCATTTGGAAGTGAAGCGTCGTGCCGGACTGCGAGACTTGGTAACGAGCGCCGGTGTGCACGTAGGTGCCGACGAACCGCTGTGGGTTCGAGACAGCAACCGCCACAGCAGGAGGTGCGGCGTCGGCCGCGCGGATGCCGAATACGGCTTGGGCAAATGATCCCCGCATGGACTTGAAGAACTTCGCTCCCGCCGCCGGCGTATTGATGAGCGCGGCCAAAACAGCGTGCTGTTCGGGAATCCACAGGAGCAGGGAAACGCCGCTCTGGTTACCGCCCGGGTGCCACCACACATCCGTGCGGCCCCAGCGCATCAGGCTCGGCCCGACGCCCCACGCAACGAAATCACCGCCCGGTGAGGGCGTTGTCGGTGTCATCATCGTCGCAATGCTCGCGTGCGATAGTACTGGGTGGCCATTGCTCGCGACGCCATCGTTGACGAACAGCGCGCCGAACTCGGCCACGTCGTGCGCACTCGCCGCCAGTGTTGACCCGGCAGGCCCCTGCGCACGGGTGATGTACCATGGCCGCACGACTGTCGGACGATGTCCGTCCTTGCCTGGTAGATGACCCACCGAGACGCGCTGAAAAGGCAAATCTTCCGCCAAAGTGACGGTGTGCAAGAGGCCCGCCGGCTCGAGGATCCGGGCGCGCAGCAGCGCATCCCAGGTCTCGCCCGTGAGGACTTCGACAACGCGGCCGGCGATCGACATGCCGGCGTTCGAATACCCAAACCCCTTCCCCGGTGCAAAGACCTGCGGCAGCGTCCGCAAGGAATCGACATACGAGGCCAGCGCCTCGTCGCCATTCGAAAACTGCGTGTACGGTCCATTGTCGAGGCCCGAACTCATCGACAGCAGCTGGCGCAAGGTAATCGCCCCGCGAGCCTTCGGGTCGGCGACGTGGAAGCGCGGCATATACTGGACGATGGGAACATCTAGATCCAGCCGGTGCTGCTCAAGGAGTGTCATGACGAGTGCCGCGTTGAACACCTTGGTGGTCGAACCGATCTGGATGACCGTGTCGGAGGTCATCGGCAGATTAAGTTCCGCATTCGCGCTGCCGAACACGAAATCCGCGTGCTGCGCGCCGACGATCACCGATACCTGGCCGCCGACCGCGCCGCTCTCGGCGCTGGCCTTGTCGACGATGCGCTGCAGTTGCGTGGTTGTCGACCGCCCGATCGGAGAATCGGCAGATCCTGCCATCGCAGCTCCCACCAGAAACGACAACCCAACGCCGATGATGCGCACGGCCCAACCGTGGCCGCGCCTGCCGGTCCGTTGCAGATTCGGGAAAGGAGCGTTCATGTGCCGCCCTGGGGTCAGTCTGTCGGCTGTCACGCGGTTGACTCCTCGTTCGATTTATTTATCCGTAGGCTACCACGCCTCCTATCCGTCCAGGCCGATGACGAAGCGGTCCTCGGCTTCGCGTTCTGCCCAGCGGGCCTTCCTCATTGCATGGTCGCAATCGGACGCCTAGCCTCAAAATGGCTCGGTGTGACTGCGCAGTTCCAATTCCCAACTCCACGCTCCCTTCGGTTGCCCCAGCGCAGCCATATAGGAGCGGGCGATCGCCCGCGGTGACAAAACGCCAAGATCTTCGCTCCCCTGAACCACACCGCCGTCGATGACAAAGTGCACCACGTGGATGCCCTGCGGACCCAGCTCGCGCGCGAGACTCTGCGCCAGACCCCGCACCGCGAACTTGCCCATCGCAAACACCGTCGATCGCGAAAATCCCTTGACCGCGGCCGTGGCGCCCGTAAAGAAAATGCTTCCCCGGCCCTTGGGCAACATTCGCCTGGCCGCCTCCTGCGCAGTCACCAACGCACCAATGGCCGTGGTCTGAATCGAAGCTGCAGCCTCCCCCATGTTCAGCGCGAGCAATTCGCCACGAACTCGGGCACTGGGGTTGAAGAGCACGACCTCCGGCTCCCCCAGTGAGCGATCCACGTCCTTGAACAACTGCACCAAACTCGGGGATGAGGACGCATCGGCCGCAAACGCGGTCGCCTGCATCTTGGCCGCCAAGGGCTTTAATCTCTCGAGATTGCGCGACGCAAGCGCCACTCGATAATCGTCCGCCAGCAATGCCTCGCCAAACGCCGCGCTAATGCCCGGCCCCGCGCCCACAATCAACGCGACCCGTTTGCTCATGGCCGATGAAACTCCTCGATCACCTCAATCCGCCCCACAATATTCGAATTAAACTCCACAAGCCCCTCGGCGGGTATCCAGTACTCCGTGTGGATCACCCCGCCGACCGTCTGTACCTGAAAGCGCGACAAATATTCCGCCCTCACCGCAAAACGCGTGACATATCCCGCCCCACTCGCCTTTACATTCCATCCCCGCGCAATTTGCACCGCATACGCATGATTGGTCACAGGATAGAAAATCGGCTGATCCGGTAAGCGAGGCGGAAAGGCCTGATAGGCGGATGCCTTGATGAGCTCGAGTTCCTCTGGACCGACGGGTCTGAATAGAGTCACGGTCTCCATGCAACGCATCATACCTCGCCGCTTGGAAAGGCGGCCTAGCTTGCGAATTCACTGCGCCGGTCGCCACTGCGGCCGTTACTCAGTCGAGATTGCCCATCGCGCATGCACGGTACCCGGTTTTTTCTGGAAGAACGCTAGGGTCGTGGCGGAGAAGCCGAAAAGAGGTATCGAGGCGGCTCCTTCCGTCGCCGATAATTGCAAAATCAACGGGAATTCTTCTCCAGCATCTTCAAATTGACCTGCCATACTTGACCTTTCAGTTCATCGATAATCCACGCGGAACCGAAATCCACCCTGAGTGTGTCGTCTTTTTCTCCGCCGACATATTGGCGAATTAGTTTGTTGGTTCTTGGGTCGATCTGAGATAACGGAACGCCTTCCGCGCTAACCCAGACATAGCCCTCTCCAATGCAGAGGTCACCGCCCTCCCCCGGTACCCCGATCTCAATGGTTGCAATCACGCGATTTGTCAGCGGGTCAATGCGCGCAAGACTTCCATCGCCCTGACTCAATACCCAAAGACCGTCGTCACTTGCGGCCATAAAGCGGGGTGCCGCGCGCACCGGAATATCGGCGGTCATCGCGTTGGTGTGCGGATCGACGCGGGCAACCGAACCGCCGCCGGTGCTAGTGACCCAAACCGATCCGAAAGCGAAGATCGCTGCATGCGATTTGGGCTTCACCGCAATATTGGCAATGACCTTTCCGCTCTGCGGATCAAGACGTGACAGTGTTCCGGAATCCGTGCCATTTTCGTTTGTAAGCACCCATAGGCTGCCGGCGCCAATGGCGATCGACCCTTCAGTTTCATCGGTAATTTTCGCCGGAATGGTACCCACTACTTTGTTCGTCATTGGATCGATTTGCGTGATGGTTCGATCTTTTGTATCGACAATCCAGACAGAGTTCATTCCGATCCCGATGGCGAGGTCAGGGTGCGAGCCGACCCGAATTTGTGCAATGATGCGGCCGGTAGGCGGATCGATCCGTAACACGGCGCCGCTATCGATCTTCGTTACCCAAACAGAACCAAATCCAGTCTCAAGCCAACCCGGCCCCACAGGAACCTTGATTCGCTGCACGATAGGAAGCGCCGATATCGATTTCTGCCACGGAGACAGGTGAGTTTCCATGCCGTGGGCGGGAGAAAGGAAAAGCGCAGCGACGCAGGTTGCCAGTAGTCGTGGGCGCGCGCTGGGGATTTGCAACATGTTGTTCAGGGTCTCGTCTGCGAACGTCCAGGCTGGGGGATGGCGAAGGCAAACAGCGCTGAACCCGAAGGGATGACCACGTATTGCATGTCGTTCAGCCGATAGGTGACCGCGGCGGAATAGATGGCAGCTCCCAACTGCACATGCCACAGGTCTTTGCCGGTGAGCGCGTCCAGGGCAATGAAATTACCGCTCGAGTCCCCCGCGAACACGATACCGCCCGCGGTGGCCAGTGCGCCTCCATTGGGGCTGCTAAAATACTTGAATTCCCATTTCTGCTCGCCGGTAAAGCGGTCAAGAGCGACCAGTGCTCCACTCGGCGTTTGCTTCGGATCGGCCGGCACTGCGAGGCTGCCTTCATAATCGTGACCGGTGCGAAAGCGCTGCTGCGCCGATGTGAAGACATCGCACTCCGTGGTGGTGGCCACATAGAGTAGCTCCGTTTTCGGACTATAGGACGGCGAATACCAGTTGGTCAGGCCCAGGGCGCCGGGACAAACCACAGTCCCAGCGCCATTCGGCTCGGCCGCCAGATACTGAGGCCTGCCGTCCGGACCGATTGCTTTCGCCCAAGTAACTTTACCGAAGGGCCTCGCGGAGAGAAATTCGCCGTTTTCCCGATCAAGGACGTAGAGAAATCCGTTGCGATTAGCCTGGATCAATAGTTTGCGCGGTTTGCCCAGCCAGTCGGCATCCAGCAACACGGGAATCTCGGTGGCATCGTAGTCATGCACATCGTGCGGGGTGAATTGAAAGTGCCATTTAAGCTTTCCTGTATCCGGGTCGAGCGCCAGCATGGAATTGCTGTAGAGATTATCGCCGCGACGATTCCTTCCATCAAAGTCAGGTGAAGGATTACCTGTCGGCCAATAAATCAAGTTCAGCTGAGGATCGTAGGATCCGGTCAGCCATGCAGGCGCTCCGCCGTTCTTCCACGAGTCACCAGACCAAGTTTCATGACCTGGCTCGCTCGGGCCAGGAACTGTGTCGAAGCGCCACAATCGACGACCTGTAGTTGCATCGTAGGCATCGATGAAACCACGCGCCCCATACTCCCCGCCGGATGATCCGATGATAACTTCGTTCTTGAGCGCGAGCGGCGCCACCGTCAACGTATAACCCAGCTTATGGTCGGCGACTTTCGCGTCCCAAACGAGGTTTCCCGTCTTGGTGTCTAACGCGAGCAAATGCGCATCCAAGGTGGCCATGAACAACTTGTCGCCGAGCACCGCGAAACCACGATTCACCATGCCGCAGCATGCCGCAAGTTTGTCGGGCAGAGACCTTTGATAGCGCCAGATGGGCCGCCCGGTGCGTGCATCGAGTGCAAACGCGCGATTATTTTGCCCGGTTCCGTACAGCACCCCATCCACCGCGATGATGCTCGTTTCAAACTGACCCAGATCAGCGACTTGGAACGCCCACTGCAAGTTAAGGTGTGGTGCAGTGTCAGTGTTGATTTGGTCCAATGTGCTGTAGCGCCAGCCCGCATAGCGGCCCGAATAGGTCAGCCAGTTTTGTGGTTCGTCGACCGCATGCAATAGTCGATCATAAGTGACCTGCGAGCGCGCGCTCATCGAGGCGCTAAGAGCGAGCCCCAACAGAATGGCAAATCTCATTTGCAACATCCGCGACCGCGTCAGCGCAAGGTTTCAAGGTAGGCGATCAGATCCTGCAGATCCGATTCGCCCAGCATCGTCTTTGAATAGGGTGGCATGATGGATTTGGGCTCGCGGATTACTTGCTGGAGATCGCTTTTGAGGAACATTCTTATACTCTGGTCCGTATCCATCATTTGGATCGAGAAGGTGTCCTCGTTCTTGACAATACCAGAAATTCTCGCCCCCTCCCGGGTGATTACGCTCACCGTGTCATACACCATCGGAAGGCCGTAGTGATCATTCGGATCGAGTCCCCCGACGCTCAAGTCCCTGCTCGGCTCACGGATCGAATCGACCAGATAAGCGCTTGACCGTGATGCGCCTACCCTGGACAGGTCGGGCCCAAGCACGCCACCACGCCCTTTGACCATATGGCATTTTGCGCAGCCTTGAGCGTCGAAGAAAAGTTTAGCGCCATTGACGCTATTGCCTTGGGCCACGTGAGCGATTGGAGCGAGAGAGCGCAGGTAGGCAATGATGGACCACACCTCGGAATCTTCCAGGTCATTCGCGGGCATCTCCGTTCCGGAAACGCCGTGAGTGATTGTCTTGAATATTTCAGCATCGCCCGAACCGTGACGCCAATTATTGGCGCTCAGATCCGGTCCTCTGCTGCCGCCTCCCGCATTCACCCCGTGGCAAATTGAGCAGTTGACGCGAAACAGCGAGGCGCCATCCCTAATAGCAGCCGGATTCCCAGCCAGAGGATTGGACAAGTCGATCTTCTCGCGCGCCCCAGCGGGCAAGGTCAGTGCGATGGCGAGCGCTGCGCAATTAACGAAAATTCCGAGGCCGCCGATATCGAAATATCGAGCAAAGTGGGTTCGAGGCAAGCGGCTCAGCATGACCATTGCATTATGCACCAAGCAAACCTCAATTGAAGCGTGGGCCAATGTTTGAGTTCTTTCGATCCCAGCAAGAGGCGAACGCAATCACTAGGCGGCCAATCGCCTGCCGCAATCACTTGATGAGCAAAATCTACTCGCGCACTTGAATCGTTACGATATCAAGATTTTCCAATCCCAACTGCAGCGGATTTAAGCTGATATCAGCGGGAATTTCGGAACCGTCCTTGCATCGAGCAAACAGCTCGAGACCCGCTCCATCGGCCGCAAACGCCGGTCGTTGTCGCGAGTGTGTTGGTGGCTGCAGTCTGCATGGCGCAATCGCCAGCCGGCGCGCAGATCGCTGCGCCGGCAAATGCGCCGGCGGGTTCAACGGGTATGTGCCGCGACGGCAGCTACTGGAGCGGCGCCACCAAGAAAGGCGCTTGTCATGACCACAAGAGCGTGCAAGATTGGTACGGCGTAGGAACTCCCGCAGTTCCCGAGAGCTCACCAGCGAAGACAACGCCACCCGCCACCGCGCCTCGCGACCAATGCGCTGGCGGTGGCGATGAAGCTTTCAAGCAAACTTGCGTTAAGCGTGGGCTACGCGGTAACCGACAATACCAAGCCGCCGGCCGGATTGAAGCGCATCGATGCGCTCGAGACGGTCAATTTGGTGTACGCGTTTTGAATCGGCAGTGACACTCAAAGGAGAGCAGCAATGGGATTTTTGGATGGAGTACTCGGCGGTGTGGTGGGAGGCGAGATGGCCTCGGTGGTCGGCGCGCTGATCGAAAAGCACGGCGGTGTGCAGGGGATCGTCGCGCAGATGGAGTCTCAAGGCCTCGGCGGCACGGTCAAGTCCTGGGTAGGCACGGGAGCCAATCTGCCCGTCTCCGCGGATCAATTGCACCGGGCCTTCGGCGCCGACCCGCTGCGGGAGCTGGCAGCCAAGATCGGTCTGCACCCGCAGGATCTGGCGGACAAGCTCGCGCAAGCGCTGCCCCAGGCGATAAACAAACTGACGCCCACCGGCGCGGTACTGCCCGCATAGTGCAGCCGGGATGACGATTAACAATAACCACAGGATAAAAGAGCATGAGCATTGGTAGCGAATTCAAAGAATTTGCGATGAAGGGCAACGTCGTCGACCTCGCGGTCGGTGTCATCATCGGTGCGGCCTTCGGCAAGATCGTCTCTTCTTTCGTCGGTGACATGATCATGCCGCCGCTCGGGCTCCTTATCGGCGGCATCAATTTCAGCGACCTGGCCATCAGATTGGGCACCGATCCCAAAGGCGCGCCCGTCCTGCTGAAATACGGTGCTTTTCTGCAGACCATATTCGACTTCCTCATCATTGCCGTCGTGATCTTTGGGGCCATCAAGGGCATCAACCGCCTGAAAAAGCCGCCGGCGCCTGCCGCTGACGCGCCCCCGCCGCGTCAGGAAGTGCTCCTGGAGGAGATCCGAAACCTTATCGCGCAGCGCTAACCACTTCTCGGCACACCCCGCTCCGCTGCGCGACCTTATTGCGCCAAGAGACAAGGTTTGATCGAAGCTCTCAAGAAGAAGCTCCGCGTGGCGGTCGACTTTCCGAGCCCGCCGGCAGTGGCGCAAGAGATCATCTCTCTGGCCAGCGACCCTGAAATCGATGTCGTGAAAGTCGCCGCGGTTATTGGCAAGGATCCCGGCCTCACTGTGGCGCCACTGCGGCCGTCCCTTCTCTTTAATGACGGGAACTTATTGATCCCCGATTGGGTTTAATCTAGAAGGGAGTGCGACACACTCGCGGTTGTTGCGGTTTGGCAGGAGGTCCCGGAAATATGCAATTCGCAGAGGTCAAAGCGCTCTGTGATCAGCTCCGCGAAGTGATTGCAATCGGACCTGCGAAAAACGATCTCGCGCTGCAGGAAGCGATCGGAATCGTTAGCATGTTGCAGCACGCGGCACCGTGGAACGGACCACGTGACAAACTCGTGACAATCCGAGGTTGGCTCAACATCTGGTTCAGTCAACGGCTGTGGCGCGAATACGGGGATGAGGGCGAGATCTGCCGTCAAAGCCTCATCAACGACATCCTCGTGGTCGAATCCTACTGGGAAAGAAGGACTGCTTCGGCATAAGAATCGCCGTCGCGACGCGCGCTTGCGCCGATCTCAACAAACCGGCGGAGTGCGGATGCGCCGAGTGATGCGATCGGCGGCTAAGGCTCTTTTTTGCGCCTGTCGAATTGTCCGATGCGTCGTTCACCGTGCTTCGGCGGCGCGGAGACCAGCCCGGTGGTTTCCCTGCGGTCGGCCGAGCGTCGATCGGCATGATGGCGGTAACGGCACTCGCAATGCTTGGCGTCGCAACCCTCGATGGGCAACTGCGGAGCTTCCGCGGACAGCCATTTGTGCCCATTGAGAGCAACGACCGCCGCGCAGGCATGGCGCCCTCGGATGATCGACACCGAATGCCAGGCTTGCTTTTTGACAGGTTTTCTATTGTCCGCGGGACTCGAGGTCCGTGCTTCGGAGATCTTGGGGGTCGGTCGTGTCTTGAGCAGCATAGGAATAGCACCCTCTGGCTTTAACAAGACAGTAAACCCCTTAAATTGAAGCGTTTGAGTACCCGGTCACGCTCTGCGTGTCTTGCACCGCAAATGTCGCCTCAAAATGCGACCGAAGTCCGCATTCCTGTGCCATTGCGAAACGCGATCGTCGCCGCGGCGCGGTGATGCGCTGTCGGCGACAGGCCTTATAAATTCGCCAACATGTTGCCGGCCAGGGTCTTTTCCATGGACATCTGGTCCGTCACATTGGGACCGTAAACCTTAATCAGATAAGCCGTGCTTCCTTTCTTGACGTTCAGCGTAACGAACTGCCCGAGCGTCGTATAGAAAGCATCTTCGCCGAGACCCGATGCCGGCGTTCGGCTCGCGCCCGGCAGCGGTGCCTTCATTTGGTCCCACTTGCTCCCATCCCAAAGCGACACGGTGACGATCATGTGCGGGCCGGACCACGAGCAACCCGTGTTGGCGATCGGTTGTGCCGCACCGACGCTCACTCCCACTCAATGCGCCGCGGATTTTAGCTCGATTGACGCAGCCACCCCAACGCACAGGCGCCACTGCCCACCGGCCCGCAGGTAACAATCCGGCAATAATCCGGCCCTAGCCTTGCTTGGCGCTGCCGGCGCGTCAATATCCCGCTGCCTGCCCGTCGCGCCGCGGATCGCTCGCCGCGACATAGCCTTCGACCGCAGGATCGCCCAAGCGCCAGATGAACTGCCCAGCGCCGAAATCCTGGTAGCTGTCGCGAATGACTTCGATTTGATGGCCCAACGCGCGCAGTCCCTGCACGGCCGCGCTCGGCATCGCCGCCTCGACGTTGATCGACAGGCCTTCGTTGAAGCGCCAGCGCGGCGCATCGCAGGCGGCCTGCGGCTGCTGTGCGTACACCAGCATGCGCACCAAGGTTTGTAGATGTCCCTGCGGCTGCATATTGGCGCCCATCACACCGAAGCTCATTTGCGGCAATCCGTCCTTGGTCAGGAAACCAGGAATAATGGTGTGAAACGGCCGCTTGCGCGGCGCCACGCAGTTGGGGCTCGCCGGATCGAGCGAAAAGGCGTGACCGCGATTTTGCAGCGACAGCCCCCATTGCGGCACCACGACTCCGGAGCCGAATCCCATGTAGTTGCTTTGAATGAAGCTCACCATCATGCCGCGCTCGTCGGCCGCGGTGAGATAAATGGTGCCGCCCTTGCGCTCATGACCCTCGCCGAACACTTGCGCATGCTCAGGATCGATGAGTGCGGCGCGCCTCTTGAGATATTGAGGATCGAGCATCTCCTCCACCGTGCGGCGCATCGCGATCGGATCGGCGACGTGAGCATACGTGTCGGCGAATCCCAGCTTCATCGCCTCGATTTGCAGATGCAGGGCCGCGGCGCTATCCACCGCATGCGCCGCCACATCCAGGTGTTGCAGAATACCGAGCCCGATGAGGGCCGCGATGCCCTGGCCGTTCGGCGGAATTTGATGCAGCCGATGGCCATAAACGCCCAAGCCGATGGGCTCGACCCACTCGGGCGAAAATTCCTCGAAGTCTGCAACGCGCATTGCGCCGCCGTGTTGCGCGGCATGCGCCGCCGCCGCCGCCGCAATTTCGCCGCCGTACAAGGCAGCGCCCTGCGTCGCCGCGATCCTGGTCAGCGCGCGGGCCGCGCCCGGGAATGCGAAGCGCTCGCCGACTTTGGGTGCGCGCCCGCCCGGCGTGAACGCTTGCGCAAAGCCGGGGACGTCCTTCAGTTCCGGCACGGCTGCCGCCCATTTTTCCTGCACCACCACCGGCACCGCATAGCCGCGCTCGGCAATCTCGATCGCGGGGGCGAGCAGATCGGCAAAGCCCAGCTTGCCGAATCGACGCGACAGTTCCGCCCAGCCGGCCACGGCGCCGGGCACGGTCACCGAATCCCAGCCGCGCATCGGCGGTTGACGAGCGTCCGCGCCATATTTCTTCTGGAAATACTCGAGCGTCCAGGCCGCCGGCGCGCGGCCGGAGGCGTTGAGGCCGTGCAATTTCTGGCCATCCCAGAGAATGCAAAAGGCGTCGGAACCCAGGCCGTTGCTGCACGGCTCCAAGATGGTCATCGCGGCCGCCGCGCCGACGGCGGCGTCCACCGCATTGCCGCCGCGCTGCAATAGCGCGAGGCCCACTTGGGCGGCCAGCGGATGAGACGTCGCCACCACGTTGCGCGCGAACACGGGCAATCGGACCGACGGGTAGCCCGCGCGCCAATCGAAGTTCATCGCGCTACTCGGCGGCCATCGGCGCGGCCCCGCCCGCGGAGGGCCGCCGCACCAAGAAGCACAGGGGGATCATCAGCACGCTGAGCCATGCCGAAGCATAGAACAGGTCGAGCGAGGATAAGAGATAACTTTGGCCGATCATGGTCTGGGTGATGGCGCCGGCGGCCAACTGGTCGGTCAATCCGAACTGATGCATCCGGGTCAGCACCTCTTGATAGGCGGGCGAGTACTGCGTGACCACGTCGGCGAGCTGCGATTGATGCAGCGCTTCGCGCCGATCCCAAAAGGTGGTGATGAGCGAGGTGGCAAATCCCGCCGCCGTGATGCGCATAAAATTCGACAAGCCCGAAGCCGCGGGCACCTTCTGCGACGGCAAGCCGTCGAATGACACGGCGAGCATGGCCACGAAGAACATGCCCATCGCCAGGCCCTGGACCAACTGCGGCGCCATGAAGACCCAATAGCTCGAATCCGCAGTGAGCTGCGCGCGCATGAAGTAAGAGAAGGCGAACAGCGCGAAGGAGCTGGCCGCAATCAGGCGCGGATCGAAACGGCGCATGAGCTGTCCCATGAGCATCGAGGTCAGGATGGCGGTGATGCCGCTGGGCGCGGATACGAGGCCCGCCCAGGTGGCGGTGTAGCCCAGATTGCTCTGCAGCCACAGCGGCATGAGCACGATGTTGCCGAAAAACACCGCATAGCCCAAACACATGGCGAGCGTGCCGAGGGCGAAGCTGCGCGATTTGAACAGGCTCAAGTCCACGATCGGATGCTTCTCGGTGAGCTCCCAGATCAGCCAGGCGGCGAAGCCCACCACCGTGATGATGAGCAGCACAACGATGAACACGGAATGGAACCAGTCCAGATCCTTGCCCTTGTCGAGCATGATTTGCAATGCGCCCACCCACACGAACAGCAGCGCCAAGCCGATGCGATCGATGGGGATTTTCCGGGTCGGGGTCTCCTGCGACTTCAAATTGTTCCAGCACATCCAGGCGCAGAACACGCCGACCGGCACATTGATGAGAAAGATCCACGGCCAGACGTAATTGTCGGAAATATAGCCGCCGAGCAAGGGACCGGCGATCGGTGCCACCAAGGTGGTGATCGACCAGATGGTCAAGGCGAGGGTGCGCTTGGCCGGGCCGAACACATTGATGAGCAGCGCCTGGCTGCCGGGAATCATGGGTCCTGAAACCGCACCCTGCAGCACGCGAAACGCGATCAGCGAGGGCAGGCTCCAGGCGAGCCCGCATAACAAGGAGGCGATGGTGAACAACGCCACCGACATCACGAAGGTGCGTACCACGCCGAAGCGCTGCATCAGCCAACCGGTCAAAGGCACCGACACGCCGTTCGCCACGGCGAACGAGGTGATCACCCAGGTGCCCTGATCGACGCTGACGCCCAGGTTGCCGGCGATGGTGGGAATGGACACATTCGCGATGGACGTATCGAGGACCTGCATGAAGGTCCCCAAGGCGAGCGCCACCGCGGTGACGGCCTTGCGCCCGCCGAGCAGCGCCGGCGGCGCCCCGATGCCGGCGGCGCTGGCGCTCACGGGCGGGCGGCCAGCATCAGCGCTCCCTTCGCGTCGCGCGCCTTATTGCGGCTGAGCCGCGCGCGCTCTTCCGCATGCGGGCCGGCATTGTCCGCGATGATGGAGGCAATCAGGGTATCGACGCCGGGATCATCGCCGGCGCTCGCCTGCTTCGGCAGCGGCACATTGCGCACGGCGGTCGACATGAGCGGGCCCGAGGTATTGTGCAAGTCGACGCGCACGGTGGTGGAGAGCCCGATGCGCAGCGGATGCGCCTTCAGTTCCGCCGGATCCAACAGGATACGCACCGGCACGCGCTGCACGATCTTGATCCAATTGCCGGAGGCATTCTGCGAGGGCAGCAACGCAAAGGCATTGCCGCTGCCGGCGGCGATGCCGGCCACATGACCGTGATAGGTGACCTGGTGGCCGTAGAAATCCGTGCGCACCGTGACCGGCTGGCCGGCGCGCATGCGCTCGAGCTGCACTTCCTTGAAGTTCGCATCCACCCAGACGTTTTCGAGCGGCACGACCGCCATCAGGGGCGAGCCCGCCGCAACCCGCTGGCCAACCTCGACGGAACGCTTGGCGATGACGCCGCTCACCGGCGAGGTCAGCTGCGTGCGATGCAAGGCGAGCGCGGCGTTGCGCACCGCGGCCGCCGCCGCCAACACCTGGGGATGATCTGCGATGGTGGTGCCATCGATCTGCGCCACGGTCTGGCTCAATTGCTCGCGCGCGGCGGCGACATTGGCGCGCGTCGTCGTTACCGCGTCGCGCGCGTGCGAGAGTTCTTCGGCGGAAATGGCGCCGTCCGCAATCAGGCTGCCGCGGCGCTGCAGATCTTCATCCGCGGTGCGTTCGGCCTGCTCGCGCTGCGCGATCTGCGCCCGCAATTCCTGGCCCTGCGCGAACAGGCCGCGCACCTGGCGTACCGCGCGCGCCAGGTCCGCCTCGGCATTCTCCTCGGCGATTTTCGCATCCGCCGGATCGAGCTCGAGCAGCGGTTGGCCGGCCTGGACCAATTGGGTGTCATCCACATTGAGCGCCAGCACCGTGCCGGGGACCTCGCTGGTCACCTGCACCACATCGCCGTTCACGTAGCCATCATCGGTGCTTTCGAAATAGCGGCCGTCAAAGAACCAATAGCCGCCGTAGCCCAAGGCGGCCATCAATACAACGGCCCCAAGGCTGAGCAGCCCTAAGCGGCGGGCACGATTCGGCGCCGGCGCGCTTGCCGGGGGCGCTGCGGCGGCCGGAGCCGGCGGCGTGGCTGAAGCAGCAGTTGCAGTTGAGGTCTCGACGGATTCGTTGGTGTTCATGGTGCTACCCGAGTCAAAACTTGAGCGGAATTCGGTGTGGTGGCTGCCCCTGATGAACGCGCATCGAAGCTGCCGCCGATGGCGCTGAGCAGCGTCACCCGCGCCACGGCCTGATTCGCCACGATGTCGACCATCGTCTGGCGAGCCGTGAGCACCTGGGTTTCGGCGTTGAGAACCGCGAGATAGCTCGCCAGGCCGGCACGATAGCGTTCCTCGGCGAGCTTATAGGCCGCTTCGTTGGCCGCCACAGTCTGTTGCTGTTCGGTTCGCTCGCGCGCCAAGGCGTCGATGAGCGTGAGCTGATCCGCCGTTTGTTGAACGGCGCGCAGCACGGTGTCGTTGTAGCCGTCGATGGCTTGGTCCAATTGCGCCTCGCTGCTCTTGTATTGCGCGCGCAGACGGCCGCCGTCGAACAGCGGCAGCGAGATCAAGGGACCCGCGCCAGCCCCGCGCGCGCTCCACTGCAGCAGATTGTTGAAGCCAAATGCGCCAATGCCGGCAAGCGCCTTCAAATTGATGTCGGGGTAAAACGCGGCGCGATCCGACAGCCGCTGCGCATCGGCCGCCGCGACGTGCAGGCGCGCGGACAGCACGTCCGGCCGGCGCGCGAGCAAGTTGATGGGCAGCGCCGTCGGCAGCGGCAGGGCCGCGTCGAGATTCAAGACCGGCCGTGTGATCGACGCATAGGCATCGGCGCCCCGCCCGGTGAGCGCAGCGAGCTGGTGCACCGCCAGATCCGCCGCGGCCTGCGCTTGATCGCGCGCCACATGCGCCTGCGGCAGCTGGCCTTCGGCCTGCCGCAGTTCGAGCTGGGTATCGACGCCGGCGGCAACGCGGCGGCGCGTGATGGCGACGATGTTTTCGCGCTGCGCGGCGGAGCGTTCGGCGATGTCCGCCAGGGCGTTTTCGCGATACAACTCGACATAGGCTTGCGCGATCGCCGTGCCGAGCAGGAGCCTGGCATTTTCGACATCGAGCTGCGCGGAGTGGCTCAGAGCTTCTGCGCTATGCACCGCGTCGGCTTGCCTGCCGAAGAAATCCAGGTCCCAACCCAGGGATGCGCCCGCCTGGCCCATCCAAAAGGTGTGTCCCGCCAGCGGCGGCGGAATGATGTAGTTCTGCGGCGCGCGCTGGTACAGCGCACTCGCATCGAAGTTTGCCGAGGGCAGCAACTTGGATTGCGCGATTTGCGAACGAGCCAGCGCGTCCGCGACGCGCGATTGCGCCTGCGCCAGGGTCGGACTGTCCGCCAGGCCCGCGTGAATCAAGCGATCGAGCTGCGGATCGTCGAAGGACTTCCACCAATCGTCAGGGGTCGGCTGCGCCGCAGCGCCGCTCAAACCTAGGCGCGTGTCGGCGAGCGCCGCCGGGTGCGCGGATTCCTTCGGCGGCAGCACGCATCCGCTCAACAGCACGCCCAACAGCAATAGGGTGTTCTTGAAGGACATGACTTTCACGCTTCGCTGGCCGCGATGCTCGGGTCGACATGCTCTTGCAGTGTGGTGTTGAGCTTGACCAAGAGGCGCAGCAATTCCTGAACTTCGGCCTTGGTGAAATCGGCCAACACCTCGTTGAGCTTGTCGATCACCAAGGGAATGAGCGATTCAATGGTGTCGCGGCCGGCCGGGGTCAGCTGCAATTCCACCTTGCGCCGATCGCGATCGCGGCGCACGCGCTCCAGCAGGCCGCGCTCGGCGAGCTGATCGATGACGCGGGTGAGCGCGCCGCTGTCATGCCGATATTGCGCGCAAATGGCCTGCGGATTGACTGCGATGCCGTCGCGCAGCGATGACATCACGATGTACTGGACGAAGCTGAAGCCGCGCTGCTCGATCACCGGCTCCATGATGTCGAGCATCAGCGAATGGGCGCGTTTCACGAGGTAGCCGACGCTCAGCTGCGCCTTGTAGGTGGCTACCTGATAATGCTGCTTGGACATCTAATGCCTCGGCAATTACTGCTTTGGCAGCTATTATGCGCCGGCCGCGATTGTTGTCAACCCGCGTCGATGCCTTTATTAATCCAATACTTACAGTGAAATTGACCGTTCAGCCATGTCCGCAGGCAATATCAAAAACGCATGAGCAAATTCGTTTGCGATATCGGAAAGCGCGGCCGTGGCGCCGGCCGCCTGCCTGAGACTGTTGTGACAAAAAGCGGTAAAACCAACTACGCTTTTGCCAGATGAGTAATACAGTGACTGTCAGGCTCCACGATCAGCATGCGATGACGAATCACACCAGCACCGCACGGCTCAGGTCAGTCCCCGCGCTTCGTGCGGCGGCTCCTAAATCCGCCTCCAAAGTAGGCAAGCCCCAGCCCGAAGCCGGCGACGATCACCAAGAACAGGATCGAGTCGCTGATGCTCATGTGCAGCGGCATCCCGACCAATCACAGCGCAGACCCGGCGCCGAGCCTTGCAGCGTCACGCGTGGCGCGCGTTCCGTAATCGTGGCGTCAGGTGCGGATTGCGCCAGGGCCGAATCCTGCGCCGGACGCTTCGAATCCGTCGCCCCACGCTTCAGCGCGCTGCTCACCAGGGAGTAAATCCAGAGCGCGGGCGCCAGCACGCTGCCGCCCGGCATCGCGAAAACTTCAAAGTCGAACTTCGCACCGGCGCGCTGCCAGCCATTCGCCGCTCTCGCGGCCACCGATTCCAATTTCGCATTCATCGCCCTTCTCCTGGTCTTCGCTGCCTCAGCAACATATGCCTCTGCAACACATGCCTGGGCAACTATCAATCCAAAAAAACGCTAACTATTCGCCAGCATTTGTTTCAAGGTCCGTTCCACTTCGCGCACCTGCGCCTTCGTGACCCCGTTCAGCAACCGATTCAGCACCTTCGCAAGACAGGCCTGCATTTTGGGGAACGCCGCCTTTCCCGCCGCCGTCACTTCCAGCGACTGCTCGCGCCGCGTGTGCGCCAGCGCCACCCGGCGCAGCAATTTCTTGCTCTCGAGCCGATCGATCATGCGGCTCATGGCGCCGCGATCGTAGTCCAACGATCGGCACAACTCGCAGGCCGACTTCGGTTCACCTTTGAGCAAGTTCGCCAGGATGACGAACTGCGCCGCGGTGACTTCGAGGGCCGCCAAGTCCTTGTCGAGCAGAAACTCTTGATCGACGCCTTTGAGGACCGCCATGCGCACCTGGCCCACCAGGGGTGCAAGGCTGGTCTGGACGTCCAATGACTTCGGATCGTAGATGTCGTTCATCATGAATTCCCGCCAGCCGACAATATAGATGCCTGGGCAACTATTGTCAAGGCAGCCTACCGGCCGGCGGCGGCCGATCGACTGACGTCCTGCGCCGGTTATTTGAAGTCGCCGGCCTTGACGGTCACGAAGTGCTCCTTGCCCAAGAAATCCTGCATGGCCTTGTGGACGGCAGCGGGGGCTGCGGCATCGATGGATTTCTCGAAGCCCTCATCCCAGGTAAAGTCGCGGTTCAGGTACAAATGTGCCGCCAGATCGCGCGCGAGCGCCGCGTCGTTGGAGCGATTGAGGGTCATTTCCGACAACAGTCCGGACTTGGCTGCGGTCACTTCCTCGGCCGTGAAACCCGCCGCGACGACTTTGGCCATTTCTTCCCTGGCATCGCTCTCCACCTTGGCGGTGTTTTGCGGGGCGCTGATGGCGAACACTACGAACGAACCGACCGGGTCCAGGGCGTCCGCATGCAGCTGCGAGCCGACGCCGTAACTTAAGCCATCCTTCTGACGGATGCGGGTGGCAAGCCGCGAATTCATAACGCCGCCGCCGAGGATCTCGTTGCCGATTTCCAATGCCGGGTACTGCGGGTCATCGTCGCGAATTTTCAGAAGTCCGGCGAGCAAAAAAACGGCATTCGGTTTGTCCGGCGTGGCAAATACCTTGGCCTCGCTCGTGGTGGGCTTATAGACCCCCACGGCGCGCTCGAACGGGCTCGGACTCTTCCATCCACCGCAGAGGTCGGCGAGTTCCCGAGTCGCGTCAGCGGCGTCAAAGTTGCCGACGAAAGCCGCTTCGGCATTGCTCGCGCCGTAGAATTGCTTATAGAAGGACTCGATATCGCTGCGCGAGACCGCGTTGACGGCCGCGGCACTTTCGTCCAGCGTCGGTACATAGCGGAAGTCTCCCTGCGGATACGGTGAGAGCGCGCGGCGCAAGGCGAGATTGGCAATGGCTTGCGGATCCGTGCGAGAAGTCTCGATACGCGACAACGCGGCACGCTTCAGTTCGTCCAGATCGGCAGCCGGAAACGCAGGTTTTTGCAGCAGCTCGGCAATGAGCTGCAGGGTGGGATGCAAATTCTCCTCGGGGGTCTCGAAGGAGGCTGACACTCCGGATGCGCCGCCGTTGATTCTCAAGGTCGCTTTCAAGCGGGTGAGTTCGTCCTCGATCTGCTGCCGCGTATGCGCCTGCGTCCCGCGCATCAAGAGAGCGGCGGCGAGTTGACCGATTTCGGCCTTGTTCTTCAGCGACTCGACGCTCCCGAAGTGTAGGTCGATGAGGCCGCTGGTGCGGCCGCCCTTGGTCTTCTTCACCAGAAAAGCGGTCTTGATCGACCCGGCCATGCCGCGCTTGACGCGCGCCTCGAGATTCTTTGGCGTGGCGTCGAAGTGTTCGCCCTCCGCGACCGCCGCCTGACCGGTGTAGCCGGCGAGCAGCGCGTCCAATTTGGGCGCGGGGGTGATGAGCGCACGCAGCGGCTTGTCGTCCGGAATGAACGTCCCGACCGTAAGGTTCGAATCGATAAGATAAGCGTTGGCCACGCGCTTGACGTCCGCAACGGTCACTTTCTTCAAGAGGTCGCGGTCCCAGAACAAAAGCCGCCAGTCGCCCACCGCGACATTCTCGCTCAAATTGCTGGCCATCTCCGGCGATGAATTCAAGAGCCTCTCGTAGCCGTTGAACTGATCATTGCGAACACGCTCGAGTTCCTCTTGCGAGAAGTCCTGGCTGCGAACGGTCTGCAGGATGCCATCCAGCTCGCGGCGAACCGCCCCTGCGTCGCCACCCTGCGGCAGTGTCACCGAAATCATCAAGAATCCCGGATCGTACATGGCTTCCAAGTCAACGGATGCCGACACCGCGAGCTTGGTCTCCACCAAACGCTTATAAAGTAGACCTGCCGGCCGTTCATTGAGGAGCGAGGCCAACACGCTCAACGACACGCTGTCGGGATGCGCATCCGCCGGCACGTGAAAGGCTTCGTCGAGCACTTGCTCGCTCCCCGCGCGGCGCAGCGTGACCTCGCGCATGCCATCCTGGGGAGGCTCCGCCGTATAGAGATTCGGCAGGATGCGCGTCGGCTTCGGGATCGCGCCAAATACTTTCTCGATGTAAGCGAGCGTCGCCTGCCGGTCGAATTTGCCGGTGACGATCAGGGCCGCATTATCCGGTTGATAATAGGTGTGGTAGAACTTCTGCAGCCGCTCGATGGGAACTCCTTCGATATCCGCGCGCGCACCGATGGTCGGATGGCCGTAGTTGTGCCACAGATAGGCCGTTTCCAGCACGCGCTCGCGCAACACATTTGCGGGGCTATTCTCCCCTGCCTCGAACTCGTTGCGCACCACGGTCATTTCGGTGTCGAGATCTTTCCTGGCGATCAAGGAGTGCGTCATGCGGTCGGCTTCCATGCTCAACGCCCATTGCACATTTTCCGCAGTCGCGGGCAGCGTCTCGAAATAGTTGGTTCGATCGTACGCGGTAGTCGCGTTGGCGCGCGCGCCGCGGCTGCTCAATTCGTCCATGATCTTGGGATGCGTCGGCGTACCCTTGAAATTCATGTGTTCGAGCAGATGCGCCATGCCGGTCTCGCCGTAGCTTTCATGACGCGATCCGACTTTATAGGTGACATTGATGCTGACCGTGCTGCTCGATTGATCGGGATAGAGCAGAACCTGCAGGCCGTTCGCCAGGTGGTATTCCGTAACTCCCTCGATGCTCCGCACGGACTGGGCAGCCGCGGGAGTTTTCGGCGCGGCGACGGAAGCCTTGGGCGGGGCGGCGAAAGCGGCGGCCCCGCCGGCCAATCCTGCAAGGATGAGAATCACCGACCGCGCAGGCGGCCGCCGAAAAAGAAAATGGATCATTAGCTACTCCGAATGCGCCAGGCGGTAGGCGGGCAAGTTGCAGGCAACCGGAAGACCTCGCACTCCAGGCTTAAGTTCCACGCGCGGCCGATTCAGCTCGCCGTCTTGTCGGGATCGCGCCAGACACGCTCGAAGGGCAGCCTCCAGGCGAAGGGAGCGACCAACTGATGAATGGCATTCGGCCCCCAGGATCCCGGGGCATAGCTGCGCACCGGCGGCGGCGCTTCGAGCAGCGCGGACGAGACCTGCCAGAGCCGTTCGATGCCGTCGGCCGTGGTGAACAGAGTTCGATCGCCGCGCATCGCATCCAAGATCAAGCGTTCATAGGCTTCCAGCACATCGCCGATATGGTCGGTGTTATGCATGGCGAACTGCAGGCTGAGCTTGTCCAGCCGCATGCCGGGACCTGGGCGCTTGCCATAGAACGACAGCGACAGTTTTGCCGCATCGGCCAGATCGAAGGTCAAATGATCGGGTCCCTGCTCGCCGATACCCGAGCCGGTGGGAAACATGCTCTTGGGCGGCTCGCGAAAGGCGATCGATATGATTCGCTGGCCTTCGGCGAGACGTTTGCCGGTGCGCAGAAAAAACGGCACCCCGGCCCAGCGCCAGTTGTCGATGGTGCATTTGAGCGCGATAAAAGTCTCGGTATCCGAGTCCGCCGCGACCCCCTCTTCGGATCGATAGCCGATGTACTGGCCGCGCACCACGTCTTCCGGTCTGATCGGCAGCATGCTGCGAAACACTTTGTTCTTTTCTTCGCTGATGGGCGCAGGCTCGAGCGCCGTCGGCGGTTCCATGGCCATGAAGCCCAGGATTTGAAATAAGTGCGTGACGACCATATCCCGGTAGGCGCCGGTGGCCTCATAGAAGCTGGAGCGCTTCCCCAACCCCAAGGTTTCCGGAACGTCGATTTGCACGTGAGAGACGAAATTGCGGTTCCAGATCGGTTCGAACAAGCCGTTCGCGAAGCGGAACGCCAGGATGTTCTGCGCCGGTTCTTTGCCGAGAAAGTGATCGATCCTGAAAATCTGATCCTCGCGAAAAACCTCGTGCAGCTTGGCATTGAGCAGCACGGCGCTCTCGAGATCGGTGCCGAACGGCTTTTCCATGATGACACGCGATCGCTGCACAATATCCGCCTCGCCAAGCACCCGGACCGCCGCGAGCGCCGCGCTCGGCGGAATGCTCAAGTAGTGCAGGCGGCGGCTCTCCTGACCCAATGAACGCTCGGCCTCGGCGACCGCCGCCTTCAAAACCGCCGGGCCCGCGGTCAGCGGCACATAGCTCAAGCTTTGCGAGAAGACGTCCCAATCCGCATCGTTGACTGTTCGCGTGGAGAATTCGCTGACCGCTTGACGCGCGAGTTGGCGGAATGCCTCCGAATCCAAACTCTCCAGCGACACGCCGATAATCCGGCAGCCCGGAATGAATCCCGAGTTCACCAAATGAAACAGCCCCGGCAACAGCTTGCGCTTCGCCAGATCGCCCGTCGCACCCATGAGTACGACGACTTGAGGAAAATTGGGACCGACTCCGCGGGAAACTTTCGCCATGAGACAAACTCCGGAAAAACGCTGACCTTCTATAGCCTATCGATACTGCGCATCCCACGGATGACGCTGCCCGGCAGCGATGATTGGCTTGCGGGAGAAACCGTGGTTGCGCAGTTTACTTGAGATCGAGCGTTCGCAGCCGCTCGAGCGCAGCGTCGCGCGCGGGCGCAGCGTCGAACTCGATCACGATTTTGCCGGTCCCGTTGTTGCGCTGGTGGAGTTCGATGCGCAGGCCGGCAGCGCACATGACCTCGCTGATGACGGCGAGCAAGGGCGGCGAGGATGCGCCGCGAGTCTGCTGCGTCGCCTTGCGCACATGCGATTCGGTGTCGCGCACGCTCCACTGCCGCGTCGCAATCAACTGGGCGAAACGCACGCGCTGCGCGTCGTCCGGCAGGCCGAGCAAGGCACGCGCATGTCCCATGCTGATCGTCTGCGTTTCCAGCATGGCGGTGACTTCGGCCGGCAGGTCGAGCAGACGCAGCAGGTTGGTCACCGCAGCGCGCGAGCGGCCAATCGCATGCGCTATTTGCTCATGCGTGAGGCTGAACTCCTCGATCAGCCGCAGCAGCGCCCGCGCCTCGTCCGCCGCACTCAGTTCCTCGCGCTGGATGTTCTCAATCAGCGCAATCGCGAGTGTTTCCGCATCGTTGAAGTCGCGAATAATCGCCGGAACCGCAGTCAGTCCCGCGCGCTGCGCGGCTTGGAGGCGGCGCTCGCCCGCCACCACCTCGAACTGATGCGGGAAGCCGGGCACCGGGCGCACGATGAGGGGTTGAATGAGACCGGTGGCCTTGATCGAGGCGACGAGTTCCTCGAGAAGTTCGGGGCGGGACTCGCTGCGAACCGGCTTTGCGCCGGCGCGAATCGCCTTGATCGGGATCGAGCCGGCGCCTTGCCGATAGAGGCGTCGAGGATGCGCGTTCAAGAACGCTTGCAGCTCGCCCATCCCGCCCGGGGTTGCACTCATGGCGACAAGCCTACCGCAAACCGGCGCGTCAATCGAGACGGCCACGGAATCGACCCGGCAGAACTCGCTTCAAGACCCGGTGCCCTTGGGCGCGCCGGCGGCCCTCCAACGCCGGTAATTGCCGGGAAAAGTGCGCATTATGCGACGTGGTGCGCGCCTTTCCCAGGGTGGAAATGTCAGGATGCGCCCCCACATAAAGGCAGGTACCGCAAGTTGGTGCGGACCTGTCTAGCGAAGGTCTTTAGGAGTTTTTACATGTTTGCGACTATTGCTCGTTGGAGCCACAACACCCTGCTATTGGCCATGGCGCTGCTCACCGCTGCGCTGGTTGTCTTCGCGATCTAACACTCGCCGAATACGCGGCGGGTTGCCGCGTGAACGACTGTTGGCGGCCGCCAACGCTTGGACTTTCGCGTCATTCGGGTAGAATGGCTGCCAATAATAGGTCCTCGTTGCGCGATGCCCGAATCAAATCCCACCACGCCCAGGTTGACGCTCAAACTCAAGGCCGGCGTAAAAATAACGCCGCGAGAGAGTCCATCGGTGCCGCCCGCGAAGCCGCACAACAAATCGAACCACAAGACCGGCGCGGCGTGGTCGGATGAGTACAAGCGGCAAATGCAAGAAGACATGGATGCATTAGCGTCGCGCTGACCTCGACTCCGAAGGGCGGCCGCCGGAGCAGCAAGATGAGCGAGCTCGAGCCAAGACTGCCGGCGATTTTCCTCGGCCATGGCAGTCCAATGGAGACATTGGGCGGCCCTTACGCCGACGCGTGGCGGCGGCTGGGAAACGCACTGCCGAGGCCGCGGGCCGTATTGATGATCTCGGCTCACTGGTACATCGACGCCACCGCCGTGACCGCCATGAAGTCGCCGCGCACGATCCACGATTTCTACGGCTTCCCAGAGTCTCTCTATCGGATCGCCTACCCCGCGCCCGGAGAACCCTGGCTGGCCGAGCGCGTCGCAAATTTGCTCGCACCTTTGCAAGTCATCCAGGACCACGATTGGGGGTTGGACCACGGCGCCTGGTCCGTGTTGCGCCACCTTATTCCCGCCGCCAATGTGCCGGTCGTGGAACTTAGCATCGATAGGACAAAACCGCCTGGCTTCCACTTCGATGTCGGCCGTCGACTGCGCGATCTGCGCGACGAAGGCGTTCTGATCGCCGGCTCAGGAGACATCGTCCACAATCTTCGCAGCGCGAGCTTTGATGAGAGGGCGGAACCTTACGATTGGGCGGTCAGGTTCAACGACGTCGTGCGACGAGCCATCGCCGATCACGATTGGCAGCCGCTCATCAACTATAACGCGCTGGGAGCCGACGCCCTGAAATCGATTCCGACGCCCGATCACTACCTGCCGCTGCTCTACACCTTGGGCGCAAGCTATGACGATGAACCGGTATCATTCTTCAATGACGCGATAACGCTCAAGTCCGTCAGCATGCTCAGCGTCAGCATCGGTCACGCCCAGCCGGGTGGCGACACCATGACCGCCGTTCCATAGGTATAGATATGGAATCGTCCAGACCCGAGAACGATCAAGCCGCGATCGCGGCCCTTTCAATGACTTGCGCCATCACCGCAAGCGCAAATGCATAGCCGTCCGCCCACCCGCTCGCCCGCGGCCCCGCAACATTCAGTGATTGAATGCGGTTGTTCTCGATGAACCTCAACACCGCCTCTGCCGCGGCCGTCGGCCCGGATATCTCGCGTGCACTGATGAGAATGCAATGCCGGCGCAACAACTTGCAAAGATCGTAGGTGAGGCGAGTGCCGTCGCTGAGAGAGCGATCGTAGAGGATGAGCGTGCCGTCGCTGTCGACCACATTCAGCCGCGTGCGCTGCCGATAATTGCCGTGCGGCAAGGGCGTCAGCGGGTAGCGATCGGGTATCACGCCATCCTCGGCCATGCGATCTCCCGTCACCCACCCGCCGCAGGGAAAATCCACGCCAAGGGCTGCATCCAGCGCGCCACGATCCACTCCCGTTTGGCCGCCGGAGACGACTCTCCTCAGCGAGGATGACACGCTGCTGATTCGGTAACTCATGTCCATATGCGCCTCCTGCTCGATATTGAAGTGGACTGCAGGCGCCCACGGTGCTTTGACTGTCATGGATCCATTGTCGAGTCAAACCCGGCGGACCCCCAAACTGTCGCGACGTGAAGACATGGCGCAGCGAACGCTTGGTGCAGCGCGCTACCGACAAATCCCGACACACTTGTTACTTACAGGTTCCCGAAGTCCCCACTAGACTTCTCACATGATCTCTACGCGTTCGGGCTTAAAGCGAATTCCATCGGAGGAACTCATGTGTCCTGCATGCATCGCAACTACCGCAGCAATGATCGTCGGCGCCGGCTCCACGGGAGGATTTCTGGCGGCATGCATCGCCAAGCTGAGGAGAATCTTGCGCGTGAACCCTCACGGTCGTTTGCAGAAAACACAGGAGCAATGAACATGGCCACGAGCAACGGAAAAGACCCGCAAAACGGCGCGGACCAGAACGCCATGCAGAAGCCTGCGGTGGTGTCTCAATCGGAGTGGGACGCTGCACGGCAGCGTCTTCTCGTGAAGGAAAAGGCCGTCATGCACGCACGTGACGCGCTGGCGGCCGAACGCCGGCGGATGCCCTGGCTGGCTGTGGAAAAGGCCTACCAGTTCGAGGGACCCCAGGGTAAGGTGAGCCTGCTCGAACTCTTCCAGGGCCGCCGTCAACTCATTGTCTATCGTGCCTTCTTCGAGCCCGGCGTTTTCGGCTGGCCCGAGCACGCCTGCCGCGGTTGCTCCCTGGGTGCGGATCAAGTCGGCCACCTCGCGCATCTGAACGCACGCGACACCACCCTGGTCTACGTCTCACGCGCGCCGCAAGCGGAGATCGCGCGCCTCAAGGTGCGAATGGACTGGAAGATGCCCTGGTACACCCTCACCGACGGGTTCGATAAAGACTTCGGCGTCGATGAGTGGCACGGCCATAACGCCTTCTTCCGCGACGGCGATCGAATATTCCGTACCTACTTCATCAACGAACGCGGCGATGAGGCCATGGGCACCGTCTGGAGCTACCTCGATATCACCGCCCTCGGGCGTCAGGAAAATTGGGAGGATTCTCCGGCTGGCTATCCCCAGTCGGCGCCCTACCAATGGTGGAACTGGCACGACAACTACCAGGCCGAAGCCTCGCCCAACGCAAAATGGGTCGAGGTATCCGACGCGAAGGAAGCCACCTTCCGTTAGTGCCGAGGCGATTGCTCACTCGGCCAACGGCGAGGGGCGGACTTGAAAGTGAACTACCAGCGGCTTGGTGCCCTTACCGCCTTCCTTGTGCCAGGGCGTTCGGTCGCCGCTCGTAATCCAAAGGCCCCGCCCCTTCCAGCCTGAGGCGGCATCGTCAATACGGCCGTCGACACCCTTGGCATAAAAGCCCAGCGGATAGGGGATCCGCAAGGTCACGAATTTTCCGCCAACCCATGCGTGCACGCCGTCAAACAAATTGCCCGTGGCAATCGGCACGTTGACGCCGAGTCCCGAGGTATTGTGTTGGTCGACCCAGGTGTAGTAGCTCGATTCGACGCTCATCTGCGGCACGTCGACAAATCCCGGGCCCGGCAATCGATGAAAGCTCCACCCTTCCGGGCAGTGATCGCCGGTCGCCTTCGGTCCATTGAGCGGCGCCTTGCATTTGCGCCGATCAAACTCTCCCAGATGGCCGCTCGCCAGGGAAACCCACACCACGCCATTGCGATCGATGTCGCCGCCGCGCACGCCGAAGCCGGGCGGCGGCACAGTATAAATTTCGCTGAGTTTGGTGCGCGGGTCGAATCGAAGCACGGCACCGGGATAGCGAAATGCGACCGTGCCCCAGACGCTGCCGTCCGCGGGGTTGGGCATGACCGCGTAAAAGCTCACCGCCAGGCGCTGATCCCGCGTCGGGTCCACCGGCTGCCCGGGTTCGGTCCATGAATCGCGTTTGCCGTTGCCGTTGGTGTCGAGCACGAACGGCGCCCATCCTTGGGAAGCCGCCGCATCTCCCGTGAGCATGAATTTCTGGGTGTCAAGCCATCCCGCGACCTCTCGGCCGCCGCTGGTCCACAAGGTATTTTGTGCATCTTCCGAAAACTGCAGATGGTGGGTGCCGTAGCAGGTATCGACGAAGCTGTATTGGCCGCTCTTCGGTTCGTACACGGCGATTTGGCGCTCGCTCGAGTCGATGGGAAAATCTTGGGCCGACGCCAGAATCGAACCCTTCTTGCAATACGCCGGATTTGGAGCCGCGCGAATCCGCGCGGTGTACCACACGCGGCCGGATTGATCGAGCATGGGATTGTGCGCGTTCGCGCGGCTGTCCCATATGCGCTCCTCACCCCAGTAGGGCGAAGGCGCAAGCACCGGGTCGTCGTGAGTGGTCGGCGTATCCGGATCGCGCACGCTCGCCTTGAACGTCGTCGCGACGTTATGCGTAGGATCGAGAATCGGAAAATTATCGGTGCTGAGCTCCGGCGCGCCGTAGAGCAAGCCATGCGCATTCACCGTTGGATTGCGGCGATCGGTTCCCGACAGGTCATGCAAATAGGCTTTGCCATCCGACCAATCGCGCACCGTGGCCACGATGTTGCGTTCGATCCCGCTCGGGCGCGCGGGCTGAATCGCCGGCAGCTCGCCGGCGGCGATGCGATCGGTCCAATCCGCGAGATAATGAATGGGAACAGCGGCGAGGGTGCCTTGCACGATGTTGATCATCGACACGCCGGCTTGGCCGGACTGCAGGCGTCGCAGCCAAGCCTCCTGCGAGGACTTGAACGTGCCCAAGGATTTCGGGAGGGTGCGGGTCGCCAGATTCCCCAGCTGATGACAGCCGACGCAACCCATGTTCTTCATCCACATCAAATAGCCGTTGCGGCCCCCCGGCACCTTGCCGACCTGCCCCTCTTCGGGAATTCTCATCATTGCGTACCAATAGGCGGCCGGATAGGTCTTGGCCGCCGCCGCCGCATCCGACGCGATTTTGGTTGTGATGTTCAGATGCTGCCCGGGTGCAGCGTCGACGCCCGGCGAGTCGCTGAGGCCGTAGCCGCGCACCCAGACGCGATATTTTGCCCGGGGCAATTCCGGAATCAGGTAGCGGCCGGCATCGTCGGTCACGACAATCTTGGCGAAGCGCGTTTGAAAATCCTGCGTTTCGGCAATCACCCAGACGCCGGCTTCCGCGCCATGCGCGCTGGTCACGGTACCCGCGATCGCGGTTGCCGCAACGGCCGGCTCGGAACCGGCGGCGTGCGAAATGGCGAACCCCGAGAGCAGCACGACTGCCCCGAGACGTCGTAAGAGCTTTAAATGTCGCGGCGAGAGGTGGGCGGACTTGAGGTTCTGATTGCCCGAACACAACATGGCGGCGCTCTTCAAGAATGTAGCCGTTCCCGTCGGATCTCAACACTCATCTGTGCCGTAGCGATTATAGCACCGCTACTTGGCTACGAAGTCCTTGGGCTTGGCCGAACCGCCGCCGAACAGAAATTTCTCCATTTCCGCCACTAAAAATGCCCGCGCCTTCGGCTCGATCGGCGTCAGACGATTTTCGTTGATCAGCATCGTTTGATGCGCGACCCATTGGGCCCAGGCTTCTTTGGAAATGTGATCGTAAATTCTCTTGCCGAGTTCGCCGGGGTAGGGCAAATAGTCGAGGCCTTCCGCTTCGCGTTTCAAAAAAGAACATTGAACCTGGCGTGCCATGGGCGGAATCTTAACCTAAGCGGTCCCGGCGCGCAGGCGCTCGAACAGTCGCCGTATGGGCTGCGGCAAGCCGATGCGAGGCGGAGCATCGAGCTGATACCAAAGACGATTGTCGCCATCGAGATCCTTCAGCGTGCGGCCACGCACCAGCAAGGGCTTGAGACGCAAGTCAAAGTGGGTGAACGCCTGGTCGATCGGCGATAGTGCCTCCGCATGCGCGTCGCCGAATTCTCTGGCGCACCACGCCAATGCCTCGCGCTCGTTCGCAAATTGCGGCGGCGACCACAGTCCTCCCCACAGGCCCGCATCGGGTCGCCGTTCCAGCAAGACCGCGCCACAGCCCCGGCTGCCGCTCTGCGCGATCAACAACGTCGCTTCGCGCGACGGGCGATTTCGACGCGATTTTTTTCCCGGCAACTGCATCTGGCGCCCTTCGAGCGCGGCGATGCAATGCGTTTCCATGGGACATCGCAGGCAGGCCGGCGTGGCGCGAGTGCACAGCGTCGCGCCCAGATCCATGATGCCTTGCGTGTACGCGGCGGCATCCTCATGCGGCGTACAGGCCTCGGCCTGGCGCCACAAAGCCGCGAGCACGGTTGCGGAGCCGGGGTCTCCGGCAATCCCAAATACGCGCGCCAATACACGCTTGGCATTGCCGTCGAGAATCGGATGAGGTTGCCCGTGCGACAGCGCCAAAATTGCGCCCGCCGTAGAACGGCCGATACCGGGCAGCGCCATCAAATCCTCGATCCGGCTGGGGAAAACACCATTGTGGCGTGCGAACACTGCCTTCGCGCAGGCCGAGAGGTTGCGCGCGCGTGCGTAATATCCCAATCCGGTCCAAAGATGCAGCACCTCATCGAGCGGCGCCGCCGCCAGCGCGTCGATATCCGGACAATGCGCCATGAAGCGTATGTAGTACGGGATCACCGTCGCCACTTGCGTCTGTTGCAGCATCACCTCGGATATCCACACCCGATAAGGCGTGGGGTTGGTTTGCCACGGCAATGTGTGCCGACCGTGCAAGCGGAACCATTCAAGCAGCCGCTGCGCGAATGCCTCGCTTCCCCAGCTCATTTTGTGAACAACCCCCGCAGACCGTTCTTTTTCAGAACGTCCTGAAGCTTTTGCTTCAACTGATCCTTCGCGAGCCCTTCGATGTCCGGGCTGACCGTGGGCGCGAGGTAGCTGCCGCTGATCTTCAGGGGGATATCGGTGTTGCGGGCCGGCGCGGTGAGCACGCTCGCCAACAGCTTGAAATCAATGCCCTTGGTCGCCAGGTTGGCGCTGCCCTGTCCGGTTATTTTGAGCGCCTGCGAAGCGATGATCAGGTCGTGCGTTTCGGCAATTCCGTTGGTGATCTGCGAGGACAGCTTGAATGCTTGAAACGGCGTACGGCCGGTGCTGACAGGCGCGGCCGCGGATGATTTATCGATCAAGGCTCGCGCGAGGCCGATCGCATACCCCACATCGATGCCTTCCAGCGCACCGTCCGCCAGGTCCGCATCGAGGTGTCCGGTCAGCGATTTGAGCATGGCATCGACGCCGGCGCCGTGCGCAGTGGCTTTCAGCGCAAGCGTGGCGCGTCCGGACAAGCGCCCTCGCCCCGCCGTGTTCGCCAGCAAGCGCGCCATGTCGAATCCCTTCACTTGCGCATCGACGCTCATTGCGGGGGTCGCACCCTGACGGTCGATGGTGACGTCGGCGGCCAAGCGGCCTCCGTCAACCTGCGCCTCGATGGGCGACAGATGCAGCAGTTTGCCCTTGGCGGCCACGGCGATGCGTACGTTGGACAAGTCCAGATGCGCCAGCTGGGCGGACTTGAGAGTGAGCGTGCCGCTCGCATCCCAAGGCTTCTGCGGCGAGCCCGGCGCGTTTACCGATGTCGACATCGGCTCGGCGGCTGCGCTCTCAGGCGAACGATAGCGATCCAGGTCGATCTGGTCGAAGCCCAGGTCGAACTGCAGCGTCTCCGTCTCGCCGCTGAGCAGCTTCAGATCTCCTTGAATCTGCGTCTCATCCAAATGCACCTGCAGGTGCGTGAGCGTCAAAGCGCTCGCGTCATAGGCGAACTGTGTGGTCGCCGAAAGCTGCGATAACGCCTTGGGGTCGCGCGTTTTGGGTAAAGCGAATCCCAGCCGCGGTTCGATCTCGCGCAGCAACAACGGCGCCAGGCTCGCCGACCCGGTGACGCTGGGGTCGCCGATAATCTTGGTGGCCTGAGCGCTGCCGGTGACATGCGCACCGGAATAACTCAGCGTGAAAGCCGGAGCGGCGAGCGTCTGACCGTTCAAATCGACGTCAATCGCCGGCGCGGACAGCTCCCAATGGGCCGGGCGACGATCCCCCGCACGGGCGAGCGTGCCGGCCATATTGATGGCCCTGAATCGGATTGGCTTCTGCGCCGCCTCTTGACTCAAGTCAAACTGGGCGTTCAGCGCCAGCTGCTCGCCGGAGGGAGCGCGCCTCGCGTCGAATTTCAGGGTGACGGGGATGTGCCGATCCGAGGCGAGCGATCCGGTTTCCAAATCGAACTTCTCGATGCGGATCCCCTCATCGGTCATGCGGCCGTTGACGATGCGAATATTGGCAAATGACGCCAACGCATAGCCGCCGGACGAGCGATCCGCGGTTGATTGCGGCTGCCCGGTTTGGCCGCCCTGCCAATTGCCCTGGCCCGCGGCATTCTTGCGCAGACGCAGGTCCAGGCCCTCGACTTCCACGCGGGCCACCTCAAGACGCTTGAAAAGCAGCGGCATCAGCCGGACGCGTACGCTCGCGTGGGTGAAGGACAGGAAGGGCTCATCGCCAAAGCCCGGCGGGTTGCCGAGACTGGCGGGACCTAATTCGAGCGCCACCCAGGGAAGCACCGAGAGCTTGATATCGCCGGGCAGCTGCAGATCTCGCCCGGTGGATTTTTTGACGGCCGCGGCGAGCTGGCCCTTGTAGGCGTTGGGATTCACGAGCAGCCACGCGCCGAGGAGCACGGCGCCGAGGAGCGCGACGATCGCGCCCGCCAAAACGCCCAATAACCTGAAGTTTCGCATGCCTTTCACTCGAGATTGAGAGGTCGATCATAGCTCAAGCGCTGACCCCACCCGCCGATACCCTTAAAATGATGGGCCAAGGGCCCACCGGGTACGGAAACCGCATGCCAAGCTGGTCGACACAGAACAAATTTCTCAACAAATTGCGCCGCCGTACCGACACGCAGGAGCCCGTGGTTCCGGCAAGCGCGGTGGTGGCGCACCCCGCTCCGGCGGACGCGGATTCGCCGGGTCGCCGCTCGGCTGAGTTCTTGGAATTTGCGCAGGCCGCCGGCGGCTTCGGCGTTTTCGAACTGAACCTGGTGTCCGGCATCATCAAGGGCACGTCTCTGTTCTTCGAGCTCATCGGCCTGGAATGCCGGGACCTGTGCCTGACGCGGGAGGAATGGCTGGCCTCCATCCACCCGCAGGATCTCGAGGAAGTCGTGCACGCCTTGAGTGATGCGGTCGCCACCGGCGGGGGCTATGAAACCGAATACCGCACGCTCACCGCCACGGGCGAGGTTCGGTGGCTTGCCGGCCGCGGCCAGGTGCTGCTGGGGGGCGAGGGCCACGATTCGCGCGCCGTCGGCACCATCACCGACATCACCGAACGTAAGGAGCTGGAGGACAAACTTCAGTACGCCACCGAATCGCTGAACATCGCGCAGACAGCAGCCGGCGTCGCCACCTTCGACTTCGACTTTCGCCGCAACACGCGGATCTGCTCCGACAACTTTCGCGAGCTGTTGGGCATCCCGACCGCCACCTCCCTCGAGGATCTGAATCGGACCCTATCGCGGGTTCATCCGGACGATTTTGCGCGCGTGCGCAGCGCGCCTTTGGAGACCACGCCCGCGGAGCCCTACTATCGCTGCGAATACCGCGTGCTGCTCGACAGCGGCGCCGAGCGCTGGATCGGCGAAAAAGCCAAGGTGACCCGCGACGCCTCGGGAAGCGTTGAACGCATTACCGGCGCGCTGATCGACATCAGCGACTTGAAGCGCACCAAGGCAGCCTTGGGCTCGGTGGAAATTCGCCTGGAACGGGCGCTGCGCGGCACCCAGGACGGCTTGTGGGAAATCGATCTGTTGACCAACGTCTCCTGGTACGGGCTGCGCTTCGGCGAGCTTTTGGGCTACGGCGTCGAGGAGCTTGGCTCCTCGCACGAGCAGTTCGCCACCTTGATTCACCCGGAAGACCGGGAGCGAGTGGCACTCGCGCTCGACAACCACCTCGAGCATCGCGCAGTTTACGACTTGGAATTTCGAGTGCGGCACAAAGCGGGACACTACGAATGGATGCGGGCGCGCGGCCAGGCCGAACGCGCCGCGGACGGAACGCCGCTGCGATTGGCCGGAGCGATGCAACTGGTCACCGACCGCAAACTCGCCGAACAGGCATCGCTCGACGCCAAGCTCGCCGCGGAAGCCGCCAACCGCGCGAAGAGCAGTTTTCTGGCGAACTTGAGCCACGAAATACGCACGCCCATGAACGGCGTTCTCGGCATGTCGCAGATCCTGGCGGAAACCTCCCTCGACAGCACGCAGCGCGAATACCTGGACATCATCCGCGGCAGCGCCAAGGCGTTGCTCTCTTTGATCAACGGCGTTCTGGATCTGTCGAAAATCGAAGCGGACCGGCTGGAGCTCGAAAATGTCGACTTCGACCTCATCCACATGCTGTACGAGACGGTGGCTGCGACCGCCCTGCAAAGCGCCGCAAAGGGCATCGAGCTCATTGTCACGATCGAAGCGCAGGTGCCCGTGATGGTGCGCGGGGACCCAGTGCGTTTGCGCCAAGTCGTACTCAATCTGCTGGGAAACGCGGTCAAATTCACGCACGAAGGCCACATCAGCGTCCGGGTTGCCAATCGCGCCGCGACCGGCGAGCGGGCCTCGTTGATCCTCGAAGTGACCGACACCGGGATTGGGATACCGGCGGACCGCATCGACCGGTTGTTCAAATCTTTTTCACAGGTCGACTCTTCAACCACGCGTCATTACGGCGGCACCGGGTTGGGCTTGTCCATCGTCAAGCGATTGGCGAAGCTCATGGGCGGCGAAGTCGGCGTGCGCAGCGAAGTCGGCAACGGCTCGACCTTTTGGGTGCGGGTCGAGCTCGACGCCGTGAAGGAGCAGCCGGCGCGCGAGCCGATCGGCTTGGGCCGAAAGATCTTGATCGTCGATGATATCCCGGCTGCCCGCGAGAGCTTGGTCTCGAAACTCAATCTCTATCACTACACGACGGTGGCGGTCAGCGGCGTGGAGGAGGCGCTTGCACGCTTGGGCGAGGAGCCGTTCGATCTGGTATTGGCCGATGAATTGATGCCCATGCGCGGCGGCTTGGAGCTTCTCAAGGCGCTGCGCACCGATGCGCGTCACGCGCGCCTGCCGCTGATATTAATGTCTCTGTTCGGCGCGGAGCATGACACCGCGGATCGCGAATATCGCCCCGATGCCATTGGCTTGAAGCCCATTCGCGCCGCGCTGCTCGCGAATCTGGTGGATCAGGTCTTGACCGGCAAGACGCCGCACGCACCCAGCGCCAAGACCTCGCCGCAGTCGTTGCCGACGTTTCGCGGCAATAAGATTCTTTTGGTCGAAGACAATCCGGTCAATCAACGCGTGGCGCAGCGAATGCTGCAGAATCTGGCCGCGGAGGTCACCATCGCGAGCAACGGCGCCGAGGCCTTGGAGCGCATCGCCGCCGCGAATTTCGATGCCCTGTTGATGGACTGCCAAATGCCGGTCATGGACGGATTCACCGCGACGCGGCGGATTCGCGAGTTGGAGTCGAACCGCGGCGGCAAACGTCTGCCGATTATTGCGCTCACGGCGAATGTCATGAGCGAGGATCGCGAGAAATGCCTCGCCGCCGGCATGGATGCGCACCTCGGCAAACCGATCGAGGTTGCGCAAGTGATCGAGGCTTTGAACCGCTTCTTGAAAGCGCCGGTCAGCGCGCCGGCGATCGACCGCGGAGCGCTCAAGGAGCTCACCGGCGGCGATGCAGAATTCGAGCGTGAGCTCGCGGAAACCTTTGTCAGCAGCGGGGATCAATGCCTGGCGGAGATCATCGCCGCGCTCAAGGAGAGCGACTTCGATACCGTGCGCAAACGTGCCCACTCGCTCAAGGGCGCGAGCGCCAACATTCACGCGCGGGAACTGAGTCAGGCTGCTTCGAGTCTGGAGAACGCGGCGCGCGAAAATGCTTTGCCGGATATCAACGGCCTGGTGACCGAGCTGAAGGAGAAGCTCGCGGCCGTCAACGCGGAACTACGCCGCGTCGGCTGACGCTCAGGCGCGCGCCGCCAGCGGCCGCTCCACGATCAGTTGCTGGCTGCTGGAGCAATTTCGTCCCGCCAGTTTGCTCTTGTACAGGCTTTCATCGGCCGCCCGAATCAGTGCTTCGACGTTGAGCGACAAATCCGGGCCGCTCGGGCCGGTGGAGGCAATTCCGAAGCTGGCGGTCACGGCCGTGTCGCCGGCGCGCGTGGCGAAGGGCGATGCGGCGACCAATTGGCGGATTTTCTCGGCGACCAAAACGGCGCCGGCGTGCGCGGTTTCCGGCAGCACGATCAGAAATTCCTCGCCGCCATAACGGGCGATCCAATCGCTGTTGGTGCGGATGAACTTCTGCGCCCGGCAGGCAAACTGCTGCAGCACGTCATCGCCCGCCGCGTGGCCGCGCTGGTCGTTGACCTGTTTGAAGTGATCGAGATCGCACATCAGGACCGACAAAGGATAGGCGTAGCGGCGGCAACGCTCGAACTCGCGCGGCAACTGCTCCATCAGGTAGCGCCGGTTGTAGGCACCCGTCAGGGCATCGGTAATCGAGAGGATGCGGTTGCGTTGATTGGCGACACGCAAGGAGTGTTCGAGGGCCAGAATTCGGCGTCCCGCATTCAAGCGCGCGATGAGTTCCGCCTCATGGACCGGTTTGACCAGGTAGTCATCGGCACCCGCTTCGAGCCCCGCGATGATGTGTTCCTTGGCATCGCGCGCGGTCAGGAGCAGCGCATAAACGTAGCCGTCCAGCTGCATGTTGCGCACCGCCTTGCACAAGGCGACGCCGTCCATTTCCGGCATTTCCCAATCGGTGACCAGCATGGGGTAGTAGCGCTTGGTCATTTTGTCGAGCGCTTCGGAACCGTTGGCCACGGCGTCGACCTCATAACCGGCATTCTTGAGAAAGCGGGTCATGAGCATGCGAGTGACCGGGTCATCCTCGGCCAACAAGATCGCCGGCGATTGCTCGACTGTGATCGGCGTCACAGATTCCGTCTCAGACACTTTTCTTCAACCCCGCATGCCTTGAGCTTCTCGTGCTATTTAAGCTATCGGCGCCAGTCTTCATGACTTAATCATGTGTGAGAACCTTGTTGCAATTCTCTGCACTGGCGCTCATTGACGCTAGGAGAAAGCCTGATTCACACCGTATTCGCGACTTCGACACGGGTTGCGGCATCAAGAGCCCAGCATAGCCGACCGATACCGGGGAATGTGCGATTCGCGTCCCTATAGCCGCAAGTCACCCATGCCCGGCGCCCGTGCCATGCAGGCGAGCGGCGATGGGTTTTGGGAATTGGATCTGGCGGATGGCTCCGCGTGGTTCAGCGACTGGTTTTGCGCGCGGCTGCGGTGCAGCGAGTCGCCGCGGCGCCTCGCCTTTGGCGACCTGCGGCCCCTCATGTCCGAGGAAATCTGGAATGGCCTGCTGCGAAAACTGCGCTCGCACCTCGAAGAGCAGTTGCCGCTGGATGCCGAGTTTCAGGTGCAACTCGCCACCGGCCAGATCGAGTGGTGGCACATGCGCGGTTCTGCGCAACGCAGCGCGACCGGCCATCCCACGCATTTCGCCGGGAGCGTGCGCGATATAACCGCGACGCGGGCCGCCAACTCACCAGCACTCTGCATCGGCGCCGAAGACAACATCTCGCACCGATGGCCTGCGCCGCTACAAGCGCGGCTCGATTAACTTTATGCGGGCCATGACAACTAAACTCAAACCTCCCAAAAGAGCTGAGAGCTTCGGTCGCCGCCTCATTTCGGACGACGGCCAGCCAAAGGCAGTCCGACGGCTACGCGTTCTTGATGCGCCAACGGACGATCATTGAGATCGGGAGGCCGATCATGATGATGTGGCTCGGCAGCGCGATCGCGATCGACTCTGCGCCAACGTACAGTGGGTGCCCAATGACTGAAAGGGGCAAGATCACGTAGTTTAGTATCAGGAAGAATAGCGTTCCGAAGGCGAGACCTGAAAGGAATGGATGCCTTACCAGCCATCGCTGCCGTTTCGCTGCGAGAAAGTAAATAGCAGCAGCACCGATCGTTATCAAGAAGTGGAGTCCAACTCCGATAACCGCCATTGCGTCACCCCCCTGGATGACCGCATCTTTGCCAAGCAATGCAGCAGCGACCCCTTTCCAGGGTCTTAAGACGGAAGTTCCCGCATTGAGAGCTTTCACTGTATTGAAGCCGAGATCAATCGCGCCAGCTGCTCCTCCGGCGATTGCAACTGTCAAAGCCGAATGGGCACTCCGACGGAGTGCTTCATTCGGATTGGCATAAATGGCCCCAAGTTCCGCTCTATTCCCACGTAGCTGTTCACTCATTTTCTTCCTCTCGATCCACGGCTGCGCGAACGAACGCCTCCCGTTGGATCAGGCCCTGATCATGGTCAGCCGATGGTCCCGGCAATTACTCGACATGCCTTGGACGATAGAGCGAACAACTGGCACTCTCAAGATCCAATTCGCCGCTCTTTTTGGGGACCACAAGGAAATCTGCTACGACAATTCCGAAGCGCCAGCACTACCAAGTAAATTTCATCTCCGCTCCAAACGTCGCGGAGCCGGCTCAGACGACGGCGAAAAAAACGCGCCAGAGGCGCAGCCTGCACACCAGGGTTGTCGAAGACAGCCCCTCCTGGAGCGATTCACGCCCCAGCGCTCGAGCCTCAGCCGCTCACGGTTCTTACATATTGCATCGCGAGCTGCGGCCTTCGTCATGTGTCTTAAGTTTGCCTTTGCATTGCACGTCGGGCGAGTGCAAAGCTAGCGCACGGTCCACTTCATGGCGATTGCAGGGGAAATATTCACGTATGTACGGGAAACTCAAAGTATTGCTGGGACTGTGCCTAATTTCGACCGCACCAACGGCGTTTGCGCAGTACACCATTGACCTGACCGGCGTCGGCAACGGCACGGTGGCGAATGGCGTTTACGTCAGCCCGTACCAGGGGACGATCACCGGCAACGGCGCGAGCTATTCGGGTTACGTGATTTGTGACGACTTTTATACCGATTCATATCTGAACACGCTGTGGTCAGCCTCCATGACAAGCGCCGGCGCGCTGGACGGCACCGAGAAATTTCCGGGCACTGAGACATTCGATGGGACTAGCTACTCCGCGCAGCAAGCCTATAACGCAGCCGGTTGGCTCGCGAACGGCTTGTTGAATAATCTCGGTGACCCCAACAGCCAGGTCAATTACTCCTTTGCCATCTGGAACGTCTTCGATGGTCAACAGACCGACCCCAATGGCGGTGCGTTGGCGCTCGAAAGCGCCGCATTTGCCGCCGTCAGCAACGGATACGTCGCAACCAATGTCAGCGTTTATACGCCAAGGCCCCTCAACGCGAGCCAAGAATTTCTGGTTGTCTCTCCGCCCACGCAAGCGCCGGAAATCGATCCGGCATCACTCGCCAGCGGGTTGACGCTATTGTTGGGCGGCTTGGCGGTCCTGCGCGGACGGCGCGCTTCGTCGTCTGATGAGCCGGAGGCGTCTGACTAAGTTGCATTGGAAGGGCAGTTCACATTCTCGCCCGCGTTTGTGCGAGCGAACGCCGGCTGCTAGTGTAAGGTGAGATCGCTGCCCCCCTCACCCCTAAGTTCCAAGATCCGTCCGCCGCCACGAGCGACACAAGTCATCGGATCCTCCGCAATCAGCACCGGCAACCCGGTCTGCGTCATGATCAGTTTATCCATGTTGCGCAGCAGTGCTCCGCCTCCGGTCAGCATCACACCGCCTTCCGCGACATCGCTGCCGAGATCCGGCGGAGTCTGTTCGAGCGCTTGCCTCACAGCACTGACAATACTCTCTAATGGTTCTTGCAAAGTTTGCAGTATTTCGTTTGAGTTCAACGTAAAGGAGCGCGGCACGCCCTCCGAAAGATTTCTGCCCCGCACGCAGATCTCACGCACGTGTTCACCAGGAAACGCTGAGCCGATTTCGATCTTGATGCGTTCTGCGGTAGCCTCGCCGATCAAGATACCGTAGTTGCGACGCACATAGAGGATGATCGCCTCGTCGAACTTGTCCCCGCCCATGCGCACGCTCTCAGCGTAGACAATCCCATTCAACGAGATCACTGCGACTTCCGAGGTGCCGCCACCGATGTCGAGGACCATCGAACCGCGCGCCTCATGCACCGGCAACCCAGCGCCCACCGCAGCCGCCATAGGCTCGGATACGATATCGACGCTGCGCGCACCGGCTCCTTCGGCGGATTCTTTGATGGCACGACGTTCGACTTGAGTCGCACCAAAAGGCACGCACACCAGTACGCGTGGACTAGGACGAAAGAATCGATCGCCATGAACCTTGTTCATGAAGTACTGCAGCATCTTTTCGGTGTATGTGAAGTCGCTGATTACTCCATCCTTCATCGGCCGCACAGTGGTGATGCGCTCCGGCGTGCGGCCGAGCATCTTCTTCGCTTCGATTCCCACGGCGAGCACGACTTTGCCGCCACGTTCGGGCGCACTTTGCACGGCCACGACCGAAGGCTCGTTAAGCACAATTCCCTTGGATTTGGCGTAAATCAGAGTATTGGCGGTGCCCAGGTCGATCGAGAGGTCATTGGAAAAATGACCGCGCAGGCGTTTCAGCATAGGGAATGTCGCCTTCTGGAAAGGAGGGGAAGCCGCCGCAGGGCGTAATCAACAGCTCAAGGGCTGAGTTACGTTTAGCACGTTTCCGGTTCTACTGCGTGTGTGCATTGTCGCTTTCCCCAAGGCCACCCCGACATTCGCCGATGGCGCAGCAAACCCGTCGACCTATGAAAAGAAAGCCATTCTTGATTTCGAGGGTCGCCCAGCGTTCGCGAAATTGCCTATTCTTTGAGGTCGCGATGCCAATCAAATTAGAACAGCCCAACGATGCGGCCTTTTTCGTCGATATCGATGTGGTCCGAAGACGGCACCTTAGGCAGGCCCGGCATGGTCATGATGTCGCCGCACACCATGACGATAAACTCGGCACCCGCCGCGAGCCGAACCTCGCGGATGTTGACGGCGTGACCGGAAGGCGCCCCGCGCAGCTGCGCGTCGGTTGAAAAGGAGTACTGGGTCTTGGCGACGCACACTGGGTAGTGTCCGTAACCGCCTTCCTGCAGCTGCTTGATCTCTTTGCGCACCTTGCTGTCGGCGGTGATCTCAGCCGCGCCGTAGATTTTGGTGGCGATTGCCTTCATCTTCTCCCACAGCGGTAGTGCGTCGTCGTAGACAAAACGAAACGCCGCCTGCCGTCGCTCGGCGAGTTCGACCACCGCACGCGCAATCGATTCGGCTCCGGCGCCGCCCTCGGCCCAGTGCCGAGCCGAGACCACCGGCACCTGCAGGTGCGAAAGCTTGGCGTGCAGCAGCTTGAACTCAGCTTCAGTGTCGAAGGTGAAATGATTGACCGCCACCACGCAGGGGAGGCCGTAGTGGTGATGCACATTGTTCACGTGCCGCTCCAGGTTGGCGATGCCCTTCTCGAGCGCCGCCAGGTTCTCCTTGTTGACCTCCTTGAGATCGCAGCCGCCATGGTATTTGAGCGCGCGGATGGTCGCGACCAGAACCACCGCTGCCGGCGTCAGTCCCGCCTTGCGGCATTTGATGTCGATGAACTTCTCCGCACCCAAGTCAGCGCCGAATCCAGCCTCGGTCACGACATAGTCGGCCAGCTTGAGCGCCGTCTGCGTCGCCAGCACCGAGTTGCAACCGTGCGCAATGTTCGCGAACGGGCCGCCATGGATCAAAGCCGGATTGTTCTCGAGCGTCTGCACCAGATTCGGCTTCAGCGCCTCCCGCAAGAGAACCGTCATCGCCCCCGCGGCCTTCAGATCGCTTGCTCGCACCGGCTTGTGATCGCGCGTGTAGCCGACGACGATGTTGCCGAGCCGCTGCTTGAGGTCCTGAAGACCGGTAGCGAGGCAGAAGATGGCCATAACCTCGGAGGCCACCACGATGTCGAAGCCGTCCTGCCGCGGGTAGCCGTTGCCGGGACCGCCGAGCGCGGCCGTGATGTCGCGCAACGCGCGATCGTTCATGTCCATCACGCGCTTCCAGGTGATGCGCCGCACGTCAATGCCAAGTTCGTTGCCGTGGTGGATGTGGTTGTCGAGTAGCGCGGCCAGTAGATTGTTGGCGAGGGCAATGGCATTGAAGTCGCCGGTAAAGTGCAAGTTGATGTCTTCCATCGGCACGACCTGCGCCATGCCACCGCCGGCTGCGCCACCTTTCATGCCGAACACCGGTCCTAAGCTCGGCTCGCGTAGGCAGATCACCGCCTTCTTGCCGATGCGATTGAGCGCATCGCCAAGACCCACCGTGGTCGTCGTTTTGCCCTCGCCCGCCGGCGTTGGGCTGATCGCCGACACGAGAATCAGCTTGCCGTTCTTGCGATCCTTCAATCCGTCGATGAAGTCGAGCGAAATCTTCGCCTTGTAACGGCCGTACGGGTCAAGCACGTCCTCGGGGATGCCGAGCCGGGCCGCGATCTCGCTGATTGGCTTGAGGGCTGCCGCCTGCGCAATTTCGATGTCTGAACGCACTTTCCACCTGTCGATGTTCCCGCTTAGGATGGCAAATATATTGTATCTAATTTGACCGGCACAGCCGTTGTGGATACCTTCGCCATCTTTAACTCGACTCCCGGCGCGGCAGTCCCCGCTCCGCGGCGAGCTCGGTAAGGCGCGCCCGGCAGTCTTGGGCGCTGAGTTTTTTGAGGCCACCCGCCACCGCCACTTCAATCCCGGCTTCGGTGACGATGAAGTCCATGAGCACATCGTGCGGTTGCGGCACGATGGTCTCGATTCGCGAGAGCTCGAAGGCGAGTCCCACGGCAAGTGGTTTCGGGTGGAGCGCGGCGAGCGTGCGATCGAAATATCCGCCGCCGTAGCCGAGCCTGTCGCCCTGTGAGCCGACGCCGAGTGCCGGGATCAGCAGGGCGTCGGGTGTGAGTAAAGAGGTGCCGTCGGGAACGGGCAGGTCGTACACACCGTTGGTCATGGCCACCCCCGGCCACCACTCGCGAAACTCAAGCGGTTTATCCTTGGCCACCACCATAGGCAACACCGCGCGAGCGCCATTCCTGCGCAGATCAGTAACAAATGGCCGCGCATCGAACTCACCCTGGAAGGGCCAATAGAAGCCCACAATCATTCCCTCGAGCACGCTGAAGCCTCCGCGCAGCGCAGCCTCGATCTGCGCACTCCAGCGCACGTGGTCGGCGGCGGGAACTGCGAGACGCCGCGCGATCAGCGTTGCGCGCTCGGCATTGCGGCGCTTCTTCAGATCAGCGGGCAGAGATGTCATCTAATACCGCACCTACCGGCAGCTCGTCCTAGTCAAACGAGAAAAATATAGCGTTTTCTGAGATGCCGCACATTATTTCCGCTGCAGATTGTAATTGCCGTGCTGGCTGTAGGAAGGCTATACCCCGGCCAACGCTCACCGGAAGCTCGGGAGCCGTGCTTCACGGCGCGAACCTGTCCCTGAACCCCACTCTGCGGACCCGATCAACGGCGATGACGTCCGTGGCGATCGCACGACTCCAACATTAGACGGGCCTACCGCCCTCAGAATTGCATGAGGTTGGCTGCGACCTGCCCGTCGCGAAGGAAACGCGTGATATAGCCAAAGCACGGGCTGGATAAAGAAGAGTGCGGCAGGATATTCTCAAGGGCGGTGGGAAGGGACTCCGCCACCCTTTGTCGGGAAAAGAGCTACCGCACTCTGAAAACGGTGGGCCAGGATACGCCCAGTACCGATTCAGCCTAGCTGGCCAGCCCGCGTATTTCTGTACGGTGGCTCACTTATGCCACTTATTTTTGGATCCGAGCTCTTACGCCTTCAATTCCGCTTCATGTCCTCAGCCTCCGCCCCCACCATTTTTCGTCGAGCTCGGCCTTCCACCGAGCGTAGAAGCGGCAGTAGCACGCGCGGAATAGCCGCTATCAAGCAGCGGACATTTTGAAGCTCGAGCGTGCTTTGGCGCATTGTCGGATTGTGGAAATCATTTGTCCCAAGGTTTCTTCCACGGCTTCGCCACATTCTCCGAAAGAATCGGAGCATCGCGTCCTCGTTTCTCCAGCGACTGCACGGTTGGCGTGATAAGAGATAAGGGACCCGTGGCTGATGGGGCTCGTGGGTAGGACGCAGCGAGCGCAAGATCGCCGACTTCAATGCGGCGCCGAAGTCTCATAGCTTCTAAATTTGTCACCTTTTCCTCGGCCATGCATACGCTTTCCTTGTGTTGCTGCCAAATTCGACACCCTGTCGCCCGATTAGTTAGGCGCCCATGCTCCAAGAATAAGCAGAATGAGGCTTTGCACTACACGGCATTGCATCGCGGTCGACCCGAAGGCGGCCAGCGAATCGATGTCGACCTCATAATATCGGGCCGCCGCAACACTGCCGGCGATTGGCTCAAATCTGCCAGAAACAGAGGGTAGGAACCGATGAAGATTCAGTTGTTGCGCGGTCTCCCCGTGACTGCACTGATGTTTGTTTGCCCGGGGCTAGCCGCCGTGATTCTGGCTCGCCGAGAGAGTGGGCCCGAGGGTGCCAAGGCGTTATTGAAGCGAGTCTTCGACCACGAACGCATCAAAGCGAAGCTCCCGTATGCGCCGATCCTGCTCCTCAATCCGGCAATATCGGTGTTGTCCTATGCCGTTCTGCGTTTGGTCGGTACGCCCGCCCTGCGCGGGGCCTCCCTAGGGCGAGAAATGCCGTTTCGTTCTCACATTCTTCCGCACGGAGGCAGTGCCTCGCAGCCAACGTAGCCGGCTACTTACCGCCCATCGATATTGCCTTGGCCGGCGGTGTGACGTGGGTGAAGTCGTACTCGGTGGTGTAGTGGGCGCCTTCGACGACCGTTTCCGATTTTAATACCAAATTCCTTGACGACACCCAAACCCGGTTATCACTGCTGCTTCCGTCGAGGTTCATGTGAACGTCGTACACGGCAGTCGATTCCCCGCCGACGCTCTCGCTGCCCCCGCGACGGCACGTTTGAACCCCCGATACGTCGTTATTCAAATCCTTGATCGCGATGTTCATCGCGTACCACTTGCCGTCCGGCGTCTGCACATACTTGTTATCCACAGTCTGGACCTGTCGAGTCACCGTCTTTTTTCCTTGTCCGTCGATCTTCGTGACCAGTACGTTATGCGGTGTATGGCCGCCGTTCAAGATGGCGCTCTTTACGATCGTGCAGTCATCGGCCAGCACCGGCACCCCTAAAACGAGGAACCCTAAGGCAACCAGGACGCAAGAATTTACGATGTGCATGCGATGCTCCAAATATTGGAATCTCTCGATCTATAACCGAATACCAGGCCGGTACCCGCCACGGCTCCATCGGCCGGGCCATTCGGCGGCGACGCTGCGCCGACTACCTGAGACTTCCCGGTGAACAGCGACCGGCCATTCACCGGGAATTGCGGATCATTCGCCGAAAATCGCGTGAGGACCTGCAGGATCGCGCTCAAGATTCCGCCATCGACAATAACTACCGATTGCTTAGGAGATACTCATGAACACACTCTCGTCCAAACTCACTGCCTTTGCAGCCGCTCTCGCCATGAACGGCTTGGTCTTGGGCGCCCTCGGATATCTCTTCGCGCTGCAGTCTCACCCGAACATGTCAGCGATCGCTTTCGCCAAGGCAGTCGTTGCGCACCAGGGGCTCAGCTAGCCTTCTTCGTTGGCGGGGCTGTTCATACGTCCTGGTACTCGCGCGGCACCGGCGACTCAGAGACTCTGAGTCGCCTCACGGACTGCGCCCGCTGCGAGTTACCGCTGCGAGATCCATGTCGCAACTATCTTTCGAATCAAGCCCCACGAACCATCCTACCTTGGAGCCCATCTTCTCTTGGCGCGGCAGCGCCGAGCCCGCGGCCGTCGCAAGGGCCGCGGGCGGTCCCGGCATGAACCGTCCGTGATCTATTCGACCCGCTGCGGTAAGGGACTGCGTAGTAATTCCTCGCTGCATCCGGCGTGCCCTACGTAAACGTCGCAGTTTGCACGCCGTCTGGACGCAACGACAAACAGCAAGTAGCGTGTCGCGCCCTACAAATGGCGCCGCGATTGCGCGAGCGGCGACGAGTTAATTTGGAAAACTCAACTCCCTCATTACCTTCTGAAATCTCGGCTCTTCTCGTATCGGATCCATGAGCGGATCGGTCTTAAGGTATCCCAAGCCCGGATCCCGCAGCCGGAACGCCATCTCGAGCCATTCGAGCGCCTTCGAGTTATTGCCCCACTGCGCGTAGATCGTGGCGTACTGATACGCGCCGGCATCGCCTAGAACCTTGATTTTCGCAAGCTCGGCTTCCGCATCTGCGTGCCGCTTAAGTTTGTCGTAGACCACGGCGAGGCATTGTTGACCCGTCCAATGGTCCGGCTTCATCTCGCACGAAGTGCGCGCTCTCTCAAGATCCCCGAGCCCGTAAAGGCTAAGCCCGCGTTCCCCGTAAGCCGACTTGAAGCCGGGATCGAGACTGATGACATCCGCAAAAGCCGCAGCCGCTTCCCCATCGCGGCGCGTCGCATACAGCGCTCGGCCGAGCAAGCCATGGCTGGCTCGAGCAAGTGGGTCGAGCACGACCGCTCGGCGGGTGGCTTCAAGACCCGCATCGAAGCGCCCCATGCGAGCGGCAAAGCTGCCGCTTTCTCGCAAAACTTGGGCATTGCCCGGCGCGAGCGTGAGGGCGCGTTCGTATTCCTTGCTAGCCTGCGTGAAGTCAAGGGTTCCACTCTCCGAAGCGATCGCCAGCGCGAGGTGGGCCTGGCCCAGATTCGGCGCCAGCTCAAGTGCCCGGCGCGCATCGGCTTGCGCCTTGTCAAATTCCTCCTTGGCCCCCGTCACAGCTTCCTGGGCGTAGCCGGAATGGGCGCTCGATCGGCCTGCGAAGCTAAGCGCATAGTGTGGATCCAGGTGAATTGCCTCCGTGTACGCGGCAATCGCCGCGGGGAGGTCTTTGTTGTCGCGTCTCGAGCTAGACGCCTTGGCTCCGCGCAGATACGCATCGAAGGCGGCCGGATTATGCGTGCCGCCCAGCTCGATCTTCGCGGATGCATCGCCCAGCAGCGTAACCTTCAGCGCCCCCGCGACCGCGGTGGCTATCTCGCTCTGCAGTTTCAGCACATCCCCCAAGTCCCGGTCATAGGTCTTCGACCACAGGTGAAAGCCCGTGACCGCATTGATCAGCTGCGCGGTGATGCGGATGGTCTTCGCGGAGCGTCGCACGCTGCCTTCGAGCACGGCACCCACATTCAGTTTGCGCGCGATGGTGCCGATGTCGTTGTCCTGTGCTTTAAAGGAGAACGCCGAGGTGCGCGCGGCGACTTGCAATCCGTCGATCTCGGCGAGGGAATTGAGCAGCTCCTCGGTGAGCCCGTCGGAGAAGTACTCCTGATCCCTAAGGCAACGACAACTACCGCGATTCCCCCAAAAAGCACTGCTGGCGATTGCCACCACGGCAGCGCGGTCTTTCCGGTCGCCGCCGGCATCCCGCGAGCGGCCGGCGAGGCGTTCTTGCTCGGCTCCTGTGCCGCCTCCCCCGAGAGCAGTCGCCGCACCCGCTCGACAAAGGCCGCGGATCCGACCGCCCGGCAAGCGCGACCACTGCACCTCTCGAAACCGCTCTGGCACCCGCTCATCATCATCCCGCGTGTCGTCGATGACGACCGGCAACAGGAAAGCCTTGTCGGCCGCCATTCAATGACAACGATCGACCGCCAGTTTCCACTCCAGCCGAAAATACCCCTCGTCGCGATCATGCGTATTGTGCGAGATGACTGGGATGAACAGCGCACACGCGTTGATCTGCTTGCGGACCGAGGTATCCCACGGGTCTCCACCCCGCAGCTCGCTACGGTCGAACCACACTTCAACGCCCGCCGCGCGCAGCGCCTGGCATAGCTGCTCCGCGGAGGGCGCGTCCTGCCACGCGTAGCTTAAGAACACCGCTTTGCTTAAATCGGTCACGCAAACCACCCAGCTCGCTGAGCGGGCTGTGTTAGGCGTTTCAGGGGCCGCAAAAATGTTCTAATGCTATCGTCCGTGCCCACCGGGATCTTCCTGACGCAAGGATGGCGGAAGGTAGACCACGGCGCAAGCTTCTCGGCGCCGGCCATCGGGGATGCTTCTTTTTGTCTAGCCAGTCATGCCTCAATGATGAGCGCCAAGTCTAGCTGCGCGCATCACAAGGGGATCGTCTTACTTGTTTTGCGCCACGTACAAATCAGGGGCTCGTCGCACGCGGCGAGCGGGATTTGCCAGGGGCGTAACGCCTCAGCCGATTGCGCAAACGCCAGTGCACCGAGCAAGATCCCTGCGAACGGGCCGCGCGTTCCACTAACGCCGCGCCGCAGTTCAGACGAGTACGGGAGCGATCAATCTGGCCTGATCGAAGCGAAGCTCCTTCAGTCCGTAGTCGATCGACACCTTTGAGAACCGCCGTAAAAAATTCATGCCGATCAGAAGCGCCGGGCGTTGAGTCAGTCCCCACACATCGAATACCTTAAAATCCGCAATCACCAATGGACAGTCGCTGAGCTCCAATTCCGAAATCTGGATCTTCTTGACCAGGGTGACGCTTCCCGATGTCTCGCCGCCGGTGACATCAACCAGAGAAATGCGACCAATGTCGCCGTAGGCGGGATTGCGGCTGGCCAAGGCGTCAAACAGCGCCTGGTTGCCGGCCGACAGGTCCGCGCCCGAATCAATAAAGGCCGCCGCACGTATGCCGTCGACCATGCAATTGAGCGCCCGCAAGTGCCCCAACGACCCAACGGTGCGAATGCGGGCCTCCTTGTCTCTCACCAGCAGGGCGCTCAGTCTGGAATGCGGCGCGCCCACCTGCAGCGTGTGATTCTTGAAATCGAAGGTCACACGATGGCCATCGAGAGTATCGAGACCAAGGTAGCCGTCGGCTCCCAGCGTGGAACGCGGCAATGTGGGCACAACGAGAGAATGATAGCGGACCACCCCAAAGGACAGCTCGCTGATTGTAACGGTCTGCGCTTTGACGGCGCGTACGGCTCCCTCCAACATGACGTTCTCGTTGAACTCGAGGCCCAGTTCGGCGGCGACGTCAGTGGCCAGGACTGTGCGGTCAGCGCCGGTGTCGACCACAAAGCGATAAGGTCCGTTGCCATCGACGCGCACCGTGACCGTCAGGTGTTTCTCGGTGTCGGCGGTAATTGGCGAGGTGTCATGTTCGGGAGCCGCTGCGCCGGTGGTACCGCGAGGCGGGGTCGCACTTTGCGCTCTTGAAATGACCGACGCGAAAGCCAACGACAACGCGCCATATTTCAGGAATCCTCGACGCGATACGTCATGGATCGGTGCCGTGGTGGGACTCCTTAAGTCAGCCGCCCCCTTGCATGCACCAGTTTATCATTTTCCTTCTTGTCGAGGCAGCGCGAGTCTTCTCCATCGTCCGGATCTCGCGCGAAGCCGTGCTTCGATCCGTTGCTACATCCTGTGTGACTCGCGCCGAATCGGTGTCGCGCGGGTAAAAGCAGATCATTTGATATTCGCCCGTCCCTGTCAGACGGCCAAGAGCCAAAGCGTCGCAGAGATCCACGATACCCCGATCAATTGTGCCCCAGCTCCGCGCCTGCTCTCGCCGCTTAAATTCCTTAATGAGGTCTTTCAGGGGATGCAAACTCGTCAGGATATTCTTCGGCGGCACGTCTCCGAACTTCAATGTGTGGGTCCCGTGGCGACTTTTAGAAATTGAGCCTGATAACGCCTGCGTGCGTCCCCGATCAGCCGCTGCGAGAGCGCTAGACCAAACCGGCTACCATTATTTATCTAGCCGCAGCCCATCGTCCGAGCCAAAACAGCGCGAATCTAAAACTGCAATTTAGAACGAAGCGCTTTTAAGATGTCTCGTGCGGCCGCCGTGGCATGGGATCGGTGCCGATGTGGCCAGTAGATGCCTTCAGTTCAATTGTCCGGCGCGCCCTATTAGGCGAGGCAGCACCTCGCACCCGAAATCCGCTGCTAGCTATTCTGAATTTCGTTCGACCCCGATGCGCCACGCCCTTCACGGCCGGTAAACCAGTTCACCGCGTACTGCACCAACTGAGTGCCGGTAGTGAGATTCAGCTTGCGCTTGATGCGCTGGCGATGCGATTCGACCGTCTTGATGCTCAAATTCAAGGACTCCGCGGTCTCGCGCGTGCTCATGCCCTTGCCGATCATATGCAGGATCTGCAGTTCCCGGTTGCTCAAGCGATCAATCGGATTCGCGGAGATATACGAGCCGCCCGCCGCGAACTTCTGGATCATGTTGTTGCCGACGGCCTCGGAGACATAGATGCCGCCGTCCAGCACCCGGCGCAACGAGACGAGAAACTGCTCGCTGGCGGCTTGCTTCATGATGTAGCCATTCGCGCCCGCCGACAGCATCCGTTCGGCATAAATGGTTTCATCGTGCATGGACAGCACCAAGATCGGTAATTGCGGGTAGTGGGCGCGCACATCGCGCACCAGCTCGATGCCGTCGCTTTGCTTCAGACTGATATCGGCGATCATCACGTCGGGATTCAATTCTTTAATCGCGGTGCGCGCATCGCGTGCCGTCTCCGCTTCGCCGCAGACGATCAAGTCCTCTTCGTTCTCCATGATGCGCCGCAGTCCTTGGCGCACGATCGGGTGATCGTCGACGATCAATACGCGCCGCACGCGGCGCTTGCCCGCACTAGTCCCGGTGGGGGACATCGACGATCGAACCCATGCGCCGCTCGCTGCCATGTTTGCCTACTCCTAAGATGGCCTGATCACATTGTAGCGCATGCTTCATGGCTCGCTAGCCTGTCACCGTCACTATTGCACCATGAGGCTCGTTAGCCGTGATCTCAAACTTGGCGCCGATCATGTCGGCACGGTATTTCATGATTTTGAGGCCCATCCCGGGGCCGGATGGTGCAGTGCGCGCGAATCCCACGCCGTCATCGGTGATGCACAATGTAAAACCGGCTCCCTCGGCGATCAGCGAGATCTGCACCAGGCTCGCGTGCCCGTGCCGGGAGGCATTGGTCAGCGCTTCTTGCGCGATGCGATACAGATGGCTCGCATCGGTTTCCGTGAGGGCAAACTCCGCACACAACTCGGAGCGAAAAGTCACTTCCAGCCCATACAGATCGCGACTGCGCTCGGCGAGCGTGCGCAGCGCCGCGCTCAAGCCTCCCGTTTCGGTTCGCACCGGCAAGAGCCCGCGCGCCAATGAGCGCGCCGTGTCGATGGATTGATTCAAGTGCCCGATGATTTCATTCACGTGCACGACCACGTCGGGACAGCGCTCTTGGATGCGGCTCGACAAACCGCGCAGCATGAGCGCCACTCCGGTGAGTTCTTGACCCAAGCCGTCGTGCAAATCGCGACCGATGCTCTGGCGCTCGCGGCCGGACACATCAAGAATTTCCTGTTCGAGCTGTTTGCGCTCGGTGATGTCGCGCATCGAAATGGAAATGCCGGTGGCGATGCCGTCGTCGCGCACCAACACCGCGCGATTTTCAAAAAACTGCACCTGGCCAGCCGCGTAGGATTCGAATTCAAACGTGGCGGGCTCTCCAGACTCCAGTATGTGTGCAAGTTTTTGCAGCACGCCGGCGCGGGCCGCCTCCGGCAGCAGCGTATCGATCTCGCGGCCGATGATCTGCTCGGGCGTGAAGCCGTTGACGGAATTATTGACGAAGCGAACCCGCATGGCGGTATCGAGCAGAAAGAGCGTGTCCGCGGTGTTGCTGGTCGTCACGCGCAATAATTCCTCGGAACGGCGCAAGCGGCGTTCCGAATCGCGCCGTGCGGTGACATCCTGGATGACGCCCACCAGGCCGCGAGGTGCGGCGCCGTCAAACAAGGGCCTGGCGGTCGTGGCATAGGAGCGGTAGCGGCCGTCGTTGCCGAGCAGCTCGAATTCCTGGCGCGCCTCGACTTGGCCCGCAAAGGCGCTCTCGATGGCGCGTTTGACTGCGCCTTGATCCTTCGGGTGTACCCGCGCCAGCATCGTCTGCATGTCGGGAAAAACTGTGGGAAGGTGAATCTGAGGGTTCTCGAGATTGGCAAACTCGAATGAGTTTTGCGCTCGATCCCAGCGCCACGCATGCATGTTCGCCATGGTCATCGAAAGCTTGAGCCATCCGGTGCTGTTTTCGAGCGCAATTTGCGCGAGTTTCTTTGCCTGAATGTTCTGTACGGAGCCGTAGGCGCGAAACGGATGACCGCCCAACATCTCCAGGTGTCCAATCACTCTCACCCAGATCCTTTGACTTTTTAGAGTGTTGATTTCAAGTTCTAGATCGATGTGCCCCACGCCCGCCTCGGCTCGTTGGCAGGCTTCACGAAACTGTTCTCGCGATTCAGGAACACACTGCCCGAGCATGAACTCCCAGGTCAGCTCGACCTCCTGCCGCTTCGCGCCGAAGATGCGAAACATCTCCTCGGTCCAGGTGAGTTCGCGCGTCGCGTAGCTGTATTCCCAGCCGCCGATTTTAGCGATGCGTTGGGTTTCTTCGAGAATGTCGGTCAAGCGTTTGATTTCCGAGACATCCACGCAGCAACCGATGACCCGTAGCGGATCGCCGGCGACGTTGCGCTGGATCAGGGCGCGATCCAGAATGGACTTGTAGTGGCCCTTGGCATCGCGAATTCGATACGTCGTAGCCCAGCCACGGCCGCTGATCAGCCCCGTGCTGATCGCCTTCTTCGCGTCGCCAAAGTCGCGCGGATGTATCCGTTCCAACCAGGCATCCGCGGTGGACTCAAGATCTTCCGGCATGATCCCCAATACTTCTTGAACGCCGCGCGAGCGATGCACGACTCCGCTGGCTATGTCCCACTCGAAAATCACGCCGTCGACCGCGTCGGCGGCCAGGCGGAACACTTCCTCGCGTTGCGCCAGACGGAATTCCGCTTGTTTGCGCTCGGTGATATCGCGCGAATTGATCACGACGCCGTCGATCAGGGGATTGGCGAGCGCCGAGACGCAGCGTGATTCGAGCCACCGGTAGGAGCCGTCCTTGTGACGAGTCCGAAACTCGCGCGAGAAGCCCTTGATTTCGCCGGCAACCAATTGCCGAAACTTGGCGAACAGATCCTCGCGATCATCCGGATGCGCAAGATCGAACACAAAATGCGACTCGCGTTCTTCAGCAGTGAAGCCAAGCGAATTGTGCATGCCCGCACTGATATATTTTATGCGCCCATCGGCTGCCACAATCGTAATTATGTCCTGGGCATGCTCGGTCAACGCCAGTAGCCGCCGTTCACCGATGCCTTGGGCGCGATGGGTCGCGCGTCGTTCTGTCACCTCGAGAGACAAGATCGCCAGGCCGACAATTCCAGTCGCGCCCTTGAGCGGCTGCACATCGATTTCGAAGCGGCGGGTCGGACGCTCTGGCTCCTCTAAGGCGAGCGATTCATCATGATAGGCATGTCCTTGCAGCGCGAGCGCAAACACTTCCGGCTTGAGCAGCAGCGTCGGCGTCAGCATCAGCGCAGAGCAACCCACCGCACCGCCCGGAATTTGACCGGCCGAGCTCAGCGCTCCGGCATTCGCGTAAGTGACCTTAAGCTCGGGGTCGAGGATCAGCAAATCGTAGGGCAGCTGATCGACGGCGGTCTCTACATCCGGTTGGGGCGTCGGCGGCGCGAACGTGAGCATCACAAGGTGCTGGCCGGAAGCCGACGGCAAAGCCTTTAGCTCGGTGAGCGACGACTGTTCAGCCGCAGTGAAGCGCCACGTCAAGACGCGGCCCGCGTGCCCCTGAGCAACAGACGAAATAATGGGCGCGATCTGTGTTGCGGAACTCGCGGCCAGATAGCGCGCGAGCGGCGCTTCGATCAGCGCCCCAGGATCGCGTTCAGACAGGCATCGGCGCGCGGCCTCATTGGCAAGAACCACGGGCAAGAGCTTATGGCGTGCATCGACCACGAGCACTGCGTCTCGCAGGCTGTCGAGAGCCGTATCGGCCAACGCGCGCGTCGCACTAGACGCAAGACGTAAATAATCCGGAGACGACGCCATCCTTTGGAACTCCGGCACACTCTAATATATCAGTGCCACTAGCTTATACGCTCAAGGTAATGTGAGCATATACCCGGAGGATGAATATGCGGGAATCCCCTAATTTAGGGCGTTGGAGTTTAGATTTGCCAACGGCTCTGAGGGCACGGTAGTCGCCGCTATGCTGAGCCGTTTCCCGGGCCGCCACGAAAAACCTGCGTTCGGATTAAAATCCCGTGATGACGACCCCGGCAATCAAACACCTGCGCAGGAATGACTCCCGTTTTGCCGAGTGGATCGATCGAATCGGAGCGCTCGCCTTACCCACACCTCCGCTGCGCGAACCCTATGTTGCGCTGCTCGAAAGCATTGCCCACCAGCAACTCGCCGGCGCCGCGGCCCGGGCAATCTGGGCCCGCGTGCTGGGCTTGTTTGCCGACGGGGTGCCATGCTCGAAACGCCTGGCGGAAATGACCGAAGTCGAATTGCGGGGCGCCGGATTGTCGCGCAGCAAAGCATTGGCGATGAAAGACATCTGCATGCGGGTGAATGAGGGAAAAATCGCAACCAGCGCTCAGATCGCGCAAATGTCGGACGCCGAAATTTACGCGCAATTGCTTGAAGCGCGCGGCGTCGGGACATGGACCGTGGACATGCTGATGATGTTTGCGCTGTGCCGGCCCGATGTAATGCCCGTGACCGACTACGGCGTGCGCAAGGGATTTCAGGTCCTATATCGCAAACGAGCGCTGCCGTCACCGAAACAGATCTTGAAGCATTCGGAGAAATGGCAGCCGCATCGGTCGGTGGCGGCGTTGTATTTGTGGCGGATTGCAGAGAGCGCCAAAAAGCCTAAGAAGACTCGTAAGGCGAAGAAGTCACTTTCGAAATAAGTCATCCAGCGCCGATTTCGCCCGGGCGATCTCTGCTTCATTCTTTGGGATATAGGCGCCGGCCTTGGGTTTGAAGTGATCGCAGAAATTTGCCTCGTCTTTCTTGCGCACCTCTTCGGCGGTTGGTTCCTTGCAATGCTTGGCGTACGAGGTGTCGTACTCGACGCACATCTTGCAGACGTGCAGTTCAGCGTTGCAAGCTTTGCAGATATCGAGACGACGCAGCGGCAGGCTCAGCGCGGCAAGCGATGCCCCGCAACGCCAGCAAATCAACGCCTGAGAGCGATCCACCATCGGGAAAAGATATATTCAGGTGCCGAAGTAAAAGCACTTCAAACGGCGCCAATCATTTAGCGCCGAGTTCAACCGGTAACAACCTACCGCTGTAAGTTACTCTTGCCGCACCAACCCATCAGTGCCAGTGATACCACGAGTTCTCGCGAAATCAGTCCCAGTGATACCGCGCGCCCTTACTACGTCAGTCCCAGTGATGCCATCTGTACCAGTTATGCCGCGCGCTCTCGCAAGATCGGTCCCGGTAATGCCATCGGTTCCGGTAATACCGTCGGTGCCAGTGATCCCGCGGGCCCTTACTACATCAGTTCCGGTGATGCCGTCAGTGCCAGTGATACCGCGCGCTCTCGCAAGATCGGTCCCGGTAATGCCATCGGTTCCCGTAATGCCGTCGGTGCCAGTGATCCCGCGGGCCCTTACTACATCAGTTCCGGTGATGCCGTCAGTGCCAGTAATACCGCGGGCTCTCGTAAGATCGGTTCCAGTGATGCCATCTGTGCCAGTGATGCCACGAGCCCTCACAACATCGGTTCCAGTGATGCCATCTGTGCCAGTGATGCCACGAGCCCTCACAACATCGGTTCCTGTGATGCCATCTGTGCCAGTGATCCCGCGGGCCCTTACTACATCAGTTCCGGTGATGCCGTCAGTGCCAGTGATGCCACGAGCCCTCACAACATCGGTTCCTGTGATGCCATCTGTGCCAGTGATCCCGCGGGCCCTTACTACATCAGTTCCGGTGATGCCGTCAGTGCCAGTGATGCCACGCGCCCTCACAACATCGGTTCCGGTGATGCCATCTGTGCCAGTGATGCCACGAGCCCTCACAACATCGGTTCCAGTGATGCCATCTGTGCCAGTGATGCCACGAGCCCTCACAACATCGGTTCCAGTGATGCCATCTGTGCCAGTGATGCCACGTGCCCTCACAACATCGGTTCCAGTGATGCCATCTGTGCCAGTGATCCCGCGGGCCCTTACTACATCAGTTCCGGTGATGCCGTCAGTGCCAGTGATGCCACGAGCCCTCACAACATCGGTTCCAGTGATGCCATCTGTGCCAGTGATGCCACGAGAACCTGCATTCATGCCCCTTGGCATGGGCAGCCAAGCCTGACTACTAGAAACGGACTGCGCATTCGACCCGATTTGAGCGGGACGAAACATTCCATTCGATCCCATTGGTGAAATCGCGCGGAAAAATCCGTTGGATCTGATCTGCGCTGGATGGGCGATTGATTGAAAATTTGAAATCGGTCTAGCGGTCCGCGCGGGACCTGCATAGGAGGTCGTCGCAGCCACCAGGCCAACGACAACACAAGTTGGTGCTGCGATGCTCCGTACTATCCTTACAATATTCGTGTCCATTTTAAGTCCCTTCAGATTGGCGATTCTTTGCTAACGCGCATTGGATCTTCTGGTTCCGGCCCTCGTCGATCATTTCGCCCCGTCACCATGAAGCAATTTGAGGTAGTCCTCGCGGTCTTCATCGTTTTCTACATAGTGATACAAGCCGATTCCTGTTTTTATTGGGCCTTGTTTCTCTTTATTGGAATGATTGGAAAACCACGTATCTACTTCTTCTGTAAACTTTTCACCGGTCTTTCGAATGAAACCATTGAATTTAGCTAGATCTTCTTGCGTGAGTCCGTAGTCGGCGAAGACAGTTCGCTGCAAAAGACCGGTACCGCGGACAGTTCGCTTGAGATTTACCGCCATAGTCCCCACGACGTTGTGAACGGCTTCTGCAAATTCTTGGATATTCTCCGGACTAAGCCTCTCGGCGATGTACGTACGAGCTATGCATCGCACGATGCCGTTGCCTAAATTCTGCACCGCGCCTGCCTTCACGAGCGCGTCAAGCACGATGGAGGCGGATACATTTGGCCCAGCGTACTTCTCAACCAAATTCTCGAAGCATCGCGAATCTGATCCGCGACTTGACACTTCCGGCGTGATTGGAATATCCAAGACCAAGCCGTAAGGACCTAGGTAGAGGACATCCGAGTGCCAGCCGGCTAAAACTTCGGATGCAGCCAGAGAATAATTCAGCGCGATATTTGCATTGGCTCCTGCCGCACGAACTCCTCTAACTTGAAGAGCTGTCATCCCTGCCATCAATCCCACCTCTTCTTCTGAAAGTTCCTTCCTGCCAGTCGACGCCAACTCAGATCGGGCACCGTTTACCAGCGCGCTTTGAAGAGCCATTGACAGATCGTCAAAGCCAATACCGTTTCTTATGGCAATTCGACATAACGGCCGAAGCACATGCGTAATTGCCGCCAGAAGGTTGCCTTTAACAGATTGCTCCACCGGACAACATAATACAACTAATTGTGTGCTCTACTTCACGCATTCCGGGACTGCCCGACAGGTGTTTTAGTGATATACTTCACTAGGCATTCAAATTATTGTCAAAATTGTCGTTCGACCGCTGCTTGGACCGGCGAGAGGCTGAGGCGCTGCCTGCTATCCGTCGCGATCTTTTTTGCGCTTATTGGGGCGACGGTGGGATGCTCGCAGCACACCGATGCGGTGACACCAGGATCGCGTGCACTGGAGCTCAGGCGGGGTATCGGGGGTGAGCCCTCGTCGTTAGACCCAGCCACCGCGAGCGATAACTTCTCCACTCAAGTAATTCAGGACCTTTACGAAGGCTTAACGCGAGAATCGTCGGGTGGGGAAGTCGTACCTGGAGTCGCTTTGTCTTGGGAGGTCGATTCCGCCGGAACCAAATACACATTTCACCTCCGGCCAAAAGCCAGCTGGTCTAATGGAAAACAAGTGGTCGCAAGCGATTTCGTTAGATCCTGGCAAAGAGTTTTGGACCCAAAGATGGGATCTCCGGTTGCCAGCGATCTAAGGCTTCTTAAGGGAGCGGCGGCAATAATGTCCGGCAAAATACCGCCAACTGCGCTAGGAGTTATCGCCCAAAGTGACGACGTTTTGATCGTAGACATCGAGCAACCAGCGCCTTTTTTTCCACAGATTCTTGCGCATTCCGCGGCTTTTCCAATTTATACAGACTCCAGTGCTCGCAGCCACACAGCGGGCTCGTCTGTGTCGAACGGACCCTTCGTACTTTCTAGGTGGCTGCCAGGCACCACGATTGAATTGAAGAGAAACGACGCATATTGGAATCGCGCCAGTGTGCACTTAGACAGGGTCGATTATCTGATCTCTGCAGATCAAAACGTCCAGTTTGCTGCTTACCGAGCCGGCCAGCTTGATATGACTGACACCGTGCCATCCAACACGATCGAATCCCTTCGCAAGGAGCACGCACAGGAGCTTGTGATCGCGCCGCTCTTAGCGACCGCATATTACGGCATAAACCTCGAAGCACCTAAGCTGCAAGGCAACGTCAAATTGCGCAAAGCACTATCGATGTCGATCGATCGCCGCCGACTCGTGGCTTCGCTAGCGTTGGGGCAAACACCGGCGTTCGCGCTTGTGCCCCCGGGCACTTGGAATTATAAACCACAGCAGTGGAACTGGGAGTCGCTGAGCGATGCAGATCGGATTGCCGAAGCGCGACGTCTCTACTCTGAAGCAGGGTTTTCGGGTAGCACACCGCTTCGTCTTCGACTGCTGCTTAGTTCCAGTCCATCGATAAAACAGACAGCTATTCTGATCGCCGCGATGTGGAAGGAAGTGCTTGGGGTGGATACGATCCTAACCGAAGAAGAATTTCGAGTTTTCCTCGAGTCTCGACACGACAAACAAAAATGGGACATTGTTCGACTTGCATGGACAGCTGATTACAACGACGCAAGTAACTTTTTGAATATTCTAAGAGCCAATTCTTCGAACAACGACTCCGGCTACTCGAATCCCGTTTTTGACAAATATCTTGATGAGGCTGCGAACACCGCTGATTCAAGTATTCGCCGTGACCTGCTCGCTAGCGCCGAGCGATTAATGCTCGAAGATTATCCAGTTATCCCGCTATACTTTTTTGTATCGAAGCGACTAGTGAAACCGTACGTTTTAGGAGTCAAACCTAACGCGCTCGATCGGGTGGCTTCAAAAGAGATTTCGCTTCTTCCACACTAATGCTGCGCATAGGTGCGCGGAACCGCTTAATTTGCATCTAGCGGTTACGATGAAAATTCCGGCGACTCTGCATCGGGCGCTTGCCTGATTTATCGTCCGCCTCCCCATAGACAATTCGCACACTCAGGTGTGCCACCTTTTGTGAATCAACAATCTGACGCTTTACATCCTTAAGCGTCAGTCTAGTCCCAAGCTCTTTTACCAACGCGACTGCTTTTGGAGCAAGCTTCCTTCGAACTAGGAGCTGGCGTCCCGACCAGACTTTGGTGCCAGCTTCAAATGCACCGTCAGACAGAGTAAGTAGACAGAGCGAAACTTCTTCCATTACAGCTTCCAAAGCTTTAATTTTTTTTATAGTAACTCGAGGATTAATTGCTAAACGCATCTTCGGAAGAATTGTTTGCGAGGATGTCCGTAGTTGTATAGCTCCGACTCGCTTTAGCTCGTCCAGGATGGCGCGGATGGGAATTCCTTGCCCGTACACTTTTACTAACCTCTCAAAGGTTGCCCCTTGCCCAAAGATCTTCAGATCTCGGGGAAGGCGGCTCACTGTTAAGAATTCGGGATCGCAGTGCCATGCACTTAGTATCCTGCTTGCAATGTTTTGGCGACCTTCTACTGCTCCGACATCAGACCTTCCGATGGCGTTGAGGATCCGAGAAACCTCCCCTCTAGGAATACCCGTCATGACAGCTATACCTGAAATATTGACTCGGTTGCTTACCTCGAGTTGCCGTGCGGCGGCACTTTGAACTGCAGCTGTTCGAAATATCGAATTCACGTCGTTCATGCTCAACCCACAGTCGCAGACGAAAGCCGAAAGAGGTCGCAACATTCTTGCAAGTGATTTCCGTGCAACCTTTTGGATAGTCACGCCTTTCAATATTTTCGAGCGTCGAACGGGGGATCTGTCCAGAAAATACCCTATAAGTTAGATTGAAAAGTTACGTATGAATAGTAAGCCTATTCTGCGTTTTTTTAGGCTAGTCTTTCCTTTGTGCGAGATATTCATGGTTTATGCGATGACTGAACCGCTACGATTTCTGCAATTGCTCGGCACTTGAAACTACTCCGTCACCTCATCCGGCCTGCGCGCGGCGGTGCCGCGGCGGTCGTCGTGGTTTTCGCTTTCCTGCTCGTCATAGCGGCCAAGGCCATGTTGATCGGCATTCCGCTGGCATTGCTCGTGACGTCCTGGTTCTTCAAATACGCTTTCATCTTGTTCGATCACACGGTGCGCGGCTTCGATGAGCCGCCGACCCTCGACATTCAAATGATGAATCCCATCGACGAACAGCGCCCCCTGGCGCAAGTGGTGATTCTCGGGCTCATCGGTTACGCCGTGTACCTGACTTACGATCATTTCGGCTCCGCCGCCGCGGTCGGTCTCGGCGGCATCTCTCTGTTCTTTCTCCCGGCTTCCGTCGCAATTCTCGGGCTGGAGAGCAACATACTGAAAGCTGCAAATCCTCTGTATTGGTTCAGTTTAGCGCGCGGACTGGGACTCTTGTATGGCGCGGTGCTGCTGGTGATTCTGGCTTACGCGCTGGCTTTGAAGCTGTTGTGGTCCATCAACCTGTGGCTGCCCGTAGAAGTCATCATCGGCATGTTTGCGGTGCTCTCGGTGTTCAGTTTCTTAGGGGGAGCCCTTTACGAGCGGCGCCACGAACTGAATCTGGAGACTTGGGTCAGTCCGGAACGCACCGCGACGCTTGAAGAGAGGCGAACCCAGCGCGCGAGCGACCAGCTCGTGCATGAGGCCTACGGCCTGATGCGTGCCAACGCCCACATCAAAAGCTTCCAGATGCTGGAGGATTGGCTCAAAAGCCGTGGCAACACCCCCGAGGATTACCGCTGGCTGTGCGAACGCACCTTAAGTTGGGACGATCCGCGCTACGTCACGCGGCTCACCGAAGAGCGGGTCGCGCGCCTTCTGACGCTGAAGCGCACCGGGGAAGCATTGGACGTGGTGGCCCAACGACTGAACCTGGACCCGGGTTTTCGGCCCAAATCGGCGGCCGATACTCTGAGTGTCGCCCAGCTGGCCGCGCGCGGCGGCGGCGCGCCTCGGCTGGCCAGAATCCTGCTCTCCGACTTCGCCGCCCGTTTCGCAGGCGACCCTCTCTTGACCGCTGCCTTGGCGCTCAAGGATCACCTAGGGCCCCTCGCGCCCCAATAAAGTGCAGCGCGCATTGAGCCGCGGCATTGCGGCCCCTGGTTCCTTATTACATGATTGAGGCTCGCCCGCCGTTAGGCGTCAGGCAAATCACGAGAATTCATGGCTGCTACGCCGTACAACGAAATGTACCTGGGTCAGGGTGTCGGACGCCCCCACTACCTGCGCTATTCCCGCTGGTTGGGTGAGCAGCCGGCCGATCGGCTCACGCAGAAGCGCGCCGAGGCGGATGCGCTATTTCATCGTGTCGGCATCACCTTCGCCGTGTATGGACAGGAAGAAGGCACGGAGCGGCTCATTCCTTTCGACATCGTGCCCCGCGTGCTGCCGCGCGAGGAGTGGATTCAGCTGGAAACGGGCCTGAAGCAGCGTGTGCGGGCGCTGAATTCCTTCATTCACGACATCTACCATGACCAGCAGATCCTAAAGGCCGGCATCATCCCTGCCGAACAGGTGCTCTGCAACTCGCAATACCGTCCGGAAATGCAGGGTGTGGATGTGCCCGGCGGCATCTATGCCCACATCGCCGGAATCGACATCGTCCGGGACGATGCAGGGGAGTTCAAGGTTCTGGAGGACAATCTGCGGGTGCCCTCCGGCGTCTCTTACATGCTCGAGAACCGCAAGATGATGATGCGCCTGTTCCCCGAGCTGTTCTCCATGCATCGCATCGCGCCGATCGATCATTACCCCGACGTGCTGCTCGAAAATCTGCGCAGCGTCGCGCCCACCGGTGTCGCCGATCCTATCGTCGTGCTCCTCACCGCCGGCGCCCACAACAGCGCCTACTTCGAGCATGCCTTCCTGGCGCAGCAAATGGGTATCGAACTGGTGGAGGGTCAGGATCTGTTCGTGCGCGACGAGGCGGTCTTCATGCGCACCACCCAAGGCCCGCAGCGGGTCGATGTCATTTACCGGCGCATCGATGATGATTTCATGGACCCGCTGGTGTTCCGGCCCGACTCCATGCTGGGAGTGCCCGGGCTGCTGACGGCATACCGCGCCGGCCACATCACCATCGCCAACGCCATCGGCACCGGCGTGGCCGACGATAAGTCCATTTACCCTTATGTACCCGAGATGATCCGCTTTTACTTGGGTCAGTCGCCCATCATCGGCAACGTGCATACCTGGATGCTGCGCAATCCCGAGGACCGGGAGTACGTGCTCGCGCATTTATCCGAACTGGTTGTCAAAGAGGTTCACGGCGCCGGGGGCTACGGCATGCTCATCGGGCCGGCCGCCGCCAAAGCTGAGATCGAGAGATTCAGGCAACAGATCATCGCCGCGCCCGAGCGCTATATCGCGCAGCCCACGCTGGCGCTGTCCACCTGCCCGACCTTCGCGGAAGCGGCTTTGGCGCCGCGCCACATCGACCTGCGGCCCTTCGTGCTTTCGGGGCGCGATGTCACCATCGTTCCCGGCGGCCTGACCCGCGTGGCGTTGCGCGAAGGCTCGCTGGTGGTCAATTCCTCGCAGGGCGGCGGAACCAAGGACACCTGGGTGCTGGAGACCTAATGCTCAGCCGCACCGCCGATCATTTGTATTGGATGTCGCGCTACATCGAGCGTGCGGAGAGTCTCGCGCGCCTGGTCGACGCGCACTACCGCATGTCGCTGCTGCCCCACTCGCCCGACGCGCTGGCCGAATCGCTGCAAGCGACCATGAAGGCGCTCCACATGGAGCAAGGCTATACCGCGCGGCACGCGAGCATCGAGCCGAAGCCGGTATTCGCGTTCATCTGTCTCGATCGCGACTACAGCGGCAGCATCTTCAGCTGCCTGCGCGCCGCACGCGAGAATGCCCGCGCGGTGCGCGGCTCCTTGACGTCCGAGCTGTGGGAAACCCTGAACTCCACCTGGCTCGACACGCGTTCGCACGCGGCGGGCCGCTCCCTGGACGTGGGCCGATTCGTCGAGTGGGTGAAGGAACGCTCGCATCTCACCCGCGGCGTCACCGTCGGCACCATGATGCGCGATGAGGCCTTCTACTTTACCCGCATCGGCACCTTTCTCGAACGCGCCGACAGCACCGCGCGCATTCTCTCCGCCCATGAGAACGACCTGATGCCCGGCGCGGATGCCGGCGTGGTGCCGGATCCGTATCAATGGAGCGTGCTGTTGCGGGCCCTGTCCGCTTTCGAGGTGTATCGGCGCGTCTACCGCGATGTGATCACGCCCTCGCGCGTCGCCGAGCTTCTGATCCTGCGCGATGACATGCCGCGCTCGCTGCTGCGCTGCTGCAAGGAGGTGTACGGCAATGTGAAGTCGGTCGCCAATCAGCAATCCGCGGAAACCGAGCGGCGCGCCGGCGAAATGCATGCCTTCCTGCACTTCGCACGCATGGAGGAGCTGCTGCATTTGGGACTGCCGCGCTTTTTGCAGCAATTTTTGGCGAAGCTCAACGATTTGAGCAGCCGCATCGCCTCGGATTTCTTGGTTCCCCCGGCGGAGGATTAAAGCTATGCACATGCACATTCGGCACGAGACCCGCTATCGCTATGAGCGCCCGGTAAAGTACAGCGTGCAGAGCCTGCATCTCACGCCGCGCCGCGACTTGAGCCAGCGCGCCCTCAGCTGGAGCATCGTCGCGCCCGGCAGGCGGCTGGAACAGATCGATGCCCACGGCAACATTGCACACCTGCTCACCATCGAGGAGCCGCACCGGGAAATCAGCATCGTGGTGCGCGGCGTGGTGGAGACCGCGGACACCGACACACGTCAGGACGATGGGCCGCTGTCGCCCTTGGCGTATCTCGCGCCCACGCAACTGACCCGGCCGAACGACGACATCAAGGCCTTCGCGAGCGCTGCGCTGGCGCGCATCGCGGATCCCAAGGCGCGCGTCCAAGCGCTCGCCGAAGCCGTCTTGAGTGCGGTGCGTTATAAAACCGGTGCCAGCGAAGTGCAGGACAGCGCCGCCGAGGCATTCAAGAGCGGCGAAGGCGTTTGCCAAGATCACGCCCACGTGTTCGTCGCGTGCGCACGCGCGGTCGGCATGCCGGCCCGCTATGTCAGCGGCTATTTGTACACCGGCGATGCCAATGATGCCGCGAGCCACGCTTGGGCCGATGCCTGGCTGGGCCCGGAAATCGGCTGGCAGAGCGTGGATGTGACGCACGCGCGCCCCGCGGTGCGCAACTACTGCCGCCTCGCGGTCGGCCGCGATTATTTGGACGCGGCGCCCGTACGCGGCATGCGCCAGGGCGGCGGCGGGGAGAAAATGCAAGCGAATGTGCTCATCGCGGAGTCGGCCCAGCAGCAGTAAGGTACAATTTCCGCATGACTTACTGCGTCGGCTTGCTCGTCGACACCGGTCTTGTGATGTTGTCGGACTCGCGCACCAACGCCGGCGTCGATCAGATCAATACCTTTCGGAAGATGGCCACTTTCCAGCATGCCCACGACCGCGTGCTGGTGCTGATGTCGGCGGGAAACCTGGGCATCACCCAGGCGGTCATCAATTTACTCGAGGCGCCCGACGACTCCCAGCCAAGGACCCGCCTGTTGAGCGCCAGCAACATGTTCAATGCCGCGCGCGTGGTCGGGGATGCGCTGCGCGAAATCCATCAGCGCGATGCCGAGGACTTGCGCGAGCACGGCTATGAGTTCAACGGCACCTTCATATTGGGCGGCCAAATCAAGGGCGAGGAGCCGCGCCTGTTTCATATCTATTCCGCCGGCAACTTCATCGAATCCTCCATCGACACGCCGTATTTTCAGATCGGCGAATCCAAGTACGGCAAGCCCATCATCGACCGCGTGATCACCCGCAGCAGCAGCTTGAGCCAGGCAGCCAAATGCGCGCTGGTCTCCATGGACGCGACCATGCGCTCGAATTTGACCGTGGGACCGCCCTTGGATTTGGCCATCATCAAGCGCGACGAATTCAAGCTTGCGACGCACATCAGCATCGACAATGACAACCCGTATTTCAGGATGATCCGCGAACACTGGGGACTCGCTCTGCAAGAGGTGTTCAGCGAACTTGCAAACCCCGACTGGTGACTCCATGACCCGATTTTTGAGCTTGGGGCTGCTGCTTGCCGGCACCGCCGCCGCGCAAGTTCACGCTCCCGATCTGGCCGGCATGGACCTGAAAGCGGTTCCGGGCGATGATTTTTACGCCTACGCCAACGGCGGCTGGGCAAGGTCCACGGAAATTCCCGCCGATCGCAGCAGCTACGGCAACTCCGCCATTCTGACCGAACTCACCGCCCAGCGGGTCAATGAGCTGCTCGAGGCGGCCGCGGGCCGGCATGCCCGGCCGGATTCCGAAACCCAACAAATCGGCGACTTCTATGACAGCTTCATGGACGAGGCGGCAATCGGAGCGGCGGGACTCAAAGTGATGCAGCCGGTGTTCGAGCGCATCGACGGCATCTTCAGCCGCAGCGAGCTGGCGGCCGCCTTGGGCGAAACCGTGCGTGCGGACGTGGACATCCTGAATAACACCAACCTGCACACGCCGCATCTTTTCGGGCTGTGGGTGGCGCAGGATCTCAACGATCCGAAACGCTATTTGCCGTTCCTGCTGCAGGGCGGCCTGGGGATGCCGGACCGCGAATACTACCTCGGCACCTCATCCGCCATGGTCGCGATCCGGCCGCGATACCAGGCGCATATTGCCGCCGTCCTCAAATTGGCAGGAATCGATGCGCCGGATAGGCGCGCCGCGAACATCTTCGAGCTCGAGCGGCGCATGGCGGAGGTGCACTGGACGCGAGTGGCGTCGGAAAAAATCGAAGCCGGCAACAATCACTGGAGCCGGGCGCAGTTTTACGCTCGAGCGCCGGACCTCGATTGGCGCGCCTTCTTCTCCGCCGCCGGCTTGAGCGGGCAGAACGACTTCGTGGTCTGGCAGCCGAGCGCGCTCATCGGTCTCTCGAAGCTCATCGCCAGCGAATCGCTCGAGGTTTGGAAGGACTATTTGAAGTTTCACGCACTCGAGGATGCCGCGCCTTATTTATCGGAAGCGTTTGTCGCTGAGCACTTTGCGTTTTATGAACATGTCATCCGCGGCACGCCGCAATTGAGTCCCCGTTGGAAGCGCGCAGTGGCCGCCTGCAACACCTATCTCGGCGATGCGGTCGGCAAGCTCTATGTGGGCAAATACTTTTCTCCCGAGCAGAAAAAGCGCGTCGAGGCCATGGTGCACAACCTTTTGGCGGCTTTCGAGGCGCGCATCGATCGCCTCGATTGGATGGCGCCGCAAACCAAGCTGGTCGCCAAAGCCAAGCTGAAGGCCTTGAAGATCGGGGTGGGCTATCCCGATCATTGGCGCTCCTATGCGGATTTGAAAATCACCCGCGGCGATGCTTTCGGCAACTTCGCGCGCGCCGATCTCTACGCCTACCGCCGCGAGCTCGCCAAGTTGGGCCGGACGGTGGACCGCTCCGAGTGGGTCATGAACGCGCAATTGGTCAATGCCGTCAACCTGCCGGCGATGAATGCCCTCAATTTTCCGGCCGCGCGACTGCAGCCGCCATTCTTCGACCCCGATCAGCCGCTCGCCATGAACTACGGCGCCGTCGGCGCCACCATCGGCCATGAGATCAGCCATAGTTTCGATGATCAAGGCGCGCTCTTCGATGCCAAGGGGCGCCTGCGCAACTGGTGGCAGCCGGACGATTTTGCGCACTTCCGCGCCTCCGGCGCTCGGCTTGCGGCGCAGTTCGATGCCTACCGGCCGTTTCCGGACCTGCACGTGAACGGCGAGCAAACCTTGGGCGAGAACATCGCCGATGTCGCGGGTCTGAATGCCGCCTTCGATGCCTTCCATTTGGCGACGCGCGGCGCGGCGCCGGCCGAGGTGGCGGGATTCGATGCCGATCAACAGTTCTTTTTGAGCTTTGCGCAGAGTTGGCGCACGAAAATCCGCGATCCTGCGTTGCGCGCGCAGGTCATCACCGATGGCCATGCGCCGGCGCAGTACCGCTCCTATACGGTGAGAAATCTGGACGGGTGGTACGCGGCGTTCGCGGTCAAGCCCGGCGAGACGCTCTATCTGGCGCCGGACGACCGCGTTCGCGTGTGGTGAACCTGAAGCGCCTCAATTGATCTGGCCCATCGCAAAATCGTAGCCGGCGAGAGACCTTGGCTTCCCCAGCAAATATCCCTGCGCATAGTCGACACCGAGCAAGCGCACCGCCTGCAGCTCGAGGTCCGACTCCACCGATTCCGCCACGGTCTGCACGCCGAGATCGCTCGCCATGCGCACGATGGCGGAAATCATGGCCCGCGCGACGCGATCGGTGGGCGCGGCTCCGACTAAGGAGCTGTCGATTTTGAAATAGTGCGCGGGGACTGATCGAAGATAGCCGTAGGCAGGCGGGTTGGCGCCGAAATCATCCAGCGCCACCTCGCACCCTAACGCCTCCAGCCGCTTCATGGACTCGGCCACACTGATGCTGCCGGAGGCAGCGAATCGTTCCGTGATGTCGAAGCACAGCGCCTGCGGCGGCAGTCCGCTTTTCTTTACGCAAGCCTCGACGAAGCTCACGAAACTGTCGTCGGTCATCGACTGCGACGACAAATTGACCGAGAACACCGATGGCACGCGCGCCCACAGCTTGCGGTTGGCCGTCAGCCACACCAACAGAGTCCGCACCACCCAGCGATCGATGTTCGGCATCAGCCGCTGCTGCGCGGCGCGCGCGAGGAATTCTTTCGGCTCGATCAGGCTGCCGTTGGCGGTGCGCAGGCGCAGCAGCACCTCGAAATGCGCCAGGCTCACGTTGTCGTGCAGCGAGCAGATCGGCTGTAGAAACAATTCGAAGCGCTCGGCGTGCAGCGCATTTTCGATCTGCGCCCCTTCCGGCGTGTCCTCGCTGATGAGCAGCGGATATCCCTGGCGCCGCTCGAATTCCGCCGACAGGCACACGAACACCGGCGCGAGCTTTTGCTCGAGCGATTCGTCGGTGCGCGTGTCCTTGATCGAGGCGTCGATGCTCAAGCGCACTGCGCCGTTGACCGACCCTTGCGCGTCGCGCACCGGAATGGCGAGGGAATAATTGCCATCCTCGCGCGGTGCGTAGGAGACATCGAGATTGCCTCCGGAATCGCTCGACAGCGAGTCCTCCACCAATTGATAGTCTTCCGGCAGGATAAAATCCTCGGACATCCACAGCGTGTCCGCCGCGAAATCATGGAACGAGACACCGGATACTTCCGGCGCCAACGCCCGAATGACCTGAGCCAACGCCTCCAGCGTTTTGCTCGAAGCAGCCTCGGCGGCATAAGTCAGACTGGTCACGCTTCACACCCACTGCGAAAATTTGATGTCGTCATGGTACGGAAGCGATCCGCCGCAAAACATGTCGGCAAAACCCGACGTAAGCGCGCGGCGACATTTTATTTTGCTTAAAGCGCGCAAAATCGCTCGATCTGGCCCCTGGTTGAGCCGGCAGGATCGATAAGTCAAAGCGCCTTAAGTTAATGGACTAAATACGGCTAATTTAATAGCTCATCCAGCACCGGCAGCGGCACCGCACCCTCGCGCAGCGCCGCCTCGTGAAATTGTTTCAGGCTCATCGTATCGCCGTGGGTCGCCTGAAAGTGTTCGCGCACCGCCAGCCACCCCTTGTAACCGGCGTAATACGTGGGCAGTTGGCACGAGGCAAGCTTGGCGCGTTGCAACTTGGCGGCGGCCTCCTCCATTTCTTGATACGTGCTCTTGGTCAGGAGGTCCAGCGCTTCCGCATCGCTCATTCCCATCGTCTGCAGGCGCACATCCAGGATGGTGTTGGCCAGCACCCGCAGTTTTTGCTTCGCCAGCGTCAAACGGTAGCCGAGCGTGTCGCCCAAGAAGCCCTGCTCGGCCATGAGCTGCTGCGCGTACACCGCCCAGCCTTCCACATAAGGACCGTTGCCGTAGATGCTGCGCAGCAAGCGCCGCGAGCGCGGCTGCACTTCATTTGCATACTGCGCCTGGACATAGTGTCCCGGCATCGCCTCGTGCACGGTGAGGTGCGCCAATCCCGATTCGTCGTACTCGCGCAGTTTCGAGTCGACGCGCGCCTGCGGCCAGGAGTCCGGAATCGGCGTCACCCAGTAAAATGCCCCGAGCTTCGGTTCCAGCGGCGGCGCTTGATTGAAACCTCCGACGCCGTAGATGCCGCGCATGAACACGGGCGTGTCGATCACCTGCAGATTCGACTTCGGCGGCAGGCCCACCAGGTTCTTCAGTTCGACGAAGGCCGTCGCCGCCGCCAGCGTCTGCTTGGCCGCGGCCATGTAGGTGTGCGGGGTCGCATGCTGGAGCGCGGCATCGGCGAGCGCCTCCTCGACGCTCTTGGGCGCGGCAAGCTGCGCCATCTCGTCGCGCGTCTTGCCAAGATCTGCTTCTGCTTCTTTCAGCAGCGCATCGGGAGTCTTGCCCGTCGCCAGCACGTAACTGAACTTTTTGGCGTAATACACCTTGCCCATCCGCCAATCCGAGATCTTCTTCGCCAGTGTGCCGTCGAGAAAACTGATTGAACGCGCGTAGCGCGATGAGCGCCGGCTCGGCCGCCTGCGCGTACTCGCGCGCCAATGCCTTGGGGCAGCCGTCGCGCAGCACGCTCTCGATGAGATCGATGTTGCCGCTGTTCTCCTCGTGCGCCACCTTGTTCCAAATCTCCGGCGAATCGGCGAGATTCTGCTCGGCCTGGCGCACCAATTCCGGGATCCTTAGCAGGCGCTGAACGATGTGCTTGAAGCGTTCGTCCGCGGCCGCATAGTGCAGCACAAAGGGTGTGTAGAGGGCATTGCCGATCAGTTCGACATAGATGGTCGGGTTGTGCCGGTAGCTCTGAACTTCCTCGATATCGAGCCGCGTGGCCCCAATGGCATCTTGCATGACCTCGATGTCGGCGCGCTGCTCGGCATTCAACGCCTTCGCATCGAGTTTTTCGATGCGCGCCTCGATGTCGCGCTGCAACTTGATCTGCGCCTTGATGCCGGCGGGGCTGAAATCATCCAATTGGTCTTCGAGCATCTCGCCGTGATGGCGATGATAGCCGACGGTGCTCGCCGTGACCGGCGACAGCGCCAGACTGCCGAAGACAAAATCATCCACGATCTGGCTGAACTGCAAGTCTGCGGGCGCCGCACGGGCCAGCTGTAATCGCGAGGCCGCAAATCGCGATGCCCAAGGCGAAACCTGAAATATCTTAGATTTTCCATCCCTCACCTTTCCCGCGCAAAGGCGCCGTCCTGCGCCTTCAAGCTTGTTAAGATACTTGAGACAGCCGCGCACGTCCAAAGGGGAACAAACAATAATGCCGCTTATCATTCGCATCGCCTGTGCCGCATCGATTCTCCTCGCCTCGCTCTCGCAAGCCGCCGACCTGCGCACCCAAGTCGAGCGCTATCGGCTCGCACACGAGGCCGACATCGTCGGCCAGATCGATGCCCTCACGCGTCTCAAGAGCATCGCGGCGGATCCCGGCCGGCCTCGCCGCGACCGCGCATGCGCTCGAGGCCGCGCTGAAATCGCGCGGCTTCGAGGTCTCGCTGCTGTCCACCGGCGCGAATTCGCCGCCCGCGGTATTCGGATCGCTGCTGTCGCCGAAGGCTAAACGCACCGTGCTGTTCTATGCCCACTACGACGGCCAGCCGGTGACGCCCGCGCAATGGAGCTCCGATCCCTTCGTGCCTGTGATGCGCGAGACCGCGCGCGGGGAAGCTCCGCGCGAGGTCGATTGGCAGAGAGCCTCGCCGCCGTTCAATCCGGAATGGCGCCTCTTCGGCCGAGCGGTCAGCGACGACAAGGCTTCGATCGCGGCACTCTTGGCCGCCTTCGATGCACTGAAGGCCACGCACAACGCGCCCTCGGTGAATATCAAAATACTGTGGGAAGGCGAGGAAGAAGCCGGCTCGGCGCACCTGAGCCGCGCATTGCATGAGAATCAAAAGCTCTTGAATGCGGATCTCATTCTCATCGGCGATGGCCCCGTGCATCAGACGCGCCGTCCACTGGTGTACTTCGGCGCGCGCGGCGTGATGCAAGTCGAGGCCACGATCTACGGGCCGCTGCATGCACTGCACGACGGCCACTACGGCAACTGGGTGCCGAATCCCGCCGCGATGGCCGCGACGCTGCTCGCGCAAATGCGCGACGACAACGGCCGCATTCTGATTCCGGGCTTCGATGACGGCGTGCGCGCCATTACGCCCGCGGAACGAGCGGCACTGAAAAATCTGCCGCCGGTCGGCGACGACTTGAAAAAGGAATTCGGCATCGGCAGAACCGAAGGCGATGAAGATCTGCCGGTCAGTCTCATGCGTCCCGCGTTCAACATCCGCGGCATTCGCGCAGGTCAAGTCGGCGACGCGGCGGCCAATGCCATTCCGACCAGCGCCAGCATCTCGCTGGATTTTCGCCTGGTGCCCGATCAGGTTCCGGCCGCCGTGCGCGCCTCGGTCGAACATTTCTTGAGCGCCCGCGGCTGGACCATTGTCGCGGCCGATCCCGATCTCACCGCACGATTGACGCATCCGCGCCTCATCAAGCTCGCAATGGGATGACGGCTACCCGGCATTGCGCTCCGACATGTCCTCGCCCGCCGCCAAGGCAGTGATCGCGGCCGCGACCCGTGCCGCCGGCGCGCCGGTGGTGGTGCTGCCCATGGCCGGCGGCAGTGTGCCGCTGTATATGTTTGCCGAGGTGTTCAGCGCGCCGATCATTTGCTTGCCCATCGTCAATCACGACAACAACCAGCATGCCGCGAATGAAAACCTGAGGTTGCAGAATCTCTGGGATGGCATCAATACCTACGCGGCGCTCATGGCCGGGCTCAAGTGGTAGCCGCATGAAAATACTGCGGAGGATTTGCGGCGTTGTGGCGCTGCTCGTCGTGGTTCTCGCATTGCTGTTGTGGCTCAAGCCCCCGGCGCTGCTGCGCGTGGGCGCAAACTACGCCGCCAAGATTGTCTGCTCCAATGTATTTCTCGCCGGTCGCGATCCCGATGAAGTGCTGCGCATCGACGTGCAGGCGCCGGGCCTCTCGATTCTCAAGCTCATGCGGGTCTCGGTCGATCGCGCGCGCGGCATCGTGCGCGCGGGATTTCTCGGCGTGATCGGCGACGGTCTGGCGCAATTTCACGCGGGGCACGGCTGCACGGTGCTGCCGGATGGCAGGCTGGCGTCCGCGCCGGAGCTCAATGCCCGGTCGCGCACGGGACCGCCGCTCCCGCCTGCAACGCCGGTGCCGCGCCCGCCGTTCTCCAACGGTCTCTGGCCGGACGGCGCCGCGGTGGACACCACTCGAGCCATCGATGCGCTGATCAAAGACCCGGCGCTCGCGGGCCCCGGTGCGCGCGCCATCGTCGTCGTCCATGACGGCCATATTGTGGGCGAGTATTACGCCCCCGGTTTCGCGCCCGCCACGCCGCTGCTCGGCTGGTCCATGACCAAGACCGTGATGGCCGGGGTCATCGGCATGCTCATCAAGGACGGCAAACTGTCGCTCGCTCAAGCCGGATTCTGGCCCGGCAAGGATGGGCGCGAGAAGATTCGCCTGCGCGACCTGCTCGCGATGTCGAGCGGTTTGCAATGGAACGAAGCCTACGGCGCGGTATCGGATGTCACCCGCATGTTGTACTTGCAACCCGACATGGCCGCCTTCGCGGGCTCGCAGCCCTTGGCGCATCCGCCGGGCGAGGAGTGGCTCTATGCCAGCGGCACCGCGCTCATTCTCTCGCGCATTGCGCAAGAGGCGCTGGCATCAGGCCAACCTGAGGCGGCTGACCTTGCCGGATTCATCAAAGCCCGGCTCTTCTCACCCCTCGGGATCACCACCGCCACCATTGAACCGGACGAACACGGCACGCTGGTGGGCTCCTCTTATATGTATGCCACCGCACGCGACTGGGCCCGCTATGGACAGTTCCTGCTGCAAGACGGAGTTTGGCAGGGAGAAGAATTGCTCCCGCCCGGCTACGTCACCATGATGGCGGCTCCCGTGGAAGCCTCCCGCGGCCAGTACGGCATGGGCCAAACCTGGCTGTGGGGATCGGACGCGGCAACGCCCGGCGTGGATCCCGATGCCGCGCTCGGTATTCCGTCTGATGCGTTTTGGATGTCCGGCCACGACGGCCAGAGCGTCTGCATCATCAAGTCGCGTCAACTGGTCATCGTGCGCTTAGGTTTAACGCCCTATGCCGACGGCTACACCTCGCAGGCTCTGGTGCATGCGGTGCTCAAAGCGACGCAGCCTGCGATCGGCGCAGAACCTTCGACCCCGCGGCCTGCGGCGCATTAGAATCCGCACGCCATGGATGATTTCTCTTTCTCGACTTTCCTGCTGGCCTTCACTGCGCTGTTCTCCATCGTCAATCCTTTGTCCGGCGCGTTCATCTTTTTCGGCGCGACGCGCGAGCTGGAACACAGAATCCGGGCCGCGACCGCGCGCTGGGTCGCGATCTACTCGTTCATCATCGTTGCCGCCTCGCTCTATATCGGCGCCTATGTACTGGGTTTCTTCGGCGTCTCGCTGCCGGTGCTGCGCGTCGCGGGCGGCATCATCGTCGCCGCCGCCGGTTGGCGCATGCTCAACGCCCCTGATGTCACCGAGCAGCGCCGCACCGAAACGCCCGAGCCCAAGTCCATTGATGTCGCGCCCAGCCGGCTTGCCTTCTACCCGCTCACCATGCCTTTGACCACCGGTCCCGGCACCATTTCGGTCGCCATCTCCTTGGGTGCCGGCCGGCCCAGCGGTTTCCACGCATCCTCACTGGTGTTCTTCATCGAAACTCTCGCCGCGACCGCGCTGCTCGCGATGCTGATCTACGGCTTTTATCGAAATTCCGCCTACCTCGCCAAATGGATCGGCGCCACGGGCACTACCATCGTGGTGCGCCTGTCCGCTTTCCTGCTCTTTTGCATCGGCATCCAGGTCGCCTGGAACGGACTCTCGGAACTCTTGAGCTCCCTGCCGTTTGCGGCGGGGAGTTGAAGGACATCGCAAAGTTCGCATGACCTCGGACCTATCACAGCTCGGCTTTTTGCTCTTTGTGTCAGCCCTGGTCGCCATGCTGACGCGGCGGCTGCACCTGCCCTATACCGTGGGGTTGGTGCTCGCCGGCATGGGTCTTTACTTTTCTCACGTGCAGTTGAAGTGGCACCTCACCCGGGATTTGATATTTTTCGTGTTCTTGCCGCCGCTGGTATTCGAGGCGGCGCTCTTCATCCACTGGCGCGAATTCAGAAAGGAATTGCCGGTGGTGACGCTGCTCGCGACGGTGGGCGTCGTCCTAGCGGCGGCTGTGACCGCGCTCGGCATGCGCTATGCGCTCGGCTGGAATTGGGGCGGCGCAATCATCTTTGGGGTGCTGATTGCGGCAACCGATCCCGTGTCGGTCATCGCGACCTTCAAAGAGTCCAAGGTGCCCGGGCGGCTCAAGATGTTGATCGAATCGGAAAGTCTATTGAACGATGGCACCGCCGCCGTCGCATTCGTGGCGGTTCTCGGTGTTTTGGCCGGCGGACACGAAACGGTTCTCTCGATCGCCGGCGAATTGCTTCTCACGATCGTCGGCGGCGTCTCGATCGGCGCCGTCATCGCTTATTGTTTCATGCTGTTGGCAGGGCGCACCCCGGACTACTTGGTGGAAATCACCTTCACCACGCTCACCGCGTACGGTTCTTTTTTTGTGGCCGAATACTTTCATCTGTCCGGCGTGCTCGCGGCCCTGGCGGCGGGATTGGTTGTCGGCAATTACCGCTCCTCCGGTTCCATATCGGCCGCCGGCCGGCATGCCTTGGGTCCCTTTTGGGAGTACCTCGCATTCGTGGCCAATTCGCTGATCTTTTTGCTCATCGGCGCCCAGGAGGCGCAGCAGCATTACAGCGGCCTGTGGCTGCCGGTTCTGGCCGCAATTGTGCTGGTGACCTTGGGCCGAGCGGTGGCGATTTATCCCCTGTGCGCGTTGTTCGCGCGCAGCCGGCTCAAAGTGGATCTTCGGCACCAGCATGTGCTTTTTTGGGGCGGTTTGCGCGGCGCTTTGGCGCTCGCCCTCGCCTTGTCGCTGCCGGAAGATTTGCAGCATCACGATGTCATTGTCGTCATCACCTTTGCCGTCGTCGCCTTCTCGGTATTCGCGCAAGGGTTGACGATCACCCCCTTGCTGCGCCGGCTGGGACAGATCAAGCAGCTCGACCAATAGCCCTTAAGTTCGCGCCCGCGGAGACGATAACCCGTGGGGACTTGGGGTCTTTTGCGAACTGATCGAGATTCGTGAACAAGTCGTGGGCAGTCCCAACCGGTGCGCGGAGTCTCGGAGTAGCGATGTCGAGGATTAGCAACCAGCTGGAGCATCCGGCGCTCCCGATGCGACGAGTCTCGCGCGCTCATGTCCTGCTGCTGCTGCTTATGACAAGTCTCCCGGCGCACGCCTTGGACCCTGCGTTGCGGCTGAGCCAATACGTGCTCGACAATTGGCAAATCCCGCAAGGATTGCCGCAAAGCTCCGCACAGGCCATTGCCCGTACGCCCGATGGCTACTTGTGGGTGGGGACGCAGGAAGGGCTGGCGCGATTCGACGGCGTGCGCTTTGTAGTCTTCGATCATGCCAATACGCCGACGATTCCCGACAAGCACATCTCCGTGCTGTATGTCGATGTCGCCGGGCGCCTCTGGATCGGCACCCGCGCCGGCATCGCGCTTTACGATCACGGCAACTTCGAGGCGCTGCGCGTCATGCCGGCGCTCGCTCATGCGTATGTCCGCGCCGTCGCGCAGGGCAAGCAGGGCCGTATTTGGGTGGGAACCGAGAGCGGGCTGTTTGGCATCGGTGACGGCACTGCCGTGTCGTTCGATTCGAGCAGCGGCTTGCCGGATAGCAGGATTCGAGCGCTGCTGGAGGACCGTGAGGGCATCCTGTGGGTGGGCACCGCGGCCGGGTCGCGCCGCTTCGATGGCGAGCGCTTCGAGAACCTGAACTTCGGAGCGGCGGCCGGCGAACAAATTACGGCCCTGCATCAGGATAGGCAGGGCACGGTTTGGCTGGGAACCGACAGCGGATCGCTCCACCGCTACGCACAGGGCCGCTTTAGCGTGGCGGCCGGCGCGGGTCATTTGGGTTCCATCGTGCGGGCGTTGACGACCGATCGCGACGGCAATCTGTGGATTGCGGCCCATGGCGGCGGCCTGGTGCGCTGGCGCGATGGAAAATTCAGCGTGCTCAACACGAATCAGTTTGCCTCGAGCGAGTTGCGTGCACTGCTCGAAGATGACGAAGGAAGTCTCTGGGTCGGCAGTTACGGCGAGGGCCTTTTGCGGCTCCGCAACGGCAAATTTGTTTCCGCCGGCGAACCGGAAGGTCTGCAAGGCAACTTGAGTTGGACCATTACGCCGCGCAGTGCCGGCGGGGTGTGGGTGGGCTCGGACGGCGGCCTCAGCAGTTATGTCGACGGCTCGTTCCAGCACATCGCCTTCGCAAAAGGTCAGGACAATGCTCGGGTGCGCGCGATTGCGGAGGATCAGGCGCATGCCTTGTGGGTGGGCACCCAAGGCGCAGGTGTCTTCCGGATAGAGAAGCGCGGCACCACGGTATTCGATCAAGTGCATGGACTCGCGGGAAACTCGATCAGCGCCATGTACTTGGATCGGCAAGGAAGAATGTGGGTCGGCAGCAACCAAGGGCTCGACGTCATCGATCAAGGCATCGTCAGCTCGCGGCAATCCCTGCTGCCGGGTTCAGACCGAAGCGCCGTGCATCTGATTTACGAGGATATCGGCGGCAAGCTCTGGGTGGGCACTGAAACACACGGTATTTTCGTCGTCGGTCCCGACGGCACCCGGCATTTCGGCGCAGCAGAGGGCCTACCCAGCGATTGGGTCATTTCCATTCACGAAGATGAACGCGGCACCCTATGGCTCGGCACAACCGACGGATTGGCGCTGTGGCGCGGCGACAAGATGATTTCGCTGGCGCCGTTCGGGGGTCCGCTGCGCGAAACCATCCTGCAGATTTTGGAAGACAAGTCGCACCGTTTTTGGCTGACGACCAACAAGGGATTGATGTCGGTGCCGCGCGCCGATCTCGACGCGCTGGCCGACGGCGCGCAGACCAGCCCGCGGTTCAAGACCTATGACCTGGCCGATGGCCTGCGCAGCGCGGAGTTCGCCGGCGGCAACACCTCGCCCGGCTGCCGCACGCCCGATGGCATGCTGTGGTTTCCGAGCATTCGCGGCATCGTGAGAGTCGATCCCGAACACATTGAATTCAATTCCGTGCCGCCCATCGTGCACATTGAACAGCTCTCGGTCGACGGCGTGCCCTTGAAGCTGAGCGGCGAAATAGACGTGAAGCCGGGTCAGGAGAAATGGGAATTTCAGTACACCGCCTCGAGTTTGCTCGTGCCGGAGCGCACCAGCTTCAAATACCGCCTCGCCGGATTCGACACCGGTTGGATCGATGCCGGCAACCGAAGAACCGCCTACTACACTCACCTGCCGCCCGGCAGCTATACCTTCCAAGTCACGGCCGTGAACAATGACGGGGTCTTGAGCGCCCACCAAGCCGAGCTTCGCTTCCGGCTGGAACCACCCTTTTTTCAGACCTGGTGGTTCAGGCTGCTGTCCCTGTTGGGCATCTTTGCAGCCGCCGCGGCGCTGTACCGGCTTCGCGTCGGCCACTTGAGACGCCTGGCCGCGGCGCTCGCGCAGCAAGTCGCGCATCGAACCCGGGACCTCGAGCAGGCCAACAGCGCTCTGCTTCTGGCAAAAGACCGCGCGGAACTCGCGGTCGTGGCCAAGTCGCAGTTCCTCGCCAACATGAGCCATGAAATTCGCACGCCGATGAACGGGGTGATCGGCATGTCCGAGCTGCTGCTCGATACGCGTCTGGATCGAACGCAGCGCGATTACACCGAAACCATCCGCGCCAGTGCCGGCGGTCTCTTGACCATCATCAATGACATCCTCGATTTCTCCAAGATCGAAGCCGGCAAGGTCGACCTGGAGCAAATCGAAATGGATTTGTGTGCCATCGTCGATGATGTGGCGCATTTGCTCTCCGTGCAGGCGCATGCCAAGAAACTCGAGCTGATCACCCACATCGATCCGCTGCTTCCCGCTTACGTGCGCGGCGACCCCGGCAGACTGCGGCAGATATTGCTCAATCTCGGCGCGCAATGCCATTAAATTCACCGCCAGCGGCGAGATCGCGATCAGCGTGCGGCTGGCGGGCAGCGATGCGCAGGGTTGCATGATCCGCTGCGAAGTGAGCGACACCGGAATCGGCATTCCCGCGCATCGGGTGGGAGCGCTATTTCAACCCTTCTCGCAAATCGATGCCTCGACGACTCGACACTTCGGCGGTACGGGACTTGGCCTCTCCATCGTGCGTCGCCTGGTTGAGCTCATGCAGGGTGAAGCCGGGGTCGACAGCCAGGAAGGCGCAGGCTCGACATTCTGGTTTACCGCGCGCTTCGGCAAATCCGCCCGCCAGCGCGCAACTCCGCCGCTCGACTTGGAGATATTCAATTCTCGCCGCGCGCTCATCGTCGATGACAATGCCTCGAGCCGCAAGGTGCTGCGCCTGCAGCTGGCGCGGCTCGGCATCGAAGCGCGCAGCGTCGATTCCGCCGAAGCGGCGCTTCAGGAACTCGCGGCGGCCGCCGCTCGACAGCAAAAATTCGATCTCGCGCTGCTCGACCACATGCTGCCGGAATGCGACGGTCTGGCGCTGGCGCGGCGGATCGTTGCCGACGGACGCTGCGGGTCGATGCGTCTTGTGCTGCTGACCTCGGCCCAAGCGGTGCGAGCCGGCGGCGAGATCGCGGCCCTGGGGTTTTCCGCCTACCTCATAAAGCCCGCCTCCAATCGGGAACTGCAGGAAACCCTTCACCGGGTGATGTCAGCGCAATCGCTGCAATGGCAGGGCAGCACGCAGAGCATTGTGCTCGATGCCCCAAAGACACCCTCGCCGGCCGCCGGACATGTGCTGTTGGCGGATGACAATCGCGTGAATCAGAAGGTGGCTCTCGGCGCGTTGCAAAGATTGGGCCTCACGGTGGATGTTGCGAACAATGGCGAAGAGGCGGTGGCGGCTTGGGCGGCCGGCATATTCGACCTGATCCTGATGGATTGCCAAATGCCGGTCATGGATGGCTACCAGGCTGCCCGCGAGATTCGCTTGCGCGAAACGGGCGCAGCGAAGCGCATTCCGATCATTGCGCTGACCGCCGATGCCATGAAGGGAACGGATCAACTCTGCCGCGATGCCGGCATGGATGACTATCTCACCAAGCCGATCGATCGCGACCGCTTGAGCGAAGTGGTCAACCGCTATCTAGCCCCGTCCGCAACGCCGGCGCAAAGCCCGATTGCACCCGTCGATTGGGAGCGCCTCATGCTCACCGCGGACAATGACCGCGATTTTGCGGGTGAACTCGTTCAGCTTTTCATCGAATCCGGTGATTCGGTGCTGCGCAATATCCGGGACGCCCTGGAGCGCGGCGATATGGCGGCGGTTGGGCGCGCGGCACACTCGCTCAAAGGATCGAGTGCGAATATGTGTGCCAGCCTCGCCAGCGAGGCCGCCGCCCGGCTCGAGTCGGCGGCGCGCACCGGCGCCGCAGAGGATGTTGCCAAACTCGAGATCCAATTGCGCGAGGAGACTCTCAGGGCGATGCAGTATCTCAGGTCTCGCCAAGGCTAATACTCAAGATCCACGAGCGCCGCTCGGGTCACTCTTCCGGCCTTGACCGCAACGCCTTCCGCCCGCAAGCGCCGCGCCTGTTCGCGGAAATGCACCGACGTGGGCGGAAAAACGATCTTGCCGCCGGCGCCCACCACCCGATGCCAGGGCAGTTTCATTGCCTTCGGCGACTCGCGCAGCGCCCGTCCCGCCATGCGCGCCCGGCCAGGCAGCCCCGCGGCGCGCGCCACGGCGCCGTAGGTCGACACCGAACCTCGCGGGATCGCGCCGACCACGGCCCAAATTTCCTGAAAGGCCGGATTGTCCTCGGGGAACGCGGCGCTTCGCGCGCGTTGCTTGCGGCCTCGGGACGGCAGAAAAAGCTCGCGGAATGCAGTCGAACGCGCCAATGGCGGGACCTCGAATCAAAGGGCTCGGCAAAGGATAGCGCACGGACGTCGATGGGTGCGCGCTCCTTGCCGTTCGGTCTACGCGCCGCACCAAGCCGTCAGCGGCCGCCTGGGCTGCCGCCAAAATGCCTGCGGCATGCGACAATTCGTGGGCAGCCGAATCCTTAGAGTTTAGGCACACGAATGCGGCTAAGCGCCTCGCAAATCGCACTGATGAGCCGTCTGCTCGACGAGGCGCTGCCCTTGGACGAGGCGGGGCGGCGGCGCTGGCTCGAAACGCTTCCCGAGGAATTCACCGACCTGCTCGACCCCCTGCGCCAGGCATTGCTGCCGGAGTTCCACCGGTCGCCCGACGGACAGAACTTTGCCACTTTTCTTGAATCGGCGGACCCGGCATCCGGGCGCATCGAGCCCACCGGACTTCAGCCCGGCGATCGCGTCGGCCCGTACGAGTTGATGCGGTTGCTGGGTGCCGGCGGCATGGCCGAGGTGTGGCTGGCGAAGCGCGCCGACGGCGCATTCAACCGCGAGGTCGCCTTGAAGCTGCCGTCGATGACGCGCGTACGCAACGACCTGGAACAACGCTTCTTCCGCGAGCGCAACATTCTGGCCGGATTGGAGCATCCGCATATCGCGCGCCTGTACGACGCGGGCATCGATCCTAACGGCCTGCCCTACCTGTCGATGGAATACGTGCAAGGCGAGCTGCTCACCGACTGGTGCGATGCCCAGCGGCTCGACATCCGTGCGCGGCTGCGCCTCTTCCTGCAAGTGCTCGAGGCCGTGCAGTATGCCCACGAGCGTCACGTCATTCACCGCGATTTGAAGCCCTCGAATATTCTCGTCACCCAGTCGGGTCAGGCGCGGCTGCTCGATTTCGGCGTCGCGACGCTGCTCGATGACGGCGAGGCCGCGGGCAAGACGCCGCTGACCACCGTTTACGGCCACGCGCTCACGCCGATTTACTCCAGCCCCGAATTGATCCGCGGCGATCCGGTCACCGCGAAGAGCGATATCTACTCATTGGGCGTGGTGCTGTTCGAGCTGCTCACGGGCGGCCGGCCCTATCGCTTGAATGCCGGTGCATCACGCGGCATCCTCGAGCACGCCATCGCCGCGGCCGAGGTGCGCAAACCGAGCACGCAGATCGTGCAAGAGGCGTGGGGCGCACGCAGCGTCACACACGAGCAGCTCTCGCGGCAATTGCGCGGCGACATCGATCGCATCGTGCTCAAATCCCTCGAGAAGGAACCGCGCCTGCGCTATGGCTCTGCGGCCGCGATGGCGGATGACGTGCGGCGATATCTGGATGGCCGGCCGATCTCGGCCCGGGCGCCGCGCTTGAGCTATCGGCTCGGTAAATTCTTGCGCCGCAATCGCCCGGCCGTCTCGGTCGCCGGCGCCGCCGCCATCCTGGTGCTCGCCATGGCCGGCTACGAAATCGATCGGCGCGTCAATCAAACGCCGGACGATTCTCTATCGCATCTCGGCACGCGGCCGATCAACGCGAAATCCATCGCGGTGTTGCCGTTTACGGATATGAGCGAGAAGAAGGATCAAGGCTACTTTTCCGACGGCCTTTCCGAGGAACTGATCACCCTGCTCGCGCAAATTCAGGATCTGCAGGTCATCGCGAGGACTTCGTCGTTTCATTTCAGGAACCAGGACGTCCCGCTGCAGGAAATTGCCAGAACCTTGAGGGTCGCGCACGTGCTGGAGGGCAGCGTGCGCCATGCGGGCGCCACGGTGCGCGTGACCGCGCAGCTGATCCGCACCTCGGACGGCGTGCATCTCTGGTCGCAGTCTTACGATCGCGACGTGAAAGATATCTTTCAAGTGCAGGACGACATCGCCGCCGCAGTGGTCGCATCCCTGAAGCTGAAACTGCTGGCTGCCGGCTCCGATCCGCATCGCAGCGACAACCCGGAAGCCTACAACCAATTCTTGCTCGCGCGGCAATTCGGCCGCCGCGGCAATTTGCAGGACATCGAGCGCGCGGCCGCCGCCTACCGCCAAGCCATCGCGTTCGATCCGAACTACGCCGCCGCGTACGCGGGCCTTTCCTTCACCGAGACCGCCATCGCCAACTCCACCCAGGACGCCGCGCGCTACGCACTCGCCCGCGAGGCGGCCGAAAAAGCGCTGCGGCTGGCGCCTCAGTTCGTCGACGCCTACCGCGCACGGGCGCTGTTCCGGCTCGAAACGCTGGATTTCGCCGGCGCGCGCGCCGACAGCGAAACGGCGCTGAGCCTCGCGCCCGGCGAGAGCGCCGTGCAGAGCCTGTACGGCACGCAGATCGCCGCCTTTGGGAAGATCCCCCAGGCGACCACCGCCATGAAGAAGGCCATCGACTTGGATCCGTTGAGCGGCTACGCCTGGTGCAATGTCGGCTTGCTTCAGACCGTGACGCGCGACTATGCGGCCGCGCGCGCGTCCATTGAGCGCGCGCTCGCCATCAGCCCGAGTGCCGATGCATTCCACTTCGCCCTGGGTCAGCTCGACCTGTTGCAGGGCCGCCTGACCGACGCGCAAACCGAATTCCAAAAACAGGGCGCCGAAGGCAATCGGCGCATGGGCGTCGCCATGGTCGAGTACGCCGGCGGTCGCGAGAAACAATCGCAAGCCGCGCTCAAGGATCTCATCGCCAAGAATGCCGGCGACATGGCCTACCAAGTCGCCGCCGTCTACGCCTGGCGCGGCGAGAAAGACAAAGCCTTCGAGTGGCTGGAGCGCGCCTTCCAACAGCGCGACAGCGGCTTGAACGGCGTCGCCTGGGATCCGCTGCTCAGCAATTTGAAGGACGATTCGCGCTACGGCGCGTTGCTCACCAAGCTGGGACTCGCCGACGGCACCGGGAATTGACTCGCAATGACCTCCACCACGCAAGCCCTAACGCGCCAAATGCTCCAGTGGATCGCCGCCCAGCCACGCGATTACAGCGAGATTATGGAAACTTGGCGCACTTCCTGTCCGCGGCTGTCGATTTGGGAAGACGCCTGTATCGACGGGCTGATCGAGCATGAACCGGGCACCGGCAAAGTCATCCTCAGCAGCGCCGGGCGGGACTTCCTACAGGCATCTTAACGCAACCCCGCCAACTCGGATTCGACCTGGGGTTCCTCTATGTGCACTTCTACGGCGTTTCGCGGAGCTCCACGCCTCGAAAGATGACCTGCTGAGCGCGGCCGACGCGCGGCGCAGCGTTCTTAAGGAATTCTGGGAGCGCTTCGACGCGCTGGATGCGCGCACCAAGGCTTCGCTCGCCGGATCGTGGCGAATTTTCGGCCGCGTCGTCGCGCGCAAGACGCTCGTCGATCTGAATTCCGGTCTCGATGAAATTCGCCGCGAATTCGCCCGGCTCCCCGCCGCCGGCTCGTATGACCACGATGCGCTCGGTCCGGTGACTGCGGGCGAGAGTTCGCTGGCGGCCAGTCTTGAGATCAACGAAGCCGCATTGACGCGCTCGCAAGGCGCGGCATGGGTCAAGCAGTCGCGCGCCGACGTCGCGCAACTCAAGGCGCTGCAAGATCGCCTGGTCACTTTGGATGCCAAACGCCGGGATGCCGAAGGCCGCCTGACGAGAAACTCGCAGAGCCTGATCGCGCTGGTGAACGCCGCCGCGCCGGCGGTGATGGCCGCCGCGCCGCCGGTGACCGCGCGGTCGCGCACGATTGACGCACCCCCCAGCCAAGAAAGCCAGCCCGCGCTGACTCCCGTCCTCGCCGCGCATGGCGCATTGGGGGAAACCAGCGAGCTGGCAACCGAGACCACTTCCAGGTCGGATCAAAAACCTGAACGGTTCGGGTGGATTTTCTGGATCAGCATAGGCGTGCTCGCGATACTGCTTTGGGTGTCGATTCGTACTGTCCTGAGCGTGGTCGAGCCCGTGCGCCGAATCCGCTCGGCGACACTCAGGATCGCCGGCGGCGAAACCGCCGCCCGCGTCACGCGCGGCGGCATCCGCGAACTCGACGATCTCGCCGTTTCCTTCAATAAAATGGCCGAACAATTGGCGGATGCGAAGGCGACGACACGCAATTACCAGGAGCAGTTGGAGGCGCGGGTGAAGCTGCGCACGCGCGAGCTGCGGCATCTGGCGGAGCACGATCCGCTCACTCTATTGCCGAATCGGCGCCAATTGTTTACGCACCTGAAGGCGGCGGTCGCGCAGGCCGCGGCGGGCGCCTCGGCGGCGATGAATTCACCATCGTCTATGACGACGTCAAGAATATCGAAACGCTGAACACACTGGGACTGCAGTTGGTGCGCGCATTTCAGGCACCGATCGCAGTCGATGGCCGCCACCTCATGATCAGCATCAGCGTGGGCGCGAGCATGTATCCCGATCACGGCAGCGATGCCGAGGGGCTGCTGCGCGCGGCCGACGCGGCACTGTTCCGTGCCAAGGCGCTCGGACGAAGTCAATTGGTCGTCTTCAGCCCCGCGCTGCTGGAAGCGGCCTCGGCGAAGTTCACGACTGAACAAGGACTGCGCTTCGCCTTGGAGCGCGATGAATTCGAGCTGGTGTTCCAGCCGGAGGTCGATGCCGCGACCTTGAAGACGCGGCTGGTGGAAGCCTTGTTGCGTTGGCGTCTGCCTGACGGACGCTGCGCGCTGCCCGGCGAGTTTTTGGGAATTGCCGAGGAGTCGGGGCTCATCTTGGAAATCAATGACTGGGTGCTGCGAACCTCGATCAAAACCGCAGCGCAATGGCATCATGGAGCGTGGCCGGAAGCACGCGTCGCGATCAACCTGTCCTCGCGCCAGCTGCTCGATACCCGTTTTGTGGGGCGCGTTACCGCGCTGCTGCACGAACACCAGCTGCCGGCGCGCTGCATCGAGATCGAGCTTACCGAAAACGTCCTGCAAACCGGGGCAGCGACCATCGAAGTGTTGCGTCAACTGCGCAGCCACGGCGTATCCATCGCCTTGGACGATTTCGGCGTCGGCTACTCGTCACTGGCTTCGCTCGAGCAACTGCCGTTGACGCGGGTGAAGCTCGATCGCGCTCTGATCGCGAGCATTCACACCAGCCCGCGATCGGTGGCGATCACGCGCGCTCTAGTGGGGCTGTGTCACGACATCGATCTGCAAGTGACCGCTGAGGGGATTGAATGCCTGGAGCAGCTGGCTTTGCTTGCGGACTTCTCGCCCATCTACCTCCAGGGCTTTCTGCTCGCTCGCCCCGTGCCGGCGGATCAGGTGTTATCGCTCATCGCGACGCTGCCCGATCATCTCGCAACGCTTCTTTTGTTAAAGTCGGACCAGCTGGAAAGCCAACGCCGCTCATCCCGTAAGCCGAAAATTTCGAGCTCGGCCGTCCGCAGTCGCTAACGAATAGAAGGGCCAGCCAAGCGCCAGCCCTCTTGACTCCGAGTGGACTACTGATAGCGCCCCGTCGTCTTGACGCCGTAGAAATTGTGCACGTCGGTTACCCAAGTGCTGTCAGCCATGGCCGGCCAATGATCCTTGTCGAACCCCGGCGCGTTCTTGAGCTGCTCTTTGTTTACATTGAGGGTAAAGCGTTTATTCGCCGTATCCAGTTTTAGGGCAGTCCAGGGAACTGCGAAAAGCCGATCGCCCATTCCCAGGAAACCGCCGTAGGACAGCACTGCGTAGCTGATTTTCCCGGAACTCATTTCGATCATGAGTTCCTTGATCGTGCCCAGGCTTTCATCGGCGGTGTTGTACACATCGTTGCCAATCAGCGTGTCGGCTCCCATGAGCGCAGGCCCCGGACCCGATCCGATGTTCTTGTACATGCCGTAGGTGTCGCGTGAAATATAATTCGTTTCCATGCATTAACTCCGAGTTGGTGTTGGGCTCAAATGAGCGAGCAGCCACAATGACCCAAACCCGGCCGTGAGGCCTTCGGCGAAAGGCGCGCGTTCTAATCAATGGACGCCCGAATTTGTGTCAGCGATCGCCGTCGGACAGAAAAACACCCGCTGCCGTATACCTGCTTGCGCGCCGTATTGGCCTCGTTGCATGTCCGGCAGCTCAGGCATGGGCTTGGGGCGAACTCCCGTTTGCTATGATGCGCGGGCTAACAACAAAGAGGATCTCATGAGCGCCCTTGCCCACAAAATCGCCCTTTGCACCGCCCTGGCCTTGAGCCCAGCCGCCCTCGTCGCGAACGCCGCCCAAGCCGCCCCCGAGACTGCCGGCCCGAGCGCGACCGCGCCCATCAGCCCCATCGCCGCGCCGAAGGATCGTGCCTACGGCGGCGAGATTCAGCTGCAGGTCGATGCCACCGACATCAGCCATCGCGTCCTGCATGTGCATGAAACCCTGAGCGGCGCCAGCGAAGGCAGCGTGCTGCTGTATCCGAAATGGCTGCCCGGCACGCATGCGCCGGAAGGGACCATCGATCGGCTCGGCGGCATCCGCATTACCGCGAACGGCGCGCCCGTGACTTGGAAGCGCGATCCGGCCGACGTCTTCGCATTTCGCCTGACCTTGAAACCCGGCACCCACACGCTCGATATCGACTTCGATTATCTCTCGCCGACGAGTCCCAAGGTCGGAGCGCTGGAAGTGAGCCGTGAAATGCTCATGATCGAATGGAACGAGCTGGTGTTCTACCCCGCCGGCTACTTCACGCGCCGAATCCCGGCCGAGGTAAAGCTGACTCTACCCGCCGATTGGCAGTTCGCTTCGGCTTTGGAAACAGCTTCGAGCGAGCATTCGCGCACCAACTTCAAACGCACCACGCTGGAAACCCTCATCGACAGCCCGGTATATGCGGGCCGCTACGCCTCCAAGCTCGATTTGGATCCGGGTGCCGCGGTACCGGTGCACATGGACCTGTTCGCCGACCGGCCCGAGAATCTTGCCGTGAAGCCCGAACACCTCGAGGCATACCGTAACTTGGTTCGCCAGGCCTACAAGCTCTACGGTTCGCATCACTACAACCACTACGATTTCCTGTATTCGCTCAGCGATCAAATTCAGCAGAACGGGCTCGAGCATCATCAATCGAGCGAAGATGGCAGCGATCCGGATTCCTTCACCAAGTGGGACAAGGAAGCATTCGCCAGGGACTTGCTGCCGCACGAGTTCACGCATTCGTGGAACGGCAAGTTCCGCCGCCCCGCGGATCTTTGGACCCCGAATTACAACGTGCCCATGCAGGACAGTCTGCTGTGGGTCTACGAAGGACAAACCCAGTATTGGGGCCAGGTGCTGGCCGCCCGCTCGGGATTGCGCACCCGTCAACAAGCCCTCGACCAGTTTGCCATCACCGCGGCGCATTACGAAGTGCAAAAAGGCCGCCAGTGGCGCCCGCTGCAAGACACCACCAATGATGAAATCATCAATCCGCGGCGGCCGATGTCCTGGCTCGACTGGCAGCGCTTCGAGGACTACTACGACGAAGCCGCCCTCATCTGGCTCGATGCCGACACCTGGATCCGCGAGCACTCCAAAGGCGCACGATCGCTGGATGATTTTGCGCGTGCCTTCTTCGGCATCGACGACGGCAGCTTTGCGGTCGTCACCTACACCTTTGACGACATCGTCAAGGCGCTGAATGCCGTCGAGCCCAACGACTGGGCCGCTTTCTTGCGCGGGCACCTCGACGGCATCGGCAAACCCGTTCCGGAAGGCGGCTTTCATCACGGCGGCTACAAGCTGGTGTACACCGACAAGCCGAGCGACTATCAAGCCGCGACCGAGGAGCAGCACAAGCGCATCGACCTGCTCAACTCCATCGGCATCGAGATCGATGCCAAGGACAGCAAGGAGGGCACGCTCACCCAGGTCATCTGGGACAGCCCCGCCTTCAAAGCCAAGCTCACCGAAGGCGCGCAAATTCTCGCCGTCGACGGCATCGCCTATGACGCCGATGTGCTCAAAGACGCCATCCGCGCAGCGCATGGCACGCAAGCGCCGATCCAACTGATCGTCAAGACCGGAGATCGCTACATGGTCGCGAACGTGGACTATCACGACGGACTGCGCTACCCGCACCTCGAGCGCGACACCGCCGAACCCGCCCGGCTCGACGAAATTCTGACCGCACGGCCTTAAGGCGTGCGCTCAAGGCGTGCCCTCACTTCGATCGCCCATCCATCAACAGATACATAAAAGAGTAACGAACATGGAAACGGATCTGAACCGCCGCATCTTTCTTCTAGGATCGGGCAGCACCCTGTCGCTGTCGCTGCTGCCGTTCGAGGGCTGGGCGAATCCTGCCAAAGCCGCCAAAGATTCCGTGCCGCCGGCGCCGGTTGCCCGGGTCGACGTGGTGAAGGACACCTACTTCGGTGAAACCTTGAGCGATCCCTATCGCTGGATGGAAAACAGCAAGGACCCCGATTGGCTGCCGTTCCTCAAAGGGCAGAACGCGCATACGCGCGCCATCGTCGATGCCCTGCCCGGCCGTGCCGCTCTGCTCAAGCGCATCGAACAGCTCTCCGGCGAAGCGGCGGCGACCTCGCGTGTGCAGCGCGCCGGCGGTCTGACTTTCATCCAGCAGCGCCCCTTGGGCGCCGACAACTTCAAGCTGTTCGTACGCCAGGGCCTGGACGGCCCGAGCCGCGTGCTGGTCGATCCCACCGCCCAAAGTTCCGCCAAGAGCCACGTGTCGCTCGACTGGTGGCGCGCCTCGCCCGACGGCAAGTACGTGGTGTACGGTCTGTCGAAGGATGGCAGCGAAGATTCCCTGCTGCACATACTCACGGTCGCCGACGGCAAGAATCTCCCCGAGACCATTCCCAATACCGAAGGCGCCGATCCGCAATGGCTGGACGATGCCAGCGGATTTTTCTACACACAGCTCACCGGTGCCGTGGCCACACCCGAGCGCTACTTGGATGCTCAGGCGCGCTTCCATAAATTGGGCACGGATCCAAAATCCGATCCGATACTGATGAAGCGTGGCTTGGTGGCCGGGGTCGAGTACGACAAGATCCAGTCCCCCTCTATTCTTACGTCGCCGGGTTCTCGTTACGCGATCCTGCTGCTCGCCGACGTCAGACCCGAGGGCCGTTGGTTCATCGCTCCTTTGAGCGACGCCGTTGCCGGCAAGGCCAAATGGATTGCATTCGCCGGCTTCGACGACGAGGTCACCGACTTGGAGCTCGACGGCAACGACTTATATCTGCTGGTGAACAGGGGCTCCCCGCGCGGGCGCATCGTCAAGACTTCGGCGGCCGCGCCGAGCATCGCCAACGGCGCCGTCGTCGTCCCGCAGCACGCCACGCTCGTGATTCAGGGCACTGCGCGCGCGCGCAACGGCATCTATTTGAGAATCATGGACGGCGGCATCAATCGCTTGCAGCGCTTGGGTCACGACGGCAAAGTCGTCGACATCGCCCTGCCTTTCGACGGCACCATTGGCGCCGTGTTCGCAGTACCCAACGAGGACGGCGCCTTGCTGGCGTACCAGGGGTGGCTCACGCCCGCAGGCATTTGGTCAGTGGACCTCGCCGGTCATCTTAGCGATACGGGCATCACGCCCAGGCCCGCCATCGATGTGAGCGCCTACGAAGCCAAGCGCTTCTTCGCCACTGCGAAGGATGGCGTCAAAATTCCCTACACGCTGATCTATCGCAAGGGCATGAAGCAGGACGGCGGCAATCCCACTTGGATTTCCGCCTACGGCTCGTACGGCCTGTCGGCCTACACGCCCACTTTTGCCGGACGCACGCTCGCGCTGGTGGACGCCGGCGCCATCGTGGGTTACGCCGATGTGCGCGGAGGCGGCGAGTACGGCCGCGAATGGCACAAGGCCGGGCAACTCGCCAACAAGCCCAATACCTGGCGCGATCTGATCGCGGTATGCGAAGAGCTCATCGCCAAGAAATACACCTCAACGAAGCACCTTGCCATCGGCGGCCGCTCCGCCGGCGGCATCACCGTCGGACGCGCGCTGACCGAGCGCCCCGACCTCTTTGCCGCGGTCATCGATGGTGTTGGCTGGTCCAATCCGCTGCGCTATGTGGTCGAGCAGAACGGCTACGGTGAAGAGCCCGAATGGGGCGCGATCTCCGATCCGGCCGGTTACAAGGCGCTCAAAATGATCGACAGCTATCAGGCGGTGAAAGACGGCACCGCCTATCCCGCGGTGCTGCTCACCACCGGCGTCACCGACCCGCGTGTCGCGCCGTTTCACGTGGCCAAGATGGCCGCGCGGCTGCAAGCCGCCAGCACATCCGGAAAGCCCATTCTGCTGCGCGTCGACTACGACGCCGGCCATGGCATCGGCTCGACTCGCGCGCAGCAGGACCGGGAAGCGGCCGACACCTACGCCTTCTTGTTGTGGCAGCTGAGAGGCACCAAGGCCTAACTGACGAAGTCGGACATGGCGCAGATCGAACCGCAGATTCGGATCTTGACGGCCGAGGATGCCCCGGCGCTTTTCGCGCTGCGGCGTGGCGCGCTGCTCGATTCGCCGTCCGCATTTCTGGCATCCCCCGGCGATGATTTGGCGGCCTCGGAGGCCGCGGTGAGCGAAATGCTCAAGCGTGCGCCGAGCTCCGTGGTGTTTGGCGCCGTCACGCCGCAACTCGTCGGCTTGCTGGGATTGCATCGCGCACATCAACTCAAAGCTGCCCACAAGGTCAATCTCTGGGGCATGTACGTCGCGCCGGCATGGCGCAGGCGCGGCCTCGGCGAGAAACTGCTCGAGGCCGCTATTTCCTATGCCCGCTCCCTGGTCGGTGTGAGCACCGTGCGGTTGAGTGTGAGCGGCTCGGCGAGCGCTGCCCGGCAGCTCTACGAAAAGATGGGTTTTCAATGCTGGGGCGAGGAACCGGACGCCCTGCGCATCGACGGGCGCCCCGCCAGCGAACATCACATGAGCCTATCTTTGGAATCGCCTCGGTAGGCGATCGCCGCCGTTTCAAGCATCCTGCATCGGATCGGTCCGCAACGCTGCGTACGCCTCTTTTTGGAAATTCCGCAAACCGGCAATCCCCGGCATGCGTGGCGCCTTTCCCGAGCGCTGCGCCATGGCGTTCATCAGCAACAGCAGCCGCGGCGAGGAAAACACCCAGCGCAGCAAGGATTCGGCCCTACGCGAATCCCCCCTTGCGCCGCTCTCGGGGATCGCCGGAGGCATCGTTTGCTGCAGCCACACCAGCACCGACTGTTGCGCGGGATCCGCCTGCCACCAGCCGCCGAACAGACCCGGCCAGCCGAACGCGCCCGCGCCTCCGGCGCCCGCCCAGGCGTTTTTTTTCGCATCGTCGATCACCGACAGTCCGAGGCCGAACCCTTGGCCCATGAAGAAAGGAATACCGAATTGCAGATTTTGCCGCTGCGCCGGCGTCAATCGATTGGTGACCATCAAGCGCACCGCCGCTTCCGACAGCACACGCCGGCCGTCGTGCTCGCCGCCTTTGAGCAGCATGCGCGCGAAGGCGAGGTAATCATCCGCGGTTGAGACGAGCCCTTGCCCACCGGCGCAGAAGGACGGCGGCGCATGATCCATGAAGCCCGGCAAGTCAACCGCTTGGAAGTTTCCCGGAGCCGTTGATCGATAGAGAACCGCGGCCCGATCGCGCTTTTCGGGCGGAACCCAAAAATCGGTATCGACCATGCCCAGAGGCTCGAACAGCAACTGCTGCATCGCCGCTCGTGTACCCAAGCCGGTGGCCCGCCCGATGATGGCGCCCAGAAGATCGGTGGCATGGCTGTAATTGAAACGCTCGCCGGGCGCATGGCTCAAGGGCAGCGCGGCCAGCGCTTTCACCCATTCATCGGGAGTGCGCGCGCTGTCGAATTCGAATCCGAATCTTTGCTTGAGCGCCTGCGCGAGCGGACCTCGCGCCGTGAAACTGTATGCGAGACCCGCGCGGTGAGTCATCAAGTCCTCGATGGTGATGGCGCGCGGCGCCGGATAGGTATCCTGCACAGGTCCATCGGGCCGGCGCAGCACCTGCATGGCGGCGAACTCGGGTGCCCACCGGCTGATGGGATCCTCGAGCCGCAGCACGCCGCGGTCCGCCAAAACCAGAGCGGCCGCCGTCGTGACCGGCTTACTCATGGATGCGATGCGAAAGATGGTATTGCGTTCGACCGGAAGATGAGCCTCGATGTTGCGCATTCCCACCGCATCGAGGTGCAGCAGCTCACCGCGCTGCCAAACGAGGCACACCACCCCGGGAATATCGCCGCCCGCAACAGCCTGCTGGGCGGGAGCTGCGATGCGCGCACCAAGTTTCAACGTGTCGGACATGGCAATCACTCGATGAGCAGCAGGCCGCGCTTCTTCCGCGCGGTGGCATCCAGCGTGTTCATCGCTTCGTAGAGTCGATCCGGCTTGACCAGCCACGGGCCGTATTCTCCCGGGCAATCGTTGCGAGCTGATCGAGGGTCAAACCTTGCGGCAAATATCCCATGATCGTGGAAAAGCCCGAGCCTTGCAGGATGCTTTCCTGGGTCCCGGCTCGTTTGAGCGAGTGCAGGACATTCGCAAGGCTCGATGGGCCGCAGACACTGCCATTTTGCTGGAATTCAATGTCAGCGCGGTAGGCGGCCGCGACCGGCAACGCCCATGCTTTCTTGAGCAATGCGGGATCTTGGTATTCGCGGGTCTCTTTGATCGAGACTATGCGAGCGGAGTCTGCGTGTCCGGCGGATACGACTATCGGCAGAACGACGGCAGCGCTGCCCAACGCCAGCGCGGCTGCCGCCATCCACAAAACGATCTTGCGGGTTCGCGTCATCGTCTCTTAAGGCACTGCGGGGCTCTGCAGATTGCGCACCATTTTCAGCACCATGGTGCGCGGAAGGAAGGGTACCATCCTGGCGGTGCGATGATTCCCCTTGCCGGTAATGACGACGCGTTGGTTGGCGCGAAAGCCTTGGTAGCCAGCTTGCGCCACCGGCATGGACTCCATGACCGCGGCGGTCTGGCCGAATCGGGTGGCGCCGGTTCCGGCGCGCGCGCGAAACTGGCTCTTGGTCGCGCCGGGGCACAGACAACTGACATGCACGCCGCTGTCGCGCGCCTCTTCCCAGAGCGCTTCGGAAAACGACAGGACGAACGCCTTCGACGCGTAGTAAATCGCCATGAAGGGGCCGGGTACGAATGCGGCCATGGAAGCGACGTTCAAAATGCCGCCGCGCTTTCGAGCGAGCATCTGCGCCCAATAAATATGCGTCAATTCCACCAGCGCACGGTCATTCAAGTCGATCATGCCCAGCTGCAACTCGATATCGGAGCCTGCGAACGGACCGGCCTTGCCGAATCCGGCATTGTTGACGAGCACATCGACCTGAAGTCCCGCAGCCCTTATCGCTTCGGCCAAGCGGCTCCCCGCGCCTCGTTCCGCCAAATCGACGGTAAATACGTTGGCCCGCACCGCGTAAGTTTTCGACAGGCGCGCGGCGACCTCTTGCAGCGCAGCAGCGCTGCGAGCGGCCAGGATCAGATCGTAGCCGTCCTTCGCAAAACATTCCGCCAGATCCACGCCGATCCCCATTGACGCGCCGGTCAGCAGCGCGGTCTGCCCGGCGCCGGGTTTCTCGTTGTTCATCGGTCTCCCCCAAGTCAGGCCACTTTCACCATCCGCTTGCCAATATTATCGCCGGCGAGAAGTCCAATGAGCGCCGCCGGCAAATTTTCGAATCCATCGACTATATCCTCGAGCACTTTCAGCTGACCGCTGCGTACCCATCCTTCGAGATCGGACAGCGCCCTTGCTGCTTGCCCGAAAAAGTCGGTGACAATGAATCCGCGCATGGTAATTCGCTTGGAGACGATCATCGGCGTGCCCTGCACGCCATAAGGCGGCGCGCCGTCGTAACGCGATACCGCGCCGCACGCCGCGATGCGTCCGTGCTCTTTCATGCCGAATAGACACGCATCCAACGTCTCGCCGCCAACGTTGTCGAAATACACGTCGATGCCGGCGCCGCAGGCCGCCTGCAACGCCTTGTATAATTCCGTCGGATTTCCCGCAAAGCGCTTGTAGTCGACCGAAGCGTCGAATCCCAACTGCGAGGTGATGAGAGCGCATTTTTCGGCACCGCCGGCGATGCCGACGGCGCGGCAACCTTTGATGCGGGCGATTTGCCCGACGATCGAGCCGACTGAGCCGGCCGCCGCGGATACCACCACCGTCTCTCCGGCCTTTGGCCGTCCGCATTCGAGCAGACCAAAATAGGCGGTGAGTCCGGCAATCCCATAAACGCTCACCGCGTGGCTGAGCGGCTCGCGCGGCATCACTTTCATGAGGCCCGCCGCGGGCAATACCGCATATTCCCGCCAGCCGATATCGCCGAACACGAGGTCCCCCGCCTTGAATGCGCTGCTGCGGCTTTCAACCACTTCTGCCAGCGCGCCCCCCGCCATCACGTCGCCGGCCTTCAAGGCGGCACGATAGGTCGGACCCAACATCCAAGCGCGATTCGCCGCATCCAAGGACACATAGCGCACCCGCAACAGCACTTCACCTTCGCCGGGCGATGGAATGGGTGCTTCCGTGAGACGGAAATGCTCCTTGCCGAGTTTTCCTTTGGGGAGTTGATCGAGTACAAATTGACGATTCTTCTGGGCCATCGCGATGCTCCAACGCCTGCCGATTGGGTTTTGCTAGTCTAGACCCAAATGTGCGCCGGGCGCGCACACGACATCAATGGCCGACCTCCGGCCGAGCGGCGGGCGGCTTCTGCAGGAAAAATACGCACGCCACGGCGAGCAGCGAAATGATGGCGCCGCAGAGAAAGCCGGCGCGGATGCCGCCCGACAGGGCATCGAGCGATCCCCGTCCTTGCGCGGTTAGGTTCGAGGCGCGCGCCGACATCAATGCCACAAACAGCGCGACTCCCGCTGCGCCGGCCACCTGCTGAATGGTGCCGATGACCGCGCTGCCGTGCGAGTAAAGGCTTGGCTTCACCGACGACAAGCTGGCGGTAAACAATGGCGTAAACAGAAACGCAAAACCGACACTCATCACCACATGCCCGGCAAGTATGTAGCCCACCCAAGTGGTCGTACCCAGCAGCGTCATCGCCCACAGCACGGCACTCACGACGATGACGCCGGGAACCATCAGCCTGATCGGCCCCGCTTTGTCGTATAGGCGCCCTACATGCGGACCCAGTAGACCCATCAACAGGCCTCCCGGCAGCAGCAGCAGGCCAGTTTGAAGGGTGGTGAGCCCCAGCACGTTCTGCAGGTAAATCGGCAGAAGAATAATGGTGCCGAACAGCGCCATCATCATGATCGCCATGAGCATCACCGACACGGTGAAGTTGCGCGACTCGAAAGTGCGCAGGTCGAGCAGTGGATAGCCCGTTTTCTGCAACGAGATCTGGCGGAAGATAAATACCGCCAAGATGACGCCCGCGACTGCACTGACGGCTCCGGCCGGGAGCGAGCCGGAAGCGGCACGATCGCCGATATGACTGAGTCCATAAACGAGGCCGCCAAATGCCAAGCCCGAGAGAACCACCGAGACCGCATCGATCCGCGCATGGTGCGGCGTGGTCACGTTCTGCATGCGTCGGGCACCCAGCGCGAGTGCGCCCAGCGAGATAGGCAGCACCAGCAGGAACAACCAACGCCAACTGAGGTAGTTGAGGATTACCCCCGAGATGGTCGGTCCGATGGCGGGCGCCACCGATATGACGGTGGAGATGAACCCCATGGTCTTGCCGCGGGACTCCGGGGGCGCCAGCGTCATCACGGTGGTCATCAGCAGCGGCATCATGATCGCGGTTCCGGATGCCTGAATGATGCGGGCGAGGATCAGCATCTGCAGATTCGAAGCGAGGGCGGCGATCAACGTCCCCATGGAAAACAACGACATCGCCCAGACGAAGATCGGCCGCGTGTTCATCCTCTGCAGCAAAAACCCGCTCACCGGAATGACCACAGAGACCGTGAGCAAAAAGGCCGTGGTCAACCATTGCACGGCGCCGGCCGTGACATTGAGGTCGCGCATCAGCCTCGGAATGGCTACTGCCATCAGCGTTTCGTTGAGAATTACTACGAAAGCGGCGACCAGAAGGAGGTTGATGACGAGCCGGTTGCGCCCGGCGGTGTCGGCAGCCGCGGGGGCGATGACGCTATCCGCCGACAGGTTGGTGGCGCTCGCCGAATTGTCGCTCAAATTTCGATCTCCTAGGCATCCTTCGGCCGCAACGCAATATCCCCGGGAACGTGGCCGCTGTCGGCAATCCGCGCTTTGGCACTATAATAAAAGCGATCAGTTACCAATCCACGCACGGAAGTACGCTCATGGCAAGCACCAAGCTCGCACCACGTCAGCCACCCGCTTTCCAATTGTCCCTGCGGATCAAGCATCCGTCCATGGATCCGGCAGACATCTCGAAAGAACTCGGCATCGAAGCCGAGCATTCCTTCCGAGCCGGCCAACCGCGTCCGTCGAAAAGCGGCCTCGTGCCGGCGGCCGTTCACAGCGAATCCTATTGGTTGGCACCCTTGAATCCCGCGTCGTGGCTCGGCAATCCATCGTTTGCGGAACCGTTAAAGCTCTTGAACTTGCAGGAACATATGGACATAGCCATTGCGCGGAATCTCGCCGGGGCGCTCGGCTTGTGCGCGGCGCGCTTCAACAAAGCGCATGCCGCATGGCTGCAAAAAATTTCCGCTGCCGGCGGTGAAATCAGTCTGCTCGTGACGCTGTCCCCCACCGCGGTGAACACCTTCAGCCTCTCGCCGCAGGCGAGCCGCGTGTTCGGCAAGCTGGGAATCACGCTCGAGTTTGAAATGTCCAACGACTGACGATTCGCGAATTTCCTTTGTCCGCCGCTTTCGGCACCGCCTACGAATTGAAAAATCCGGTGACTGCGAATCGCGACAACTTCCATATATCAAATGTCTCAGTGCACTGCATGCCCTACTGCGGTGCGAACTTTGCCCGATAAAGTCCCAATCCAGTGCGGCAACTGCAACAACGTCGAGGCCGCACGTAAAACTTTTCACTTCCTTGCATTTCTGTAATGCCACGAGCTCGGGGCGGGCGCTATAGTGTGTTCTCCGATTTTCACGCCAGGATCAAAATTGATATGCGGGAACCCACTCTGAAATTTTCCGTCACGTGCCCCGATTGCGCGCTCGAGTCACTTTCCGAAATGCCCATCGCCGTGATCGCCAACGGCTTGCTCACCGGCAAGAGTCTGCGCCTCTACAGCAAATGCCACGACCGCTATTGGACGGCGACCTTCACCGAGCGCGAACAATTGCGAAAATCGCTGGCCGTCCTAAGGATCGACACTCATCCCAACCAGATTCCGGCGCATGGCGAACAATTGCTATTCGCGCGTTGAGAATTTCCCTCCTCGCAATATCTAAAGCCGCGCGGGCGCGGCATGCGATCGCTCCAAGCGCTTACGATCCCCAATCGATCTGCTGCGGTTTTCCGCTCGCCGGATCATATTCCAGGATGTCGCCGTTCTCTAAGGATTTCCCGGCCAAAGCCAGAATGAATGCCCAGTGACTCACCAACAGCGTGGTGTTTGCATCGGCCCGCGCCGCCATCAATGTTCGGAAGCTGTCCGCCCTGAGCCTGGTCGCCTCCAGGGTTTCGACCGGTTTCGACCACCACGATGAGGGCAAATGCCTGAAATCGTGGCGCGGAAACCGTGCCGCCAAGATTTCGGGAGAACTGCCCACGTCGCAGGCAAATGCCGCACGCTCCCGCACCTCATGCATGATCTGCACCGGCGCCTGGTGAAACTTGAGTATCGGCTCGGCCGTCTGCAGCGCCCGCACATAGGGTGAAACGATGATTCGAGTCAAGGGTACTTGCGCCAACTGCGCAGCCGCCGCGTGCGCTTGCGCCACACCCAACTCAGTCAACTCGGGATCTTCGATTCCCGGATCGACGCGGGTCGGCGTGAAATGCAGATTGAAATAACTTTGCCCGTGACGCAGTAAGAACATGATGCATTGTATTGCAGAAGCGCATCGGCAAGCTTCACGCCGGCGCCCGGAATCTCAGCTTATGCCAAGCCGCGCCATTATTGTGCCGCGATCGAGCCGGCGGCATAAGATGGATGCACCGACGAAGCCAGGCAGCTGCCTGAGCGCGGGCAAGGTTTCCTTGCGCAAATGATCGATGTAGTTGAGCTCCTGGTCCGCTCGGGTTAAGCCGCGCCAATGCCTTGATATCACTTTGACTCCCAGACACTGCCTCGATGAGGCGCCCCGCACGCGCAATCATCGCACTTTTCTTCTAAGGCTGTCCGCCGCCGCCCGACGAGCCATAAATCTGGCCGGTCGCAAAGCTGGCCTGATTGTCCGCCAGCTGCACGTAGATCCCGGCGAGTTCCGCCGGCATTCCCGCGCGCCCCAACTGGGTTTGACTGCCGAACTTTTGCTGCTTCTCGGGAAAAGCGCCGCCGCTCACTTGCAGCGGCGTCCATACCGGCCCCGGCGCCACGCCGTTCACGCGAATACCTTTGGACGCCAATTGCTTGGAGAGCGACTTGACGAAGTTCATGGTTGCCGCCTTGGTCTGCGCGTAATCATAAAGTTCCGGACTCGGATCGTAGGCTTGCTCGGAAGCGGTTGCGATGATGCAAGACCCTGCCGGCAATGAGGGAAGCGCCGCCTTGATGATCCAGAACGGCGCGTAAATGTTGGTCTTCATGGTCCAATCGAACTGCTCGGTGGAAATATCGAGAATCGATCGGTTTGCCTGCTGCCGCCCTGCGTTGCTGACCAAAATATCCAGGCCGCCGAGTTCTTTGATCGCCTGGGCCACCAACGACTGGCAAAAGGACTCGTCACGGATGTCGCCCGGAATCGCCGCAGCCTTTTGGCCGGCTTCACGGATCAGTGCAATGACTTCGTCCGCGTCCGCCTGTTCATCCGGATGGTAGTTGATGGCAACATCCGCGCCTTCGCGCGCAAATGCAATCGCCGCGGCGCGGCCCATGCCGGAGTCGCCGCCTGTAATGAGCGCCTTGCGTCCTTTGAGCCGCCCCGAGCCGCGGTAACTTGTCTCGCCGTGGTCGGGACGCGGCTGCATCTTCGATGCAAGCCCAGGCCAGGGCTGGTGCTGTTCGGGGAAGGGAGGATTCGGGTACTTGGTGCGCGGGTCGCCCGCCTCCTGGCCGCTCATGATCGCGGCTCTTCGGCCCGGTCCTTCCCGCTCAAGCGGCGCGGCGCGCGGCCGCCGCCGTCGTCAGGGTCGATCTTCTCCTCTTCGCTGGGCAATTCATCCTTGGAGCCATTGTTCGAAGGCAGCGGGGGCTCGCGAACATCCTCGCCCGTGGGAGGCACGGGGGGTTCGCGCACATTATCAACCGGACTGAAAATGCCTTTCATGGGAATCTCCGACAGGGGGCTTTGGCATCGCCGCAACGGAGGAAATGTTGCCCAATCGAAGCGCCGGCTTCTGTAGGCAGGTCTCCCTAGCGAGCGTCAGCAGCTGCGCTACGCAGCCGCCGCGACGACCGCCGCCCGAATTCAGCTTTCGTTATCATTGACAGTCCTGCGCAAGTCGAGAAAGGGCTGCGCTGGGGTTTTCATTTATTTGATGAAACGAAAATCAGGAGATGCCTTGAAAAGCTCACGCAGACTTTTTCTCACCAACGCCTCCCTCGGCGTGGTCGGCGCTACCCTCGGCTACGAAGCGGCACAGGCACAAAGCTCGGCAGCAGGGAGCACTCCGCCGCCGGGGGCACCCTCGGCATTCGCCACCTCACCGCCGGCGGGGCCGGAAGTTGCCGCTGCCAGCTTCCTGGAAGCTGAGAAATTGATGCAGGTCCATTTGAGCCCGCAGGAAGCTCATGAGGCGGCCGGAAGTTGGCGAGAAGCCATGGCGCCGCTGTACGAGAGACGCACCGGGCCGAGAAAAATAGCTTTGGAGTCGGCACTTGCCCCGGCCACGCGCTGGGAACCCAACCAATTTGCGCAGAAAATCGCTCTTGGTCGCAACCAGTTTGTCCGCAGCAGGATCGCGGAGCGGCCGCTGCCGAGCCGCGATTCAGACATTGCCTTTGCGTCCGTGGCGCAGCTGTCGCATTGGATCGAGACACGGCAACTCTCGTCGGAGCGGCTCACCCAAATCTATTTGACCCGCTTGGAGCGCTACGATCCCAAACTGCGCTGTGTCATCACGTTGACCCGGGATCTCGCGCTCGGGCAAGCGAAAGCCGCGGACGCCGAGATCGCGGCCGGAAGATATCGCGGAGCGCTGCATGGTATCCCATGGGGCGCCAAAGATTTGCTCGACACGGCGGGCATCCCGACAACCTATGGCGCGGAGCCTTACCGGACTCGCAAACCCGACAAGGACGCCACGGTGGTGCGACGGCTGCATGAAGCGGGCGCGGTGCTGGTCGCCAAGCTGAGTTTGGGTGCGCTGGCGCTCAACGATGTCTGGTTCGGCGGACAGACCATGAATCCCTGGTTGCTGGAGGAAGGATCTTCAGGTTCGAGCGCCGGCCCGGGCGCCGCCACGGCCGCGGGCCTGGTGGGTTTTGCCGTGGGCAGCGAGACCGGCGGAAGCATCGTGGCGCCGAGCATGCGCTGCGGCGTTGCCGGGTTGCGGCCCACCTATGGCCGCGTCGCCCGCACGGGTGCGATGACGCTTTGTTGGTCGCTCGATAAGCTGGGGCCGATGGCGCGCAGTGTCGAGGACACGCTGCTGGTTTTGCGCGCCATCTCGGGACCGGACAAGACTGACGTCGCCTCCGTACCGAGCACGCTCGACTATGATGCAAACGCGCCGATCCGCGGATTGCGCGTCGGCTACTTTCCGGCCTGGATGAAGCAAGCGACCGCCGTGGACCGCGCGGCGCTCGCCGCCGTGCGCAAGCTGGGTGCAACCGCCATCGAGGTGTCTATCCCCGACTGGCCGTATGATTCGCTGAACGTGATTCTATTCGCCGAGGCGGCCGCGGCCTTCGAAGAATTGACGTTGAGCGGCGCCGTGAACCAACTGAAGATGCAGGTCCCCGATGCGTGGCCAAATATTTTCCGCCAATCCAGATTCCTCTCCGCGGTCGACTTTGTCCAATCCGACCGGCTCCGGCGCAAAGTTGCACTCGAAATGGCGCGAGTCTTCTCTGAAGTCGACTTGCTGCTGGTACCCTCGCTGCAGGACGAGATTCTCGTCATCACCAATGCCACGGGGCATCCCTCGCTGACGCTGCGCGCCGGCTTTGTCGAAGTCTCCGAGGCGCGCAGCGATTGGGCGCCGGATCCTGCGCATCCCTTGCCGAGGTTCGACCCGCCGCGCCGCGTGCCGCACGGAGTGACGCTGATCGGGCGTCTGTTCGACGAGGGCACCATCGGCCGGGTCGGACTGGCTCTGGAGCGAGAGTTGGGTGTTTCGGCAGAGAAGCCGGCTGGTTTCGATGAGTAAATCGACATCTATTGCAAAGGCCGCGGCCAGAGCCCGGAGCGACGCATAACTGACTCTGTGTCCCGCCTCCAAGCGCTGAACGGTCCTTAGGCTCAAGCCGCTCATTTCAGCGATTCGTTCTTGGGAAAGGAGTTTGCGCTCTCGCCACGATCTAAAGGACATGCACGGCTCCAGCGACTGCAGCAACGATAGCCTGCGGCGCGGACTGTCGGTGACGCCAAAAACCCGCCAATCCAGTGCCAGCGAGCGGATATTAGGGTAACGCAGCAAGCACTCAGATTTCCGACCAGGTCTTCAGCAGTCCGTGATAGTGGCCGGCCAGGCGCACCAGCGATTCCGGATCGGCTCCGGTTTGCGTCAGACGCTGGATGGTGCTGTCGAGTTCGAACAACTGCGCACGCCGCGCGTCCTCGCGGATCAGGCTCTGAATCCAAAATACGCTCGCCAGGCGCGTCCCCGCCGTAATGGCATTCACCCGATGCCTGAGGCAAGAGGGGTAAACGACCAAATCCCCCGCCGTGTATTTCGCGCTATGGCTGCTCAGATCGCTTTCCACCACCAGCTCGCCGCCCTCATAGTTATGCGGCTGCGCCAGGAACAAGGTCGCCGACAGGTCGGTGCGCATTTTTTGGAGACTTCCCGGCATCATGCGCACCGAGCCATCGACATGCGTGCCGAAATGCATTCCCTCGCGGTAGCGATTGAACATCGGCGGATAGACCTTGTTGGGCAGCACCGCACTGATGAACAGCGCGTTGCGCTCCAGCTGCGCCAGGACGAAATTGCCGAGTTCGCGCGCCATGGCACTCGCTTCATCGAGCTGTTGATTGTGCTTCACCGGCGCGCCCTGATGCCCGGCGGTCACGCGCCCATCCACCCACGGCGCGTGCTCGCCATTGAGCGATGAGCGCACCGTGGCGAGCTGCTCCTCGTTCAATAGCTTCGCAATGCGCAGAATCATCCCGACCCCCGCACCCGGTGAACCGCCCGGCGCACGGCGGCGGTGCCGCCGGCTGCGGCGCGCTCGAACCACGCGGCGGCCTCTTCGAGGCGTCCCGCCTTCAGCAACAGGCTGGCCCAGTTATACTGACCCCGGAAGTAGCCGGCCTCCGCCGAGCGCCGGTACCACGCCGCCGCAGCATCCAAATCACGCGGCGTGCCCCACCCTTCTTCGCAGCATCGGCCCACCAAATTCATCGCGCGCTCGTGCTGCTGCTCGGCGGCTTTCAAATAGTAAAGATAGGCGAGGGTACGATCGCGCGGCAGCCCGCGGCCGTCCAAGTACATGTGGCCCAAGTTGTATTGCCCCCAGGGGTTACCTAAATCCGCGGCGCGCCGGTAGTGCTGCGCGGCACCCGCTGCGTCCTCCGCCGCACCCCAGCCGTTGTCTAGGCACCGTCCCACCATGTTGAAGGCATCGGCGTCTTGGTTCGATGCCGCGCGCCGAAACCATTTGAGCGCCTGATCAGGATCCTTCGGCACTCCGGTGCCCTCGAGCAGCATCCGGCCGTAGCACACCTGCGCCTGCGGCAGCCCTTCGATGGCAGCGACGTAGACCCAATCCGCGGCGCGCCGCGCATCTTGCGCGAACAACGCTTCGAGACGCGGCGCACCCATTTGACCCATGAGAAAACTGATCGATACGGCGCTCATGGCGGGGCGTCGCCTAGAAGCGATAGCTCGCGCTGCCGATGAGCGTTCGGCCCGCGGCCGGCAGCGCGTGATTCTCGGCAGTATCCACATAGTAAACGCTGGTGAAGTACAGTTTGCCGGTCAGGTTGTTCAAGTTCAGCTGCAGCTTGAAATGTCGGCTGACCGAGTAGGAGGTCATCGCGTTGAACACCACGTAGCCCGGCACACCCGCGGTGTCTTCGGTATCCGCATAGCGATGACTGACGCCGGTGAAGCCGGCACCGACGGCCCAAGCCGGTGTGGGTTCGAGCGTGCTCCAGACATTGACGGCATCATGCGGCGTGTTGGGCGCGTATTTGCCTGATGCCAGCGGGTCACCGGCGGCAGTGATCTTGTCGATCAAGTGCGTGTAGTTCGCGCTCAGCTCCCAGATATCGGCGACGTGGCCGGCGATGCCGAGTTCCACCCCGCGCACGCGCTGATCGAAAGGCATCTGCTGCAGCGTCGGATCGTCCGGATCCGAGATGCGCGCGTTGTGGACGCGCGTGTCGAACAGCGCGCCGCTCAGCTGCGCCTCGCGGTTGAGGATCGTGACCTTTCCGCCGAGCTCCAGCGTGTCGTTCTTCTCCGGCGACAAACTCTGATCCGAGGGCGCCACGGTCAAATACTCGATCACCGGATTTTGCGAGGTACCGTAGGAGACGTAGTAGCTCTGCGCCGCATCCGGTTTGTAGATCACCGCCACGCGCGGACTCACGAACGTATCGGTGCGCTCAAACCCGGTTGCCGTGAATACTTCGCCGAAACTCGAGCCGAAGCGGTCCCAGCGAAGTCCCAAGTCCAGATCCCACTTTGAACCCAAGGCGATGCTGTCGAACGCATACACGCTCACATCGGAGCCCCTGCCCTGCGGATTGGAATAAATGCTGAGCGGCGTGGGTGGATAGTAAAAAGCCGCAGGATGGAGCAGCGGCGTGGCGGGAATATCGTTCAGCCCGTTTTGAAAGCGGTTCACGTTGGACTGCTCCTTGCTCAGCTCCACTCCGCCGGTGAGCACGTGGGTCATTCCGGCCGCGTCGAACTTCGCGGTCGCATCGGTGCGATTGATCAGAAGGCTGGTGGTGCCGGCGCTGCTCGGCTGATCGCGGGAAATTTCGATATCGGCATACGGCGTGCCGTTCGGCGGCGGCGCGACGAAATCGTTGCCCAAAAAGGGGCCCGTCACCAAGTATTGGAAGCCGTAATTCGCGTAGCGCAGGCTGTCGCTCAAGGTGACGCCGCCGGAAAAGTCGTGCTCAAATCGAATGGTGCCGATATCGGTGTTGGTGCGCGTGCGGTCGTAGTTCGCGAGCGAATAGTAATTGCTGCGCGCCACATGCGCCGGCGCGCCGTCGATGAACGGAATGCCATAGTCTGGCAGATTGTCCTCTTCTTCCTTGAAGTAGCTGAAGCTCAGGCGCGTCGCAGTATCGATTCCCAAACTCAAGGACGGTGCGACGCCGTAGCGGTGATAGTGCACCTGATCGCGATCGGCCACGCCGTTGCTCTGCTCCATCAACGTGACGCGTGCCGCCGCCGTTGCGCTCAACGGCAAATTGAAGTCGCCGGTCCCGCGAAAATAGTCCGCCTGACCGCCGGAAACAGTGAGCGCCGCGTACGGCGTCAGCATCGGCTGCTTGCTGATGCTGTTGATGACGCCCGAGGTCGAGCCGCGGCCGAACACCGCAGAGGCCGGCCCCAGCAGCACCGCGATCGATTCGCTGTTGAAGGTATCGCGCTGGTACGGGCCGATGTCGCGGACGCCATCCAAGAAAAAGCTGTCCGGGACCGACAGGCCGCGCAGATTCACCGAGTCGCCATGCGCGCCGCCCTCGCCGGAATTCAGCGTGATGCCGGGCACGTTGCGCAGGGCGTCCTGCACGAGAGCCAGATTTTGTTGCGCCAGTGCCTTCTGATCGACGGTATCGGTGGACCGTGAAATGTCCTGGGACGTGTGGATCGCCGTGCCGGTCACTTCGATGCTTTGCAGCTTGTCCTCGGCGGCCGGCGCCGCGGCGTCGGCCCGCGCGCTGGCGGAAATCAGCGCTCCGACCGCGAGACCGGCGGCTCCGAACGCAGCTTCGGGGGTTGGGCGGCAAGCAAGCATTTCTCGATCCCTACAATGACAATTCGAGTTAATGCTAACACGAATGATTATTATTTACATTGCGGTTACATTTCAATCGGGATAGAAATCCGACTCTTGGGGCCTGCCGCCGCGATTTTGGGCCGTGCGCGCGCTATTTAACTTAAGCAGGGCGTCATGCCACGCCCAAATTGCTGTATGCCTTAGGCCTGCTTGCGCAGGCCGGCAGGAATCAACAGCAGCCCGAGAAGTTCGAACAGCGCATACGCGATGAGCGCCATCAAGGCGGCCGGAATCGCGCCGGTGAGAATGGTGGGTACATCGTTCAGCGCCAGCCCGGACACAATGGGCGCGCCGTAGCCGCCCGCCCCCACCAAGGCCGCCAGCGTGGCGGTGCCGATGCTCACGATGGTCGCCGTTTTGATTCCCGCGAGAATGGTCGGACTCGCCAGCGGCAGCACGATACGCAGCAGCACCTGCCGGCGAGTCATTCCAAAGGCACGTGCGTTTTCCAGATGCTTGGGATCGACACTGCGAATTCCGGTGAAGGTATTGAGCACAACGGGCAGCAGGCTGTACATACAGAGCGCCGCCAGGGCCGGTTTCATGCCGACGCCGAACAGCGGTATCAAAAAGCACAGCAGCGCAAGGGAGGGAACCGTCTGAATCAGGGCGCTGGCAATGAGAATGCCCTGACCTGCGGCGTGGAAGCGCACCGCGATGAGCCCCAGCGGTATCCCGACTATCACCGAGAACAAGAGCGCGATGCCGACCAGCCACAAGTGTTCGCGCGTGCGCTGCAGAATATTGCTCTTCAATGATTGCGAGCGCGGGGCGTCGGAGCCCAAGAACTTCGCGGCGATCTCGGCGAAGCTGCGATGCGCAATGTCGGCCTGCGCGTTCATGTCGATCATGGCGCGCGCGCCGATCGCGCCTTGCAGCTTGAGGAGCGCAGCCCAGGCATCGGGCTGCTGCTCGGTAAAGGCGCGGCGCGCCACCCACACCGCCTGGTACACCGGAAAGTAACCCCGATCGTCCTTGAGCACCCGCAGTTTCGATTTCTCGATTTTGGCGTCGGTGGAATACAGGTCGATCAAGTCAACCGCGCCATCGTCGATCGCCTGAAAAGTGAGACTGTGCTCCATGCGTTCGATGCGCTGGGGCGCCAAGTGCAGGCGATAAGCCGCCACCATGCCTTGAAAGCCATCCTGGCGATCCATGAATTCATAGCTGAACGCGGCGCGAATGCGTCCTGCGACTTTCGACAGATCGCCGATGGAGTCAAGCCCATTCTGCTGCGCGAAGGATTCCTTGACCGCCAACGCATAGCTATCGTCAAAGCCCAGGGGCTCCGACATCACCAGATCCAGCTTCGCGAGATCGCGCCGAATGTCCTCGACGGACTTCAAGTCGGGACGTTTCAGGATCGCTTCCGCCAAAGTCCCGGTGTAATCCGCATACACGTCGATCGCACCGCTTTTCAACGCCTCGAACACGATCCCGGTGCTGCCCATGCCTAACTTGCGCGTCACCGGAAGGTGGGTCGCGGACTCGATGGTTTGTGCCGCGATCTCTCCGAGCACATAGCCCTCCGTGAACGCCTTCGAGCCAACCACGATCCGCTCCGCTGCGCACAGCGGCGCCGGCAGCAGACTCAAAGCCGCCCCCAGCAATCCCGCGGCCGCGCTGAGTTTCAAGCGACTTCTGCCGCATCCGGCAGGGTGCGCTGCGCGTTGATGAAGGCTGTGACGAAAGGATCGGCGGGCTCTTGCAGCAGATTGCGATACGTGCCCGTTTGAATGTTTCTTCCTTCATGCAGCAAGGTGATCTGTTCGGCGAGAAATACCGCTTCGCCGAGATCGTGAGTGACCAACAGCACGGTCTTGCCCAGGCGCTGGAAAATGGCCTTCAGTTCCTGCTGCAGGCTGCGCCGGATGAGCGGATCCAGCGCCGCCATGGGTTCATCGAGCAGCATCACCGCCGGATCCATCATCGCCGCGCGCATGATGGCGACGCGTTGGCGCTGGCCGCCGCTCAACTCGAAGGGGAACCGCCCCAACATCGCCGCCTCGAGGCCGACGAGCTTGCGCAACTCCTCGACCCGGGACTCGATCCTCTGGCGATTCCACCCGCGCAGCTTCGCAATCATGCACACGTTCTCGAAGCCATTGATGTGCGGGAACAGGCCTCCATCCTGCGGAACGTAGCCGATGCGGTCCGCCCACTCGACGGGACTGAACGACAACAGCGCCTGATCGTTGATTTTGACGTAGCCCTTATCGAACGGAATCAATCCCAAAGTGATTCGCAGCAGCGTCGTTTTTCCCGAGCCGCTCGAGCCGATCAGTGCATGTGTTGCGCCCTTGGGGACATCCAGGTTGATGTCGGTCAGCACCGGCTTCCCCTCGAATGTCTTGTAGATGTTCTGCAGCGTCAGCATGAATGAGTGCGCGGCGGCGGCGCGGCTACGCCTGCGGCTCGACGAAGGTGCCCTGGTGATACAAAATCTTCCAGCCGGCCGCGGTCCGCCGCCAGAGTGTCGCGCGGCGCGTGACGCGCTTCCCTTGATGCAGGGTGTAGGTGATCAGATAGTTGTCCGCGGCAATCTCCCGGCATTGAAAATCGCGCGTCAGCCATGTCGATCGGTCCGGATCCGGCGCGCGGTTCTGCAAGGTTTCCAGCACGAACTCCCGGCTGTAGCGCCGCCCCGAGGCGCCCACCTCCCAGAAGTCCGGATCGGTCATTGCCTCGTAATCGCGGCGTGTCGTGCCGAACTCAGGATGATGAAAGATGGGCTCGCGCAGCTTCAGCTCCTCGAGAACCGCCAGCAGTTCCGGCAAGGTCACCGACGCGATGCGCGGCCCGCTTGCGTTTCGCTCGTTCGTGACAGTCCCTCCTCGCAGCGGTTGCGTGACGCCCGCCTACGGCTATACGATCCCTGCGCTCTCATTGCAAGCCCCTTATCGGAGTCATCATGGATTTAGGCATCCGCGGCCGAACCGCCATCGTCTGTGCGTCGAGCCAGGGTTTGGGAAAGGGTTGCGCGCTGGCGCTGGCCGAGGCAGGAGTGGCGCTGGTGATCAACGGCCGCAATCAGGCGCTGCTCGAGCAAACCGCCGAAGAAATTCGCCAGGCCTGGAAGGTCTCCGTGACCCCCGTGCTGGGGGATGTCTCGACCGCCGCAGGGCAGGCGGCACTGCTGCAAGCCTGCCCAACACCCGATATCCTCATCAACAATAACGGCGGCCCGCCGGTGAAGAATTTCCGCGAGCTCGATCGGCAGGCGATTCTTGGCGGCGTGACCATGAACATGGTGACGCCCATCGAGCTCATTCAAAAGGTGATCGACTCCATGGTGCGCCGGGGCTTCGGCAGAATCGTCAACATCACCTCTTACAGCGTGAAAATGCCGATCGTCGGGCTCGATCTCTCGAGCGGGGCGCGCGCCGGCCTCACGGCCTTTTTGGCGGGCGTATCCCGCAGCGTCGCCGACAAAAACGTCACCATCAACAACCTGCTGCCCGGCAGCTTCGACACCCAGCGCCTGCGCAACAACTTGAGCCTCGCCGCCAGGCGCACTCAAGTGAGCGACGAGGAGGCCGCGGCGCGTTCAATGGCCAATATTCCCGCCAAGCGATTCGGTACGCCGGCTGAGTTCGGCCAGATGTGCGCATTCCTCTGCAGCGTGCACGCCGGGTACATGACCGGTCAGAACGTGCTGTTGGACGGCGGCGCCTACCCCGCCGCGTTCTAGCCGCCCGCGCTGCCGTCTTGGGGCTAGTGCCGCGCTATCCCCGCCGCCATACTCGCGCCATGAACGCCAAAACCATCGCCGCCGCCGCTTTAGCCCTTGTGAGCTCCATTGCTCTCGGCCAATCGGCCGATTCTGTCCGCAGCCCGGTTTACACCGAGGATGGGCGGCTGACGCTGCCGGAGGATTATCGAGAGTGGGTGTATTTAAGTTCGGGATTCGACATGGCGTACAACCCGATGGCGATGAGTCACCCTATATTCGACAACGTGTTTGTCGAGCCGGGCGCCTATAGGGTGTTCCTGGCGACCGGCACGTGGCCCGACAAAACCATGCTGGTGCTCGAGGTTCGCGGCGCGCTGGACAAGGGGTCCATCAACAAGAACGGCCATTATCAAAGCGCCGACGTGATGGGCAGAGAGGTTCACGTGAAGGACAGCGCGCACTTGCAAGGGTGGGCTTTTTTCGGCTTCGGTACCGAGAAGACCGCCAAGATGATTCCACGTACCGCCGATTGCTATTCGTGTCACGCCGCACATGCGGCGGTCGACAACACCTTCGTGCAGTTCTATCCCACGCTACTGCCGATCGCCACCGCCAAAGCAACCTTGTCCGCGGGTTACATGGCGGAGCGCGGCGCCCAGCACTGACGCGGCGGCTGCCGGCAGCGGGCATCGCGCGCAGCGATTCTCAGGCGGCGTAATCGCGAGCGATGTCTTGTTGCGGCGCTTGCGGGGGCTCAGCCGATTCCAGCTGGTCCAGTTCTTCCAGCGCCACCATGCGCGAAATGATCGCTGTCTTGCGGGCCTCGAGCTGTTGCCATGTCATCTGGGCACGCGCGACGGTGGCGGGCGTGCAGCTCGGATCCCCCCGCAGCGCCAAATAACGGGTTTTGGCCGCGACCGCGCCGCTCAAAGCATAGGCAAACAACGATTGAAGCCTCTTTAGCCGATCCTCGATATCCACGGTTGCACCTCGTCCATGGCCGCTCAGGGCGGTATGCCAAAGTCTGCATCCGCCCGCGCCATGACATAACCCGGCAAAGCCGGCGAATCGCTATAGGATCTGTCCTATAGCGCAGTTGCGGGTTGCCGGAACGTTCTGCACACTGCACACGCGGCACGAATGACCGAAAAATAGGGATGTTCCAAATGATGCTTCTGCGCCGAGCGGTACGACGGATGGTGTTGCCCGTTGCGGCTGCGATTTTGACGGCCTGCGGGGGCGGCGGTTCAGGCGGCGGCAGCCCCCCGCCCACCCCGCCGGCAGGATGGGTGCAGGGTCAATTTCAACCCGAATCGACCTTCGCGCAAATGTGCGTAGCGCCTCGAACCGGCATCGACCCGGGAACGCAGAAGCCCTACCCCGACGTGCAGGGCACCTTGCTCGATGAGTTGAATTGGCTGCGCTCGTGGAACAACGATTTGTATCTATGGTTCGACGAAGTAACCGATCAAAACCCGGCAAATTTCACCACGGACGCGGCTTACTTCGCCGTTCTCATGACAACCGCAACGACGCCGTCCGGCAAACCGAAGGATCGCTTCCATTTCACCTATGCCACGTCGGTATGGGAGCAACTGTCGGAATCCGGCGTGCAGGCCGGCTACGGTGCGAATTTCGTCATCATTGCGGCAACGCCGCCGCGCGATGTGGTGGTTGCGTACACCGAGCCGGGATCCACCGCCGCGACGCCGCCCGCGAGTCTCGCGCGCGGCGCGAAGCTCTTGGCCATCGACGGCGTCGATCTGGTCAATGCCACCGATCAGGCCAGCATCGCCATACTCAATGGGGGATTGAGTCCCCAAACCGTCGGCGAGTCGCACACCTTCTCGGTTCTCGATCCGGGCGCCGGCGTCCCGCGCACCATCACCATGGTATCGGCCAACGTGACCAGCACCCCGGTGCAAAACGTCCGCACCGTCACGGCGCCGAACGGCAACCTGGTCGGCTACATGCTGTTCAACGACCATCTGGCAACCGCCGAAGGCGAACTGGTGGCGGCGTTTTCGCAACTGCAGAGTGCCGGCGTGCATGACTTGGTCTTGGACATCCGCTACAACGGCGGCGGGTTCTTGGACATTGCGAGCGAAGTGGCGTTCATGATCGCGGGGCCGGCGCAGACCACCGGTCAAACTTTTGAGCTGACGCAATTCAACAGCAAGCATCCGAACGTCAATCCGGTCACCGGCACCGTCATAACGCCGGTCGGATTTCATTCCACCACGCAGGGTTTCTCGACCACCGCCGGGCAAGCGCTGCCGAGTTTGAATCTGGCGCGGGTGTTCGTGCTCACCACCGCGAGCACCTGCTCGGCCAGCGAATCCATCATCAACAGCCTCCGCGGCGTGAATGTTCAAGTGATTGAAGTCGGCTCGACGACCTGCGGCAAGCCGTACGGGTTCTATCCAGCCGACAATTGCGGCGTGACCTACTTCTCCATTCAGTTTCAAGGCGTCAATGCACAAGGGTTCGGCAACTACCCGGATGGATTCACGCCGCAAAACACCGTGGCGACGGAGGGTGTGCTGGTTCCGGGTTGTTCGGTGGCGGACGATTTCACCCATGCCTTGGGCGACCCCGCCGAAGGACTGCTCGCATCCGCGCTCAGCTACCAATCGAGCGGCATCTGTCCGGTGCCGCCGAGCGGAATGGCGGTGCCGTCCAATTTGGGGCAATCCATCAAGTCGATATGGCAGCAGAACCGCATTTCGCGGCCCCGCGCGCCATGAACGGGTTATGGGCACGCCCGCGGCGGAAGTAACGATCGATGAACGTCAGGCTCGACAGTTGCTGGCCGCTCAGCATCCCGATCTTGCCGGGCTATCCATCGTCGCGATTGCTTCCGGCTGGGACAATCAGCTGCTGCGGCTCGGCGACTCGCTCGCCCTGCGCTTCCCGCGGCGGCAGCTTGCGGCACAGCTGATTCTCAATGAGCAGCGCTGGCTGCCGCACCTCCAAGAGCGTCTGCCCCTGGCCATTCCCGCGCCCGTGCGGATCGGCGTAGCGCAATTTCAATACCCGTGGGCGTGGAGCGTGACGCCCTGGATCGAAGGCGAAACCGCGGACCTGGCGCCGCCGGATGCGAATCAAGGCGAGCGGCTCGCCGCCTTTTTCGAGGCCCTGCACGCGCCGGCCCCCGCCGACGCGCCCCACAATCCTTACCGTGGCGTCTCCTTGAACGACCGCGCGCAGACCTTCGCCGATCGCCTAACGAAGCTCTATGGCAAGACCGACATTCTCGACCGGCGCGTGCATGAGCTTTGGAGCGATGCCGTGGCCGCGCCGAACGACACGGCGCCAACCTGGATTCACGGCGACCTGCATCCCCGCAATGTGCTCATCGAAAACGGCCGGCTGACAGGTGTCATCGACTGGGGCGATTTGGCCGGCGGCGATCGCGCCTGCGACCTGGCTGCCGTATGGTTGCTGCTACCGCAACTGCAGAGCCGCCGCCGCGCGATGGCGGCATGCCGCTCGGTGTCCGAGGCAACCTGGCGGCGGGCCCGCGGCTGGGCACTGCTGTTTGCAGTCATCCTCTTGAGCGCAGGCTTGGTCGACGATGCGCGCATGACCGCGATCGCCGCGCGCACGATGGCGCGGCTCTGGGAAGGGCCATGAGATTGGCGCAAGATCCGGCCAACCCCTCCATGAACCCGCGCGGGCGCACGCGCCGCCCGCAGCCTGCTCATTGCCACGACTTCAAAGCTTAAGTTAGGCTCGCCCCATGAACCACGGAAAACTGCAATGCAAAATCCTGCCGCTCTCGTTGCCGCACTTGCCTCATTTCTCCTCGCGCTCGTGTCGCCTGTGAACGCGGCGCCGGCCGCTTACTTCGATTCCACCGGCCGCGACGACGTGCTCTCGGGCGGCGTGAAGATGATCACGATTCAGACGCCCAAAGGGGCTTTTCGCGTGTGGACCAAGCGGGTCGGCAACAATCCGCGCATCAAGGTGCTGCTGCTGCACGGCGGCCCCGGCGCCACGCATGAATACTTCGAAGCCTTCGACAGCTACTTCCCGAAAGCTGGGATCGAGTACTACTACTACGATCAATTGGGATCGGCTTATAGCGATCAACCGGACGAACCCACGCTGTGGGAGTTGCCGCGTTTCGTCGATGAAGTGGAACAGGTGCGCAAGGCGCTCAAACTCGACAAAAGCAATTTCTATCTCTACGGCCAGTCCTGGGGCGGCATTCTGGCGCTGGAATATGCGCTCAAGTATCAACAGAATCTAAAGGCGCTGGTCATTTCCAACATGGTGCCGAGCATTCCCGCGTACAACCGCTACGCGAACAGCGTGCTCATGCCCGCCATGGATCAAAAAGCACTCGCTCAAATCAAGGAACTCGAGGCGCAGGGCCGCTACGATGATCCGCGCTATGAAGCTTTGCTGATCCCGAATTTCTATGTCGATCACATCCTGCGCATGCCGCAGGACCAGTGGCCCGATCCGGTGCTGCGCGCGTTCGCCAAGATCAACAAGAAGATCTACATCCCGATGCAGGGGCCGAGCGAAATGGGGGCGAGCGGCAAGCTCGTGAACTGGGACCGCACGGCGGACCTGCACAAGATCACCGTGCCCACGTTGGCGATCGGTGCCCGCTACGACACCATGGAGCCGGCGCAGATGGAGAAAATCGCCAAGGATGTCCAAAAGGGACGCTATCTCTACTGCCCCAAGGGCAGCCACCTTGCGCTTTACGATGACCAGCAGGTGTATATGGACGGCCTGACAAAATTCATTCTGGATGTGGACGGGGGGCGCTTTTAGCGGCCCGTCAGAATCGCTTCCAGACTGCACTTGAGCGGCGAACCTCGATGCGCTTCTAGGAGACTGGGACATGGCCGGGACGCTGCTTGGAAAGCCCGTGATGTACTATGCTCGCGTGAGTGCTGCGGCAGCTTTGCCGTTTAATATCCAATCGCCGCCGTAATCGAACCTCGATTCGGCCGAATTCATGCCTCTGCGTCGCCCAATTTTTTGATGTTATTGAGCCGGCCGCCGCTTGAACATCTGATCGATCTTCGCGTTGAGTGCCTCGATTGCTGCGGTATTCGAATCGGCGATCGATAAAGCCTGCCTCGCTTCGCCGGAGGCCGCTGCAGCGGAGGCTGCGCTTGCCTTATTAGCCGCCGCGGCATTGCGCGCCGATATCGCCAGGTCGCTCTGGAGCTTATTCACTTGGCTCTGCAGTTCGTCGATTCGCGCTTCCAGGGGCTTAAGGTCCGTACACCCCGCACCCATTACCAGGAAAGCGAATATGAATCCCTTGATCATCATTTCTTGCGCCATCCCCGCTGCCTACTTGTCAATGCCAACTTGCGACTGACCCAGCAATCGGCGGTCAGTGATAGTCGAGGCTGTAGGTCTCAATCGCGCGGTCAATATCTTGCAGATTGACGCCCGCTTTTGGTTTGAACACCGCCATCCGGCCTTGCATCGAAGAAAGCTCCGCGTGCTTTTCGATCTCTCGGTATTGAGCCCGATCGCCGTAGTCGTCGACCAGAATCTCGAACGAAACTTTATTGGTCAAATATTTTATAGTCGTGAGTGCGCATGCCACGCGGAAACGCCCGTCGATCAACACTAAGTCAGGTAAGAACGACGCATCGTGGTCAAGCCAGGGTGCGAGCGCGTAGTGTTTCCAACGATTGCATCTACCCGCCGACAGGCGTTTGAAAATTGGGAAGCCCCATAATTCCGTCATGCCGATGTTGCAGTAAATGAAATTTCCATTGGTGCCGCCGAATTCGTTGCGTATTTTTTTTTCGACTGCACGAAGAAAAAACGGATCGCTGTCGACGGTTTTGAAGCGCGCACCTGATTTTGCCGCCACAATCGTAGATCCACCGCTGCCGTACTCGAGATAAATCCGCGCCTTCGGCATGCGTGCGGCGAAATATCGACCTCCCTCAAGATCGAACGCAGGTGTATCGGATATCCGAGGTTTGGAAAATCGTTGCCGGTAAAGAAATGCGATCAAATGCCCTCTATCGAGTACCGACCTCGGCAGGTGGGCCCGCCCGAACTGCTTTATCTCATCTGGAATCGGTGGCATAACGGAAGCCCGGATAGCATCAGTAGCAGGCAATCTATCATGCGTGAAAGGGCTGGTGCAGGTTCATGCTTCGATTCTGGCTTTACTGCATCTCGGCGTTGGCCCTGTGGTTCATGATTGTTCGCGCTGCCTTGAGTGCGTTCTAGTTTAGAAAGGCGCGCGCAAAAAAAGCCGGGGCGATGCCGACGGGCATCGCCACCGTTGTGACGCCGAAGCGAGCGCCGCTAGTCTGCGGTCAGGGACCCGAATTCATTGACCGGGGCGAGATAGCCATAGAGCACCGCCAGCTCGTTGGTCTTGGTTTCCAGCTGCAACAACAGAACCGGTGCTTTTCTCGAATAGCCGCTCAGCTCTTCTGCAGACATGTGCCTGGCGGGCAGCTTGACGAACAGCACGTTGTCGCCCGTGTGCTGAAACGCCGAGTTGATCTGCGATTGGAAGGTCTGCACCACCGATTCGGCCAGCGGATCGTCGGCATTCTTGATGCTGATGCCCGTGCCGACCAGAACGACCTCATCGCCTTTTCCCACGATGAATCCGTCGTGAATCCGCGCCCCGCCCACGCGGCTGGCAGAGGAAGCCTTGAAGAAGCACACCTCGTCGAAATCGCCCGCGTCCTTGACCGCTTGGCAAGTCAATTCATGCAGGAAGGGATTTTGCTTGCTACGTTCCCACGAGCCTCCCAGCTGGATCCCCAACATGCCGCCCGGCAGAAATGCCGCGGGTGTCTGCGGCTCGATGTCATCGATTCGGGGCGCGCCGCATACCGGCACGGCACCGATCAAGAGAAATACCAGCGCGGTGGTAAAGTTCAAGGATAGCCGATTGGGGTGCACTGTTCCTCCAAAAAAGATGTCCTACAAATACCGATCTTGGAACTTAAGCCGAGGTAGTCTAGCAACGTATACCAATGCGGGGCCCGCAAATCCGTGAGCGAAGTCATACTGCAGTCAATCGTCACCTGCCCTAACTGCGGCCAGCAGCGCGAGGAGACCATGCCGACAGACGCCTGCATGTTCTTCTACGAGTGCACCGGCTGCAAAATCTTGCTGCGCCCGAAAGCCGGGGATTGCTGTGTATTCTGTTCCTATGGCACGGTCGCGTGCCCACCCGTTCAAGAGCAGCGCGGCTGCTGCCGCTAATGAGGTCTCATGGATCCGATGACTTTTGATCTGCAAGAGCTGGAGAGCGCCGCAGCGCTCGTACATCGCGTGATGCCGCCCACACCGCTGTTTGCATGGCCGAAGCTCAAGAAGCGCCTTGGATGCGCTGTCTGGGTCAAGCATGAAAATCACACGCCGACCGGTGCGTTCAAGGTTCGCGGCGGTATCGTTTATCTCGACCGCCTGTGCCGCTCTCAGCCCGGCGTTGCCGGCGTGATTTCCGCGACGCGCGGCAATCATGGACAATCCATTGCATTCGCTGCGGCTCGCGCCGGTGTGCCGGCAAAGATCTATGTGCCCAAAGGCAATTCCCCGGATCAAAACACGGCCATCGCCACGTTCGGCGCCAGCCTGGTCGAGTTCGGCAAAGACTTCGATGATGCCAGGCACGAGGCTTTCCGGGTGGCCGCGCTCGAAGGCCTGCACTTTGTGCCGTCCTTTCATCGCGATTTGGTTGCCGGTGTTGCCAGCTACGCGCTGGAGTTGTTTCGCGGTATCGGCGAATTGGATGCCGTGTACGTCGGAGTCGGGATGGGCTCAGGCATATGCGGACTCATTGCGGCTCGCGATCTTCTGGGATTGACAACCGAAATCGTCGGCGTGGGTCCCGACAAGGCGCCGGCGACGGCGCTGTCCTTCGCGGCCGGCAAACCTGTCGCTTACCCTTCAGCGAATACTTTCGCCGACGGTCTGGCGACTCGGGAACCCAACGAGCAGGCGATCGCGACCATCAGCCGCGGTGTGTCGCGATTCACGCAAGTGAGCGAGGATGAAATTGCGGAAGGGATGAGAATGTATTTTGACGATGCCCATCAGGTGGCGGAAGGCGCGGGCGCCGCGCCTCTCGCGGCATTGTGGAAGGATCGGCAAAGAATGGCAGGGAAGCGCGTCGCGATCGTGTTGAGTGGCGGGAATATCGAGCGGACCCGGTATTTACAGGTCATGCGGGGTGAAACGCCGCAGGCGTGATCGCGATATTGGACTCGAGACCATGGAACGACACTCTCCCTATTGGCGCGGCCGATCGGGCCAGCCTAGGCTCGCAATTGTTACCAGCCGACAGGTGGAAACAGATGAGGCGTGCGCTCATTTCGCGCCAAAGTGGCCTGCCCGGCGGCACCTAATTTCACGCGGCCATGGGGCAATGGCACGGCAAGGGGAGAAACCTCCACTCGGGTGATGCCTTGGCTATCGCTGAGACCGATTTCGCGCGCGGTCGATGGGGACAGATCGACGATGCGGCCATCGACATAGGGGCCGCGGTCTTGGATCGTGACGAGGGCACTCTTGCCCGTCTCCAGATTGGTCACTTTGGCCGTGGTCCCGAGGGGCAGCGTCCTGCTCGCGGCATTGTCATGCTGCGGATCCATATTTTTACCGTCGGCCATTTTTCTGCCGGCGAACATATGCGCGTAGAACGACGCCTTCCCCACTCGCTTTTTACCGGACCGGTCGATGGGGGCTTTTTCTGACGGCGAGATTCGCTGCGATGAGCGCCTGGGCGAATCCGCCCCGGCGGATTCTCGCGGATTCGTTGGCGAGATTTCGGCGGATGTTGCTGCGTGCGCCGTGAGTCCGCAAGTCGCCATCGCGAACAGGACTGCGATTGAAGCCAGGGTAGAATTGCTGCAGCGCGTACCGATAGACATTGCACATTCACTTTTGCTGTTAAGGAGTGCTCATGATCGCGCATGCGGCTGCTCCGCAGCAGCGGGTCAGCGGCGCAAAGCTGTGTCAGACAGTGGGAAAGGTCCGCAGCCGGGCGGCTGCCTGGCTGATTTCAGCACGGCGGGGCGCCGGAACTCACTACGCAACGCACCGCGAAGGCAGCGTTTTTCATGACTGGATGCGGGGATCTTCCGCATCGAATTCCCGTTCCGCGTCTTGCAACACGCGGACGATGCGCGAGGCCCATTGCGCCTGACCGGCCTCCTCGCGGACCAGATCCTGACGGATTTCAATCTCAACATGCAGCAGCGAGCGCCGCTCCGCGTGATGAGGGATGGTGTAGTCGGTCTCGTCGCTGACGAAGTACGGTTCGTTGTCGGCGATGATAAAATCCCGCTCTCGCCGCAACATCCGCAGCACCGCGCCGGCGAAGCGCCGGTCGCGGTTGTAGAGCACGGCGGCATGCATCGGGCGTCGCTCGCCTTTGTAGACATCCGTCATGGTGTGCTGCGCCACCAATATCGCGCGGCGTGCGCTCGCCTGTCGTTGGTCCAGCAATTCGCCGATGCGCCGATGGTAGGGATCGAAAATCTCCCGGCGCCGCGCGGCGATCTGTGCCGCGCTCAAGCCGACATTGCCGGGAATCTCGCGCAGCTCACTGATGCGGGGAATCGAACTCGCAACTTTAGGGTCACGGTTGCAGTCGATCACCAGCCGCGAATAATTTTGCGCCACCAGCGGCGCGTCGATCGCCTGCGCGACGCGACGCGCAACGCCCAACGCACCGATGTCCCAGGCAATATGCCGCTGCAACTCCGAATCGGGCAATCCCAGATTTGCCAAACGCCGCGGAATGCGCGCGCCGGCGTGATCCACGACGATGATGAAATCCGAGCCGCCCTCGAGCTGGAATTCCTGGAAGGCCGGCGGTTCGTCGGCGCCGAGCAACCGCTCATCGGGGTGCGGCACGCTGGGGCCCGACGCGGCCAATGCTACCGCTGACCGACCAGACCTTGCACGGACTGGGTGAGTTTTACCGGGTCGAAGCCAACGCCATCCTTGAACACGAGCTGAACGTTCTCGATGTCCTCGATATTTCGCGCCGGATCCCCGGCGATGACCACCAAATCGGCCGACTTGCCGGCGCCGATAGAGCCAATTTGATCGCTTTCGCCCAAGTAGGCGGCGCCATTCTGGGTGGCAATATGAATGGCCTCGAGCGGCGTGAACCCCGCCTCGACCAACAGTTCCAATCCGCGCTGATCGCCATAGCCCGGCAACACACCGCCAAAAGAGGTGGGATCGCACCCCGCCATCAGTAGGCCGCCGGCTTTCACGAAGTCGCGCTCGAACTGCATTTCTTTCCTGAGCGATGCGGCGCTCAGAGGATTGTTCTCTTCCGCAATCCCGCTGCGAACCCTAAGGTACGTCGACCAGCCCTGCGGGCTGAGCGCGTCCTTGACCCGCAGCATTTTCCGCATCGACGGGCGGTTCGGCACAGTGATCTCGAACACGGCGAGTGTGGACGTCACGGCAACCCGATGGGCGACCAAAGCGCGAATCATCGCCTGCACCGGCGCGGACTCGATGTCGACATTCTTGGCGAAATCTTCCGCCGCTTCCTTTGCCGGGCAAATGCCGGGCTGCTTCGTGGGTAGGAACTCCGTATCCACGATGATGCCGTGCTCGAGGTTGTCGATGCCCAAGGCAGCCGCTTCCGTGAAGCCCACGGCGCAGAGGTGTCCCGTGATTTTCAATCCCTTGGCGTGCGCGTGTTCGATGGCGACCTTCAACTCCTCGGGCTTGATGCCCATGTAGGCCTTGAATGAGCTGACGCCCTCCGCCTCCCAATAATCAACGGTGCGGCCGGCGTCCTCGGGACTGCTTAAGGTATGTAGTTGCGGTGCCAGCCCCAAAAGATCGCCGATATAGGGGCCGGTGATCCGCAGTTTGGGACCGGGTTTCTCGCCGGCATCGATGAGCTTTTTCAAGGAAAGATCGGTGTACGGCTCCATGCTGCCGGCCGTGCGCGCGGTGGTAACGCCGCCGGCGAGATAGAGGCGAGGTCCGCTGTCGATCATCTCGATCCAGAATGGCAGTCCATCCTTGCCGCGTTCGGGTCCCGTATAAAACAGGTGCTCATGCATGCCGACCAGGCCGGGAATGACGGTCCTGCCGCTGAGATCCAAAATCTTCGCATTCGGCGGAAAGGCATTTCGAAGCTTTGCGCTTTGCACTCGCGCGATCTTTCCGTCCTCGATGTCGATGCGCTGATCCTCCGCGGGCGCAGCTCCGGTACCGTCGATCACCCGCACGTGCATGAGCACGATGACCGGCGAGTCTTCACTGACATAGGGCTTGAGCGCCGCCGGGACCTGGGCCGCGGCGAGGCCGGCCGTCGACAGCAAGGCCGCCGCGGTCGAGTAACGCAGAACATTCAAAACTGAGGCCATCGCGCCGCTCCGATCCATGGGTTGCCCGCGACATTACACGTTTTGCCGCCGTTTCGCCGCCGCGCAAGGCGCCCCAATTGCCGCCAATTGACAGCGCCTTAGATTTCATTATGATATCACCTCAATATCAACGGTCGGAGCGACACATGCCTGCCAAAACCTCCCAGTCCGCCGCGTCGGAACTCATCGCCAGCACGCTGAATGGCTGGGGAATTTTAGTTCTCAACATCGCCGTGCTTCTCGGCGGGGCGTATCTCACGGCCCTGGCGGCCCCGGAGGGCGGTCCCACGCGCGCGATCGGCGCCTTCTGTGTGCTGTTCGGACTCATCATGGTCGGCGGGTATTTCACGCTGCAGCCGAATCAGGCCCGGGTACTCATCCTGTTCGGCGCCTACAAGGGCACGGTGCGCAGCAGCGGTTTTCACTGGGCCAACCCCTTCTACTCGCGCAGCCGCGGCATCAATCTGCAAAAGGACGGCGGCTCAAGCGATGCCGATCAGCGCAACCGTTCCGGCCGTCGGCGCGCCGGCGGACTGGGCCTGCAATGGCTTTCCACCAAATTATCGCTGCGTGCGCACAACTTCAGCAGCGACGCCATAAAAGTGAACGACAAGCGCGGCAATCCGGTCGAGATCGCGGCCGTGGTGGTGTGGCGGGTGGAAAATACCGCCCAGGCCGTATTCGACGTGGAGGACTACAGCAGCTACGTCGAAATACAGAGCGAGTCGGCCATCCGCAGCATCGCGAGCCGCTATGCGTACGATCAAGGCGAAGAACACGAGATCACTCTGCGCGGCGGCGCGGATGAGGTCGCGCTGGCCCTCAAGGAGGAGCTGCAGGCCCGCTTGCTCAAAGCCGGCGTGATTGTCGAGGAGGCGCGCCTCACGCATCTCGCGTACGCGCCCGAAATCGCCCCGGTCATGCTGCGGCGCCAGCAAGCGGAAGCGATCATCGCGGCGCGCAAAATCATCGTGCAAAATGCGGTCAGCATGGTGCACATGGCGCTGGACGAATTGGATCAAAAGAATGTCGTGAAGCTCGACGATGAGCGCAGAGCCGCCATGGTCAGCAATCTGCTGGTCGTGTTGTGCGGAAATTCGGACGCATCGCCCGTGATCAATACCGGCACGCTTTACACCTGACGTGTCCGCGGAACAACGCAAACCCTTTCTGCTCAGAATTTCTCCGGATCTTTGGAAAGAAATCGAGAAATGGGCGGCTGACGACTTACGCAGCGTAAATGCGCAGATCGAGTTCGTGTTGCGTCAGGCCGTGGCGAAAAGAAAGGGACCCGCGAAGGACAAATAGCCGGTAGTTATTACTCGCCGGCGCAGCGCCGGGCTTACTCAGCGCTCCTGGCGCTGCAGAGTCTGCGCATGCAGCCGCGGCGCCATCAGCAGCAAGGCGCCCATGATCATTGCAATGCCCCATCTTGATTCGACCATCGCCCGCTCCAAAATGAACCTAACGACAGGATACCGTGAGGCGAACTTAAGCGTGCTAGGCTTATAAAGTGACAAGATTAAAGCTCGGTTCTGAACCCTCCGGCCGCATCGTCGGTAGGGTGCGCCAGGGCGTGCTGCTGCTCGCCTTGCTCGGCGTCCTGCCGTGCGCAAACGCGACGACCTACACCCTGATCAATCCCGACGACATGGTGATCGGCGAGGATCAGACCATCATGACCGTTTATGAAGACACGCTTTATGATCTGGCACGAGCTTACAGCTTAGGTTCCGAGGAACTCATCCGGGTCAATCCCAAAGTCGATCCCTGGCTGCCGGGAGCCGGTAAAATGCTGGTGGTGCCGGGACGCCATATCCTGCCGCCGGGACCGCACGAGGGAATCGTCGTCAATCTTCCCGAACACCGGCTTTACTATTACCCGAAGCCCATACGCGGCGGCCCCATTGAGGTGATTACCTACCCGGTCAGCATCGGCAAGATGGATTGGCGTACGCCGCTCGGCGTCACCCATGTCATTCAGAAGCAGAAGAATCCGACCTGGTTCCCGCCCGAGTCCGTGCGCAAGGAGCATGCGCAAGCGGGCGATCCCCTGCCGGTGAAAGTGGGGCCTGGACCCGACAATCCGCTCGGGGCTTATGCCATGCGTCTGGCCGCGGGAAATGGCACCTACCTCATTCACGGCACCAACAATCCGATCGCCGTTGGACTTGCCGTCACGCACGGCTGCATACGCATGTACCCGGATGATGTGGCTCAACTGTTCCCGCTGATTCCCGTCGGCACGCCGGTGCGCCTCATCAATGAGCCGGTGAAGGTCGCCTGGGTCGACGGCGAACTGCTGCTCGAGGCTCATCCGCCCGTCGATGCCCAAGGTCAAAGCTTTGAACCCAACATCGATCAATTTTCGGATCTGCTGAAAGCGGCGGTCGGCGACACCACCGTCGCGATCAATTGGGACTACGCCCGCGAAGTGTTGCAAAAGGCCGATGGTGTCATCGCCACGGTGGGCCTCGAGGCCGAGTTGCCCACCGACGCGGCCACGCCGGCCGCACCGGCGGGGGCGCCCGCCCCCGCGACCGCACCATCAGCGCCGCCGCCAGCAACACCCACCAGCACCCAGTAGCGATTCTATTTCCTGCTCGGTCACGACACGCCATCCTCCCTTGGGGAGTTGGCCCAAGGCAAGTTCGCCGATGCCAACTCGGATCAAACGTAGCACCGCAATGTCGAAGGCGCTCAGCAGGCGGCGTATCTGCCGGTTTCGTCCTTCATCGAGGACGATCTCGAGCCAAGCGTTTTTTTGGCCGCTGCGCACAGCACGAACTGTTTTGGCGCGCAGCCATTCGCCCTCGATATTGGCGCCTCGGTTCAGATTTGCGATCAGCGCCGCGTCCGGTACGCGATTGATCTGCACGTGGTAGGTTTTATCCGGCCCCGTTGACGGGTGAGTCACGCGAGCCGCCCAGGCCGGATCGTTGCTGAAGAGCAGAAGACCCTCGCTGGCCTTGTCCAGTCTTCCCACCGGCGCGAGCCAGGGCAGCTCGGCCGCCGCGAAGCAGCCGTAGACCGTATCGCGGCCCTGCTCGTCCCGAGTCGTCGTCACCAAGCCTCGAGGCTTGTTGAGCATGATGACCAACCGCGGCCGCGAGCCTTCCAGTCCTGCCACGGCAAGCCGATCGCGGTCCGGGTTGACCGGGAATTCGGGGTCTGTCACCACACGGCCATTGACGCGAACTCGCCCCTCTTTTACCCATTGCGCCGCCTGTGCGCGAGAGCCCAAGCCGAGTTTCGAAATCGCACGCGCTGCCCCGCAACGCGGCAGCCTCATCGTCATGGACGAAGGGATATGGATGCTTTAGATGCGCTGCTCAATGCACTGCCGCCGCTGGGATTGCCGAGGACCACGTAGAATAACGCAGTTCGTTTGCGCGATGCATTTGGCAGAAGCTTGACGAACAAACTTACCGTGCGCACGCCTGCCGGGAAAAACACGGCGGTCGGCGCTTGCGGCACAAAATCGCTGCCTGCGAGAGCGGAGGCAGGCTCGGTCCACCATTCGAAACTCGTCGTCGCCTTGGATCCTGTCGAGCGATGCACGCGGATCTCGGCAAATTTCTCGCCGCCTCGAATCGAATAGGAGCTGGCCACCATGCCGATTCTCTCGGTTTTGTCGAGCGGTCGAGCCGCAGCATTTTTTGCGAGGGTCTTCGGGGACGGCCTCGCCTCGGCGGTCGGCGCAGCATCGAGGTCGGCATCGGCGGGCGCCGTGTCGACAATGACCGGCGGCGCGGCTTCCGTATCGGCAGCGGCGGTGTCAGCAAGCGCGGGCGCGGGTTTTGGGCGGCTGAGAACTCCCCAGGTAACCGCGCCGACGACCGTCACCGCCAACAACGCGATCAGCGCCGAACTGACACCGGTTTTGCTGAGGAGCGGCGTTTTCGTATTCTCCGGCTGCGGAATCGGTCCCAACGGCTCGCCACCCAGGTCAAGATCCGCCAGCCAATCGCGCAGCGATGCCGGGCGATCGGCACGATCCCAGGCCAATCCCTGCATCAAAGCTCTCCATTGCCGGCCCGAGAGTCCGGGCGGACGGGACGGCGCGATTTTCAGCGTGCGCGCCTCGGTGGAACGCCGATGCCGGAACGGATGTTCGCCGGCGAGCAATTCATAGGCGAGACAGGCAAGTGCGAAAAGATCGTCGCGCGGATCAGCCTCGCGCCCCTCCAGCAGTTCGCACGATGCGTACGCCGGCGTCAGCGACGGCTGATTCGCCCGATGTTCCGAAATCGAGAATGCGCGCCTCTCCTGAATTGGTGACCATGACGTTTTGCGGCTTGACGTCGCCGTGAATCACCCGCCGATCGTGCGCATGTGCAAGACCTTCGCCCACCTCGCGGATGACGGCGCAGGCGTAGGATCGCGGCAGCGGCAGCGGATGAAATTTCTGCATCAAGCTCGGTAGGCTTTCGCCGTCGATCAATTCCATGGTGAAGAAGGGCAATTGATGCAAGTCCAGCTCGTACACCTTGACGACGCTGCGGTGCGAGAGCGCCTGCGCGCAATAGAACTCACGCCGCAACTTGGCCAGCACGTCCGAGCGCGTCCGTGTGTTCTCATGCAGTACTTTGATGGCCACATAGGCGTCCGCCGCCGTGTGTTCACTGCGCGATCGATCGAGCGCCTTGTAAACGGTACCCATGCCCCCGCTGGCCAATTGGCTTTCAATCACATAGCGGCCGCAGAGAATCTCGCCCACGCCGAGGGCGGCGACTGCCGAATTGCGCACATCGGGCGTGCCGAGTTCAGGGATCGGATCTTCGGCGAGCGGAAACAAATCGACGGTAATGCTGTTCGCCTCGCCGCGCTTGTCGCGCTGCGCGAGCTTCGATTTAATGGAGCGAAACAGGTCGTCCGGCTCCTGCGAGTCCTCGATCGGATTGCGCCGCTGTTGAGTCATGTGTGCAGGTTGGGGTCCATTTGCCACCGCAGCCTATCCGGTTGGCGATCCCAAGACTGAAGACCGATCCGCATAAAAAGGCTGTGTTTATCGAATAAATTGGCGACTTGTGCGCTATTTCACACCTGATTAGGTCAAATCGCGGCGCGCCCGCCTCGGGCGGCCCTTTGAGCCCGGCGGGGCCAAACCGGACTCCGGGTGGACCGACCCCGCGCGGTTCGTTCACCTCTTTAAGTACTGATGCACGATCTCAATGAGTTCCTCCGCCGCCACGGCTTGCGGCGCTCCCCGTGCGGCACGCGGATCGATCATATGCTCGCGAATATGATCCTCGATCACCTCGGCTATGAACCCGTCGAGAGCGCCGCGGCAAGCGGTCGCTTGCTGCAAAACGTCGGCGCATTCGTCATCCGCATCGAGAGCTCGCTCAATCGCCTCAATTTGGCCGCGCAATCGCTTCACGCGATTCAGCAGCTTCATCTTTTCTTTGGCAACGTGACCCATGGCTCAAATACCTCTTGCCCAACTATACCCCCGTAGGGTATCTTCCGCCGGGTATCGTCAAATGGTGCCGGCTTTTATTTGTAATTCGTGGATTTTACAGACCTTATGGACCCACCACCTACTATCCCCACCCTAGCGGCGGCGCGCCTCGGCGCTCTGCCGAGTATGGCGGGAGAGCTCGGGGGAGATTCTTGTAACGGAAGCGGCGCCTTGAACCGCTGACCCGTTGCCATCTTCGCTCCCGGGCTCGAGGCAAACCGCTTGAGCATGTCGAGGAGCTTGCGATGGCCGCGATTTCCAATCTCATTTCCCGCGATTCCTGCGCGGTACGCCAGAATGCCATGCCGGCCGCACGTCGGCTTTTGGTTGTCCGGCCGAGCTTGCGGGATGCCGCCTCGAGCGCTTGGCGTCATGTCCAGGAAATCCTCTGTGCGCTGTGGATGCTTGCCGCGCTCGCCTTCTCCCTATTGCTCGCCGCTGGTTTCGTGGCTTGAAGAGCACCGCATGGCGACCTTCCATTCGTCCTCGGAAGCTGCGGCGCGCGATTCGTTCAGGAGTCTTGCCTTGGCTGCACCCTTCGCAATCATGCTGGCGTACGCGCCGGCGGCTCAGGCCGGCGACGAAACGGACGTCGTTGCGGCCTCGACGCCGCCCAGCGAGCAGTGGGCTGTGCACGGGCAATTTACCTACGTTGAGCAAAATACCAACGCGTTCCCGGCACCCTATGCGGGACCCTATAGCCTTACGCCGAGTCAGGGCCGCGAAACCACCGATGCGACTCTTTATTTGGGCACCCACCTTTGGCGCCATGCCGAACTGTGGATTGCTCCGGAACTCGATCAAGGCTTTGGCCTCGACGATACGTTGGGACTCGCGGGCTTTCCGAGCGGCGAGGCGTACAAGGTGGGCAAGAATCAGCCGTATCTGCGCCTGACGCGCGCATTCGTGCGTCAAACCGTCGATTCCGACGGCGACTTGGAGAGTGTCGATCCCGACTTGTTGCAGTTGGGCGGTTCGCGCAGTGCAAACCGCTGGGTGTTTACCGTCGGCAAATTCGCGGTGACCGATGTCTTCGATACCAATCAATACGCTCATGATCCGCGTAACGATTTCCTCAATTGGGCCGCGATCGATGCCGGCACCTTCGACTACGCCGCCGATGCGTGGGGCTACACCGTGGGCGCCGCCGCGGAGTGGTATCACGGGTCTTGGACTTGGCGCAGCGGTTGGTTTGATCTCTCCGATGTCCCGAACAGCCCGCATCTGGACCCAGGCGGCCACGAGTTCCAACTCATCGAGGAGGTGGAGAAGCGCTTCACGGTCGCAAGTCGAAGCGGACGGGTACTGATCACCCTGTTCGACAGTCGCGGACGCATGGGGTTGCTCGACGAGGCGGTCCAAGCCGCCCAGGCGAGCGGCGAGCCCGCCAATACCGCTGCTGTCCGTCACTATCGAAGCCGCTTGGGGGCAAACCTCGGGGTGGAGCAAGAGCTCGGCGCGGACTTGGGCTTATTCGCGCGAATCGGCAAGGCCGCCGGCAACGTGGAGGCCTATGAATTTTCCGACATCGATCGCACCGTATCCGCGGGACTTTCAATCAAAGGTTCGGGGTGGCATCGGGCGCACGACACCATCGGTGTGGCGGCGATCGTCGATGGAATTTCCGCCGAGCGCGAGCGGTACCTGAACGCCGGCGGCCTCGGGATACTGGTGGGGGATGGCCGGCTGCCTCATCCGGGACCGGAACAGATCGCCGAGACCTACTATCGGCTCGATGTGTTCTCGCACGCGCAGCTCAGCCTTGATTATCAGTGGGTCAGAAACCCGGCCTACAACTCCGATCGGGGTCCCGTGTCGATCGTCGGGGTGCGCGTGCACGCGCAATTTTAGCCAATGAATCTCAAGGAAATGTCGTGATGGGTTTCAAAGAGACAGCGCAGATGGACGCCTCCAGTGCGGAGAAGCAGCCCGCGGCGGCCGGCGCACAGCTCGATTCCAAGCACACCGGAGATATTCGCGGAGGTTTCGGCACAATCTTCATGCACGACACGGGACCGCGCAGCGGTTGGTCGCGCATCAAGACCCTGCTCGCGATCTTGGGGCCCGGCGTCATCGTCATGGTGGGCGACAATGATGCCGGCGCGTTCGGCACCTACACCCAGGCCGCACAAAACTATGGCACGACTTTGGTGTGGACGCTTCTGCTCCTCATCCCGGTTCTTTATGTCAATCAAGACATGGTACTGAGACTTGGCGCCGTGACCGGCGTGGGGCATGCGCGGCTCATCCTGGAACGTTTCGGCAAATTCTGGGGCGCCTTCAGCGTCATCGATCTTTTCATCTTGAACGGACTCACGATCGTTACAGAGTTCATTGGCTTGACGTTGGCCTTTGACTATTTGGGCATCCCAAAATTATGGGGCGTCGGGATTGCCGCCGTCGTCATCATGGGCTCGGTGAGCACCGGAGATTTGCGCAAGTTCGAACGCTTCGCCTTGGTGCTGGTCTTCGGCAGCTTGCTCCTGGTGCCGATTTTGGTGATGTCCAATCCGCCGGTGCCGCAGATGGCCCATGACATGTTCGTGCCCAGCTTTCCGAAGAACGCGCCGATCGCCGATGTGATGCTGCTGATAATCGCCATCGTCGGGACCACCGTGGCACCCTGGCAGCTGTTCTTCCAGCAAAGCTATGTGATCGATAAAAGAATTACACCCCGTTTCATTCCATACGAGCGAATCGACCTGTGGATCGGAATCGGCCTCATCATTATGGGCGCCGTGGCCATGATGGCCTTCACCGCCGTCGCTTTCGAAGGCACTCCGCAGTTTGGCCATTTCAAAGACGCCGGCGCGGTCGCGACCGGCATCGGGCTGCATCTCGGGCGCACGGCCGGTGTGTTCTTCGCGGTGGCCTTGATCGATGCCTGTATTATTGGGGCCGCTGCGGTATCCCTCTCCACGGCTTACGCCATAGGCGATGTCTTGTCGTTACGCCACTCCTTGCATCGCAAGCTGAGCGATGCAAAGGGCTTCTACGCGGTTTACTTCGCCCTGATCGTGATCTCCGCCGCCGTTGTTCTCACGCCCGGCGCGCCGCTCGGGCTTCTCACCAACGCCGTTCAAACGCTGGCCGGCGTCTTGCTGCCGAGTGCCACCGTGTTCTTGCTGCTGCTTTGCAACGACAAGGCGGTGTTGGGACCTTGGGCCAATAGCCGGCGGGTCAACTTGTTCACGAGCGTCGTGATTGCGATTCTCGTGATGCTTTCGGTCATCCTGACCGCCTCGGTCCTGTTTCCGGAAATCTCGAGCGCGCACATCATGGCGATTTTGATCGGCGGCAGTGCGCTCGCACTGGTTTTGAGCGTGGCGGCGCGCGTCATTGATTCACGCCGCGGCCCCAAAGCCGATGACACCGTACAGTTTACCGCCGCTGATCGGGAGACTTGGCGAATGCCGCCGCTGAATCAGCTGCCTGCCGCCCGCTTGACCGTGCTCGATCGCACTTGGCTGATCGTACTGCGCGGCTACCTTGTCATTGCCGGAGGGCTCATGATCGTGCGCATGGTGCTGCTGGTGGTCGCGGGACATTGACTGCCGTGAAGCCCACCGGCTATTGGGAAACCTGAGCGTGCGCCGACGGATCGTCCGCCTCGAGCCCAACCGTCGCAATTACGCCATTGGCCTTGCGCAACATTTCACGCGCGTAGTCCCAGTCGATTGCGACCGTCGTGTCCCCCACGGCCGCACGCAGCAGATCGGAAAATTGCTCCACATCCGGCTCAAAACTCTCCCCCTGGGCATTGACCGGTGGGTGTGCCTCGAGCAGCAACTCACCATTGATCCATGCCACTTTAACCGGGACGTTGATGAGACGAACCGGGGTGCCCACCGGCAGCCGCGCAAATAAGCTCGCCACATCCTCGGGGTACATTCGAATGCAACCATGCGTAACGGCCAGCCCCACCGCGGTGGGATTGTTGGTTCCGTGGATTTCGTAGGTTCCATCGCCGAATCCGAGCCGGATTTTATAGTCGCCTAACGGATTGTCCGGCCCGGGACCCACCACTTCCGGCAATGGATCGCCTGCCTGGGCATGCTCTTTGCGAATGGATGCGGGCGGATACCAGGAAGGATGTTTGACTTTGGCGATGACACGGGATTTTCCCAACGGCGTGGTACGGCCCAACTTGCCGATACTGACCGGATAGGTGATGACCACCCGCTTTCCGTCTTGGGTCGCTCTGGGGTAGTAATACAACCGGTGTTCAGGGAGGTTGACGACAATGCCTTCACGCGGCCCGGGCGGCAATATCCGCTGGCCCGCCAAAAAAATCTGCGTCCCCTCGCCGGGCAACCACATGTCGACACCCGGATTGGCGCGGATGATTTCATCGTATCCCAGACTGTAGCGCCGCGCGAAATCCAGGAGCGTGTCCTGGTAGCGGGAGGTGATCGTGGTGTCAGCGCCAACAATGGCGGAGCCGTCGGCAGGCAACTCGAAAGCGGTTGCGTCGGCCGCTGCGCTCTGCAATCCGAGCGCGACACCTAACGCTGCCAAGAAAAGAGAACAGAGCTTCCCACCCCCTCGGTGCCATTCGAGCGGCGATGGCGGCCGCATCAGCCTCGCTCGAGCGGCATGGTGAGACAGTGCGGACCACCATCCCGAGGCCATAGCTCGCGCCCCGAGAACGTCGTAACCTGGATACCCGCGCGCCTCAGGGCGCTGTGCGTCTGGGGGGCGCCCTCATACGCGACCACGTGTCCCGGCGAGGTAGCAACCACATTCGCACCCTGATGTTCATGTTCCGGCAACACCGTCGTGAACAGATGCCGGATGGGCTCCGAAGCGGGTGGCTCGCCGCCGACGAAATGCACGGTGTAGCCGCGGCTGCGAACGAAGTCAACCAGCTTCATCTCACTGACGCTGGCATCTTCCTGCGCGGAACCGGCACGAAACAGCCGCACTTGCCCAAAATCCTTCATGAATTCCCGAGCCCCTTTCAGATCGTCATCGCTTACCGAGCCGTCGGCAGCCATCCCCTTGAGATATTGCGTGTAAGGATCCTTGCCAACTTGCGCAGCTTCGAGGAACCACGGCAGCGTCAGAACCTGTTTGTCCGCAACGTGCGTGAAGTAGCTGTCCAGGTGCAGAAACGCGGAGCGCAGGCCAAGCCGCTTACCCATGGGCCGCAAGAACTCCACCTTTCGCGTCTGCACTGCCAAGACATCCAATTGCAGGCGTCGCGCAAGCAGGGGCGCAATGCGCGGATCGGTGCGATTGCCGACGCCCAGAAACAAGGTGTGTTCGTCGACCAGCTGAAAATCACCGCCTTCGGCCAACATCCCTTCCTGTCTGGCGTCGAACAGGACCGGATATCGGGCAAGCTGCGGCGCCCAGTCAAAAATGAAACGCAGCAAGAGCTGCTCACGCACCCGTTGAGCGGAGCCGACATTCAAAAGGACGACGCCTCCGGGCAGCGTCGCGGCAGTATCGCGACTGAACATGAATGAATTGATGCTGTCGACAATGTGCCGATAGCTCCCATCCGGCCACGTGCGGTATTGCGTCGCGGGATCGCGGCCGAGAAGCGTCTTGGCGCCGACGGCCTGCGGATTGACCGAAAGCTTCGGGTGTGTGCCCCGCAGCCATGTTTCCCAAGCGCCGTGCGCGCGCGCCGCAGCGATCGCTGAACTCAGCAAGTCGGGTATCGTCAAGATCTCCGCGCCGCTTGCGCGAATGGCGCGCATCAGTTCCGCGTGCTCATCGACCATCCCCTGCCCCACCGAAACCGGCGCCGGCAGTACGTCGTCACTGGTGCTCAACGGGGCGAACATATCCGAATCCGGAGGACACATGATGAGGCGCCGAAGCCGGGCGACGTCGCTTGTCACGAACGGCGGACCGGTGGCGGCGCCCACCGCGGATGCCGCGGCGCCCCACCTCGCGAGAGCTGCGCCGGCGCTCAGCAATTTAATCGCGTCGCGACGATGGAGGACGGTGGTCTGCTGCATGCGGTCTCCACTGCCCAAACAATTAGGCGATGCGTTGGCGCTTGGCGGCAATTATTATGGCATCGATGTTCACACCAGTCACCACACTGGCGTGATCTGCAGCGCTACACGCAACATCAACTTCTCGCGCCGACAGCCCCTCGAAAGGATTCTGCGAGACCAGACGCGCAATATCGCGGCCGCGGCAAACGATGATCTCGGCGACGAATGGCAGTTGCCGTGCCACTTCCGCGCGCGCCTGGACCTGCGTCATTGGACGCCGTATGACGAGCGTACCCGCCGCATGCGCAAGACAGTAATGGCGATTCCGGGCCATCTGCGGTATGAAGGAGGAATTCTGTTCGCGTGCCTCAGGCGCACAGCACGGATATAAGACAATAACAGCAAGGGGGACGATATGAGCAGCCCTGCCAAGCCCGAACCGCTCGCCACCACCACGTCGCGCGCCGAACTGACGCTGCGCGGCTTGATTCTCGGCGTGGTCATCACCGTGGTATTCACGGCGGCCAACGTTTACTTCGGACTCAAGGCGGGCCTCACCTTCGCCACCTCAATCCCGGCCGCGGTCATTTCCATGGCGCTGCTGCGAGGATTCAAGGGCATGACCGTCCAGGAGAACAACATCGTGCAGACCGTCGCCTCCGCGGCCGGCACCCTGTCCTCGGTCATTTTCGTACTGCCCGGCATGGTGATCATCGGCTGGTGGACCGGGTTTCCGTACTGGGTTTCCTGCGCGATCTGCGCCCTGGGCGGCATTTTAGGCGTGATGTATTCGATCCCGCTGCGCCGCGCGCTGGTTACGCAGTCGGATCTGCCCTATCCGGAAGGGGTCGCGTGCGCCGAGGTGCTGAAAGTCGGCGGCGGCGAACACGCGAACGCCGCGGCGGTCGAGGACAGCCGCGCGGGCTTGGCAGCCGTGGTCTGGGGCGCGATCGTTTCAGCGGCCTTTGCCTGCATCGTCGCTACGCGCATCTTCGCCGGCGACGTGGTGCGATATTTTCGCGTCGGCGATCGGGGTGGCGTGACCGGCTTCGATTTCTTGTTGTCTTTCGCGCTCTTCGCCGTCGGCCACTTGGTCGGCCTGTGGGTCGGCATCGCGATGTTCGTCGGTGCGCTGATCGGCTGGGCCTGGGGAGTACCTCACTTTTCGGCGCTCGCCGGCAGCGCAGAGCCCATGGCGCAGTTGGCACAGCATACCTGGAGCCATCAGGTGCGCTTCGTCGGCGCCGGCACCATTGGAGTGGCGGCGGTGTGGACCCTGGCGAAGCTTGTCAAACCGGTGATTGCCGGCCTGCGCTCTGCCATGGCCGCCTCGCGGGCGCGCGCCGCCGGCAACGCCGCATTACTGCCGCGCACCGAGCAGGACATTCCGATCGGCTATGTCGCTCTGGTCTCGTTGGTCTGCATGGTGCCGATCGGCGCGCTGATCGCCAACTTCTCCGCGGGCAGCGGCCTCGGAGGCCATATGTTCGCGATGGTGGCCGGCGCCCTGGTCTACATCGCCCTGATGAGCTTCTTCGTTTCCGCAGTTTGCGGCTATATGGCCGGCCTCATCGGCTCCTCAAACAGTCCTCTATCGGGCATCGGCATCTTGGTGGTTATCGGGGCGGCATTGCTCCTCGTCCCTGGCATCCGCTCCGGCCTACCCGCCGGCGGCGATACGGCGCTGGTGGCCTACGCGTTGTTCGTCACCGCAGTCGTGTTCACGGTGGCTGCCATTGCCAACAACAATCTGCAAGATCTGAAAACCGGCCAGCTCGTCGATGCCACACCGTGGAAACAGCAGGTGGCGCTGGTCATTGGAGTCATAGCCGGCGCTGCGATCATTCCACCGATCCTCGATCTGCTCAACCACGCCTACGGTTTCGCCGGTGCTCCCGGCCACCACGAGCACCCCTTGCCGGCGCCTCAGGCCGGCCTGATTTCGGCGCTGGCGCAGGGCGTGATTCAGCACAATGTCGACTGGAGTCTGATCCGCATCGGTGCGCTGATCGGCGTGTTGGTAATCGCCGCCGACGAAATCCTGCGCCGCTCCACGACCTCGGCGCACCTTTCGCCGCTCGCCGTCGGCCTGGGGATCTACCTGCCGACGCAAAGCACACTGATGGTCGTGGTCGGGTCGATCGTTGGGTGGTACTTCGACCGCCGCGCGGAGCGCGCGTCCGACCCCAAGGCCACCAAGCAGCTCGGTGTGTTGCTGGCCTCGGGCATGATCGTCGGCGAGGGCTTGGTGGGCGTGATCATCGCCGCCTTTGTCGCCTTCTCAGGCAAGGACTTTCCGCTAGCCCTGGTTGGCGATGAGTTTGCCGACAACATCGCGGTCTGGATCGGAAGCGGCATGTTCGGGCTGACGGTGTTTCTCTTGTATCGCTGGGCCGCGCGGATGCGGCCCTAGAAGCCTGCGCGCCGCGACTTCGTCGCAGCATCGCTGTAATGCATCCATTCGTGGTTGATGAACTTGCTTGCGGAAATTCCTCGAGCGGCGATGCGACGCTTGAACTCCTCCAACAACTACGCTCGGCGACAGTGGCCGAACATGATGAAGTTGCTCGGCCGAGCTGTCGGAACATAGCCCGGACCCACCAGCGTCGCTATTCTTCCTTGTAGCCAGCCTCGAGTTGATCTCGAACCGCCAGAATCAATATCACGTCCTCAGCGGGCGCCCAACGATATTTGGCCACGTAGCCGAAGCGGCCGCGCGACCGTATCAGTTCACGGCGTCCGTCTTCGGCTTATCGTCCCAGCAACGGATGATCCGCGAGTAATTCGAAGGCTCGTCGGACACTGAGCATCCGCTCAGGCGCTAGTTTCGGGTTATGTTGCGCGAGGAAGTCGAATAATCGCTCAAGGTCGGCGAGCGCTCGGACGGTTATTTGGACGCGCGCCATGTGCGCGCTCGAGGACGACGGACCGCATCAGAATGCTGATTTCGAGGGCAGCACGCAGCGGTTCGTTTGGCTATTCCAGATAGGGAGCGAGCACATTTTCGATCCATTTCATGAATGCGCGGACTCGGCGCGACAGATTGCGCCGATGCGCTACTACGAGGGACACGGCAAGCGACCGGCGACGAAAGTCGGGTAGAATTTCCATCAGCGCTCCACTCTCCAAGTATCGGCCAATCCCAAGAAGTGGTGCCTGAATCAGGCCAAGACCGGCGAGGGCAGCGGCTTCGTAGGTTTGTGCGCTGTTGACGTGCAACGCACCTGGCAACTGAAGTGTCGCGTAACTTTCGCCGTCCGGGTATTCCCATCCAATGGGTCTTGCGCCCAGCGTCGTCTCAAAGTGAATTGCCCGGTGTTCCTGGCGCTGGAGATCTCCCGGCGATCGAGGGACGCCATAGCGCGCCAGATAGGCGGGACTGGCGGCATTCACTATGCGTAACTTGCCCAGCGGACGAGCAATCAGCCTCTCGTCCCCGATGTGACCAAGTCGCAATACGCAGTCAAACCCCTCTTGAACCAGATCAACTTGGTGATCCGTACTCGACAACTCCAGCTCCAACTCGGGATGAGCCGCCATGAAATCCGGTAAGGCCGGCACGATCGTTGTCCGTGCCACCTCGGTCGGAAGATCGACGCGTAGACGCCCGCGAAGTACCACGCGATCGCCTGCGAACATCGAGTGGAGATCGTCAACGTCTGCGAGCAAATCGCGCGCACGTGCATGAAATACCCGTCCGTCTTCGGTCAACTGCACGCTACGCGTCGTCCGGTGCAGAAGTCTCACGCCGATTTCTTCTTCCAGCTTCCGTACCGCCGTTGAGGCCCTTCCCTTCTGAATCCCCAAGCTATCGGCGGCGCGGGTGAAGCTCGCCATTTCCGCAACCGTTATGAAAATCAGGATGGGTTCGAGATTCTGCATTTTCTGAGCCTCGGTATTGTTAACCGCAGAGAGAACAGTGAGTTCATTTTATCGGTGTTTATCATATCTGGGTGACACAGTAGGCTGCGAACATTGGTAACCCCGCAATCGGAGAGTGACGTGTCCAAAACGATGAACCTGCTTGAGGTGCCCGAGACTTTCACCTTGCGTCGCACCCTATGGGCCGGCCGGACGATGAGCGCGCTTGTTGTGATCGCTCTGGTAGCGGATGGCACCATTCAGCTTTTCGCGCCGGCACAGATCGCGAGCATGTTGCAGGAAACCGGGTTCGCGATGGATCTGACCCGTGTCGTGGCTCCGATTATCCTCGCCTGCGCCATCCTTTATGCTATCCCGACCACCGCCGTGCTCGGCGCGATCCTAGTGACGGGCTTTTTGGGAGGTGCCATCTGCGCCCATGTCCGCATTGGTGAGTTGGGATCGCCGCCCGAGATCATTTCCCTGCTTCTGGGCGCGATGACATGGGGCGGCCTCTACGCGCGCGATCCCCGTATCCGGGCCATTCTGCCGCTCATCCATTGAACCAACCGGGGCAGTGCATCTGTCCCTCAACGTCAGGAGAAAACGCATGTTTTTAGTCATGGGAATCACGGGAAAAGTGGGCGGCGCGACGGCAGAACATCTGTTGGCGCACGGCAAGAAAGTACGCGCGCTGGTCCGTAATCGCGAGAAGGCGTCAAGCTGGGCGAACCAGGGCGTCGAACTGGTTGACGGCGATTGGAATGATTCGGCAGCCATCGAGCGGGCGCTCAAAGGCGTCGAAGGCGCGTTCGTCATGTTGCCCGCTGTGTGGGCCCCCTCGCCGGATTACAAAGAAGCCAAGGCCGTGATTGCGAACTATGTCGAGGCGCTCACCAAGGCCGCGCCGCCACGGGTCGTAGCGCTTTCGTCTATGGGTGCGAACAAGACCAGCGGGCTTGGGATGATCACGGCCTTGTCGCTTCTGGAGCAAGGTTTTCGCGACCTGATATCGCCAGTCGCATTTGTGCGCGCAGGCGGATTCTTCGAAAACTTCCTCTACGGTTTGCAGGCCGCAAAAGAAGGAACACTACCGGTCTACTACAATCCGACATACCGGAAATCGACCATGGTCGCGACGAACGACATCGGTGCGGAGATCGCAACGCTGTTGACCGGGTCGGCGTGGTCAGGGCAGCGCATTGTCGAGCTTGGTTCGATGGTCACCGCGGATGAAGTCGCGGAGCAATTGGGTGAAGTCCTGAATCTGGACGTGAAAGCCTTTGCAGTCCCCCGCGCAGCGTGGGCGAAAGCGTTCGAGCAATTCGGCATCCCGAAGGGCCGCACCGCACCTGCCGAAGAAATGTTTGAGGCCGTGAATGCAGGATGGATGGACCTCGGAGTCGAGGGTACAGAGCACGTTGTAGGAACGACGTCCGCACGCGACGTCTTCCTCGCGGCCCTGAAGGCAGCGACGGCGTGAACCGCGACGCTCACACCAATGAAGATCGAGATCAAAGCCGGTTGGCGCAATCGGCAAGCGCGTTCTTCATCGGCAGATGTGGGTGCGTGTCGAGTTGCGACTATAACGTGAGGACCAGCCTTATCCCGGCCTCCACATCACGCAGGGATTCAGCAGGCAGGCGCCCGACCTTTTCGGTCAGCCTCTGCTTATCCAGCGTAATGAGCTGCGACACGTTAACGACCGATTCTTGTGGCAGGCCGCTGGCGCGGCGCGTCACGCGAACGTTGCCCGGTGCGTCAGCCAATCGCATGTTCGACGTCATCGCCGCGCAGATTGAAGTGCGGACTGCGCTTTCGTTGAATTCATTCGACTGTACAATCAACACAGGCCTACGGTACCCCGGCCCAGAGCCTTGAGGCTCGCCAAGTAAGGCCCACCAAATCTCACCGCGCCTCACTACCACTTCTCCTTAGACAGTGAGCGGACCTGCGCATCCGCAAGAAGTGGATCGATGGCGGAGTCTTCCTGGTTAAGCCCGTACACGGAATCGAGTTTTTCACGGACACCGGCAAATCGTTCGCTATTGACATATGCGGTCACGGCATTCGCATAAAGCTCGCTACGCGACCAGCCCCGCACCTTAGCGAGTCGCTCAGCCTCTTCAAAAAGGGAGTCCGGAATAGAGATTGCGGTTTTCATCGGTTTAGTATAACTCTGGTTATACCGCGTATCAAATGCAATCCCCGCGGGGCGCAAAGCCTTTGGGAGCGGTCTCTCCGCGCAAACCGACGCTGCCACTTTCACCGTTGAGACGGTGCCCACAGCGGAGTCGACGCTGTCAAAAATTGCGCAGCCGTTAGTACATACCTCTTTTGCGGCGGCCCCGGAGGAGCCAAAATCGCCGCAAGTGAGCATAATGACACCTCAATCGCTAACGATGCCGGCCGATCCTCAGGCGCGGTAATGCCAAGGCCAAAACGTACGTTGGTAGCCATGATCAGATATGCGCGATACGGGGTGACGGCAGGTCTCCTATTTCCGCTGACTTCGTTTCCGCAGGCATTGGAGCCGGCGAATGCGGCAAACATTTATGCGGCCGATTGCGCGAGCTGCCACGGCACGCAACTGCAGGGCGCGCAGGGACCATCACTCACTGCAGAAACGTACATACATGGCATGGGTGACGATGACATCGCGCACAGTATCCGAGATGGATTTCCCGAAAAAGGAATGCCGGTGTGGCGAGGAGTTCTATCCGAGGATGACATTCGAAGCCTGATCAATTTCATCCATGCGAAACGCAGCGAGAATACTCTGCAGCACTTTCGGGAAATGGACGAGGCGCAAATACGGGCGATCCCGTCGGGCTTGGTCGCGACGGAACTGGAAAAGCTCCGCATTGAAGTCATCGGCAAGACGGGTATGCCCTGGGGCTTGGCGGCGCTTCCAGACGGTCGTTTGCTGCTGACAGAACAACAAGGCAGATTGCGCGTCATTGAACGAGGTCGTCTAGCGGCCGAGCCCATACATGGGACGCCGTTCGGTAACCCTCAGGACCGATTTCGCCGGGTCCTACTTGATGTTGCGGTTCATCCGGGTTTCAAGGAAAACGGCTGGATCTACCTCACCTGCGGCGACACCATCCAAGTTGACGGAAAGCCGCTAACCGTAGTGGCGCTGGTGCGCGGACGAATAAACCACAATAGCTGGATCGATTCGAAGAACTTGGTTCGGGTGCCCACCGACAGCACCGTAACCGGACGCATTGCGTTTGACGGCGCAGGTCACGTTTTTTTAACTACGGCCAGCGACGCCGGAGTTAGCCAAGCGACCGGGAAAGAACCGATTCCGCTAGAACAATTGTTGCGTTCGGCGCCTCAGGATTTGCGCGATCCCAATGGCAAGATCTTGCGTTACAACGATGACGGCACCATTCCCTCAGACAACCCTTTCATTTCATCCCCAGGCGCTTTCGCCGCAATATGGAGTTACGGCCATCGAAATCCAGAGGGCTTGGCCTTCCATCCAAAGACGGGCCAGCTTTGGTCATCGGAACACGGTCCTCGCGGCGGCGATGAGCTTAACCTCATCTACAAAGGGCACAATTACGGCTGGCCTGTGATCAGTTATGGAACGCGCGATGATGGCATTTCAGTGGGCACGGAGGCTCAGCATGAGGGCATGGATCAGCCAGTAATAAATTGGACCCCAGAAGTCGCAGTCTCCGCGATCTCGTTCTATGAGGGGAGGCAATTCCCACATTGGCGAGACAATTTATTGGTCGGCACGCTTGTACAACAAGCTCTGTTCCGCGTTGTCTTGTCAAATGGGCATGCTGTGCTGCAGGAAGTCATACTGAATAGTTTAGGAAGAATTCGAGCCGTTGCGATTGGCGCAGATGGAGCTATCTACGTTGCTCTTGAACTGAGGTCGGAGGGTTTGCTTGTCCGGCTAGTGCGGCCCTGAATTGGCGGCACAAGATCGCCTGCGAACGACCGCAACCACGCCGGATGCTCCGTGCCTGAGTCCCGGCCGCCGTCGAAGTGCAGTTGTGCCTCTCAACCAGCTCGTTGATGAATAAGACGCCGATTCCTAAGATCTTCCCGCGGGCCAGAGCGAGTTGACCGGTATTAGTTAAGGAGGGGTTAGATTGGAGCGGGCGATGGGAATCGAACCCACACGGGGTTACTTCCCGAGCTGGAAAACAGGCGCTTGGCGCGATGGCGAATCCCAAAGTGCGATTAGCGTGTGAATTTTTGCGGTATGTGGGGCCACGTAGCAACTTGAGGCAAATGTCGCGAAGTGGTAGGCGGCATCTCCGGCGCTGCACGGTTTGCATGTCAATCGGGCAGCGTTCGTAAGATCGACGTACGCGCGTTGCCCAACTTCGGCCGTCCGCGAGGGGCCTCAACATCCTGCCAGCAGTCACGGCAACGCGACGAGTAAGGTGACGCGTGCGGAATTCCGCGGCGAGACGCCGGTCGCAACTGTCTGGAATGCGGCTTTGCTGCTCGCCACGGCGTCTCGTGCGAGGACCCGCCGAGTTTTTCGGGTCAAGTCGCCGGTGCTTTTGCTTCCGGACAAGGAAATCGATGGGAGTTAATTCATGCCTGCCCGCGGCTCCCGGCTGACACTCGAGTGCACGGCCGATGCCCCGGATTTCGATCTCTGGGCCCAACTGCTAATGGTACGCGCCGATGGGTCCACCGTTCGATTGGGCGAAGATGTCCGCCGCGCTCGATTTCGCAACAGTCAGTTCAAAGAGGAACTTATCAAGCCAGGGCAGGTGGTTCAGATTCCGTTCGTATTTAATTGGCTGGCCCGACGCGTTCCGGCCGGCTCGCGTCTCCGACTCACGATCGCCCCTCTGAACTCACCGAACTACCAGAAGAACTACAACACCGGAGGGAGGATCGGATATGAAAACATTGACGATGCGCAAATTGCGCACATCAGGATTTTCCACGATGCGAAACGACCTAGCGAATTGGTACTACCTACGGGGAATGCGCTTCCGAGCCTTTACAAGCGGTTTGGTGCGAATGCTGATGCCAAGTGTGAATAGCGGGTGAATTTTCGCGATATGTGCGGCGACCTAAGGCTACGTGGGGACATATCAACGTGCGAGATCCCGGGCTCCAGCCTTTTAGTCGTGGGTTTCCGATCGGCCAAAACCTGCTGTTGCGCAACTTCGGTTGCCGGCCGCTTTGCAGTCATTCGCAGTTCGGCGCGAAAACGCTCGGGACATACAGCCCCGCGCTGTTGCCCAACCCGCGATGCGGATCCATGCGTATTCCTGCGAACGTGGACAATGATTCCAGGCCATCGTGGACAGCGGCTGAGAGTCGGTGGCGGACGCAGCCGACTCTGCTCGGGTGTCCACGATGAGTTTACGGGGACGACGATTTTTCGTCTGTCGTCGCAAGCATGCATGATCGAGGGCCTGGCGTATTCCAGGCATCCAGTCCCGCCGCTACGAGGCGGCGCGGCGAAACAAGCGCGCCGGCGGTTCACTTGCTCTGAATCTCAATAAAACGACATTGCCGGCCCTTTGCGCGCATAGTGTGCTTGATCGCCCACAATGGCCGCCCCTCCCAGGGATTGGATTGGCGCGACTCACTTTTTGTGACCAAGGAGGCTCCCTTGGATACGCTTTCAATCGATCCTTCGATGCTGAATGCGTGCACCGACGTTCTCGAGAACATGCCTGACGCCGTGTTCGTTGTGGCCGGCACGGGGAAAGCCGGCCGGATCTTGTATTTGAACTCGCAGGCCATTCGAATGTTCGGCTACGAGCGTAGCGAGATCGTGAATCAATCGATCGAAATGCTGGTGCCCCACAATGTACGCGAGCGCCATGTCCAACATCGGCTGGGGTATGCGCAAGGCCCGCACCTTCGTCACATGGGCGCGGGCCTTTCCCTTTTCGGTCGCCGGCGGGATGGTACCGAATTCCCTATCGACGTCCTGCTCAATCCCAACGACGACAGCGCGGCGCCGGCCACGATTGCGATCGTGCGCGACATGACGGATAGCAAGCAGATGGAGGACTCGCTCACGCGCGCGCGAGACTCGGCGGTGCAGGCAAACGAGGTGAAGTCCAGGTTCCTTGCAGCGGCCAGCCACGACTTGCGCCAGCCACTGCAGACGATTTGGGCCCTTCAAGCCGTACTCGCGCGGGCGTTCGCCAATACCGATTATGCTCCCCACATCGCGTTGCTCGAGGAAGCGGTGCGCAATATGGATCAGATGCTTTCCTCGCTGATCGACATCAATCGACTGGAAGTGGGGGCGATTCAGCCGGTCATTCGGGATTTTTCGCTGCAGGAGATTCTGCCGCGGCTGCGCTCCGAATTCGGCTACTCCGCGGCCAGCAAGTCGCTCACGTTGGACATCGAAGCATCCGCCGAATTTGCGCGCAGCGACTCGATGCTCTTACCGGTGATTCTGCGGAATCTAATCGGTAACGCCATCAAGTACACGCGCCACGGGTCGGTTCTGCTACGTGTCCGTACGGAAGCGAACGATCTCTACATCGATATTATCGACTCGGGACCGGGCATCCCGCCGGAGCATTTACGGCGACTCTTCGATGCGTTCTACCAAGTTGACAACTCCTATCGCGACCAGCGCGAAGGCGTCGGACTCGGTCTGTCAATCGTGCAAACCATTTGCCGGCTCCTTGAGCATACGGTCACCATTGAGTCGCGCGATGGCGTAGGCTCGACTTTCACCGTGCAACTCCCTCGCGGTGTAGCTACAGAGGCGGCGGCTGAACGGATCCCAATCCCGGTGTTGGTTCCGACGCCGGTCGGCGGCGCTATCAAAGTGCTACACATCGAAGATGATCCCGGGGTTGCCCGATCCATGGCAATGCTGCTGCGCCTCGAAGGATACGAAGTCTTCAGTGCCGCGACGCGCGACGAAGCACTGCAGCACGTGGAAATCCACGGTCTGCGCCCGGATTTGATCATGAGCGACTTTCAGCTTCCCATGGGATTCAGGGGCGATGAGATCGTGGCCGAGATCGCGGCGCGACTCGGGTTCAAGCCCCCCACCATCATGCTGACTGGGGACACAGCGCATAAGCACGTCGAGAGGGCGAAGTTGATCGTAGACCGAATTCTACCCAAGCCGGTGGACGTCAATCTGCTGCTGCGCGAGATAGAAGCTCTACTCGGCACGCGGCACTGACCCACAATTCCAGCCATCGTTCGATACAGGAAATCTTATGAGTACATCATCAAATAGGCCGGCGCCAATCCTTAGCACGAGTCGCGCAGTGGTAAAGACGCAAACCGACGTACCTAAAAAAACATTAGCGACGACCGATGCTATTTTGGCGCGCGATGCCGCCTCGAACGCGGCCGAAGACCGGCATGCAATCATTGCCGAGGCCGCTTATTTGCGGGCTGAGCAACGGCACTTCGCGCTCGGGTACGATATCGAGGATTGGCTGGCCGCTGAAAGCGCCCTCAATCGGCGTCGAACGCTGGTCAACGCCACTCCTGCTCCTAACACTTGAGCGAACGGCGCCCATCGAGATGACGCTGATCAAAGGACACGCCCGCGAATTGCTCGACGCCGGTCCTGACGCCATGGTCATTGCCGATTGCGACGGTTCCATCGTTTACGTAAATGACCAGACGGAAAAACTGTTTGGTTACGCCCGTGACGAGCTGATTGGAAGACAAGTCGAAATGTTGCTTCCCGAGCGGTTTTGGACGACACATCCGGGACTTCGGATTTCGTTTGCACACAATCCGCAGTCACGTCCCATGAGTGAGAGTCGGGAGGTGTACGCAAAACATCGGGACGGCTCGGATCTGCGTCGCGTGCTACGACGACGCAGGGACACGCCAGACAACTGTCGTGACTTTGGCGGGTCTTCGGCCGGTTTGCTGTTATAAGTATTTGTGGATCTCTGATGATCGGAGGCGGCCAGTCACGGTCGGCGGCTTGGGTTCAGAAGCGACTCCGGTGGGATGAAACATATCCCAGCGCAACATGCAGTCATAGAATTCGGTGGAACGGTTTGGTGAGGCGTAACTGGGCATACCAGACACATGTGGGTTATGGAACGCGCCTATCGTAATCTCGGTTACTTTCTACTCGCACTTCTGCCAATTTTTATCGCCGGCTTTTGGATTCCATATCTATCCGAGATTCCTGCATTTGATCCTGCCATTACACCACCCGTCCACATCCATGCAGTGTTGCTCTTTGCATGGATCGCGCTCTTGGTCTTTCAACCGCTCGCCATCCGATACAGAGCGATCTCCGCACATCGAATTCTCGGAAAAGCCTCCTATGTTGTGATGGCATTGATCGTGCCATCCACCTTGGCGATGATCTGGAAGGAGTATCACGAGAAGCTGTCAGACGGGAAATCTATTGTCTCTGCGCTGCAGGCGGAATTCGTTTCGGCAGCCCAGCTGGTGTTAACCGTAGCGATCTATGTTCTGGCCATCGTTCGCATTCAAAAACGTGACATACCCGCGCACATGCGCTACATGATCTGCATTGCTCTTTTTTTGTTGCCTGCTGGGTTGGCCAGAACACTGGGATACTGGTTCGATTTTAGGCAGGTGACGTCTCAGACGATCAGCCTTGTAGTTATTGAGACGTGCCTTGTTATGTTAATCGCGTTCGACATTCGCCGGCAACTCAATGCACGGCCTTACGTTGTGGCTTTTCTCGCTTACAACGCGACTGCTGTAGTCTGGATCGCCTTTGGGCGGCCAATTTGAAGTAGCGCCAAAGCGTGTCACTGTACGTGTGATCCCCGGGGCAATGCAGGGATACGTGAGGCCGTGAGACCGTCGCTCCTCAGCGTCGATTTCCCAAGACTTTCCCATTGGATCAACGTGTTGACCTCGGAGCAAGTTCGCAGCATTGATTGGAACATTTATTGTGTATTTCGCCAATATGCAATCGGGAGGCGCTATCGATTCCCGTTAGCCGCCGTTGATGCCCGGCCGCAATCGGTCGTTAGTACTCATTCGCGCATCGGCGCGGCTCGACCGGCTAATACCGGTAAGCTGCCAGGCTCTAATCTTTAGCTGTTCGCCTTCCTTTGCATGGCGTTTGACCGGTCGCCAGAAACTCCACCGTGACCAGGCCGGTGAAAAGACCTTATTCGATCTGAATGGTCCGCAGATATTCCGTCAGGCGCGCAACCAGATCATCGGTGCGGCCCTGCGGGTCCGGATTCCCGGTATTCTCATTTTCTCGATAGAACTCGAACCCCCACACCGGCATTTCCCGCGACCCATGGGGCGGCAGAGTCTTGCGGCCGTCGATGATCTTATGGATTTGCTCCGTCGGAAAAACACCGCCATGACGGTGAGCGATGCGCGCGAGGTCGGGCACCTCAATCTTGAAATTCTTCGCCACAGGCCCATCGCCACGCGCGTTGCCGCCATGGCAGCTGGAGCAAAAGCGCATGTATAGCTGAACACCCGTGTAACTGGATAGATCCAGCGCACGTGCCGAGACGGATGTCAGGACGAGCAGGATCATGGCAGCGATGATCGTATGTCTGGCATAAGCATTCATTTGAACCTCCAATGATCCACACTAGGATCGTTGATGCGTTGCTCAAGTCAATCCGTACTTATACGCAGTCGTTGACGGATGGTTATATCGGTCCGAAGGCGGCGTTGGCATACAATTGGATCAATGAACGCCGCGTGGTCGTCGACGGATACGGGCTCAGCATACAGACAAAACTTTTTACGGTGACAATCAAGGACGACACATGTGCATTTTAATTCGAACCTGTGCAAGCGTAATCTCCGTCGCGCTGGTGGCGCTGATGTGGGCGAGTTGCGAGGCGGGTGAAGCCCCGGAGATGACCGGAGCAGACCTTTACAAGGAGTTTTGCGCGACTTGTCATGGCGTTAGCGGTCACGGCGACGGACCGGTGGCACTCCGTCTGAAACGGCGAGTACCGGACCTTACCTTGATTGCTAAACGCAACGGCGGTGAATTCCCTGCAGAGTTAGTGCATAGGATGATCGATGGGCGATCGATGCCACGGTCACATGGTACTTCTGATATGCCCGTTTGGGGGTGGGAGTTTTATGGATACGAAGGCGAAGACGCCGCTCGTCGTCAGCGGGTCGCGGAATTGATCGATCGATTAGTCGAATACCTACGGTCCATTCAAGGACACACCAAACCGAAGCCGCTGTAGGCAGATAACGTGACGTCTAATACCGGTTCGAGCAACCGGGCGGTTCTGATACCCGGAAGCGGACAGTGGCGACCGGCGGGACAGGGTCGAAACCCGAAGTCTACTTCACTCTGTGCGCGCGACGCTCTCCGTCGGCTGATCGAAGTTCACGCTACAGTACGGACAATTATCGATTGTCGGGCTGTCCTTTGTGCTCGCTCGTCGCTTCGCACCCAGCAAGGTGTGGCAGTGCGGGCATCGGGTACGCCACTGCATTGCCAAAATGATCGCGATCGAAATAAGACCCCAGCTTGCAAGTATGAGAACCATTAAACCCAACGGGTAGTACACAAGGCCGGCTGCGCCGCCCACACCCACGACCATGGTGTAGAAAGCAGCCCTCGTTATGGGCTTTTTCATTATTTCCCGCATCGTCATTGAGGCATATTACATCAGGCTCCCCGACAACAGCGGGTCGCACCTGTCTCCTTGGGGTCGAGTCCAGCTACCTGCGATGGATCGCTTACGGCGGGCAGCCGTGGGAACACAATTTATTCTTGCGAACTGCTGCGTGTGACTGTACGTGTGATTCTTGGGGCAATGCAGGGATGCGTGAGGCGATTCGACCGCCGCTCCGTGAGCGCCGTCTGCCCAGGACACTCCCATCGGATCAATGTGTTTACGCCAATCTTGTAGCCATGCAGGCCTGGCGTCACCTCAAGCGTGGAGCGGGCGAGCGCGCTTTCGAGCCTTTAAAACAGGCGGTTTGGTGTAGATGCCGATGCCAAGTGTGATTAGCGTGTGAATCTTCGCGGCATTCGGGGCAACGTAAGGCTAGTAGGGATATGTCGATGCGCGAGCATCCCGGCTCAGGCCTTTCTGTCCAAGGTCTCTGGCCACGCATCGATCGGTCGGAGAACTGCGACCAATTAAGCGACGTTGCTTCGTGCCTCGCGCGGCCATCGCGGATGGAGCAGGAAGAGCCGCCAGGATCGATGCCGCGCAATTCCGTGCGGATCTCGACGCCGTAGTTGATCCTCGCCCTTATGACTGAGGCGAGTCGCGGTGTTCTGGACACGTCGGTTCTGGTCGATCACGACCAGATCATCGCTGATCAGCTTCCTGATGAATCCGCAATTACTGCAGTAACGCTGGCCGAACTCGCTGCCGGTCCGCATGCAACCGAAAATAAAGACGAACGCGCTCGACGCCAGGATCGTTTGCAGTGGGCGACGTCTACCTGGGATCCATTGCCTTTCGATTCGGCACGCATGTATGGTAGGGTCTTTGCTGCCGCGCGGGCAACCGGACAATCTAGCAGGGTACGTTTCGCGGACTTGCTCATCGCCTCGACGGCTGCGGCAAATGGATTGCCGCTCTATACACGTAATCCCTCTGATTTCGCCGCTCTAAAGCGCATCCTAAAGGTCGTCAAGGTCTAGTTGCCTGCTCTCCGGAGTTTCTAAAAGGATTTCGGCTCGGAGGATTCAGCGAACGTCGCAATCCTGGAATCAGAACGGACAGCCGTCGGCCATTATGCACAGTCCCGAGTTATGCACAGTAGCGCGTCGGCGGCCCTGCAAACAGGCCACCGATTGCACTGCGGCTGCACATAATTTTATAGCCCCTTCAAGAACTCCAGCAGCGAGTCGGGAGCCCGATAGCGGCGCAGTTTCGCCTTTGGATCCTGCAGCCTGGCAAGCGCCCGGTCCTTCATGGCCAGGTCGGCTTCGACGTAATGGTGAGTGGTCGTCGGACTTTCATGGCCAAGCCAAAGTGCGATGACGCTGATGTCCACGCCGGATTGAAGGAGATGCATCGCCGTCGTGTGACGGATGGTGTGGGGCGATATCGGCCTCTTTGTGAGTTGTGGTTGGGTTTTGGCCGCAACACTGACGGCGATCGCCAGGCGCTGCGTAACGTTCGATCGTGTCATCGCCTCGCCGTTCTGGTTCGGCAGCAGCGCCGAGGTCGGGCGGAGATTTACATTCTGCTTGAGCCACGCGCGGATCTCTTTGACGGTTGATCGCCACAGCGGCACTGAACGTGTTTTGCGACCTTTGCCGCGCAAGTGAACGCAAGCGGCGCCGTCGAGCACGACGTCGGCGACCTGCACGCCAATGATCTCGGATACGCGCGCGCCGGTGTTGTACAGCATTCCCATCAGTAAATGGTCGCGCTGCCCGAGCCAACTGTTGCTGGCGACGCCGATCACCGCGACCATCTCCTCTCGCGAGAGGAAGGCGAGCATCGGGCGCTCGAAGCGCTTTGCCGGGATGCCGAGAGATCGCTCGATGACATGCAGCGATGAGACATCACGGTGTGACGCAAACTTCAGGAACGCACGCAGCGCGGCGAGCCGCGCGTTGCGGCTGCGCACGCTGTTATGACGCTTGTGCTCAAGATGGTCGAGAAAGCCTAGGATCAGCTCCGGGGTCAGGTCGGCGAGCTTCACGTTGGCCGGTGACTTGGCATGGTGTGCCTGGATATAGTCGAGGAAGAGCATGAACGCGTCGCGGTACGCCGCCACCGTCCGCGGGCTCATCGCTCGCTGCTCGGTCAGGTGCTCGGCAAAGAATGCCTGGACGAGCGCCTGGAAGGATGGCACCGGTATCGAGCGCGCGACGCTACTCATCGCGTGCTCCCGGAGACTCGGCAAAGCGTTGGAACTTGTTGCCTGCCAACGCCATCAGCTCTGGTACGCCGCTTAAATACCAGTACGTGTTGGAGATCTTGGCGTGGCCAAGGTAGGTGGACAGCGACAGCATCATCTGGTCAATATCGATGCCATGGTTATGCCAGAGCATCACTCGGCGCACGGCGAAGGCGTGTCTCAGATCGTGGATCCGCGGTGCGTCGTGCGCGCCGCGGTTGATCCAGCCCAACTTGCTGCGCAGCTCGATGAAGACGCGGTGTACTTGACGCTGGCCCAATGGCTGACCCAGCCGCCGACCGCGCGTGCCGACGAAGAACCTCATCTCGGCACTCGACGGGGCATATCGACGCCGCAACCCACGATAGCGTGCTAACACTGCTACGGTACTTGGGTGCAGAGGCAGTTGCCGAGACTTGGCAAACTTGGTCTGCCGCACCGTCAGTGTGCCGGCGGCCAGATCGACATCGCGGTCTCGCAGTGCCAGCGCCTCGGAGACACGAAGGCCGGCCGAGGCAATGAGTCCGAACAATGCCTCGTAGGTGCACGGGCGAAGGCCGCCCCGCGGGTTGAGTTCACGCGCAGCCGTTAATAAATCGACGATCTCTTTCTCGCGGTACACATGCGGTGCAACGCGGCCCGGCACCGGGCCGAAGACCGACTCGTCGGGCACCTCGGTACGAGGTTCAAACTGGCGCAACCAGCGGGCAAAGGGCCGCAGCTGCTTCAGCCGTCGCGCCCAAGTCGCCGGCGTGCGGCGCTGCTGCTTGTCGCGGCGCGCCCAGTCAGTCATGCGTTCGATCGTCAGGAGGCCCTTCGGATATTGACGGTCCATGAAGCGTGCGAAGCTCAGTAGTGCATAGCCGGTGGTGCGCGCTTGGAAGCCCAAGCGGCGCCGCTCGGCCAAGAACGTCTGCGCCCGCTGTGTGATGGTGGTGGCGCTCGTGTGGCACTCCCAGGCCAGGGCAAAGCGACCGCCGCCAGCCGCGGCTGATCGAGCTTGGCGTAGATCAGGGAGGTGTTCAGTGAGCGATGGCGCAGCACATCGGCGACTTCCTTGAGCGAGCCACCATGCTCGAGCAGCCGTGAGGCTACCGTATGCCGCAGCGCATGGGTGCGCCCATGCGTGAGCCCAATACGCCGGTAGGCATCGCGGATGACTCGTCGGACGGCATCGACACCGATCGGCTGATCGCGCGGTGCCTGGCGACGAACAAACACTGCCGGGTTGGTGGTCTTTGGGCGTTCGTAGCGCAAGTAGTCGGCGAGCGCACGACCGGCCAGCGCCGGCAGCGGCAAGATATCCTCACGACGAGACTTCGTTCGCCTCAGCGTCACAGTCCCGTTGCGCCAATCGATGTCGCCGAGCTGCAGCTTGGCTACTTCGCCGCAGCGCAACCCCATATCCAGCGCACAACGCACCATGGCATAACCCCGTCGGGGTGACGGCAAGGAGGCGACGAACGAGCTGAGCAAGCGGCTCGCTTCGGCGTTGCTGAGCGCGCGCGGCAAGGCCGCAAGGCTCCAGTGAGCGGGCTTCGCGATCACGCCGAGCAAACCGTGCATCCGATCGCCGCAGCTCGTCCGATAGCGGAAGTAGGCTCTCAGCGCTGAGGTAACCGTGGTTGCGTTGGACGTGCCGCCCCGCAAATCGAGCTGTTGAGCGATGAACTTGCGCACATCGTCGGCTTCCAGCCCGGCAATCATGACGGGCCCATCCGCGAACTTGTAAAGCAAAAGGCGCCGCACTATGCGCAGGCGACCGCGGCGCGTACCCTCGATCAAACCCTGCACACGCTGCATGTAGTCGTCGTACCGATGCAGTTCGTCGGCGATGTGTCCGACTTCTTGCGGGCGCCCGGCAATTACTTGTCGTTCGCGAAGCACGCCCAGCAAGTGAGCACACGCGGCACGCAGATCGCTGCGGGTGCAAATTACTGGTCGCGGACAGTCGCAGTGCGGTACATGCCTGACCAGGAATCGTTCTACTTCACGCTCGTCGAGTAATCGCAGCGGAAGACAGCACTGGGTCATCCATCGTGCAAGATGCGCAAGGCTCGCGAGGTACTTGCGCGCCGTGGTCGGCGAATACCGATCGCGCTTCAGGCGCGCGACAAAGGCGTCCGCATGCGGCGCGAGAACACTGTAAAGAAGCCAGCCTTTAGGGATGGCGGAAAGCGTCGTGAGTGGGTCCATGATGGTCTCCGGAAGTGGATGTACCACCACAGTTGACCACCGGAAATTATGTACAGTGAAATCTCGCCCTAACTGTCTGATACCCTCAAATCACAGGGCTTTGGTCCCATGGAGCCCTAATCACTGTGCATAACTCGAGACTGTGCATAATGGCCCTTATGGAGAGCTATTCATAACGGCCAACTGCGGCCACTCGACACCCTAGAGTCGCCACCTCGAAGCTGCCGTTGGTTGACCCGAAAGCTATGCCACTATATTGACCCGAAGTTGGCGGCTGATGGCGGGATCTGAGCGCAAGTTCGGTATTTACAAGTAGAGTTATGCGCGAGGGTCATCTGCATCAAGCCCACGACGACGGAGTAATACCATGAACACACGAATCCTGTTACACGGCATCGCTGTTGCCCGCGCGCCGGGCGCGTCAATTTCCACGAACAATAGCAAAGCGAATGGGTCAAAGACGGGAATTCGTCGTCAATGAACTCCATTGTTCGATCGTCGCGTCGCTTTGACCGCAGTCTGTACGTGGGTGCCAGTCTCATCTTTTTTGCCCTGGTTTTCTGGACATTTGCGCGTACCTTCTACCTAAAGCCGTTCTTCAGTACACCGCCTTTGTCGGTGCTGTTACACATTCACGGCGCGGTGATGACCGGGTGGGTCGTGCTGCTCGTTGTTCAAACCAGTCTGATCGCCGCTCATCGGGTCAATTGGCATCGGCGGCTCGGTGTATTTGGTGCCGTCTGGGCCGCGCTGGTTGTAATTGTAGGATCAGTTACGACGCTGCACGCTGCGGCGCGCGAAGTGCGAGGGCATACAGACTTTGCTGCAAGTCAGGTCGTCATAACAAGCTTGGACTTGCTTCAGATGTTTTTTTTTGGGGGTTTCGTCGCTATTGCGATCTGGCAGCGCCGCCACCGCCCCGACTATCATAAACGGCTGATGCTATTGACCATCGCTTGTATGCTACCGGACGCGCTCGCGCGGCTTCCCGTCAGCTTTATGGCACAAGCGGCAGAGGTAGATCTCAACTTACGCATCATGGTGGGACTGGATTTGTTCCTATTAATATGCGTCGGGCTCGACACGCTTTGGCATCGTCGACTGCATCCAGCGTTTGCTTGGGGCGCGTCGCTGTTCGTTGGAGCATTTCACCTGGCGCTGTATGCCACGCAATCTCGAACGTGGATTGCGTTTGGTGAGTCGCTAGTCTCTTGACCGTCCGTGAGACCGCCGCCTCACCCTTCAGGAGGTTTCGGCTTAACCCAAGGTCGCTATCGCTCTCAGAACCCGAGTTCACAATTTCAGTGTCGCTCAAGAGCGCGTCGGCGTAACTAGCAAAAGACGCCAATGCTCTTGCCGAACGTGCCAAACGGTTTATTGATGAGCTACCGCTCCTCTTTCCAACCCCGGGCGAACCTCGGGACCGAGATCGTTTGATGCGCATGGTTAATGCGCATATACTATGCGCATTCATTTGGGAGCATCAAATGTCCACTGCGCGCCGCAATAAGAGGGCGGTCAATGTCTCTATTTCTGCAGATCTGCTGCAGGCCGCCCGCAACAACGAACTCAATCTGTCGGCAACGCTGGAGGCCGCTGTTGAGCATGAGTTGCGACAGCTTCGCAAACGCGAATGGCTCGAACAAAACGATAATGCGATTCAAGCCTACAACAGCGATGTCGAAGAGCATGGCGCTTTCAGTGACGGCCTGCGTACGTTCTGATGCCGCAGTTTGCTCTGTATCGGAATCGCAATCCGGCGTCGCGAACACGCTTTCCGCTGCTACTCGACATCCAGTCTGACTTGCTGGAAGGGTTGGCCACACGCGTCGTCGTACCGCTCGCTCCCGCGAATGCAGCCCGGACGCGTTCTATGCGGACGCTGACTCCGATCCTGAAATTCGAAGGGAAGGAATTCCTGATGCTGACGCCGCAAGTTGCCGGTATCGCGGCACGGGAGCTTGGTCCCGTTGCAGGAGATCTAGCACCTGACCGGGACAAAATCATTGCCGCAGTCGATTTCTTGCTATCAGGAATCTGCTGATCGTGGGCCCGAAAAGCGGGCCGGCGGCGCCGGCTTCTTCGGGTCGAAAGCGCCAGTTCGACGGCCTGTTCAAGCGCATCGATCGGCACCCCAGCAAAAATAGCAATTCTTGACCTGACTTGCGTACTTTGAATTGCCGACATTGGCTTCGTAGAAGACGCAGCGGCAAATTGGATAACGAAAATCGCGCCGCACGTTTGACGGGTTCGAGTCCCGCGAATAGCATGAGTGGTTGCTGCGTTGCGCTTTCGGGGGATGGCGAATGAAACGAGTTCTATTGGTCGGTCTCGATCCGGCGACGGTGGACTTTTCGGATCCCGCGCTGCCGCCGGGCATGACCGCAGAGAAGATTCACGCTGGAATCAAGCTTGCGCTCGCCGATATGGACGGGCGGGGCTGGCTCACCGAGAACTGCTTCATCAACCCCGACGAGACTGCGGTCCCGACCGTGGAGCGCCGCCTCGCCGATGCCCGCTACGACTGTGTGGTAGTCGGTGCGGGCGTCCGCCTGCCAGCGAGCCGGCTGGCTTTGTTCGAAGCGGTGGTCAACGCCATCCGCCGCGCCGCGCCGCAAACGCCCATTGCATTCAACAGTCGCCCCGAGGACACCGGCGCGGCGGCAGCGCGGTGGATCTGAGACTCGGGCGCAAGCTGCCACGATACCCACCATCGCGGTCAGGCACATGCGCTGGCGAACCTCGCCGGCTAATTTGGATTCCCGATAACTGCCAGTGACGACCGGCGGGAGAGGGTCGTGACCTGCCGGTGAGTTCCGGGATCCTCCGCAACCGGCTCCATGCGGCCCAACGCAGGTCATAGGGACATGGATGCGTGTGAAACCAAGGCCAATGCCAGCCAATGTCAGCGAACGTACTACGTGTACTCGGGTTGGCTGGCATTGGCCAGCGATGGCTGGAGGTGGAGCGGGCGATGGGAATCGAAAAATGCCGCTCCGGGACCACTGATCATTTGAAATCAGAGGGTTATGAGATCGCGTGAACGGCGCGTGCGATTTTTGTGTGAAAAACGGTGCCACACGAGCCAACGCCAGCCAATGCGACCATTGGCGACGAACCACCGGTTACGCACCGATCAGCGAGCGAAGGTTTCTCAACTTTGACTAACCAACCCAAGACCTGCCATTAGACACCCCGTCTTATGGGCCGAAATGCGCCACTTCAGGATCGACAGCCTTCACGCCGTTGTCGCTCTGTGGCGGTCCGGCGGGTCCGCCTGGCAGAATAAGGCATGGCGCACGAGCACCAACGACAAGGACTTCGTTGTTCCATAACCCGTCGCCGCTTTATCGTGAGCACGTCGATGCTGCCGTTTGCCACCTGGGCCGCGGGGCTGGACGCTGGGGTGACCGCCGCGACGGGTATTTCTGCCAGTTCTGAGGTCGTACCAACCAACGTAAAAGACATTTTAAACGTGCGGGGTTTCGAGCCCCTGGCCCGTGCGGCATTGCCGCCGGCTCACTTCGGATACCTCGCCACCGGCATCGACGACGATCGCACCCTGCGACGAAACGAAGACGCATTCAGTGACTACGAAATCCGCGCCCGGCGCTTTATCGACCTGTCTCGGGTCGATACCGGCACTACGGTATTCGGTGCTCACTGGCGAACTCCGGTCTATTTTTCCGCCGTCTCGGCGATGCGTGCTTTTCACCCCGATGGGGAGGCAGCGGTGGCGCGTGCTGCCGCGAGCCGATCGGCCCAACTAATGGTTTCGACGGGGTCCTCTGTTCCGCTTGAGCAAATTTTGGCACAGCGCGGCGCCCCGGTATGGCAACAGCTTTATCCAACGGACGACTGGACAGTTACAAGGGAACTCGTGCGTCGCGCCGAATCGGCGGGTGCCGATGCCATTGTGCTTTCAGTTGATTCGACAGCTACCGCGGGTGCTCGGAATTCAGAAACGTTGCGGCGTGCCGCGCGTGTCGATAAGCGTGACTGTACTGCCTGCCATGTCGGAAACCGCCACGACATGTGGCTCCGAGCGCCACTGTTTGCGGGAATCGATGTGTCACAGGTAAAAGGGCTTGCGCCGCCGGGGCTGACCCTCGAGTGGTTCGATCGCTTGCGTGGACTGGTTCGCGGAAAGCTGTTCATCAAAGGCATCGTGACTGGAGAGGATGCCCAAGCGGCGATCGCGCACGGTGCCGATGGAGTCATCGTGTCCAACCATGGTGGGCGGAACGAAGAGACCCTGCGCGCAACGATTGATTGCGTCCCAGAAGTTGTCTCTGCCGTGAAAGGCCACGTTCCGGTATTCATGGACGGCGGCGCGCGAAGAGGCACTGACGTGTTCAAGGCGCTGGCTTTAGGTGCGTCGGGCGTTGGCATCGGGCGACCTCAGGGTTGGGGTCTTGCCGCTTTCGGCCAGGAAGGTGCCGAGGCTGTGCTCGATATCTATGCCCGCGAACTTGAAGCGATCATGCGTCAGGCCGGGACGCCGACGATCGCAGCGATCGGGGCACGTGCTGTTCTCCATCGCGGCGCAGCCTGAAACCCAAAGACGCAAAAGGAAGTGCGCCTCGGCCAACGGGCGATAACGTCAATCGCGTGAATTGCAATGGCTTGGGCATACCGACGAGCAGCTGTGCTTGTAAATACTTTACCGTTCAGCAGAACAATGCTGGGTGGTTCCGCGCAGATTGCCCGCACAGACAAGATTAAAAACGCACTCCCAAGCAGTAGCGAGCTTCTTCTCATCATTTCGATGCCACCCTCACCAATCGATCAACACCCCTGCGACGCCAATTGGTCGGAGCACTACCGCTCGGCCAAAGTGGAAGGATACATCGCCAATCCCCTCGCGAAGTGCCAGGCGCGCCACGAACGATGAAAGGTCGGCGTCCACATCAACAGAAACATGGGCTCCGGGTGATTCTGGACCATTGAGCAGCACCGCGCACCCTTAGCCATTTAAGCGCAAGCTTGTGGCCCTGCTGCTTTAGTGGGGTTCGTGATCGTCTTTTTGGCGTGTGTGGCGGGCAGCCCAGTTGGGCCAGCCCCTTGAGTCTTCATCAGCTATACCCTGCAATCTCGCGGACAACGCCACGGCGCGCCAGTTATTCAAATTGGACTGTGTCGGTGCACCGGAAGTCATGGAGGTCCGTCAGGTCTGGCGTAGCCGAGGATCGCTTCCAGCGGTCTCCGCGGCGCGAGATCTCCTCGTTCAGGCGCTGATCGCCAAATGCCTCGTCGCGGCGAGTCTAGATCAGAATTCGCCGGAACTTGTGGATCCTTCCGAGCTTTCGTTTCTGAGGAGCGCGGTGAGCAGCACCAACCCGGGGGTCAGCGTCATCGCCATGATGGGCTTGGCGCCTGTGCTGACGAAGGATGATATTGCCACGATCGTGGACGTGGGAATCACACAATTTATTTTTGCGAACTGCCGCGTGTGACTGTACGTGTGAATCTCGGCGCAAAGTGGGGATACGTGAGACCATGAGGCCGCCGCCCTCCTCCGCGCCAATTCCTTGGAAGGGACTCGGCAACGCCATCCCGGACGCCCTTTTGTTGGTCGGAGCGCGGGGGTTGATCCAATATGCCAACCCCCAAGCCCATACCCTGTTTGGCTACGAACCAGGCGGGCTCCGAGGCCATCTAATCGAAGATCTGGTACCCCCAGAGGTGCGCGTTCTACACGCCGGTCACCGCGAACGCTATGTAAATCTACCCCGGCTCCGCGAGATGGGAAACCGGTTAGTGGCGATATATGGAATGCGCCGAAGTATTACCGCGGTTATACCCCACTGCAAGCCGGCGGCTGTTTGGGCGCGGGTATCGCATACATATGGGGAACTTTCCTTACTGACAATGGACCGTAGGCGATTTACTTTGGGCTAACTGACCCCCGACCTAACTCGCGCAAGGAGCGCCGCCAAAGAATCAGGGATCAGGTTGTGAGCGACTAGCTTTGACGGTCATGCATGGGTCCCGAGCGCGCCGATTGTCATGCATGGCGCGCCCGATGACTCGTGAGAGTCGTGCGATACAGTGAGACTAGAGGAGTTAAGTCATGAGCATTGGTACCATTTTGTTGATTGTTCTGGTTCTCATACTCCTAGGTGTCCTACCCGTAGGGCCCCACGCTCGCAGCTGGGGTTACGGCCCCAGCGGAATGGTCGGAGTCATCGTCGTGATCTTGATCGTGTTAGTGTTGACGGGTCGCCTGTAGTCTTGCGCGTCAACTGTGTGAAAGAGTCCTTGGGCCAGGTCCTGTATCGATCCGGCGAGCCGTTGCGTTACATCTACTTTCCGACTGACTGCATCGTGTCGCTGCTCTACGTCATGGCCGACGGCGCGGCAGCGGAAATCTCCGTCGTCGGCGACGAGGGCCTCATCGGCGTGGCCGTGCTCATGGGCGGCGAAAGCACGCCGAATCAAGCGATGGTGCAAATCGCTGGATCCGCCTATCGCTTGCAACGACAGCTGTTCAAGAATGAGTTCGATCGAGGGGGTGAGATGCAATTTCTCCTGTTGCGTTACACGCAATCCCTGCTCACGCAAATGGCGCAGACGGCTGTGTGCATACCATGACCCTGGAATTTATCGCCACAATGCTCGGTGTGCGCCGCGAGGGAGTGACGGCTGCCGCCGGGAAGTTGCAGAAGCTGGGAGTGATCGAATATGCGCGCGGCCGAATCACTGTGCTAGACCGCATGAAACTCTAAAAGGTGACTTGCGAGTGTTACGCCGTAGTTAAGACGGAAACTGATCGACTGCTTCCCTTTCCGCCCAGGCAGTTTACTCCACCATAAAGTGCGCGGCACCCATAGATCGGATGATTGCTCTGCCGGTATCGATCCGCTGCTGTCCGTCGTGACCGTCTGCGCCCCGTCATTCCATTGTAGGAACGGATCAGTTAGCGGCGCCGCTGATCCAGCAGCCACGCTGCCATGTCGGCATCATCGTAGGCCGAGTCCCACGCATGGTGGTCAACACCGGCGAGTTCCGAGTAACGAACCTTCGCACCAAGTGCCCGTAGGGCGGCAACCATGTGGCGCGATTCTTCGACCGAGACGTTCATGTCGGCGTCGCCGTGAAAAACCCAGATCGGCAACGATTTCACCTCCTCGGCGACGGCGGCGTAACGATCCGGCGCCGAGGCCGGAGCGATGCCTGGATAGAAGACGTGGCTCTGGCGGCCCGTGAAATCGGACACGAACCCGCATATCACAACCAGAGCGGCGAATCGCTGTGGGTGGTGATAGGCCAGAAACCAGGCGCCGTTGCCGCCTGCCGAATACCCGGTGAGATAGATTCGGGAGGAATCACCGTGGAACTCGGCAACTGCCTGGTCCAAAGCCACCAACGCCGCTTCGCCACCCTCGCGCTGCCAGCCTGGCGTGCCGTCGGCGTGGGCCTGGGGAAAGACGATGATCGCCGGAAACCGGTCAGGGTGAACTCGGAGCGCTTTTGCCAGCGCACCAACGGTGGGTCGAAGGCCGTCTGAGCCGTATTCACCACCGCCGTGCAGGGCGAGGACGATCGGCCACGCTCGGCCAGCCTTGTAGTCTCGCGGCACGTAGACCTGATAGCGGTATTCCGAGCCGTGCACCGTGACGAGCCGATCAAGAAAGCCAGTCTCGTGATGCGGCCGCGCTGCGAATGCTGCGCCGTGAATCGCCATAGAGATGCCCAGAATGCTCAACCACCGCTGGATCATGCATATTTCCTGCAAACGGCCGTCGCCAGCAAGTCTCACGCCGGCTCCCATTGCTGACGCAAGCTCTCAGGGTCCCATATCGTAGCGTATGGCTTCAACGTCGGCTGAGGGGAACTCCAATCTCACGCGTCACCGACCGGATTGGAGTCTGCCGCCCGATGCACTCTCTGCTGATGGCACGCATCAATGGTAGTCCTCTTCGCGTTGATGCCGAATTGCTGTCACCGTCACAGTGTGATCGTCTTCAATTTCCAAAAGCGCGACGTATCCCGATTGTCCGAAGGGGATCAACAGTTCCCGCCAACGGGGGTTCTTCTGCAAGAGCGCTTTTCTGCACGAAAACGGGGAGAAAGCGAGAAGGTTCAATGCTCGTTCGATGGCTACGAGTGCACGCTCTGCCGCGCCCAAGTCACGTTTGAGCAAGAAATCGTAGAGGCGGTCGAGGTCCTCGTGTGCCTCCCCTGTGAGGCGGACCTTATAGGTCACTTGCGAACGCGCTGCGCGCTCGCCAGCCGTTTGCGTAGCCCAGCAATCACCTTATCGGCCGGCACGTAGTCGCCTTTTGCCCGCGCACGTTCGGAGCTGGCGATGCCGCGGGCTAGAAAGTCCAACTGCGATTTACGAAAATCAATTGTTCGAGAAACCGCATCCATTACGAACGCAGATAGGGTTTCCCCTGGCGCGAGCACGCTCTCAGCGTCGGCGCGCAGTTCCTCTGAAACTCGTAGCGGCGGAATGGTCCGCGATTTGACACTCGACATGAACAGCTCCTGTGCATCGCAATTGCGATACATAGTATCGGGCAGCGGGGATTTGCGCAAGTTTCGCGAATTTGGTTTTGCGCCGCCGTATCGGCGCAACCGGATTACACGGTGCCTGCGGCAGAAGCGACAGTTGTGTAGGTGGGCCAATGCGCGCCAAATCCCAAGTGTGATTAGCGTGTGAATTTTCGCGGTATGTGGGGCAACGTAACGCAATGAAAGGACACATCAACGCGCGAGATCCCGCGTTTAGCTTCTCATGTCGGCGGACATAGGGAACCGGACGCACCAGCGTCGCTATTCTTCTTTGTAGCCAGCCTCCAGTTGATGTCGAACCGCCAGAATCAATATCACGTCCTCAGCGGGTACCCAACGATATTTGGCCACGTAGCCGAAGCGGCCCCGCGACAGTATCAGTTCACGGCGGCCGTCTTCGGCTTGTCGGCCCAGCAACGGGTGATCCGCGAGTAACTCGAAGGCTCGTCGGACACTGAGCATCCGCTCACGCGCAAGTTTTGGGTTATGTTCCGCGAGGAAGTCGAATAATCGCTCAAGGTCGGCGAGCGCTCGGACGGTTATTTGGACGCGCGCCATGTGCGCGCTCGAGGACGACGGACCGCCTTTCCTGCTGCGCGACCCTCAAGATAGTCAAATGCGGTAGCTAATGGAATAGCCTTGCCGCTCTCCATGGTTTCGATCTCGGAGATCGCCGCATCCTTCGCGAATCGCTCGCGAATCTCAGCCCGATCCGCCTCCTGACTCAATGCCTCGACCATAAAGGCGTGCGGTGTCTTATTGGCAGCACCTGCGAGTCGCTCGATTCGGCGCTTGAGGCCTTCGGGGAGTTTGAGACTTGTGGCGGCCATTGAGAACGCTGCGTGTGTTCCTGGGTAGTCATAAAGTACTACCCATGCCAATTGAAGTCAAGATTGACCCACGCTGTCGTGCTCTGTGAATTGCGTGGGCCGGGATGGTACTGTGCAACGGTCGCTTTTCCGAAAACGCCATCGGGCGACTTCCGCACAACGGCATAAATTCAGGAAGCGGTTCGTTTCGCTATTCTAGATAGGGCGCGAGCACATTCTCGATCCATTTCATGAATGCGCGGACTCGGCGCGACAGGTTGCGCCGAGCGTCCGTGCGAAATGAATTGCCCGATGTTTCTGATGCTGCAGATCTTCTAACGATCGCGGGACGCCATAGCGCGCCAAGTAGGCAGGACTGGCAGCGTTGACCATGGGTAACTTGCCCAGCGGGCGGGCAATCAGCGTCTCGTCCCCGATAGGACCCAGTGGCAATACGCAGTCAAACCCCTCTTCAACCAGATCAACTTGGCGATCCGTGCTCGACACCTCCAGCTCCAACTCGGGATAAGTCGCCATGAAGGCCGGCACGATAGGACATTGTGTGACCGGCTCCTCCAGGTCCGAGTCCAGCCACATGCGATCGCTCTCGGTCTAGGGAGTCACACTAATTATTTTTGGGAACTGCTGCGTGTGACTGTACGTGTGAATCTCGGGGCAATGCGAGGCTACGTGAGGCCCTGAGCCGCCGCCCTCCTCCGCGCCAATTCCCAAGACTTTCCCATCGGATCAAAGTCTTGACCCCAATTTTGTAGCCCTGCGTTGCCTGGCGTTGCCGAAAAGTGGAGCGGGCGATGGGAATCGAACCCACGGGGAAGTTGCTGCCGGAACTATAAAACAAGCGGTTTCGTGCGAATGCTGATGCCAAGTGTGATTAGCGTGTGAATTTTCGCGGTATGTGGGGCAACGTAGGGATACGTTGGTCGCTGTTCGGGCGCGGCGTGCGTCGAGGCCAGTTGACACGCCGCCCTGCGGTCCCCTTACGCTGCGGCCTGGCGCTCTACTTCCCAGCCCTTGCACGCCAGCAGGACGGTGCGCGGCACCTCATGCTCGCCGCTGGCGTAATACGCCACTTGCCGCCGCGACAGCCCGAGCGCTTCGGCCGCATCCGTCAAGCTCAAACCGTGTTTCCAACGCCATCGAATGAACTCGACCGCATCGGCCCGGCCGTTCTGCTCAAGCGCCATCTCGAGTAGCCGCGCGGCGCCCATATCGATTTCTCCTGGCCACACGACACTATGGCCACCCTCGCCGACCCCGGCGAGCGCGAACGCCGCGGTATCCCGCAGTGGACGCATACCCTTGAGCCGAAAGACGGGCTCGCGAAGGTCAACAGTAAGCGCCTTATCGTTTGCCCACCGCAAGCGCAGCGTGTAGTCACCTTTGTACTTGACGTCCGCGATGCGGATCGCGTTGCTCTCGTTCATGATTCCTCCTCAGAATACTGTTGCCACCGCGCCCACAACTCCGGCCGGTTGAAGGCTGCCCAAGCAAGCGCCTCTTCGGTGTCTCGTGGGTCTGCCTCGCCTGCCCAACGCGCAAGCGTCTCAATCAAGAACACGGCCGCTTCGTCGCTTCGCGTGATCACGTGGAAGTGTGGCGGCGGATGGTCACCGAAGTACATCTCGATTCGGCACCGATTGAATCGCCTTACCGTAGGCATGATCCATTATAGTGCAAAGCATGCACTAGTGCAACCTGTGCACTATGATACACAAACTGGATAGACGGCCAGCGACAGGCGACCTACAGCCACTGGACTAAACCGCTCGCGCGGTAGGGACGGCTTCGATCGGGGTATGGCGGATAGCTGATCTCTAAGGTTCTGTTTCGTATGTTGCGAAGTGAGGCATTCCGCCTCGTTTCCGCTGGAAGGACTACCGTGCTCAAGGCAGCACGCGCCACAAAACGATGACTCTGATGACCGATGAGTTCATGCGTCGCTTTCTGCTGCATGTGCTGCCCGTAGGCTTTCACCGCATCCGTCACTACGGGCTGCTCGCCAACGCCAACCGCAAGACCCACATCGCCACTGCTCGCGATCTTCTGCATCAGCCAGCGCCACCGCCAACCACCGATGCTGCTACCGCCGATGGTGCAACCCGCGCCCTCAAGCCGACCTTCGTGTGCCGACACTGCGGTGCTCCGATGCTCGTGATCGAGACCTTCGCCCGTGCACAACACATCCGCGGGCCACCGGCCTCTGCGAGGCCGCCATGAGCACTCAACTCTTACCTAAATTGCCTGCCGGCGTTTCACTCTATGACGCTGGCACAGACTCCCATGGTCACTGCCGCGTCCCAACTCGGTTCTTGCATGCTGCCTCCGTCGATGTCCGCATCTCGCCGCCAGGAGACTTCACGCCGCACCGTTATGGCCGTCGCATTGATCCGCCGATCGAAACGCCTCACAACATCTTCCTGTTCAAATCCCCATAGCCCTCGCCACCGCTGACCCTCGCAATACGTTCCCGCGGTTTCCTCCCTTGGGGCTTGCCCGACGTCTGCCCTCACACCTCACCGGGTATGGCATGCTCAGCGATGACCGGCAGACATCGGGCAACCCTTAACAATGGACTAAACCGCTCGCGCGGTAGGGGTGGTTTTTATCCGGCGTCGGAGAGGCTGACCGCTGAGGTTCTGTTTCGTAAGTTGCGAAGTGAGGCATTCCGCCTCGTATCGCAACCGGAGCAGAGCCATGAACGATTCCCCTCGAGAGATTTCACCGCTGCGTCAACGGATGCTGGAGGACATGCGGCTGCGCAAGCTCGCACCCCACACGCAGGCGGGTTACGTGCGTGCGGTTCGGAAGCTGGCAGGTTACCTGCGCCGTCCACCCGATACCGCCACGGTCGAGGATCTGCGTAACTTCCAGTTGCACCTGGTTGATCGTGGCACTTCGCCGATCACGCTCAACGCGACCATCACGGGATTGAAGTTCTTCTTCGACGTCACGCTTGATCGTGCTGAGTTGATGGCGAAGATGAAGCCGGTGTTTGTGCCGCGCACGCTGCCGGTCGTGTTGAGCCGAGAGGAGGTCAGTTCGCTCATTGCGGCGACCAAGAACTTGAAGCATCAGACGGCCCTCTCAGTTGCCTATGGTGCCGGACTTCGCGCCAACGAAGTCATCTCGCTGAAGGTCGGAGACGTCGATAGCACGCGCATGACGCTGCGTATCCAGCAAGGCAAGGGCGGCAAAGATCGCTACGCCATGCTCTCGCCGGTGATGCTCGAGCGGCTGCGCACGTGGTGGCGCGTCGCCCGTGCCCAAGGCAAGATGCTCGACGGTGGTTGGCTGTTCCCGGGACTGAACCCCGTCGAGCCTCTGACCGCCCGTCAACTGAACCGCGCCGTGCACGAGGCCAGGCTCGCAGCTCGCATCGACAAGCAGGTCTCCCTGCATACACTGCGGCACAGCTTCGCCACCCACCTGCTCGAACAGAAGGTGGATATCCGCGTGATCCAGGTGCTACTCGGCCACAAGAAGCTTGAGACGACATCTCTCTACACCCACGTCGCGACCGAGATCCTGCGCCAGGTGATCGGTCCACTGGAGCCTGGCCCAGCCCCGACACCGTAGCCGCGCGTGGATCGCCCCGTCCTGGAGGTCGCGGATATCTTCCGCGCCCACGGGCCGACTTTGCGTCAGCAGTCGCGCGGCCACTTGAGCCTCGGACAGCTGAAGGTCATGTCGGCCATCGAACAGTGCCGCAGTGCCGCCTTGGGCGGTCATGCGCTGCGCTGTTCATCGTGTGCGGAGCCGCAGATCGCCTACAACTCGTGCCGTAACCGGCACTGCCCGAAGTGCCAGAGCAGCGCCGCGCAGCGCTGGCTCGAAGCCCGACAGGCAGACCTCTTGCCCGTGCCGTATTACCACGTGGTGTTCACCTTGCCCGCGCCCATCAGCGCTATCGCCTATACCAACAAGGAGATTCTTTATGGTCTATTGTTCGATGTCGCCGCCGAGACCTTGCGCACGATCGCCTCCGATCCGAAGCACTTGGGTGCTCGGATCGGCACCACCCTGGTGCTGCATACCTGGGGTTCTGCCCTGACCCACCATCCCCACGTGCACGGCATCGTACCCGGCGGCGGCGTTGCGCCGGATGCCGATCGGTGGGTAGCGTGCAAGCCGGGGTTCTTCCTCTCGGTCCGGGTTCTGTCGCGGTTCTTCCGGCGTCGCTTCCTCGAGGAACTGCAGAACCTGCAGCGGGATGGAGAACTGAAGTTCTTTGGTGAGCACGTGGATCTGGCCGACGCCGAGGCCTTCGCCGATTGGCTGATGCCGCTGCGACAATGCGAGTGGGTGGTCTACGCCAAGCGCCCCTTCGCCGGCCCCGAGGCGGTGCTCGCCTATCTGTCCCGATACACCCATCGGGTGGCGATCTCCAACTCGCGCCTGGTGGCCGCGGACGATCGCGGCGTCACGTTCCGTTGGAAGGACTACCGCGAACACGCACGCACCCGCTACAAAACCATGACCGTTGCGACCGAAGAGTTCATGCGCCGCTTCCTGCTGCACGTGCTGCCCTCGGGCTTCCATCGCATCCGCCACTACGGTCTGCTCGCCAACGCCAACCGCAAGCACGACATCCCGAGCGTTCGCGAGCTGCTGCATCAGCCACTGCCCACGCCTCCCGCCGAACACGGCGAAAGCAGCGCCGATCAGCGCGGCGTCAGGCCCACCTTCGTGTGCCGGCATTGCGGCGCCCCGATGCTCGTGATCGAGACCTTCGCCCGTGCCCAGCACATCCGCGGGCCACCGGCCTCTGCGAGGCCGACATGAGCACCCAACGCTCACCTAAATTGCCTGCCGGCGTTTCGCTCTATCACGCTGGCACAAACTCCCATGGTCACTGCCGCATCCTAACTCGGTTCTTGCATACCGCTTCGGTCAATGTCCGCATCTCGCCGCCCGCAGACTTCACGCCGCATCGTGATGGCCCTCGCATTGATCTCGTCGATCGAAGCGCCACACAACATCTCCCTGTTCAAATCCCCATAGCCCCTCGCCACCGCTGACCGTCGCGGTACGTTCCCGCGGTTTCCTCCCTTGGGGCTTGCCCGACGTCTGCCCTCACACCTCACTGGGTATGGCATGCTCAGCGATGACGGGCAGAAATCGGGCAACCCTTAACAAGAGCTGGCGTACGGCAAGGCGCGTATGCCAGCGCAAAGCAGACGTTCGAAAATCCTGGCGCGCGCCAGCTATGGGAATGCAAGCAGATCAGAATTCCTGGGGGCTTCGCTTAGAAGCTCAGTGTTGAGCCCCCGCGTTTGATTACCTCATGCATGACGCTCGAGCCTGTGATGACGACACCGTCAATCAGGCTCTCCTGGGTATAGCCACGACTCTTCACGCAAGGTGTGCATGCCCAGAGATTGCCGCCCCTGACCAGGAAGTCCCGTAGCATGTCGGCCAGCGGGTCGAGGGGTTTGACCTGCGTGGTATTGGCGGCGCCTTTCCTAACGATATCGACGCCGCTGCTCGTAAGGAAGATTGAGACTTTCAGGCCTGCCGTCATGCCCCCGAGCGCGATGACCAGGCCCGCAGACGATAACTCGTGGTCGATACCGTGAGTGATCAGGACCACCAGTTCGCGATTTTCCGTGCCCATTGTTAATCTCCACTAGCGAAATTAGGAATGCTGGCAGGATAAACGGGCTGATAGCTGGGAACCATGGCCAGGTTGCCGAAAGTTTTGACCGAAACGCCGCGGGGCTCGGCCGACTTGTTGTCGGATCTGCTGGGAAGCATGCAGCTGTCCGGCACGGTACTATTCAATACCGAGTTTCATGAGCCTTGGGCCGTGACCACCCCCGGGTCAACCCGGCTTGCTCAGGTGTTGCCATTCAAGACCGAGCACATCATTCCCTTTCACGTCGTCGCGGCGGGCGGCTGCTGGCTGGAGATGCCAGGGCACGATCCCGTGTGGCTGCGGGACGGCGATGCTGTGCTGATGCCCTATGGTGCCAGTCATTCGCTGCGCGGTCGCGACGCGGCGGAGCCGGTGCAAATCGCACACCTCATGCCGGACAGACCCTGGTTGGATATCCCGCTGGTCGTGCATGGGGGTACCGGAGATGTAACCGCCCTTGTATGCGGCTTCGTCCAATGCGATGAGCTGCTCTTTCATCCCATCCTGCGGCATCTGCCAGCCCTGGTGCATGTTCGTCCTGATTCGACTGCGGATGATCAATGGCTGGCTGCTACGATCCGCCATACCGCAGTCGAGGCAGGCGGCGGTCGGCCCGGGGCGCGGAGCATGCTGCCGCGCCTCACGGAACTGATGTTCGTCGAAATTCTACGCAAGTACATGCAGGGGCTGTCCGCCAACGAGGCAGGATGGTTCGCAGCTTATAATGACTCGGTGACGGGGGTGGCGTTAAAGCTGTTGCACGGGGAGCCTTTCCGAGAATGGACCGTCGAGGTCTTGGCTCGCCATGTGGGCGTATCGCGAACGGTACTTGCGCAGCGGTTTGCCCGAAGGCTCAAGCAGTCACCGATGAAGTACCTCGCTCAATGGCGCATGCAACTTGCGGCTCAGGCACTCAAGGGCAGCGACGCGCCTGTGAAGGCCATCGCCGATCACGCCGGTTACGAATCCGAAGCGGCATTCAACCGAGCCTTCAGGCGGCACTTCGGGCTGCCGCCAGGCGACTGGCGAAGGCGGCAGCGGCCAGAAAGCTCGGAATAGCACTCGCAGAATTGACCGAGGCTGAGCGACAAAGATGACGCGGCTGAGTCATCCGTTGGCGCGTTAGGTCACGACAACAGCGGAATGTCTTTAAGGCACTATAAAGCGGCCGGTCGCATCCGGCAGCTGTGGGTCCGAACCCGGTCATACGACAAGACTGCGCGTGAGACCACAGCCAATGACAGCGAACGTCCGCCAAATTATTGCCCGGCAATGCAAACGGCAAATCATTGTCTCGCATTGGCCAGCATTGGCGGGAGAGTGGAGCGGGCGATGGGAATCGAACCCACGGCTCAAGCTTGGGAAGCTTGGGTATTACCATTATACGACGCCCGCGCGAGGTAGGATTCTAGTCGCGTTCCGAGGATTCAGGCAAATCGGGCGGCCAATAAGGGAAAGGCGCCCTGCGGCGCCTTTCCCATCTTCCAACTGCCATTCAACGTTTCTGCTAGTAGAACTTGTAGTCGGCCTCGAGCTGCAGAGCGCGGCCAAGGATGCCGGCAAAATACGTCGTGGTTCCCGGTGCATAGTTGCCGCCGGTGCCGGCAATGGCCGGGAATGGCGGCTGCTTGTTGAACACGTTGTCGATGATGAATCGCAGCTGAAATGCCGGCGTAAATTTCATGCCGATGGTCGAGTTGATCAGCCACCAAGAGCCCACGCTCAGAATATCCTGCGAGGTCGGCGTGTTTTGGTTGTTGAAATTCGCCGGGCCGATGAACTGACCCTGCCAATCCCAGGAAAACCCTCGATTCGCATACAGAATATCGATCGATCCCTTGTTCTTGCTGTAGCCGATCTGTCCCGCCAGATCGAGCGGGGCGGCGGTGGCAATTTGCGACTTCAATCTCTGAGTGTCGAGATAGTGGGCGCTGGTCTGCAGGCTTCCCAAATCCCATGGCAGGTTGAAGGTGTAATCCAACGCCGCTTGAATGCCCGTGAACTCCAATAGGCCCGCATTGACGTAGCCCGCATGGAAGTTGGTGATCTGTCCGGCCCCGTTGCGCGTGAATGTGGAGCAGGACGGATTGTTCGGATAATTCGCCGAGTCATAGCAGGCATCGAGATTATCGGTGAGCGTCAACGACTCGATGGCGTCCTTGAGCGAAATATCGATGTAATCGACCGAAATATTGAGTTTCGGCACGAAGCGCGGACGCAGCACGACACCGAAAGTCTTGGAGAAGGCGATTTCACTCTGCAAGCCGGTGTTGCCCGAGGTCGTGCCGAGGGCGCTCGCGTTCACGACGTTGGAGGTGAAGGCTGCCGGGTTATAACCGGCAATGGCCGCCGCGCAGTTGGCCGCGCGCGTCGCAGGCACCGGCCCTTGATCGACGAAGTTCTTGTCGCAAGGATCGTTGGCAAACGAAAATGTTTGCGCGGTCGGCAGGAACAACTCCGTGATCGATGGCGCGCGAATCGACTTGGTCTTATTGGCGCGAAAGCCCACGTCTTCAACCGGCGACCAGCGCACGGCATAGGTGTAGGTCGTGGCATTGCCGGCGATGGAGTTGTCGACACGCCGCGCCGCCCCTTCCAACTCGAGACGGTCCAACATGGGAATGTCTTGCATGGGCGAGAAGATCGGAAACAGCGTTTCGAAATAGGCCTCGTTGGTGATGTACGAACCCGCGACGCCCGTGGTCTTGGTTTGACCGAGATCCTGGGTGTAGTAGTTGTCGGGCGTGAAGTCCGCCGACTCGCGGCGATTCTCAAACCCGGCGGAGAACTTCCACTCGCCCGCCGGCACCTTCAAGATATCTCCGCCGATGAAGGCGTTGGTGTCTCGTTGGGTGTTGAACGAATCGACCATCGCCAGGTGCGTGATGTACTGCTGCGCGGCCAAACTCGGCGAATTCTGGCCGAAGATATTCAGCGGTGCGCAGGTGCTCGATGCCGTCGTGGTCGGGCCGTTGACCGGCGTGCCGGCGCAAACGATCTGACCCGCGGCGTTGGTGGTGGCATTCAGTGCATTGGCCACATTCTGGAATACCATGGACGGCGTGGCCTGGGTGTTGTCCGATGCGCCATAGCTCACCGATACTTCCCAGTTGAAGTTTCTCGACCCCCAGGTGAAGTCGCCATTGAGTCCGCCGACTCCACGAACCACCACTTGCGTGTCGGTCGCGAAACCGCCTTGCAGATCGAGGTTGGCGCGCGAAACATAGAACTGGCTGTTATTCCATGCCGGGTACGATACCGGCTGTCCCGGGCCGGCGGTTACGCCCGGATAAAGATTGGGTCCCAAAGGCAATGTCGCCGCGTAATTGTTCAGCGCCGTCTGGATCAGCGCCCGATCGGTGGGCGTCAGGTAAGGATTATTGAGGCTGACGACGAAATTTCCGTTAGCGGTGCCGCCCTGACCGAACAGGCTGGTGGTGTAGGCAGGCTGGGCGATCAGGTTGGTCGCATGCGACTCGGAAAAGTAGCCTTCGCCGAAGGCATTGATATGGTCATTGATCTGAAAATGCATCAGCGTGTCGACATTGATGCGTTCGGTCGGCGACAACAGGTTGCTGACGGTGGAGAGCCGCAGGCCGTCGCCGCCGCTGGCGAAAATCGGATTTCCGGTGGCAGTGCCCGTGTTGTAAGGCTGCAGGGTGCCTCCGGGGCCGAAGGCCAGCGTTTGGCCGGCGGCATTGGTCACACCCACGACGCTGCCGGTCAGGCCGATCGCCGGCGCCAGAAGCGTGTCATCCACCAACGGGACGCCGCCGAAATTCACCGCCGGTACGGAATTGGCGGGCGTCAGCACCTGCGTGTATTTGCCAGGCGTCGCAGGCGCCAGAAATCCCAGGTCGGCCGCGTACACCGGACGGGAAGTGCCGAGCAGTCCATCGGTCTTGGTGAACTCGGCCACCCCGGTGATGTTTGCCCGGCCATCGAACAAATTCTGGCCGGCGAGGATACGCGTGCGATAGTTCCAGGCATCTCCCTGGCCCGATGCGCCCACCTGGGCATCGACATCGAGGCCTTGATAGTCCTTCTTCAATATGATGTTGACCACGCCGGCAATCGCGTCGGCGCCATAAATCGGCGCGCCGCCGACTGAAACCACTTCGACGTGATCGATCAGCTTGGTGGGAATGACGTTGAGGTCGACCTGCGTGCCGTTGCCGCCGTTCTGGGTGTTGGCGTTGGAGTTGTTCAGGGTTGCCGAACTCTCGGACACGAAGCGCCGGCCGTTGACCAAGGTCAGGGTGCGCTGCGAACCCAAACCGTACAGGTCGACGAAACTTTGCGCGATGCCGAACCCGGACTGCGTGTTGGCCGCGCTCGAGGGCGCCACGCCGAACGCCGGCAACTCGTTGAGGGCAGCGCCAACATCCAGATAACCGCGCTGGTCGAAGGTTTTCGAATCGACGCTGGTGGTCGGCTCGAGGTTATCGAATTCCGGACGCGCAATGCGCGAACCCGTGACGACCACTTCCTGCAGGGTTTGATCCTCCGGAGCGGCCGCTTTCGGCGTTACCTGGGCGTGTGCGCTCATCCCCAATGCAAGAATAAGCGGAGACGCGAGTAATCCGCGCGACACTCGGCACCGAGCGAGTCGTGTAGTCATTGGTATTCATCCCCTGCAGCGTTATATTGAAGACAGATCCGTATATGGGATATCTCATAGCCGGATATCAAATAAGTAACAAATCCACTGAGTCCTGTAAAGAATTCCCAAGAAAATAATTTGCGATACCGTCCACGCCGAGAACGCTTGCTCGGCGGCGGCCCGACTGAATAAGCACCGAGGATATTTCATGGATCGTCGACGTTTTCTCGCAACAACCGGGGCTCTATCGCTTCTCGCCGGCGTCGGGGAGCTGCGCGCCGCCGAGCCTGCTTTCGACCCGACCGAACAATCCATTGCAGCCCTCCTGCGCGCGCTGGCCGCCGGTACCGTGACTTCCGAGGCTTTGACCGCCGCATACCTTAGGCGCATAGCCCGTTTCGATCACCACGGCCCCGAGTACCGTTCGGTTCTGGCGCTCAATCCCAACGCGCTCAACGACGCGCGAGTACTTGATTCGGAACGCAAATCCGGCAGGCTGCGTGGACCGCTGCACGGCATTCCGATCATTGTCAAAGACAATATCGAGACGCGTGATCCGATGGCGACCACGGCCGGTTCCTATGCGCTCGCCAAGTCCTTTCGCATTGCCGATGCGCCGCTCGCGGCCCGATTGCGCGCCGCGGGCGCCATTATCCTGGGCAAGGCCAATTTGAGCGAGTGGGCAAATTTTCGCTCGACGCGCTCCTGCAGCGGTTGGAGCGGAATCGGGGGCCAGGTGCGCAATGCCTACGATCCCGCCCGGAACCCATCCGGATCGAGCGCGGGCTCAGGCGTTGCGGCGGCGGCGAGTTTTTGCGCGGCCGCGATCGGTACGGAGACCAACGGCTCGATCCTCTCGCCTGCTTCCATCAACGGTCTCGTGGGCCTCAAACCCACCGTTGGCCTCGTCAGCGGCAAAGGCGTGGTGCCCATTTCGCCGCGGCAGGACACGGCGGGGCCCATGTGCAGGACGGTGGGAGATGCCGCGATCCTTGCCGGGGTGATCGCAGAACGGCCTTTGGGCTTCGGCACGCACGGCAATGACATCGAGACTTTCCGTCTGCGCGGCGTGCGCGTCGGTGTCATGCCGGTACCGCAGGGCGCGCATCCGGACACGACTCGGCTGTTCGCCGCTGCGCGCGCCGTGCTCGAGCAGGAAGGCGCCGTGACCGCGGACCTGAAGCCGCCGAAGGCGTTCGACGACATGGGCGAGCCGGAGTTCGACGGTTTGTTGTACGAATTCAAGGACGCCATCAACGCCTATCTGGCGACCCTCGATCCCTCGCAGGTTGATTGCAGATCGCTTGCCGATCTGATCGCCTTCAATAGCGCTCACGCCAACCAGGAACTCATCGTCTTTGGCCAGGAGATCTTCGAAATGGCCGAGGCGAAAGGACCCTTGAGCGACCCGGCCTATCAAAAGGCCCTGGCGACTCTGAAGCGCACGGCCGACACGGAAGGCCTTGCCGCACTTCTCGGCCAGCAGGGGGTGGAGCTGCTGGTGGGTCCGAGCAATGGACCGGCCGATCTCATCGACCCGGTGTGGGGCGACCGGCGCGGCGGCGGATCATCGCAAATCGCCAGCGCCGCGGCGATCGCCGGCTATCCCAGCCTCACGGTGCCCGCGGGGTTGGTGAGCGGACTGCCGGTCGGCATCACCCTCGTGACCCACCGAAATCAGGACGGATTGCTGCTGCAGGTCGCGCGCGCTTATGAACGGGCGGCCAACGCCCGCGTCCCGCCGCATCTCATGATCTGATCCGGGGATTGATCCAGGCGCAGTGGCTGAGTAGATTTTCCCGATGGACCGCAACTGGACGCACGCGGGAATCGAGAATGCTGCATTCGCGGCGCTGGCGAAGGGATTGGCCGCGTCCGAGCTTTGGTCCTTGCTCCTCGGCGTCGCCGAGCAGCGCGCCGCGCAGCGATCGGCATCGCACCTGCTGCAGCAATGGGAAAGGGATCGCTTCGTGTGCCCCGCGCAGGTCGATCAGCGCACGCTCAATCAGCTGGACCGCCATCTGCTGGAGGCTGCGCCCGCATTCGAGGCCTTGGAGCTCTCGCCGCTGGCTCCCTTGGGTTCCTGCTCGGCCGTCGCGCTCGCCAGCCAAAACAAAATTGTATCGACGGTGCGCGGCACCGAGGTCGTTTCGGACCCGACCAACTTGCTTGCCCTGGAGAGCGCACGGCGATTGCGCCACAGCGGCCGGACGGTCAAGTTCACCACCAATCATCGCTGCGTGCGCGCCCAAGCCGTACCCAAGCTTGCGGGCTTCGCCGCCCATTTCCGCCTGTTTTGCATCACCACCGCCGGCCGCGAACGCAAAGATCAAGCGTTCCTGGTCGAGTCGATGTGCGAGCACATCCAAACGCACATCGGCGCGCTGAACCGGCTCGAGCAGCACGGTTACCGCTTTGCGGATCGCAGCCTCAAAATTCTCGCGACCCCGGAGCGCAAAGCGCTCGGCGAGCGCATCGCCGCGGGCGTGAGCGGTACGCCGGTGCTATTCGAGACGCTCACGCACGGCTACTACGACGGATTGCGCTTCATGATCAGCGCGCGCGCTCCCGGCGGCGAGCAGATGCCGTTGATCGATGGCGGCGCTTTCGATTGGCTGCGCAAGCTGACCTCGAACAATAAGCTGGTATTTGTCGCCAGCGCACTCGGTTCGCAATTGGCCGCGTACCTTTATCGCCTGCCGCCCTGAGAAATGGCGCCTCTGGGCCTCAGCGGCGCAGGTAAGCGTCCGTTCCGTCCAGCCAGTCCTGCCGCGGCGGGTTGAAGACATCCACATCCAGGGTATCTTCCAGCGCGAGAGCGCGGTGCTCGAGATTGGAGGGGATGACCAGCACTTCACCGGCGCGCACCGTGACTTCGCGGTCGCCTTGCGGCCCCAGCCAAAAATGCAGGGCGCCCTCGAGAATATAAGTGATCTGCTCGTTTTCGTGCGAGTGCCGCGGGACCTCATCGCCCTTCTTCAGGCGCACATGCGCGATCATCATGCGCTCTCCGGTGATCAGCTGGCGGGTAATGCCCCCTTTCATCGGTTCCCGGGGTATGTCCGTCCACCGATAATGTTGGGCAGCCGCTTTGGCGGCATCCGTTCTTGAGTGGTGCATTTTACAGTCTCGGTCGTAGGTCCAAATGAGGGCATATCAATAGCACGATTGTCCGCCCGCGCGCATCAAGCGAGATTTCGAATCAGCCGACCGCTTCGATTTCCACCAGCAAATCCTCGCGGCAGACGTCGGCCTGCAAGTACACGACCGATGCCGCGGGGTTCAGCCGTTCACACAGAGCCGCCTCGATGGCGCTGAGGTCGGAGGGATTGCGTACATACACCTTGAGCTTCAGTCCATTCAACGAGTAGTGGCTGGACCCGACGATGCGATTGGCTTCCTCCAGCAAGGCGGCGATGTTGATGAGGGTTTCGCGCGTCTGCGCAACCACATCGCCGCGATGAATGGTTTCGTGGCCGACAATGCTGGCGGTGCCCGAAACGAACAATCTGCGGCTGCCGCTTTCGCCCCACACGCAGGCGCGCGAAAAAAGGGGACTGTGCCGGCCGAATTTCGGCGGGTAATGATAGGCGCTGGTCTGGCGCGGATTCTCGATCGTCTTGGGGGGCCGCCGTGCCGCCAAAAAATAAATGCACAGCGGACTGCCGGCCGGCGAACCCAACGCGCAGGCCGCCGGCACCGTCCCCAAGGTCGCCCGCCCGGATTTTCGGAAGGCCATCTGCCGCGCGGCATTGAAATGCCGATAGCGCTCATCGCCGTCCGTTTGCGCGTTGATGTCGGGCAGATAATTCCAGATGCGGATCAGGTGCCGATGATCGGTTTCATCGAGCACGGCGAAGATTTCTTGGTAGGCGGTCTCGGTGGCGAGCTGCAGCGCTCCTGCTTCACTGTGCGCCTCAATGGCCCGCTCCGCGATCGTGAGCGAGCCGAACAACAAGTCGTCGCAAAAGCGATAGCTCACCCCGGCTTGCGCCGAACCGCTGGTCAATCGAACCTCGGGATTTGCGACCCGCCACACCTCGCAAAGATCGCTGGCGCGCAGCGAACGGATCATGCTGGCGGTGACCGGAACGCGGGCGCTATCGATGTTCGGAACTTTTTCGAACCCGACGACGCCGAGGACGCCTTGCCACCAGAGCGAGGAGCGGGACGCGACTTCACGCGCGGACAAATATTCGAGCTGCAAACTATCCACACCGGCCGCGGTGGAAGACGCCGTGGTATTCATTGGGAGGGCAGTCTAACCTGCCTCTTCGGACGACGGTAGACGCCGGCTGGTCTCCCCGCCGCTCGCGCTCGCGGCCTAAAAAGCTCGCGGCCTAAAAAGCGATATACGGCCCCGTGCCGGCTTTGGTCATCGCCCCTTGTACAACCACCGCGACCCGTCGGCCATAGAAGAATGGCAGACCATAGTCGAAAGTCCCGGCATTCCCCGCAGGAAGAGTGCCGGCCAGCAGCGGGAAGGCGTCAAAGTTATTCTGCAGCATGGTCTCGGCATTGCCCACTTGGAATGTCAGGTTATTCGTCGAGGTGCCGTTCATGCCCACGATGGTGATTGGCAGGGTAAGCGTGCTCGCAGGACAGTAGAAATTCACAATCTGAGAAGTCGGATCGTTCGGCGGCGCGGTACAAGTGACGATGCTCGAGTCGCTGAAGTAAATGCCGTTCGAGCCGCTGTCGATGAAGCTGTTCGCGAAGGTGGTGCTGTTGAACATAATCGACAATTCCGCATTGTTATCCACGGTCAATACGGTTTCGGTGCCGGACGCATTGTCCGTTTGCGTATCGATGCCGAAGATCAGCGAACCCATGACATTGGAGGCGCCCCCCGCCGCAACGGCGGGAAAGGAAACCATCACGCCATTGTTGTCGGCCGCGAAATGCGTAACGGGGTTCGGTACCTGCTGATTCGCAGGCACGGTCGTGTCCGTGCAGGTCGCGGCGCAGGCAAAATACAGGCCGTGAGTCACGGTGTCGCAATCGCCGCAATCCAACTCGAACGGCCCGACTCCCAGAATCCCATTGGCGCCAAAGCTCGCCACCGTGTCTTCCTGGGTGCCTCCCGTGCTGGAACACGCGGTGGGGATATTGGTGAAACGGGAATCGCCGATCACTTGCACGGGCAGAGAATTCGCCGTCTCCCCGGCGATTTGCAGGTCCGCCGTTACGACCGGTCCCCAACTATAGCCGTCGACGAACTGCGTGCACTCCGCGAGCGATCCGCCGCTCGCCAACGTCACCACCGGCAGCGTCAAAGTCAAGACCGGCGCCAAGATGCGCAGACCGTAGGAGCCGGTGTCCACCTGAATGTGGTCGATCGTCTGGCAATTGGTGGTGCTGCCGGGAACGCAGAGCGTCACGGACGTGAACATGGTGTTGACGCTGTTGTTCGACGGACCCGCATCGACGATGACGCTGGTCGTGTTGTTCGTCGGGCCGCCGCCGCCACCGCCGCCCCCGGCAGTGCTACCGCCGCCGCCGCCGCCGCCGCCGCCGCAGGCGATCGCCGATGCGGCCAAAACGGCACAGAGTCCCAGCTTCAGTTCGCGCATCGAAACCATCAGTGCAAATCTCCGAGATTGACGCCGCTGGGTACGGCGCTTTTCAGGTAGGCCCGCCCGGAAAGAGCGCGCATGTGACCGCCGCTTTGCAGGACCAGATCGCCTTGCTGAATCTGCACATGACGCCGATCGCTCAATTTGCCGCGCGGGGCCGAGGCAAAGGCGTCGAAATATTGGCCGAGGACTTGATGCAAATCAGGCCGGGTCGGCCCTTGCCACGCCACTGCGAACACCATGCCATCGGGCGCGACGAACTCGCGCACTACGGTGCCCGAGGGCAATTGGATCTCGTGCACGCGGTAGCCGGCGCGATCCTGCGAAAACTTGAGCGCCGCGTGCGCAAGCTCCACGTCGGCTTGTACCGTGGACTCAGGCTGTCCCAGCGTCGCCGAAGCGACCCGCGGAGTCAGAGCAACCATGAGCACGGCCAGGGCTAGCGCGGCCGTTTTCAGATCATTCGAATGGAATATGGGCATGCATGTCCTTTAGAAACATTGGAGCAGCGCCGCCTCACTTGGTTCACCGGCGCTGCTTTGTCGGCCTTCGGCGACATCACTCCTTCACGGGAGGCTTGGCTCGGGCTTGCCCCTGAAATGCCAGCATCCATCCGGGGTACTCCGCCGGCAATGCGCTGACCTCGTCCAGCTGCTTCAGCTCCGCATCGTCAAGTCGGACTCGGGTCGAACCGATATTGTCCCGCAACTGCTCCATGGATTTTGCGCCGATGATCACAGTTGTTACGAAAGTCTTGGCCAAAAGCCATGCCAAGGCGACTTGCGCGACCGAAATTTGGCGCTTGCGCGCCACCTCACGCATGACCTCGATGCAGCGGAATGCCCGGGGTTTGTCCACCACCGGGAAATCGAATGCCGCACGCCGGGCGCCCGCCGGTCCTTTGTCCTCGACGCTGCTGAACTTGCCGGTAAGCAAGCCCCCCGCCAAAGGACTCCACACCATCAATCCCAATTTCTGATCTTGGATCAGGGGCACGAGCTCGCGCTCGAGGTCGCGGCCGGCGATGGTGTAGTACGCCTGCACGCTGACGAACTTCGCCAAGTTCAAGCGTTCCGACACGCTCAGGGATTTCATGACCTGCCAAGCCGTCATGTTGCACAGCCCGATGTAGCGCACCTTTCCCGATCGAACCAGATCGTTCAACGCGGTCAAGGATTCCTCGAAAGGGGTCAGAGGATCGAATCCATGAAGCTGGTATAGATCGATGTAATCGAGCTGCAGGCGCTTGAGGCTGGCATCCACCTGACTGAATAAGTGATTTCGCGACTGCCCGCGGCCGTTGGGCGAATCGTCCATGCTGCCCGTTGCCTTCGTGGCAATGATCATTTGATCGCGCTTCAGACCCAGCATTTTGAGCCCTTCGCCCAGCAGCGATTCCGACTTGCCGACTGAATAGACATTGGCCGTGTCGATAAAATTGATACCGGCATCAACGGCGAACCTCAGCTGTTCGTTGACCGCGTCCTGCTGCAGATTGCCGATGGCTTCCCAGATGCCGCCGTTGCCGCCGTAAGTCATGGTGCCGAGACAAAGCTCCGAAACGTACAATCCGGTTTGTCCCAATAATCGATAACGCATGTGTGCCGCTCCAATGATGCAAAGATCCCCTGCTCCCTCTGCCGAAGCTTACAATGAATCGGCCCGGTGCCGGCCCGCGCCGCGGTTGTCGCAGAAGGAGCTTGTAAAATTTTCCGGAGAGCCTTCGTGAAGATATTGCTTAACGCAGCGTTAGGGACCGCAGCGCTGATCTTGTCGGGTTGTCCCATTACCGGCGGCCCCAAATACACCGTTGGCGGCACGCTCACCGGATTGAACGGATCGGGTTTGGTGCTGCAGCTCAACGGCGGCGACTCCTTGAGCTTCAACGGCAACGGTACCTTCGACTTCGGTACGCGGCTCGACAACGGCGCCGCTTATTCAGTGACCGTCTTGACGCAGCCTGCCAATCCTGCCGAAGTTTGTAGCGTGCGCAACGGCTCGGGCGCGATCGACAAAACCAGCATCACCAACGTCATCGTCGCCTGCACAGAGACCGGGCGCTTTGCCTACGTGGCGAATCGGCAGTCGAATTCGATCTCCGCTTTTGCCATCGACCCCAACAGCGGCGAGCTCCTGCCCTTGAGCGGATCGCCATTTGCCTCGAACGGCACGACGCCCACGGCGCTCACCGTCGATCCCGACGGGCAATTTCTCTATGTCGCGAACAGCGGCTCCAATTCAGTGTCGGCGTATTCGATCAGCGCCACCACCGGGGCGCTGACGGCAGTCGGCTTTCCGACGGCGACGGGAAGCGGTCCGGGCGCCGTGGCGGTCGATCCCAGGAATCACTTTCTCTATGTGGCGAACCTGACTTCCAACGACGTGTCGGCTTTCGCAATCAGCGGCGGCACGCTCACGCCCATTGTCGACGCACCCTACAGCGCCGGCGCGGAACCGGCCTCTCTCGCCATCGATCCCAACGGCAACTTCCTCTATGTCACGAATTTCAACGGCAGATCGGTGTCGGTGTTTTTGATCGATCCGGCGAGCGGCATGTTGAGCGCCATCTCCGGTTCGCCGTTCGCGGCGGGCGCCGGACCCGTGTCGATCGCCATCGATCCCACCGACGCGTTTGCGTTTGTTGCGAATAATACCGACCAAACGATCGCTTCCTACGCGCTCAATGCGACTACCGGCGCGTTGACGCCCATTTCCGGCTCGCCGCTCGCCGCCGGAAGCCATACGGAAGCGGTCACTGTCGACCCGTCGGGCAGCTATGTGTTCGCGGCCAACGCAGCCGCCGCGAATCAAACCGCCACCTTCGCCATCACGCCGGCCAGCGGTGTTCTTACCATGTCCTCGGCCGGCGCGGCAGGATCCCTGCCGATTGCAGTGGCAATCGATCCTTCGGGGCAATTTCTGTATGCGGTGAATTTCAATTCCAACGATGTGTCGGCCTACACGTTGAGCGCGGCCGGCGCACTCACACCGGTCTTAGGCTCGCCTTTCGCGGTGGGAACGCAGCCGCATTCGATCGCGATCGACTAGTCCTCGTCAGCGGTAGCGAGTATGTTCGTGCAATGAGCATTCATGAGGTGACCGCCGGCAAGCACGCCCCGCGGGAATTCAACGTGATCGTCGAGATCCCGCAAGCATCGGATCCCATCAAGTATGAGATAGACAAGGAGTCCGGCGCGCTGTTCGTCGATCGGTTCATGATGACCGCCATGCACTATCCCGCGAATTACGGCTACGTGCCGATGACCATCGCCGACGATGAGGATCCGGTCGATGTGCTGGTTCATACGCCCTTTCCCCTGCTGCCGGGCGTGGTGGTGCGCTGCCGCGCCCTGGGGGTGCTGCGCATGGACGATGAAGCGGGCGGCGACGCCAAAGTGCTGGCGGTCCCGACCGACGACATCTGTCCGCTATTCACGCATTGGAAAACCATCGAGGACGTGCCGGAAATTCGCCTGAAGCAAATTCAGCATTTCTTCGAGCACTACAAGGATCTCGAAGCCGGTAAGTGGGTCAAGGTATTGGGCTGGTCCGGAGTCGAGCTCGCCCATGCGGAAATTCAGAACGGCATCAAACGTTACCGGGCGGAACGGCAAACCAGGGTTTAAGCCATGACGGTGGGAAGAAACCGCGGACTCCTCGTCGCCGGAATCGGCGCGGCGCTCATGCTGGCGGCGACGCTGGCCGCATACCGCACGCCGGCGCCCCTGGGCGCCGATGCCCCTGCCACGGTGTTCTCCGCGGGGCGTGCGCAAGAGATCCTCCGGGAGTTGGTAGGCGACGGCGTGCCGCATCCCATGGGCAGCGCCGCCAATGCCAAGGTGCGCGATCTGATCGTGAAACGCTTGGCCGCACTCGGCTATACCATCGAGCTGCAGACCGGGCTGTCGTGCAACGATTTCGGCGCCTGCGGCACGCCCACCAACATAGTCGCGACGCGCGGCACATTCAGCGGCAACGACGCCGTCATGCTGGCGGCGCACTACGATTCCGTGCCCGCCGGTCCCGGCGCCTCGGACGATGGCGTCGGCGTCGCAAATTTGCTGGAGATTGCGCGCGTGCTTTCCGTCACGCCGCAGCTCAAGCATCCCGTCGTGCTGCTCGTCACCGACGGCGAGGAAGGCGGATTGCTCGGCGCCTCGCTGTTCACGCGCGAACATCCGCTGGCCAAGCGCATTTGGGCGGCGGTCAACATGGATACGCGCGGTGTCTCCGGGCCCAGCCTCATGTTCGAAACGGGAACGGCCAATGCATGGCTCATGCACCTCTACAGCGGAGCGACCGTCCAGCCCATCACCAATTCCCTGTGCTATGTGATCTACAAAGCGCTGCCCAACAACACCGATTTCACGGTTTTCAAAGCAGCGCATTATCAGGGATTCAACTTGGCGTTCATCGGCGACGTTTCCTACTACCACACGCCTCTCGACAGTTTCGAGAATGCCACGCCCTCCACCATGCAGCATCAGGGCGCGAATGCCTTGAGTGGGCTGCTTGCACTGGCCAACGCCGCGGACGTGAGTCCTCCCGCGGCTGATTCGCTGTTCTTCGACGTGCTCGCGCGCACCGTCGTCGTCTGGCCGATCGATCTGGTGCTGCCCGCCGCGTTCGCAGCGCTGGTCCTGTTGGCCTCGGCCGCGCTCCTCTTGATCCGCAAGGGCCAGCTCAGCTACGCCCAAGCGGCCTTCGGCCTGCTCGGCGCACTCGCCAATGTCGTGCTGGCCGGCGCACTGAGCGTAGCCGTGCTGCTGCTGTTGCGTTTCTTGGGAAGGCTCCCGCCCATCGCGGGGGCTTCCTGGATCGCCCATCCCCTGGCCTTGCACGTGGGATTCGCGGCACTCGCGTTGCTGACCACGGCCGCCATTGCGGCCTGGTTCGCGCGCCGTGCGGCCTTTTGGGGTTTTTGGTTCGGCGCCGGCATGCTGAGCGCGCTTTTGGCGCTGGCCAGCGCCCTCTACATTCCTGCCGCCGGATATATGGTGCTGATGGCGGCCCTCGCCGCGGTGCTCGGCTTCCTGCCTTGTGCATGGACGCTCGTGAGGGACAATGAACCCTCGCAGAGTGCCGCGGACTTCGCCGTGCTGTTTCCAGGCCTTATCGCGTTAGCCTTGTTTTTGCCGCTGCTGCTGCTGCTCTACCCGGCGCTGGGAGCGCCCGCGTGGCCCATCGGCACAGCGACCTTGTGCGTGACAGCGGCTTTTTTCTCGCCGCTGCTTTGCAACGCGACGCGTCCGGTCCGCCGACGATTGATCGCGATTGCCGCCGCCGCCAGCTGCAGCGCGCTCTGCATCACCGTGTTGCTGCCGACCTACTCGCCAGCTTGGCCGCAGCGCGTGAATGTTGAATATTGGGAGGATGCCGACAGCGGCCAGGCGCATTGGTATACGCAAGCGGCTTCGCTGCGCTTGCCGAGCGCGATGGACGAGACGCTGAAATTCGACCCCGTGGCGCGCGATCGCTTTCCGGGCTATCCCCTGAAAGGGTTTTACGCCAACGCGCCCGCCTTGAAATTGGCCGCACCGCAATTGACGCAAATCCCCGGTGCGGATCGCGGACGCATGGAACTGCTGTTGCGTTCAGCGCGAGGCGCGCCGAAGGCGTTCGTAATTTTTCCGGCAAGCGCAAAGATACATGAGATCGAGGTTGCGACTCCCGCGGGGCCGCTGCGCATCAAGCTGCAGACGCTGCGCAACGGCGGCAGCATCGTGCTCGCGCCGGCTATTGCCGAGGCCGGTTTGCAATTTTGGGTCAATGCGCCGGCCGAACCGATGGCGGCGCTCGTTTTCGACGAAAGCTATGGGTTATCTCGAGGAGCTGGCGGACGGTGAGAAGCTGCAGCGTTCCCGCCCGAAGAACGCGACCAGCTCGCAGGATGGCGACATCACGGTGGTGCAGCGCACCGTGCGCTTGGATCCTGCGGCCGGCCGCTAAAATTTCATGTCCTTAACCTGATTTTGTCATGCGGGACGCGTGCAACGCAGCGAGCCGCTGACTGTGGATCTTGGCAACGGCGGCGGTCAGCGCTTCTTGCCGGCATTTCAACACCACTTCGCTCACCAAGCGTGTATTGCTCGGGTTCGGACATACCGCTTCGGCCGCCTGGGACAGCCGCCGATACAGTGCGCGCGTTCCGCTGTCGGTCGCCAGCGCATCGCTGCTGTACCGCACGACCAGGGACGGCGTATCGAGTGCCGCGGTCACGGCCCCGGCGGTGCCCACCGTTGCCAGACCGGCAAGGCCCCCAAACAGCAGCATCGTCGTAGCTAATCGAGTCATGGTATCTCTCCTTCGGTGATTCACAGGACACCCCCATAAGACGCCGCGAGAGGGCAATTGGTATGCGTCGGAACGTCGAGTTCGTCCCGAAATGCGACGGTTTCGTCCCGCCGCATTCGGCCGCTGCCGCAAAAAACAGCTAGTTGCGGTAGTCTTGACCCATGATCGGCTTGGGTTCATCTCAATCTGCGCAGCGCTTTGCCGGCGGCCTGAGTCAGGTCCAGTTCTTGGGTATCGTCGGCCTGTTCTGGGTGTACGTCACCGTATCGAATGTCCTCTACGGCTACAGCATGAGCGCAGGTATTGCGCGCGTGACCAACGTCACGGTGTTCGCAAGCTGGGACACCCGTCTGCTGCAGCATCTCTTGCTGCTGCCTATGCTGCTGGTGTCGTTCTGGGCCTCGCTCAAGGTGCAGTGGCGGCCCATCCTCATCGCCCTGCCCTTGCAGATGATTTTGGGCGCGGTGTTCTCCGCGATGGCCTACCCGGTGATGATCCTCTCCGAGGTCATCATGTCCGCGGATCAAGCGCATGGAACCGCGCTCTCGCATGTGGTGAGCGCTTGGAGCGATCCGTTCTGGGTGACGCTCTGGCTCGCGAGCTTCGTGAGTTTTCTGCCTTCCTATGGGTTCGGGCTGGCCTTGGTCACCGGCTTGGCGCTGTATACGCGCTTTCGCGATTCGGAACTGCGGCTCGCCGCGCTGGAGCGCGAGTGGAGCGCCGCCCGCCTGGCGGCGCTGCGCATGCAGCTCTCGCCGCATACGCTATTCAATCTGCTGCATACCATCCGCGGACACATCGAGTGGGATCCGAAAGCGGCGCAGTCCATGGTGGTGCAGCTCGCCGATCTTTTGCGGCGCCTGCTCAATGCCGGCGAGCGGGATTTTTCGCGGCTGGCGGACGAGCTGCAGTTTGCGAAGCTCTACCTGGAGCTGCAGCAGCGGCGCTTCACCGACCGGCTGCAGGTCGAGCTGCCGAATCCCGGCGGAAGTACCCGCCGTGTGGGTGCCGAGCTTGATACTGCAGCCCCTCATCGAGAACGCCGTGGTCCACGGCATGGCGGGCCATCAGGGGCCCGTGATGGTGAGGGTCACGGCGCGGCTCGTCAACGAAACCATTTTGCTGCGCGTCACGAACACCATGGCGCATGACCGCGCCGCCGGTGCGGACGGCATCGGCCTCAAGAATGTACGCGAGCGCATGGCGGTGCAATTCGAGGGCCGGGCTGCGCTCATGTCGGGCGCACACGGCAGCGAATGGATCAGCGAAATCTCCATGCCCGCGATACGCGAGTCGCCGCCCATGGTGCGCGAGGCGCCGGCCGGGAGCAAATTACAGACCTCGACACTGCTCGGCACATGATGGATGTCATCATCGTCGACGATGAGGCCGCCGGCCGGCGTACCTTGCGCGAATACTGCGAAGCCGAACGCGATTTGCGCGTGGTAGGCGAATTCGGCGACGGCAGCGCGGCGCTCGCGGCGGTTCGTCAGCAGAAACCGCAGCTGCTGTTTTTGGACATCCAGATGGATCCGCTCAACGGCATCGACCTGGCGCGCGCCCTGGATCCATCGCAGATTCCCATCCTTGGTGTTCGTCACCGCCTACGATACATACGCGCTCGAGGCATTCGAGGTGTGCGCGGTGGATTATTTACTGAAGCCGTTCGATCAAGAACGTTTCCGCAAGACGCTCGCGCGGGTCAGGCCGCGCCATTTGAGTTCCGGCGCCGACGAACGGCAGACCTTGCTGGCGGGGCTGCTCGCGCAACTCGAACGCGGCACACGCAGTGCCGGCGAGGAAAAGCCGCGCCTGCTCGCCGAACTCGGCGGCCATCTCCATGTGCTCGACGTGACGCAGGTGGAGATGATCGAAGCGGACCGCAACTACGTCGTCATTCGAGTCGGCAAGGAGAACTTCCACGCGCGCAGCACCCTGCAGCAGGCGGAAGTCGGCGCTGCGCTCGCAACCCATGCTGCGCATCAGCCGCTCCTGCCTGGTGAATTTGAACTACGTCAAGGAAGTGAACCGCACGCTGCGCGGCGATTTCATTTTGGTGCTCGGCGGCGGCGCGACCGTCACCAGCAGCGAAGGATTTCGCGCCAAGGTGAAGGAATATTTGAGTACCTTGCGGATTTCGCCCTGATCGAGCCTCGACCGCCGTCATCCGTCAAAGCAGCTCGTCCGGCGCAAAGGGCGTGAGAATCTTCAGCCAGAGGCGCTCGGTGCGGCTGGTCGCAGGATCCGTGTGCCAGATCTTCTGCGTGCTGCCCTCGCCGCTCACCCACTCGACCCGGCCATGCGAATCCAATTGCAGCTTGTAGCTGCCATCGGTGCTGATGTCATCCAACAAGCTCGTGACCTCGTGCGCGATCTCGGCGCTGCTGATCACGAGTCCCAGCTCGCTGTTGATCTTCGCCGAGCGCTCGTCCATGTTCAAAGATCCGATGAAGACGATTTTTTGATCGATCACCAGCGCTTTGGCATGCAGGCTGGCATTGGAGCTGCGGAAGGGATGGAAGCGGGCATGCTTCTGCCCCAGTTTCGGACGCATTTCCCGCAGATCGACGCCGAGCTTGAGCAGCGGCACGCGGTAGCGCGCATAGCCGATGTCCACCAGCGGTGAATCGGTCGACGCCAGCGAGTTGGTGAGGATTCGAACCTTCACGCCGGCTGCCACCAGTTTGGCGATGAGCGCCACGCCTTCTTTGCCGGGAATGAAATAAGGCGAAATGATGCTCAAGTCTTGCTGCGCCGTGCCCATCAGCGCCGTGATGTCGTTGGCGATCGTGAGCTCTTCGTCGGGCGAGGTTTCGCTGGCGATTTTGGCGGGTCGATCCGCGAGCACGGTCGCGGGCGCCCAAATCAGCTGCAATTTTTGCGCGTCGAGCTCCTGCTGGAGCCATTTGTCGCTGTCGGAGAATTGCGCTTCGAGGGGGGGCGGCGATTTGGTCTCGGCTTCCACGGACGAAGCCACCGAGGCGATCGGAATGGCGTACTTGCTGTTCCAGAATTGATCGAACGTTGCGGACAACTGCGGCACGATGGGGCCGGCCGCGACCACGTCCAAATCGACGAAGTTACTGCGCGGATCGAGGGTGAAATATTGGTCGCCGATGTTGCGTCCGCCGGTAATGGCGAGCGCATCGTCAGCCACGAACAGCTTGTTGTGCATCCGATGATTGATGCGCCGGATATCGGTCGCCGAGGCGATGAAGCGCGTCCAGTTCGAAAATCTACCGGCGGTAAAGGGGTTGAAGACGCGAACCTCGACATTGGCGTGCGAACTTAGGTGCATGAAGCGCCGATCCTCGCCCGCGGTATTCAGGTCATCGACGAGCAGACGCACCCGCACGCCGCGGTCCGCTGCGAGGCGCACGTGTTGCAGGAACTCTTGCGTGGATTCGTCCTCATGGATGATGTAGTACTGGATGTCGAGCGTCCGTTCGGCATGGTCGGCCAGGGTGACGAGGCTGGCCAAGGCCGTCTCTCCCGAGGACAGCAAGCGGAAGCCGGACAGGTTTTTGCCCATTTCGTCGGCGCCGACGATGCGTCCGAGCGTGGTGGTCTCCGGGTGCTGAAACGCCACGGACGGGGTTTTATGCACATGGCGCGGCAGACCGGCGCAGCCGGCCAGCGCCGACACCGCGGCGATGACTGCGGCCATGAGGGTATTGCGCACCATCGGGCCATGATATCAGGCAGACTTTGCAGCAATGCACACGCAAAGACGCATACGCAGCTTCGTCTTGAGAGCGGGCCGCACCACGGCGGCCCAGGAGCGTGCGCTAAAAGAACTCTGGCCCGCCTACGGCCTCGACTTGAGCGCGGCGCCGCTGGATCTTGCGGCGGTTTTCGGCCGCGAGGCGCCGCGCTGCCTGGAGATAGGCTTCGGGGCCGGAGAGGTCATCGGGGACCTGGCCCAGGCCAATTCGCACCTGGACTACCTCGGAATCGAGGTGCACCGAGCGGGGATGGGCAGGCTGCTGCTGCGCGCGCAGCAGTTCGGCTTGAAAAATCTGCGCGTCATCTGCGGCGACGCCGTCGATGTGCTGCGCGATCACATCGCGGATGCTTCCTTCGACGAGGTCTTGGTGTTCTTTCCCGATCCCTGGCACAAGAAACGTCATCACAAGCGGCGCCTGATCGAGCCGTCCTTCGTGTCCCTGGCGGCCGCAAAACTGCGCAGCGGCGGAATCTTGAGGCTGGCGACGGACTGGCAGGCGTATGCCGAACAGATGCTCGCCGTGTGCAACGCCGATCCGGCGCTCGCATCCTTGAGCCGCGATAAAACCTACGTGCCGCGCCCCGAGTTTCGGCAGCCGACGCGTTTCGAGCGGCGCGGCGAGCGCCTGGGACATGGGGTGTGGGATCTGGCTTATGCAAAGCGCGTGCCGGAGAGGGATGGCCGCGGCGCGCTATAGTCGGCTCCGGTGCGTCCGCGAACGCGCAATAAAAGTCAGGAGAAAAAGCTGCCGCGAATGCCTTCGACGATGAATTGAACCGCGAGCGCGGCCAGGATGACGCCGGACAGCCGGCTCATCACATTGGCGCCGGTGACGCCGAACACCTTCATGAGGCGCGGCGTCGCCAGCATCAGCACCCAGCAGACCAGCATCACGAAGCAGACCACGCCCAAGAACGCGGCGAACTGCAGCGGCTTGCCCCATAGCTCGCCCGAGGTCAGCAAGATCGTGGCGAGTGCGCCCGGCCCGGCGATGAAGGGGAAGGCCAGCGGAAACACCGAGATATCGTCGCGCGTCTTGGCCTCCTCTTTTTCACTGGTGGTCGATTTGGTGCCCGAGGTGCGCGCGAACACCATGTCGAGCGCGATCAGGAACAGCAGGGTGCCCCCGGCAATGCGAAACGAGCTCAAGGAAATTCCCATGATATCCAGGAAGCGCGCACCCACCAAGGCGAACAGCATGCAGATGATCAGCGCAATGGCGGCGGATTTGCTGGCCATTTTTTTCTTGTAGTGGGCGTTCGCTCCGTGAGTCAAACCGGCGAACAGCGGAATCAAGGAAATCGGCTCGACCACGACGAAAAACACCACGAAGAATTTGATGAGCTGTTCGATCATTTATTGTTGCTGCGCGCAAAAATTACATATTGCGCGTTGGGCTCATTGGGAGTTGAATGGAGCGGAGCATAGCAGACGGAGACGCCGATGAATGTTATCAGGCCGATCGTAGGCGAATGGTATCGAGGCGGTACCAACGAGCTCTTTGAAGTGGTTGCCATCGATGATACGGATCAGACGATAGAGATCCAATATTTCGACGGCACTGTTGCCGAAATGGACTTCGATTCTTGGAACGAACATCTGTGGGACGATTTGATCGAGGCCGCGGACGCGCCGGAAGATTGGTCGGGCGCCATTGATGTCGAGGCCGAAGACCTGGGGCGTGAGTTCGAGGACAATGCTCGAACGGCGTGGTCCAGTCCGCACGACCGGTCGGCGCGCCGCTGAGCGAGCGCCGCTAATACGACATCAGTGTGACGCGCGGAAGCTTACCGGCGCCTAACGCATAGAGGCCTTCTCGCGCGCCGCGAGTTCTTGCATGGGCTTGCGCAAAATCACCAACAGGACCAGGCCCGGCACCGCAGTCAGGCAGGTCACGACGAAGAACCTCGGCCAGCCGATGGCGGAGACCAGGGTTCCGGCAATGGCTCCCGTGACATTGCGTGGAATGGAAGCCATGGCGGAGAGCAGCGCGTACTGCGTGGCGCTGAAGCTCGAACTGCACAGCGACATGAGAAATCCCACGTACGCAGCCTGACCCATGCCGCCGACGCCGGTGTCGATGGTGGTGGCGAGCGCCATCAGCCAGAGCTTCTTGCCGGACAACGCCAGCACGGTGTAAAGCAAATTGGTGAGCGACTGGCCGATGCCGAACACCAGCAAGGAGCGGAACATGCCCCAGCGCATGTAGATCCAGCCGCCCAAGGTCACGCCGGTGATCGTCGAGATCGTCATGTTGGCCTTGCCGGCAATGCTCAGTTCCGCCAGCGAAAATCCCACGCCCTTGATCATGAAGGCGCTGTACAGGCTCAGAGCGAAAGCATCCCCCGCCTTGTACAGCAGCACCAGCAGCAGAAATCCCCATGCACCCTTCTGGCTGACCAGGTCCTTGAGCGGATTCCAGAAGGCAGTGGCGAGCGTTCTCGGCGGCTGACCCGGCGTCAAAGGCTCGGGCGCCCAGATGGTGGCTAACATGGTCGCGGCCATGAATACGGCGATGACCAGAAAAGCCAGATGCCAACTGGTAACGGCGGCGATGAGCACGAGTACCGTGCTGGCGAGCACCGATCCGGTGCGGTAACCAAAGGCCGTAGCGGCCGCGGCAATGCCGCGTTCGCTGGCGGGAATGGTGTCGACGCGATAGGCATCGATGACGATGTCCTGCGACGAGGACAGGAACACCATGAGCAATGCGATCGCAGCCAGATAAAACGGCGCTGCGGTCGGTGAACTGAAACCCATTACGCCGATGACCACCGCCAGACAGGCCTGAAAGATGACGATCCAACCGCGACGCCGGCCAAAAAAGGGCGGTACATAGCGATCGAGCAGGGGTGCCCATAGGGGCTTGACGCTGTAAGGCAGGCTGACGAGCGAGAACAGACCGATGGACTTCAAGTCGACGCCGGCGGATGCCAGCCAAGCCTGAAAGGCAAATCCGGAACCGGACAAATTGAAGGGCATCCCGGAGGCGAAGCTCATCAAGAGCACGGCCATGATGCGTTTGTCGCCGAGCGCCTGCCGGAGTGTGGGCTTGGGTTGTTCCGTCAAAGGAAGGCGGGTTTCGTGACGATGCGCATCGCGCGCGATAGTATCAGTCCCCATGACCGCAGCGTATCAAAGTGCATTCATCCAGTTGTGCGAACAGCTCGGCGTTTTGCGGTTCGGCAGCTTTACGCTCAAATCGGGGCGCGAGAGTCCCTACTTTTTCAATGCGGGATTATTCAACACCGGCGCCGCCATTGCCGCCGTGGGCCGCGCCTATGCGGATGCTCTGGCGGCCTCCGATTTGAAGTTCGACATGCTGTTCGGGCCCGCCTACAAAGGCATTCCATTGGTGACCATCACCGCGGCGGCCCTGGCGGAGCGGCACCAACGCAGCGTTCCGTTCGCCTTCAATCGCAAGGAAGCCAAGGACCATGGGGAAGGCGGCCGGATCGTCGGCAGCCCTTTGCAAGGCGAGGTCCTGATCGTCGACGATGTCATCACCGCGGGCACGGCGATCAGGGAGTCGATTGAAACGATACGCGCCGCGGGCGCCGTGCCCGCCGGGGTGCTGCTGGCGCTGGACCGCCAAGAGCGGGCGTCGGACAGCGATTTTTCGGCAGTGCAGGAAGTGCGCCGTCAATATCAAATTCCGGTGATCTCCGTGATCAATTTGTCCGACCTGATGCAGCATGTCTCCCGAAACGGCCAAGCGGGCGAGCTTTCGAGCATGCGGCTATACCGTGAGCGCTATGGGCTGGCAGACTGAGGAATGGCCCCTGGAAAACGCCGCCGCCGCCCCTCACAATGGCGGCCGCTTCACTCGAGGATAGACTCTTGAAGAATGCAGCTTGGATCCTCTGTTCATGCGCGTTGCTGACGTTCCAGCTTGCCGCGGGCGCCCCCGTGTCCAAAGGCTCCCGACCGTCGGACAACGGCCGCGTTCTCTATAAGTGGGTGGACAAGGACGGCGTGACGCACTACGGCGATCACGTGCCGCCGGAGTACGCCAGCCAGGAACAACACATCCTCAACTCCCGGGGTTACGAGATCAGGCATCTCGATGCGCAGAAAAGCACGGAGCAAGCGGCGGCCGATGAACAAAAGCGCGTCGACGCCGATCAGCGACAACTGCGCGATAAGAATCTGCTGAGCACGTATGCCTCGGTCCAGGAGATCGAGCGCCTGCGCGATCAGCGTCTCACGCTGATCGCGGATCAGATCAAGGTCACCAATCAATTTCTCGACACCTTGAACGGGCGAATGAAGAAGATGCGCGCCGACAGCATGCGGTATCGGCCTTACAGCAGCGATCCCAAGGCGCCCAGCATGCCGGACCAGATGGCGGAAGATCTGGTGCGGCTCGCGGCCGATGTACGCACCCAGGAACAGAATCTCAAACAGAAGCACAGCGAAGAGTCGGCGATGAGCATTCAATTCGAGAGCGACATCGACCGTTTCAAAGAGTTGAAGCACATTCAATGACGCCGAAGACCCGCGTTCTATTGGGTGTGACCGGCGGCATTGCCGCTTACAAAAGCCCTGATCTGGTCCGGCGGTTGATCGAACGCGGTGCCGACGTGCAGGTCGTGATGACCGGCGCCGCGCAGCGTTTCGTTTCGCCCATGACCTTTCAAGCGGTATCCGGACGCCCGACGCGCAGCGACTTATGGGACAGCGCCGCGGAAGCCGCCATGGGGCACATCGAGCTCGCGCGTTGGGCGCAGGTCGTACTCATTGCGCCCGCCAGCGCGGATCTTATCGCGCGGCTCGCCGCCGGCCGCGCCGATGACCTGCTCTGCACTTTGTGCATGGCGACCGAGGCGCCGATCATGCTGGCGCCGGCGATGAACCGCGTCATGTGGGCCAACAAGGCGACACAGGCCAATGTGGCCACGCTGGCGGCGCGCGGCATTCGCATCCTCGGACCGGCGTCCGGCAATCAGGCCTGCGGGGAGGTCGGGGCCGGACGCATGTGGGAGCCTAAGCAACTGGCGGAGTCGGTGCTCGCGGCGCCCGCCAACGCGGGTCTGTTGGCGGGGTTGAACGTGTTGATCACCGCGGGACCCACGCGGGAGCGGCTCGATCCGGTGCGCTACCTGACCAATCGCAGTTCCGGAAAAATGGGCTTCGCGGTGGCGGAGGCGGCACGCGAGGCCGGCGCCCATGTCACCATCGTGACCGGGCCGGTGCAGTTGCAGACGCCGGTGGGAGTGACCCGGCTCAACGTGGAAAGCGCGCGCGAGATGTATTCCGCGGTGCATCGGCAGGTGGGCGATGCCGACATTTTCATTGCGGCCGCGGCAGTCGCCGATTTTCAGCCCGTGACCGTCGCCAAGCAGAAGATCAAAAAGCAGGGCGGTTCGGTCAAACTGGAACTGGAACCCGCGCCAGACATCATCAAGTCGGTCGCCGACATGCCCAAGCGTCCGTTTGTGGTCGGCTTTGCGGCCGAAACCAACGACGTCGAGGAAAATGCGCGCATCAAGCTCAAGCGCAAACGATTGGACATGATCGCCGCGAATGAAGTCGGCGACGGCATCGCCTTCGATTGCGAGGACAACGCACTGACGGTGATTTGGCCCGGCGGCAAATTGGAGGTTGCGCGCGGTCCGAAACTGGAGGTGGCGCGGGAGCTCATCGCGCTGATCGCCAAGCGTTTGCCGCCGCGCGATGACGGCCCGCGGCGCGGCGTCAGAAAGCGCAGAACAGCGGCTGGCGCGACGCCGCGCGACCGCGTGCGCGGCCGACGGCCGCGGCGGGTTTAGGATCCCATGCGGCGCACCGTTAAACTGCGGATCTTGGATCCGCGCATCGGGCGCGAATTTCCCTTGCCGCAATACGCGACGGCAGGTTCGGCCGGCATGGATTTGCGCGCCTGCCTCGACGCGCCGCTGCTATTGCAAGCGGGAAGCGCGGAGTTGATTCCCACGGGGGTGTCGATTTACATCGCCGACCCAGGCCTTGCCGCCATGTTGCTGCCGCGATCGGGCTTGGGCCACAAGAGCGGCATCGTGCTCGGCAACCTGGTCGGCTTGATCGATTCCGACTACCAAGGTCCCTTGATGGTCTCGCTATGGAATCGCGGCGCAGAGGCCTTCACCATCAATCCCGGCGACCGGGTTGCTCAGATGGTGATCGTGCCGGTGGTGCAAGTGGCATTCGAAATGGTTGAGGATTTTTCCTCGACCGCGCGCGGCAGCGGCGGCTTCGGTAGTTCCGGGCACCACTAGACCTTGCGTTTAAGCCTCGTCAGCGAGGCGCGCCACCAGTCGGCGGCACGCGCCAGCGTGACTTGCTCGGGGAAACCATGCCTGGCAGCGTGTTTTTGCGGAATCGTGTCCCATGCGCGGTGCTCGATTGATATGCGCGTTTCAACCCCGGCAGCCTCAAAGCGAACTTCGACCTCGGTCGACTGCTCCGGCGTGAAGCTTGCGGGCCGCCAGGTGAAGACGAGCCGTCTTCCGGGTTCCCAGACCGAGATTCTTCCAATCTCGAATTCCTCGCCGTCGGCGAATTTCGTCAACAGACGGCCGCCGACACCGGGCTCGAACGCCAGGCGCCCGTCGCCGCGGCGCGTCAGCTGGAAAAGACCGCTGGGTTGCCACCACGACGCGATCTCGCCGGTGAATGCCTCAAAGGTCCGCGAAGGACTTGCGGGCACGCGCAGCGCCACATAGACCTGGGAGGTCATCGCTTCGTTTTGTGCACATGCGTCTTGAAGGCAACGAGCTGCCGCGTCCACAGGGTGTCGGTTGCCGCAAGCCAGGCTTTCAATGCCGTCATCGGCTCGTTTCGCAACCGATAAATACGCACGCGCGAATCGAATTCGTCGCGCTCTTCTGCGACGATTCCGCTGGCGCGCAGAGTCTTGAGGTGGCGGCTCATCGCCGGAAAGGAAATGCGCGCCGCTGCGGCAAGTTCTCCGGCGCGTCGCGGCCGATCGCGCAGCAGGTCCACGACCCGCCGCCGGTGTGGGTCGGCAAGCGCAGCCAACGTGCGGTCGAGATTGTCGGTCACGTCAAGGCCTGGTACTTGAATCCGGTGGCTTTTTCCATTTCTTCCTTGGAGGCAACTCTCACCGGCTGCGAGAAGGTCCAGTGATGGCCCTCGGGGTCGACCGCCATATAGCAGCGATCTCCATAGAACTGATCGGCCGGCTCCATGGCGATTTCCGCGCCGGCTTGGCGCGCTCGCGCGCAATGCTCGTCCACGCCGCGCTCGAGACGTACGTGGATCCGCTGGGTGTTCTTTCCGCCGATCGATGCCGGGCTCGCCGCCCACTCCGCGAATTCACTGCCGATCATGATGAGGCCATCTCCGTGGCTCATCTCTGCGTGAACGATGTCGCCATTGGCGGCGGTGAGCACTTCGCTCGCTTCGAATCCAAAGGCTTTTTCCAGCCATTTGAGCGCAGCGCGATTGTCCTTGTAGATGATCGACGGGATGAATGCCGGGCGCCGCGGGATCGTCGTGGACATGGTCGCTCCTTTTTTAATTGCCAAAGTATGAAATATTTAACGATATTGATAAGTAATTGTCAATCTTGCGTCCGCGGCCGTTGGGCGGCATTCATTGACCCCCGGCGGTTCGAACAAGCTCTCCGCCGACGGCTTCTGGAGGGCGGCGTATCTTTGCCTCATGCCATACCGTTGCGGCGAGGACATGGCCCGCGACGCGATCCTGAAATCGTGGCCTTTTCGCATGGTCGGGCACCCGCTGTTCGCGGTTTTGGCGCAAGTCAACAAACTCCTGGCGCCGTCGCTACTCGATTTGAACATGGGCAAACCGGCCCAAACACAGCCGTCGGTCCCGAACTTTGCGTCGCGTCACGACAGCCGCGCGGCCGCCCGGCGGTTTTACGCCGTTTCAGCCTTTTCCGGCGGGAAATGCGCATGGAAGGACCTGGTCTCAACCCTCATGCTGCCGCATGGCAATTCGGGACTGGCCGAGCGATGAACGTCCACGCGAAAAGCTCCTCGACAAGGGCGCCGCGGCGCTTTCCGATGCGGAGCTGCTCGCGATCTTGCTGCGTACCGGCACCCGAGGGCACTCGGCACTCGATCTGGCGCGCGACGTTCTCAAGAGCTTTCATTCGCTGCGCAAGCTGATTGCCTCCGACCGGCAACGATTCTGCGCCGAGCCCGGGCTGGGACCCGCTCGCTACGCGGAATTGCAGGCGTCGGTCGAGATTGCAAGAAGGCAACTGTCGGAGACCTTGCGCGCCGGCCCATCGCTGTCGAGTCCGCGCGCGACCCGGGATTACTTGAGCGCGCGCTTACGCGATCTGGAGCACGAGGTATTCTGTTGCCTGTACCTGGACAAGCGCCATCGCCTGATTCAATTCGAAGAGCTGTTTCGCGGCACCATCGACGGCGCCAGCGTGCATCCGCGCGAGATCGTGAAGCTCGCCCTGCAGCGCAATTCCGCCGCGGTGATCATCGCGCACAATCATCCGAGCGGCGTCGCCGAACCGTCGCAGGCGGACGAGTTCATCACTCAGCGGGTCAAGGAGGCGCTCGCGCTGGTGGACATCCGCCTGCTCGATCACATCATCGTGGGCGACGGCGCGTGCGTGTCGCTGGCGGAACGCGGGTTGGTTTAATATGCGGAGAGCGCCTGGTGGAGATGCTGCATAACGCCACTGTCGAGCCCTTCGACTCCACATAGTTTTCCTGGCCACTCCGGCTTCTGCCGGCAGATCAGCTTGCCCTGGGAAAGTGTTCGACGTGAGTATCGGCGGTACGCCCAAAGTAGAGAACGCGTCGTCCGAGGAATGAGACTATGTACCCCGCGCAGCCAGCACCGGCCACTTTCGTGACAAAGCCCTTGTACGTGTAGCCCGGAGCGAGCGTCTGAGCCTCTCGGATTGCTTCCCGCACCACTGCAGCATGGAAGGCTGTCGCGATCGGTATCGAGGCCTTCGCACCCGGGAGTTCGACGCTGTCTCCGCTGGGCAGATAATAGGACACGATGCCGCGCCTAAAATCCACAAAGTATCCCTCGAAACCCGCTTCCATCAACGTCGAGACGATCTGCGGGAAGGTCATCGTGTTCGACTCAGCCCCTTCGAGGCACTTGTGGGCAACGTCTTTCATCTGCGGGGTCATTGCTAATCTCCGGTCCGTGATTTGTGAAATGCTTGCCAATCAGTCGACTGGTATGTATTTAAGGTCCCGTATCCTCACGATATCTTTGAGCACGCGCTCCACCATCAAGCGCTCCTTAACGCTGAGGTGGGCGAAGAACTCCGTGTCGTTCTCATCCGCCAGCGCTGCAAGCTTAGGCACCAGACCCCGCCCCCGCGCCGTAAGGGCGAGGGTCTGCGCCCGAGCGTCGCTGGGGTCCGGTGTTCTCGTAGAGAGACCCTTCCCGACGAGGCGGTCAGCAAGCTTGGTGATCGCCCCCCGGGTGAGTCCCAGCTGCCCAGCGAGTCGGCTTGGAGCGAGGCAATCGACCCCGTACAGTTTTCGCATAACTGCCCACTCCGCCACGGTGACGTCATGGTTTTCGAGCTTACGGGCGAAGGCCTGCGAGACGTGGTTTGAGACGTAGCGCAGCCAGTAGCCGAGGTGAGCTGTCAGATCCGGAATGGAACGTTGGCGGGACATGGATTTTCTTTTGTTGACTTGTAAATTATAAGCATATAGTTTATAAGTCAACTATGTAGTTCATGATTCCCACCTAAGTGGAGTGCGCAAACCGGATTTGATGAATTAGCCTTTCCTCATTCGAACGCCGGCAGGCTGGCGACTTCTTCCGGCGGCACGTCCTCCACGGGCAGCCCCGCTTTCATCCATGCCCGCAGGCCCCCTTGAATCACCATCACACGGACATTCTTGCCCAACAGCAGGGTCTGCAGCTCGCGTGCCACGCGTGTGCTGGTCGCTTGCCGAACGCAGGTGCAGTAAACGAAGACATTCCCACTTTCAGGCATTTCCGCGCCGGACTGGTGCAGCGCATTGGGATCGAGGCGCCGGGAGCCTTGGATGCGAGTCGCCTTGGGATCGAAGTAACCGTGGCTGCGAACATCGTAGACCGGCGCACCGGTCGCCAAATCGCGCGCAGCGTCGTGCGGGTGAGCGAACGGCACGGCGCTCAAGGTCCGAGCTCTCGCCCACAGCCACAGGCGAAACAATACATAACCGATCAACAGCGCGAGAATGATCCAGCCGATGATGCGGCCGGCGGAATCGTAGCCGCGCGTCACCGCTTCCAGCGCACCGCTGAATAGGAAGCCGACCGTGAGATAGGATCCTGCGTAGAGCAGCGCGCCGGCCAGGTCGAGGCGCAAGAACGTGAGGGTGCGCATGTTCATGCTGCCTGCGAGGGGCGGCGCCATGGTGTTGATGCCCGGAATGAACTTGGCGACAACCAGCAGCGTGCGGCCGCGGCGATAGAAAGAATCCGCCGATCGCAAAATGCAGGCTTCGGGATTCAGTGAAATGCGGCACAGCAGCCCCAACAGCCACCACCCGGTGTAGCGGCCCAGGATGAACATCAAGGTGTCGCCGGCGAGCATCGCGAACACCGCGATGCCGAGCACGTACTGAGCCTGCAGTACCCCGCGCGCCACCGCGCCGCCGGCAATCAGCAGCGCCACCGCGGCCGGCACGGGTACGCCGATGGCTTCGAGGAAAACCACCCCGGCCACAATCGCATAGCCGTGCTGCATCAGCGCCGCATTCAGTGATCCCATGGCGTTCCTTACGGAATGTTTTCAGTTCCTTCCAAAGTCATAGGTTCTTTTGTATTCCCGGTACCAGTCCTGCGTCTGTTTGTCGGCCGGCAATCGTTCGGCGATAAATTTGAGTTCGGACAGCATCTTTTCGGCGCGCGAGGTGTTCAAGTACAAATCGACCAGCCGCCAGCGATAGGTTAGATCCTCCGGCGCGAGGGCGGAGGCCTTTTCATAGAGGTCGAGCGCGCGTGTCAGCCAATTCATCTCGAACAGGTATAACTCGGCGAGTTCGGCGTAGCGGTCCGCGGCGCCGGGCGCGGCGAGAATTTTCGCCTCACCGGCCCGCGCGGCGTCTGCGAGTGAAAACGGGTAGGCGGGCGGCACAGGCGTGCGGACATGGGTGCCGTAGATGGCGCTCTCCGTGCCCGGCACGCGCTCCGAGCGCAGCGCCGGGAGAAACGGGTTGTCGGCGTATTTTACAAAGAAGTTGGTACTGTCCTCGAAGCGATGAAAGTAAGTCCATGCCTTGGCCTCGTCCACATACCAAAGATTGTCGGAGCCGCGGCGCAGCACGATGGGGAGGTTCGATCCTCCGGATCCGGGGATCGCGAGACCAAGACTGCCCGCGTACAACATGCGCTCGAGGCCGGCACTGCGGAAAGATGCGCTGACTCGCAGCTGCTGCTCCTCGTTACGCGGCACGATGACCCGAAAAATCCGGCTGCCTTCGGTCAACAGGGGCAGGCGCGGATCGCCGATGCCCGCGGCCAGCGAGGCAAGATAGCGCCGCAGAGATTCCGCGGCGTCCGTGGACGGCTCGAACTGAGCCCAATCCTCCGCAGGCATGCTGCGAATGGCGCTCTGATAGTCCGCCAGAGAGCGCCTGTAACCTTTCGCAAGCGCCCCGCCGCCGCCCGACAGGAACTCGCCGCGCAGCCAGCGCGGCGCGGCGGCGCGATCGAGGTCCTTGGTTCCCATCCCGCGCAAGTTCGTCGTGATGATGAGTTCGGAGATGAAATCCTGCGGCACCTCGGAAAGCATGTAGGTTTTTGCGGCTTCTTGCAGCCGGCGGCAGTACGCATCCGGAATGTCGCCCTCGAGTTCGTAGGAAACCTCGATCTTGAGGAGATTTTCCTTGGCGGAATAAAGATACAGAATGCCGCGGCCGTTGCGCCGTTCGCCGATGTGCAGGCGCGTGAACATGTCCGCCGCCACCCCTTCGATGCTTGTCGACGGCGGCAACGAGTTCATCAGGACCAGAGCATTTTCAATACCTGACTTGGCTTCGGCGAGTTTCAGGCTCATGCGGAAGGCGAGATCGAAATCATGTTGATCGGTGTCGTTGATCATCACGTAATGCGGTCGTTGGGGAGCATGGACGCGATGCCACGCGAATGCCGCGCCAAGCGCGATGAGGATGGCCGCGCCCGCCAGAATAATGGATCGAGTCACATACCCTCAAAAGCTGCCGAACACCGCGGTCTTCATGCGTTGGTTGGAATAGTTGACCAAAAAGGGTTCCGTCGATGTCGGATTGAGGCCCAGTATCGAACGGTCTGCGCCTTTGTTCTTCAAGACCAACACGGGCGTCTCTTGAGCGCCGAACAACCGGAAAATACCGGCGGCTTCGTTGTGCGTGTCGTTCAGCACGACGAACGGATATTCGCTCTCAGCGGGCGAATAAAGCCCCAGCACCAAGCGGTTGCGGCCCTTCGTATCGTAAAAAAAAAGGCCTGGGGCGCCCTCGGGGGCCATCGCCAATTCGGCGCGCGTCCGGCCGTTCGCGTCCACCATGCGAATGCGGTTCGCGGAAATCACAGTCGGCGCGAAGGCGGCGGCGGCTCCCGCGGGAGATATACCGATGCCGAGGTGCGCGAGTAGGAACGCCCCCGCCACGCCGCCGACAAATCCCGATACCAGCCCTGCCACGTATGTCTTGCTCATAGGGACACGCTTCCTCCAAACGATTTCAATCTAGATCGAAATTACACTCCTTGAGCGGCACAACATGCGTCTTGTTCCACAGTTTATGGCCCAGATACAAGATGACGACGACCGGAATGATGAGATAGTCGGTCACGAAGTCGAACCAGGAGAACACCGGGGTCTGAAAAACGCCGATGTTGGCGCCGAACAGAACGATGAGAAACAACACCAGCGCGAGCCAGGGACCGTAGGGATAGAACTTGGATTTGAACTTCAGGTCATCCAAACTGCGTCCTTGCGCGACCCATGCCTTGCGAAACCGCAAATGGCAGATTGCAATTCCCAGCCAGATGAGAAATCCGCTCAGGCTCGACGCATTGTAGAACAGTTGATAGATTTTCTTGTCGCCGACCTGCGTGGAGAAGAACGCCAGGGCGCTGACCGAGCCGGTCGCCAGCAGTGCAAGCACCGGCACTCCGCGCTGATTGAGATAGCCGAACGCTCTCGGCGCTTTGCGGCTGTGGGCCATCGCATGCAGCATTCTCGATGCCACGTACATGGAGGAATTTCCGCAAGACAACACCGAGGAGAGAATGACGGCGTTCATGAGATTCGAGGCGTAATAGCCGATTGCCGGCAACTGCTGCAGCACCATGGTGAAGGGCGAATAAGCGATGTGGCTTTCATCGGCATTGAGCAAATTCGGATCCGTATAGGGGATCAACGTGCCGGCCACGAAAATGGCGCCGATGTAAAACAGCAAAATGCGCCAGAAAACGCTGCGAATCGCCTTCGGCACGTTCTTGGCGCGGATCGCTGGTTTCGGCGGCGGCAAGACCCACGCCCTCGGTGCCCTGGAAGGAAAACCCGGCCACCAGGAACACGGTGAGCATGGAGGTGAATCCGCCGACGAACGGCGCGTGCGTGCCGGCTTTCGGATCGCTCAGGGCCCAGTTGTGAAATCCGCCGCTGTGATTGCCGAACATGCCGGCGATCATCAAGAAACCGACCGCCACGAAGATGATCACCGTCACCACTTTGATGCCCGCGAACCAATATTCGGCCTCGGCATAAGCCTTCACCGACAGCAGATTCAAGGCCAGCAGGACCGCAAAAAAACCCATGGCCCAATAAGCGGAATTCGAATGCGGAAACCAAAATTGAACGATGAGCGCGCCGGCAACCAGCTCGGCGGCCAGGGTAATGGCCCAGCTGAACCAATAATTCCAGCCGACCGCAAAGGCCAACGAGGGATCGACGAAGCGTTCCGCATAGGCTTCGAACGAGCCGGGGATGGGCAATTGCGTCGCCATCTCGCCCAGGGACTGCATCATGCAATAGACGGCGAGTCCCATGGTGGCGTACGCCAGCAGCGCTCCGCCGGGACCCGCTTGCGCGATGGCTGCGCCGCTGGCGAAGAACAGGCCGGTGCCGATCGCGCCGCCAATCGCAATCATGCTCAACTGGCGATTGCCGATACTGCGCTTGAGCTCGCGTGCTTCACCTACGATCATGAGCTTCCCTCGTTGGATGCAGGAGTCTAGTCGGTTGGTCCAACGAAAGACACGTGCCGGTTCAGGCCGCGCCGCGTTTCGTGCCTCAGGTACGCGCCGCACGTAAGATAGGCGATTTCGACGCGGGCATAACGTGGAAAAGCAGGTGGCCAGCAGAACCGCGCTTGCGACATCGCTGATGCGCGCGGCGCATACACGGCTCGATCCTCATCCCCTGATCGATGACCCTTGGGGCGATCGGCTGGTGCCTGAAAGCGTGAAGCGAGCGCTGGCCTCGTCCAACGCGACACTGGACGAATCGCTGATGCGCAGCCCCTCCTATGGCAATGTCATCATGCGGACGCGTTACGCCGAGGACGCGTTGCAGGCCGGCGTATCCCGGGGCGTTCGGCAATATGTGTTGGTCGGCGCGGGCTTCGACAGTTTCTCATTGCGGCGGCCTGAATTTGCCGCGGGTCTGCAGATTTTTGAGATCGATTTCCCGGCTACGCAGAGGCTGAAGCTCGAGCAAATCGGTGCGTGCGGAATGGCGTTGCCGGATACCGCGCACTTCATTGCAGCGGATTTGTCCCAGGAGAGCGTCGCCGCCGCACTTGCGCGTTCGCCTTTCGAGACCGATCGCTTGTCGTTTTTCTCGTGGCTCGGCGTAACGATGTATCTGACCCGCGAGGCGAATCTTGCGACCTTGAGCTCGATCGCCTCTTGCAGCCCGGCAGGGAGCGAAGTGGTTTTCACCTACCTCGATGAATACGTATTCAAGGCGCAGTCGGAGTCATTCCGCGAACTGGGACAAAGCGTTGCCGCCATGGGCGAACCATTCTTGTCCGGCTTTGATCCCGCTGCACTGGCGGCAAATCTCGCGGCGTGCGGACTTGAACTCGTGGAAGAGCTGACCGGCACCGAGACCGCCGCGAGATACGATCCTGAGGGCCAGCATGGGTCTGGGGCAATCGATGTATTCGCATATGGCGTTGGCGCGCGTGAATAGAAAGCCTAAGGGCTTCCTCGGCACGGCTAGGGCAATTCGCACAGTTGCCGTATGATTCGTTCATGTCCAGCTCGGCGCAAGACACGCTGATCGACGAAAACGCGCGCTACAAGCGCGTGATTCGAGCGGCCGAAGAATTGTTCAAAAAGGTGGGCTTTCGAGCGGTCACCATGGAGTTGGTCGCCCGCGAAGCCAATGTGGCCAAGGCAACGCTGTACAGCTATTTCAAGAACAAGGATGAACTCTATATGGCCGTGTGCGCGCGCATGGCGCGCATTTTGCGCGGCTCCGTCGAGCAGGCGTTGGCGAAGCCCGACACACCCTTGGATGAGCGTCTGGCCGACGCCATGATCGCGAAACATCGCCCTGTATTTACGCTCGTGCGCGCATCGCCGCACGCCACGGAATTGTTGTCTTACACGCACAGCATGGCCGGCGAGATATTTCGCGAATCTGGACGTGGAAATGCTGGACATGCTTCGCGTCGCCATGGCGGACGACCCAGCAGCTCAAGCGAAATGCCGAGCAATTCGCGCGTGCGCTTTATTTCGGCAGCGCGCCTCTTGCCAGCCGCAGCGAGACCACCGCCCAAATGGAGCAGGAAGTCGGCGCCTTTGCCCGCGCCTATTTGGCCGGTGTTCGCGTTCTCGCCAGAGCGGGCTAAACCCCAATCACGGAGAGCTTCCCTGTTATTTGACTTATTTCCATATTGACAAAACTATACGATAGAGGGTACGATTCGTTCATATCGTATGGTCTAAAAGGGGAAATAGCTATGAACCTCGCCCGCATCGCTTTGTTGGCGGCCGTGTGTTTCGCCGACGGTATATTGCTGCTGCGCGCGGCTCCCGCCGTCGCGGCTGAGATCATCGCCGACGTGGCGCCGCCGCCGCCGCGCGCCGAAAACATCGGCCACCCGCGTGACGGCTACGTCTGGGCAGCGGGACATTGGGATTGGAACGGCCGCAGTTATCGTTGGGTATCGGGGAGCTGGATGGTCGAGCATGGCAAGGCTCATTGGATCGCCGATCAGTGGGAACCGATGGGTGCGCAGTGGCGCTTCGTTCCGGGCCACTGGGAACACTAGCCGGAGGCGCGGACAAGACGCAACCCGTTGAATTTGGCTCCTTATTTGGCTTGCGCTATTGCCGCAGAGTATCGACCCTGGTATAAAGCGCGGCTCTCCCAAAGCTTCCATTTCAAAGGTTTAGCCATGTCGCGAGTTTGCCAAGTCACGGGCAAAGGCCCCAAAACGGGTAATACGGTGTCGCACGCGAACAATCGCAAGCGCCGCCGCTTTCTGCCCAATTTGCACAGTCACCGATTTTGGCTGGAATCGGAGAAGCGTTTCGTCAGCTTGCGCGTGAGTACTCGCGGTTTGCGCACCATCGAAAAGCGCGGCGTGGACGTCGTGGTAGCGGACCTGCGATCCAAGGGCATCAAGGTTTAAGGGGCCGTACATGCGCGACAAAATCAAATTGGTTTCTTCCGCCGGCACCGGTCATTACTACACGACCACCAAGAATAAGCGCCTGCATCCGGACAAGCTCGAGACCAAGAAATTCGATCCCGTGGTGCGCAAGCACGTCGCCTACAAAGAATCGAAGATCAAATAGGCTCAGGCGAAGCTGCCCGAGCTTCCTGAAGTAGAAACCACGCGACGCGGCATCGCGCCGGCGCTCGTCGGCAAGCCGCGTCCTCGACCTGATCGTCCGCGATCGCCGTCTGCGCTGGCCCATCGCGGCGGAACTCGAAGCGGCCGTGCGCGGCCAGCGGGTCTTGAGCGTCGAACGGCGCGCCAAATACTTGATCCTGCGGCTCGAAAGCGGCGCGCTCATCGTGCATCTGGGCATGTCGGGGAGCCTGCGTATCGTCGGCGGCAAGACGCCGCCCAAACCGCATGACCATTGGGACCTGGTCCTCGATAGCGGCCAGGCGTTGCGCTTCCACGATCCGCGGCGATTCGGCAGTCTCATTTGGACGCGAAGAGGATCCGGGGAAGCACCCGCTCCTCAGCAAATTGGCGCCGGAGCCGTTGAGCGCCGCGTTCAACGGGGCGTACCTGTTCCGTGTCACGCGCAAGCGCGCAGTTGCCATCAAACAGCTCATCATGAACTCCCAGTTGGTCGTCGGGGTCGGGAATATTTATGCCAGCGAGGCGCTGTTTCGCGCGCGAATTGCGCCGCGGCGCGCGGCGCGGCGGCTGACGCGGGCGCAGGCACTCCAGTTGTCCGGCGCCATCAAGGCGGTGCTCAACGCCGCCATCAAGATCGGCGGTACGACGCTGCGCGATTACGTCAACGCGGACGGCAAGCCGGGATATTTTCGCCAAAAATTATTTGTCTACGAACGCGCGGGAGAACGATGCCGAGTGTGCAAATCCACCGTCAGGCAATTCACGCAAGGCCAGCGATCGACCTACTGGTGCGCCACCTGCCAGCGTTAGCCGGATTTTCTAGTAAACCAGTCCCGCGCCCTCGCCGCGCGGATCCGACGCCGCCTCGACTTTTGCGTTGGCGAAATCCCAGGTGATCACTTGCATGTTGCCCCACTGACGGTTGGCGAGCCGCAGCTTATGGCCCATGGACTCAAGCTCGGCAATTTCGTCGCCGCTCAGCGCACCTTGCTCATACATGACTTCGTCGGGCAGATATTGGTGATGGTAGCGCGGGTACTTGACGATATCCGCCGCGCTCATGCCGTCCACATAGTCCAAGATTCCGAGCAGCACCTGGCTGATGATGGTACTGCCGCCCGGCGAGCCGATGATCATCAGGCCTTTTTTCGTCTCGACGAACGTGGGCGACATGCTCGACAGACTTCGTTTATTGGGTGCGATCGAATTGGCCGTGTTGCCGATCAACCCGAAGACGTTGGGCCGCCCGGGCTTGGTGGAGAAATCATCCATTTCATCGTTGAGCAGCACGCCGGTCCCGGCCGGCATGTAGCCGCTGCCGAAGAATAGATTCACCGTGATCGTGACGGCGGCACGGTTTCCCGCGGCATCGAGCACGGAAAAATGCGTCGTGTTCATGCCCTTGGGTTCCGACTCGATGCCGGGCAACAAATCGGAAGGCATGGCCTTGTCGGCGCGAATGCTGCTGCGCTGGCCGGCCGCGTAGTCGACACTCGTCAATTGACGCAGCGGCATCTTGATGAAATCCGGATCGCCCAGGTAGATCGCGCGGTCGCGATAGGCGCGGCGCATGGCCTCGATGATCAGATGCTTGCGCGTGGCGGAATCGAAGTCATGGAAATCGAAACCCGCCAGGATATTGAGTGAATCGAGGATCGCGATGCCGCCCGATGAGGGCGGCGATGCCGTGACGATGCGCGCGCCATGGTATTCGCCGACCAAGGGTTTGCGTTCGGCGACGCGGTAATTTTTCAGATCCTCGAGCGTCCAGATGCCGCCGCCCGCGCGTACGCCGGCGACGAGATTCTGGGCAACGCGGCCTTCATAAAACCCTCTCGCGCCCTGGGCTGCGATGGCCTCGAGAGTGTCGGCCAGTTGCGGCTGTTTGATGAGGGCGCCGATCTCAGGCACGTTGCCGTCGGCCGCCAAAAACACCTTCGCGGCATCCGGTGAACGCGCCAAAATTTCGCGTTTCGCCTTGATCGCATACTGCATGCGCGGATACAGCGGAAATCCTTGCCGCGCCAGGCGGATTGCCGGCTGCAAGCTTTGCTTCAGCGGCAGCTTGCCGTATTTTCGCGCCAAATATTCAAACGCGGCAGGCTCGCCGGGGATGGCCGACGACAGGGGCCCGGCGGTCGAGCTATTGGGGATCTCATTCCCCGCTTTGTCCAAATACATATCGCGGGAGGCGGCGCCCGGCGCTTTCTCGCGCGCATCGACCATGCTTTCAAAGCCGTCGGATTGCCGATGCAAAAGAAAGAATCCGCCGCCGCCCAAGCCAGAGGAGGTGGGTTCGACCACGGCGAGCGCCGCGGCCACCGCCACCGCGGCGTCGAAGGCGTTGCCGCCCGCCTCGAGAATTTCCTGACCTGCCTGGCTCGCGAGCGGATAGGCGCTGGCGATGGCGGCTTTGTGCGCAACGGCCGTACGAGCCGCATCGGGTGCACGCGCCGCGTCGGCGCGGGCGGCCGGCGCGCGGCCGGCGAGGAAGACGATCGCGAGCACCGGCCAAATCAGGCCGGCGACACGCCATGCGCGAGGTGTCGCCTGGGCGATCAAAGTTTGCGGTGCCGCTTCAGTTCGATTTCCACAATGGGATGCACGAACTCGGAGACGTTGCCGCCCAGTACCGCGATCTCCCGCACCAACGTCGATGATATGAATGTGTATTGCTCTTGCGGGGTCATGAAAACCGATTCGATTTCGGGGGTCAGGTGCCGGCTCATATTAGCCAACTGAAATTCAAATTCGAAGTCGGAGACCGCGCGCAGGCCGCGCACGATCACCGACAGGCCGTTTTGCCGGGCGAAATCCGTGGTCAGTCCCACATACCCTTTCACTTCGACATTGTGCACATCGGCGAGCACGCGGCGCGACATGTCGACCCGCTGCTCGAGCGTGAACATGGGCGCCTTGTTCGGATTGGCCGCGATTGCCACGACCACGCGATCGAAGATCGAGGCGGCGCGGCGCACAAGGTCCGTATGGCCGTTGGTGATCGGATCGAAAGTCCCAGGGTAGACGGCATTTCTTTTGTGCATTTGGCTATATCCGTCCGTTGACGCGCGCCAAATGATACCCCACCTCGCCCGCCGACTTCGATTTGAGCAATTCCCAGCGGCCGGGGAGCGCCGGAATGCCCGCGGCGCGCTCGTTCTCCAGGTACACCAAACCCCCGGCGGTGAGCCAGTTGCCGGCATCGAGAAGCGGTATGTACTCGGCCAAGGCATTCGTTCCAAAGGGCGGATCGAGAAACGCGACGTCGAAAGGCGCCCCGGGAGTGCGCAAGAATCGGGCGGCGCCCATCTCCAGGATGCGCCCTCTGGCGCAACCGCCGAGGCGAACCAGCTGCTCCTGTAAAGCGCGCGCGGCCGCCGGGAATTGCTCGACAAATACCGCTTCCCGCGCGCCGCGCGACAGCGCCTCCAGTCCCAAGGCGCCCGACCCGGCGAACAAATCCAACACTCGGGCTTGGGCTATGGAATGCTGCAGCCAATTGAACAATGTTTCCCGGACGCGATCCGGTGTCGGACGCAGGGCGGGCATATCGGGAAAGTGAATGCGGCGGCCGCGCCACGTGCCGGCGATGATGCGCACCGAATTGCGGCCGGTCGGCGCCGGTAAATCGCTCTTGGAAGTTGCCACAGCCGGTATCATACCTTTCCTATGACAAATGAAGCCGAACGCCCGGGCGTGCGCGGGTTTTTCAAGCGGCTGCGCGCCAAGCTGAATCAGGGTCCTGCGTGGCTCACGACCGATATCGCGGAGCTGTTGCCGGGCCGCAAGATCGACGCCGAGATTTTGGACGAGCTGGAAACGCGGCTGATCATGGCCGATGTCGGCGTCGAGGCCTCCTCGAAAATCCTCGAAGAGTTGCGCAGGCGCGTGGCGCGAAAAGAACTCGGCGATGTCGATGCGCTGCTCAAGGCGCTGCAGGAGGCGATGTCTCAAATCTTGACGCCGGTGCAACAGCCGCTGGTGATCGATCCCGCCGCCAAGCCCTTTGTGATTTTGGTGGTGGGAATCAACGGCGCCGGCAAAACCACCACTATCGGCAAACTGAGCGCGCGGCTGCTCGCCGAGGGCAAGAGCGTCATGCTCGCGGCCGGCGATACCTTTCGCGCGGCGGCACGCGAACAATTGGAGGTCTGGGCGGCGCGCAACAATGTGCCGATCGTGGCACAGCAATCCGGATCCGAACCCGCCGCCGTGATCTTTGACGCCCTGAACGCGGCACGCGCGCGCCATATCGACGTGCTGATCGCCGATACCGCGGGCCGACTGCACACGCAGACCCACTTGATGGACGAGCTCAAGAAGATCAAGCGCGTGCTCGCGCGTTTGGACCCCGGCGCGCCGCATGAGGTGCTGTTGGTGCTCGACGGGACGATCGGCCAAAACGCCGTGGCGCAAGCCGAAGAATTCAACAAGGGGCTGGGCGTCACGGGTTTGGTCATCACCAAACTGGACGGTACCGCCAAGGGCGGCGTGGTTCTTGCCATCGCACAGCGCCTGAAAATTCCCATTCGCTTCATCGGCGTGGGCGAGCAGTCCGAGGACTTCGGCATTTTCAATGCCTCGGAATTCGTATCCGCCCTGTTGAAATCGGAACCGCGCGACGCGGCCGCATGATTCGCTTCGACCAGGTTTTCAAGCGCTATCCGAATGGCCGCGAGGCTCTGGCGGGCGTGACGTTCAACATCGAGAGCGGCGCGCTGACTTTTTTGACCGGCCATTCCGGGGCCGGCAAGAGCAGCATCTTGAAGCTCATTGCACTGATCGAGCGGCCCAGCCGCGGCCAGGTGATCGTCAACAGCCAGAATACCGCGGGCGTGAAGCCGCGCGGCATAGCACATTTCCGGCGGCAGTTCGGCGTGGTGTTTCAAGATCATAAATTGCTGCATGACCGGCCGGTCGCCGATAACGTCGCATTGCCGCTGGTGATCGCCGGCGTTGCGCGGCGCGAGATCGACAAACGCGTGCGGGCGGCGCTGGATCAAGTCGGGCTGCTGGGCAGGGAGAAGTCGCTGCCCTTGGAACTCTCGACCGGCGAGCAGCAGCGGGTCGGCATCGCGCGGGCCGTGGTCGCGAAACCGATGCTGCTCATTGCCGATGAGCCGACCGGCAATTTGGATCCCGAACTTGCGCTCGAAGTCATGAAGCTGTTCAAGCGCTTTAGCGAAGTCGGTGTGACCGTGGTGGTCGCCAGCCACGATGTGCATCTCATCGATCAAGTGGGTGCGAGACGCATCGTCTTGAGCGCCGGGCGCGTCGTCGGGCAGGAAGCATGAGCCTGCGCGCCTATTTTTCGCGTCACGCCCAGGTGTTGATCGGCTCGCTGGGCCGCATCGTGCAGCAACCGTTGCCGGCGCTGATGACGATGGGGGTCATCGCCGTGGCCCTCGCGCTGCCGCTTTTCTTGAGCCTGCTGTTGCAAAACGCCCGCAGCGCCACTGGAAACTGGAACGAGGCCTACGACCTGTCGGTCTATATGAATAAGAAGGCCGGGGCCGCGCGGGCGCAGGCGCTCGCGAAGCAGCTGCGGCAGCGCGGCGATGTCGCCACGGTCCGCCTCATCACCGCCGAGCAGGCGCTCGGCGAGTTTCGCAGCGACTCAGGGTTCGGCGCGGCACTCGACGCCTTGGACGACAATCCGCTGCCCGACACCCTGGTGGTGACGCCAACGCTCAGCGCAAGCACGCCGCAAGGAACCGAATCTCTCAAGAGCGCGATCGCCGCGATGAGCGATGTGCAAACCGTGCAAATCGACACCGAATGGGTGAAGCGGCTGCACGCCATGTTGGACCTGCTGCGCCGGGTGGTTCTGCTCACCGGCGGGCTCTTGGCCCTCGGTATCGTGCTCGTTGTCAGCAACACCATTCGACTCGATATATTGAACCGGCGCGCCGAAATCGAGGTCATGAAACTGGTGGGTGCCTCGGACGGTTTCACCCGCCGGCCCTTTCTCTACACCGGCGTCTGGTACGGATTGGGCGGCGGTGTGCTGGCCTTGCTGCTGGTCGCTGTGGCCTCGATGGTGCTGGCGCGGCCGGTTGCACAGTTGGCCTTTTTGTACGGCAGCACCTTCAGCCTGCAGGGGCTGAAAATTCTCACAGGATTCGCCGTTGTGGGCCTCTCCGTGGCGCTGTCCTGGCTCGGATCCTGGCTTGCTGCAACGCGCCATATCCGAGCGATCGAACCGGCATAAGTACATGTTTTTAAATACTTTGCTGTCGCGCAGAACTCCTGGCGGCTTTAGCACTCTAACCCTTGGAGTGCTATAATCGGCTCCAGAGATTGAAAGGAAGATTTGATCGGAGGTGGGAATTAAATGACTGCTGCTTTAGTCGCTAAACAAACCGGAATGGTGTTCGCGGGCCCCGTTGGGAGCTTGGACTCTTACATAGACCGCGTCTCCCAGATTCCGGTTCTGTCGAAGGAAGATGAAGTCGCGCTGGCGGTGAAATTCCGTTCCGAGGCCGATTTGGACGCGGCCCGGCAACTGGTGCTGTCGCACCTGAGATTTGTCGTGCACATTGCGCGCGGCTACCTGGGTTATGGCTTGCCCATGGGCGATCTGGTTCAAGAAGGCAACGTCGGTCTCATGAAAGCGGTGAAGCGCTTCGATCCCGGCGTCGGCGTGCGCCTGGTGTCGTTCGCCGTGCATTGGATCCGGGCCGAAATCCACGAATATGTGCTGCGCAATTGGCGCCTGGTCAAGGTCGCGACGACCAAGTCGCAACGCAAGCTGTTCTTCAATCTGCGCAAGATGAAGAAGAATTTGGCGTGGCTGTCGGAGGCGGAAACCGCGGCGGTGGCGCGCGATCTGGGCGTCGACGTGGCCGATGTGCGCGAGATGGAACAGCGTCTGTCGGCGCGCGATATGTCGTTCGATCCGACTCCCGAAAGCGACGAGGAAGAGGCCTACTCGCCGGCCATGTACCTGCCGGCCACCAATGCCGACCCCGCGCTCGAAGTGGAGCGTGAGGAGTGGGAAGAGGACGCGAGCGATCGCTTGGAGCTCGCGCTGGAGAAGCTCGATGAACGCAGCCGCAGCATATTGAAGCGGCGCTGGATGACGGAGGATAAGGCGACCTTGCATGAATTGGCCGATGAATACGGCATTTCCGCGGAGCGCGTGCGCCAGGTCGAGTCGAATGCCATCAACAAGCTGAAGGGCTTGATGGCTGCCGCTTAAGGTTTTGTGGTCGGAAGTTTCGAGCCGCTGATCGCTTCAGCGGCTTTTTTGTGCGTGTTCGCCGCGCGTGAGCAACCGCAGCGGTACATGCGTGGCCCGCGCGAATCCTGTTCCCGTAGGGCTCGATGCGCTACGCTCAAGGCTTGGGATTCGTCCAACTCAAGGGATATTCGCATGCGTGCACTCATCGTATTGACGGCGATTCTGGCGGCCGGATGCGCGAGCCAGCCCACCAACCCACAAGCCGCGTCGAGCGGCGGTGCCATCGCCGCCAGCGACGCCCAACGATTGGCACTGGCCCGAAATCTCAATCTCAAGGTGATCGACAAGGACGGCCAGCAGCTATTCTGCCGGTCGAATTGGCAAACGGCCTCCCGCATCCAGCGCGACACCACCTGCTTCACCGCGGACCAGCTCGACATGATGGAAGCGCAGCAGCAGCGCGAACTCGATCAACTGAATAACCGGCCGAATAACGTCAAAGGGCTGCCGTAGTCGCGTATTTGAGTTACCGGCGTCAAGGGCGTAGCGTCGTCGCATGCGTACCGCCGCACAATGGCTGGACGAATACGGCTCGAGCCATCGCAACCCGACCAATGAGGCGCTGCATTGGATCTGCGTGCCGGTCATCCTGTGGTGCGTGCTCGGCCTCTTGTGGATTACGCCCTTTCCCGGCGCAATTCGCGCGACGGTGCCGTTCGCGAACTGGGCCACGCTGATTTCGCTGTTAGCACTCGTTTACTACGCGCTGTTGTCGCTACCGCTGGCTTTGGGGATCCTGCCCTTATTGGCGCTCATGCTGATCTCGCTCGATGCGCTGAGCCGGAACGGCAGCGCGCCGCTGTGGCTGATCTGCGTGACGCTGTTCGTTCTGGCGTGGATCGGCCAATTCGTCGGTCATGCCATAGAAAAGAAGCGCCCGTCCTTCTTCAAGGACGTGCAGTTTCTCTTGATCGGACCCTTGTGGCTGCTGGCTAATGTTTACCAGCGCCTCGGTATCCGCTTCTTGCCTCAAGCCTAAACTGGGCCGCTGGCTGCACCGCCAGCGACAGCCGCGCGGTCATTTGTTCTTCGAGTGCATCGCGCAGCGTCTCGAATTCCGCCAATTGCACACAGGCGCGGCGCCAGGCGACATCGGCCAATTTCGAGGCCTCGAGCAAGATCTCGCACTCGCCCTGCAGGCTTCTGATGGCGGACAGCAACGCGAACCAGCGGCGTTCAATCAATTGCGTCTCGGCGCCCGATTCGCGATCTACCATGCAGAGTCCCACTAACTTAGACCGAGCATGCTGTTTTCGAGCAATTCGAGCTTGGCGAATATCCGTGCCTCCGCGGCTTCCGCGCGCCGCAGACGCTCGCGGACGGTGTCGATGGCGGCGCCGGAGTTTGCAGCAAGGTTGGCTGCGAGAGCCAGGTATTCCGCTCGCGCGATGATGCAGGCGTCACGCGCCTCGCGCCATTCGAGTTCCAGATCATCCATTCGGCGGTCGAGTTCCAGGTCGAGACTGCTCATCGGTAGGTCCTCCCAATGGGTTGAGTCACGATCCTGCCTCGCCAATATGACGATTGAAGGACAGGCGCAAGTCGTTCTAATTTTCAGTCGTTCGGTCGGTCCTCATGCGGGTTGCTTGTACCGCGGCGCGTGCTTGCGTAAGCCAAGAATTGCCGCCCGGCGCCGGGGCCTGCTTCCGTTGCGCAGCGGGCGCGGCCGCCGCGAGGCTCTTGTGGAAGGCGCGCCAGGGTGAATTCCAGCCATCGAGGACATCGTTCATTTCATCGGTCAAGCCGCTCGGTCAATCGACAAGGAGGGCATTGCGAGCGCTTCAGCGCGCAGCTTGGGCCAATCGATGAGCCGTAATTGACCATTCATGTCTTCGACCAACGATGTGCAACTCTCCACCCAATCGCCGTCATTGCAATACAAGATGCCGTTGATGTCGCGCATCTCGGCGCGGTGGATGTGGCCGCAGACGACCACATCGACCCCGCGCTTGCGGGCCGCCTGCGCCACCGCGTCCTCAAAGCTGCCGATGTATTGCACCGCCGTTTTGGCCGTGTTCTTGAGGTACGATGACAGCGACCAATGCGGCAGGTCGAGCTTGCGCCGCACCCAATTAATGTAGGGATTTGCGGCCAGCAGCACGTCATAAATGTTGCTGCCCAACTTTGCCAGCCACGGGCTGCATTTCACGACACTATCGAATTCATCGCCATGCAGCACGAGCATGCGTTTTCCGTCCGCGCCGCGATGCACGTACTCGCTGTGAATTTCCAAATTGCCGAATACCGCGCCGTCGAATTCACGGAACACCTCATCGTGATTGCCGGGCACGAAAATTACCCGGGTGCCGCGCTTGGCTTTTCCCAAAATCGTGCGCAGCACGTTGTTGTGCGATTGCGGCCAGAACATCGATCTTTGCATGCTCCACACATCGATGATGTCGCCGACCAGGAAGAGCGTATCCATTTCGACGTAATGCAAGAAGTCCAGCAGCAAATCGGCGCTGCATCCTTTGAATCCCAGATGAATGTCCGAGATGAAGACTGTGCGCAATCGCAGCGTCGGAGGGTTGCGGTCCATCATGGTCTCTCCCAAATGTCAGACTCGTTACCCACACCTTCGCGATTCGTTGTTACGAAACTGTGACTCGAAGGAGAATATTTGTTTACAAAAAAAGGAGTTAGCCGTGGAACGTCGCGTGAAACAGTAGATGTGTGACTTATCTCTCAATGAATCGATATCCAAATCCCCGCACTGTTTGAATGCACCTTTCATAGCCGGGTTTCGCGAGTATTTTTCGCAGGCGCTGAACATTGACATCGACCGTGCGCTCGTCGATGTCGGTATCGCCGGCCCAAACCTGCGCGACCAGTTGCGTGCGATTGAACGCGCGCCCGGGATGCGACATCAGAAATTCCAGCAATCGATATTCCGCGCCGCGCACGTTCAGCGGCAATCCTTGGGCGGTCACTCGATTGGCCGCAGTGTTGAGCGTCAGGCGTTCGAAACCCAAGACGGCGTGATCGGCCTCGTTGGCGCAGGAACGACATCGCTTTCTGCGGAGAGATCGGACAGGATGATGAGGCGCAGGGGATGCAGGCGGCGCGCCGCGCGCACACGATCGAGCAAGTCGAGCGCGGCGAGGCCCGGCATGTTCCAGTCCAGCATGACCAATTGCGGCGGACGCTGCGCGATAATCTCGGCAGCCGCCGCCTCATCGGTAATTGCCAGCACGATATAGCCGGTATGCCTCAGCTGTTCGCGCAACGGCTCGACCGTTGCGATGTCCCGATCGACAATCAAGATGTGCTTTTGACGTTCGGCGGCCAGCATGCGCTCATGCATTACAGGCGCGGCGGATGACAATACTGTGACGATGCCTTGAAAAGCGCCCCGTCACGGTTCAAAAGATGCAACCCGGTGCGCCGCCCGCACCGAGACATAAGGATGGCTGCGCAACGCTGCGGGTCTGCGGGGCGCATTGGCGGCCGCATCATTATCCGTGGCATTCCAGGCTGCCAGCAGCAGTCCGAGCGCCAGCCAATTGAGCGAAGCTTCGCGCCTCGCCGACCAGAACGCTCCGATGGGTTGCGGCAGGGTTGAACGTGTGTTGGGCATGGCCTTTCTCCTTTTTGCTTCAAGGCCAGTGTCCTTGGGAAAACCCCGGTCATTGCAGCCGCGATTCGGGCGACGCGCGGGCCAATTCTGACCAATCCTGGCAGCGCCTCTCAGGCGCCGAAACTCGAGGCGCTTCAGCTATGATTCAACCGTGAAAAAGCAGATCGCCATCGTCGAGGATGAGCCGGCTTTGCGTGAAAATTACGCCGCGGCACTCGCGCGCCACGGCTATTCGATCAAGACCTACGGCAATCGCCGCACAGCCATGCAGGCCTTCAGCACCCGCCTGCCCGACCTCGCCATCATCGACATCTCCTTGGAGGACGAGGCGGAAGGTGGTTTCGACCTATGCCGCGATTTGCGCGCGCTGTCCGCGGAACTGCCGATCATCTTTCTGACCGCCAGAGACAGCGAATTGGACGCGGTGTCCGGACTGCGGCTGGGCGCCGATGATTTTCTGACCAAGGACGTGAGCCTGCCGCACTTGGCCGCGCGCGTCGCGGCCCTGTTCAGGCGCATCGATGCGCTGCGCCGTCCGGACAATGCGGCTGAAATCGTGCGCCGCGGGGCTTTATCGATCGACGGCGAGAAAATGCAAACCACGTGGAACGCCACGCCGGTCACGCTTTCACTGACGGAGTTTTGGATCGTCCATGCCCTGGCGAAGAACCCGGGTCACGTGAAGAACCGCCAACAATTGATGGATGCCGCAAACGTGGTATTGGACGACAACACCATCACCTCGCACATCAAGCGCGTGCGGCGCAAGTTTCAGCAGGTCGATGCCGCTTTCGACGCCATCCAGACCGTCTATGGAATGGGTTATCGCTGGGTCGAGTGAGCATTCGATTCCAACTGTTGATCGTCGCGCTCACCACCCTGGTATTGCCCTGGGCGGGCTGCCAATACGCCCGCGAACTCGAGACCGCGCTGCGCAGCTCCCAGGAGCAATCGTTGTTGGCGAGCGCCGGCACCATTGCCAACGCCCTGTCCGCCCAGCCGCAGCGGGTGTTCCACGATGTCGCCGATACAGAGGCTTTCTCCGCCGGTGCGGGCGATTTGTACGTCTATCCCTTGGCGACGCAGCCGCTGCTCGACGGCTATCGCGAGGATTGGGACGTTCCGGCCGAGCCGACTCCCCTGCCAACGACCAGCGGTTATCACGCGCGCGTTCAAGCCGGCTCGACCGAGGGCTTTCTGTATCTGTTCATCGAAGTCCGCGATTCGCATTTCGATGCCCAGCCCTTGAATGTCCGCCCGGACACGGATCGCTTCGATCGGGTCAATGTGGCGCTGGACGGTCCCAACGGACGGAAGGATTATTTTTTCGGAACGGATGCGCCGGGGCTGATTGCCGCGCAGAGCGCGGTCAAGGGAGAGGACGGGGCCGATCAAGTCGTGGCGGAAACGCGCATTCAGGCTTTTTGGCTGCAGACGGCGGCCGGTTACCACCTGGAGATCCGCATTCCGTTGAGCTTTGTCGGCCGGCATCTGTGGGTCGAGGCGCAGGACGGCCGCGGCAAGGGGAGAGCCGGCTTCAAGGCCGACAGCACCGAAGGCGGCCGGCTATTTTTCCCAACCGCCGGTCTTGACACGTTGCTCGAGAGCTACATCGGCGACGGCACCCGCGCCACCGTCATCGATGCCAACGCGCTCAAATTGGGCACGGCCGGCAACGTGGAGTCGAAAAAAAGCGGCGCAGCAGAAGCGTCCGAACCCATTTGGTATCGCTATTTTTTGAGTGTCGACACCTCCGACATGCCGAGGCTGTCCACCGCCCCGGATCATTTGAGCGGCGCGAGCGTGAGCTCAGCCCTCGATGGACATCTGCATGCGCAGTGGGTGCTCGGCGATCACCGCCAAATGCTGTTGACCGCGGCGGCGCCGATCGCGATCGACGGCCGCCAGCACGGCGCGGTCGTTCTGGAGCAGGCCGCGGATCAACTGTTGGCGCTGCGCGACCGTGCGCTGAGCCGCTTGTTCAACCTCACCCTGATCGCCACTGCCGCCGCGGTCATCATCATGTTCGCCTTCGCCACCTGGTTGAGCGCACGCATCGGCAGGCTGCGCGATGCCGCCGACTCGGCGGTGGGCAGCGACGGAAGAATTCGCCTGAGCATGCCGGAATCCGCGAGCGCGGATGAGATCGGAGCTCTGTCGCGCGGCTTCGAGAGGCTCTTGGCCCGATTGAATGAACATGCGCAATACCTGCGTACCTTGGGCGGCAAACTGTCTCACGAGCTGCGCACGCCGCTGACCATCGTGCGCTCTTCGCTGGACAATCTCGAATCGGAAGGCCTGCGCGACGATCAACGCCGCTACATCACGCGCGCCCGCGAAGGAACCCAGCGCCTGCAATCCATCTTGAGCGCTCTGGGCGCGGCGGCGCGGGTCGAGGAAAGCATCAAACAGTCGGAACGCGTGAATTTCGACCTGCGCGAGTTGTTGACCTCCGCCGTGGCCGCTTATCGCGACGGCTTTCCCGGCACCCATTTCGCGCTGCAAGTGCCGCAAGACACCTGCTTTGCATTGGGCGCGCCGGATCTCATGGTCCAGCTGCTCGACAAACTCGTCGAGAACGCGGTGGACTTTTGCCCGCCGGGCGGCACGGTCACGGTGCGCTTGGAGCGCGTGCAGGCGAATTATTCTCTGCAAGTCGCCAACGACGGTCCTCTCATCCCGGAAGCATTGATGGGCCGCCTGTTCGAATCTTTGTTCGAGCAGCGCGAAGGTGGCGACGACAAGCCGCATTTCGGGTTGGGCCTGTACATCGTCCGGCTCATCGCCGAATTTCACGGCGGCTCCGCGGTGGCGGCGAACCGCGATGATGGCAGCGGCGTGATTTTCACCATCACGCTGCCGCTCATCTAACTTGATTAGTTCAAGCTGCGGCTCCTGAACTGGCCGAATCGCCCAAGGGCAGCGCGCGGGTTCCGGGACGGCCCTCATGGCTCAGCAGCCATTCTTTGCGGTCGATGCCGCCGCCAAAGCCCGTCAGCGAACCATCGGCGCCGATGACTCGGTGACAAGGAACGATGATGGCGATCGGATTACGGCCGTTCGCCAGCCCGACCGCGCGCGAGCCGTTGGGATTGTTCAGCCGCTTGGCAAGCTGACCGTAGCTGCGGGTTTCGCCGAAAGGAATTTTTGTCAGCTCGCGCCAGACACGCTGCTGAAATTCCGTGCCCGCCATGCGCAAAGGCAGAGTGAATTCGCGCCGCTTGCCGGCGAAATATTCTTGCAACTGGCGCGCGGCGGCCGGCAGCGGATCGATGGTGGCATTTTGTATCCAGTCATCGCCCAAGGCCGGCAGCTTGGCTGGCTTGTTGCGGTACAAGTTCATGTACAGGCCGGTGAGGGCCGTGCCGTCGGAAGTCAGCATCAAGCGGCCAATGGGACTGTCGACATAACAAAAGACGTTCATGGTGCGACTCCTGATGACTGCCAAAGATAATGCGCCGCATACGCGCGCCATGGCCGCCAGGCCTCGGAGCGCCGTTGCAGCTGCTTCTGATTCGACCGCGCGGCGCGCATCAACAGCAAATCCCCCGCCGGAAATGCGTCCGGCCAGTGCAGCGCGCGCATGGCGATGTAATTGGCGCTCCAATGTCCGATGCCCGGCAGCCGCAGCAAATTGTCGATCTGCTCTTCGACATCCACGGCGTAGGCCAACACGACCTGGCGCGCCGCAACCGCGGCGGCCAGCCCGATCAAGCAGCGGGCGCGGGCGCCGACCATGCCCAAGGCGGCGAGTTGCTCGGCGGGGACTTGCGCCATGCGCTCCGCGCCGGGACTCAAACGATTGAGCTGCGGATACGGCGTGGCGATGGGCTCGCCGTAGGCTTGCGCCCAGCGTCCGGCCAGGGTGCTCGCGCCTTTCACTGAAACTTGTTGTCCGAGCACGGTGCGCACCGCCAGCTCGAATCCGTCGAATGCCCCGGCGACTCGCAGTCCCGGCAAGCGGCGCACCGTGGCGGCGAGCATGTCATCCTGCCGCAGCACCGTGCTCACCGACTCCGGCGCGGCGCCCAGATCGAACAATTGCTTCACCCGGCCGATGACGGCGCCGATCACCGGCGTCAACGCCGGCGAGAGTTCGAGATTCAGCGCCTCGCCGCCGGCGTGCATCGACACGGCAATCCATCCTTTGGCGGCGCCGATGGCCACCGTGCGCCGATAATGCGTCTCGTCCGCTGTTTCGACTCCCGCAATGGCCCGCAATCGCAAATAGGCCAACAGACTCTTCCATGCGAGCGGCGGCCTGAATTCGAGCTGCACGCTCAAGGTGTCGGTGTCGATCGATTTGCCGCGAATTGCCCGGGGACTCAAGCCGTAGCGGGATTTGAACAATGCGTTGAATCGACGCACGCTGCCGAAGCCGCTGGCAAAGGCAATATCGGTAAGATCGAGCGCGGTTTCGCGCAACAGCCGTTTCGCCAAAAGCAGGCGCTGAGTTTGCGCCAATTCGATCGGCGACACGCCGAGCTCGGCTTCAGTGATCCGGCGCAGATGCCGGTCGCTGATTCCGAGAGAAGCCGCAAGATCTCCGACCCGCGCACTGGACAGGGCATGTTCTTCGATGCCGGCAATGGCGGCGCCGACCAACCGGCTCACGGCATCGACCGGCGCCAATCCAGGCGCCCTTTCCGGTCGGCAACGCAGACACGGTCTGAAACCCGCGCCTTCCGCAGCGGCCGCATGAGAATAAAAACGCATATTCGCCCGCTTGGCGGGACGTGCCGTGCAAATCGGCCGGCAATAGATATGCGTCGAGGTGATCGCCACGTAAAAACGGCCGTCAAAGCGCCGATCGCGCGCGCGGGCGGCGCGATAACAAGCATTCGAGTCGAGTTCCATGGGGCTATATTAGCCCTTCCAGGAGCAAATACTCGCCGTTTTCGGACCTGGATATCGAGGCTTTTTTCGCATCAATCGCCGAGATCCGAGAGCAGCAGCGTCTCGATTCCCGCGATGTGCGCCCAAGCTTCATCGTTGGTAACCGCCAAGGTGGCACCCGCAGAGAAAGCCGTGGCGAGCTGAATCGCATCCGGAGTTCGCAGGCGGTGGCGAGCACGCAATCCCGCCGCATCCAGCAAAATGGCGCGGTCGATTGGGATCAAGTCGAGGTTCGGAAAATAGGAAAGCAGGGTTTCGTAATCGTCGGCCGCGTCCTGCCGGCGCAGCTGGAGCGGCTTGACGATTATCTCGAGCAGCGTGAGCTCCGAGGCGATGCCCCGAAACTTGCCGGCCTCCAACTCCTCGATGACACGACTCGCAGCCTCCCCGAATGTAGAATGCTCCTCGAAGTGGCAAATCCACACCGACGTGTCGATCAGGACTCGCTGGTGTCGCCGCGCAATGGGCTTGTTTACCAAGCCTCGCGTTCCGATTTCAAGTACGCCCCCGCTCCCTGCCATACCTCACGGTGCAGACCACGGGTACGTTTCGCAAACCTCTTAGGCTTCGGAATGATCACCACACGGTCCGATTTACAGAGGACAAGGAGTTGGTCCCCGGCCGACAACGAGAGCGCTTCTCGGGCCGCCTGCGGTATCACGATCTGATACTTGCTGCTTAAAGTGACGGTATTCGCCATGGCTTCCTCCACCAGTAAAGTGAATATATAATATCCCTTTACACGCATGCATGCGAATCGTCCTTACGCCAATGCCTTCTTGAACAACAGCAGCATGCGCCCCCAGACTTTTTTTGCCTGCGCGGCCTTGTAAACCGCCGAATCGGGCGGGCACCCACCATGCTTGGTGCCGGCATACACTTCGATTTCAAACCGAAGATATCCGGCCAGACCAACACGGCCGGATATTCGCCTTTCACCGGATGAACGAGATAGGCATCGCAGGTTCCATCCGGCGTCTTGATTTCGACGTCAGATCTCTGGGTGTCCGCCGCATCGGCAACGCGGGGCAGCATGGCGGAGATCCCGACGCCGAGCGACAGCGCGCCGAAATCGTCTTTTTCGCACATGGCGGGGCGCCGCTCGAAAGGAGCGCATTTAAGTGGAGCGCCGCAAGCAGCGGCCGTCAAGCTTCGCGCAATCCCAAATGCCGCAAGATCCCCTGCGCAGCTTCACGTCCTTCGAACACCGCGGTCACCACGAGATCCGAGCCGCGCACCATGTCGCCGCCGGCAAAAATCTTAGGATTGGTGGTTTGAAAGCGGGATTGCGGCGAACCGGACACGCGCACGCGGCCATTGCCATGCAATTCGATGCGCTGCGATTGAAACCAATCGGGCGGGCTCGGTAAAAAGCCGAATGCGACGATCACCGCATCGGCTGCGATGGTTTCTTCGGTTCCCGCGACGACTTCCGGCACGCGGCGGCCGCGCGCTCCGGGGGGTCCTAAACGGGTTTCCACCAGCTTTACGCCCTGCACTGAATCGACGCCGACGATTTCTATGGGCTGGCGATTGAATAGAAACGTGACGCCTTCTTCCTTGCTATTCTTGTAGTCGCGCCGTGAACCCGGCATGTTGTCTTCATCGCGCCGATAGGTGCACGTCACGCTGGCCGCGCCTTGACGTATTGCGGTTCGATTGCAGTCCATGCCGGTATCGCCGCCGCCGAGCACGACCACGTTCTTGCCTTTCATGTCGATGAAATCGGCGCCGCCGTCCAACCCCAGCTCGCGGTTGATGTTGGAAATGAGATATGGCAATGCCTCGTGAACGCCCGGAAGGTCTTCGCCGTCGAAGCCGCCCTTGACGTAGTTGTAAGTCCCCATGCCGAGAAACACCGCATCGAATTCAGCGGCGATCTGCGCGAAGGCGATGTCGCGGCCCACCTCGACATTCAATCGAAATTCGACGCCCATGCCTTCCATGATTTCGCGGCGCTTCTCCACCACTGCCTTTTCCAGCTTGAAGGGCGGGATGCCGAAGGTCAGCAGGCCGCCGATCTTGGAATAACGATCGAAGACCACCGGCTTGACGCCGTTGCGCACCAGGATGTCGGCGCAGGCAAGCCCCGCGGGTCCCGCACCCACGATCGCCACGCGCTTGGCCGTGCGCGTTACGTTCGACATGTCCGGTTTCCAGCCCAGGCGGAATGCTTCGTCGGTAATGTATTTTTCGATGGCGCCGATGCTCACGGCGCCGAGACCGTCGTTCAAGGTGCACGCGCCCTCGCACAGACGGTCCTGCGGGCAAATGCGGCCGCACATTTCCGGCAGCGAATTGGTCTGATGCGACAGTTCCGCCGCTTCGAACAATTTTCCGTCGTTGACCAGCGCCAGCCAATTCGGAATGTAGTTATGTACCGGACATTTCCATTCGCAAAAAGGATTGCCGCAGGAAATGCAGCGCCCGGCCTGCTGAGCGGCCGATTCAGCGCCGTACTGCGAATAAATCTCGCGAAACTGCTTGGTACGCACCTCCACGCTTGCCTTGTCCGGGTCTTTGCGCGGAATGTCGAGGAATTGCAGATGCTTGTCGGCCATGGCGAATTCGTGGACTTCTAGGCCGCGCGGCGCAGATTTTCCAGCAACGAATCGATTGCGGAGGCCTTCGGTTTGACCACCCAAAATCTGCCGATGTAGGAACGGAAATCGTTGAGCAGCTGCTCGCCCCACTCGCTGCCGGTGGCTTCGACATGCTGCTCGATGAGGCCGCGCAGGTGCTGCACATGCGTGCCCATGCCTTCCGGCGAGACGCGATGAATATCGATCAGGTCGTGATTGTAGCGATCGACGAAGTCTCTCTGCATGTCGAGCACATAGGCGAAACCGCCGGTGAAGCCGGCGCCGAAATTCACCCCGGTGGTGCCGAGGACGCAGACCACTCCGCCCGTCATGTATTCGCAGCAATGATCGCCGGTGCCTTCCACGACCGCGAGCGCGCCGGAGTTGCGCACCGCAAACCGCTCCCCCGCGCGGCCCGCGGCGTACAGTTCGCCGCCGGTGGCGCCATACAGGCAGGTGTTGCCCATGATCACGGTGTCGCGCGCGAGGAAGTTCGAGTGCGCGTGAGGCTTCAAGACGATTTTGCCGCCGGCCATGCCCTTGCCGACATAATCGTTGGCTTCGCCTTCCAGATGAAGATGCAAGCCTCCGACATTCCAGACGCCGAAGCTTTGGCCCGCGGAGCCTTTGAGCTCCACGATCAGGGGCGCGGCGCTCATGCCGGCATTGCCCCAGCGGCGCGCGATCTCGCCGGAAATTCGCGCGCCGATCGAGCGGTTGAAATTATTCACGGCATAGCGGAATTTTCCGCCCGACCCCGCACCGATCGCGGCGAGCATGTCGCTGCGCATTTGCTCGGCCAGCGCGCCCTTGTCAAAAGGCTCATTGTGCGGATCCAGGCAGTATTGCGGCTTGTCGGACTTGAGCGCGGCGTTTGCCAACAGCGGCGACAGGTCCAGCTTGCGCTGCTTGGAGGTTTCTCCCGGGAGAATTTCCAGCAGCTCGGTGTGCCCGATCAACTCGGCGAGGCTGCGCGCGCCCAGCGAAGCCATGATTTCGCGGCATTCCTGCGCGACGAATTGAAAATAGTTGATCACCATCTCCGGCAGGCCCACGAAATATTTGCTGCGCAACACGTTGTGCTGGGTGGCGACGCCGGTGGCGCAATTATTCAAATGACAGATTCGCAAATACTTGCAGCCCAGGGCCACCATCGGCGCGGTGCCGAAACCGAAACTTTCGGCGCCGATGAGCGCCGCCTTGATCACATCCAGGCCGGTCTTCAATCCGCCGTCCGTTTGCAGGCGCACGCGGTGCCGCAGTTCGTTGGCGCGCAGCGTCTGATGCGTCTCGGCCAGCCCCAGTTCCCAGGGTGTGCCGGCGTACTTGATCGAGGACAGCGGACTCGCGCCCGTGCCGCCGTCGTAGCCGCTGATGGTGATGAGGTCCGCGTATGCCTTGGCGACTCCCGCCGCGACCGTGCCGACCCCAGGCTCCGCCACCAATTTGACCGACACCAACGCCTTGGGATTGATCTGCTTCAAGTCGAAGATCAGCTGCGCCAGATCCTCGATGGAGTAGATATCGTGATGCGGCGGCGGCGAGATCAGGCCCACGCCCGGGCGCGCAAACCTCAAGGTGGCGATCATCTCGTTGACCTTGTGTCCCGGCAGCTGGCCGCCTTCGCCGGGCTTGGCGCCCTGCGCGATCTTGACCTGCAGCACCTCGGCATTGATCAGATATTCCGGCGTGACGCCAAAGCGGCCGGAGGCGACCTGTTTGATCTTGGAATTCTTTTCCGTGCCGTAGCGTCGCGGATCTTCGCCGCCCTCGCCGGAATTGGAACGGGCTCCCAAGCGGTTCATTGCGATGGCCAGCGCCTCGTGCGCCTCCGGCGACAGGGCGCCCAAGGACATGCCGGCACCGTCGAAGCGCGCGACAATGGCCGAAACCGGCTCGACCTCGGCGATGGGAATCGGCGCCGCGGCCGCCCGCAGTTTCAGCAGATCGCGCAGGCAGGACACAGGGCGCTCATTGACCAATGCCGCGAACTGCCGATATTGCTCGTAGCTGCCCGACATGACGGCCGATTGCAGCGTGGCCACCACGTCCGGGTTGTACATATGGTATTCGCCGTTGTGCATGTACTTGAGCAAGCCGCCTTGTTCGACCGGTTCGGCTTTGTTCCACGCACGCTTCGCCAGATATTCGGAATCGGCTTTCAGGTCCGCGAAATCCGCGCCCTGAATGCGGCTCTCGGTGCCGGCGAAGCACAGGTCAACGACCTCGTCGCTCAAGCCCACGATCTCGAACAGCTGCGCGCTGCGATAGCTGGCCACGGTACAGATGCCCATCTTGGACATGATTTTGAACAGACCCTTGCGAATCCCGCGGCGGAAGCTGCGGCCCAATTCCTGGCGCGCAATCGCCTCCATCTTGAGTACGCCCTTGCGCATCATGTCGAACAAGGTCTGATAGGCAAGATAGGGATACACGGCGGTGGCACCGTAGCCGATCAGGCAGGCGAAGTGATGCGCATCGCGCGCGGTGCCGGTTTCCACCAGGATATTGCACTTGCAGCGCAAGCCGGTGGCCACCAGCCGATGATGCACGGCGCCCGTCGCCAGCAGCGCATGGATGGGCAGCTTGCCCTTCACCAGGTATCGATCGGACAGCAGCAGCACGACTTTGCCCAGGCGGACCGCGGTCTCCGCGTGGTCGCACACGCTTCGCAGGGCACTCTGGAGCTCAAGATGCTCATCGTATTGCAAATCGATGAATTCATTGGGCACCCCCGACTCGGCAAGCGCCACGATTTGCCGCAGCTTGCGCTGCGAAAGAATCGGCGAGCTCAGGACGATTTGCTCGGCATGCCGCGGCGCCGGCATGAAAATATTCGCTTCCGGGCCGATCTGCGTCTGCAGCGACATCACGATGCTTTCGCGCAAGCTGTCGATCGGTGGATTGGTCACCTGCGCGAATTGTTGGCGGAAATAGTCGTACAAAGACCGCGCCTTCTTCGACAGCACCGGCATGGGCGTGTCGTCGCCCATGGAACCGACAGCCTCGCTCTCGTCCTCGGCCAGAACCCGGATGATCTCGTCGCGCTCTTCGGCCGAGACATTGAACATCTTCTGATATTGGGCCAGGACCTCGCGGTCGAATGGCTCGGCGGCGAGCCGCGGATCGATCAGATCGGTTTGCAGATAACGCACGCCTTTCTTCAGCCACACCTTGTAAGGATGGCGGCTCTTGAGCAGGTCATCGATTCGCGCGGTGGTCATGAGTTCCGCGGTCTCAAGGTCGAGCGCCAGCATTTCGCCGGGCCCCAACTTACCCTTGTCGACGACATCCTCCGGCGCGTAGTCCCAAACACCCGCCTCCGATGCAATGGTGATGTGCCGATTCTTGGTGATGACCCAGCGCGCCGGCCGCAGGCCATTGCGGTCGAGCGTGCAGCAGGCATACCGGCCGTCGGTCAGCACGATGCCCGCAGGACCGTCCCACGGTTCCATGTGCGTGGCGTAGTACTCATAAAATGCTTTCAAGTCCGGATCGATCATGTCCACGGACTGCCAGGCCGGCGGCACCAGCAAGCGCATGGCATGCATGGGATCGAGACCGCCGACGAGCAGCACTTCCAGCATGTTGTCGAGCGACTGCGAATCCGAACCGGTCAGCGATACCAGCGGCAGAATGTCGCTCAAGTCCGGCAACAGGGGCGAACTCAACAGCGGTCCGCGCGCGACCGCCCAGCTGCGGTTGCCCTGGACGGTATTGATCTCGCCGTTGTGCGCCAGATATCGATACGGATGCGCGAGACGCCATTGCGGCAAGGTGTTGGTGGAAAATCGCTGGTGAAAGACCACAACCGAGGACTCGAGCCGCGGATCCTTGAGATCGGGATAGAACTGCGCCAGAAATTGCGGCATGACCATGCCCTTGTAGACGATGGTGCTGGCCGACAGCGACGGCACATAGAAGGCTGGATCCTCCGCCTCGAGTTTTTTCTCGCAGCGGCGCCGCGCCAAAAACAATTTGCGGTTGAACGCCGGCTCATCGAGGCCGCCCGGCGCGTTGACGAATATCTGCTCGATGAGGGGCAGGCTCTTGAGGGCTTCGGAACCGCAGGCCGCCGGATCGGTCGGCAACGCCCGGAAACCCGCGACGCTCAGTGTCTCGAGCCGCAGTTGTTCGGACAGCGCCGCGCGCGCCGCGGCGGCCTGTGCGGCATCGCGGCTCAGGAACACGAGACCCGCCGCGAACAGAGGCGCCAACGCGAGGCCGGATTCCGCGGCGACGGCGCGCAAGAACGCGGTCGGCTGTTTGATCAGCAAGCCACAGCCGTCGCCGGTTTTGCCGTCGGCCGCGATCGCGCCGCGATGCGTGAGGCGATTCAGCGAGCTGATCGCGGTCTGCAAAACCCAGTGGCTGGCGCGGTCATCGAGGCTGGCGATCAAGCCGAAGCCGCAAGAATCCCTTTCATGAGCCGCTCGGCATAGGCCCCAATCCGCGCGGCGCGGATCGGCGCCGCCCAAGCTGGTGTTGAAAGAGGCCATATCATTTATCGTCATACGCGCGCCCAAGGTAAAGCCAAGCCCATGCGCTTAAAATGCGCGGAGCCTTTAAAACAAGAAATTCAAACTCGGTTCTTGGCGCTTCAATTCGAAACGCCAGTGGGGCAAACGCCGCAAGGCGCGCCTGTGTATGGGGATTACCTTATATGGATGGCGCCCCGATTGGCAAGCTCGCCGCGACGCGAACTCAAGGTCAGCCGGCGATGTAGCGCTCCAGCTGCTCGATGTGCTGCGACTGCTCTTGGATGACCGCCTTGACCAGATCGCCGATCGACAGCATGCCCACGACGCGTCCCGACTTCACCACCGGCAAGTGCCTGAAGCGTCCATCGGTCATCAGATGCATGCAATGATTCACGGTATCGTCCGGGGTCACGCTCACCACCGGCGAACTCATGATGTCGCTCACCGGCGTGTCGTGAGAGGAGCGATTTTTCAGGATCACCTTGCGCGCATAGTCGCGTTCCGAAATGACCCCAAGCAGTGCCCCCTCGTGCATCACCAGCAAAGCGCCGACGTGCCGCGTCGCCATGACTTCGATCGCGTGCAGCACGGAATCCTGCGGAGCGACCGAGAAAATCTGGTTGCCTTTGGCCTGAAGCAATTGATTCACGGTTTGCATTAACCCCCCTCGCCGGCGCAATCGGACGCTCGGCCAGCCTCTTGACTATACTCGTGCCTCGTACCAGGACAACCCAAAAAGAATGACCGAATCCGAGCCCCAGCCCCCGATTGCCGCCGTGCGGCCGCATCCGGTCGATTCGCCCTTCGGCGCGCGCATCGATCCTTACTATTGGCTGCGCGACGATGAGCGCAAAGATCCCGACGTTTTGGCCTATTTGAACGCGGAAAACGCCTATCGCGAGCGCAGCATGGCGGCGGTCAAGCCGCTCGAAAATGCGCTGTACGATGAAATCGTCGGCCGTCTGAAGCAGGACGACTCGACCGTGCCGTATCGCAAGAGCGGCTATTGGTACAGCACGCGCTTCGAAACCGGCCAGGAACACCCCATTTTTGTGCGGCGCAAGGACGCGGCGGGCGCGGCCGAGGAGATACTGCTGGACGCCAATGTGCATGCCCAGGGTTATGGCTATTACCGCGTCGGCGCCATGGAGATCTCGCCGGACTCGCAATGGCTGGCCTATTGCGAAGACACCAGCGGCCGGCGCCAATTCACGCTCAGGTTCAAGGATCTTCGGACCGGAGCGATTGCGCCCGAGGTGATCGAGGACGTCGAGCCCGACCTGGCATGGGCCAACGACAATCGGACCCTGCTCTATGTCGGGAAGGATCCTGAGACGCTGCTCGGTGTCTATGTCAAAAAACACGTGCTGGGGCAGGATCCCGGCGGCGATGCGTTGATCTTCGAGCAAACCGACCGGCGCTTTTACACCGGCGTTTCCAAGTCCAAATCCGAGGAATTCATTTTTCTGTACATGGAGAGCACCTTGTCGTCCGAGTGGCGCTACGCGCGCGCCGACGATCCCAAGCTGCGCTTCGAAATTTTCCTCGCCGCCGAAGACGATCATGAATACGACATCGAGCATCTTGGACAGCAATTCATCGTCCGCTCCAATTGGCAGGCACGCAATTTCCGCCTGAGCGCCGCGCCCATCGGCGCACACAGCGACCGCGCCCGATGGAGCGACGTGATGGGGCATCGGGAAGATGCCTACATCGAGGAATTCGAGGTGTTCAACGAGTTTCTCGCGGTGTCGCTGCGCACCGGCGGCCTTCGTAAGATATGCATTCATCCGCTGGACGGCGCCGCCGAATTTTTCATCGCCAGCGATGAGGCGGCATACACCACGTCGATCGCCGTCAATCCCGAGTTGAACACCCGCATCGTGCGCTACGCCTATTCGTCGCTGACCACCCCGACGACGCTGTACGACTACGACACCCGCAGCGGCGAACAAGTGCTGCTGAAACGCGATCCGGTGCTGGGCAGCTTCGATCCCAAGAACTACGCCACGGAGTTCATCTGGGTGGCGGCGCGCGACGGGGCGCAGATCCCGGTTTCGCTGGTGTATCGCCTGGGCTTCAAATGCGACGGCGCGAGTCCGCTGCTGCAATACGGCTATGGAGCCTACGGCCTCTCGATGGATCCGAGCTATTCTTCGGCCCGGCTCAGCTTGCTCGACCGCGGCTTTGTCTACGCCATTGCCCATGTGCGCGGCGGTCAAGAAATGGGCCGCGCGTGGTACGACGCCGGACGGCAACTGCATAAGAAGAATACCTTCAACGATTTCCTGGATGTCACGCGCGCATTGGCAGAGCGCGGCTACGCCGCCAAAGACAAGGTGTTCGCGATGGGCGGCAGCGCCGGCGGCTTGTTGATGGGCGCAGCCGCCAACATGAGCAGCGCGGATTACCGCGCGATCGTTGCGCAGGTGCCGTTCGTCGATGTCGTGACCACCATGCTCGACGAGACCATTCCGCTCACCACCAACGAATACGACGAATGGGGCGATCCCAACCTGCGGGAGTACTACGACTACATGCTGTCGTACTCGCCCTATGACAACGTCAGCCGCAAAAACTATCCGGCGATGCTGGTCACCACCGGTCTTTGGGACAGCCAGGTTCAATACTACGAGCCGGTGAAGTGGGTCGCCAAGTTGCGTGCCATGAAGAGCGGTCGCAGTCGTTTGCTGCTGCACGTGGAAATGCAGGCCGGTCACGGCGGCAAATCCGGCCGCTTCCAGCGCTATCGTGAAATCGCCATGGAGTACGCGTTCTTGCTGGACGAATTGGCGAGTTAAAAAAAAGGCGCCGCGAGCGGGAGGGGGAAGCTTGAACCGCGGCGCCTCGGGGGTGACCCAAAATCTTTGAAGCCTATCTCTTGGCGGCCATCTCCGATGTTCCGCGATACGCCGGGGCGGGCGCGTAGCGGGCGGCAAGCCGCGCGGCAGTGGCCACCCGCGAATCGATTCTTGCCAGCGCAAACTGGCCGTCGCCGCGGCGAACCAGCAGCGCGGCCTCCGGGCTGCCTTCCACCGCCAACAGTCCAATGACCTTCGATTGCATACCCTAGACGAAGCAAACAGCGTGCCAAGCCGTTCCTTCAAGAAAAATCAGTGGGTTAGACGTGGGCGAGGAGCGCTCTGAGGTGACAGGAATTGTCGGGTGCTGACACGCTTGGGTTTAGGCTCTCAAGAATGAATCAGCACGCAGGCTTGCGAGTGGGCCTTCAGCGTTTTACAAATCGCGTGCGCGCGCTTTTCGCTCAATCCCGCGACCTGCAAGCGATACAGCATTCCGGAGGCGCCCTTCTTGGGAGAGACTTTGGGCGAGAGTCCCGCCAACAACTGTGGATATTCCTTATCGAGCCGCGCCCAGCGCTTGTTCGCGGCATCGGCGCCGGATTTGAAAGCCCCGAGCTGCACGCCATAGGATCCCTGCGGTTTCTGTGCAGCATGCGCATTCGAGGCCGCCCGTGTTTTCGCGGCAGCCGGCTTGGATGGGGCGGGGCTTGGCGCGGTTTTTGGCGGCACGGCCGCCGGCGGCGCAGCCTCAGGCGCGGGCGTTTCGTTCCCCCCGGGCGCAGATGTCGAGGGCGCCGCGGCCAGAGTGAAATTCTCGACGCGGATCCGCGCCTCTTCGGTCCACTTGCCTTCCGGATATTGCTTCAAGAAGGCCTGATAGGCCTCGAGCGTGTCGGTGTCGCGCGCCTTTTGCCAATCCCTTTCCTCATAGAGTTCCTTGAGCCGCGCTTGCGCCTGAGGGGTGAATTCGCCGCTCGGATATTTCTTCACGAACATTTCGTATGCATCCGTCGTGTTGGCGGTCCGGGTTTTCTCCCAGTCGCTCTGCTGGCGGCTGCATCCCGACAGGGCGAGCGCGAAGGTTATCGACAGGACCAGAAAAGCTCGTTTGATGATCATTTTCACACTCTACGGGGATTTGACACGATCCGGCATTCTACTTCGATTCTTCACCTGACGGCGACGCCAAGCTCGTCACATCACGGGGCACCTCGATAGGATAAGAAGGCGTCATGACTCAACCAAAACGGCGGTTTCTGGACAGCAGTTCGGCCACGCCCACCTTCATCGGCGCGAATTCGGTGTTCGTCGGCGACATTCGCGGCAGGGGACAATTCGTGGTTTCCGGGGAAGTGCATGGCGACGGCGAGTTGGAAGGCGCGCTGAATTTGTCGGCGTCCGGCAGCTGGCACGGACAGGTCCGCGCGCAGCAGGCGATCGTGGCGGGCACCATCCTGGGCGGCCTGATCGTGGAGGACAAGCTGGAGATCGGCTACACGGCGGTCATCCGCGGCAAGGTCAGCGCACGCACCGTCGCGATCGCCAAGGGCGCGATCGTCGACGGAGAAATCGAAGTCACTTCGGACGCTCCGGTGATGCGATTCGAAGAAAAGCGCGATAATAAAATCGACGCCGACTGAGATGTTTGGCGACTGTTCGCGAATGGCGACAGAGATTCAAAGGTGGTGTGTTCGCGCGTAATCACGCATTCTAAGCACCATCGATGCAAATGAAAGAATACGATGTGGTCATCATCGGCGGCGGTATTCATGGCGCCGGCGTGCTGCAAGCCGCTGCGGCGGCCGGCCACAGCGCATTGCTCATCGAGCGCCAAGCGCTCGCCGCCGGTACTTCGAGCCGCTCCAGCAAGCTCATTCATGGCGGACTGCGCTACCTGGAATCCGGGCAATTCGCGTTGGTGCGCGAAAGTCTGCGAGAGCGCGCGATTCATCTGCGCATTGCCTCCGAGCTGGTGGCGCTCAAGCCGTTTTATATTCCGGTGTACCGCGACACGCGACGGCGGCCCTGGCGGTTGAAGATCGGGTTATGGATATACGCGCTGCTCGGCGGGTTCGGCGCGGCCACGCGCTTCGGCAGCGTGCCTGAATCGGAATGGCCGCAACTCGACGGGCTGAAGACACTGGATCTCGATGCCGTCGTTTGCTATCACGACGCGCAGACCAACGATGCTCTGTTGACTCGCGCAGTGGTGAAATCGGCCCTAGGGTTGGGCGCGGAACTGGCGATGCCCGCGCGATATTCGGGCGCGGTTCTGCGCGAGGACGGGGTGACCGTGAATTACAGCGCAGCCGGCGCGGCGCTTGCCTGCCGGGGGCGAGTGCTGGTCAATGCGGCGGGACCTTGGGCAATGCAAGCGGCGCGCGCGGTCGAACCTGCCATTCCGATTCCGGACGTGGATCTGGTGCAGGGCACGCATATCGTCATACCGCATCCCTTGACCGCCGGCATCTACTACGTCGAAAGCCCCACCGACGGACGTGCGGTGTTCGTCATGCCCTGGGCCGGCGCGACCCTGGTCGGAACCACCGAAACACCGTATCGCGGCAACCCCGACGACGTGCATCCGTTGCCCGCCGAGGAAGAATATCTGCTGGCGGTGGTTCGGCACTATTTTCCGGCCTTGAGCGGTTTGACGCGCGAGAACATCAGCGAGCGATTTGCCGGCCTCAGGGTGCTGCCTGCGGCGACGCAGGCGGCCTTCGACCGCTCGCGCGAGACCATATTCACCACGGATCGAGACGTACGCCCACGCGTGCTGAGCATCTATGGCGGCAAACTGACCGGGTGGCGAGCGGCTGCGGCCCATGTATTGCAGCGTATCAGCCCCTCCTTGCCGGCCGCCGAAAGGCGCGCCGAAACGGATCTGTTGATTTTGAGGAGACCGACATGAAGACAAATGGCGTGGTCGTGGCGGCGCTGGCGTTGTTCGCAACGCTGGTGCACGCGGAGGACTATCTCAGTCCTACCGAGGAGCGGGTTCGCTTGTCGCTGGGAGCCGTGCGGCTCTCCAATGACACCAACCTTCAGCTCGACAGCAGCGCCGGCGTTCCGGGCACTCCGGTCAACGCGGAGAATGCGTTCGCACTGGACAAGAGCGACTTTGAAGCCAAGATCGAAGCCATGGTGCGCGTGGGCGAGCGCCACCGCCTGCAATTCGATTATTTTTCACTGGATCGCACCAACTCGACCACGGTAACCCAACCCATCGTATTCCGCGATGTGGTGCTGCAGCCGGGCGATCCCTTGGTTACCGACCTTTCGATTCGCACGTTCAGCATCAGCTACGCTTATTCGTTCCTGCACAGCGACAAGTACGAAGTGGCGGCGACCATCGGCGTCAACGATACCGACATCTCGGCTCGGGCCCGCGTGCAGACCGCGACGCGCCATGTGGACCAGACCGAGGATCAGGCCGGTCCCTTTCCGACGCTGGGATTGGCCGGCACGTATATCGTGAGCAAGCGCTTTTATCTCGACGGCCGCGCGCAGTACATGAAAGTTCGGATCGATCAACTGGACGGGTCGTTGGGGATCTACGAGCTGGATGCGCTGTACCGTCTGCGTCCGAACATTTCCTTCGCGTTGGGCTACAGCATGCTGCGCGCCAGTCTCATCTCGGCGCAGGTCAAACAAGCGGGATTTTTCAATTTCGACTCGAAGGGTCCCGAATTCTTCGTCAGGATCGCCTTCTGAATCAGGGCGGCGTGCTGGACTCGACCGAGAACTCAACTCGATTGTTCGCCGCGGCGGCTTTGTTCCAGTCTCCCGCCGTGAGACTGTCGCTGCGCGCCGGGTAAGGCGTGCTGGGGTGGGCGCTGCCCGCGCTTTCCAGAGCCACCGTGATCGCGCCGCCCGTCCGCTGACGCACACCCGCCACTAGATTTGCAAACGCCAGCGACTGGCGTTGCTGACCGGAGAGCGCATCATCCAGCGGATTGCCGATCAGATCGCAGCGGCTGACGGGCAGATTGGAAGCGGCTGGCTGGTAACCGTCGGTGGCGTTTCCCGACAGGCAATAAAGTCCGGCAGCACTCGTAATCTTGACGACCCCATGAAAATTCTGCGTCTCGAGTTTCGTCAACAGATCGCGCAGCACGTCCAGGCGGCTGCGATCGAAAGCGATTTCGCCGTAAGGCACCGGCTCGACGCGCGAGGCACCCGCGGCGGCGCCGGAGTCGGTGCCCGCGGGCGGTTGCGCCCTGCTGTTCGCCGCACCGAGCGCGGCCGTAAGGTCTTTGACGGTCGCGGTCAAATCGAGCCTGGAGCGCTGCAATTCGGCATTGGCGGATTTCAACCCGGAAAGTTCCGCGCGGGCGCCCGCCAGATCGTTGCGCGTGTTCAGCCAATTCGCGGCGAATGCGACCGCCGCCAGGCTCGCTGCCAAAATGGCGGCGACCCACGGCCACACCGGCTTCGGCGGCGGCGGCGGCGGCGCGATGGGATCGGCGCCCTGGATCGGCATGGCGTTGCGCACGTCGCTGATGATGCGTGTGGAAAAACTATCGAGACTGGCGACGATGAAGCGTCGAATATCCACCGCCTGATCCTTCACCGCGGTTTCGATGCGTCGTCCCCAATCGGGCGACGCGGCTTTCGGCGGCGTCCGTTCGACCGGGATGCCGGAATCGATCTCGACCGGCTGCAGCGCGGGTTCAGCCAGGTCGCGCCGGTCGGGCAGCAGATGCAGCTCGTACAGTACTTTCGACACATCGACGGGACGCACCTGCTTGGGCAATACGCCCATGGCGCCCAGTGCGCGGGCTTGACCTACATAAAGCTCCCCCTCCTGGGAGGTGTACATCATGATGGGAATCATCGCGGTCTGCGGATTGCCCTTGATGGCCTTGACCGCCTGCAGCCCATCCATGCCGGGCATGAGATGGTCCATGAAGATCGCGTCGGGGCGGTTGCCTTTCAAATATTCGATGGCTTGTTCGGCCGACTCGGCCATGTCCACATCGATGTCATATTTTTCGAGCATGCGGCTCAAAATGACCCGGGCTGACTTGGAATCGTCGACGACTAAGGCGCTTTTTCGAGCCATGGGATTAGTGTAGCGCAGTCGTCAAAGCGAAAGTCAGCGCGCCGTCGCCGTCATGCCCGTCGCGAAATCGCGACGAGCATGCAGCGTCTTCGGGCGCCCTTGAAGTTAGGAGCCAAACTGGCGGGGCGGGCCTAAAAGCGAGCTCAGGTCGACTCGGCGCTCGGCGATTCCTTGTTCTGGGAAATCCAGGTCAATGCCGATTCGACATCGGCGAGTTCACTCGCGGTGAATCCTTCGATCCTGACCCCCGTGGCTTCGGCTTTTTTCTTGGCAAGTTCCGCGGCTGCGACGGAATGTACCCACACCAAACCGCGGCGCACTTTGGCCGTGAATTTCTGCTGCTTCTCTTCAGTCATTACCCACTCCTTAATATTATCTGTGCAGTCTACGGTGCCGCGATGGCGCGGTCCATCCGCTCACTGTAGGCGTTGAGAGCGTGCGAGACCACCCCCATGTATTGGTTGGCCTCGTCCCAGCGGCGCTCTTCGATCGCTTCGCGAATTCCGGGCAGGGTCTTGACGCCGTACCCGGTATGCATTCCCGGCGCATAGATCATGTGCTGGTACCATTCCCGGCCCGGCAAGCCGCGCGGATCCATCAGGCTTTGCTCCAATACCGTGAGCGCCGCATTCACGCGGTCGCGTTCAGCCTTGGTTGAAGGATCGATGCTCGAATCCAGTCGCGCATATTCTTTGTCGAACGACCTGGCGCTTTGTTCCAATCGCGCGACCGCGTTGTCGAGCTCGGCAAAATTCAAATACGGCACCTCGGCGGCGCGCTCCGGCGGCGTGCGCGGCGTGTCAGGATTTGAAGTGAGCTTGTAGGAATCATCCTCCAGCAGCTTGGTCAGCTCGGCGGTTTTCGCGCGCATGCTGTCGGCGAGCTTGTGCAGCTCTTCGTCGTAGGCCGCAACTTGCGCCGCGAAATCGCTTTCGCGCGCCGGGATGAGGTCAGCCTGTGCGGCCCGCAGCATGATCCGGCCCGCCACTTTTGCGAGCGCCACGCCGTATTCGAACGTGGGATCGACGAAACGCCGGAAATGATCGAACGAATCGTAGGCGGAATGATATACCCCGTACTGAGTTTCACCTTCGAATCCAAGGTTCACCGAGTTGATGCCCACGTGCTGCAGGAATGGCGTGTAGTCGGAGCCCGAGCCCAGCGCTCCCAGGTGCAGGTCGCCGCCGGCGCCGGCGGGAGCGGCAGAATCCGGGCGACGCGGTTCGAAGCTCGAGACGCGCCTCTCGGCCAGCGCCCGCGCCAATACGGTTGCGCCGGTTTCAGGATCCTTTACATCGCGCGCCACTTCGCTCAAGAAGTGCTGCACGGCATGACTGCCTTCGGCTTGCAGAAAGCCGCGGCCGTTGGTGTCGGAGTTGACGTAAAGCACGGCCTTTGCCTTCAGCTCCGCGGCGTGCTGCTCAGCCCATTCGGTGGAGCCCAACAGCCCCGGCTCTTCGCCGTCCCAGCTGTTATAGACCAAGGTGCGGCGCGGCCGCCAGCCTTGCTGCAGCAATTTGCCGATCGCCTTGGCCTCCGCCATCAAGGCGATCTGTCCGCCGAGAGGATCCAATGCGCCGAATACCCAGCCATCATGATGATTGCCGCGGATGATCCATTGATCGGGAGCTTCGCTGCCGCGAATTTTCGCCACCACGTCGTAGAGCGGCTTTTGCGTCCACTCCGAGAGCACTTTCATATGAACTTTAGCCGGACCGGGGCCGACGTGGTAGGTCAGCGGCAAGCCGCCGCGCCACGATGGCTGGGCCACGCGGCCGCCGAGCGCGGCGAGCAGCGGCTGTGCGGCCGCGTAGGAAATCGGCAACACCGGAATTTTCAGGATGGTCTTGGCATCTTTGAGTGCGAGGCGCTTGGCCCCCGGCACCGCTCCCACCCCCGGGGTCAGCGGATCGCCGCTGTACAGGGTCATATCCTGCACCGAGCCGCGCTGCACGGCGTTGGGCGGCCTGTACCCGCCTTTGGGGTAGATGTCGCCGGCACCGTAGCCGTCATCGCGCGGATCGGAATATATCAAGCAACCGACGGCGCCGTGCTCATAGGCCAGCTTCGGTTTGAGTCCGCGCCAGCCGCCGCCATAACGGGTGAGCACAATGCGTCCCTTGACGCTGATCCCTTCGCGTTCGAGTTCCTTGTAGTCGTCCGGCATGCCCTGATTGACATACACCAGCTCCGCGGTCACGTCGCCGTCGGCGCCATACACGTTGTAAGCCGGGAGTTCATCCTTGGTTTGCGTCGAGGTGCGGTCGCCTTCGACCGGCGGCTCGGTCAACGTGGCCTTGAAATGCGTGGGCGCGACCAGTTCGACCGACACCTCCTTGGGGGTCGGATACAGCACCGAGAAAGTTTCGATGGACGCGTCCCAACCCCACTCCTTGAACTTCGCGAGCTGGAATTCCGCGTTGGCCTTGTCGTGCGGCGAGCCGACGTGGTTCGGCGCCGAGGTCATTTGTTCCAGCCAAGAGCGCAAGTCCGCCGCCGACAGGTCCGAATCGAAACGCTGTTCCAGCTGCGTTTCGGCCGCCGCCGCGGCACTTGAAAATCCGGTCAGATCGTTGCCCTGAGGCGGGGCATCGGCGGCAACCGCCGCCGCCATGCCGAGGCCGGCAATCGCGGCGATGAGTGCGCTCACGCCGCGCGGAATCGTTACTACCACTTCACTCTCCTCTATTCGCGGATACCGGTGCCGCGGTTCATCAGGGTTACCGCCAGCGCGAACATCACGGTGGCGGCGGAAATCATGATGGCATAAGCCAGGCGCAAATCGACATCCGAGGTGCCGAGGAAGCCGAAGCGAAATGCGCTCACCATGTACAAAATGGGGTTGGCGTTGGTGGCTGCATGCGCCCAGCCCGGCAGCATGCTCACCGAATAGAATACGCCGCCCAAGTAAGTCAGCGGCTGCAGCACGAAGGTTGGGAACCAGGATATCTGGTCGAAATTTTTGGCGAACAAGGCGTTGATGAAGCCGCCGAGCGCGAAGATGAAACTCGTCAGGAAGGCCGCAGTGACGATCGCAAGCACATGCGTGATGGACAGACGGGTGAAAAACAATGAGATGACCGTCACCACCGCGCCCACCAGCACGCCGCGCAGCACACCGCCCATGGTATAGCCGGCGACGATCAGCCAATTGGGCAGTGGTGAGACCAAAAGTTCCTCGATGTGCTTGCCGAACTTGGCGCCGAAGAACGAGGACACCACGTTGCCGTAGGAGGTGGTGATCACATTCATCATGATGATGCCGGGCGCCATGAACTGCATGTAATCGTAGCCGCCGATCTGGCCGACACGCCGGCCGATGAGGCTGCCGAAGATCACGAAGTATAGCGTGGCGGTGACCGCGGGCGGCACCAGAGTCTGGCCCCAGATCCGCACGATGCGGCTGAACTCGCGGATGATGATGGTTTTGAAACCGATCCAATCGGTCAGTGCGCGCGACTCCGCCATCACGAGACCTTCGCGGCGGCGGTCTTGACGCTGCCGTCGACCAAGCGGATGAACAACTCCTCCAACCGATTGACTTTGTTGCGCATGCTGTTGACGGCGATCCCCTGCGCCGACAGCTGCGCGAAAATGTCGTTCAGGCTCTGGGTTTTCGACATTTCGATTTCCAGGGTGTGATCATCCGACAGAACCGCCGTGAATCCCGACAACTGCGGGGCGGCGCCGCGCGGCTCGCGCAAATTGAAGACGAACACTTCGGTTTGCAGCTTGCGCAGCACATTTACCATGCTGTCGCGCTCGATGATGTTGCCGCCCTCGATGATGGCCACGTTGCGGCACAGATTCTCGGCTTCTTCCAGATAGTGCGTGGTCAGGATGATGGTGGTGCCCTGCGCGTTGATGCTGCGCAGGAACTCCCACATGGAGCGGCGAATCTCGATATCGACGCCGGCGGTCGGCTCATCCAGGATCAGCAAGCGCGGCTCGTGCATGAGCGCGCGCGCGATCATCAGGCGCCGCTTCATGCCGCCCGACAGCGACGCGCGCCACGGAATTGCGCCGGTCCCAAAGCTGCAGCTGCTTGAGATATTTCTCGGCGCGCTGCTTGGCCAGCGGCCGCGGTATGCCGTAGAAGCCCGCCTGGTTCACCACGATGGTGAACGGGGTCTCGAACATGTTGAAATTGATTTCCTGGGGCACCAAGCCGATGCAGGATTTGGCCGCCTCCAACTCCTTGTCGATGTCGTGGCCGAACACCTCGACCGCGCCGCCGGTCTTGTTGACCAACGAGGTGGTAATGCCGATCGCCGTGGTTTTGCCCGCGCCATTCGGCCCGAGAAGCGCGAAGAAGTCGCCCTCCTCCACCTCGAGGTCGATGGCCTTCAGTGCCTTGATGCCGTTTTTATAGACTTTGGTGAGTTGTCGGAGGACTAAGGCATGCATAGGAGCCGCGTAGACTAAACCTCGCGAGGCTCGCTTGGCAATTGAGCCGCGGCGGCAAGCTGCAGGCCCGATAGCTGAACCCGGCGCAGCGCGGCCGGATCCGGGCGCGCCGCCGCGTTGAGCAAGGCGCTCCAGTAGGAGCTGCAGCCGCTCCAGCGGGCGGTGAGATTTGCCGCTTCCGCGAGCGCCAAAGGCGGCAGCGCATCGACGGAGATGCCGCGAAAGGCCTCAGCCGTGCTGCCGTGCAAGCCGAGCAGCAGATGCGCGGCCAACCCGGCGCCCGAGGCAACATGCCAGGTATAAAAGAGCGCCAGGCGAACGAAGTCGGCGATCTCGGCGCTTACCTTGAGTTCATCGGCAATCTTCCATGCGCCGATCGCCAGGAGGCGGCCGCGCCAATAGGCATCATCCGCGAATCGCAGATCGAACAGAGCATACGGGCAATCCGCCGCCGCGGCCCGCTGCGCCGGTGAAAGAGCCGCGACGCGCCGCGCCAATCCCGGCGCAAGCAATCCATTGCCGGCTAATTCGAGGAATCGCCGGTTCAATCCGCGGATCGAGGTCAAATGCTCGGTCGAGACATGCGGCTGCTGCGCCCAGTCGCCGCTGTAGGCATCCTGCACAAATCGCCCCTTTTCGTATGGAAAAAACCCCTTGGCAAACAAGCTAACTTTGTGACAAATTTCTGTCAAATTCTTTTCGGCTCAAAAACGCATGATTTGCACACGGGAGAAGGCCATGAGGGTGTCAGACGACCGCTACACGAGAGACCGCCAGAAATTCGATCTTGCGCTGCGGCTGATCCGCCACGAGGCGCGCACCTTTACGATCCGCCAGTGGACCGGCTTGAGCGACGACCGCATCCGCAAGCTCTACCGCAGCTATGTCTTGAACGGCGACGCGCGCGCAGTGACGCGCCATCGCGGCAAATCGCCGCGCCAGGCGGCATTCTTTTTCCGCAATCCGGAGTTGAATTTTCAAGCCGCGCAGCTTGCGAGCCTGTTCGTCATGTACGGATTGGTCGGCCCCAGCGAGCGCGGCCTCGAACCGCGCTACCGTTTGGGATCGCTGGAGTCCGGCGCGCTGTTGTGCCGGGCCTATGAGGCCTATCGCGAAATGCACAAGCCGGTGAGCATCTCGTTCGAGCACGCTTGGTTTTTGCTGCTGGCGCTGGCGCGCCGCGATGAGGTGGGCATCGCACGCTGTACGATATGCGGGGGCGTGCGCGTGCGCGATCTGTTGGGCAAGCGCAAGCTCACTTGCGCGAACTGCGAAGCCGCCATGGAGAATACCGCCGCGCGCTCGTCCTGCTAGAATCGTTTGCATGCAGCAACGGAATATCCTGGGCGGTTCGTACGCGGACCGCGCCGCGCATTTGCGCAAAGATCCTGCTTGGTTTGCGGATGCACTGGCCGACGAGCGCAGCCGTTATCTTCCCGTTTGGAATACCCGCAATCTGATCGTAGAGGCCGAGCCGCCGCGCGCCGCGCTGCTCGAGCTTGCGGCCGTGCCGCAGGCGCGGCGCAGCGAGAACGATCTGATTCTGTTGGGCCGATACGGCGACATCAACGTCTTTGCCTATGAGATCGAGGCGGCCGAGCCGCCGCAAATTGAAAGCGGCACGCGCTTCGAGGATCTGCGCGTGCTCGCCTCGATCCTGTCGCCTGCCGAGGCCGGGATTTTGGGCTATGCGCGCGGCATGGTGTTGTGGCGGGCGCGGCACCGCTTTTGCGGCATATGCGGCGCCGCCACGCTCGCCGCGCGCGGCGGCCATGTGCTCATCTGCACCAATCCGGTGTGCCGCCACGAACAATTTCCGCGCACCGATCCGGCCGTCATCGTCTTGGTCAGCGACGGCGAGCGCGCGTTGCTGGGAAGGCAGGCTTCCTGGCCCGTCGGCCGCTACTCGACGATTGCCGGCTTCGTCGAACCGGGAGAATCGCTCGAGGACGCGGTGGCTCGCGAGGTATTCGAAGAAACCGGCATCGAGGTGGACCAGATCGAATATCACTCCTCGCAGCCCTGGCCCTTTCCGTCATCGCTGATGCTCGGATTCACGGCGCATGCGTTGACCACGCAAATCTTGAGGCGCGACGATGAGCTGGAAGATGCGCAGTGGTTCACGCGCGCGGATGTGGCATCGGGCCGCCCGTTGGTGCCGCCGGGTGTATCGATTTCCTTCCGGTTAATCGAGCATTGGTTCGATGCCGGCGGAGGTCCGAAACTCCGAGAGATTCAAAAGGTCGCCGCCTGGCCCGTCGCCGGGCGCTAGCCGCGCTCCCAATGGCCCGGCCGCATGCGCCAACCGTCGCCGGCCCGCACCCAGGCATGGCCGACCCAGTGATATCCGGTTCTGCCGGGGGCCCACCGGCCCGGAACCCACTCGTGGCGGCCGCCCACCCAGTTCCAATAACCGCCGAACCACACATAGTTGGGATATGGCGCGACGCCCACGACTTCCACGCGCGGCGCCGGCGGAGCGACCATGACGACGCCTCCGGCGTAATGACCCTGGTCGGGCACCACCACACAGGCAGGCAGCCCCATGGCGATGAAGAGGCCAAAAATAGCCGTTGCGATTAGCGACTTGCGTCGGTTCATGATCGGTTCCAATTCAGAGAGCATGAGGATCTTAACGTCCTTCGTCCCCCGCCGTTGACGGGAATGCGATCGAGCATAGCGCCGTGGGCTATGGAGTACCACCGGAGCGTGTTTTGATTTTATCGTTGCGGCGTCGATTCGGCCGCTGCTGCGGCGCCAGGGTGGCCGAAAGCGGCCGCACGATGCGCGACTTGAGCCGGTACATCGCTTCGTCGGCCCGATGCACCAGCAGCGCCGCATTTTCACCATGATAGGGATACATCGATTCGCCGATCGACGCCGTCAATTGCTGCTGATCGTTGCCGATCCAGTACGGCAGCGATACGCGTTCGCGAATCGCATCCGCCACCCGGCTCACCGGGAGCGGATCCGGGACGCCGGGCAAGACCACGACAAATTCGTCGCCGCCGTAGCGGCAGCAGATATCGTTGGTGCGCACGCGCGCCGCGATGCGCGTCGCCACCGTGATGAGAATCTTGTCGCCGGCCGCGTGCCCATACTTGTCGTTGATGGCCTTGAAACCGTTCAGGTCGATGAACAGCAGCCCCACGTGCAGGTCCTGCAGGACCGCATCGCTGATCGCCGCCTCGAGCAACTCGAGCAAGCGGCGGCGGTTATAAAGCCCGGTGAGCCCATCGCGCTCCGCCAGTCTTTGCGTTTCGATCGCGCGCGCCTTCATCGCGGCGATCTCGCCCACCAAACCGGCATTCGTGGCGCGCAGACTTTCAATCTCTTGCAGCAGAGCCATGCTGTTGCGCGGGCCGCCCGGATTCAGGTTACGCGGACGTAGATCCCGCGAAGACGCGTCGAGCGATTCATCCTCGTTGGAAACGGCCTGCGGCTCAGCATATGCCATGGTACTTTCGGATCTCCCGCTAATTCACGATATTCTCGCGGGGTTCGGCCTTCGACAGGATCGGGGGCCACCTGATGCATCTGTAAGACTTCACTGACCGCCAAAGTTCCCAACGGGTTCCAAGGAGCTGAAAATGCCGTACACGGCCGACCCTCGCGTGTTGTTCGCCGCCGAGCGCACGCTGCTTGCCTGGCAACGCACATCGATCGCATTGATGGGATTCGGTTTCGTCGTGGAACGGTTCGGCCTGTTCCTACAACTGGTGGCCCATCAAGCCGAATCGAGCGGCCAGCGCATCTTTTCCTTGGCGGCCGGCGTGTTGCTGCTGCTGTTGGGAGGGGCGGTGGCTTTGATCTCCGCGCGTCAATTCCGCCAATTTGCGAAGAATTTGGACCCCTCGGTGGTTCCTCCCGGCTACTGGACGCAAAACGGCGTGATCCTGAATATTCTGCTGGCGTTCGTCGCCCTGGGCTTGGCGCTGCGCTTTCTCTTGGCGGCGCACAGCGGAGGATGACGAAGCCATGGCGCCGCGTATTGCGGCGCAACTGCCATCTGTCAAATCGCCAAGGTCAACCCGCCCTGAGCTGCGCCGTTAAGGGGCATGATGCAAGCTGAAATCGCCGTTCTGCGGTTCGGATTAGGCGCCAGACCCGGCGATTTGGCGGCCGCCGCACAAGAGCCTCGCGCTTGGCTCATGTCCCAAATCAGGGGGCCGGTGCCTTTGGCCGTCAATGCATCCCTGGCGCCTTCCGCTCAGGTCTTCGCCGGACTGTTGGCGGCACGCGATGAACGTCAAAAGATGAAGCTGGCGTCGGCAACTGAAAGCCCGGATGCGAAACCGGTATTCAACGCCATCCGCGAAGCTTATCAACCCCATTACCGCGCGCAGGTCCTGGCCCGCGCCCAAAGCGCGGCGCTGACGAGCCGGCCGTTCGCCGAACGCCTGGTGCACTTTTGGTCGAATCATTTCGCCGTGTCGGCCGATAAAGGCGTCGTCTATGGGCTTGCGGGAACGCTGGAGAACGAGGCCATTCGGCCGCACGTCGCCGGTCGCTTCGTCGATCTTTTGACGGCGGTGGAACAGCATCCCGCGATGATCGCTTTTCTCGACAATCAATATTCGGTTGGCGCAGATTCCACCGCGGCGCGCTTCGCAACGCGATTTCGCGGCGCCGCGAGCGGCCAACCCAAGCGCCAGTTCGGCATCAACGAAAATCTGGCGCGCGAGATTCTCGAATTGCACACCCTCGGTGTCAACGGCGGCTACAGCCAAGCGGACGTTACGAGCTTTGCGCAAATCATCACGGGCTGGTCGATCGGCGGCGGCAAGGGCCGGCTCGCCGGGGGCGTACCGGGCCGCTTTTATTTTCGCGACAACCTGCACGAGCCGGGTCCGAAAGTATTCCTCGGCAAGACCTACGCGGAGTCCGGCGAGCGTCAGGGTGAAGCCGTGCTCGCCGATTTGGCGTGCCGTCCCGAAACGGCGCAATTCATCGCCACCAAACTTGTGCGCCATTTCATCGCGGACGATCCGCCGCCGGGCGCCGTCGATCGAGTCGCGCGCGCTTTCTTAAAATCCGGGGGCGACCTGCCGCAGGTCTATGCGGCGCTGATCGAGTCTCCCGATTCCTGGGACGCCGATACCCGCAAGTTCAAGACTCCCGAAGATTTCGTGTTCTCGACCTGGAGAGCCTTGAACGTCTCTCCGCTGGAACCCTTGGAAGTCATTCGCACTTTCGATCTTTTGGGCCAACGGCAATACACGCCAGGATCCCCGGCGGGCTGGCCCGACACCTCGAAAAGCTGGGATGGCTCCGACGCACTCATGCACCGGGTGCTGTGGGCATCGCGTGTCGGCGCGAAATACGAAAGCGGCATGGATCCGACCGAGCTGGCCGCGGCCAGCTTAGGCGCCTATGCGCGCCCTGAAACCTTGACCGCTTTGCGCCGCGCCGCGACCTCCGCACAGGCCGTGGCGTTGTTGTTGATGAGCCCCGAGTTTCAAAGGAGATGATCATGCCTCGGCCTTCGCAATTGAATGGTGGTCGACGCCGCTTTCTGCTCGGCGCGGGTGCTCTGGCGGCGAGCGCCGCGGTGCCCGATGCCCTGTTCGCCTACACCGGAGGATCGTCGCGACTGGTAGTCGTCATCTTGCGCGGCGCGCTCGACGGGTTGGCCGCCGTGCCCCCGCATGGGGATCCTGACTACGCGGGCTTGCATCGCGAATTGGCGATCGCCGCACCGGGGGCGGCCGATGGCGCATTGGCACTGAACAATACCTTCGGATTGCATCCGTCCTTGAGCTTCCTGCACGAGCGCTTCGCCGCCGGCGAGTTGGTGGTCTTCGATGCGGTGGCCTCGCCTTATCGCGATCGATCGCATTTCGACGGCCAGAACGTACTCGAGAACGGGCTCACCAAACCCATCGGCACGGCCGACGGCTGGCTCAATCGGGCGCTCGCGGCATTGCCGCGTCGCAGCGCACGCTCCGCCGATCGTGCCGTTGCAATCAGTCAGAATGTGCCGTTGATCTTGCGCGGCGAAGCTGCGGTGATTTCCAAATCGCCGCAGGCCACCCCGGAGGTCGATGAGGATTTGCTGGCGCGCCTGGCGGACCTGTACTCCAAGGACGATTGGTTCTCGGCGCGGTTGAGCGAAGCGATGCAGACCGAAAAAATGGTGGACGGCGCCGCGGACTCAGGCGCGATGAGTAAAGGATCGGGCCAGACGGGCTATCCGGATCGGGTGGGGGCGGTGGCGCGCATGGCGTCCGAGCTGATGCGCAGCGACGGCGGCCCGGAGATTGCCGTCATCGAGGCGAGCGGCTGGGACACCCATGCAAACCAGGGCGGCGCCAAGGGCCTGCTGGCCGCGCGGCTGGCCGGGCTCGACAAGGGCCTACAATCGCTGGCCGACGGATTAGGGCCGCTGTGGCGGCAAACCGCGGTTTTGGTGGTCACGGAATTTGGCCGAACCGCTGCCGTCAACGGTACCCGCGGTACCGATCACGGAACCGGCGGCTGTGCCTTCCTCGTCGGCGGCGCGGTTCGCGGCGGACAAGTCATTGCGGACTGGCCGTCCTTGAGCCGTACGGCGCTCCTCGACAACCGCGATCTTAAGCCCACTCTCGATTTGCGCAGCGTTTTCAAAGGCGTACTCGACGAGCACATGCGCGTCGATGCGAACAGCCTGGCCAAGAAAGTATTCCCCGACAGCAGCGGCGCGCGCCCTCTCCAAGGGCTAGTACGCGCCTAGGGATCCTTGAAGGTCCCGCTGCCGTCAGGAGAAATTACATCCCCGATGATTCCATGCCGGAATTCATCGCCGGCGGCAACTCTGGCTCAGAGGCGGGCGGTGCAGCCATCGGTGCCGGCGTCATCGGCGCCGGTTTCGGCTTCGGCGGAGCCTTCACCGCCGCGGGCATCGGCGCCGCAGGCTTCGCCGCGACCGGTGCAGCCTTCTTGGGCGCTGCTTTTTTGGGCGCGGCCTTCTTGACTGCTTTCTTCGCTTTCGCCTTGACCTTCTTCTTCTTCGCCTTCATCGGCCGCGTTTTTCTTTTCGCGGCGCTCTTTTTGGCTGAGCGTTTAACCGAACTACGTTTGGCCTTTGCCATCGGCCGCTTCGACTTGCGCTTTTTCGACTTGCTCTTTTTTGCCATGATCATCCTTCTCCTGAAACATCGTTCGAACTCGCCCTGAGAGTAGCCCTGAAAAAGTCTGCTGTCATCTGTGCGTGAACACTGGAGTCGCCGACGCGGATTGCGTAGGCTGCCGACGGTGTCCACAAGCGAACAAATCCGTCCCGTAAGAGATGTCTGGCTGCGACCGCGGCGCGTGTTTCGTGAGTTGGCGGCACAGCCGGTCGGTGTTACCGACTACTTGTTGGCCGCGGCACAAGGTACCGCCACCGCCGTGATGGTGTACCGAACGCAGCTTTCCGGATCCGGCTTCACCGCCGCCGAGGTTCTGGGGAGCGCCTGCATATTCGGGCCCTTGGGCGGGGTCTTGAGCATGTACATATTTGCGGCCATCTACAGGCGCTTAGGTCAGCGGGCGGGCGGCAAGTCCTCGCGCAACCAAGTCTTCCACGTGCTGGCCTACGGGGGTATCCCCGTCGCAGCTTCGTTGGTTCTGTGGATATTCACGGCGCTCTTGGTGGGCGACGCGGCGATCATCGAGAAACCAGCCGCCGAGACGGATGGGTTTGTCGGCTTCGTGCTGTCGGCGCAGCTCGCGGCCTACCTGCTGCTGCTCTTTTGGAGCATCGTCCTGCAAGTCATGGGATTCAGCGAAACCCTCGGATTAACCACACGAAAGGCCTTCGCGATCTGGGTCCTGGGTCAGTTGTTATGGCTGCTCGCGGCGTTGTTCTTGAGCATCCTGATCGCGATTCTGTTCCCGGGACTCATACCCCCGGCGCCGCACTAGCCTTTGCCGCGAGCACTCGCCGCCGAATCGCCTGGGCTTGAGGCTGTTGGCGCCGGGACGACCGGATCGGGCGGCAATACCGGCGGCGGCGCATGCAGACGCTCGATCACCGACTTCGCGACCTCGGCCGCCGAGCGCATGCGAGGCGCCCGGGAGACGCGTGCTTTGGCAGGATGGCGCCGCTTGCTCTTGGGCGGAGCAGCTTTAGGCTTGGTGGGCCGCGACTTCGGTCGCTTCGACGACGCCGGCACCGGCTTCGCCGCCGGCTTGCGAACCGCCGGCTTGAGCTTGAGCGTCGCTGCCGGCCGCGGCGCGCGGCGGCCCGCGGAGTCGGCGGCGGCATCGACTTTACGTCGCGCCTGTTTCGCCGCTTTCTTCTCCACTCTGAACAATTTGCGCGCCTGCTTGAGCTGCGCCTTGGCGGCGCGCACCTCGGTTTTTGCGGCCGCAGCCCGCGCAGCTGCCTTGGTCGCGGCAAGCTTGAGTCGCTTGATGAACGGCGAGAGCGTAGTCATTAGGGCAACACGCGGATCAAGAATTGACGAATATCGGCGACTTCCTCGGCGCAAACTGCATGCGCCATGGGGTACTCATGCCATTCAACGTTATACCCCAGGGCCTTGAGATATTCGCGCGATTTCATGCCCAACATCAAGGGCACCACGCCGTCGAATTGTCCATGGGCCATGAAAATGGGCGTGGCATCGTTGGCCGGCGCTCGTTCAGCCTGAAAAGTGGCTTCCCGCGGCAAATAGCAGGACAACGCCAGCACGCCGGCCAGCCTCTCGGACATGCGGGGAGCGGTATACAGCGAAACCGCGCCGCCTTGGGAAAATCCCGCCAGTACGATGCGCGCCGCCGGGATGCCGCGCGCGACTTCCCGGGCAATCAGCTCGCGAACCTTTTGATCGGTGTCCTTGAATCCCGCGACGTCTTCGGCGGCCTTGCGATCCAAGCCAACGATGTCATACCAGGCGCGCATGCGCATGCCGCCATTGAGGGTCACGGGGCGCGTCGGGGCATTGGGAAAAACGAAGCGCCACGCGCGTGAACCCGGCGGCACCAGTTCCGGCACGATGGGTTCAAAATCGTGGCCGTCGGCGCCCAAACCGTGCAGCCAGATGATCGCGGCGTTGGGTTGCGGCGCCGTTTCGACTTCGATGGATTCCAACATGGACTTAATGTACCCGGAAACCTACGGCCGCGTCGCGGCGCCGAGAAAAGGCGGACGGCGATTCGGTATATTCGGCGCATGCCCATGTCTTTAAGCCACCTGCGCCGCTACGCGATTGCGCGCTCGCTATTCAAGCCCACCACCCTTGCGCGCGCCATCGAAAAACTGGGATTCGTCCAGGCTGACCCGATTCGGGCGCCGGCCCGCGCACAGGACCTGACGCTGCGGCATCGGGTCAGCGGCTATCGCGCGGGCGATCTCGAGCGGCTCTACCCCGCCCTCGGGATCGAAGAAGACTTCTTCGTCAATTACGGTTTTTTGCCCCGCTCTCACCACGCGTTGATGCACCCTCGCAAAGTGACCGCCCGATCCTCGCCAAAACGCCTGCGGCAAACCCAGGAGATTCTCGAGTTCGTGCGCGAGCGCGGCGCGGTGCATCCGCGCGAGGTGGACGCGCATTTCGCGCACGGCCGCGTGACCAATTGGTTCGGTGGTTCCTCGAACGCCAGCACACGGCTCTTGGACCACATGCATTATCGCGGTCTGTTGCGGGTAGCCCGGCGCGATGGCGGCACCCGCGTGTATGTGGCGCGTCAAGCGCCGACGGAAATACCCATCGTGGCGCACGCGGCCAAGGCGCTGGCTGCCACCCAGATGGATGCGTTGGTGGATGTCATCGTCCGCAAATACGCGCCCCTGCCGAGCAGCAGCCTCGCTAACTTGGTGAATCGCTTGCGGCACGGGGCCCCGCAGTGGGCCAAGGAACGACGGGCGGCCCTGACTCGCGCCAAGCAGCGGCTGGCTCATGCGCAGGTCGAAGGCATCGAGTGGTATTGGCCGGCGGAGGAAAGGCCGCAGTCGGCGCGGTGGCGGCTCGACGATGAGGTGCGTCTGCTGACGCCCTTTGATCCGGTGGTGTGGGACCGGCGCCGTTTCGAGATTTTCTGGAACTGGGTCTATCGATTCGAGGCCTACACGCCGGCTTCGAAACGCAAGCTCGGCTACTACGCGCTGCCCCTGCTCTGGCACGAACGGGTCATCGGGTGGGGCAATTTGGCCGTGGCCGATGGACGCTTGGGCGCCGAGTTCGGATACATCGACGGCGAGACGCCGCGCGACTTGAAGTTTCGCGCGGCCCTCGAGGCGGAGCTGGAACGATTGCGCACATTTCTGAGCAGTCTCTAGTGCAGCACCTTGGCCTTGCTACGGCCCCGTGGTGAGGCCGCAATGGCGGGAAACGGTTGCCGAAACGGTTTGCAAGATATGGACAAGAACAGCCACTTCATGGCACGGGCAAGCGCGCGGATTTTCGTTGGCGCCATGCTCGCGCTGACGTTCAGCGCCGCGTCCGCCCAGTTCGAAGAGGGGCGGCTCGAGCGCATCCAGGCACTTAAGACGCCACGCCTGGACGGGGCGGTGCCGACCTACTACACGCCCGGTTATCGACGGCACGCGCGCGATCTGCAGCGCTTCGTCATGGGAGAAATGGGATTCGCGCGGCGGCGCCTGGGCGTGCAGTTCCCCTTGTCCCTCGCGGTTCTGGACAGGGCGCAATGGTCCGTGGCGGAGCGGCAGCTGCCTTATCCCATGCCGTCGGTGGACGGCGAACCGCCGGTCGCCCTGCTGCCCGCCGACTGGTCGGCCGCGGAGGACTTTTTCCCTAAAGAAGGCGATATCGACTCGGAAACGCGCGCTGAACTCGCGGCGCACCGCCTGAATTGGCGCGAGGCGAGTCATCGATCCGGCGATTTGATCGGCGGCCACGAACTTGGGCACGCGGTCGTCGAGGCCTACGGAATCCAAGCGGGCACGCGCTGGCTGAATGAACTGCTCGCGAGCTATGTTCTGTACGCCTACCTGCAGAGCGAGAGGCGAGATCTTGTCTGGCTGGTCGACATCATCCAGGAGGGCAATCGGTTAAAGCTTGCGCAACACCACGTGTCGCTGGACGATTTCGAAGCGCAATACATGGACATCCTTTCCAAGGACGGCGAGAACTACGGTTGGTATCAAGGGCAGTTCCTGGAGCAAGTAAAGCGTGTTTACGCCCAACAAGGACTTGAGTTCTTGCAACGCGTCCGCGCGGCATTTCCCGCAGGTTCAAGCCCGAACCACCAGCTTGGCAACGCGGATACGCTGCGCCGGCTCGAACGATTCTCCCCCGGGTTCAGCACCTGGGCGGCCTCGCTCGCGAGGCAACCAAGGAAATAACATCTCACATTGAGGAGCGGCGATGCGCAAGCGCACGATGGGGTTTTGGGGCTTCACGGTGTTGGGTCTGGCGGCTCTCGGCTTCTGGCTGCAGGCGTGGGCGAGCGACAACAGCGGTTTTCCGCAGGGCTACGATGCGGTTCAGGCCGCGCCGGCGAGCCACAAGGTGATTTTCGAGAACTCGCTGGTGCGCGTGCTCGAAGTCACCGTTCCGCCGAACGGCCAGACCGAGCCGATGCATCATCACCGCTGGCCGAGTTTTTTTCTCGAGTGGGACACGGGCGGTAAATCGCCGCATATCCGTTATCACCAGCCGGGCGGCGTCGTCAAAGACTCGCCGAGCATCGATGAACCGATCCATGCGGGACACTGGTCCGTTCGATGGATGAAGCCTGAACCCCTGCACGCGATCGAATCGGTTGAGAGCGATCCGCCCAGTCCCGGGGAGCCGCCGTTGCTGCGGGTCGAGATCAAGGTCGGCAAGTGAGTCGTTGCGGCCGGTCGCGTAACGCAAACGCCCTCGCGGGTGCGAGGGCGCTGCGGGCCGGGCACCTTCAAGACTATTGAGGGTTGCGCGACGCTGAGGCTGAGCCCGTGCCGGGAGCCTCGAGCGTGGTTGCGCCGCTCGAGTGCTCGACATCCAACGAGCCCATGCCGTTCGCCGCGACCGAGCCCTTGTTGGCCGTGGCATTCGCGCCGCCAGTCCCGGCGAGGGCCGCCGACGTGGCCGGCCTTTGTGCGGCGGCCGACGCTTGAGCAGCCGTGCCGCTGACGTTCGGCTTGGAAGCCTGCGTCTGCGCCGCGGGTTTGGCCGCCGTGCCGCTTGCGCTCTTGGCGGCGCCATTGGCCGCGCTGGAAGTCGCGGACTTCGAGAGCGAGGCCGTCGATGCGGCTTTCGCCGCCGGGTGCATTGGGGGTTTGTCGAGCGACCCGGTGAGCGCACCATGACCCTGAAAGGCCCCCTGTCCGGAAAGCCCCCGGTTCATCCCGGAAAGGCCGCCGCCCAATCCGCCGCCTAATCCACCCGCAAAACCTCCGCCCAAGCTGCCGGCGAATGCGGGCGTGATGACCGTCAATGCAGCCGCGACACCAAGCGCAGCAAGGATGTATTTACTGTTCATTGTCGACTCCTGTTTGACCGCAGCCCATTCGCGCGGCCTTCATCGAGTGATACGAGCCTGAACCCGGGTTTCTTCCACGCGCGCTTCAAAATTTGTTCCGTTGGTGTATCAGCGGCTCGGCTGGGTTGCATCTTGGCGGTAATCGGCTCCAACGAGTCCGAAGCCATATGTCAAATCGCGGCCCGGCGCTCCTAAGTCGATGGCGCTACGTGCCAGCGATGCAAGGGCCGCATTGCTGCGATTCAAATCGGGTGCCGCCACGGACTGCGCCAACAGCGCCGACACGATCGGCGCGGCGAATGAGGTGCCGCGTATCGCCGAATATTTTCCGCCGACATCGGCAGCCGACAGGTCGGCGCCCTGCGCCGCAAACATGACCTGACTGCCGCGCGCCGCTTCGAGGAGCACGCGTCGATGGGCATCGACGGCGGTCACGCCGACGACGTGCGGGTAGGATGCCGGATACAACGGCTGAGCCGCAGGCCCATCGTTGCCCACGGCGGCCACCAGCAAATAACCTCGCGACGTCAAGGCGCTCACGATCCGGGCCAGCGCGGCGTTATCCGGGCCTACGAGGCTCACATTGATCACGGCGACGCGCTGCTGCGCCAGCCACGCAAAAGCAGCCGCCAACGCATCGACGGCGCCGCCGCTTGGCTCGTTGCAATAGACGTCCGCCGCATACAGCTCGGCCCTGTCCAACACCCCGTGAAAATGGGGAGCGCGGCCGACCAACAATGAAGCGACGGCGGTGCCATGCGCGCTTGGAAGCACGCGGCCGCTACAACCCCAAGAATGGATCGACGCGCCGCTAAACACCGGATGCGAGGTGTCGATGCCTGAATCGATGAGGCCAACGCGCGACGGCGGCTGATCGGCGCGGGCCGCGCCGGCGCTTTGCGGCGATGGCATCTCGCCCGCGAGCTCGGCTGATATCACGCCCGGCAACGCGCCGCCTCCGGTATAGATGTGATTGAAATCATAGATACCGGCCGGATCGGCCTGGCGCAGTGCTCGCAGTGCTTTGACGAGGTTCAGCGACGGCGGCGCTTGTAGGACGACCAAATGAATATCCAAATCGCCCGTCGAGAGCTCGCGCACGCTCCTAAAGCCCATGGTCTGCGCCGCTTCGAGAGCCTCGGCCCTGGGCGCGTAAGCCAGGATCTCGCCGCGGACGATCGGGTTGTCATGCGGGTCTGCGGCAATGGTGCGCGGGTTTGCCCTGATCAAACTCGCCGTGAGCCGATGACGTGCGTCGCTCAGCTGTTGAAGGGTATCGGCCTCGGTCTGGCCGACGGTCTGGGACAATTTCTGAATCGGCAGCGGCAGCGGCGCGACGGGGAGGCGCAGTTGCGCCTCGGCGGAACTGACCGCGGTAATCAGCGCTATGCAAAGCAGTACTCGCATCAATCTCGATACCTTCGGTTGGGCACGCGGCCGCCCCCCCCCCGGGCGAGGCTGCTAGCATGCGGGGATTAAACCGCAACTCTCGAACGTCTACCTCATGAGTACGAACGGCAGCGGGGAAAACATCCAGGAACAGATCGTCGCTTTGCTGCCTCGGTTGCGGCGTTTTGCGCGCAACCTGGTGCGTAATCCGCACGATGCCGACGATGTCGTGCAGATCGCGGTGGAGCGGGCTCTGCTGCGCTTGGATCAATGGCGCAGCGATGCCCGCTTGGATAGTTGGTTATTCAAGATACTGCGAAACGCCTGGATCGACGAGGTGAGGGCGCGGGCGCGGCGGGCTAAGATTTTGATGCCGGAGGAAGCAGGTGATCAAATCGGCGAGGCGGCCATGGAAAGGGAAATAGACCGCTGGTCGGCCGAGACCGCGCTGGCTCGATTGCCGGAGGATCAGCGCGTGGCCGTCAGCCTGGTGTTGGTCGAAGGCTTGTCCTACAAGGACGCGGCCGAGGTGCTGGATGTGCCGGTTGGAACATTGACCAGCCGCCTCGCGCGCGGCCGCGAGGCGCTGCAAGTAATGCTGCGGCTGGCGGAAGGAGATCTGCCATGACGATTTCGGAGGAAACGCTGATGGCCTACGTCGACGGCGAACTGGACGCCGCGGGCCGGGCGAGCGTCGAGGCGGCCATGCAGCAAGATGCGGAGGTCGGTAAGCGCGTCGCTGGTCACCGCGCTCTGCGTGAAAAAATGCAAGGTGCGTTTTCTGCCGTTCTCGAGGAACCGGTGCCGGATCGGCTGATCCGAGCGGCGCGCGCTCAGCCGCCGAAGGCGCGCACCGAGACTGCCACGCCGCCAGGCACGGTGCTGGACTTGTCCCGCGCTCGCGAGGCGGCGCAGCGAAAAAATTCGGCGTTCCCGCTTTGGCGACCGGCCGCCCTTGCCGCAAGCCTCCTGCTCGGTTTGGGACTGGGATTTTTGGCGTGGCATGGACCGAATACCGGGATCCGGACGGGTGCCGGCGGAGGACTGGTCGCGGGCGCCGCGCTTGCCGAGGCATTGTCCACTCAACTGTCCGACGATCGGTCGGCGAATCACACGGCAATAACCGGATTGAGTTTTCGCGACAAATCCGGCGATTACTGCAGAACTTTCTGGTTGACGGGAGCGGCGGCTAGCGCGGGGCTGGCCTGCCGCGAAGGAACTCAATGGCGGATCAAGGCGTTGGCGCAATCGCCGCGCGCCGTGGCGGATTCCGGCAATTTTCGCACCGCCGGCTCGGATGACTCCCCGGCAATCCGCGCCGCCGTCGAGGGATTGATCGACGGCGAACCCTTGGATCACAGCGGCGAACTGGCAGCGCGCCGGGCGGGATGGGCGGCCGCCCCCAAGCGCTGAGCTAAAAATCTGTTGACAGTGCTTGCATTTTTATGCAGGATGTGTGCAATTTTATGCATAGGTCGATCCATGCTTAGGTCCGAACCTGAACACAACAACGCGCCGGCGCGCCGCACGATGCTCGCGAAAATCATCCGCGAGCAAAGCGTCGGCCGCCAGACCGAGCTCGTGGACCTGCTGCGCAAGTTGGGGCACGTCGCGACGCAATCCAGCGTCAGCCGGGATCTGCGCGAGCTGGGCGTCGCCAAGATGGGTGACCGCTACGTGTTGCCGGAGAACGGTGCTCAGCCGAAAAGCGATTTTTCGGCGCTCAAGCAATTCGTCAGCGCCAGACTTACCGCCGGCACCAATCTCACGGTGCTGAAAACCACCATCGGCTCCGCTCAAAGCGTGGCTGTTGCCATTGATTCCGCCCGGTGGCCCGAGGTAGTCGGCACGATTTCCGGCGACGACACGATTTTCATCGCTACCGCGGGCGCGGCGGCGCAGCGGAAACTCGGCGATCGCCTGCTCGCCCTATTCGGACGCTAAAAATCCATGACATCCAATTTCGGCCCTGGCGCCGAGCCCATTCTCTTGGCTTTTTCCGGCGGTCTCGACACCTCGTTCTGCGTTCCCTGGCTCAAAGATACTTATCGCCGGCCCGTCATCACCGTGACCGTCGATACCGGCGGCATCGATGCGCCGGCGGCCGCATCGCTCGCGCAGCGTTCGCAGCAGCTGGGCGCGATCGAACATCATTTGATTGACGCAAAGGACGCGTACTTTGATCAGGTGCTGAAATTCTTGATCATGGGCAATGTGCGCCGCGGCAATGTGTATCCACTGTGCGTCGGCGCCGAGCGCGTGCTGCAGGCCCAGACCATCGCGCGAATGGCGCTGTCGCTCGGTACCCAAATGGTCGCGCACGGCTGCACCGCCGCCGGCAACGACCAAGTGCGCTTCGAAGTCGCTCTGCGCACTTTGGCTCCTGAGCTGGAGATCATCGCGCCGGTGCGCGATCGCGCGTTCAAGCGCCCCGAACAGCTTAAGTATCTCGAAGAGCACAATCTGCCGGTGCCGCCCTTCGGCGCAGCCTATTCGGTGAACCGCGGACTCTGGGGCATCACCATCGGCGGCAAGGAAACCTTGACTTCCCACGGCAGCATTCCGGACGATGCCTGGGTGCTGTCCAAGGATGCGTTCGCGCATCCGCGGCCGCCCGAGCGCCATACCATCGGTTTTACCCGGGGCGTGCCCGACAGCCTCGATGGCAAACGGCTGTCCGCCGTCGCCGTCATCGAAGCGCTCGAAACCCTCGCCGGTCCCTTTGGCATCGGCCGCGGCATTCACCTGGGCGATACCGTCATCGGCACCAAAGGCCGCGTCGCCTTCGAAGCGCCCGCGGCCGAGGTGTTGCTGAGCGCGCATCGCGAGCTGGAAAAATTGGTGCTTACCGGCAAGCAGTCGCGCATCAAGGAAAGCGTCGCGCAGCCCTACGGCGACTTGGTGCATGAGGGTCAGCACTTGGATCCGGTGTGCCGCGACATCGAAGCGCTGCTCGCCTCCTCGCAGGCGCGCGTCGACGGCGAGGTCAAGGTCTTGTTCCGGCCCGGAGCCGTGTTCGTCGAGGGCGTGAGTTCGCCCTACTCGCTCATGGCTGCATCCAAGGGCGTTTATGGCGAGTCCGCGGGCGAGTGGACGCCGGCCGACGCGTTGGGCTATTCGAAAATGCTGGCGCTGACGGGAGTGTTCTACAAACGCGCCGGTAACGGGGCCAAAACATGAACAGCATGCGCACGATGGTCGTCGACAAGATCGCCTCGGTCACGCAGGCGTGCGGTTTGTCGCACGAGCTGCGCATCGCCTCTGAGATTCCGTGCGAGGAAGGCCTGGTACTCGTGGTGGAGATCCTCAACAACAAGGCCAACTACAACACCTTGGAACTCATCAGCGGGCGCATGGCGAAAGTGGTCCGCGGCGACATCGTGGTCGGCGCCCTGGGCCACCGCAAGGCGTTGTTCGGTTACTCGGGCCACATTCCCGCGTCGCTCAAGCCCGGCGATGTCATTCAAATGCTCAACATCGGCGGCGTCTTGGGAATATGCGATTCGGCGACGCAGGACAAAGGCAAGCCTTTCGACTGCAAGGTGCTGGGCACTGTGCTGACCTTTCCCTACCTGGGCGAGCGCATCGGAGTTCCCGCCAAGGTAGGCTATAAGGCCTTGGACTACGATGTGCCGCTCGATGCGCGCGGCGTGCCGGTGGTCGCGCTCGCCGGCACCTGCATGGAAGCGGGCAAGACCGCGGCCGCCGCGGCCATCATTGCGCGCATGCGCCACCGCGGCTTGATCGTCGATGCGTTCAAAGCCACCGGCGTTTCACTGCGCCGCGACATCATGGCCTTCGAGGATTCGGGCGCCAGGCGCACGATGCTGTTCACCGATCTTGGGATCGTGACCACGACCGCGAAATGCGGTCCCGCGCTGACCCGCAGCATGCTCACGGAAATGGCCGCCGGCCAGCCGGATGCCATCGTGTTCGAGCTGGGCGACGGACTGCTCGGAACCTACGGCGTGGAATCCATCCTTCGCCAGCCCGACATCAAGGCTGCGCTCACCGCCGTGGTGCTGTCTGCGAACGATCCGGTTGCAGCTTGGGGCGGGGTCAAATTGCTGCGCGAACGCTTCGGCATCGAACCGTGCGCAGTGACCGGTCCCGCCACCGACAATCAAGTGGGTATCGAAATCATCCGCGAGCAAATGAATGTCGAGGCCTTCAACGCGATCAGCCATCCGGCCGATCTGGGCGATCACATCATCGCCTCGCTGGGTTTGCGCAACGTGCGCGATTCCAAGGTGGTCGGTGAATGAGCGCGCCGACCCCGGCCATTGTGCTCGGCGGCACCGGCTATGTGGCCGGCGAGCTGCTGCGCCTGATCGCGGGTCATCCGCAGCTCAAAGTCGCGGCGATCCTCTCCGACAGCCAGCCCGGCGCGAAGGTCGCCGATGCGTTCGCCCATTTGCGCAGCGCCTATCCGGATCTGAAATTCGCGGCACCCGATGAACTGCACGATGTGATTCGCCGCCAAGCCGTGTCGGCCTTGTTTTCAGCGGCGCCGCACGGCGTATCCGCCGCCATCGTCGACCGGCTGCTCGCAACCGCGAGCGCCGCGGGCACGCGCGTGCACTGCGTGGACATATCCGCGGACTTTCGCTATGCCAGCCAGGCGGCGTACGAAGCCGTCTACAAGCATGCGCACGGCGCCCCGGCGAGGATCCGCGAGTTCACCTGCGCCGTGCCGGAGCATCTGCAAAAATCGCCGACGCCGCACATCGCGCACCCGGGTTGTTTCGCGACCGCGACCCTGCTGGCCAGTGTGCCGTTGCTGGCGCTTGGGCTGACCGATACACGTCTGTTCGTCACCGGCATCACCGGCAGCACGGGTTCGGGACGCAAACCCGTGGAGGCGACCCATCATCCGCATCGGCACAGCGATCTTTACACCTACGGCGCCTTGAGCCACCGGCATGTGCCCGAGATCGCGGCCTGCGCGAAGCGGGCAACCGGCATCGACGCCGACTTCAATTTCGTGCCGCACTCCGGGCCTTTCGCGCGCGGCATCCACGTCACCGTGCAGGCCAGCCTGAAAACGCCGCTCTCGACGGCGCAAGTGTTGGAGGCTTTGCAGCAGTACTACAAGGACTGTCCCTTCGTACGCGTCGCCGCCGCGGCGCCGCGCGTCAAAGACGTGGCGACCAGCAACTACGCGAACCTGAGCGCGGTTTCCAATGGCAATTCCATCGCCGTCATGTCGGTGGTCGACAACCTCAACAAGGGCGCGGCCGGCGGCGCGATCCAGTGGATGAATCGGCTGTTGGGATTCGCCGAAACCGCCGGTCTGACTGCGCCCGCACCCGGATGGACTTAAACGCATGGCAACTACGAACCCCACCGCGGCGGCGCACGCGACCCACCTGGCGCAAGTCTTTGCGCAATACCCGATCGAGGTGGCGCACGGCGAAGGTGTGTGGCTGTATGCACGCGACGGCCGCAAGATTTTGGACTTTTACGGCGGCCACGCCGTGGCGGGCTTAGGCTACGGACATCCGCGCTGGCTCGCGGCGCTCGAGCGCCAGGCGCGGCAGATGGCTTTTCAAACCAATGCGCTGCCGATGGTGATTCGCGAGCGCGCGGCCGCGCGCCTGACGAGGTTCGTCGGCCTCGGCCTCGACACGGTCTTCTGGATCAACAGCGGCGCTGAGGCCAATGAAAATGCCTTGAAACTGGCGTTCAAACTTACCGGACGGGCCAAGGCGGTCGCGCTGGAGCAGAGTTTTCATGGCCGAACCGCGGCTGCCGGCGCCGTCACCTGGGGCGCGCTCGAAAAGTGGTACGGCTTTCCGCGCACGCCCTTCGATGTTCGCTTCACGCCGCGCGATGACCCCGGCGCGGCGGCAGAGCAGATCGACCGCGAAACGGCGGCGGTCATCGTGGAACCGATCCAGGGGGTCGGCGGCGCCTACGATGTGGGCAAGCCCATGCTGGAGGCGCTGCGCCGGCGCTGCGATGAAGTCGGCGCAATCTTGATCTTCGACGAGGTGCAGTGCGGCGTGGGCCGCACCGGCGCGCCCTTTGCCGCTAACTACTATGGCGTCGTTCCGGATATTCTTACCGCGGCCAAAGCCTTGGGCAACGGCTTTCCGGTATCCGCGCTGCTGCTTTCGCGGCGCATCGCCAATCAATTGAAGTACGACGACATGGGCACGACTTTCGGCGGCGGCCCCATGGCCTGCGCCGTGGCCGAAGCGGTCATCGACACCATCGAGTCGGAAGGCTTGCTCGCCAACGTTCGCCAGGTCTCCGCTTACATTCGCTCTAGCTGCGTGATCGGGCCGGTCACCGGCGTGCAAGGCGCCGGATTCCTGCTGGGCCTCAAGACCTCGCGACCCGCGAAGGAAGTTCAGACGGCGCTCATGGCCAAGAACATTCTCACGGGCACGAGCGGCGATCCGCACATTCTGCGGCTGCTGCCCGCCTACATTTTGAACGAAGGCCATGTGGACACCCTGAGCGATGCATTGGCGAAGATATCCGCATGAAACGCTTCCTCGATCTTGCCGATTTCAGCCGCGAGCAGATCCTCGATTTGTTGGCTCTCGCGCAAGCGCTGCAGGACAAGCCCGAACCTAGGGCGCTTGCAAACAAAATTCTCGGATTGGTGTTCTTCAATCCATCGCTGCGCACGCTCGCCTCGTTTCAGGCCGGCATGGCGCGCCTCGGCGGCAGCGCATTCGTGATCAACCCGGGACTGGGCACATGGCAGCTGGAAACGCGGCCGAACGCGATCATGAAGGGCGCGGCCGCGGAACATATCCGCGAGGGCATTCCCGCGTTGGCCTCATACTGCGACGTGCTGGGGGTGCGCGCATTTGCCGACGGAAAGAATTTGGAAAGCGACTTGAATGAAACGCTATTCGGCATGATCGACAAGCTGTGCGACAAGCCGCTCATCAACCTGGAATCCGCCGTGAACCATCCGTGCCAGGCGTTGGCGGACTGGCGCACCCTGGATGAGCTCAAGATTCCGACCCGCGCCAAGTTCGTCTTGAGCTGGGCTTATCACCCGAAGGCGTTGCCGCTGGCCGTGCCCGCAGCCACCGTGCACATGGCGGCGATGCGCGGCATGGAAGTCGTGGTGCTGCGCCCGGACGGATTCGCATTGCCTTCGCAAGTGATGGAGAAGGCCCGCTTGGCGGCTGCTGCCGCCGGTGGTTCGGTGACGGAGTCGTCGGATCGCGCCGCGGCGCTCGTGGGCGCGAGCGTGGTGTACGCCAAGGAGTGGGGCACGACCACCTACTACGGCGATGCGGAAGCCGATGCGCGCCTGCGCGCGGACCTCTCGGACTGGTGCGTGCGCGAGCGCTGGTTCGGGCACGCCCTGCCCGACGCGAAGCTCATGCACTGCCTGCCCGTGCGCCGTAATGTCGCGGTGGCCGACGAGGTGCTCGATGGCCCGCGCGCGGTGGTCAAGCGCGAAGCTTTCAACCGCTTGCCGGTGCAGATGGCCGTCCTGCATCGCATGTTGGCGAAGGAGGCTGTCTGAGGTGTCGATCCTGAGCGTTTCGCCGTAGCGGAGTACTTTCAATGATCATGAGCCGACCCGATCCGACCGTCGCCGTGCGCGCACTCAAGAGCGCGGCGCCGTACATTCGCATGTACAAGAACAAGATTTTCGTCATCAAGGCCGGCGGCGCGGTTTTCAGCGACGAAGCATCGACCCGCGGTTTGATCGAGCAAGTCGCCATCCTGCACCAGGTCGGCATCAAGACCGTGCTGGTGCACGGCGGCGGCCCACAGCTCGACAACTTGCAAGCGACCTTGGGTTTGGAAACGCGTATGGTCAACGGCCGGCGCGTCACCGACCAGAAATCGATCGACGTGACCGCCATGGCGCTCAACGGTCTGATCAACACCCGGATTTTGGCCATATGCCGCGCGCTCGATATCGAGGCAATCGGTTTGAGCGGCGTCGATGCCGGTTTGATTCGCGCCCACAAGCGCCCACCCGTGGCGCTCGCGGGCTCGACCGAAGTCGTGGACTACGGATTCGTCGGCGACATCGACTCGGTCAACTCGGCGGTGCTGGAGAAGCTGCTGGAAAATGGCCTCATGCCGGTGGTCAGTCCCCTGTCAGCGGACACCAACGGCACGTTGCTCAATATCAATGCCGACACGGTGGCTGCCGCGATCGGGGGCGCTCTGTCGGCCGAAAAACTGGTGCTCTGCACCGGCGCGCCGGGAATTCTGGAACGCGTGGAAGAGCCCGGTTCCATCATTTCCTACACCGACATCCTGGGGTTGAAACGGCTGCGGGACCAGGGCAGCTTGAAGGATGGGATGCTGCCCAAAGCCACGGCCATCGAAAGTGCGATCCGCGGCGGCGTGCGACGCGTGCACGTGATCAGCTATAAGGCGCCGGACAGTTTGCTCGCCGAGGTGTTCACCAACGAAGGCACCGGCACGATGGTGGTCGCGGATCTGAAAGCCCTGAGTCCAGCGGAACAGCTGGCGCAGCATTGATCTTGAACGCATGAGTCGCCTCTGGGACAAGGGAACTTCGCTCGATGCGCGGGTGCTGGAATACACCGCGGGCGACGATCATGCTCTGGACAATCGCCTCGTCGCCTACGACATCCGCGCCTCCATCGCGCACGCGGAAATGCTCGGCGAGCAAAAATTGCTGTCGCCTGCGGACGTTGCGGCGATACGCGAGGCGCTGACGGCAATTGGCGATGAGCACGATCAGGGAAGGTGGCGCATCACTCTCGAGCAGGAGGATTGTCAGACCGCCATCGAGAATTTGCTTACCGCGCGCATCGGGCCGGCCGGCGGCCGGCTGCATGCCGGGCGCTCGAGAAACGATCAGGTGCTGGCAGCCCTGCGGCTCTACCTGCGCGATGCGGCGGAAGCACTCAAAGATGGTGCGCTCGGCGCGGCGCAAGCGCTCGAAGCGCTGGCCGAGCGGCACGGCCTTCAAGAGCTTCCCGGTTATACCCACATGCAGCAGGCCATGCCGAGCAGCGTCGCGCTCTGGGCTTGGGGATTTGCCGCGGAACTGCGCGACGATGCCGAGGGACTACTCGCCACGCAGCGGCGCATCGGCAAGAACCCCTTGGGATCCGCGGCCGGATTCGGCACCCCGAATCTCGACATCAACCGTGAAAGCACGCGCCGCCGCTTGGGATTTGCCGTCACCCAAGAGCCGGTAACCGCGGTGCAGTTGTCGCGCGGCAAAGCCGAGGCGCAGCTGCTCTTCGAAATCACTCTGCTGACGCAAGACCTCGGCCGGCTCGCGGCCGACTTGCTGCTGTTTTATTCGCAGGAATTCGGCTATGTGAGTCTGCCGGATGCCTTCACCACCGGCTCCTCGATCATGCCGCAGAAACGCAACCCCGATGTCTTCGAGCTGGTGCGCGCGCGCAGCGCCGTCGCGCAAGCGGCTCTGAACGAGGTTTTGGGTATCACGCAGAAGCTGACCTCGGGCTATCAGCGCGACTTGCAGCTGATCAAACCGCCGCTGTTTCGCGGCATCGATTCGTGCCTGCAGACCTTGGCCATCCTGCCGGGCGCACTCGACGGCGTGCGCTTTCGCCCGGAAAATATCCGGCTGGATCCAGGCATTCACGCTGCGGCCGCGGCGAATGCGCTGGTCGCCAAGGACGGCATTCCATTTCGCGAAGCGTACCGGCAGGTGGCCGCAAAACTCAAGGACAACGAATGAGCATTTGGCGCAGCCTGCGAACCGTCGAGGAGTTGAACGGCAACCGGGAAGGAACGTTGATCGCGCACCTCGGCATTTTGTTCACCGAAATCGGCGCGGACTTCGTCCGCGGCACCATGCCCGTCGATGCGCGTACCGCGCAACCATACGGCCTGCTGCATGGCGGAGCTTCTGTGGCGCTTGCCGAAACCTTGGGGAGCATGGGTGCATCCATGTGCGTCGATGCCGCCGAGTACCAAGTCGTGGGCCAGGAAATCAATGCAAACCACGTGCGCGCGGCGCGCGGCGGCCTGGTAACCGGCACGGCGCGAGCAGTGCACCTCGGCGGCCGCACCCATGTCTGGACCATCGACATCGTCAATGAGTCGCAGAAGCTCGTCTGCATTTCGCGTATCACCATGGCGGTCATCAAGCGCGGCGCCTTGGCGCCATGAATTTGCGCTGGCATTTGTCGCCTCAGGAGGGGTATCTTCTGCGCCATGAAAAACCCCACCGTTAGATATTGGCGCCATGCAATCGGCTGTATGGTCATCATGAGCTTCGCGGGCTTTGCGCGTGCGCAGACTCCCCCGCCGGCCGTGAAGCCGCCCCCGACCACGGCGCCGGGCGCGGATCCGGGACCGCCGCCCTCGCCCGAGCAGATCAGCTATTTGATCGGCCTGGTATTTGGCGCGCAATTGCACAACACCGGCATCACCCCCGACGCGATCGTCTCCGATGCCGTGGTGCGAGGCCTCAAGGATGGCCTGCAGGGCAAACAACCTTCGGCCGCCGATCAGCAGCAGCTACAGGTGTATGCGCGCTCAGCGGGCGATGCCATGGCGGCGCGCAATGCCAACGCCGCGAAGGAATTCTTGGCGAAAAACGCCAAGCTAAAAGGCGTCGTGACCACCGCCACCGGCCTGCAATATAAAATTCTCGCTGCCGGCGACAAAAAGGCGCCTCCCATCGGGCCCACCGACAGTGTGACGGTGGATTACCGCGGCAAGCTGATCAACGGCACCGAATTCGACAGCTCTTATTCGCGCGGCATGCCCGCGACTTTTCCGGTGAACGGCGTCATCAAGGGCTGGCAGGAGGCTTTGGTGATGATGAAGCCGGGCGCGAAATGGCAGCTGTTCATCCCGCCCGAGCTTGCCTACGGCCCGCGAGTGCAGCAAAAAATTCCGCCCAATTCGCTGTTGATTTTCGACGTGAGCGTAATCAGCGCCGAGGCGCCCGGGGCGCCGCCGAAAGCGCCGCCCGGCACGCCGCCGCCCGTGAAGAAGAACTAGCGCAGCTCGAGCGCGTTGGTCAGATCGCCCATCGGCGGCGCGCCATGCGCGCGCAGGCCGGCGTCGCGCTGCGTGATGCCCGGCAGAATTTCAAGGTCGAAGCGGCGCGCGATCAGGCGAAGAATGGACCCGGTGTCGTACTGCGTGTGATCGACCGCGGCGCGTTTGGCGAAGGGCGAAACAATCAATGCCGGAATGCGCGCGCCCGGGCCCAAGAGATCGCCCTGCGGCGGTGCGACGTGGTCCCAGGCGCCCCCGAACTCATCGTAGGTAATCACGATCAGCATGTGCTGCCACTGCGGGCTGGCGCGCAGTTTCGCCACCAAACCCGCGATATGCGCATCGCCCTCGGCGACCGATGCATAACCGGGATGCTGGTTCAGATTCCCCTGAGGTTTGTAGAAGGTCACCGCGGGTAAGCGGCCGGACGCGGCATCCGCCAGCAGATCCTCGTAATCCTTGAGGTGCGCCGCGCGTTGGTCCGCATGCGCGGCGGGATCGAAGCGCTCGTAATAATTGAACGGCTGGTGATGCGCCTGAAAATCCGGATTGCCGCCGGCGATTTCCGGCGCGTAGATCACGGCGCGCATTTTCGAGGGCGGCCGCCGTCCGTCCTCGAGGGCGGCGTTCCACGCGCCCGCGTACCACGCCCAGGAAATTCCTTTCGCATCCAGCGCATCGCCGAGATTGCGCCGGGTCTGCGGCGGCAGCGTGGTGGGATTGTGCGGATCCGCGTACAAGAAGCTCGCGTCCTGTGCCGCGGGCTTGTTGCGGCTCGGTTGGTAGGGAGGCTGCATGGTATTGACCGCGTAGAACTTGCCGTCGCCGAAATAATTGAGCGGCGCAATGTCGCCGCTCTTTGCGAAGGCCGGCGGCTCATCGAGCGCCGATGCCGGCGGCGTGGTCGACGTCTTGAGCCGCGGCAGGTAGCCGCCCGCGGCGTCGCGTTCCAATACGGCGATCGAGGGTTTCGCCGCCGCCGTGCCGGCCGCGGGGTATTCCGGCGCGCAGGCGCAAATCAAGTATTGATGATTCAGAAACGAACCGCCGAAAGCGCCCTGAAAAAAATTATCCGCCAGTACGAACTCGCGCGCCAACGCGTACAGCGCCGAACGGCTGTAGTCGTAATGTCCCAGTGCAAGCCCGCCGGCGTCCGACCACGCGGCGTAGCCATCGTTCTTGCCGCCGTCGATTTGCATTTGATGCTCGTAGAAGCGGTGCCACAAATCGCGCGTTACCGTGGCGGTCGATAGCGTGACCCCGGTTTGCGCCGCGAAGCCGCGCTCGATGGAGTACGGCGCGTTCGGCAGACCCACGCTTTGCTGCTGGGTCACGACCGGTTGAACGCCGGCCGCCGTCACGCCGCCCCACGAGGGCGGCAGAACGGACAACACGCTGCCGTCGCGATCCAACTGCGGATGGTAGCCGGGCAGCGGATGGCCATCGCGATCGAGGACTTCGCTCAAATTTCGCGCGCCCGGAAAATTGCCGTACAAATTGTCGAAGGCGCGATTTTCAGCGTAAATGACGACGATGGTGTCGATGTCTTTGCGCAGCGCGCGCGTCAGCCCGAGCGCTGTCGCCGAGCCGCGCGGTGCCGTCGCGAGAGGCGCGGTGACGCAGCTTGAAAGGGCCGCGGCGACGCCGGCGGCGCACACAAAGCCTAGGGATGCGCGTAAGCATGAGGATGATGTCATGCGCGCGAGTATAAGGTGGGGCGCCCCCGGAGAGCGACAGCGCCGCGCCTGCCGACGCCGTCAGATCAGAACTGCCACAGTGCGCTGACCACCAGCGCGTCCGGATCTCCGAATTGAGAGCTGATGCGCTCGTATTCGCCGCGCAATATCAATCCAAATGGAAATTTCGATTGCACGCCGGCGCCATAGGCGATTCGCGTATCGGTCACTTGACGCCGATCGGTGGGAATGAAGTATGGACACGGCCCGTTGGGCGGACACGGCTGTTGGACGAAGTCGGTGAGATTGGTGGAGAGGCGCGCGACGCCCGCCTTGGCGAAGACATCGATGAAAGGTATGGGCAACGGCAGGTAACCCACCGCGAACAACGCCGGGGCCGTCGGATGGGAATCGCTGCCGGAGACGTTGTAATCGTAGTAACCGTGGTGCCGATAAGGTTGGCCGAAATCGATATAGGTGGCCTCGAGGCCCAACATGCGGATGGGCCGTATTCCGACGATCCCCTGCCAGGCAAATTGGTAATCGTGGTAGTAGCCGGGATACCCATAATAAGATTCATCGCTCCGGATCTGCGATTCGCCGACGCCTGCGCCGACGTAAAATCCCAGCGGATTGTCCGCAAATGCCGCACCCGAGGCGCCGCACGCCGCAATCGCCATCGCTGTCCCAACTGCTATTGAAAGCCGCATAGAAACCTCCGCCTTGATCAACGTATTCGACCGGAAGGCGTTGACGGAAGTTCCGGCAAGCGGCGGCGCGGGTATACTGGCGGCCATGAAAATCTCGCGACCTTTGCTGCTGATCTGCCTGGCAGGCGGCGTACTCGGTTGCGGTCAAAAAGGGCCTCTGGTAATGCCCGACGCACAAAAACACAAACACGCGTTGCCTACGGCACCCGCGGCACCCGCGGCGCCCGCAAAGCCCGCGAGCGGAAGCGGCGCGCCCAATCCAGCGCCGCAAGGCGGCGGTACGGCGACGAGTCCGCCGCCGCCCGCACCCACACCCTCAACGCCGAACCCTCCCCCGCCCGCGGATTTGACGCATCCATAAAGCTGGATGCTTCGATCATGAGCGCACGCAAACTCATTCTGGTCGACGGCTCGGGCTATTTGTACCGCGCCTTTCACGCGCTGCCGCCCCTGACCAATTCGCGCGGCGAGCCGACGGGTGCGGTGCTCGGCGTTCTCAACATGCTGAACAAAATGATCAAGGAGGAAGCTCCGGAGCGGATCGCCGTGGTGTTCGATGCGCCGGGACGCACCTTTCGAGATGATTTGTTCGATCAGTACAAGGCGCACCGCACGCCCATGCCTGACGATTTGCGGGCGCAAGTGCAGCCGCTCTACGATGCGGTCGCGGCCATGGGCGTCCCGCTGCTGCGCGTCCCCGGCGTCGAGGCGGACGATGTGATCGGCACGCTGGCGCAGCAAGCGGCCGATGCGGGCTTCAAAGTGTTGATTTCCACCGGCGACAAGGACATGGCGCAGCTGGTGGGACCGAACGTCGAATTGCTCAACACCATGAGCAACACGCGCCTCGACCGCATCGGGGTGAAGGCGAAATTCGATGTTTTTCCGGAGCAGATCGTCGATTACCTCGCGCTGGTCGGCGACGCCTCAGACAACATCCCCGGCATCACCAGCGTCGGCCCGAAGACCGCGGCGAAGTGGCTGAACCAATATCAAACGCTCGACGCGCTGGTTGCGCGTGCCGCGGAGATAAGCGGCAAGGTGGGCGACAATCTGCGCAATGAACTGCCGATGCTGGAGTTGTCGCGCAAGCTCGCCACCATCGATACCACCCTGGCGCTCGAAGTTACTCCCGAGCAGCTGAGTCCGGGCGCTCCCGATGCAGCGCGGCTGCGCGAGTTGTACACGCGCATGGAATTGCGTGCGCTGCTCAAATCCTTGGGACCGGAGCAGGAGCGCGCGGCGCCTTCGGGTCATGTCGAAGTCGATGTGGCGGTTACGGAAGTGAGCGGCAGCGGCGGCGGCGCTCAGCTAGCCGCGGCGGTCGCCGTAGTCAGCACGCCGCCGCCGCGCGACTACCATAAGGTCATGTCGGAAGAGGAACTGGATCTGTGGCTCGGCAAGCTGAACGCCGCGCCGCTCATTTCCTTCGATACCGAGACCGACAGCTTGGACTATATGCGCGCGCAAATCGTCGGCGTGTCGTTCGCCGTTGCGCCGGGCGAGGCTGCCTACGTACCGATGGGCCACGACTACGCGGGCGCGCCGCATCAACTCGATCGCAACAAGGTGCTGGCGGCATTGAAGCCTGTGCTCGAGGATATGACCAAAGCCAAGCTCGGGCATCACCTCAAATTCGATGCGCACGTGCTGGCCAATTACGGTGTCGCGCTCAATGGCCAGCGCTTCGATTCCATGCTGGAGTCCTACGTTTTGAACAGCGTCGCGACGCGCCACGACATGGACGCGAGCGCGGTGAGATATCTTGGCCTCAGGACGATCCACTTCGAAGAGCTCACCGGCAAGGGAGCGAAGAAAATCTCCTTTAATCAAGTGGATGTGGATCGGGCCGCAGAATATTCGGCCGAGGATGCCGATATCACTCTGCAGCTGCATCGGGCGATCTGGCCGCAGATCGAGGCGGTCCCGGCGCTCAAGTTCGTCTACGAAGACATCGAGCAGCCGCTGGTGCCCGTATTGTTCCGCATGGAGCGCGCCGGCGTGCTCGTGGACCGCTCGCTGCTCAAGGCACAGAGCGCGGAACTGGCGTCGCGCATGCTCGAGCTGCAGGCGCAGGCGCACCAGGAGGCGCGCGGAATTTTCAACGTGGACTCGCCCAAGCAACTGCAGGAAATTCTTTTCGGCAAGCTCGGCATTCCGGTGATGCGCAAGACACCGACCGGTCAACCGTCAACCGCCGAGGACGTACTGGAGGAACTTGCCGAGACTTATCGCTTGCCGAAATTGATCTTGGAGTATCGCGGCATGGCGAAACTCAAGTCCACCTATACGGATAATCTGCCGCTGCAGATCAACCCGGACACCGGGCGCATTCATACGTCTTATCACCAGGCGGTGGCGGCGACCGGAAGGTTGTCCTCCCAAGATCCGAATCTGCAAAACATCCCGATTCGCACTCACGAGGGACGGCGCATCAGGCAGGCATTCATCGCGCCTCCGGGCCATTCGCTCGTCGCCGCGGACTATTCGCAAATCGAGCTTCGCATCATGGCGCATCTGTCGGGCGATGCGAGTTTGCTGCGTGCGTTTGCCGAGGATCGCGACGTGCATCAGGCGACCGCCGCAGAAGTTTTCAGCACGCCGCTGGAACAGGTCAGCGCTGATCAGCGGCGCTCCGCAAAGGCGATCAATTTCGGACTGATGTACGGCATGTCGGCGTTCGGGCTCGCGCGACAATTGGGCATCGCGCGCGGCGATGCCCAAAAGTACATGGATCTTTACTTCGAGCGCTATCCCGGGGTTCGCCGTTACATGGAGGAGACGCGGCGTCGTGCGCGGGAAACCGGATACGTGGAGACGGTATTTGGCCGACGCCTTTACCTGCCGGAAATTCAATCGCGCAACGCTGCGTTGCGCCAATATGCCGAGCGAAGCGCCATCAATGCGCCCATGCAGGGTACGGCCGCCGACATCATCAAGCGCGCCATGATCGAGGTGGACTCTTGGCTGCAAAGCTCGCGCACGCGGGCGCGGCTGATCATGCAAGTGCACGATGAGCTCGTATTGGAGGTCGCGGATGAGGCCATTGAGGCCGTTGTAGGACAAACACGGACACACATGATTCGTGCCGCGGATCTGTCGATCCCGCTGAAGGTGGATGTAGGGGTTGGCCGCAATTGGGACGAAGCGCATTAGGCCGAGAAACCCATTAAAAACGCGTGCGCCAGCGTGAAATTTGGCGCAGAATCGTCGGATATCGGCGGGACCTGTTTTGCTGCGGACGCAGCGTAAAAAAACTAGCTTTCAAGGACTGGAACTTTCGCGAGCGATCCCCATCTAACCAAATGAGCGTTTAAGACGCTCCTCGCTCTTCTCCCTGAGCGAGCATGACCCGGTTTGTCATCCCCATGCCGGGTTGGTCTGCCCCGATGGTTGCCACAAGCGTCCATCGGGGCTTTTTTAATTGGGATTGAGCCAGCGTTCCATGACCTCGCGCGCTTCTTCTATCCCGCGGCGTTCATGTGCCGAAAATAGTTGCGCGGACACCGCCGCATCCGCCCCGGCGGCCAGCGTTTCTTTGAGCACGCGCTGAGAATCGCGCCGGTTGAGTTTGTCCGCTTTCGTCAATAGAACATGCGCGAAACGATTTCTCGACAGTATCCACTCGAGCATCGCCACGTCCTGCGCGCTCAAGCCGCGCCGACTGTCGACAATTAACATCAAACCCACCAGCGATTCGCGCACATTGAAATAGTGCTCCATCAGCCCGAGCCAATGCAGGCGAACCCGCTCGGGGACCTTGGCATAACCATAGCCCGGCAGATCCACCAGCCGCCGCTCGGGTGCCAGCTCAAAAAAGTTGATGAGCTGCGTGCGGCCCGGCGTGCGGCTGACTCGGGCCAATCCGGATCGTTGAGTAATGGCGTTGATCGCGGTGGACTTGCCGGAATTGGAGCGGCCCGCAAAGGCGACCTCTCGGCCCGAATCCGCTGCCAGCTGGCTCGGCTCGGCCGCGCTGGTCATGAATTTCACGTGAGAGTAGCTGGTCATGGCCGCCGGCGGACGCAAATTATTGACTCTAGTGTACAATTTAGGGTTGACAGCGGGTCACAATAAAATGGGGTACTAGGGCGTCATGAAGCGGATTTGGATTCTCGCAGCAACTATTTCGAGCACATTGGTCACGACCCTTGCCATCCCCGCGCCGAGCGTTGAAGCCGGTGCCACCAAGGCTGCGACCTGCCATGCCTGTCACGGCGCCAATGGCAACAGCACGAATCCGGAATGGCCCAGCCTCGCGGGACTCGGTGCCGACTACATCGCCGAGCAGCTGAACAATTTCAAGACCGGCAAACGCGCCAGCCCGGTCATGATGCCGATGACGGTCAATTTGACCGCGGACGACATGGCCGATCTCGGCCTGTATTTCGACAGCTTGACCAACACCGGTTTGGAAGCGGATCCCTCGTACTGGCAAGCGGGCGAGAAACTGTACCGAGGCGGCGATCAGGCGCGCGGAATTCCCGCGTGCATGGCGTGCCACGGCGCGACGGGCAAAGGCAATGAACCGGCAAAGTTTCCGGCGCTGCGCGGTCAACAATCGACTTACGTGGTCAAGCAACTGAATGACTACGCTTCGGGCACCCGGACTACGGGACCCAATGGCATCATGCAGACCATCTCCAAACGTCTCTCTGCCGACGACATTCGAAATCTCGCTTCCTATGTGCAAGGGATACGGTGATGCGAGTTCGCCCGCTGCTGATCGCGATCGGGGTCGCGCTGGCATTGACGGCGTGCGGTAGGCAGGAGCCTTCGGGGCTCGCCCCCGCGAAGGCGCCCGCACCGGCCACGACGCCGGCGGTAAAGGGCGCCGCGACGAGCGGGCCGGACAAGACAGCAGCGGAAGCGGGCAAGCCATTGACCATGACCCTTCTCAACGATGACGGCTCCGAATCGGTCGAGGAAACGCCCGGAGACACCGGAGCGCAGAATAAGCTGCTGGCAGCGGTCGCCTCGACGGTGGCGGCCGCGACTTCGAGTCGATCGGCGGCGGCGGCGAGCGGCACACCGTGGCAGGACGGCGTGAACTACAACCGCATCGTGCCGGCCCAGCCCACGGACGCACCCGCCGGACAAGTCGAAGTGCTGGAGTTCTTTTGGTACGCCTGTCCGCACTGTTACGCGCTCGAGCCCACGGTGCAGGCCTGGCTCAAGTCCAAGCCGGCCTACGTCACCTTCACCCGGGTGCCGGTGGAGTGGAACGAAGGCGATCGCTCCTTGGCGCACCTTTATTACGCGCTCGAGGCCATGGGCAAATTGAGCGATCTGCACAGCGAGATTTTCAAGGAAATACAGGTGGGCGGCGATCCTTTGATCGGGCCTGATCCCAACAACACCGCGGCGGCGGAACGGGTTCAGCTGGCATTCATCAAAAAGATGGGATTATCGGACGCGGCCTTCGAGACGGCCTACCAGGACATGAACGTTCAAACCGCCATGCAGCGCGCCGACCTGCTGGCGCAACGCTATCGCATTACCTCCGTGCCCATGTTCGTCGTGAACGGCAAGTACATTACCGATGTGGCCATGGCGGGTGGACCGGAAAAACTCATGTCCATGCTCAACGATCTCACCGCGCAAGAGCACAAACACTAGGCTCCCCGGCAGCCCCATGGGCACGGCACGTCTGGAGGCGTTTAGCGACGGCGTCATCGCCATCATCATTACGATCATGGTGCTGGAGCTGAAGGCGCCGCACGGTTCGGGTTTTGACGCGCTGTTGCCCACTATTCCGATATTTTTGAGTTACGTTTTAAGCTTCGTGTATGTGGGAATCTACTGGAACAATCATCACCACATGCTGCACGCAGCCGAGCATGTCAGCGGCGCCGCTCTCTGGGCAAATCTGCACCTGCTGTTTTGGCTTTCACTGATTCCCTTCGTCACCGCTTGGATGGACGAAAACCATTTGGTCGCTGCGCCCGTTGCCCTGTACGGAGGCGTGCTCTTGATGGCGGCAATCGCGTACTACATTCTCGCGCGCATCCTGATCAGGGACAACGGACCGGGATCGGAATTGGCAAAGGCCTTCGGCAGCGATACCAAGGGCCGCATTTCCATTGCGTTTTATGCGGTCGGTATCGCGCTGTCCCTGTGGCAGCCATGGTTAGCCGTGGCGATTTACGTGTTGGTCGCGATCATGTGGGTGATTCCAGACCGCAGGATTGAAAAATGATGCGCACTCATACGGGCGGCTGCCACTGCGGCCGCGTCCGCTTCGAAGTCATTGCGCCGGCGGCCATCGAAGTGGATGAATGCGATTGCTCGATCTGCGTCATGGCCGGATTCCTGCACTTGATCGTGCCGAAAGAGCGCTTCAAATTGCTGAGCGGAGCCGATACGCTTACCACATACACTTTCAATACGCGGGTGGCGCAGCACTTGTTCTGCGCGATCTGCGGCGTGAAATCCTTCTACATTCCCCGCTCGCATCCCGACGGAGTCAGCGTGAACGCGCGCTGCCTCGACGCGGGCAGCGTCGAATCGATGACAGTGAGGCCCTTCGACGGCCGCAACTGGGAAAAGGGCCTCGCGCAGTACCGCGCTCCGGATGCCTGATCGCCTTTTACATATCGCGACGGCTTGCGGCGCCGCCGGCCGCGGCGTTAGCCCACGCCAGGGCGGCCCGATGGCGCCCGCGAAGCCCTTGGATCGGGCTGCGCCGCTCAATACTCAGTGAGTGTACCGGCGGAAACGCCGCTTGCGCTTCAGGGACTCGCGGAATCGGCGTAGCGGCGAAAGAAGCTGTCCTGCTTCCATTGCGGCCGCTTCGGGTTGTTGGCCACTTCGATGACCAGCGCGCGGATGACTTCCTCGTAGGCCGCGGCTGTCGCCAAATTCACCGGTTGATCGGCGTCATCCGAGGGCGCGTGATAGCGCTCGGTGCGCCAGCTTTTCAGCGCGGCGGCCTCGGGCGAGCCCGGAACAGCACCGACGTCGATCATGAGCGCGGGTACGCCGTGGCGGACAAAATTGTATTGATCGCTGCGGATGAACACATTGAGCAGCGGCAGCGGGTCAGGCTGGATCTGCACGTGCTGTAGTTCGCCGATCTGCGCGACACGGTCGCCCAAATCGGACTCGGCCAGACCATAGACGGTCAGGACCTTGAGCGGGATGATGGGCAGGAACATGTCGCTGTTGATGTCGGCGATCATGGATTTTGGCGCGACGCTCGGGTGCTCCGCAAAATACTTGGATCCGAGCAATCCCTTCTCCTCGCCCGTCACCCACACCAGCAACAGCGAGCGCTTGAGCTTTGTGTGGCTCTCCTTCAGCGAGCGGGCGACATCGAGCAGCAATGCGCTGCCGGACCCATTGTCCATGGCGCCGTTGTAGATGCGATCGCCATTGATCGGCTCGCCGATGCCGACATGATCGATGTGCGCGGACAGAACCACATATTCGTTCTTGAGTTTCGGATCGGTGCCGCGGATCCGGGCGACGATGTTGGTCGACTCGATATCCTTCGAGTGTGTGACGGTGGTGGCGCTCAAAGAAACCCGCAAGGGAAAGTGCGGCAGCGGCTTGCGGTCCTTGCCCAGCGCAGCGAGCTCCGCAAAAGTGTGACCGCTTCCCTGCAGGAGCAGGTCGGCATGGGCCGGATTGAAAGCGATGGCGACTTTGGCGCCGGAGGTCTCGTTGAATTCCGGGCCAAGCAGATCCATGCTGGGATGATTGCGGTTCAGCGATGACCGGGCCCACGGCAAGTCCACGGAAGCCGGATTTTGGATCTGGATCACGCCGATCGCGCCGACGGCCTTGAGCGCCCTCCACCGTTCGGCACGCGACTGATAATGTGCGCTCAGTGCCGCAGGCACGTCGGCGGGGGAACCTGTGAGGATCACGGCCACCTTGTTCTTGAGATCCAGGCCCGCAAAATCGTTGTAGTTCTTTTCTGGAATGTTCAAGCCATAGCCGACGAACACCAGCGGAGCGTCGATGTTTGGGGCGAGCGGGTAACGGGTGCTGAAATACGCCTGTTCGCCGAGATTGAGCTTTTGCGCATGGCCATCGCGGACCAGGGAGAGGGTGCACTGCGGCTCATCGATCACCGTCGTCCGGAATTTCACGCTCTGAAAGAAGCCGTTCGAGCCGGCGGGCTCGACACCCAGCGCTTTGAGACGACCGACCATGTATTCTTGCGCCTCGCGCTCGCCCTTGCTGCCGGTATCGCGCCCCTCGTACTTGTCGCCCGAGATCTCCTTCACCGTGTCCCACCAGGTTTTTCCATCGAAATGCTGCGCCGCTTGAGCGGTGCAGGCGGCCACGACGAGCAACAGTGCCGGTGATCTTCGCAACATAGTGTTCCCTGGCTTATTTTATGGGTTGCGTAGCTTATACCGCGCCGGCCTCATCGATCTACTCGCGCGCGAGAAGCAGAGGGCCGAGCGATCTCTGCGGTTTCAATTCCAGGTAACGGAATGGTGGGCTATTCGGTCACCGAGGGGTGGTCCGGTCTCAAGCTTGCGGTACGCAAGGAATTGGCGCGCGGCCCCAGGAACCGTGATTATGAAGAAATCTCTACGACGAAGTACAATGCTGCATGGCGAAAGAACAGGAAGCCGTTGATAACCTTCTCGACGCACTGGTGTGGATGCGGCGCAAGGCCAAAAAGCGCGAGCCGGTCGACGCTCTGATCGATGAGTTGGTCAAGATGCGGCGTAAAGCGAAGAAGAAGGTTGCCAAAAAGAAGACCGGTAAGAAACTCAAGAAGAGACGCTCCAAGCATTGACCGTGATCAATAATCCATCAGTTCGACATAAGCGGCTGAATGGTGTTGACGTTTCGATGACGGCGAACGTGTTATGCACAGGGTTATCCCCTGCGTTTGGGGATAGGTTGGATAACTTGAATCTCTTCAGCGCGCGAATGCGGAACGCACCCGCGCTGTGCGCGCGGCACCGTTAGCCGCCGAACAGGCCCACGATTTCGCCGTAGGCGAGCACGTGTCCGGTCATGGCCTCCATCACGCCTTCCCGGTCGCGTCTCGCGGGATGGATCTGCGGAATGTCGAGCGCATAGAGGCGAAATACATATCGATGCATTCCCAAGCGAGGACACGGCGGCATGTAGGCAGCCGCGTCTGAAGAGTTGTTTCCGATGTCTATTTTTTCTCGAGCGAGTTCAGCGGGCGCCGCCGCACTTTTGATCTCATGAACTTCCCGGGGAATGTTGTACAAGAGCCAATGCGTGAAATTTCCGAGGCGAAGCCGCGGCGATGGGCCGTCCCAATCGGTCGCGATAAGGACAAAAGATTGGGCCTTGTCAGGTGCGCCTTCCCAAGACACTTCTGGAGACACCTTTTCGCCTTTGCATGTGTATGAAGACGGAATCTCGCCGCCGGCGCCGAAGCTAATGCTATGCAGAATAACGGTCTTTCGGATTGCGGCGTGATAGGTTCGGTCGACAACGCGCGCATTCGAGGCGCGCATGTAGGCGAATGCAACGTAGGCAACCGCCAACACGGCAATTGCGAGAACCAATCTGGCTAGGACTTTCACGCTGACAGGGTAGCAAAACGAGCGAATTGGCGAACCCGGCGGGATTACTCGGCGCTGCGCGCCTCGCCCGTCGGGTCGCCGTCGGCACACCTCCGGCGCTCAACTTGGCCAGACGGCCAAGTTGTCGAACCCCGCTTGCTTATGTCGCGGGTTCGACCGCTTCGCGAGCCGTTCACTTTAAGCGACCATAACCTTTTTTTGAAATTGGCGCGCCCGGCGGGATTACTCGGCGCTGCGCGCCTCGCCCGTCGGGTCGCCGTCGGCACACCTCCGGCGCTCAACTTGGCCAGACGGCCAAGTTGTCGAACCCCGCTTGCTTATGTCGCGGGTTCGACCGCTTCGCGAGCCGTTCACTTTAAGCGACCATAACCTTTTTTTGAAATTGGCGCGCCCGGCGGGATTCGAACCCACGACCCTCGGCTTCGGAGGCCGATACTCTATCCAGCTGAGCTACGGGCGCGGCGCTGGGGTGGCGATACTACTCGCCGACCGCGAGCGCCGTCCAGCGGCACCGCTGCGGGGTGCGTTGAACGCGCTTATGCCGCTTCCTGCGCGGCCGCTTGCAGTTTGAGGACAGTCGCCCAATTCCTGGTCGTGACCGTGGTCCCGGCTTTTTGGGAAAATGTTAGAAGCAATTTACTCTCGAGGATACCGCTCGCACACCACAGGTATGCCGCGCGCTCGGTGATGGCAAGCGCATCGGGTAACCACGCCTCTTTCAGCATGGGGCGTACCGCCTCCAAGTGCTTCGGGTGAGCGACAAATGCGACCAAGTGTCTGGCATGGTCGTCAACGGCCTGCAGTAAGGGATTTTCTTTCACTATGAAGTCCAATTCTCGCGCGGTGGTGACCGTCACCGCGGCCGATATTCCGCACGTGGCGGTGATCGCGCTTTCGACGCTCGCGGCCAACTTCGCTAAATTCGAATTTCTGCTCTGGAACACCACATTGCCGCTGTTCAGCAGCGTGCGCACATTCGTGTGCCCGAGATCGGCCATCATGCCGCGCAGATCCGCCATCGCGACGCGCTTGTTCTTGCCCACATTGATGCCGCGAATGAGGGCGATGCAGGTGCTCATCGATCGAATGCCCTCAAAGCGGCGTCACCGGAACGCACAATTGGCATTCGAGTACGCCGGTGGAGGGATCGTAGCCCGAGTCGCTGGGATAGTATTCAAACATCGGGCGACCGTCGAGCTGCAATCCGCTCGAGGGAAGCCAATCGCGCCACAGCGCATTCCACGCGGGTTCGAAATCGGCAACTGTTCCCTTGAAGCTGAGCGCCGCGTACTGTCCGCCGCGGATGGTAGTGCGGTGCGCATCGCCACGGGCGAGAACGCCGGCTGGGATTTCGCTTCCTGCGTCATATCTGCATTGCTCCGCCGCCGTCACCCGCGGGTCGTCATGACTGATGCCGTAACGCGGCTGTCCCATCAATCCGTTCGCGACCATCCATGGATAAACTCGCGTTTGCCAGAACGCGCCGATCGGCTGGCCGTAGGGTCCGACATGCCTCAGATAGGCAATCGGCGTCGGTTTGCGTTCAATGACTTGGACTTTCATAGGGGTCTCGGGAAGGCGATTTGCAGCACCGATACCCTGGGTTGGGCCAAGAGGCGCGTTGCCGCCACCTCGCAGCGTCGGCGCCGCAGATAAGCTCCAAGGGTTTCTCCCATCAAGGCCGAAAACAGCCGATGGAAGTGCAACGGCGAGAAGTGAGCAACTCCGGCCAGGGTTTCCAGATCCAAGTATTGATCGAGGTGCTGATCGATATGGGCGGTGACCCGATGCATGCGATCGGCGTATATATCGCGGCTTCGCGGCGTGTGCATGGCGCACCACGCCGCGGTTAGGGTTCAGCCTTCATGGAGATTCACCGGCCGATTTCTGCTTGGCGTAAAGAATCATTTGGGTGCAGCGAAACACGGCCAGCGTACGGCCGGACTGCTGATGGGTGACGATGGCATCCCAGACTTGGGTGGTCTTGCCGCGGTGCACTGGCGTCGCCACCGCGACGATGGTGCCATCCAGCGCCGTACCGAGATGATTGGACTTGAGCTCAATGGTGGTGAAGCCGGTTGCATCGGCGGGCAGATTCGCGATGCAGCCGTATCCCGACACGGTGTCCGCCAACGTGACGATGGCGCCGGCATGCAAGTAGCCGTTGGGCGCCATGACTGACTCCAGCACCGGCAGCTCGCCGCTGACCCGCGACGCACTCACCTCCGTGATGCGGATGCCGAGATGACCCGGCAATTTGCCGGCCCCGACGCTGTTGAATCTCTGCGGCGTACGCAGGGTGAGGAAATCGGCGCTCATGCGTTCGCGCGTCTCTGGAGGCGGCCGAGCGCCGTCAATATCAATCCGATAGCGAAGAATGCAATCAGGAGACCCACCGCGTTGATCATGGTCCGCTGATAGCCGATGGCACTCGGATCGATGAAACCGTATGGATAGCTGCCGATGATCGCGCCGCGGGCCAGCGCGTAAATCAAGTAGACCGTGGGATAAAGTCCCCAGATGAGAGGAAAGCGCCAGCGCAGCGCGCCCTTGGGAAAGTAGAACCACCAATATGCCAAAAAAAGGATGGGCGTGACGTAATGCAATACGTCGTTCGCGATGAGGTTCAGTCCCTGCGGGTTCCAAACGTTGCGCAACAGGAGGTGATAAGCAAGACCCACAAACACGATACTGGTGGCGACCCACGCCGTGACATCCGAGCGCGCGAAAAATCTGCCCGCCGCCGATGCGGAAGCGGCCAGGGGCATGGTGAGAGAAATGCAAACGATCAAATTGGTCAAGATGGTGAAATATCCAAAATAACTGACCAGACCCCCCGCCGCGCCCCTGCCGTTCGCGATCGCGGAGTGCAGCGAAAGATAAGCTGCAACAACACCCCGAACCAAGCGAGTGCGGTTAGGGTCACGACCACCGCCCTATTTTTCCGATAAGTACCATTCATGGCACATGGTCAAAAAAATCGACTTCTCCGGTTTCCAGCGAGTATTCGGCGCCCACCACCATCAAGCCCGCTTTTTGAATCAGGTTCTCGATGATTTCCGAGCCGTGCCTCAAGTGATTGACCGACGCCCGAATATTGGCGCGGCACGCCTCGCGTACCAAAGCATCGTGATCATCTTTGAGATTCGTGGTCAGCAAGCCTTCTACGGCCGGTCTGATGAAATCCACGATCGAATGAAGATTGCGGGATTGATTCCCCACAGGCCGACGCAGTTGTTCCAGCGTGGTTTCGATGGCTCCGCACCGGGTATGTCCGAGCACGACCACGAGCCGCGAATTGAACTGTACGGCGGCGAATTCAACGCTGCCGATCAACGACGGGGCGACGATGTTGCCGGCCACGCGTATGACGAAAAGATCGCCCAGGCCCTGGTCGAAAATTATCTCGACGGGAACGCGTGAGTCGGAACAGCCCAAGATCGCCGCAAATGGTTGTTGTCCTTGGGCTAATTCCAGGCGACGCGCCCGCCTTTCAACCGCATCCCGGCTGGGCGCCTCGGACACGAAGCGGCGGTTTCCCTCACGCAGCAGGGCAAGCCCTTCTCGAGCCGAAATCATCGGTAGCTCATCGCGTGCTTACCAGGTCGACTGGGCCGCTAGAGCGCGCGTCGGGCTGGATTATCCCGGTACCCCAGTACGCGTGCGGGCAGAAACAGAATCGCGCGCAGCAGCGCAAATATCGCTTCGAATGAAATGCCGATCAGGCGAAACGGCAGCGACAGAAGCCAAATCAAGGGCCAGAGCACGAGGGCCAGAATAGCCACCGGCCAGCACAGGACCAGTAAAACACACCATAAGAGCAAGGTTTTCACGTCCGCCCCTCCTCAATTCTTGTGGGTGACTTTATCACAACCTCGCGGCTGCGCACTGCCGGAAGCCGCGAGGGCACGCGGGCGCAGGAGTTCCATTTGCCGCTGCGGGTTTGCGAATGCCGTGAATCCATACCGGGCGTAGAGCCCGTGCGCATCCTCGGTGCCCAGGGTATAGCGCACGATGCTTTGTAATTCTGGATGTGCCAGGATGTTTTCCATCAACAGCTTACCGATACCGCGGCCGCGGAACTGCGGTAGAACGAAGATGTCCAGCAAATGCGCATAACGAACGAAATCGGTTACGACCCGTCCGAAGCCGATCTGCCGGCCATCCAGGTAGGCGCCGAAACACAGAGAATGCCTGATGCATTTTTCGACATTGGCGCGCGATATGCCCGGAACCCAATAGGACTCGTTGCTCAGAAAGGAGTGAATCATCGCCACATCCAGCCGGGCTTGATCGGTCGAGATTTCGAGCGTCATTTTTTCAGCATCAAACTCTTCGGCGCAACCAATGCATGACTCAACTCCAGCAGATTTTTCACTTCGGACCAATCGACCGCTTGCCTAGGGTCATGATCGCTTTCTCGTGGGACTCGCGCTCAGTTTCACATACTCCACGCGCCGGAAGCGCAGTGCGGACCAATCCTCATCGATCGCAACCATGCGTACCGACTCAAAGCCGGCAGCGCGAAGCACACTCCAGCCCGAATCGCGATTGAACTCGCAGGTGTAGCGCTTGGAACTTCCCTTGGGGTAAGCGAACCAAATCACCGCATCGCCCTCGGTTGCTCCAGACAGGATCTTGGAGGCGCGATCGAGCTGCGCTTGCGTGACGGCAAAGGCCATGCCGAATTTGACCCCTTTGGGCTTGCCCGGATCGCGCGCGATTTTCACGCCTTTGAGCTGCTTGAGTTCCGCCTCGAAGCTATCCGGTGCGTTGAACACCGCGATTTCCCGATGCAGGCCGAGATTGAGTTTCTTGAACAGGGGCGATAATTTGGTCGGCGTTCATCGGTTCACCACGAGTTGGCGTTTGCGATCATGGGGGCGAAATGAGCGATCGCCTCATTTCCTGGCTTTCAACGCGGCGTACCGATCGAGGCTGTCCTTGGGCCACTGTTCCGCGGGCTTGTAAAACTCGGCAAACGCCGGTACGCCCGCAGGGAGCTGCACCCACGGCAGCTTCGTTGAAGTGAAAATGTGAACGTCGGGCGCTTGGCTCCCGGGATCATCCAGCGTCCCTACGCGCACGAAGCTCACAGCATCGCCGGCGCCGGCATAGTGGCTCCACAGCGCCACAAAGCATTTTGGACAGCGTGCAATGCGTTGGCCTCTGCCGCTGTTGGAGGGCGTATCAACCTCCTGCACCTCGCCCGCCAGCAGTTGGACGCGCTGCGCTTCGATCATGGCATTCAACACGAAAGCGCTGCCGGTTTCGCGCTGGCACCAGCGGCAGTGACAGCAGTGAACGAACAGCGGATTGCCGCTCATTCGGTAACGAATGTAGCGGCAGGCGCAGCCGCCCTCCTGCACTTGCGCTGGTTGGCCGGTCTCCGACGCGGCGCTCACTTGGACCGCAGGCGCGCAGTGACTTCAATTTCGATCTGCATGCGAGGATCCAGCAGGCCCGCGGAAATCATGGTCATCGCCGGTCGGCTCGCGCCGAAATATTTCCGCAGCACCGGCCAGCAGTCGGAAAACCGTTCGCCCTTGGGCACGATGTAGTTGACGCGCACGACGTCCGGAAAGTCAGCGCCCGCTTGACGCAACGCGGACTGAATATTCTTGAGGCATTGTTCGGTCTGATCCAACAGGTTGTCGGAAATGGTCATGGTTGCGTAATCGAAACCGGTCGTGCCGGAGACAAAAACCCACTCTCCGTCGACTACCGCGCGCGAATAGCCGACGGTTCGTTCAAATTCGGATCCCGAGCTGATCAGACGTCGCGTCATACGCTGCCCCTTCTAGGCGGCATTGTACTTCGGCTGACGGAACGCGTCTGGGTGGGTGTCGAAGAACCATAGACCGCCCGAGAATGCGAACCACCATACCGAGGCGAGCCACCAGCCACCGAGGACCGCGGAGTACGTCCGGATAAAAAACCCCAGAGAGGTGGCCAGCAGGCAAAGAAAAGCCGTGCCCAGGATGCATCGCGGGGAGAATTGCCGGATCCAAAACCCGCGCACCAGGGCGCCGTAGGTGACTGCGCCCGTTAACGAACACAGCCCGAGCACCATATAGAGCCGCTCATTTCCCGGAACCACCGCAAACAGCACCAGTCCGGCGATGCCCACGTACATGGTGAAAATGCTCAAGGCGGCCGCCACGGCGATGAAAGCCAACTTACGCAAGATGCCGTGCGCTGCAAGCAGCGCAAGCGAGAGGGACGCAGCGTGCAGCGCGCCATTGATGGCGAAGGACACCAGCAGTGAATCGCTCGGCAAATTCCAATGCTGCAGCAGAAGCAGCAGCACCGTCGCCGCGCCGAGCGCAGCGAAGTGCCGCGCGTAATTGAAATGCCGCATGCGTAGATTCAGATCGGGCCGCGCGGGCCGCGTTCGGTCTGCAACGCCGCGTTGCGCAGGAACACGGGCAGATCGGTGGTGGGCGGGCGCGCGGGTATTTGATACATCATCGCGGCGATGTGGCCGCGGTGATAGGTGGTGTGATTGACGACATGCAAAAGAATGTCGCCTCGCGTCATGGATCCGTCGCCGCCGCCGATGAAAGTGAATTCCACGATCTCCTCGCCCAGGCGATCCGACATTTCCTCCGCGTAGCGGATGTACCAGCTGTCGAGCGCCGCCTGGGCGATGCGCAAATCCGCAAACGCCATGACGACATCCGGCGTGCGCGATGTGAAGCCGTGGGGCCTGCCCTCGAGATGCGCCTGCCAAACGAGATCGATGGTGTACACATGATTCAGAGTGCGGATCAAATTGCCGAAGACGATCTGCCGCGGTTTGGTCAACTCTATTTCCGGAAGCTCGCCGATCGATTGGTACAGCAGCGAGTTCGCCCACGCGGAGTAGCGCGTCAGCATCCGAATATTTCGCAGCGCCGACATCTACGGCGCCGTAGGCGGTGATTTTGGCGCCGCGGGCGCGGTGCGCGTTTTTAGTACAAGAAGCAGCGCGCCCGCCAGAATGGCCATGTCCGCCGGGTTGAAGATTCCGGTGCGCAGCGTACCGATGCCGACGTTCAAAAAGTCCGTGACGCGGCCCTCGTTCAACAGGCGGTCGATCAAATTGCTGATTCCGCCTCCCGCCAGAAGCGCCAGCGCGACAAAACGCCCGGTGCTGAGGCGCCGGGCGAAGAGCGCCGCGCACACCAATCCGGCGAGAATCACCGCTACTGTCGCCGTAAACAGGGTGAAGCGCAACTGTTGGGGGAGCGACGCGCCGAGGCTCAAGAACGAGCCCGGGTTCTCGGTGAGCTCGAGACGCAGGGAATCGGCAAACAGCGACTCCGTGACGCCGGCATGGAGCAGGGCCCGCGCGGCAGACTTCGATACTTGGTCGCATCCCACGCAGCAAGATAGCGTCAGCATCACGACAATGAATCTAGGAATAGACCTCATGGCGACTCCTTCTTGGGCTCTCTTCTGATTGCCTTTCTCATGTGAAGGTTCAGAACTTCTGCCTGCCGGTTAAGATATCCCACCATAGCCGCCAGTCGCCCATCAAGCTGAACGCGGGGTAGCGAAAAGTTGCGGGTTTGTTGTGTTCGAAGAAAAAATGGCCGATCCAGGCAAAGGCGTAGCCTTGGATCAGGGCCAGTGCCGCGAGCCACCATTTCTGGGTTGTGAGCGCCGCGACCAGCAATGCAAGCGCGATGCTGGTTCCCGCAAAGTGCAGCCGGCGCGAGCTGCGATTCGAGTGCTCGCTCAAGTAGAACGGATAAAAATCGCGAAAGGTATGGAATTTCTTTTCCTCCTTCATGGCAACACCCTGGGCTAGGCGGCGGCCGCCTATTTTCCCAACCCCGCTTCGACCCAGTCGAGCCGATCCTTCTGGAAATGCTTGGCGGTGATCGGCACGCCGGAGGCGGGGAATTCCATCACGAATTCATCGGCCGCTTCGAATTTGGGCCATGGCGGCCCTCCCGCTGAATCAGGGTCGCCGGTCTTGGCGAATTGTGCCCAATACCGGTTCGCCGCTGAAGCGACCGCCTTGCCTTCCTCATCGAAGGGCGCGCCGCGCGGCGTGTTGAACACGTAGGCAAGTTCGCCGCCGTGCGCGAGCCCGAATGAGGCTGCGCGTTGCGCGGCGGGTGTATACGAGAAGTAATAGACATAGGTGGCATTGCCGTGCTTGGCATGCAGCCGCGCGAGATCGCGGTCCGGTTCGCTGATCGACGTGTCGGTGACGAGGCGGGCAATGATACGGGCGGCGTCGCCGGTTTTGTCGGGATCGTAGGCGGCAATGAACGCTTCGCGCCGCTCCTTAATCGAGGCGAAGCGTTCCTCGGGATTCAGGCCGCGGCGCGTCAAGCTCGCTTCATCGCTGTTGCCGCCGAGCAGGTAGGGAACATGCGCCTCCATTCCCTTGGCAAAGCCGTCGGCGGCACTTCCCGTAATCATCTTGCCGTCGGCCATGGGGAGTATTTGTTCTGCCGCACCGATGCCGGCAACGTTGGCGGTCAGTTCCGACCACGGCAGCGCGCGCAGCGCTTTCGCGGCGGCGGCATCTCGCCCGTGAATGCCGGCTTTCTCGGCGAAGGTCACGCCGCTCTGCTCGACGGAACCAATCGGTCGTGCTGTCAGACGGCCGAAGCCCGACTCCGACAGTGCTTTATTGAAGAGCCATTTGGCTTGCGGGGCGAGCATCAGGTAGTTGACGGAAATGGCGCCCGCGGATTCTCCGAAAATCGTGACATTTTTGGGGTTGCCGCCGAACTCCCTGATGTTGTCGGCCACCCAATTGAGCGCCGCGACTTGATCCATCAGACCGTAGTTGCCGAGCAAGCCTTTGGGATTCTCCGCCGTCAGCGCGGGATGCGCGAACCAGCCGGCGCGGCCCAGGCGGTAATTCACGGTCACGACCACCACCCCTTGACGGGCAAACTGGCTGCCATCGTACGCGGAGCCCGAACCGAAAAGAAACGCGCCGCCGTGAATCCAAACCATTACCGGCAGTTTGGAACTCCGCTTGGCGTCGGCCGGCTCGTAGACGTTGAGATATAGGCAGTCCTCACTCTGCGCGCAGGGGGAGGAAAACGCGTTCGCGGCGCGGAGGCCCGACCATTTCGGCGCAAGCTGCGGCGCGCGCCAGCGCAAATCGCCTACCGGCGGAGCGGCGAACGGCAGGCCTTTGAAGATCGCCACGCCGTCTGCAACGACGCCTTGCGCCTCGCCTTGTCTGACCTTGACGATCGGTCCATCGGCCGGCGCGGCAGATGCCGCGGGGTCGACTTTTGGCGCCTGGGCAAAAACCGCGGTTCCGGCCAACATCAAGCCGATCGCCGCGGCGTGAACGGCAAAACGCGTTGTCGACATGAAGCCCCCTGCCCTACTGTTAAATCAACGATTCATATTTTTGAGATCGCCCGGTGCGCGGCTAACGAGCGTCGCGCGGCGAGCGAGAACGGAGCATAAGCGAAGAGGCGCGAGGCGGCGAGTATTCACGGTGTCAGGGCGTACGCTGCTGCCGACGCGTTGCAATCTGCCAAGTATTACCCCAAGCATCTTGGATCATCGCGCGGCGCTCGCCGTAGGGCGTGTCCAATGGGGACTCAATCGAGAGCGCGCCCGCATCGCTGATCATGATGATGGAATCGCCGAGCCGCAGCTCAGCAGGCGCAAGAGCTTGATACTGTCCCGTGGCGCCGAAAACATCCTTCACGAACTCAACCAGCTTTTCTGCGCCAGGAACGATGATTCGGGGCGTCACCGTGCGCCATCCCGCGGGCTGGAAACCAGAGGGTGTGGTCATGTCATGCGATCCATGGACCTTGCTTGCCACAATGTTCTGTCCTGTGGCCGAAGTATACGTTACCTTGCCGCCATGGTCCGTCGGGGAGGGAGACAGATGCGAGGCATCATATCCGCAATTTCTCTGTGCGCATGCTCGCTTGGCGCTCTCGCGGATGGCGCTGCGCCAGGGCCGCCCCTGGTCATTTCGAACGTCACTGTCATCGACGGCACCGGCGCGGCCCCGCAGTCACACATGAACGTCAGGGTCGAAAACGGTCGTCTCGTTGAGATCGCGCGCAGGCCGGCGAAAACGGCGGCGGCGGATGTGAAGATCGACGGGACTGGCAAATTTCTGGTCCCGGGATTTTTCGACAATAACGCTCACCTGACCGTGTACGGCCAGCCGGCGCGGCGCGACACGTCGGCGAAATATGGCGATCGGAACGAAGAGTTGGCGTTGGAATTCGCACAGCGCACGCTCAAAGCGGGCGTCACCACCCTGGTCGACAGCTACGGAGTGTTGCCGCCATCCATCATCGTGCGCGATCGCATCAACCGGGGCGAGGCGGTGGGGTCGCGTCTGCTGCTGGCGGGCAACATCTTGGGCTGGGGCGGTCCGTTTTCCATCACCTTCTCCCTGACCAAGGAGGCGGACTTATCGCTGTTCGAGGAAAAATGGAACGATCTTTTGGCGCAGGGCATGGGCGAGGACCTGGCTGATATGACGCCGGAAGAACTGCGTGCGGCGATGGATGGCTATCTGGACAAAGGTGTCGATGTCATCAAGTACGGCGGCACCAGTCATTTTATGCGGCCTTCGCTCATCGGCTTCTCGCCGCGCCAGCAAACCGTCATCGTTGCGGAAGCGCATAAGCGCGGCAAGCCGGTGCAAACGCACGCGACCAGTTCTGAAGGATTGCGATTGGCGGTCGAGGCGGGAATCGACCTCATTCAGCATCCAGAAATGATGAGCCGGGACCTACCGGACGACCTGATTCAATTGATCGTGTCCAAAAGGACCTTCTGCGGGATGCGGGCCAACCTGATCACGGGCGATGCGTGGCGCCGCCATCAGGCGCAGCGCGCCGATGCCGAAGCGCGAATTGCCAAGATGCCTCCCGCCGCTACCAGCGCCGAACATTGGCGACGCATGGACCTGCTTCAGGAGACATTCGACATCCAGCGGCGTAATGCGATGCGACTGATTTCCGCGGGCTGTCGGGTGACGCCGGCGACCGACAGCTACCTGGGCGATGCGCCGGAATTTCGGCGCACGGTGAAGACGGCGGAGCTCGAGCCGGGCAGCGGCACTGTCCTTGCGATCGAAGGATTCGTCGAGTTAGGAATGACGCCGATGCAAGCCATCGTTTCGGCAACGGTCAACGGCGCGGGTGCGGCGTTTCGCGCTCGAGATTTGGGCAGCATCGAGAAGGGCAAAGTGGCGGATCTCGTGCTGCTCGAAGCGGATCCGCTTGCCGACATCCACAACATCGAAAAAGTGAGCGCCGTCGTCGCTCGAGGCAAAATGGTCGACTTGGGCAGTCTGCCGGAGCATCCGATTTTCTTCACCAAGCCTTGAGGCAAAAGCTTGGGCTGCGTCATTCGAACCAGCTTTCTATTTCGTAGCCGTCGGGATCGCGCACGAAGGCCACTAGTCCCGCCGAAGGGCGTTCACAGGTTCAAGGCCATGTAGCGTGTCCCCGCGATCGGATTGTGGCAATACGCATCGATCTCCACGAACCCCATGGAGCGGTACAGTGCCTGAGCCTCGGTCATGGTCGGGAGCGTGTCGAGCAGGACTCGACGATATCCGGCGAGCCGCGCTTCTTTCATCAGAGCTTCGGTCAGTCGGCGACCGAGACCCGCGCCACGGCCCGCAGCGCGCACGTAGAGACGCTTCATTTCGCAATCGGCGCTCCCTACGGGACGCAGGGCGACCACGCCGAGCGGGGCGGCTGCGTATGAAGCCAGCAGCAGGCGGCCGGCGGGCCGTACGTAGCTGCCCGGCAGCGAGGCCAGCTCCTCGGCAAATCCTTGAAAACAAAGATCCACGCCGAGGGTGGATTGGTACTCGGTGAACAGCTCGCGCACCTGCGCGATGTCGGTTGCAGTCTCTGCGTCGCGAATGACGTACATGAGCCGATTGCGCCCGCCTCAAGGAATGACGCTGTAAATCAGAGTGAGTATCATGGGCATCAGCGCATGGATAATAAATTAAAAACCTTCACGCTGCGTCCCCGCGACCTGTCCGTCTTCGGCAGCGGGCTGACCCGGCCGGAGTGCGTTCGGGTCGACGAGGACGGCGTTTGGGCGTCGGACGATCGCGGCGGCATCGCGCGGGTAACGCCGAGCGGCGTTGCAGAACTGCGCGGCCAGGGGGTTTACGAACCCAACGGGTACTCGAGAACCTCCGACGGCGCCTTCATCGTGGCGGGCCTGAAAGACAATAAGGTTTTTCGCATTGATCGCTCAGGGCGCGTCAGCGTGGTGCTCGATCAATTCCAGGGCAAGCCGCTGGGAACCGTCAATACAGCGTGGGCCGATGCCCAGGGCAGGATCTGGGTATCCATGATGACGCGCAAAGAGCGCTGGTATCAGGCCCTCAATACCAAGCCCGATGGCTACATTCTCTTGATTGCCGACGGACGTGCGCGAATCGTCGCCGATGAACTGCACTTGACCAATGAAATCAAGGTTCATCCGAACGGCCGGCATCTCTATGGAGTCGAGACCTTGGGCAGGCGGGTTTTTCGATTCGCCATCGCCGCGAACGGCGATCTTGGGCAGAAGGAGATATTCGGACCTGCGGATTTGGGTCACGGGGCGCTGCCCGATGGGTTTATTTTTGACCAAGACGGTAATGTTTGGGTGACCATCATTTCCCGCAACGGCATCGTCGTCGTCAGTCAAGAGGGCGAGGCTCATACGATTTACGAAGAACCCAAACCGGCGGCCGTCGATGCGATGGTGCAGGCCATGCAGCGCAATGCCGCCACCCCGGAGCACTTGATAGCCTGCGCCGGGGAGCAACTGAAGCTGCCCACCAGTTTGTCATTCGGCGGCCCGGACGGCCGCACCGTCTACGTGGGCAGCCTGGGCTTGCCGCATCTCGTCACCTTCAACTCCCCGGTCGCCGGGCTAGCGTTGTACTAAGCGATCGTTGCGGGAGCTTTCGAGCTTCGCGCTGCCATTGTCAGGGGTGCGTCTCATGTTGCGGCAGTCCATCGAGAATGGGCGCGGCCCAAGAAACCTTGGACTGGGTCCACACGTGCATTGCAGGCTTCGCCACGCCTCCTTCATCGATCGCGCCGAGTGGAATACCCCGAAACTGGGGCCGACCTTCCGGTTCATACCAGAGAGGGGAACCGCACGCCGAGCAGAACACCCTCAGGCCGCCGCCGGAGTTGAATTTGGTCACCTTGGGCGCCGACGGCGTAATGACGACTTGGTTGGTCTCGGCCAAGCCCCAAGCCGCATAGGCGGTGCCCGAGAACTTGCGGCAATTCGCGCAATGACAGTATCTCGCGCTGTGAAGCGGGCCCTGGATCTCAAAGGAAATCGCTCCACAGAGACAGCTGCCCTTTATCACGGCGCGTTCCTCCCTAGGTCCTTGCGGAATGTGCGCACATAGACGAGATCATAGACGTATGATTTAGCTGCCTTACGACTGACCCTGACGCCCGACGGGGGCACCTGACCCTGGGTATCCGGCGGCAGCGCCCAAGGAATACAAAATACTTCGCCTTCGGCATCGACTCCAACCCACCCCAAGGCCTGATGCCTAACGAGCCATAAGTCCGCATCCTCGCGCTTCCAGGAAGGGAATCGATTCTCTGATTTGCATGGATAGTAGCGATAGGTGAGCATATCGCCGCGACGGCGAAACTCGATCGTGCACTGCGAAATTGGGATGGGCAAGGCGGTACCCCAGCGAAGAGTTTGGATTTCTCTCAAGGCGGAGGCCGCAAGGTAACGCGCCATCCGGCTTCGCTTTTTACGACCAGCAAATCCTGCGTAGATTTCGCACCGTCCAGGGATACACATTGCTGCGTCAACTCAATCAGCCCGGGAGCGATCTGTGTTTTGCCCACAAACGAACATCTCAAATACTTGAACTCGGGAAAACCTTTCGTGCGCAACTCCGTTCGAAACGCCAGTTCTCGTCCTTCGGCCGCTTGTTTGATCATGGCGGGATCGTTCGCCAGCGTTGGGTTGATCTTTTGCAGCATTTGCCGCCCTTCTTCGACGAAATCCATAGCCGCGACGGCGCTTTCCAAATCCTTTTGGATATAGGCCTGCTCCAAGCCCCGCACGGCATCCTCAGGCGCACCGAAGCCGCCGGCATTGACCGTGGCTGCCGCAGTCAGTCCGAACAATAGCCGCGCAAAAGTCCGGAACATCGACCAAGGCTCCGATTGGTGGGATCGATTTGCATACGCCGCATCCGGTTTCCCGGCCCATGATAATGCGAACCGATCGACTGGCAAGGGACTACCGCCGCCAACTCACGAAACGGCCGCCGAGAGCGCCCACGATACAAGACGGAATGCTGACACATGCCGCCATGCCAATCGTCTCGTAGAGAATGATCGATGACCAATTAGGCCGGTAAAATTGAAAGGATTGGAGCGTTGCGAAGGCTGCCGCAATCATTCCCAGAATCGTGCCATCCCAGAGGAAAGAACGTGGCGCGACGACGCCGGCCACGGCGCCCGGAATCATAAAGACCAATAAAGTTGAGATCGCGCCGGCAACCGGCATGTCGGCGACTAGAGGTTGCCCGGCGAGTCGCGCCAAACTGCAAGGGATCAACACAACCGCACCGAGCATCAGCGCGAAAATGCTCGGTCGAGTGGCAAGAGCCTGTTGCAACATGAATCGGTTCCTCCGGCAATCAGCTCGAGCGACGCGGCACGGCAGCGAGGCGCAATTTGATATCCAAGTAGGCGGCGTCGATGAGTTGCCGCAGGGCGGCGCTGTCGAGTTCGGCGCCCGGCTTCAATTTCACGTGCCGCATGCGCTTACCGTCTCCCAGCAACAACTGAGCGGGGTCCTGCAGCGCCGCGCCATGGAAGAACCCGACATTGACGTGGCTTTTGAATGAATTGACATATGCGAACGGCGCATCGTCCACACAAGCAACCGGGCAGCCATCATGAATCAGCTCTCGAACATCATCGCCGCACTCCCGCATGTGCACAAACCATTTTCTTGCAATCGTCCGCAGTTCGTCCGAGCCATCCGTCAACCAACTCTCGACGGCCGGCTCTCGTTGAGCGCCGCCCGAGAGCCGCAAGATGTCGTTGCCCCCGATCAATCCGCGCAGGTCCAGCGCAACGCGACGCGGTCTATTTGGGCGCATGGCATCCGCCATCAGCCGGGCAGAGCGAAAAAAGCGGCGCGGGCGCGGGTGAGCACGGTATTTGTGTCGCCTCAATCCGCATTTTGCTTGACGGCATCTGCTCGCACCTCGTAACCAAGGCCCAGCACGCCGCTCTGGTAGGCTTTGACCTCGACCAAGTGGAGGGCAAAGTCGCGGTCGAGCTTCTCAAAGAAGCGTATCCCATCGCCGTCAAAACCGGCGGGATCGAGTAACGAAACGTGACGCTATCCCGGGTCCGCGGCTGGGTGAGGACGAATGTGGGCTTGTCGCCGTAGGACCGCCCAAACCCTTTGTTTTCGAAGTCTAAGGCGGTCTCATCGGTCCCCGACCCCATGACATAGCAGTCGATCGTCTTGAGGAAGGACTCGACCAATTCCGGGTCGAGAGTCTCCCCCGCCGCGAATTCATCAATAGTTTCGAGCCAGTCGAACCGCCCGTCATTTCGAGCGTTGAAGCCGTCGAGACTCGCCGCCATGTGAATCGTTACGCGAGAATCAGCGTTCGGCATCTTGTCGCCCCGCAGTGGACTCATACCGCTACTTGCCAGGGTGGCGAGCAAAGAACAGCGCCACAGCAAATAGAAGCAAGAAAATCCACCCCAAAGCCGCAATCGCGACGGCGGGCGTATGAGTGTCGATCTGGGAGCCTCGGGACCAAGTTCCGAACGTCAGATCATCGATCTGCTCGGGGAACCAGATCAAAGTGAGTATTGAACCGCAAACGAAGGTCACGATCCAAAATCCGGACGGGATCCATATCGCACGCACGTAGGCCACCGCAACCACCAGCAGGGATAGAACTCGCGAGAGGCTGAGCGTCATCGCGGGTCCAACGGCTTCGGCACATGACTGAAAGTGCTGGCCACGATGCGGCGTTCCTCATTGCTCGAAACGGCATCGATCGCTGCAACAGCCTGGTCGTACGCGGCGCGATACTTCTCGATTTCACCGGCGGCCGACGCGGCATGCGCATATACGACATGAACGCCGCTTCCCAATCCGGCGGTTGAAGCCCTAGAAAATACCTTCGCATCTCTTCCGCGTATGCGAGCGCCCACCGACCCAGCCCGAGCAGAGCGTGAACTTCGGCCAGCAGCCATGATTGCAGCTTCAACCCTTTTAGCGCACGGACAACTTATCCCAAAAAGGCGTCAAACACCCCTCCCGGAGCGGGCCGCTGCGCGTTCCAATTTTAAGTCAAGGTTCCACGGAATACCACGCGCAATCGTCCGGCATTTTCGACGAAAATGATCGGTGATCCAGATGCATTCACGTGCGCTCCCAGGGCTCGATCAATCCGCGAACCGGCGTGAACAGCGGGTGGCAACGCGGCGTTCTGACCGCGCGCCACTGGCCGCGCAGCACCGGACTTCGCGTGGATAGCTTTTCCAATAAATGTTGCCACTCATAGGCTATCTGACCCACGGTGGTTGGAATCGGGGGGACCTGACGCAACGGGCCGATTTTACCTTTGTCGAAGGCGTAGCCACGCGCTATTGCCTCGGAATGGATCGCCGCAAGATAAGCATTGATGGCGCTGCGCGGGGCTGCATGCGTCCGAAAGCGATCCAGCTGCGGATGATTTCGATAGCCTTTTGTCCGACCACGCAGTACCGCTCGGGCGAGGAGTGCCTCGCGCCACAGCGCAACCAAACCTTTGGAATCAAGATACTTGGGATGGATTGTCCAAAGTCGCATGTTATCGGTGGCGCGCTACGCGCCATCAAGTCCGGGAACGGTCTTGAATTGAGGATGCCGATCATCGATTTGCACCCAGGGCAGCTTGTCCTGCACCCAGATGTGCACCTGCGGTTCAAATCTCTCTGCAGCGTGCAGGGAAACCAGGGTGAAATCGATCTCGCCGATGCGTGGCTCATGTCGGTAGGTGAGCGATGTGCCGCATTTCCGGCAGAAACCGCGTTCCACCTGGGGCGAGGATCTATGCACGGAAATCTCGCCGCTCAGAATCCTGAAGTCGCCCTCGTCCACCGTCCCCCCTGCCACGAGGGCACCGCCAGTCGCCCGCCGACAGCTCAGGCAATGGCAAAAGCTGCGATTCCGAATTGGACCGGCAACAGAGAAGCGCACGTTCCCGCAGAAACATCCGCCAACATATTTCGCTTGATCCGTCACTGCGCTGAACGTTCACTGCCCAGCCGGCGGCTGCCAGAGCTCGACTCGACCTTGTTGCCCTCAGGGTCCATGACCCATCCGAATTTTCCGTACTCGGAGTCGTCTGCCTTCTCGAGCACATTGCAGCCTTCTTCGCGTAGAACTTGAAGCAGCGCGTCCAAGTCCTCGACTCGATAATTGACCATGAAAGTCGATTTGCTGGGAGCGAATTGATTGCCGTCGGCCGCACCGATGGACCAGACCGTCGATCCTTTGACCGGATTTCCGGCGGGATCGGTCCACGTGAAGGCTGTACCACCCCAGTCCTGCACATCAATTCCCAGGTGCTTCTGATACCAAGCACAAAGCGCCTTCGGATCCTTGGCCTTGAAGAAGATACCGCCTATGCCCGACACTCTCTTCATATCGACCTCCGAAGCCGTTAAAGAATCGAGTGTAGCGCGTCAGGCGTGCAACGATAAGGCAGAGCGACGCGAGATCCTCCCTCGAATGCCGTGCACTAGTAAAGAACTTGAAGGGCGAGCATGGTCTACCTAGGAGCGGCCTCCGGCACTTGCTTATGCACTTGATACATCAAAGAGAACGTCACCAGTGCGACGGCCATTACCACATATCCCAACCAATCAAAATGAGCAAGTGCGCCATTCGGCCTCTGAACGATGAGCCAGCCCGCGACTGCCGCAGATATCCCGCCCGCGAATTGCTGCAATGAAGCGCTGACGGCATTGAAGGCGCCGCGTTTGCTGGGCTCCGGAACAGCCGAGAGCAGCGCTTGAGCCGGGATCATGCGCGAAAAGATACCCGCGAACAGGATTACGTTGATCACGATGACCGTGGCGAGCGGCAGGTGTCCGATATGTGTCCATATCGGCACCATAACCAGCGTCACGAGGCCGCCAAAGCAGAACATGGGGAACTTGCCGAAACTATCGCTGGCCTTGCCGACCAGCGGGCCCACAAAAATAGTACTCACCCCGGTTACCAGATAAATCACCGGCAGCATGGTGAAGCTCAATCCGACATTATTCACGATATAGGCGGTGCCGAAGGGCATCAGCATGTAGCCGCCGGTCGGCAACAACATAACGAGGAGAAACGCGAGACGATAGCGTGGCTCGCTGATCGTGTTGATGAGATGCATCACCGGGCTATGCTCCTGCTTGAGCGCGAGATGCCCGACGACTGGGCGCATGAAGAGCATGATGACGACACCGGCCGGCACACCGACGGCGATGACCGCAAGGAAGGGGGCGTGCCAATCCCAATGGCTGGTCAGATATAGCCCGGCGGGCAGCCCGAGGACCTGGCTTGCGGCAAAGGCGGTGGAGATCACCCCCATCACACGGCCCCGCATTTCGAGAGGAAACAGGTCCGTGGTGATGGCGAATACAACGGAGCCGATCACCCCGCCAAACAATCCGGTAACGATGCGTGCCAGCAAGAGCAGCGGGTATGTGCTTGCCAAAGCGCACAGCAAGGTGCCGAGCATGAATCCACGCCCGAACCGATGGCTAGGGGTCGCTTGCCACTATGTCAGATCTGACATATACTACTTCGTGTGAGTCCAAAAGAGAAGCCGCTCGCCTGGCTTCACGGAGAGATCAAAACTCCACCCATGTCGCAGGCAGCGAGACTCGAAGCGGGGTACCTGCTGCGGCAACTGCAGCGAGGTGAAACCCTGTCTATGCCTCAGTCCAGGCCGATGCCAAGTATTGGGCCACGCTGCCATGAGCTGCGTATCAATGACTCGAGTGGCACCTGGCGTGTCCTGTATAGGATCAATAAGGACGCGATAGTGATTCTTGAAGTGTTCGCCAAGAAAACCGGCAAGACGCCCAAAGGCGTCATAGCAACTTGCCGGAACCGTCTGAAGGAGTACGAAGATGCGGGAAAGTAAGCGCAAAAGGCTTGAATCCAAGGGCTGGAAACTCGGCGGCGCGAAGGAGCTACTCGGGCTGTCAGACCAGGAGGAGATGTATATCGAATTGCGACTAAAGCTCGCGGAGGGCCTCAAGGCGCGCCGACAAGCAAATGGGGTCACCCAAGTTGCGCTGGCGCAGACAATAAAATCTAGCCAATCACGCGTAGCCAAAATGGAAGCCGGAGATCCCACGGTTTCGCTCGATTTACTCGTCAAGTCGATACTAGCGCTCGGGACCTCAAACAGAGAGCTAGCGGCAATCATCGCGCGAGGCTGAGGCGACACCTAACGATTCGAGGAAAAGTGATTGCCAGCGGTTTCACAGCGACGGCAACGAACACCCGCATAACTCCGTACGCCGGGATAAAGGCAACCGTCGCGCCAATATCAGTCCCGTGTGGGAACGGAGCCAAAAGAGCAATTCCCGCGCCAACCACCAACAACAACGCGAGCAGGTGAGGCCGGAAGCGAAACGCCAATTCGTGTGGAAGGATCATAGGTCGGCTAACGATGACGCTGAGCGACGCGCAGGTGCGTCAAAGACGATCGAAGCTGCTTTATCTCAATGATCGACTCCCTCCTTGGCTCATCGAAAATGCAAGCCCAGCGATTGCTCGACCCGATTGTTAGACCAATCCGCCGGCGGAATGCTTTTTCGATCGGATTTTGCGCACACGCCTCAGAATTACTAAAAGCAGGGCCGCGTAGTACAGCAAGCAAGCTCCCGCACCACTACAAAACCACTTCCAGCCCTCGGATAACGGCGGCCCAAACAGTCGACTCACTCCGAAGTAAACGCCCACGATCAACAGCCAGGGCACAGGGTGAAGAACAGTGGTGAGAACCATCGCAGTGATATCGCGTTTGTGGGGCGCAGAAAAAGGGCCCTTTCCAAACGCCGCGAACACCGCCGTCAGCCAGTGCGTGAGAAAGGTAATTGCAACCATCACTCCAAAGAAGCCCGCCAACGCCGAAGACGCAGCCCCGCGATCACTCGAAAGATTGTTCGATTCACTGAAAATCTGTATTTACAAAACCGATTTTTAAACCAGCACTCTGTAGTGATTTTAGCGCCGCCGCTACCTGCTCGAACTTCGCGGCGCGATCGACGACTATGTGCGCATGCCCATCTTGCGCTAAATGATTCGAAAACAAATAATTCGCGACGTCGACGCATGGGATTGAGCTATCCCCTGATTTCCTTGGAGCCGGGGCGCGGCTATGTTGTATAGCGCGTACAGGGCAAGGATGACCACCTACACGCACGTCCTTGGAAAAGGCGCAATGGGGGTCAAAAGTCCTTTGGATCGGCCAATTCGAGATATTTAGAACTGCTCGCTCTTCCAGCGCGCATTCCGGGGTTGGCGCTATTTCGAGAATCCGTCTGTGCCGCTATACTGTCGCCGCTTGGTTTTTCCCCATGGATAGCAGCGAGTTACCGTGTCCCAGTCACAATCGTCAGATACGCATTTCTTCAATTCCTTCAGCATGGTCCTCGGACTGTTAGTCGCCTTTGCCATTGTCCTGTTCGCGGTGGCGCGCACCATGGGCGCCGACTCGCAGGGAGCGCAGGTCCTGGTGGATCCGTTGCACTTGGCGGAGGTGCAGAAAAATATCGCTCCTTTCTCGCAAGAAGCGATTGCCGGCAAGGACAATTCGGCGTTGGCGGCCTTGAGCGCGCCCGCGGGCGCGGCACCGGCGGCGAGTGTGCCGACGACCGGCGAGCAGGCATTCAAGGAAGTATGTTCCGCGTGCCACGAGACGGGGGTCAATGGAGCGCCGAAGATAGGCGATCATGCCGCTTGGGGACCGCGTATCGCGCAGGGCAAAGACGTCCTCTACAAAACCGCGCTCTCGGGCAAGGGCAATATGCCGCCCAAAGGCGGCACGAATTGGCCGGACGCGACAATCCGCATGACCGTGGATTACATGGTGTCGCTCAACAAATAGGCCGGTCCAGCGCCCGCAGTTTCACGGCTTCTGCCACATCGACGATCCGTATATCCGGCGCATGACTTAGGTCGGCGCAGGTGCGCGCAACTTTGAGCACCCGATGATAAGCGCGCGCCGACAATCCGAGACGCGCGATGGCGGTGGCGAGCAATGCTCTGGGCTTGGTCGTAAGAGCACAGAAACGCGTGACTTCTTCGGGCGACAGCCGTGCATTCAGTTTCCCTTGCCGCTGCAATTGCATGCTTCGTGCCGCGGCCACGCGTGCGGCCACCGCCGCCGAGTCCTCCGCCGGTCTCGTCCCGGCCTGCGCTTCGCCCATCAGATCCTCGAGCGGCAGCGCGGCGATTTCGATATGCATGTCGATGCGATCGATCAGCGGGCCGGAAATGCGATTGCGGTATCTGACCACTTGTTCTGCCGTGCAGTGGCAGCGGCCGCGGGGGTCGCCCGCGTAACCGCAGGGACAGGGATTCATCGCGGCGACCAATTGGAATTTCGCCGGGAACTCGCAGGTGCGTTTCAGCCGCGCAACCACGACCACTCCGGTCTCCAGCGGTTCGCGCAATGCTTCGAGCGCATTGCGCGGAAATTCCGGCAATTCGTCCAGGAACAGTACACCAAGGTGCGCAAGCGACAATTCCCCGGGTCGCAATGATCCGCCGCCGATGAGCGCCGCCATCGAAGCCGTGTGTTGCGGGCTGCGGAAGGGCCGGCGGCCGCCGAGGCTCGGTCGGCGGCCCGCGGCGGACTCCAAACTTGCCACCTCGAGAATTTCCGGCTCGGACAAGGACGGCAGCAATCCTGGCAGCCGCTGCGCCAGCAGCGTCTTGCCGGCACCCGGAGGACCGATCATCAGCAGTCCGTGTTCGCCGGCGGCAGCGATTTCCAAGGCGCGCTTGGCGCCATACTGTCCGCGCACCTCGGAGAGATCCGGAAGCGGCTTGCGGTGCGCGTGCGGACTATTCTGCTCGGGATCTTGCGGACGTTGCGCCTGCGATATCGCAGCACAGTACGCGCTGGCGCGGGTTTGGCTCTGCGCACGCGCTCGAGCCGCGCGGGGCTGCAAGCGCAGCGGGGATTTTCCGCCGAGAGCCGCGACCACTTCGGACAAATGATTCATCAGGCGAAGCTTGGCGCCGTTGAGCAGGCCGGCTTCGAGTGCATTCGCAGCCGGCAAAATCATTTCGCTGCCGAGTTTTGCGCCGGCGATGAGCGCGGGTAAGAGCTTGGGCGTTTCGCGCAACGCGCCCCCCAAGGACAATTCGCCGTAAAACTCGCGGTGATTGAGGGCATCCGGATCAATCTTGCCGTCGGCCGCCAAAATACCGACGGCGATCGGCAGATCGAAGCGGCCGCCTTCCTTCGGCAGATCCGCGGGCGACAAATTGACGGTGATGCGACGCTGCGGAAAGTCATATCCCGCGGTAACGAGCGCCGCGCGGACCCGCTCCTTGCTCTCTCGAACGACGGCCTCGGGGAGTCCGACCAGCGCGAACGCCGGCAATCCGTTGCCCAGGTGCACTTCCACCCGAACCAGAGGCGCTTCGAGGCCGGCGGGCGCGCGGCTGAATACCGTGCTCACCTCCTGGTGAGTGTTCATGCGCTGGGGCCTGCGGCAGCCGCTTCGGGTTTTACTGCGGAGAGAGTTTCGTTTCGAGATCCTTGAGGCGTGCCTCGATGGCGGCGAGCTTCGACTGAGTGCGTTCCAACATCGCAGCTTGCACGTCGAAATCCTGCCGGGTGACCAAATCGAGTTTCGCCAATTGGGCTTGCAGCACGGCTTTGAAGTTGCCCTCCAAGTCGCGGCCAAAAGCGCGCAGCGATTCAGGCACGGAATCGGCCAGGCGTTTTGCCAAATCGTCCAAACCATTCGAATTGATAAAGCTCATGTGTCGATCCTCCATCCAAGCGTGCCGGCACGCACTCCGCCAATGCACACCCTAAGTCGCGGCGCGCCACATGAGTGCGCCGCAGCGCCCACACCGAACCTAACCCGTTGATTTATCGCACTCTGGCGATGGCACGGAAACTGCTAACTCTGAGATCCATACTACGCGGAAGTGGAGTAGGAGGACGTCCGATTTACCGATGAATGCGGGGATAAATGCATGAAGCTGATCACCGCCGTCGTCAAACCCTTCAAGCTGGATGAGGTTCGGCAGGCAGTTGCCGACATCGGCATCCAGGGAGTGACCGTCACCGAGGTACAGGGCTACGGCACGTGGCCAGGACGCGTGGAGACGTACCGCGGGGCTGACTACCAGATCGACTTTTTGCCCAAGGCGAAAGTTGAGCTCGCGGTGGACGATTCGATCGCGGAGCAGGTCATGGAAGCGGTTTGCAACGTCGCTCGGACCGGCGGTGCATCGGATGGAAAGGTTTGGATACTCGAACTGGAGCAAGCATTGCGAGTTCGTACCGGTGAAACCGGTCCGGACGCGATTTAGTTGATTTTTCGATTTAGGAGCATCTCGCGCCGGCAAGCCAGCCAACTCCCCCGTCGGTGCGATATCCCGGCGGCGCGGGTCCTGCAAGGGCCCGCGCCGTTTTTTTATACCACGCGCCCGGCGCGAGACGCCTCGGGCGTTATACCCCAGTAGGTTTGAATACGCCATGCTGCGACGCAGCAGTTTTATTTCGCATTCCACTGCTAAACTGCGTTTTACTTAAACCCGGAGCCTGATGCATGAAAATGGTCATCGCCATCATCAAACCCTTCAAGCTTGACGATGTGCGCGCCGCGCTGGCCGAAGTGGGTATTCAGGGCATTACCGTGACAGAGGTCAAAGGCTTTGGACGTCAAAAGGGCCACACTGAGCTTTATCGGGGGGCGGAATACGTCGTTGATTTTCTGCCCAAAGTGAAGCTTGAACTGGCCGTGGATGACGAGCAGGTTGAGCGGGTTGTCGAAGCCATTATTGAAACGGCGCGCACCGGTAAAATCGGTGACGGCAAGATATTTGTATGCGATCTCGGTCAGGCGGTGCGCATTCGCACCGGCGAGGCTGGCTCTCGCGCCCTGTAACAATTAAGCGAGGACTGGACGATGAAACGCCTTTTGTTGTTCGCCGCCTTGATCGCCTGGTCAGGCATGGCCTCCGCGGTCGTTTACAAGTGGATCGATGCTCAGGGCAAGCTCCAGTACGGCGATCGGCCGCCCGACGGCGTGCACGCGGAAGTGGTGGAACTTTTGATTCCGCACTCCGCATCGACGCGATCGGCGCCGAGCTCTGCGCCTGCCTCGAGAAACGCCTCCCTCCCCGCTGCCAAAGAGGCCGAGGAAAAAAAGACCGTGGAGCAAGACGTTGCCCAAACTCGCGATAAGCAATGTACCGAGGCGCAGGACCGCTACAAGAAACTGATCGAGGGCCGCAGACTCTACAAAACCGGCCCCGACGGCGAACGCCAGTTCATGAATTCCGAAGAGATCGACACGGAGCGGCTGAACGCCAAACGGGACGTCGACAACATCTGCAATAGCACGACCTGAACGCGCGACGAGCCCTCAGCGTCTACGCCAGCCTTGAAGATTTCGCGCGCTTTGCCGCGGAAGGCGCAAAGCCTTAGGCTACCGTCCTTTGGCTGAATCTTTTAGGACCATTCACATGCAAACAGGCTTCGTTGGATTGGGTGCCATGGGCGCGCACATGGCGCGCAACCTTCATCGCGCCGGACTGCTCACGGGCGTCTGGAATCGCACCCCCGAAAAAGCCAAGACGCTGGCCGCGGAGCTCAAGGTATTGGCCTTCGCGGACTTGACCGAGCTTGCGGGCAATTGCGAAGCGGTGGTGATTTGCGTGTCGGCCGACAAGGATTTGCGCGAAGTGGTCGCAGGCTTGGAGCCGGGCCTGAGTCCGAACATGATCGTCATGGACTGCTCTACGGTGGCAAAAGACACGGTGCGCGATCTCTACGGCCAGCTCAACGCGCTCGGCGTCGGCTTTCTCGACTGTCCCGTGAGCGGAGGCGTCGAAGGTGCGCGCACGGCGTCGCTCGCCATCATGTGCGGCGGCGATGAGCCGGTATTCAATCGCGCGCAGCCGATTCTGGAAAAAATGGGCAAGGCGGTGGCCTACATGGGACCCAGCGGCTCCGGTCAGGTGACCAAGGCCACCAACCAGATCATGTGCGCCGGCATCATCCAGGCGGTGGGCGAAGCCATGGCGTTCGCGCACGAAGAAGGCGTCGACCTGAAGAAGGTGATCGACGTCCTGGGCAAGGGCGCGGGATCGAGCTGGTACTTCGTCAATCGCGCGCCTTTCATGGCAAACAACAGTTTCCCCGCGGGATTTCGCGTGCGCCTGCACGACAAGGATCTGCGCATCTGCCGCGAAATGGCGGCGAAGCATGGCGGCGTCCTGCCGGTGGTCGAGTCGACGCTGGAGCAGTACGGAGAGTTGATTGCCGAAGGCTTCGGCGACGAAGACATTTCGGCCATCTACCGCCTCAAGACCAAGCTGTTCCCCCCGAAACCCGAGTCCATGTGACGGCGCGGTTGCGCATCGCCACGCGCAAGAGTCAGCTGGCGCTTTGGCAGGCGGAGCATGTGTCGGCGTTGTTGCGCGCGGCGCATGCTGGGCTGGAAATCGAGCTGGTGCCGCTGCTGACGCAAGGCGACCGTATTCAAGACCGCACCTTGGCCGCCATCGGCGGCAAGGGTCTGTTCATCAAGGAACTGGAGGTCGCGCTCGAAGAGCGGCGCGCCGACATCGCGGTGCATTCGATGAAAGACGTGCCGGCCGAGCTTCCTCGCGGACTGATCATCGGCGCGGTGTTGAAACGCGCGGATCCCCGGGATGCCTTGGTCACCACCTCCGGCATCGCGAGATTGGAAGACTTGCCGCCCGGCGCCGTGGTGGGTACCTCGAGTCTGCGCCGTCAAGCTCAGATCCGCGCGTTGCGCCCGGACCTGAGCATCGAGTCGTTGCGCGGCAATGTGGACACGCGTTTACGCAAGCTCGACGCGGCAGGAGAATCGTCCGGCAGCGCGGCAACGAACGGCAGGCGCATGGACGCCATCGTTCTCGCCTGCGCGGGTCTCATCCGCTTGGGGCAAGAATCGCGCATCACCGCGCGCCTCGATCCCGATGTTTGTCTGCCGGCCGTCACCCAGGGCGTGATCGGCATCGAGTGCCGCCAAAGCGATCCGAGCACACAGCAGTTGTTGCGGGCGCTCGAAGATCCCGCGACCCGCAGGTTGATGGATGCGGAGCGGGCTTTCGCCGCGCGTCTCGGCGGCAGTTGTCAATCGCCCATCGCCGCCTACGCGGAGCTCGAAGCGGAGCGCATCATGCTGCGCGGATTGGTGGCGGAGCCGGATGGCTCGCGGCTGTTCAAGAGCTCACTCTCGGGCAGCGCGCAGCAACCGGCTGCGCTGGGACGCGAGTTGGCGGAGCGCATCCTGGGATTAGGCGCCGCACCGCTGCTCGAGCGCTTGCGGGCAACTTAGGTGCAGCCGCTCCTTGGAGTCGGCGTCCTCGTCACGAGGCCGGAATTCCAGGCGATGCCGCTGTGCCGGTTGTTGGAATCGTTGGGCGCGACGACGCTGCGGTTGCCCGCGGTCGAAATCAAACCTTGCAAAGACCGGCGCGCGCTGAGCGAGCGGCTGGGCAACCTCGGGGATTTCGACGTGGTCGTTTTCACCAGCGCCAACTCGGTGCGTTTCGGCGCATCCCTTCTCGATCAGAGGCGCGATCTCACGCTCGCAGCCGTAGGGCCGGCCACCGCGCGTGCCTTGAACCAAGCCGGCTACCGGGTGGCCATACAACCCGGCGAGTCTTTCGACTCCGAGGGTCTGCTCAAGCACTCGCGCCTGGAACAGGTCTTCGGACTTCGTATCTTGATCGTCAAAGGAAGCCATGGACGCGATCTGCTCCAGCAAGAACTCGCCCGCCGCGGCGCGACGGTGGTATGCGCCGAAGTCTATGAACGAGTGCCGGCCGCGATGAGCGCAGCCGTGCTCGCATCGGCCGAGGAGCGATTCGCGGCGGGCGGCATTCAGGTGATCACGGCCACCAGTCTGGAGATCGGCGCTGCGCTGCTGCACCGGGCGCCCTTGAAGTTGCGCGGCGAATTCGAACGCGCGCACTGGCTGGTGCCGGGAGAGCGCGTTGCGTCGGGGCTGCGGGAGCTGGGACTCACGGCGCCGCTGCTGCTGGCGGATTCGGCGGAGGATCATGACCTGGCGGCGGCGCTGATCCGCTGGCGCTCGAGCGTGTCCGGGGCGTAGTCGAAAGAATCGAAGTACAGCCCGGTCGCGGCGCTGCCGCGCGATTCATATTCACGTTGGATGGCGGCGATCATTGCCGGCGGTCCCGCGGCATACACTTCGATTGCTTCGAGATCTTGGATGCCTTTCAGTGCGGCTTCGTGCACCCAGCCGGTGGCGCCGTGCCAGCCGGCTCTCGCTTCCGAGAGCACCGGCACGTAAGCCAAAGACGCGGCGCGGCGGCTCAACTGTTCGAGCGTCGCCTGCACATACAGGTCCTGTTGAGTGCGCACGCCCCAATAGAGCTGCATTTCGCGCTCAACGCCCGTCTCGACCAAGTGGCGCAAGATGCTGAGCAGCGGCGCGATCCCGGTGCCGCCGCCGATGAGCAGCATGGGCGCAGCTGTCGGGGCCCGCGGCCGATATGCAAAGCTGCCCAAGGGTCCCTCGATGGTGAGCAACTCTGCGCGCATGTCCTGGAATAGCCGGTCGGTGAATTCTCCACCGGCGACCCGCCGTATATGCAGTTCCAGCGGCCGGGCGTCATGCGGCGGCGATGCGATGGAAAAACTGCGGCGCCGGCCGCCCGGCAGCAGGATGTCGATGTACTGGCCGGCTTGGAAAGTGAAATCTTCCGCAAGCGGCAGCCGCAGGAACAGCCCCATGACATCGTGCGACAAGGGAACGGCTCGCTCTATACGGCACGGCAGGCGCTTGAGTTGGGCAGAATCGGCGGCGCGCACTTCGAAAGTTTCGATGCAAAGATCGGTTCGAGCGTGCGCGCGGCACAGCAGAATCAGTCCGTCGGCGATCTCCGCGGCGGAAAGACCCAGCGGCGCCGCATGGGGATAGTAAATCTCGCCGCGTACCAGCCGCGCCTTGCAGGCGCCGCAGTTGCCGCCATTGCAGCCGCGCGGCAGATTCAAACCGGCGGCGGCTTCGAGCAGCGGCTGATCGGCGGCGGCACTGAAGCTGCGGCTCGAATTGGCAATGCTGATGAGCACGCGGACAACCTGCGCACGGCCGGGGCGGCGCTATTCGAACTTCACGCGCTGGGACTTCACGCGCTGGGCTGGCTGCGCTTGCTGTCCAGCCATTCGTGGATCGGCGTCCATTGTTTCCAGTCCGGCCATGCCAGATATTCCGGCAACTCGAGCACGCCCATGCCGCGCGCATAGGCGCGCACGTAGTTTTGCGCTTCGCGTAGATGTCCGAGGTAGGGTACCTTGAGCTTGCTCAAATATTGGTCCAATTCCTCGTATACCAGGGTGTACTCGCGGACCCGATTTGCGATCACCGCAAGACGAGCAGCCTTGCGCGATACCTTGCCGATTTCCAAAAGCTCGGCCATGAAATGTCCGCAGGCTTTCATGTCGATGCTCGAGGGCAGCACCGGCACGATGATGGTTTCGGCGCGGCGCACGAGTTCGTTCAATTCGGTGCCGTGAACGCGGGCCGGCGCATCGATGATAAGAACCTCTGTGTTGCGCGGCACGCTGCGCAAACCATCTTCGAATGCGGCGGCACCGCTGATCGCCGGCAGATCGGCCGGACGCATCGCCAGCCAATCGAGACTCGAGCGCTGCGGGTCGTAGTCCGCGATGCAAACCTTGTGCCCCTCGCGGGCGAAAAATACGGCGATGTTGCTGGAAAGCGTGCTCTTGCCGCAGCCGCCTTTCGCGTTCAATACCATGACGTGGCGCATAATCCCCCGGCTTTGTTGTTCTTGTAAGGTAGAACGTTACGCGAGCATTGCGCAACCCCCGAGCGGATTTTTGCCGCATCGGCTATGCTGCTGCCATGCGCATCGAGTTCATGAAGATGCAAGGCTTGGGCAACGATTTTCTGGTGTTCGACGCCGCCGCCATCGCCGCTGACGCTCCCCTGGATGAAAGGACGCTGCGTGCCCTCGCCGATCGGCACACGGGCGTCGGCTTCGATCAAGCGTTGATGCTGGAATCGCCGCGCGATACGGCGAGCCGCGTGTTCTACCGCATCTTCAATTCCGACGGCACGGAGGTCGAACAGTGCGGCAATGGCGCCCGCTGTATCGCCGCCCTGCTCTACGCTCGCGCGCCGGAACTGGGCCGCGACCTCATCATGGGCAGCCCGGCCGGCCGCGTGCGCGCCCGGGTCCGCGACGACGGCCTGATATCGGTGGACATGGGAATACCGCAGTTCGAGGAGCCGGCCGAATTCTCCTTGAAAATCGAGGGCAAGGACCTCGCCATGAGCGCGCTGGTCTTGGGCAATCCCCATGCGGTGCTGCGCGTGCCGGATGCGAAAACCGCGCCGGTGGAATTGTGGGGGCCGAGCATTCAGCGGCATCCGCACTTCCCGAACCGCTGCAATGTGGGATTCATGCAGATCCTCGGCCGCAACCACATTGCATTGCGCGTGTACGAGCGCGGCGCCGGCGAAACGCAAGCCTGCGGCACGGGCGCGTGCGCCGCCGCCGCGGTCGGGGTGCGCCAAGGCTTGCTCGATGCGGAAGTGCGGGTGGATTTGCCGGGCGGCACGGCACTGGTTTATTGGGAGGGTCCGGGGCAGCACATCTGGCTGACGGGTCCCGCCACCACGGTTTTTACAGGTTCGATCGATTTAACGCGATTCACGGGAGCCAAACAATGACCACGAGTCACGCGCGCGGGATCAAGCAGGATGTCCTGACCGACACGGCTGTCGCGGACTATTTGCTGACCTATCCGGACTTTTTCGAGCGCAACTCGCAACTGCTGACCAAGTTGCGTCTGCCGCATGTCCGCGACGTGGCGGCCACGGTGAGTTTGGTGGAACGCCAGGTCGAAGTGCTGCGCGAGCGCAATCAGGCGCTCGAACGCAAGCTGAAGGAACTGGTGGACGTGGCGCGGGCCAACGATGCCCTGGCGGATCGAATCCATCGTCTCAGCCAGCGTCTGATCCGCACGCGAACGCAGGCGGAATCGATCAGCGCCATCGAGACTTCGCTGCGCGAGGACTTCGACGCGATGAATTCCGTGCTGGTGCTGTTTGACGAAGCAGCGCGCGCCCTGCAGCCCGCGATGGGCCGGTTTTTGCGCGTCGCCAATCCCACCGACGAGGAAATCCGCAGCTTCGATTCCTTGTTGAGTTCCGGCAAGCCGCGCTGCGGCCAGGTGCGCGACGCGCAGCGCGACTATTTGTTCGGCAAGGATTCCGTGGACATCGGCTCGGTGGCGCTCGCGCCCTTGGGACAAAAAGGCGCGCTCGGCATATTGGCGATCGGCGCGAGCGATGCGCAGCGCTTTCATCCCGGCATGAGCACCGAATTCCTGCTGCGCATCGGCGAGCTCGTAACCTACGCACTGACGCGCTGAGCGCGGCACTCAAACAGGCTCCCAGTGGAAGCGAGCGAGCGCGAACGGATCGAGCGATTCTTGTCGCACCTCAACCTCGAGCGCCGCATGAGCAAGCACACCGTGGCCGCCTATCGCCACGACCTGCTGGCATTGGCGGGATTTTGCACGGACCGCAAAGTACAGCGCTGGTCGGAGTTGAACAATTTCCAAGTGCGCGCCTTTGCCGCCGCCGAGCACGCCGGCGGGATAGCGCCGCGCAGCATTCAGCGCCGCTTGTCGGCGGCGCGCTCATTTTACGAATACCTCGTGCGTGAAGGCCACGCCAAGAATAATCCGGCGCTCGAAGTGCGCGCGCCCAAATCAAAGAAGCGGCTGCCGCCGACCTTGGACGCCGATCAAATGGCGCGGCTGCTCGACTTTCGGGCGGACGATTCGCTCTCGGCGCGCGACAAGGCGATGATGGAATTGTTCTACTCGTCGGGCCTGCGTTTGAGCGAATTGGTGGGACTGCACGTCGCCGAGGTCGATTTGACCGATCGCACGGTGCGGGTGCTCGGCAAGGGCGGCAAAACGCGCATCGTGCCGATGGGGCGCCACGCCATCGAGGCATTGAAGAGATGGCTGTCGGAACGCACGGCGCTCATGCGGGGCGACGCGGCCGCGGGCGGCGGCGCGCTGTTCGTGGGGAAATCGGGGCGGCCCCTGTCGGTGCGCGCCGTGCAGTTGCGGGTGGGCCTGTGGGCGCGCCGCCAGGGCCTCTCGATGCACGTGCACCCGCATATGTTTCGCCACTCCTTTGCGACTCACCTGTTGGAGTCGAGCGGCGATCTGCGCGGCGTGCAGGAATTGCTGGGCCACGCCGACATCGGCACCACCCAGGTTTACACGCATCTGGATTTTCAACGCCTGGCCAGCGTTTACGATGCCGCGCATCCGCGGGCCAGGCGCCGGCCCCGAGCTTGAAAGGGCTCCCAGTCGGCCCCACGGTAGTCAAACACCTCCATGAAACACGATCCCGATCGAATTTACGGCACCACCATTCTGGCGGTGCGGCGCAATGGCCGCGTGGCGGTGGGCGGCGATGGCCAAGTCACCTTGGGGCAAAGCGTGATGAAGTCCAACGCGCGCAAAGTGCGGCGGCTCTATGGCGGCAAGGTACTGGCCGGCTTCGCCGGCGGCACGGCGGATGCCTTCACCTTGTTCGAGCGCTTCGAGGGCAAGCTGGAGAAATTCGGCAATCTCACGCGTGCGGCGATCGAGCTGGCAAAGGACTGGCGCAGCGACCGCAGCCTGCGGCGCTTGGAGGCGCTGCTCTGCGTGGCCGATGCAGAGAGCACCTATGTCATCTCGGGCACGGGCGATGTCATCGAACCCGAGCATGATTTGATCGCCATTGGTTCGGGCTCGGGCTTCGCGCAAGCGGCTGCGCTGGCATTCATGCAAAGCGGCGACTTGTCGGCTCGCGACATTGTCGAGCGGTCGCTCAACATCGCCGCCGACATCTGCATTTATACCAATCGCAGCCTGACCATCGAGGAGCTCTAGTGAATGCTCGGATAGGCTCGAATGCTCAGTCGGGCTCCTCGCAGATGACGCCGCGGGAGATCGTCGAAGAGCTCGACAAGCACATTGTCGGCCAGCAAGCCGCCAAACGCGCGGTGGCGATCGCCCTGCGCAACCGCTGGCGCCGCCAGCAAGTCGCTGAATCGCTGCGCTCGGAGATCACCCCGAAGAACATTCTCATGATCGGGCCCACCGGGGTGGGCAAGACCGAGATCGCGCGCCGCCTGGCAAGGCTCGCCAAGGCGCCTTTCATCAAGGTCGAGGCTACCAAATTCACGGAAGTGGGCTATGTTGGACGCGAAGTTGACTCGATCGTCCGCGATCTTGTCGAGATCTCCGTCAAAATAACCCGAGAAGAAGAAATGGCCAAGGTTCGCCATCGTGCCGCCGACGCGGCGGAAGACCGGGTGCTCGATATCTTGTTGCCGCGGGCTTCCGCGGGTTTCACGGGTGATACCGGGTCGAAGGATAACGACACGCGGCAGCGCTTTCGCAAAATGCTGCGCGAAGGCCAGTTGGACGATCGCGAGGTCGAAATCGAAGTTCGCGCGCTGCCGGTGGGCCTGGAAATCATGGCGCCTCCCGGCATGGAGGAAATGACCCAGCAGCTGCAAGGCATGTTTCAGAACTTGGGGCAAGGCCGCACCCGCAGCCGCAAGGTCAAAATCAAGGAGGCTTTGAAGCTGCTGGTCGACGAGGAAGCTTCGAAGATGATCAATGAGGAGGAACTGAAGCTGCGCGCGGTCGAGAACGCCGAACAGAACGGCATCGTGTTCATCGATGAAATCGACAAGATCGCGCGCCGTCAGGAGACCATGGGCGCGGATGTGTCGCGTGAAGGCGTACAGCGCGACTTGCTGCCGCTGGTGGAAGGCTGCACGGTGAACACCAAGTACGGCACCGTCAAAACCGATCACGTTCTATTCATCGCATCCGGCGCGTTTCACATGTCGAAGCCCTCGGACCTGATTCCGGAATTGCAGGGCCGTTTGCCGATCCGCGTGGAGCTCGAGCCGTTGGCGGTCGGCGATTTCGTGCGGATTTTGACCGAACCCGATGCCTCGTTGTGCCGGCAATACTCGGCGTTGATGGCCACCGAAGGGTTGACGCTGGAATTCGCGGAATCCGGCGTGCAACGGCTCGCGGAAGTGGCGTTCGAGGTCAATGAGCGCACCGAGAACATCGGCGCGCGGCGTCTGCACACGGTCATGGAGCGGCTGCTCGAGACCGTATCCTTCGATGCGGCGGATCGCAACGGCACCCGTGTCGTGATCAATCGCGAGTACGTTGAGGGCAATCTGGGCGAGCTGGCCAAGGATCAGGATCTGTCGCGGTACATTCTGTGAGCGCCTCGAAGGCGGCGCAACCCACCGATATCAAGCTGCGCACCGAATCGCGCCTGCTGGACGTGAGTTTCGATGATGGCTCGCGCTTCGAGCTGCCGTTCGAATACCTGCGGGTGTTCTCGCCCTCGGCCGAGGTGAAAGGCCATGGCGGCGGCGAAGGCGCGCTGGTGCGCGGGAAGCAACACGTCGGGATCAGCGCAGTGGAACCGGTGGGCAACTACGCGCTGCGCCTGTTCTTCGACGATGGCCACAATACCGGACTGTATTCCTGGAACGTCCTGTACCAGCTGGGCAGAGACCGCGCCGTGAACTGGGCGCGCTATCAAGAGCGCTGCGCGCAGGCCGCGGATTCAGGCGATCCAAGAGCGCCCAAGCCTTAGAGCCTGTCTGAGTATTCCGCTTGAGGTAGGGCTCTGTTCCGAGTCGGCTACAATGGGAGCCTGAACCTGCAACAGGGCCGCCATGGCTGATTCCGATCCCACAGTGGATTTTGGCTTCGAAAAGGTCGCGGCGGCCGACAAGGCCGGGCGCGTGCGCGCCGTATTTGCCTCGGTCGCGGACAAGTACGACATCATGAACGATCTGATGTCCCTGGGCGCACATCGGTTGTGGAAACACTTCACGCTGTCGCTGACCGGCTTGAGCGCGGGTCAAAGCGCTCTCGACGTCGCCGGCGGGACCGGTGATTTGGCGGCGGGGTTGCTGCGGCAAGTCGGCAAGTCGGGCCGAGTGGTGCTCTCGGACATCAATCCGGCCATGCTCGAGATCGGCCGCGACCGCCTGCTCGATTCGGGATTCGTGGGCAATGTGGAGTGCATCGTGGCGGACGCGGAGCGCCTGCCATTCGAGGACAACGCCTTCGACTGCGTGACCATCGGTTTTGGTTTGCGCAATGTGACCGACAAGGCCGCCGCGCTCCGCTCCATGCACCGGGTGCTGAAACCCGGCGGCCAGTTGCTGGTGCTGGAATTTTCGACGCCGGTGCTGCCGGGCCTCAAGCCGCTTTACGACGCCTATTCCTTCAAAGTGTTGCCGCGGCTCGGCGGCCTGATCGCCAAGGATGCGGACAGCTATCGCTACCTGGCGGAATCGATCCGCATGCACCCGAATCAAGAAACCTTGCTCGAGATGCTGCGTGGCGCCGGCTTCATCCAGGCTCGCTATCACAATCTCAGCGGCGGCATCGTCGCCGTGCACCGCGGCTTCAAGATCTAGGGGAGCAGCCCGGCATGCCCGCAACTCCCGCCTGGTTGGCATCGGCCGAAGCTGTCCTGAATCGAAACATTGCGGCTTCGGCGCGCGCTGCCGCGCTCGCCAAACGTCTCGAAGGCGCCAGTCTACAGGTCGATGTCGATGGCATCACCCGGGTGCGCACCACCTGCCGCGGCGGCCGCGCGGCGCTGCTCGCGGGCGATGATTCGCCGGCGGATGCCGTGATTTCAGGATCGGCCCCGGCGCTGCTGCAAATGCTCAAGGCGGCGACGCCGGGCGCGCGCACCGCAACCGCGGTGCAGATTCGCGGCGATGCCGAGATTGCCAATCTGTACCGCGACTTGTTCGCGGCGGCGCGGCCGGACTTGGAGGAGGAGTTGTCTCGCTGGGTGGGCGACTTGCCGGCACGGCATCTATCGCAGCTTGCCAGGAGCGTGCGGACTTGGGCGCGCCGCGCGCGGCGCACCGCCGGCGAAAATATCGCCGAGTACCTGCAGGAGGAAGGCCGCGATCTGGTGACGAAGACCGAAATGGAAGAGTACCTGCGCGGCGTCGACGGCGTGCGGGAAAGCATGGATCGAATCGAGGCTCGCCTGAATTTGATCGAGCGCCTGGCGAAGGACACGTAATGCGTTTGCGGGTGCTCGGCAGGCTGCTCAAGATCCAGCGCGCATTGGTCCGTCACAGGCTCGATGAGTTCGTGCGCGCCACTCATCTGTACCGGCCGCTGCGCTACCTCTACTATTTCTCGCCATGGACCTGGTTCCAGCGCCGCGTCGGCGGCACGCGCGGCGAACGCTTGCGGCTCGCGCTCGAAGAGTTGGGCCCGATTTTCGTGAAATTCGGCCAGGCGCTCTCGACGCGGCGCGACCTGCTGCCGGTCGACATCGCCGATGAGCTGGCGAAGCTGCAGGACCGCGTGCCGCCCTTTCCCGGCGGCCTCGCCATCGCCATGATCGAGAAGACCTTCGCCCAGCCGCTCGGCGAGATCTTCGGCAGCTTCGATTCCACGCCCTTGGCGGCGGCATCCATCGCGCAGGTGCATGCAGCGACCTTGAAGAACGGCGATGAAGTGGTGGTCAAGGTGCTGCGCCCCGGCATGCGGGAGCTCATCGACCTTGACCTGGAAGTGCTCGACGCCCTGGCAAAACTCGCCGATGAATACTGGGTCGAGGCGCGTCCGGTCAGGCCCATCGAAGTGGTGCGCGAGTACCGCAAGACCGTCACCGATGAACTCGATCTGATGCGCGAGGCCGGCAATGCTGCGCAGCTGAAGCGCAATTTCGCCGGTTCGTCGCTGCTCTACGTGCCGCAAATTCACTGGGACTACTGCCGTCAGAACGTCATGGTCATGGAGCGCATTCACGGCATCATCGTGAGCCGCGTCGAGGAGTTGCGGGCGCGCGGCACGGACATCGCCCGGCTGGCCGAGAACGGCGTCGAGATCTTTTTCACGCAGGTGTTCCGCCACAATTTCTTCCACGCCGACATGCACCCGGGGAATATCTTCGTGCAGATCGATGATCCGCGAAATCCGCGTTACGCCGCCGTGGATTTCGGCATCGTCGGCACCCTGCAGCCTCGCGATCAGCACTATCTGGCGGAAAATTTCATGGCTTTCTTCAACCGCGACTATCGCCGCATCGCGCAGCTGCATATCCAAAGCGGCTGGGTGCCGAAAGCCACGCGGGTCGACGAGCTCGAGTCCGCGGTGCGCACGGTCTGCGAGCCCATCTACAACAAGCCGCTCAAGGAGATTTCCTTCGCCCAGGTGCTGCTGCGGCTGTTCGAGACGGCGCGGCGCTTCGATATGCAGGTACAGCCGCAGCTGATTTTGCTGCAAAAAACGCTGTTCAACATCGAGGGCTTGGGACGGCAGCTCTATCCTGAACTCGATCTTTGGAAGACCGCGCAGCCGGTGCTGCGCGAATGGATGAGAGAGCGAGTAGCCCCGCGCACCATTTTCAGGGAGATTCGCGCGCATTGGCCCGACGCGTTGCTGACCTTGCGCCAGATTCCGCAAATCGTGCAGAGCTCCATCCGCGAGAAAGCCGAGGGCAGCGCATCCAGCGTCGAGCTCGAGCTGGCCCGGATGCGCGCCGAGATGCGTGCGGCGGCGGCGCGGCGCGACCTGTGGTTGGCCGCGGGCGTACTATGGCTGTGCGGCATGATTTGGCTGGCGCAGCCCACGCAATATCGCTGGTTCGGGGCGGCGCAGATGATCGTTGCCATCGTTCTGTTCTGGAGATCGCGGCCCCGGCCCTAGGATCGAATGAGAATTCCCATAGAAAGCAGGACCAGCTATCGCGGCCGCAATTCCCGCCCGAATTTTCCCGCGCTGGCCGCGTTTTTGGTGCTGGCGCTCGGCGCGGGCGCCGTGGGTGCCGCCTTCTCGCCGGGCTTTTCGGCGCCGGCCGCGCATTGGTACGCGGCTTTGCTGAAACCGGCCTGGGTGCCGCCGCAAAATTGGTTCCCACCGGTGTGGATCGCGCTCTATGTATCGATGGCGACCGCTGCCTGGATCATCTGGCGCGAGCGCTATCATCGCGGCCGCGCTGCGGCGATCAGCGCATATTGCGTCCAGCTGCTGCTCAACACCCTGTGGCCGCCGGTGTTTTTCGGTTTGAAGAATATCGACGCAGGATTGTTCGAGATCGTGGCGCTGTGGCTCGCGGTGGGCTGGACCCTGAGCGAATTCGCGCGCGTGAAGTTCGCGGCGGCGCTCATCATGGTGCCGTATTTTTCGTGGGTGACCATGATCGCCGCACTCAACCTGGCCGTGTGGAAATTGAACCCATGAGCACGGCATGTAGGCATCGGATTACGTTCTCTTGGGTCGAAGTACCGATCGCGCGGGCGCATGATTTCGATCAGTCTGAGATCGCTGCGTCGGGTACGTCACCGCGAGAATCCGGGGCTAAAGTAAACTCTGCCAAGCCCGCCGAGCGCACATTTTGCCTCGGCCGGAATTAGCACCCTACCCCGTGGGATTTCAAGCGCGATGTACTCGGCCGCAGCACCTTCAATGCCGCTAGACCCGCCCCGCCGCTTCACCTCTGCGTACCAGGCGACGCCGCGCACCCACCTTTTGTCGAATGGCGGTTACTCGGTGATGCTGACCACGGCAGGCTCAGGGTTCAGCCGCTGGCAGGACATTGCGCTGACACGCTGGCGCGAGGATCCCACCTGCGATCCTTGGGGTTTCTATATTTTCCTCCGCGACGTGTTCAACGGCCACGTTTGGTCGGCCGGTTACCAGCCGATCGGCAGGGAATCCGAAATCTACGAGGTCGATTTCTTCGAGGACCGCGCGGAAATCCGCCGCAAAGACGGACCGATCCGCACCGTCATGCAGATCATGGTGTCTGCGGAGGACGACGCGGAGGTGCGGCACTTGTCGCTCAGCAACGAAGGCCGCGGCGCACGCGAGATCGAGCTGACCTCGTACTCGGAAGTGGTTTTGAGCCCCGCGGCGGCGGATTCCGCGCATCCGGCATTTTCCAAGATGTTCGTGCAGACCGAATTTGTCCCCGCGCGCGGCGCGCTGCTCGCCACCCGCCGGCCGCGCGATCCCGGGCAGGCTCAGCTGTGGCTGGCGCATTTCAATTCCCTGGACGGCGAGGCCATCGGCGGCCTGCAGTTCGAAACCGACCGCGCGCGTTTCCTAGGCCGCGGACACGGCGTGCGCAGTGCGGCGTCCATCATGGAGGCGAGGCCCTTGTCCGGTTCCGTGGGCACGGTGCTCGATCCGGTATTGGCGCTGCGGCGCCGCGTGCGAATCGACCCGGGTGAAACCGTGCATGCGGCGTTTTGGACCGGAATCGGCGCCAGCCGCGCTCAGGCGTTGCAGCTGGTCGACAAGCTCGGCAGCGAAGCGGCTTTTCAGCGCACGAAAACGCTGTCGCGCACGCGCACGGCGGCCCGCCTGCGCGACCTCGGCATCAGCGGCGAGGATGCGGAGCTTTTCCAGGAACTTGCGCAACGCATCCTGTATTCCGACGCTTCGCTGCGCGCCGGCGCGCAGCTGCTCGATCGCAATCAACTCGGCCAGCCGGCCTTGTGGGCGCTCGGGGTATCGGGCGATTCGCCCATCGTGCTTGTCCAGATCGGCGCCGAGGCCGGCATCGAGCGGGTGCAGCAATTGCTGCGCGCGCAAGCCTATTGGCAAGACAAGGGTTTGGTGGTCGATCTGGTCCTATTGAATACGGCGCCCCCCGCGGCTGCGGCTTCGCTGGCCACCCTGCTCGAAGCCTCGATCGGGCAGGACCGCCGCGCGAAAGGGATTGCAGTCGCACTGCGTGCCGATGCGCTGGCCCCGGAGCAGCGCGATTTCCTGCAAGTGGCGGCGCGCGCGGTGCTCAGCTGCGGCCCCAAGACGCTGCGCGAGCAACTGGCAAGACCGCAGGAAGCGCCGGGCGCGGCGCGTCTGCGGCGCGAAAACAGCGGCGACGATCTGCGCGCTCCGGTGCCGCACGCGCTGCCGGCGCTCGAGTACTTCAACGGTTTGGGCGGCTTTGACTGCGGCGGGCGCGAATATGTAGTCGCGCTCGACGACGGCCAATGGACTCCCGCGCCCTGGATCAACGTGATCGCCAATCCGCAATTCGGCTGTCTGGTCTCCGCCGATGGATCCGGCAGCACCTGGTCCTTGAATGCGCAGCAGAACCAAATCACGCCGTGGTGCAACGATCCGGTCAGCGATACGAGCGCCGAGGCAGTCTACCTGCGGGATGAAGAATCCGGCGATCTTTGGAGCGCCAATCCGCTGCCGATTCGCGAGCGCTCCTCCGTCTATGTGGTGCGGCACGGTTTCGGCTACACGCGCACGGAACACACCTCGCACGGCATTGCATCGAACCTGACGCAGTTCGTGCCGCTCGCCGATCCGATCAAGATCTCGCGGCTGAAGATCAAGAACGTCTCGGAGGAACCGCGCCAATTGTCGATCACCCATTACCTCGATTGGGTGCTCGGAAATCAGAACAACCGCGCGGCGCCCTTCATCATCACGGCCATCGAGCCCGCCTCCCGCGCCTTGCTGGCGCGCAACCCCTGGAGCGCCGATTTCAAGGCGCGGGTTGCCTTCATGGATATGGCGGGAGCGCAGCAAAGCTGCACCGCCGATCGGACCGAATTCATCGGGCGCCATGGCTCGCTGGCCGAACCCGCGGCGCTCTTGGGTCCGCAGCCGCTGGCCAACCGGGTGGGAGGAGGACTGGATCCCTGCGGCGCGATGCAAACAAAAGTCAGCTTGAACCCCGGCGAAGAAATCGAGCTGAAGCTGTTTCTCGGCGAGGAGAGCTCGTCCGAGACCGCCGTTGCCTTGGCAGAGCGCTATCGCAGCGCGAACCTCGATGAGGCCTTCGAGCGCGTGACCGACTTCTGGGATCGCACCTTAGGTGTGGTTCAAGTCAAAACGCCCGATCGATCGCTGGATATCTTGGTCAACGGATGGCTGCTGTATCAGACCTTGAGCAGCCGCGTGTGGGGACGCACCGCCTTCTATCAGTCGAGCGGGGCTTACGGGTATCGCGATCAGCTGCAGGACGTCATGGCCTTGTGCGTGTCCTCGCCGGCAACCACTCGCGCGCATATACTACGAGCGGCCGCGCAGCAGTACGCGGAAGGCGACGTGCAGCATTGGTGGCTTCCGACCTCGGGTCAGGGGATCAAGACGCGGGTATCGGATGATCGCATCTGGCTGCCGTTCGTCGTTGCGCACTACCTGGAGGTCACGGACGATCGATCGGTGCTCGACGAGCCCGTACCTTTCTTGGGCGGGGGTCCCCTCGCGCCCGGCGATATGGAAAAGTTCTGGGCGCCGCCTTCGGGCGATCCGGCGCCCCTGTTCGAGCACTGTGTTCGCGCCCTCGATTCGAGTTTGGCGATTGGTGCGCACGGCTTGCCGTTGTTCGGCACCGGCGATTGGAATGACGGCATGAATCGGGTCGGCATCGCAGGGCGCGGTGAGAGCGTATGGCTCGCCTGGTTCCTGCATGCGGCCTTGATGCGCTTTGCGCCGATCGCCGAGGCGCGCGGCGCCAATGACGCCGCCGCCGCCTGGCGCAAGCATGCATTTGCCCTGCAGCAGGCCATCGAGCGGGAGGCCTGGGACGGCGACTGGTACCGGCGCGGCTACTACGACGACGGCACCGTCTTGGGCTCGGTATCCAGCGACGAATGCCGCATCGATGCGGTGGCGCAGTCATGGGCGGTGATCTCCGGCGCCGCGCCGCGCGAGCGCGCGCTGCGAGCCATGTCCGCGGTCAACACCCAGCTCGTCAGCCGCAGCGATGGGCTGGTGAAACTGTTCACGCCGCCCTTCGACCACAGCGCCAAGGATCCTGGTTACATCAAGGCCTATCCCCCGGGCCTGCGCGAGAACGGCGGGCAGTACACGCACGCGGCGATGTGGACCGCGCTGGCCTTCGCGCTGCTGGGCGACGGCGATCGCGCCGGCGAATTGTTCGCGCTGCTGAACCCCATCAATCACGCCAGCACGACCGCCGGCATTCACCGCTACAAAGTGGAACCCTATGTGGTGTGCGCCGACGTGTACTCCGCGCCCGGACATGTGGGGCGCGGCGGATGGACTTGGTATACCGGGTCAGCGGGATGGATGTACCGCACCGCTGCAGAGGGCATTTTGGGAATCAAGGTGCGCGGAACGACGCTGAGCGTCGACCCCTGCGTCCCGCGGGCCTGGCCCGGCTTTGAATTCACCTATAAGCACGGCACGTCCCGCTATCGCATATCGGTCAAGAATCCCCGCGGCGTGAATCGCGGCATTGCGCACGCAGCGCTCGACGGCAAGGATTTGAGCGGCGCGACTGGTGAATTTCAACTCACGGATGACGGCCGTTATCACTACGGTGAAATCACCCTGGGCTAGCCGCCAGTCAGGGCGCCGGGTTGTGCGGCTTGGCTTTCAATGCGTTCAGCGCCTTGGCCATGAGCATTTTGGCCACGGCGCTCGCGGGTATGAAGCGCAGCAAGCGCAACGCCAGCGCCGGACGGGCAATGAGCAGCCCGCCGGCAAGCGCGCCCAAGGTACCCAAGCCGCGCCCGCTCAACAGCATTTGCATGGTGCGGCTGCGCGGGAACCCCATGTGACCGTTGCCGGCCCCGCCGCCATCGTCTTGAGCGGGCGGCGGATCGAGCAGCAGACGCAGTTCCTCACGGGACTGCGCCAGCCGCTTATGAATCAAGTCTCGCTCAGCTGCGTCGTTGTCGGCCATGTCAATCCTCGTCCGAGGAGAGGATCTTTTCAAGAATGACGCGATCTTCCTGCCACTCGCGCCGCACGTCGGCGAGCAACGGCGATCGTGCGCGCGCCGCGCGCGCGCGGTAGAGGGCAGCCGCGATTGCGGCCAGCACGAAGATGCCGGCCAGGCACGCAATGGCGGCCAGGCGATACGGCGTGTCCCAGAAATAAGCGATGACCCCCAGGCAGGTGAGGAAGAGCGCGAACAATGCGCAGATTGCAACGACCGCCGCGGCCACCACTTGCGCGGTGATTTCGCGATGGGTGCGCGCCAGATCCAAAGCCGCCAAATCGATATAGGCGCCGATATGGCGCATCAGCGCAGGGCCGGCTTTCGGCAGTGACCAGAGGCCGCGCACCGTGGTTCTTCGGCCTTAGGAGCGGCGCGTCGCTAAAATACCCACCACCGCACCGACCAATGCCGCAATGCCGATCGCCTGCCAGGGGCTCTCGCGCACATAGTCATCGGCCGTGCTCGCCACGTTTTGCGCCTGGCGCCGGATGGACTCGGCGCTGTCCGCAAGACTTTGCTTCGTTGCGTCCACCGCGCGTTGCACCTTGCCGCGCACGCGCACCACATCGGCATCTTTCAGATCAGCGATGCGCGCCATGAGATCTTCGACATCTGCGATCAGATTCTTGATTTCGCCGGAAGCCGCGCCCTTGATATCGCTGAGGCCGTCGGTCAGATCGTTCTTCAAGCGGCGGCCCGTGGCGCGGGCCTGATCTGCGGTATTGTCGAAATTCGCTTCCATTTCAATCTCCTTCGGTGGATGGGACCCGCGGCCCCCCGTTGCGCCCGATCGCGCTGTTCCCCACTATGCCTTTATCGATGAGGGCCAGACATCGGTTCGTCCCGAGCCTGCCTGTAGGATTACCCTCACATGTTAAACTCAAGCCCGGCAACGCGGGCATTTTAAATGAAAATTTTGGGTGAGGAGCTGCGCGGGATCGGACGCTGGTACCTGGCATTGCCGCCCATCCTCTTGATCGGATTCCTGATCGGCCTGTTTTTTCTCGCCGCGGCCGGCCAGACTCGCTTGAATAGGGCCAATGAGCGCGCGCACCGCTCGCAATTGCGGGAACAGGCCCTCAATGAGTTCGCGGGCCAGATCACGGACGCAGAATCCGCGCAGCGCGGATACCTGCTCACGTCGGAACGCGCCTATCTGGCACCCTATGCGGATGCGGTGGCCCGGGTCGGGCAGTCGCTCGATGGGCTGCATGATGCCTACGGCGGCGATGACGGCAGCAGCGAATTTCACGAGCTGCGAGTGCTGACCGGGAAGGAGCTCGGGGAGCTCGCCGACGGCATCGCGATACTCAAGAAACGCGGCATTCCCCAGGCAGCCAGCGTGATCGACACGGACGTGGGCAAACGCACCATGGACTCGATCGGCGCCATTGTCGCCCAAATGCGCCGCGAAGAAGCGGGCGAGGCGGCCGCCGCCAACGCGGAATGGCAGAAGGATTTTCGCCTCTCGCGCTGGGTATCGGCCGCGGGTGCGATCTTGAATATCGGCTTGGTGCTGCTCGCGATCCGGCTGGTCTACGGCGACATGCGGCGGCGTGCGCGCCAGGCCGCCGCCCTGCGCGACCAGAAATTGCAGCTGGAGCTCGAGGTCGCAGCGCGAACCCGGGAATTGACCGCGCTCTCGACGCACTTGCAGGGTGTCTCCGAGCAGGAGAAATCGGCGCTGTCGCGAGAACTGCACGATGAGCTGGGCGGACTCTTGGTTGCGGCGCGCATGGACTTATCCTGGCTGCAGCAACGGCTGCCGACGGCGGATCCCTCCATCGAGCAGCGCTTCAAGCGCATTCACGAGTCGTTGAGCGCCGGTGTCGACCTCAAACGCCGCGTGGTCGAGGAGCTGCGCCCCACGCTGCTCGACAATATGGGTTTGTTCGCGGCCTTGCGATGGCAATTCAAGGAAACCTGCCGGCGCACCGGGATGCGCTGTACCGAAACCATTCCTGAAAGCGAGCTGAAATTCAGCCCGGACGCCGCCATCGGGGTGTTTCGCATCGCACAAGAGGCCTTGACCAACGTTTTGAAGCACTCAGAAGCCAAATCCGCGGACCTTTTCATCGCGATCGAAGGAGAAACACATTCAGCTTTGCGCATCACCGATGACGGCAAGGGAATTCCCGCCGGCCGCCTGGTCACCAGCACCACACATGGTCTGGTCTCGATGCGGCATCGGATCGCCGGACTTGGGCGGAGCATGGGATATCGGCAGTCCCGACTCCGGCGGCACTGTGGTGACGGCGCGCATTCCCATGAGAGAGGCCGTGCGATGCTGCCGCGCCGAATGCGCCGGACGGAGGCGAGCAGGCGCTCGCCTCCAACGTTGCCGGCGGCTAGCCCGCGGTGGGCTCGAGGTCCGCTACAGATCCCGAACGCGGTGCGATCGGCGAGCCGTTGGCCGCCGCCGATCACGACCTCGACGCGGCGATTCAATTGCCGTCCGCCGGAATCGTTGTTGCTGGCTACGGGATAGGCTTTGCCGAAACCCTCCGTGCTGATCCGCGCCGGGACCGACATCGCGGCTCACCAGCGCGGCCTTCACCGCATCGGCACGGCGTTGCGACAGCTCTTCATTATAGGATCGCTGCCTACGCTGTCGGTAAAGCCATCGATCTCCACGCGCCGTTGCGGATGTTCGGTGAGGAATTGCGCGAGCTGATCGATTTTGCGCAGTCCGCCGGATTTCAGCTGCGACTTGCCCGTATCGAACATCACATCGCCCAATGTCAGCACCAATCCGCGCGAGGTGGGCGTCGCTTTCAAAGCTTCGAGCTCGGCTTGAGCCTGCGCAGCCTCTTGCTGCGCTTGCGCGGCATCTTCGTTCGCCTGGTCTCGCTCGATTCAGGGCGGCCGCAGCCACCGCTTGAGAATTGGCAGCGGACGCTTTCGCGTTTTCCGCCTCCCGCGTGCGCGCCGCGAGCACGATCCGCTCGCGCTCCGTCTGGCCCGCGGCCACGCGCGCATCATCCGCCTTCGCCGCTCCGTGCGCCTGAGCGATGCGCGCATTTTGCGCGGCAAGATATGCCGGCTGCGCGATTTCCGCATCGTGATGATGCAGCGCTGCATCTTCTGCCGCAGCGAGATCCTTCTTCGCGCGATCCAAATCGAATGGCGCGTACTTATTGACGTTCGGATCGGCTTCAGCCGCCTGCACCGCCGCGCGCGCATTCTCGAGCGCCGGATTGGGTTGCGGCATGGTGGCGCAGGCGCTCAAGGCGACCGCCAAACCCATTGCCGTGGTTAATTCTCGCGTTCATGACTGAAATCCTCATTGATTGGCTTGGGAGTTGCGCAGATGATCTCCTGCCGCAGCGCTTGCAGACTCGCATCCAATTCCATCGCCGCCTTGTGCGAGCGGTGTTCTTGTGCGGTTGCCTCGGCCAGCTGCGCATCGGCGTTGGCTTGTTCGGCCAACTCCGTCGCGGGTTTCGCGTCGTGGTCGGCGGCGGCTTTTTCGGCGCGCGCCAGTTTGTCGCGTGCCGCGGCCATTTCCACCGGCGCCAACTCCGGCGCGCCTGCCTGTTCCGCGGCCTGCAGCGAAGATTTCGCCACCGCGATCTTCTCGTTTGGGATCGGCATGGAGGCGCAGCCCGCGGTGAGCAATGCGATCGCCGCGCCAAGCACCGCATGCCTGATGTCGAGATTTTCCTACTGACATGTGTTACTCCTCGTGATGTCGCGGCCAACGACCGGCGCACTACTTTTTCAAGGAGCAACATGCGTGCCAAAGGCATTTTCCGCGTGCCCCGCGAGCGCTTCGCGCGTTTCACGCGGCGCGCGTCGTTGCAAATCCGCGGGCTGTAGAAATTGCCGGACGCGATGGTAGACATTACGAGAATGTGGGACTGATACGACACCGAAGCGCTGGGATTCCCGGCGAAATATGGGTTTTTGCGCCGACTGTAGCTTTGCGCCGCGACGCGCCGCAAACGCTCAATGCTTCGACAAATGGGCTTCGCAGATCTCGTGCAGTACTTCGGGCAGGCGGCCATAGTCGCGGGCTTTGTCGAGGAAATGCGTCGCGCCGAGCGCGATCGCCGCATTCTTGTATTCAGGCAGGTCGTAGTTGGTGAGCACGATGATCCGCGGCTTGTGTTGCGTGGCGGCCAGCGCGCGCATGACGCCGAAGCCCGTACCCTGTTTCAAATGCAGATCGAGAATGATCACGTCGACCGCATCGCGCTTGACGGCCGCAAGCGCCGCCGACTCGGTGTCGGCGGTTCCGATCAATTCCACGTCGGAAATCTGGCGGATCGCCTCGGTCAGTCTCTCGGTCAGTACTTTCGAGTCCTCGACCAGCAATACCCGCAGAGAGCGCACCATTAACATGTCGCCCTGGACAAACTCGAGTCGTGGTGAAAGGTGCTCACCATATGCCACTATTGAATCAAGCCGTTGCGCAGCGCGTATGAAGTAATGTCGGCATTGGCGGTGAAGCTCATCTTTTCCAGGATGCGGCTCCGATAGGTGCTGACGGTCTTGACGCTCAGGCTCAGTTCATTCGCTATGTCGGAAACGCCGCGGCCGGCCGCCAACTTGCAGAAGATTTGAAACTCGCGCGTCGAGAGCCGCGCGTGCAGCGGCTTGTCCGGATCGCCGTCCAGATCCGCCACCAATATTTCCGCGAGCGCGGCGCTGACGTAGCGCCGGCCCGAGAGCACGGTGCGCACCGCCTTCATGAGTTCTTCGGGAGCGCTGTCCTTCGAAAGATAGCCGCTCGCGCCGGCACGCAAAACGTTCACCGCATACTGTTGTTCCGGCAATCCGCTCATGACCAGGACCCTGACGCTCGGATGTCCGGTTTGAATGTGCCGCAAGATGTCCAGGCCGCTGCGGTCCGGCATATGAATATCCAGCAGAACCAGGTCCCATTCGGACTCGCGCAGGGCGTCGAGCGTGGCATTGCCGCTCGCCGCTTCGCCCACGGCATTGATGCTCGAATCGGCTTCGAGAAATTGCTTGAATCCGGCTCGGACCACCGCATGATCGTCTGCGATCAGTACTCTTGACACTTTTTTCCCCTCAATGACGCGCAATCAGGAATTGGCGCATTCCTGTCTTTGTGAATAGCCGTTCAGCTTGTTATACAGCGTCTTCAGGCTGCAGCCCAGCGCATCGGCGGCACGGCGTTTGTTGCCCTTGAAATAGTCCAGGGTGGCTTCGATGAGCGAACGCTCCATGTCGTAGATGCGCGATCCGACCCGAATCTCCAGGCGGTCTCGATCCGCGCCGCCGCCCGTTCCCGGACCGCCCGACGCTTCGCTGCGGGCCGCGTTCTGAATCAGGGGCGCCAATTCGAGAACGGTATCGCCGAGAATGAATGCACGCTCGATGCAGTTCTTCAATTCCCGCACGTTGCCGGGCCAAGAATGCTGCGTGAGCGTCATGCGCGCGTGCGCGGACAGCCGCTTTTGCGTCATGGCCTCGGCATTGAGTTCCGCCAAGAAGTGATTCGCCAGCAGTTCGACGTCGTCGCCGCGATTGCGCAAGGGCGGCATGTCGATCGGAAACACGGCCAGGCGGTACAGCAAATCCTCGCGCAGCAGACCCGCTTGCACCGCCGTCAACGGACAGCGGTTGGTCGCGGCGATCACGCGCACATCGGAGGTGTATTCGGTGTTGGCGCCGACGCGGTAGAACTTGCGGGACTCGAGCACCCGCAACAGCCGGGTCTGCATGTCCAGCGGCATTTCAGTCACTTCATCGAGCAGCAGGGTGCCGCCGTTCGCGCGTTCGAACACTCCGGCGTGGGCGCGCACCGCGCCGGTGAAGCTGCCTTTCTCGTAGCCGAATAATTCCGCCTCGATGAGGCCGGCGGGGATGGCGCCGCAATTGACGGCAATGAAAGGGTTGTTGCGGCGCGCGCTGCAGGCGTGAATCATTTGCGCCGCGAGTTCCTTGCCCGAACCGCTCTCGCCGGTGAGCAATACACTGGCTTCGGTGGGACCCACGCGCTCGATCAAGCGAAACACTTCCTGCATGGCAACCGAGTTGCCCAGCAAAGAGTCCATGGGTGGGGGAAGGGGCGCCGGACGCTCCGAAAGGCCATAGCTCACACTATTCATTACAAATCTCCTGCTGAACCGCTCGTGTAATCGTTACACGTCAACGGTCACAATTTGTAACCTGTGCAGCTTGAGCCTACCAGGGCGCAGCGCTGATCCTCGGCTCGGACTTCGCGCTGAGGGCTGTCGGTGTTTGTCTGACAAACGCGCGCAAGCACCTGAATATAAAGGCTGGATCGATGCTGTCAGCGCCGGTGCTTGGAACGCCGCGACGCCAAAATCACGACTGGCACACGCTATGCACTCCGAAAAGCCGCGCCGCAGCGCCAACAACTCGTGAATTGCGGTTCGAGTTCTTCGCCGCATTGCGCACACACCCACGGCGCACCCGCCGGCGCAGCAGCGGCATTTTGCAACGCGCGCAGCGCCGCCGATTCGAGCGCGTCCTCGACCCAGAGTTGCGGCCAGGTTTCCAGCATGGGTAGATCACCGAGCGCGCCGGCCAGATACTGATTCCGCAGCTCGCTGTCGATGCCCGCCGCAATCAGTACATTGCGGGCATGCGCAACTTGCAAGAGCGATGCGGCGCTGAACACGCGTTTCAATTCTCACGGCTCCTAGCGCAGGGATTTCAAGAACGCAGCCACATCCTCGCCTCTTTCCAGCGTCTCCACCAGCGCCGACCCGACCACGACGCCGTCGACGTGCGGCGCGAGGCGTGCGACTTGGCGGGCAGAGCGAATCCCGAACCCTGCGCACACCGGTACATCGGCAAGCTGTTTGACCCGATCCATGTATTCGAGCACTTCGCGCGGCACATCGGCGAACTTGCCGTCAGCCGATTTTCCGGTCGTGCCCGTCATGGTCACGGCATAAACGAATCCCTTGGCTTCCCGGCACAACATCTTCAGGCGCGCGGGCGGCGTCACCGGCGTTACCATCTGCACCAATGCCAGTCCCTCGGCCTCGAGTGCTTGTTGCAGGTCGGCGCTTTCCTCAAAGGGCAGATCCGGCACGATGAAGCCGCTGACGCCTGCGCGTGCCGCGGCGCGCGGCAGCTGCTCCAATCCGAAAGCCAGCAGCGGATTCAAATAGCTCATGAGCAGAATGGGAGCGGCGTGGCGCGGCTCGATGGATTGCAATTCCTGCAGAATCCACGGCAGCGTTACGCCGTCGGCCAGCGCCGCGAAGCTCGCGCGCTGCACGGTGGCGCCGTCGGCCATCGGATCGCTGAAGGGAACGCCGATCTCGACGACATCGCAGCCGCCCGCGACGGCGGCGAGATTTTGCTTGAATTGCCGGCGGCCCGGAAAGCCGGCGGTCAAGTAACCCACCAGCGCAGGACGGCCTTTGGCGGCGGCCGCTTGGATGGCGGCCGCGATGCGCGCGCCGGCCATCATCAGCGCTGCTCTTTGAGAAGCGTGTTCTGCAGAATCGGCATGTCCTTGTCGCCGCGGCCCGAGCAGCCGATGAGGATGCGTGCTCCCGGATTCTTCAGTGCAAAGCGCCGCGCGCCGAAAAATGCGTGCGCACTTTCGATGGCCGGCAAAATGCCTTCGTATTTCGCGCACTCGGCGAGCGCGTCCAGGACTTCCGAATCGGTCGCCGACTCGTAGGTCACACGCCCGGTTTTCTTCAGATACGCATGCTCCGGACCCACTCCCGAATAATCCAAGCCCGCCGACACCGAGTGGGTTTCGCGCACCTGGCCGAAGGCGTCCTGCAAAATCAGCGTATAGCTGCCCTGCAAGACTCCGGGCGTGCCGAAAGTGAGCGAGGCGGCGTTGTCGCCCAACCCGGGGCCGCGTCCACCGGCCTCCACGCCCAGCAGCTGCACCGCAGGATCATTGAGGAACGGGTGGAACAATCCGATGGCATTCGAGCCTCCGCCGACGCAGGCGACGGCGACATCGGGCAGGCAACCGGCGGCTTCCAACATTTGCGCGCGCGCCTCGCGGCCGATCACCGACTGCAGTTCGCGCACCAGGTAAGGATAGGGATGAGGCCCCACGGCCGATCCCAAGGCATAGTAGGTGCCGTCGGGATCGGAGACCCAGTCGCGCAGCGCCTCATCGATGGCGGCGCGCAAGGTCTGGTCGCCGCCGGTCACCGGCACCACCGTGGCGCCCAACAACTTCATGCGGTCCACATTGGGCGCCTGCCGTTCGACGTCGATCGCGCCCATGTACACCACGCAGGGCATGCCGAGCCGCGCAGCAGCCGCCGCGCTCGCAACGCCGTGTTGACCGGCCCCGGTCTCCGCGATGATGCGCTTCGCCCCCAAGCGCTTGGCCAGCAGCGTCTGGCCGACGGCGTTGTTGATCTTGTGCGCGCCGGTGTGCGCCAGGTCCTCGCGCTTCAGCCAGACATGCGCCCCCCAACGCTTGCCCAATGTGGGCGCAGGCGACAGCGCCGTGGGCCGCCCCACCCAATGCTTGAGTTCCTGGCAAAACTCCGCTTGAAACTCCGGCTGATGCAAATAGCGATCGATGCCCGCCTGCAGCCGGTCGAGGGCCGGCACCAAGGTCTCCGGCACGTAGCGGCCGCCAAATGCGCCGAAGCGTCCCTTGCCGTCGGGCAAGGCCGCCGGCGTGGCATCGGCGCGCAACGCAGAACTCATTGTTCGCGCTCCAGATACGCAGCCGCGGCACGCGCCGCGCGCACGAATTCGTGGATCTTGGCCGGATCCTTGACGCCCGGCTCCGATTCGACCCCGCTGCTGACATCCACGCCGAATGGCCGCACGGCCTGAATGGCCTCGGCGACATTTTGCGCCGACAGGCCGCCGGCCAGAATCAGTTCGGTCTGCCGCGCGAGTTCCGCGGCGCGCCCCCAGTCGGCCAACTCGCCGATGCCGCTCGAGGGACCTTCGAACAGCATGCGGCCCGGCAAGGGATTCGGAGTCTTGCGCCCGAAGCGCACCACGGGCAGCACCTTGATATGTGCCGGAATCTTCAGCTCGCGCAAGTCCTCGACGTCGGTCTGAAAATAATCCGGTTTGAGGATCCGGCAAATCTCATCGACTTTCATTTGCAATGGATGCTGCGCCACCGCGATGCGCAAAATGCCCGGGGGCGCCAGAGCGGCGAGCTGCGCGGCCTGTCCGGGAGTGACCTGGCGCGGGCTCGGCGCGAAAACGAATCCGATGGCGTCGACGTTGGCATCCGCCGCCGCGCTCACCGCATCCGCACCGGTGATGCCGCAAATCTTGATCCACATGGGGCGGAGTGTAGCCATTTAAGCTTTGACTGTCCGCGTCGTCGTCAATATTTCACGCAGCAGCGGCCGCGGATCGTCGCAGCTCATGAGCGCGGTGCCGATCAGCGCCAGCCGAAACCCCAGGCGCATCATGCGCACTGCATCGCTTGCCGTGGCGACGCCGCTCTCCGCCACGGCCGGCCGATTAGGCGGCAGCCGCGGCGCAAGTTCCCGGAACCGCTCGGGCATGACCTCCAGCGTCTGCAAATCGCGGCTATTGATGCCGATCAGGATGTCATCGACGCCGCCGCCCGTGCGGGCCGGGTTGCGTGCGGCAAGCAATTCGCGCGCAGCGTGCAAGTCGTCCAAGCCGAAGGCTTCCAGCAGCACGAACAATCCATGTTCGGCCGCCGCGTCGAGCAGCGCCAGCAATTGCGCTTGCGACAGCATTCTCACGATCAGGAGCACGCCGCCCGCGCCCGCCGCGCGCGCCTCCAGCACCTGGTAGGGGTCCACCAGGAAATCCTTGCGCATCGTGGGCACTTTGTATGGCGCCAGCGCCGCGCTGGCCTGCCGCAAATGCTCCAGCGATCCGTCGAAGCGCAAGGGCTCCGTCAGCACCGACACTGCCGCGGCGCCGCCCTGCGCATACGCGCTCACGCGCTGCAGCCAGTCCTCGTTTGCCGCGCCGAGCCGGCCGGCTGCCGGCGACGTCAATTTCAGTTCCGCGATGACGTCGAATCCTTGCGGCGACAAAATCAGCCGCGGCCCGCGAGGCGCCGCCTTGGCGCGCCGTTCAAGCGCGGCGAAGGGCTCGGCAGCCATCGCCTGCGCGGCCCGCGCCGCGCTCGAGCGCGCCATCTCGTCCAAGAAGCCGCTCATTCGTGCTTCCGCAATGGGTCCGCATGAAGCGCGAACGCGCGCAACCGCTGCAGCCATGCCAGCGCCTTGCCGCTGTCGATCACGGCCCGCGCCAATGCAATACCTCCCCCGATGGATTGGGCGCGCCCGGCGATCATCAACGCCAATCCGCATTGCAGCGCCAGCGCGTCGAGATGCGGGCCCTGATCGCGTCCCTCGAAGACATCGAGCAGCGCCTTGAGATTCGTCTTGGCATCCCCGCCCTTGAGCTCGTGCGGCGAACAACGCGCAATTCCGAACTCCTCGGGATTGACCTCGCGGCGCGTGATCCTCTCGGCGGCAACGTCGAATGCCACGAAGGATCCGATCGGCGTGGCTTCGTCCCATCCGCAGGCACCATGCACCACCCAGCCCCGCTCGATGCGCATGCCGGCCAAGGTGCCGGCCATCAATTCCGCCGTGCGCGCATCGTATGCGCCGATCAGCAGGTAGCGCGGCGCGGCGGGGTTGGTCAAAGGTCCGAGCAAATTGAACACGGTGCGAACGCCGAGTGCCGCGCGAATCGGCGCCAGCGCTTTCATGGCGGGATGAAAGTACGGCGCGAACAGGAAGGTGAATCCGGTGGCGACCAAGCACTCTGCGGCACGATTCTCATCCAGCGGCAACGTGAACCCGATCGCTTCGATCAAGTCGGCGCTGCCGCTGCGGCTCGAGATCGATCGATTGCCGTGCTTCACCACCGGCAGCCCGCAGGCGGCAGCCAGCAATGCCGCGCCGGTGGACAGGTTCAAGCTCCCGGAGCCGTCGCCGCCGGTGCCGACGATATCGATGGCATCTACGCCTCCCGGCAGCGCGGGCTTCAACGCCAGCGCGCGCATTGCGCCGGCGAATCCACGCACCTCGTCGGCCGTCACGCCCTTGGCACGCAGTGCCGAGAGCATGGCGCCGGCCATGGCGGGCGCCATGTCCGCCGTCGTCAACAGCCGCAAGAGCGCGGCGGCGTGCGCTTCGCTCAAATCCTGCCGCATCAACAGCTGTTCCAGAATCTCGCGTGGATCGTTCACGTCAGCTCTTCAAGAAATTGCCCATGAGCTTGGGTCCGTCCGGCGTCAGCACGCTCTCGGGATGGAACTGCACGCCTTCCACGGCCAAGGAGCGGTGACGCACGCCCATGATCTCGCCCTCGGCAGTCCGCGCGGTCACTTCGAGCGCGGCCGGGATCGAGCCGGGTTCAGCGATCAGCGAGTGGTAGCGGCCGGCCTCGAAATTCTGGCGCATGCCTGAGTACAGACCCTTGCCATCATGCAGCACCGGCGACACCTTGCCATGCATCAGGCGGGCGGCGCGCACCACCTTGCCGCCGAACACCTCGACCAGCGATTGATGGCCGAGACACACGCCGAATATCGGAATGCGCCCGGCGAAGGCTTCGATCATTCTCATCGACACGCCGGCGCCGCGCGGCGCACCCGGTCCCGGCGAAATGACCAGGTGCGTATAGCCGCCCGCCAGCGCCTGTTCGACGCCGATGGCATCGTTGCGGTGTACATCGACTTCGGCTCCCAGAATCAAGAACGCCTGCACCAAGTTGTAGGTGAATGAGTCGTAGTTGTCGATGAGCAAAACATTCGCGGGCATTTACAGGCCCTCCGCCGCAAGCTCGAGCGCCCGCCGCAGCACCGCGCTTTTTGCGAGCAGCTCGGCGTACTCGGCGGCCGCAGAGCTGTCCGCGACGATACCGCCGCCGGCCTGGTAACTATAGGCATCGCCGCGAAATACCAGCGTGCGGATGGTTATGGCCTGATCCATGTCGCCGTGCCGGCCGAAATAGCCGACCGTGCCGCCGTAGAGCTGACGTCCCACGGGCTCGAGCTCGTCGATCAGTTCCATGGCGCGCACCTTGGGCGCGCCCACCAGAGTCCCCGCGGGAAATGCCGAAGCGAACAAGTCGAAGGCATCGTGGCCCGGTTTCAACCGGCCCTTCACGCCGCTCACGATGTGCATGACGTGGCTGTAGCGCTCGATCACCCGATAGGGATCGACGCACACCGAGCCGGCCGCGGCCACGCGGCCCAAGTCGTTGCGTGCGAGATCGACCAGCATCACGTGCTCGGCATTCTCTTTCGGGTCGCCCAACAATTCTCTCTCCAGCGCCGCATCGCCTGCCTCATCCGCGCCGCGCGGCCGCGAGCCCGCGATGGGCCGCAGTTGCGCCTGCCCCGCGTGACACTTGACCAATGCTTCGGGCGAAGAGCCCACCACGGTGAGTTCGCCGAGCTCGCAAAAAAACATGTACGGCGAAGGATTGAGCAGCCGCAGCGCCCGATAGACTTCGAACGGCGCCATGCTCTGGCTGCCTTCGAACCGCGACGCGAGCACCAGCTGGTACACGTCGCCCGAAGCGATGTATTGCTGCGCGCGTCTCACGCGCTCCGCGTGCGCCTCTTCGGTCAAGGAAGGCGCCGCTGGCGAGAATTTTCCCGGCGCCCGCAGCATCGGCACGCCGCCGCGCAGCGCCCGGATCACCTCGCGCCGCAACGTTTGCCGATCCGCTTCGCTGCCGTCGTGCAACAGCGCGACGCCGCGCGTCAGGTGATCGAACACCAGCAGCGAGCGGGGCGCGACATAGTGCGCGTGCGGCGTCGGCGTTGCATCGAGACTGCGGCCGGGGATGCGCTCGAAATAGCGCACGGCATCGTACGCGGTATAGCCCACCAGGCCGCCCGACAAGGGGACGCCGGGAATATTCGGAATTGGCTGCGGCGCGCGCGCCAATGCGCCGCGCAGCGCATCGAGGAATTCGTGCCTGTTCCCGGGGCGGGGCGCATGCACGCCGCCGATGTTCAGGCCCTGCGCATCGATGCGAACCTCGAGGCAATCGCCGAAGCCGATGAAGGAGTAGCGCGCGAGCCGCTCGCCGCCCTCGACGCTTTCCAGCAGGAATCGCGGACGGAACGGCGCGAGCTTCAGATACGCAGAGACCGGTGTATCCAAGTCGGCTGCAATGTCAAACGGCGGTTTCATTCATGGCCCATCCAAGGCAATAAAAAACCCATCGCCACTTGTCGCGGAGATGGGTTCTGGGTAAACGGAAAATCGAAAGCTAAACGACCAGCCCACTCCTTATCGGAGGCGCCACCACCAAGTGCTGCGAAGAATGCGCGCGGTCGACATACGATCAGTATCGCCGCCTTTTGCCGGCAGCGTCAACTGCAACGCGCCGGCCGGGATCTATTTTTTTGCGCCGGTTTGCAGATTTTTCTTGTACTTGCGGGTCAATTCGACGAATCGCGGCGTCAAGCCGACATCCTCGTAAACAGGATCTCCATGGTCGTCGCGCGATATGATTTTGGGGCCTTTTACATAGGGCATGGCCGCGCCAATTTCGTCCAGACCGGCACCGAGCAGATCCGTCACGATTTCCTCGATCGACTGGCCGGGGAATAGCTCGGCCAGGGCCTGCAGCCTTGCGGCGTCATCGAGCGGCAAGCGGACGGCATATTCCTTCGCGGTCCTCGCGGGCGCGGGCGCCTTCTTCCACCGATCGAGCAAGGGCTTGAATTTCACGTCTGCTCCGCCATACCTGACCATTGCGACGAGTTATTATAGACTGCGGGGACCACTCATCAGCGCCCAATCCAAGCTTCGACCCATCGATCTGCCGCACCCGAGCGGCTGGCGCTTCAACCTTGCGGGTGTGTTCGAATACAGCCGTCGTGCGCTGGGGCTGGTGTGGAGCACCAACAAGGCGCTCTGCATCATGCTCGCGGCGCTCACGCTGATTGCCGGCGTATTGCCGGCGGGCGTGGCCTTCGTCGGCGCGCGAATCGTCGATGCGGTGATTCACGCCGCCGACCTGCATCATCGCACCGGCACGACTTACCTGCATGACGTGGTCCGATATGTCGCCCTGGAGGCGCTGCTGGTCGCCGCCACCGCCATGGCGCAGCGGGGCATTTCGCTCGCACAGTCCCTGCTGCGCGCGCAACTCGGTCAGCGCGTCAACGTCATGATCTTGGAAAAGGCGCTGACGCTCGATTTGACGCAATTCGAGGATTCCGAATTCTACGACAAACTGACGCGTGCACGGCGCGAAGCATCCAGCCGGCCGTTGAGTCTCGTCATGCGAACCTTTGCATTGGGACAAAACGCGATCTCGCTGATCTCCTTCGGCGGGTTGCTATACCGCTTCTCCCCCTGGGCGGTGCTGCTGCTGTTGTTGGCGGGTCTGCCGGCGTTTCTCGCCGAAGCGAAATTCTCGGGCGAGGCCTTCAGGCTGTTCCGCTGGCGCGCACCCGAGTCGCGCATGCAAATCTATTTGGAATCGGTGCTGGCGCGCGAAGACTATGCCAAGGAGGTCAAACTCTTCGAATTGGGCCGGCGATTCCTCGATCGCTATCGCGACATCTTCACGCGCCTGTACCGCGAAGACCGGGATCTGACGCTGCGGCGCGACGCCTGGGGTTTTGGATTGGGACTGCTCGGAACCATCGCCCTGTACGGCGGCTACATCTGGATCGCTGCGGAGACGGTGTTGGGCGCGATGACCGTGGGCCAGATGACCATGTATTTGATGCTGTTCCGCCAAGGCCAGGCGGCGGTGAGCGCGGCGTTGTCGGCGGTCGGCGGTCTCTACGAGGACAACCTGTACCTGTCGAACCTGTTCGAGTACCTGGAACAACCGGTCGTGGGCGGCGTCAAGGGCGACAGCGCCAAAGGGCCGGATCCCGGCGACGGCATCCGCTTCGAGGATGTGGAATTCGTGTATCCGGGCGCGGCCACGCCCGCCCTGTCCGGCATCACGCTGCACGTACGCCCGGGCGAGAGTCTGGCGCTGGTCGGGCAGAATGGCTCCGGAAAAACCACACTGATCAAACTGTTGACCCGGCTCTATACACCGACCCGCGGCAGAATCCTGCTCGATGGGCTGGACCTTGCGGACTGGAATGAAACGGCCTTGCGCCAGCGAATCGGCGTGATTTTTCAAGACTTTGCGCGTTATCAAATGTTGGTTGGCGAGAATATCGGCGCGGGCGACGTGCGTGCTTTCGAGGACGAGACGCGCTGGCGCAGCGCCGCCGCCAAGGGTCTCGCCGCGGAATTCGTGGAACAGCTTCCGGGCGCCTATCACGCGCAGCTCGGCAAGTGGTTCAAGGACGGACGCGAATTGTCGGGCGGTCAGTGGCAGAAAATCGCGCTGGCGCGCGCCTTCATGCGCAGCGACGCCGATATTCTGGTGCTGGACGAGCCGACCGCGGCCATCGACGCCGGCGCGGAAGCCGAGGTTTTTGAACACTTTCGCGAATTGACGCGCAACCGGATCGCCATCGTCATTTCGCACCGCTTTTCAACTGTGCGCATGACCGACCAAATATTGGTGCTCGAGGAAGGCCGCATTGTCGAGCGCGGCAGCCACGAAGAGCTGATGGCGGCGGACGGTCAATACGCGAAGCTATTCACTTTGCAGGCCCGCGGGTATCGTTAGCTTAGCTAAGCTAAAGTGTCGAGGTGCGATCGTGGTCACGACAACATGGCGCCAGGTCTTGAGTCTGGCGGCGGCGCTGGGCCTCGCCGCCTGTCATCGAGGCGATGCGCCGGCCGCGGCTTCGGGCAATGACGTGAAAATGGGCGTCTACCGGGTCGTGCTGCAGACGCCGGGCGGCGAGTTGCCGTTTGGATTGGAACTCAAGCAGGGCGATTCTCACGTAATCGGCTACCTCATCAACGGCCCGGAGCGGCTGCTGCTGAGCGAGGTCAAGATTACCGGTTCCCATTTGGAAATCGTCATGCCCGGCTATGAGAACGTGCTCCGGGCCGACGCGATTGGAAATGAATTGCGGGGCGAGATTTTTCTGGTGAAGCTCAACGCCAAGAACCAACACGTGCCGCTGCGGGCAACCTTGGGCGAGACATATCGATTTTTCGACCATCCCGCGAGCGATAACGCCGACGTATCCGGCCGTTGGGCGGTGAAGCTCATCGATGACAGCGGCGCACCGGAAGCGGCGGTCGGCGAATTCAGCCAATCGCACGATGCCGTCAGCGGCACGATCCTGACCGCCACCGGCGATCACCGCTACCTCGCGGGGCAAGTGAAGGGCGATGAGCTGTATCTATCCACCTTCGATGGCGCGCACGTGTTTTTGTACAAGGCGAAGATCGCCGCGGATGGCAGGCTCGACGGCGATTGGTGGTCGGGTCTCGCGTTCCACGAGAAATGGATCGGCACACGCGATGCCGCGGCCCAGCTTCCGGATGCCTACGGCGTGACGGCGCTGCGCGACGGCGTCAAGACCTTCGATTTTGCATTCCCGGACCTTTCCGGAAAAACAGTTTCCTCCAAGGATCCGCCATTTCGCGGCAAGGTGCTGATCGTGGCGCTGGCCGGCAGCTGGTGCCCCAATTGTCATGACGAAGCGGCGTTTCTCGCGCCTCTATACACGGACTATCGCGGCAAGGGCCTGGAGATCGTGTCGCTGCAGTTCGAGCACTTCGGCGATTTCCAGCGCGCCGCAGAAGCGACGCTGCGCTTCCGGCAGCACTATGGCATCGAATATACGACCCTGATCGCCGGCATTTCCGACAAGGATGAGGCAGCCAAGAAATTGCCGATGCTGAAGAGCTTCGTGGCCTTTCCCACCACCATTTTTATCGATCGCCAAGGCAATGTGCGCAAGATTCACACGGGGTTTACCGGTCCCGCCACGGGCGATCATTACGTTCAATTCGTCAACGAGGTGAAAACCACGTTGGATCAGCTGCTGGCGGAAACCTAGGGGCCCTTATGCCGTCGTTCGATGTGGTATCGGAAATAGACACCCATGAATTGACCAACGCGGTGGATCAAGCGGTGCGTGAATTGACGCAGCGCTTCGATTTCAAGGACACGGGGGCCGGCTTCGAGCTGGAAGAGACCACCGTGACCATGACCGCGCCGGCCGATTTTCAATTGAAGCAAATGCTGGAAATTTTGAAGCTGCGCATCGCCAAGCGCGGAATCGATGTTGGTTGCCTGGATGTCAAGGATCCCGAAGTCAACCTCGCCCGGGCCAAACAGCTGGTCATCCTGAAGCACGGCATCGACGCCGACGCCGGCAGGAAGGTTTCGCGGCTCATCAAGGATTCGAAGCTGAAAGTTCAGGCTCAGATCCAGGGCGACAAGGTGCGGGTGACCGGCAAGAAACGCGACGATCTGCAGGAAGCGATCGCATTCCTGCGCAAGGCCGACGTCGGCGTGCCGCTGCAATTCAATAATTTTCGCGACTGAGACAATTGGCGCTTTGCGCCGGCCCTTTGGGGTCCCTGGGCGAGTTGCCGATACTCCTCGGGGAAGCCTTGAAGCACAAACGCCTCATTTGACGATGATGGTGCCGACCATGCGCGGATGAATCGAGCAGGTGAAGCGGTAGATGCCCGGCTTGTCGAACTTGAACGAGAAGCTTTCGTCGGTGTCGAGCGCGCCGGAACGAAACAGGCCGGTGTCGCTCACGACGGTGTGCGGTTCATCGTCCTTGTTGATCCACGAAACCTCGGTGCCCGCATTCACGGTCAAAGTCGCGGGCATGAACATGAAGTCCTTCACTTCGATTCTAGCGGGGACCGCTGCCTCGGACACCGCCCAAAGCGCCGCCACGGCCGCCGCCAGCAGCGGCAATCGGTAAGCCTTGAGTTTCATGAGTCTTCCTTAAGCGAGCGTCGCGTCTTTGAGCGCCATTGCCGCCGGATGCTTGACGACCGACACGCTGGTGATACCGAGCATCCTGGACAATTGGTGCGCCGGCACCTTGAGCGGTCCGGGTCCGGGTCCTTCGCCGGCCGCGGGCTGCGGGTAGGCGGTCGAGCGCGCCGTATGGAACGTGAGGTTGCCTTCGACCTTCTGCACGATCTGATGGATGTGCCCATTCAAGATAGTGACGGAACCAAATCGGCGCAGCTCGCCCATGAGTTGGTCGGCGTCCCCCGTTCCCCAGCCCCATGGCTCATATATCGTCCACAGCGGCATGTGGGCGAAGACCACGATCGGCGTGCTGGCCGACCGCCCCTTCAGGTCCGACGCTGCCCACGCGAGCTGCTCGGCGCCGAGATTGCCCAATCCGCCGGGCTTGAATTGCAGCACGTTGACGAGCGCCACAAAGTGCACGCCGGCGTGATCGAAACTGTAGTAGCCCTTGTTGTCCGAAGCCTTGCCGAATCGATTGAAATACTCGCTCACCGTGGCGTCGGTCGTATCGTGCTCGCCGGGAACCGTGTGCATTTCGCCGGTCTTCAAGCGCGCGAACAACTGTTGCGCCACGTCGAATTCCTGTGGCTTGGACAGGTGGGTGATATCGCCGGTGTGAATGATGAGCGCAGGTTGTACCGGCATGCCGTTCACCAGTTCGATGGTTTCGCTCAGCGTGCCATTCACGTCGGGATTGGCTTCCTTGTTGAAGCCGATATGCGTATCGCTGATCTGCACGAACAAAGGCCTGCCAGACCTCGCGGCGCCGTGGTTCTTGTCGGCCGCCATGGCCAGATCGATGGCTGTGAAGACGCCGCCGGACAGCGCGAACAGCGTTCCTGCGCCGCCGTACGCCATGCATTTCAGCGCATTGCGGCGCGACAACAGCGATTGATCATCCGACATGGCTCTCTCCCAAGGTGTGGATTCAGGAGAGAAGACTTCGCCATCTGCGGTTTTATTCCCTATAGGATCTTGTCCTACGCCAAGGCGCTGGCGCGGCCTGCGCGCAATCGGCGCCCAGGCGGCGTATCTTCAAGCACAGGAACGGCTTTTCAAGGAGTGACCCATGGGGATAAATACCTGCGCGAGTCGTCTGCTCGCACTCTCCGGTTTGATCGTCCTGATGGCAGCTTGCGCGACCGACTCCGTGGTCGTCACCGGCAGGCCGCGGCCCGCCATTTCACCGGCGGACGTCAGAATTTACTCGCGTGCGCCGGCAGTGTTTGAAGAAATCGCGATCCTCAACGCTTCCAAGAACAGTGCCTTCACGACAGGCGGACAAAAAACGGTCGACAAGGTGATCGCGGACCTCAAGGAACAGGCGGCAAAGGTCGGCGCCAATGGCGTGATTCTGCAGGGTTTCTCCGACAGCCAAACCGGCGCGGTGGGATCGGGGGTGGGCTCGGGTTCGGTCTCCAACAACTCCGCGGTCGGCGTGGGGGTCGGCGGATCGTTGGGGATTTATAAAAAAACCGGCCATGGCGTCGCCATATTTGTGCCGCCGGGAGCAGCGCCCTGAAGGCACTAGGTTTGTTCGCGCAGCAGGCGCTGCAGCCCCAATAGCTCGTCCCAGCCGGTATCGGACACGGCACAATATTCGATATCGCCCTGTCGCCAATACGCCAGGTGATAGCCGTTGCGCGTCGTGTTGCGCAGGCGATGCGCGCCGTTCGCGGCCCACGTGAACACATTGATGACGTGCGCGCCGTGCTGGTAGACGACCACCGCAGAGCGCTGATGGTCGATGTAATCGGCGCGGCCGCCGATCAGGCGATATCCCTGCGCTTCGAAATCCGCAACGGCCGGCGACACATCGGCATGACCCGCAAACCACGGCTTCACCGTATGCTTGTCGGTGGATACCACGTCGATCAAATGCGCCGTCATCAGCGAACGCACGTGGGCGCTTGCGATTTCATCGCTCAGCGGACTGACCAGGCTCGGCATCAATAAGTAAAACACGATCGCCGCCGCGATGGCGGTGCCGCCGATGCCGCTGAAGGTACCGGCCCAGAACGAACTTACGCGCCGCAACCGCGCTCGCGGCGCGGCTCGCGACTGCCGCGGCGCCGCGCTCTCGACGGCTTCATCGCCGCTCGCAGCAACCGTCTCCCGGTCAAGCGCCTCGAGAATTTGCGTGCGCAATGCCGGCGGAGCGGAGGAATAGCTCATACCGCGCAGCGCAGCGCGTACTTTTTCGAGATCCTGAAGCAGTTCGCGGCACGCACTGCAGTGCTCGACATGCCCTTCGATCTGCGCGGCTGAAACCGCATCCACCTCGCGGTCGAAGTAGGCTTGCACCCGCAGCGATTCAGCGCACTGCACGCGGCTCTCCTTCCACTTCCTGCATCCATTTGGCCTTGAGGGCGGCGCGCGAACGCGCCAGGCGGGACATCACCGTGCCGATCGGCACCTGGGTAACGGCCGCAATCTGTGCATAGTCCATTTCCTCGATTTCCCGCAGCATCAACACGGCGCGGTGTTCCTCCGGCAGCGAAGCCAGGAGCCGCTCGAGCACCTGTTTTTGGTCCGAAAGAATGGCCTCGCTCTCCGGATTTGCATTCTTCGCGATCATTGCGTGGCCGTCGGCGGTATCGTTCTCTTCCGGAAGCGGGACCCATGCGCGCCGCTGTTGCTGCTTGGCCGCCGTCGAATGGCAATTGCGCACGATGCTGAGCAGCCACGCTTTGGCATCGGAACCTCTTAGAGCGTCGAATCCCCGAAAGGCGCGCAATATCGCCTCCTGCACCACGTCATCTGCCTGCCCGGACCGGCACAGCCACCGAGCAAACCGATACGCAGCGTCGAGATGGGGCAAAACCTGCCCTTCGAATCGAGCGCGCCTGTCATCCATAGGGTTAGGACTCACGGACCGGCCATTTTATTCCCATCGAGGAGTATAGCCGCGCAATCGCGTATCCTTGGGCCGCTCACAATCGAGGCTCCGACAACCGAGGGATTACCGTGATTCGAACTCTTCGCTTATTTTTAGGCGTAGCCTCTCTTTGGGTCATTCAGTCCCCCGCCGCTTGGGCTCAGCATCCCTTTTTGTCGGATGACGAATGGTCGCACTTGCGCCACGAGGCCAGCGGCAGCGCGCCGTACGAAAATCTGCGTGCCCTCACGCGATTGCACCGCGTTCCGGCGACGCCGGAGTTCGATCAGGCCGCCGATTTCATTCTCGGTCGGGCGCAGGAATACGGCTTGCAAGAGGTGCACGCCGAGCAGTTCCCGATCGACGGCAAACTTCAATACGGCCTGATGCGCTCGCATGTTGCCTGGACCGTCGAGGGCGCACGCCTGTGGCAGATCGAGCCGCAGCACACCCTGTTGGGAGACTGGTCGACCGACCCGATTCGGCTGGCCGACTACAGCCACAGTGCCGATGTCGAGGCGCCGCTGGTCGATGTGGGCCCGGGCACTTCGGAGTCGGACTATGCCGGCAAGGATGTGCGCGGCAAGATCGTGCTCGCCGACGGCGTGCTGTCCATGGTGCAGCGTCTGGCGGTGGCGAAATTCGGAGCGGCCGGCATCGTCAGCGACATGCCCAATCAAAGCACCGCCTGGTCGGGACACGACCCCGGCATCGTGCGCTGGGGGCATCTCGACGGCTCGCTGCCGCGAGGCTTTGCATTCATGGTATCGCGCGCGACGGCGAGCGACTTGCGGACCCAGATCGCCGCCGGCCACCCGGTTCTGCTCGGCGCCCATGTCAAAGCGGATGTCGGCTCCGGACATTGGACCGTGGTCACGGGCACCATCTCCGGCACCGATGCGGCAGCCGGGGAGATCGTCTACAGCTGCCACCTCGATCACCAGCGGCCGGGCGCCAACGACAACGGCAGCGGCTGTGTGACCATTCTGGAATCGGCGCGCGTGCTGGCCCGCCTGATCGGCAACGGCAGCCTCGCGCGGCCCAAGCGAACCCTGCGCTTCATCTGGGGTCCGGAGGTCGAGGGCACCATGGCCTACTTGAGCCGCCATCCCGACATTCGGGCGACGATGCGCGCCGATATTCACATGGATATGGTGGGCGGCGATCTGTTCAAGAACAAATCCGTGCTGCACGTGACGCAGACCCCGTGGTCTCTGCCGACATTCGTCACGGATATCGGCGCGGCGTTCGCCGAGACCATCAAAGCGGGCGCGACGCTCTACGCCGAGGACGGCAGCCACGAGGAAGCCGCGGTGATCGAAAATCGCGACGGTGCATTGGGCACCCGCAACGCATTCTTTGTCGACGAAACGCCCTACGCCGAGGGCAGCGATCACGATGACTATGACTCGTCCACGATTGCTGTGCCCTCGCTGTACCTGCGCGACTGGCCGGACATCTACATTCATACCGACCACGACACGCTGTCGCAGATCGACCCGACCAAGCTGCGCCGGGTCGCTCTCCTGGGTGCCGCCTCGGGGTATAGCTTCGCCACGCTGGATGCGGCAAGCGCCGGCGTCGTGCTGCCCTATTTTTCGGCTCGATCGCAGCAGCGTTTGGCGCAAGTCTTCAACCGGGCGCTGCTGTTGACGCAGCGCGGCGACCTTGCGCCGCAGGAAGCGCTGTTCGAGGCCCGCAATCTACTGACCCAGGCGCTTCACCGCGAGCAGGCCGGCTTGCAGTCGTTCGCGCCCTACACGCACAGCCATCCGCCCGCGCTCGCGAAGTCCTTGGAGGCGCTCAAGTCCCAAGCGGCAATCTTCAACGGCTGGCTGCTGCAGGCCGCGGCAACGCGCGGAGCGCGCGAGGAAAGCGGCGTGCCGTCCTGGCGCGCCACGCCCGACGCGGCGCGAGTTCCGCGCCGGATCGGCGAGTTCGGGCCGCTGACTTTCCAAAACGACGACGTCCTGCGCGATCGTCTGGGAGAAGAGCGCTTGCGCAAGATACGGCTCTTGAGTACCGGGTCGAGCCGATTCGTCAACGTCCAGGATCAAAGCGCCCTCTACGCCTATGAGATCGTCAACTTCGTGGATGGGAAGAAATCGGTCGCGGACATCCGCGACGCCGTGTCCGCCGAATTCGGTCCGATCCCGCTGGACATCGTCAGCGACTATTTGAACGCCTGCGCGGAGGCTAAAATCGTCGCCTTTCGATGAGCCCGCGGCGCTTCTACTTCGGCGGCGGCGCGCCCGCCTTGCCGCGTTGCATGCCCTTCGAGAAAACCACCGTACCGTCGAGCTTGACGATGATGGCGTCGATGTCGTCGAGGCGGTTGTAGATTTCCATCGCTTTCTGCGGCCCGAATACGAATGCGGTCTTCGACAATCCATCGGTGCGCGTGGCATAGGGTCCGATCACCGTCGCGCTGCGCACCTTGCTGGCCGAATGCCCGGTATGCGGATCGATGATGTGATGGTAGCGGACGCCGCCTTCATCGAAAAACCGCTCGTAGTCGCCGGAGGTCGAAATGGCCGCGTCCACCAGCGGAACGCTGGCAATGACTTCGCCTTCTCCCTTGCGCGGATCGCGGATCCCCACCATCCATGGCTTGCCGAAGCGATCGCCGATAATGCGGCTATCGCCCCCGGCCGACACGTACGCGCGCGTTATTCCGCGCGCCTTGAGCACATCGATGCCGCAGTCGACCGAGTAGCCTTTGGCGATGCCGCCCAAATCGATGCGCACGCCTTTTTGGGAAAACTGCACCGTCTGATTCTTCGGGTCGAGAATCACATGCCGATAGTCGATCGCGGGCAGCGCCTTGGCGATTTGCGCATCGTTCGGACGCAGGTGCTTCGGAAAATTGTACATGTAGCCGACGCTGGCATACGTGATGTCGAAGGCCCCGTCGGTAATCACCGAGTATTCCTTGGCCTTGACCAGCAGGTCGAACAGTTCCTTGCTGATGTGCATCGGACCCTCCGCGGCCTTGGCGTTGACCTGGGACACTTCGCTGGTGGGCTTGTAGGTGCTCATCGGTTGCGTCGACGTGGCGCATTTCGTCGAGCACCGCGTCGATGGCCGCTTCGGCCTTCGGCCGGTCTTCCGACCAAAGTTCCACCGTGATGCGCGTGCCCATGATGCCGTCGGTGACCCGATTCACCCACTCGGCGTGAGCCGGAACCGCGGCGGCCGCGAGGATTGCGGCGCTGAAGTGCATCATCCGAGTTCTGAGGTTCATTGTGGAAGCCTAGCGGGTTTTACGGGCGCTCGCTCGCCATTGCATGATTACCAAGGCGCTGCCGACCATGCCGCCGAGATGAGCGAAATGCGCGATACCGGACAGCGTTCCGGTGACGCCCAAGAACAGTTCGATGCAGGCGTAGATCGTGGCGAACAACCACGCCGGCATGGGAATCGGGCGGAATCAACGGCACGACCTTGCGATGCGGAAACAGCACCGCGTACGCGAGCAAGCAGCCCGAAAACACCGCCCGAGGCGCCGATGGTGGGAGCCGGCGGCGCGCCGAAGACAACGGGAATGAACAGCTGGCTCAGGGCCGCGGTAACCACCGATGCGAAATAGCAGGTGAGCAATCGCCGCGCGTCCGACATAGCGTTCGATTTCCTCGCCGAACATCCACAGACCGAGCATGTTGAACAGCAGATGGGTGATGTGCGCGGTACTATGCAAGAAGCGCATAGGTGACGATCTGCCAAAATTGAAAATAGACGTGTCCTTCAATGGGCTGCAGCGGCCACAGTCCAAACAGGACGTCGATCCAGCCGTTCGACATGCCCTGCAGCAGGAACACCAGCACATTCACGCCGATCAGAATTCTGACTGCGGAAATTTTCATACGCGTCGCATATTCTAACGCGCCATGGACGCCCCGCCCGATAAAACCGTATTCCTGGACTACGACACCGTGTCGCGACGGCGATCTTGATCTCGGCCGGCTGCGCGCCGGTGGCGGGCGATCTCGTCTTGTACGACTCGAGCGAGACGCAAATCGCGCGAGCGCATCCGGCGACGCGGACATCGTGCTGTTGAACAAGCTCGAACTTACCCGCGCACTGCTTGCAAGGCGCCGCGCTTGAAATTGGTGGCGCTGGCCGCCACCGGCACCGACAACGTGGATCTTGGCGCCGCCCGCGAACGCGGCATCGCGGTGTGCAACGTGCGCGCCTATTGCACGGCCTCCGTGGTCCAGCACGTGTGGGCGATTGATCTTGAGCCTCACGCAGCATCTGGATGAGTTCTCGCGCCTCTCCAAGGACGGGTCTTGGGCGAGGCGACGAGGCCGGCGCGGCACTGTCGCACCCCATCCGCGAACTTGCGGGCCGCACCTTCGGGGTGGTCGGTTGGGGCGAACTCGGCAGCGGCGCGGCACGCATCGCCGAGGCCTTCGGCATGCGTGTTATCGTCGCCAATCGGCCGGGCGAGTCCGCCTCAGTCCGGCCGTGTGCCGCTCGACGAGCTGCTGGCCGCCGCGGACATGGTCTCGCTGCATTGCCCGCTCGACGCTGCAACCCGCGGCCTCATCGGTGCGCGCGAACTCGCGCTGATGAAACCCGATGCGCTTGCTGATCAATACGGCGCGCGGCGCGCTTGGTGGACGGCAGGGCGCTCGCCGCCGCCCTCGAGGCCGGGCGGCTGGGCGGTGCCGGCATCGACGTGCTGACTCAGGAGCCGCCGGCGACGGCGAACCGCTCTGGACGCGCGAATTCCCAATCTTATGGTGACGCCTCACGTCGCCTGGGCGGCGCGTGAAGCGCGGCAGCGCTGCATAGACGAAATGGCCGCCAATATCCGCGATTTCCTGCAGCGGCGGGCGGCGCGGCCGGGTGGTGTAGAGGTCTGCCTCCGCGGACCGGCGCGCTGCCCGCGCTATGGGTTTTTGGGCTCAGCCCCGGGCGGCGCGCTTTTCGCGTTTGGCGGCGCGCTTCTCTTCCAATGTCTTGGTCGGCTTCTTCTTGTCTTCTTTCTTTCGATCCATGCCTTTGCCCATGACTCGCTCCTCTAGGTTTGGGTTCTGACTCAATCCTTCACACGCCGCCGGGCCGATATCTTCGGCTTCGCAGGCCGCGCCTCACGCGACTTCAGATTATGACGGCCCAGCGTCGCGCGCGGCGGTTTCGGCGGCTTCTCCGCGACTCTGCTGATCCGCAACTCGCGGCCGGCCACGCGCACCTTCTGCAATTGCTTGAATATCTCCTTCGGCATGCCCTCCGGCAAGTCGACGTAGCTGTGATCCTCGCGAATATCCACCCGCCCGATGTGCACGCCCTCGATGTCCGCCTCGTTGGCGATGGCGCCGACGATGTTGCCGGGCTTGATACCATGTACCGACCCGACTTCGATGCGAAAAGTTTCCATTTGCGCAGGACCGGTCTTGCGAGGACGCTCGTCGCGCCGCGAATCGCGCGCGCGTTCATGCGCCGCCGGCCGCTCATGCGCCGCCGGCCGCTCGTGCCTCGCCGTCGCGCGTTTCTTCGCGGCGCGAGTCGCGCTCACGCCGCCGCTGCGTCCGGCGTGAGCGTTCGCCGGCCGCTCCAGCTTTTGCCGCCAGCAGCAGCGGGGTCGTTCCTTGCGACAGGCTCGCGAGCGCGGCGGCGATGTCGATGAGAGGCAGTCCCGATTCGGCCTCCAGCTGCTCCAGCACCGGCCGGTAAAGGTTGCCCTCGCCCTTGGCGATGGTCTCCGAGATCCGCAGCTTGAATTTGGCGATTCGCAGCGCATTGACGGCGTCCACCTCGGCAGGTTCATCGGTTCGATGGTCTGCCGCGTGGCGCGCTCGATGGCACGCAGCATGTTGCGTTCGCGCGGCGCGATGAACAGGATGGCCTCGCCCTTGCGTCCCGCTCTGCCCGGTGCGGCCGATGCGATGCACATAGGATTCGGTGTCGTAGGGCACGTCGTAGTTCACGACATGGCCGATGCGTTCCACGTCGAGCCCGCGCGCCGCCACGTCGGTGGCGACGAAGATGTCGATTTGTCCGGCCTTCAGCCGCGCAACGGTGCGTTCGCGCAGCGGCTGCGCAATGTCGCCGTTGAGGGGCGCAGCCGCAAAACCGCGCGCTTCGAGCTTTTCGGCGAGCTCCACGGTGGCCTGCTTGGTGCGCGTGAATACCAGCATGCCGTCGAAGGTTTCGGCCTCCAGGATGCGCGTGAGCGCATCGAGCTTGTGCATGCCGCTGACCAGCCAGTAGCGCTGGCGGATATTGGTGGCGGTGCTGGTCTTGCTCTTGATGGTCACTTCGACCGGCGTGCGCAGATGCTTCGCCGCGATGCGGCGTATCGGTGCGGGAATGGTCGCCGAGAACAGCGCCACCTGACGCTGCGGCGGCGTCTGCTCGAGAATGCTTTCGACCGCGTCGATGAAACCCATGCGCAGCATCTCGTCCGCTTCATCCAGCACCAGCAGGGTCAGCCCCGAGAGCTTCAGGGTGCCGCGGTTCATGTGATCGATGACGCGCCCGGGCGTACCGACGACCACGTGCACGCCGCGCCGCAGCGCATTGAGCTGCGGCTGATAGCTCTGGCCGCCGTAGATGGGCAGCACGTGAAATCCCTTCAGATGCGCGGCATAGCGGTGAAACGCCTCCGCTACCTGCAGGGCGAGTTCGCGGGTGGGCACCAGCACCAGCACCTGCGGCTCGTGCCGCGCCAGGTCGATGCTGCGAGAGCGCCGGCAGGGCGAACGCCGCCGTCTTGCCCGTGCCGGTCTGCGCCTGGCCGAGCATATCCTCGCCCGACAGCAACACCGGAATGGTCTGCGGCTTGGATGGGCGATGGCGATTCATAGCCGACATCGGCAAGCGCCCGCAGCACGGATTCGGACAGTGCCGAGGTCGCGGAAGCTCGCGCCGTTTTCAATCGAGTCTGCCGGGACTGCACTCATAGGAAATGCCTTGGAGTTATGGAAGCCGCAAGTCTAGCGGTTTGACCGCGTATTGCTACCATGTGCGCCATGGGACGCATATTCGAAGTCAGAAAACACGCCATGTTCGCGCGCTGGAACCGCATGGCCAAGCAATTCACCCGGGTCGCCAAGGATATCGCCATCGCCGTCCACGCCGGCGGCCCCGACCCCGCCTCGAATCCGACGCTGCGCCGCGTGCTGCAGAACGCACGCGCGGTCAACATGCCGAAGGACAAGACCGATGCGGCGATTCGCCGCGCCTCCGGCAAGGAGGCCGCCAACTACTCAGGAGATCCTCTATGAGGGCTACGCCCCGCACGGCGTCGCGCTGCTGGTGGAAACCGCCACCGACAATCCCACGCGCACCGTCGGCATCGTTGCGCAACATCTTCATGAAGGGCGCCGGCAACATCGGCACCACCGGCAGCGTCAGCTTCCTGTTCAAAAAAATGGGCGTATTTCGCGTCGATCCCGCGCACCGTCAAGGATCAGGACGAGCTCGAACTCGATCTCATCGACTACGGCCTCGAGGAGATGGGCGACAGCACCGGCGACAAGGGCGAGCCGCAATTGGTGATCCGCTGCGCGTTCAACGATTTCGGCAAGCTGCAGGAGGCGCTTGGAACGCCGCGGCATCACGCCATTGTCGGCCGAGCACGAATACATTTGCTCGGTGCCGACCGAATTGCCCGAAGATCAGGCCGCAGAGGTGCTGGCGCTGATCGACAAGCTCGAGCAGGACGACGACGTGCAGAAGGTGTTCCACACCCTGGCTTGACTTGATCCGCCGGCGCCTTTCCCGCGCGGACCGGCAGGCCGCTCCTTAAGGTTTATTCATCGTGTCATCGCCGCAAATGCTGCCGCGTTGACTATCTGAGAGCGAAAAACCTTAACGGAGGATGCTCATGAGTAGGCTTTTTATGTTATTGATTCCCATGAGTATTATCGCCATGAGCGGCTGCGTGGTGGCGCCCTACGGTTATCACCGCGGCTACTACTATGGTCCGCGCGTGGCGGTGGTCGCCCCGGCGCCGGTCGTGGTCGTCCGGCCGTAACGTAAGCTCGCAGATGGCATGCAGGATGCAACCAAGCGATCGCGGACGGGTGAGACAATGCGCCCATGGCAAATCACCCGTTCCGCATCGTCAATGTATTCACCCAGGAACAGCGCGCCCTTTACCGGCAATCCTCTGTGCGTATTTGAAGACGGCGGCGGCTTGAGCACCGGCGACGATGCAGGCGCTGGCGCGCCAGTTCAACCTCTCTGAAACCACTTTCATCCTGCCCTCCACCCGCGCGAACGCGCGCGTGCGGATCTTCACGCCTGCCTATGAAATGGCCGTTCGCAGGTCATCCGACGCTCGGCACCGCGCACGTGTGCCGCGCTCTGAAATTGGGCGGCGATTCGCTGGTGCTGGAAATGCAGGCGGGCCTCGATGCCGGTGAGCGCCAGCGGCGATCGTTGGACCTTGACGCGCCCTGGGCGCCACTTCGCGTGAGGTGGACGTACCGCGCGACGCCGCTCGCTGCGGCGCTCGGGCCTGAAGAGCGCGGACATCGGCGAGCGGCCGCTATGGGTCAAAGCCGGCAAGGAACAGCTGGTCGTGCCGCTCACCTCGACCGATGCGGTGCGCCGCGCGGCGCCAAGCAGCCGCCGCCATGGCGCAGATCCGAGCGAAGACGGCCTCAGCATGGCCTACGTGTTCGCCTGAGCGGCGCGGGGGCGGACGCCGACGGGCGCGATCAAGCGTTGGCGCGCTTCTTCTTTCCGGTCGGGCGGCGCCATTCTTGAAGATCCCGCCACCGGCTCGGCAACCGCCAATTTCGGCGCATGGTGTCTGGCCATGCGGCGCGCGCTGCCGGTTCAGCTGAAGATATCGCAGGGGGAATTCGTGGCCAGGCCTTCGACGCTGTTTCTCGACGTCAATCGCGAGGCGCAGGTTTTTGTCGGCGGCGATGTGCTCGAAATCGGCCGCGGCAGCATGACTCTCGACGTCGACGGCCGGCGGCCGCGGGCGCGGCAATGATATCGCTCGCCCAATGAATCACCGGCTTGAGCCGCGGCGAGACCATGTTGAGCGCGGTTTCAAACCCGACCCAGCGCGCTTCCTGATGTTCGGGAAACCCGAGATCAGGATTGACCGGCAGATGCACCGCCGTTTCGTCGCTGCGCGCCAGGTAGTAGCGGGAAATCTTTGCCCTTGTTGTAGGGGCCCGTGTCGATGTAGTCCTTGCCCCAATCGAAGCGGAGATTCTCGAGCGTCGTTTCCTCTTTGACTTCGCGCACGGCGGCATCGAGAGGTTGCTCGCCCGGTTCGACCAAACCCTTGGGGAAATCCCAATTTTTGTAGGCGCGCAGCAACAGGTAGCGGACGGCCGCGCCAGCTACGTCGACCACCACCACCCCGGCCGAAAATCGGCGCGCCTGCACGGGCTCAGCCATGCTCACGCAGCAGCGGACAGAGGCGAGCGAATGAGATGATCGAAGGCGCTCAAGGAGGCCTTGGCGCCTTCGCCCACCGCAATGACGATTTGCTTGTAGGGCACCACGGTGCAATCGCCCGCGGCGAAAACGCCCGCGACCGAAGTCCCGCCGCGCGCATCGACTTCCACTTCGCCGCGAGGCGAGAGCTTCACCGTGCCTTTCAGCCAATCGGTATTGGGAATCAGGCCGATTTGCACGAATATCCCGGCGAGTTCCAGAGCGCGCATCTCGCCGCTGGCGCGGTCCTTGTATTTGAGACCGACGACGCGCTGCCCGTCGCCCACCACTTCGGTGGTTTGCGCGCCGGTTATCACCGCGACGTTCGTCAGGCTCGCGAGCTTGCGCGTTAGAATGGCATCCGCGCGCAGCTGCGGATCGAATTCGATCAGCGTGACATGGCTCACCAGCCCGGCAAGATCGATGGCCGCTTCCACGCCGGAATTCCCGCCGCCGATCACCGCCACACGCTTGCCCTTGAACAGCGGCCCGTCGCAGTGCGGGCAATACGCTACGCCGCGATTGCGGTATTCGCGCTCGCCGGGTACGTTGATCTCGCGCCAGCGCGCGCCGGTCGCGATGACCACGGATTTGGCCCTGAGCGATGCGCCGCCGGCCAGCTTCACCTCTATCAGCTCGCCCGGAATCAAAGCCTCCGCGCGCTGCAAATTCATCACGTCCACATCGTAGGTCTTGACGTGCTGTTCCAGCCCCGACGCCAGCTTGTGGCCATGGGTCTCTGTGACCGAAATGAAGTTCTCGATGCCGACGGTGTCGAGCAGCTGGCCGCCCAGACGCTCCGCCGCAATGCCGGTACGAATGCCTTTGCGCGCCGCATAAATCGCGGCCGCGGCGCCCGCGGGACCGCCGCCCACGACCAGCACATCGTAGGGCGCGCGCGCGTTGAGTTTTTCGGTTTCCCGTTTGACCGCGCCTGCATCGAGCTTGTGGACGAATCTCGGCAAGCTCCATGCGTCCCTGGCCGAAGGGTTGGCCGTTCAGGAAAACCGCAGGCACCGCCATCACTTCGCGCCGCGCGACTTCGTCTTGAAACAGCGCCCCGTCGATCATGGTGTGGCGGATCTTCGGATTGAGCGCCGCCATGGCATTCAACGCCTGCACGACGTCCGGGCAGCTCTGGCAGGTGAGCGACACGAAGGTCTCGAAGGCATAGTCGCCGTCCAGATTTTTGATCTGTTCGACCAAGGCCTCGTCGATCTTCGGCGGGTAGCCGCCGGTCTGCAGCAACGCCAGCACGAGCGAGGTGAACTCATGACCCATGGGCACGCCCGCGAATCGGACCCGCGCCTCGGCGCCGGGGCGGCGCAGGGCGAACGAGGGTTTGAGCTGCGCGCCGTCGCGCTGCGGGTCGAGCTTCACCAAGCTCGAGACCGATTCGATGTCATTCAAAAGGTCGAGCATTTCCCGCGACTTCTCGCCGTCGTCCAGGGATGCGACGATCTCCACCGGCTGCGAAATGCGCGCCAGGTACCCCTCCAATTGAGTCTTCAGATTGCTGTCGAGCATGATGTCCTCTGTGGCTCGCGGCCCCGGCGATCGCCGGGGCTTTGAGATTCTTCCTAGATCTTGCCGACCAAATCGAGCGACGGCTTCAGGGTGTCGGCGCCGGGAGTCCACTTCGCCGGGCACACTTCACCGGGATGCGAGGCGACGTATTGTGCCGCCTTGACCTTGCGCAGCAATTCTTTGGCGTCGCGGCCGATGCCGTTGTCATGCACTTCCATGACTTTGATCTTGCCTTCCGGATCGATCACGAAGGTGCCGCGATATGCCAGGCCCTGCTCCTCGATCAGCACTTCGAAATTGCGCGCCAGCGTCGCGGTCGGATCGCCGACCAATGGATACTGCACCTTTTTGATCGTGTCCGAGGTGTCGTGCCAGGCCTTGTGCGCAAAATGCGTGTCGGTGGATACGCCGTACACTTCCACGCCTAATTTCTTGAATTCGGCGTAGTTGTCGGCGAGGTCGCCGAGTTCGGTCGGGCATACGAAAGTGAAATCCGCCGGATAGAACACGAACACGGACCACTTGCCCTTGAGCGTTTCGTTGGTCACGGGGACGAATTTGCCGTTGTGATACGCGGTGGCCTTGAATGGCTTGATTTCGGTATTGATCAGAGACATGCGGAACTCCTTAAGGCAGGTTTGGAAACTTGGCAGCCATCCTAACAGCGCCCGCGTTATTAGTGGAATTGATTATAATGATTGTTTTGATAGAATATATCTATGGATGAAAATCGATGAATCTCAAGGATCTCAAATACTTGGTGGCGTTGGCCGATACCGGCCATTTCGGCAAGGCGGCGGAACGCAGCTTTGTCAGCCAACCGACCTTGTCGGCGCAGCTCAAGAAGCTGGAAGACTTTCTGGGCGTCAAATTGGTGGAACGCCAGCCGAAGAACCTGCAGCTCACCGAGGTGGGCAAGCAGATCGTGGTGCGCGCGCGGCGCATACTGGACGAAAGCGATGAAATCGTCGCGCTGGCCCGCAGCAATACCGATCCTTTCGCGGGCAAGCTCAAAGTCGGGCTCATTCCCACGATCGGACCGTATCTGCTGCCGCGCATCATGCGAAAGGTCCGCAAAGCGGCGCCGCAACTCGGCCTCATGCTTTACGAATACCAGACGGAAGCCCTGCTGAAGCGCCTGCGCGAAGGCGAGATCGACTTGGGAGTAATGGCTTTGCCGGTGCTGCAGGATGGCATGGAGTCCCGCACGCTGTACGAAGAGGCCTTTACCGTGGCGCTGCCCACCCATCATCCGCTGGCCGCCAAGGACACCATCAAGGTGGCCGACTTGAAGGGCCAGACCCTGCTCTTGCTGGAAGACGGTCATTGCCTGCGCGACCAGGCGCTGGAAGTTTGCAGCCGCGTCGACGTGCGCGAGGCCGAGGATTTTCGCGCCACCAGTCTCGAGACGTTGCGTCAAATGGTGGTGGCCGGTCTGGGGATTACCTTGCTGCCCGAAATGGCGGTGGAATCGCCTTTTGGATCGCAGCGGGGCCTCGCCATCCGGCAATTCAGCAGGCCAGCGCCGTCGCGTACGGTCGGCGCCGTGTGGCGCAAGTCGAGCACCCGCGAGGCCGCGATCGGCGCGGTCTGCGACGTCATTGCAAGTGTCATGGCACCGCGAGCCGCCGTGGCGGCGAAAAGAGCCTGACAGCACCCGCCAATTCGTGACGCCTGTCTCAGCCCTGCGACGCCGCGGGGCCCATATGCCGATCATTTCACATATTGCGCGCCGCCGACCCGGCAAAATAGTCGGATAAGGACTGTTTCGCCATGAATGCCCGCACCATCCCAGAAGCAAAATCAGCCGCAAAATCTGCGCCGCTTGCGCCGCGCTTCGACAAAAAATTCATCGAAGATCACAAGCTCATTGAACGCTATCTGGAAAACAAATTGCCCTTCAAAGGAGCCCGGGATCTCGAGCAATGGTGCCGCGCGCATCCTGATTATCTGAATGAGCTGAAGCTATCCGAGCGCGCGCATGCCAGCATCAAACTGCTGGAAGCCAGCGGCAGGCCGCAGGATCTCGGCGAGCCGACGCCGCCCTGGTGGAAGAGCATTTATTTGCTGATCGGTTTGGCGGCATTGGCCTTTGTGTGCTTGGTGGCCGCCTGGTCCTTCGCTGGAAAAATTTCATCGCTGCAGGGAAAGCTGGAAGATACCAAACGCGTCATGAGCCAGGGTCCGTTGGTGCAGCCCGCCACCGAGAAAGCGATCTACATCTCTCCCGATCACGCACCCGGCATCGATCGGGCACGGATAAAGCTCAGCCGCGCCGCGCCGCTGTTGATGGATGTGCACATCGATCTTGGCTATACGCAAAAACTTCAGCAGTTTCGCCTGTTCGTCGACAAACAGGACCAAGGCCGCGCACTGGTGCTCAATAACCTGCTCAAGGATTCCAACGGCGAGTTGCGCTTCACGCTCAATTCCACCGGCCTGGCGGCCGGCATCTACACCGTGCGGATCGAAGCGCTGCCGCCCCGCGGCATACCCATTCCCATCGGCTGGTTGATCATCGAAGTCAGCTAGCGGCGGCGCTTGCCGATTCATTCGTCCCGCAGCGTGACGATGGGCGGCGTGTTGATCACGCTGCGCGTCGCCAGCGTTCCGCTCAGGCCCACGAGAACGGTGCCGCACACCAAACCCGCGGCCCAGACCAAAGGATCCAGGGTGAATTCGAGCGAGAACAGCCGTTGCGCCAAGATCCATCCGATCCCGGTGGCGCCGAAGGCCGCCAGGGTGCCGGATAGAAATCCCAAGGCGGAAAATTCGGCAGCGACGCCCTGCAGCACCGTGCCGCGGCTCGCCCCCAAGGTGCGCAGCATCGCGCTCTCATAACGCCGCTCATCGCGAGTCGATTGCACCGCGGCCAATAGCACGACGATTCCCGCGGCGAGCGTGAATAGAAAGACGTACTGCACCGCCAACGAGGCTCGATCCATGATGTCGCGGATCTGCTTGAGGATCGCATCCACGTCGAAAACCGAAATCGTCGGGAATTGACGCACCAGATCGGCCAGCGCCGGCCGCTGTGCCGGCGTGAGGTAGAGACTGGTCATGTAGGTTCCCGCCGCGCCGTCGAGCAGGCCGGGCGGAAACACCAGAAAGAAATTCGGCCGGAAACTGTCCCAGCGTATTTTCCGGATGCTGGCGATCTGCACCGTCAGCGGTTCTCCGGCTACGTCGAAGCTGAGATTGTCGCCGACCTTCAAATGCAGAGCATCCGCATACTCCGACGATATCGACACGAGGTGTTTGCCGGCATCGGCGGCCGTCCACCATCGGCCTGCCACCAATCGATTGTCCTGCATCAGATCGGCCGACCAGGTGAGGTTTTGCTCGCGTTCCGCAAATCCGCGCGCCGAATCGCCGCGCAACTTGAGCGCTTGCGGCGACTCGCCATTGACGGCGGTAATGCGCGCGCGGACCATCGGATACATCGGCGGCGCGCCGAAACCATGCGAGGTCAGAAATTCCTGCAAGGCTTGGCGTTGCTCGGGGCGAATGTTGACCAGAAAATTGTTGGGCACATCATTCGGCAGGCTGCGGCGCCAATCGGCCAATAAATCGCCGCGGACCACGGCCAGCAGCAACAGCACCATCAACCCCAAGCCGAACGCCACGATTTGCACCACGCTGCCGGTACCGCGGCGCGATACATTCGCGAGACCGTAGCGCCACGCCACGCCGACGCCGCCGCGCAGGCGGCCGGTCAGCCTCACCAAACCGTAGCCCGCCAAGGTGAGCACCACCCCGACGGCCAGCACTCCGGCGAGCACGCTCAACACCAGCTCGGCGTCTCGCACCATGCTCCACAGGATCGCGAACAGCGCTGCGAGCGCCAACAGATAGCTCACGCCATAGCGCAGCGGCGGCGCGCTCACGGTCTTGCGCAGCACCCGCGCCGGCGGCGTGTTTTTCAATTGCAGCAGCGGCGGCAGCGCAAATCCGATGAGCATGGCCAGTACGGTCACCAGCGCGACGGGCAGCGGCGCCCATGAAGGGGCGGGCAGCTCGCTGTGGATGAGACTCTTCAGCAGCACGACCAATCCCGACTGCGCGAGGAATCCCAGCGCCGTGCCGATGGCAACCGCCGACAATGCCAGCAGCGTCAACTCGATGATGGATATCGCCAGCACGAATCCCTGGGCGGCCCCCATGCACTTCATCAAGGCGACGGCATCGATATGGCGCGCCGCGTAGCGCCGTGCCCCCATGACGACCGCCACCGCCGCAAGCAACACCGAGGCGAGGCTGGCCAGATTGAGAAATCGGCTGGCGCGGTCGATGGCCGAATTCAATTGTCGGCTCGATTCCTCCACGTCTCGCAGGCGCTCGCCCGGCGCCTTGGTGAGGCTCAAATACTCGCGGAAACTCGCCACCGCCGCCGGGGCGCCCGCGAACAGCGCCGCATAAGTCGCCCGGCTGCCGGGCTGGATGAGCTGCGTCGATGCGATATCGTCATAGTTGAGCAACGCGGCCGGCGCCAGGTTGACGAAACCCGTACCTTGGTCGGGCCGGTAATCGAGAACCTCCGTCACGCGAAAGGACGCCTCGCCGATGCGCAGCATGGCGCCCAACTCGAGCTTCAGCTGCGCAATGATGCGCGCATCGATCCACACCTCGCCGCGGCCGGGAATTTTATCGGTGATCCGCGGCGCGCCGAACGGCGCGTCCGCGATGCGCACGTGCCCGCGCAGTGGATAATTGGCGCTCACCGCATTGAGCGCGGCGAGCTGGCTCAGGTCGCCGCTGAATATCGCCGTGGGAAATGCCACGACGCGCGCGCTGCGCAATCCGCGAGCCGCGGCCTCGTCGAAGTAGCGTTGCGGGATCGGCGACGGCGCTTCCAGCCGCAGATCCGCCGCCAGCACCTCCGCGGCCTGCAGCGCGTACCCCCTGCGAGATGCGGCTCGTGAAAAAGCCCACCGCGGTCAGCGACAGCACCGCCACCAACAGGGCGAGCAACAACACGGACAGCTCGCCGGATTTCAAATCGCGCCAGAGGTTGCGCAACGCAAAGCGCAGCGCTTGCATCATGAGCCGTTCACCGTGTGGCCGGCATCGAGTTCCAGCACCCGGCTGCAGCGCTTCGCGAGGCTGCGATCATGCGTCACCAGCACCAAGGTGCTGCGCGAGCTGCGATTCAATTCGAACAACAGGTCGGTGATCCGCTGGCCTGTGGCGGTGTCCAAGTTGCCCGTGGGTTCGTCGGCGAACAGTACCTCAGGATGCGTTACGAACGCGCGCGCAATGGCCACGCGCTGCTGCTCGCCGCCCGACAGCTGCTTCGGATAGTGCGCTATCCGCGCCGTCAGCCCCACCTGCTCAAGGGCTGCCGCGGCCGCCTGGCGCGCGTCGCGCCGGCCGCCGAGTTCCAGCGGCAACATGACATTTTCGATCGCGGTCAGCGAAGGGATGAGATGAAATGATTGGAACACGAAACCGACGTGTTTGCCGCGGATGGCGGCGCGCCCGTCTTCATCGAGTTCGGTGAGATCGATGCCCGCGATCAACACGCGGCCGGTGCTCGGCGCATCGAGTCCCGCCAGCAGCGCCAAGAGCGTGGATTTGCCCGCACCCGAGGCACCGACGATGGCCAGAGTTTCGCCGGTTCGCACTGTGAGGCTGACATCGGCGAGAATGGTGAGCGCCCCGTCGGGGCTAGCCACCGTCTTAGAGACATTCCTGGCTTCGAGTACGATTTGATCTGGCATTTAGGAGCGCTCGTGAAACGGTTTTTGGCCTTGTGCGTCTTGATCGCTGCATCCGCTTCGGCTCACGCCGAAGCACCGGTGATTCTCGTATTCGGCGACAGCATCAGCGCCGGCTACGGGCTCCCGCTGGAACAAGGCTGGGTGGAATTGCTCAAGACGAGGCTCAAGTCGCAAGGTTACGTTTACCAAGTCGTCAATGCCAGCGTCAGCGGCGAAACGACTGCCGGAGGCCTCGCGCGCTTGCCGCGTGCGCTCGAAATACATCATCCGCGCATCGTCATCCTGGAGCTGGGCGGCAATGACGGCCTGCGCGGGCTGCCGATTGCGCAAATGCGCGCCAACTTGTCGCAGATGGCCAATTTGAGCACCGCGGCCGGCGCGAAGGTTTTGCTGCTGGGGATGCGGATGCCGCCCAACTACGGGCCCGAATACACCAAGCAATTCGCCGTGGCGTTCAGCGATTTGGCGGCCGAAAAAAGCCTACCCTTGGTGCCTTTTCTGCTCACCAATATCGCCCTGTCGCCGGAACTTCTGCAGTCCGACGACATTCATCCCAACGCCCAAGGTCAGCCCACCCTGCTCGACAACGTTTGGCCGGCCTTGAAGCCGCTGCTGCGCAAATAACTACTGGGCAGCCGTCAGCCACTCGGCCACGCCGCCGTGGCTGGAGCAGGTTCCGCTGCGGTGCGCAGACTTCGAATAGGTGCCGTCCTTGCACTTTGCAGTCGCACCGGCGGGATCCGTGTTGCCGGCAGCGGCCGTGGGCGCGGACTTGGTCGCAGTAGCCGTCTTGGCGGCTGTCTTTGCAGCAGCAGCCGGCGCGGCGGTCGTTGCCGCGGGTGCCGCTTTGGACTTCGCAGCCTTCTGTACTCCGCCATGGCCGCTGCACGTGCCCTTGCCGCTCGACGTGCTGGTCGTACCGTCCGCGCAAGTCGTCGTGCCGCCAGCTGCGGGTGTTTTGGGCGACGCGGGCGCCTTAGCCGCGGGAGCGGCCGCTGCGGCCGGGGCCGCCTTTTGCACACCGCCGTGGCCGCTGCACGTACCCTTTCCCGTGGAGGTGGTGGTGGTTCCATCCTTGCAGGTGGTGGTGGCGGAGTTCGCCGCCAGGCTTGGCATCGCGATCGCGAAGGCCAACAGAGGCGCCGCGATCAGACACGCAATAGTTCTGTTCTTCATCAAAGTTACTCCCTGGTTTAGTTCTGTTCCGGACGACGGATTGTAAACCGATTTTTAGACCATGCGCTCGCCGCTCAACGCTTGTCCTTGAGCGGCAGGATGCTGATGACGTCGATGACGAAACGGGTGTGCTGGCCCTCCGCCACGCCCTCCAACACCTTGCCCTCGACGATGACGCGCGTACCCTCGTCGATTCTATCCGGCAATTCGGTCACGCCGATGAGCTGCAGATCGTTTGCCGGCAGGCAAGCAAAGCTCTGCGGCGGCGCATACATGTATTGGGTCTTGTCCAATATCAGTATCGGCACCTTATCGACGCCATCGCTGCGCGGGAATTCTCGGAAGTGCACGTGCCCCGTGAAGTCGTGTCTGACCTGCAGCCACAGACACGGACCGCTGCCGATGACGCAGCCGGGCAGCGCCATGCAGAGGCAAACTGCGGCTACGAAGCGCAACTTAGTCATAATTCCATCTCCTTGCCTCGAGTCTGCGCCGAGCGCCGCGCCTTGCCTATCCAAATTATGGATGCCGGATCGCCTGTTCTTGCGGATCCTGGGTTTGCATGTTCGCTATGTTACCCGCAGCGCACTGCCGACGTTGCTGGCATCCAACGCGGATGCTATACACGCCTTACAAATCAAAGAGGCCTGCCAGCTTGGATCGAAATTGGCTCAATCACTACCCGCCCGGCGTGCCGGCGGACATCGACCCTGATGCGTATCCTTCCCTCAAGGAAGCGATTGAAGAGGCTTTCTCGACCTACCGTACGCTGCCCGCGTTTTCCAATATGGGCGCCACGCTGACTTACGCGCAGCTGGATGAACTCAGCCGCGCCTTTGCGGCATGGCTGCAGCATAAGTCCGGCCTGGTGCGCGGCGACCGCGTCGCACTGATGATGCCCAATATCTTGCAATATCCCATCGCACTATTCGGCGCGCTGCGCGCCGGCATGGTCGTGGTCAATACCAATCCCTTGTACACGCCGCGCGAGCTCGAGCATCAATTGAAGGACTCGGGCGCCAAGGCGATCGTCATCGTCGAGAATTTTGCGCATGTGCTGCAGCAGGTGCTCGCCCGCACCGATTTGAAAAATGTGCTCGTCACGGGCGTGGGCGACATGTTGGGTGCGCCGAAGGGCTGGATCGTGAATTTCGTCCTGCGCCACGTGCGCAAGCAGGTGCCCGCCTGGAAAATCCCCGGATCCGTGTCTTTCAAAACCGTCTTGGGAAGCGGGCTCGGCCTCAAAATGGAACCGGCCGGTTTGGGTCCGGAGGACATCGCTTTCCTGCAATACACCGGCGGCACCACCGGAGTCGCCAAGGCAGCGGTGCTTACCCACCGCAACATGGTCGCGAACCTGCTGCAATCGCTGGCGTGGATCAGGCCGGCACTGCAGGCAGGCGGCGGCCGCATCGTGATTACCGCCCTGCCGCTGTACCACATTTTCGCGCTCACCAGTAATTGCCTGGCTTTTCTGCCCTTGGGCGCGCGCAACGTGCTGATCACGAATCCGCGCGATTTTCCGGCGTTCGTGGCGGAGCTCAAGAAATACAAGTTCAACTTCATCAGCGGCGTCAATACTCTGCTCAATGCTTTGCTGCATACGCCTGGGTTTGCATCGGTGGACTTCAGCGCCCTGCGGGCGACCTTTGCGGGCGGAATGGCGCTGCAGCCGGTCGTGGCGGCGCGCTGGAAGGAAGTGACGGGCAACACCATCGCCCAGGGCTGGGGACTCACCGAGACTTCGCCGATGGTGACCGCCAATCCCATCGGTCTGCCTTTCAATGGATCGGTCGGCCTGCCGGTGTCCTCGACCGATGTATCCATTCGCGACGACGCAGGCGGCGAATTGCCGGTCAACGGCGTCGGGGAAATCTGCGTATTCGGGCCGCAAGTGATGCGCGGCTATTGGAACCGGCCCGACGAAACCGAAAAGGTGATGTTCGGCGACTGGCTGCGCACCGGGGATATCGGACGCATGGACGAAAAAGGCTTCGTCTACATAGAAGACCGCAAGAAGGACATGATTCTGGTGTCCGGATTCAACGTCTATCCCAATGAAGTCGAGAGTATCGTCGCAGCGCATCCGGGAGTGCTGGAAGTTGCCGCGGTGGCGCAACCGGATGAAAACTCCGGCGAGGTGGTCGCCCTGTTCGTCGTGAAAAAGGATCCGAGTCTCAGCGCCGAAGCATTGATCGCCTTTTGCCGCAAAGAACTCACGGGCTACAAAGTCCCCAAGCATGTGTATTTTCGCAGCGAGTTGCCGAAGAGCAACGTAGGAAAGATTCTGCGCCGCGCTCTGCGCGATGAGCTGCGCGCCCCGCCGGCCGGCAGCGCTAATCGAGCGGGTAGTTCCGCACCGTCTCGATGAGCAGCGCGACCCGATCCGGGTCGACCTCGGGGGTGATGCCGTGCCCCAAATTGAAGACGTGTCCCGCGCCCGCGCCGTAGTTGTCGAGCACGCGCAGGGTTTCGGCGCGCAAAGTTTCGGGCGGCGCGAACAGAGCCGATGGGTCGAGGTTGCCCTGCAGAGCCACGCGTCCGGCCACGGCTTTCCGCGCCTCGCTCAAGTCCGTGGTCCAATCGACGCCCACCGCATCGCAGCCGATCGCGGCGATCTTGGCAAGCCAGGCGCCGCCGCCCTTGGTGAATACTATGTTCGGAACCCTGCGCCCCTCTGATTTGCGCGTCAGCGCGTCGATCGCCTGGGCCATGTAACGCAGCGAGAACTCCTCGTATTGCGCCGGCGTCAGCACGCCGCCCCATGTATCGAACAGCATGACCGCCTGCGCGCCCGCGGCAATTTGCGCGTTCAAATAGAGGATCGTGGCCTTGGCGAGCAGATCGAGCAGCCGGTGCAGCTCGCGCGGCGACTCATACATCATGCGCTTGATCAGGCCGAAGGTCTTGCTGCTGCCGCCTTCCACCATGTAGGTTGCCACGGTCCACGGGCTGCCGGCAAAGCCGATCAGGGGCACGCGGCCATTGAGCTCACGGCGCACGCGTGCGACGGCGTCCGTCACGTACTTCAACTCGCGTCCCGGATCGGGCACGCCGAGCTTGTCGATGTCGGCGCAAGTCCTGACCGGCCGCTCGAACTTCGGGCCTTCGCCGGCCTCGAACTCCAGGCCCAGATTCATGGCATGCGGAATCGTGAGGATGTCGGAAAACAAAATGGCGGCATCGAGCGGATAACGATTGACGGGTTGCAGCGTGATTTCGCAGGCGATCTCGGGATTCGTGCACATTTCGAGAAAACCGCCGGCGCGCGTGCGCGTGGCGCGATATTCCGGCAAATATCTGCCGGCCTGGCGCATCAGCCAGATCGGCCGGCGCGGCGTGGCCTCGCGCAGCAGAGCGCGCAGCAAAAGGTCGTTCTTCAGCGTTTCACTCATGAATGCTCGTATCTCAGGTCCGCTCGCTGGGCTCGAACAGACGACTATGCTCCAGAATCGCGTAGCGATCGGTCATACCGGCGATGTAGTCGGCCACGGCACGCGCGCGCCCCGCGGGTCCCTTCACCAGTTCCATGCGCGTGCGCGCCTCGTGTTCGTCGGGCATCAATCCGGGATCGTTGAAAAATGCATCGAACAAGTCACGCACGACGCGGCGCGCCTTGGAAGTCATGCGCCGCACCTTGTAGTGCTTGTACAGCTGCTCGCGCAGGAATGTTTTCAACGCAGCGTTCGATTCGCGCGTGGAATCGCCGAAGCCGATCAGCGCTTTGGGATGAGATCGGACTTCGGCGATCGAGCGTACTCCCGAGGCGCTCAGGCGCGCGGCGGATGAATCGATCAGGTCGCTCACCAAGCGATTGATCATCCGCCGCAAGATTTCATAAATGAGCCGGCGGCCGGCGAGCTCCGGATATTTTGCCCGCACTTCATCGTAAAAGCCGCGGAACAGGGCCACGTTCATCAACTGCTCGACGCTGATGAGGCCGGCACGGATGCCATCCTCCACATCGTGATTGTTGTAGGCGATTTCATCGGCAAAATTCGCGAGTTGAGCTTCGAGTCCCGGCTGCTGGCGATGGATGAAACGCTCGCCGACGTCGCCGAGCAGCAGGGCGTTGTTGTAGGAACAATGCTTGAGGATTCCCTCGCGGCATTCGAAGGTCAGGTTCAAGCCGTCGAATTCGGCGTAATGTTCCTCCAGCTCGTCGACCACGCGCAGCGACTGCAGATTGTGTTCAAAGCCCCCGAAATCGCTCATGCATTCGTTCAAGGCATCCTGGCCGGCATGCCCAAAAGGCGTGTGCCCAAGATCGTGGGCGAGACAGATCGCTTCGGAGAGTTCCTCATTGAGTTTCAGCGCGCGTGCGGCGGTGCGCGCTATTTGCGCGACCTCCAGGGAATGGGTCAGCCGGGTTCGGTACAAATCGCCCTCGTGATTGACGAACACCTGGGTCTTGTAGACCAGCCGACGAAATGCGGTGGAATGAACGATGCGGTCGCGGTCGCGCTGATATTCCGAGCGGTATTCTGGCTTAGGCTCGGGATGACGGCGGCCGCGGGAGTGTTCCGCATGAGCCGCATACGGCGCGAGGCCGCTCATGCGAAGGGTCCGCTCATTTGAAATGCTCCGCCAGCGTCGCGTCGAACGCAGCCTTGGCGTATTGGTCGGTGACGATGGCGCGGCCGAGCTTCTCGAGCAGCACGAGGCGAATGGCGCCCCCTTGGACTTTCTTGTCCATCTGCATCAATTCGCAGGCTCGGGCCGCCCCGATGCGCGGCGCCTCGGTCGGCAATCCGGCCCGCGCCAGAAGCTCGCGCACGCGCTCCTTGACCCCCGCGTCGATCAAGCCGAGACGGCAGGACAGGTCCGCAGCGATGATCATTCCCAGGGCCACGGCCTCGCCGTGCAAGTATTTCTCATACGCGGTCGCGGCCTCGATGGCATGGCCGAAGGTGTGGCCAAAATTCAAAATCGCGCGCAGGTTGCGTTCGCGCTCGTCGCGCGCGACCACCGTCGCCTTGATTTCGCAGGACCGGCCGATGGCATAGGTGAGGGCCTCGGTGTCCCGCGCGAGCAGCTGCGGAATCTGCTTTTCCAGCCAAGCGAACAACATCGGATCCCACACGACGCCGTGCTTGATCACCTCCGCCAGTCCCGATATCAATTCGCGGTCGGACAAAGTTCTCAAGGCATCGGTGTCGGCGATGACGGCCTGCGGCTGGTAGAAGGCGCCGATGAGGTTCTTCCCGCCGGAGTGATTCACGCCCGTCTTGCCGCCCACCGAGGAGTCAACCTGCGCCAGCAGCGTCGTCGGCATTTGCACGTAGCCTATGCCGCGCTGATAGCAAGACGCGGCGAATCCGGCGATATCGCCGACGACACCGCCGCCCAATGCCAGCACCGTGGCGTCGCGATTCATTTTGTTGGCGACAAGCGCATCGAGCACCCAGCCGGCGGTCTGCAGCGTCTTGTGCTGTTCGCCGTCCGGCAAGATGCATTCGGCGATATGCCGCTGGGAAAAGCTGCCGGTCAGCTTTGCCAGATACAGCTTGGCGACCGTGGTATTGGTCACGATCAACAGGTCGCGGCCGGGGATTTGGCCCTCCAACAGCCCGCGGTCAGCCAACAAACCCGGACCGATCGTGATCGGGTAGCTGGAGGCGCCTAGGTCGACATGGAGCGTTTGCACGGGGTGATTATACGAAGCTTAGGAGCCTGTCTTAGGGTTTCTGCGTGCGGCGCAATTGCTGGTGGATTTCTTCGGCAACGAGCTGCACGCGCCGCCGGTCCGTGGCGATGGTGAGATCGGCGATTTCGGCATACAACTCGGCGCGGCGTTCCATCAGCTCTTTGAGCCTCCGTTCGGGGTCGGCGTCGTGAAGCAGCGGCCGATGCCGTGCATGGCGCGTGCGCTCGATTTGTTGAGTGACCGAGGTCGCCAAGTACACCACGACGCCACGCTCGGCGAGCGCGGCGCGGTTCGCCGGATCGATCACGGCGCCGCCGCCGGTTGCCAAAACGATTGCGTCCAAGCGCGTCAGCCGATCGATGGATTCGCGTTCCCGGAGGCGAAATCCGGCTTCGCCCTCCTTCTCGAAAATGAATGGAATGTCCACGCCGGTTTTTGCCTCGATGTCCGCGTCGCTGTCATGAAATGCGTAGCTCAACAGCCGCGCCAGATGCCGGCCAACCGCCGTCTTCCCCGAGCCCATGGGTCCTATTAAAAAAACGTTGCGCTTGCTCAGCATGATCGCCGCTGATCATAGCGGACGGCGCCGTTAGCCTGATTGCCTCTCGAAAAAATAAGGGGCGCCGCAAGGCGCCCCCACACGAATTCGCCAACCCGCGGCCGGCGTCAGTAAAGATTCGAGCCCTCGCGCAAGATCTTCGGCGTGATGAATATCAACAGTTCGGTCTTGTTGTTGATGTCCGTCGTGCTGCGGAACAACGCGCCGAGGAACGGAATATCGCCGAAGAACGGCACCTTGTTCGCAGACTTCGACTTGGTGGTGTCGAGAATGCCGCCGAGCACCACGGTCTGGCCGTCGTTGACCAGCACCTGCGTGATGATTTGGCGGGTGTCGATGGAAGGTACGCTGCCGCCGGTGGCGCTGGTGACCTGTTGGCCGACCGAGTCGTCGGACACGTCGAGATCCAGGATTACGCGATTGTCGGGCGTGATCAGCGGCGTCACTTTGAGCTTCAGCACGGCGTCCTTGAACTGCGTGGTGGTGGCGCCGCTCGATGCCGATTCCTGATAGGGAATTTCGACGCCCTGCATGATGGTGGCCTGCTTCTGGTTCGCGGTAATGACGCGCGGCGAGGAGATAACTTCGCTCTTCCCTTCGTTTTGCGCGGCCGACAGTTCCAGATCGACCACATAGCTGCCGCCCAGCAAGGAGATGCCGATGCTGCCGTTGGTGTTCGCGGCCGGCGTATTGACCTGATAGCGGTTGTCGAGGGTGGTCCCCGACAATGAGGCGCTGCCAAGACCCGTGCCCAATATCGAGTTCGCCCCGGCGCCATTGCCGGAAACGGCGAGAAGCCCATTGGGCCCGTTCGACTGCGCGGTGCTGACACCGAAGCGCGCGCCCAGGTCGCGCTCGAAGGTATCGCTGACGATGACGATGCGCGCTTCGATCAACACCTGCTTGACCGGGACATCCAAAGTCTGCACCAAGCGGCGGATGTCGGCGAGCTTGTCCGAGGTATCCTGCACCAACAGGGTGTTGGTGCGTTCATCGATCGACAGGCTGCCGCGCGGCGACAGCATGGAGTCCTTGGCATTCTGCGTCTTGATCAATTTCGCCAGGTCGGAGACTTTGGCGTAGTTGACCTGCATGAATTCCGTGTGGGTGGGCGAGAGTTCCTGCACTTCTTTATGAGCCGCCAATTCGGCTTTCTCGCGCGAGGCCAGTTCTTCCGTGGGGCCGATGATGATCACGTTGTCCTGACGGCGCTTGTCCAGACCCTTGGTGCGCAACACGATATCGAGCGCCTGATCCCAGGGCACGTTCTGCAGGCGCAGCGTCAGGTTGCCGTTCACCGAATCGCTGACGACGATATTCTGACCGCTGGTGTCCGCGAGCAGCTGCAATACCGAACGCACATCGATGTCCTGGAAATTCAGGGTCAAGCGCTCGCCGGTGTATTCCTTCTTCTCCTCGGCACCCGCGGTGCGCTTCGAAGAAGCCTTGATTTCGACGGTGTATTGGTTGTCCGACTGATAGGCCAGCTGCTCGAAATCGCCCTGCGAGCTGATCACCAAGCGCGAACTGCCGTCCACGCGAATCGCATCGACGGTCTGCACCGGCGTTGCGAAATCCTGCACGTCGTAGCGGCGCATCAAATTCTTCGGCATCGCCGTGCCCGCGAAGTCCACCACGATCTGCTGGCCTTCCTGCCGGACATTGACCGGCGTACGGGGATCGGTGAGCTGTACGATGACGCGGCCGGTGCCGTCGGCGCCGCGCCGGAAATCGATGGTGCGAATCGCGCGTTCGGCCGGATTCGACTGACTTACTGCCGCACGCGCGGCGGCGGACTTGCCGACGTCGGCGCCCGGTTGCTGTCCCAGCATGACGATGATGTCGTTGCCGTCCACTTTGGTGGTGTACGGCATCAACGCATCGACGTTGACGACCAAGCGCGTGCGGCCGTTCGCTTCGGCGGCCAGCACGGTGTCGACGCCGCCGGAGCGCACGTCGATACGGCGCGATGCTAGAGCCAGGGTGGTATTCGGCAAGTCGAACGCGATGCGCGCGGGCTTGTCGATGGTGAACGGCAGCGGCTCCGGCGCCGGACCGCTCATATGCAGCTTGAGCTGCACCTGCTGACCCGTCAGGGTTTGAACGTCGATTGATTGCAGCTGAACCGGATCAGCGGCGCGTGCCGTTGAACTGATCGCAGCCAACGCGACCAGCGCCATCGCGCTCAGCATCGCCGCTCGGTATTGAATTCTGATCATGCTTTCCTCTCCCTATGGCTTCAATTGGCCAATGCCAACGAAGCCGGTCGCTCTATGTAGCCGCCGAGACCATCCGGAATGATTTCGACCAGGCTAATTCTCCCGCCGGTTATTTCCGTCACTTTGCCGTCGTTCTGTCCCATGTAGTTGCCGGGCTGGACCTTGTGAACAAGGCCGTCCTTGGACTGCACCAGCCCGTAAAAATTGTTGCCCACCTTGAAAGTGCCGACCATCTTCAGAGTGTCCAGCGAAAAACCTTCCAAGAATTCGCGATTGCGGTGCGAGTTGGCGCGCGCGCTGGCGAGGCCATTGGACGCGTTCGGGCCCTGCGGCTGGAACGGCGAACGCAGATTGCCGGCCGAATACACGTAGGACTCGTAGGGCTTCACTTCCGGCAGCGGCTGAATGCGGCCGCCGGGCTTTTTCTTGGTGGCCTCGATCCACTTCTGCAAATCCGATTGGCCGCCCGAACAGCCGGCCGCGACCAAAGCCGCAAGCACGACGCCGATGACGCCAATACTCGATATCTGTCTCACGTCTTGCCTCCCGCCGCCTTCTTCGCCGCCGGTTTCGCACCGCCGCCTTGATCCTCGATGTAGCGGTAGGTCTTGGCGGTCACATCCATGGTCAGATTGTCGTAGCCGCCTTTGGCATCGACCGGCGAAATTTGAATGTCGTTGAGCGTCACGATACGGGGCAGCGCGGCGATGCCGCTCACGAACCGGCCGAAATCGTGATAGCTGCCGACCAGCTTGATTTTGATCGGCAGTTCCGCGTAGAAGCCGTTGCTCTTCTCGCTGCCCGGCTGAAACAATTTTTCGGTGAGGCCGGCGGCCAAGCCGGTTTGCGAAATGTCGACCAGAAGGTTCGGCACTTCGGTCTTGCCGGGCAATTGCCGCAGCATCGCGCCGAAGCTGCGCTCCATCTCGCCGAGCTGGGCGCGATAGGCGTCGAGGTTGGCGGCCCGCTGTTGTTTGTTCTCGAACTGCGCGCGCAGATCCAGTTCGTCCGCCTGCGCCTTCTGCAGCAGCGGCCGGTCGTCGTTCCAGACGAACATGTACCAGCCGAAGGCGGCGACCACGGCAAAGCCCAGCAGCACGAAGAAGCCGCGCACGGCCACCGGCCAGCGGCCTACGTCGCGCGGATCGAGAGTACGAAGTTGATCGAGGAAGTTCATTTCGCCGCAACCTTCTTAACCGTTGTTTCGCCGCCGTTGTCCACGTCCACGCCGACCACGTCGCTGGTGAGCGTGAAGCTCGAGCCGCCGGTCGCCGAATCCTTGGCGGTCTCGACCACCTGCAGCTGCGGGTTGTCCATCCACGACGAAGCATCGATGTTGCGCATGAAGGTCGATACGCGCGTGCTCGACTGCGCCACGCCCTTCATCTCGAGCTTTTTGCCGGTTTCCTTGATTTGCGTAAGGTAGATGCCCTCGGGAACCGTCTTCACCAGTTCATCGAACAGATGCACGATTTCGGGCCGCTTGCGCTGCAGTTTCTCGATGATTTCCATGCGCGCGACCAGCCGCTGCTTGCGATTTTCCAGGTCTTGGATGTCCGCGATCTGCGCGTCGAGCTTGACGATCTCCTTCTTCAGAAGATTGTTCTTCGCGTTCTGCGAATCGATCCAGCTGGAATACAGCAGTTTGCCGCCCAGCACGAAGACGACCGCCGCAAACGCGGCGCCGCCGAGGGCGACCATGAATTCGCGGCGCCGGACCTTACGTTCTTGTTCGCGCCAGGGAAGTAGATTGATACGCGGCATGGCTACTCTTTAGTCGAAGCTGCGCAGCGCTAGGCCGCAGGCTGTGAGTAATGCGGTGGCATCGCGCGCCACTGCTTGGGCTTTGGCCTTGGACGACACCTTCATGTTGCCGAGCGGATCGCCTTTGTCCGCCGGCACGCCCACGCGGCTGGAGATGACGTCGGCAACGCCGGGAATGTTGGCGCAGCCGCCGCAAATCAATATTTGATCCGGCTGAGCGCGGCCGCTGCCGGAGGCCAGATAAAACTGCAGCGAACGGCTGACCTGTTGGGTCATGTCGTCGATGAACGGATCGAGGACCTCGGGCTGATAATTGCTGGGCAACCCGCCTTCTTTCTTGGCGCGCCCGGCTTCTTCCATGCTGAGGCCGTAGGTGCGCATGATTTCTTCGGTCAATTGCTGGCCGCCGAAAGCGAAGTCGCGCGTGTAAATCACGCGCAGATCTCGCAGCACGCTGAAAGTGGTGCTGCTGGCGCCGAAATCCACCACCGCGACGGTGCGGTCGACCCCGCCATCGGGCATTTGGTGCCGCATGAGCGCGCAGGCGTTCTCCAACGCGAACGCCTCGACGTCCACCAAGTGCGCCGTCAATCCCGACGCCTGCACGGCGGCTTGCCGCTGTTCCACGTTCTCGGTTCGCGTGGCGACCAGCAGCACATCGAGCATATCCGGATCTTTTTCCGACGGGCCCACGACCTGGTAGTCGTAGCTGACCTCTTCCATCGGGAAGGGAATGTATTGGTCGGCCTGCATTTCGACCTGGCCTTCCAATTCGTTCTCGCCGAGAGTCTTCGGCATCTGAATGACTTTGGTGATCGCGGCATCGCCGCTGATCGCAATGGCCGCGAGGCGGCTTTTGGCGCCGGAGCGTTTTACCGCGCGGCGAATCGCTTCGCCGACCGCTTCCGCGTCGACAATGGCTTTTTCGTTGATGGCGTTGTGCGGCGTCGGTTCCGCGGCATAAGACTCAACGCGATATTGGCCACCGGACATCGTGAGCTCGATGAGCTTCACCGACGAAGTGGTTATGTCAAGTCCCAGAAGCGGACGGTATCTTTTTCCTAACGACCACACAAATTTTTTCCCTTTTTGCTCAATACCTTGTAGGTCGAAACTGGTGCATGAGATTAGCTATGACAAGCAAACTTAGCAAGAAACTGTTAAATGGAACGTGAAGCTACTCACGGTAATGAGCCCCTGAACCGCCCAAGTCGGCAAATTGAGACCTACGACAGTTTCGCAAGCGTCCGAGGCGGCCGATTCGTCCATTTCAGACCTCCGCCCAAGGAATACCTCGCGCGTTTGGTTAACACCCAGCTGGCAACCCCGGCGCGCAAACGGTGTCACACCCTTTGGAGCCGTGGCTTCGCGTCCTCATCATTCGATGAGTATGCCCACTTAACCGGCGGTAATATGCTGCCCATGTCCGCCGACGCAATAAGTTAGAACTGTTTTCTGTGGCCAAACGTTACCTAGTTCTCATCTCGCGCATTTGTGCTGTTTTAGTTGGCTTAACGGCACTGTTGGTCTTCGCCAATGTCTGTGCTTATGTCTACTTGAGGCCCGCCCTGCCGGACGTGGCCAGCCTGAGGGAGGTCCAGCTGCAGGTGCCGCTGCGCATTTATTCACGCGACGGCAAACTGATCCAGTCCATCGGCGAGCAGCGCCGCATCCCGGTGCGCTACGACCAACTGCCTCCCAAGTTGATCCAAGCCTTCCTGGCGACCGAAGACGACCGGTTTTTCAGGCATCACGGCGTCGACTGGCAGGGAATTTTGCGGGCCGCGGTGGCCAATTTGAAGGCAGGCGGCATCCGCCAGGGCGCCAGCACCATCACCATGCAGGTCTCCCGGGACATGTTCCTGACCCCGCGCCGCGACATGAAGCGCAAGATGAGCGAGATCTACATTTCGCTCCTCATGGAGGCCGAATTCACCAAGGAGGAAATCTTCTCCCTGTACGTCAACAAGATCTTCCTGGGTCAACGGGCGTACGGCGTCGGCGCCGCGGCCGAGGTGTATTTCGGCAAGAGTCTCGATCAACTGAACCTCGCCGAAATGGCCACTCTGGCCGGCATACCGACCGCCCCCTCCACGGTCAATCCGGTAGCGAATGCAGAAGCCGCCAAGGTGCGCCGCGCCCACGTTTTGGGCCGCATGCTGGAACTCGGCTACATCAACCAGGCCGATTACGACCAGGCCAAAGCGAGTCCCATGGAATCGCGCCTGCACGGCGCCTCCATCGAGGTGGATGCGCCGTATTTGGCCGAAATGGTGCGCAATGACATGCAGAACAAATACGGCGATGCCGTTTATACAGCCGGCTACAAGGTCTATACGACTCTGGATTCGCGCCTGCAGGTGGCGGGCACGGTGGCGCTGCGCACCGGCCTGCTGGAATACGACATGCGCCATGGCTACCGCGGTGCCAGCGCCAAGGTCGATCTATCCAAAATAACCACGCCGGCCCAATTCGACGCCCAGCTTGAAGAGTTTCCCATTATCGGCGGCCTGAAGCCCGCCATCGTCCAACAAGTCGAAGCCAAGAGCGCCAAAATCTACGTCAAGGATCTGGGGGTCGTCACGCTGCCCTGGGAGAAGCTGGTCTGGGCCCGGCGGGAATTACCCGACGAGAAAGTCGACAGAGCGCCGGTGCAAGCCACGGAGATCTTGAGCCGCGGCGATGTCATTTACACTGTCGGCCGCACGCCCGAGTCACTGCTGTTCGTGCAAGTTCCCGAAGCCCAGAGCGCGCTGGTGTCGGTCGATCCGAAGGACGGCGCGGTCGTCGCGCTGGTGGGCGGCTTTGACTTCTTTCAGAGCAAATTCAACCGCGTGACCCAAGCCCGGCGCCAGCCCGGCTCGGGATTCAAGCCCTTCATTTATGCGGCCGCCTTCAACAAGGGATTTACCCCTGCGAGCGTGGTATTGGATGCGCCGGTCGTCATCGACGAGGAAGGCAAGGAGCAGGCGTGGCGTCCGCACGAGGACACGGGCTTGTTTTACGGGCCTGTGCGCCTGCGTGACGCATTGGTTCACTCCCGAAATTTAGTCTCGGTACGCTTGATGCGCGCCATCGGCGGCCAGTACACCCGCGACTACGTGACTCGGTTCGGCTTCGACAAGTCGCAACTGCCGGACGACTTGACCCTCGCCCTGGGAACGGCGGAATTGAGCCCGTTGCAGGTGGCCATCGGTTACGCAACCTTCGCCAATGGGGGCTTCAAGGTCAACTCCTACTACATTGATCGGGTCGAGGACGCCAATGGCAAGATCGTGCAGCAGGCGAGCCCCGCCATCGCCTGTGCGCAATGCGGTCGACCCAGCGACGGGCCGACCCCGAGGGGCGCGGCCGCCGCCCATCCCAGCTTGCTCGACGAGGCTCCGCATGACGGCAAGACCTTGATTCCGGCTAAGAATTTGGCCCCGCAGATCATCAGCCCGCAGGTGGCGTACCTGCTGGCCGACATGATGGCCGATGTCATCAAGCGCGGCACGGGTCAGCGCGCGCGCACTCTCAATCGCGACGACATAGCCGGCAAGACAGGCACCACCAGCGATTTTCACGACGCCTGGTTCAATGGCTTCAACGCCGACATCGTCACCACCGTCTGGACCGGCTTCGACCAGGACCGCACCTTGGGCGAAGGGGAGCAAGGCTCGCGCGTCTCGGTTCCCACCTGGACTTATTTCATGAAACAGGCGCTGGAGGGTGCTCCACGGCATGGCGTGCCGATCCCGGACGGCATCGTCAGCGTGCGCATCTCACCGAAGACCGGACTGCTCGCGAGTTCCGACGACCCCACCGGCATCATGGAAAAATTCATCGAAGGGAATTTGCCAAAGGCCGAACTGTACGAAGGGCAGAACCCGAACAACCCGGAACCCGATAAACCGATATTCTAGCGAGCATGGCAAAGAAGTTTTCGCAGCGTGCCGAAGATCTACGCCGCGCTCTCGCGCAAGAGGCCGCGAGAATCATGGAAGAACACGGCATTGAGGATTTCCTGCAGGCGAAGCGCAAGGCGGCCGATCGCCTCGGCGTCAACGATGTCGCGGTGCTGCCGAAAAACATCGAGATCGAAGCGGCGCTGCGCGCGCACCAACGCCTGTTTGGGCGCGACACCCATGATCACACGCTGAAGGAACAGCGGCGCATCGCGCTCGACACCATGCGGATTTTGGCGGAGTTTCAACCTCGCCTGGTGGGCTCGGTGCTCACCGGCACGGCGACCAACTACAGCGACATCAATCTGCACTTATTCGCCGATGCATCCGAATCGGTCGCGATCCGGCTGCTGGAGATGGGCGTGCCGCACGAGTTCTACGAACGGCGCGTGAAAATGGATGCGGAACGCAGCGTGAACTATCCTGCGCTGCGATTCGATGCGAATGGCCGCACCGTCGATGCCACGGTGTTTCCCATCGACGGCATCCGGCAATCGCCCTATTCGCCCGTCGACGGGCGGCCCATGAAGCGCGCCGATGCGCGCGAAGTGTCGGAACTGATCGAGGAAGCCCAGTGATTTTGACCCCCTGGTATCGCGCTCGCCCGGACGAGACCCGGACCGGTCAAATTCAACGTGCATAGGCCGGCTTGCGCCGCTGCCTAAGTGCCGGACTTTGCCTGCCACACCGCCAGCATGTCGGGCGAGCCCTGCGCCCGCACGCCATTGTCGGTAAGGATGTCATCCGTCGCCGCAACCAGCGCCGCGCGCGAGAAAACCAGCGCTTCGCCGCCCTTGCTGGCGAACTCTAGCTTGACGAAGGGATCCTTGAGGTCGCGCAGCAGCGCCACCAGGTGCTTGAGGCTCTTCACGGGAGTGCCGTTCATCGAATACACCACCGAACCGGCGGGGTTCGAATAGCCGTTCACCAGCTTGTGCGGGAAGAACGGCGAGGAAATGATCACCAGCTCTTGCAGATCGTCGCTGGGTGGATCGAAAGCGCGGGTGACCAGCGGACTCTTCACGTAGCTCAAGAGGCGCAGCAAGTTGGCATTGTTTTCGAACGCGCTCAAAAATTGCCGCGTCGCGCGCGAAAAGACCATCGGTCCGTAAACGAAGTACGAGGGATATTCGCCATGCAGGTCCGCTACCAGCGTCGGATAGTCGGGCGAGACGGGAAGCTCGATCTTCAAGGTTTTGCCGGCGCGCACCAGCGTGAGGGGCAGCTTGCCGTCCTTGGCAACCTTCTGAATCATGTAGTTGAAATTCACCCGCAGTTCCTTGTCGATCTTGACCATGCCCTGATTGTCGATGGGCGTGTCGCCGATCCGGGTCAGCACGTCCCATTCCTTGAGCGGGTACGACGGCTCGGATTTGTCGGGCCGGTGCACGATCATGCCCTCGACGTTCTTGTCCATTTTCAGGTACGCGCGCAGCGCCGGATTCTCCAGCGTCTGCAGCTCATCATGCATGCTGGCCTTGCCGACGTAGTGGCCGCCCGCAATATCCTTGAGGAATAAATCCACTTCTTCGTTCGGAATGATGTAGCCGATATTCTGGCTGTCGCCCCCCAGCCGGCTGAATGCGAGGCCGATCATTTTATCGCCGGCGATGGCTGGACCGCCGCTGTTGCCGGGATTGATGGCCGCATCGATCTGAATGCGCAGCCCAGAAACCGGATAGTTGTACGAAGCGAACTCGATGCGTGAAACGATGCCCTTGGTGATGGACAGCGATGAGCCCCCGGTCGGAAAGCCGTAGGCGAGAACCGGATCCTTGATCTGCGGCAGCTTACTGGCGCGCGCCACCGGCGGATGGGTGTCGAAGAAACTCGGGTCGTCGAGCTGCAACACCGCCAGATCGATGCCGGGTGCAATGGCGAGCACGGAAGCCGAGAGTTTGTCGCCGGCGGCATTCGCCTGGATCTGCACCTGGCTGGCGTACAGCACAGCGTGCGCATTGGTCAGGATGCGCTTGCCCTCGATGACCACGCCGGAGGCGGTGGCCTCGCTCGGCGCCTGCTTGGTCCAGGGCTTGAATGGATCCGGGTAGCGCATGGTCGAAAAGATCTTGACCACCGAGTTTTCCAGCACCGGGACTTCAGCTTGATCGGCGGCATGGGGGGCGGCTGGCATGGGCGGCATGGGCGGCAACGAGCGCGGCTGCCGCAAACAAAACGCCTGCGTTGATGAAAATGTTATGCGCGCATCGTGCCATGGAATTTGTCCTACTTACCGTCGACCGAAAACGCCAGCAGCGTATTGCCGGAAATGATGTAGAGGCCGCCGTTGACGATCACCGCGCCGCCGTGGTCCAAAGGACCTCCGCTCGCGCGCACGCCGTTGAGCGTTTGAAATGCCTTCGCCGTGTCGAAATCCCAAAGAATCTTGCCGTCGATGGTCGAATAGGCGCGTAAGTGTCCATCCAGCGAACCCGAAAACACGCCGCCCGGCATGACCGTGACGGCTTGCGATTGTGCGTGCGAGCACGGCCCTTCGCTCCAGGAACATGCCGGCGTGGGCGATTGCGTATGCCAGCGGGCGATGCCGGTTTTGGGATCGAGTGCCCAGAGACTCCCGCTCACGTTGCCCGCCTCGGCCGCCGGGGCTGAGAGCGCGACAAACCAGCTGCGATGATCGGCCGCTGTACCCCACGCCACTCCGCCATCGCGGCTCGCATCGCTGCCCCCGGGCTTGGCTTGCCACAAGATCTCGCCGCCGTGATCCGGATCGAGTCCATAGACCACGCCCGAGAGCTGTCCGGCCAAAATGACCTCATTGCCGCTCGCCAGGGTTCGCATGACCGGCGAACTGGTAAAGCCGCTCGAGGCCGTCTGGCCCATCACCGTAAGCTGCTTGACCCATCGCAGCTTGCCGTCGCTCAAACCGAACGCGGCGATCGAATCGGTGAGCGACAGTTCTATGCCGGTGGTGGATCGGCCCGTGCCGACGTAAAGCACGCCGCGCTTGGTGTCGATGGTGGGCGCGGAAACGATGGCGGCGCCCGCAGGTCCGAATTGCTGCACACCGGCGCCGTTCAGATGCGTCGGCTGCGGCTCCTCGAGCACGGTATAGCTCTTCCACAGAACACGGCCGCTCGCGATGTCGAGCGCGGCGACGCTGCCGCGAAAGGTGCAGCAGCCGTAATTCGGATTTGCGGAGTTGCCCTCTTCACTGGAGCCCACGGCGACATACAACCGGTCGTTGTCCAAGGTGGGCGCCCCGACGATGCGCGCCATGGGATGCGTGTCGACTTGCGTCTTCCACAGCAGCGTTCCCTTTTGCGCGTCGAGCGCATACACGGCGCCGGTGTCGTCGCCGAAAAATGCCGCGCTCGGCGCCTTGATGACATCCAGGTGCGCGAGGGTGCGTTTCAATTTTCGCGGTATCGCGGCGCGCTTCGATTGGCCGAGTTCGCCGATCGAAATCGCCGTACGGCTGCCCGCGGCTGCGTCATAGGTCCAGTAGGTGCAGCCGCTCTTGGCGTCCAAGGCGTAGATACGTCCGGCCGAGCTCGTCACGAACAGCCGGCCGTCCACCAGGGTGGGCTGGCCGAAATCGTTGCCGCCCTGAAATCCGAAGGCCCACTTCAGGGCGAGCTTCGGCACATCCATGGCGCGTATGGCCGGCTCCGGTTGATAGCGCGTATTGAGAGCATCGCGGCCCCAGCCGTTCCATTGGACGCTGCCGACCGCGACCGGATCCGCTCGCGTCGTGCAAAGGTTTCTCTCGGGCGCCAGGGCGATCGGGGGGCGGGTATTCCCCGCTGCAGACGCCGGCTGCGGTGGCGGCTCGGTTGGCGGGGGGGCGGGGGCCGTGTCCTGGCCGAAGGCAATGCCGCCGATCAGCACGAGAAGCGGCGCGCATTTGATGACCAATCTTGAGCCCGGCACGATTAGCGCTTGTCGATCGGCTGATAATCTCGCTGCGTAGGTCCGGTGTAGAGCTGGCGGGGACGGCCGATTCTCATATGCGGATCCGAGACCATTTCGCACCAATGCGCCACCCAACCTGCGGTTCGCGCGATGGCGAACATGACCGTGAACATGGAGCGGGGAATGCCCAAGGCGCTGTAAATGATGCCGGAGTAGAAATCGACATTGGGATAGAGCTTGCGCGACACGAAATAGTCGTCCTTCAGCGCGATCTCTTCCAGTTTGAGCGACAGGTCGAAGAGCGGATTATTGCTCTTGCCCGTTTTCTCCAATACCCGGTAGCACATTTCGCGGATGATCTTGGCGCGCGGATCGAAGTTCTTGTAAACGCGATGACCAAAGCCCATGAGGCGCACGCTGTCGTTTTTGTCCTTGACCCTGCTCAAGAACTTGTCGATGTTCGCCACCGACCCGATGCCATCCAGCATGTCGAGAACGGCTTCATTCGCGCCGCCGTGCGCCGGCCCCCACAGGGCGGATACGCCGGCGGAAATGGCCGCGTAGGGATTGCAGCCGGTGCTGCCGGCGAGCCGCACCGTCGAGGTGCTGGCGTTCTGTTCGTGGTCCGCGTGCAATATGAACAAAAGATCGAGCGCTTCGGCGGCGACCGGATCGATCGCGTACGGCTCGCAGGGAACCGCGAAGAACATGTTGAGCATATTCGAGGTGTATTGCAGATCGTTGCGCGGATAGATGAACGGCTGGCCGAGTGTGTGCTTGTACGCCGCGGCGGCGATCGTCGGCAGCTTCGCGATGATCCGGTGCGCGAAGATTTCTCGATGCCGCGGATCGCCGATGTGGGTGGTGTCGTGATAGAAGGCGGCCATCGATGCCACCACCGCGGATACCATCGCCATCGGATGCGCGTCGTGATGGAAACCCCGGAAAAATCCGAGCAATTGTTCGTTCACCATGGTGTGCCGCATGATCGAATCGGTGAATGCGTCGAGTTCCGGTTTGGTGGGCAGCGTCCCGGTGATGAGGAGCGTGGCCACTTCGAGAAAACTCGATCGCTCCGCCAGCTGCTCGACCGGATAGCCGCGGTAGAGGAGGACGCCGGCGTCGCCGTCGATGTAGGTGATTTTGCTTTCAGTGCTGGCCGTGGCCATGAATCCAGGGTCGAAGGTGAAGACGCCCTGATCCTTGGTCAGATGCGAGATGTCGAGCACATTGGGCCCGATCGTCCCGGAAATCGCATTCAGCTGGCTCGTCTTTCCGGTCGAGAGATTCTTGAGTTCGTATTTCGTGCTCATTCGCTGTATCCGACGGCTATGTTTCGATTGTTTCAGGCCTCAGCCTTGCACGGCCGTACAACGGAATCAAGCGCATAGGTCGCCGAAGCGAGAAGTGTCGCGAGTTCTCCGGCGGCTTCCCTGCGACGCCTCTTCACAAGCGGCGTTCGCCGCGCGCGACATGAACTGTTTGTCAGGTTTTTGCGGGTGTCGCTGCTTTTGCCGGCGTCGCAGGCTTCGCTGGCGCGCTCGCGTACTTCTTGCGGAACTTATCGACACGGCCGCCGGTATCCACAATTTTCTGCTTGCCGGTGTAGAAAGGATGGCAGTTGGAACACACTTCGACCTGCAGATCTTGACCGATGGTCGAACGCGTTGCGAACGTATTGCCGCAGGTGCAAGTGACCGTGATCTGTTTGTAATCGGGATGGATGCCGGCTTTCATGGAAACCTCGTTTAGCTGTTGCGGCAGAATCGAAGCGCTTTATTAAAAAAGCCGACGCCACGCCTTGAACCTGATGTGTTGGCGAGATCTTTAAGTTTCAATGCCAAAAACAGGGCCGCGCATCATATGCGCACCCGCATCTCTCCACAAGAGTCATTTCATTGCACATATTTGTCCACAATAACTGTGGATAAGTCTGTGGACGGCGGCTTGCGTAGGTAACTCGCGCGGGGAAAAATCGCGTAATTGTTGATTTGATCAAAAAATAGACAGGCCACTTTCTCTTTTATAATCAGTGTGTTACGAGATGCATCTGACCTACTGCAGATGCAATGTGCTGTAGGTCTCACTTTGTTCGGGGCCCGAAGGCCGGTGTGTATAAGCCTAAGCGAGGAAACTGGCCTGGAGATCATTGAGGAAGCGCCTTCCTAGCGCGGTCGGCCGCCAGCCGGAGGCCGTCGCTTCAAGCAGCCCGCGATCCTTTGCCCGGGCGAGTTTCGCATCGAGGTTTTGCAGCGCAAGTCCGGTGCGTTGCAGGTAGCAATCGCTGCTAAATCCGTCGTTTAGGCGCAGCGCGTTCAGCATGAATTCAAACGGCAAGTCCGCGGCGGCGATGTGGCCGCCAGCCCCGGCGGATCCGCTCGCTCGCCCAATCCCAGTCTGATACTCGCGCGGTTGCTTCGGCTTGAGCGTGCGCAAGATTTTCTGCGGCAGCCACTCGCTCAGCTTGCCATGAGCGCCGGCTCCGATCCCCACATAATCGCCGAACAGCCAGTAATTCAAGTTGTGCCGGCATTGCGCCCCGTCCTTGGCGTACGCCGATACTTCATATTGAGCGTAGCCGCGGTCAGCCAGTATTTCCTGGCCCGCGAGTTGGATTTGCCAAGCTGCATCCTCGTCGGGCAAAGGCGGGGGCCGCGAATGAAATACCGTGCCCGGCTCGAGGGTGAGCTGGTAGTAGGAAATATGCGAGGGCTTGAGCGAACAGGCGATCTTCACATCGTGAAGTGCCTGTTCCAGGGTTTGCTGCGGCAGCGCATACATCAGGTCGAGATTGAAATTGGCCAGTTTCGCGGCGCGCAGTTCCTCGACCGCTCGATGCGTGTCGTCCGCAGAATGAATGCGTCCCAACACCTTGAGTGCGTGCGCGTCGAAGCTCTGTGCGCCCAGGGACACGCGATTGATTCCCGCATCGGCATAGCCTTGGAACTTGCCTCGCTCGATCGTGCCCGGGTTCGCCTCCAGGGTGATTTCCGCATCGTCCGCGAACTCGATCCGATCCTCGAGCGCCGCGAGCAAGCGCGCGAATTCGGCTGGCTCGAACAGGCTCGGCGTGCCGCCCCCGAAAAATACGCTGTCGATTCGCCGTCCGCGCACGCGCGGCAGCTCGAGCTCGAAATCCCGGATCAGCGTGTCGATATACGCGGCATCGGGCTGGCCCGATTTCAGCTGATGCGAATTGAAATCGCAGTACGGGCATTTGCGCACGCACCAGGGCATGTGCACATACAGAGTCAGGGGTACATGCAGCGCCGGCGGGGCCTCCGCCGGCGCGGTGTCCTGCGCCGCTGGGGCATCGATCACGGCCGCGCCCCCAGCTGATCGCGCAACAGACGCAGCGCCTTGCCGCGATGGCTCAAGCGATTCTTCTCCTCCGCCGACAGTTCAGCCGCAGTCTTCTCGAGGCCGGGTAACCAAAAGTAGGGATCGTAGCCAAAACCGCCTCCGCCGCGCGGCGCATCCAGAATAAAGCCGTGCCAGTCCGCCTCGGCGATCAGAGGCGCAGAATCCGCCGCAGACTCGACGAACACCAGCGCGCAGCGATAGCGCGCGCTGCGTTGCTCGTGCGGCAAACCGGCCAGCGCACGCATCAGTTTGGCGTTATTCGCCGCATCGTCGGCAGCCGGGCCCGCGTAGCGCGCCGAATAAATGCCTGGCGCGCCGCTCAAGGCATCCACTTCGAGACCCGAATCGTCGGCAATCGCCGCGCAGCCGCTCGAAGCCGCGGCGTGACGCGCCTTGAGCAGCGCATTGGCCAGAAAGGTTGCGCCCGTTTCTGCGGGAAGGGGCAGCCCGAGCTCCGCCGAGCTGGTCAATTCGAACGTCATTCCGCCGAGCAGGGAGCGGAATTCGCGCAGCTTGCCGCTATTGCCGGTGGCGATCACCAACCGCCTGGCAGCGGTCTGTCCGAGCATTGCGGCGCGATCGCGGGCATTAGGCGGCGCGGGCACTGAGCTGTGCGGCATGCAATTGCCCGATGCCGTGCGTTGCCAAGTCCAACAATTGGTCGAGTTCGTGGCGGCGAAACGCGTGGCCTTCCGCGGTTCCCTGAACCTCGACGAACCCGCCGCCGCTGTTCATCACCACATTCATGTCGGTTTCAGCGTTCGAGTCCTCGGCATAGTCCAAATCCAGCACGGGCGTTCCGCGGTAAATGCCCACCGACACCGCGGCGACCTGGCCGTGCAAGGGATTCGCGGCGAGGGCGCGCCGCTTGAGCAGGGTATCGATGGCATCGGCCAACGCCACGAAACCGCCCGTGATCGCCGCCGTGCGCGTGCCGCCGTCGGCCTGCAACACATCGCAGTCGATGGTCACCGTGCGTTCCCCGAGGCCCTTCAGGTCGACCACGGCGCGCAGCGCCCGGCCGATCAGACGCTGAATTTCCTGCGTGCGGCCGCTTTGCTTGCCGCGTGCAGCCTCGCGAGCGGAACGTGTATGCGTGGCCCGCGGCAGCATGCCGTATTCAGCGGTAACCCAGCCCTGCGCAGCCCCGCGCAGGAATCCGGGCACGCTGTCTTCGATACTGGCGGTACACAACACGCGGGTCGCGCCGAAACTCACCAGCACGGAGCCTTCCGCATGTTGGGTGTAGCCGCGTTCGAACTTCAATTCACGCAATTGATCGGCGGCGCGCCCGCTCGGCCGGACGCTCACGCCGCTTTCCAGCGCAGCGCGGCGGCGCTGGTGTTGTCGCTGTAAGGCGCGGACGCCTGCACCGCCTGCGCCCCAAGATCGTTGAGCGAATCGCGCAACGGCTTGCCGTTGTTCTGCGCGAAGCGACCCAATTCCTGATCCTTCAAATTGGCCCACAGGCCGTCGGTGCAGAGCAGCAGCACATCGCCGGCCTTCAATTTGTGCCGCGAGGAGATGGTCATTTCGGGCAACGCCGCATCGCCGCCGAGACAGCACTCGACGTAGTTGCGCATCGGGTGGCCGTGCACTTCGGCCTCGGTGATCAACCCCTCGCGCAGCAGCACCTCGACGTGACTATGATCGCGTGTGCGCTCGAGCACCTGCGCCTGGCGCAGTTGGTACACGCGGCTGTCGCCGACGTGCGCCCAGTAGGCGGCGGAATCTTGCACGAGACACACCGCGCAGGTCGCGCGCGGACGCGCTTCGGCGCTCAACGCGGAACCGAGCTTTACGACTTCCTCGTGCGCCCTGCCCAACGCCAAATGCAGGAAGGTCATGGGATCAAAGATGGGATGGGGAGTCTGCCAGAAGGCCTCGAGCATGGTGGCAAGCGCGGTTTCAGCCGCCCGCGCGCCATCCGCATGACCGCCCATGCCGTCGATAACGACCAGGAGCACGGCCTGTTCCGCGGCCGCAATCGCGACCCGGTCTTGATTTTCCTCGCGGTGCCCGATGAGGCTCACGTCCGCGGTTTCGATCTGCAATGCCCGCTCCTCGTCTGGCTTGCGAATCATGTAGTATCGCCGATTTTAGCGGCGACCCCCATGATTCGTAGCATGACCGGCTTTGCCCGACGCGAGCGGCAGTTCCCCTGGGGACTTCTGGCCTGGGAATTGAAGACCGTGAATCACCGCTTTCTCGAGCTGGGGTGCCGCCTGCCCGAGGAGTTCCGCGCCGCCGAAGCCGATTTTCGGGCCGCGGTCGCCGCCGCCGTTCGCCGCGGCAAAGTCGAGTGTTCGCTGCACTTTCGGCCCGCGGTCGTCTCGGCCGCCCTCGAAGTCGATGGCGAATTGCTCGGCAGCTTGACCTCCAGGGCACAGCAAGCCGCTGCGCAAGCCGGCGTGTCGGCTCGAATCGACGTACTCGATCTACTGCGCTGGCCCGGGGTCATCCGCGACGGCAGTCGCGACTCCGCCCCGATGGTCGCCGCCGCGCACGGTTTGCTCGCGGAAGCCTTGGCGGACCTCACCCGCTCCCGCGACAGCGAGGGGGGACGATTGCGCGACGCATTGGAGCAGCGCTGCGCCGGATTGCTGGAATTCTCGGGACGCGTCGCCGAGCGCCTGCCCGAAATCCGCACCCGCATGCGGGCCAAGCTGCTCGATCGGATCGCGCAGCTCGTGAGCGACGTGGATCATGACCGCCTCGAGCAGGAACTCGCCATTCTCGCCCAGCGCCTCGATGTCGATGAGGAGATCGACCGCCTGCGCGGACATGTCGCCGAAGTTCGCAAGACCTTTGATGGTTTGGAGCCCGCGGGCCGACGGCTGGACTTCCTCATGCAGGAACTCAACCGCGAAGCCAATACGCTTTCTTCGAAGTCCCAGGACATCGAAACCACCCGTGCCGCGGTGGATATGAAGGTGCTCATCGAGCAGATGCGCGAGCAGGTGCAGAACATCGAGTAGCTTCCCAACCACAAGCTGCGCGGCCTCCAGTGCGTCTACTACACGAACGATTATTTTGCGGAGCGCAGAGCCGCGCTCGAAATCGGAGCGCGGCGAGCGAAAGGTCACGCCCATGCGATCGCGCCGCTCCAACTCGTAACGCCGGAGCTTAAGAAGCCCCCCATGCGCAAACCAGTCGCCCCCGAACAGATCGCCGGCGCCATCCTCGTGCTACGCGGTCATCGGGTGGTGCTCGATGCCGAGCTCGCCGCCCTCTATGCCGCGCGCGGCAGATAGATTCGGGTAAAGGTGCGTTCGCGGACCAACTGGAGACGCTCGCGACCGGCAGCCAGGGGGGACCTATCAAGCGATAGACGTGATTTCGACGAGCAGCACGTAATGGCCGCCTTCGCGACTGATCGGCTTAGACACTAGCCAAGAGACCCTCCGAGCCGCGCAAGGACGACGCAATGAGCACTGTGATTCCGCGAAACTCGGCGAATGAAGCGGTCTTTGACATTCTCAAAGGCTGGGTGGATGTTCTGGCGAGGCAGGATTATCAGACGGTATTCGAAGGCCTCGGACACTCAATATCGAGGATAGGTGAACCAAGCGCGGGAAGTATTTCGAAAAGCGATTGAGCTTTACCGATCACCGGACTACTACCCGGGTGCCACTACTTACATGGAACTGGCGGAGGCCAGCAAGGCTGCGCGCGCCAAACGCACGCTGGTAGGCGCAGGCCCAGCAGGTTCGCCGCAACCGTAAACGCTTTCCGGCCGATTTCATGTTTCAGCTCACGGCGCTGCACACTGGACAGCTGTTCCGTTCGTATTCCTAAAAGGCTGGAGGGATAACCCGTAAGGCCGCAAATAGGAGTCCGTCCACGAAGATGCGAGTGGAAGTGGCATTTGTTTGTTTTTGGAACGAGATCTCGGAATGACGCTTCGGAGAGAAAGTTAAAATCTTATGGCTTTACGGTGGAGAGCTACTTGAAAGCAAATCTAGTGTCGCGACTTGTTCTAGCAGTGATGCTGTGGGTAGTTTCTATCCCAATGGCACGCGCCAACAACGGGGAAGTCGCGGGTCGAGACTGTGCGGCATTCACTCATGTAGCGGTCGTGGATCCGTCCGCCAAGGGACCGCAAGCAGACATGACAGTGGTAGTCTGCGGCGAAAGAATTCGCTCGGTGAAAAGCGCCCTAACTTCAAAAGTACCGAAATTCACCCGAGTGGTGGATGCGCGAGGCAAATTTCTGATTCCCGGTCTCTGGGACTTTCATGTCCACCTCGCCCAAGCGGGAGAAGCCTCTGGGCCGCTGTTCCTCGCCCACGGGATAACCAGCGTGCGCGACTGCGGATCCACCTTTGCCGTCCTTCGGGACTGGCGAGAAGAGATCGCTGCCGGCACGTTGGTTGGGCCACGGATCAAAGGGCCAGGCGCTGTTTTTGAGTCCGAGCACTTTCTGCAAGTCATCGGGAAATTGGAAGGGGAGCTGGATGCGGATCTGGCGGAATCGCTGCGTGCGGCAATTAAGGGGCGGATAGGGCTGACAAGCCCACCAAAAGCGCAAGCCCAGGTGGACCTCCTGAAGTCGCAAGGGGCAGATTTCATCAAGGTGCGCAACGCAGATTCACCCGAAATTCTATATGCGATTGCGCAGGCAGCGAAGCGCGATGGTTTGCCCGTTGCGGGTCACGTCATCGATGGGTCAGACCTCGCCAAGGCTTCTGACTCAGGGCAACTCAGTATCGAGCATGACGAAGACTACTTTGGCGCCTCTCCAGCGCCCGTCACTCCGGCGCAACAAGCCGAGCTGGGCGCAAGGTTTGTGCGAAACGGTACTGTGCTGGTCCCGACAATTGTGGTGGAGCGCGCCCGGCTGGCGACCGAAGCGCAGATACGAGCTGCGCTGAACGATACTAAAGGCGCTACGGATCCTCTACGTCGATTTCTGTCTCCTGAATTGCTTAACTTTTGGCGCCTGGAGGAGGCGCTGAAGAAATACGACTCACGGCCCGAAAGCTGGGAATCTATGCTTCAAAAGGGAAAGGATTTCGTGCGCGCTATGCATAAGGCCGGTGTGGAAGTTCTTCCGGGCACGGATCTGGGGGTTCAGTTGCTCTATCCGGGAGCAAGCCTGCTGGATGAATTGCAGCTATTTGTAGACGACATTGGGATGAGTCCGCGCGAAGCTCTGGAAAGCGCTACGGCTCTTCCGGCGCGGTGGTTTGGTATCCAGGACGAGCTCGGCACCGTCGCGCCAGGCAAGCTCGCTGACCTGGTCCTGCTGGATGCGAACCCACTGGAGAACATCCAAAACCTTCGCAAGGTCTTTGGCGTCGTGGCGAATGGAAGATATTTCGACCGTGCGAAGCTAGATCATTTGCTCGCGCAAATGAGCAATAGATGATCCGCCGCGCGCATCGCAAAACAGCGTCTAGTCCAAGTAGCCTGCCCCAAAGGCCAACGTCTCGAAACGCGCAAGGACTTCGAAGCCTTCTTTGCGGAAGCGCCTCACCTAAATCCTTTGCGCACTTTGATAAAAGGCGTGGTGTGCGGTGTCCGAGTGGAAGACATCGCGGAACCAACCATGCGCGAAATTCGCTATCTCGACAGGCTGATCGATGAGTTGGCGAAAGGCAAAACAATGGAGAAGATTTTGCGGAGGTAGTTCCGTCCAATGCCGCTGAGCCTGAACCCCAATGCGCCAAACGGACCAGGCGCCTGTGCCTACGACCCAGGTTCCGAAACGGGGGTCCTCATCGTGCGGCGCGTACTTAGTCCGTCAAAAGGCATGATATTCAGTATTCATGAGACCGGTATTGGCCTGTAGCGGAGAGGGATCGACCTTGGTTTTTAAGGCTCTGCAGATATCAGCGTGGTTCTGTACGCTCGTTTCTACGGCGTCGATCGCTGTTGCAGGCGAGCCCGTCAACACCTATGTGCATGCACAGCTCAATCTCCAGGGCGTGCCGGGTGCGGCCATTGCAGTGATCCAAGATGGCAGGGTTGTGCGGGAAGTTCTGCACGGATACGCCAGCGTGGAGCGCAAGTTGCCGGTACGTCGTAGCACGCTTTTCCAGCTTGCGTCCGTCACAAAGGTTTTTACCGCCATCACGCTCATGTCACTCCAGCACGACGGATCGCTGAATCTCGACGATCCGGTTTCCAAGTATTTGAGCGGTTTGCCACCGCCATGGCGGCGGGTCACGCTCCGTGAACTTGCCACCCATACCTCAGGGCTGCCCGACGTCATTGGTAGCGCGAATGTGCCGCTGTCAGCGACCGAATTGGCTCGCTCGGAGACGGAGGCGCTGCAATTTGCTGGCGCGCGGGACGTGCTTTCCGCGCCAGGCGAGCAGTTCCACTACGACCAGACTAACTACGTTCTTCTCAAGAGGATCATCGAACACGTTACCGGTATGGAGTTTCGTGACGTTGTAGCGACGCGGATTCTCAAGCCCGCCATGCCGAACACAACCTGGGGAGACGCTCGCGTAAGTATTCGAGGACGGGCTGAAATGTATTCCCAACTGAAAGGTGATCGAGTCGACAAAGACTCCACCCTGTTCACTTATCCAGACTATCTCGAAGCCGCGGCGGGCTTGAATTCGAGCATTGCGGACATGGAGCAGTTTGGTGCGATGCTTACCAGCAACCGCTTGTTGACTCGGTCTGAACTGGGGCAACTGTGGGCGCCGGCAAAAAATCACAACGGTGCCGTCGTAGATATTGCCAAGGACATGGATCTGCCCGGCGTGGTGGCGCCGACCTCTGGGTGGTTTTTTGCCGACAACTCCAACGGTAGGTATCCGCGGGTTTTCATGACCGGGGGTTCAGCAGTATCGGTCGTCGTATTCCCGAAGCAAGAGTTGTGCATCATTGTGCTCACGGACCTTCAGGCAAAGGACGATCCGTTGCAGATTGCCGAGGGTGCGGCAAAATTCTATATCCCCGGATTGCAGGCGATGTTTTGATGCCTCCGGGGTGTCGAGACTGGGCACTCGCGTATTCACGCAAACACTCGTGCAACAAATGGCAGCCACCAATCCGCGCCCAACGCGAGCGCGGTCAGATGGAACGATCCAATGACCACAGCAGCACCCCAACCGAGGGCGGGATGCAGCCGGCGATGCCAAACCGTATCGGTCACCACAAAAATCAAAATACAAAAATCAAAGGCGGCAAACTGAGCCATGGGTTGCCGGGTAAATAGAAGCACTATCCGCGCCACCGCGGGCGCGAGCAGGGTCAAAGTCGCCATCAACATCATTCGCTTGTGAAATTCTGGTCTCGCGCGGAGCGCCAGGCCCAAAATCACAAAAATGGCGAACAGCAGTAAATTCACCAAGTTCAAGCCAAAGAGAAAATGGAACTGACGAACGACATGCTCTCGTACCTCGCGAGCCGTCGCCGCGACGGTGGCATAAGTGCCCATAACCACGACTAAGAATGCGAGTCCGGCTCCAAGAATCCCGAGGCGGCGGTGTATACGAACGCGGTGTGTGGCAACAAGATAGGTTTGGACAAAGAACAATACGCACCACGCCGACATAATGGCGCCATGGAAATGCAGCAACACGGGTAGTGGCGGTTTACCGAAAAGCGATTTCAAATAATATGAACGCGCGAATCCGGTTACTGCGATCAGAGCGCACGCGAGCGCCGCCCAGGTATACATGCTCTGTTGAATACGGGAGCGAGCCCTGCTTTCGCCTTCTATTGCTTCCATGGCTCTAATGAATAGCCCCCACTTCTCGCATCCTAGTTCAAGCTCGCCCCAGTCGATTGCGGCTGCAACTTCATCGTCTCTGAAAGTAGAGAACCGGAAGGACCCTTGATTCCCGCCATGCGAGAAACGCAGCCCGTTAAGCGGGAACGTACGTCAATCTAATCACGTCCTCGCCAAGGAGATCGCTGGCCACGAGGCGCAGCGGCGGGCGGGGTCCGGCGACGTCAATCTCCCCGACCAGCCGATCCTTGAGCTCGCTCAGCACGGTCCCGACGTCATTCTGGACCAGCGTGGCGTTGGGGCCGACTGCCTTCAACGAGCGCGACACGACCCACTTTGGCAGGCTTCGCCACGCCGCCGCGAAGCGGAGATCTTCCGCGTCCCAATCGGGCTGGTCTTCGTCCCAATAACCCATGATCTGGTACGTGCGGCGACCATACACACAGCCAGCCAGGTCGCGCACGTGCTCCGCGAAGTGACGGGAGAGCGCGGGGCCAGGGGGCCCCATTTTCAGGTGGTCGACGTAGCCGTCCAAGGACTGCTGCAAGCCGAATACAAGCTTTGCCATGTTCTATACCCCCTCACGCGCGGCGCGGTAGCTCGCCCGCCCTTCTTGTCCGACCCGCGGCCCTCCATCGAAGCACGGCCGGCTTGAAGACTTGCTCGCACCATCGGCGGAATGTCGTGGGAGTGGTTGTCAACGCGGTGCGCGGCTCGGCGTTGTCCAGGCCCGCGTTCTTGGCTGCGGCCATGTCGACCGGCTCGATTTGGCGCAGGATGTTATCCATGAACGATGGCATCGTAAGGGCGCGGAGACTCACGCCCGTATTTGCGATCAGGTCGCACATCTTGAGTGATGCGGTAACCGGGCCGGCGTTATCCGCCGGCGGGATACCCCGCCCGAGGGCCGAAACCGCAACCAGCCGTGGTACCCGCCGGTTCTTGATGGCTTCGCATGCGGGCCGGCTGAAATCGACATAGGCGGCGTCCACGCTTTTGGCGTTGGGATCCGGCGGCACCAGCCAGAACACGGTCTCAGCCGAGACGAATGCTCGGTTCAGGACGTCGATGTCACCGTGCGAGCCTTGCACCGTCTCGACGTGATCGCGAATCGCCGTGGGAAGGCGCGCGTGATCGCGCGCGATCACTCGCACCGGTAGACCCTTATCTACGATGTTCTTGAGCACCTGGCTGCCGATATTGCTCGTCGGTGCGGTGATGACAATCATGCGTTGCGACCCTTCCTCAGGCCTTATAGCTCTGCATCAGTCCTTCGCGCATCAGCGCCGGCGGCATGTTGCCAACCTTCAGCAGGCGCTCGTGGAAGTCGGAGAGCGTGAATTGGGCGCCGCGCAGCGCCTTGACCTCCTCGCGCATGCGCATGATCTCGGACGCGCCCATGAAGTAGCCGATCCGATAGCCCGGCTCCGTGGCCGAGCCGTCGACCTCCAGCTCCGCGGCCCAGCGCAGGAATCCGACGCCATCGGTGAGCAGCGACACGCACTGATCGTAGCTCAGCTTGCCGGTGTTGAGGCCGACGTCCCAGATCACCCGCGCAATGCGCCACAGCCTCAGCTGTAACTGGCGCAAGTGGATTCGCTCGGAGGGAAAAAAACCCGTCTCGTACATCAGGGTCTCGTTATAGAGACCCCACCCCTCGGAGAAGATGGCGATACCGAACTTCTGGCGCAGTTTGTAGGGGTTGTGCGCCTGGTAAAGCTCCTGCACGTGATGGCCGGCGTAGGTCTCGTGCGGTGCAGTATCGATGATGACGCCCCAGTCATGCTCGGTGAGGTACTGACGCTTGGTCTCCTCATCCCATTGCGCCTCATAGGGATTGATGCGCCAATGCCCCACCCAGACGCCGTCCGCGTTCGGGGCCTTGGCGCCGTCGAACTCGCCGTAGTAGCTGTTCTTGCGCTGAAACTGCGGGCGAGCGACGACCTCGACGCGCTCATTCCACGGGATGGGTATCAGTTTCTTCTCGAGTACGTGCGCCTTCGCCTTGTCGACCCACTCTTGGTGGGCCTCGATCATCCGGCCGGGTTCGGGACCCGAGTTCTTGATTTCGGCCGCGAGTTCCTTCCAGGTCTTGGCCGGATCGATCCGCTGCGCGACTTGTTCGAGTTCGCGTTCCGTCGCCTCGAATTGCCGGCGTCCGTAGGCGTACAGAGAATCGGAATCCTGAGCGAGCAGATATTGCTCCTTCAGCATGCGGTCGTAGGCAGGCTTGCCCATCGCATAGTCCCCGCGAGGCTTGAGCACCAGACGATCTGTGAGGAAAATCCGGAATTCATCGAGCGCCCCCTGGGCGCGCACGCCGGCGGCGATCAGGGCGGACTTGCGGGCGGGATGCTGCGCGGCGAATGCCGGAACAGCTTGCAGGACGCCGCCGGCGCCTTGCGCCATAAAGAGTGCGAGCTCGCGAAAGCGCGGCACATTGACCGCAAGATTGCGCTGGCCATCGGCGAGCTGCGCGGGCAGCGCCTTGAGGAGGATGAGCGCTTTGGCGGAATCCGCGTCGGTGGCGTCGGGATTCTCGGTGAGCTGCGACAGGTCGGAGAATGGCAGGTAGACGCGCGGATCCATGCTCCAGAGCCTCCTCTCCTGCGCCAACACCTGGCCCACGAGCAGACTTTCGGCGAACCGGTAGTTCAAAAGATCGTCGCCCTTGAGCGCATTGCGGTCGATGGCGCGCAAGCGCTGCAATTTCGCGGACGTCGTCTTGAGCTTGCGCCGAAACGCGCCGGCACTGAGATCGAGCGACGTATCTTCCGTTCCGCTTGCGGCGAATTCCTCCAGGAAAGCATTCAGCCGGGAGGGAGCGTTTTGGTCAACGCCGGTTGCCGCCGGTGCCCTTGGAGCGGATGCTGCCTCCAATAACAGCGCCGCGGCGAGTCCGCCGCAGCCGCGGGTGAACTTGCGGCGGCCGGGGTCGGGCGCGCCGGCAATTTGAGCGGTTTTGCCATTGCCGATTTTCATTCTAGGGAGCTCCTGCTTGCAGCGCCGCTCGAGGCGTGCGGCGCGATCAGCAGCTTACCGCAGAGCGCGTTGGCCGTTTCGAGGATACGGGCGCCCGGGCTTTTACCCTCCGTTGCATTCGGCCATCTCCCCGCTACGCATATGCTAAATTCCGCGCTGGACAAACCGTGTCCAACTCCCGTAGCGATCGATGCCACCAGGACGCCTTTACGTAGTCGCCGCGCCATCCGGCGCCGGCAAGACCAGTTTGGTAAAGGCCTTGATGCAGCGGGAGCCGCGCATCCAGTTTTCGGTCTCCTACACCACGCGCCGCCCGCGAGCCAACGAGATTCCCGGCCGCGACTATCACTTCGTCAGCCAGGAACGCTTTCAGGAAATGATCGCGAACGATGAGTTTCTGGAGCATGCGCAGGTCTTCGATCACTGCTACGGCACCGGCCTGCACGCCGTCCAGGAGGCGCTGTCCAACGGCGAGCAGCTGTTGCTGGAGATCGACTGGCAGGGCGCCCGCCAGGTGCGCAGCAGAATCAAGGAAGCCGCGAGCATCTTCATTCTCCCGCCGTCGCGCGCGGCATTGGAGCAGCGCCTCAAGGCGCGCAGTACCGACTCCGACGCCGTCATTGAGAGGCGCCTGCGCGATGCGGCCGAGGATTTGGGCCATTGGCGCGAATTTGACTACGTCGTCATCAACGATCAGTTCGAACAAGCCATCGAGGATCTGCGGGCCATTGTCGAAAACCGCGGCGGCCGCTTGCGGGCGGCGCGGCCCGAAGTGGTGCAGCTGGCGGCGAGGCTGGTTGATTCTTGAGCAAAGCCGCGGAATTAGCGCGCAAATAACGGCCTTTTTGGCCTGCGGCGGCGTCTTCGCGGTGGCGAGGAGGCCGCCATTTCTGCTATGATTTCAATCCCTCCATTGGAAGAACCTCAAGCATGGCGCGTATCACAGTCGAAGACTGCCTTCAGAATGAACCCAACCTATTCAACCTGGTGTTGCTGGCCGCGAAGCGTGCCCGACGCCTGGCGAACGGCGCGGAAGCCACCGTGGAATGGGAAAACGACAAGCCGACCGTGGTAGCGCTTCGCGAGATCGCTGCCGGAAACATCACGTTGGAAATGTTGGAAGAGCCCGAAGAGCCGGCACAGCCGCCGGCCAGCGAGCTCGACATGCCGACGGATTTCCGTGCGCCGCAGCTCGGGCTTGGGGACTAAACAGACGGCGAACTCACAAGAGCGGCGATGGACTATGCGTCTTCCATACTTGGTTTCCTGCCTGGTGGAAGACGCTCCACCGGGATCAGCCAGCTCTTAGATAAACTCGAAGCCTACCTGTCCCCCGCTCAGGTCGAGCGGGTACGCGAAGCCTACGATTTCGGCGCCGAGAAGCACCAGGGGCAGAAGCGGGTATCGGGTGAACCGTACATCACGCATCCGGTCGCGGTTGCCGACATCCTCGCGGACCTGCGCCTCGATGCCGATACCCTGGTCGCGGCCATCCTGCACGATGTCATCGAAGATACTCCGACGGCCAAGGCCGAGATCGCCTCCATATTCGGGCAGGTGGTGGCGGAGCTGGTCGACGGCGTCAGCAAACTGGACCAGATCCAGTTCAAAAACCGACAGGAAGCGCAGGCCGAGAGCTTTCGCAAAATGCTGCTGGCGATGGTGCGCGACATCCGCGTCATCATGGTCAAGCTCGCCGACCGCATGCACAACATGCGCACCCTCGGCGTCATGCCGCCGGTCAAGCGCCGCCGCAGCGCCCGCGAAACTCTCGAGATCTACGCGCCGATCGCCGAGCGCCTGGGGCTCTACGCGGTAAAGCTGGAACTGGAGGATTTGGGGTTCCGCGCGCTCTATCCGTACCGCTACAAGGTGCTCGAACGAGAATTGAAGCGCGCTCGCGGCAACCAGAAGGAGTTCATCGCAAAGATCGCCGAAACTTTCAAAGGCGCCTTGAAGAAGGCCGCGATCGAAGGCGCCGTGGAAGGCCGCGAGAAGCACTTGTACAGCATCTACAAGAAGATGCAGAACAAGAAGATCTCGCTCAACGAGATGGTCGATGTTTACGGCTTTCGCATCATCGTCGAAAGCGCGGATGTCTGCTATCGCGTGCTGGGATTGGTGCACAGCGTGTACAAGCCGATGCCGGGGCGCTTCAAGGATTACATCGCCATTCCGCGCGTCAACGGCTATCAATCGCTGCACACCACGTTGTTCGGTCCGAATGGCGTGCCGATCGAGGTGCAGATCCGTTCCGAGCAGATGCACCGCGTGGCGGAGTCGGGCATCGCCGCACATTGGAAGTACAAGTCAGGCGGCGACACTTTCGGCGGGGTGGAACACGATCGGGCGCGCGAGTGGCTTGCGAGCCTGGTGCAAATCCAGGAGGGCGGCAGCTCGGAAGAGTTTCTCGAGAGCGTCAAAGTCGACCTGTTTCCGGACAAGGTCTATGTCTTCACCCCCAAGGGTAAGATTCTGCGCCTGCCGACCGGCGCCACCACCGTGGACTTCGCCTACGCCATCCACACCGATGTCGGCAATCGCTGCGTGGCCGCGAAAGTGGACCGGCGCCTGGTGCCGCTGCGCACGCCATTGCGCAACGGGCAGACCGTGGAGATCATCACGGCGAAGGGCGCCAAGCCCAATCCATCCTGGTCCAGTTTCCTGGTGACGGCGAAGGCTCGGGCCGCCATCCGCCAATACTTGAAGAACCTGAAAAAGGGCGATGCGCTGGAATTGGGGCGCCGCCTGCTGGGCCTCGCGCTCGAGGAATTCTCGCTCAATTTGAAAAAGGTTCCCGCGGCGCAAATCGAGGCGGTGGTCAAAGAGTTCAATTTGCGCGATGCCGACGAGCTGTATGAAAAAATAGGCCTGGGCGAGCGCCTCGCGCCGCTGGTCGCGCGCCGCTTGCAGCCTGCGAATGGCGAGGGCGACCACGGGCACGCCCACGCGGGCGGTCCTCTGATGATCGCCGGCACCGAGGGTCTGTTGGTGACTTATGCGCGCTGCTGCTTTCCGATCCCCAACGATCCCATCATGGCTTACCTGAGCGCGGGCCGCGGCGTAATGATTCATCGTCAGAACTGCGGTAATCTGGCTGAGTACCGCAAACAGCCGGACAAATGGCTGTCGGTGGCATGGGAACCGACCCGCGGGCGCCTGTTTAGCTCCGAGATACAGTTGGAAATCAATAACCGGGTGGGAGTGCTGGCGGCGGTGGCCTCGAGCATCGCGGGCACGGAAACCAACATCGATCAAGTGTCGTTGGAAGAGCGCGACGTGAACAGTTCGTCATTGAAATTTCAAGTGCAGGTGCGCGACCGCAAACACCTCGCGCGCGTGATCCGCACCGTCAGGCGCATGCCGGATGTGCAGCGCGTATCCCGCACTTTGGCGTAGATTTTCGCTCCCCCGATCTCTCCTCAATCATTACTATCCAAGGCTATGAGCAAACAAATCATTTCGACCCCCAATGCACCGGCCGCCATCGGCACTTACTCGCAGGCGGCCCGGGTGGGCAATACCATCTGGGTTTCGGGCCAAATTCCCATGGATCCCGCCACCAAGGAATTGGTGACGGGCGACATGGAGGCTCACGTGCGCCGGGCCTTCGACAACTTGAAGGCCATCGTCATCGCAAGCGGCGCTACGCTCGACAACGTGGTGAAGGCGAACATCTTCATGACCGACCTGTCGCACTTCGCTCTGGTCAATAAAATCATGGCCGAATATTTCCGCGAGCCGTATCCGGCGCGGGCCGCGGTCGGGGTCGCTGCGCTGCCGCGCGGCGCGCAGTTCGAAGTGGAGTGCATCGTCGCCCTGTGATCGACTTGAAGCCGGTCACGGTATTGCGCGGCGTCGGCGAATCGCTCGCCGCGCGCCTGCGCACGCTGGGCGTGGAAACGACCCAGGATCTGCTGTTTTTATTGCCGTTGCGCTATGAAGACCGGACGCGCATCGTGCCCTTGGGCGAGCTTCGTCCGGGCCAGCGCGCATCGGTGGAAGGCGAGGTGCTGCTGACCGAGGTCGCATTTCGCGGACGCCGTCAGATGCTCTGCAGGATCGCGGACGGTTCGGGTTTCCTCACTTTGAGATTTTTCTATTTCACGGCGCAGCAAACGCAGGGCCTGATGCGCGGCGCGCGCGTGCGCTGCTTCGGCGAGGCGCGCCGCGGACCCAAGGGCCTGGAGTTCGTGCATCCGGAATACCGCCGCGTGGATCCGAACGCTCCGCAGCCGCCCGAGGAACATCTCACGCCGATCTATCCGATGACCGAGGGAGTGACCCAGGGACGGCTGCGTCTGCTGGTCAAATTGGCGCTGGACCAGACCGGCGCGGAGGACCCCAAGGATTGGTTGCCGCCGAGCTTGCTCGCCGACGCGCGCCTGCCCACGCTGCGCGACGCATTGCTGTACGTGCACCGCCCGCCCACCGATGCGCCCGTGGACTTGCTGATGACCTATCGGCATCCGGCGCAGCGCCGCCTGGCATTCGAGGAACTGCTGGCGCACCAGCTGTCGCTCAAACTGTTGCGCCGGCGCATACAAAGCGATCCGGGCTGGGCGCTGCAAGCGTCGGGCACCCTTAAATCCAGCTTTCTCGCCGCCTTGCCCTACTCCATGACCGCCGCGCAACAGCGCGTGCTGCTCGAAATCGAAGCGGATTTGCGGCGGCCAAAACCCATGTTGCGCCTGGTGCAGGGCGATGTGGGCTGCGGCAAAACCCTGGTGGCGGCCTTGGCGGCGACCCAGGCCGTTCAAATGGGGCGCCAGGCCGCGCTGATGGCGCCGACCGAATTGCTCGCCGATCAGCACGCGCAAAATTTCCGCCGCTGGTTCGAGCCGCTCGGCGTTCCCGTCGCCAGCTTGAGCGGACGCCTGACCGGCAAGGCGCGCAGCACGGTGCTCGAAGGCATTCGTCTCGGCCACGCCGGCATCGTCATCGGCACGCATGCGTTGTTTCAGGAGAGCGTCGCGTTTGCCTCGCTGGCCTTGGTGGTGGTCGATGAGCAGCACCGTTTCGGCGTGCATCAACGCTTGAGCCTGCGCGAAAAAGGCGCGGCCGATGGGCATCAGCCGCACCAGCTGATCATGACCGCCACGCCGATCCCGCGCACGCTGGCCATGACCGCCTACGCCGATCTGGATATCTCCGTGATCGACGAGCTGCCGCCCGGGCGCACGCCGGTCAAGACCGTGGTGCTCGCCGAGACGCGCCGCGACGAAGTGGTGCAGCGGATCCGCACCGCCTGCCTGGAAGGCCGCCAAGCCTACTGGGTGTGTCCGCTCATCGATGAATCGGAGGAGATGCCCTTTCAAGCGGCGGAGGAGACGGCCGCGGCGCTGGCCGCCGCGTTGCCGGAGATCAAGGTGGGATTGGTGCACGGACGCATGCCGCCGCAAGCCAAAGAGGGCACGATGCGCCGCTTCAAGGACGGACATATCCAGCTGCTGGTGGCTACCACTGTGATCGAAGTCGGCGTCGATGTGCCGAACGCCAGCCTCATGGTGATCGAAAACGCCGAGCGTCTCGGGTTGGCGCAGCTGCATCAGCTGCGCGGGCGGGTCGGCCGCGGACAGCACGCCAGTTCCTGCCTGCTCATGTACCGTGCGCCCTTGTCGCAGATGGCGCGTCAGCGCCTCGGGGTGATGCGCGACACGAACGATGGGTTCGAAGTGGCGCGGCGCGATTTGGAGTTGCGCGGACCTGGCGAACTCCTGGGAACCCGGCAAACGGGGCTTGCGCAAATGCGCGTTGCCGATCTGTTGCGCGACGCGGATTTGCTGCCGCGGGTACAGATCGCGGCCGAGACCTTGCTGCGCGACCACGCCGCGCACGCCGCGCCGCTCATCCGCCGCTGGGTGGGTTATAGCAGAGCAATACGGCCGCGTGGGGTAGAATCTCGCGGATGAGTCGCGGCAATGCACGTCCGATCGAATCCATTCAGTGGCAACCGCAGGAGCGCCTGGGGCAGTTGTCGATGGATCCGCAATTGCGCCCATGGCTCATCGGCAAGGGACTTCTGACGCTGCGCCTCAAGGCTGCGTGCGGCGGGCGCTTCGCGCTGCGCTTGGTGGATCAGTGGACCGGCCTCTTGAGCGCATCGCATAAGGCGGCGCTGCGGCTCGAGGACCACGCCGGCCTGTTCCGGGATGTCGAAATGTGCTGCGGCGACAGCGTTTGGGTATTCGGCCAAAGCGTCATCCCGGACTCGACGCTCTGCGTGCATCCGTGGCTCGCGGAACTTGGCGATTCGGCGCTGGGGGAAACCTTGGCGGACCTGTCCGGCGTCGAGCGCAGCCCTTACGAATACGCCTGGCTGCCGACCGCAGAGGCTGTGACGGCACGCGCCTTGCGCGATGCCGAGATCAAGCCGGCGGGACTATGGGCTCGCCGCGCGCGCGTCGCGCTGCGCGCCGCTCCCTTGCTGACGCAAGAATTGTTCCTGCCCGCCATGGGCCGCGCTCCGACAGGCTCCTAGTGCCGCTGCCGCGCAACGGCGATGAACTGGCGCAGATGATCATGGCGCGGCTGCGCTGGTATGCGTACCGGATTCGCTTTCATCCCTGGACCACCGATGAGTTGCCGAAAATTCTCGGCACCGTGCACGACTATGTCCGTCTCATGCGCCTCGACCGCCCCATCGGCATCTGGCTGCTGCTGTGGCCGACGCTGTGGGCGCTGTGGATCGGCAGCCGCGGCCGGCCGAAGCCGCAGATCTTCATCATCTTTGTGACCGGAACGGTGCTCATGCGTTCCGCGGGCTGCGCGATCAACGACTATGCCGACCGCAGTTTCGACCCGCACGTGGCGCGCACCAAGGATCGGCCGCTCGCCGCCGGGCGCCTCACGACGCTCGAAGCTTGGTGTTGTTCGCGCTGCTGTCGCTCGCCGCGCTGCTGCTGGCGTTGCAGCTGAACCGCCTGACCTTGCTGTGGGCCGTGGCGGGCGCGTTCATCGCGGTCACCTACCCCTTCGTGAAACGCTTTCTATCGGTGCCGCAGCTATACCTGGGATTGGCGTTCGGCGCGGGAATCCCGATGGCGTTCGCCGCGCAGATCGAATCGGTGCCGCGCGTCGCCTGGCTCCTGCTGCTTGCCAATGTGCTGTGGGTAACGGTCTACGACACCATGTATGCCATGGTCGACCGCAACGACGACATCAGGATCGGCGTGCGTTCGACCGCCATTCTGTTCGGCGACTCGGATCGGCACATCATATTCGTGCTGCAGGTCATGACGTTGGTGACGCTCTACCTCGTGGGCAAGACGATCCGCGCGGACGGTTGGTACCACGCCGGGCTGGCAGCGGGCGCGCTGTTTTTCATGTACCAGCTTTGGCTGATTCGCGCGCGCGATCGGGACGGATGCTTCCGCGCCTTCCTCAACAACAATTATTTCGGCATGTCGGTATTCATCGGACTCGCGCTCGAGTATCAATTCAATCGATGAGGCGCGCCGGCGGCGAGGCGCCCAAGGGCGCGCGGCCGGAGCAGCGCCGCAGAAATTCCAGCACGAGTTCGTTGAACCGCCCCGGGGCTTCCATGTTGCTCATGTGTCCTGCTGCGGCGAGCGTTTGCAATTCGGCCTCAGGCAGCTCCTGTCCCAAGCGCCGTGCGATGCTCTGAAAGTCGGGTAGATCGAGTTCGCCGACCAACACCAAGCTCGGAATTGAAATGCTCGCCAAGGTTTCCGCGACCGGCATCCGCGGCGCGGTGCCCGGGTCCGGGTGAACCAGGTGCCAACCCGAATAGCGATCGATCATCGCTCGCAACGCGTCAGCGACTTGCGCACGTTCATTGGCCGGCGCGAACAAAATGTGTTTCCGCCATAGCTCCTTGGCGCCCTTAAGATCGCCGTTTTTCGCCGCGTCGGCCATGCTGCGCCAACGGCGCGACCAGTCGGCCGTCCAGATGTGCCCGTCCAGCGCCGAGTCGGCCAAGGTCAGGGACCGCACCGCCTGCGGGTGCGCGGCGGCAACGCGCAGCGCCACTCGACCGCCCAGGGAAAGTCCGACCAGATGCGCAGGATGAGCACCCAGGAAATCCATCAATGCCAGCAGATCGTCCACGTGGGAATAGGTTTTCTCCGGCAGACTCGAGTTCCCGTAGCCGCGCATGTCATAGCGAATGACGCGATGGCGCCGCGCGAACGCCGGCCACTGCGCATCCCACATGCTCGAGTCCAAGCCGAAGCCGTGAATGAACACGACGGGATCGCCCTCGCCAGCGGTTGCGTAGCGAAGCCACCCCCCGTCCGGGCGCTCGAATAGCATCGACTCGTTGGAATCGCAAAAAATCATGGGCGCGCGATTCTAGCGCCTCGGCCGCGGTCGTTCGGTAAACTAAAATTTATAATGATGGTTGACTAGCGACGCGGGTGCTCGAATACTCCGCCTAAAGGAGAGGCCGTGGACTTACGCAATGATTGGACTCTGGCCGAGGTAACAGCGCTTTTTGATCAACCTTTCATGGACTTAGTGTTCAGCGCGCAGGCGATCCACAGAGTTTTCCAAGTACCCAATACGGTTCAAATCAGCACCCTGCTCAGCATCAAGACGGGAGCCTGTCCGGAGGATTGCGCTTACTGCCCGCAGAGCGTGCGCTTCGATACGGGACTCGAAGCGTCGGAGTTGCTGGAACTCGAGGATGTCGCCGCTCGCGCCCGTGCAGCCAGGGATTCCGGCGCGACCCGCTTTTGCATGGGCGCGGCCTATCGCTCGCCCAAACCGCGGGACTTGCACAAGGTGGCGGCGATGATCCGCGAGGTCAAAGCCTTGGGGCTGGAGACCTGCGCCACCCTCGGCATGCTGACCCCCGCTCAAGCACTCGAGCTCAAGGCCGCAGGCCTGGATTTTTACAATCACAATCTAGATACCTCGTCGCGCTATTACCGAGAAATCATCAGCACGCGCACCTACCAGGACCGCCTCGACACATTGCAGGCGGTGCGCGCCGCCGGCATGAACGTTTGCTGCGGCGGCATCGTAGGCATGGGAGAAGAGCCTGCAAGATCGCATCGAATTGCTGCATACCCTGGCGACCTTGCCTGAACACCCGCAAAGCGTGCCCATCAACCAGCTGGTGCGGGTGCAGGGAACTCCGCTCGCGGGCGCCAAAGCGCTCGATCCGTTCGATTTCGTGCGCATGATCGCCGTGGCGCGAATCCTCATGCCGGCGAGTCACGTGCGTCTGTCGGCGGGGCGCGCTGAAATGAGCGATGAACTCCAGGCCCTCTGTTTCATGGCCGGCGCGAATTCGATCTTCTATGGCGAGAAGCTCCTCACCACGGGAAATCCCGATTCGGAACACGATCTTGAGCTGTTTCGACGCTTGAAAATCGCCGCCGAACCGCACGGCGCGGGAGCATCTGTGGCATCGTAATCGCTTATGAGCGACGACATCGGCGCGTACGCCCTCGAATCCCGCGCGGTCAGACGTTCATTCGATCGCGCCGCCCAAACCTATGACGCCGCTGCCGTGCTGCACGCCGAAGTCCGGGAAAATCTGCTGCAGCGGCTGCAGCTGGTCACGCTGCTGCCCGGGGTGGTCTTGGACGCCGGTGCCGGCACCGGCCACGCCAGCAGGGCACTCAAGCGCCGGTATCCCAAAGCGCGGGTGGTAGCGCTCGACTCCTCGCCCCGGATGCTGCAGGCGGCCGGCAAGCAGCAATCCTGGCTGCGGCCGTTCGAGCGAGTCTGCGCCGATGCGACGCTTTTGCCCTTGAGAGACGCCAGCGTCGATCTCGTCCTGAGCAATCTCATGCTGCATTGGTGCGATCCGGACGCGGTGTTCGCGGAATTTCGCCGCGTCCTTAAGCCTTCCGGCCTCTTGAGTTTCAGCGCGTTTGGCCCGGACACCTTGAGAGAATTGCGGGCCGCTTGGGGCCAGGTCGATGGGCACAGCCACGTGCATCGGTTCATCGACATGCATGATTTGGGCGACGCGCTGGTGCGCAATGGGTTTGCGGCGCCGGTGCTCGATGTCGAGCGATTTACCCTGCAATATCTTGACGTGCGCAAGGTAGCCGCCGACCTGCGGGCGACCGGCGCCCACAATTCCACGGCGGCCCGGCCGCGCGGCCTCACCGGCCGGCGCAAATTCGAACGGATGCAGGCGGCCTATGAGCGGTTCCGGGAGAATGGCCGTCTGCCTGCCACCTACGAAGTCGTGTTCGCTCACGCCTGGGCACCGACGCATGCGGCGCGGCGCGGACCCCCCGAGCCTGCCCGCGTTTCACTGGAGGAAATCAAACGCGAACTGCGCGCCCGGCGCGGCAAGGCGCAATAAACAGTCGCAATGGAGAAGAAATAGGGTGCTTACCGATCCCTAAGGCACCCGCCCATACGTTATCCTTCCCGCAATGGAACAGCGCATCGAATTGGCGCCAAATTGTTCGCTGACGCTCTCGGGCGCCAGGCTGTTTTTTGCAGCTACATGCCTGTTTTCCTTGAGCTTTGCCCTGTTTTTCGTGATTCAGGGATTTTGGCCGGTTCTATTGTTTTGGGCTTTGGAAATGCTGGGCTTGGGGGTGGCCCTGCACGCCAGCATGAAGCGGCGGAATTACACCCAGACGGTGTTGATTAGCGATTCTTGGATCAGTTTGGTGACCCGATCGCGGCACGGGGAAGCAAAACAGGAGTTTGCGAGGCATTGGGCGAAGGTTAGACTTCGCAGTCCGCCCCGGCGCCTCGGCACCAGCCGGCTGACGATTGAGAGTCATGGACGGGCCTACGAGGTCGGCAGTTTCCTGACCGAGGAAGACCGCCGCCGCTTGGCGGAGCGTTTGGGTAGATTGGTCGGCGGTGTGAACGAATCACCGCCGCTTGTTCGCGAAATAGGGGATCCGTCTAGATGAGAGTTACTTCAGGCATCGAACGCAGCACTTCTCGGCCGCGAAAGCGGATTGCGGCAGGAGTGCTTTGGCTAGCCGCTTTGGGGTTGGCCGCCAACGCCGGCGCCAACACCTCGAACGGCTACAACTTGCCGACCGGCGTGACCGATTTGGCGCGCGACATGTACGGCCTGCACATGGAGGTCTTTTGGATCTGTGTGGGCATCGCAGTCGTGGTTTTCGGTGCAATGATTTATGCGCTGGTCAAATTCCGCCACTCTCAGGGCGCCGTGGCCGACACCACCATGCTCCACAGCACCAAGGTCGAAATCATCTGGACCATCATTCCGGTGTTGATTCTGGTGGTCATGGCCATTCCCGCGGCCGATCTCATCCTCAAGCAGGAAGATACCCGCAATTCGCAATTGTCCATCCGCGTGACCGGGTACCAATGGAAGTGGGAATACAGCTACATGGACGCGGCGGACGGCATCGATTTCTTCTCCACGCTCGCGCGCGATTCCAATTTTGCGCGCCAGCTCAATTCAGGCATCGATCCTAAATCGGTGCCTAATTATCTGCTGGAGGTCGACAAGCCCTTGGTCATTCCCAGCGGCACCAAAGTACGGCTGCTGCTCACCTCGCAGGATGTCATCCATGCCTGGTGGGTCCCCGATTTCGGCGCGAAGCGCGCGGCGATACCGGGCTTCGTCAACGAGTTGTGGTTCAGGGTGGATCCGGGCAAGGAAGGAATTTACCGCGGGCAATGCGCCGCGCTGTGCGGCCGCGACCACGGCTTCATGCCCGTTGTGGTCGATGTCCGCACCCCCGACGAGTTCAAGAAGTGGGTGGAAATTCAAAAGGCGGCCGCGAAGCAAGCAGCCCTGCCCGCGCCGCGCCGCCGCCGCCGGCCACCGCGCAAGCTTTACCCAATTAATGCAGCAATTCTTCAAGAGAGCTATCTGACTATGGCCAACGTTCACGCGAACAGCACCGCGCACGATCACGCACACGACGATCATGATCACCATGGCCCGGCCACCGGGATCAAGCGCTGGATCTTTGCCACGAACCACAAGGACATCGGCACGATGTACCTGGTGTTCAGCCTGATCATGTTCTTCATCGGCGGCGCCATGGCGATGCTGATCCGCGCCGAACTCTTCAAGCCCGGCCTGCAGCTCATGGATCCGGTGTTCTTCAATCAGATGACCACGAATCATGCTCTGATCATGATTTTCGGCGCGGTCATGCCGGCATTCGTCGGCTTGGCGAATTGGATGGTGCCGCTGCAAGTGGGCGCGCCCGGACATGGCGCTGCCGCGCATGAACAATTTCAGCTTCTGGCTCCTGCCGTTTGCCTTCACCTTGCTGCTCTCGACGATGTTCGTGCCGGGCGGCATGGCGGCGGCCGGCTGGACGCTGTATCCGCCCCTTTCCCTGCAGACCGGCGACTCCTTCCCCATGTTGATTTTCGCGATTCACATGATGGGCGCCTCTTCCATCATGGGCGCGATCAATATCATCGTGACCATCATGAACATGCGCGCGCCCGGCATGAATCTGCTGAAGATGCCGCTGTTCGCCTGGTCATGGCTGATCACCGCCTACCTGCTGATCGCCGTGATGCCGGTGCTCGCCGGCGCGGTCACCATGCTGCTGACCGATCATTTCTTCAAGACCAGTTTCTTCAATGCCGCGGGCGGCGGCGATCCGGTGATGTTCGAGCACATCTTCTGGTTCTTCGGGCATCCTGAGGTGTACATCATGATCCTGCCGGCCTTCGGCATCATTTCGGAAATCCTGCCCACTTTCGCGCGCAAGCCGCTGTTCGGCGCGACTTCGATGATTTATGCCATCGCGTCCATCGCGTTTCTGTCCTTCATCGTCTGGGGACACCACATGTTCGTCGACGGCATGCCGGTGGCCGCGCAGCTGTTCTACATGATGTCGACCATGCTGATCGCCGTGCCGACGGGCGTGAAGGTGTTCAACTGGACCGCGACGTTGTGGCGCGGCTCGCTGACGTTCGAACCGCCGATGCTGTTCGCGCTGGCCTTCCTGTTTCTGTTCACCATCGGCGGATTTTCCGGCGTCATGCTGGCAATCGTGCCCGTGGACTTTCAGTACAACCAGACCTATTTCGTGGTGGCGCACTTCCACTATGTGCTGGTGCCAGGCGCCATTTTCGCGATCATGGGCGCGGTGTACTACTGGATTCCGAAGTGGACCGGCCACATGTACAACATGAAATTGGCCACCTGGCATTTCTGGCTGTCGACCATCTTCGTCAATGTGCTGTTCTTCCCGCAGCATTTCCTGGGACTGGCCGGCATGCCGCGGCGCATACCCGATTACGCGGTGCAATTCACCGATTGGAACATGGTGTCCTCGATCGGCGGCTTTGGTTTCGGACTGTCGCAGATTCTGTTTGCGATCGTGATCGTCCAATGCATCCGCGGCGGCAAGCAAGCCAGCGCGAAGGTGTGGGACGACGCGCGGCCCAACGGCCTGGAGTGGACGCTTTCCTCGCCGCCGCCTTATCACAGCTTCACCACGGCGCCAGAGGTCAAGTGAGCTCCGTTCAAGAGGCGCGTCCAGGCAGAGATGCGCGAAAACTCCGCATAAGGAACGCGGCCTTGGGTTTGGCCACATTGGCGCTCGCGTTTTATTTCGGAATCATCGCGCTCCTCGTGTTTCGCAGTCATCATTGATGGACCGCAAGCGCGCCAATCGCAAGCTGTTGTGGGGGCTTCTGATCATGACTGCGGGCAGTTTCGCCTTCGGTTGGGCGCTGGTGCCGCTGTACGACGTGTTTTGCCGGGCGACCGGCATCGGCAACGCCGAGGCCAAGGCCGGCCCCGCCGTGGTGAAGGAAGCGGTCGATCCGAATCGCGAGGTCACCATCGAATTCGTGGCATCGCCCGCCTCGGTTGGCAGCTATGAATTCAAGCCCAAGGTCGCTTCGATGCGGATTCATCCGGGCAAACTCTACGAAGCCGATTTCTATGCGAAGAATTTGACCTCGGTGGCCTCCGTCGCCCAGGCGGTCCCCAGTATTTCGCCGGCCGAAGCGTGGCAATACTTCCACAAGACCGAATGTTTTTGCTTCAGCCCGCAACAATTTGCCGTGGGCGAGGGCCGCGATATGCCGGTGCGGTTCATCGTGGACCCGCAGTTGCCGGCCAATGTCGACCGGATCACGTTGGCCTATACGTTCTACGATACGACGCAATCCGCAACACGGCCCTGACTTACCCCGCTAGACTATCGTTGTTCCACCGATCAGAGATTTGAATATGGCGCAAGTGAGCACAGAAGAGCACAACCACTACTACATCCCCCACGCCAGCCCATGGCCCATCTACGGGTCGGTGACTCTGTTCACGCTGATGTCCGGCGCCGTCATTACGCTCAACGACTGGGGCCCCGCCTGGTTCTTGCTACCGGGCTTTTTGATGCTGGCGATGCTGTTCATCTTGTGGTTCCACACCGTCATCGGCGAGAACCAGAAGGGCATGTACAACATGGCGGTAGACCGGTCGTTCCGCATGGGCATGATGTGGTTCATTTTCTCCGAGGTCATGTTCTTCGCCGCCTTCTTCGGCGCGCTGTTCTATGCGCGCAATTTTTCGGTTCCGTGGCTGTCGGGCGACGGGGTGAAGGTTTTCACCAAGCTCTTGTTGTGGAACAACTATGGCGGCGTGTGGCCGACCAATGGTCCCGGCGCCGTAGGTGGGCACGCGAACGGCACCTTCGAGACGGTCCCGGCCCTTGGGCTGCCGGTGGTGAACACCGCGATCCTGCTGTCGAGCAGCGTCACGGTCACGATCGCGCACCATGCGCTGATCACGGGCCACCGCACGCGGCTCAAGATATTTCTGGCGATGACTTTCCTGCTGGGTTTTTCGTTCGTGGCCCTGCAGGCGACCGAGTACCACGAGGCGTACACCGAGTTGGGCTTGCAGCTCGGCACCGGCATCTACGGCACCACATTTTTCATGCTGACCGGATTTCACGGCCTGCACGTCACGGTCGGCGCCATCATGCTGACGGTGATCTGGTTCCGGGTGATGAAAGGTCACTTCACGCCCAAGCGGCATTTTGGCTTCGAAGCCGTCGCGTGGTATTGGCACTTTGTCGATGTGGTCTGGCTTGGCCTGTTCTTCTTCGTCTACTGGTTGTGATGCAGGGGTTCGATCCAGCCGTTGTAATAGGCGACGATTAGCAGCACGAACAGCGCCACCGACAGGCCGATGCGCCAAGCGAGCGCAGTGACCATTTTCTTGCCGTCATCTTCGCGGGTGCTCGACAGGTGAAACAGCGCTTTACCCAAGCTGATGAGGATCAGCACGAGCATCACTAGGATGAGATATTTGAATGCCATTTGGCGCGTCTAGGCTTTGAGAATCTGCAGTATACCGTGTCCATCCATCTCGGAAGAAATTGGACTTTCGAGCCGCGGCTCTTCACAACGCTGCTCGCCATCGTCTTGATTGCGATTTTGGTTTCGTTGGGCCGCTGGCAACTGCGCCGTGCCGATGAGAAACGCGCGCTATTCAACTCCTTTGCCGCCGCAAGCGCCGCCGCCCGCCCGATCGACATGCATTCGCCGACAGCGGCGCGCTACTCCCACGTTGAGGCTTTGGGCAGCTACGATGCGGCGCGCCAAATCTTGATCGACAACATGGTCGAGGGAGAGAGGGCCGGTTATGACGTGATCACTCCGTTCGCTTTGCAAGGCGGCGGCTGGGTTCTGGTCAACCGTGGTTGGGTGCCGTTGGGAAAGAGCCGCGCCGATCGTCCGCCGATTCCGGTCGCTGCGAACTTGCGTACCATCCGCGGCCGCGCCGACAATTTGCCGAGTCCCGGCATCCGCATGGGCGTACCGGCGCCGCTCGCTCCTCCCTATCCCGTGGTCGCGGCCTACCCGACGCGCGCGCAGTTGGCGCAGCTGCTGCAGGAATCGCACTGGGTTTCCGCCGCCGACCTGATTCTGCTCGACGCCGACCAGCCTGACGGCTATGTGCGCAACTGGGTGCCGCCGGGGTTTCCGCCCCTGCGCCACGTCGGCTACGCGCTGCAATGGTTCGGATTGGCGCTGGCCTTGGCGGTGATCTATGTCGTGACGAATTTTCGCCGCACCCAACCTGGGCGCGCATGACGGGGGTGAGCGCGCACGATCGGCGTCAGCGGCGCATCTTGATCGGGGTGGCGCTGATGTTTTTCGCGCCCCTCGCGCTGTCGTTCTATTTGTACTACGGGAGATACTGGCATCCGGGAGCTAGAGTCAATTCCGGAGAGTTGATCGATCCCGCTCGGCCGCTTCCTGCACTGAGGCTGCCCTTGGCCGCGCCGGCCCCGGGGAGCGCCGCGCAAACGAATCCGCAATTCCTCGAGCACAAGTGGACTCTTTTGTACGTGCAGCATGGCCGCTGCGACGATGAATGCCTGAAGACTCTGTATGACACGCGCCAGGTGCGTACGGCGCTCGATCGCGAAATGGACCGCGTGCAGCGCGTCTTTATCGGCGACAGCGATTGCTGCGATTTGCAGGAGCTTCTGGCGGCGCATCCGGACTTGATTGCAATTCGCTCCAGTCCCGCCGATGAACCTCTGCTGGCGTTGTTGCCGCAGCGCTCCGCAGCGATCGATTCGCACCGTGTCTATCTGATCGATCCGCTGGGCAATCTCATGATGTTTTACGGCGCCGATGCCAAGCCCAAGGGCATGCTCGAAGACCTGAAGCGGCTGCTGCGGCTTTCTTCGATCGGATAGGAACACTGACCGTGGACAGCCAACGACGCTTGCTGTGGTTTCGCCGGATCGCACTGGCCGGCGCGGCGCTCGCCGCGACGGTCGTGGTGCTGGGTGCCTGGGTGCGTCTGACCGATGCGGGCCTGGGCTGTCCGGATTGGCCGGGATGTTATGGGCATTTGTATCCGCAGGCCGACCACAATTTCAGCAAAGCCATTCACGAAATGATCCATCGTTATTTCGCGACCACGCTCGGGGCGATCATCGTGGCACTCCTGGCTTGGGCGCTGTGGAACCGCAAGGCCCGCGGCCAGCCGCTCAAGCCCGTCGCGCTGTTGTTGCTTCTCGTATGTCTGCAGGGGGCGCTCGGCGCGCTGACCGTCACCTTGTTGCTGAAACCCTTGATCGTCACGGCACATTTGCTGGGGGGCCTCTCCACCCTCGGAGTCCTGTGGTGGCTGTCGCTCGAGCCGCAACGGCGGCAGCTGTCGAGACGTGAATTGGCGCTGCGCAAGTTTGCGCTGGTGGGATTCGGCGCCCTCGCGCTGCAGATAGCGCTCGGCGGGTGGACCAGCAGCAACTATGCCGCGGTAGCCTGTCCCGACCTACCCACTTGCCAGCAATCTTGGTGGCCGCACATGGACTTTCGCGACGCGTTCGTCTTGTGGCGCGGACTGGACATCGACTACACCGGCGGCGTGCTCGCAAACCCGGCGCGGATCGCCATTCACGTGACGCATCGAATCGGGGCACTGCTCTTGGGACTGATCTTGATCTTCGTAGGAGCGGCCACCCTCGCCCACGGCCAGAGCCGCGCTTTGCAAGCGACTGGGGGCCTGCTCGTGGGCGCCGTGCTGCTGCAGATCGGCATTGGGATCAGCATGGTGCATTTCGCCATGCCGTTAGGCCTGGCCACGCTGCACAACGCCGGGGCTGCCCTGCTGGTCATTTGTACCGTGACGTTGCTGCGCTTGCTCTGGCCGCAGCCGCCTGGCGAAAGCGGCGCCTCGAGCAGAACGTCGAGGGCGGCGTGATACTCTTGCACCATGTCCACCGTACCCACTAGTCCCCCCATCGCCGCCGCGGCCTCCGGGGGTTGGCGGGATTATTTGGAGCTCACCAAGCCGAAGGTGAGCCTGCTCATCGTGTTCACCGCCATCGTCGGCATGGTGCTGGCATCGCCCGGTTGGATCCCGCTGAATGCGCTGATCTTGGGCTCCATCGGCATCGCGATGGCCTCAGGCTCCGCCGCAGCCTTCAACCATGTTTTGGACCGGCGCATCGACGGGCAAATGAATCGTACCCGCCGCCGCCCTCTGCCGACCGGACATATGCTGGAAGGCCACGCAATCGCCTTTGCCGTCACACTGGGTATTTGCTCCCTGGCCATCTTATGGGCAGGCGTCAACGGCCTGACCGCCGGGCTGACCTTCTGCTCGCTGATCGGCTACGCGATCGTGTACACCCTGTGGCTGAAGCGCGCGACGCCGCAGAACATCGTGATCGGCGGCGCAGCCGGCGCAGCGCCGCCCGTGCTTGGCTGGGCTGCTGTGACCAATTCCATCGATCCGAACGCCTTGGTGCTGTTCCTGATCGTATTCACCTGGACGCCGCCGCATTTTTGGGCACTCGCCATCGCCAGGCGCGACGACTATGCCAAGGTGGGCATTCCGATGCTGCCCGTGACGCACGGCATTCCTTACACGCGGCTGCAGATCGTGCTCTATACGATTCTGCTGATCTTGACGACGCTGCTGCCGTTCCTCACGCGCATGAGCGGACTCATTTATCTTGCAGCAGCGCTGGCGCTGAATGCGCGTTTTCTTTATTTGGTGGTGGCGCTCAATAAAGGGATCAGGCCGGATTTACCCATCCGCGCCTTTCGATTTTCCATCACTTATTTGATGTTGCTGTTCGCAGCGCTGATCTTGGATCACTACCTTTATTTCCCGGCCTGAACGCTGGTCAAAGCCTTTCCCGGAAATGTGTCGGCAACGAGCTTGCCTCGATCAATGAGCAGGGTGCCGCCCACCATCACGTACTTCATGCCAACGCTTAGGTTCCGCGGAGCCGCATAGGTGGAGCGATCCGCGGCCACCGCCGGATCGAACACCACGATATCGGCATCCGCTCCCTCCTGCAGCCGCCCCTTGCGGCGCGCCGCGACGGTCGATTTTTCCAGCCGCTGCGCCGGCATCAAGGCCATCTTTCGAATCGCATCCATCAAGGTGACGCTGCCGCGCTCGCGCACGTAGCGCGCCAGGATGCGCGAGAAGGTGCCGGCATTGCGCGGGTGTCCATCCTCGCCGTCGCTCGCGATCATCACCAGGGGTTCGGCAATCACGGCGTCCACATTCTCTTGGGTATTCATGAACAGCAGTACACTGCGATTTCCGGGCTCCGCGTGCAGCGTATCGAAGCGCTCCTTGGTCAGCCGCTCTCCCGTGTCGGGCAGCTGCAGCGCGTCGTAGCCGATGCCGAGTTTTTCCTTCCAGCCGGGGTTGAACAGCGCCGAGTTGATCGCGGTCATGCCGGCGATGTAGGGGTACGCCTCCGTGGTGACGTCGAGACCGCGGGCGCGGGCGCCCGCGACCAGCGAAACGCATTCGAGCGCAACGCTGATGCAGCTGCTGTTGATGTGCACGACGTGCAAGGAGGCGCCGGAAATCGCGGCGGCGCCGATGACTTCGCTGACGGCCTCGATGCTCGAACCCGGCTCGATCAGCCCGAAGCTGCGCACGTGCGTGAATACCGGCACGCGGCGCGCTGCCGCCAGCCGGAACATTTGAATGACTTCGAAGCGGGTCGCACCCGGCGTATATTGAATACCCATGCCGATCCCCAACGCGCCGGCATCGAGTTCTTGCCGCAGACGATTTTCAATCGCCTTGATTTGATCCGGTGTCGCAGGCAGGTTGGTCGCATCACCCGACGGCGGAACGATGGTGGGCTCGCGTATGGGCTGGCCGAAGGCCAGGGCACGCGCCGCGGCGTGGCTTGCGGTGGTGCCGTAATTGATCAGCGAGCGGCCTTGCTTCTTTTGCAGAAACGCTGCGACATCCGGCACGCCGATCTCCATTTCCAGCGCGCTGGTCACCCCATCGAAGGCCTTCAGTCTGCCGCTGGCAACGTCCTGCGCGTGTTGATGCAGGTCGATGAAGCCGGGCGCGACCACCAAACCCTTGGCATCCAGCACGCGCTTGCCGGTCAAGGGTTCCGAGGAAATGCGCATGATCCTGCCGCCGGCGATGCCGACATTGCGAACGGCATCAAGGCCGGTTTCGGGATCCATCACGCGGCCGCCCTGCAACACGGTGTCGTAGGTTTGCGCGCCCGCCGTGGCGGCGAAAAACAACCCGGTCGAAAGAAACGCCGCCGAGAGAATCGTTGTACGCATAAACCCCACCTTAGGACGCCGACGGCGCGTCGTTGGAGATGTCCACGACGCAGCGCCAGATGCCGTCGCCGTCGCGGCGCCAGACCGTAACGGAACGTCCGTGCGTGGACTCGAGAGTTCCATTGGCACCGGGCGCAGTCGTTTCCACATTGCTCAGAATGTAAGCCATTTTTCCGTCCGGTGATAATACCGGCTTCTCCGATACCCAATGGATCTTAAAGCCCGGAATTTTCAAACTAGCGGTCACGAAGGCGCGAATCGCGGTCTTGCCTACGATCGGCGGCAGGCCCGGCTGCAGGACATGCGCATCATCGCTCCAATAGGAGACGATCTTTTCGATATCTTTGCCTTCGAAGGACGCGCTCGACCAATCGGCATCGCGCTGCGCAAGCTTGCTCGACTCGGCGGCGGAGTCCAAAGCCGGGGCGCATCCCGCGGCGCACGCCGCCAACAGCAGAACAGCAATCATCTTCAAGGGATTCATGGGATTTGAACTCCGATTCTTGTAATTTGCATCAAACATAGCAAGAACCGGCCTTTTAAACACCATGGATCCCATCGGCTACCGCACTATCCGCGCCAACGGCCTCGATTTCAATGTGGCCACGGCGGGTTGCGGCGAACGGCTCGCACTGTGCCTGCACGGTTTCCCGGAGTCCTCGTTCTCCTGGCGCCATCAGATGCCGCTGCTCGCGCGATTGGGCTTTCGGGTGTGGGCGCCGGATCTGCGCGGCTATGGGGCAAGTTCCCGGCCCCGTGGCGTCAAAGCGTATGCCTTGGAGAATCTCGAGGAGGACGTGGCGGCGCTGATCGAGGCATCGGGCGCGAAAGAGGTCGTGCTCGTGGGCCACGACTGGGGCGCGCTGATCGCATGGTATTTCGCCATGTTCGGCCGGCTGCCGATCTCGCGGCTCATCATCATGAACGTTCCGCACCCGGCCCTCGCGCAGCGAGGTTTGCGCACCCTGCGGCAGCTCAAGAAGTCCTGGTACATTTTTTTCTTCCAGTTGCCCTGGATCCCGGAGTGGGCCCTCGCTCGCAATCGTCATGAGGCCATTGGGCGCGCGTTCAGCGGCATGGCCGTCGATAAGTCCCGCTTCCCCGAAGAGGTGCTGCGGGTATACCGGGAAGGCGCCGCCCGGCCCGGCGCGCTCACCGCGATGCTCAATTACTATCGGGCGCTCATCCGCGGCTATCGCCGCGCCGGCAGCCGCGGCACAAAGCGAATCGACACGCCCACCCTCATGATCTGGGGCGAAGTCGATGCGGCGCTCGGCAAGGAGCTTAGCTTCGGCACGGAGAAATACGTCGGCAATCTGACGCTGCGCTACCTGCCCAATGTATCCCATTGGGTGCAGCAGGAAGCGCCCGAGACCGTCAATGCCATGATCGAGGCCTGGCTGCTGGGCCGAGACGTGCCGTACGCGCCCGGCGCCGACCCCTTACCTTGAGGACGTCTGCGCCAATCCTTCGATTGTCAAAGGCGGCAGCGCATCGGCGGGCCTGAAGCCGAATATCTGGCCGTAGAACGATAATTCTGCCTGCTGCGAATTGATGATGGTCTCCGGCTTGCGAAAGCCGTGGCTCTCGCCCTGGTAGAGAACGTAGGCTACCGGCACATGCCGCGCGCGCAAGGCATCGACGATGCGCTGCGATTGATTCGGCGGAACGACCGGATCATCAGCGCCTTGCAGGACCAGCACGGGCACCTTGAATCCGTCGAGGTGATTCAAGGGCGAGCGGCTGTCGTAGACCGCCTGCGCCGCGGGCAATGGACCGATCAGCGAATCCACATAGCGGCTCTCGAACTTATGCGTGTCGCGGGCGAGGGCCGTCATGTCCGACACTCCGAAGCGATCGGTGCCGGCGTGAAACACATCGCTGGTGCTCAAGGCAACCAACACGGTGTAGCCGCCGGCGCTGCCGCCGCTGATGGCGGTGCGCAGGGGGTCCGCGCGCCGGGTGGCGACCAGGTAGCGCACAGCGGCGATCACATCCTCGACATCCACCACGCCCCAATTGCCATTGAGCAGCTGTCGATAGGCGCGGCCGTAACCGGAGCTGCCGCCGTAGTTGACGTCCACCACCGCGATTCCCCGGCTCGTCCAGAATTGCACGCTGGAACGCAGCGCCGGCGAAGCCTGCGAGGTCGGACCGCCATGCACCAGCGCCAGCAACGGCGGCAAGGTTTCGGGCTCGGGCCGGTAGCGGGGATTGGTCGGCGGGTAGTAGAACGCGTGCGCGGTGCGGCCGCGCGCGCTGGGATAATCGACGGGTACGGCGACCGAAATGGCAGCGCCGTGCAGCGGCGACTCTCCGGCGGTGCGCAACGTGGTTGCCTTGCCGCTCGCGATGTCGATGCTCACGATCGACGCCAGCGACTTGGCTTGGCCGGCGACGGCCGCGACATGCCGCGCATCGATTCGAGTCAAGTGCGAGAATTCCACATAAGGGAGATCGAGTTCGTGTCCTGTGCCTTGCTTCAGGTCGAGCACGGCCAGGCGCGCCATGCCGCTCTCCCTGAAGCACACCACTGCGCGGCCGTCGCCGAGCAACGCATAATTCGCTTGTCCGAATTGCCACAGCGGCGCCGCGAATTCCGCCGCGCGCGGCCAGACCGGCCGTACGCCGCCGGCGCGATCTGCGTACAGATTCCAGAATCCGCTGCGATCAGAAATGAAATACAGGGTGCCGTCGGCGTCCCACTGGGGCTCCAGCACGGACTCGGCGGCGCCGCCGGCCACGACGATCGACGGCTTCAGGCCCGCGGCGCTCAAGTCCGCCACCCTGAGCTGCGTGCCGTCCCAAGGCATGCTGGGATGATTCCAAGTAATGAAAGCGAGCCGCCGGCCGTCGGGGCTCAAGCGCGGATAGGCAACGAAATCGCTGCCGTCGAACAGCAGCTCGCCCGCGCCGGCAACCGGCAACGGCAGCCGCACCAGCGCGTTGCGCACATGGGCAGGATCGGTGTGATCTTCGCGCACGCACACCAGCGCGGCCGCCGAATCCGCGGCGCCGGGCAGCGCAATGCAGTCGGCGTAGCGGTAATTCGGCGGTGTCAGGGGCGTCGGGGTGCCGCCGTGTTTCAGCTCGTACAGGCGCTGATCGGAGAACTGGCTGTAGTAAATAGTATTGCCCACCGCGATGAACGGCGCGCCGCCGTATTCGTGCACGCGCGTGCGCACATTGGCTCCGTTCGGCGTAATTTGCGCGGCCGCTCCCGCCCGGTAGCTGAACACCGCGACCTCGCCGCCGCGCGCCGGTACGTTTTCCGACCAGTACAAGCGTCCGTCCGCGCTGCGCAAATCCGAGAAATTGATGCCGGCCGCCGCGAGGGCTGCGGCACTCAGGGGCGAGGCCCATGACCCGTAGGGTGCCACAGTCGGGGCGCTCATCGCAGCGCCGGCCCAGACAAGCGTACAGGCGAGACTTCCGGCCGCGGAAATTCTGGATCGGGTGATGCTGTTAATGTGTCGCTCCTCGGTTGCACACCGAATGGTAGGATGTTCCGATGGCCGCCACACCTAGTTTTTATTCAAGGGTTTTTACCCTGGCGGTCGCGGCGATCCTCGGGTATGCGCTGCTGCTGATTTTCAAACCGTTCGCGCTGTCCATGACCTGGGCTGCATTTCTCGCCTTTCTGCTGTTTCCACTCAATGTTCGCTGGCGGCGCCGCCTCAAGGGAAAATCGCTTGCCGCCGGCGTGCTGACCGTGCTCGCGCCCATCGTCATTCTTTTGCCGCTGAGCGCTCTGTCGCTGGAGTTTGTATCGCAAATATCCGCATTGCTCAAGACACTGCAAAAATCCGCGACCGAGATGGATATCAAGTCGTTCTCGGATCTGCAGCAGTTTCCCTGGATCGCGCGCGTCAATACTTGGCTGCAGGCGCACGCCGACATATCCGCGGCGCAGGTGCAATCCTGGCTGGTGTCCGGAACGCGCGAGGTGATGCAGCGCGCCGCGAGTTGGGGCGGCTCGTTTTTCCTGGGCGCGCTCGGCTCGTTGCTGGCCTTCGCGATCATGCTGTTTCTTTTGTTTTTCTTCTTGCGCGATGGGGACGCCATGATCGCGCGCGCGCGCCGCCTGATCCCCATGGACGAAGAACGCAAGCAACGGCTGTTCAGCCAATTGGGCGCCGTAACGCGCGCCATCGTATTCGGCACCACCGTGACCGCGATCCTGCAGGGGCTGTTCATCGGCATCGGCTTCCGGATCGCCGGCCTGCCATCGCCCGTGGTGTTCGGCGTATTGGCGGCGCTGTTGTCATTGCTGCCGGTGGGCGGCTCCGCGCTGGTGTGGATTCCGGCGGTGATCTGGCTGTTCTTCGACAAGCATTGGGGCTGGGCCATATTTCTGTTGGTGTGGGGTTCCGCCTTGAGCGCCATGGACAATGTCGTGCGGCCCCTGCTCATTTCCGGCCGGGCGCGAATTTCCGCCCTGGCCGTGTTCGTCGGCGTATTGGGCGGGATCCCAGCATTCGGGGCCATCGGCGTGATCGCGGGGCCGGTGGTGCTTTCCCTGGTGCTCGCACTCATTGAATTTGCCGAAGAAAGCCGCCCGAAAATCTCTTGAAACGCGAGCGGCTGCCCGGGGCGCGCGTGCAGTACAATCCGCGCCCTTATGGACGTTTCACACCTTCTCGACGGCCTCAATGAGGCCCAACGGCAAGCCGTAGCCTCCCCCCTGGGTGCGGCGCTGGTCCTGGCCGGCGCCGGCAGCGGAAAGACGCGGGTGTTGGTGCATCGAGTCGCGTGGCTGATTCAGGTCGAGGGCGCCTCGCCGAACAGCATTTTGGCGGTCACCTTCACCAACAAAGCCGCGGCCGAAATGCGCAGCCGCATCGAAACCTTGTTGGGAGTGCCGAGCGGCGCGATGTGGCTCGGCACCTTTCACGGCCTGGCGCACCGGCTCTTGCGCATCCATTGGCGCGAAGCCGGATTGCCGCAGAGTTTTCAGATTCTGGATTCGGAGGATCAGGCGCGGGTGCTGCGCAAGGTCTTGAAGGCGCTCGATTTGGACGAGACGCGCTGGATTCCGCGCGAGATCCTCTGGTTCATCAATGCCCAGAAGGATGAAGGCCACCGTCCCAAGCACATCAAAGATGACGGCGATCCGACCCGGCGGCAGCTGATCAAGATCTATCAGGCCTATGAAGACGCCTGTCAGCGCGCGGGCGTGGTGGATTTCGCGGAATTGCTGCTGCGCGCCTACGAGCTATGGCGCGACAACCCGGCACTGCTGCAGCACTATCGCACGCGCTTTCAACACGTATTGGTGGATGAATTCCAAGACACCAACGCCATTCAGTACAAGTGGCTCATGCTGCTGACCGCCCAGGGCGGCATGCCGTTCGTCGTCGGCGACGACGATCAATGTCTCGCTGCCGGGACGCAGGTCACGATGGGCGACGGCGCGAAGCGCGCCATCGAGTCGATCGTCCCCGGCGATTTCGTGTTGTCGAACTTCGGACGCGGCGATCTACGTCCGGCCCGCGTGACCGAATGTTTCGCGAAGCGACGCAAGGGGCAGCTCGTGTGCCTGCATCTGCGCTCCGGCGCCATCGTCAAGAGCACACCTGAGCATGTGCACTTCGCCGGCTACGTGCTCGGCGAAACGCCCCAAACCTACTTCTTGTACCTCATGCACAAGGAAGGCGTGGGCTATCGGCTCGGCACATCACAGGTCTACACGGAGGGTCAGGCACGGCCCATGGTGGGCTTCATGCAACGCTCCCTGCAGGAGCATGCCGACGCGCTGTGGATCGTCCGCACACACACTAGCGAGAACGAAGCGCGCATCGACGAGGGGGTCACGTCGCTGCGCTTCGGGCTGCCAACCTGTCCTTTCGTTGCGCGCAAAGGCAAAGGCCGCAACGGTTTCGCACACGCTGCGGGGCATCTGCGACGCATATTCCGCTCGCTGGACACCCCGGTGTCGGCTGAACGGCTCCTGGAAGAGGCCGGCCTGGACATCGACAGGCCGCACCATCAGCCACAAAGCCGCAATTCGAACCGTCGCAACATCGTCATTACGCTGTGCGGCGACCGGCGCGGCGCTGCACCCATGCATCGTATGTCGGTGATCGGCGTTGCACCCAAGGATCGCGCCGTCCTCGAAGCCATGGGTCTTAAGGTCCGTGCCGCCAAGGCGCAGAGCCCGAGTTGGCGTTTCGAGACGGTGCGCGCCGACTTCGGCGAGCTGATGTCGATTGCGCGCGCCATTCGCGAGCGCCTCGACGGCCGCTTCGTCCTTCAAGGGCACATGCTCGAGAAGTCATTGCCCTTTGTTACGGCCGCCAGCATGCGTTGCGGCATGGTCATGGCGGTCGATACCGGCCGGTTCGACGTGGTTGAGCGCATCGAGTACGAGACCGACGATGCCGAGGTTTACGACATCAACGTCGAACGCACCCATAACTTCATCGCCGGCGGCGTCGTTACGCACAATTCGATTTACCGCTGGCGGGGCGCGCGCGTCGAAAACTTGAATCAATTCCGCCGCGACTTTCCCGCCGCAGTGCTCTATAAACTGGAACAGAATTACCGTTCCACGGCGACCATCTTGAAGGCTGCCAACGCCCTCATCGCCAACAATGCCGGGCGTCTCGGCAAAACCTTGTGGACCAGCGGCGAAGACGGCGAGAAGGTCAAACTCTATGCCGCCTTCAACGAGCGCGATGAAGCGGATTTCGTGGTCAACCGCATCCGCGAATGGGTGGCGCGCGGCGGCGCGCGGCGCGAAGTCGCCGTGCTGTACCGGTCCAATGCGCAGTCGCGCGTATTCGAAGAAGCGTTTCTGAATGCGCGCATGCCCTATCGGGTTTACGGCGGCCTGCGCTTCTTCGAGCGCGCTGAAATCAAGGATGCCCTGGCGTATCTGCGTCTCATCGCGAGCCGCGCCGACGACACTTCCTTCGAGCGCGTGGTCAATCTGCCGGTGCGCGGCATCGGCGCCAAAACCATGGACCTGGTGCGCGACACCGCGCGCGCCGACGGCACCTCGTTGTGGAACGGCGCAATTCGCGCGCAGGGCGCGCTGCCGCAGCGCGCCGCGCAGGCGCTGCAGTCCTTCATGGAATTGATCGACAGGCTCGCGCGCGAAGCGAACGGTCTCGAGCTGCACGAGCAGGTCGATCACGTCATTCAGATGAGCGGACTGATCGAACATTACAAGAAGGAGAAGGGCGAACGCGGCGAAGGACGGATCGAGAACCTGCTGGAACTCGTCAGCGCGGCGCGCGGTTTCTCCCCCGAGACCGAAGCCGAAGCCGAACTCTCGCCGCTCGAGTCCTTTCTCGCGCATGCCGTGCTCGAATCCGGCGAAGGCCAGGCAGATCCCTACGACGACTGTGTGCAAATGATGACCCTGCACTCCGCCAAGGGCCTGGAATTTCCGGTGGTGTTTCTCGCCGGCATGGAAGACGGCCTGTTTCCGCACCAGCGCTCCGTGGCCGATATGGCCGGATTGGAGGAGGAACGCCGCCTTTGCTACGTCGGCGCGACGCGCGCCATGCGCCATCTTTACATCACTTATGCCGAACAGCGCCGGCTCTACGGCGTCGATGCCTACGGCCAGCCATCGCGCTTCATCAGCGAATTGCCCGCCGATCTCATCGAAGAGATCCGGCCGCGCCTGCAGGTGTCGCGCCCGCTGTTCGTCAAGCGCAGCAGCACCCTGGATGAATCTCCGGCCGCGGGCATGCGCATGGGCAGCCGCGTCAGGCACTCCAAGTTCGGGGACGGGGTGGTCTTGAATTTCGAGGGGAATGGTCCGCATGCCCGCATTCAAGTAAATTTTGAGAGGCAGGGCACGAAGTGGCTGATGCTGTCATACGCCAATCTCGAGGTCGTGTAGAGTAATACGCAAGTGAAGATCATCATTCTAGGCGCCGGACAAGTGGGCCGCACGGCTGCATATCACCTCTCTCGCGAAGAGGCGAACGATGTGACGGTGGTCGACCACAATGAAGAAATCCTGCGGGATCTTCAGGATCGGCTCGATATCCGCACGGTGAACGGCAACGGCTCGAGCCCGCGCATTCTCGAGGCCGCCGGGATCGCCGCCACCGACATTCTCGTCGCTCTCACCAACAGCGATGAAGTCAACATGCTGGCTTGCCATATCGCGTGGACCCTGTACCGCACGCCGAAGAAGATCGCTCGCGTGCGCTCCGCGGACTACACCGAAAGGGACCGGTTGTTCGGCGAGAACGGCGTCGCCGTGGATGTCTGGATCAGTCCGGAGCAATTGGTTACCGAGTACGTGGCGCGCCTGATCCGTTATCCCGGCGCGCTGCAGGTGCTGGATTTTGCCGACGGCCGGGTGCGCTTGGTCGGGATACGCGCGCTGCAGGGCGGCCCGCTGGTGGGCCAGACCTTGAGCACCTTGCGCGAGCACATTCCCTCGGCGGACGCGCGGGTTGCGGCGATCTATCGCGCCGGCAAGAGCATCAAGCCCGAGGGCACCACGGTCATCGAGGACGGCGACGAAGTATTTTTCCTGGCGGCGCGCGAAAACATCCGCATCGTCATGAAGGAATTGCGCCGCGAGGAGGCGCCCGCGCGGCGCGTGGTGATCGCCGGCGGCGGCAACATCGGCCTGCGGCTGGCCAACGAGTTGGAAGGCAAGAATCAGGTCAAGCTGATCGAGCGCGACAGCAAACGGGCGCGGCGCGTTTCCGAGCAGCTGAGGAGCACGACCGTGCTGCACGGCGACGCGGCCGACGAGGAATTGCTGCTCGAGGAGAACATCGACAGCGCGGATATTTTCGCGGCGCTCACCAATTCCGAGGAAGCGAATATTTTGTCGGCCATGCTCGCCAAGCGTTTGGGCGCGCACAAGGTCATGGCATTGATCAACAAGCCCTCCTATGCCGAGCTCATCGAGAGCGGTTCGATCGATGTCGCGATATCGCCGCAAACGGTCACGATCGGGTCGCTGCTTGCGCACGTGCGCCGCGGCGATGTGGTGCGCGTGCATTCGCTGCGCCGCGGCGCCGCCGAGGCGCTCGAGGTCGTGGTGCACGGCGATGCCGACAGCTCAAAGGTGATCGGCCGGCGCATCGAGGACATCTCGCTGCCCGAAGGGACGACCTTGGGCGCGGTGGTGCGGGGCGATGAGGTCATCATCGCGCATCACGACACCACCGTGCAGCCCGACGACCATTTGATTTTGTTCCTCACCGATCGCCGCCACATCGAAGCGGTCGAGAAACTCTTTCAAGGCTCCGCCTCCTTTCTGTGAAAGACATTTTACTGCCGGTCGCTCACGTATTCGCCCTCGTCATGATGGTGTTCGCGGCGACCATGCTGGCGCCGCTGATTCTCGCGATCTGGGGGCTGGATGAGGCCCTCAAATCCTTCATTATTTCCGCGTTGGCAACTTTCGTTCTCGGCGCCCTGCTGTGGCTCGCCACACGGCGCTTCAAGCGCGAACTGAAAACCCGCGACGGCCTGATGCTGGTGGCGCTCACGTGGGTGCTGCTGCCCGCGGTGGCGGGGTTTCCGCTGTGGAATTACCTGCCCATCAATTTTACCGATGCCTATTTCGAGGCCGCCTCCGGCTTGACCACCACCGGCGGCACGGTTCTTTCCGGACTCGAATTTCTGCCCCGATCGATCAACCTGTGGCGCCATCTTTTGAGCTGGTTGGGGGGCATGGGCATCATCGTGTTGGCCGTCGCCATCCTGCCGATGCTCGGCGTCGGCGGCATGCAAATTTACCGTGCCGAAATGCCGGGACCGATGAAGGACAGCAAGCTCACGCCGCGCATCGGGCAGACCGCAAAGCTGCTATGGGCGGTGTACACCGGGTTGACGGCGGTCTGCATCCTTTGCTTGAGGTTCGCGGGAATGAATTGGTTCGATGCGGTGTGCCATGGCTTTTCCGCGCTGTCGCTCGGCGGTTTCTCCACCTATGACGCCAGCATCGGGCACTTCAATTCGCTGTCCATCGAGTTGGTTCTGACCGCCTTCTCGATTCTGGCCGCGATCAATTTCGCGACGCACTTTCTTGCCTGGAGCCAGCGCGGCATCAAAGCGTACTTTCGCGATGCCGAGGCCAAGGCCATCTTGGGAGTGCTGGCCGGCAGCTGCCTCGGCGTATCGCTTTTCTTGTTCTACAAGGGCACCTATCCCGACTACCCCGCGGCACTGCGCAACACACTGTTCAATTTGGTCTCCATCGCCACCGACAGCGGGCTGCACACGCAGGATTATTCGCGCTGGCCGATATTCGCGCCCATGTGGATGATGTTCTTGAGCTGCATCGTGGCAAGTTCAGGATCCACCGGCGGCGGCATCAAGATGATCCGCACGCTGGTGCTCGCCAAGCAAGCGCATCGCGAATTGAATCAACTGGTGCATCCCAACATGGTGCGGCCGCTGAAGGTCGGTGGAACCGTCATCGCGAATCGCGTGGTGTTCGCCGTGCTGGCCTTCGTGTTCTTGTATTTCATGAGCATCGTGACGCTGGTCTTTCTGCAGCTCGCGAGCGGTTTGGACTTCATGACTTCGTTTTCAGCGATCATCGCGTGCATCAATAACGCCGGGCCCGGTTTGGGATTGGTGGGACCCGGCAGCAACTACGGCGTGTTGAGCGATTTTCAGACCTGGGTCTGCTCCGCGGCCATGCTCTTGGGAAGGCTCGAGGTTTTCACCATTTTGGTGCTGTTCACGCCCACCTTGTGGCGCAAGTAGAGGCGCTGCCTAGGGCGCGGTTCCGGCAGCCTGCACCAGAAAATCATCCATCGCCGCAATGCACTCCGGCTCGTCCAGCAGGGGCACGTGACCACGGTGCGCCACTTCGAGCTGCATGAGCTCGGGATTTTCAGCCTTCATCCTGGCAAAGGTGGCAGTGCTCAAAATGTCAGATTGCGCGCCGCGGATTGCCAGGATCGGTATTCCGCGAAGCGCCTTCCAGAAGGGCCATAGGTCGGTGGGCGCCGCGGGCGCCGCGCGCAGCACTTCTCCGATCATCGGATCGGCATCGACGTGCAGCGCGCCTTTCTCATCCTGCCGATAGCCGCGACGCGTGAGCGCCGACCAGCGCTCAGCCGAAAGATTCGGCCACGCGCTGCCGAACATCGTCCGGGTTTGTGCAACGGCGTCGTCCCAGTTCTTGACGCTCGGCAGCCGGCCCGCGTAGCCCCTGATCCGCTCGAGTCCCTTGGGATCGACTTCCGGCCCCATGTCGTTCAGCACCATCCCCGACACGCGATCGCGCGATCCTACCGCCAGCATCATGGCCAGGAGGCCGCCCATCGAAGTGCCGATCACGGCCACCCGCGGCGCGTCGACGGCGTCAAGCAAAGCAAGGATGTCTTGGAGGTAGACCGCGGGCTGATAGTTTTGCGGATTGGGATCCCGCGCCGACAGGCCTCGCCCGCGCACGTCCGGGACGATGACCCGATAGCGCTGCTGCAGATGCGGAGCGAGGTCTTCAAAGTCGCGGCTGTTGCGCGTGAGGCCGTGCAGGCATAGCACGGTCGGGGCCAACGGTTGGGGGCCCGCGTAAACTCGGGCGTAGAGTTTCAGTCCGTCGTGGCTTACCCAAAATTTCTCGGTGTAGGATGTGGTCAGAGAGGCTCCCTTGGGTCGAATGGACGGGATCGGCAGCGCATCTTCCCAAATCCATGAGCGAAGTGCTATTGCGGAGCTTCCGCATCCACTTTATAAGAAAAAAAGCTTATTGCCGGAGAGATAGTTCCACGTGTTGCCTGTGAGATGTGATTTTTTAATATGCATTTACCATTTTTTGTGATTTTTCGCGAGCTCCCCCAGAAAATCGCTACTCGAGGCAGTAATTTCTCTCAATTAAGTATTAACGGGTGAGATTGGCGAATTTATCGTCAATTTTAACGCATATGTGGAGAATTAACCCTTGATAGGCCTGTTGCAGCGCGTCTCGCATGCCGAAGTCACCGTTGCAGAGAGATCGATCGCTGCCATAGGCCCCGGTTTGCTGGTCTTGGTGGGGATTCGACCGACGGACGACCCCGTCAGCGCGAAACGGCTGCTCGCGCGGCTGCTGCGGTATCGAGTTTTTCCGGATAACGCGGGGAAGATGAACTTGAGCTTGACCCAAGTTAATGGCCAATTGATGCTCGTGCCGCAATTCACCCTGGCGGCCGATACGGCGAAGGGCTTAAGACCCGGTTTTTCGACGGCGGCACCGCCGGACCAGGCCCGCCAATTGTTCGATGTCTTGGTACAGGCGGCACGCGATGAGCTGGGGGCCGTGCAGAGCGGTTTATTCGGGGCCGACATGCAGGTGTCTTCAACCAACGACGGTCCGGTCACCATTTGGTTGGAAAGTTGATTAAACCGTCAAATGCGACCGAACACGCATCGGTTCGGCGCGGTCAAATGTCATAATATCTTTGGCGTATCATTGGCGCCCCATTTGATTTCACGTGGAATCGGAGAAGCGAGATGTTCGATTCAAAAATGCTTATTGTCGTTTTGCTGATCGCCTTGGTGATTTTTGGCACCAAGCGCCTGCGCAGCATCGGCTCGGATCTGGGCGCGGCGGTCAAAGGCTTCAAATCGGCCATGAACGAGGGCGAAACCGAGGAAGCCGCCAAACAGCTCAAGCAAGACAAGGATGCGGATTTTGCCTCCAGCGCCGCGACGCGGGAGAGCGACGTCAAGGCACCGCCGAAGACCAACGCTTGATGCCTCATGCTTGATGTTGGGTTCTCGGAGATACTGCTCACCTCGGCCATAGCACTCATCGTGTTGGGTCCGGAGAAACTCCCGAAAGTTGCGCGGCAAGTCGGCAACTGGGTGGGGAGAGCTCGGGCCATGGCGCGCCAATTGACCGAGCAATTGGAGCGCGAAGTCAGCGCCGAAGAGCTGCTGAAGCAGACCAAATCATCCGCCGCCGCCAAGACTGACGACGCCGGCAATGCGCCCGCCCCGTTCGACACTTCTTACATGCCGAACACGCCGCCGCCGGTGGTCGCGCAGCCCCCCGCAAACGCACCTGCGGCCGCCGGTGCGGCCGCGTACTCGCCGGAAAACGCCGCGGCCGTCCAGGGTGCGGATTGGCATCCGAGTCCGCCGGAAAGCAAGGCAGCCAATGAATGAGCCCGGGAACCCCAGCGAACTCGCCGAAGGGACGCTGATCTCGCACCTGTTGGAGCTGCGCGATCGCCTGCTCAAGGCGATGTTGGCCGTGGGCATTTGCTTCGTGCCCTGCGCCTACTACATGAACCAAATCTTCACGTTCGTCGCAAAGCCGCTGATCGAAAAGTTGCCGAGCGGCGCAACCCTCATCGCGACCAGCGTCGTGGCTCCCTTCACGGTGCCGTTCAAGCTGGCGCTGCTGCTCGCGGTCGGTTTGGCCATGCCCGTTGTGCTCTATCAGGCGTGGGCGTTTGTCGCGCCCGGACTCTACAAACATGAAAAGAAACTGGCGGTGCCGTTGCTGGTATCCAGCATCATCCTGTTTTATCTGGGGGCCGCCTTCGCCTATTACGCGGTCTTTCCCGTGATGCTGAGTTTTTTCGTCGCCACTACGCCCCACGGCGTGCAGATGATGACCGACATGGGCGCCTACCTGGATTTCGTGATGGTGCTGCTGCTGGCCTTCGGTTTGGCCTTCGAAGTGCCGGTCGCTACTGTACTATTGGTCTGGACGGGGTTTGTCAATCTCAAGACCCTGAAGAAGAATCGCGGTTTTGTACTGTTGGGGATATTCATCTTTGCCGCCTTTGTAACGCCGCCGGATGCCGTGTCGCAAAGCGCGATGGCGGTGCCGATGTACTTGCTCTACGAAATAGGGATCATCATGGCCGGACTGCTCCTCAAAGAAAAAATTGCGGCACGCGAGAAAGAGGCGGCCGAACAGGCTCAACGCGAAGCCGGCGCCTAGGAGCGGCCTGAATTGGCCGCCACGTTCTTTGGCCACCCCCGCGGGCTGGCCACGCTGTTTCTCACCGAGATGTGGGAACGGTTCACCTTCTATGGCATGCGTGCGGTGCTCATTCTGTTCCTGGTCGCCTCGGTGGCGACCGGCGGACTCGGCCTCGATGACAAGACCGCCGCGGCAATCTACGGCCTGTACAACGCTTCTGTTTATCTCGCAGCACTTCCCGGCGGCTGGGTTGCGGACCGGCTGATCGGCGCGCAGCGCGCCGTCATGCTCGGCGGAGCCCTGATTACCGCCGGCAATCTACTGCTTGCCATATCAACCAGTCCGAAGGGTTTCTACGTGGGCTTGCTGGTCATCGTTCTGGGCGTCGGCCTGTTGAAGCCCAATGTCAGCGCCATCGTCGCCGCCTTGTATCCTGAAGGCGGCGCGCGCCTCGATTCCGCATTTACCATCTTTTATATCGGCATCAATGTCGGCGGCGCTCTCGGCCCGCTGGTAATTCCGGTCGCGCAGAATCTCTTCGGCCTGCGCGCGGGATTCGGCGCCGGCGCGTTTTTCATGATCATCGGCGTGCTGCAATTTTATTTCACGCGAAGGTATCTGGGAGAGGCCGGGGTGCGCGCCGCGAGCGTTCACGCGGCCGGCGGCAAGCACGACTTGGTGCCGCGCTCCAAAGAGTGGCTGCGTCTCTGGATCGGCGTGGCGGTATTGGCGCTGGCGGTTCTCGGCGCCTGCATCGGGTGGATTCCGGTGAACGCCTTGCGGTTGGGACAGGCCGCCGCTTACATCATCGCCGGCATGGGAATCCTGTATTTCATTTACTACTTCCTGTTTGCGGATCTCACGGCCGAGGAGCGCAGACGCGGGGTCGTGCTGGTCGTGCTGTTCGTCGGCTGCGCGCTATTCTTTTCCGGATTCGAGCAGGCCGGCTCGTCCCTCAATCTATTCGCCGAGCGCTATACCGACCGCATGATCGGCTGGCTGCACTTCGAGATTCCGACCGGGTGGTTTCAGTCGCTGAATTCGGTGTTCATCGTCTTGTGCGCTCCATTTTTTGCCTGGATGTGGATCGCGCTGGCGCGCCGCAACCTGAACCCTTCAGCGCCGGCCAAGTTTGCGCTCGGTTTGATGCTGATGGGCTCCGGTTTTCTGGTGATGGCGGCGGCGGCGGAGATCGTCGCTCACGGCTCGAAGGTATTGCCCTACTGGCTGCTGGTGACCTATTTGCTGCACACCTTCGGCGAACTCTGCTTGAGCCCCGTCGGCTTGAGTTATTACACGAAACTGGCTCCGAAGCGTTTCGTCGGCCAGATGATGGGCATGTGGTTCCTCGCGACCTCGCTCGGCAATCTGGTCGCGGGACTGATTGCGGGAGAGTTCGATGCCAACAACATCCCGGCGATGCCGGGGCAGTACATGCACATCGTGTATTTCACGGTGGGAGTGGGTGCGGTCTTGTTGATCATCAGCCGCCCGGTGAAGAGACTCATGGGCAACGTCGAATGACACCGGCTTGCGCCCGCCGTGGATCCGAACGACGCTAGATTGCGCGACCCGCGTCACTCAACGAAAGTTTTTGCCTGCCTCGGCATCGTTTACTTGGTGTGGGGGTCCTCTTTTCTATTCACCAAGATCGCGGTCGAGAATCTGCCGCCGGCGCTGTTCGCCGGGATTCGTTTCGTCACGGCCGGGGTATTGCTCGCGTTGATTGCCGAATTCTACGGCGGCGGCCGCTTGCCCACGCGGCTGATCGAATGGCGCCACGTGACCATCGCCGGCTTTTTCATGGTGTTCGTGAGCAACGGCCTGAACACTTGGTCGATTCAATATCTACCCAGCAACGAGGCAGCGTTGCTCAACGGCACCTCCGCTTTCTGGATTGCCGGACTCGGGGTCTTCGGGCGGCGCGGGCATCCGCTGACCCGGTCGGCAATCTTGGGGCTGGTGATCGGCTTCATCGGCGCGGTGTTCATGCTGGTTCCGAAAGGGCCGTTGTTCTCCAAGGGATCGCTGGCGCAACTTGGCGTCTTGACTGCGTGCGCATCGTGGTCCTTGGGGACGCTCTACTACCGCAGCATCACCACGCAGCTGAGTTCCATGATGTTCATGGCGCTGCAAATGCTCATGGGCGGATTGATGCTGCTCACCTTTGCGCTCGCCCGCGGCGACTCGATCCATTGGCCGCCGAGTGCGCCGGGGCTCATGGCGCTCTGCTACCTGACTTTCTTGAGTTCCGGCCTCGCCTACACCGCGTACGGCTGGCTGACGATGCACACCACGCCAACCGTCATCAGCACCTATAGCTATGTGAATCCCGCCATCGCCGCGCTCCTCGGTTGGTGGGTGCTGCATGAGCGTCTCTCCGGCTTGCAACTCGTCGGCATGGCAATCATCATCGTCGGCGTGTGCATTTTGACAGTGCCCGGAGGCAGCCTCACGGATCCAAAAACATTGGCGGAGCCAAAAACCCAGTAGGTTTTAAAACGGCCGTGCGAGCCCGCACAGGCTTTCTGGGTTAGCCGCGCCTGCGGATCACTTCGACCCGGCCCTTGCCGCCGACGAACCAGGAACCGACGAAGCTCACCAGACTCACCAGGATCGAAGTCCAAAAAGCGGCGCCGAACCCGGCGATATGCATTCCCGGCAAAATCCATGCGACGAGTGCCACCATGCCGGCATTGATGACCAGCAAGAACAGACCGAGGGTAAGAATGGTCATCGGCAGCGTCAGGAGAATGGCGATCGGCCGGACGATGGAATTCACCACGCCGAGCAGTATTCCGGCCAGGATCAAGGTCGAGGGGTTATCGATCGAGACGCCGCTAACCCAGGCGGTGGCCAGCCATAGCCCCAACGCGACCAGCGCCGCGCGAATCAGAAATCCAAGCATTGCCTTCTCCTGGTTGCCCGCCCCCGCGAGGCGCCAGCATAACAAGGAAAATTCAGGGCGCTCCGTCAATAATCAAGCCCGGGGAGGGGTGGATCCTTCGGTACGATTTTGGCCGGCTTTTTGGGAACGGGCGGACTTTCCAGCGTCACTTTGATGCGGCCCATGAAGCGCTCCCATCCCATGCGGATGCTGGCATAGCTTCGATCCCACTCGGGCGTCTCGGGAATCCCGGATCCTAAAAGCCGCAGCGAGGTTTTGCCTTCACCGCGGCGCGTGTCGAGGATGAAATCGTCGACCGCGGCGCTGTCGCTCGGGGGTGAATTCTTGCCGTTCAAGTAAATGAGCCGCAAACGCCGGTTTACTTCGAAAACGTCGATGTGCGCTTCGCGTGAGTTTGCGGTGCGCTTGCCGATGCGATACATACCGCCCTGGCGGGGGTCGATCTCCGCTTCCTGTCCCGACCATATTTTGATCAATCCGGGCTCGGTCAATGCCCGCCAGACGCGCGCAACGGGCACGTCGATTTCGACCAGGTGCGCGTAGCCGCGAGTGCCATTTCGGGAGGATTTACGGGGTAAGCTCATTGAATCGCTATCCTGACGGAAAACTGCCGGCGACGGAGTGCTAGAATCCAATAACGCGGGAGGAAGTTCCATGGCTTATGTCGATATCGTGACTGCGCTCGCAGTTCTGCAGTTCATTGTTTTCGGTTTCAGAGTGGGCGCGGCCCGGGGACGCTATGGCGTGAAGGCGCCGGCCATCACCGGAAACGAGATCTTCGAACGCCTGTTCCGCGTGCAGCAAAATACCTTGGAGCAGTTGATTGCTTTTTTGCCGGGGATCTATCTGTTCTCGCATTATTTCAGCCCCTGGGTTGCGGCCGCCCTGGGGGTGGTGTATTTGATCGGACGGGAGCTCTATGCCTACACCTACGTCAAGGACCCGGCAAAACGGGAAGTGGGCTACGGCATGACGTTCCTGCCCATGGTGATTCTGGTCGTCGGCGGCTTGATTGGCGCTATTCGGGCGCTTTTTTTCACTTAGATTTTTCATCGACACGCTGGGGTGGCCTTTAGGGCCTGAGATGCTGGCCGCTTAACGCACACCGGCAAACCCATTGAACCTGATCCGGTTAGTACCGGCGGAGGGAGCATGGGTAGAAGTTATTCCGCGCTAGCTATTTTCATCGCCGCAGTGAGCCTTGCTCCCGCGGCAAAAGCCGCCGAAACCGGCGACAATCCGCCGCTCGACGAGATCATCGTTACCGCCACCTTGAGATCCGTCCCTTTGGAAGAGTTGCCGGGCAGCGCATCGGTGCTGAGCAACGCGAACCTGCGTGACGCGGGCCAGCAGCACTTCGAGGACGTGTTGCCTTTGGTGCCCAATCTGAATTGGGCGGGGGACACTTCGCGCCCGCGCTACTTTCAAATCCGCGGCATCGGTGAACTGCAGCAATACCAAGGTGCTCCCAACCCTTCGGTGGGCTTTCTGATCGATGACATCGACTTCAGCGGCCTAGGTTCCGCTGCGACGCTTTTCGATGTCGATCACATCGAGGTGTTGCGCGGCCCGCAAGGCACGCTGTACGGCGCCAACGCCCTGGCCGGTCTCATCTATGTGAAAAGTGCCGATCCGGCCGACACCTTCGGCGGCAGTGCGGAACTCGACGCCGGCGCCTACAACGAGCATTCCTATGGTGCGGTGCTCACAGGTCCTGTGAGCGCGCTCGATTCGGCCTTCAGACTGGCGGTGCAGCAATACAGCAGCGATGGCTTCTATCACAACGCCTACCTCGGGCGCAGCGACACCGACAATCGCGACGAACTCACGCTGCGCGGCAAGTGGCGCTACGATCCGAACGAAGACTGGCGCGTCCTGTTCACCTTGATGCGAACCCAGATCAACAATGGCTACGATGCCTTCGCCATCGACAACAGCCGCACCACGCAGTCCGATAATCCCGGCGCCGACCGCCAATATTCCACGGGATTTTCCGCTCATTCGAGCTATTCAGGGTGGGGTTCCACCACTCTCACCACGATCGCGACATATGCCGACACCAAGGTCAACTACGGCTTCGACGGCGATTGGGGCAACCCCGTGCTGTGGGCGCCCTACACCTATGACTACACCGAGGACCAGATACGCCATCGTTCGACGCGCAGCTTGGAATTTCGCCTGGGCGATACGACTACGACCGAGGCGCCGCACGGGCTCTCCTGGCTGGTCGGCGTTTATGCCTTTGAGCTGCGCGAGTCGTTGACCGACACGAGCGCCGGGATCTACATCGATCCTTTCGATGCGACGCAAAACTCGGATTCGCTCACCGTCGTTTCGAGCGAGTACCGCTCGCGCAATGGGGCGGTCTATGGACAGCTCGACGGCGATTTCAGTGAACGGGCACGCTGGTCCCTGGGTCTGCGCGGCGAGCGCCATACCAGCCGGTACGCCGACATGACCGCGAATCTCGATGCGCCGACGGCCTTCAACAATTTCGCTCCCGCGGACAACCTGTGGGGCGGCCAAGCATCGATCGACTATCGCATTGCCGACGGTCAGCACCTGTATGCGCTCATCGCGCGCGGCTACAAGGCGAGCGGCTTCAACTTGAGCCCCGGCCTTCCGGCCAACCAATTGCTGTTCGGACCGGAGTCCGATCTCAATCTGGAGATCGGTCACAAGGCGCAGATGCAGGGCGACCGGCTGCGAATCGATACCTCGCTCTTCTATATGATTCGCCGCCACGAGCAGTTGGTCACGGGCGAGCAACTCGATCCGAGCAATCCCAACACCTTCATCTTCTATACCGGCAACGCAAAATCCGGCTTCAATTACGGCTTGGAAAGCACGGCGAGCTGGGCGGCGACCGGTAGTTTGGAATTCGGCGGCTCGCTCGGACTGCTTACAGACCCAATACCAGGGTTTTGTGCAAAACGGCGCGACTTTTCCGGACCGGGCCTTGCCGCACGCGCCTCCCTGGCAGGCGGCGCTCAACGCGACCTGGCGCGACCCGCGCGGACCTTACGCACGCCTCGACCTCACCGGCATGGGTTCCTTTTTCTATGACTTGCCGCCGAACTGGACGCGCTCGAATCCTTATGGACTCGTCAACGCCAAGCTGGGTTGGGAGAGGCCGCGCTGGGAAGCCTATTTCTGGGTCCGCAATCTGCTCGACAAGAACTACACCGTCCGCGGCTTTTACTTCGGCGACGAACCGCCGGATTTCCCCACCAAACTGTACCAGCAGTTGGGCGATCCCAGGAATTGGGGCGTGCACCTCACGCTCCGCTACTGAACGGCAATTGCCGGCCCTGCCCGTGCTTGCTCCGGCTCAGTGCGGGTTGGCGGCGCTGCCGAGCTCCGCGGAATTTTTCTTCGGCTCCTGAGACTCGTCCGCCAGCAGGTAGGAATCGATCACTTTGCGCGCTATGGGCGCGGCATTCGATGCGCCAAAACCCGCATTTTCCACGAGTACGGAAATCGCTATTTTCGGATCATCGAGCGGCGCGAAGGCGATGAACCACGCGTGCTCGCGCTTGCGCTCATCGGCTTCCTTGTGTTTCGTGCTCTCGGTTTGCTTCACGGTCACAACTTGAGCGGTGCCGGTTTTACCGGCCCATTTGTATTTCGCGCCGGCACCCGACGCATGCGCGGTACCGGTCGTTACCGCTGCTTCCATGCCGTCGAAATGACGCTCCACTGTTCATCGGTGGCGATGTCCACCGGCTTCAAGTAGGTGGGCATGCGCGGCACAACGGTCACCGAGCCCGGGGCGCGCGTTGCCGCCACCAGGCGCGGCGTGGCGATGATTTTGCCGCGCTCGGCGATTTCGGCGGCAAAGTGCGCCTGTTGCAGGGGTGTGACCGTGATGGGTCCTTGACCGATGCCCATGCTGACGGTCTCGCCCGGAAACCACACCTGGTCGGCTTTGTGCTTGAAGACCTTGCGCTTCCATTCGGGCGAGGCATACAGGCCGGGTTTTTCGCCCGGAATATCGATGCCGGTCAATTCGCCATAGCCGAAAGCGCTCATGAACTCGTGCATGTGCTCGATCCCCATTTTCTCGGCGACTCGGTAAAAGTACACGTCGCAGGATCGGGAGATCGCGCTGCGCATATCGACATCATGATGCACTTCGTCGTCGCGGTACTTGTTGCTGCTCCCCGGAAGGGTAAAGAAGCCCGGGCAGTACATGACTTGCTGCGGAGAAATGACGCCGTACTTCTGCGCCGCCAAGGCGTATAGCGGCTTGACCGTGGAGCCCGGCGGGTACGCACCCCGCAACGCGCGGTTGAGCAGCGGCACGTCGATGTTGTTCGACAGCGCCGCATACTGTGCGACCGACAGGCCGCGGACGAAGTCGTTGGGATCGAAACCCGGCGTACTGGCGAGCGCGATGATGTCGCCGGTCTTGGGATCGAGCGCCACGACCGATCCGCGCTTGCCGACCAGCGCCTCTTCGGCCACTTTCTGAACGCGCACATCCATGCCCAGTATCAAGTCCTCGCCCGCCACGGGCGGCCGCGTATGCAGTTCGGATGCGTAGCCTCCCTGCTTGTCGACCGGGCGGCCGGCGGCGTTCACTTCGATTTCCTTGAAGCCCGGCTTGCCGTGCAGCTGCTGCTCGTAAGCGCCTTCCACGCCCAGCTTGCCGATGAGGCTGGTGCCCGCGTATTCCGCGCTGTCGATTTGCTTCAAGTCCTGTTCGTTGATCGCGCTGACGTAGCCGATGGCGTGCACGCCCATTTCGCGCAGCGGGTAGTGCCGCGCCAAGCGTGCGCGAATGTCGACGCCGGCAAATTGGTAGCGATGCACCGCAAAGCGCGCCATCTCCTCCTCGTTCAGCGACAGCTTGACCGGCACGCTTTCGTACACCTTGTGCAGCAGAATCGTGCGCCGGATGTTGCTCACCTCTTCAGCGCGCAGAAGGCCGATTTTCACCAGCTGCGCCAGGGTCGCGTCCAGCGCCTTGCCGTCGCCCACCTGCTCTCGCACCAGTTCGATGTTGAAGGCGGGCATATTGTCCGCCAGCACCACGCCGTGACGGTCGAGGATCAGGCCGCGGCTGGGCGGGATGGGCTCGGTGCGGATGCTGTTGCCCTGCGAGAGGCCATGGTAATACTCGAACTTGATGACCTGCAGGTAGAACAGGCGTCCGGCGACGGCCAGCAGCAGCACCGCCGCGAACACGCCCGCCACGATGCTGCGAACCGTGAACAGCCGGTTCTCGGCGATGAAGTTTTTGATCCGCGATTGGCGGCTTCTCACCATTGCGCCGCGGCGCTTTTTCGCAGAATCCCAGCTGTATTGCTAAATTTTCCCCGCATGCTGCGATTGTAAGCTACTTGGCACGCCGTTAAACGCTATGGAGTGCGCAGAATTCCAGCGTCGACGCCCTGAGCCTGAAAGCGCACGGCGAGCGTTTGGTTGGCGGGAACCTTGAATCGAAAAATGGGTCTGCCGTTCTTGGCCGTCAAGGGACGGTCGGCGCGCACGATGCGCGCGCCCTCCGGCAGCGCCGGCCGCAGCTCGAAATCGATTGCCGCGGCTCGCGCATTGCTGATTTCGACGCGCATGACCTCATCGACGCGAACCGCGCGCAGCGCCACGCCGGGCACCAGGGGCAGACTTTTGGCTGCGCCCAAGTCGACGCCGGTCTTTTCGCGCGTCACCGATACCTCAACGTCGGCACTCGCGCCCATGTCGATTTCGACATCTTCGCCCACGGCGATATCGCGCAGGCCGGACTCGTGCTGCAGCAACCGTTCGCCGTCATACCAGCCGAACACCGCGACCGAGCCCGACGGCAATGGCAGCCCCAGGTGATTCGCGGCGGTGTTTTTGCTGCGCAATAGGCGGTGTGCCGGCTCCGTCGATGCGGATTCCCGGTATCCGGTCGCGAGGTCTGCAGCATAAACCGTATCGACGGGAATGGCCGACCGGTCCATCAGCCGCACCTGCTTGGATTGGCGGCTGGCCAGTGTGGTGCGATCGGGGACACGGTAGAGCTTCAAGTCGCCCAATGGTTCTTGCTGCACGTTCTTTGCCGCATGGGCGACGTCCTCGAAGCGCATCGCGGCCGGTGCAGGCGCGTTCGCGGCCAGGCTCTTCTTGAACATGCGATCCATGCTCTCGCGAAGAATCATTGGCTGATCGCTGGTGGAGCCGCGCGGCCAGCACTGCGCAAGAACCGGTCCCCCGATATCGATCGGCTCGACCCCGTCATTCGCGCCGCCTTCGCCGTCTTCGGCCTCTTCGGCGCTCACCCGATGGACCTTGCCGGCGACCACTTGCGCGTGCGCGCTTGGAAATCCGACGCCGTTCGAATTGGCCAGCGTTACCCAGGCGCCGAGGTCCAGGTGCCGGCCGTCCTGGGATAAGGTGGCGGTGTAAGCGGCGGCCCAATCGAATCCACGGGCCAGATACGACAGTGTGACCTCGCGCGTCACGGCGCTCCGACTGCGGACCTCGACCGACAGGGTCGGCCGCGCCGAGAGGCCGGCGAGCGGTTCGAAACTGAAGGTCTCGGGCAGTCCGGAGCAGCGCAGGGCCTCGATGCCTTCGGCGGTCTTGAACACGACACCGCCCGCGGCATCCGAGCGTATCGTGCCGGGCAATCGCTGCGTTGCGCCCGTCTTGCGGTTGGTCCGCAGCAGCTCCACCGCTTTGCCCACCGTGGAGGCGACCAGCGCGGAGGGGCTCAGCAGGCGCGCATCCCGGTTCTTTTCGATCACGCTGCCCGGCAAACCCGCGACCAGTGCGCTGCTCGGCTCGATGCCGTCGGCCACTCCCTCGAAGCGCACGCGGCTGATCCCGGCGGGAAGCCGCACCAGCCGCGTTTCCGTCACCAGAGCAAAGCCGTTCAAGTCATCGAGGTCGATCGATCCCGAATCGCGGTACGGCGCGCGGTATACCGTGACCATCAGATCCGATGGCGGCTCGGCCAGAACTTCGCTGGCCGCGCCAAACACGATTCCGCTCGAGGAGACCAGAGCTAAACCCACGAGCAGCGGGTATGCGCGCATGCGCGGTTTCAGTAACGGGTTTCGAACGTGGCCGTGACGGTGGTCTTGCCGTTGGCAGGAACGGTCACAGACCAGTCAGCCGTCTCGGCACTGCGCCTCGTGCTTTTCTGGCTCTCGGCCTTGACGCTCGAATCGCCCCACAGACCATCCTGGCGCAAATTCACCACGACGGCGCGTGGCAGGGCATTGGTCAGCTCATAGCGCATCTCGGTTTGCCAGTCGAATGTCGACAGCCGGGTGCGCTTGTCGACAATGGCATGAACCTTGACGTCGAAGGCATCGCCGGTCGCGAGCGACAGCGTCGAGCCCATGGGCGTGTGACCGATGCGGCTTTCGCCGATGAATTGCGGATCGCCGCGCTTGTCCTTCATGTAGAAACGCAATATGCCGGCCGGCAGCTGATCGCCGAGCCCCGCGTGAGCGCTGCTGGAAAAACGGTAGATGCTTTGAGCGCTCTGCGGCATTTCCGAGGTGCCGAGCCAGCGATTGCGAAATTCATAGCCATGCTCGGCCGGCACGCCATGAACGTCGAGAAAGCTTACCTGCTTGGTCTGCAGATTCGCGATGGTGGTGCGTGCCGCGAGAGGATAGAGATAGTAATCGCCCAGGCGCTCGCGGTTGCCGCTTTCAGTTCCCGGTTGCTGCAAGCTCTGGCGGCGGACCGGCGCACGATAGATGTTCGGCTGACCTGCCCCGTCCACTTGGCCTGGCGAGCCGGCGACCAGCAGTGTTTGCGCGTTGTCATAGGTGGTGCCGCTGGAATTGGTCAGCGTCACCCATCCTTGCACATCGATTTTGCCGTCGGCCTCGTTGTACAGCGCGACGTAATCGGCCTTCCAGCCGAGCCCGGGCGTGAGATAGCTCAACGTGGCGTGCCGGGTTCCCGCGTGCGTGCCGACGATGCTCACCGAGAGGGTGGGCCGCGCCCGAAGATTGTCCGGTACTTTGTTGAAAATGACGCGCACCGGCAGGCCGTCATCGCGCAGCACTTCGATGCGCTCGCCGATTTTCAAGACCACGCCGCCATTGGTGGCCAGCACTTGCGCCGGCTCGCGCGTTTCGGCACCCGTGGCCGGATTCACGCGCACGATGGTGACTTCCTTTCCGACCGCCTTTTCCATGAGTTTCGCCGGCGTCAGCAGATCGAAATCGAAATTCTGCTCCACGATGGCGATATCCGCCGCCGAGAGCGACACGGTCTCCGGCCGAATTTGCGCCGAGACATCTTGAAATTCGATGCGTTGGCGGCCGTCCTTGACCTCGATATCCCGCCGGTCCTGCACCAGCGCCAAATTGTCGTTGTAGATGGTCACCGACAGGGTCCGGTCGTCGGCCGACGCGGGATTGATCAGAAGCGACGCCACCCACCCCATGCAAAGCAGACGTACACGCATTTGGACCTCCGGCCCTGGATTTATTCGGTTCGAACGATACTCACTGTAGGCATTGATCGGAGCGCGAGGGGTTTCGGGGTTGCAACGATCGAGAAAGGCCGCTCCCTGGGGCCGGGGCGGCGTCGGGCATCGACAGAATCCCTAGCGAATCGATACCTGGAAGCGCGGGTTGGAAGTATTCGCCATCCACGTCTTGATGCGCTGGGCATCGGCCACGCGGGTGTACTTGCCGAACGAATCGAGCAGCACGATGACCACCGAGCGGCCTTCGATGACCGCGGCCATCACCAAGCATTTGCCGGCCTCGGCGATGTAGCCGGTCTTTTGAACGATGATGTTCCAGGTCGGGTTGGCGACTAAATTGTCGGTATTCCGGTATTCGACCAGACGTTTGTGCACCCGCACCGCATAGTTCTTGTCGGTCGAGAATTCGCGGATGGTGCGATTTTTCGAAGCGGCGATCACCAGTTTCGACAAGTCTTCAGGGCTTGCCACGTTCTGGCTCGACAGGCCGGTCGGATCCACGAAGTGCGCGCTGGTCATCCCAAGCGCCTTCGCTTTGGCATTCATGGCGGCCACCATGGCCGTGATGCCCCCCGGATAATTGTTGCCGAGCGCGTGCGCGGCACGATTTTCGGAAGCCATGAGCGCAACATGCATGAGATCGCCGCGCGTCAGGACCGTTCCCACCGTCAGCCGGGAAAAGGCGCCCTTGGGGTAGTCGCGGTCAGCCTCGGTAATTTGAATGGGCTCATCCAGCGGCTGCTTGGCATCGAGCACCACTAAAGCCGTCATCAGTTTGGTAATGGAGGCGATGGGCGCGGCGACGTCCGGGTTGCGCGAGTACAGCACCGAGGAATCGCTTTGATCGACGATGAGCACGGAGCTGGATTTCAGCTTCGGAGCTCCGGGAGCTTTGGCGGCCGCATGGAATGACAGAAAACTCAGGGAAATACAGGCCAACGCGCATAGGGAAAGCCGCCGCGGCGCTCGCGAAAGCTCAAATATTCGATTGATTGACCGCATTAAGCCTCTCTCAAATCAAGGCGGAAAGAGCACAAGCTGACCATATGTCAAGCCAGCGTAAGCGTGATGCAGCGCTAACTTTGCCATCTTCGCTGCAAAAGTCCAGCACATTCAACTGTTTGCCGGCCGGCATTCAAGCGTTTGCTTCGGCTCCGGGCATGCGGCGCAGTTCTTTGTCGCGGTACATCTTGTCGTCCGCCAGGCTGCGAAGGTCGCGCATGTCCCGCGCGTCCTTGGGATAATTGACCACGCCGATGCTCACACTGCAGCGGATCATGCGCGACCTTAAGTCCAGCGTGGTCTTGTAGACATTGTGCCGTACGCGCTTGATGACGGCCTCCGCAACCTCGATCGATGCACCGGGGAGCAGGACCGCAAATTCGTCGCCGCCGAGCCGCGCGGCATGGTCCGTCGCGCGGATACTTCGTTGCAGACACTGCGCCACCAGCGTGATGGCGCTATTTCCGGCCTCGAGGCCGAAGGAATCGTTGATTTCCTTGAGCTTGTCGATATCGATCATGAGCAAGGAATACACGCCGCGGTTGCCCTCGCAGGCTTGGTGCTCTCGCTGCCAGACCTCGTTGAACATGCGCACGTTGTACAGGCCGGTCAACGAATCGGTTTGCGCCAGGTTTTCGATCCGTTCCCGCGCCTCGGTGATGTCTGCCGACAGGGTGGTGGTCAGATAGGCCACCAAAAGAAACGGCGCCAGCTGCCCCACCACTTGGCTGGCATACAGCAGCGATACCACCTCGAGCCCCGGTGTGGTGATGGCCAGCAACAGGTGGCACAGCGCAATCGCAGCCACCTGCAGCAAAGTGACGACCCGGCCGAGGGTCAACGCGCTCAATATGATCGGCAGCAAATACAAATTGAACAGCGGACTCGCGCCCTTTCCGGTAAACCACAGCACGCAGGTGATGAACACCACCATCGACCATGATTCGATCAACAGCTTGGAGCGGGTGCGACCGGGCAGAAAGCGGCGGCCGCGAAATCCTACGATGGCGAGCGCGAAGGCGCCGAGCAGTCCGAGGACAGGCCACATTTGACTGGCGAGCGCCCCGGACCAGATGAGCACCAGGGCGGCAAGCGCCAAACACAGGATTTCGATCGAACGCGTGCTGCGCATCGCTTAAAGGCGCGCCGCCGTGGTTACCGCGCCGGGACGCGCACTGGGCGACACCTTCAAATCCTCCAATGCACGCTTCACTTCGGCGTCGCGCTGCTGCAGCGGCGCGCCCTCGGGCGGCGGTACCGCCGGCGGCTTCGGATTCCGCTCGAGTTCGATGTCGGGAGCGATGCCGCGGTGATTGATGGAAACGCCCGACGGCGTGTAATAGAGCGACGTGGTCAGCTTGATCGCGCGGTCGTCGGACAGCGGGATGACGGTTTGCACCGAACCTTTGCCGAATGTCGTGCGCCCCATGAGTTTTGCGCGATGCTGATCCTTGAGCGCGCCCGCGACGATCTCCGCCGCCGATGCCGAGCCGCCGTTCACCAACGCGACGATGGGCGCACCATTGAGCACGTCTCCGGGCGTCGCATCCATCTCGAATTTGGAGTCCGGCGTTCGACCCTTCGCGGTCACGATGACGCCGCTGTCGAGGAACGCATCCGCCACGGCCACGGCCGCCTCCAGCACTCCGCCCGGGTTGTCGCGCAGATCCAGCACCAAACCCTTGAGCGGCGCGCCATTGTGTTTGCGCAGGTCCTTCAAGGTATGGCTCAGATCGTCGCCGGTGGTTTCGCTGAACTGGGAAATTCTCACATACCCATAGCCGGGATCGAGCATCTCCCCGCGCACGCTGTGCAGATCGACGCGCGAGCGTTTGAGCGTGAACAGCATGGGTTCCGGATTGCCTTCGCGCATGATGCCGATCTTGACCGAGGTTCCTTCGGCGCCGCGCATGCGTCCGATGGTGTCCGCCAAACTATTGGTGTTCACGGGGATGCCGTCGATGGTCACGATGATGTCGCCCGAGCGGATTCCCGCCAGCGCAGCCGGAGAGCCGTCGAACGGTGCGATCACCACCACCTGGTCGTCCTCGATCGACAGGTCGATGCCGACGCCGGTGTAGCGGCCCGAGCTGCTGATTTTGACCTCATCGTATTCATCGCCGTCGAGATAGGCGGAATATGGGTCGAGCGATGCCACCATGCCGCGGATCGCCGCCTGCAGCAGCTGGTGGTCGTCCACGGGATTCACATAATCGTGCTTCACGCGCTCGAGCACCGCGGCCAACATGTGTGCATCCTGCCAGGGCAGATCGGCGCCGGGAGCCGCCGGCTTCTCGGCTAAAACGCCATGCGCCAATCCGAGCGACAGACCGATGGCGATACCGAGCGCCAGCACGAGGGCGTTACCAGGTTTGTTGCGCATTTGAACCTCAAGCATACGTGCGCAGACGCATTGCCGCCAGCCGCCGGGGCGCAGTGTTAAATTAAAAATGGCGGCGAGTGTCAGGGGGCGGTCTTCAGCCAAAGTTTGGGATCGACGGTCTTGCGGCCTTCGCGTATTTCGAAATACAGCTGCGGCCTGGCGCCCTCGGTATCGTTCAAAGCGGCGATCACATCGCCCGGCGCGACCTTGTCGCCGACCGACTTATAGAGCACCTCGGCATGGCCATACAATGTCATATAGCCGCCGCCGTGGCCGATGATCATGAGCAGTCCCAGCCCCTGCAGCCAGTCGGCGTACACGACGCGGCCGAAGAAGGGCGCGCGCACTTTTGCGCCGCGTTGCGCGTCGATCATCACGCCATTCCAGCGCACACCGCCCGAATTTTCGCGCGGCGCCTGATAGCGCGCGCTCAGCCGCCCCAAAACCGGCCAGGGCAATTTCCCGCGCATGCGGTCGAAACTCTGCGACGGATCGCTCGGAAAATCCTGCATCATGCGGGCGAGGTCCGCGACCAGCGATTCGACCGCCTGCTCCTCGCGTCTCAGGTTGCCGAGCTCCTGGTTGCCGCTTGCCAGTTTTTTGGTCAGCGCGGCCACTGCCACGCTGCGTTCCGCGCGCGCATGTTGCAGACCCGCAATCTCCTGCGTCGCGTCATCCTGAAGCTTCTGCAGTTCCCGGGTTTGCCGCTCAATCTCCGCGACCAGCTGCTGCAGGCGCGCTTCGTTGCTTTGAATGGCTTGTATTTTCTGGCGGCGCTGATCGGCGAAGTAGCCGTAATACGCGAGCGTTCGGCCGAGACCCGCGGGATTGCTTTGATTCAACAACAGCTTCAGCTCTTCCTGCCGGCCTATCATGTATGCCGCGCGGGCTTGGCTCGCGAGCGATGCACGTTGCGCCTGCAGCTCATTGAGGTTGCGGCCTTCATCCGCGCGCAATTCCGCGCGGCGCCGTTCCGCGGCGAGCTGCGCCGCGCGCAGTTCTTCAGCGCGCTGGCGCTTCGCGGCGATGGCCAATTCGGTCTCGCGGACACGCGCGCTCAAGGAATCGCGCTGCGCCAGCTGCGATCCCATGCGGCCGGTGAGCTCCGCGATCCGCGCGCGCAGCGCCGCAAGCTTTGCTTTCGCAGCGTCGGCGTGCGCCGAATCCGCGGGCGCAGCGGCGGCAAGGCTGCCCGCGGCGAGCGCCGCGATCAGCGCGGCGCTGCACAGGGCTTTGAAGCGCTGATTCATGACCGGGTATACATCATCCGCCTAAGCATACAAGCCTTGTGGCCGCTGCTATACTTGCGCGCCCAAAAAGCCCGAATTGTGCGTCATGCAGCGACTGCTTGAATACATTGCCCATCATCCCTATCTCGGCGGCGCGACGCTGCTGGCGGCGATTGCCGTGGCGGCTTTCGAGCTGCGGGCGCGAGTCCATGCGTTCGCGGCATTGAGCGCGACGCAGGCGGTGCGGCTCATGAATCAGGGCGCCCTGGTGATCGATTTGCGCAGCAAGGAGCTGTACGATGCCGGGCATATCGTCGACGCGCGCAATGTGCCGGTGGGCGAGATCGAATCGCAAGCCGACGCTTTGAAAAAATGGCGCGACAAGAACGTGATCACTTATTGCGACAGCGGCGCGAACGGCGCGGGCGCTGCGCGCACCCTGATGAAACTCGGGTTCACCAAGGTGTTCAATCTGCAGGGCGGCTTGAATGCCTGGGTAAAGGACAATTTGCCGCTGACGAAAACGTCCAGGAGCAAGAGCAATCCGAAATGACGCAGCCGGCGGTCACCGTTTACGTGTCGGATTGGTGTCCGTACTGCCAGCGCGCCAAGGGCTTGCTGCAGCAAAAGCAGGTGGTTTTCAATGAAATCAACGTCGAAGACGACGAGACAGCTCGCGCGGAAATGATTGCGCGCAGCAATCGCCGCACGGTCCCGCAAATCTTCATCGGCGACAAACATGTGGGCGGGTGCGACGAGCTCCATGCGCTGAATCGCAGCGGCGAGTTGGATCGATTACTTCAGGGGGCAGGATGAACGAGGTTACAGCGGCGGAGCCACAGGCAGATGTGGGCGGTGTGCAGGTGAGTTTGCAGAGCGTGTATTTGAAAGATTGTTCCTATGAGTCGCCGAATGGTCCGCGCCTGCCGAACAATCAGGCCTGGGAGCCCAAGTTTCAGCTGAATATGAACACTTCCACCGAGGAATTGTCGCCGGATGCGCGCGAAGTGCTGCTCACCGTCACGGTGGAAGCCAAGCAGGGCGATGTCACGCTCTACCTGGTGGAGGTCAAGCAAGCGGGCCTCTTCACCATTGCCGGCGCGTCGGTTGAGGATCTGAAGCGGCTCATCGGCAGCTTCTGCCCCAGCGTGTTGTTTCCCTATGCGCGCGAAGTGATCTCCGACCTGATCGTCAAGGGCGGCTTCCCCAATTTCCTGCTGCCTTTGGTGAATTTCGACGCCCTGTTCACCCAGGCGCAGCAAACTCCGCAGCAGCCGAATCTGGTGAACTAGGCGCTTATGCAGAGTGGGCGTACGGAACCGATGACGGTCATCGGCGCCGGCTCCTGGGGCACGGCACTCGCGATTTTGCTGGCGCGGGAAGGACACCCGACTCGATTGTGGGGCCGAGACCGCGCGCAGCTCGAGGCGATGCGCGAAAGCCGGCGCAACATGCGCTATTTGCCCGACGCGCTGTTCCCGGCAGACCTGCAGATTGTGGCCGATCTACCTTCGGCCCTGGAAGCTTCCCGCGACGCGCTGATCGCCGTGCCCTCGCACGCCTTCAGGGCGACCTTGGAGAGCGTTCGGCCGCACCTTGCAGCGCACACTCGTGTCGCTTGGGCAACCAAGGGATTCGAGATCGCGACCGGGCTTCTGCCGCACCAGGTCGTGCGCCAGGTCTTGGGAGACACGCCCGGCGCCGTGCTATCCGGCCCAACGTTCGCGAAGGAGGTCGGCTTCGGCCTGCCCACCGCGATGACCATCGCATCGGCGGATGAGCGCTTTGCCAAAGAACTCGCGATGAGCTTGTCGGGCCCCAGTTTCCGCGCCTATACGCAGACCGACATCATGGGCGTCGAGGTCGGCGGCGCGGTGAAGAATGTCATCGCCATCGGCTCAGGCATCGCCGACGGCATGGGCTTTGGCGCCAATACCCGGGTCGCATTAATCACGCGCGGTCTCGCGGAGATGATGCGGCTCGGAGTGAAGCTCGGCGCATTGCGTGAAACTTTCATGGGTCTTGCCGGTCTTGGGGATTTGGTGCTGACATGCACCGACGATCAATCGCGCAACCGCCGCTTCGGCATGGCGCTCGGGCGCGGCGCGTCGCCGACCAGCGCGCAAGGCGCGATTCACCAGGTGGTCGAAGGGGTGCCCGCGGCGCGCGCCGTCTATCAGGTGGCGCAGCGCTTGCAGGTGGACATGCCGATCTGCAATGAAATATACGCAATCATGTACGAGAACAAACCGGTCCGCTCGGTGGTGCAGGCGCTCATGGGGCGCGACGTGCGTTCCGAGGCCGAATAGCTTGCAGCAATGAACCACCAGGGAGCCTTCATGAAACGTGTCGAATTCAATCTGGCCGCGGCCGCACTTGCGGCTCTGGCATTCGGCGCCGCCGCGACGGCGGCTGCGCAATCCTCGCCCGAACTGACCCTGACGCGATTCGACTGCGGCAAGACCACCACCCTTGCCGACGTCGGCCGCTTCTCGGATGTCGCTGCATTCAAAGGCCTGAGCATCCAGCTGACCTTCAGCTGCTACCTGGTCAAGCACGGCGACGATTACCTCGTATGGGATACCGGCAACCCGCCCGCGGCGGGCGGCAACCCCGCGCCGACGGCGCCGAGCTCGAGTTTGGTGGAACAGCTGGCGCAGCTGCACGTGACGCCGCAGCAAATCACTTTCGTGGGAATCAGCCACTACCACGGCGATCACGCCGGGCAAGTCGCCTCCTTTCCGCAGGCGACATTGTTGATCGGCAAGGGGGACTGGGACGCGCTGAATGCACCCAAGCCCAATCCCGGAGTCGATCCCAAGAATTTTGCGCATTGGATCAGCGGCGGTGGAAAGGTCGAAGCGCTGATCGGAGACAAGGATGTGTTCGGCGACGGCAGCGTCATCATGTTGAACACGCCCGGTCATACGCCCGGTCACCACAGCCTGCTGGTCAAGCTCGCAGTCATGGGCAACGTGCTGATCACCGGCGACCTGGCGCACTTCCGCGAGAACTACGACAGCAACGGCGTGCCGACCTTCAACACCAGCCGCGCCGAGACGCTCGCGTCGCTGGATCGATTCAAGCAACTGGCGGGCAACTTGAAGGCCACCGTCATCATTCAGCACGATGCGCGCGATATCGGCAAATTGCCGCCTTTCCCCGCTTCCGCGAAGTAGCCCCCGCCATGCTAGCCTTTGGAAATATGCACAAAACAGCACTGATCGCCTTTCTGGTCGCTTGTTCCATCAGCGCCGCCGCCGCGGACTCGGACAGCGTCGCGGCGAGGATTGCGGCGCAGAACGCGCTCTTCGAGGAGCAATTCCAGGCGGATCTCAAGGCGCATCCGGAACGCGCCACCGCCATCGGCGACTACCGCTATAACGATCAACTCGAGGATTATTCGCCCGCGGCGTATCGGCGGCAGGACGCCGCCGACCGGAGTTTTCTTAGGCGGCTGAACGCGATCCCGACCGCCGGATTACCGGAACAGGACAAGCTGTCGCACCAGGTAATGGAGCGCTCGCTGACGCAGCGGATCGCGAACTTCGAGTTCAAGGAATACGAGATGGCGGTGAATCACATGGAGGGGCCGCAGACGCGTTTCGCGGATCTGCCGCTCGCCGTTCCGTTCGATTCCGTCAAGCACTACGAGGATTACATCGCGCGCCTGCAGCAGATTCCACGCGCCTTCGAGCAGTCGATGGAGACCCTGCGCGCGGGTAGGAAGGACGGGCTCATGCCGGTGCGTTTTCTGCTGGAGAAAATTCCGGCGCAATGCGATGGAATCATCGCCTCGGACCCGTTTCTGTTGCCGACGAAGAAATTTCCCGACGGCATTTCCGCGGCGGACCGCCAGCGCCTGACCAAGGCGATCAGCGACGCCGCCAACGATGCGGTCATACCGGCCTACAAAAAGTTCGCTGCATTCATCGCCGCCGAGTACGCGCCGTCATGGTCGCACTACGCTAAGCGTCGCTTCATTGCCGGGCGGCAATGAGCGCTACCTCAACGACATCCGCAGCCGCACCACCATCAGCAGCCTGACGCCCGATCAGATTCACGCGATCGGCCTGCGCGAGATCGACCGCATCGAAGGCGAGATGCTGGTCATCGCGCGCAAGGAAGGATTCAAGCGATGTCGCCGCGTTCCGCGAGTCATTGAAGACCAACCCCAAGTACATCCCGACTTCCGCCGAGCAGATTCTCGATGACTTCCGCAAGTACATCGCGCAGATGCAGCCCAAGCTTCCGGAGCTGTTCGGCTACATCCCCGGCTCGCCGGTCACGGTCGAAGCCATTCCGCCGTTTCAGTCGGGCGCCGCCACGCACTATCAAACGGGCACGCCCGACGGCAAACGCCCGGGACGGGTCAGCGTCGCCACCTCCAATTTCGCGCATCGCTGGCTGATCGATGATGAGGCCACCGCTTACCATGAGGGCATCCCGGGGCATCATATGCAGCTCTCGGTGGCGCAGCAGATGACCCATTTGCCAAAGTTTCGGCAGCATTCCGGCAACTCCGGATATATCGAGGGGTGGGCGCTGTACGCGGAGCAATTGGGCAAGGAAGTCGGGTTCTACCGGGATCCGGTCAGCGACTACGGCCGGCTGAGCAGCGAGTTGCTTCGCGCCGTGCGTCTCGTGGTCGACACCGGCCTGCATTCCGAAGGCTGGAGCCGCGAGCAGGTGGTGGATTTCTTCCGCAAATATCAGCCGGTCGACGAACCCACGATTCAATCGGAAACCGACCGCTATATCGCGTGGCCGGCGCAGGCGCTCTCCTACAAGCTGGGGCAGCTCAAGTTTCGCGAATTACGCGAACGCGCGCAAGAAGGAACTCGGTCCGAAGTTCGACATCCGCAGCTTCCACGATGAGATGCTGAACGGCGGCGTGCTGCCGCTCGACCTGCTGGACGCACGCACGAATCATTGGATCAAGGAGCAGCAGGCGGGCGTCAAAACCGCCGCGAACTAAAAGGCGCGCGGCGGCGCGCCGGACCGCGCGGCGCCCGGCTCGGCCTGGGGCATCAGCTCGCGCGTTTCACGCCGAGCAAGACAAGACGAACTGATTGCCGTCGGGATCCTTGAAAATCGCGAGCTCCCCCCAGGGCTGCTTTTCCGGCGGCTTGGCGAATTCGACGCCGCGCGCCGTGAGCTGCCGGTAAGTGGCGCCGACATCGTCGCAGGCGAATGAGCCGTTGAAAAAAGAGCCGATGCGGCTCTCGTGACCTTGCGGCGTGAACAGCACGACTCGCGTTGCCGAATTGGCGATGCGCAGCTCGATCCAACGCGGTTACCGACCCGGCGCGGCGGGACCTCAGGCCTTGGAATCGATAGGGCGTCGAAATCCGCTCTGCCGCCACGCTTCGTAGACCACCAGCGCCACGGCGTTGGACAAATTGACGCTGCGGTTCTGCGCGCGCATGGGAATGAACAGGCAGATTCTCCGCTCCCACCCTGGACTGCGCGCTTTGCGGCAAGCCGCGCGTCTCGGGGCCGAACAAAAACACGTCTCCGCCCGATATTGAACCTCGCTGTAGCAGCGCCCCCGCCGGTTTCGAGCGCGAACCCGCGCGAACTTTGCAGCAACGCCAGGCAGGCATCCAGGCTTGCATGAATTTTCACGTCCGCGAGTTCGTGATAGTCGAGTCCGGAGCGCCTCAGGCTCCTGTCGTCGAGACGGAACCCCAAAGGCTTGATCAGATGAAGCGCCGCGCCGCTGTTGGCGCACAGTCGAATCACGTTGCCGGTATTCGCGGGAATCTCGGGTTCGAACAGCACGACGTGAAACATCCGGCTATTTCCCGGCGGCGGCGCGCTGTCTATCCAGGAAAACCCGTTGCGCGGGGTAGGCGAACTGGACTCCCAGGCGCCGCAATTCATCGATGATGCGAAAATTCACCGCCTGCTGCAGATCGAGCATCGGATTCACCGCCGGCTGCTGCACGAAGTAGGAAAGCTCGAATTGAAATGAACTCTCGCCGAGGGTTTTGAGGTGGCAGCGCTCAAAGTCGCGCCTGGGGATGCTCGCGCACCACGTTTTCCAGCAGCTGCGGCAGCGCCTTGAGCTTTTCCGCCGGGGTGTCGAAGTCCAAGCGAATCGTCGCCAGTATCCGCTGCTGCGAAAGGCGCCCAAAATTGCGCACCCGGCTCTTCAGAATATCGGCATTCGACAAAATGATCTGCTCGCCGCCTTCGCTGCGCAGCCGGGTGGTCTTGATCCCGATGTGTTCGACCTTGCCGATGAAGGTATCGATGGTGAGGTTGTCGCCGATGACAAAGGGCTTGTCGAGCGCGATCGACAGCGAGGCAAACAGATCGCCGAGAACATTTTGCAGAGCGAGCGCCACGGCCACGCCGCCGACGCCCAATCCCGCGAGCAAGGCGGTGATGTTGACGCCGAGATTCTCCAGCCCGAGCAGGATCAGCACCGACCAGATCAGCATGCGCGCAACGAAGCTGATGATGTCGAGTGAACCGGAAAACACCCGATCGGCGCCCCGCTCCCGCTCCTTCATTTCCAGATAGAAACGCACCGAGCGTCCAGCCCACAGACCGACCTGCATCAAAATGAGGATCATCGCGGTGTTGGAGACGATGCGCTGCACCCTGTCGGGCAGCGTCAGGCTTTCTTGCGCGGCATCGAGCGCGACCGCGAAGAAGAGAATTTGCGTGGTGTTTCCGATCAGATAGCCGATGAGCCGGATCAGCGGGGATTCTGCGCGGTGGCTGTAGCGCGCTGCGATCAGGTCCCGCACTATCCACAGGGCGGCCCAGACCACCGCGCCCACGATGGCCGCCAGCAACCATTCCGCCGGCGGAATGCCGAGCAGCAGCGCCTGCATCGCGCCGAGCTTTTTGGAAAGAAATTCGCCCATGCGTGAATTATAAGCCGCCGCGCGGGCGAAGCTCGTCCCTAGCTGAGGTCTTCCATGCCGAGTTCCTTCATCTTGCGCGTCAGCGTATTGCGGCCCCAGCCCAGCAATTTTGCGGCGTCCTGCTTCAGGCCGTCGGCTTTGCGCAGCGCCACGCGGATGAGAATGCGCTCGACTTCCGGGACTGCCGTATCGAGCAGACGCCGGGTGCCCGAATTCAATTCCTGCTCGGCCCAATGTGCAAGCTTGGCCATCCAATCGTGATTGGCCGTCTGTCCCACAGGCACCCCGCCCAGGTCGGGCGGAATGTCCTCGGCGCGAACCTCCCGGCCGGGCGCGGTGACGGTGAGCCGGCGGCAGGCATTGACCAATTGGCGCACATTACCCGGCCAGTCAAAAGTCACGAGCGCGGTTTCGGCAGGCCCCGTCATCAATTTTGGCTCGACGCCCAGTTCCTGGCCGGCGACCGACAGATAGTGGCGCAACAATTCCGGAATATCCTCGCGCCGTTCGCGCAGCGGCGGAATCTCGATCCGAATCACATTGAGCCGGTGCAGGAGATCTTCGCGAAAGTGGCCGGACTTCACCCGCATCTCGAGATCCTGGTGGGTCGCGGCGATGACCCTGACGTCGACCTTCACCGGCGTCTGGCCGCCGACGCGGTAGAACTCGCCTTCGGCCAACACGCGCAGCAGTCGCGTCTGCAGCGCCGGCGACATGTCGCCGATTTCGTCGAGAAACAGGGTGCCGTCATCCGCCTGTTCGAAGCGGCCGCGGCGCAACGAATCCGCGCCGGTAAAGGCGCCTTTTTCGTGGCCGAATAGTTCCGATTCCAACAGGTCCGCGGTGAAGGCGGCGGTATTGAGCGCGACGAAGGCCTGGTTCGAGCGCGGACTATGGCGGTGCAGAGCGCGCGCGACGAGTTCCTTGCCCGTGCCCGATTCGCCGGTGATCAGCACCGTCATGCTGGAACGGGACAGCCTGCCGATCGCGCGGAACACCTGCTGCATCGAAGCGGCCTGGCCCAGAAGCTCGGGAATGCTGCGCCGGGTGGCCTCGGCGTCGGTGGACAAATTGGCCTGTTGCGCGGCGCGGCGCACGAGATCGACCGCCTTGTCGATGTCGAAGGGCTTGGGCAGATATTCGAATGCGCCGCCTTGGTAAGCCGCGACCGCCGCATCCAAATCCGAATGCGCCGTCATGACGATAACGGGCAGTCCCGGGCGCGAGACCTGAATCTCCTTGAGCAAGTCCAAGCCGCTGCGGCCGGGCATGCGGATGTCGGTCATGAGGACATCGGGCGCATCGCCGCGCAGCGCGGTCAAGACATTGTCGGCTTGGTCGAAGCACTTGGCCGTCATGCCGCTGCCCTTGAGCGCCTTCTCGAGCACCCAGCGAATGGATGAGTCGTCGTCCACCAGCCAGACTTGCAGCGGCTTCGCGTTCATGAGGAATCCATCGGCAAGGAAATCACGAATATCGTTCTCCCGGGAGCACTATCGAATTCGATCAATCCGCCATGACGGCTGACCAGATCCTGCGCTATTCCCAGCCCCAAGCCTGAACCGTCGGCGCGGCCGGAAACGAGCGGATAAAAAATGGTTTCGCGAATCTCGTTGAGCACGCCGGGCCCGTTGTCCTCGAACTGAATCGAGGCGACCAGCCGGTGGCGATGCGCACCGACGCTGACGTTGCTCGCCGCGCGGGTTCTCAACACCAGCCGCGGCGATTCGATCGGCGCGCCGCTGAGCGCTTGGATGGCGTTGCGGCCCAGATTGAGCATCGCCTGAATGATGTGATTGGGATCGAGCGTCAAGGGCGGCAGGCTCGGGTCGTAGTCGCGGTCGATGGCGACTCCCTGCGGCGCCTCGCTGCGCAGCAGGTGATATACGCGCTCCAGCAATTCATGCACGTTGATCAGCTGCTTCGACGGCGGACGTCCGGGACCCAACATGGAATCGAGCAGATTCGTCAGGCGATCCGCTTCGCTGATGATCACGCGCGTGTATTCCCGCAAAGCCGGATCCAAGAGTTCGCGTTCGAGCAGCTGCGCGGCGCCGCGCAGGCCGCCGAGCGGATTTTTGATTTCGTGCGCGAGTTGGCGGACCATCAAGCGGCTGCCGCCCAACTGCGCCAGCAAGCGCGTTCTCACGCGTCAGGCGCCGATGCTGCGTGATATCCTCGATCTCCAACAACAACCTGCAAATTCTGGCCACCGATGAGCACCTGGGTCACGGCGCAGTCGAGAATGCGGTCCACGCCTCCCGGCGCCGGCCAGCCAAGCTCGCGCTGCACGACGCCTTCGCCGCCCCCGCGCACGCGCTCGAACATCGGCAGCAGGCTCTCGGCGCCGCGCGTCAGTTCGGCGATCGAGCGGCCGAGCGCCTGATTGGTGGAGAGTCCCAGCAAGGTCTGCGCCGCGGCGTTCAGGTAAGTCACGCGCAGCGCTTCATCCAGCAGAAAAATGCTGGTCACCATGGCATCGAGCAGTTCGGTGCCGTCGACTCTTAGCGTCTCTATCTGGAGTTCAGCCGACAAGCCGAGCCTCCGCCCGCGCCGTGCTTCGGGCTATTTTCTGAGAGGCGACTGCGGCGACAGCGCCGAGGGCTGGCGCACGAAGAAGGTCACGCTGTTGCTGGTCTGCGATTCGCTGGTTTGCTGGTCGGTGATGGTGGCGGCAAGCGCATACGTGCCGCGATCCAGGCGCGGCAGAGCGAACGAGACGGCATTCGGCGGAAGGTCCAGCTGCTTGCCGTTCAAATGCCAGGTGATGGATTGATTGGGCCGCAGCGACGGGTTGAGAGTTCAAGTGCACGGCCACGACATCGTCGCCGAAAAAAGTTTGATCCGGCGTCGGCGAAGTGATCGAGAATTCGACGTAGTTGAGACCGCCCTGAGCGGGGCGCTGCGGCGGCACGCCAGGCGTGCTCGGCGTTGCGGGCTGCCGATGCCGCGGGCGCGCCGATGGCACCGCGGTGACGATTTTTTCCGCTCCCGGCGAGGACTGATCGGAGTAGTGCACCACTCCATCGGCGTCGACCCATTTGTAGATAACGGCCGCCTGCACCGTGAAGGCCGTCAACAGGCCAATCGCCAACCATGTCTGCCGCGGGTGCATATTTCCAAAGCATAGACCTATCGCCTCCGGACCACAAAACGAGGTGACGGCGGCGTGACCGCCGTCACCTTAAGGCCTAAGCACCCCTGAACTACAAGCTGTAATACATCTCAATTTCTATCGGATGCGTGGTCATCCGCAATCGCGTCACGTCCTTCATCTTCAATTCGATGTATGCGTCGATGAGATCGTCGGTGAACACGCCGCCGGCCTTGAGGAAGCCACGGTCCTTGTCGAGGTAGTCGAGCGCCATGTCGAGCGAATGGCAAACCGTCGGAATTTTCCTGTCCTCCTCCGGCTCCAGATCGTACAAATCCTTGTCGGCGGGATCGCCCGGATGAATCTTGTTCTGGATGCCATCCAGCCCCGCCAGCAGCATCGAAGCGAACATGAAATAAGGATTGCCCGTGGCATCCGGAAAGCGCACCTCGATGCGCCGGCCCTTGGGATTGGAGATCCAAGGAATGCGAATCGACGCCGAACGGTTGCGCGCCGAATACGCGAGCTTCACCGGCGCTTCGAATCCCGGCACCAAGCGTTTGTAGCTATTCGTGCTGGCGTTGGTGAAAGCATTGATCGCGCGCGCATGCTTGATGATGCCGCCGATGTAGTACAAACGCGATGTCCGAGAGATCCGCCGTACTTGTCTCCCGCGAACAGCGCCTTGCCGTCCTTCTGCAGCGACTGATGCACATGCATGCCGTTGCCGTTGTCCCCGACGATGGGCTTGGGCATGAAAGTCAGGGTTTTTCCGTAGCCGTGCGCGACGTTTTGCAGCGCATATTTCAGGATTTGCACTTCGTCGGCCTTTTTGGTCAACGTGTTCGCCGCGACGTTGATCTCGCCCTGGCCGGCGGTCGCCACTTCGTGATGATGAACTTCGAATTTCAAACCCATTTCTTCGCATGCCATCGACATCGCGGTGCGGATGTCTTGCTGCGAATCCACCGGGGGAACGGGAAAGTAGCCGCCCTTCACTCCCGGCCGGTGCGCGCGGTTGCCCTCCTCATACGCCTTGCCGGAGTTCCAAGCGCCTTCGTAAGCATCGACCTCGTAGGCGCAGCCATTCATGCTGGAGCTGAACGTGACGCTGTCGAATATGAAGAACTCGTTCTCCGGTCCGAACAGCGCCGAGTCGGCGATGCCGGACGCTTTCAAATGCGCCTCGGCGCGTTTTGCCAGGGAGCGCGGATCGCGCCCGTAGCCCTGCATGGTCATCGGCTCGATCACATCGCAACGCAAATTCAGCGTGGTTTCTTCGTAGAACGGATCGACGACGGCGGTCGAAGGATCCGGCATCAAAATCATGTCCGACTCATTGATGCCCTTCCATCCGGCGATGGATGAGCCGTCGAACATCTTGCCGTCCTTGAAAAATCCCTCGTCCACCAGCCGAGTCGGGATGGTGACGTGCTGTTCCTTGCCAATCGTGTCAGTAAAGCGGAGATCGACGAATTTCGCGTCTTTTTCTTGGATTAATTTCAGAACATCGGCGGGAGTCATTTGCGTCCTCGTTGGGTTGCAGGTTGGCCCGGCCAGCCCGGGGCTCTTGGACAATGCAGCTAATGTGCCAGGCGTCGGCCCAAGACAGATCAAGCACTTGGGTCGGACCGCAGGCGCCCTGTGCATCATTATGGATCAATTCACCAAAAATCATGCGTCATATTGGTGCGAAGCGGATCCGAGGAATTCAAATTACGCCAAATCTCCAGATTTTTCATGGGCCATGAGCCAATTGAGTGCATGGGCAACGCGGAGGACACCTCACGGCCGCGTCGCTATACTCGCTCACTTTGTTCCGCGAGCATTCATGCCTCCTCCCGCGCCCCCGCGTACTTTTCAGGACCTGATTTTTGCCCTGCAGAAATACTGGTCGGAGCGCGGCTGCATCGTGCTGCAGCCCTACGACATGGAGATGGGGGCGGGAACATTCCATGCCGCGACCTTCCTGCGCGCCGTGGGTCCGGAACCCTGGAGCGCCGCGTACGTGCAGCCTTCGCGCCGTCCCACCGACGGACGCTACGGCAACAACCCGTTCCGGCTGCAGCACTACTACCAATTTCAGGTTTGCATCAAGCCTTCGCCCGACAATTTCCAGGACCTGTATCTGGACTCGCTGCGCTATCTGGGCTTCGATCCACTGACGCATGACATCCGCTTCGTCGAGGACAATTGGGAATCGCCGACCTTGGGCGCGTGGGGCTTGGGCTGGGAAGTGTGGATCAACGGCATGGAGGTCTCGCAGTTCACCTACTTCCAGCAGGTCGGCGGACTCGATTGCCGTCCCGTGATGGGCGAGATTACCTATGGCCTCGAGCGCCTCGCCATGTACATCCAAGGCAAGGAGAGCATTTTCGACATCGTTTGGACCGAAGGTCCGTTCGGCGTGACCTACGGCGATGTGTTCCATCAAAACGAGGTGGAACAATCCACTTATAACTTCGAAAAGGCGGATACAGCCATGCTGTCGGTGGAGTTCGACGCGCGAGAAGCCGCCTGCCGGACGCTGCTCGAGGACAAACTGGTGCTGCCTGCCTATGAGCAAATGGTAAAGGCCTCGCATACGTTCAATTTGCTGGACGCGCGCCACGCCGTGTCGGTCACCGAGCGCCAGCGCTTCATCCTGCGCGTGAGGGCATTGGCGCGCGGCGTTGCCGAGAGCTATCGAGACAGCCGCGAAGCGCTCGGCTTTCCGCTGCTCAAAAACGCCGCTCCGCAACGGGCGGCCGGATGAGCGCGCAGGACCTGCTGTTCGAACTTCGCACCGAGGAACTGCCGCCGCGCACGTTGCAGGCGCTGTCCCAGGCGCTCACCGAAGGCCTGATCGAGGGCATCGACGCCGCAGGCTTGCCCCACGGCCAGGTTCACAGCTTTGCGACGCCGCGACGGCTTGCGGTTTGGATCGAGAAACTGGCGCAGCATCAGCCGGACCGGCAAGTGGAAAGGCGCGGGCCGCCGTTCGCGAATGCCTTCGATGCGCAGGGCGCTCCGACACAGGCGGCGACAGCGTTTGCCAGAAGCTGCGGCGTCGCCGTCGATGAGCTCTCGAAGCTCACCACGGAGAAGGGCGCATGGCTGCAATTTCGCGGCACCGAGCGCGGCGCGGCAACCACCGCACTGCTCAAGGACATCTTGACGCAGGCCATCGCGGCGCTGCCGATCGCGAAGCGCATGCGCTGGGGCGCACACAGCGCCGAGTTCGTGCGGCCGGTGCATTCGGTGGTGCTTCTGTATGGCGAGCAAGTCGTGCCGCTTGAATTGCTGGGCCTGCAGTCGGGACGGGTGACGTCCGGCCACCGCTTCCACTCGCCGAAGCCCATTTCGCTCAAGGGCGCGAAGGGTTATGCGGCACGGCTGCGCCGGGCAAAAGTCATTGCCGACTTCGCCGCGCGCCGCGAGATCATTCGCGCCGGAGTCGCGGCAGCGGCGCAGCAGGTGAGCGGCGCGGCGTTGATCGACGCCGCGCTGCTCGACGAGGTCACCGCCTTGGTGGAGTGGCCCGTGCCGTTGACCGGTCAATTCGAAGCGCGTTTCTTGAAGCTTCCCCGCGAAGTGGTCATTGCGACGGTGCAGGATCACCAGCGCTACTTCGCGGTGCAGGGCGCCGATGGAAAGCTTTCCGGCTGGTTCGTCACGGTCAGCAACATCGAAAGCCGCGATCCCTCGAAGATACGCGAGGGGAATGAGCGCGTGGTGCGTCCGCGCCTGAGCGACGCCGCGTTCTTCTGGGAACAGGATCGCAAGATTTCCTTGCAGGCGCACGCCGCGAAGCTCTCGGGCGTGATTTTCCAGGCAAAGCTTGGCAGCTACGCCGAAAAGACCGCGCGTCTGTCGCGGCTTGCGGAGCTGATCGGCGGCCGCATCGGTGCCGGCGCCGACGTCCGCCAAGCCGCGCAACTGGCTAAAGCGGACCTGATGACGGCGATGGTGGGCGAGTTTCCGGAATTGCAGGGCACGATGGGGCGCTACTACGCGGAAGCGCAAGGATTGCCCCGCGATGTGGCGGTGGCCATCGAAGAGCATTATCTGCCGCGCTACGCCGGAGACGCCTTACCGTCGACCAAGATCGGCCAAGCCTTGAGTCTGGCCGACAAGATCGACACGCTGGCTGGCATCTTCGCCATCGAGCAACGGCCCACGGGCGCCAAGGATCCGTTTGGCCTGCGCCGAGCCGCCTTGGGCGTGTTGCGCATTTTGCTCGAGTCGCGCTTGGATCTGGATTTGCCCGAGGTGTTGGCGGCGGCGGCGGCGGCGCAGCCGGTGCAGCGACCAGGGGTCGCCGACGAGGTTTACGATTTCATCGCCGAGCGCTTGCGCGGCCTGCTGCTGGAGGAACCCGGCACGACTCCGGAGATGCTCGACGCCGTTTTTGCCAACCGCCCGCGTTCACCGCTCGATGCGCTCACGCGGCTCGCGGCCTTGAAGGAATTTTTGGCATTACCGGATGCCGTGGTGCTGGCGGCAATCAACAAGCGCATCGCCAACATCCTCAAGAAGACGCAGGTGAGCCACGATTGGGTCGTCGATACGGGGGCCTTGAGCGAGGAGGCCGAACGCGGATTGCATCAGGCGCTGCGCCGCTTGCAGGGGCCGGTGCTCGAGGCAAGCCGGCAACGGCGTTATGCGGAAAGTCTGCAAGCGCTGCTGGGATTGCGGGCGCCGGTGAATGAATTTTTTGATCGCGTCATGGTGATGGATGAGAATGCAGCCAAGCGCAACAACCGCCTGGCACTGCTGCGCGATGTACGGATTCTGCTCGGCGACGTCGCCGATCTGTCGCGATTGCCGGGCTAGCCTGGAGCCCGCCTGAGTATTCCATGCAGCTATTGAAGTCGCTGTTCTTCACCGCGTTCATGATGGTGTCCGCCCTGGCGTTCGGCGGGTTCATGACATTGTGCTTCTGGTCGCCTTATCGCATGCAGTTCGCGATCGCCCGCACGTGGGCGCGGCTGCAGTTTTGGCTGTTGAAAAAAGTGTGCGGCTTGACATTCACCGTCGAGGGCCGCGAACGAATACCCGCCGGCAATCACATCGTGATGAGCAACCACACCTCCGCCTGGGAGACCATCGCGCAGTTTCTGATCTTTCCTCCGCAAGTCTGGGTGCTGAAGCGCGAGCTGTTATGGATTCCCCTCATCGGCTGGGGCCTGAAACTCCTGCGTCCCATCTCGATCAACCGCGGCGCGGGCCACCGGGCCGTGAATCAGGTCATCGAGCAGGGCAAAGAACGCCTGGCCGCCGGCCTCTGGATCATTATTTTTCCGGAAGGAACGCGCGTCGTCGCGGGAGAGAAGCGCAAATACGGCGTGAGCGGCGCGCTGCTGGCAACCGAAACGGGCAAGTTCGTGGTACCCCTGTCGCACAATGCCGCTGACTTTTGGGTCAGGCGCGGCATCGTCAAGAAGGCCGGTACGATCCGGGTGGTCATCGGCGCACCCATCGCCGCCGCCGGCAAGGACCCACGCGAGCTCAATGATGAGGTGCGCCGATCGATCGAGGCGGGACTTGCGCATATCGCCGAGATCTCGGCCAAGGCAGCGTAGCGTGGCGGCCCGGGTCAAAGCGCCGGGCATCGATCGATACATTGCGGCGCACCCGCCGCAAGTGCGCGCCGTTTTGAAACGCTTGCGATCGACGGTAAAACGAGCGGCGCCGCCGCACACCGAGGAAACCATCAGTTACCGGATACCCGCATTCAAGCTGCATGGCATCCTGCTGTATTTCGCGGCCTTCAAGAATCACATTGGACTGTATCCGCCGATCCGCGGCGACGCCAGGCTCGAGGCCGCCGTGGCCCGCTATGCGGGGCCAAAGGGCAATTTGAAATTCCCGCTGGATCAGCCGATTCCCTACGCGCTGGTGACGAGAATCGTGAAATTCCGCGTGAAACAGAACCTCGCCAGGGCAAGGAAAAAATGAATCGGGCGGCCGCGTGCGCGCGCCGGCAGGCCGCCGTGGCGCACGGTTGTGATAGCGTAATACACCCATGAAAAAAATCGTCATCGCCCTGCCGGGTCTGATCTGTTTCGCCGCCGCGGGCGCCTTGGCACACCCGCCAAAGACCTATCGGCTGGAGGCCACGCCGGCGACCGTCGCTTATGGCTACTACTGGGCGGACGCGCCGCCGGTCTTGCGGATCGACTCCGGCGACATCCTCGATGTCGATACGCTGCTGACCAATACCCCGGCGGGACTGGCCAAGGCAGGCGTGCCGGACGATAAGATCCAAGCCTCTCTCAAAGCCATCGTCAGCGATGTGACGGGGGATCGCCGCGGTCCAGGCGGGCATATTCTGACAGGTCCCGTCTATGTCGAGGGTGCCGAGCCCGGGGACGTGCTGGAAGTCAGAATCCTGTCGATCGAACTGCCGATCGACTACGGCTACAACGGTTGCAGCGGCTACCTGCCGGAGAACTGCGAATCCGGCGTGCCGGCAAAGATCATCCGTCTCGATCGCCAGAAAATGACGGCGGAATTCTTGCCCGGCATCGTGATTCCGCTGCAGCCCTTCTACGGCAGCATCGGCATCGCGCCGGCGCCGGAGCTCGGCCGCGTCAGCAGCAATCCGCCGGGCCGTCACGCCGGCAACCTGGACAATCGCGAACTGACGGCCGGCAGCACGCTCTACATTCCGGTGTTTGCGCGCGGCGCATTGTTCGAGATCGGCGACGGCCATGCGGCGCAAGGCGACGGCGAGGTCGATCAAACGGCGATCGAGACTTCGCTGCGCGGGCGCATCCAGTTGACGGTGCGCAAGGACATGAAATTGAAGTGGCCGCGCGCCGAAACCGCGACCGACTACATCAGCATGGCGACCGACCCGGATCTGGTCACCGCCGCCAAGGCGGCCATCCAGGAGATGATCGATTTTCTGGTGTCGGAGAGGAAGCTCACGCGGCATCAGGCCTATCAGCTGGTCAGCATTGCGGGAAACGTCGCCATCACGCAACTGGTCGACAAGCCCAATGTGGGCGTGCACGTGAAGCTGCCGAAAAGCATTTTCGCCGCGAAGTAGTTTTGGCTGGCTGCGGGATGAGCGCGCCTACGCGATGATCGCGCTGAGCAGCGCCGTCGCGCCCAGCGTGAACGAGAATCCCACGAGATAGGTGAAGCCGACGACGCAAAGCTTGGTGAAAGTCAGCAATCGCCCCTGACCGTAGTAGACCCGCATGGCGCGGTACACGTACCAGACGCCATACAGACCGATGATCGCGATCACCCATCCGCCGAAGCTGCTCCAGGCCAGCCACGCAGCGACCCACCCCAGCAGCGCTTGGATGAGCAGCAGCAAGAATATCGCGGCATGGTTGTGGATGAAGAACACCAGATGCTCGACGTAGTAGCGCCGCGGCCGCCAATACAAAATCGACATCACCAGCGCCATCATCGGCACGAACAAGAACATCATCTTCGGCACATTGGCGAAGAACGCGCGCTCGACCGATTCTCCGTGGTCCTGCTGACTGCGCAGACACGACCGCCGCAGGGTATTTTGCAGCCAGCGCCACGAGGTCTTGATGTCGTTGCAATCGCGGACCCGGAAAACATTGACGCGCACATCCAGGTTCGCCGCGGCCCCGGGGGTTGCCGCGCCGGGCGCTGCGGCAACGGGCGCGGCCGGGTTTCGATGCGCAGCGGCAAGTCCGACGGCAAAAAACAGCACGCTCAAAACCAGATACAGACGCACCGGCGGCAGATACCGGGCGCGGCGCTCCGCGAAGTATTCCTTCGTGAGCACACCCGGCTTGAGCAGCAGAATGTCCAGGGTTTGCCAGAACCGGCTGTCGATATGGGTTACGACGTGCCAGGTGTCGTGGAACAGCGCCGCAACGGAACGCGCGCTCTCGTGCGCGTGCTGACCGCACTGGAAGCAGTACGGTCCCATCAAGGCGGCGCCGCAATTGCCGCACTCCGCGTGGGCCGTGACCCGCTGCATCTTTTTATCCAAACACCGCCACCATTTGACGCGCGACCGCCGCGGGCGCGCCCGCGGGATCGATCAACACGCAGGATTCGCAGGAGTAGCCGCCGCCGGCGGAATTGACCTCCGCGTCGATGCGCCACCACGCTTCGGGCGCAAAACTGAAGTCGTGACGAAGAAATTGCAGCGTCCAGGTGAGCGAACTCGAAGGCGCGGGGTTGTGCATGAGCTGCAGGACCACCGACGGGATGCAGTCGATCAGCGCCACCACGTGGGATTCGCTCAAGGGCGCAGGGTCCTGGTGACGCACGTAAATTTTCGCGGTGCGCAGACTCGAGCCTGCGAAAGGCGGCGCGCCTTCGGCCCAGCGGTAGCCGAAATGCCGCACGAACGATGGGCCGCCCATGTCGGCGCCGGCGCGATCCGCAAGGTCAGCGGCCGGGCGCACGCCGGCAGCGAGCGTCGGGCTCAGGTCGAGCGCCGTGACGCGGGCGGCTCCATAAATGCCGGTGAGCGCGGCGGCAACCTTGCCGTCGCTCCACAGCCGGGCGCTGGCGATGCTGACCGCCTTGCCGACGCGCAAGACTTCAGCGTCCATGCGGACCTCGCCCGCGAGCGCAGGTCCGACGAAAGTGGTTTCCAATCCTCGCAGCTCGCGATCCAAAGGCACCAGCCGGCGCATGGCTTCATTGCCGAGCGCGGCCACCATGCCGCCGAAAGTTGCGCGGCCTTGCGACCAATCCTCGCCGATGACGGCGCGCCAGCCGCCCTCCTGCGGCTGCATCGACGCCAGCGTCTCCGAAAACAGCATGCGCTCGATGTTACCGGAAGACTCTCGCCGCTTAAAAACTAATCGGGCTGGGGGGCCGGACCTATGTAGTTCGCCGACGGCCGAACGATGCGGTTGTCCTTGCGCTGCTCCACGATGTGGGCCGACCAGCCGAATACGCGCGCGGCGGCAAATGTTGCCGTGAAGAATTCCTTGGGCAATCCGAGCGCCAGGTAGACGACGCCCTTGTAGAACTCCAGATTGGCGCGCAGCGGTCGCTTCTTCTGCGCGGTCTGCGCGACGAAGGCTTCATCGACGGCCTTCAGGGTTTCGATGAGACGCTTCTGCTCCGCAGTCGCGGCGATCTCTTCGGCCAGCGTCTTGACGATCCTCGAGCGCGGGTCGACGACGCGGTATTCGCGGTGGCCCATGCCCATCACCAGCCGTCCACGGCTCAAGGCTTCGGCCACAAAGTCCGCCGCGTGCTTTGGGTCGGCCACTTCCTGGGCCATTTCGAGCGCGCCCTGATCGGCGGCGCCGTGCAGCGGTCCGTAAAGCGATCCCATCGCCGCCGCCAATGCCGACGCGGGGGGCGCCAGGGTCGAGGTCACCACGCGCGCCGTGAAGGTGCTGGCGTTGAAACTGTGATCGATTTGCAAGATTTGAGTTTGCTCGAAGACGCGGATTTCTTTTGCCGCAGGCGTGCGGTTGTGCACCAGCTGCAGGAAGCGCTCGCCATAGCGCCGCGTATCGGGGTAGGCGCCGGGTGTTCGACCGGCGCGCAGCGCCAGCAGCAAGGCAAGCGCCGTGGGCAGCCGCGCAGCGGCCACCAGCGCTTCCTGTTCAGCGTCGCTGCGGCCGAATATTTGCGCGGGCGGGGAGAACGCGATCAAGGGCAGCGCCGCCTGCAGGGTCGCCATGGGATGGCCGCGCAGTTGCGATAGCTTCTCGAGGCTGCCGGCAAGCTCCGGCGGCAATCGTCCGGCGCTCCATAAAAAATCTTCGAACTCCGCAAGCCGCGCAGTGTCCGGCAAATCGCCGAAAACCACCCAATGCGCGACCGCCGCAAAGGGATATTGGACCAGCTTTTCAATCGGCAGTCCGCGGTAGTACAGCCGTCCCGCTTCGCCATCGACCAAGGAAATCGAGGTGCTGTCCACCACCACGCCTTCCAGACCCTTTTTGATATCAACCACCGCGTTCATGGCCACCTCCGATTTGTCCCAGTAAAAACCCGGCAGGGGTAAGAACGCCAGGGCGCTCGAGTGATAGAAGTATCAGTACGGCGGATAACTCCGCGGCCCGGACTTTCGACGCAACCCTTGCGGCCTCCCGGGTTATCCTTGACGCATGCAGATCGAGCGCCATGAGCTGCGTTGCTTTCACGCCGTCATCGAGGCCGGCGGCTTCAGCCGTGCGGCGGAGCGGCTGGATCTCTCGCAGTCGGCGGTCAGCCAAACCGTCGCCAATCTGGAACATCGTTTGGGCACCAGTTTGTTGCGCCGGGGCAATCCGCCGCGGCCGACCGAGGCCGGCTTTCGGCTGCTGCGATTCGCGCAAACGACGCTGAACGAGGAGCGCGAGGCGCTCGCAGACATCGTGCAGATCAAGAGCGGCGCGCTGTCGACGCTTTCGCTCGCGCTCTCGCCGGCCGCAAACTCGCGCGTGGGGGTTGCACTGCTCAAGGAATTCTGCGAGCGCAATCGGCTCACGCGGCTCAAAGTCGTGGTCGCTCCCAGCCGCGAGATCGTGCACGGCGTCGCCGAGGGGCGTTGGGAACTCGGGTTCGGACCTTTCCATCACAACATGCCGGCGCACTTCGCGCTGCATCCCTGTTTCTCGGAAACCCGCCGCCTCATGATCGCGCGCGATCATCCGGCGCGCGCTGCGCTGGCGCGAGACGCCCTCGGCACCCTGCGTGAACTGCCGCTGGTGACCTCGTTTCTCGACGAGACCGCGCGCCGCTCCACCGGCGAGCGATTGCGCGATGCCTTCGGCTCGGTATGGGAAGTGAGCCATATGGAGCTGCGTCTCGCCCTGGTCGCCGACGGCAAAGGCGTCACTTACGTCTCGGACCTGCTCCCCGAGGTGCCGCCGCAATTGATTCCCGTCGAAGGGCTGCCCTACGGCAGCATCGATCGCCAGGTCGGCGCCTACAGCCTGAAGCATCAGCCCATGTCGCAGGCGGGCGCGCGGTTCCTGGCTCTGTGCCACGAGAGATGGCCGAGGGAAAGGCAGCCGACGCTCTAGATGCGCCCTGGGCTAGAATGATTCCGCAAACGATCACGAACAACGAGGCAGCGCCCGGCATGAACACCAAGGATCTCTTTTCGCTCGCGGGACGTGTTGCGCTCATCACGGGCGGATCGCGCGGCATCGGCAAGATGATAGCGGCAGGGTTCCTCGCGCAGGGCGCCAAGGTTTACATTTCGGCGCGCAAAGCCGACGCCTGCGATCAAACCGCGAAGGAATTATCCAAAGATGGCGGCACCTGCATTTCCGTTCCCATGAACGTCTCCACGGTCGCGGGCGCGAAGGGGCTTGCGGCGGCGGTGATGGCGCAGGAGCCGAAGGTCGATATTCTGGTGAACAACGCGGGCGCGGCGTGGGGCGCGGCCTTCGATGAGTTTCCGGAAGAGGGCTGGGACAAGGTGCTCGATCTGAACGCCAAGGCCCCGTTCTTTCTGACGCAGGCCATGGCGCCGGCCTTGCGCAAGGCGGCTTCGGCCGCCCGGCCCGCCAAGGTCATCAATATCGCCTCGATCGACGGCATCTACCTGACCCACCGCGAAACCTATTCCTACGTGACCAGCAAGGCCGGCCTCATTCAGCTCACGCGTCTGATGGCGGCGCGCCTGGTGAAGGATCACATCCACGTCACCGCCATCGCCCCGGGCGCATTCAAGTCCGACATGAACAGGGAAGCGCGCGATCGCGGCGATGAGGTTGCCAAGCATATTCCCGCGCGGCGCATCGGCACGGATGAGGACATGGCGGGCGCCGCCATTTTCCTGGCGTCGCGCGCCGGCGATTACGTGATCGGCTCGACCGTCACGGTCGACGGCGGCGTCGCCTTTGCGACGCCGGCGATGCGCGAGCTGCAGATGGAATAGAACTAGCAGCCGCACGGTCCTCAGGCTTCGTCGCGTTTCCTAGGTTCGAGGCGTGCGCTGCTCGATGCGCTTGGCCAGTTCATCGAGATCCACTTCTTCATCGATGGTGATTTCCAACGACTCGTCCTTCGGCGCGGGCGGCATGATCGAGGGGCGCTGAATTTTCGGCGGCCCCGGGGCCAGGCGCTCATCGGACAAGGGTGCCGCCAATGTCGGCTGCACCCAGTCCTTCTTTTGCGCCACCCAGCGTTGGTAGCGATCGAAATTCCACATTCCCGTCTCGCCTCCGGTTTGCAGTACATTCGCGATCTGACTGAATTGGCCGCCGCGGATCGTCCCCTTGGACGCGGCGCTCGGCAGCAAGATTTCGCAAACCGGAACTCGCAGACGAAACTCGGCCAGGAAATCCAAGCGCTGGCACACGATCCCGACGAAGCAATCGGCGAGCTGGGCGCGAATGCCGCCCTGGATTTCCGCGGGAAACGCCATGCAGATGCGCGTGAGCGCCTCGGCGCAGGTCGCCGAGTGCATGGTGGCGATGACCAGGTGCCCGGTCTCCGCCGCGCTCAAGGTGAGGCGCATCACCTCGGGGGTGCGCATTTCACCGATGACGAGCACGTCCGGATTCTCGCGCACGGCGTCGACCAAGGCCTGTTCATAGGAGGGCGAGTGCGTTGGCACTTCGCGCTGTCGGATGAAGGAGCGCCGGTTGGTGAATACGTATTCCAGCGGACTTTCGATGGCGATGATGTGGCGGGCGCTCGACGAGTTGATCTCTTCGACCAGCGCCGCCAGCGTTGTGGATTTTCCGCTCCCGGTCGGTCCGGAGATGACGATCAAGCCGGTGGTCGCCTCGGTCAGCCGCTTCAAGTCCGGGTGCAGATTGCAGGCGCGCAAATTGTTTTGGAACGAACTGAGCAGCCGCACCGCCATCGCCACGCCGCGCAGAGTCTGGAAAATATTGATGCGGCAACGCACACCCGAGATGGTGCGCGAGACATCCGCCGAACCGCGGCTGGTGAATTGCGACCAGCCGTCGTTGCCCAACAGTTCTCGTGCCGCGTGCACCAGCGCCGCGCCGGCGATCGGCGCACCGATCGCGGAGAGCTGGCCGCGGATACGCGCGACAGGAGCGGTATCCGCTTCGATGTGCAGATCGCTCGCGCCGAGTTCGCGGCCCTTTCGAATCCACTCTTGAACGGCCATGGCCAAGAATAACGGATCGGGCCGGCTGCGACATTAAAGCGGGCGCGCGGAATATAGAGCACCGGTGGATAGCTGGCTTCCTGCAGACGCAAGGCTGCGCGCGTGTCGGCGATAAGCTGGCCGGCCACTTTGACCACGACGCGGCCCTCGTTGCTGGAAATCGCAATCGGATGATCCGGTCCGGGAATTTTCCCTGGCCGCGTATTCATGGAATTCCTCCGGATTTACGCCACTGCGCTGCGGCTTATTCTAAACTGGCGGATGCCCGGCCGGGCACATGAGCAAATATTTTCACCCGAAGGTCTGTATGCCCAAGATGTTGTTTGCGATTGCGATCCTCCTGCCGGGCCTGTTGTCCGCCCAAGTTGCGCACCGCTTGGGATCGGTCCGCACGCCGGAGGTCGACTTGGGTTACGAGACCCTTGGCGTGGCCGGTTCGGAGATTCCCATCATTGCCGTCAACGGCGGCCCAGGTCTTTCGCACGCTTACATGATGCAGAACGACTTATGGCAGCGCGTGGCTGCGCACCGCTTGGTCGTTCTCTACGATCAGCGCGGCACCGGCGCCTCCAAGCACATGGAACCCAATGCGCCGCAAAGCATGGACGCGCAGGTCGCCGATCTCGATGCCATCCGCAGGGCGTTGGCGCTCGAGCGGGTGGCCGTCCTGGGAGATTCCTACGGCGGAATGATCGCCATGGCTTACGCGGCAGCCCACCCCGAGCACGTGGCCCGGTTGATCCTGTCCGACTCTGCCGCACCTTCGCGGAAAGGCATGGTCCATCTGCTCCCCGAAGTCTTTCCCGATCAAGAGCAACTCGGCGAGGCGCAAGCCAAGCGCCTGGCGGCCGATCCGCAGGCTGCTGCCCGCGCCGGCTTGGTCAATCACATGCGCATGATGTTTTACTCCACCGAGTTGCGCGACGCCTACCTCGCGCACATGGGCGACCTCGGTTTCGTTCCCGACGTCGGGCGCGAAGTTTCGCAAGCCACCGAGAATCTCGATCTCAGCGCCAAGCTGGCGGAATTTCACTTCCCGACCCTGGTCATCACCGGCCGCTACGACATGAATGTCGCGCCGCTCACCGCGTGGCGCATGGCGCACGCCATACCGGGCGCACAGCTGGTATTTTTCGAGAAAAGCGGCCACTTGCCGGCGTACGAGGAACCTGAGAAGTATCTACAGACCTTGGAAGCATTTCTCGGCCGCTCAGTCATTTAATGCCGCGACATGAGCTGAATCACTTGTTGGCGTTCGTCGCCGTAGCGCGCGAACGAAGTTTTACCAAGGCGGCGGCTAAGCTCGGTGTTTCTCAATCGGCGCTGAGTCATACGATTCGGGGTATCGAGGAGCGCTTGGGATTGCGCCTCTTGACACGCACCACCCGCAGCGTCGCGCCAACTCAGGCGGGCGAGCGGCTCTACCACTCGCTCGGGCCCCGATTCACGGAGATCGAGGCCGAGCTCGCCGCTTTGAGCGAGCTACGCGACAAGCCCGCCGGCACCGTACGCATCACCGCGGGCGAACACGCCGCGAATGCAGCCCTTTGGCCGGCCTTTGCGAAATTTCTCCCCAACTATCCCGACATCAAAGTCGAAATAGCCGTTGACTACGGCCTCATCGATATTATCCCAGCCGCCGCCAGTCTTCCGCCTTCGCACTGTTGGTAGAAGCATTGCGCTATCGACGTTAGGATGCACGGGAAGTGCCTGATTCACGAACTAGGGTCGCCAGCATGCAAAAGCGCAAACTCGGAAACAGCAATCTCGAAGTCTCGGCTTTGGGATTCGGCTGCATGGGCATGAGCCATGGCTATGGGCAGCCGGGCGACCAGAAAGAGATGATCGCGCTGCTCCGCGCGGCGGTTGAGCGCGGCATCACTTTTTTCGACACGGCCGAGATCTATGGGCCGTACACCAACGAGGAGCTCGTCGGGGAGGCATTGGCGCCGTTGCGCAGCCGGGTGGCGATCGCGACGAAGTTCGGCTTCAAAATCGAGGCGGGCAAGCAGACCGGCCTCGACAGCCGGCCGCAGCACATTCGAGAAGTCGCTGAGGCCTCCCTGAAGCGCTTGAAGGTCGAATGGATCGATCTTTTTTACCAACATCGGGTTGACCCGGCGGTACCGATCGAAGATGTCGCAGGCGCCGTGAAGCAATTGATCCAAGAGGGAAAGGTCAGACACTTTGGGCTCTCGGAGGCTGGAGCCAAGACCATCCGTCGCGCTCACGCCGTTCAACCCGTGACGGCGCTGCAGAGCGAATACTCGCTGTGGTGGAGAGAGCCGGAAACGGAAGTTTTTCCGACGCTGGAAGAACTGGGGATCGGATTCGTCCCGTTCAGCCCGCTCGGCAGAGGTTTCCTGACGGGCAAAATCGATGAGAGCACGGCGTTCGATGCCAAGGACTTCCGCAACAACATACCGCGCTTTGCGCCCGAAGCACGCAAGGCGAACAAAACCCTGGTGGATGCGCTCAGTGTCATTGCGGCGCGCAAGCGCGCGACGGTGGCGCAACTCGCACTGGCGTGGATCGAAGCTCAGAGGCCCTGGATAGTTCCCATTCCGGGCACCACCAAACTGCATCGTCTGGAAGAAAACATCGGCGCACTGTCGCTCGAGCTAACCATCGAGGATCTGCGCGAGATCGGCGCTACCGTCGCGACGATCGGAGTGACCGGGGCAAGGTACACCGAGCAACTGCAGCGCTTGGTCGGGCGCTGATTAGATATCTAGATTCGAGACGTTCAGCGCGTTCTTCTCGATGAATTCGCGCCGCGGTTCCACGGCATCGCCCATCAGCGTGGTGAAGATATCGTCCGCCGCCACGGCGTCCTCGATCCGCACCTGCAGGACGCGGCGCGTCTCCGGATTGATGGTCGTTTCCCACAGCTGGTCGGCATTCATTTCGCCCAGGCCCTTGTAGCGCTGAATGCTCTGGCCCTTCTTCGCCTGTTCGAACAGCCAGGTCATCGCGGCCTTGAAGCTCATGACTTCCAATTTGTCATCGCCCCGCTGCACGAATCCACCGGGGCCGATCAAGTCGCTCAAGGTCTCGGCAAGTTCAGCGATGCGCAAATATTCCGCGGAGTCGAAGAATTCCCGCGGCACATGCTTTTCGGACGTCAGGCCATGCTCGAAGCGTTGCAGATTTATTCGATGGCCGCCTGCCGCCAGCGTGTTGACCACGACGCGGTAGCGTCGCGACACGTCGTCCAGCGAATTGAGCCGCTGTTCCAGATTTCGGCACCAATCGCGGAGCGCGTCAATCCGATCGAACGCCTCGGTCGTCAACTGCGGAACATACAGGAGCTGTTCCAGGAAGCGCTCATCATAGCGGCGCGCCCATCGCGTCACGATGCTTTGCACTTCGACGTATTTCGTCGCCAATGACTCGAGACCCAAGCCCGACAATGGCGGGGCTTCGGCATTGACGTGCAGCGCGGCGCCATCGATGGCGGTGTTCAGCAGCAGCGCATTCAGTTCCACGTCGTCCTTGACGTAGGTTTCCTGCTTGCCTTTCTTGACCTTGTACAAAGGCGGCTGCGCGATATAGATATGACCGCGTTCGATCAGGATCGGCATTTGCCGATAAAAAAATGTGAGCAGCAATGTTCTTATGTGACTTCCGTCGACGTCCGCGTCGGACATGAGAAAAATGCGGTGATAGCGCAATTTGTCGACATTGAAATCATCGCGCCCGATGCCGCAGCCGAGTGCGGTGATCAATGTGCCTACTTCCGCGGACGCAAGCATTTTGTCGAAGCGCGCCTTCTCGACGTTGAGGATTTTTCCCTTGAGCGGCAGGATCGCCTGCGTTCGCCGGTCGCGTCCCTGCTTTGCAGAGCCGCCGGCGGAATCGCCTTCGACTAAAAAAATCTCCGACAGCGCGGGATCCTTTTCCTGGCAATCGGAGAGTTTGCCCGGCAGTCCAGCGATATCCAGTGCGCCCTTGCGGCGGGTCATCTCGCGGGCCTTGCGCGCGGCCTCGCGCGCATAGGCAGCTTCGAGAATCTTGTTGACGATGGCCTTCGCCTCTTGCGGATGTTCCAGCAAGAATTCTTCGAGCCGCGTGGCAACCGCGGATTCCACCACGCCCTTGACTTCGGAGGAGACCAACTTGTCTTTCGTCTGCGAGGAGAATTTGGGATCGGGCAATTTCACCGAAAGTATCGCGGTCAATCCTTCGCGTGAATCGTCGCCGGTGGTCTGAATTTTTTCCTTCTTCGACGCCAATTCCTTTTCGATGTAGTTGTTCAAGGTGCGCGTCAATGCGGCGCGATAACCCGCGAGGTGGGTACCGCCGTCTTTCTGCGGAATGTTGTTCGTGTAGCAAAACATGCTTTCTTGATACGAGTCGTTCCACTGCATTGCGACTTCGACCTGCGTATTGCCGTCGCGCGTCTGGAACCACAGCACCGTGTCGTGCACCGGCGTTTTGCTGCGATTCAAATGGGTGACGAAGGCCTTGAGTCCGCCTTCATGCTGGAACACTTCGGACTTTTCATCGCGCTCATCGACGAGTTCGATGCGCACGCCGGAATTGAGGAACGATAATTCCCGCAGGCGCTTGGCGAGCGTGTCGTAGTTGAAAGAGATGTGAGTGAAAATTTGTGCGCTGGGTTTGAAGCGCAGCATGGTGCCGTGTTCGCTGGTATCGCCGATCGCCGCCATCGGCGCCTGCGGCTCGCCGAGTCGATACTCCTGGCGGTGCAATTTGCCGTCGCGCCGGATATTGAGTTCGAGATAATCGGAAAGGGCATTGACGACCGAGATGCCGACACCATGCAAACCGCCCGAGACCTTGTAAGAGCTGTCATCGAACTTACCGCCGGAGTGCAGGACGGTCATGATGACCTCGGCCGCCGAACGGCCTTCCTCCGCGTGGATATCCACAGGTATTCCACGACCGTTGTCCGTCACGGTAACGGACTCGTCGGCGTGAATGGTCACGACGACCCGGTCGCAATGACCGGCCAGTGCCTCGTCAATCGCGTTATCCACAACCTCGAAAACCATGTGATGGAGGCCGCTGCCATCGTCCGTATCGCCGATGTACATGCCGGGACGTTTGCGGACGGCGTCCAGACCTTTTAAGACTTTGATTTTGCTCGAATCGTAGACGTCGTCCTGGGCCATACTCAATCCTAAATTGCGACGCCGCATGTTAACAGTTTCCGGCGCCGAAAACTAATCATTTCGGTGATTAATATATTTATAAATCAATGTGTTATGGAGATATCGGAGCGGTGGAACGACGCTTTGATGGAGGTGGCGGTCGCAGGCGGATTTGAGGTCTACTCTTGAGGCAAAAAGCCGTCCTTGATGTCGATAATTCCAGTAGCGTAGTCCCGCCCTGTAAGGGACACAACCACCGAGCAGAAGTCGCCTACTGTTCCACGTGAAACCTTAACTGGCCAATACGTGACCGGCGATCATGGCATAGCGTCGCCCCGGCTCACCGAAGGCTGGAAATTCGCCATGGAGGGTGGTGACGATCAGTTGCACCGACTGCGACGACACCTCCCGAATCAGATTCGCCAAGCGCTCGTCGTCCAATTCAGCCGCCGGATCGTCGAGCAGTAGCGTGGGCTGCACCGACGAGTCCTCTGGGAACAATTTGATTTGGGCAATCAGCAATGCTGCCGCCAGCAGTTTCTGTTGGCCACGCGATATCCGATCCTTGACCGCGGTTCCGTCCAAGCGAATGCTGAGTTCGGCACGGTGCGGTCCCACCTGTGTGGCGCCCATTTCCAAGTCGTGGCTCCAGCTCTGTTCAAGCGCCTCAGCCATGCCTTGACCTTTGAGCCAGCCATGTCGGTAGCTCAAAGAAAGCTCCATTCCAAGCAAGTTACGGCCGATAGCTTCCGCGGATGGACTCAAGAGGGTTACATAGCGGGCCCGAGCAGCGCTCAAGAGTTCGCCCGATCGCACCAGATCGCCATCCCACACCGAAACAACGGCTTTGGGCTGGTGCGCCTTGAGTGCCGCATTGCGTTGCTTGAGCACCTGCTGATAGCGCTGCCAGTGACCGACGAATGATTGCTCCACGTGGAACACCCCCCAATCGAGAAAGCGGCGACGCCGGCTGGGCCCTTCCTCGATGAGATGATGCACCTCGGGATCGATAATCTGCACCGGCAGAAACAGCGCCAGCTCGGCCAGGGAAGCGGGCTTGTCCCCGTCGATTTGCGCGCGGATTCCATTGCGCGAGCCTTCGACGCCCATGGGCACTCGCCGGGTCAGCGTTTCAACTTCGGCAAACACCACGAATCGCGTCGATCCCTGCCGGATGAGATGCTCCAGGCGTCGGGTACGAAAGGAACGCCCGCGCCCCAGAACATAGATCGCTTCCAGCAGGCTGGTCTTACCCGAAGCGTTCTGTCCGCTGATGAGCGTGAAGTGAGAGTCGGGATGAATGTCCGCCAATGGCAAGCAGCGGAAATCCGTTACTTGCAATCGGCTTAAGGCCACGGCCTATAGCCTCATCGGCATCACAACGTAGCGAGCACTGGCATTGCCGGGCGATCGAATCAAACAGCTGCTATTGCTGTCGGTCAGCCCGAGCTCGACTTCCTGGCCATCAATGGCGGCGAGGGCGTCCAAGAGGTAATTCACATTGAATCCCACTTCGAGATCATTGCCCTCGTAACCCACCTCGATCTCTTCTTCGGCCTCTTCTTGCTCCGGATTGTGCGCTTGAACGGTGAGCGCATTTTTCTTCACCGTGACACGAATGCCGCGATATTTTTCGTTGGACAGGATCGCCGTGCGCTGTAACGCCTGGCGCAAGACATCGCGATCGGCGCGGATCGCCGCAGCAGGGGCGGCCGGAATCACCCGAGAATATTCTGGGAAACGACCGTCAATTAGCTTCGATGTGAAGCGAATATCGCCAATCTGGGCGCGAACATGGTTACTTCCGATGGCAACCTCGGCAATCCCTTCATCCGTGAGCACGCGTTGCAATTCCAGCACGCCTTTGCGCGGCACGATCACCTGCTGCGAGTTCTTGGCCTTCACCCCCAACGCGGTCTCGCAAAGCGCGAGACGATGGCCATCGGTTGCCACAGCGCGCAGCACTTGCGCATCGATCTCCAACAGCATGCCATTGAGGTAATAGCGCACATCCTGCTGCGCCATCGAAAAATGCGTCTTCTCCAGCAACCGCAGTAATTCCTTGCGCGGCAGCTGCACGGTCTGTTGCGAGTTGATGTCATCGATAACCGGGAAATCAGCCGCCGGCAGCGTCGAAAGACTGAAACGGCTGCGGCCTGCCTTGATGACGACCTTTTCCCCTTCAACGCTCAGAGATACCGCGACCTTCTCCGGCACCGCCCGCAGGATATCCAAAAATTTTCGCCCAGGAACCGTGATGTCGCCGCTGTCCTGCACGGCCACCTCGGTCGCGGCCACCAGTTCCACTTCCAGATCCGTGGCGGCGATCGATAGCTGCCCCTTACGCACACCCAGCAGAACATTGGCCAGTACCGGCATGGTTTGACGCCGTTCGACCACCCCGATGACCGCCTGCAAGGGGGTCAATAATTTCTCGCGCTCTGCCGTCAATTTCATGGGCTCACCGTCTTTCTATCTTAGATTTAGATTCTTAAAAGAGATTATTACTATGATTACTGAGGGACCGAATGACTGGGGATAATGCAATAAACGTTATATAAATCAACATTCTAAAAACTAACCAAAACCCCTCGATACTTGTCCACACACCGCCCGCAAACTGTCACTCTCCTGTGGATATCTTTATCCACAACTCCGTCCACAGCTTTTCCTACCCTATCCCGCCAGAGTTCTTAACAGGTTCAAATAGTCCTCGCCAATGCGCCGATCCGTCTCGCGCAATTCCTTGACGCGCCTGCAGGCATGCAGCACGGTGGTATGGTCCCGACCGCCAAAAGCATCGCCAATCTCCGGCAGGCTGTGATTGGTTAATTCTTTGGCCAGTGCCATCGCCACTTGCCGCGGACGCGCGATCGAACGGCTACGGCGCTTCGACAGCAAATCAGCGATCCTTATTTTGTAGTACTCGGCCACGGTTTTTTGGATATTTTCGATCGTGACCAGCTTCTCTTGCAACGCCAAGAGATCACGCAAAGCTTCCTTGGCGAACTCCAGCGTAATCGGTCTGCCGGTAAAGTTGGAGGTCGCGACCACTCGACGCAGCGCGCCTTCCAGTTCGCGTACGTTCGAACGGATCCGTTTGGCGATGAAGAAGGCGACTTCTTCCGGCAGATCGACATGCGTCATGGCAGCTTTGCTCATCAAGATCGCGACGCAGGTTTCCAATTCGGGCGGCTCGATGGCAACCGTCAGGCCCCAGCCAAAGCGCGATTTCAAGCGCTCCTCCAAGCCGTCGACTTCTTTCGGATATCGATCGCAGGTCAAGATCACCTGCTGCTGACTTTCCAGCAGCGCATTGAAAGTGTGGAAAAATTCTTCCTGAGAGCGGTCCTTTCCCGCAAAAAACTGGATATCGTCGATCATGAGACAGTCCAACGAGCGGTATGCCGCCTTGAAATCGTTGATGGTGTTGTGCTGCAGGGCGCGCACCATGTCGCCCACGAATCGCTCGCTGTGAACGTAGGCCAGGCGCGCCTCGGCGTTGCGCTCTTTCAGCTTATTGGCCACGGCGTGCATCAAGTGAGTTTTGCCCAAACCGACGCCGCCGTAGATGAACAGGGGGTTGTAGGCCCGGCCGGGATTTCCAGCGACTTGAATCGCCGCCGCCTTGGCCAGTTGGTTGCTCTTACCCTCGACGAAGCTGTCGAAGGTAAATTCGGCATTGATGCGGCTGCCCAAAACCACCGGCGCCAGCTTGCGTGCGCGGGCCGCGGCAATCGCGCCGTCGTCCCGCAACGCCGCGGGAACCTGGGCGATGATGCCGGCCCGCGTCCCGACATCGAGCGCGATTTCGGGGGCGAGTCCCTCGGCGAAGGCGAGAATCAACTCCTTGATCCGCGGCAGCAGGTTTTGTCCGAGCCACTCGATGACATAACGGTTCGGCGCCAATAGCTTGAGCTCGCCGTCCCGCTCCACCGCTTGCAGGGGCCGCACCCAGGTGTTGAACTGCTGTTCCGGGAGCTCGCCCTCGAGTACTCGCAGACAGCGGTTCCATAGCGACTCCGGCAAGAGCGCTCTCCTAGGTTTGTGACAAGGGGCAAAGCGAACGAAAGGGCAGGGAGTCTAGCTCCAACTTGAAGGGGCGTCTATTGACACATCCATGCTCGCTCAGTACCCTTGCCGCCTTTCGTAAATGCCTTAGTCCCTTGATTTGGCCCGTGGTTTTTGCTCGAGTCGCGCCGCTATGAAACGTACCTTCAATCCCAGCAATTTGCATCGAGCCCGTACCCACGGCTTCCGCGCGCGCATGGCCACCAAGAGCGGCCGTCGATTGCTGGCCCGCCGCCGTGCCAAGGGTCGCAAGAAGCTCTGCCCGTAACGCGATCCCTCAAGGGCGCCTTCCGATCCGTAAACTGACGTTCGAGCCGCGCAAGCGTTTGCACCAGCCGGCTGAGTTTCGTGACGTGAAACGGCGCGGCAAAAAATTTTCCGATGCTTTTTTCAGCCTATCCGTTCTGCCCAACCAGTCAGCACATGCTCGATTGGGTTTGAGCATCGCGACCCGAACCTTCGGCACCGCCGTGGCACGCAATCGCATCAAACGCCTCGCACGTGAATCCTTTCGCGTGAACCAACACTCATTGCCGCCGGTCGATGTTACCGTGTCCGCCCGGGACGGCGCGCGAGCCGCCACGCGCCGCGAATTGCACTTGAGCCTCGATCAGCATTGGAAGTCGCTGCAGAAATGATAACGCCCCGCCAACTCTTGATGTGGATGATCCGCGGCTATCAGCTGGTCGTAAGTCCCATGCTTGGGCCGCGATGCCGTTTCTATCCGTCGTGTTCTTGCTACGCGCATACCGCCATCGAACGCTACGGGGTGCTGCACGGAAGTTGGCTCGGCCTCAAGCGCGTGCTGCGCTGTCACCCGTTCAGGGAAGGCGGCTACGACCCGGTCCCGGATAAGAGGGCGACCCATGCCTAATATCCGTCTCATGCTGTGGGGCGTGCTCGCCGCAATCCTGTTCCTGAATTATCAGACTTGGCTGCATGATTACGAGCCGCCGGCAACCGCGGCCCCGGCGCAAACCCGTTCCGGCAACGGCTCAACGGCGACCGCGCCCGCGAACACCTTGGCCGATGCCCTGCCGCAAGCTCCGGCCGCGGCATCGACGGCGGCGCCGCCGGCGGCTAACACCGCGCCACCTGCCGCCGCGCCGGCGCCGGCAGGAGCGCCGACCGCGTCCGCTCCGGAAGCACCGACGATGCCGCTCCATGTCGTTACCGACGTGCTCGACATCCTCGTCAATCTCAAGGGCGGCGAACTCGATCAGGCCGATTTGAAGGCATATCCGGTTCGCAAGGACACGCCCAACATGCCGGTCAGGCTCTTCAGTTACGAGCCCCCGCCGACCCTCTACCTGTTGCAGAGCGGACTGATCGGCACCGGCGGCGAAACCGCGCCCACCCATCTTGCCGTTTGGAAATCCGAGCAAAAGGATTTCGTCCTCGCGCCGGACGCTACCACGCTGCGCGTGCCGCTGACCTGGAGCGACGGCATGGGGCTGACCGTCACCAAGACCTTCATTTTCAAGCGCGGCCAGTACGCCATCGGCCTTGACTACGAAGTAAAGAACGACAGCGGCGCGCCGCGAAAATTGGCGTCGTACGCACAAATCCTGCGGCATTGGGAACACGCTTCGCGTTCCTACTTCGACGTCGAGACCTATTCGTTCAAGGGACCTGCGGTTTACGACGGCACCAAGTCCAAGGACCTCAACGTCGAGGGCGATTCCGACTCGAAGTACTCGGCGGTCATCTCGAACGGCTGGTTGGCCTCGCTGCAGCATCAATTCGTCGCGGCTGTCGTTCCTCCCGCGAACCGGCCCTATCAGTATCAGCTGCAGGTTCGCGATCACGAATACTTGATCAGCGCCACCGGACCCATGGTGGATGTGGCCGCCGGCGCCACCGCGCAGTTCCACGAGGACTTGTTTGTCGGGCCAAAATTGCAATCGCAGCTCGCGGCGATGGGGCGGAACCTGGAGCGCACCGTCGACTTCGGCGTCTTGACGGTGCTGGCGCAGCCCCTGTTCACCGCTCTCAACTGGATTCACAAGCTGACGGGCAATTGGGGCTGGTCGATCATCATCGTCACCCTCCTGATCAAATTGTTGTTCTATCCCTTGCAGCAGGCCAGCGGCCGTTCCATCGCCAAGATGCGCGCCGTGGGTCCGCGCATGAAGCAGATCCAGGAAACCTTCAAGGACGACCGCGAGAAACTGGGCCGCGCCATGATGGAGCTGTACAAGAAGGAAAAGATCAATCCCCTGGCGGGCTGTCTGCCGACGATCGTGCAGATTCCCGTGTTCATTTCCTTCTACCGGGTGCTGCTGGAGAGCGTGGAAATGCGCCAGGCGCCGTTCCTGCTGTGGATCAATGATTTGTCTTCGCGAGATCCGTACTTCGTGTTGCCGTTGCTCATGGGCGGCGCGATGTTCGCGCAGTTCAAATTGAATCCGGCGCCGCCGGATCCGATGCAGGCAAAGATCATGCAGTTCATGCCGCTGGTCATGACGGGCATGATGGCGTTTTTCCCCTCCGGACTGACGCTCTACTGGCTCACCAACACGGTGCTGTCGATCGCGCAACAGTGGCGCGTGAATAAAGTGGTCGAAGCCGAGGCTGCCAAGCAGCGCTCCTGAAATCCGTGGCCTCGTCCGACACCATCGCCGCGATCGCCAGCGCTCCCGGGCGCGGCGCGGTCGGGGTGATCCGCGTCTCAGGTCCCGACGTGCCGCGGATCGCCGAATCGGTCATCGGTCATCTGCCGCCGCCGCGCGCCGCGCAGGTTGCCAACTTTATAGGCGGCGACGGCGAATCGCTCGACCGGGGGCTGGCGCTGTACTTCCCCGCCCCCGCCTCCTACACCGGCGAACACGTACTCGAGCTGCAAGGGCATGGAGGGGTCTTGGTGCTCGACGCGCTGCTCGAGCGGCTGCTCGAGCTGGGCTGCCGCATGGCGCGGCCCGGTGAATTCAGCGAGCGTGCCTTTTTGAACGGCAAACTCGATGTCGCGCAAGCCGAAGCCATTGCGGATCTCATCGACGCCGGCAGCAGCGAGGCGGCGCGCGCCGCGGTGCGTTCCATGCGGGGCGAGTTCTCCGCGCGCGTGCATGAACTGCAGGCGCAGATCACCGAACTGCGCACGCTGGTGGAAGCGGCCATCGATTTTCCGGATGAGGAATTGGACTTCCTTCCCGGCAGCGTATTGGGCGATCGCATCGCGAAGATCTTCATGAGTCTCGATGCCATCGGCGCCGCGGCGCGTCAGGGCGCGCTGCTGCGCGAAGGGTTGAACGTGGTCATCGCCGGCAAGCCCAACGCCGGCAAATCGAGCTTGTTGAATCAGCTCGCCGGCGATGAGATCGCGATCGTTACCGACCAGCCGGGAACCACGCGCGACGTACTGCGGCAGCAAGTCCATTTGGATGGCCTGCCGCTGAATCTGATCGATACCGCGGGGCTGCGCCGTGCTGCCGACGTGATCGAAGCCGAAGGTGTCCGCCGCGCCCTTGCCGAGCTGAAGCGGGCGGACCGGGTGCTGTACATTTTGGACGCGGCCGCCCCGGCCGCAGAGAGCAGCGCGTCGGACTTGGCGGCGGAACTCGCTGAGCTGCCGAAGGATGTGCCGGTCACCCTGATCTTCAACAAAATCGACTTGAGCGGCGCGCAGGCCAGCGTGGACGAAGCGCGCGACCCGCCGCAGGTGTTCTTGAGCGCGAAGACCGGCGCGGGCCTCGATCTCTTGCGCGACCACTTGAAAAATCGCGCCGGGTTCAGCAGCGGCGACTCGGGTGCGTTGTCGGCGCGGCGCCGCCATCTTGATGCGCTGGAGCGCGCCAGGTCCGGCGTGGCGCACGCGGCAGAATTGCTCGGTGAGACGCGCGCGTTCGAGCTCTTCGCCGAGGAATTGCGGCGCGCGCAATCGGCCTTGGGAGAGATCACGGGCGAATTCAGCAGCGACGATTTACTGGGGGAAATCTTCAGCAGCTTCTGCATCGGCAAATGATGCCGCGCGGCGCCGCGGCTTGTTCGGCGCGGCGCATCAGCGCCGATCCGACAGCAGACTGCCGAGCAATCCGCCGACGATGGCGCCGCCCACCTGCAATGCGATGGCCTCGCCGACATCGCTCATGTTCAACGATGCGCCGGTTCCGGCGCTCCCCTCGTCCTCCTGGTCGATCCGCGACACCACCCAGTCGAATTTGCCGCTGGTCACCGCCGCCTTGCAATAGCGGCACTCGCCGATCTGAGTCAAGGAGACCGGCGCGCCGCAGCTCGGACAGGTGTTCTCGAGCGTGCCGGGCTTGTTCGAGGTGGCGGCGCCGACGGAACGTTGGAAGGTCCAGTCCTCCATGAAAGGCCGCACGCTGCGATCGCCGTAAACGATTTTGCCGGCCTGATCGACTTCGAAATCGGCGGCGGCGGCGCTGATGCGCACGGTCAGGTCGTCGAAGACGCGGCCATGGACGATGCGAACGGGTTGGATGGCGCGAACGCTGAGGTTTTCCATGACGTTGCGCCGCCCTTCGGCCGCCATGGTTTCAAGCTGCGTGCTCCAGCTGAAATAGGCTCCGGGACTCAGGAATGCGCGGCCGGCATCGAGGTTCTGCCTGCACCACGCCTCCTGCAGCGCGAGAAACGCCTTCTTGACCCGGCCTTCGAAAATTCCGAGCGAGAAATCCTTGTCCGCGGCGGTGAGCGCGGCAACGCCCTCGGCAATGGAGGGCGCCGCGAAACCCAACGAGGAGTCCGCGCTGTATCCCACGTAATTGGCGGCCTGCACATCGACGACCACCCAATCAACCGAGCCGTTGGTGACGCTCGCCTTGCAATGCGCGCAAGTGCCATCGAGGCCTAAGTGCAGTTCAGCGCCGCACGCGGGGCAGCGCGCGGCGATGACCCCGCCATTGACCGCGGTGCGTGCGGCCGGGCCGCGCCCGAATGTCCAGCGCTCCGCGTGACGCCGATCCTGCCCTTCGTCCGCGACGGTTTGATTGGCATCGTTCAGAGTCTTGGCCCGATACACCAGGTCGAAGTGCACTTGAATGCTCTGCCCCGACGCCTGGCACTGCGCGTCCTCCACCGCAAGCCCGCGAATGTTCAGGCTCTCCAACAAGGCGTGACGGTGCTGCGCCTTGGATTGCGCAATGCCTTGCGCGACGGCGTTGAACACCGCGTCGTTCAGGTACGGCCGGATCGCCGCGGCGTCGTTCTTCTGCACGCCGCGCTTCACCAAGAAGAAAGTCATTTCGGCGCGCTGCAGGAAGGTTTCCATTTCGAAGCCCGGATCGAGCGCGCGGATGGCATCGATTCCAGGCGGCAACGCGCGCCGCACCGGGCCGCCCGCGGACCCCAAGCCGCCCAGCGCCATCTTGGCGAGATTGGCGCCGCCGACACCTAAACCCAAAGTCGCGAGCGCCGCCTGCGTTTGCGGCGATGCGCCGAGCGCTTGGCCGCCCGAATTATTCCTCACGCGCCGCAGAATGTAGCCCACGATAAAAATGAGGATCAGCAGTCCGATGAGGCCGCCAAAGGAGCCGCCGCTGCCGAACGATCCGCCGGAATGGCTGCTCGCACTGTGGCTTATCGCCGCATGGCTGCCGCCGCCCGTGCGGGCCGGCGCGGCGGCCGCGAAAATCAGCGTCGAGACTGTTCCGGCGCAGCGCAAAAGCTTCGCACGCGCGCTCAAGTCAGTGCGCCTCCGCAATTGGCGCAAAACTTTGCGCCGGGCGAGGCGGCCGTGCCGCATTGCGTGCAGTGCACGCTTTTTGGCGCCATGGCGACTCCGCAGCTCGAGCAAAATTTTGCGCCCGGTGCGTTCGGCGCGTGGCAGCTGGCGCACACCGCGCCGCCGCCGCCAGGACCCGCGCCGCCGCCGCCAGGACCCGCGCCGCCCGGCCCGGGACCGGCGCTCCCGCCGGGGTTCTGTCCGCCGCCGAGGTTGGGCGCGACGCCGATTCCGCCGACCATCCCGCCGAGTCCGATGCCTATGCCCAAGGCCGCCGCCCCGTTGCCGCCGCCTGCCGCTGCTCCCTCGCCGATGCCTTTGAGTGCGGCGCCGACACCGTATTCGCGAAAGCCGCCCGCCAGCCGCGTGTAGGCGGTGTCTTTGCGCAGGCCCTTCAAGGTTTGTTCATCCTCGGGACTGAGACTGATGGTCATGTTGCCGAGCCGCGTGATCTTGAGCCCATAGGGCTGCAGGGGCGCCTGGACGTCCGCAATCAGCGCGGTTTCGATGTCAGCGGTACGCGCGGCCAATCCCAGTACCGGCCACTTTTCCGCGGTGAGCTTCTTCACGACGCTGGTTCGCAAGGCTTTGAGGATTTGCTCGCGCGCCCAGTCGGTGATCAGATCGTTGCTGGCCTGGCGGGTCCCCACCAATTTCAAAATCATGGCGCAAGGATCGCTCACCGACAAGGCGTATTCGCCGAACACCCGCAGGCCCACGGCCAATCCGGTCTCCGGATCCTCGATGTTGTCGATTGGGCCGCCGAAGGGCAGGCTGACGAATTCGCGCGTGCCCACGAAGTACAGTTCGGCGCGGTACATGTTGCCGCCGCTCGCCCAATCGACGATGTCGCCGAGGAAAGGGATGAGGGCGCCGTCCATGGTGGAGCGGCCCTGCGGCAGCGTCCCGGCCAGCTTGCCCTCCTTGAAGAAAAGCGCCACTTCGTCCGGCTGCACGGTGACCTGCGTGAACTTGCGGATGGTCATGTCCGGCCACTTGTAGAGGATGTCCTCTTTGGCGGTGTCCGGTCTTGCGATGAATTGCCGATTCAGATCGGTGGGGTGGCCAAATAAACTCACGGTGATTGCTCCTTAAATCTGCCGAAAAGCCGGCCGCCGGGGTGCTTCGAATCCTTGCGTTCGAAGACAAGAACCGTTTGGCGCCGTTGATCCCGCCACGCTAAGGCGTGCCGCCCAGTTCGCGAAACAACCATGCGCGAGCTTTGAGCCAGTCGCGCTGCACGGTGCGCAAGGAAACGCCCAACGCCCGCGCGGTATCTTCCTCGCCGTAGCCGCCGAAGAAGCGGCACTCGACCACGTCGGCGAGGCGCGGCATCTCGTGAGTCAATTTTTCCATCGCCTCGTTGAGCGCCAGCATGCCCTCGTCCGATTCGATGGAGAATTCATCGATATGCGACAGGGTCACGTGCCGACCGCCGCCGCCGCGCTTCTCGGCGAGGCGCGAATGCGCGTAATTGATCAGGGCATGGCGCATGGCGAGCGCGGCGGCCCGCAGAAAATGCGTCTCGTCGACGAAGCTGCGCGATTGTCCCAAGCGCAGGTACGCTTCGTGAACCAGCGCCGTCGTTTGCAGGGTGTGGCCCGCGCCCATGCGCGCGCGCGTGCGTTGCGCAATGCGCCGCAGCTCCTGATAGAAGGCGGGCAGCAATTCGGCGGCGATACGCCGCACGTCGGCGGAGGCCGTGCTCGTCTCCAGCCGTGTGAACGCGTCGTCCGGCAGCGGGTGCGCCTCTTCCATCGCGCGATTCTAGACGCAAGCGGCGGCATAGGTCAGCGGTTTTCCGCGCGGCCGCCGTGGCGGGTTCGCAAGCCGCTTCTGGTTCTCATTGTCAGATCAACCAGGAGGGCGCCATGAATTCTCCCGATACTTGGGCCGCCGCCGCGGCGTCCGCGCCCGGGCTGCTGTCGCGCGTCAAGAAGATCGTTTTGAGTCCAAAATCCGAGTGGCCTGTCATCGCTTCGGAACCCACGACCGCGTCGCAGCTGTATGTGGGCTACGTCGTGCCGCTCGCGCTCCTGGCCGCGCTGTCGAGCTTCCTCAAGATATCGGTGCTGGGCGTCGAATCGGCGTTCGGCAACCGCTTTCGCATGCCGATCTTGAGCGGACTAGAGTTTACGGCGATGATGTTCGTCTCCGCCTTGTTCGGCGTCTTGGTCGTAGGACTCATCATCGGCGCGCTGGCGCCCACCTTCTCCGGAACTGAAAATCAGCGCCAGGCGCTCAAAGCCGCGGCATACAGCCTCACGCCTGCGATGCTGAGCTCCGTGCTTGCCTTGTCGCCGATTCTCGCGACGCTGCTGCAGCTGCTCGCTGGCTGCTACGGCATCTATGTGCTGTATCTGGGATTGCCGTTGCTCATGCGGTCGCCGAAGGAGAAAGCTTTCGGCTACACGGCGAGCGTGGTGGTCTGCACCATTCTCGTCGGCATCGTATTCGCCGTGCTCGACAGCGCCGCTCCCTTAGGGGGCGCCCGGCAGGGATTTCTCGGCGCAGCCATCGTCGTGAAGGACGCCGGCGCCCAAGCAACATGAATTCCGCCGAGCGACTGAGCCTTCCGCTCCTTGCCGTGTGCTTGAACTTGGCGGGCTGCGCGAAGGCGCCCAGCGCCGCGCCGCCCGTTGTCGCCCCGATTTCCCCCTGTGACACGCTGGTCCTCAAGGCCGCCGATCTCGGCATCTTTTTGCATGCGCCCATCACCCACGCCACGGCAATTGCCGGCGACGATCAGTCGTGCGCTTTCCTGACCACCGGCTTCTCGGCCATCACGGTGAGTGTGCGTCCGGGCCTGGGCAAGGCCGCGCTCGACGCCTGGTCGACGGGGAAAATGACGCTGCCGGTTCGGCCGCTCGGCGGCGTCGGCGATGTAGCCGTGTGGCAGGACACGCTTCACGAGGTCATTGCGCAAAAAAACGACCTCCTCTGCGACATCCAGGTCCGCGGCGACAGCGACGACATCGCGGTGCCGCCCGATGCGCTGCCGGAAAAACTGGGAGCGCAGTGCAACCGAATATTCGCAGCCGCTCAGGTACACTGACCGCTAAACGCCAGGCTCCAAAACACTATGCAACCGAGCGGTCAAGTCACAGGCCCGTTGACTGCGGCGCAAAGAGCCCGCGTCGATGCGCTGCTCGACGACATGTTCGATTTGCCCGAAGCGCAGCGCATCGCGAATCTGCGCGCGCGGCGCATCGAAGATTCCGCGGTGCTCGCCGAAGTTGAAAGCCTGCTGCGCGCGGCCAGTGCGTCGGGCGGATTTCTGACCGTTCCGCCCAAGCCTCCGGCGGACGAATCGGTTCCCGACGGCACGGTTGGAATGCGTCTCGGTTCGTGGCGCATCACCCGCGTCATCGGACGCGGCGGCATGGGCGAGGTCTATGAGGCCGGCCGCGCGGACGGCAACTTCGAGCAGCGCGTCGCCATCAAGCTCTTGCAGCGCGAGGCGGCGGCGCAGATGGTCCGATTTCAAGCAGAGCGCCAGATATTGGCGCGGCTCGAACATCCGGGCATCGCGCGGCTCTACGACGGCGGCGTGACCGAGGACGGCCGGCCCTTCATGGTGATGGAATTCGTCGCAGGCCGGCCGATCACCGAGTATTGCCAGATCACCCAGGCGACGTTCGAGCAGCGCCTCGCGCTCTTCGTTCAGGTGTGCGATGCCGTTGCCTATGCCCACCGCAATCTCGTCGTTCACCGCGACCTCAAACCCTCGAACATTTTGGTGACGCCGGGCGGCGCGGTGAAGCTTCTGGATTTCGGGATTGCGAAGTTGTTGGACGCGCAGCGCGCCCGTGTAACCCAGGCGGCGGCTACGCCGATGACCCCGATATGCGCCGCGCCCGAGCAACTGACCGGCGGCGCCGTCACCACCGCCACCGACGTGTACGCGTTGGGCTTGCTGCTGTTCGAAATCTTGAGCGGCGCGCACCCGTGGATGGGATCAGACACGCCGGTATTGCAGGCGATGCGCACGGTGCTGCAGCGGCCGGCGCCGTCGCTCTCGCGCACGGCGGAAGCGCAGCCGAACGCGCCGGTTCCGGTACGGCTGCTGCGCGGCGATCTCGACGCCATCGTGGCCAAGGCGCTGCGCAAGGAGCCGGGTGCTCGCTACGCAACGGTGGAGGCCATGAAGCTCGATGTCGAGCGGGCGGTGCGCGGAGAGCCGGTTGAAGCGCGCGAGGGCGCGCGGTTGTATGTCATCAGCCGCACCCTGCGGCGTTATCGTTGGGCCGCCGCCGCCGTGGCGGCGGTGATCGTCTCGCTGGCAGTGGGATTGGGAGTGGCGGCCTGGCAGGCCGAAAAAGCCGCCCAAGAACGCGACGTGGCGCGTCGCGATGCGGCGCGAGAGGAAGCGGTGCGCTACAACCTAACGGGCTTGTTTCGCGCCGCGATCAGCGATCAGGGTTCAAAGTCGACCACCGCCAAGGGCATGATCGACTCGAGTGCGCAGCGGGTGCTGAAGGAATATCTCGATCAGCCGCTGCTCGCAGGACAGATCGTTCTGACCCTGGCGGATCTGTACGGCGCGCTGGAGGATGCGAACGGCGCCGCGGCACTGCTCGAGGGATTCCTCGCCAAAGCGGATTCGCGGGCGGATCCGTTCGCGATTGCCGATGCACGCCAAAAACTGGCCAACATCGAACTGCTGAGAGGCCATGTGGATCGCGCGGCGCAACTGCTGCAGCAGGCCGAATCCTACTGGCGGCAAACGCCCCGAGGCTTCGCCGAGGAGCGCTTGGAGGGGATGGCGATCCGCTCTCGCGTGCAGCGTGCGCGCGGCGACATCGAGGGCTCCATTGCCACGACCCGGGAAGCCATCGCCGAGCGAATCGTCCTGTCCGGCCATGATAATCGCGAGACCGCGGTGCTCTTCAACTCCCTGGCCATCGCCCTTGCCACCGTGAATCGGCTGCCCGAGGCCCTCAAAGCCAATTACGAAACCACCGCGATCTATCGCGCGCTGGGCTTGGGCGACGGGCTCGATGCGCAAATCATCGTGGCCAACACCGGGACCTTGGAAATGCGCGACGGCCATTTGCGGGAAGCCGAATTGCTCCTGAAGAGTGCCGTGGAACGGGAAAGGGCGTTGGCGGGAGATTCAGCCGCGGTTGCCGCCGCGATGAGCTATTACGGGCGGATACTCTCGATCACGAATCGCAACGAAGCTGCCATCAGCATCCTGCGGCAAGCGGCGGAAATGGCGGCCCGCTACGCCGGACCCGACAGTCCGGTCGCGCTTCAAGCGCGGATATTCTTGGGCGAAGGGCTGCTGGCCGGAGGTCAGCCGGAAGCCGCGGGCACGCTGAAAGAATCCTACCAAGCCGCGTCGGCTCATTACGGCCCCGCCCATCCATTGACGCTGCGGGCTGAAATCGCCCTTGCCCAGCTTGCCGCGAGCGAAGGCAATTATCCGCAAGCTGAGCGGCAATTTGCCGAGGCCGGCGCCGGATTGCGCAAGTTTGGCGCGCAAAGCGCGGCCACTCTGGCGATGGCGCTCGAAGGCTTGGGCAGCGTCGAATCCGCACAAGGCCGCCAAGCAGATGCGCAGGCGGCGCTCGAGGAAGCGGTTTCGATTCGGGAACGCACGCCCGATGATGTTTGGGAACTCGCCCAGGCCCAGGAACGCTTGGGCGAGGTTCTCGCCAAGAGCGGCAGCGCCGAAGCGCCAACACTGTTGAAGAAAGCCAGCCTCGATTTGGAATCCCAACTTGGCGCCAACCATCCGCAAACTTTGCGTGCCAAAGCCGCGCTGAAGCGCCTTTAGTGCGTTTTTGAGTATTCGCGGAGTTTCAGGAAATCAACGGCGACGCAGACCCTCGCCTCGCGCGCGAGGCCTGTCGCCGATCGGCGACATCAGACGCTCTGTTCGCTCCGATCCAGATCCTGCAAGTCGGCATCGATGGATTTCGCGAGCCGCGCCAAAACGACGAGAGCGGCGAACACAGCGAGCGTGACGATTGCGGTCATGAGCGGAAAACGCCAGAAAAACCAGAGCATAGTGCCTGCGGATAGCGCCAGAATGGCGAGGAATGCCACGGTGCCCATCCGTGCGGATGCAGATGCGCTCATCCTTACTCTCCCGAGCAACGCCAATTTAAGCGTTGCAAATAGTATACATGCGCTCTAGTGGAACGCTATTCAGGATTCCCCTTAAAAAAAACCCTATTGAACGTTCATACAACGGGTTCACGCGAGCATGGATTCGCGGCGCCAATGGCGCGCGGTAAGCACGAACATCAGCAGCGCCAACCCCAACGAAGCCGCCGCTGAGACCAACACGTCGCTCAATAAAATCGGCTCGTCCTTGAGCACGCTGGTCATCAATAAATGCTGGCTCAGGGAAGGGATGATCATCAGCGAGCTCTTGGTTTTCAGCGAATAAATGCTGGCAAAAGCGATCGGCAGCGTCGGCACCAGCAGCACGGTGGTGAGGTAGGTTTGCGCCTCGCGGTAGGTTCGCGTGAACGACGCGACCAAGGTCATGAGCGTCGCGCCCAGCGGCACGAACGGCAGGCATATTCCAAAAAAGATCACGGCCGTGCGAAAGCCTAGATTGGCACTCATGCCGATGCGTTCGAGGGGCACGAAGCGAAACACGCAAACGAAGGCGGTGAGGCTCAAGCCCAACGAAATGCACATGTAGGCGCAGGTGGCCAGGATTTTGCCGCCCACCAGCGCCGAGCGCGCCACCGGCAAACTGAGCAGCGCTTCGAGCGATCCGCGTTCGCGCTCGCCCGCGGTGGAATCTATCGCCAGGTACAGTCCGCCCATCAACAAGGCGAACAACACGAAATACGTCATGAATCCCAGCACGACCACCGCGCGCCCCGCGGGCGTCGCGATATCGACCTCGTTGACCGCGATGGGGATGCTCAGCAAGGGGCTCACGCCGCGCATTTCCAGCCGCAATTGCGCGATGCTGCTGCCGTAAGCGCCCAGCATGCCTTTGGCCCGATCCGCAATCTTGCGCGTCTGCGAATCCGAACTGTCCGCGAACAGCAGGAGCGGCGCGGGTCTTGCGTCAACGAAGAGCTTGGGATAATCGGCGGGCACCAGCAGCACCACCTGGGAGCGGCCGTTTTTAACGGCTGCCCGGGCCTCATCCTCCGACAGTTCCTTGTGCGTGAGCTCGACGCCGCGTCCCTCGAGATAACGAATCAGGCCGGGCGCGTAATGGCCCCCGGAGATCGTGATCTTCAGGGGCACGTCCGACTCGACCACGCTCTGCTCCAGCATGCGCGATACCATGAGGCCGAAAAGCAGCGGTCCAAACAGAGGACCGAACAGCAGCGCCGACAACAGCGTGCGCCGGTCGCGCAGATTCTCCAAGAATTCCTTGGCGAAAACCGTCAGCAGGGTGCGCATCAACTCACGCCTTCCGGATCGCCCAGCACCTGCAGGAAGCCCTCTTCCAAGGTTGCCGCGCCGCTGCGCTCGCGAATCTCCTGCACCGTGGCGTCCGCGAGTACCCGCCCGTGGCCGATGATGACCACGCGGTCGCACAGCGCCGCGACCTCCTGCATGACGTGCGAAGAGAACAATACGCAGCGGCCTTGCGCCTTCAACGTCAACAGCATCTCGCGCAAGTTGCGGATTGCCATGACGTCGAGCCCGTTGGTGGGCTCGTCGAGCACCACATTGCCCGGGTCATGCACCAAGGCGCGGGCCAGCGCCACTTTGATGCGCTGACCCTGTGAAAATCCTCTCGCGCGGCGTTCGAGGAAGGCATCCATGCCGAGCGCCGACGACAGCTCGGCGGTGCGCGACGCGAGAAGCGTGGCCTCCATCCCATGCAGAGTGCCGAAGTAGCGGATGTTTTCACGCGCGGTCAGGTTGTTGTACAGGCCGGCCGCGTGCGGCAGCACGCCCAAGTGCGCGCGCGCCTTCGAGGTCTCGCCGCGGATATCGATGCCGTCGATGCATGCCTTGCCGCTGTCGGGCGTCAGCACCCCGTAGAGCATGCGCAGGCAGGTGGATTTGCCGGCGCCATTGGCGCCGAGCAATCCGGTGATTTCGCCGTCGCGCGCCACGAAGGAGACATCGCGCGCCGCTTCGATGCTGCCGAAGCGCTTGTTCAGGCCCGTGGCCTCGATCATGGCGCAGGTCCGGTCATGCTCAGGAAAAACGGCTCGGGCGTGTGCCGGTCGAGGCAGCTCGCATCCAGCTTGTCGGGCGCGGCGTTTTCGAGAAAATCCGCCGCGACGATGGGCATGCAGCCGGTCGCAAGCTGGCCGTGACCTTCGCCCTTCAAGATCAAGTGCCTGTGACGCGTGAGACCGCTGGCGGCGCGCTCGGCGTCGACGGGCGGGGTGACCGGATCGGCTTCGCCGGACAACAGCAGCGTCGGAATATCGCTGTGCAGGGGAGCGTGCAAATCCGCGTCCACCGGCCCCTTGGGCCAGAGCTTGCAAATCTCCAGCAAAGCATCCCACATGTCGGTGCCCTGGTAGGTCTTCGCCAGGGCGGCGCGATCGACCGCCGCAAATCGTGGTTCGTCCTCGCTGCAGATCACGCTGTACTGCATGCCGTTCGCCAGCTGATCGGCAATCTGGCGCGTATTCATGACCGATTGCGCCGCCAGCGGCCGCAGCTTGCCGTGCGCCGCCTCGTGAATCAGCGCCGGCAACAGCGATGCCTGCAGGCTGCTGTACGAAAGCAGGCGCAGCGCGGCGTTGAGTATCCTGCGGTTGAACTCGATTTCGAGCGGCAGCCCGCTGTTGGGATCGTCTATGGTCACCATGACCTTCTGCGCACCGAACCGGCTCAGCAGCTCCTTCAACTCGTCCTGCAGATGCGGATAAGCGGCGGCGCAATCGGGCGTCTGCAGGCAGCGCGCGATGATCAGATTCAAGGCGCGCTCGGCATCCTGCGGGGTTTCGGCGCCGATGGCCTGCTGCGGATAGGTCACGCCATCCAGGATCACGGCGTGAACGTGCGCGCCGTAGCGGCGCATGTACTGTTCCGCGACGCGTGTGCCGTACGAGCCGCCATACAAATCGATCTGGTCGAATCCCAGGGAAGCGCGCACATCGTCCAGATCGCGGACCGCGATGCTGGTGGTGTAGAAACGCACCTGCGGCCCGAGCTTGGCGAGGCAGTCGACCGTCGCCTTGCGCAGCGCCGGCATCGGATCCGCCGGCTCCTGCCAATCCTCGGGATATTCGCAGGACTGCTGATTGGAATTTCCCGTGCCGCGCTGGTCCAACAACACGATTGCCTGCGTGCGATTGATGCGGGCGAAGGCGCTGTTGAGCGCCACGTATACCTGCATCGCGCTCTGCCCCGGGCCCCCGGCCAACAGAAACAGGGGCGGCGCGCTGCTGCGCCGGTTCAATGCGGGCACGACGGCCACCTTCAGGACGATCGATCCTTCTTTGGGGTGTTCACGGTCGATCGGCACCCGCAAGGCCCCGCAGCGCGCGGCAATCGAAGTCAGGTGCAGCGGATGCTCGAGGCGGCATTCGATCGTCGGCAGAATCCCGATATCCTCGGCGGCCGCCGGTGCAAACGCGGCACACACGCAAAGCCCCACCCATACGAACGCCCCGAACAGCTGCCGCATGCCACCTCTCATTGCAGCGATTGTATGGGATTCGCTACCCATGCTTGCTCACATCTTGATAGATTTGCGACATGACCGTCATTGCCGAAGTTGATGTGATTACGAGTGTTGCGGACGCCCTGCAGTACATTTCCTACTATCACACGCCCGATTTCATCCGCGCCATGGGCCGCGCCTACCAAATGGAGCAAAGTCCAGCCGCGCGCGACGCCATCGCGCAGATTCTGACCAACTCGCGCATGTGCGCCGAAGGGCACCGGCCGATCTGCCAGGACACCGGCATCGTGGTGGTGTTCGTCAAGGTGGGGATGGGCGTGACCTGGGACGCGACGCTGGATCTTCCCGGGATGATCAATGAAGGCGTGCGCCGCGCGTACTTGAACCCTGACAACAAGCTGCGCGCCTCCATCGTCGCGGATCCGGCATTCAAGCGCGGCAACACCAAGGACAACACTCCCGCGGTGATCCATACGGAATTCGTTGCCGGCGATAAGCTCGAGATCACCGTCGCCGCGAAGGGCGGCGGTTCGGAAAACAAATCGATGTTCGCCATGCTGAACCCGTCGGATTCGGTGGCCGATTGGGTATTGGAAATGGTGCCCGAGATGGGCGCAGGCTGGTGTCCCCCGGGAATGCTGGGCGTCGGCATCGGCGGCAGCGCCGAGCAGGCCATGCTGCTCGCCAAAAAATCGCTGATGGATCCGATCGATATCGGCGATCTGATCGCGCGCGGTCCCAGAACGCCGCTGGAGGAGCTGCGCTTGGAGATTTACCGGCGGGTCAACGCGCTCGGAATCGGCGCGCAAGGCTTGGGCGGCTTGACCACGGTGTTGGACGTCAAGATCTTGGACTACCCGACGCATGCCGCCTCCTTGCCCGTGGCGGTAATCCCCAATTGCGCCGCCACTCGACACATTCATTTCACGCTGGATGGTTCGGGACCCGCGCGGCTGCAAGCGCCGGACTTGGATCTCTGGCCGAAGGTGCATTGGAGCGCCGACGCCAGCGCCCGACGGGTGTCGCTCGATGCTCTCAGCAAGGCAGAGATCGCGACCTGGAAGCCGGGCGAGCGCCTGCTCTTGTCCGGCAAGCTCTTGACCGGGCGCGACGCGGCGCATAAGCGCATCTGCGCACTCCTCGAAGCCGGCAAACCGTTGCCCGAGGGCTTGGATTTTAGCGGGCGCGTGATTTATTACGTGGGTCCGGTCGATCCGGTGGGCACGGAAATTGTGGGACCGGCGGGTCCGACCACCGCCAATCGCATGGATCGATTCACCGATACGATGCTCGGCAAATCAGGACTGCTGGCGATGGTCGGAAAAGCCGAGCGCGGTCCCGAAACCGTCGCCTCGATCGCGAAGCACCGTTCCGCCTACTTGATTGCCGTCGGCGGCGCGGCGTTTCTGGTGTCGAACGCCATCCGCGGCAGCCGCGTCGTGGCGTTTCCGGAACTCGGCATGGAAGCGGTGTACGAATTCGACGTCAAGGATATGCCCGTCACGGTGGCGGTGAGCGCCGATGGCGAATCGGTGCATGAAACGGGGCCGAAAAAATGGGCGGGCAAGTTCGCCGGCATTCCGCTTGCCGTGGAATAGCATCGGCGGCGGCAGCGCTCGATGTTGGCGCGCTCACAGCGCCTTGCGCATCAGCAAACCTAGGCCGAAGCGAGTTTGGAAGTCGCCGACAAGGGTGAAACCGCACGACAGATAAAACTGCTTCGCGTGGATGTTCCCGACGACATGCAGTGCGCCCGAACCCATCGAGCGCGCCTTCCCGGCGCAGTGTTCGACGAGCCGGCGGCCGATGCCGCGGCGTTGAATGGCGGGCTCCACGAACAGCGCGTCCAGTTCGGTGTCGCCGTCGTCGCGCGTCACAATGGCGGCAAAGCCGACGATGGCGGCAGCTTGTTCCAGCACGAACACCCGGCCCGCGGTTATTTGCGCCAGCGGCAAGTCGATGGCATCCGGGTGGCGCAGCAATGCGTCTCGATCGCCTTCATTGCCGAGCGATGCGCGCCACTGCAGCGCCTCCAGAGTCCGGCGTTCAGCCGGAATGGCGGGGCGGATAATCAAGAGGCGGACTATACCCGCTCAGGCGCGATACCCAGCATGGCCTCTAATATTTGACCGAGCAGCCGTGAGGCGGGGTGACAGCGTGCGGCGCCGGATCTCCCGCAGCCACCGCCAGCATGGCTTCCTTCAAGTAAGGTTCGGCGCGTGCGATGTCCGCCGCGCCGGTGATCGCGATGCTATCCATGCCGCCCATATACCGGAGCATCCCATGCTTGTCGATCACGAACATTTGCGGCGTGGTGTTCGCGGCGTACATGCGCGCGACGCTTCCGGTGGGGTCGAGCAGCACGGCGGTTGGGTCGGCGTGGCGCGAAACGGTGAGGGCATCCGCAGCGGCGCCGTTCACGGCCCCAAGCTTGCCGGGAGCCGAGGAAATCACGGTCAACCACACGATGCCGTCCTTTTGCGCCAGCGCCTGCACGCTTTGCATGTTGCCGGTGCTGTATTGCCTACGGGTATACGGACAATCGGCGTTGGTCCATTCCAGCACCACGGTCTTGCCGCGATACTGGCTCAAGCGGATCGGGTTGCCCATGCTGTCTACCGCGGTGAAATCCGGCGCCGACTCGCCGATCTGCGGCGCAGCTCCCGCTGCCACATCGAATATCCCGATCATGCCGACCAGCAGTGCGGCGATGACGGCAATCGCGGCTATCCCCACGCCTCCGCCGTCGCGCCCGGCCGCTGCACCGCTCTTGGGAGGGACCGATGAATGGGGATTGATGCGCAGGCTCCGGGAATGCTTCATTAAGGCTCCTTAAGCTTTAGGTCAAGCTGCGCATCAATGGTTCCCTGGTGCTTTTGGGCCTGAGAGTTTAGAGTACGCGCCCGGCCTAAAAAACGAGTAGATTCAGCGTCATGCGTTTTGCGAAGCAGTACGAAGTCATCGTCATCGGCGGCGGCCATGCCGGCACCGAAGCGGCGCTCGCGGCTGCCCGGATGGGTGTTCGCACCCTGTTGCTGACGCATAACATCGAGACCTTGGGACAGATGAGCTGCAACCCTGCGATCGGCGGCATCGGCAAGGGACATCTGGTGAAGGAAATCGATGCGCTCGGTGGCGCCATGGCGCGCGCCGCCGATCAGGCGGGCATCCAGTTCCGAACCTTGAACGCCAGCAAGGGGCCCGCGGTGCGCGCCACGCGCGCGCAGGCGGACCGTCAGCTCTACAAGCGGGCGATTCGCGGAATGCTCGAATCTCAAGCCCACTTGGCGCTATTTCAGCAGGAAGCGGCGGATTTGATCCTCGAGTGCGATCGTGTCGTCGGGGTGGTCACTTCGAGCGGCATCGAGTTTCGCGCGCCGGCGATCGTTCTGACCGCCGGCACGTTCTTGGGCGGCAAGATTCATGTGGGTCTTCAGAGCCACCCCGGCGGCCGGGCCGGCGATCCGCCCTCGCTCAGCCTGGGCTTGCGTCTGCGCGAGTTGCCGTTGCGGGTCGGACGCCTGAAGACCGGCACGCCGCCGCGCATCGACGGGCGCAGCATCGATTTTTCGGCGCTGCGCGAGCAGCACAGCGACAACCCGCGGCCGGTTTTTTCCTACCTGGGAACGCGCGCTTCGCACCCACCCCAGCTTCCTTGCCACATCACCGCGACCAACGAGCGCACCCACGAGATCATTCGCGCGGCCACCGCGCGCTCGCCGCTGTTCACCGGGCTGATCGAAGGCGTCGGCCCGCGCTACTGCCCTTCGGTCGAGGACAAAGTGGTGCGTTTCGCCGACAAAAAATCGCATCAGATCTTCGTCGAGCCCGAAGGTCTGAACACGCGCGAGATCTACCCCAACGGCATCTCGACCAGTCTGCCCTTCGATGTGCAGCAGGAATTCGTGCGCAGCATCGAAGGCTTCGAAAATGCCGAGATTACGCGCCCCGGATATGCCATCGAGTACGACTTCTTCGATCCGCGCGATTTGAAATACAGCCTGGAAAGCAAATACCTTGCGGGTCTGTATTTCGCCGGACAGATCAACGGTACCACCGGCTACGAAGAGGCGGCGGCGCAAGGTCTGCTGGCGGGGATCAACGCCGCGCTTGCAGTGCAAGGGCGCGAATCCTGGCACCCCAAGCGCAGCAACGCTTACCTTGGCGTGCTCATCGACGATTTGATCACGCGCGGCGCGAGCGAACCTTACCGCATGTTCACCAGCCGCGCGGAATACCGGCTTTCCCTGCGCGAGGACAACGCGGACCTGCGTTTGACCGGGATGGGCCGGGAACTCGGACTCATCGACGACGAGCGCTGGGAGTTCTTTCAGCGCAAACACGCCGCCGTCGCGGCCGAAGTCGATCGGCTGGAGCGCGCCGTGGTGCATCCTTGCGACGTCGATGCTGCATTGCTCGCCAAACTGGGCGCAGCGCTGTCGCGCGAGACGCATGCCGTCGATCTATTGCGCCGGCCGGAAGTGTCTTTCGACGATTTGAGCTGCGTCGCTGCGCCGTCGGCCGCCGCTTGGCGCGCCGATGAGCGCCTGTGCGACCAGGTTGAACTGCAGGTCGAAGTGCAGGCCAAATATTCCGGTTACCTCAAGCGCCAAAGCGATGAGATCGAGCGCGCGCAGCGCAACGAGGAGTTGCGCTTGCCGCCCGACATCGACTACGGACTGGTCGGCGGATTGTCGAACGAGGTACGTCAGCGGCTTTGCGACGTGCGTCCGGAAACCTTGGGACAAGCCGCGCGCATCCCGGGGCTGACGCCGGCAGCCGTTTCTTTGCTGTTGGTGCATTTGAAACGGCGCGAGCGCGCGGCTTGAGGGCGCTCACTCGAAGGATCCTGGCATGAACGCTTTTTACGATTTCACGGTGCCCGGACTTGACGGCACGCCCAATATTTTGGCGCCGCTGCGCGGCAAGGTGACATTGGCGGTGAACGTCGCGAGCCGCTGCGGCTACACCCCGCAATATGCCGGTCTCGAGGAGCTCTACCAAGAACTCAAAAACCAGGAATTCGCCGTTGTGGGTTTTCCCTGCAATCAGTTCGGCGCGCAGGAGCCGGGCAGCGCGGCCGAGATTCAGACGTTCTGTTCAGTGAATTTTGGCGTGACCTTTCCGCTGTCGGCGAAGATCGAGGTGAACGGCCCGCACCGCCATCCGCTGTACGCGTGGCTGACGGCGCCGGAAAACGGCTTTCCGGGGGACATCGGCTGGAATTTCGAGAAATTTCTAATCGACCGCGGCGGCCGGGTGGCCTGCCGCTATCCGGCCGGAACCAAGCCCACCGACCCCACACTGCTGCAGGATCTGGCAAATACTTTACAGGCGCTTTAGTGGCAATTTGGCCGCCCACTCTTTAACATCACCGCACCTCATAGAACCTAAGAACGCTCGGAGTACTAGATGCTTTCTCGATTGACTGGGTGGCTCGCCGGCACGGCGTTGACTTGTTTGTCGTTGGGCGCGCATGCGGCGGGCGATCCAGCCAAAGGCGAGATGAAGTTCTACACCTGCTACGGATGCCACGGAATCGCCAATTACCGCAACGCCTATCCCGACTACAGCGTGCCGAAATTGCGGCATCAGAATGCGCAATACCTGGTCGTGGCGCTGCACGAATATCGCGACGGCACGCGGCCGCACGCCACCATGCATGCGCAGGCATCCTCGCTCTCCGATCAAGATATCGAAGACATCGCGGCTTATTTGCAAGGTCCGGAGCCGATCAAACCCGGTACGCCCGCGCCCGGCAAAGCGCCGCCCAAGCAAGTGGCGGCCTGCATTGCCTGCCACGGAGAGACCGGTCTGGGTACCGCGGCCCCGCTCGAGCCGAAACCGGCGGTGCTGGCCGGACAGCATGAGGATTACCTGGAGCAGGCGCTGACCGCCTATAGAAACGGCCGCCGCAAGAATGTCGTCATGGACGGCATGGCGAAGCTCCTGACCAGCGACGAAGACGTCAGAATCGCCGCCGAGTACTTCGCAAGTCAACCCTCGCCCTTGGCGACGGCGAGCACCGAAAGCAAATAGGACGGACTCCGGCGCCAGGCGGATGCCGCGGCGCTAGTTGCGCAGCGTCATCAGGAACTGCGCGAACGTCTCGTAGTAAGCATCGCGGTTCTGTTTCTTGCGGTAGCCGTGACCCTCGTCGGCTGCCAGCAGATACCAAACCTCGCCTCCCTTCGCGCGCAATTTGTTCACGATCTGTTCCGCCTCGGAGACGGGTACGCGCGGATCGTTTTTGCCGTGGACGACGAGCAGCGGACGGGTGATGCGATCGGCGTTGGTCAAAGGCGAGATGCGTCTCAAGAAAGCGCGCATCTCGAGGTCCCGTTCGTCGCCATATTCAGCGCGCCGCTGGTTTTGCCGATAGGGCGCGGTATTGGTCAAGAAGCTCACGAAGTCCGCGATGCCGCTGACATCGACACCGCCGCGCAAGCGGTCGCTGTAATTGACCAGCGTCGCCAAGCTCAGATAGCCGCCGTACGAGCCGCCCGCGACCACCACGTGCTTGGCGTCGAAGTTCTTTTGCAGCTCGATCCACACCAACAGGGCGCCGACATCCTTCACGGCGTCTTCGCGCAGCATGCCATTGTCGAGCGCCAGGTAGCTTTTGCCGTATCCTGACGAGCCGCGCACATTGGGCGCAATCACGGCGAAGCCCAGTTCATTCACCATGTATTGAATCCACGGGTCGAAGCCCGGACGGAATTGCGACTCCGGGCCGCCGTGCAGCGAGATCAGGACGGGGTGGGGGCCGCCGGAGGCCGGCTCATAAACATACACCGGCAGCTGGCGGGCCTTGCCATCCACCCGATCGAAGGTGGGAAACTCCGTCAGCCGCGGCACGACGAATCTCGCGGCATCCACCGCACCGGCTTCGCTGCGGGTCCAGGGCTCCAGCCGGTTTTCGGCGAGATCCAACACGTAGGCGTCGCGCGGTTGATTGGCCGCGGCGAATCCGAACGCGAGCCGCGTAGCCGTAGCATCGAAGCTCAATGAGCCGATGATGCCCGGTTGCGGCAGCCGCGGCGGAGTGAGGTCCTGGTGCGTGCGCAAATCGAGCAGATTGAGCTTGCTTATGCCCGCTTCATTGCTGACGTAGGCCAAATAGCGTCCGTCGCGCGAAACAGCCAGCGTTTCGACGTCCCAGGGGATGTGCGCTGAAACCACGCTTTTGTCGTTGTTGAAGAGGCCGACGTAGCGCAGCCGGGCAAATTCGCTGTCGCGGTCCGAGATCAGATAAACCCCCTGGCCGTCGCGCGAAAATTTTGCGCCCGCGATTCCGACCTTCTCGGGCCCCGGCTCGACTTCGCGTTTTTGCCCGCTGCTCAAGTCCACGATGTACAGGTACCCTTCGGAAACCGACACTTCCTTGCGCACCAGCAGTTTCGAATCATCGGGCGACCAATCGAGCACCGACCACGCGGCGCCGCTCTCGTCGCCCGACAGTGCAAGGTGCGGCGATGCGCCCGATTCCGGATCCACGATGTCGATGTCGAAACTTCGGCCATCGCGAACATTGCTGAAGAAGGCGACTTCGCGTCCGCTGTTGGACCATTGGGGCGCGCCATTCATGGACTTGCCGTCGGTCAACAACTTCGCGGCCGCATCGCCGATGCGTTGGTAATAGAGCTGGGCATTTTCTGTGCCGTCCGAGTCCTTGAGAAACACGTAGGCGGCGCGCGCGGGGTCCGGCGAAAACGCGGCCTGCGTGATCGGTTCGCGCAGAAATGTCAGTTGCCGGCGCGCGCCTCCCGCCTGTTCCAACAAGTGCAGCTGATCGACATTGCCGAAGCGCGTGGCGATCAGCAACTGTCCCTTGGGCGACCAATCGAGCGGCGTGGCCTGGCGCGCACTGAGATAGCCGTCCAATTTCGCAGTGAACTCGGGCGGCGCTTGTGGAATATTTTCGAAAGTCAGATTGCCGCGTTCGACCCGCGACACGGCAAAGGCTTCAGAGCCGGTGAAAAGCGGCGCGGCGAGCAGCAGCAGCAAATAAATTCGGTTCATGTTTCTATGTTATCTCACGTCGAGGATAATGCGGTCGATGGCGGGCTTCGAGCATTTGATTCAATCTTACGACGTCGGCGATCTTCTGGACGAGATCGCGAGCGCGGACCCGCCGGCATATCTGCGCCGCTGTTTCGCCGAAGGCTGGTCCGCGCCGGGTTTGAGCTGGGCCCGCGTGCAGCAGCTGGCGCTGTGCGCGATGGTTCTCGATGCCATCGTCAATGACCGAGACTATGAGTTTTTCGAACGCGAGCTGATAGCGGATTGGCGCGTTCACTATCGGCGGGCCTGCTCGAAAATCAAGGACACGGCATTGCAAGCGCTGCGCCGAGCGCTCGAGCACGATCGCCCCGCGGACCCGGAAGCGGCGGCAGAGCTGGAAACGCTGGTCAATCGATTGGCAGCGCCGTGATGCGAACGCTCACGACGGTTCTCTTGCTGATGTTGCTGATGCTGGCGGGCTGCGCCGCCGCGCCGCAGCCGGCTGCGCCGGGCGAGCCGCCTGAGCGGCCTCGGCCGCCTCGGCCGCCGGCGGTGCTCCTCGATACCTCCTACGATTGGCATGTCCTGCTGGTGGTTCCGTTCGGCACCGCATTGAGAGACGTGCCTTTGACACTGCACGAAGTGCTGTTGTTTCGCGATGAGGCGCAAGGCGCGGCGCCGGCCGATGAGTTGGAGTGCTATGCCGTCGACGGCAGCCGGCCGCGGTTCATGGCGCGGCAGCCCGCTGAATACCTGCTTTGCTTCCGGCACGACCGGCTTTCGCGGATCGAGGCGACAGTGGGGCTGCCGGCGAACGACGCGGCGCGAATTTTTGCCGATGCGTGCGCGCTTTGGGTCAAAAACGCCGATGCCACGACGGCGGAATGCACGGGTTCCGCGGGCGGCGTGGCATTCGCCGGGCACTTCGAGAACGAACCGGATGGCTCTGCGCAATTGGGCATCCAGCTGGACGCCGCCAATCTCGGCGATCCCGCATCGGACCGCTAGGAGCCTGTCTGAGTATTCCGCGTGGTCGCGAGCGTGACGGATTTGGCTTCAGTCGAGGCGGAGCCGACGAAGTTGGGTATGCTCCCAATGAGGAGGCGACAACGACGAATGAAGCCAAATCCGCCCGCTCCCGTGGGGTTGGCTCTGGAAGGGGCGTCTGCGGTGTTGCGCGGCTTGGCCGTGGAATCAACCACGGCCTGCACCGCGCGCCTTGCATCCGCTCCCTTGCAGAGCCAACGCGGCTCACGCTGAATACTCAGACAGGCTCCTCTAGGAGGCTCCCGGACCATGCGCGCCGCTGAACGCGAGATACTCGTCAACGGTGCCCGAGACCTTAGGATCGAACTGGATCCGAAGCGCGCCGAAACGCTGCTCACGCTCGTGGATGAGCTCGAACGGGGCAACGCTCAATTCAACCTGACCGCGATCCGCGATCGCCCCGGCATGCTGCGCAAGCATGTGCTCGACAGTTTGAGCTTGCAGCCCTATCTGCGCGGCGGCCGGTTGGCCGACATCGGCACCGGCGCGGGATTTCCCGGACTGGTCTTGAGCGCCGTCAATCCGCAGCGCCGCTTCACGCTCATCGAGGCGACGGCCAAGAAGGCCCGATTCGTCGAGCGCACGGCTCAGTCGCTCGGCTTGGGCAATGTCATCGTGGTCAATTCCCGTGCGGAAACCTATAGACCTTTCGAACTTTTCGATACAGTGGTCGCCCGGGCGTTGTCCTCGCTGGCGGATTTCGTGGCCTATGCCGGACACTTGTGCGCTCCCGGCGGCCGCTTGCTGGCGATGAAGGGGAAGCGGCCCGATGATGAGATATCGGCAATGCCGAAAAGCTTTCGCGTTCTCGCGGTGCATCGCTTGAACGTGCCGGGCCTGCCCGATGAGCGGCATCTCGTGGAGTTGATTCCTGTACATCGAAAGTCGAGCAAGACTTGAAGCGGGCGAAGCAATGAAACGCGTTATCGCGGTGGCCAATCAGAAAGGCGGCGTGGGCAAGACCACGACCGCGGTCAATCTCGCCGCCTCGTTGACGGCGACCAAGCGCCGCGTGCTGCTCATCGATCTCGACCCGCAGGGCAACGCCACCATGGGATGCGGCATCGACAAGCATGCGCAATCGCGCACCAGCTGCGATGTTCTGCTGGGCGATTGCGGCGCCGTCGAGGCCTTGGTCACGGTGGAGTATGGCGGCTTCATGCTGATGCCGGCGAATCAGGACCTCACCGCGGCCGAAGTCCGCTTGCTCACGATGACCGTGGGACGCGAGTTCAAATTGCGCAACGCCCTGGCCCTGGTGCGCAACGATTTCGACGTCATCCTCGTGGATTGTCCGCCATCGCTCAACATGCTCACCTTGAACGCGCTGGTGGCGGCGGACTCGGTCATGGTGCCGATGCAGTGCGAATACTATGCGCTCGAAGGCTTGACCGCCTTGATGCAGACCATCGAACAGATCAAGGAGAGCATCAATCCGGAATTGGAGATCGAAGGATTGCTGCGCACCATGTTCGACCCGCGCAATAACTTGGCCAACGAAGTGTCCGCGCAACTGACGCAGCATTTCGGCGAGAAAGTGTTCCGCACCGTCATTCCGCGCAACGTGCGCCTGGCGGAGGCGCCGAGCTTCGGCAAGCCCGCGCTGTTTCACGACAAAGAATCGCGCGGCGCCCTGGCCTATCTGGCGTTGGCAGGCGAGATGATCCGCCGCGACGAGCTGCCGGGCGGCGGTGAAATGATTCGCCGCGACGATCTGCCGGAAGCGCCCGTATAATCGCCGCATCGGTTTACGGGGAATTGTTATGTCCGGCAAAAAGCCGTCTTTAGGTCGAGGCCTGGCTGAGCTCTCCCCGCTGCTCGCGCGCCGCGCCGGCCTGCCTGAGGCCGAAAAACCGCCGATTCTCGCCGGCGATCGGTTGGCGTCCCTGCCGGTCGATCTGTTGCAGCGAGGCAAGTATCAGCCCCGTGCCGATATGCGTCCGGAATCCTTGGGCGAGCTGGCCGACTCCATCAAATCGCGCGGCCTGGTGCAGCCGATTCTGGTGCGTCCGCTGCCGCGGCCTAGCCCAACTGAATCGCAGCGCTATGAAATCATCGCCGGCGAACGCCGCTGGCGCGCGGCGCAGATGGCGGGGCTTGCGGAGATTCCCGCGGTCATTCGCGACGTCCCCGACGAGGACGCGGTCGCCATGGCGCTCATCGAGAACATTCAGCGCGAAAACTTGAACCCCCTGGAAGAGGCTCGAGCGCTGCTGCGGCTCATCGAGGAGTTCGGACTGACGCATCAGGCCGCTGCCGAGGCGGTGGGGCGCTCGCGCGCCGCGGTCAGCAATTTGGTGCGGCTGATGGAATTGACCGACGAGGTCAAGGAGATGCTTGAACGTCGCCAGATCGAAATGGGCCATGCGCGCGCGCTGCTGGGGCTCGCCACGCGCCGCCAACAGATCGAAGTCGCCGCCTTGGTCGCCAAAAAGTCCTTGTCGGTGCGCGACACGGAAGGTTTGGTGCGACGCATCATGAATCCCAAGCCGGCCGATTCGGCTGCGCCCGATGCGGCACCGGATCCGGACATTCACCGCTTGGAAACTGAAATTGCGGAAAAGCTGGGCGCCAAAGTTGCCTTTCAACATGCCGCTTCGGGCAAGGGCAAGCTGATTGTCAGCTACAACAGCCTGGACGAGCTCGAAGGCATCCTCGCCCACATCCAGTAGGGCGATAAATAGGCCTGAAACGCCTTGATGACCCAAGGCGGCGTCTCTATAATGCGCCGGCCATTTTTGGCACGGTACAAGCGAAGCGAGCGTGCGCTTCGCTCCACGGGATTTAACTTGGTCGCGATCGATTTAGCCCTGGCGCGGCGGCTGGCTCTCAGCGTCGTCCTGGGCCAGGCGGCCGTGACCGTGGTCTGCGCTCTCGTGAGCTGGCTGATCGCGGGTCCCCCTGCGGCTTTGTCCGCGGCGATGGGCGGCGGCATCAGCACCGCCGCGAGTCTTGTCATGGCATTGCTGGGTTTTGGCGGCAAATCGGCTGCAGATGGGCAGCGGGCGATGCGCGCGTTCTTCATCGGCGAAAGCGCCAAGATCGCGATCGTCATCGTGCTGTTCGTGGTGGTGCTGAAGACGATGAGGGTGGTGCCGTTGGCGATGCTCGGCACTTATGTCGCGACTTTTTTTGTATTTTGGGTGGCGCTGGCGAATGCGCTGCCGCCGCTGGGCGGGACCCATGTTCCGCGCGGACGCGGGAAAAACAGTTGATTTGAGGCGATCGAGACACACATAGAACTTGAAATGGCAGCAGAGCAACCCACCACCGCAAACGAATACATTCTTCATCACCTGACGTTCCTCTCCAACAAGGAACCCAAGGGAATAGTGGATTTTTCCGTGATCCACTTAGACACCGTGTTTTTCTCCGCCGTGCTCGCGCTCTTGTTCGGCGGCGCTTTTTATTTCGCGGCGCGCGGCGCCAAAGCCGGCGTGCCGGGCAAGTTTCAGAATTTCGTCGAGTTGTTGGTCGAGAAGGTGGATGAACAGGTCAAGGACAGCTTCCACGGCACCAATAAATTGCTCGCGCCCCTGGCGCTGACCATTTTTTGCTGGGTTTTCCTGTTCAATGCCATGGATCTGTTGCCGGTCGATCTGCTGCCGTGGGCAGCGCATCACGTCGGCGTCGAACATCTGAAGGTCGTGCCCAGTACCGACCTCAACACCACGTTCGCCATGTCCTTGACGGTGTTCGTGCTCATCATCTACTACAGCGTAAAAGTGAAGGGCCTTGGCGGTTTTTTGGCCGAGCTGACATTACAGCCCTTCGTCGCCAAGAATATTGTCGTGAAGATTCTGCTGGTTCCCGTGAACTTGCTACTGGAGATCGTGCCGTTCTTGGCGCGGCCAATTTCTCTCTCGCTGCGCTTGTACGGCAATCTGTTCGCCGGCGAAATGATTTTTCTGTTGCTCGCGGCCCTGACACTGCACGGGATGCAGCAATTGTCGAGCGCCGGCGGCTGGGTGCTGTTGCTGGCGCAGTTCGCGTTGGCATTTGTATGGGCGGTGTTCCACCTGCTGGTGATCACGCTGCAAGCCTTCATATTCATGGTGTTGACGATCGTCTATTTGTCGATGGCGCAGGAACATCATTGATGTCTTCGAGTTTGGTACCAACAATTTCGCTAGCTGTTTCGTTTCAGGAGAATTGAATGGAAAACTTTGCACACGTCCAAGCCATGACCGTGTTGGCCGTCGGGATCATCTTCGGCATGGGCGCGCTCGGCACCGCGATCGGCTTCGGCATTCTTGGCGGCCGCTTTCTGGAAGGCGCGGCGCGGCAGCCCGAACTCACCCCCATGCTGCAGGTGAAGATGTTCATCGTCGCGGCGCTGGTGGACGCGGTCGCCATGATCGGCATCGGCTTCGCGCTGTTCTTTACCTTCGCGAATCCGTTCGCGTCGGGGATACCGCACTAAACGTGCTGACGGTAGAGCTGGTCAGGAGACGATTGTGAATATCAATCTCACGCTGATCGTGCAGACGCTCATGTTCATCGTCCTCATCTGGTTCACGATGAAAGTCGTGTGGCCGATGATCCTGGGGCCGATGGACGAGCGCTCCCGCAAGATCGCAGCAGGACTTGCCGCCGCCGAGAAGGGCACGCAAGATTTGGCTTCGGCCCATGAGCGTGCCGAAGTCATCATGCGCGAAGCGCGCGAACGCGCCGCGCAGATCGTCGATCAGGCGCAGCATCGGGCCAACGACATGGTGGAAGAGGCCAAGGGCACCGCCGCCGCGGAAGGCGCGCGGCTGTTGGCATCGGCGAAAGAGCAGATCGATCTCGAAGCCGCGCATGCGCGCGAGAGTCTGCGGCGCGATGTCGCGCAGATCGCGGTGAGCGCGGCAGCGAAGATCCTCGAGCGCGAAATCGACGCGCGCGCGCATGGCGACATCATCGACAAGCTCGCGGCGCAGATCTAGGACGCTATTGCATGGCTGAAAAGACCACCATCGCGCGGCCCTACGCCAAAGCGGCATTCCAGGAGGCGCAGGCCGACAAGGATCTGCCGCGCTGGTCCGAGAGGCTGCGCGCCGCCGCCACGGCGGTGCGCGATCCGCGCGTGCACGAGCTGCTCGGCAGCCCCAGCGTGAGCGGCGAGGAGCTCGCGCAGTTCGTGGTGGGCGTCACCGGCGGCGCGCTCGACGAGCACGGCGAAAACTTCTTTCGCATGCTCGGCGAGAATCATCGCCTGGGCTACCTGCCGGAAATTTCCGCGCTGTTCGACGAATTCAAGGACGAGGCGGAACGGGTCATCGACGTGACGGTGACCTGCGCCGCGCCGATCGACAGCGCCCAACAGCAGGCGCTCGGACTCGCGCTGGAGCGCAAGCTCAAGCGCTCGGTGCGCCTGCACTTGGCCACGGATTCCACCTTGATCGGCGGCGCCGTGCTGCGCGCCGGCGACACGGTAATCGACGGTTCCCTGCTCAGCCGGCTCAAACGCATTGCGTTCGAGCTGACGGCGTAAACGACCAGTATTGGCTAGAGGATTTAGGTTATGTCCATCAAGGCATCGGAAATCAGCGACCTCATCAAGGCGCGCATCGACAAGTTCAAGTCCGCCACCGAAGCGCGCAATGTCGGCACGGTGGTGAGCGTCACCGATGGCATCGTGCGCATCCACGGACTCGCCGACGCGCGTTATGGCGAAATGTTGGAATTCTCCGGCAACATCTTCGGACTCGCGCTGAATCTCGAGCAGGATTCCGTGGGCGCCGTGGTGCTCGGCGACTACAAAGGCATTTCCGAAGGCGATGAGGTCAAGACCACGGGCCGCATTCTCGAGGTTCCCGTGGGCCCGGAGCTGCTGGGCCGCGTGGTCGATGCATTGGGAACGCCCATCGACGGCAAGGGTCCGGTGAACGCCAAATTGAAGTCGCCGCTGGAGCGCGTGGCGCCGGGCGTCATTTTCCGCAAGAGCGTTTCGCAACCGGTGCAAACCGGTCTGAAAGCCATCGATGCCATGGTGCCGATCGGCCGCGGCCAGCGCGAACTCATCATCGGCGATCGCCAGACGGGAAAAACCGCGGTGGCCATCGATACCATCATCAACCAAAAAGGCACGGGCGTTAAGTGCGTTTACGTGGCCATCGGCCAGAAGCAAAGCTCGATCGCCAATGTGGTGCGCAAGCTCGAAGAGCACGGCGCCATGGCGCACACCATCATCGTCGCGGCATCCGCATCCACCCCCGCGGCGATGCAGTATCTGGCGCCCTACGGCGGCTGCGCCATGGGCGAGTATTTCATGGACAACGGCGAGGACGCGCTGATCGTGTACGACGATCTGTCCAAGCAAGCCGTGGCCTACCGCCAGATTTCCTTGCTGCTGCGCCGGCCCCCGGGCCGCGAGGCTTATCCCGGCGACGTGTTCTACCTGCACTCGCGCCTATTGGAACGCTCTGCGCGCGTCAACGAGGAATACGTCGAGAAAATCAGCAACGGCCGCGTGAAGGGCAAGACCGGCTCCCTGACCGGACTGCCCATCATCGAGACCCAGGCGGGCGACGTCACGGCATTCGTGCCGACCAACGTGATTTCCATCACCGATGGGCAGATCTTTTTGGAGACCGACCTGTTCAACGCCGGCATGCGCCCGGCCATCAACGCCGGCATTTCCGTATCGCGCGTCGGCGGCGCCGCGCAGACCAATATCATCAAGAAGCTCGGCGGCGGCGTGCGTTTGGCGCTGGCGCAATACCGCGAATTGGCGGCCTTCTCGCAGTTCGCCTCGGATTTGGACGAAGCCACCCGCAAACAGCTCGAGCGCGGCCAACGCGTCACCGAACTCATGAAGCAGAAGCAGTACTCGCCCATGTCGGTGGCGGAAATGTCGCTGACGCTGTACGCGGCGAACAGCGGCTACTTCGACAAGGTGGCGCGGCTCAAAGTGGTGGAGACGGAAGCGGCTTTGCAGTCCTTCGCGCACTCGAGCTACGCCGAGCTGCTCAAGACCATCAACGGCAAGCCCGACCTCACCAAGGAAGTCGAAGCCTCGCTGAAGAAGTGCTGCGACGAATTTTTCGCGACGCTGTAGACCTTAAGGCATAGAGGACGCAATGGCAGGCGCAAAAGAAATCCGGGGCAAGATCGCGAGTATCAAAAATACCCGCAAGATCACCAAGGCGCTGGAGATGGTGGCGGCCAGCAAGATGCGCAAGGCCCAGGACCGCATGCGCGCGGCGCGCCCCTATGCGGAAAAGGTGCGCAAGATGATCGGCCACCTGCGCCAGGTCAACTTGGACTACAAGCACCCCTTCACGCTCGAGCGTCCGGTGAATTCCGTCGGCATCGTGGTGATCAGCACCGATCGCGGCTTGTGCGGGTCGCTGAACTTGAATCTGTTCAAGGCGACCTTGGCTTCGATCCGCGAGGCGCAGTCGCGCGGCGCCAAGGTGTACCTGTGCATCATCGGTTCCAAGGCCCTGCAATTCTTCCGCCGCCTCGCCGGGGTCGAGATCGCGGCGTCGGTCACTCATCTCGGCGATCGGCCGCATATCAACGATCTGATCGGCACCACCAAGGTGATGCTGGATTTCTACCGCGAGACCAAGGTCGATCAGCTGCTGTTGGCGCACAACGTATTCGTCAACACCATGAGCCAGAAGGGCGTGGTGTCGCAGCTGCTGCCGATTCAAACCATCGACAAGGAAGATCTGCAGGAACGTTGGGACTATATCTACGAGCCCGACTCGATGACCATCCTCGACGGCATTCTCATGCGCTACATCGAGGCGCAAATATTTCAGGGCGCGGTCGAGAACGTGGCCTGCGAAATGGCGGCGCGCATGGTGGCCATGAAAGCGGCGACCGATAACGCCGGCGAGCTCATCGATGAGCTGCAACTCATTTACAACAAGGCGCGCCAGGCGGCGATCACCAAGGAACTCTCAGAGATCGTTGGTGGGGCAGCGGCAGTATGACGGTGCGGTTCAGGCAAGAGGTTATTAAAAATGTCCAGCGGTAAAATCGTGCAAATCATCGGCGCGGTCATCGACGTGGAATTTCCACGCGATCAGATCCCCAAGGTGTATGACGCACTCAAACTCGATGAGGTTGACCTGACCCTCGAGGTGCAGCAGCAGCTCGGCGACGGCGTGGTGCGCGCCATTGCCATGGGCCCATCGGAAGGGTTGCGCCGCGGACTCACTGTCAAAGGCACGGGCAAGGGAATTATGGTGCCGGTCGGCACCGGCACGCTCGGCCGCATCATGGACGTTTTGGGCAAGCCGCAGGATGAGCGCGGCCCCGTGAAGGCGACGGAGTATCTGCCGATTCACCGGCCGGCGCCCGCGTACGACGAGCAGGCAGGCGGCCAGGACCTGTTGGTCACCGGCATCAAGGTCATCGATTTGCTGGTGCCGTTCGCCAAGGGCGGCAAGGTCGGATTGTTCGGCGGCGCCGGCGTCGGCAAGACGGTGAACATGCTGGAGCTCATCAACAATATCGCCAAGCAATACAGCGGATTGTCCGTGTTTGCCGGCGTCGGCGAGCGTACCCGCGAAGGCAACGACTTCTATCATGAGATGATCGAATCGGGGGTCATCGACAAGGACGACCTGTCGAAATCCAAAGTGGCCATGGTGTATGGGCAGATGAACGAGCCGCCGGGCAATCGCCTGCGCGTCGCGCTCACCGGCCTCACCATGGCCGAATATTTTCGCGATGAGAAACAAGCCTCCGGCAAGGGCCGCGATGTGCTGTTCTTCGTCGACAACATCTATCGCTACACGCTGGCGGGCACCGAGGTGTCGGCGCTGCTCGGCCGCATGCCATCCGCGGTGGGATACCAGCCGACGCTGGCCGAGGAAATGGGCGTGCTGCAAGAGCGCATCACCTCGACCAAGACCGGTTCCATCACCTCGATCCAAGCCGTGTACGTCCCCGCGGACGACCTGACCGATCCCTCTCCGGCGACGACTTTTGCGCACTTGGACGCCACCGTGGTGCTGTCGCGGCAAATCGCTTCGCTGGGCATTTATCCAGCCGTCGACCCCCTGGACTCCACCAGCCGTCAGCTGGATCCTTTGGTGGTGGGGCATGAACACTACGACACCGCGCGCGCCGTGCAGGCCGTATTGCAGCGCTACAAGGAGCTGCAGGACATCATCGCGATCCTGGGAATGGACGAATTGTCCGAGGAAGACAAGTTGAGCGTCTACCGTGCGCGCAAGATCCAGCGCTTCCTGTCGCAGCCGTTCAACGTGGCGAAGGTGTTTACCGGCCAGGATGGAAAAATCGTCTCGCTCAAGGACACCATCCGCGGCTTCAAGGCCATCATTGCCGGCGAGTACGATCACCTGCCGGAGCAGGCCTTCTATATGATCGGCCCCATCGAAGAGGCCGTGGAAAAAGCCAAAACGTTGCAATAAATCATGGCGAAAACCATTCACGTCGACATCGTCAGCGCCGAGGGCCAGATCTTTTCCGGCGAGGCCACGCGCGTGTTCGCGCCCGGCACGCTCGGCGAACTCGGCATCTACCCGCGCCACGCGCCGTTGCTCACCACCTTGGCGCCGGGTGAAGTGCGGGTGGAGACCGAAGGCCACGAGGAGCAGTCCTTCTTCGTCGGCGGCGGCGCGATGGAGATCCAGCCGCACCTCGTGACGGTGCTGGCGGACACCGCGCTGCGCGCCAAAGATCTCGACGAGGCTGCCGCGCTCGCCGCCAAACAACGCGCCGAAGACGCCGTTCGCAACCGCAGCGACAAATTGGACATCGCCGAGGCGCAGTCGGAACTGGTGCGGGCGTTGGCGCAATTGCGCGCCATCGCCCGATTGCGCAGGAAGCGCTAGGAACCTTATCGGCAACGGAGTCCGCATGCAGCTTTCGGTCGTGATTTTGGCAGCCGGCCAGGGCAAGCGGATGAATTCCGACCTGCCGAAAGTCCTGCAGCCCTTGGCCGGCGAACCGCTGCTGCGGCATGTGATAAGCGCAGCGCGCGCCCTGCATCCCAGCAATATCTACGTGGTATACGGCCACGGCGGCGCGCAAGTGCAGGCGGCTCTGCACCAGGAGCCGGTCGAGTGGGTTTTGCAGGCGCAGCAGCTCGGCACGGGACATGCCGTGATGCAGGCCATGTGCCTCATTCCGGACGAGCACGCGGTGCTGGTGCTGTACGGCGATGTGCCGCTCATCGGCGGCGCCTCGCTCGCGAAATTGATCGCGGCAGCGGACGCAGGCGCGCTCGCCCTACTATCCGTTGAGCTCGACCAGGCGCATGGCTACGGACGCATCGTGCGCAACGCCGCGGGCCAAGTCGCTGCGATCGTCGAGCACCGCGACGCCACGCCCGCGCAGCTGCAGATTTGCGAGGTCAATTCTGGCCTCATGGCGGCGCCGGCAGGACGCCTGCGCGAGTGGCTCCTGGGGCTGGGAAGGAACAACGCGCAGGGCGAATATTTTCTCACGGACGTCGTCGCGGCCGCCGCGCAGGCCGGAGTCCGCATCGAAGCGGTTCCGGCGGCCAATGCTCTCGAGGTTGCGGGCGTCAACGACAAGGTTCAGCTGAGCGAGGTCGAGGCGGGTTTGCGGCGCCAACGCGCGCAGCGACTGATGCTCGCCGGCGCGACCTTGGCGGATCCCGCCCGCATCGATATTCGCGGCGACGTCGAAGTGGGCCGCGACGTCTTCATCGATGTCAATGCCGTGCTCGTCGGCAAGGTACATCTGGCGGCGGGCGTGAAGGTCGGCCCCAACTGCGTGATAACCGATTCCCGCATCGGCGCAGGCACGGAGATCTTCGCCAACTGCATCATCGATCGTGCCGTCGTCGCGCAGCAATGCCGCATCGGTCCCTTCGCGCGGCTCCGGCCCGGCACCGTCATGCACGGCGAAGTGCACATCGGCAATTTCGTCGAAGTGAAAAACACCGAGATCGGGGCGCGCAGCAAGGCCAACCATTTGACCTACCTGGGCGATTCGCGCGTCGGCAAGGACGTGAATGTGGGCGCCGGCAGCATCACCTGCAACTACGACGGCGCCAACAAGTGGCCCACTTTCATCGACGACGGCGCCTTCATCGGTTCCGGCACCATGATGGTGGCGCCGGTGCGCATCGGCGCGGGCGCCACGACCGGCGCCGGATCCACGATCGCCTCGAGTACGCCCGACAACAAGCTCGCGTTCGAAAGGTCGCAACAGATCATCAAGGATGCGTGGGTACGTCCGGCCAAGCTCGGCGAAAAGGAAAAGGCCGAGGTCATCGCCAGGAAAACATCGAGTCCCAAGGGCTGATTGCCGCCGCGCTAAGCCAACTTTAGTGCGCCGCGAGCGCGGCGTCAGGCTCGGCCGCCTCCGCGCTGCTCGAGGCGCTGCGCGCGACCAGCATGGATTTGGCGAACACCGCATGCAGGCGTCCGACGCCGCGCGCCAGATGCATCAGCGAGGTCAGCAACAAAACGCCGGCCAATCCCAGCAGAGGAATGCCGAATCCCGAGTGGAATACCCACTCCGGCTGCGCGGTGGAGAACACCTCGACGCCTCCCAGGCCGAACCAACCCTCTTGCGCAAGAACCCCGACGATGGGCAGCACGATGAGCGACAGACTCACCAAGAGTCCCGCCAGGGCCGTCACAAAGTAGAGAATGCCGATCGGCAGCATCAGGATGAAGTAGGCGATCGTGGTCCAGGTGCGGGGATCCTTCAGCATTTCGGCGATCCGTTCCCAGAATTTCAGGGCCTTGCCCTGGTACACCGGCCGCCGCGGCATGCGCACGCCGGTCATCGCCTCGATCAAACGGCCTTCGGCCAACGACACAACGCGGCAAACCGCCATGAACATGAGAAAGAAGGGTACACCGATGATGAGCACCGACAGGCCGGCCGACAGGGAAAGCCCGGTCACCGCCAGCACGAAATAAATAATCCCGGTGGCGAGCGCCAGCAGCATGAAGAACAAGGATGTATAGGCGCGGGGGTCCAGAAATACGCCGAAGAATCGGCCGAGCGGGGACGTTGCTTCCTTGCGCGGTGTCGCCATGGCCGCCTTGACCTTGACCTCGGTGTCGCGGTAGGCGCCGGCGACCTCGTCGGGAGCGCCATAGGTGGAGGCAATCAGTTCGAGTACATCGGATTCGGATTTGTCCGGATGCGCCGCGACCTCCGCACGCAGATACTCCTCCGCGTCGTACAGAGCGTCTTGTATGAGCGCGGAATCCGCTCCCGCGAGCTCTTCGCGCAGTTGCCGGAGGTATTGATCGATCGAGCGCGGCGCATTGCGGTTCATGACGGATGTCCTATGCCTGAATTCTCTGTTTCTGTAAATCGATCCACGAAGTCGCGAGTTCCCTGCCAAATCAATTTCCATTCAGCGAGTACGCTGCGGCCTTGCTGCGTGATTCGGTAGTAGCGGCGCGGCGGACCGGAGTAGGAGGGCACGATACGGCTGGTCAACAAATTTCCCGCCGAGAGAGCGCGCAGCACGGGGTAAATCGTGCCCTCCTTGAAAATGGAGGTTCCGTCATTGGCATTCGCCAAACGCTTGGCGATTTCATAGCCGTACAGATCTTCGTCGGACTCGGCGAGCACGGCGAGCAAAACCAGGCCAACCAGGCCTCCGTTGAGCTCTTTTTGAAACTTGCGTCCGTTGCTATCGTCCATGAGCCAATACTGTATACTTACTAATACTATTTGCCAAGCAGTATTATTTGGCTCCGAGAACCGAGCGTTTGGTCTCGCCAATGGGGTGTGGGAAGGCCGTCATTCTGTGGCCGTCTCGGGCACACTAACCACCCTTTTAGGCCGAGCCGAGAGAGATATGTGTGGCATCGTGGGAGTGGTCGCCGAGCGCAGCGCGGTTCCAATCCTCATGGAGGGATTGCGGCGCCTGGAGTATCGCGGCTACGACTCCGCCGGAATCGCGCTTCTGGACCGTGGACAGCTCGCCCGCTTGCGCACGGTTGGCAAAGTCAAAGCCTTGCAAGACGCCTTGGACTTGCAGCCGATTCATGGATCGATCGGCATTGCGCACACGCGTTGGGCAACCCATGGCGTGCCCACCACGGAAAATGCCCACCCGCACATTTCGCGCGGCCGGGTTGCGATTGTGCACAACGGCATCATCGAGAATCACGAGACTTTGCGTTCGGAACTCAAGAATCTGGGCTACAGCTTTACCTCGGAAACGGACACGGAAGTCATCGCGCATCGCATTCACCACCACCTCGCCTCGTCCTCGGATCTCTTGGCGGCGGTACGCAAGACGGTCGCGGAATTGCAAGGCGCCTACGCCCTCGCGGTTCTGAGCGAGGCGGATCCTGAGTGCATCGTCATGGCGCGCCAAGGCTGTCCGGCGGTGATCGGACTTGGCATCGATGAGAATTTCGCGGCATCGGATGTGGCCGCGCTGTTGCCGGTCACGCGCCGCTTCATGTTCTTGGAAGAAGGCGACGTGGCGGAGGTGCGCCGCCAGTCGGTAAGGATCTTGGATGCGGCGGGCCAGCCGGCCCTACGTGAGGTCCGGGAGAGCGATCTGCCGGCGGACGCCGTCGAGCGCGGTCAATACCGCCACTTCATGCTCAAGGAAATTCACGAACAGCCGCGCGCAATCGCGCAAACGCTGGAGGAACGCATCGCCGGCGGCAAATTATTGGATGCAGCCTTCGGTCCGCGAGCGCCGCTGAGATCTTCAAGCGAGTCAAAGCGGTCCACATTGCCGCCTGCGGCACCAGTTATCACGCCGGCCTTATCGCCAGCTATCTCATCGAGCAGATATGCCGGATTCCGGCCCGCGTCGAAATTGCGAGCGAATACCGATACCGCGATCCGGTGATCACTCCGGACACCCTGTTCGTCGACAATTTCTCAGTCCGGCGAGACAGCGGATACCTTGGCGGCGTTGCGCAACGCCAAACAAGCCAAGTATCTATCCACCTTGAGCATTTGCAATGTTGCGGAGAGCTCGATGGTCAGGGAATCGACCTTGGTGCTGCTCACGCGGGCGGGACCTGAAATCGGCGTCGCTTCCACCAAGGCGTTCATCACCCAGCTCACCGCCCTCGCCATGCTCACCATTGCATTGGCGAAAAACGGCCCCGCCGCCGCGGAGGAAAGAGCCCTGGTGTCGCAATTGCTGCAACTGCCTGGGTTGGTCGAGAAAACACTGACGCTCGACGAAACCATTCAGGCGCTGGCCGAGATCTTCGTGGAGAAGCATCACGCGCTGTTTCTAGGCCGCGGCCCGTTGCAGGCGATCGCCATGGAAGGGGCGCTGAAACTCAAAGAAATTTCTTATATCCATGCCGAAGGTTATCCCGCGGCGGAGCTCAAGCATGGTCCTTTGGCGCTGGTGGATGAAGACATGCCGGTGGTTGCAGTCGCACCGAGCAATGATCTTCTGGAAAAGCTCAAATCCAACTTGCATGAAGTGCGCGCGCGCGGCGGCAAATTGTACGTGTTCGCGGACCCTGACTCCGGCATGCAAAGCGAGGAAGGCATCACCGTCATCCGCATGCCGGTGCATGCAACCGCGTTGCAGGCGCCCGTCGTGTTCGCCATTCCGATGCAGCTGCTGTCCTATCACGTCGCCGTTCTCAAAGGCACCGACGTCGATCAACCGCGCAATCTGGCGAAAAGCCTGACTGTCGAATAATTCGGCCATGCGAACCGCACGAACGTTGTCCATCGCCCTGTTCCTGCTCAGCTCCAGCGCGGCACATTCCGCGCCGGGAAGCCGCTCCGGCGCGGATCTGGACGCCGTCGTGCGACAGGTCATGGCGCAACAGCACGTTGTCGGTGCTTCCGTGCTGGTGGCGCGTGCCGGCCGGATAGTTCTGCACAAAGGCTACGGCTTCGCGGACTTGGGACTAGAAGCGCCGGCAAAAGAGGAAACCGTCTATCACGTGGTTGGCCCCATGCTGCCCTTCACCGGAATCGCGGTGATGCAGCTGGTCGAGCGCGGCCGATTGTCACTGGACGACGACATCTCCAAATACATTCCTGAGTTTCCGCTCCAAGGCCATCACGTCGCGATACGTCAATTGCTCAACCATACGTCCGGTATCGTGGACTATCATTACCTCGGCGATCCCATCGAGGCCACCAGCCGGCAGCCGAAAGCGCTGGATGAAGTGATGGCCCTGTACGCCGGGAAAAATTGGGTGAACCGCCCGGGCGCGAAATGGGACTGGTCCATTTCCGGATTCCAACTGTTGGTCACGATCGTCGAGCGCGTTACCGGCCGGAGTTTTCAGGACTACGTGCGGCAAAATATCTTCCGGCCCGCGGGCGTCAGGTCCAGCGCGTATTGCGATGACTTCACCCTGGTGCGCGGGCTTTCTCATGCGTACCGCCGTTTTGCGGGGAGCTACGTCGCGGCAAATGAAAACGACATGGCATACAACTCCGATTTGCGCTTCTGCAGCACGGTGGGCGATCTGCTGCAGTTGTGGCAGTCGATCAAGACCAAGAACTTGGTCCGTCCGGATACCTTTCGGCTCATGTCGACCGCGGAAGGGGCCGCGGCGCACATCAGCGCGCAAGATCCGCAGGCGCAGTACGGCTTCGCGATGATGCTGAACCACGAAGATGACCACCGGCGCATCGGCCAGCACGGCTCACTGATCGGCTACAGCGGCAGTCTGTACGATTTTCCCGATGATCGGCTCACCATCGTGGTGCTCACCAACACCGAGGGCCAGAACGCCTACGCGATCACGCGCGCGCTGGCGCGCACCATCCTGGGTCTGCCTCCCCTGCCGTCCGCGGCGGCCGCACCCGAGCAGGAACTTGCCGATCAGCCCGTATCTCATGCCGAGGCAGCGCCGCTTACCGGAACGTTCGTGCTGAAGCTCGAGCAGCTATCTGGAAATTTGCACGATTCCTTCGCGCAATATCGCAGGACCTACCGCGTATTCGATGAAAACGGCCGCCTGATGATCCAGCCGCTGGGCGAGGGGCCGGAGCGGCTGCTGAAACAACCAGACGGCAGGTTTGCATTTCGCTCATCGCCGAAATCGCGCGTCTCATTTGTCCTGCAGAACAATCGGGCGACCGGCATGAAAATGGACTCGCCCGGATTTCCCCTGGCTGGAGATCGTGTTGGAGACGCAGACCCGGCAACGTTTCACGGACAGCTGCGCTAGCTTCCATTGCCCAGGATTTGATCCAGCTCGCCGCGGCATGGACTATTCCTCGTCGCCGATAGGCATGCCCGGCGGCGCTGCGATCGGCTTCGCGGCCACGAATTTTGCCGGATCCGCTTGAAACTGCTGGATGCGCTGGGCGAGATAGGCCTCGAGCGGTGAATGGACATCGCTGCGGCGTCTCACGTCAGCGAGCTTCGCGAAGACGATGGCGCGCACTTCGACGGAGTCTTTCGGATCCGCCGCCAGGGTGAGCAGCGCCTCGACGGTGCGTGCGTAGACGGCGCCTTGGACCTCCGTCTCGATCGCTCGAGGACTGCCTGCGGCCGGATGCGCCGGCCGATTGACCTTGAGCGCCGCATCGATCACTTCCGCGAGAGACGGGGTGCCTGCGCGGGCGTGATATTCAACCAGGCGCGCGGCGCGCTCCCGATCGAACAAAAGGCTCAAGGTCAGATCCGCCGCGGATTCCGCCGCCGCGATCGGATCGAAGGGTACTCCAGTCCCGGCGGGCAGGGATTCGTGGGTACGCTCGAAATCCGGCGGGCGGGGCGGAAACAACTTCAGCAGCGTTTCAGGCAGGGTCAAAGTGTCCGCCGACAAGGTCTTTAGGACGGCGCGCAAGGCCTTTCTCTGTTCATCCGGCGAAACGATCGCGGCGTTCATCTGTCCGTCGCCGCGCAACTGATAGCGGTAGTCGAGTCCACCGATGATCTTGATCGCGGCCTCAGCCTGGTAGCGATGCATGAGATACAGCGGCACCAGGGTGTCTTCCAACGTTGCCAGCGGCTCGCCCATGGGAATGGCGTTCTCGCCAAATCTCGCCAATGCGGCGCTGCGGATTTTCATGATTCGCACCAGTTCGTCGGCCGCATCGGTGCCGTTGTCCCAGAGGTGTGCGAACGGGTGTGCGCCGCCCGGCGGCCGGGCGTCTTCGTCGGTGATATAGACCAGTCCGGACTTGGTTGCGTCGCTCAAGATGGACTCGAGCCCGGCGCGTTCCGCGGAAGAATCCGCAAATTGGCGGTAGCCGTAGTTGATGGCCACTTTGTCCCACAAGCCGATATTCACGCCGTAGGCTTGAGACAGGTCGGGCACGCCGTTGCGGTCGAGAGTTATCCATGGGTGCGGGTAGTCCATCACGGACACCGACTCGGAAGGCGGATGCGGAAATGCGCTGGCGGCGAAGTTGTGCGCCAATCCCAAAGTATGGCCGGTCTCATGAGCGGCCAGCTGCCGGGTACGGGCCAATGCCATCGCCAGCATGGGGTCATTGGCGGGCGATATTTTCTTGCCGGCGACGTAGGGGGACAGCAGCGCCTCCGCAATCAGATAATCTTGCCGGGCGCGCAGGGAACCCAACGTCACATTGCCCTTGATGATTTCGCCGGTGCGCGGATCGGCAACCGGATGGCCGTAGGACCATCCGCGCGTGAACCGATGTACCCACTGGATGATGTTGTATCTTGCATCCAATGGGTCCGCGCCTTCCGGAAGAACGTCGACCCGAAATGTGCCGGCGGCCCATCCGGCAGCCTGAAACGCGTCGTCCCACCAGCGCGCGCCCTCGACCAAGGCGGACCGAATCGGTTCGGGCGCTCCTCGATCGACGTAATACTGAATCGGCTTGACCGCTACGCAGGCCTGCGCGCAGCTCGGATCCTGTTTGATCAGGCGATGGCGCACGATGAAGCGCTGTTCCAGGGACGCGCCCAGCGGCGCGGCATAATCCCGGTACGCGAATGGAAAGTAGCCGGCGCGCGGGTCGAAGCGCCGCGGCGAATACCCTGGACCCGGCAGCTCGAGAAACGAGTGGTGCTCGCGCAGCGAAAGCGCGTGCGCATCCGGCGTCACCTCGGCGACGAACGAGCCGCGCGCGGGCCCCTCCGAGGCGAAGGTCAGAATGGCTTCGACTTCGGTGTTCTTCGGAAACACTTTGGTCGCATCGATGGCAATGACCGACCGCGCGGCATCGAGCTTATAGGGGCCCTGTTTCAGGAGGGCTTCGGAAACCTCATGCACGTCGCGCAAAAAGAACTCGGTGGCGTCCACCAGAACGGCCCCAGCCTCAGCTCCTGCCGCGGCCACGGCAGCGGAACTTTCAGCGGCCACCGTGAAGCTGCCGAGAATCGACTCCGGAAAAGATTGGCGCACCGCCAGCTGTTCGGCGGGATCCTGCGCAGAGCTGCGAAACTTTTCATTGGGCCGCACCAACAAAATCTTGGGACCAAAGCGTTCGAAACGGACCAGCTTGGCCGCCGATACCTGGCCGCGGTCGAGCCCCAGGTCATTGGAACCGGCGCCTTGGGTAAGCGAATCGAAATACAGCATGTCGACATTGAGCTGCGGTATTTCCAAATACAGCCTGCCGTTGTTGGAGTCCCAGTGAAGCGGCAGGAAGCCCGGCATGTGGCGCATCCCGGAGGTTTTCGCCTCGATGGAAGGCATGCCGCTCACCGACGCGGATTGCGCGGCGGCGAGAGAAGGGGCCGAGCAGACGATCGACGAGACCACTATCATGGCGCGTAACGCCATCGCGCGCGGGACCTTCTCAAGCATGGGCGAAACCTCGGGACAGCGGCAGCAAAAAAGAGCACGTAAGGTACACGCTCGAGCGTCCGCGAACAATTTTAGCGCTGCATATTTCAGGAAGTTCTATCTGAACGCGGCGACGCGCGTGGTCACGGCGGCGGAGATGCGCAGCCGCGCAGCGCTCATCGCGGCCGCCTTGAGACAGTGCCAGATTCCCGTGCGCCGAATCCTCGATGCGGGCTGCGGCATCGGCTTGCTGCGCAAACCCCTCGAAGAATTTCTGCCGCGGGCCAGCTATGCGGGACTCGAGGCGAGCGAGTACTTGTGCGCCCGCTTCGGCTGGACCTTCGGCTCGATCGTCGATTTCGCGGCGCGCAAACCCTATGACCTGGTCATTTGCTACGACGTGCTGCAGTACCTGCGCGATGCAGAGGCCGCACGCGCCATCACGACGTTAAGCCGTTTGAGCCGGGCCGCACTCTACGTGTCGGCATTGACCGCGGAAGATTGGCGTGAGAATTGCGACCGCAGCCGCACCGATCGGGCGGTGCATCTGCGGTCCGGCGACTGGTACCGACGCCGCCTGAACAAATCGTTTCGCTATGTCGGCTTTGGTCTCTGGGTACGCAAGGGCGTCACGGCGATACTCTGGGAAATGGAGCGGCCTTGAGGTGCCGGGCTGCAGGCTATGGGTTGGCCAGGATCCACGCCGCCAGCGCGGCGTGCACCGGCTCCGCCGCGCCTAAATCCGCCCGCGCGTGGTTGACCAAGGATACCAGCACAAAGGTTTTGCCGGTGGGAGCGCTCACAAAACCGGCGACGCCGCTGACGCCGTCGAGGTGGCCGGTTTTCAAACGAATCGCTCCAGCCGGGCTGTCCTTCATGCGCGAACGCAGCGTGCCGTCCATGCCGGCCAAGGGCAGGGACGCCAGGTATTCCGGCGCAAACGGGCTGCGGTACGCGGCCCTCAGGATTTTCGCCATCTGCAGCACCGTGATGCGCGCGCTGCGCGACAGACCGGATCCGTTTTCGATATCCACGCCGCTCCAATCGAAGCCTTTTTCGCGGCTCCACTCCGTCAGCGCCGCGGCGCCTTTTTCCAACGTCGCCGGATCGCCATAGCGCTCCCGGCCGAGCGTCAGGAGCAAGTGCCGCGCCATCAGATTGTTGCTGTGCTTGTTGGTGAGCCGCACGATCTCCGCCAAGCTCAGCGAGTCGAAGCTATACAGCAGTTTGGCGTCCGTCGGGGTGGCTGCGATGCGCAATTTACCTTCGAACTCGCCCCCCGACTCGCGCCACAACGCGACGAAGGTGCCGAAGGCGTAGGTCGCCGGCTGCAGCAAAGTTCGCGCGAAGGAACGCGGCGCGCAGTGCGCGGACAAGGCGCCGGAAAAAACCACACGGTTCCACTTTGGCGAGGCCACTTGAAAATCCACGCGGGCGGCCGCACCGTCGCAGCGGCCCGGCAAGTACCGAATGTGATTATCCACCTCGAGGTTCACGGGAGCGGGGCTCGCGACAATATCCACCCGATGCGTATCGGCGTTGGCGGCGAGATTGAAGTCGACCGACTGGAAATTGACCATCAACGCGTCCGGCACGACGTTGTAGGCGCGGTTCGGACGGCCGTCGAAGGCGCCCGGATCCTCCTTGGGCAAGGAAAACGCGCTGTTGTCGATGACGATGTCGCCCGGAATCGATTTCAAGCCTTGCGCCCGCAAACCCTGGACGAAGCTCCACCAACGTTCCAGCGTGATGTACGGATCGCCGCCGCCTTGTAGGTAGAGATCGCCATCGTGGAGCCATGCGCGCGTGTGCCAGACGAATGCGGGACCCAGCATGTCCAGCGCGGCAAACGTCGTCAAGGCCTTCATGGTGGAAGCGGGACTGCGCGGCGTGTCCTCATTGTGGCTCATCACGACGCGGCCCGTGTCCGCATCCACGATGACGAAGCTCAGGGCGCTCGACGGCAGCCGCTGTGCCGCCATCACCTGCGCGATGGCCGCGGGAACGGCGCCGCCCGACCCGGCTGCCGCGGCAACCGCGGAAAATACGCCGCCGGCGCAGGCGAGGACCATGCGATTGAGCAGCAGCGTGAGCGGCTTCATCAATTGAGGGGCAGCGCGATACGCTGCCAGGCGCGCGAGCGCCAGCGAAGAAACAGCATGAGCCCCAGCAAAAAGATGTAAACCAATGCCGCGAACCAGCCGCCGACCGCGCCCAAGCCGTACTGCGGCAACCAATCAACCCACCCTTGGCCCGGCGCGAACGACAGGCTGTGCGCAAGGGGCACGAAGACGAGCCACGATAGCGCAAGAACCATGAGCGCCGGAAGCCGCACATCGCCTGCGCCCCGCAACGTCGCGCTGCTGCTGATATTCAATCCGTCGAACAATTGATAACCGGCCGCAATCCACAGCAGGGTCACGGCTCTTGCGACCACGTGTGCGGCCTGTGGATCGGCGGCATTGGTAAAGAACGGCAACACCCATGGCCCCAACGCGGCCAGCAGCACGCCGATCGCGCCCATGTACAGCACCGCGATCAAGATGATCCCATTGCCGACCTTCAGCGCCCAGTCTTTGCGATGCGCGCCGATCGCTTGGCCTACCAGGGTGGTGCCGGCCATGGCGATGCCCACCGCCGGCATGTAGCAAAACGATGTCAGCATCATGACGATCTGCGTCGAGGCGCCATCGACCGTGCCAAGGCGCACCTGCATCAATTGGAACAGGGCGAAGCCTAAGATATCGGCCGCAATCAGCAAACCCATGGGGAAACCCAATTGCAGCTGACGCCAAAGCGACCGCACATGCAGCCGCGTCGTCAGGTGCGAGCGAAACCGCGAGCGGGTGGCGGGCGCCAGGAACCAGACCAGCGCCGTGCAAACCCCGATGAGCTGAGCGCAATTGGTCGCCCACGCCGAGCCGGCCACGCCCATATTCCAGTTGAACATGAACAGCTGATTGAACAGCGCGTTGATCACGGCCACGCCGGCGGCGATCCGCAGCGTAACGGTCGGGCGGCCGATGCCATTGAAGAAGCCCAATATCGCCCAGAGCGCCACGCCGAGCGGGCCGCCCAGCATGCGCGGGAACCAATAGGTGAGCGCGAGCCGGGTGATTTCCGGCGGAAGTCCAAAGGGAGCAAAAAGTTTGGCGCCCGTCAGGGCCAAAAGCACAAACGCAGGCACGGTGAACAACGACGCCCATAAGGCAGTCCAGGTCGCCTGGGAGGCCCGCGCATAGCGCCGGCCGCCGTAGGCCTGCGCCACCAAGGTTTGGACCGCCAGACCGACGCCGCCGAACAAAAGTCCGAAGACCAGCACCGGCCAGTAGACCGCACCGATCGCCGCAGTGGCCGCCGGCGATACGCGGCCGATGAACCAGGTGTCGGTCGCGTTCAGCACCGCCTGCACGGCGCTGTTGACCATGAAGGGGAATGCGAGGCTGGCGACGGCAAAATAATCGAGCCGCGGCCGGCCGCTTCTGCTCAAAGCTTGCCCGGGAAGCAAATTTATCGTTTCATCCACGTGCCAATCCTACAGCACTGGCCGGCGGGTCAATCCCGAGTAGGATGCGGCAATGTCTCCCACGTTGCGACGCAATTTCCCCGGTGTATTTTTGCCCCAGAACCGCGGCAATCGCGCCTGGCAACTGTCTCGGCCGGTTCCGCACGAAATCAGCGTGTTTCTACGCGGCACGGAACCAGGCGCGCAACGCTCGTTCGGAACGGGCCCGCTGCTCGACCTCGGAGTCGAATGGCATGCCGACAAGGTGTTGTTGACTTTCATGTCGGGCGAGAAGGTTTCCAGCGTCGAGGCGGCGAGCGCCATCGTGCATGAGCCTTTACATGATCTTTACGAGCGCTTGCCGTTGGCCAGCATCGACGCCGACGCCCGGCGCTTTTGGCGCAGAGTATTCCGCTGGGTGCGCATCCCCGGCGGCCGCTTCCTGCTCAAGGCCCTCGCGCGCGCCAGGAGGCGTTAGGCTCCTGGGGGCCCGTCCCGCTCGAAGCGGGAGATGCATCACAAGAACCCGCGCATATTGTCAATCTTCCAGGGCTTTTGCCGCAATCCCACCTGCGGAGCTGTGAATTCTTGCGTTGAATTGCGACGCTCGTCAAAGCTGCCGGGCAGGGATTCCAGCACATTGATTCGTGGCTTTAACCTCAACCATTTCTCGAGATGGCCTCCGTGCTGGACATCACGCCTAACGTCGTCGAAGCGCATGCCGCGGAGGCATCCTTCGACCCGTATGGGCGTCTGCTGCGAATGCTCATGCCGAGCCTGCGGGGCGTGATCGTTCACGACGGCTATTCCAACCTTGTGTGGGCGTCCGATGAGTGGGATTTGAGCGACGAGCCGGAGCTCATCAACGACGCGATCGCCAACGCCCTGTCCGACACGAGCGAGTTTCCGGGCATTGCCAGAACCATCGACGCCGACCGGGTGGTCTACTCCTTCGCCGTGCGCGGCGAGCACATTGAACTGCTGGGGGTCGTCAGCCTGGTGGTGAGGCTGTCCGGAACCCAGATCGAGCCGCGCCCGCTGCAGACCATCCGGCAATTGGTGCAACCGGCACTCGAATGCCTGCGCCGCGAGCTGGCGCTGCGCGCCAAGCTGGGTTCCAGCGAGCGCGATCTGAACATCAAAGAACGCGACCTGGAACTGATGATGGAGATCTCCTCCAATCAGGCGGCGGCGAGCGACGCGGACGAATTTTCCCAGATCTTGAAAACCGGCCTGGAACGCATGGGTTGCGCGCTCGCCGCGCTGTGGGTGCCGGACAAGAATATTTCCGTGTCCATGACGCGCAGCGGAGCGCCGATGGCGCCTGAAGCGCTGCAGCGGGCTCAGCACCACTTGACCGCCTGGATGCAAATGCAGCAGCGCACTATCGTCATCAACCATATTTCCAAGGTGGCGACCGACGTCGCGGCGCCCTACAAGATCCTGGCATGCCCCATACGGCACACATCCGGGCGCGTCATGGGCGTGCTCGCGCTCTTCAATCCGCCGAGCGCGCAAGATTTCGACATGCAGCAAACCCGCGTCGCCGAAATGCTGGCGAAGCGTTCCACCAACATCATCCAGGCACAGTACGACACCAGCACCGGCCTCATGACCCGCCAGGCGTTCGAGCGGCAGGCGAGCGGCGTGCTGGCGGCGGCCGGACCCAACGGCTCGCACATCATTTTGTATCTCGACATCGATCGGCTGCATGTCATCAATGAGACTTTTGGAATGCACGTGGGCGACGATGTGATCGTCAGCGTCGCGGACCGGATGGCGAAGACGCTTCCGGCGGAGGCGCTCTCGGCGCGCATCTCGGGCGACCGGCTCGCGGCGCTCATTCCCAACTCAAGCATGGAGTCGGCGGCGGCGATCGCCGAGCAGATCCGCGCGGCCGCCCAAGGCATCGTACCGCGCGCGGGCCAGGGCGCATTCGAAGTCTCGGTGTGTCTCGGGGTTGCGCCGATAGGCCGCTCGGACAATCCGCTGGCGCACGCGCTGGCCACCGCGGAAATTGCCTGCAAGGCTGCGAAGGACCGCGGCCGCAACCGCGTCGAGATTTTTCAGGATTCGGACCAGAGCATCATCCGGCGGCACACCGATATCTTGGTGATCGGCAAGCTGCGCGAGGCTCTGGACAGCGACGGTTTCCGCCTCGATGCGCAACCGATCCTGCCGTTGCGCGGCAACTATGGGCGGCCGCGCTTCGAGCTGCTGATCCGCATGCTCGGGGAACGCGGTGAAATGATCCCGCCCGGCAAGTTTCTCTCTTCGGCGGAACGCTACCAGCTCATGCCGACGATCGACCGTTGGGTGGTGCGGCGCGCCTGTGAATTGCTCGGTGAACATAGCGCATCGGTGGGCGAGGAATTCGCGCGCTTCGCCGTCAATCTGTCCGGCCAGTCGCTGCAGGACGAGTCTTTCCTCGGCTTCGTGGTCGATCAGCTCAAGACGAGCGGCGTGCCGGCGAGCGTGCTGTGTTTCGAGTTGACCGAAACGGCGACCATAGGCAATCTCGAGAAGGCGCAAGTCTTCATGCGCACGCTGCAAGAACTGGGCTGCCAGTTCGCGCTGGACGATTTCGGCACGGGCGTAAGCTCGCTCGCGTACTTGAAGGACCTGTCGGTCAATTACATCAAGATCGACGGCAGTTTCGTTCGCGATGCGCTCACCAACGCGCGCTCCGAATCCATGATCAAGGCCATCGCGCAGCTGGCCAAGGTCATGTGCATGGAAACCATCGCGGAATACGTCGAAACCGACGTGCTGCGGGTGCGCATGGCCGACCTCGGCGTGGATTACGGGCAGGGCTTCGCCATGGGCAAGGCGCAGCGCCTCGAGGACCTGCTGCAGGAACTGGCGTTCTACGAAGCCACCGTCAGCAATTGGGCTGTCGCGGAAAATGCCGAGCGCGTAGTCGGCAAGCATTAGGCCGGCGCCGGCTCGAAGCGCCCGCGCCAAGGTCGGCGCAATCCTACAGTGCTTTAAAACTATCGCCCACAGGCAAACATTTTTGCCCGTGTCCTAATGAATCCATGCTCATTCTTACTCGCCGCGCCGGGGAATCGTTACGCATCGGTGACGATGTCGAAGTCACCGTGATGGCCGTCAATGGCTCGCAGGTGCGCATCGGCATCAAGGCACCCACGAATGTGACCGTCGACCGGGAAGAGGTCGCCGAACGCAAGCGCCGGGAAAAAGAGCATTCCGTCGGCTCCCTCCATCGCTAACAGCCGCTGCGCGCCGAGCTGCGGCCGGCCGTTGCTTCCCAGCGGCGCGATTTAAGGTTATCTTTAAAAAAAACCTTGCAGGACCTCTCGAGCGCCCCGCAGCGGACCGGGCACGGCGTTCTTTATCTATGACAATCCAAAATGGCGCGCCGGAGTTGCTGGTCGACAAGTGGTTCAATACCGACCATCCCTTGGCGCTTTCGGGGCTGCGGGGACGCGTGGTGGTGCTCGCGGCTTTTCAAGTGCTGTGTCCCAACTCGGTCTCTTCCGGCGTGCCGCAAGCCAAGAGAATTTTCGAAACCTTTGCGCCGAGCGATGTGGCCGTGATCGGCCTGCACACGACGTTCGAACATCACGACGCCTTCAGCAGCGCGGTGTTGAAGGCGTTCATCCAGGAGTATCGCCTGAAGTTTCCGATCGCGCTGGACCAGCCCAATCCCGCCGGCCCGATTCCGCACACGATGGAGCGCTACCAGATGCGCGGCACGCCGAGTCTGGTGCTGATCGACCGTCAAGGCATGGTGCGCAAACATGCATTCGGCCCGGTCGACGATCTGCGGATCGGCGCGGAGATTGGGGCGTTGACCCAGGAAGCGGCCGCCGCGGTTGCCCGCTGTTCCGCGGCCTGAAGCGCGCAGCGCGCGCGCCTAAGGCAGTGCAAAGCGCACGCGAATCTCGCTGCGCACGGGCACCGGCTTGGCGTCGCGCACGAAAGGCTTGTAGCGCCATTGCGAAACCGCCTTGACCGCGGCATCGTCGAATACACCGGGATTGCTGGCCGCGCGGACGCTCACATCCTGCACCTTGCCGGTTTCCGCCACGGTGAATTCCACGTCCACCCAGCCCGCGATCTTGCCGGCGACCGCCCGCGCGGGGTAGGCGGGCTGCACGGACTTGAGCACCCTGAGCTGGCTCGCCGGTATCAGCGTGGTCATGAAATTCTGCTGGGCGACGGCAGCATCCAGATCGTGCTGCAGCGAATTGACTTCCGCGGAATTGAATCCGACCGAACCCACCTCGTCCAGCCAGCTCTTGGCGGCGCTGATCTGTCCAAGGATGAGCGCGCGCCGCGCCTTGGCGCTCAAACGCGTTCCGAGATCTTGCAGCACCGAGGCCAGGGCGGGATTGCCCGGATCGAGTTGCTTCAGCGTCAGATAAAAATACTTGGCGTTGTCGTTCGCCGGTTCGATCAGCCGGTCCTGCAGCAGCCTCTCGTTGGCGTTTTTGAGGAGCCGGCTGCGCGCATCGACGTCCGCCTGCTTACGCGCGGCGGCGAGCAAATTTTGCAGCGCTTCGATGTTCGCCGCAGCGGCGATGCCGTCGGCACCCTCGATCACAATGAGCGCGCGCGCGAAATCACGCCGGTCGATCGCGCCGCGCGCCTCCTCCAGCAATCGCGAGGCCAGCGCGCGTTTCGCGTCGAGCGCCGCCGCGTTTTGCGGATCGGCACGCAGAGCTTCCTGCACGTAGAAGCGGGCGTTGTCGCGATCCGGTTCCAAGAGATGGCCGTCGGCGATGCGTTGCACTGCCAGCGTCAGCAACGGGGCGACATGGTCTTCTCCGGGTTTCGCTTCCGCGCGCACGTCGCGCGCGCGGTTCTGCCCATGAACCTGCGCCTGCGCCGTCTTGATTTGCTCGCGCAACTTTGCCAGCTGCGCCGTCAGGAAGGCGATCCTGCCGCTCTCGACGCCGGATTTGCGGGCGATTTCAATGGCGGCCGCCGCCTCGTCCAAGCGTTCTTCGAGGAGCGCATTCTCGGCGCGCGCCAGCAGCCGTTCGCGCACCTCGGCCAACCCCAGGCGGGCAGCGGAATCCGCGGGATTGCGCGCCTGCAATTGCAGATAAAGCTCCAAGGCATTGTCGCCGGCCGGTTCGGTGAGACGATTCGCGGCCAACGCCGCGGCGGCGCGCGTCAAAAGCGCGGCTGGCAGCGGGACGGGTTGCGCGGCTTCGCTCACGGGGAGCGGCGCGGGCTCTTCGCCGTTGCTTCGATGCGCTATCCATGCGATGCCGCCCACGATCAGCAGCGCGGCAACGGCGCCGCCGATCAGCCACACGGGATTCGCGGCCGGCGCGCTTTTGCGCAGCGGCGATTCGGCCGCGCGCCGCCGTTGATCCTCATATTTCTTGATCGCCGCTTCTGCAAACAATTTCGCCCTGGCCGGAGACATCGGCTTGTGAATGAAGCGATACACCAGACCTGAGCTGATCAATGCGGCAAGCGATAGCTCATCGTCGCGATGGCCCGCGGCGACCAGCACAAGATCGGGGAACTGCCGCTTGATTTGCTCGACGAACACTCGGGCGCCGTCGTGCAGTGTCTGTATGTCGAGTACCACAATGCCGACCTGGCCAGCCACCAGAAGATCGCTGACTTTGTCGGGAGAAGGCACGTGCCACAGGCGTCTGGCGCCGCCCACCGCCTCGCGCAGGGTGAGCAAGAAAACATCGTCCGAAGTCAAAACGACGAGTTCGATGATATCGCTGGCGAGGCTGAACTTCAGCGCATCCAGCGAGCTGCCGTCCTCGTCAGAAGCTAGCACCAACGGTTTCCTTTCATGCGGGACCTGATATGACTTGAGCGCGACCGCGATACTGCAACGCAGCAACCCCTTGACCACCGGTTAAGCTAGTGTCATTCAACGAGCGACGCTATACGATACGGAGTCTCAGGCCGCAGACAATGTCTGTTGCACTGCGTCAACTCAGTACTGTGACTGGCCGCTCATTTGGAGGAGCGCGCTAACCGGGGGGTCATTGGGCGCGTCAATCGGCATTACGTCGAAGCTACCTGCGGAGCAGCGTCCGGCCTTGGAGCAGCTGCTGTTTTTCAACGTCAACCAGCATCGTGTACGAGTGGGCATCCAGCAGTCCATCGATACCTACGGGGTACCGGAAATCTATGAGCAGGACGGCGGCCTGCGGGTGCGTGTCGGCGACGTCGCCGGAGTCCAAACTCTCTTTGCGATTTCCGACGAAGGAAAGCCGTTGGGCGTCGCCGTTTTCGTTCGCTCCGCGCACGAACGCTTTGCTGTTTTGCATCTCGGCGTCGATCCTCGGCTGAGTTTGACGTCGGATCAAAGCACGCGCGTGCTGCTCAAGCTCATGCACGAGATTCGCAGCACGGCGCGCCGCACTCGGGGAGTGGATTGCATCGAATTGGCCTACAAGGTTCGTCACGCCGTACGATTGCACGTTTAAATCAACAGGGGATGCGATGTCTAACTTGAACCGTGGCCGCAAGCTGATTCTCACCGCCGGTATTTTGGCAATGATGTCGGCGGCGCCGGCCGTATTGGCGGCCGACTCCAAGAAAACCGCCGACCATCAGAAAGTGGAGCGGCTGCCGCTGCCGGACGGCAACGAGTTTCCGATTTCTTCGGCCGTCTCGGTCAAAGCCGGGGCCGATACCTATTTCTTGAGCGGTGCATTGGCGCCGGTGATCAACAAAGACGCGCCCAAGGGCAGCGTCGCCGCCTATGGCGATATGGAAACCCAGACGGTCGGCGCCCTCAACGCCATCAAAGCGACGCTCACGCGGCTCGGATTGAGCATGGGCGATGTGGTGAAGATGACCATATTCATGGTCGGCGACCCGGCGAAGGAGAACAAGATGGACTTCGCCGGCATGATGGCGGGATACAAGCAATTTTTCGGCACGGTTGAACAGCCCAATAAGCCTTCCCGCAGCGCCGTCCAGGTGGCGGCCCTCGCCGCGCCCGGAGCGCTGATCGAGATCGAGGTCATTGCCGCCAAATCGCATTGATTCTCGGTCCGTGGCAACCGATCGACGGAAACTCAAGGCGCAGCGGCATGCCGACGGGAAATTGCGCTGCGCTTGGTGTCCCGCGGATCCTTTGTATGTCGCCTATCATGATACCGAGTGGGGTGTGCCGGTGCGCGCCGACCGCGCGCTGTTCGAGATGCTCTGTCTCGAGGGCGCGCAGGCGGGCTTGAGCTGGATAACCGTGCTGCGCAAACGCGAATCCTATCGGCGCGCTTTCGACGGCTTCGATGCCGAGAAAATGGCGGCCTACAACGCCGCGAAGCGCCGCCGCCTGCTGCAGGATCCCGGCATCATCCGCAACCGGCTGAAGGTGGATGCCTTCATCGCGAATGCCCGCGCATACCTGGCGATTCGCGCCTCGCTCGGCTCCTTCAGCGACTACATCTGGCAATTTACCAATGGCCGGGTGCTGCGCCGCCGTCCCATGTATCTGGGCGGGATTCCCTCTTCGACCGCCCACAGCGATGCGATGAGCAAGGATCTCAAGCAGAAGGGATTCAAATTCGTCGGAACCACTATTTGCTACGCCTTCATGCAGGCAGTCGGGATCGTGAATGAACATCAACGTTACTGCTGGGCAGCCGGCAAAGAGAACATCAATGGGTAATCGAGTTTCGATGATTGCAAGGTTTTCCGCCGCGGCGCTGCTTGCGCTCGGTGCCGCACACCTGAGTTACGCGCAGGCGCAAAAGCCGGCGTTCAAGGCGATGGATGTGTTCGACTTGCAATGGGCGGCCGATCCGGAAGTCTCGCCCGATGGCAAAAACATCGCTTATGTGCGCATGGGATTCGATGTCAAGACCGACCGCGCGCAGGGCAGCGTCTGGTTGGTGGGCGTCGATGGCAAGAATGAACGGCCGCTGTCCGGTGCGCCCACCAGCGGCTCACCCCGCTGGTCGCCCGACGGCAGCCGCATCGCTTACATCGCCCGCGCCGCCGACGGTTCGGCACAGTTGTTCATGTATTGGACGGCGAGCGGTATCAGCGCGCCGATCAGCAACTTCACCGAACACCCTAGCGGGCTGGCTTGGTCGCCGGACGGGCGCTGGCTCGCCTTCATGATGTCCGTACCGCAAGAGCGCAAACCGCTAAAAGTGGAGCTGCCGGAAACGCCGAAGAACGCCAAGTGGGCGGACCCTCCGAAATTCATCGACCGCATGGTTTTCCGGGCCGACGGCGAGGGCTACCTGCCCAGCACCTTTACCCAGCTGTTCATCGTTTCCGCCGATGGCGGCGCTGCGCGTCAATTGACGCACGGCGATTTCGACACCGCAGGACCGCCTGCCTTCACCGCAGATGGGACCGGCATCCTGATCAGCGCCAATCGCCGCGCCGACGCCGACTATGATCCTCTCGACAGCGAGATTTACCGCGTCGACCTGTCGGACGATTCACTGCACGCACTCACGGATCGGCGCGGGCCCGACCGGCATCCGGTGCCCTCGCCGGATGGCAAGCACATCGCCTACCTCGGATTCGACGACAAGCAGCTGGGGTATCAAGCGACGCAACTCTACGTCATGGACAGCGACGGCAGCCACAGCCACTCGATCACCGCCTCCCTCGACCGCGATGCCGCTTCCCCGAAGTGGCTGGCTGACGGCAAGACGCTGGTGTTCCAATACGATGATCATGGATCGACCAAGATTGCGGCCATCGATCTGGCAGGCAAGATGCGCGCCCTCGCCGAGGGCGTGGGCGGCGCCGATGTCTCGCGCCCCTATTCCGGAGGCTCCTTCTCCATCGCGCCGGGCGGCCGCTTCGCTTACACCAAGGCAAGCGCGACCGCGCCCGCGGCACTGGCCACGGGCACATCGACGCGCGACATCAGGACCCTTGGAGCATTGAGCGACAATCTGCTCGCGCAGCGCACCATCGGCGCGCTGGAGGAAATTGCCTTCGATTCCGCCGCCGACCATCGCCGCATGCAAGGTTGGATCGTGAAGCCGCCCGGGTTCGATCCCGCGAAAAAGTATCCTTTCGTGCTGGAAATTCACGGCGGACCGTTCGCCATGTACGCGCCGAGCTTTGCCGCGGAAATACAGCTGTACGCTTCCGCCGGTTACGTCGTTCTCTACATGAATCCGCGCGGCAGTACCGGCTACGGCGAGGAGTTCGCCAATCTCATTCATCACGATTATCCCGACAAGGACTACGATGACCTCATGTCGGGCGTCGACGCCGTGGTCGGACGCGGCTATGTCGATACGCAGCGGCTGTTCGTTACCGGCGGCAGCGGCGGCGGCGTGCTGACCGCCTGGATCGTGGGACATACCGATCGCTTTCGAGCCGCCGTGGTCGTCAAGCCGGTCATCAACTGGACCAGCTTCGTGCTCACCGGGGACATGAACAACTACTTCTATCGCTACTGGTTCGGCGAGTTTCCGTGGGATGACATGCAGGCATACTGGAAACGCTCGCCGCTCGCCTACGTCGGCAACGTCAAGACGCCGACGATGCTCATGACCGGCGAGGTCGACTACCGAACGCCGTCCAGCGAGGCCGAACAATTCTACCAGGCGCTGAAGCTTCGCAAGATCGACACCGCGCTGGTAAGAGTGCCCAACGCGTCGCATGATATTTCCGCGCGCCCCAGTTTGCTGATCGACAAGGCGGCCTACGTGCTGGCGTGGTTCAAGTCGCACGATGTGAAGTCGCCGTAGCCAGGCGCACCGCGGCATCTGATATTGACCGGCCCGAGGTTCTCGTCGGGAAGCGTAAGAAGAATCAAGGCACTGCCGCCTTCGTGCCTTGATTCTTCTTACCTTTCCTGACGAACGGTCTGCGCGGTCTGTCCGAACAGGATCTTTTTTGCCTCTTCGCTCAGGGTGGCGTTGCTGCTGATGGACGCGCCCTTCTCATAGGCGCGCAGCGTCGCCGGGCGTGTCTTGATGGCTTCAAACCAACGCTTGAGATGCGGAAAGTCTTCGAGCTTTTGCCCCTGCGCCTCGTAAGGAACGATCCAGGGATAGCACGCCATGTCGGCAATGGAGTACATGCCCGCAACGAACTCGCGATCGGCCAGCCGCCGGTTCAATACGCCGTAGAGGCGATTGGTTTCCTTCACGTAACGATCGATGGCGTAGGGAATTTTTTCAGGTGCGTACCTGGCGAAGTGATGATTCTGGCCCAGCATCGGTCCCAAACCGCCCACTTGCCAGAACAGCCACTGCAAAACCTCCGCCCGTCCGCGCGAGTCGTTCGGAATGAATAGTTCGCTCTTGTCCGCGAGGTAGAGCAAGATCGCGCCCGATTCGAACACGGAGATCGGCGCGCCCCGCTCCAGCGGCGAGTGATCGACGATTGCGGGCATGCGATTGTTCGGGGAAATCGCCAGGAACTGCGGCTTGAACTGCTCTCCCTTGCCGATGTTCACCGGCAAAATCGTGTACGGGATTTCCGTCTCTTCCAGGAACATGGTGATTTTGTGGCCGTTGGGCGTGGGCCAATAGTACAAATCGATCATCGGCGAGTCTCCGCGGGCTCGAGCGGCATTTTGCGCTCGCGCAAAAGGGCAATGCAAACATCCTCTTCGCGCGCTCTTATGCGCATTTGCGCAAGGCGCGTACGCGTTCGCGAACTTTGTGTCCAGGGCAAAATGGCATGATCCAACTGGCCGGCGGCCGACAAACGCCATTCCAGCAGGTGCTTGCGCTCGGCGAGGTTCTTCGCCTCCTTGCTGTCGGCCGGAATCAAGCGTCGCTCGATGCCGAACCCCACCATCTGCACGATTACGGTATCGCCTCTTTGCATGACCTTCGCGAGCTTCAGACAGTCCTCGCGGCGCTCGCTCTTGGCGGCGGCTTCCCGGCAGGAATCGATCAGCGGCGAAAACGCGGGAATTATTTCGGCCCCGGCGATCCCGGCCAGCAGTGCCAGCCGGGCCGTATCGGAAGCCGCGACGCGGCCGCGCAGCTCGTGGCGCACGCCAGTCAGCGCGTCGAACATCATGACCATGATCTCGTTGTAATAGAGATCGAATCGCGGGGCGCGCGCCATGTCGCCGAGCACGCGCTCTATCTCGACACGGTCCTTCTGCGTGTGGGCGGCCGATAGCTGGGCGAGCCAAGCCGCGGCATTATCAGGATCCACCCAGCGCAACACGAATGCGGCGTCGCGGCTGTCGCACGCAGGAGTGGCCGCGCAAAGCTGCAGACGCAGCCAGCCGATCGCCGCGCTTCCCGGAGCCAGCTCGCTCGCGCGGGCAATCAATTGCAGCGTAGTGGGCGGGGCCGCCGGTACGGCAAAACCGTTGGTAAAGCTCAAAGCCGCCGCAGTCGCCACGGAATTGGCATCGGCTTTCGCGGCAAGCGCCCGCACCGCATCGTTGCGCCAGAGCTGGTATTTGTCGGCCGCAGATGCCGATCTCGCGCCGGGCGCGCCCGTTGCCAGCGCCGCGGCCGGCTGCGCCAGCGCCAGCGCCAGCGCCCAAATCGAAAATCTAAATCCCTGCTTGGCCAAGATCAAAACCGTCCGAGGAGCCTGTCCGAGTCTTCCGCGTGAGCCCACCGGCAAAGGGATTTGCCTTCATTCGTCGTGCCTACAGATCGTTGCGTTTGCCGGCAGCCGTCAGCCCCGCGGTAATTGCCAAACGCATGGCATCCTCGACCGAAATGTCGAGCGGCTGGACGCGGTCGCGCGGCAGATAAATGGTGTAGCCGCCGAATGCATAGCTCATCGGAAAATACACCGTCACCCAATCCTGACCGCCGTGCGACAACAGAACCGTCGGTACATCCTCGCGCGTCACGAACCCAATGGCATGCACGTCCGCGAATCGCGCGAGCACAACCCGTTGCAGATCGCGCTTCTCGCCGCTGCCCGAGGGAAGCAAGCTGACGACATCGCGAAATCCGCCATAAAGCGTTTTGACAAAGGGAATGCGTCCGAGAAAGTCGTTCCAGTATTTGAGCAAGATCTTGCCGGCATAGGCATTCACGACGCCGCCGACGAACAGCAGCAGCAAGAAACCGGCGATCAATCCCAATCCCGGCCAATAATGTTCGGGAGCGACAATCCGCAACTCAATCAGCGCGCGGCGCAGCCAACCCTCGACCGTATTGACCAGCCACCAAATCACGTAAACCGTCAACGCCAGCGGCAGCACGGTCACCAAACCGCTCATGGCCAGGGTTAAAATCTTGCGCATGGGATTATCATCGCATGATCGGGCCCAAGCCGCCCACAGGTCGAACTTTCAATGACACACCCATCCGGTCTTTGCATTTCAGCCGCCAATGCCGCGGACGTACCGCTCATCCTGGCGCTAATCAACGAATTGGCGGAGTACGAAAAGCTGCGTCACGAAAGCGTCGCGACCGAGGCGTCGATTCACAAGGCGCTTTTCGGGTCCACCCCCCGCGCCGAAGCCGTCATTGCCCGTTTCGACGACGAACCGGCGGGATTCGCGCTTTTCTTTCACAATTTTTCCACCTTCTTGGGCAAGCCCGGCTTGTATCTGGAAGATCTCTTCGTGCGCCCCGCATACCGCGGGCGCGCGATCGGCAAAACGCTGCTGAGTCACCTGGCGGCGCTGGCGGTGGAGCGCGATTGCGGCCGTTTTCAATGGCAGGTACTCGATTGGAACAAGCCATCGCGAGATTTCTACGAACGTTTGGGGGCCCAGGCGGACCCCGCGTGGGTCAATTACAGAATGACCGGCGACGCGCTGCGGCACCTCGCCGCGAGCGGCGGCTCATGATTGCCGCGGCAGTATGAAACGCAATCCCTGATAGTTGAGAACCACGCCGTCGCGGCGAATCCTTTCCAAGACAGGCCCCTCTTGCAATGTGTTGCCCTCCTTGTACTTGCGCATATTGATGTACACGAAGCGATCCGCGGGTTTCGTTGCGTAAACATGCACGTCCAGGTGCAGTTCCGGCAGCGCTTGAGCTCCCGTTAGATTGATTTCGTTGATGGACGGCAGCACTTCGTCGTTGTCCGCGGCATCCTCTTCCGTCAGGACCGGTTCGGGACGCCGCAGGCTGTGCGGCGCTGCGCGTTGCGCAACGGCGGCACGCGCACTCAGCGCTGCCGCCGATTCCTGCTTGGGAGGCGCAGCCTCGGCGGGAGGCACCGGAATTTCGGGTGCATAGACCGGCGTCTCAGCCAAGGGACTGAAGTGCTCCTCGACCGCCGGCGGCCTGACGTCGGCGAGCGGCATGTCGCGCCGCGCGGCCGCCGCCGCGGCCGGGTGCGCCCCTCCGCGCATCAGCACGAAGGCCAGAACCGCAATATTGATGCCGAGCAGGCAGCCGAGAACTACCGCCCAAACCGGCAGACGGCCGCGCCGCATGGATGTCGGCGCGTCGATCAATCCCGGCATCGATTGCCGCTGACGCTCGAGCTCGGATTTTTTCAGTGCATCGAGAATGAAGGACATGGATTTTCCTAGCCGCCGCGCAGCGCGTTGGACAACAGCGGCGAATTGGGGTCGGCCAGCGCCGTGTCGAGCACGACCTGAGTCTGCACGCCGGCGATGCCATCGACGTTGAGCCGATGTTCGCGCTGGAAGTTCTGCACCGCGATCGCCAGTTCTTGATCATAGACATCGGCGTGTTCTGGATCCGATGCGACGCCTCCCAAAGCGTTCAAGCTGCGGCGCAACCATCGTACCTCGTCTCCCTGCATGCCCAGGGACAGCAATCGGGTGCGCGGAGTCTTGGGTTTCCACACCACCGTGAACTCGCCGAACCAATCGCGCGAAAGATCATCGATCGACACTTTTGCGTTGCGCTCGCCGAGGTTCAAGGTCGCCGTTTTGTCGTCGAGGCTCGACAGCACCACCCGATGCCGCTGACCGCGGTCGTCGGTCAACGTCAAAATGGCGGGCCGGTTCAGCGTGCGTACTTGCGCCCAGGAGCCGCGCTGATCCAGGCAGGCGAGTCCGGCTTTGGCGGCCTCGCCGCAGGGATCCCGGTCGTCGGCAAGAGCGGTCCCCCACAGCGCCAGCAGGCGGCGAAACGCCGCCGCATCGGTGGTGTTGGCTTCGTTGGCTTGAAGCAGCTCGTTGACCGACGCCAGCTGCGGTGCAGGCGGGGTTGCGAGCGCCCGCGCCGCAGGCGGCGCAGCGGCGGCCTTTACCGCCGCGGCCGGGGTCGCGGCGGCACTCTTGATGGCCCGCGATGCAAAGAGCACGGGACTCTGATGGCGCCAGAATTGCCAACCGAGGAACAGCGTACCGGCTATGGCGACGACCCCCAACGAGCCGATCACCCAACCGAGCCAGGTCGGAAAGAAGCGTCGGCCATAGACTTCGCCCGCGGCTTGGCGCACCAGCGCAGCGGTGATTTTCCTGGTGTCCTGGGTGTAGGCGCCAAGCAGGGCGCGATCGCAGGCCACATTGATGACGCGCGGAATGCCCAGTGACAGGCGGTGCAGTTCCAGCAGCGCGCCAGGGGTGAATATTTCTTCGCTTGCGCCGGCGACGCGCAGCCGATGCCGCACATAACCCTTGGTCTCCTCGCGCGACAGCGGCATCAGATGATATCGGCCGGTGATCCGTTGCGCGAGCTGGCGCAGATCGGTTCGGTCCAGCAGTTCCCGCAGCTCCGGTTGTCCGATCAAAATGATCTGCAGCAGCTTCTGGGTGGGAGTCTCCAGGTTGGTCAAGAGGCGGACTTGCTCCAGCACCTCGATCGAAAGATTCTGCGCCTCATCCACCAACACGATGATGCGCCGGCCTTCGGCGTGCGCATTGAGCAGCCGTCGATTCAGCGCGTCCACCATCTGCTTGACGCTGTCTCGATCCGCAGCGGCGATGGCCACGCCCAACTCCTCGCAGATCGTGAGCAGAAATTCCACCGGGGTGACGCGTGGATTCAAGATCACGGCGACATCGGCGTGATGCGGGACACGCGACAAAAGCGTGCGCACCACGGTGGTTTTGCCCGTGCCCACTTCGCCGGTCAGTTGGATGAAGCCCCCCGATTCGTTGATGCCATACAGCAAATGCGCCAAGGCCTCCGCATGACGCTCGCTCAAATAGAGATAGCGAGGGTCCGGAGTGATGGCGAAAGGCTTTTCGGCGAGCCCAAAGAAGCTTAAGTACATGGCTGGCAGCCTGTCTGAGTATTCCGTCCAGTAGGATAATACCTAGGCGCAATTAGTTTCCGTTTCCCGGACGTTTGGGCAGGAGACTGGCGCGGGTCAGCAAACTCTGCCCGAACCGGCCGCGAATCCCGTCGACCGCGGAATCGAGGCGTGAGTTCGAATCCGGCACCGGACCTGCGAACAGGTCCGACTGCAGCGGCACCTGCAAATCGCCCACCCCCACCCCCAGCAGCCGAACGGCCGCGTGCGGCTGCGATGCCAGCCAGGCGGAGAGCAGCGCCTGCGCGGCTGCCGCTACGATGGCCGTATCCTGGGTCGGGGGCTCGAGTGTGCGCTGGCGGGTGTAGGTTGTAAAATCGCCGCGGCGAATCTTCACGCTCACCCGCCCCGCCAGCAGGTTCTGCGCCCGCAGGCGCGAGGCGGTGCGATCCGCCAAAGCTCCGAGCAGCGCGCGGAGCCGGGCCGGCGCGCCAATATCCGCGTCGAAGGTCTCCTCCGCGCTGATGGACTTCTCCTCGCGTTCAGACTCGACCGGCCGGTCATCGAGCCCCGCCGCTCGATCGCGCATCGCGTTGCCGTGCTTGCCGAACGCGCGCCACAGCACGGCCTCGCCGGCGGTGCGGGCGTCGCCGAAAGTGCGGATGCCGGCCGCGAGCACCGTGGGCAAGGTCTTCTGGCCGACCCCGAATAATTTGTGGATGGGCAGCGGGTCCAAGATCTCGCGCATGTTGGCGGCATCGATCCGGCACATGCCATCGGGCTTGTTCAAGTCGGATGCGATCTTTGCCAGCAGCTTGTTGGGTGCAATTCCGACCGAGGCGGTCAGTCCGGTGCGGGCGGCGATGCGGCGGCGAATTTCCGCGCCGATCTGTTCCGGACCCCCGAGCAGCTGCTGGCTGGCGGTGACGTCGAGGAAGGCTTCATCCAACGACAAGCCTTCCACCACCGGCGTGAATGCATGAAAAATCTCGAAGACCTGATCCGAGATTTCCTTGTAGCGCGCCATGCGCGGGGGCACGACGATGGCATCCGGACAGCGCCGCAGCGCTTCGCGCATGGGCATGGCAGATCGCACCCCAAAACGGCGCACGGCGTAGCTGGCGGCCGCGACGACGCCGCGGCCGCCGCCGCCGCCGACGATGAGCGGCTTACCCTTGAGCTCCGGGCGATCCTGCTCCTCGACGGACGCATAAAAGGCGTCCATGTCGATATGCAGTATCGCGCGCACCTTGGGAGCCTGCGGACAGGCGCCTTATTCCACGGTGACGGTGATCTTCTTCGAGACCAGCGGCGGATCGAACGACTGGTGCAGGTAGTCGGCGAACACCAGCTGCAGGGTGTGCTTGCCGGGCGGCAGGGCCAATGTCGTTTCGGTCTGGCCCTTGCCAAAATGCACGATCTTGTCGGTCGCCGGCATGGGCGCATCCAGTTTCACTTCGCTCAGGTCCGTGTCGATCAACAAATGATGGTGTCCGGTGTTGTCGAACTTGACGCCGGCCGGCGCGATCCCCATGCCTCTCAGGCCGAATTTTATCGTGACCGGGCTATGCAGCTTCGCGCCGTTTTGCGGTGCAATGAAGTACACCTCGGCGCCCGCCGCCGGCGCCATGCGATCCACCGCCAGCGCAAACGCCGCCGCCAAGCACAGACTCAACGCCAATAGCAGTCGACTCATTGGGCTCTCCTTGGTTTAAAGAACATTAGTTTACAGCTGCAAGGCCGAGTACACGAACACGCCGGCCACGGTGAGGGCGAATGCGATCGTATAGACGAAGAAAAGCACGACCGCCTTGAAAGCGGTTCCCGGCCAACTGCGGCGAAACACCCGCCGCATGCTCAGAACGGAGTAGACCGGCAGGCACCAGCCCAGGATCGTCTCCAAAAATCCTGCGGCGCCCCCGAGCCGCGGCCACGCCCCTGCGGCCTCGCTGATCAAGAGCAGCAAAATCGCGATCGAAAAATAGAAAGCGTGCAGGTGCACGAAGAACAGCAATTGTTCCGCGTATCGATAGCGTGGGTGCCAATACAGCAGCATGTTGAAGAAAGCGATCAGCGGCAGAAAAATGAACATCGCTTTCGGCAGTACACCCAGGACGACGTGCAGCAAGCTTTCGCCGTTGTCGCGCACGATGGCTTCGCAAGCGCGCTGGATGCGCGGATTCCAAGTGGGATGCGCCGAGAAGGTCACGAAATTGACGTCCGCGCAGCTGTAGAGAGGCTTTGCCGCGGGCGCCGGCGCACTCGCGGGCGAAGCGCCGGGCTTCAGAGCTTCGTCGAATTTGATGACCTCGACCCTGGTATGCGCAAATGAAGTGAGCAGGAAAAACATGATGCTCAAAATCAGGTAGAGCCGAAACGGCGGCAGATAGGCAACGCGTCTGCCCGCGACAAACTCCTCGGTGAGTTTTCCAGGCTTGAACCATAGGGTCTGCAGCGTGCGCCACAGACGAGAATCGGAATGCGTGAGTCCTTCCAGCAGTTCGTGCACCAGCTCCATGGTGCTCGGAACGTGTACATGGGCGGCCTGGCTGCAGTCGACGCAGAAGCGGCCGAGCAGCACGGCGCCGCAATTCTTGCAGCGCGCCGGCGGCACGGCGGCGGGGGCTTCGGCCGCGGCGACGTCGCGCGGGGCCGCGGGCTCGATCGCGCCCATTTTTAAGCGTCCGCTCCCACGCCAAGTTCATGCGGTGCGAAGTCGTCGACATTGATGAGGTCCAAAACCTTGGCGTCGTAATCGCGCAACAGCGCGGCTTCGGACTCGCCGATGATGCCGAGCGCTTCTGCCTGCGTTATCTGTCCCGGCAGGTCGAGCGCCGTGACGCGGCCGGTCTTGACGCCATCGACGCGGATGCGTTTCTCGAGGGGTTCCGCCGCGGCCGAGAGCACCAGCGCCGCCTGCAGTTTCCCCAACGGGTTGTGCTCTGCCGCGGTCTTATAGATGTGGGCGCTCAAGCGCTCGCGGGTGGCGCTGGGATTCATGACCAGGGCGCCGACGGCATGGCCCAACCGATCGCTCGGCGGCGAATAGGCAAGCCCGCGCGGAAAGATGCACAGCCGCATGAACAGCGCCAGGGGACGGTTGGGGAAATTACGCAGGAACAGGTGCAGATGCTCCTGCGCCTGGTACAAGAGGCTGCGGCAGGCCCATTCGATCAACGGCAGATCATCCGCTTGGCGGCCCTGGTTTTCATGATGCTTGAGCACCATGGATGCCAGGTACATCGATGACAATACGTCGCCAAGCCGCGCCGAGAGTGTCTCCTTCTTCTTCAGATACCCGCCGAGCGCCAGCATGGCGACATCGGTCGCCAGCGCAAACGATGCGCTGTAGCGATTGACGTGCTGAAAGTAGCGCCGCGTCGCGCCCGTTTCCGGCACACGCGTGAAGCGCGCCGAGGTCAGGCCGAGAACCAAGGAGCGCACTGCGTTCGACATGGCGAATCCCACATGGCCCACCGTCGCGGCGTCGAACTGGCGCACGCCTTGCTCACGGTTCGGATTTTTAGCGGCGTTCATTTCCTTGAGCACGAACGGATGACAGCGCACCGCTCCTTGGCCAAAGATGATCAAGTTGCGCGTCAGGATATTGGCGCCCTCGACGGTAATGGCGACCGGCACCACTTGATAGCCGCGGCCGAGATAGTTGTTCGGGCCCAGCATGATGCCCTTGCCGCCATGCACGTCCATCGCATCATTGGCGATCATGCGGCCGATTTCGGTGGCGTGATATTTGAGCATCGCGGAAGGTACCGAGGGCTTCTCGCCGCCGTCGATGGCGCCGGCGGTCACGGAGCGCGCGGCATCGATGATGTAGGCGCGTGCCGCCATGCGCGCAATCACCTGTTCGATGCCCTCGAAGCTGCCGATCGGGGTGCTGAACTGGCGCCGGATGCGCGCATAGGCCCCCGCCGCATACACGGCAGCCTGCGCGCCGCCGGTCGCATTGGAAGGCAGTGAAATGCAGCGGCCCACGGACAACTGTTCCACCAACATGCGCCAACCCTGGCCCGCGGTCGCAAAGCCGCCGATGATGGCGTCCAGGGGCACGAACACGTCGTGTCCCTGGATGGGACCGTTCTGGAACGGAATGTTCAAGGGAAAATGCCGCCGGCCGATCGCCACGCCGGGCGTGTCGCGCGGAATCAGCGCGCAGGTGATGCCCAGATCGGCTTTTTCGCCCATGAGGCGCTCTGGGTCGTAGAGACGGAACGCCAGGCCGATGACCGTGGCGATGGGCGCCAGCGTGATGTAGCGTTTCGAGAAATTCAGGCGGATGCCGACGGTCTCTTGGCCGTGCCACTGTCCCTTGCAAATGATGCCGGTGTCGGGAATGGAAGCGGCGTCCGAACCGGCGCGCGGTCCGGTGAGCGCGAAACACGGCACTTCGTCGCCGCGCGCCAGCCGCGGTAGGTAGTGGTTCTTCTGCTCCTCGGTGCCGTAGTGCAGCAGCAGTTCCGCGGGTCCCAAGGAGTTCGGCACCGCAATGGTCGAAGAAGCGGTCGCCGAGCGCGAAGCGATTTTGATCAGAACGCAGGAGTGCGCATAGGCCGAGAATTCCAGGCCGCCGTAGCGGCGCGGGATGATCATGGCAAAGAAACCTTGCGCCTTGATGAAGTCCCAAACCTCCCGCGGCAGATCGGCGCGGCGGTGCGTGATATCCCAGTCGTCGAGCATCGCGCACAGCGTCTCGCATGGGCCGTCGAGAAATGCCTGCTCGGCCGGGTTGAGCACCGGCGGCTTTGCCGCCATGAGTTTTTGCCAGTCCGGGCCGCCGGTAAACAATTCGCCGTCCCACCAGACCGTGCCGGCATCGAGCGCCTCGCGTTCCGTCGAGGACATGGCGGGAAGCAGCTTGAGATACTTCTTCATGAAGGGCCGCGTCAGCAGCCGGATGCGCAGCGGCCGCAGGTTGAAAAGAAGCAAAAGTGCGAAAGGCACGGAAACCGCGATCTTCCACTCCGTGGGAGCCGCGCCGAGCGCCCAATACGCCGCAAGCAGCATCAGAAGCACGCCGGTGCTCGCCGCGAGACTGGCGCGCCGATAAGCGAGAATGCAAATGGCGCCCACGAACAGCACCAACCAGCCAATGGCGATGGCGGCCTCAAGCAGCAGGTCATGCATCGGACCGCCCCTTTTTTAGATCAAATCTTTGACGCCGTCGCGCTCTTCCAGCAACTCGCGATGCGTTGCCGCCATTTTTTCACGGCTGAATTCATTGATGGTCAAACCCTGCACGATGCTGTACTCGCCGCTCTTGCAGGTGACAGGATAGGAATAGATGACCCCTTCCGGTATCCCGTAGCTGCCATCGGACGGGACGCCCATGCTCACCCAATTATCCGACGCTGTGCCGAGCATCCAGTCGTGCACATGATCGATCGCCGCCGCCGCGGCGGATGCGGCGGATGAAGTGCCGCGCGCCTTGATGACGGCGGCCCCGCGCTGCTGCACGGTGGGAATGAAACTGTCCTTGAACCAGCTCTGGTCCACGAGGGAGAGCGCCGGCTTGCCCTCGACGGTGGCGTGGTGCAGATCCGGGTACTGGGTGGCCGAATGGTTGCCCCAGATAATGACCTTCTTGACCTGGGTCAAGGGCGCAGCGGTTTTTTCCGCGAGTTGGGCGATGCCGCGGTTGTGGTCGAGTCGGGTCATTGCCGTGAAGCGGTTGCGCGGCAGCGAAGGCGCGTTGCGCTGCGCGATGAGCGAATTGGTGTTGGCGGGATTGCCCACCACGAGCACGCGCACATCGCGGCTTGCGACCGTATCCAAGGCCTTGCCTTGCGCGGAGAAGATTTTGGCGTTTTCCAGCAACAGATCCTTGCGCTCCATTCCCGGACCGCGCGGCCTGGCTCCGACCAGCATCGCAAAATTGCAATCCTTGAATCCCACGTTGGCGTCGGATGAAGCCGTAACCTTGTTCAAGGTGGCGAAGGCGCAATCGTTCAGTTCCATCACCACGCCCTGAACGGCGGCACTGGCCGCGGGGATCTCCAAGAGATTCAAATTGATCGGTTGGTCTGCGCCGAGCATTTGGCCGGAAGCTACGCGAAACGCGAGCGCGTAGCCGATATTGCCCGCGGCGCCGGTGATGGTGATGGTGACTGGCTTCTTCATGACGAGCTCCCGCGCAAAAACCAGGAATGGTATCCGAAATGGCCCCGAAGCGTCATTGCTGGACGGGCAGCGGCAATTGCCGCGCCGATTTCAAGCGTACGCCGAGCAGCTGCGCAACGGTGGGCGCGACTTGCCGCATGTCGATCAATCCCAAGTCGCGTCCATGAGCAATGCCCGCGCCTTGAATGAAAAAGGAGGCGCGCATCTGCGGATATTCCGGCGAGAACCCATGGCTCCCCGAACTGCCTGCCACATCGCTCACCGGCGGGCTGGTTGCATCGGTCAGTGCGTAGTAGCCGAGCTTCATGACGATAAGAAACGATGCGTCGGGGAATGCCCCGCGCCGCCTGATGGCGTCGCGCTCCAGCACCTCGGCGATGCCGTTGTTGGGATCTGCCTGCATGACTTGCAGCAACTCGCGCACCTGGGCGGTGGTTTGCGCATCGGCGGGATCGTGCAGCATCACCGCCGCCACTCCGGCGCCGGACCAGGGCTGCGCCTTCCACGCGCCGCCGCTCTGAATCAACCCGGCGCGCAAAAACGGTTGCATGAGATTCACTTTGTGGGTGATTTGCACGAAGCCGTGATCGGATACCACCAATGCGATGGCCTTGGGGTCGTTGGCGCGGGACGCGGCAAAAAGTTGCGCGAGCTGGCCGTCTGTCACCTCGAGGTCCGCATTGGCCTCCGGACTGAAAGGACCATGCCCGTGTTGCTCCTCGTCGAGAGAACTCAAATGAACGGTCATGAAGCGGGGCTTCCGGGTCTTGAGGATATCCAACGCAAAACGGGTCTTTATTTCGTCGCCGGGCGGGCTCGGGTCATTGCCGCGCATATAGGGACCCAGACGCGCCTGCATCTTCTGCAGCAGGCCTTCGGGCCGGGAGATCGCCGCCAACAGCAACGTGTCGGACGGATCGACGTCCGTCAAGCGCGCGACGCGCCAGTACTCCGGGATGAGAAAATCCACCGCCGTTGCGCCGACGCTAGCGGGCCAGCCGATGCTCGCGGTGGACATTCCGGCCTCGTGCGCTGCCTGCCACAGCGTGGGCACGCGGATTTGCTGCGCATACCAGTACCACGCATTCGCAAAAGTGCTTTTGGGATCGAATTCCAGGTTGTTGTAGATGCCATGTTCAGCCGGAGAGACACCGGTCAGCAGAGTGGCGTGGCTGGGGTAGGTGACCGTCGGCCACACGCCGGTCACGCCGCGGGCATAGGCGCCTTCCTGCACCAAGCTGCGTAAGAAGGGAATCTTGAGTCCGTGCGCGTCCGCATCCAGGACGTATTCCGGTTTCAGTCCATCCACGGAGATCATGAGCACGGAAGCCGCCGGTACGCGCCCAGCGGCGGCAAAAGCCAGCAAAAGCAGCGTCAGCGCCGGCTTCAAGCGCAACGGCCGAATGCGGTGGTGATTCACTGGATGTTCCGATCACTCGCTGATGGGAATGACGTAGCCGGGATAAGCGCTGCGGAAACGGCGCATTTGCGCGTCCGCGTCATCTCTCCGGCCGGCGCGGCGCAACGCATTGATGTCTTGGAGCCAAAGCACCGGATCGCGCTCGCGCGGCGATGCCGGCGTTGCGCGCGGCGGCTCGCTCTTGAAAATGCGCACGCGCACCACCTGCGGCTTGTCGAGCGGTTTTTTAGCTTGCGGGCCGAAGACCATTGCCAGCACCAGAGCGAGCGACAACAGCACGCTGGCCGCCAGGGCAAACGGCGCCAAGCTTTGCCGCTTGAACGGCGTTCTGGACTTCAGCGAACCCGCGGCTTGGAGCACCTTTTGATCGAGTTCTTGCGGCGGCGCGGGCGCGGACTCGTGTTTGTACCACGACGATACGTCGCTGCCGCCGTGCAGATAGGCATCGAGTTCATCGGGCTTGGATTCGTCAGGCATAGGTTCGAAGCCGCAGCGCTTCCGGCTCCTGCATCGGGCGCAGCGAGTGCTTCAACTTTCGGACCGCATAACGCAAGCGGCTCTTTGCCGTTTCAATCGGCACATCGGTGATGCGCGCGATCTCCTCGACATTCAATCCGGTTTCTTCGCGCAGCAGAAACGCCTCGCGCTGTTCTTGCGGAAGCGCCGCGAGCGCGGCGAGTACGGCGGATTGCTGTTCCGCGAATTCGGCGACTCGGTCCGGACGTTGATGCTCCGGCACCTCGGCTTCCGGCAGCGCAGAGTCGGCTTCGTGCGCCGGCAGCGCGCCGCGCAAATTGACATCGCGGCGGAAAAAATCGATCGCGCAGTTGTGCGCAATGTGAAACAGGAACGTCGCGAATTTTGCGCGCGGCTGGTAGCGCGCGCGCGCCGCGATCAGATGCGACCAAACTTCTTGAAACAAATCCGCCGCGGCACTGGCGCTGCGCACATGGCGCAAAAGATATCGATATAAGGGGCCCTTGTAGTGCGCGTAGAGCGCCGCAAAGGCAGCCGCGTCGCCATCCCGGTAGCGCAGCATCAATCCCGAGTCAGCATCTTCAATGTCCATGTGTCGGCAGCATACGTGGCGAGAACTGCGGGGGCAAAACCATCGGACGGGGGGCAATTATTTTTCGAGGTTTTCCGAGCTATTGCGTTATTTCTTTTATAAACAATGACTTGGACAGTCAACTATTTTCCATTAAGTGCTTGCATGTAGTGGTGTTGTATATTACTATATCACCAAGTCACCGAAACACCCCTTCGATGACGGACTGAGAACCGGAACACTTAAGGAGACGAACATGAACACCTCAATCTCAACCAAGCTGACAGCCCTCGCTCTCGCTTTGATCTTCAACAGCGTAATCATGGGCGGCATGGCCTACTTGTTCAATGCGCAGCTGCAGCAGCCGACCGCGGTGGCCTCATTGGCCAGCAACGCAGCTTCGACCTCGAACGACGCGGCCTGAGCCTTGACAGGCTCGGCGCTCTGGTAGATTACCGTGCTATATGTCCCCCACACTTAGGGAAGGCACATCGAGCGACAAATGGACCCGAATTGGAACGACAACCAACCTATCTATCGCCAACTGCGCGATCGAATGGTCGCCCTGATTCTCGAGGGCGCGCTGAAGGAGGGCGATCCGTTGCCCTCCGTACGGGCCGTGGCTGCCGACTACCGGCTCAATCCACTCACCGTGCTGAAGGGCTATCAGCAACTGGTCGATGAAAACCTGGTTGAAAAGCGCCGTGGCCGCGGCATGTTCGTCAGCGAGGGCGCCCGGCGATTGCTGCTGGCTGGCGAACGCGAACGCTTCCTGAACGAAGACTGGCCGCAGATTCTCGCCGTCATCAACCGGCTGGGATTCTCCTCACAGGAACTCTTCGCGCAAACACCGGCGCTGACACACCCGGCACCGCCGCCTCGCGGCAGCTTGCCTACGGAAGAATGAGAATCACTATGCCTGCGCTCATTGAAGCTCGAGATCTGACCAAGAAGTACGGCGCTCAGGTTGCGCTGGATCGCGCCAACCTCACGGTCGAGGCGGGACGCATCGTGGGATTGATCGGTCCCAACGGCGCCGGCAAGACCACCGCGCTGCGCGCCATCCTGGGCCTTACGCATTACGAAGGTCACCTGACCGTCCTAGGCCGCGAACCGTTTCGCGAACGCACGCAACTCATGAATGAATGCTGCTTCATCGCCGACGTGGCGGTGCTGCCGTCGTGGCTGCGCGTCGACCATGCCATTGATTTCGTCGCCGGCGTGCATCCGCGGTTTCGGCGCGATCGCGCCACGGCATTCCTGGCCAAAGCCCAGATCACCGGCAAACGCCGGATGCGGGAATTGTCGAAGGGAATGAAAACCCAGGTGCATCTGGCGCTGACCATGGCCATCGATGCGAAACTCTTGGTGTTGGACGAACCGACATTGGGATTGGACATCCTCGCACGCCGCGCCTTTTATGACGCGCTGGTCAACGACTATATGGATGAGACGCGTACCATCCTCATCACGACCCACCAGGTCGAAGAAGTAGAAAATCTGCTCACCGACATCGTCTTTATCGACAAGGGCCGCATCGTTCTGGACAGCACGCTCGAGGATGTCGCGACGCGCTTCATCGCGGTGGCGGTGAGCGCGGATCGGCTGGATGCGGCACGCGCCGAAAAGCCGTTCTACGAGCGCCACATCCTCGGCAAAGTCGTGCTGTATTTCGAAAACGTCGATCCGGGCAAACTCCAGGCATTCGGCGAAATCCACACCCCCACCGTTGCCGATCTTTTCGTCGCGAAGCTTTCGGGAGGTGCAGCGTGAACAACAGCAACTGGCTCATCCGCCGGGAATTCTGGGAAAACCGCGCAATCTGGATGATACCCGCGGTGTTCGGCGCCTTGCTGCTGCTCGCCGCGCTGTTCGGCCAGGCCAGCATTCCCCGCCTGGTTTCGCCGGATGAATCCGAGGAGGCCGCCGCCGCCTTTTTGGTGATCGTCGGCGCGATGTTCTACCTCGTCATGGGGGTCTATTCGACTTGGTATCTGCTGGACTGTCTGTACACGGACCGCAAGGATCGCAGCATCTTGTTCTGGAAGTCCCTGCCGATATCGGACTCGACGACGGTGCTTTGCAAACTGCTGGTCGGCATGATCATCATTCCGCTGGTGTATTTCGCGGCCGCGGACGCAACCGCGCTCATCGCCGCCTTCATTTTGTCGATACGCGCGCGGGCCTCGATCGGCAGCTCGCTGTGGAACGGCGACGTCTGGTGGCAGGTGCAGGTGCTGTGGATGTACGCCATCGTCACGACGGCCGTCTGGTATCTGCCGGTTGCCGGCTGGCTGATGCTGGTGTCTGCCTGGGCGAAGCGTGCGGTCATGTTGTGGGCCATATTGCCCCCGCTGCTGCTCTATTTCCTCGAGCGGGTATTTTTCGGGACGCGCATCGTCGGTCACCTCATCATGCGGCGGCTGTCGGCGCTGCCGGCGGTGTCCTTCAACGTTTCGAAGTACAATTGGACGCATGATGGCGGCGTTGTGGATAATGCCGGCTCCGCCGTACCCAGCGTATGGCATCTGATCAACCCCAGCGGATTTTTCAGCAGTGCCGAAACGTGGATAGGAGTCGCTGTGGGAATCGTGTTGATCGTCGCGGCCATCCAGCTGCGCATGCGCCGTTCCGAGATTTGAGCTGATGCGGGGCGCCCCGCCCCGCCCCGGCCGGCGCGCGGCGCCCTACTCGTCTGTCGCCGCCGCCCTCATTGTTTGCTCAGGGCCGGCACGCGCCGATGAATTTTTTCCGGTGCGCGATGAAAATCCGCTGATCCGCGGCTTTTATCTGCCGTTGCCGAGCGATGCGCGCTCGAGCGACGGCGTGGACCTGGCGGCGACGCTGTCGATCAGCAATACGCTCGAGGTGGAAAACAGGGGCCAGGAGAGCCTGTTGGTGGATGGCGAGAGCCACACGCTTCGCCTCACGTTCGAAGACGCCCTGTACCGCTCTTGGCGATTCCGGCTTACCGTCCCGGTCATCAACGACAGCGGCGGCTTTTTGGATTCGAGCATCGATCGTTGGCACCGCTGGTTTGGGTTCAACCCGGGAAACCGGCCGTTCTACCCTCAAAATCAACTGATTTACTCCTATTCCGGCAGGGCCAACGTCGATTTGAGCCAGCCGCAGACGAGCCTCGGCGATATCTCCGGCGACATCGGCTGGTATCCGATCGATGACGCCGCCCGGACGGTCTCCGTCTGGGGAGGATTGGCAGCGCCGACCGGTTCGGCCGCCAAACTCACCGGCGACGGCGCCTGGGATGGCGCGGTTTGGGCGCACGCCGCCTGGCGCCGGCCGCAATGGCAATTGGCCACCGAGCTCGGGCTGGCACAGCCTTTTGGCGATGCAATATTTGGCGGCGCTGCCCACCGCGCTTCGCTGTTCGCGCGCTTTGCGGCCACGCGCGCTCTGGGCACGGCGTGGTCGCTGCGCGCGCAGCTCGACGCTCAGACCGGCCGGGTCGAGGACAGCAATCTGCGCTTCCTGGGTCCGAGCCTGCAGCTCACGGTCGGCGCGATACGCCGCCTGAGCGAAGCCTGGCGCATCGAATTTGGCTTCGCGGAAGATGCCGCCGTGAACACCGTGCCCGACGTTACTTTCTTTCTTGGGATTCGCCGCCAAAGCAGTGCAAAATAGCCTTTAGTTTTTCGCTATTTCGAAGGGGCTCGCCAATGTACAAGACAAAGATCGATCTGTCGGAGAAGATCCGCCGCAACGTTGCCGCCATCTTGAATGATCGCCTGGCGTATGCCATCGATCTGCAAAGCCAAATCAAGCAGGCGCATTGGAATGTCAAAGGTCCCAATTTCATCGCCTTGCACGAGCTGTTCGACAAGCTCTCCGATGCGGTCTTGGAGCAGATCGACGAAATCGCCGAACGGGTCACCAGCCTGGGCGGAACCGCCGAAGGCACGGTCGCGGTCGCTGCCAAGCGCAGTAAACTGAAGAACTACCCCTTGAGCATCACCTCCGGCAAGGACCATTTATTTTATTTGTCCACGCAGTTGTCCGTTTACGGCAAGGCGGTGCGCGCGGCGATTACCGACACCGACGAGCTGGGCGATGCGGATACGGCGGACCTGTTCACCGGCATTTCCCGGGAGATAGACAAGTACCTGTGGTTCCTCGAAGCGCATCTGCAGGACAAGGCCTGATCCATGAGCGCCGGCGCCGCGGCCGATAATTTGGGCTTGGCGGATGCGCTCGCGACGCTGCAGGGACTCTTGACGAGCGGCGAGACTCTCGAAGCCTGGGCGGCCCAGCGCCGCTTGTATGCGCTCAATCATCGGCGCGCGCTCATCGCCGCCACCAGCGGGCGCTTCATTTCGCTCAAGCGGCGCCTATTCGGCGGCTACGACTCAGCCGACATCCGCTGGCAGGACCTCAAAGAGACGCGCATCAGCGCCGGAATCTTTGCCGCCGACCTCATCCTGGTCGCACAGAGCAGCTCGGACCTCAATATCGGCGCGGAGGTGAATCGCGTTTGGAGCTTCGAGGGCCTGCACAAGGATCAGGCGCAGGCAATGTATCGAATCTGCCAGCAGCACGACCAAGTGTGGCGCGAAAAGCGCCGCGTGCGCGAACTCGAGGAACTGCGCGCAAAATCCGGCGGCGTACAGATCGGCGGCGCGGCGCCGGCATACGGCGGCGACGCCGCGGGCGCGGAATCCGATCCGGCGCGGCGGTTGCGTCAGGCGCGTGAGATGCTCGAGGCGAAGCTCATCAGCGATTCGGAATTCGAATCCATCAAGGCCAAGATCGTCGCAGGTCTTTGAGACCGCGGCCGCGGCCGCGAGCCGCGTCCGGCCCGCGCTGCTAGCCCAACAAATACGCGAAGTAGCTGTTGCGCAGCCGGTTCAGCGGGTCGGTACGCTGCCGCAGCGCGCGGAAAAGCTTGGCGCGCTCGCCGAAAGCCTTCGCCACGTGTTCCGGCTGCAGCGCGCGGCTCTGATTGAACGTGGGCACGCCGCCGTGCGAGGACGCGAAATCATTGAAGTCGATCAGAAAATCGTCCCAGCCTTGTTCGCCGCTCGATGAGGGTTCGAGAGTAAACATGGGACCGGAATAGCTTGCGCTGAACAAAGAACCGCGGTCCTGATGCAGGCGGCTGGCGCCGCTCACGACGTTGCCGCGATAGCGATGCTGCTTGTAATACGACTTGCAGAACGCGAAATAGGCGCCGAGCAGTTTCGGATAGTCGGCTTGCGGGAAAGCCCATAGGCTGTAGGTATGGCGGGCTTTCCAAGCCTCCTTCGGCATGTCGCGCATCCATTCGTGCGAATACATCATGACGCCGCGGCTGCCGCCGCCGAGCGCCCGGTGCATGCCCGACAAGACCGCGTTGCGCAGGCCGGGAGCCGCCAATACACTGCCGACGGTCGAGCCGAAGGCAGGCAGCACATTGCGCATCACGGATTGCTTGATTTGCCAGATCCCGGAGCGGCTGATGGCCGCCGACTCGTCGAGCGTGCGGCGCTCGAGCGTGATCCGGTCGTGAAAGGGCGAGACATGCAGGCGCAGCGCGCCGGGCGACTCCGCCAAGCCGGCAAACCGCGAGGTGAATTCCTTCAGCGTCATCACCTGGTAGTCGATCTTTACCGGCGTCAGCGGCCGTACCCGAAGCACGATTTCGTACACGATGCCGAGCAGCCCGAAACTCGAATGCAGGACCCGCATCAGGTCGCGTTCGCGCTCGGTCACCTTCATCTGCTTGCCCTGCGGCGTGATCAAGTTCACTTCGGAAATGCAGGATGACAATTGAGCCATGCCGGGGCCGTACGAGGCTTGCGGCAAGGTGGTCACCGCCATGGCGCCCAAGGAAATCTCGCCCATTTCGGGCGTCAGCGGCAGCTCTTGGCCGCGTTCGGCCAGCGCCTTGACCAGCGTGCTGACGCGCACCCCGGCCTGGGCCCGTACGCTGTGTTCGCCAAATTCCAAGATCCGATCGAGTCCGCCGGTGTCGACGGTGGTTCCCCCGTCGCCGCCCACGCAGCGGGTCTGCGAATAATCGGCGCCCACCATGCGCACGGGCGTGGGATAGCTCTTGGTCTTTTCGAGCAGACTCGGAATGTCTTCGAAACGCTTCAGGCGCAGCACCAGCCGCGGCCGTCGATAGATGCCCGAGGAATCCGCGCCCCGCGGATCGATGACTTTGTTTACCATGTGCTTCCCCCCGGAAACATGAGCCTGAAAAAACGCTGTGGGGGGCACAAAACCTGGGCGGTTCTGCATGCGCGTGCGCGCGTCGAGATTCACTGGCGACCCCGCTATCGTCAGGCTCCATTGGGGAGCCCCTTAGACCGGTGGTTTTGCGTCCCCACCTTTCGGCGGGTTTGCCCTTAAACAGCTGCAGGTACTATGCGATGGGCGGCGGGGGCTTGTAAAGGGGTATTTCGGGGGACCGCCCCTTTTGGCCGCTTTAGCCCATCAAAAGCAGCGTTTCCGCGTGTTCCACCGCTTCCGGCGTGCCATAAACGACCACCACATCGCCTTCCTTGAACACCGTGCCGGGCTCCGGATCGCGTCCGACGATGCCGTCGCGCCGCACCGCGTTGACGGCGACCTCCGCGCCGCGCTCTTTGAGGTCCGTGATGCTGCGGCCGACCGCCCAGGCGTGCGGCGGCAGAATTACGCTGTGCAACTCTTCGCGAAAGGCGTGAGTCGCGTCCAGATGCGCCTCGCCGGCATCGCGAAAGTACTGCCTCAGCATGCTGTAGCGGTGGCTGCGGATGTCATTCACGGTGCGAAGCACCGTGCCGACCGGCTGCTTCACCAGCAGCAGCAGGTGGGACAGCAACATCAAACTGGCCTCGAACGTTTCCGGCACAACCTCGGTCGCGCCGGCGGCCTGCAATTCCGTCAGCTTGGTATCGTCCTGGGTGCGCACCAGGATGGGCACATCGGCGCGCAGTTCGCGCACCGCCCGCAGGATCCGCAATGCGACGTCGGGATTTGCAAAAGTCACGACCACGACGCTGGCGTGTCGAACACCGACGTTCTCCAGCACCTTGACTTGAGCGGCATCGCCGTAGACCACGGGGTCGCCGGCCTGGCGGCCGGTGCGAATGCGGTGCGGGTCCACCTCGAGCGCGATGTACTCGAGGCCCGACTGCTCCAGCACGCGCGCAATGTTTTGTCCGACACGGCCAAATCCGCAGATCACCACGTGCTCGCGCTCGGCGGCCGCCAGGGTCACGCGCTCATGACGCATCGCCTCGCTTTGCGGATTGCCCGTTTCCTGCAACAGGATGCGGGTGATGCGCCGGTTGTGACGGATGATCAGCGGCGACAACACCATGCTGAGCACGATCGCGGCCAGCAGCGGCTGCCCCAGACCCTGGTCGAGCAGCTCTTTCCGCAGCAGCAGAATCAGCAGCGCGAAACCGAATTCGCCGCCCTGCGCGACGATCACGCCGGTGCGCAAGGACTTGAACCAGCTGCCGGTGGCGGGTTTCGCCACGACGGCAACCACCGCCGCCTTCAACAGCAGCATGCCGGCCAGAATGGCCGTCACCAGCGGCAGATCGCGCAACAGCAATCCGACGTCGAGCAGCATTCCGACCGTAATGAAAAACAGGCCCAACAGCATTTCGCGGTAGGAGCGGATCGTGGCCTCGATCTGATGCCGGAACTCGGTTTCCGCAAGCATCATTCCGGCGAGAAATGCGCCCAACGCCAGCGACAGGCCCGCCGCCTGCGTAGCCCAAGCCGAAGCGAGCACGGCGAGCAGCACCGCCAGCGAGAACAGTTCCGCGGACCGCACCGAGGCGATCATCAGAAACAACGGGCGCAGCAGCCATCTGCCGGCGGCGAGCACCAGCAGCAGGGCGAGCGCGGCGATTCCGATGGCGCCCAAAATATGCGCGGCATCGGCCGAACCGGCGCCGCCGCGCAGCGCCGACAGCAGCGCCAGCAGCAGCGGAAAGCTCAGGTCCTGGAATAGGCAGATCGCCACGGCGAGCCGGCCATGCGTGCGGTTGTTCTCGGACTGTTCGGTCAGCTGCGCGATGATGATGGCCGTTGATGACATGGCGACCGCGCCGCCGATGAGAACGGCGATGGCAGGGGCCACATGGAAGAATGCGGCGGCAACCGCGGCGACGACGCCCGTGGTGATCAGCACTTGCGCGCCGCCGACGCCCAGCACCTCCCAGCGCATCGCGACCAAGCGCGGCAGCGAGAATTCCAGGCCCAGGGTGAACACCAGAAACACCACGCCGAAGTCCGCCAACAGTTGCGTGGTTTCGTTGTCCGACGCGAGCGCGAGAGCATGCGGACCGAGCAGCATGCCCACCGCCAGATAACCCAGGATCGCCGGCAGCGCCAATTTGCGGACCGCCGCGACCACGCACACCGACGCAGCGAGCAGAATCAGGATCTGTAACAGCGGATCGTTGTGCCCCATTGCCTGCTAGCATATCGCTATGAGTGCAACAATGACGGACCCGTTGGCGCTCGAGCCGGACGGCGGCGGCTGGCTGCTGCTGCTGTCGGGCGATTGGTCGTTGGCGGCGCTGCCGCGCATCGAAGCGCGGCTCAAAAGTTTGCCCGCGACGCTGCACGGAAATCTCATCTGCGATTGGACCCGAGGCGCGCACGCCCGGGATCAGCCCGCCTGGGCGCTGCTGCGGCGCCTGGCCGATACGGCGCTGCCCCTCGAGGTGAGGCATGCGGGCAATCCGCCGCATTTTCTGGATCTGCTGCAAAAGCTCCACGTCGAACGGCATGCCGCGTACAGCAGGCACTCGCAGCAGTCCCTGGAACGCTTGGTCGGCAAGCTCGGCCACTGGTCGGTGCTGCAAGGCGTTTATGCGCGCGGCGTGATCGTGTTTCTCGGGCGCATCGCGGCGGTGATCGGCGAGGCGTTCTCCCGCCGCCGCGCCTGGCGGGGTTCCTCGGTGGCGCGGCATGTATATGAAACCGGCATTACGGCGATTCCGATCGTCGCGCTGATCGCATTTCTCATCAGCGTGATCGTGGCCTACCTCGGCGCACAGCAGCTGGCGCGTTTCGGCGCAGATATCTTCGTGGTCGACCTGGTGACCATCGCCACCTTGCGCGAGATGGGCGTGCTGCTGACCTCGATCATCGTCGCGGGCCGATCGGGCAGCGCCTTTGCGGCCGAGATCGGGGTGATGCAGCTCAACGAGGAAACCGATGCGCTGCGCGCCATGGGCATGAATCCAATCGAGCTGCTGGTCGTGCCGCGCGTGCTGGCGCTCGCCATCGCGCTGCCGTTGCTCACGGTGATTGCGGATGCCATGGGACTCGCCGGCGGAGGCCTGCTCTCGCTGATCAATCTGCACATTCCCCTGCCGCAGTTCATGGCACGCCTGCGCGAATCGCTTTCGCCCACGACATTTCTGGTCGGGACTGGTCAAGGCGCCGGTGTTCGCCGTTCTCATTGCCATGGTCGGCACCTATCGCGGCATGCAGGTGCGCGATTCGGCCCGCGAGCTCGGCCGCCTGACGACCGTCGGCGGTGGTCCAGTCGATCTTCATGGTGATTTTGGCCGATGCGCTGTTTGCCGTGCTGTTCGTGCAGATCCAATTTCTGATGCTGGATCCTGACTTCAATCCGGCGATCCGGGTGCGCGGCCTGCAGCAATCGGTTCGGGACGCAGATCGTTCACGACGGACTGGACATGGAGGTTCGCGCAGCACGAAATATTCGGCGTCGTCGGAGGTTCAGGCGCCGGCAAGTCGGTGCTGCTGCGCTCGATCCTGGGACTTCGCCATCCGGACGGCGGCAGCGTCGAGATTTACGGCAGAGATGTCGGAAGCCTCGCGGCTACGGATCGGCGCAGCCTGGTGCAAAGTTATGGCGTCACTTTCCAGAATGGCGCGCTCATCAGCTCTTTGACGGTGGCGCAAAATATTCAGCTGCCGTTGCGGGAATACTATTCCTTGTCGGAGAAAACCCTGGACGAACTGGCGGACATGAACCTGCTGCTGGTGGGCCTGATGCCCGACGACGGCGCGAAGTTTCCTGCGCAATTGTCCGGCGGGATGATCAAGCGCGCGGCGCTGGCGCGCGCGTTGGCGCTCGAACCCAAACTGTTGTTCCTCGACGAACCGACCGCGGGCCTCGATCCGATTTCCGCCGCGGCCTTCGATGAGCTACTGTTATACCTTCACGCGCAGCTGCGGCTCACGGTTGTCATGATCACCCACGACCTGGATACCTTGTTTCAGACTTGCAGCCGTGTCGGCGTCATCATCGATGGCCGCATGATCAGCGACACGCTGCCGGGCATGCTCGAAGAACCAGCACCCGTGGATTCGGCAATATTTCCATGGACCGCGGGCCCGGGCCGCCGAGACGGAAGCGGCGGCAAGCGATGGCCATGGATAGAGACGCCAATTACGTCGCGGTCGGCGCCTTCGTGCTGCTGGTGATCGCCATGGCCGTGTCGTTCGTGTTTTGGTACACCGATCAGCAGGACAGGCGCAGCTTATCAGCGCTACGAGATTTATTTTCCCGGATCGGTCAGCGGACTGACCGCCGGCAGTCCGGTGCGCTATCTCGGCGTGGACGTGGGCAGGGTCGTGCGCATCATGCTGGATCCGCAGCAGCGCAAGACCGTGCAGGTGATCGTCGACATCGATTCGACGGCGCCGATCGACGATCGCACCCGCGCCTCCTTGAGTCTGCAGGGAGTAACGGGACTGCTGTTCATCGATCTGGAGCAGGACCCGAAGGCCGAATCGACCGGTGTCATGGCGCAGGGCCAGCACTATCCGATGATTCGATCGCGGCGCTCCGATTTCGACGTGCTGTTGAGCAATCTGCCCGCCTTGACCACGCACATGGTGGAATTGGCGAATCATTTCAATGAGATTTTCAGCGACGAGAATGTGCGGGGGCTCAAGGCCACGCTGGACAATGTGCGGCTCGCGAGCGAGCGATTACCCGAGACGCTGCGCGAGGCTCGGCAGCTCCTGGTGGAGGTTCGCCGCACGACCCAGGAGGTGCAGGGCACCGTCGCGGACCTGCACGGCCTCATCGACCAAGGCTCGCCCGACCTCAAGGCGGCTTTCGCCAATATCCGCCAGATATCCGACAATCTCGCCAAAACCACCACGCGCTTGAACGCCTTCGTGGCGGAGAACGAGCCGGGCTATTCGCGCTTCTCCAAACAGAGTCTGCCGGAATTCGAACAGCTGCTGCGCGAGGGCCGCCAGGCGGTCCGCGATTTCCGCGATCTCTCGCGGAGCCTGAAGCAAAATCCCTCGCAGCTGATCTACGAGTCCAACTACCGCGGAATCGAGGTGCCCAAGTGAAGCGCACCCTGCTGTTGGCCTGGCTCGCGGTAGCGCTCGCGGCCTGCGCCGGATCGCTGTTCAAAAACAAGACTGCGCCGCCCACCATGTACCTGCTCGGGGCCACGCGCGCCACGCCGGCCGTCGCTGCGCCGGGCAGCGATCTGCCGAATGATCTGGCGGTCCTGCGGCCGCGGGTTCGGGCGGGGCTCGACACCGACCGGATCGCGGCGCTTTATCCGGACCGGCACATGGATTATTTCGCGGATGTGCGCTGGAGCGGACCGCTCGATGAGGTATTGCAGGACCTGGCGGTGCAGCAATTCCATGCCAACCTCACGCGCAACAGCGTGAGCGCCGACGCATCCGTGTTCGCCAGTCCCTACTGGCTGGAAATCCAAGTGACGGACTTTCAGGCGGAGTATTCCGCCGCCGGCGGTGCGCCCACGGTGCACGTGCACCTGCAGGCGCGCATCGGCAGCTCCGGCGACCGCCATGTTCTCGCGCGCTTCGAACCCGATGTGCGTGAAGCGGCAAGCGACAATCGCATGAGCGCCATTGTCGATGCCTACAACCGCGCCGCCGACCGGGCGCTTTCGGAGATCGCCGAGGGCGTCGCTCGAACGCTGAAGGTCGTCGGCAATTAGTCCCTGGCGCAAGGTTACGGGGACAGGCGCACCGGCCGCAGCACCGTCGGCGCGCACAAGTCGGCGTGATGCGGCGCGCCGCCCTCCTGGCCGGCGAGAATCCCCAACAACTTGTTCGCTTCCATGGCGTCGCCGAACAAGCGGCCCTGGGCGTAGTAGCAGCCATGAGTGCGCAGGAATTCAAGCTGCTCGGCTTCCTCCACGCCCTCGGCGATGACCTCGAGGTCGAGGCTTTTGCCCATGTCGATGATGGTACGCACGATGGCGGCGTCGTTCGTGTCCACGGCGACGTCGCGCACGAACGACTGGTCGATCTTCAAGGTGCCGATCGGAAATTGCTGCAGGGCCGACAGCGATGAATATCCGGTGCCGAAATCATCGATGGCGAGGCTCAATCCCATGGCATACAGTTCGTTCAGCAGGCCGATGGTGCGCTTCGGATCGGTCATCAAGGTGGTCTCGGTCACTTCCAGCTCGAAGCAGGTCGGCGACACGCCATTCTTGCGGAACACGCTGCGGCAGCGCGCGATGAAGCTTGCCTGCTTGAGCTGCCGTAACGACAGATTGATCGCGATTCGGCCGGGGTGCGGCACGACCTTCTGCCACTCGCGATAGTCCGCGCAGACGCGATTCAAGACCCACTCGCCGATATCCAGAATCAAACTGGTCTCTTCAGCGAGCGGGATGAAATGCGATGGAGAAATGTCGCCGTAGCCGGGAAGGCGCCAACGCAGCAGCGCTTCGGCGCCGACCACGCGTCCGCTGCGCAAATCCACTTTCGATTGATACAAAATCACCAGCTCGTCGCGCTCCAGCGCGCGCCGCAGCTTGCTCTTGAGCATCAGCCGCTCGACCGCGGCGGCGTTCATGCTGGGCACATAGAATGCGCAGGAATTGCCGCCGTTCTGCTTCGAGTGATACATCGCGGCGTCGGCGTTGCGGATCAGGTCGATCACATTCTCGGCATCGTAGGGGCAGATCGCGATGCCGGCGCTGGCGGTGAGGTAGACCTCCTGTTGGTTGACGTAGAAGGTACGGCTTATTTCATCGAGCAGGGTGCGGGCCAGGGTCCCCAAGGCCGCGCGGTTGTCGGTGTCCACCGGCAAATCATCGATGAACATGGCGAACTCGTCGCCGGCGAGCCGGCCGATCACCGCGTCCTTGCTCAAGTTTCGCGTCAGCCTTTCGCTCAATATTTCCAGCGTCCGATCGCCGGCGGCATGGCCGAAGGTGTCGTTCACCTCTTTGAAGCGGTCCAAGTCCAGGTACAAAAGCGCCAGGGAGCGCTGGTTGCGGCGCGCGCGCGCAATCGCCTGCTGCAGCAGATGCTGGAACTGCATGCGGTTCGGCATTTTGGTGAGGGTGTCGTAGCGCGCCAGGTAGCGGATGCGGCGCTCGGCGCGCTTGCGCTCCGTGATGTTGCGCGCGACGTAGATATTGCCCTGAAACTGCGGGTCCTGCGAATCGATGGCCGAACTCGCGATGGAAACCGGAATGGTCTGGCCGCTGGCGGTGCGCAGCACGGTCTCGCGCGCTTCCGCGGCGGAATGCGTCGGGTCGAAGGCGCTGCGATGCACATCGTCGACGAAGCCGAGCAGCGGTTTGCCGATCAATTCATCGGAGGAATAGCCCAACAGCAATTGCGCGGCCTCGTTGCAGCTTTTGACGACGCCGTCCGGAGAGGTAACGAACACCGCGTCGCTCAGGCTGTTGAGCACGGTATTGAGGTAGTTCTTGGTGATGGTCGTTTCGTTCAGATTCTGGCGCATGCGCTCGAGCGCAAATTGCAGATCGCCGAGTTCGTCGCTGCGCACGACGGCGAGCGGGCGGGTGTAGTCGCCGTCGCCGATCCGATCGGCGCTCTTCACCAGCGCCGCGATAGGACCCGAGAGCCTGCGGGCGATGAGCCACGCGCCGAGCAGCCCCATGATGAAGAGCGGCACCGTGATGATGGTGAAAACGCCGCGGATTCGCTTGGTTTGGACGCCTTGCTTGCTGAGCAGCTGCGTTCGAATGCTCGACAGTGTGTCCTGCATTTCCGCGCGGCTCATCCATATCTCGATGCTGCCGGCCGGCTGCAGGTCGGTCCGCAGCACGAACGGCCCGGTGCTGGTGGGCCGCGCCTCGGGATTGCTGCCGGAATACAAGACGTCGTTGTGCGGACCCCAGATCTCGACCCGCTCGATGTCGCGCTCGTCGAGGAGCCTCGCGGCAATCGCGGCCACGCGGGCGTAGTTGCCCTCCTTGAGCGCAGGCGCGAGCGAGGTGCTGGTGATGTTGCTCAGAGAACGGGCGCGAGCCTGCAGATCGGATTCAAGTTTTTGTTCAACGGTGGCATAGGTGAGCTGGTTGGCGTCGGAGGTGTTGACCCGATGCTCGTAATACGCCAATCCGCCCAGAATCAGCGCAAGCACCACGCTGACGCCGAAGGCAAGCAACAAATAGCTCGTTTTGAGGCTTCGCGCCATCGCTTGTGCAGTACTCCTTCTCTAAGCCGATAATCATACCTGTTCAGGCCAACCCCCATAAGGGGCGAGGGTACAATCCAGGCTTCATGGGCGCCTCATATGCGTATTGATATCTATTCCGACACGGTCTGTCCCTGGTGTTATCTAGGGAAACGGCGCTTCGACCTCGCGATCGCGGCGCGTCCGCAATACGAGCCGGTCGTCGTTTGGCGGCCGTTCGAGTTGAACCCGGACGTGCCGGTCGAGGGCGTGGATCGCGAGACCTACATGGCGGCGAAGATGCCCGATCAAGCGCGCCTCGCGCAGGCGCATGCGGAACTCGAACGGCTGGGGGAAGCCAGCGGCATTCATTTCCGTTTCGATCTGATCAGCCGCATTCCGAACACGCGCCGCTCGCACCTTCTCATCGCGCACGCGGCGCGCAGCCGGCTGCAGGCAGCGATCAAGGAGCGCATCATGCGCGCCTACTTCGAGGAAGGCTGCGACATCGGCGATCCTGAAGAACTGGTGCGGCTGGCCGCCGCAGTGGGCTTGAATGCGGCGGATGCGCGCAACGCGCTGATCTTGAGGGTCGGGCAGGACGGCGTCGTGGCGGCGGAACGCCACGCAGCCGTGCTGGGAATCACCGGCGTTCCGACCTACATTTTCGATGGCCAGTACACGATCTCGGGTGCCCAGGAAGTGGGCATATTCGCCCGCGTGTTCGACCAGGTGGCCGAGTTCGCCTCGGCTCGCGGCGTTGCCTCTTGAACGACGCTGAGCTGACGGGTCTTGCGCGCACGCACGTGATCGCGGTCGCCGATCCGCCGTGCGTGCTGCACGCCCACGTGGTGGCGCCGTTTCTGAATCTGCGCCGCGCCGCGTTGGATCAGGGTATCGACCTGGCGCCCCTGAGCGGTTTTCGCGATTTTGCCCGGCAACTCGCCATCTGGAACGGCAAGTTCAGCGGCGAGAGGCAGATATTCGACGCCGCCGGAGCGACGCTCGACGCGTCGCGGCTCACGCCGCGGCAGCGCATCGAGGCCATTCTGCTGTGGTCGGCGCTGCCGGGCGCCAGCCGCCATCACTGGGGCACCGACCTCGATCTGGTGGATCGCCGCGCGGGCGGCGCGGACTATGAGGTCAAACTGACGCGCGAGGAGTTTGCGCCGGGCGGACCGTTTGCGGATCTGAACCTTTGGCTTACCGAGCATGCGCCGCGCTTCGGATTCTTTCGCCCCTTTCAGGGCGTGCGATCCGGCGTGCAGCCGGAGCCCTGGCACTTCAGCTTCGCGCCCATCGCGGAGCAAGCCCGACGGCGCCTGACGCCGCAGGTGTTGCGCAGCGCGCTTGCCGGCGCAGCGTTGCTGGGCAAGGAAGCCGTGCTCGAGAGTCTCGAGGAACTGCACGCGCGCTACGTCGCGGCGATCGACCTGCCTTAGTCGGCGAAAAGCCGCTTACGGCGCGGCGTAAATGCTAAGCCCAGAGCGCTTTCAGCCGGTTCAGCATCAAGCCGCGAACCTGATTGATCTGCGTGTCCTCGGCGGTGAAAAGCGGGGGATTACGCCGCAGCATCGGCCAACGCTCGGTGCGCAGCACACGATGCAAGTATCCCAGATTGCGTTCGATCGCCTCAAGATAGGGGTTTTTGCCGCCGAACAAACATTCGAGATAGCGGTAGGCATGTTCGAACTCGCCTTCCAGGCGCGCAACGAAGGTTTCGCGCACGAACTCCGGCGTCTGGCGCAGTAGATCCAGACCGGAGCTGTAGCGCACGCGCAGCGACCCATCGACGCCGGTGCTGGCTGCCACGCCGCCCAGTACAAATTCCGGATAAAGCCGGTCGCGGCATTTTTCGAGGTAGCAGCGATCGGCCATTTGCGCAATCAAGTCCGCGGTGCCGAGCAGATGTCCGAGCTTTCGATCCTTGGGATCGGCGAGCTGGATCATGTTGAGCTTGATCTCATAACCGGTGAAGTGGACGATGCGCGTGGCGACCGGGACCCAGTTCTCCAGGCCGATGCTCGGCAGATAGCGCGCCAGAAAACGCGCGCTGCGCGTGACGTGATACAGCGTGAACTCAGCCCCATTGCTGTGTTGGCGATCATCGAATTCGCGGATGTAGCCGGCGTCATGAAACAGCGAGGTGACCAGCGCCAGGCTGGCGCGCTCGGCGCCGAAGCGCAGGCGGCTCTCGACGGTGCGCTCATAGCCGACCAGAAGCCGCGCCATCGCGAGCGTCATATCGAGGGAGTGCTGGCGGTCGTGATACAGCGTATCGACGCCGTGGTAGCCCGGCATGCGGCCGGTAAAGAGCTTGTCGAAGTCTTCAAACGCTACCGCGACCTTTCCGAAGTATTCCGCCGGCCACGCTGTTGTAAAAAGTTCACGGACGGCGTTGCTGACCGCCGCGGTGGAGCTGACTTGAACGGAGTTCGCGACGTCGTAATCGTTACGTCTGAGGTCGTACATCGAGCGGAGTTTAGGCTCTACCGGCCGGTGGCGCTACGTGCCTACTTCTCCTTTGGACGTAGCTCACAGTATTAAGTCAACCGCTGGACGTGAATTTCAGGCATTTAGTAAACTTTGATCCCCCCGAATTTGTGGCGTACGCGCCGCGCCAACGCGGCATAGCCGAGCCAAAAACCGCATGCCAATCCGCTGGCGGCAGCGATGCCGGCAATCGCGGGCCATCGGGAGGCCGCAGCCGCCTCGATCGCCGCGAACTGACCTAGCTTGAGCGGCGCGGCCGGCGCGGGCGCCGGGCTTCTCGAGCGTGCGGCGTCCAACTCGCTTTGCTTGGCAGCCAGTTCAAGCTTCAGCCGCTCGACTTCGCTGCGCGCCGCGGCCTCGGCCAGTGCCGGCGTGGTGGACCGGCTTCGATCGAGCTCTTCCTCGAGTTGTTTGATCCGCACGATGGCGGGTTCCTGAGTGGTCAAAAACGCGGATTTCACCCATCCGGTGGTGCCGTCGCTCAATCTCACCTGCGTGAAATCCCCATTTTGCCCCAGGGTCTCCACGCCGGTGCCCGAATGCAAGGTTGCCAAGCGTTGCCCCTGGTTGTTTTCTTCCGCGTACACGCCGAGCACCAACTGGTCGCTCACGTAGGCGGTTGCCGCCACGGCGTTCATCCACGGCAGCGCCAACAGGGGCGCGGCGAGCCACCTCACGCCGCGATGCCCGTCTGTTTCAGCAGCGGCCGCACGTCGGGTTGACGCCCGCGAAAGCGCACGAACGCATCCATGGCATCCACGCTGCCGCCTCTGCTGAGGATGGACTCGCGAAATCGGGCTGCCGTCCCGGCGTCGAAAACGCCGGCTTCCTCGAAAGCCTCGAACGCGTCGGCGGCCAGCACCTCGGCCCACTTATAGCTGTAGTAGCCGGCGGCGTAACCTCCGGCGAATATATGGGAGAAGCTGGCGGGCATTCGATTGAACGGCGCCGCGGGCACGATGGCCACCCGCTGCCGAACGGCAGCCAGGGTCGTTGCGACATTTGCGCCCAGCGTCGGATCGAAATTGGCGTGCAGCTCGAAGTCGAATGTCGCGAGTTCGATCTGCCGCAGAGTGTCGAGGGCGGCGTTGAAGGTGCGCGTGCCGAGCAGGCGCTGCAGCATGTCGACCGGCAGCGGCTCGCCGCTGTCGATGTGCGCTGAAATGAGCGGCAGCACCTCCGCGCGCCAGACGAAGTTCTCCATGAACTGGCTCGGCAATTCGACCGCGTCCCATGCGACGCCGTTGATCCCGGCGATGCTGGGGTAGGCCACGCGCGTCAGCATGTGGTGCAGGCCGTGACCGAATTCGTGAAACAGCGTGATGACTTCATCGTGGGTCAGCAGCGAGGGTTGCGGGCCTACGGGCGCGGTGAAATTGCACACCAGCTGCGCGACCGGCAGCGCCGTGCCGGAAGGCAGCGCCTTTGCGACCACGCATTCGTCCATCCATGCGCCGTTGCGTTTTTCCGCGCGCGAATAGGGATCGAGGAAGAAGCCGGCAACGACGTGATCATCCCTGTCGAGCAGGTCGTAGAAGCGCACGCTGGGATGCCAGACGCTGACATTGGGACGCTCGCGGACACTGATGCCGTATAGCCGCTGGGTGAGAACGAACAGGCCGTCGAGAACCTTCGGCAGCGGGAAATAAGGGCGCAGCGCCTCCTGCGAGACCTTGTAGCGGCTCTCTTGCAGGCGGTCGCCGTAGTAGGCGACGTCCCAGGCGTTGAGCTTGCGGCCGGCGAACTCTTCCAACCCCAGAAATTCTTCGCGCGCCGCCGGGCGGCAGCGCCGCGCCAAATCATCGAGGAAGGCCAGCACCTGTCTGCTGCTTTTCGCCATGCGTGTCGCCAGCGCGTAATCGGCGAAATTCGCGAATCCCAGCAGCTGCGCGAGTTCGTGGCGCAGCGGCAGGATCTCCGCAATGATGGCATTGTTGTCGAAGCGTCCCGCGCTCGGTCCAAGCTCCGAGGCGCGCGTGATCCAGGCCTCGTAGATGTCGCGGCGCAGCCGCTCATTTTCCGCGCTGGACATGACAGTCATGTAGGTCGGTTGATCGAGCTTGAACAGCCAACCCGCTTGACGCGCCTCGCGCGCGTCGGCCGCGGCGCGATCGATGGCATTGCCGGGCAGGCCGGCCAGCTCCGCGCTGTTGGTCACGCTGCGGGTATAGGCTCGCGCCGCATCGAGCACGTTCTCGGAAAACTTGGTAGCCAAATGCGCCAGACGCTGCGCGACTTCGCGGTAGCGGGCTTTTTGATCGGCGCGCAAGTCGACACCGGCGAGCCGGAAATCGCGCAGCGCGTTTTCCAAGAGTTTGCGTTGCGAGGGATCCAGCGCGGCGCCCTCATTCTTCAAGACGAGCGCGTAGCCCGCCTGCAGCCGGGTGTTTTGCCCCAATTCCGAAGAATATTCGGTCAGCAGCGGCACGCATGCGTTGTATGCCTCGCGCATCTCGGTGGAATTCGCAACCGCGTTCAGATGCGATATCGGGCTGAATACGCGGCTCAGGCGGTAGCTCAGCTCCTCGACCGGCACCACCAGCGAGGCAAAGGTCGGATTTTCCTGGGCGGTCAGTTCCGCGAGGCGTGCACGATTCTGCGCCAGCACCTCTTCCAGGGCGGGACGCGCGTGGCGCGCCTCAATGCGTCCGAAGTCCGGCAGCGCGCCGAGTTCTAGGAGTGGATTGTTCACCGCCCAATTCTATCAGAGGCGCACCGGCCTCCGGCCACGGGCCATAAGACACGCGAACACGTATCATTGCCGCTTGCGAGTCGCCAGGAAGGATGAAACCGGCCGTGTCCGAACAAGCATTCGATCTCATCAGCATCGGCGGCGGCAGCGGCGGTCTCGCCTGTGCGCAGCGCGCCGCCGAATACGGCGCCAAGACCGCTGTCATCGAGCCGGGCCGGCTGGGAGGGACCTGCGTGAACGTGGGATGCGTCCCCAAGAAAGTCATGTGGAACGCGGCGGGCGTGGCCCTGAGCCTGCACGATGCGAACGACTATGGCTTCGACGTCAAGGTGGGCGCATCCGACTGGGCGGAATTGAAGCGCAAGCGCGATGCGTATGTGCTGCGCCTGAACGGAATTTATGAGCGCAACCTGGCCGCCAAGGGGGTGTCGTACGTGCGCGGGGCGGCCCGATTCGCCGACCCCCATACCGTCGTGGTCAATGGCCAGCGCTTGAGCGCCCGCCACGTCGTGATTGCGACCGGCGGCAAAGCTCAGTGGCCGCCGATTGCGGGGGCGGAGCTTGGCATCAGCTCGGATGGTTTCTTTGAGCTTGAATCCCGGCCTCAGCGGGTCGCCGTCGTCGGCAGCGGCTACATTGCCTGCGAGCTGGCGGCATCTTTCCGGGAACTCGGCAGCCACGTGGAACAGTTCATCCGCAAAGACCGCTTGCTGACGAACTTCGACGTCATGCTCGGCAAGTCCCTGATGCGCGAAGTCCGCGCCCAAGGAATGATCATTCAGGAGCGCGCCATACCGGCCGCGGTACGCGCGCAAGCGGGCAAGAAGACCCTGGTGATGGAGGATGGGCGCGAGTTCGCCGGCTTCGATTGCGTGCTGTGGGCGATCGGCCGGGACGCAAACCTCGCCGGCCTGGACTTGGAAGCCGCCGGCGTTGCGACCGATGACCTCGGATTCATCGGCACAGATGAATTTCAGAACACCAATGCGGCGGGCGTCTACGCGATCGGCGATGTCACGGGCCGTGCGGCGCTGACGCCCGTGGCCATCGCCGCCGGCAGGCGTCTTAGCGATCGGCTGTTCGGCGGTCAACCTACGCGCCGCTTGGACTACAACTTGATTCCGACCGTGATCTTCACCCATCCGCCGATCGGCACGGTCGGCGCCACCGAAGCGGAAGCACGAGCACGCTACGGCGCGTCGGTGAAAGTCTATGTGGCGGACTTCACCCCGATGTATCACGCGCTCACCGCGCGAAAAACGCACACCGACATGAAGCTCGTGTGCGTCGGGCCCGAGCAGCGGATCGTCGGGTGCCATATCTTGGGGACCTCTGCCGACGAGATGCTGCAGGGATTTGCCGTGGCCATCCGCATGGGCGCCACCAAGACGGATTTCGACGACACGGTGGCAATCCATCCGACCAGCGCCGAGGAGCTGGTCACCATGCGCTAGCGGGACCCATCAGGACACGCAAGCCGGTCAAACTCACTGTGCCGGGGTGCAGTTCATGCGTGTTGTGCGAGCGCCTCGAGCGCAGGTCCGGTATCCGGGCGTATCCCGCGCCACAGTAGAAAAGACTCCGCCGCCTGTTCGACCAGCATGCCCCAACCCTTGGTGGTGCGCGCCGCATGCAGCGACTTCGCCCACAAGGTGAATGGCGTGTGCCCCCGGCCATATGCCATGTCGTAGCAAACGCTTGCTTCGCTCACCAGTCCCACGGGCATCTCCGGCATCTCGCCTTGGAGGCTCGCGGCCGTGGCGTTGATGATGAGATCGAAGGGCGGTCCCTCCACTTCGGAGAAGCCGCAGCCGGAAATTTCTCCCAGGTCGGCGAATTCGGCGGCCAGCTTGCGAGCGCGTTCCGGCGTGCGATTGGCAATGACCAGCTCACGCAATTCCCGGTCCAGCAAGGCGCCGAGCACGCCGCGAACCGCGCCGCCGGCGCCGAGGATGAGTACGCGCTTGGCGGTGAGGGAAAGCCCCAGATTGTTCTCCAGATCGGCCATCAGCCCCAGCCCGTCGGTGTTGTCGCCCAGCAGGGAAGTCTGTTCGAAGAATGCAATGGTGTTGACCGCTTTGGCGCGCTCCGCGCGCGGCGTGAGTTCGTTCACCAGTTCGGCTGCCGCCTGCTTGTGCGGCAACGTGACGTTGAGACCCTTGAGGCCGCCGGCAAACAGGCGCAGCGCCTCGCGGCGAAAATTCTCGGGCGCAATATCGAACAGCCGATACACCAGGTTCTGCGCCGTGGCCTTGGCAAACATTCCGTGTATGAATGGCGACCAACTGTGGGAGATGGGGTGACCCGCAACTCCGTACTGATCAGGCGCCTCGGACCCGACACTCGGAATACTCAGACAGGCTCCTTGGCAAGCCACTCCGCGGCGCGTTTCGCGAAATAGGTCAAAATCGCATCGGCTCCGGCGCGTTTGATGCACATCAGCGCTTCCAATGCGGCGGCGCGTTCATTCAGCCAGCCGTTGCCGGCGGCGGCCATGATCATGGAATATTCGCCGCTGACCTGGTAGACCAGGGTGGGCATTCCGAATTCATCCTTCACCCGGCGCACGATGTCCAGATACGGCAACCCCGGCTTGACCATGACCATGTCGGCGCCTTCGCTGATGTCGAGCGCAACTTCGCGCATTGCTTCGTCGGAATTTCCGATGTCCATCTGATAAGTATGCTTGCCGCCGCCCCCCAACTGCGCCGCTGATCCCACCGCCTCGCGAAACGGGCTGTAGAAGCTCGAGGCGTACTTGGACGCATAGGCAAGAATGCGCGTATGTACCAGCCCGGCGCTTTCAAACGCGCCGCGGATGGCGCCGATGCGCCCATCCATCATGTCGGAAGGCGCGACGATATCGGCGCCGGCATCGGCGTGCGATCGCGCCTGGCGCACCAGCGCCGCCACCGTTTCGTCATTCAGCACATAGCCGGCGTCATCGATCAGGCCGTCCTGCCCGTGCGTGGTGAAAGGATCGAGCGCCACATCGGTGATCACGCCCAAGCCGGGGAATTCCTTCTTGACGGCTCTCACCGCCGTTTGAGCGATGCCGTCCGGATTCCAGGCTTCGCGCCCGTCCAGAGTTTTCTTCGCCTCCGGGGTGAGCGGAAACAAGGCAATCGCCGGTATTTTGAGCCGAAGGAGCGCCTCGCATTCGCGCAGCAAATGATCGAGCGGCAGTCGTTCTATGCCCGGCATCGAAGCCACGGGCTGGCGACCGCCGCGTCCCTCGACCACGAAAATCGGGTAGATCAGCGAGTCCACGCCCAAGTGCGTTTCACGCATCAAACGGCGTGAAAACTCGTCGCGCCGCATGCGCCGCATGCGGGTTTTTGGAAATGAATTGCCGCCCATTCCGGTCATCTTGGATGTGACTCCCAATACTCAGTTTGCCGCCGCAAAAAGCCCAAGTCCGTGCCCAGTCGGCATATTTGGCCGTCGGCGGCGCCCGTTGAACGCGGTAATATCGCCGGAACGATACCTCAAGCCGGGTTTTGATTCATACATGAACGATGAGCTTGGCGGAAAGCAGAGTCGCGCCCGGTTTCAGGCGCTGTGCCAGGCGCTGCGTCCGGACCTCTTGCGGTTCGCGTTTTGGCTGTCCCGCGACCGGGCCCTGGCCGAGGACGTCGTCCAGGAAAGCATGCTGCGGGCTTGGAAGGCGCAGGATTCGCTGTTGGACGAGGCCGCCGCAAAGCCCTGGCTGCTCACCATCATCCGGCGCGAATATGCGCGCACCTTCGAGCGCAAGCGCTTCGCGACGGTGGATGTGGACGAATTGATCGCCCGAGAGGAACCGCTGTTGGCTGCCGCCGAGGAACATGACATACGCGACGTGCGTGCCGCCATGCTGAAATTGCCCGAGGAATACCGCGAGCCGCTGGTGCTGCAGGTGTTGATGGGCTACTCGACCGCGGAGATTGCGCGCGAACTGAACCTCTCGGGACCTGCCGTGTTGACGCGGCTGTGCCGCGCGCGCCGGCAGCTGCGTGCCGCTTGCGGCGAAGATACGAGTCAGGATCCGCAAGAATGACGGAACACGACAATTATCGAGCCGCGATCCTGGCTGATCCGCACCGCGTCGATGCGGAGCTGCGCGCGCATCGCGAGGCCTGCCCCGAGTGCCGCGCATACACCGAACAACTTTTGAAATTCGAGTCGCGGCTGGAACGGGCCTTGCGCGTGAGCATGCCGTCCAAGGCCGATGTGCTGCCGTTTGAGCGCAAGCGCGGCCACGCGCCGCGCCGCTGGATGGCGCTTGCGGCCAGCGTGCTGCTCGGCGCGGCGATTGTCGGGGGCGTTTGGCTCAGCTTGCCGCAATCCAGCCTTGCCGCGGCCGTCGTGGCGCACATGGCCGGAGAGCCCGAAGCATGGCGGCGCACCGATGTTGCGGTTCCGACGCCCGAATTGGCTGCCGTCCTGAAGAACTCGCAGCTGCGCTTGAAACCCGATGCGGGAATCGTCAGCTACGCCAGCAGCTGCACGTTTCGCGGATACAAGGTGCCGCATCTGGTGGTGCAAACGCCGTCGGGTCCGGTGACCGTCATGGTGCTGGTGCATGAATCGGTGCGCCGGCCCACGCAGTTCGATTCCGAGGGCTATCGCGGAACCATCGTGCCGGTGCCGGGTCATGGCAGCATCGCCGTGCTGATGCGCGATCCCGGCAGCGGCGCGGACGAAATTCAGCGCATTGCTGCGCGCGTCGATGAGTCGATCGTCTGGACTCGCTAAGGCTGCAGTATCGGGCTCCTCAAATACCCACCTCGTTGAGCAGATCGATGAGGCGCCGCGCGCTCGCCGCCAGCGTCGGATGCTCGGCTTCGAACTGCACCGCCACTCGTTCCAGGCGTTCGGGCAGCGTCGCGCCGCCGGACGGGGCGGGCGCGCCTGCCGGCTCATCGACCATGCGTTTGACGTCCGGGAGTATCTCGCCGAGCGATTGCCGCGTCGCAGGATTCTGTTGGTGCGCGCTCGCCAGTTCGGCGTGCAGCTTGGCGAGCCGCTCGCGCAATGATTCTTGATCCATAAGCTCGTCCCCTAAAAAAGCCTGCCCTATTGTGCCACTCGTTCCGGCGTGAGGCGGACCACTTCGACGTAACCTGCGCCGGGAGCGGCAATCGCCTGGTGAATCGCGCCGTACGCATCGCCAAGAAATTGGTCCGCGCCGTAGGGCGGATTGACGAGCATGAGTCCGCTCCCCGCCAGCCCCAGTCCGGCATCGTCCGGATGAATTGCCAGATCGGCCGACAACATTTTCGGAATTTGCAAGGCCGCGAAGCGCGCGTGCACCATGCTACGCTGCGTCGCGCTGCGAATCGGATACCACATCAAATAAACCCCGCTCGGCCAGCGGCGGTAAGCCTCGGCGAATGCCTGCAGCATCATCTTGAGTTCATCGAGACTTTCGTACGGCGGATCGATCAGCACGAGTCCGCGCCGTTCGTCGGGCGGCAGAAACGCCTTCAGCGCCGCGTAGCCATCCTGGATTTCCGTGCGCACCCTTCCGGCCGACTCGATCTGGCGTTCCGCCGCGCGCGCCTCCGCGGGCAGCAGTTCGACGAACAGAGCGCGGTCCTGCGGACGCAGAGCTTGCGCGATCAGCGCGGGCGACCCCGGATAGCGCGGCAGCCGCTTGCCGCGCCGCGCGCGGATTGCGCCAAAGTAGTCGGCGAGCGATTTTTCGCCGAGCGCATTGACGATCAGACGCTGTACGCCCCGTTCGGCCTCTCCGGACTTCTGCGCCTCCGGCGCCTGCAGATCGTAGAAGCCGCGGCCGGCATGGCTGTCGAGCGCGAAAAATGCCGCATCCTTGCGTTTCAGGGCGCTCAGGCAGTACTGCAATCCCACGTGCTTCGCCACGTCGGCAAAATTGCCTGCATGATAGATGTGGCGGTAATTCATGGTGCATTGTGCCGTCTTTGGCGCGCGCGCGCCAAAGACCTCGCTTGCGAAGCACCCTTCAAGCGGGCAGTCTTAGAGCCCATCGACATCTTTCGAGGGCCAGCCATGACAAGCGGCATATTCGAGATCGAGGGCATCGAATATCCCGATGCCGATGCTTCGGACCCGCTTGCCCTAGGGTGGATGCAGGGCTCGCCGCCGGCGCCGGCAAAACAGATCCGTTTCCAGGACGATCGCTTCCTCGACTTTCCGCAGATTCGCTGGTCGCTGTCGCATATGCGCGAATTGGCGCCCACCGCGTCCGTCTGGCGCGGCAACGCCGCGCCGAGCGATCTCGGCGCCGTGCCCCTGGACCTTGCGCCCTCGATAGACGCGCTCGCATTCACGGATTTGCACGGCCGAAATCTCACCTGGGCGCAATCCCTGCAGCACACTTACACCGACGGCATCCTCGTGTTGCATCGCGGGCGCCGCATCTATGAGCGCTACTTCGGCGCGCTCGAGGCACATCGGCCGCACGCGTGTTTTTCGATCACCAAGTCCTACGCCGCCACCCTTGCCGCAACGCTGATTCACGAGCGCGTCCTGGACGACGCCAAGAGCGTCTCGCACTACTTGCCGGAGATGAAGGGGACCGCCTACGAGGATGCGACCTTGCGTCAAGTGCTCGATATGCAAATCGGGGTCGAGTATTCCGAATTGTATGCGGATCCGAAGGCGCATATCTGGGACTACGCACGCGCGGGCGGCTTGCGGCCGCGCCCTCCCGGGTACCTCGGACCCGGGAATTTCTATGAGTATCTGCGTACCCTGCGCAAGGAAGGCACGCACGGCGCCGCATTCGTCTATAAAACCGTGAACACCGAAGTGCTGTGTTGGGTCATGAAACGAGTCACCGGCACCGCCCTCGAGGAAATGCTGAGCCGGCGCATCTGGTCGCAGATCGGCTGCGAAGAAGATGGCTACATAACGGTCGACGCGATCGGCGTTGCGATGGGCGGCGGCGGAATGAGCGCCACTCTGCGCGATCTGTGCCGCTTCGGCGATCTCATGCGCTGCGACGGTGCCTGGCACGGCAAGCAGGTCATACCCGCGGAGGTCATCGCCGACATTCGGCGCGGCGCGGACCCCGCCAAATTTGCGATGGCGGGGTACACGCTGCTCCCGGGCTACTCCTACCGCAACATGTGGTGGGTGTCCCACAACGCGCTCGGTGCTTTCGAGGCACGCGGTATCCACGGTCAGCGCCTGTACATCGCGCCGAAAGCCGAATTGGTGATCGCGCGATTTTGTTCTCATCCCATCGCCACCAGCGCCGCCAATGACCCGGTCACGCTGCCGGCATTTGCCGCCATGAGCCGGCTGCTGATGTCGGCATAAAAGCGCGCCCGGTCGCCGCTCGCAGCTGCGGCGATTTAACATCTTGCCGCGGCAACGTTGGGAATCGCGGCCCAGTTCACACTTGCAAGCGTCGTCCGCGCACGGCATGGGCTACCATTTCCTCCGCACACCGCCCGGCAAGGAGAGAGCTCATGAGCACGAACGCAGCGGACAGCCTGATCGAATCGCATGAGTATTGCGGTGAAGATCTCGTGCGGCGCGCGACCCTGGAACGCCGCAACTACGAGCGCAAGTCCGTTGCGATTCGCGCCACCGTGACGGTGCCGGGCATATCGGTGCTGCCGGCCCATACGGTCGACATGTCGCGCGCGGGCGCCAGCATCACGGTGCCGTTCGAACTGGCGCATGGCCAGCAATGCCTGATCGATCTGGAGCTCGAAGCCTGCGGCGAGAGCCGCGACTTTCACATTCGGGCCGAGGTGCGCTACTGCGTGCCGGTGAGCGACGGCCGATTCCGCGCGGGTTTGCGCTTCGGCGAGATCGATGCGGCGACCTCCGCGCTCATCGCGGCGATCTTAAAAACCCCCGTCTGAATTCGAGAGGTCCGGCGCGGCGGCGTCGCTCAATCCCCAATGCGGAAATGCCTGCATGGCATCGATGTAGTTGTGGATGACATCGGTGTGGGCGTCCTCCTGCCAGCCTCCGGGGCGCGGATTCTGCGGAAGATCCCGGGGCCTGCCCTGCTCATCGATGCAATAGAGCGTGAAATTAAGCGCCTGGCGCGCTTCGCTGGCCAACACGGGAGACCCGGCCGCTTTTGCGTAAAGCGCGAGCACGGCGCCGTAGGTTGAGTTCACGCCTCCCCAAGCCTGGCGGTCCTCATCCTGCTCATGGCATACCAGCACCCCGGCTTCGCGATGCGTAAAATTGGCGCGCACGAATTCGATCAACAGCCGCGAGTCCCTCTGCCAGTCCTGATCGAGCCGATCCTTGCTCTCGAGCAGATAGCGCGCAAGATTCAGGGGCGCCCAGGCGCTGCGGTTGGTGGGAGTGTCGTGATCTTCGAAAAACTGCGCGAACAGCGCCCCGTCCGCCGCGGCGCTGGGGATTTGGTGGTTCTTGATCCAATGCCAGAGCGACTGCCGCGGCGCGGAGAATTCCCCATAGCCGTGCACCGTGAGCAGATCGTAGAGGCGCAAAATGTAGGTCATGTTTCCAGATACGGCTCCGCGGCCCTCGCCGCTGCGATAGTCCGCGCGAAACGGCCAGGGTGAATGGCTGGCGCCGCCGTCTCGTTGATTTGCCGCCAGTACGCGGGCATTTTGCAGCGCTTGCGTGAGATAACTCGCCTCGCCGGTCGCTTCGAACAGCAGCATCAAAGCGAATGCCGCGATCCCGCCTTTGTCCGGCTGAATCTCATGCGGTCGATCCGACTGCGATCCGCAATCCGCGGGCTGCGGAAATTGCGCGCGTCTGCCGGTGGAGCGCGTGAACGCTGGATATTTGCCGGTGTCCGGCGTGAGCGCTTCCTTCACCAGGTAATCGCCGAGCAGGCGCGCGGTGCACAGCCATGCCGGCTGCTGCTGCGCGCGCATGCCGTTAAATTTGAGATACGAAATGATTCCCATGCCATTTTGGGTCGATGGGATGATGTCGGTGCGCTGCGTGTCGGGCGTCCAGGTGGCATCCAGGAAGGTTTCGCAGGCGAAGCGCGGATAGCCGCGATCCAACGGGCATTGCTGGTAGAAATTCATTTCCCGGTCGAGCGCCGCGGCCCAGCAAGTCCAAGGCAGCAATTGTCCCGACGCGTCCAACCTCACTGCGTGTCCGGCGATGGTTGCAGGCGCGTGCATCGAGGTTCTCAAAGCGTGCGGTAAAAGAAGGTCGTATCGCAAAGGCCGCCGCCGGGCAGCAGCGCGTAGCCGGGAATGACGCCGCAACGCCGCTCAACGCCGGCGGCCACGCCGCGCCAGAATTCGACCGCCGTGGCGCGGTCGATGGGCAGCATGAAACTTACCGACGCGCCGCCCTCGACGCAGTCGATGAGCACATCGCTCAATCCTTGAATCTCGCGCTCGCCCACCGCATGCAGGGTTCGAACCTGAATGGCGTCTGACACTGATGAATTCCTCGCTGCCGCGGCAGATTCCGCACCATCACAAGATACCGCGGCGCTTTTGTCAATTGAGCGACTCTCACTCAGCGCCGGCGAGTTCCGTCAGATAGTCGCGCGGACGGAGATAGCGCTCATACAGCCGGGCCTCCGGCGAACCCGGCGCCGGCTGCCAATCGTATTCCCAGCGCACCAGGGGCGGCAGCGACATCAGGATCGACTCGGTGCGGCCGCGCGACTGCAATCCGAACAAGGTGCCCCGGTCCAGCACCAGGTTGAATTCCACATATCGGCCGCGGCGGTACAATTGGAATTGCCGCTCGCGATCGCCGTACGGTTGGTTCGAGCGCCGCTGCAAAATCGGCAGGAATGCGGGCAGAAAGTGCTCGCCGACGCTGCGTTGGAATGCAAAGCAGCGGCTGAAGCCCCCTTGGTTCAAATCGTCGAAGAACAATCCGCCGACACCGCGGGTTTCGTTTCGATGCGGCAGAAAAAAATACCGGTCGCACCAAGCCTTGTATTTCTGGTAAACGTCCGGCCCGAATGGCTCACACGCGTCGCGCGCGCAGCGGTGCCAATGAAGCACGTCCTCATCGAACGGGTAGTAGGGGGTGAGGTCGAAGCCACCGCCGAACCACCAGACCTCCGGGCCTCCCGCCGGGCGCGCGATGAAGAAGCGGACGTTGCAATGCGTCGTGGGCGCATAGGGATTGCGCGGGTGGAACACGAGCGACAATCCCATCGCTTCGAAGGGCGCGCCGGCAATTTCAGGGCGCTGATTCGACGCCGAGGCCGGCATCTTGTCGCCGGACACATGCGAGACGGAGACGCCGGCCCGCTCGAATACCGCGCCCTCGCTCAAGACGCGGCTCTCGCCGCCGCCTCCCTCCGGCCTGGTCCACGCATCGCGCCGAAATTTTTGCGAGTCGATTTTCTCGACCGCCGCGGTTATGCGGTCCTGCAGCTCATTCAGATAGCCTTTGACCGCGAGCGCGTCTGCCGGGTCGGGATTTGGCATTCAGGCTCCTCGCTCCTAAGCCTTCTTTTTCGCAGGCCTCTTCTTGGCCGCCAGCTTGGCCTTGGACGCGGGCGCCGCAGCCGGCTTTGCCGGCGCCCGTTTGTCGACGGCCGCCTTTTTGCCTTTCGCCGCCAGTTTGACGGGGACCACGCTCGCGGGGGCGGCTGCCGCGGCAGTGCCCTTTGCGGATTTAACGGCCTTGGCGGGGGTCTTTTGGGCAAACTTCGAGCCCTTCGCGCCCCGGCGCCCCCACTTGCCGCGTTCCGGTGCCGCCGCCAGCATCGCTTGACACTCGGCCAGGGTCAGGCTTTTGGGATCCTTGTCCTTCGGAATCTTCGCGTTGCGCGCCTTGTCGGTGATATAGGGTCCGTAACGCCCGTTCAAGACCTGGATTCCGGCTTCCGCAAAATCCAGAATCAGCCGATTGGCATCGGCAATTTCTTTCTCGCGAATCACTTCGAGCGCGCGCTCCGGCGTGATCTCGTACGGGTCGTCGGTCTTCAAGGAAACGTACTTGGCGCCGTACTTCACGTAGGGGCCGAAGCGCCCGACGTTGGTGGTAATTTCCTCGCCGGCCGCCGTGGTCCCCAGTTTGCGCGGCAGTTTGAACAGCTCGAGAGCCTGTTCGTGGGTGATCTGGTCCATTTTTTGACCGGGGCGCAGACCCGCGAAGCGGGGCTTGTCCGCGTCGTCCTTGGTGCCGATCTGCACAAAGGGTCCGAAACGGCCCATGCGCACGCTCATCGGCTTGCCGCTCAGCGGATCCGCGCCCAAATCTCTCGCCTGCGCCACCTCTTCGCGGCTGACGGACTTTTCGGTGTGCTTCACCAGTTCGATGAAGGGTTTCCAAAATCTTTCCAGCAGCGGCACCCACTCCTGCTCGCCGCTGGCGACGGCGTCGAGCGAGTCTTCCATTTTTGCCGTGAAGTCGTAATCCACGTAGGTGGTGAAATACTGCGTCAGGAACCGGCTCACGATCTTGCCGATATCGGTTGCGGTGAAGCGCCGGCTTTCGATGTCCACGTATTGACGGTCGCGCAACGTGGAAATGATCGAGGCGTAAGTCGAGGGGCGGCCGATGCCGTACTCTTCCAGCGCCTTGACCAGCGATGCTTCCGAGAAGCGCGGCGGCGGTTCTGTGAAATGCTGACTCGGCACGAGGTCGAGCAGCTTGACCCGATCGCCCTCCTGCATGGGCGGCAGCACGTGATCAGAATCGTCTTGCACGGCGTCATCCAAGCCTTCTTGGTAGACCGATATGTATCCCGGTTTGACCAAAGTGGAGCCATTGGCGCGCAGCACCGCGCGCTTCGGCCCCTCGGCGCCCGCGCGCATCTCGACCGTGACGGTGTCGAAGATCGCCGGCGCCATCTGGCAGGCGACGGTGCGTTTCCAGACCAATGAGTACAGCCGAAACTGATCCGGCTCGAGCTTGTTCTCGATGTCCCCCGGCAGCACGCCGGCGGCGGTGGGCCTGATCGCTTCGTGCGCCTCTTGCGCGTTCTTCGACTTGGTTTTGTAGATTCGCGGCTCTTCGGCGAGACCTGCCTGGCCATACAGCTGCACGATGACATCGCGGATTTGACCGATGGCTTCCTGCGCCAGGTTGAGCGAATCGGTGCGCATGTAGGTGATCAGGCCCACTTGGCCTTCGCCGATGTCGACACCCTCGTAGAGCTGCTGCGCCACGCGCATGGTCTTTTGCGCGCTGAAGCCCAGCTTGCGCGCAGCTTCCTGCTGCAGCGTCGAGGTGGTGAACGGCGGCGCGGGATTGCGCTTGCGCTGCTTGCGGTCCACGGACAGGACCGTGAGTTCGCCCTTGGCTTCCGTCTTGAGCGTGCGCTCGACTTCGCGGGCTTGCGCCTCATTGGTGAAACTGAATTGTTCGACTTTCTCGCCCTGGAACTCGACCAACTTGCCGGGAAACTTTTGCTCCGAGTGGGACAGCTCGGCATCGATGCTCCAGTACTCGCGCGCCACGAACGCCGCGATCTCGTCCTCGCGCTCGCAGATCATGCGCAGCGCCGGGCTCTGCACGCGCCCCGCGGAAAGTCCCGGGCGCACCTTCTTCCACAGCAGCGGCGAGAGATTGAAGCCCACCAGAAAATCCAGCGCGCGGCGCGCTTGCTGCGCGTTCACCAAATCGACCGACAGCTCGCGCGGCGCCGCCATGGCATCGCGCACCGAGTTCTTGGTGATCTCGTAGAACACCACGCGGCGGACTTCCTTGCCTTTGAGTTCGCCCTGGGACTTCAAGAGCTCGTATAAATGCCAGGAGATCGCTTCGCCCTCGCGGTCGGGGTCGGTCGCCAGAAACAGGGCCTTGGCCTTCTTGAGCGCGCGCGAGATGGCGTCGATGTGCTTCTGATTGCGTTCGACCACCTGGTATTTCATCGCGAAGCGATGCTTCGGGTCGACGGCGCCTTCCTTCGGCACCAGATCGCGCACGTGCCCATAGGAGGCCAGCACCTCGAAGTCCTTGCCGAGGTACTTCTTGATGGTCTTCGCCTTGGCAGGCGATTCCACGATAACGAGATTGCTGCTCAAAGTCGCCTAATGCAAAGCGTCGGTGCGCTCTTCGAAGACCAGGTCTTCCATTTGAGCATAAGCGGACTCTTGGCCGGGCTGGCTGAACAGCACCATCAGCACGACCCATTTGACCTGCTCGATGTCGATCTCGTCGGCCTCGAGCGCCATCAAGCGGTCGATCACCAGCTCGCGCTCCGTGCCGGAGAGTATCCGCACGTTTTCCAAGTACATCAAATAACCTCGCACGTCCGTGTCCAGCCGCACCAGCTCCTGGCTGCTGAACACGCGCACGGCACGCGCCGTGGCCTCCGCTACCTTGCCGAGCTGTTCGCCCGATAGACCGTCGAGCCATTCGAGAGCCCGTTCGATGTCCGGTTCCGCGAATCCTGCTTTGTCCAGTTCGAGCTTCAATGTATTTCGATCCGGCCGCGCTTCATCGTCGGCACTCATGTAATTCTCGAAGAGATAGATGAGTAGATCGAGAACGTTATCTTTCACCTCCGGCTCCTAACGACTCGGGAGTAACGGCCCCCGGGGGCGGCCTGAACGTGGCCTTCTAGCTCGAGGATCAGCATCATCGAGGACACGGCTTCAGCTTTGAACCCGGTGCGAACCACCAATATATCGAGGTCCGCCGGGTCAAAGCCGAGCGCATCTAACAAGATTTTGTGTTCCTTGTCCATGCCCGCCTCCAACTCTGCGGCCGAACCCAGGTTCCTCGAGGCGCCGCCGCCACCGGCGAAGAACGCCGAAAAGTTCAACTCGCTCAATATGTCAGCTACGGTTTCGGTGAGTTTTGCGCCCTGGCGAATCAGCTCGTGGCAGCCGCGGCTCAACGGATTGTGAATCGAGCCGGGGACCGCGAACAGTTCTCGATTCTGATCCCCGGCGAGGCGCGCGGTGATCAACGAGCCTGAGCGGCGCGCAGCCTCGACCACCAGCGTGCCGAGACTCAACGCGCCGATGATGCGATTTCTTTGCGGAAAATTCGCGCGCCGCGGCGGCGTGCCCAGCGGGAATTCGCTGATCAAGGCGCCTCGAAAAAGGATCTCCTCGCTCAAGCGCCGGTTGCAGCGCGGATAGATGCCGTCAAGGCCGTTGCCCAGTACCGCGAGAGTCACGCCCTGCGCCGCCAATGCCCCGCGGTGCGCGGCGCTATCGATGCCCTCGGCGAGCCCGCTGGTGATGGCAAGTCCGCGCGCCGCGAGCGATTCAGCGAATTCGAACGCGGTATCCCGGCCCGCCGCGGTGGGATTGCGGCTGCCCACGATGGAGAGCTGCGGATCGTTCAAGACTTGCGGATTGCCGGCGACATAGAGCGCGACCGGCCGGTTCGCGAGCATGCGCAGCGAGTTCGGATAGCGCGGGTCGGTGAACGCGACCAGATGGTGATGAGGATTTTTGACCCAGGCCCGCTCCGCGGCGGTGGGCGCGGCGGCAGCGCTTTCGAGATAGCAGTGCGCGGGAGCCGGAACGCCGGCGGCTTGGCGCGCCGCCGCGGAGGACTCGATGAAGCCGGCGATGCCGCCTAAACGTTCCAAGGCGGCGGACAGGATGGGAACATCAAGCGCAGGCGCGCGCGACAGCGCCATCCACGCCAACACCTCGTCGCCCCGTTGCATCGGAGCGATTATCGCGCAGGGGATGCGGCCCCTTGAGCGCGCATTCGCGCTCTAAACATCGAGATTCTCCGGCCGACCTTACGGGTTTTGTATTTTGTCGCCGACGCGGATCAGGTTCGTCGCTTCCATGATCAGGCCGTAACTGATGTTGTCGAAGGTCTTGAACACCATGAACGTGCCGGTGCGTTCGGAGGGCAACTGCACCCTCTTGGCGCCCAGGGTATCGAGATTGAAGAAGCCCTTCTTGTCGGTGTCGGCCACCAACGGGCCGGTATCGTACACGCCGAGCACGTTGCCCGGCGCAAGGCCGTCGCGCGCACCGCGGTTGACGACGACGACTTCATACTGGCCGATGACCGTCACGCCATTGGCGACGGAAATAATGCGGCCGTTGGTTTTGACCCGCGGTGCGCTCGGAATGAAATCGAGCGGCACGTCCACGCCTCCCGGTATGAGCTTGTCGCCGGCGCGGGACTCGCGCGCGGATTCGGTCATGATCAGTGTGGTCGGGTCGCCCTGGCGGGTCACGTGGCCCGATCCCGTGAAGATGCCGTCGTAACCCAGGACGCGCTTGTCGTCCGGATCGATCAGCGGGTCGCCCACCCGCACGAAGTTGTAATGGGAGCCGAGTTCCGCCGGGCTGGTGAATCCGCGCGCGTAAACCGTGTCCCCCTCGGACATCACGACGTGCAAGTCGCGGGTCGCGAGCACATAGGGCGCTGCTTTGATTTGTTCCCGGTCGAGCACCGTCGGCTTCGACATGAACGCGGCCACGGTTGCGTACGGGATGGTGGTGATCGCCGAGTCGATGGGCTCGCTGCGAACCCGCGGTTCCACCCGGACGGCATCGCCGCGCTGCAACACGATTTGCGGCTGGCCGTCGATGTACACCAGGCGCAAGGTGTCGCCCGGATAGATCAAATGGGGGTTATGGACCTGGGGATTGACCTGCCAGATCTCAGGCCAGTACCAAGGGTCGCGCAGAAACACCTTGGCGATGCCCCAGAGCGTATCGCCGTGCTTGACCACGTAGCTGTCGGGGACATTGTCGGCGAGCGGTATGCCTTTGCGAGGCGCTTCGACCGTTTCCGTGGACGAGGGGCCCGCCTCGATGGCGGCTTCTATGGAAGTCTTATCATTCCCCACCACCGTGCCTTCGACCGCCGGCTCACTGGCTACGGCCGCGGACTCAGGCGCGGGCGCCTCCGGCTTTGACGCCGTTGAATGGCAGCCCCCGAGCAGTGCAACCGCTAGAAATAGGCCTAATATTCGATGACCTTGCATTCGTTTCGCTCCCATGAGTCAGCTAATGGTTGCAGACTGACTGGTATACTTCCGCCCGGCCGCTCAAGACTGGGACGCATCGCCCGTTTTTGCCTTTTGCTTAAGCCCGCAACACGAGGCGCTTCGGGCATTAAGTTAAGCAGCGGCGGAACTTTAGCAACATTCCTGGGCCAAAAACACGATATTGCTCTCATAACTCCCATGACAAAGCTCGTAATTCTGGAGTATCCCGATCCGCGGCTGCGAAAGAAGGCTGCCCCGGTTGACAGGATCGATGACGCACTGCGTCAATTCATCGGCGACCTATTGGAGACGATGTACTCGGCCAATGGCGTGGGCTTGGCAGCCACCCAGGTCGATGTGCACAAGCGCGTGATCGTGCTCGACGTGAGTGAAACACGGGATCAGCCGCTGGTGCTCATCAATCCGGAAATCCTCAGCAAGGAGGGCGAAGGTCCGGGGGAGGAGGGATGCCTTTCCTTGCCGGGCATCTACGACAAGCTGACCCGCGCCACGCACGTTCGCGTCCGCGCGATGGGCCGCGACGGCCAACCCTTCGAGATGGAAGCGCAAGGGTTGCTCGGGGTTTGCATTCAGCACGAAATCGATCACTTGGAAGGCAAGTTGTTCGTCGACTACCTTTCCGAGCTGAAGCGCGCGCTGATCCGGCGCCGCTTGGAAAAAGAGCGCAAGCAAAGATCCACGGGCAGCGATTCCCGCGCGCACGCGCCGGCTCTTTGAGCCTTGAGCGCCGTTCCTTCTTTGAAGCTGGGCTTCGCCGGCACGCCTGACTTCGCGGTTCCCGCGCTCGCAAAGCTGGCCGAGCGGCATGAAATCGCGGCCGTCTTTACGCAACCGGATCGCCCGGCCGGCCGCGGCCAGACGGTGCACTTCAGCCCCGTCAAGCGCCGGGCGCTCGATCTCGGATTGACGGTTCACCAACCCGCGAGCTTCAAGACTCCCGAGGCGCTCGGGTTGTTGCGCGCGGCTCAAGTCGAGGTGCTGGTCGTGGTCGCGTACGGGTTGATACTTCCCGCCGCCGTGCTCGACATTCCCCGGCACGGCTGTCTCAACATTCATGCCTCGCTGCTGCCGCGCTGGCGCGGCGCGGCGCCGATCCAACGCGCCCTGCTGGCGGGAGATCCGGTGAGCGGCGTGACCATCATGCGCATGGATGCGGGATTGGATACCGGTCCCATGCTGCTGTCGCGCTCCGTCCGCATCGACATACGCGATAACGCCAAATCCCTGCACGACAAGCTCGCCCTGTTGGGCGCGCTGCTCATCGATGAAGCGCTGCAGGCGCTGCGCCGGGGCGCGCTCAGCGAGGTCGCGCAGCCGCCCGCAGGCGCCACTTATGCGGCAAAGATCGACAAGGCTGAGGCATTGATCCATTGGGCGCGGCATGCCGAAGAGATTTCGCGCCAAGTCCGCGCGTTCAATCCTTGGCCGATGGCCGAGACGCGCTTCGAAGGCAAACAACTGCGGATTTGGCAAGCGGAGCCGCTTGCAGCGCCGGCCTCGAGCGGCTCAGGTACGCCGCCGGGATCGGTGCTCACGGCGAGCCGCGAAGGCATCGATGTCGTCTGCGGCACGGGGGTGTTGCGGATTCTCGAGCTGCAGCTCGCCGGCCGCAAGGCATTGCGAGCCGAAGAATTCCTGCGGGGACAGCGCCTCGACGGCGCGCGCTTCGGCAATCCATGAAAGGCGCCGCCGCCAGTGCGCGCTCCCTGTCCGCCTATGCAGTGGCACGCGTGCTGCGAGAGGGCGTGACACTGGACGCGGCTCTCAAGGACGCACTGGTTGCGGCGGACCCAAAGCTGTTCTCCGCGGCGCGCTCCTTGAGCTATGGCGCCGTGCGCGGCTACTTTCGCCACGAAGCCGTTCTGGCAAAACTCCTATCGGCACCGGTGCGGTCGCTGGATTTTTTGGTGCGCGCGCTTCTGTCGGTGGCATTTTATGAACTCGAGGATCAGCGCACCCCGGAATACGCCGTCGTCGATGCAGCGGTGATGACGGCGAAGACGACCGATGCGCATCGCGCCGCTGGGCTGATCAACGCCGTGCTGCGGCGCTACCTGCGGGAGCGCAAGGCGCTCGACTTGGAAATCGCGCGCCGGCCCGACACGAGACACGCGGCGCCGATCTGGTTGGCGGATCGATTTCGCGCCGACTGGCCGGTGCGCTGGACCCAGCTGCTGGCGGCCAGCGATACGCAAGCGCCCATGTGGCTGCGGGTGAACAGCCGCCTGAGCACGGCCGCAGAATATCTCGCAGAACTCCGCAGCGCGGGGATCGCCGCGCGCGCCGAGGAGCGGGTTCCTTACGCCATCCTGTTGGACTCGCCCTGCGATGTGCATGCACTGCCTGGCTTCGCCGCGGGCAAGGTCTCGGTGCAGGACTTGGGCGCGCAGTGCGTCGCGTTTCCGTTAGGCTTGGCCAAGGATCTGCGGGTGCTGGATGCCTGCGCCGCTCCGGGCGGCAAAACCGCGCTGATCGCGGAACGGCAGCCCGACCTGAAGACATTGGTGGCGGTCGACGTCGATCCGCACCGTTTGTCGCGGGTAGCCGAGAATTTGAGCCGAGGCGGATTGCACGCAAAGATGCTGGCGGCGGATTCGGCACATCCCAGCACTTGGTGGGACGGCGCGCCGTTCGACCGGATTCTGCTCGACGCGCCTTGCTCCGGGCTCGGCGTGATTCGGCGCCATCCCGATATCCGATTGCGTAAGTCCCCGTCGGATATCGACAAATTGCCGACTTTGCAGCGCAAATTACTGCACTCCGCATGGCATCTGCTCGCGCCGGGGGGCCGCTTGGTGTATGTCACCTGTACGGTCACCCGCAGCGAAAATCACGGCGTCATCGCAGCATTCTTGGCGAGTACGCCGGGCGCGGCAATTGTTCCGGCGGAAGACTGGCACGGCTGGCCCGGCTTCGGCGAGGCCGATGAGTACGGCCGGCAAATTCTCCCGGGTGAGGCGGGTGCCGACGGCTTCTATTATGCTGCCTTGACCAAGACATGAATGCGGCCCGCTTAAATTCGCGAAACCTATTTCGACTCCTGTGCGTCGCGGGCGCGGCATTCGCGGCGTTGAGCCTCGCTGCGCCGCTGCGCGCCGAAGGTCTGGCGGGCCGCTTCGAGGTCCGCTCGGCGGATCTCGAATTGAAAGACGGGGTCTATCATCTGAATGCACGCATCGACCTGCCGATCGGCGATGCGGTGCGGCGCGGCTTGGTGGAGGGCGTGCCGCTCACGCTGGAAGTCGATCTGGACATCGAGCGCGTGCGTCAATTGCTGCCGAATTCGCGGGTCGCCGAACTGACGCAGCGCTATCGCCTGCAGTACAACGCGGTGAGCGCGCGCTACATTCTGCGCAACGAGAACAGCGGCCAGCAGGAATCCTTGGGCACCCTCGACGAAGCGATCGCGCACCTTTCGGAAGTTCACAGCTTGCCGGCGTTGGACAAGGCGCTGATCGCCGCGGATCGCCGCTACGAAGGACGCGTCAAGGCGAAGATCGATTTCGGCACCGTACCGTTCACGCTGCGCCTGCTGATGTTCTGGGTCAGCGATTGGCATCGAGAGTCCGATTGGTACGCGTGGACGTTCCAGCCATGATCCGCAAATACGGCTCCACGGTCTTGGTCTGCATCGGCGTCGCGCTGTGGCTGGCGGCGCTGTTCATGCTCGCTTCGGCGGTGCAGAACTCGGAAAAGTTCGCCAGGTGGCTGCCGTGGATATTGCTGATCAACATCTCCGGCATGCTCACGCTGTTCGCCCTGCTGTTCGGCAAGCTCGCGCGGCTGGTGCTCGACTACCGGCGCCATGTGCCCGGTTCCCGCTTGAAAGGGCGCACGGTGGCGATTTTCAGCGCGCTGGCGGTGGCGCCCATTCTGGTGGTCTATTATTTCGCGCTGCAGTTTTTGAACCGCGGCATCGACAGCTGGTTCGAGAAAGGGGTCAGCCAGGGTTTGAGCGACACACGCGAGTTGTCGCACGCGGCGCTCGACGTACGCGTGCGCGAATTCCTGCAGCACACGCAGGTGGTCGCGCGCTCTTTGATAGGCCTGTCGAATTTTCAATTGGCAGCCACGCTCGATCGCCAGCGCGAAGACAGCACCGCGATCGAATTCACCGTCGTCGGGGCGCAGGCGCGCATCATCGCAACCAGCTCCGATCGTCCGATGGATGCCTTGCCGGTCCCCGCGACCGACGAGATGATGCTGCAATTGCGCCGCGGCCGGCCATACGTGAGCTTGGACACGGACTCGATCGGCGGCTACCTGATCCGTGCCGCTGCGCCGATCGAAGACAACAGTCAGGGACCGCGCGTGTTGATCGCGCTGTATCCCGTGCCGCTGCAGCTCAGCCAATTGGCGGACACCGTGCAGCGCTCCTACACCTCTTACGCTTCCCTGGTGCAAAATCGCCAGCCGCTCAAATTCGCCTTCGTGCTGATTCTGAGTTTCGTCGTATTGATGTCGCTGATCGCCGCGGTGTACGGCGCATTTTTCGCCGCACAACGCTTGGTGCAGCCGGTGCAGGATTTGATCGCCGGCACCCGCGCGGTCGCGAAGGGCAACTACGACACGCGGCTGCCGCTGCCGGGACGCGACGAGCTGGGATTCCTGGTGACCTCTTTCAACGACATGACCAAGCGCCTCGGCAGAGCGCGCGAAGAAACGCGCCGCAGCCAGCAGGCGGTCGAGGCCGAGCGGGCGGGATTGGCGGTGATTCTCGCGCGCTTGTCGACCGGAGTGGTCTCGCTCGAAGCGGATCTGAAAGTACGCACCGCGAATCAGGCCGCAAGCGCCATTTTGGGCGTGGACCTCGAGGCCGCCATCGGCAAGCCCTTCGACGAGTCGATCGCTGACAACGCGCTGTTCACGCAATTCCTGAGCGCCATCAAGCAGCGGCTGCAGCCGGAGCAGCTCGATTGGCGCGAACAGATCGAGCTGCTATCGGAGTCCGGCAAGCACGTTTTGATGTGCGCATGCACGGCGCTGCCCAACGACGCCGGCGGCGCCGCGGGCGTGGTGCTGGTGTTCGACGACATCACCACGCTGCTGCAAGCGCAGCGCGACGCGGCCTGGGGCGAGGTCGCGCGGCGTTTGGCGCACGAGATCAAGAATCCGCTCACGCCCATCCAGCTATCCGCCGAGCGGATGCGGCGCAAGTTCCTCGGCAGCATGAACGAGCAGGATGCCCAAATCCTCGAGCGCGCAACCACCACCATCGTGGCGCAAGTCGACGCGATGAAGCAGATGGTCAACGCATTCAGCGAGTACGCGCGCGCGCCCGACATGAATTTCTCGCGCTTCGATCTCAACCAGTTGATCACCGAAGTGGTGGACCTGTACCGCGTGCAGGACAGCAGCGCCGAAATGAAACTGCTGTTGAGCCCGCAACTGCCGGCGATTTCCGCGGACCGGATGCGAATCCGGCAGATCTTGAACAATCTGGTCACGAATTCCCTGGAGGCGCTCGAGGGCAAGGCCGGCGCGCGGATCGAGATTGAAACGCAGATTCTCGACGAAGCTCAAAAGCATGGGGCTTCCGTCGCAATCGTGGTGACCGACAACGGTCCGGGTTTTCAGCGCGATTTGATCGGCACCGTGTTCGATCCCTATGTCACCAGCAAGCCGAAGGGCACCGGGTTGGGACTGGCGATTGTCAAGAAAATCGTCGAAGAGCACGGCGGGCGCATTGAGGCGGATAATCTGCGCTCGGGCGGCGCCCGTGTGCGAATTGTATTGCCATTGGCCGACGGCGCGCGCTCCGCGGCCTCCGTCAAGCCGCGCACAGGTGAACACAGGAGAGAACGCGTATGACCGCTTCAAGAATATTGGTGGTGGACGATGAGGCGGATATCCGCGGATTGCTGAAAGAAATTCTCTCCGAGGAGGGCTACGAGGTTGAGATTGCGGCCGATGCAAGTCAGGCGCGTTCATCGCGCGCGCTCCAGGTTCCCGATTTGGTGTTGTTGGACATCTGGATGCCCGATACGGACGGCATCACGCTGCTGCGCGAATGGTCGGCGACCGATGGCTACGATTGTCCGGTCGTCATGATGTCGGGTCATGGAACCGTCGAGACGGCCGTCGAGGCCACGCGGCTCGGGGCATTCGACTTCGTGGAAAAGCCGCTGTCGCTGACCAAACTGCTGCGCACCGTCGAGCGCGCGCTCGATGCGGGAAGGCGCAAACGCCTCTCGGCGCGCACACAGGGTTCGGCGTTGGCGGTGCCGATCGGCAAGTCCAAAATCACTCAGATGCTTCGGGATCAGGTGCAACAGGCGGCTTCCAGCTCCTCTCCGGTACTGTTCGTCGGCGAGCTCGGATCGGGCCGCGAGGCCTACGCGCGCTATCTGCATTCCCTGAGCGCGCGCGCCGCCAAGCCCTTCTTTACGGTAGTGGCGGCCAGTCTCGGGCAAGACCCCGCCGCAGCGCTGTTCGGCGGCGAGCGCGACGGCAAGGTCGAACCGGGCGCCTTCGATCAGGCCACGGCGGGTTCGCTCTACATCAGCGGCCTCGAGGATTTGAACGCCAATGCGCAGCGCGCGCTGCTCGGCGCCATCGAACAAAACGGCTATACCCGGGTCGGCGGCCGCCAGCGCCTGAATCTCAATGTGCGCTGGATCAGCTCGGCTCAGGAAGGATTCGAGGGACAGTCCGCGGCGGAGCCGTTTCGCCGCGACCTTTTGTCGCACCTGAGCGTGATTACCTTGCGTGTGCCGCCGCTGCGCGACTACGCCGAAGATGTCCCTGATTTATTGCGCTACTACGTCGACCGGCTGGTCGACGAACAGCACCTGCCGCTGCGCCGCTTCAGCGTCGCCGCGCAGAACCGGCTGCGCAATTATCCCTGGCCGGGAAATGTCGGTGAACTCAAGAACTTGGTGCAGCGCGTGCTGATCTTGGGAGCGGGCGAAGAGATTCGGCTCGAGGAGATAGAACGCGAGCTGGCCGTCAAGATGGCCGTCGATGAGCCGCTGGTGAAGCAGGACCTTTTGGCGCTGCCGCTGCGTGAGGCGCGCGAGCAATTCGAGCGAGCCTATCTCCAGCAGCAGTTGCTGCTTTGCAACGGAAAAGTCGGGCAATTGGCGAAGCGGGTCGGGATGGAACGAACTCACCTGTACCGTAAATTGCGCGCATTAGGCGTCGATTTTCGCCAATTAGGCGAGGATTAGCGCCAAAAATCGAAAAAATCAGCAAAAGGGAGAAAAAAATGGAAGCCATCGCCACCGCATCAGCCCCGCGATCCGAGAGCCGACACTTCTATGTCTGGATGGCAGGCGGCTTTTTGGCGGTCGCGTTCGGCGGGTTCGTCCCCACCTATTGGGCGAAAGTTGCCTCCGGGGCTTTCCATGCAGAGCCCATCATCCACATTCATGGCGCGTTGCTCTTCACGTGGACCTGTTTCTACTTCGCGCAGACGGCGTTGGTTGCCTCGGGACGCACGCTCCAGCATCGCGCCTGGGGATTGGCCGGGATTTCGCTGTTCACCGCCTTGATGTGCTCGATCCTGGTGGCGCAAGAGGCGGTGCTGGCGAGAAACGCGGCACTCGGCTACGGCGACGCGGCGCTGCGTTTCGCCGCCGTCACGCTGACCGCCTGGCCGCTGATGGCGATATTTTTCACGCTGGCCATCGTCAAGGTACGGCAGCCGGAAACACACAAACGGCTGATGACGTTGCTGATGATCGGCATGATGACCCCCGCCATAGCGCGTCTGTTCCTCACCTTTTTCGCGCCGCCGGGTCTCGCCGGGCCGCCGCCTGCCTTCGTGGCGACGCCGCCGGGATTGGCGGCCGATTTGTTTCTGGTCGCCGCCGTGATTCGCGACTGGCGCGTGCTTGGCCGGCCTCACCCGGTCTACCTCTACGGCGGCATCGCGCTGCTTGCGCAACAGCTGCTCACGGCGCCGATTGCAGCCACCGCCGCCTGGATGCAAATCGCCAAGGCCTTCGCGAGGTTGGCAGGTTAGCGGCGGACGCGGGCGTGTCCGACGCTAATCGCCGACTCGGATCACCAGCACATCGACGTCGGCTTTGTGCAGGGTCTGGCGCATGCGGTTCAAGTCATCCAGTTTGGAAATCGGGCCGATGCGGATGCGGTGCCAGGTGTCGTTGTCCACCGTGACTTTTTGCACGTTGGATTCGATCCCGAGCAGCGCCAGCTTGGCGCGCACGCGGTCGGCGTCGGCAAAATTCTTGTACGAGCCGACTTGCAGCACATACGTGCCGCTGCGCGTCTCCGGCACGGATTTGATGTCCGGCCTGACGTCCTTGTCCTTCTCGGGCACCACCACTTCGAATTTCGGCAACATTTCGTAGAATGCGTACGATTTCGAGTCGTCCGCAACCGCATCGCCTGCTTCGGGCGCCTCGTTGCCGTGCGGCCGTTTCTTGGCCGCTTTGCCGGCGTGGACCTCGGGCGCGTCGAGCCGATGATCCTTCAAATAGATCAGCGCGGCCACCGCCAGTCCCAACCCCAGGCCGAGGCTGAGTCCCAGCCAGCCGGAGAAGCCGCGCGGTTTATGGTGCCTCGGTTTGAAGTCGCGTGCCATGACTCTTACATGGTGTCGGGCGCGGACACGCCCAGCAGCTGCAGGCCGTTGCGGATCACGATTTGGGCCGCGAGCGCCAAATTGAGCCGCGCATCGCGCTCGGCGCCATCCGCGACGATGAATTGGTGCGCGCTGTAGTAGGTGTGAAAATCATTCGCGAGGTCGCGCAAATAGTGCACCAAGGAATGCGGCGCGCGCTGCGCCGCGCATTGCTTGATGATTTCAGGATAGGCGCAGATGCGCTTGATCAATTGCAGTTCTTGCGGCTCTTCGAGCCTGACGAGACAGGCCATGCCATGCGCAACATCGTGCCCGAGCCCGCGTTCCTGCAATTGCCGCATGACGCTGCAGACGCGCGCATGCGCATATTGAATGTAGTACACCGGATTTTCGTTGGAGCGCGACTTCGCCAGCTCCATGTCGAAATCCAAATGCTGGTCGTGGCTGCGCATCACGTAGAAAAGCCGCGCGGCATCGTTGCCCACTTCCCTGCGTAGATCCCGCAGCGTGACGTAGTCGCCCGAGCGCTTCGACATCTTGGCTTTCTCGCCGCCGCGAAACAGCGAGACGATCTGCATCAACAGCACTTCGAAACGCTCGGGGGGACCGCCGAGCGCGATCAGGACGGCGCGCAGCCGCGCGATGTAGCCGTGATGATCGGCTCCCCAGACATAGATGAGGTGCTCGAAGCCGCGCTCGAGCTTGTTGAGCACGTAGGCGATGTCGGAGGCGAAGTAGGTCTTGAAGCCGTTGTCGCGAACCATGACGCGGTCCTTCTCGTCGCCGAAATCAGTGCTCTTGAACCAGAGCGCGCCGTCCTTGACATAGGCGTGTCCCGATTTCTTCAAGGTCTCGATCGAACGGTCGATGGCGCCGCTTTCGCTCAATGATCGTTCGGAAAACCAACAGTCGAAGGTGACGCCGAATTCGGCCAGATCCTCGCGGATATCTCCGACGATACCGTCGAGCGCGGTACGCAGCACCGTCTCGTATGCGGCATCGCCGATCAGTGCGCGCGCGCGGGCGATGAGCGCGTCGATGAAGGCGTCCTTGTCGCCGCCTTGCGGTTCGTCCGGCGGCAGGCCGCCGAAGACCTCGGCGGCGGAATGCGCGAGACTTCTGCCGACCGCGCCGAACAGCCGCGCGCCGACCGCCGCCAAATAGTCGCCGACGTAGGCGTTGGCGGGAAAGGTGAATTTTTCGCCGCAATGCTCCAGATAGCGCAGCCAGGCGCTGACCGCCAAAATATCCATTTGCCGGCCGGCATCGTTGATGTAGTACTCGCGTTGGACGTCGTAGCCCGCCGCCTCGAGGAGGTTGCTGAGCGATGCGCCGAAGGCAGCGTGCCGGCCATGCGCGACATGCAAAGGCCCGGTGGGATTCGCCGATACGAATTCAACTTGCACGCGGCGTCCCGCGCCCAGTTTGGAGCGGCCGTAGGCGGGGCCATCCTGCAAGACCTTGCCGATTTCCCGATGATAGGCGGTATTTTTCAAGAAGAAATTGAGGAATCCGGCCCCCGCCATTTCGACTTTGGCGATGGCGTCGTTCGCGGGCAGCGCCGCGAGCAACGCTTCGGCCACTTTACGGGGATTTTGCCGCGTGGCTTTCCCCAAGCGCATGGCAAGGTTGCTGGCGAAGTCGCCGTGCTGCGCATCGCGGGTGGCTTCGACTTCGATGCCGCCCGCGCGGGCGCCGCGGGGCACCAGCTCTTCCGGCAGCTCAGCCAAGGCGTGCTTGAGCAGGTCTTCGATCAGAGTTTTCAAAAAGGCGATCCGTTGGGTGCAAAGGCTGCGCAGTTTACCGCAAAGCGCTCAATCGACTTCCAACGGATCGACGTCGATCGACCAGCGCACGCCCGCCGGGTGCGGCAATTCCTCGATTTTTGGCAGCCAGCGGGCGAGGAAGCGCTGCAAAGCGGACCGCAGCGTCGTTTCGATCAACAAATGAGCGCGGAAATGATCGGCCCGGCGGGCGATCAAGGCCGCCGCGGGCCCAAGAATTTTCAAGTCACCGTCGGCGACTCGATGGCCTTCACCGGCCGCGGCGCGCAAGAAGGAGTCGAGCGCGGCGCTGTCGCGCGCTTCGGCGCGCAGCAGCGCGAGTCGCGAGAAAGGCGGCCAACCGGCCTCGCGGCGTTCTTGCAGCGCGCTCAGGGCGAAGCTTTCGTAGCCTTCGCCGATGAGGCGGAGCAAGAGCGGATGCTCGGGAAACTGCGTTTGGATGATCACTTCTCCGGCGCGTGCCTCGCGGCCGGCCCTGCCCGCGACCTGGGTGATGGTCTGTGCGAGCCGCTCGGTGGCGCGAAAGTCGCTGGCAAACAGCCCCTGATCGGCGTCCAAGATCACCACCAGGGTGACGTCGGGAAAGTGGTGGCCCTTGGTGAGCATTTGCGTACCCACCAGGATGCGCGCCTCGCCGCTGTGCACCCGCCCGAGCACGGTTTGAATGGAACCTCTGGCTGACGCGCTGTCGCGATCCAGCCGTGCCAACGGTGCGTCGGGGAACAGCCGCGCCAGGGTCTCCTCGACGCGCTCTGTGCCTTGCCCCACGGGCAGCAGTGCCTGTCCGCAGTTGCCGCAAATTGCCGGCACGGGCGCTTGGGCGCCGCAGTGATGGCAGCGAAGTTGCCGCGCGCGCCGATGCAAAGTCATACGCGCATCGCAGTGCCCGCAGGGAGCGACCCAGCCGCAGGAATTGCAAAACAAGCTCGGCGCATAGCCGCGGCGATTCAAGAATACGATGACTTGTCCGCCGGCTTCGAGGTGCTTGTCGATGGCCTGCAGGGCGGGTGTGGAGATTCCTTGCTCGGCGGCGTGCCGCCGCAGATCGATGAGCGACATCCGCGGCGCTTGCGCGGCGCCGGGGCGCTGCGGCAACAGATGTTTGACGTAGCGACCGCTCGCGGCATTCTCCAGGGTCTCGAGCGATGGCGTGGCGGAACCCAAAATGACCGGAATGTCGGCGCTGCGCGCGCGCATGACGGCGAGGTCGCGCGCCGAATATCGAAAACCTTCGTGCTGCTTGTACGAGGCATCGTGCTCTTCGTCGACGACGATGAGGGCCAGCCGCGGCAGCGACGTAAATACCGCCGAGCGGGTGCCGATGACAATGCGCGCATGGCCGCCGTGCGCCGCGCGCCAGGCATCGCGGCGCTCGCGATCCGTGAGGGCCGAGTGCAGCACCGCGATGCCGCCGCTGAAACGGCGGCAAAAGCGCTCGACCAGCTGGGGCGTCAGCGCGATTTCCGGCACGAGGACCAGCGCCTGGCCGCCGGCTGCGATGGCTGCGGCGATGACCCGCAGGTATACCTCGGTTTTGCCGCTGCCGGTCACCCCGTAGAGCAGGTGCGCGCTGAAGCTGGGAAATGCGGCGAGAATGGTTGCCACAGCCTGCGCTTGCGCACCGGTGAGCGCGAGTTCGCCGTGCGACTCGATGGGAATCGAGGCATCCGGCGCATCGGAGGGCGGCGCGGCGGAGCGGTGCGCCACGATCCAGCCGCGCGCCGCCAAGCTCTTGAGCAGCTTGGGCGGGAAGCTCTCGCCGACTTCATCGGCCGATGCGTGGCCGCGCGCCGCAAGCCAAGCGAGCAAGGCGCGCTGTTGCGGTGCGCGCTTGGAACTTGGCCGGTGAAGTTCCTCACTCCCTCGAGAGGTGAGACTGAAGCGCTCATAACTGACCGCGGCCGGCTGGCCTCCGCGCAAGGACGCCGGTAATGCGGCGGCATAGACCTCCCCAATCGGATGGTGATAGTAGTCGGCGGCCCAACGCAGCAATTCAAAAGTGACAGAATCGAAAACCGGCTGTTCGTCCAAGATCTCGTGCGCGGACTTGAGTTTGCTCAAGGGAAGGGTGGATTTTGAAACCACGCCGACCAAAATGCCGAGCAGGCGTTGACGTCCAAAGGGCACCGAGACACGCACGCCGAGCCGCGGCGCCGCTTCCGTAGATGATCGCGCCGGCGGCAGGTAATCGAAAACGCGGCGCAGCGGCGTGTCGAGCGCGACCTGCAAGATCATGGATCTTTTGTCCACAATAGGTGTGGATAACTCTGTTGAGAACCAGGGGTCATTCACCCTAAGTGCCCGTTCCGTTTCGGGTCCTGTCAAATTGGCGGCAAAACACCCTAAATCGAAGAGATTCTATTAAATTCAATGGATTACGGCTCCCACTGGATCTCGCGCCGAGGTAACGATCGAAAATGTTGCAACGGGAGTCACATACGATGTGCGTAAGTCGCTGATCTTGCGCCGTTCGCGGCGTCAACCAACCCTCAGGCTTTGCGTTTATACCTTGAACGGAGATGATGCGCATGGCTCGCTTTGATACGCTCAATACAGCTTGGATGGTCTGGGATAATCCCGCTCCAGCGCCGGAGGGAGCGGTTCTGGAGTACACGAGAGAACTCGAGAAATTCTTGGCCGAAATCGAACGTCGAGCATTTCGCATGGCGCAGATCGCGTTGCGCGATGCGGATGATGCGCTCGATGTCGTGCAGGACGCCATGCTCAAGCTCACTCGCAGCTACGCTTCCCGCCCCAGCGCGGAATGGCGGCCGCTGTTTTATCGGATTCTGGAGAACGGCATACGGGACCTGCAGCGGCGCAGGACGGTGCGCAAACGGATCATGACGTGGTTGCCGGGCCCCAAGGAGGATCCGGACAATGTAGCGCAGGATCCTCTGGAAAACGTCGCGGATTGCGCGCCCACCATTCCAGAGAAACTGATGCAAGGACAGGCGATGCAGCGATTGGAAGAATCGCTGCGGACATTGCCGGCGCGGCAGCGCGAAGCTTTCATGCTGCGCAATTTCGAAGGAATGGACGTTGCCGAGACGGCGAGCGCCATGGCTTGCTCGGAAGGCAGCGTGAAGACGCATTATTCGCGCGCGGTGCATGCCTTGCGCGAGCAGTTAGGCGAGGTTTGGTGATGAGCGAACACGACAACGATGCATTCGAGGCGCATAGCCGCGCGCTGTTTCAGGACAGTGTCGACGGATTGGATATGCGAATCCGCTCGCGGCTGACCAAAGCTCGTAACACCGCACTGGACGCCGCCCACGGCAGGCGCCGAATTGGGTGGTCCGGTTGGAAGATGTGGGCGCCCGCCGCCGGCGTGACCGCCGCGGCCATTTTGGGCCTGGGCCTGTGGATCGGTTCGCCGGCCGGGCATCAGGCGGCGACTCTGGCCAATGCTCCGTCGAATCTCGAAGACCTTGACCTCGTCGCGTCTTCGGACGAAGGTTCGGCTGATGCAATGGAAATGCTGCAAAACGACATCGAATTTTATGATTTTGCGGACAAGGCCGCGAATTCGGGACCGGCTGCGTAGGTTGACTTTCGTGGGCTTCGGAAGGAGCTGGCTGCTGTTCGGACTATTGTGCGCGACGGCGAGCGCTACGCCGCCGCCTGCAACTCCAACGCCGCCGGCGCCGCCGGCTCCGCCATCGCCCGCCTCAGCGGCCAAAGCGCCCGCGACGCCCGATGAGAGTTTGCTCGAGTTTTTGGGCTCCGATGATGTCGGTGATGCTGCTTGGTGGGAGTTTTTGAAGAAGGCGCCGCCGCGAGGGAGTGATCCTCCTCCCGCAACTGCGCCGCAGGATGCAAAGAAATGATCAGGTATTTGGCTCTTTGCGCAAGCCTCGCGTTAAGCGTTGCCACCGGCTTCGCGCAGACTCCTGCGTCCGCGCCTCCCGCGGCAGCGGCCCCGGCGCCCGCCAGTCCGCGCGCTTGGGAGTCGCTCTCCCCGGAGCAACAAAGAGTGCTGCAAAGTTATCAGGGCAAATGGAACAACCTGCCCGCGGAGCGGCAGCAGGCGCTTGCGAAGGGCAGCCAACGCTGGATATCCATGACGCCGCAACAGCGTGCGGGCGCCCAGCAACGATTCAGTCAGTGGCGCGCCATGCCGCCCGAGCAACGGCAGTTGCTGCGTCAGCGCTGGCAGGAGTTCAAGGCACTGCCCCCTGAACGGCAGCGCGAAGTACGCGAATCATTCAACCGCTTCCGCCAGATGCCGCCGGAAAGGCGCCAGCAATTGCGCCAGCAATGGCGTCAAATGACGCCGGAGCAACGGCATCGCGCGGTGCAGGGAATGCGCGCCGCGCCGGGCATGCGCGCACCGCCGCCGCATCACGTGCCGCGCTAGCGTGACGACGAGTCTCGAATGGCCGACATCGGTCGAGCGGCCAGCGTGTGACATCGGTCGGTTCGGCTTCTATCAGGGCTGATAACTGCGCTCCGCATGCGCGCGGACCTCCTGCGGATAAAAAAGCACATCGCGGAAGCGGCCCTGACTGAACATCAAGGCTTGATCGGTGAAATGCGCAGATGCCGGATCGCCGCTCTCCCCGCCGCTCATGATGGCCTTGGCATGAACGGTTGGGCCGAATTCCACCGCCGCCACGAAGCTGTTGCCGACCGAGCCGTAGATCTTCTTGGTTTTGCGGGGCTTCGACGAGTCGAACGAGGCCAGCGCACCCCACTGCGAGGGGGCGAAACCCACCGGCAGGCTGGGTTTCGCGTCGTCAAAAGGCTGCACGATGTCGTCGGTCAAGCGCTGGAAGCGGTTGATCTCGCCCCACGCGATCTGCCAGCGCCCGAAATCTCGTTGCAATTTGGCGAGCGCGGCGCTCAAGCCGTCCATGCGCTGCGCGTCGCTCAATTTGTCGACCAGATAGTCGTAAGCCGGCTCATCGGCGTCGCGCGCCGCCGCGCCGTTGCGCTCGATCAAACCCTGGCCCCAGAAAATGGCAACCGCCGTCGCGACCGAATCGGCGGAGGTGCGCCGGTCCCAGGCGCGCAAGGTGTCGACCGCCTGCTGCAACTCAGCACGCCGCGGGTCGGCGCTCGGCAAGGCGTCGAAGGCGGCGATGAGCGGCGGCAGCAGAACATCGAACGCGGTCAGATGGCCGTCGTAGCCGGCCGCGATCAGGCTGTCCAAAGTTGCGCCGCGCAGTCGGCTCAAGACTTCAATGGCGTGGGGGCCGCGCGGATTTTCTCCCTTGGTCCACATGTAGCGCGGATAGTTTTCGCGTTTTGGACTTTGCTCGCCGGCCGCCGTGAACGGCCAATTGTTGCTGTTGAAGAGCCAGCCATTGCTCGGATTCAGCAGGATAATGGTGTCAGAGACGGCATGCGGACCTTGCCATTCCGTCGCCGGATTGCTGCCGTCGACCGGATGCGTGAAATCGAACGAGCTATCGCGCTTGGGAATGAAATTTCCGTGGAAGTAGCCGATCGTTCCATTGCCGTCCGCATACACCGTGTTATTGGACGTGTCGGTGCGCATATCCTGGGTCTTGCGGAAGGACGCATAGTCGGTGGTTTTCGTGCGCAGATAGGACTGCGACAACGCCCGCACCGGCGCCTGCAGCAACCTGATGGCGATCCATTTGCCATTTTCGGCGCGAATGATCGGCCCATGATGACTGCGATACACCGTAAAGGAGCGGCTCGCAGCGCCCTTGACGGAAATGACGACTTGGCTCGCGCGCAGTTTCTTAAGACCGGTTCCGTATCGGTAGTACAGGCCGCCGGATTGCCTGACCAGATCTTCGGCGTATTCATCGATGGCATCGCCGCCGTATGAAGTGTGCATCCAGCCGTTGTGCGGATTGAAGCCCTGGTAGACGAAGAACTGTCCCCAAGTGACGGCGCCGTACACATCGAGGCCCTGTTCGCTGACCATCTGCAGTTCCGATCGAAAATAGTACGACGTGTGCGGATTGATCCAGAGCATCGCGTGTCCGGACGCCGTCAATTTTGGCGCAATGGCAAATCCATTCGAGCCGCCCGGCGACTCTTGCGCGATAGGAGCCGATGGCGGGCTCGAACGCGCCGCGGGCGGCGGCGCGGATTGCCCATAAAATCTTTCCAGCTGCTTCAAGTCGATGGTTTCAATGTCGCCGCCGATGCTGCCCTCGGTGAACGACAATGCCATCCAAGGCTCGAAATGCCGGATGACTTTGGCGTGAAGCGTTCGGATGCTTCGAAAGGAAGTAATTCAGGCCGTCCGACCAGGCGTCCATCAGCGATTTGAGCCACGCAGGCGCCGTGCGATATTGCTGTTGCAGCCGCCGGTCGTCGATGAACAAGCGTGCGCGCAGGTCGCTGTAGACGGCGGAGTCGCCTTCCGCTTGCGCCAAGCGGCCCAGGCTGATCAGATAGTTTCGTTCGATCCGACTGAAGTCGTCTTCCGCCTGCGCATAGATCATGCCGAACACGGCGTCGGCGTCGGATTTGCCGTAAACGTGCGCGATGCCCCAGTTGTCGCGAATGATGTGGACCTGCCGCGCGTAGTGCTGCCAGCGTGCGTTTTCGTCCGCAGCCGTCCCCGAGGCGCACGCGATGGCGGGAATGCACAGCAACATAGCAATCAACAATTTCATGGTTTGTCGGCCTCCGGGGCCGTAGCATCGCGCAATGCGAACTTGTTTGCGCGTGGTTTTGTACCTGACTGTCCTTTTGGCCGGGCGTGCGCTGGCTGCAACCACCTTCCGGATTCCCGACTCCGCGCTGTCCACCCCGTTGGTTCTCATCGCCTACGGGGACACGCGCTTCACGGCGGCCGCTGAAACCGGAGTCAGTTCGGCCGCCGTGCGTCGCGCATTGGCGGCGAGGATTGCGGCGGAGAATCCGGCAGCCGTGTTCATCAACGGCGACCTGACGTTTCGCGGCATGGCCGCCGACTATGAGGTGTACCGCGCCGAGACTCGGGCCTGGCGCGGCGGGCATTTGCGGGTCTATCCGGCCCTCGGCAACCATGAACTGTCGGGCTGCTCCGAAGCGAGCTGCCTGGATCTGTGGTGGAGCGCCTTTCCCGAATTGCACGGACTGCGCTGGTACTCGGTTGCCGTCGGCAGCAAGGTGCTCGGCATCGCCTTGGACAGCGATGTCTCGCTGCTGCCCGGCAGTGCGCAACGCAAGTGGCTGGAGGATCAGGTGAGCGCGCTCGATCCCAAGGTTCGCGTGGTGCTCATCGTCATGCATCATCCGCCGGTAGCGGACCTGCAGACGGTCAACCTCGTAGACCATAATCCACGCCCGAACGAACAAGCGCTCGCAGCGTATCTTAAGACGGCGGCGCCGCGCAGCAAGGCGCGTTTCGTGGTCAGCGCGGGCCACATACACAACTATGAGAGGCTCGCGCAGGACGGGATCACGTATCTGGTTTCCGGCGGCGGCGGCGCGACGCCTTACGAAGTCGACCGTTCGCCGGCGGACCTATATCAAAATCGGGATTTTCCGAATTATCATTACGTGCGCTTCAAACTGCAGGGGAACACTTTGAGCGCCGAGATGATCAGGCTGCAGGATCATGCGGCCGTGATTCCATCGCATTGGCGCGCTGAAGATCGCTTCGAGATCAGCCTGCGGCCTTGACCGCTTGGATCAGCTGGCTGACGGCCGCCTGCGCATCGCCATACAGCATCCGGGTTTGATCGAGCCCGAACAATGCATTGTCGATGCCCGAGAATCCCTGGCCTTGGCCGCGCTTGATCACGATGACATTCTTCGCCTTGTCGGCGTTCAAGATCGGCATGCCGTAAATCGGGCTGCTCTTGTTGGCGCGCGCATCCGGATTCACCACGTCATTGGCGCCGATGATGAGCGCCACGTCCGCGGTTTCGAACTCCGCGTTGATCTCGTCCAAATCCGAAATCAAATCGTAGGGTACGCCCGCTTCCGCGAGCAGCACATTCATATGGCCCGGCATGCGGCCCGCAACCGGATGAATCGCGAAACGCACCTTCACGCCGTGGTCGATCAGCAATTGCGTCAGTTCCCACACTTTGTGCTGGGCCTGCGCCACGGCCAGTCCATATCCGGGCACGATGATGATCTTTTGCGAATACGCCATCATGACGCCGGCATCGGATGCCTCGATCGCCTTCTGCGTGCCGGTGACGCCGGCGCCGCCGGCGGCGGAGCTCTCGCCGAAATTCGAGAACAGCACATTGCCGAGCGAGCGGTTCATCGCTTTCGCCATGAGTTGGGTGAGCAGCGTGCCGGCCGCGCCGACCACGGTGCCGGCGATGATCATCGCCGCGTTGTCGAGCACGAAGCCTTCGAAGCCCACCGCCAGCCCGGTGAGCGCGTTGTACAGCGAGATCACGACCGGCATGTCTGCGCCGCCGATGGGCAGAGTCATTGCGACGCCCAGTAGCAGCGCAAACACGAAGAACAAGGAGACGAACGGAAGTCCGGACTCAGCCCCGGTCCCGCTCACGATCATGAAGCCGAACCCGACGGTGATGAGCAAAATGGCCAAATTGACGAATTTTTGGCCGCTGAAGCGCACCGATTTGGTGATCAAGCCCTGCAGCTTGGCGAATGCGATCAGGCTGCCGCTGAAGGAGACCGCGCCGATGAAGCCGCCGACCGCGGCCATGGTCAAATGCACCAGGTTGTGCTCGTTGCCGCCGTACAGCTCCACCGCGGCGATCGCCGCCGCGGCGCCGCCGCCCATGCCGTTGTAGAGGGCGATCATTTGCGGCATGTCGGTCATGGCCACGCGCTTGCCGCTGACCCATGCGATGACGGTACCGATCGCGATGGCGATGATGACCAGCATCAAATTGAGCGAGGATGCGCCCATGAACGCCAGCGTCACAATGGTGGCCAGCAGCATGCCGACGCCCGCCCAACGAACACCGCTGACGGCGGTGACGGGCGAACTCATGCGCTTCAGGCCCAGAATGAACAAGGCGGCCGCGATGAGATACGAAAGCTGCGTGAGGGTTTGAATGGTCGAAGCGGAAGGCATCCTTTAGGGTCCTTTCTTCTTGCCGGCCAGCACGAACATTTTCAGCATGCGTTCCGTGACGACATAGCCGCCGACGGCGTTTCCGGCGGCCAGCAACACGCCGATGAAGCCGATAATGCGCATCAAGGTCGTGTCGGCCGCCGCCAACGCGACCATCGCGCCGACCAGGACGATCCCATGCACGAAATTCGATCCCGACATGAGCGGCGTATGCAGGATAACCGGCACCCGCGAGATGACCTCGTAGCCGGTGAAGGCCGCCAGCATGAAAATATAGAGCGCTATGACGCCGTCGATCATGTCTTTTGCCCCTCGAGCGCCGCGCGCGTGATTTCGTGCTTGATTTGCCCGGCGTGGGTGAGCACGGCGCCCGCAAACACTTCGTCGTTCCAATCGATCGCCAGTTCGCCCTTGGGCAGCGCCGGCTTGAGAAAATTGAATAGGTTGCGCGAATACATTTCGCTGGCGTGGTACGGCAGCGAGGCGGGCAGATTCACGGGGCCGAGGATTTTGACCCCGCCCTGCAGGACGGTTTCGCCGGCCTTGGTCAATTCGCAATTGCCGCCTTGCTCCGCGGCGATATCGACGATGACCGAGCCCGCCTTCATGCGCGCGACGGCCGCCTGGGAAATGATGCGCGGCGCGGCCCGTCCCGGGACCGACGCCGTGCTGATCACCGCGTCGCTTGCGGCGATGCGCGCGTCCAAAACTTCTTGCTGCTTGGCCTTTTCCTCGGCCGTGAGTTCGCGCGCATAGCCGCCCGACCCTTCCGCCGAAACGCCGGTCTCGATGAACTTCGCGCCCAGCGATTTGATCTGATCCTTGGTGGCGCTGCGTACGTCATACGCTTCGACCACGGCGCCCAAGCGCTTTGCGGTAGCTATAGCCTGCAGCCCGGCGACGCCCGCGCCGATCACCAAAACAGCGGCAGGCCGGATCGTGCCCGCGGCGGTGGTCAGCATCGGCAGAAATCTTTCCAGCGTATTTGCCGCGATCAGGGCCGCCTTATAGCCGGCCACCGAGGCCTGCGACGACAGCGCGTCCATCGATTGCGCGCGCGAGATGCGCGGCACCAACTCCATCGCAAAGCTGGTGATGCCGCGCTCATTGAGCGCGCGGACCAGATCCGGGCGGGCATAGGCCTGCATGAAGCCGATGATGACCGCGCCTTTTTTGAGCGCTGCGACTTCCGTCAAGGAGGGCGGCTGCACTTTCAAGATAACGTCGGCGGAGGCCAGAATCGTGGAGGCATCGCTGAATTCGGCATCCGCATACAGCGCATCGGGAAAATGCGCCGCCGCCCCCGCGCCGCGTTCGATCAGCACTCGAACGCCCAGGGCTTTCAGTTTGGCGGCGATTTCCGGAACCAGGGCGACGCGGGTTTCTTTGGCAGCGGTTTCCCTGAGGACACCGACGACGACGGACATGCAAAACTCTCCCAAGGCGGAACTTAGCGCGAAACGTTGAATTATGGCATAAGACTCGACTATCTTTGGTGCGTTATGAACGTGAGCGAGCAACACAGGCTTCAATTGCTGGATTGGCGGGACGAGATTGCGGTGGTTTCGCACACCCATCCCTTGTCCCAGCAAATACTGCGCACCGATGTTTCCGGTATGCCGTTGGAATGGGTCGACTACCGTGAAGCCGCGCGCCTGTATCACACCGAACAGGTGGCCTACACCTGCGGAACGCAGCTATACCGCCTGTACGGAGGCACCTGCGCGCGGACCGGACTGCGCACCATCGTGGATGTCAACTCGATCATTGCCACGCTCGGCGTGACCGGCAATCCGGGCAACCTGCGCGGCGCGGGGTACACGCCGCCGCTCAATAATCAAACGCTGTTCCGCCGCGATGCCTACTTGTGCCTGTACTGCGGCGCGCGCTTTACATATAGCCTGCTGTCGCGGGATCATGTGACGCCTTTCAGCCGCGGCGGCCAGGATACGTGGAGCAACGTGGTTTCGGCGTGCCGCCGCTGCAACAATGCCAAAGCATCCCGCACGCCGGAGCAAGCGGGCATGCAGCTCCTGGCCGTGCCTTTCACGCCCACGTATGCCGAATACATTTTCTTGAAAGGCCGGCGCGTACTCGCGGACCAGATGGATTATTTGGTGGCGCATTTCCCGCGTTCCAGCCCGCTGCACGAGCGCATGCAACGCTGGCCGATGTGAGCGCGATCGCGGGCATTCCGGTGCCGCGGTCCGGCGTGGTGTACTACATCGACGCCAGTTATTTCATCTTTCGCGCCCACCATTCCATGCCGCCCGATATGGTGGATGCCGACGGCAACGCCACGCATGCCCTGTACGGCTTCGCGCGCTTTCTTGCCGATCTTCTCGAGAGGGTGCGGCCGGAACGCATCGGCGTCGCCTTCGACTTGAGCCCGCGCGGCGTGACCTCATTCCGCAACGCCATTTATCCGGCGTACAAGGCCAACCGCGAAGCGCCGCCCGCCGCGTTGGAGCGGCAATTCGCGCTCTGCCGCGAGTTTTGCCGGCATATGGGACTGGCCGAGTTCGCGAGCGCGGAATACGAAGCCGACGATATCATCGGAACCCTGGCGGCGCGCTCGCGCGCCGCGGGCCTGTGCAACGTTCTGGTGACGCGCGACAAGGATCTGTCCCAATTGATACGCGACGGCGACATTTTTTGGGACTACAGCGGCAATACGCGCTATCAGTACCGCGATATCGGTCCGCGCTTCGGAGTCGCACCCGAGCTCATCGCCGACTTTTTGGCGCTGACCGGGGATAGCGTCGACAACATCCCGGGCGTGCCGGGCGTCGGCAGGAAGACCGCCGCGGAACTCTTCGGCGTCTTCGGTTCCCTCGATGAATTGTATGCAAATCTTCATCGAATTCCGCTTTTGAAACTGCGCGGCGCCGCCGCAGTCGCTGCTAAACTACGGGCTCACAAGGACGCCGCCTACCTTGCCCGACGTTTGACCGGCATCGTATGCGACATGCCGATCGAGGCGACGCTCGACGACCTGAAGCCGAGACCGCAGGATCGCGGCGGCCTCGATGCGTTTTTCGACGCGCACGGCTTCGGCAATATTTTGCGGCAGCAGGTGCGCCGCATCGCCATCGCCGCTTAAAGACGGGAGAGTGATCATGGCGCAGAAAGATATCCAATCGGTCCTGAACGAGGAGCGCATATTTCCGCCCGCCAAAGCGTTTGCGGAGCACGCCACGCTCAAGGCCGCCGAACTGCAGAGCATGTACGACAAGGCGGCAAGCGACTACGTCGGCTTCTGGGCGGATTTGGCCCACGCTGAAATCGACTGGCAAAAACCCTTTAGCGTGCCGCTGGATGACTCGCGGGCCCCCAATTTCCGTTGGTTCACCGACGGCCAACTGAATGTGTCGCACAATTGCCTGGATGTGCATTTGGCGCGCAGGGCCGACAAGGTCGCCGTCATTTTCGAAGGCGAGCCCGGCGATGTGCGCAAGCTGACCTATCGGCAACTGCATCAAGAGGTGTGTCAGTTCGCCAATGCGCTCAAGGCCCTTGGCATCGGCCGCGGCGATCGCGTGGTCATCTACATGCCGTTGATCCCCGAGGCCATTGTCTCCATGCAGGCCTGCGCGCGCATCGGCGCCGTGCATTCGGTGGTATTCGGCGGATTTTCGGCGAACGCGGTGAAAGATCGCATCGAAGACGCCGGCGCGAAGCTCGTCATTACCGCCGATGCCGGGTGGCGCGGCGGCCATGCGGTGGAACTCAAAGCCGCGGTCGACAAAGCGCTGTCCGACGGCTGCGAGTCCGTGCAACGGGTGATCGTCTATCGGCGCACCGGCACGGCTTGCGCGATGCACGCCGGCCGCGATGTGTGGTGGCACGATGCGATTTCGGGCAAGTCCCTGAGTTGCGATCCGGAGTGGGTCGATGCCGAGCATCCTTTATTCCTGTTGTATACCTCCGGGTCCACGGGAAAGCCCAAAGGGATTCAACACTGCAGCGGCGGCTATTTGCTCAACGCCAAGCTGACGACGAAATGGGCCTTCGATCTCAAGGACGACGACGTCTACTGGTGCACGGCCGATGTCGGCTGGGTGACCGGCCACACCTACGTGGTGTATGGGCCGTTGGCGGCGGGCGCCACCGTGTTCATGTACGAAGGCGCCCCAACTTTTCCCGACGGCGGCCGCTTTTGGAAAATGTGCCAGACGCATGGCGTCAGCATTTTCTACACCGCGCCCACGGCGATCCGCGCGCTCATGAAGTTGGGCGATGCCGTGCCCGGCAAATACGAATTGGGAAAACTGCGGGTGCTCGGCAGTGTCGGCGAGCCCATCAATCCCGAGGCATGGATGTGGTATCACCGGGTGATCGGCGCGGAGCGCTGCCCCATCGTCGATACCTGGTGGCAGACCGAAACCGGCGCCGCCATGATGGCGCCGATTCCCGGCGTGACCGCCACCAAACCCGGCTCCTGCACCAAGCCGCTGCCGGGAATCTTCGCGGACATTGTCGATGAGGACGGCCGTCCCGTGAAGACGCCGGATGCGGGCGGATACCTGGTGATCAAGCGGCCATGGCCATCGATGCTGCGCACGATCTGGGGGGACAACGACCGCTACATCAAGACGTATTGGGAGAAATTCAAGAATCGCTACTACGTCGCCGGCGATTCGGCGCGCCGCGACAAGGACGGCTATTACTGGATCATGGGACGCATCGACGATGTTCTCAACATCGCGGGCCACCGGCTCGGCACCATGGAAATCGAGTCGGCGTTGGTCGCGCATCCCAAGGTGGCGGAGGCCGCAGTGGTCAGCAAACCGCACGAGATCAAAGGTGAGTCGGCATTTGCCTACGTGGTGCTCAATGTGTCGAGGCCGCAAGGCGCGGCCGCGAAACTCTTGATCGATGAGCTTCGCGGCTGGGTCGGCGATCAGCTGAGCCCTATCGCCAAGCCCGATGAAATCCGCCTCACCGACAACCTGCCAAAAACGCGTTCCGGCAAAATCATGCGCCGCCTGCTGCGGGCGGTGGCTCGCGGCGAGGAAATCACCCAGGATATGTCCACACTGGAGAACCCTGCCATCATCGATCAGTTGCGCGGCATGGATTCCGGTCCGGCCGCGCAGGTGAAAAAAGCGCCGAAGAAGGCCGCGAAGAAAGCCGCCAAGACGGCTTCCACACGAAGAGTTGAAAAAGCCGCGAAACGTAAGGCCGCACGAGCCAAACGGGCCGCAAAGCCTGCGAAACGCCAAGCCGCGGCGCGCAAGACGGCGGTGCGCAAAGACCGGTTTGCGACCCAGCGCGCCAAGCCCGCCAAGCCCGCCAAGTCCGCCAAGTCCGCCAAGTTCGCCAAGTTCGCCAAGTTCGCCAAGCGCGCCAAGCGCGCCAAGCCAAAGGCGCGTCCGGCGCGGCGCAAGAAATAATTCTTCGCTTATTTCGGCGTCTTCACCAACACGTAGGTGAGGGAGCCGTTGGGCGATACGAAAGTCTTGTGCGGCGCGCCGGCGGGAATGAACAGCACATCGCCGGCGGCCAGCGAATAATCGGTTCCCCCGGAGATATCGCCGCCGAGCCATTCGGTGGGCGACGCTTCATGATTGCCGCTAACGTGGCCGCCGACGGTGATTTTCGCATGGCCGCTCTCGACGACGTAAATGTCGTTGAATTCCATGTGAACCTCTGTTTCGCCGGTCTTTTCCCGGCGGATGACAAAGACGTTGGAACCAGGCCCGCTTAGAAATCGATTGGCCGCAATTCCCTCGATCGGGTGCTCGACCATGGCCTTGAGCCGCGCAGCCGAAAAGAATTCAATCTTGGGCGCGGCCGCCGCGGCGATCGCCCATGCCGCCGCGCACACGCCGAGCACGGTTCCCGCCAAGCCGATCGCAATTAGCCATGCTTCCCGTTTCATAGACTACCCCCTTACTCGACACGAGCGTTCTCACTCATCGTCCGAACCTCCAATATCGCGCACTGGCGCCCGGTTTGCCGGATAATCGCTTGACCGAAAAACTAAGGACTTAAGGCGCCGGTTCCGCTAAAATACGTGCGCCGGGAAGGGCGAACATAGACGCCTCGCGGGCCTCACGCGAATGACACGGCACTCCATCTAGTCGAGCTTTGTTGGGCAATCGCGGCTGCCGCGGCCGCTTTTCTTTGAATGTGATCGGACAATATGCTTTCCACATCCAATGTCGCCGTGCAATTCGGCGCTAAGCCGCTCTTCGAGCAGGTAACGGTCAAGTTTTCCGACGGCAATCGGTACGGCCTGATCGGCGCGAACGGTTCGGGCAAGTCCACGCTCATGAAAGTGCTGGGCGGCGATCTCGAGGCAAGCGCCGGCGACGTGATGCTGCAGGTGGGAATGCGGCTCGGCAAGTTGAATCAGAACCAATTCGGTTACGAGGATGAGCGCGTGCTCGACGTGGTCATGCGCGGTCATGCGGAGCTGTGGGCTGCCATGCAGGAGCGCGATCGGATCTACGCCGACCCCAAGGCCACCGACGCGGATTACATGCGGGCGGCGGAACTCGAGGGGGTGTTCGCCGAATACGGCGGCTATGACGCTGAGGCGCGGGCCGGCAGCATCCTCACCGACGCCGGCATCCATGAGGCGCGGCATAACGGCCCGATGCGTGAAGTGCCGCCGGGCCTGAAGCTGCGCGTATTGCTCGCGCAGGCCTTGTTCTCCAATCCGGACGTGCTGCTGCTGGATGAGCCGACCAACAACCTGGACATCAATTCCATTCGCTGGCTCGAGGGCGCGCTCAACAATTACAACGCCACGATGGTGATCATCAGCCACGATCGTCACTTCTTGAACCAAGTGTGCACGCATATTGCGGACTTGGACTTCCAGCAGTTGAAGATTTATCCGGGCAACTACGATGATTTCATGCTGGCCTCGGTGCAGGCGCGAGCTCGGGTCGAGGCGGCTAACGCCAAGGCGAAGGACCGCATTTCGGACCTGCAGGAGTTCGTGCGGCGCTTTTCGGCCAATGCGTCCAAAGCGCGTCAGGCCACTTCCCGCAAACGGGCGCTGGAAAAAATCAAGATCGAAGAAATCAAGCCCTCGTCGCGACAGAATCCCTACATCCGCTTCGAGCAGGGCAAGAAACTGTACCGCTCGGCGGTAACGGTTGAGAAAGTGAGCTTCGCCTATCCGGGAAGCGGCGAAAAGGTGCTCGCTGACTTGAGTTTCAACGTCGAAGCGGGCGAGCGCATCGCCATCATCGGTCCCAATGGCGCGGGCAAGACGACGCTCATGCGCTGTCTCGCGGGAGAACTTCGGCCCTCCAGCGGCCGGATCGTCTGGGTTGAGAATGCCCAGCCCGGCTACATGCCGCAGGATCCGCAGGCCGAGTTCGAGGACAAGATCGACCTGTTCGGCTGGATGTCCCAGTACACCGGCAAGGCGGACGACGACCAAATCGTTCGCGCCACATTGGGAAGGCTGTTGTTTTCCGGTGAAGAGACCAAGAAATCCGTGAAGGTTCTGTCGGGCGGCGAAAAGGGCCGGATGATTTACGGCAAACTAATCCTCACCAAGCCCAATGTGCTTCTGATGGACGAGCCCACCAATCACATGGACATGGAAACCATCGAGTCGCTGCAGATCGGGTTGGAGCATTACGCCGGCACGCTGATTTTCGTCTCGCACGACCGTGAATTCGTGGGCGGCCTCGCGACGCGCATCATCGAAATGCGCCCCGGAGGCAAGATTGCCGATTTCCGCGGCACCTATGACGAATATTTGAAATCGCAGGGCTTGGAAATCTAGGAACCCGGTCGCGGCCACGGGGATGCCGCGGCCGCTCCCAAGTATGGCGCTCGGCGCGCTCTGCTGGCAGTATTCGGCCGATGGATCTGATCGCCGACCGGCTGCAAAAGAAATTCGGCGCGATCACGGCTGTGGCGGAGGTATCCTTCGCCGCCGAGCCCGGTAAGATCCTCGGGCTGCTCGGACCGAACGGCGCCGGCAAGTCAACCACCATCGGCATGCTCGCCGGACTCATCCGGCCGGATTCGGGAAAGGTCTCGATCGACGCGGCGACCCTGGGAACCGGCGCGGACCCGACCAAGCGCAAGTTGGGGCTGGTGACGCAGGAGATTACCCTGCTCGAAGAGCTGCCGGCCCGCATGAACCTGGAATTTTTCGGCGGTCTGTACGGCCTGTCGGGACCGCCTCTTCGCGCAAGAATTGCGGCCGTGCTTGAAATGACCAGCCTCTCCGACCGCGCCCGCGACCCGCCGAACACCTTCAGCGGCGGCATGCGGCGCCGCTTGAACATCGCCTGCGCGTTGCTGCACGAGCCGCAAATATTATTGCTGGATGAACCTACGGTGGGTGTTGATCCGCAAAGCCGCAATGCCATTTTCGAGACCATCGAGGTGCTGGCCGCTCAAGGGCGAACGGTGGTCTACACCACCCATTACATGGAAGAGGTGGAGCGGCTGTGCGATCGCATCGTCATCGTGGATCACGGGCGCGTTCTTGCGGACGATACGCTGAGCCGGCTGTTGGCGGGTGCGCACCTGGGAAACAAGCTGACCTTGCTCTATGACACGCCGCCCGACGCGGCCGCGCTGGCCGAGATCAGGGATCTTCCCGGAGTCATCCAAGTCGATATTGCGGGAACCGAAGTTTCCGTCGGCGCCAAGGATCTTGGCACCGCCGCGCCGCGGGTACTCGAACGGCTGGCCGTCCGCGGTTTCAGTTGCCAGGAATTGACCAGCCGGCGCGCCAATCTCGAGGATGTCTTTCTGGCGTTGACCGGGCGCACCTTGCGCGACACATGAGCCCGACCCGCACCGCATTTCGCGCCCTGGTGCGCAAGGACATCGCGATATTCTTACGCGACCGGCGTGCCTTGGTTGTCAGTGTGCTGACGCCGATCGTGGTCGCGGCGTTCTTCGGCTTTCTGTTCGGCGGCGCCGGCTCGGGCGGCAATCCGGTCTCGCGCATGAAAATCGGCGTCGCCGATTTGGATCGCAGCGCGCTGACCAAAGCGGTGCTGGACAGCTTGAACCAGGACGCATCTCTCGAAATTCAAGAGCTCCCGGAGGACCAGGCGCTCAAGCTGGTGCGCAGCGGCAAGCTGCGGGCCGCCATCGTGTTTCCAGCGAATTTCGAGGCCGCGGCGACCGGCGCGCTGGTGGGCAGCGGCCCGATGCCGGAGGTCAAGCTGCTCTATGATCCATCGCAACCCATGGTTCGGCCGATGGTCGCGGGATTGTTGTCCCAGCATGTGATGCAACGGCTGTCGCGGCCGAACTTCATCGGCAACGCCAAGCCCATTCCCTTCAATGTCGACAATGTCGCGGTCACGACCGGGCCTCGATACAACTCCTACGCCCACGCCTTCGCCGGCATGAGCATTCAATTCATTCTGTTCATGGGCATCGACGCCGGCATTACGCTGCTGCTGATGCGTCAAGAAGGCATGTGGCGCCGCTTGCGCGCGGCGCCTTTGTCCCGTGCCGTGCTGCTCGGCAGCCGCGTGGCGGCCACCACGCTGATCGCGATCATGATTCTGGCGGTCGTATACCTGGTGGCGCGCGTGGTGTTCGATGTGCGTATCGCCGGCAGCGTGCCTGGATTTGCGATGGTCGCGTGCGCTTTTGCGCTGCTGGCGGCCACCACCGGCCTCATGATTGCGGCGCTCGGCCGCTCGGTGGGCGCGACGCGCGGCGTGGCCATGTTTTCCGTGCTGATTCTGGTGATGCTCGGCGGCGCGTGGGTGCCGGCGTTTCTGTTCCCTGAATGGTTGCAGCACGTGACCGAGTTCGTGCCGACCCGCTGGGCCGTGGATGGGCTCGATGCCATGACCTGGCGCGGTCTGCCGTTGAAGGACGCCATTGCGCCCACCGCGATATTGGTGGGATGGTCGGGGCTGTTTGCGCTGATCGCCGTCTGGCGTTTCAATTGGGAAAATGATTGAAGGGTTTCAAAAATTGCGAGGGGAGTCTCAAGTCAATGAAGCTTGCCGTGCCATGCGTGTGTATGTTTTTGAGCGCCTCGTCGCTGGCCGCCGCCGCGGCGCCGGCCAAGGCTGCCGTAACCGCTGAGTCCCTCACGATCAACCGGATTGCCGACGCTGGATTCAACCATAGCGAGGTCGTCGATACCGCCGCCTACCTGGCCGATGAAATCGGCGGCCGCATGACCAACTCACCCGCCATGCGCAAAGCGGAGAAATGGACCCAGGAGAAGTTCAAGAGTTGGGGTTTGAAGGATGTCAGATCCGAAGGCTTCGATTTTGGACGAGGGTGGTGGATCGAGTCCTCGCACGCGCGCATGACCGCGCCCAGAGCCTTGGAGCTGCGCGCAATCCCTCTGGCGTGGACTCCCGCGACAAACGGGGTTTTGAGCGCGCCCATCATCGTTGCGCCCATGGCCAATGAGAGCGATTTCGCGCAGTGGAAGGGAAAATTGGCCGGCAAAATCGTGTTGATCAGCTGGCCTGCGCCGCCCAAGGACGACGGCGAGGCCCCCTTCCAGCGTCTGACCGACGCCGAAATCGCCAAGCTGGACAAATACGAGCAGCCGACTTTCGACCCGCAATTGCGCAAGAAGCGCATCGAGCGCTTCCGCTTCAGACCGAATTTGGACGCGTTTCTGGCGCAGGAAGGCGCGGTGGCGCTGGTGCAGATGTCGCGCACCGAAGGCCGGCTGGTGCACGGCGAAGGCTACGGCTATCGCGTGGGCAAGACGGCAAAGCTTCCGGGTCTCGAACTCGCGGCGGAAGATTACCGGAAACTGACGCGTCTCGCGAAACGCGGCGAAGTCCGCTTGGAAATCGACAGCCGGGTCCATTTCGAAGATGCGGATCACAACGCCTACAACACTTTGGCCGACATCCCCGGCGATGACCCGCATGCCGGCTATGTCATGGCCGGCGCGCATTTGGATAGCTGGGTTGCCGGCGACGGCGCGGCCGACAATGGCGCCGGCAGCGCGGTGGTCATGGAAGCGGCCCGCATTCTCGCCAGCCTCGGCATTCATCCGAAACGCACCATTCGCTTTGCGCTGTGGGCCGGCGAGGAACAAGGATTGCTGGGATCGGAGGCGTATGTGGAGAAGTATCTCGCGCACCGGCCGCAGCCCACCGATCCGGCCGAGGCCGATTTGCCGCCGTACTTTCTCGGCGATCTGTACCCAGTGCAGACGCTGCCGGGTTTCGCCGATTTGGCGGCCTATTTCAATATCGACAATGGCTCGGGAAAGATTCGCGGCATTTACGCGGAGGGCAATTTCGCCGCGGTGCCGATCCTGCGCGAATGGTTGTCGCCTTTTGCCAGCATGGGCGCGAGCACGGTCGTGGCCGAGCCGACCGGAGGGACGGACCACGTATTTTTGAGCCGCCTCGGACTGCCGGCGTTCCAATTCATCCAGGATCCCTTGGATTATGAGACCCGTGTGCATCACACCGACCTCGATACCTTCGATCATCTGCGTCCGCTCGATTTGCGGCAGGCCTCGGTCGTGCTCGCGACGGTTCTCATGGCCGCGGCCAACAGCGACACGCCGCTGCCGCGCAAGACGCTGCCCACACAACCGGCGGTGACCGATCCATTCGCCTATCCGGATCCGACCAAGAAATAGCGGGCACGCCGCAGCCGCGGGTGCGCGCAACACCGTCGCCGGCGCTAGGCCTGTTTCAGGCGGCCGCGTCGAAAATCGGCGATGATTTCCCGCGCCGCATTGTGGCCCGGCGCCCCGGTGACACCGCCGCCGGGATGCGTGCCCGAGCCGCACATGTACAGGCCCTTCAGAGGACCGCGATAGTCGCCGTGTCCGAGCATCGGACGGGCAGAAAACAGCTGATCCAAACTCAAGGCGCCATGGAAAATATCGCCGCCGACGAGGCCGAAGGTGCGTTCCAGATCCAGAGGGCTCATGATCTGCCGTCCCAACACCGCCGCCCTGAAGTTCGGCGCGTGCGAGTTGACCAAATCGATCATCACGTCCGCGACCTCCTCGCGGTGCGTATCCCATGACGCATCGTCCGGCAGGACCGGAGCGACATGCTGGCAGAAAAGGCTGGCGACATGTTGCCCCGGGGGCGCGAGGCTGTCATCGAGCGTGGAAGGAATCAGCATTTCCACGATGGGCTGTTTCGACCATCCGCCGGCCTTGGCGTCCAGGTACGCCTGGTCCATGTAAGCGAGACTCGGCGCCATGATGATGCCCGCGGTGTGATGGTCGGCGGCGGCGCGGCCGGGCAATGCCTTGAAGTCCGGCAATTCCGCCAGTGCAACGTTCATGCGGAAGGTTCCGGAGCCGCAGCGCCAATGTTTGATGCGCTCGCGAAAGTCCTGCGGCAATACATTGGAGTCGATCAACGAGCCGTACAGCAATTTCGGATTGAGGTTCGAAACCACGCTGCGTGCGCGAATCGCTTCGCCTTTTTCGGTGACCGCCCCCACCGCGCGTCCGCCTTCGACCAAAACTTCTCGTACCGGACTCGCGACCCGAATATCCACGCCGCGCGCCGCCGCCGCTCTTGCCATGGCCTGGGTGATGGCGCCCATTCCTCCGATCGCATGTCCCCAGGCGCCTTTCTTGCCGTTGACCTCGCCGAAACACGTGGTGCAGCAGCACATAGGCGGATCCGGCCGCATAGGGACTCGCATAGTTGCCGACCACGCCGTCGAAGCCATAGGCGGCCTTGATCGGCGCGCTCTCGAACCACGAGTCGAGATAGTCTCCCGCAGACTTCACGAATAGATCCAACAGCTCACGGCGCATCGGTAGATCCAGCCTGGCGATCCGTTTCGCCTGGCGCGCCCCGCGCAACATCTCGGGCAACGCCTCGAAGCCATCCGCCCGCGGTGACATTCGGCGGCGTTTGCAGCACCAGATCGCGCAGCACGTCGGCGATGACATCGAGACGTTCGCCATAGGCGTTCAAGCGCTGCGCATCGCGCGCGGAGAATTTCGCGACTTCGCGCTCCGTGACTCCGGCGCCCACTTTCAGATAGCTGCTCTCGTCCAGCGGCAGAAAATTGGCCAGCTTGCGTTCGACGATGCGCAGGCCATGCCCCGGCAGGTCCAGGTCCCGAATGATTTTCGGATTGAGCAGCGAAACGGTGTAGGCCGCCACGGAGTTGCGAAAGCCGGGGTGAAATTCTTCGGTGACGGCAGCTCCGCCGACGACCGCACGGCGCTCGAGCACCGTTACCTCGAGCCCCGCGGCCGCAAGATACGCGGCGCAAACCAGCCCATTGTGGCCGCCGCCGACGATGATCACGTCGCGCATCGATTCAGCCACGGGACTGCCGCCAATCCCGACCGGCGCTGCTCCAACCGGCCTCCGGCGGAGCTCCAGCCTGCTCTCCGGAATGACTTCGCGCATGCGGCGCGCAAAACTCCGCAACGACACTTCGTTGTGTCCCAATGGACCCGGCGCGTAGCTGCGCGAGCCCATGCCGGCTTGCACCCTTTCGATCAAGGCCTTGTCTTCCAGGCTGACGCGGCGATTGATGCGCCAATTCAGATAGCGCGCCGCGCGCATTTCGCGCCTATCGTCGGGGTGCGCGTAAGCGATCTCGCGACCAAGCGTCTCGGTGGGCGAGATCGGGATCATTTGCATGAAGTCGACCTGATCGGGATAAACGTCGAACGCAACGTTCGGCCACAGCTTGAAATAGGTCCATAGGCGCTGCCGGTTCTCCGGCAGGTGCGCCACGCGCGGCAGCATGGCTTGATACATGCGCTCCGAGGGCTGCGCCGAGGGCGCGTCGCGAAGCTGACCCCACATTTTGTCGACCCACCGCTGCGCCTCGACTCCGTATGACTGGCCGAACAATCGCGTCAGTCCCGGATGTGCGACCGTAATATGCATCGCGTCCGAATAATTGTCCGTCACGTTTTTCCAGTTGACGTGACGCAATCGCAGCGTAACCCGCCCCAGAGGCTTGAGTTCCTCGAGTCGATAGCAAGCCAGCTCCTTCTCATAAGGCGCCAGCATCTCCGCAACGCTCGGCAATCCGGGCTGCAAACGGACGAATACGAATCCCTTGTAGATCTCGACCTCGAGCGGCTTCAGCCCGTAGTGCTGCGCCGCAAAGTCGACAAATTCCTTGCGATGCGGCACGGCAACCAGCGCCCCGTCGAGATCGTAGGTCCAGGCGTGATAGGGACAAACGATGCGCCCCGGGCAATGCCCGGCGGCGCCGTCGAGAAGCCTCGAGGCGCGGTGGCGGCAGACGTTGAAGAAAGCCTTGACGCCGTGATCGCCGCGCACCGCGACAATCGGTTCTCCGAGAAAATCGAGCGTGTGGTAATCGCCCGCTGCCGGAATGTCGCTGAGATGACAGATGATTTGCCAGGATGCGGCGAAGATCCGCTGTTTTTCAGCGCGCAAGAAGTCGGCGTCCCGATATATCCATCCGGGCAGACTGAAGTCTTCTTCCAATGCGCGGCGCCGAGCGTCCATCAGGGGGGGTTACCGTCTTCGATCTCTTGTTGAACGCTAGTATAACAAGAGAAGCGGTCAGGTTTTGCGGCGCTTTCCCCGCAAAATTCGCGGGAAGGCCCCCGCGCAAAGCGCGTTGACCCAATCCTCGCAGATACCAATTGCCTCACGCGGCTTGAATGTCTCGGAACTGAGGCTCAATTCGACCCACAGGCCATCGAGCAGCGCGCATAGCGCGATCGCGGCGCCGCGCAGCTTCAATTTGGGCGCCGCGCCGGATTCGGCCAGCTCGCTCAGCAGGCCTTCCAAAATGGCGCGATATTTGCCGTAGGTTCTGTCGTGAACCGCGCGGATCTCGCGGGAGTGCGCGACCATGCTCCAGAACACCACCCACACGTTGAACAGTTGCGGATCGAGCAGCTCGGGGGCGAACGATGCGCGGAAAAAATCGCTCAAGCGTTCGCGCGGCGATGCACTGCGATTGCGCGCGCGGGCGCGCAGCTCGTCCTGCAATGAAAGCGCGAGGGTCTCATAGGTCTCCGCGATCAATCCCGACTTGCTGGGGAAATGGTGGTTGATCAGGCCGATTGAGACGCCCGCCGCGGCGCTGATGCGGCGCACCGAAACGCCGTCGTGGCCGTACTTTTTGAGGCAGCGCAAAGTGGCTTCGACCAGCGCTTCGCGGCGCACCGCGGGCGTGGCGCGACGAAATTTCGGTACCCGCGGTTTTTTCTTCAAAGCTACGCCGCGCGATACGCTCTGTAGTCCAGCCCGAGCGCGCTCGCGACCGCCTCGTGCGTCAACTGACCTGCATGCACATTCAGACCCTTGGCCAGGCCGGGGTCCTTGGAGACGGCGGCGCGCCAACCGTCATCGGCGAGCGCCTTCACATATGGCAGAGTCGCATTGGTGAGGGCGAAGGTCGAAGTCCTCGGCACGGCTCCGGGCATGTTGGTGACCGCGTAATGGATGACGCCGTCCAGCACGTAGGTGGGTTCGGCATGGGTCGTAGGATGACTGGTCTCGAAGCAGCCGCCCTGATCGATCGCGATATCGACCAGCACTGCGCCCGGTTTCATGGTTTTAACCATGGCGCGCGTGACCAGTTTGGGCGCCGCGGCCCCGGCAATCAGCACCGCGCCGATGACCAGATCGGCGTCCCGCACCAGTTCCTCGATGGCGTGCGCGGTCGAGTACACGGTCTTGAGCTGGCTGCCGAAAATTGCCGAGAGTTCTCGCAAGCGCTTGACCGAGCGATCCACGACGGTTACGTCGGCGCGCAAGCCGACCGCCATTTCCACCGCATGAGTACCGGAAACACCGCCGCCGAGCACCACCACCTTGGCGGGCGCGACGCCCGGCACGCCGCCGAGAAGTACGCCGAATCCGCCGTTGGCCTTCTGCAGGCAATTGGCGCCGACCTGGACCGACATGCGCCCGGCCACTTCGCTCATCGGAGTCAACAGCGGCAGCGAGCCGTCGGGTGCGGTTACCGTCTCATAAGCGATGGCGGTGGCGCCCGAGGCAAGCAGCGCCATCGTTTGTTCGCGGTCGGCTGCCAAATGCAGATAAGTAAACAGCGTTTGGTTGCTGCGTAACATCTTGCACTCGGCCAGCTGCGGCTCCTTGACTTTCACGATCAAATCGGTCGTGCCGAAGATGTCCTCGACTTTCTTGGAGATCGCGGCCCCGGCGGCCTGGTAGTGCGAATCGTCGAAGCCGATGCCTGCGCCAGCGCCGCTTTGCACGATGACCTGATGGCCTGCATCGACGAGTTCGCGAACGCCTGCGGGTACCAGCCCCACTCGATACTCATGAATTTTGATCTCTTTGGGGACGCCGATTTTCATAAAGTCGCTCCGCAGGGTGGGCCGGGATGGCAAGGTTACTCACCCGGGCGTCGAGAAACAATCCGGACGGAACGGGATTAGTCGATATCGGCCAGTTCCCGCACGAGCAGACGTTGCCAGAGCCATTCTTGCCGCGTTTTCGGCGCGCTCAGCGACATGCGCTCCAAATACGGCCTGACGCCGCCCGGGGTGCCAAGCGAAGCCGCGGCTGCAGCTATGGCCTTGACACGCGGCCAACCATCCGAAGCTCTCTCCTTCAGTCTGCCGAGCGCCTTCGCCAGCACGATTTCCTCATTGGTGAGGTCCGTGCCGAACGGGTATTCGGAAAACAATCCCCGGGCGCGCGGCAGCATGAAGCGCTCTTCCAAGGCGCGCGGGGTATTGTTCCGATGCATTTCGGGAATCTGAAAGTCCGCGCGCAGTTTTCCCGCCGCCTGAGCTTCCCGCTTCAGTCCGTCCTGAAAGCGCGAATCCGCGATGTTCAACACGGCCGCGATCGAATCCTGATCGCTCAGGCCGCGCAAATCGGCGACGCCGTATTCCGTCACCACGATATCGCGCAGATGACGCGGAATGGTGGTGTTTCCATAGTTCCACAGGATGTTCGAGGTGACGTCGCGGTTCTTCTCGCGCGTGCTGCGCAGCGTGAGAATCGACCGCGCGTCCGGCAAGGAATGCGCCATCGCCACAAAGTTGTACCGGCCCCCGACGCCGCTGACGACGCGGCCGTCGGCCAGACCGTCCGACACCGCCGCTCCCAGCAGCGTCATCATCATGGTGGAATTCAAAAACCTGCCATGGCGCCGCTGCGCGATTTTCAGCGCTTGATCGGCGCCCTCGAGCTGATTGACGAAGGAGACTCCGCACATCGAAAATTGGCGCCGCTCGTCCTCGGGCAAATCGCGCAGCGCCGCGTAAAATCCGCGCGGTCCCAGGAAAAAGGCGCCATGCAGCAGCGTGCCGCCGCACAACCGCCGCCCGGCGCACAGCGCCAGCAGCTCGCGGCGGCCGGCCGCTGTGTGCAGCATTGCGGTAGCGGCAGTCGCGCCGGAACACGCCGATCTCCTGCAATACCGTGAAGTCCGCGGCGCTCAACGGGCTCTCGAAACCCCCATTTGCCAGCGCCGCCAGGAAATCTTCATCGATACGCTCGCCAACCGCTCCTGCGTTCAACAACCCTTGGATGCGCACGTCCGCATAGACGCGCCGCCGCAGCACTCCGCTGCGGTACAAATCCAGAAACCCGTCGACGAACATTTCCGTGCAGCCGTAGAGACCGGCCTCGAACGGCGCCGCCTCGCCGTTAAGGTCCAGGGCCGCCGCGAAACGTTCGGTCGCCCTGAGTCCGTGCAATATCTCGCGGTACTCGACGTTTTGCTGGTGGCGCAACTGCAGTCCATAGACCACGGCCTCGCCGAGTTCGCCGATGCCGATTTGCAGTGTGCCGCCATCGCGCACCAGGCGCGAGCCGTACAGGCCGATGGCGTAGTCCGCCGTATGCAGGCGTTGATTGGGCGGGGCGAACAAGTCGTAGTCGTAGCGCGGATGCTCGAGCAGGGCGTCGAATGTCTCGGCGGCTACCGCAGCGGGTCCGAACATGAACGGCATCTGCCGGTTGATCTCGCCGATGACTTCGATGTTTGCGCCGGCGCGGCGCCGCGGCGCCAGGTGTTCGAGCAAATCCAGCGTGACATCCGGATTCGATCCGAGACTGTATTCGCTGCGCCCCTCGATGCTGCGCTTGGCGACCAGTTGGGCAATCACGTTGACGCCGTGGGCGGCCAGGTCGCGCGCCACGTGCGTGTAGTTGCTGCTGACGTAGTGGCGCTGAGAGTGCCCCACGTTGAGCAGGGCGCCGGGGTCCAGAAAGAACTCGACGATGCGCACGTTCTCAGGCACGCCCGCGCCGTGCAAATCGGTCACAGAGTCGAGCGGCACGCACGCGCCGAACAGCCTTGCCACGAGAGGCTCCAGGAAGCGGCGTTCGAGCTCGCCCTGCCATACCGGAGCGCGCAGGCTCAAGGCGGTGAAAATCGTCAGCCTCAATGCGGGATCGCGCCGCGCACGCCGGTAAAACTCATTGGCGAGCGGATTGGGCTTGCCCACACCTAAGGGCAAGGCGAGGACGATGCGGGATCCGACGCGGCTTAAAGTATCTTCAACGCATTCGGCGACATCGTCAAAGCTGCGCGGCATGTCAGCCCTTGGGCTTCAGCACCAACGAGAAATTGATCTTCACGGCGTCGCCGACGGTCTCCGTGCTCTTCCAGTCGCCCTGGCCCACGCCGAAATCCAAGCGGTTGAGTTTGGCGCTGCCGGTGAGTTTGGCGCCGGCGGCACCCGGCGCAAACTTAAACTCGATCGGTACGTCCTTGGTGACGCCGTGCAAAGTCAGCGCGCCGACCGCTGCGAATCCCGCAGCGGTCTTCGCGATGGTCTTGGTCACGTAGTGCGCGGTTGGAAAGCGGGCGACCTCGAAGAGGTCCTTGCCGCGGATTGTCGTATCACGGTCCTTGTCGAGCGAATCCACCGAATTCAAGTCGATTTGCACCTCGATTCGAGAGTCCGCGAGAGACTCCGGCGCAAAGTCGACATTCGCGCTGAACTTGTGAAACACGCCTTTGAACTCGGCACCCGCCTGTAGGCCGGCAAACTCCAAGCGGCTCTGCTGGGGGTCGGAAGTGTAGTTCGCCGCCGCTGCGGCAGCGGCAGCCAAAAACATGGCGGCCGTCCCGGCCAGGCACGGATTTTTCATGATCGCTTCTCCAATTTCGCGAATGGCAGCATGCGCCTGAGTACATCATCCTTGTTCCAGAAGTGGTGCTTCAGCGCCGCGAGAATGTGCAGCAATGCGACCGCGAACAGCAGCCAGCTCAATGTGTCGTGCGTCGCCTTGAGCAAATTGAAGGCCTGTTCATTCGGCGCGATGAGGTTGGGCCACGTGAACTGGTCGAACCAGCTCACCGAGTAGTTTTTTGCCGAGGACATCAGCCACCCCGTCAGGGGCATGACGAATAGCAGGGCATACAAAAGAACGTGCGTCGCACGCGCCAGCCGCTTTTCGATCGTCGTCATGCTCGCCGGCAATTCCGGCGGGCGGTTGAACAGCCGCCACAGCATCCGCAACACCGCCAGCATCAAGATCGTCATGCCGAAGCTCTTGTGGCGGGCCAACAATGCGAGCTTTCGCGCGCCAACCGGCAAATCATCCGCCGACCATGCCAACGTGAATTGAACCACGATGAGCGCCGCGATGAGCCAATGAAATCCTTGCGCGACCGCACTGTAGCGGGTCGGGGGGGGTTGATTTGGCATCGCGCGTCTCCGGCTGCAAACTGACGCCTAGTCTAGCAAGCCTAAGAGCCCCCGATAGATGTTCAACAGGATTGCCGTCGCTGTTCTGGTGCTGAGCGCGGCGGCGTGCGCCGCCCAGCATCCGCGTCCGCTCGCACCGCGGTTGCCGGCCCGAGAGAACCTGCAAGCGCTGCCGGCCGCGGGCGAATACGCGATCGATACCGGCAGCTCCGAAATGAGGCTGTTGGTCTATCGAGCAGGACCGCTGCGCAATCTCGGCCATAACCACGTCATGGTCAATCGGGCGGTGACAGGACGCGTGCGAATCGGCGCCGATGTGCCGGCGTCGTCATTTTCGCTGCGCATGCGCGCGGATGCTTTCGTGATCGATGATGCGCAGTCGCGCCGGGAAGAGGGCGGCGACTTTGCGGGCGACATCGCGCCAGAGGCCAGAGCGGGCACCGGCCGCAATATGCTGGGGGGCGCCGTGCTCGATGCAGCCGAATATCCCGACATCACGGTGCAGAGCACCGCGCTCGCCGGAACCTTGAATGAATTGCATGCGGACGTGGAAATCGGCGCTGCGGGACACGTTTCGCGATTGTCGGTTCCCCTCAGCCTGCAAGGCGACGCGCATCGCTTCGTTGCGGCGGGATCGACGCAGCTGCGGCAAACGTCGCTGGGCCTCGTTCCCTACAGCCTGATGCATGGCGCCCTGCAGGTGCAGGATGTCATGTTATTGAAATTCAAGATTACGGTACTGACGAATTAGTCAGCAGAATCGGCGTGCCTTCGGGCGCCAGCAGCATCGCAGCCGGCACCGAACGCAGTCCCGGGGGCAGTTCGCCATTCGGCACAATGCCATTATCGGCAAGATGCGCCAGCGTGCCGCCCACATCGTCGACTTCGAATCGCAGCGTTGCACGCCGCAGGTCTGCCGGATGATACAGGCCAAGATCGATGAAATCGCTGGTACAGGCGATATGCGGCAGCCGTTCGCCGGACTCCTCCATGCCGACGAAACCAAAGTCCTCCCAATACGTTTTCGCCAAGTTGCGGTCGGGCGCCGGCACGGCGATCTCTAGAAAATAGCCGCAGCGCGAGGTGTCGTTGGCCAGGCGCTTGCTGGGCGAGAACGTGCGCGCTTCGACCAGACGCACCAACTGTCCCGAAGGATCGAGCCAGCCGACTTCATTGAAAACATCGTTGCCGAGGTGACGAAACTCGAACTCGATGCCCTTTTGCTCGAATGCGTCCAAGTGCTTGAGCAATTCGGGTTTTACGAAGGTCAACGACGGCGCGGGGATGGGTTCTTGATGCAGCCCCAAATGGATTCGTCCGTCCGTGACCACGGCATAAGGATGCGGCCACGCATCGCCAACCTCCGCGCAAGAGAAACCGAGAGTCATGTAGAAGTCCAATGAAGCCTGAACGTCGGGTGCCGCGAGCGAATATTCCAGGAAGCGTCCCAGCACGGCGTCTCTAACTCACTCCGCCCACGCAGATGTACTTGAGCTCGGTGTAATCGAGGATTCCGTACTTGGAACCTTCACGGCCGATGCCTGACTCCTTGACGCCGCCGAAGGGCGCCACTTCGGTCGAAATGATGCCGGTGTTCAATCCGACGATTCCGTACTCGATGGCTTCGGCGACTCTCCAGCTGCGCGCCAGGTCGCGCGTGTAAAGATAGGCCGCAAGCCCGAATTCGGTGTCGTTGGCCATCGCGATTGCCTGCGCTTCGCTCGCAAATTCGAACAACGGCGCCACGGGCCCGAACGTTTCCTCGCGAGCGACCAACATCCGCGGCGTGACGCCGGTGAGAATCGTGGGTTGAAAGAACGACCCGCCGAGCGCGTGCCGCTTGCCGCCGAGCGCGACTTTGGCGCCCAGCGAGAGCGCGTCCGCGATGTGTTCTTCGACTTTCGCCACCGCTTTTTCGTCGATCAACGGGCCTTGGTCGGTGGCGCCCTGCAGCCCATCGCCCACTCGCAGCTGCGCGACCGCAGACTTGAGCCGCTCGGCGAATTCATCGTAAATACCGGCTTGAACCAACAGGCGATTCGCGCACACGCAAGTTTGCCCGGTATTGCGGTACTTGCTGGCCAGGGCGCCCTGGACCGCGGCATCCAAATCGGCGTCGTCGAAGACGATAAAGGGTGCGTTGCCGCCCAACTCGAGCGACAGCTTCTTGAGCGTGCCGGCGCACTGCGCCATGAGCTTCTTGCCCACCTGGGTGGAGCCGGTGAACGTCAGTTTTCTCACCAATGGGTTGCCGGTCATTTCCCCGCCGATCGCCGCCGCATTGCCGGTGATCACGTTGAACACGCCGGCCGGAATGCCCGCGCGGTGCGCAAGTTCCGCCAAGGCGAGCGCCGAGTAAGGGGTCTGCGTGGCGGGCTTGCAGACCAGCGTGCAGCCGGCTGCCAGCGCCGGGCCGGCCTTGCGCGTAATCATCGCGCTCGGAAAGTTCCACGGCGTGATGGCAGCGACCACGCCGACCGGCTGGCGCAACACCATGATCCGCTTATCGGCTTGATGACCCGGAATGATGTCGCCATACAAGCGCTTGGCCTCTTCGGCGAACCATTCGATAAACGCGGCGGCGTAAAGGATTTCCGCTTTCGACTCGGCCAGCGGCTTGCCTTGTTCGGCGGTCATCAGAACCGCAAGGTCTGCTTGATTCTCGGTCATGAGGTCGAACCAGCGGCGCAGGATGTTGGCGCGCTCCTTTGCCGTGCGGGCCCTCCAAGCGGGCAGCGCCGCCGCGGCCGCCGCAATCGCGCGCCGTGTTTCCGCGGCGCCCATGTTGGGAATTGATCCCAGCTTTTTCAAGGTCGAGGGATTGGTCACATCCAAGGTGGCGCCGCTATCGGCAGCGCTCCATCCGCCGTCGATGAAGCACAGCTCGCGCAGCAGCGACGGGTCTTTGAGGGTGACGCAGCCCGATGCAATATTTTGTCCCATCGTGCCCCTCGCTCAGCGCTCGAGAATGGCGGTCACGCCCATGCCGCCCGCCGTGCAGATCGAGATCAATCCCCGTTTCCCCTTGGCTTCATCGAGAATTTTCGCCAGCGTGGCGAGGATTCGCGCGCCGGTTGCCGCGAACGGATGCCCGATGGCGAGGCTGCCTCCCTTCACGTTCAATTTCGAGCGGTCAATCGCGCCCAGAGCACCGGGCAACTGAAGTTTGTCGCGGCAGTATGCCGGGTCGGTCCAGGCCTTCAAAGTGCATAGCACCTGTCCGGCAAAGGCCTCGTGGATTTCATAGAAGTCGAAGTCCTGAAGCTTCAATTGCGCATCCTTCAGCATTCGGGGGACCGCGTAGACGGGGGCCATCAGCAATCCTTCTTTCTTTTCAATGAAATCGACCGCCGCGACCTTCCCATAGCTCAAATAGGCCAGAACGGGAAGATTGCGCTCGCGCGCCCACGCCTCGGAGGCCAACAACACCGCGGAGGCGCCATCGGTCATGGGCGTGGAATTTCCCGCGGTCAGGGTCCCCGCCCCGGAAAAATCGAATGCCGGCTGAAGTTTCGCGAGTTTTTCCAGGGTCGAGTCGCTGCGGATGTTGTTGTCCTGGGTCAACCCCAGATATTCGACGACCAAGTCCTTGTAGAACCCTTGAGCGTACGCGGCGGCGGCTTTTTGGTGGCTTTCCAGCGCCAGTTGATCTTGTTCCAAGCGCGTGATGCCCCAGGTTTTGACCATGAGTTCCGTGCTTTGACCCATCGATAGACCGGTGCGCGGCTCCGTTACTCCCGGCAATACCGGCCGCAAATCCCTCGGCCGCAATCCGAACCAGGGCTTCACTCTGGCGGTTGCGGATTTGCCGCGGTAACTGCGCAGCAAGAGTTGCTGGAAACTTCGAGGAAAAACCACCGGCGGGTCGCTCACGGTATCGACCCCTGCGGCAATCGCGCAATCGATTTGCCCCAACGCGATCTTGTTGCCCAACAAGATCGCCGCCTCCAGGCTGGTGCCGCAAGCGCGCTGCAAGTCGAGTCCCGGCGTTTCCGCCGCGAGACCGCATCCGAGCACCGACTCGCGCGTCAAATTCCACTGACTGGAATGCTTCATTACGGCGCCGGCTGCGACGTCATCGATGCGCTGACCCCGCAAACCAAATCGCTCGACCACGCCGCGAAGCGCGGCTATCAACATCTCTTGATTCCCCGCTTGTGCGTAGGCGCCGTTGCCGCGTGCAAACGGGATACGCGCGCCGCCGACGATCGCGACGCGGCGCGCGCTTGCTCCTACCAACATAGCTGCCTCCATAAAGCCGTAAGTACACGAATTATGGACCTACCCGCCGGCATATAATCCATGCATGACCGGATTTTCTTCCAGGGCCGCGTGCGGAATTGCGCTTATTGCGCTTGCCGGTTGCGGCGCGCGGTCCCCGCCCGCCCCCCTGCCGGCGGCAAAAGCGCCGCCGCCGCCGGCCGATCAGCTCAATCGAATAGTGGAGCGCTACTGGGACGAGGCCAAGCCGACCGAGGACGTCATTTCGCCGCAGGCGTTGGCGGATTCCTTGGGCGTCGAGCGCCGCTATCTCGCAGAATTGCTCGGCGTTTCGCGCGATAAGCTGGATGCGCCGTCGAAGCTGACCTACGACATTTTTCGCGAGCGCCGCGAGATCGGCATCGAGGCCTTTACCTTCCCCGAGGAGTTGCTGCCCATCAATCCGTTCGGCGGCATGACGCAGCAAGTCGCGGCCCGCGCGGCCGAATTGGCGCAGCATCCGGCTGCAAGCGCTTTGGAGTACGAGAACTGGCTGAAGAGCCTCGACGATTACGTGCGTTGGACGCAGCAAGCCATCGCCAACATGCGCGCCGGAATACGCCGCGGCTATACCTCGCCTCGCTCCGTCATCGAGCGCATGCTTCCGATCCTCGAGCGCCTCGGCACGGATGACTCCGCCAACGCGTTCTATGCACCGCTGCGATCCATGCCGGAGAGCATCCAGGAGCCGGAGCGCGCCCGCCTGACGCGCGACTTGACCCGGGCCATTACCGAGAGATTGCTCCCGGCCAACCGCGCGTTGCATGATTTCTTGCAAAAGGAATACCTGCCCCGCGCGCGCACGGGTCTGGCATTGTCGGAACTGCCGCTGGGGCGCGAGTGGTACGCATTTTTGGTGAAGAAAGCGACCAGCAGCACGCTTTTGCCCGACGCGATCAATCGCATGGGGGCGGCCGAAGTCGAGCGTCTCGGAGCGGCGCCGCCACGCGAGTCCGCGCCGGTCGCCGCGGATGGACTGGTCAACGCCTACAGGGACTTGGAGGTCCAAGTGAGGGCCGCGTTGCCCGCGGTGTTTGCCGGGGTTCCGAATTCCGATCTCATCATTCAGGGCGTGCAGCGGCTGCCCGGTCCCGCCGCTGCGCTGTACCTGCAGCCCGGGCCGCCGGACGCCGGCATCCTTCTCGTGAATACGGGCATGGGGGTCAAGACAGCGGTATCGATAGCAGCTTTTCTGCGGTTGGGCTCGCCGGGGGAACACTTTCAAATCGCCCTTCAGCAGGAGCGCTCGGACCTGCCGCGATTCCGCCGCTTCGGCGCCGAGGCCGCCTTCACCGCAGGTTGGGGTCTTTACGCCGTCTCGCTCGGCGACATTTTGGGCCTGTATGGCGAGGAATCCGCCAAATTGGACGCGGCGGCCGAGATGCGGCGCTGCGCGGTCGATTGGGTGGTCGACACCGGCCTGCACGCGAAGGGCTGGACGAGAGGTCAAGCTTTTGACTATCTTCGTACGCATCTTGGAGTCGATGATGTCGACGCCCAATCTCTGATCGACGGGTACGCGGCGAGACCGGCGCTGGCGTTGGCGTGCGTGGGTGCGATGAAATTTCGCGCCCTGCGTGCGCTGGCCCAGCAACGCTTGGGCGGGCGCTTCGATCTGCGGGAATTTCACGCTCAGATTCTGCAGGACGGCGCGATGCCGCTGGACATTCTCGAGACAAAAATGACGGCTTGGATGGACGTGGCGAAATGAAGGCTTTTGCTGAAAACAACCGTCTGGCGGAGATTTTGTGCGAACAGTATTTGCGATTCGGAGTCCTATCAGGTGGGATACTCAGACAGGCTCCTCGTGCGCACCCAATTCGTGATTGCAGTGTTGTTGACGGCCGGCGCGGCCCGCGCCGCGAATTTCGCCGTGGAGGCCTCTGCCGGAAACGACATCACCGTCTCGGTGTCGCTGGACCCGGCCGAACAGAGCGGCAGCGCCAGCGCCAGCGTGAGGATTCACGCGAGCCGCGAAACCGTGTGGTCGCTGATCACGAGCTGTCCGGAATCGTTGCGGATGGTGCCGGGGCTCGAGATTTGCGACGTGCTGGAGACCGCGCCGGACCGGTCGTGGCAAAAAATTCGCCATGTCATGAACTATTCGTGGTACCTGCCGAAGGTAGCCTACGTGATTCGCGCGACCTACGATCCGCCGGCAAAGGTGTCAATCGAACGAATTTCCGGGGATCTGCGGACGCTGCGCGGCTCCTGGGAACTGCAGGCCGAGGGCGACTATACGATTGCGCACTATATGGTCGACCTGGCGCCGGGCTTCTGGGTGCCGAACTGGATAGTGCGGACGGCGCTGCGCAAAGACCTGCCCAAGATGCTGCGTGCGCTGCGTTCCCGTGCTGAAGCCGCGTCCAACCGCAAATCCTGAGCGCCGGCGCACGGCGCGGGGCGCTGTACTGATTGTCTGCTGCGCGGTTCTCGGCTTGAGCGCCTGCGAGCGCGAGCCTGAAGCGCCGCCGATGCGAGTGAAGCGGGTGTTCCACCTCAATCCTTACGAGAAGGACTTCGGCTACTCGCAAGCCGTGCTGATCGACAAAACGCTGTATATTTCCGGCTCGGTGGCGGCGGATCAGAGCGGCCGGCTGGTTTCGCCCGGCGACATGGCAGGGCAGATGCGCGCCGCCTATTCCAATATACGCCGCACCCTTGCAGCGCACGGCGCCGACTTCGACGAAGTTGTGAAAGAGACCATTTACACGACCGATATGGACGCATTGCTGAAAGCCTCGGATCTGCGCTTCGAGTTCTACAACAAGGAACGGCTGCCGACTACATCCTGGGTACAGGTGCAGCGCTTGGTGGATCCCGGATTTCTCGTACAGATCGAAGTCGTCGCCGAACTGCCGTAAAGAATGAACCGGGAATAATGGTGCGCAACGTGGTGGACAGAGGCTTCGAGAAGCGCCTTGCGGGCCTCATTAATTCGGGTGAAAGGGCGATACTGCGCGGCGGCCGCAAGGGCGTCGAGAAAGAGTCGTTGCGCGCGACCTTGGACGGCGTCATCGCCGAGACCCGCCATCCGCAAGCATTGGGCGCGCCCCTCACCAATGAGCACATCACGACGGATTTTTCCGAGTCGCTGATCGAATTGGTCACGCCGCCGTTCGGCGAGACCTGGGAGCTGTTGCAGTATCTCTGCGATCTTCATCAATTCGTGTACCGCCACTTGGACGACGAGTTGCTTTGGGCGACCAGCATGCCCTGCGCGATAGACGGTGATGCCAGCATTCCGCTGGCGCAGTTCGGCAGCTCGAATGTCGGGCGCATGAAGACGGTCTATCGCCACGGCTTAGGTTTGCGCTACGGGCGCATCATGCAGGCGATTTCGGGCGTGCATTTCAATTATTCATTCAGTCCGAAATTGTGGGGCGTCCTGGAGGCGGTCCATCAATCCAGGCAGGCGCCCCAGGATTTCATTTCCGAACGGTATTTCGGCGTGCTGCGCAATTACCGCCGGTATGGTTGGTTGGTGCTGTACCTGTTCGGCACCTCGCCCGCCGTTTCGAACAGCTTTTTCGCAGGGCGCGAAAATGAGCTGGCGCTGCTCGATGCCGACACGGCGTACGAACCCTACGGCACATCGCTGCGCATGAGCGACATCGGCTACCGCAACAAGAACCAAGCGACTTTAAGCGTATCGGTCAATAGTTTGTCCGAATACGTACGCGATCTATCCCGGGCGATCGGCACGCCCTATCCCCCTTACGAGAAGCTCGGCGTCAAGGTAAACGGCGTGTACCAGCAGCTCAACGCCAACATTTTGCAGATCGAAAACGAGTACTACAGTTTCATTCGCCCCAAGCGCATCGCACGTTCGGGCGAGCGGCCGACCAAGGCGCTGCACCGCGCCGGCGTCGAATACGTCGAAGTACGAGCGCTCGACGTAAGCGCCTTCGATCCGGTCGGGGTGAACCAAAACAAACTGCGCTTCCTGGAGGCTTTTCTGGCTCTATGCTTGCTGCGGGAAAGCGCGCCGATCGGCGTGGGCGAGCAATCCGCTCTGGATGCGAATCATCTATTGGTGGCGCGACGCGGCCGGGAGCCGAATCTGCGGTTGAGCCGGGAAGGGCGCAGCATCGCCATGACCGACTGGGCCCGCGAGCTTCTCGACTCGATGCAAGGACTGTGTGAAATGCTCGACCATGGCGAGGTAGCGCGTCCCTATTCATCGGCGCTCGAGCAACAAAGCGCCAAGATAGACGATGTGGAGCGGACTCCTTCGGCGCGCTTGATGGCCGAGATGCGCCAAACGGGCGAGACGTTTTTTCAGTTGGCCCTGCGGATGTCGAAACTTCACAAAGACTACTTTCTCGGATTGTATCCGCCGAACGAGAGCCGCTTGAGTGAATTCGCGACCGAGGCGCGCGATTCACTCGAAGCGCAGCGCGCCGTCGAGGCCGCCGACAGCACCGATTTCGACGCCTATCTCGCTCACTATTTAGCCGATTGAGCCCTTATTTGACATAATGTACGCCGGCCGCGACGGCCTCTTGCTCAAAAAAGGCGCCGTGCGTCATTGAGCCGATGACGCCGGGCCGGTACCGTGACGCGCATGAGCACTGCCACAGGGCTTTTCACAGAAGATCTACCCAACTCGCCGCATGCGCGGCAGTTGCGGGCCGGATTTCCGTGGCTCACCTTCGACGGCGAACTCGAGGCTGAGTTCAGGCGCAGAAATTTCGATGAGAACCTGCTGCATTCGCGCGTGAACCTGTGCCTCGCGATCCTCATCGCCATTGCATTCGAAGCAATGGACGCCATGGTCTTGGGGCCGCAACTCGACCGCATCCCCAGCCGCATTCAGATCGCCGTCATCATTCCGATTCTGCTGCTCGGGCTCGCGAGCAGTTTCTCGCCGCAACGTCAGCGGATTCATGCGCCGCTCACCCTGGTCATCATGACCGTCTTCGGCTTGAGCGTGGCAGCCATCCAAATCACTGCCGCGCGCGGCGGCGTCTCGCTGTTGCTCCCGTGTTTGATTCTCAGCATCGTCTTCGTCTATTTCATGAGCGGGCTGATTTTCTACCACGCGGTGGCAGCCAACGTCATCGTGATGCTGGCCTACCTTGCCGCCGGCACGGTACTGGAATTGCCGGGCCGCGAGTTCAGCTACAGTGCTCTGGCCATCGTCGCCGCGAACCTATTTTGCGCCTCGGTCACCTACATGCACGAGAAGACCAGCCGGCTGCGCTTCCTGGAGGCCTGCTTGCTGCGCGAAATGGTCGCGCGCGACGGCCTGACCGGCATTCAGAACCGCCGCATGTTCGATCAGCACATCGCGCGTGTCTGGCAGCAAGCGGTGCGGGAAGAGGAGCGTATCGCCGTACTGCTCGCGGACGTCGATTGCTTCAAGGATTACAACGACCGTTACGGCCACCAAGCCGGAGATGAGTGCTTGCGTGCGGTTGCGGTGTCCTTGAGCCAATGCGCGCGGCGGCCGCTGGACTTCGTAGCGCGCTACGGCGGCGAGGAGTTCGCGATCGTGCTGTACGAGGCGAGCCGCGAATACGTCGCCGAGGTGCTGACGCGCATACAGCGTTCGATCGCCGAGCTGAACATTCCGCACGAGGCGTCGAAGGTCGCCAGCCGGCTGACAATCAGCATTGGCGCGGCATTCATATTGCCCGCCGCGAACCGAACCCTGGAAGGATTGATCCAACTTGCCGACGAGGCCTTGTACTGCGCCAAGGAAGAGGGCAGAAATCGCGTGATCGTGATGGAGGCCGAATACGCCACCATGCGGACCGGGCGCTTCGAAAAGCGCCGCCATCACGTCTAGGAGGCTGGCTCAACGATAGATGGCGATGCGAGTCTCTGCGTCCGCCGTTGTTCTACTGGCGCGAAACATCCCCTCGGAATTGAATTCCATGGCGACTTCACCCCGCGCATCGATTGCGATCACTCCGCCTTCGCCGCCGAGGGCGGGAAGTTCCCCGAAAACCACCTCGCGCGCCGCCTCGCCCACGGTGCGGCCGCCAAAGCGCATCCGCGCGCAAATATCATGAGCGACGGCCGCGCGGATGAATACCTCGCCATGCCCCGTGGCCGACACCGCGCATGAACGGTCATCGGCATAGGTGCCTGCCCCGATGATGGGCGAATCACCGACGCGCTGAAAGCGCTTGCCGGTCATGCCGCCGGTGGAAGTTGCCGCGGCCAAATGGCCAAACCCATCCAGCGCGACCGCCCCGACGGTGCCGACATGCGAAATGGTGTGCCCGGACAGCCCGATTTCGCCGCTGCGGATTCGCTCCAGCTGCTGCCAACGCTCCGCGGTGAAGAAATAACTTTGCGGCACGAAGGCAAACCCCTGGCTCAGCGCGAACTCCTCGGCGCCGGCACCGGCCAGCATCACGTGCGCGGATTTCTCCATTACCGCGCGGGCGAGTTCGACTGGATTGCGGATGCGCGTAAGTCCGCATACCGCGCCGGCATTCAGCGTGCGCCCCTCCATGACCGAGGCGTCCAGCTCGTTGCGTCCGTCGAGAGTGAACACCGAGCCGCGGCCGGCATTGAACAGGGGATTGTCTTCGAGCAACACCACCGCTTGAGTGACCGCATCCAGGCTCGAGCCGCCGCCTTGCAGCAACAGATAGCCCGCATCGATGGCCTCGCTCAGGGCTGATCGATACCTGCGTTCCTGTTCCGCGCTCATCTCGGACCGCGGCAGGGTCCCGGCACCGCCGTGAATTGCCATGCCAAACATCGCTTATACATCTCCTTGATGCTCGGGGACCCTAACCACGAGTCCGTCGAGACTGGGCGTGATATGGATCTGGCAGCTCAAACGGCTATTGTCGCGCGGTTGCCAGGCGCTCTCCAGCATGCCCTCTTCCATGTCCTCGCGCGCGCCGAGCTTGGGCAGCCACGCCGCGTCGACATAGACATGGCAGGTCCCGCAGGCGCAGGCGCCGCCGCACAGCGCAAGAATTCCCTTGACGCCGTTTTGTTTTGCGGCCTCCATCAAGGTGATGCCGACCGATGCATCTATCTCGTGCCGGAAGCCGTCCGGCTCAACGAAGGTGATGCGGGGCATCGAGTTTCGTCGCGGATCGCCAACAGGCGGCGCGCGAAGCCGCCATGCCGTAGTGTATTGTAGAGATCACGTGTACCCCTGAAGGAATCGTAATAGTATTACCCAGACTGCCCCGGACCGGAGTCTAGAATGAAATTGATTACCGCGATCATCAAACCCTTCAAGCTGGACGACGTGCGTGCGGCGCTGTCCGAAATCGGTGTCTCCGGCATGACCGTGACGGAGGTCAAGGGATTCGGGCGGCAGCGCGGACACACCGAGCTGTACCGCGGCGCAGAGTACGTGGTGGACTTCGTGCCGAAGACCCGCATCGAAGTGGCGGTTAAAAATGAACTGGTCGATCAAGTGATGGAGGCGATTGTCGGTGCGTCGAAAACAGGGAAGGTGGGCGATGGCAAGATTTTTGTTACCGACATCCTGCGAGTATTGCGCATTCGTACCGGCGAGAGCGACAACGCCGCCCTCTAGACCATTGGCCGAATGAGGTTAGCAGGCGGCGGATGCCTGATTGCATTCACCGTCCTGACGGCAGGATTCGCGCCGGCGGCTTTTGCCGCGAAACTCACCGACAAGGAACACACCCGGATCGACGAACCTCGTCCCGCCGACGTGCCGAGCGACGCAACGCTTGAAGCCGAGGGCGCGGTTATCGGGCAGGTGGAAATCGTCACCCGCAATATTTTCGACGAAAGCGACCCGCGTGAAGCAAACGGCCTGTTCCGGCTCGCCGATCGCCTTCATTTGCGCACCAAGCATGCAACCATCCGGGCCCAGCTGCTGTTTGCGAGCGGCGACAAATATCTCGCGCGCAAGCTCGCAGAGACCGAACGGGCGTTGCGGCTGCTGCCCTACGTATGGGACGCACGCGTCGTTCCGGTGCATTATGCGGACGGCAAAGTCGATATCCGCGTCATCACCAAAGACGTTTGGACCTTGAGTCCGGGCATTTCCTTCGGCCGCTCCGGGGGAACCAACGAAACTAAATTCAACTTGCAGGACTCGAACTTCCTGGGGTGGGGAAAAACCCTGCAGATCTCCCACGGGAGCAACGTGGACCGCACCAGCGACACGGTGGCCTGGACCGATCCCAACGTGCTCGGATCGCGCTGGACTTCCGCACTGGCCTACTCGGATTCGAGCGACGGGTCGCAGCGGTCGATAGTGGCGGCACGACCCTTTTATTCGCTGGATGCCCCGTGGAGCGCAAAAATTTCAGCGATCTCCTTCGATCGCACGATCTCGCGCTACAACCTCGGCGAACATCGTAGACCAATTCAACGACAACGAAACCTCGTATGAATTGAGCGGCGGTGTTTCAAAAGGCCTGATCGACGGCTGGACCAAGCGCTGGACCTTCGGCATGCGCTATGACCGCAACCTGTTCTTGCCGGCGCCGCTCACCACGTTGCCGGCAAAGACCCTGCCGCCCGATCGGACCCTGTCCTATCCCTTTACGGGGTTCGACATCCTCCAGGACGAGTTTCGCAAGATCGGCGACCAGAATCAGATCGGCCGCGCCGAGGATCTGTATTTCGGCACCGAGGTCAGCGGCGAGATCGGCTATTCGAGCAGCGCCTTTGGCGCCGACCGCGACGCCGTCATGCTGGCCGCCAAGGCCCTGCACGGATTCGACCTACCTTACGAGCAGCAGTTATTTCTTACCGGCGATTTTGCATCGCGCCTGGAGGAGGGACATGCACGCAATTTGATCGCCGATGCGGCCGCCAAATACTACTGGCGCTGGCGCGACGACTGGCTGCTATACGCGGCTTTCTCCGGAACCACGACCTATCGGCTGGACCCGGACATGCAGCTGCTTCTCGGCGGCGACAATGGTTTGCGCGGTTATCCGCTGCGCTTCGAATCGGGCACGTCGCGCGCGCTCATGACGGTCGAGCAGCGGGTTTTCACCGATTGGTTTCCGTTTCGCCTGGTGCGAGTGGGCGGCGCCGTGTTCGCCGATGTGGGACGCACATGGGGCAGCGGCGTCGTCGGCAACAGTGATCCGGGGTTGCTCAAGGACGTCGGTTTCGGACTGCGCCTGGGCAATACTCGCTCGGGTCTGGGCAACGTGCTGCACGTCGATTTCGCGTTTCCCTTGAGCAATGCGGCGGGGATCCAGAAATTCCAATTCTTGGTGCAGACGTTGCAGAGCTTTTAGGCTGCTAGGACTCCTGGTCCTTCGCGGTTTTGCGGCGCCTCGAGAACATCCACACGGCCGCTCCGCAAACCGAAAAATTCAGCACCCACCACCAGAGCTGACGGTTGTTGTTTTTGTCGTCCAGGGGACCGCGCTGCGCCGGAATATCCAACGTGCCCTTGAGGCTGTCCTTGGCCCCTCCCCGGTTCACTTGAAAGTCCAGCGCCGCGGCGCCGGACAGCGCCAGGTCCTTGGTTTGCAGAGAATAGCTGCCATCGGATTCCGCGGTCGTCGGGTGCGCCGCGCCTCGCAGCAACACCGTGACCACCGCATCGCGCACGGGCGCATTGTCGGCCAAGTGGCTGATGTGAATGATCATCCTGTCGCCGTGGACCACGCCGACGGCCATTAGATCGTTCGAGCGCGCTTCCACCCGCGCAACGGCGGCCGGCTCGGCGGCCAATACAGCGCTTGCCCACGCGCCGAGCGCCATCCAGGCCAGAAAGCTTCTCAAAGCATGAAACCCAGGACGCCCAGGATCGCGCCGGCGAGACTGGCGAGCACGCCGAAGACCGGAAAGAACACCTTGCGCGCCAAAAAATACAGGGAGCACAGCACCAGGCCCAGCTCCAGCAATCCCTCGCCGATGTCGAAAAACAGCGCGCGGTGCTCCTCTTTTTCAGTCTCCTTGTCCTTCGCCTTCGCGTCTTCTTGTATCTTCTCCGCATCGGCGGCGTACTTGGCGCGGGCGGCCTCCAGCTTCGGCATCACGGCGTCGGCCTTGGCGGGATCGCTGCCCAGGCTCTTCACGAGCGAGAGCGCGACCTCTTCGGTGTTTTCGCGGATCTTCTTCGCTTGGTAGTAGCTCCATTGATCGTTCGCCTCGGTGCGGTGAATAACCGCATCCGTGTGCGCGCGGTGCGAAGCGATCGTCACCACCGACAATAGGATGCCGACGACGCCCACTAAAATACCGACGCGGCGGGTGTTGGGATCGGCGGCGTGTTCCGGCGTGACTTCGAGTTCAGGCATGGCGTTTTTTCATCCTCATGGCAATTTTAGCGCAAAACGCGCGGCGCGACTGCGATGCCGAGGACGCCGCTGCGCACGACTTCGATGATTTCTCCGCAAGCGCCGATGCTTTCCATGAACTCCCCGATCTCGAGCTCCGTCCCCGCGAGTTCGACGATGTAGATCGAGGGATTGGACGATAGCACTCTGCCGCCCGTGCGCCTCACCAGTGCGTCGGCGGCATCGGCGCGCTGCGCGGCGAGCCGCAGCTTGATCAGCAGTAGTTCGCGCGCGAGCGTGTTGCCGCCGGTCATGTCCTCGACCGCGACCACATCCACGAGCTTGAGCAGCTGTGCGTTGATCTGCGCGATCACCGCATCCGAACCCGTAGTCACCAAAGTCACGCGCGAGACGGTGGGGTCATTGGTCGGCGCGACCGACAGCGACTCGATGTTGTAGCCGCGCGCGGATATCAAACCGGTCACGCGGGTGAGCGCGCCGGCCTCATTTTGCAGGAGAATCGCGATGACGTGACGCATGAGCCAAGAGCCTGTCTGGGTATCCGGGGTAAACCGCCCCAGGATACGGGAGCATTGTGCTTGGGCGCCAGGGACATAAACTGCTAGTCTTTCCTGGTGAAGGAACCTGCCATCGAGCAAACCCGAGCCACGCATCCGCAAGCCGGCGCCGTCATGACCGGCGCGGACATGCTCGTTCAGGTATTGGCCGACGAAGGCGTCGACACCGTTTTCGGCTACAGCGGCGGCGCGATCTTGCCGATATACGATGCCGTGTTCCGCTTCAACCAAGAGCACGACTCCGCAATGCCGCTGGTGGTGCCGGCCAACGAGCAAGGCGCCGCCTTCATGGCAGCGGGCTATGCGCGCGCGAGCGGACGGGTGGGCGTCGCGTTGGTGACCTCGGGACCCGGCGCGACGAACACCGTGACGCCGGTGCGCGACAGCCTGGCGGACTCCGTTCCGATTGTGGTCATTTGCGGCCAGGTGCCCACGACCGCGATCGGCACGGATGCATTTCAAGAAGCGCCGGTGCCCTCCATCATGGGCGCGGTCGCCAAGCATGTTTTTCTGATCACCGATCCGTTGAAGCTCGAGGCCACCGTGCGCACCGCATTTGAAATTGCCCGCACCGGCCGGCCGGGCCCCGTGGTTCTCGATGTGCCGAAGGATGTGCAGAATTGGAAAGGCGTGTTTCACGGCTCCGGGCGCCTGACGGTCCCGGGTTACCGGCAGCGAATGAACCGCCTTGCCGCGGCAAGCGTGTCGCCGGCCGCCTGTGCCGATTTCTTCGCGGCTCTGCGTGCCGCTAGGCGCCCTTTGATTTATGCGGGCGGCGGCGTGATCAACGCGGGCGCCGCGGACGCGGTGCGCGAATTCTCGCGGCAGTTTCAGATTCCCGTGGTAACCACTCTGATGGGAATCGGTGCGGTCGACACCACTGATTTCCTATCCATGCGCATGCTCGGCATGCACGGCACCGCTTTCGCCAACTACGCCGTCGACGATTGCGATTGCTTGCTCGCTTTTGGCGCGCGATTTGACGATCGCGTCGCGGGCAACGTCGCCAAATTTGCGGGGCGCGCCAAGTTCATCGCCCACATCGATATCGATGCGTCCGAAATCGACAAGGTCAAGCGCGTGAACTGGAACCATGTCGGCCTCATGGCCGATGCGCTGCGCGCGTTGATCGACTACGGCAAGGCCCAGCATTTCGAGCAAGACTGGTCTGCCTGGCACCGGCATTGCGACGAGTTGCGCGTGAAGCACGCCATGAACTACGACCGCGACAGCGCGTTCATTCAGCCGTACTACCTCATCGAGGAAATCAACCGCTTGACGCGCGGCGAGGCCATCATCACGACCGGCGTCGGACAGCATCAAATGTGGGCTGCGCAGTACTTCGATTTCCGCAGCCCGCGGCTGTGGCTGACGTCGGGCAGCATGGGAACCATGGGGTTCGGATTGCCGGCGGCCGTGGGCGCGCAGTTTGCGCAACGCGGACGCCTGGTCATCGACTTCGACGGCGACGCGAGCATCCGCATGAACATCGGGGAGCTGGAGACGGTGACCACCTATGATCTGCCCATCAAGGTGGTGGTGCTCAACAATTTCGGCGACGGCATGGTCAGGCAATGGCAAAAGCTGTTCCACAAAGGCCGCATGAGCGCCAGCGACAAGAGTCTGCACACCAAGGATTTTGTCAAAGCGGCCAAGGCCGACGGATTCAAATACGCGGTGCGCCTCGATCAAAAGGCCGACGTGCCGCGGGTCGTCTCGGACTTCATTCGGTACCCGGGACCGGCATTCCTGGAAGTCATCATCGATCGCGACGCCGGCGTCTACCCCATGGTCGGCCCGGGGTTAGGCTACAGCGAGATGATCACCGGCGATCACATTGCATCGCGCACCGAAGTGGCAGCCAAGGCGCCGGACGCTTCCGAAATGTTCTAGCTGCGTTCTTGAGCGCGCACCCGTCGCCGTCTACCACTGCCCGATATTCTGCATGCCGTTCCACGGCGCCGCGGGCGCGAGCGCAGGGCCTTTCTGCAGCAATTCGATCGACACGTTATCCGGCGAGCGCACGAAGGCCATGCGTCCATCGCGCGGCGGACGATTGATGGTCACGCCGTGGTCCATGAGGCGCTTGCAGGCGGCGTAGATGTCATCCACGGCATAGGCCAAATGCCCGAAGTTGCGGCCGCCTGAGTATTCTTCGGGATCCCAGTTATGCGTCAGTTCGACCTGTGCCGCCTCATCGCCCGGCGCCGCCAAAAAAACCAGAGTAAAGCGCCCCTGCGGATAATCCTTGCGCGATAATTCTTTCAGACCGAGCGCGTCGCGATAAAAACGCAGCGAGCGCTCGATGTCCGTCACCCGCACCATCGTATGCAGATATTTCATGGCAGCCTCTCCTCAAGATCCGCGAATTTGGAGTAACGCATGCACAAAAGCAAACTGTCCGGCTTCATCATCGACTGCCAGACCTTGGACCTCGAGCGGTCGGCGGATTTTTGGGGCAATGCGCTCGGCATGACGGTGCGCGCCCTGCCGCCCGGCGAGGGCGAAATCTACAAGCGGCTCGAGGACCATCAGCATGGCCTGCACATCGAAGTCCAGGCAGTGAGCCATCCGAGCCGGGTGCACCTCGACATCGAGACCGACGACATCGAGGCGGAGGTGAAACGGCTGGAAGAACTCGGGGCGAAACGCATTGAAATGGTGCGCACCTGGTGGGTCATGGAGGCCCCCACGGGGCAGCGATTTTGCGTAGTACGGGCCGGCTCCGAGGACTTCGACACGAAAGCGTCGGTGTGGCCTTAAGAGCCTGGCTCGCAGCTCGCATGCAACACCCCAACGCAGGTGTTGTTATGTTACCAATTGGCAACATGTTTGACATAGCGCAGCAAAATCTAATTAAAAAGCGTTAACCATTGGATTTCTCTATGGTATCGCCTATCATAGAGCTAGCAAAGCGGTTCGTGTTTATTACCAGCGTTACTTACTAGCAACACTGGGAGACACAAACAAGGTCGAACGTTTGGGCACTCTTGTGCGGCGTATCTGCCACTAACGGACGTGCAAGGTCCAATCCTTGCACCTGTTCCACTCGAATTCCCCGGCTCGTCCGGGGACTCTTTTTTCTAAATCCACCGTTTCGGGCGCGGAATCGCTTAAATTCGCACCGATGAATATCAAAAACGGCTTCACCGACGCGATTGGCAATACGCCTCTGATCCGCCTCAGGCGCTTGAGCGATGAGACCGGCTGCGAGATTTTAGGAAAGGCTGAATTCATGAACCCGGGCGGCTCGGTCAAGGATCGGGCGGCGAAATGGATCGTGCTGGATGCCGAGCGCCGCGGCAGCTTGAAGCCGGGCGGCACTGTCGTCGAGGGTACCGCCGGCAACACCGGCATCGGACTGGCGCACGTCTGCAACGCACGCGGCTATCAGTGCGTAATCGTCATGCCGGACAACCAGGCCGCCGAGAAGTATCAAATCATCGAGGCATTGGGCGCGCAGCTGCGCAAAGTCCCGGCCGTCCCCTACAGCAACCCCAACCAATACCAGAAAGTCGCGGGCCGCCTCGCGCAGGAATTGCCCGGCGCGATCTGGGCCAATCAATTCGACAATACCGCGAACCGCGACGCGCATTTCGAGTCGACCGGACCGGAAATTTGGCGCGACACGGGCGGCAGGATCGATGCCTTCTGCGCGGCCACCGGCACGGGCGGCACCTTGGCAGGTACGGCCCGCTATTTGAAATCCAAATCCGACGCCGTGCGCGTCGTGCTCGTGGACCCGCCGGGCAGCGCGCTGTATCACTACATCAAGGATGGCGAACTCAAATCCGACGGCGGATCGTCGATCACGGAGGGAATCGGCACAGGACGCGTGACGGCAAACCTGGAAGGCGCGCCGATCGATGATGCGCTGCGCGTAGCGGACGCGGAAACCATGCATTTTGTGTACCGGCTGCTGCGTGAGGAGGGCTTGCTGCTGGGGAGCACCGCGGGAATCAACGTCGCCGCCGCCGCCGCGCTGGCGAAACAAATGGGGCGCGGCCACACCATCGTTACTGTGCTGTGCGACGGCGGCGCGAAGTATCAATCGCGGTTGTTCAATAAAGCCTGGATCGCCGAGCGCGGCTTTGCCGAAGCGATCGCCGAGCGTTAGGCCGACTGCGAAGCCACGGGCTGCGCCGCAGGGTTGAACCACGCCAGCGAGCCGTGCAAAGACACGACTTCGCCCACCACCAAGAGCGTCGGCGACTCGAGCCGGGCACGGACGCCTGCAGCCGCAATGGTGGCGAGTGTTGCGGTGATCACGCGCTGGTTTTCGAGCGTGCCCTGCGCAATGAGGGCGGCCGGCAGGGTTTTTGGCGCGCCATGCTGCAGGAATCGGTCCGCGATATGCTCGATGCGCGCGAGCCCCATATAAAACACCGCGGTGATTCCGGGCTTGGCCAGCGCTTGATAATCGGGCTCGCGCCCCTCGCTGTCCTGGTGACCCGTGACGAATACGACGCTGTGCGCATGGCCGCGATGAGTCAGCGGAATCCCCGCGTAGGCCGCGCAGCCGGCCGCGGCCGTGATGCCGGGAATCACCGAATAGCGAATCTGCGCCGCGCGCAGCGCTTCGAGTTCTTCGCCGCCGCGGCCGAAAATAAAGGGGTCGCCGCCCTTCAATCGAACTACGCGCAGGCCCTGCGATGCGTACTCAACGAGCAGCGCGTTGATTTGCGATTGCGTGCTGCCGATGCTGCCGGCGGCCTTGCCCACGCAAATGCGCCTGGCGTCGCGCCGCGCCATGTCGAGCACAGCAGGCGGCACCAGCCGATCGTGCAGAATGACATCGGCATCCTGCAATGCCCGAAGCGCCTTCAATGTCAGCAGTTCCGGATCCCCGGGGCCGGCGCCCACCAGCGCGACCTCGCCGGATTCTCGCGGCGAAGCCGCGGATCGCGCCAACAATTGCTGCGCCAGGCTCTGCGCGCCATGGACATCGCCGTCGATGAAACGCCGTGCGGCTGCCCCATCCACGATCTGTTCGAAATAGCGCCGCCGCGCGCCGCTGTCGCGCAATCGCGATCGGACGCCGCGGCGCAGAGCTTGCAGCCACGACGACAATTCGCCCAGCCGCTGCGGGATGAGCGCTTCCAGCCGCTCACGCAGGCGGCGCGCAAGCACCGGCGATGTCCCTCCTGTCGATATTGCCACCAACACGGGGCCGCGATCGATGAGGGCGGGAACGATGAAGCGCGAGGCTTCGCGGTCGTCGACCACATTGACAGGAATGCCGCGCGCTTCGCTTAAAGCAGCGATCCAGCGATTCACGGCGCGCCGCGAGGTCGCGACGATGACGAGCCTTGCGCCGTCGAGATCATCGGCAACGAACTCGCGGAGCGCCACCCTGATTGCGCCGGCCGCCGCGCGCTCGAGAATTTCCGGGCGGATTTCGGCCGCCACCACGCTGATTTTCGCGCCGCAGCGCTCGAGCAGCGTGAGTTTTCGCAGCGCCACCTCGCCGCCGCCGACGATTAGCACCTTCTGCGCCGAAAGATCGAAAAAAGCCGGAAAGTAGTCCATCTGGCGAGCCCTTTTCCCGCTCTTAAGCTGTTGAGGCAGCGTACATTTTCAAATTCCGCACGGCTGCCGCCGCCGCCACTATACGACGCGCGGCTACCCAAGCCGAACGAATTCTAAGGCATGAGGTCATGCCTGCTCGTGATGCGCAATAACTTATATGCTAGGACGCATGAAGCGACCAAAGCCCGGGGCGAGCCGATGAAATTCCAGCAATTACGCTATCTCGTAGCGGTTCATGAAAACGGACTCAACATCACCGCCGCTGCGCGGCAACTGCACACCTCGCAGCCCGGCGTCAGCCGCCAGCTGAAAATGCTCGAGGAGGAGCTTGGATTCCAGCTGTTCGAGCGCGAGGGCCGCGCACTGACGCGCACGACCGCGGCGGGCGAAGAAATCATTTCACGCGCCAGCAGCATCCTGCGCGAAATGCAGAATATCCGGCGCACCTCCGCCGAGCTGCGCAAAGCCGACGGCGGCACGCTGTCGATTGCCACCACGCACACTCAGGCGCGCTACGTGCTGCCCGAGGTGATTCGCGCATTTCGCAGCAAATATCCCAAGGTGCGCCTGCATCTGCACCAGGGCACATCCGAACAGATTGCGGAAATGGTTGCGCGCGACCGGGTTGATTTCGCCATCGCCACCGGCTCGGAAGAATTATTCCCGCACTTGATCCGCCTGCCGGTGTACCACTGGCATCGCGCGGTGGTGGTGCCGCGCGGACATCCTCTGGCTTCCGCCGGCAAGCTAACCCTCAAGAAGTTGGCCGAGTACCCCATCGTGACCTACGTTTTCAGTTTCTCCGGACGCTCCTCGCTCCCGGCGCTGTTCGAAACCGCCGGATTGTCGCTGGATGTGGCATTGACGGCGCGCGATTCGGATGTCATCAAGACCTATGTGCGCATCGGTCTCGGGGTCGGCATCCTGGCGCGCCTGGCGATCGATCCGATCGGCGACGGCGATTTGGTCGTGCTCGACGCGGCGCATTTGTTCGAAGGCCACACCACCTGGATCGGCTTTCGCCGCAGCGCCCTGCTGCGCGCCTATATGTACGAATTCATCGAGCTGTTGGCGCCGCATCTGCCGCGCAAGCTCGTGCGGGAAGTCGAAAAACTGGAAACGCAGGAAGAAATCGACCGGATCCTGAAGGATCTGGTTATTCCGCTGCGCGATGTCCCGTAGCGCCGAGTTTGCGAGCGAGCCCCAGGTCGTTGGAAGGCTGGTAAGCGACGGTAAAGGACGAGAATGAAGTGCAGGCGTCCTCGATGTCGGTATCCGGCAGTTCGAAGCTATTGAAGCCGCATCGTGCCATGAAAAACAGTTGGTCGCGGCGCACGTAGCCGGTTGCACGCAGCTCCCCGGTGAATGCCCACCGCTCACGCAGCTGCCGCGCTTGCGTGTAGCCGCGTCCTTCGGCGGGCCCGGAGAATTCCGCGGCGATCAGGCTGAAGCGCGCAAGATCCGCGGCGATTTGCTCCACGCGATGGGCAGGCGAGAGCACGACCCCCAGAGGCGTGCCGCGTGCCAGCCAGGTATCAGGTTCGAGCTGCCACTGGGCCATGGTCACGATCAGGGGCGCGCGCGGTTCGCCCGCGGCTTCGGCGACATAGCGCCACTCATCCACCGCGATCTTCGCGTCACGCAGCAAGCGGCGCGGCATAGGCTCGTTCTTTGAAGGGCTTGAGCCCCAGTCGGCGCACGGTGTCGAGAAAGCGTTCCTCGGAGCCGCGCTGCTCTACATAAACCTCCAGCAAGCGCTCGATCGTTTCGGCCACCTGGGCCTTCGGCACGGAGGGACCGATGACCGAGCCCAAGGAAGCATCGGCGCCCGCAGACCCGCCGATGGTGATCTGATACCACTCCTCGCCGCCCTTATCGACACCCAGAACGCCGATGTTGCCGACATGGTGATGGCCGCAGCCGTTCATGCATCCCGACATTTTGATGTCGATTTCGCCCAAATCGTAAATATAGTCGTAGTCGTCGAACCGCTCATTGATGAGCTTCGCGACATCGATGGAGCGCGCATTCGCCAGACTGCAGAAGTCGAGACCCGGACAGCAGATGATATCGGTCAGCGTGCCGATGTTGGGCGTCGCCAGTCCCGCCGCATCGAGCGGCGCCACAACTCGTAGGCCTGACTCTGCGCAACATCGCCCAGCAGCAAATTCTGCGTGTGGGTCACGCGGACCTCGCCAAAACTGTAGCGATCCGCGAGGTCCGCGATGAGGTCCATTTGGGCATCGGTGACATCGCCGGGAGGTACGCCTGCTTTCTTCAGCGAGACATATACCGCGCGATAGCCCGCAACCTTGTGCGCGGCGGTGTTGTAGCGGTACCAGGCTCGAAAGGCAGGTTCCCTTCCCGAATCGGGACTCGTATCGGGCAGCGCGAGGTAGTCCGGCGGGCTGAAATGGCGCCGCATTCGCGCCACCTCGGCGTCGTCGATGAGCGGTTCCGCATCGCGCAGCAGCAGCCATTCGGCTTCCACACGCCGCCGAAATTCCTCGATCCCCAGCGAGCGCACCAGAATTTTGATGCGCGCCTTGTGCAGATTGTCGCGGCGGCCTTCCAGGTTGTAGACCCGCAGTATTGCCGTCAGGTAGGAGAGTAGATGCTCGCGCGGCAAAAATTCCCGCACCACCTGGCCGATGATCGGCGTGCGGCCGAGGCCGCCTCCGGCGAGAATCTCGAAGCCTGATTCGCCGTTGGGACCGCGAATGATGTGCACGCCTACATCGTGCACCTGCGAAGCGGCGCGGTCTTGCGGCGCACCCGTTACGGCAATCTTGAATTTGCGGGGCAGGTAGGTGAATTCCGGATGAAACGTCGCCCATTGGCGGATGATCTCGCACCAGGGCCGCGGGTCCTCGAGCTCGCCGGGCGCGATCCCGGCCAGATGATCGGAGCTAATGTTGCGGATGCAATTGCCGCTGGTTTGGATGGAGTGCATCTCCACCTCGGCGAGTTCCTGCAGAATGTCGGGGACCTGATCGAGTTTGGGCCAGTTGAATTGCAGGTTCTGACGCGTGGTGAAATGTCCGTAGCGCCGATCATAGTCGCGCGCGATTTTCGCCAAGGTGCGCAGCTGGCGCGTCGACAGCAGCCCGTACGGGATGGAGATGCGCAGCATCGGCGCATGGCGCTGGATGTACAGGCCGTTGCGCAACCGCAGATGTTTGAACTCATCCTCGCTCAACGCTCCGTCGAGGAATCTTTGCGTTTGGTCGCGAAATTGCGCCACCCGCTGGCGCACCAGAGCACTGTCGGCGGAGTCGTACCGATACATGCCAAACACCATACTTGTCGCGCCCCGCGGCGCGCCAATACTCACGCGACATGAGCTTATGACTGCCGATCCTTGTCAGTCATTGCCGATCCTTGTCAATCCGCGCAGCAGTTCATTTTGTAATAGGTAAAAACCGTGATTTGCTTGGCAGAGCCAATCCAAGGTTGGGCGCAGCATCATGGGGGTAACAAAGGGACCCCATTTGGTTAAAGATCTCACGGAAGTTTCGGTCGCCGCGGACACTTATCATGTGTCGCCCGAGCCCATGCTCTTGATCGCGGACTTACACGGGGCTCTGGCGCTATGTTTGCACGATGAAGGGCGCGGCGTGGGCGGCCTGCTGCATCTGAAATTCATGGGTGGAACCGGGCGCCCGAGCGACGTGACGGACAACACATTGAGTTCCGTCCTGGTGGTGCTCGACAAATTCAAGCGCGCCGTGCTCGGCAACTCGGCGCGCCGCGACGAAGTGCAGGCGCGCATCCTGGCACACGCATTGCCGCCGACCGATGCCGGCGAGCCCAGCGCTTCATTGGTCGACCTCATCCAGGCAGATCTCGCCGATGGCAAAATTGCCTGCGGTTCGCAAACCATGCGCCGCACGGAAGGCGTGCGCGTGTGCTTCCAACCTTTCGAAGGCCGCGTGTGGATCTGCGGCCCCAACGATCTGCGCTCGGCCGGCCGCGCACATCACTCCGTCGAGCTGATTTCATTATAAGATTCCCCTGAACATTAGGGGGTTTACGATGCGCGTCGCAATCCTTGCGGCTGTGGTGTTCATCGGCGCTTGCGCCAGCGAGGGGCTCCGTTTGGCGCCGCCCGCCGGCGTCGATTTCAGCGGCCATTGGAAGCTCAATGTCGCCGATAGCGACGATCCAATGCATTTGCTGCAAATTGCCAATGCGCAAGCCGATGCCGCTGCGGACAACAATGCGAGTTCCGGCCGCGGCGGCCGCGGAGGAACCGGCTACCCGGGCCTGACGCCGCCCCCGACCCCTGCGGTCGGCGTGCTCGCCGACGCGTCCCGATTCCCGGGGAAGCTGCTCGACATCAAGCAGGTCGGCGGCGTCCTAACGTTCAGCTCTTTGGGTCAGACGCGTGTATGCCAGCCGGGCGAGAGACCGCCGCACCATCATTCCAAGGCCTCGGATCGGGACGCGCCGTTGCCTGCAGCGCGCGACGCGCCGCCGCCAAAGTGCGGCTGGCTCGAGAAAACCTTGATCGTGCGCAGCAGCGAGTAGGACGAAGATCGCCCCCCGTTCGAAGAGCACTACAGCATTTCCGAAGACGGCCAGCGTCTGATCGAGGAAGTGATCTTCGGAGGCGGACGCTCGAGTGGATTCACGATGTCCCGCGTGTGGGATCGATTGCCGTAATAAAAAAGCCGGGTCATCTGACCCGGCTTTTAAGTCCCCATGCCTCTCGCGGCGCTTTTTTAATCAGCGCCAGACGATGATCGGTCTTTTTATGTCCGTTGAGTCCAATTGCGTCCGAGCAACACTCTATCTGTGCTCCGTCACCGAAGCTAGCCCTATTGCAAAGAAGTGTGAAAATTAATGTAGCACAAAAGCCACAGATTTCGGCGCTGCTTTGAAAAAGGGCGCCGGGGAGTTCTAGTATCCTAAACACCCCAGAAGGATCATTCAAAGAGAGACAGCCCTTGGCCAAGCAGTCGCAATCAAGCATGCCGGCGGCAGCGGTGCGAACTCGACGCGCTTATTTTGACTGTCGATTCGGGCAACTGCACGTCCGCACGGCGTTTCCGGCGACAGGGGGTTTCGATGAACAGGTCACGCTGTTTTGTCTGCACTCCGACCAGAGCTCCAGCCGCGCTTTCATCCGGTTTCTGCCCGAAGTTGCCGACGTACGGTCGGTCTACGCGCCGGATCTGCCGGGGCTCGGCGAGTCCGATCCCTCGCCAACCTCGAGCTTTGCCGAGGCGGCGGGTGCCATATCCGATCTCGCGGACGACTTGAGGCTGCGTCAGATCGATCTGCTGGGCGTGCACAGCGGCGCCCGGGCGGCGCTGGAGCTGGCGGCGGCGAGACCCGCTCTGGTGCGGCGCTTGGTTCTGGCGGCGGTCGCCGCCGCCGTGGACCTTCCGGCGATCAGGCAGCCGGCTCTCATCATGCGTACGCGGCTTGAAACACCCGACGAAGTTGCCAAGCTCAGAGCCGCGGTGCCGAACGCCAAGTATGCCGATATCGACGATTATGCGGCCGACCTATTCGCCGCCGCCCCGAAGACCTTGGCCAGGCAAATCGGCACGTTTTTGGGCGGCTGACTTCAAGGCTTCGCCGTGCGGCTCAACAAGTACATCAGCGAAACCGGGGTGTGCTCGCGCCGGGAGGCGGATAAGTGGATCGAGGCGGGCCGCGTGAGCCTGAACGGCCAACCCGCCTCCTTGGGCTCTCAAGTGGCGGATGGCGACGAAGTCCGCGTCGACGGCGAATCGATCGGCGTGAAGAAGAAACAGGTCTACCTTGCGCTCAACAAGCCGGCCGGCATCATCTGCACCACCGAAGGCCACGTCGAAGACAACATCATCGATTTCGTGGGATACCCTGAACGGATTTTCCCCGTGGGCCGCCTGGATCGCGACTCCGAAGGGCTCATCCTGTTGACCAACAACGGCGATATCGTCAACGAAATCTTACGCTCGGAAAATAATCACGAAAAAGAATACCTGGTGACCGTCGATCGTCCGATCACGGACCTGTCGCTGCGCATGTTGGCGGACGGCGTCAAGATCATGGGCGAACTGACCAAACCCAGCAAAGTCGCGCGCTTGAATGCACAGTCCTTTCGCATCATTCTTACTCAAGGGTTGAACCGCCAAATCCGCCGCATGTGTTCGGCGCTCGGTTACAGGGCGCAGCGTCTGCAGCGCGTGCGGATCATGAACATTCACCTGGGAAACTTGCAGCCCGGTGAGTGGCGCCATCTGACTCCGGTGGAACTGAAGGGCTTGCTAGGTTAATGCGGCCGCAGCGCGGCGGACGGCACGCCATCCGACCATTGCCGCCCGCAGCTCACGCGCCAATCGGGATCTTCCGCCCGATCGGCCAGCCACCGATAAAAGTCGCGCCCCTGATTGGTCCAATACGAATGGCTGAACAGCACGCCGCCGGTGCTCGACCTCACGGTGAATCGGCGGCGAAAGCCGAAGCTGGCAATGCCGCGCGTGCAGCTGATTCGTGGCGAGTTTTCCGCCAATGCATACTGATTTGGGCCGACTTGCAGCCGCAGACGTCCGCCCTGTCCGTAGATGCAGATGTTCGGTCCGGTAGCGCTGATCAAGGCGATGCCGTGCACCAGCGCGGGCGGCGTGTCGCAGGCCGTCCAGGTTCCACCGAGGGAGTGCCACAAAAGCACCATGCTCTGGCGGCGAAAATCGATGACCGAGATGGTGGTGGCGTTATTCACGGCCACGCATTCAAGCACACCTCGCGCTCATTTTGCCGCAGTGTCGGCAAAGGCGCTTTCCACGACCGAGGCGCTGAGAATCTGCGGCAGAACTTCCGGCTCAGCGGCACCGGGCCTTCCGTTGTAAACCAGGTATAGCGGAACCCCGGCTCGGCCGAACGCGGCCAGAGCTTTCGTGATGGCCGGATCGCGATTGGTCCAATCGCCTTTCATCAGCGTGACTTTTTTGTCGTGAAAGATCTTTTGCACGGCAGCATCGGAAAACGCATTGCGTTCATTGACGAGGCACGTCAAGCACCAGCTCGCCGTGAAATTGACCAGCAATGGCCGCCCCGCGGCGCTGAGTTCCGCAACGCGCGATGCGCTGTAGGGCTGCCACTCGTCGGCACCCGCCTGTGCCTGAGCGCCGGCGGCCGGAGCCGCGGCGGCGACATCGGCGAAACGGACCGGCAGAAAAATTGCCAGCATCAGTGAGACCACCGCGGTGGCGATGACTGTTATCCTGCCGCCGCCGGCGCTGGAGCGGGACTTCTGAAAAGACCATGCCGCCAGCGCCACCAAGATACAGCCCCCGAGGGCCGCGCCCAAGCCGAACGGCGAAGCCTCTTGTGCGACCACCCAGAGCAGCCAAGCCGCGGTCGCGTAGACCGGGAAGGCGAATACTTGTTTCAGCGTGTCCATCCAAGCACCCGGCTTGGGCAGCACGCGGCGCGTCCATGGAGCGAACGACAGAAGCACGAAGGGCAGTGAGATTCCGACGCCCAAGGCTGCGAAAATGCACAGCGCATTGATGGGTGCCTGCGTCAGTGCGGCGCCCACCGCCGGAGCCATGAATGGAGCGGAGCAAGGCGTCGCCACCAAGGTGGCCAGCACGCCCGTGAAAAACGAGGCGCTGTAGCTGTCGCCTTGGGTGAGATTATCGCCGACGCCGGCAAGACCGCCGCCCACTTCGAACACGCCGGATAAATTGAGGCCTACCGCCAGCAATAGATAAACCAACAAGGTTACAAAGAGGGGCGATTGCAGTTGAAAGCCCCAGCCCAGTTGCTCGCCGCCGGCGCGCAGCATCAGCAGCACTCCGGCGAGACACAGCATCGAAACGATCACGCCGGCGGCAAATACCAGACCCTTGGCGCGCACCGCCGCAGGATGCTTCTTCGCCTGTTCCATGACATTGAGCGCTTTGATGGAGAGCACCGGGAAGACGCAGGGCATGAGATTCAATATCAAGCCGCCCAGCACGGCGAACAACAGCAGGGTGGGCAGAGAATGCTCGGGTTCCTTGTTCGACAGGGTGGAGGCTGCAAAGCGCGGGCCCGGCTTGACTCCCGCGGCCCCGGCGCCGGAAAAATCCGCCGCAATTTCGATAGGAACCGTGTCGGTTTGCGCACCGTTCTTTTCGGTCACCACCAGCACGCCGCGGATCGCGCCCGCTTTGGGCGGCTGATAACCGACCTTCATCGTCAGATCAACGGCATCCTTGGAGCGTGTCAGCGTCTGAGCCGCCCCGTACTCGATGACGCCATCATCGTAGGGGTAAAACGCCAGCGAGGTGATCTGCCCCAGGGTGGCGCCCCAGTCCCGGCCAAGCGTGACGATGAGTTTATCGCCCTGAATCCGGGCGGTAGTCGGCGCCGGCTGCGCACTGGGCAACTGGCTGCGTGCGGCGTTGAACAACGCGGCCGACGAGGGATCGATGGCGCCGGCCTGAGCGCTCACGGGCAGGGTCAACTGCAAATTCGCTTCTTCAGGGATGCAGACATCGGAGCACACCAGCCAACTCGCCTTGGCCGCGAGTGCAATCGAGGTGCCCGCTTTCAGATCCTTCGGCGCCGTAATCCCCACCATATGGACGGCGTGCTTGGCATAACCGTAATTGACGAGCGGCGCGATCTCAAAGCGATGCGGGGTGGTCCACAGGATATCGCCGGCGGTAAATCCCGGCGGCAGCTGCCAGGCGAGCTTGGTCGGTTCGCCGGAATCGCCCGGATTGCGCCAATAGGTATGCCAGCCGTCTCGGATATCGAGTTCGAGCGCGACCGTAAATGCCTGGCCCGGTCCGATCGCGGCGACCTCGCTGACCAAACGAGCCTTGACATTGTCCGTGGCCACCGTGTTTCCGGACAGCGCGAATGCCGGCGAAGACGCTATAGCCAAGGCAAAAAGCCAAAGTTTCAGTGCGCGCATAGCTCCATGTTACCGAAATAATGTCCGCCACGAGCGTTGCACACTGCCGGGGTGTGGACCGTCTCACAGTATGATCCGGCGATACCGTTGCGCGGCCGCTTCAGCTAATGTAGCCGACGATGCCGCTCATGCAAGAAAGCTACGTCGACCGGATACTCAAAGCAAAGGTCTACGACGTCGCCGTCGAGACCGCGCTGGAAGCCGCACCCCGGCTGTCGCAGCGCCTCAACAATCACGTCTGGTTCAAACGAGAAGACCTGCAGCCGGTGTTTTCGTTCAAAATTCGCGGCGCATACAACAAAATCGCGCAATTATCCGCGATCAGCGCGCAGCGCGGCGTCATCTGCGCCTCGGCCGGCAACCATGCACAAGGCGTCGCGCTGGCCGCGCGCACCCGCGGAATCCCCGCACTGATCGTGATGCCGCTCACCACGCCGGAAATCAAGGTGCAAGCCGTCGCGGCTCTGGGGGGCCAAATCATATTGCACGGCGATGATTACGATCACGCCTACGAACATGCGACGGAACTCGGGCGGCGGGGAAATCTGGTATTCGTACATCCATTCGATGATCCGGATGTCATCGCCGGACAGGGCACGATTGCGATGGAGATCCTGCGGCAGCGCCATGGCGATGAAATCGACGCCATTTTCGTGCCGGTCGGCGGCGGCGGATTGATCGCGGGCATCGCGGCCTATGCGAAATCGTTGTATCCGCGCATGAAAATCATCGGCGTACAGCCCGAGGACGCGGCCGCGATGTTCGAATCGCTGCGCGGCGGAAAGCGCGTGACCCTGGATCGGGTCGGTATGTTCGCCGACGGCGTCGCCGTGCGGCGCGTCGGCGAGGAAACCTTTCGTTTGGCTCGCCAGTACGTCGATGAAATCGTGTTGGTGAGCACCGATCAGATCTGTGCCGCCATCCAGGACATTTTCCAGGACACCCGCTCCATCGCGGAGCCGGCGGGCGCTTTGGGCGTAGCAGGCATGAAGAAATACGTGGCGCGCGAGAACTGCACGGGCCGCACGTTGATAGCGGTGAATTGCGGCGCCAATATGAATTTCGACCGCTTGCGGTACGTCGCTGAGCGCGCGGACATCGGGGCGCAGCGCGAAGCGCTGTTTGCGGTGCAGATGCCGGAGACGCCGGGGTCGTTTTTGCGCTTCTGCGAATTGCTGGGCAAGCGCAGCGTCACCGAATTCAACTACCGCTACTCCGATGCGCAGGCCGCGCAGGTTTTCGTAAGCCTGGCGCTGACTCAGGGAAGAATGGAGCGCGATGCGCTGCTTGCGGAAATCATCGGCGCCGGCTTTGCGGCCCGCGACATGAGCGACAATGAAATGGCCAAACTGCACGTGCGCTACATGGTGGGCGGCCATGCGCGCGGGCTTGCCGACGAGAAGCTGTACCGGTTCGAGTTTCCTGAGCGCCCCGGAGCGCTGCTCAAGTTCCTGCGCGCTATCGGCACGCAGTGGAACGTCAGTCTGTTCCACTATCGTAATCACGGTTCCGACCATGGTCGCGTGCTCGCCGGCATTCAAGTGCCGCAGGAGACCCACACCGATTTCTTACTGCACATCAACGAGCTGCAGTACGCTTACACCGAAGAGAGCGAGAATCCGGCCTACAAGCTGTTCTTGGGCTGCTGAGCACGGCGCAGAAATCGCCGGGTCTCTAGGATTTGTGCGTCTTAGCGGGTGCTGGCGGTTTGCACGGCGCGGGCGGCGGCGATTTTTTGCCAGAACTGCGCGCGCCGCACGGCCGCATCGTCGGGGCCGCGAGCTTTGAGCAGCACCGGCACCGCGGCGTCGAGTTCCTCGGCCGCCTGCCGGAGCTTGCCGACATGCTCGAGCGCGTAGGCATGGATGGCGTGCGCCAGCGCAGTCTGCGGGTTCGAGGCGGGTGAGGTGGCGGTCCAGATCTCGGTCGATTCTTCGCTCTTGGCAAGCGCTTCTGCGTATTTATTGCGATCCACCAGCAAGCGCGCGAAATGCATGAGCAGCGAAGCGCGATACTGATGCTCCGCCGGCAGCGATTTGTCGTAGATCGCGAGCGCTTGACGAAACTCCCTTTCGGAATCGGCGAGCTCGCCCTTGTCGTGCAGCAGGATCGCCAGACTCACGCGATAGTATCCAACCATGAAGTGATTTGGGCCGTTCAAAGAAAGCCGCGCGTTCAAGGCGCTGCGCAATAGCGGCTCGGCCTCCGACAGCCTGCCTTCGCGCTGCAGCAGCAAGCCGTAGTTGCCTTTGGCAGAGGCGGTCTCGGGATGGCGGTCGCCGTAAATATGCTGCTGACGTTTCAGTGCATCGAGGTACAGGGTTTCGGCGAGCTTCAGGTCGCCCATGTTTTGCGCAATGATTGCCAGGTTATTCAAGCGGTACGCCACTCGTGAATCATCGTTCCCGAGCACCCGTCGATCGATCTCCAAGGCACGCTCTTGGGTTTGCTTTGCCAGAATCCATTGCTGTTCGAGTACGTAGACCTGCGCAAGATTGCCCAGCACGACCGACACATCGGTTTGCGGTGCCTGGCTGGCTTCGAGAATATGCAGGCTGCGCAGGTACAGATCCTTGGCCTCCGCGTTTCGACCTTGCTCGAATCGGAGCATGCCGAGGGACCACAGCGAATGGCCGGTCTGAACGCTGGTCGCGCCGGTATCGCGCTGGGCGGCGTGCAGCGCTTCCTGCAAAGGCGCTTCGGCACCCGGGAGATCGCCTGCCCCTATGCGGGCTCGTCCAAGCTCCAACAGCGTGTCGACGCGCGAACGATCTTGCGATCGAGTTTGCAGCTGCAGCGACTCATTCAGCAGCGGCAACGCATCCTGGAACTGTCCGAGGCTGTCATAGACCTTTCCGACAGTGGATAAAAGCGCGGCTTTGGTTTCCGGTTGATCCTGTAAGCCGGATTGCAGGCGTTTCGCGCCGGAATCCAAGAGTTCGCGCGCCGTCACTTGGTTGCCTCGGTTCTCCTTGGGATCCGACAATTTGAACAAGTCGACGAGAAAGCTCGAGACCTCCTCCGCTCTGGCGCGTTCATGCTCGGCGAGCTCGCGCTGATGCGCGGCGCGGTCGCGTTCCGCGGCGATTCGCATGGATTGAACGTACGTGGTAATCGAGAACGCGATGATAATGAAAGTCGCGGCCGCCACGGCGCTGACCGGCAGCCAGTGGCGCTGCACGAATTTCGAGGTGCGATAGGACACCGTGTCTCGCCGTGCAAGCACCGGCATGCCTTCCAGGAATCGTTGAATATCGGCGGACAATTGTTCCGCCGAACCGTAGCGGCGTTCGGGCTCCTTGCGCATGGCCATCAATACAATGTTGTTCAAATCGCCGTCCAGGGCGCGCCGCAGCCGTCTCACGCTGGTGGCGCGCGCCTCGGCGATGGATTTCGATTCCGGCGATTCGCCGGCGGACAACGTGTGGCCGGGAGGCAGAGGATCCTTTTCGCAAATTGCGCGCTCGATTTCCGAGAGGCGCATGGAGGAGATGAAGAAAGGGCTGGCGCCGCACAACAACTTGTAGAGCAGGACGCCCAACACATAAACGTCGCTCGACGTGGTGATCGCGTGGCCGCGCACCTGTTCGGGACTGGCGTGATCCGGAGTCATGATCCGAATGTCGGCTTGCGTTACCGCGAGCGTGTGCCGCGCGGCCTGGCGGTCGTCCAATAATTTCGCGATGCCGAAATCGAGCAACTTCGGCACACCGGCCGCGGTAACCAAGATATTGGAGGGCTTGAGATCGCGATGAACGATGAGGTTCTGATGGGCATAATGAACCGCGGCGCAAACCGTCTGAAACAATTTCAGGCGGGCGACGACCTCAAGACGGTTCGAATCGCAAAATACATCGATCGCCACGCCGTCGACGTATTCCATGACGATGTAAGCGCTGCCGTCATGCAGCGCGCCGCCGTCAAGCAGATGCGCGATATTCGGATGATCGAGCTGCGCCAAGATCTGGCGTTCCAGCTTGAGGCGCGAATGCATCGAAACCGCGAGCGCTCCGCCGTGCACGACTTTGATGGCCACTTGCTGCTCGAATTGCGCGTCGGCGCGCTCGGCAAGGAAGACTTCGCCCATCCCGCCCGCACCCAAGACGCGCAGCACCCGATACGGCCCTATGCGATCTCCCATCATTTTCACAGCATGCACCCCGACAAGGGCGATCTGCAAACGGCTGCTCTTGCGGCTGGGTGCTGGTTGCGTGTATGAAAGCGGGACACTGACGGCCACGAGGAGATGGATCATGCCAAAAGGTAACGAACACAAGAATCCGCCGCCCCCGCCCCCGCCGCCGCCTTCGCCGGGCGGCACCGGGCCGGGGGCGGCCCGGCCGAACGACGGCAGCCAAAATCCTCCTCAAACGAATTGATTGGATAGCGTAACGACCTACCAGCCGCTGCGGCAGCCGCGGCACGAGACACTGCGGGTCCGAGGTCTCAAGATGCATTTGACGCGTTGGGGCTCCGACTCCGCAGCGCTGCAGCCGCCGCTATTCTTGCTGCACGGATGGCTGGATGCGGGCGAAACGTTTCAGTTTGTCGTCGATGCTTTCAGGAATGAGCGGCCCATCATCGCGCCCGACTGGCGCGGCTTCGGTCGCAGCGAGTGGCCGCAGGAGGGCTACGGCTTTCCCGATTACTTGGGCGACTTCGATGCCTTGATGGATGAGATATCGCCGCTCGCGCCGGCGTGCATCGTCGGCCACAGCATGGGCGGCAATATCGCGAATCTCTATGCCGGGCTCCGTCCCGAGCGCGTGCGCTGCGTCATCAATCTCGAAGGATTGGGATTGCCGCGCACATCGCCACAGGACGCGCCGAAGCGCATGCGTAAATGGCTCGATCAAATCAAGAGCCCAACGCTGGAAAAAAGTTATGACTGCTTCGAGCAGCTGGCCGCGGTCATTCAATTTCGCTATCCGAGATTTTCACCGGCCGCCGCGGCATTCGTGGCGCGAGTTTGGGGCGTCGCCGATGAAAACGATCGGGTGCGCTTGGCCGCCGATCCGCGTCACCACTGGGTCAATCCTATTCTCTACAAACGCGAGGACGCGGAGGCGACCTGGCGCGAGATCCGCGCGCCCCTCCTCATGGTGCTGGGAGCGGAGTCGGATTATCTGTCGCGGCTCGGCGCCGACGGCACGACCGAGGCGTTGCGCGCCGCCTATCCCGATGCCGAGGTGGTCAGCATCGCCGGCGCCGGGCACATGCTGCACATTGAGCGTCCCGGAGCCGTCGCGTCCGTGATAGAAACATTCTTGGATGCTCACTAGGACAGGCTACCGATGATCCGGCGCATTTATCCGACCCGATTCGGGCAGCTGCACTTGCGCAGCCATGACGGCAAAGGCGTGCCGCTCGTGCTGTTGCATATGTCGCCGCGTTCGGGCGCGATGTGGGAGGGATTTCAAGAAAGACTAGAAAGGCCCACGCACGCGCCGGATCGATTGGGCTACGGTTTTTCCGATGCACCGCCTTGGGCGTTGTCTCTGGAACAATACGCACAGGCGACGGTGGATGGTCTGAAGGCCGCCGGAATGCAAGGTCAAATCGACCTGCTGGGACTGCACACCGGCTCCATCGAGGCGATCGAAATCGCGCACCAGCTGGGATCGCAAGTGCGGCGGGTGGTCGCGGTCGGCATGCCGCTCTTTACCGCCGAGGAGCAGCAACGCCAGATGGAGAAATACAGCGAGCAGCCGTTGCGGCCGGCGACCGAGGGCGGCCATGTGCTGGGCGCATGGCGCGGCGGCCTGGCGCTGCGCCGGCCGCCGTATGATCTTGGCGATGCGCATCAGCGTTTCGTCGAGCATGTGCTCGCAGCAAACCCGGGAGCGGCATTTCGCGCGGCGTGCGGTTACGCCGTCGACAAAAAACTCAAAGGCCTGAAGTCGCCCTTGACGGTGTTCGCCCCGCACGACGACATTATTGAACAGACCCAGCGCGTCAAACCGCTGCTTAAGCCGAGTGCCAACTATGTGGACTTGCCCGATCTCGGACTGGATCTGTTCCATGCGGCAACGGAACGGATGGTGAGCTTGATCAATCGCCACGCGCCGGCGCACTAGCGCCGCCGGCCATGGACATTACCAAGATGCCCGCGGCGGCCCGCACGCCAACGGCGCCTGGCGCGGAACAAGGCCCGCAATCGGAACAGGGCCCGCAATCGGCGAGAAGCGCCGCGCCGATCGTGGATCGCGCCGACATTCGGCCGCTCGACATTCCCGCGGCGCTGCAATCCGGCCTCGATCGCGGCATCGATGCGATCGCCGCATGGCGCGATGTACCTGCGGACGTCGTGGCAGCGGCGCAGGAGACGCGCACCTTGGTCGTCTCGACATTGGGTGATGACGTGCAGAATCCGGTCTGGCTGCGTCCCGAGTGGGCGGGATTGGGAGCTAAGTTCGAACGATTTTGGCGGCGCCGGCGCCTGGCACGCCGGCTCCTGACCGATCCTGACTATTCATCAGGGAGGGCCGATGACGAGAGCGAACGACGAAGCTGAGAATGTTGCCTCGGCTACGCAGGCAGTGACTCCCATATTGACGCGCATCGTTGGGCGGCGCCTGCGGATTGCGATCGTGCGTCGACAGCCAGCCCGCTATATCTTAGGATCGCGGCATGCAGAGCGCACCTAAATTGACCGGTTTGTCGGGGAACGAAATCTACTGCATGCGCCTCAAGGGCCTCATGCCGAGCGGCGTGGTCATCGGCAACAGCATCCAGTCGATGGGTTTTCTCGGCGGCCTACGTTCGGCCTTCCGCGGCATCGTTGGCGGCGAAATTCCCGATGTGACGCAAATGATTCACGAAGGCCGCGCGGCGGCCTTCAAGCGCATGCGGGCCGAAGCCGATCGGGAACAGGTGCACGGGGTCGTCGGCGTTACTTCCGAACTTCGCGGGCTCAGCGGCAACTCGGAATTTTTGTTCGTCGGATCGGGCGTCAGGGGCGGCCCCGGCACGGCGTTGTTCACCAGCGCCGGCGATGCTCAGGAGCTGTATTGCCACATGGATGCCGGCTACGATCCCAAGGAGTTCGTATTCGGCAACATAGCCTATTCGGTCGGCGCGGTCGGCGGCATCGCCGGGACGTTGAAGACGCTGGTGCGCGGCGAGATCAAAGAATTCAGCGATGTCTTCAACGAAACTCGTCACCACGCGCTCGACCGCCTGGTCATGCATGCAAAGGCCGTGGGCGCCAATGCAGTGGTCGGCGTACGCACCAACGTGCTGCATTTCGCCGGTTTCCACGAGATGTACATGGCGGGCACCGCGGCATTTCATGCGCAGTTGCCGCCCGAGACGCGCAGCTCGCCGGTCTCCAGCGACCTGACCGGCGAGGAACTTTGGGGCATGACCCAGCTGGGATATGCGCCGGTCAAGCTGCTCATATCAACCTCCGTGTATTCGCTCGGCGCGATCGGCGGGATCCGCGCGGCGTTCCAGAGCCTGGCGAGGGGTGAGTTGGGCGATTTGACCGCGCTGATCTATGAGGCGCGCGAGCAAGTATTCGATCGATTGAACCGGGAGGCCACGGCGCTGGGCGCCGAGGAAGTCGTCGGCATCAAAACCTACATCGTCGAACTCGGATCCAGTTTGGTCGAAATTTTCGCCGTGGGTACGGCCGTGCGCAAACTCACCGGGGTGGCCGTCCAGACCGCTTCGCTGCCGGCGCAAGCCATCATCCGCGACAAGGACACTTGGGTGAACGGCGCCAGCGGCCTCGAAATTCAATCGTTCCGCGCCGGCGGTTGAGCGACAATTGAAAATGACTCGTTACCGAGGGCCGCCGCTCAACACCGCCGTGCTCATCCTGTCGGCTTTGCTGACGCTTGCCGCGAGCGCGAGCGCCCGGCATCGAAAATCGTCGGACGGCGAGCCGGGCATTTTTGACTACTATTTGTTGTCTCTGTCATGGTCGCCGGCGTTTTGCCTGTCGGATCCCGGAGCAGCGGAGTGCAACGGTCCGCGCCGCTTCGGATTCATCGTGCATGGATTGTGGCCTCAGTATGAAAAGGGTTGGCCGGAGCATTGCGATGTGCGCCGGCAGGTGCCCGAGAGCGTGGTATCCGGCATCGCCGACATCATGCCGGCGCGCGCTCTGGTTTATCACGAATGGTCAGCGCACGGCACCTGCAGCGGACTTGACCCCGCTAATTTCTTTGCGCTGCTGCGCCGTGCCTACGTCGGCATCGCCGTTCCCGCATCCCTCGCCGCTGCGACTCACGCGATCGAGCAGCCGCCCGGCGCCATCGCCCAAGCATTGCTAAAAGCGAACCCCAAGCTCGCGGCCCAATCCATCGTCGTCACTTGCGGCGGCCAGGAGACGCCGCGGCTGCGTGAGGTGCATATCTGTCTGGATCGAGACCTCAATCCACGTGCCTGCTCCGCCGATGTGACCCGCGGCGCCTGCCGGGCGGCGACGCTGATCGTTCCGCCGATCCGATGACGCGTCGATCCTGGCAGGCTTGCATCGGCGGGATGCTTCTCGCGGCAGCGGGCGCCGCTGCGGCCGGCGGCGTGACCGCCTACCTGCCGATGAATCTCGAGCCGGAAATCGAGCGGCAGGTCGAAAGAGTCCTCATCTTGGCCGATGAGCCCATCCTCAAGCGTCCGTTTTCCGTCGAGCTGGTGAAATTGGCATTGCCGCAGGCCTGCCAGGTCGACAAGCCGCTCTGCACCCGGGTAGGCAGGTACCTCGAGCGTTATTCGCGCGACTATGCCGTGTCGCACGCCAGTGCGACAGGCTCCGTCGCGCACGCCAAGGACGAGGTAGTGCTGCCGAATCAACATGGCATGCCGGCCGACAGCGACTTTGAATTGTCGGCGATCGCCTATGCGCAGCCCACCGACTACTTTTTGGTCAGCGCGGGCGCAATTGCCTACCAGGGGCGCACGACACCCACGGGTTCCATGGCGAGCGTGGGCACCAACTGGGCGCAAATCGACTTCGGCTATCGCGATCACTGGCTCTCGCCCATGACCGACAGCAGCGCGCTGATGAGCACCGAAGCGCCCACCATGCCCTCGGTGACTCTGTCGAACTATGAGCCGCTGACCCGTCTGGGATTTCAGTACGAGTTGTTTCTCGCGCGAATGTCGTCCCAGGAAATCTCCTACAACGGCGTGCAACAGATCGGGCGTCCGCGTCTGTTCGGTGCGCAATTTTCGATCGAGCCTTTCAGCGGCTGGTCGCTGGGATTCAACCGACAGCTGGAGTACGGCGGCGGCGCCGGGCTGCCATCCTCAGCACGGTTTTTGGCGCGGGACTTTTTCCAACCGAGCGGGACTTCCCAGACCCAGGGAAATCAGCAGGCGTCCTACATCAGCCGATTTATCGTGCCGAGCAAAGTACCGTTCGCCGTGTATTTTCAATATGCCGGCGAGGACAATTCCGACGGCGGCAGCTATCTTCTGGGCAGTCCGTCCACGTCCGCCGGCATCGATTTTCCGCGCATTTTCCGCTATTTCGACGTAACTTACGAGATTTCCGAATGGTCGAATATCTGGTACGTCCACAGCATTTTCCAGGGCGGCATGACCAACGACCGCTTGGTCCTCGGCAACTGGGGCGCTGATCAGCGAAACTTCGGCGATGGCGTGGGCGCGAGGAGTCAGATGCTCCGGGTGGGCTGGGAACCGCCATTTGGCGGCTATCTGGAGGCCCGCGTTCGAACGCTGCAAAACCAAACCTACTACGGCGGCGACAATCGCACCTATGTACCTACGCCGGGTGCGTTCCCTTACTATCATTACTACGATTTCACGCTGCGCTATTCGCGCCCATGGAACGGCGTCGTCGTCGGCGCCGAGGCCATGGGCGGACGGGACGTGGACGGCAGCGGCTTTTCGAGATTGTCGGGTTTCGTCCGCTACGGAGGCGACGAACACAGCCGCGAAGCCGCAGACGACGATGAGGACTCTGCCGTGCAGGATACGAATCATCACGCCGCGCAAGTCTTCGTCGATGCAGGCGTCAACGCAAACCGGGTGCGCACGGACCTGGACAAGGGCATACCGATTACGACGTCTCCGTTGGCATATGGGCCGCACTTTGGCGTTGGCGCGCGGCGCGCTGTCTCGGAAAGGAATGATCTTGGAGTGCGCGCGGAAATTGACCAGGTCGACGGCCACATGCTTCTTGGTTTGCGAGCTTTCGACTTTCGCCACCGATTTGCCGGGCCCCTGGCGTTCAATCTCTTCGCCGGGGTGGCGCGCTACGACGTCGAAACGCCGGCGACGTCGATGTATGCCGGCGCCGGCACCCAATGGCGGGATGTCGTGCCGGGCTGGGATTTGAACTTGGACTACCGCTACGGGCAAAATCTGGCGCGCGATCATGTGCTGGCCAGCGATGTACAGGGGGTGCGCCCGGAGACATTTTACAAGATAGAGAGCGCAACGCTTTATGTCTCCCGGCATTTCTGAGTGAGAAACCCTTATATAAAGCGGTTATCGAGACGATTGCGCGGTCGATGGCGGGCAAGATCCCTGGGCGAACATGCAATCGCAATCGTCGCCGAGACAAAAAATGGCCGGCTGTGCGTGCCCGCCGGCGATTTCAACGTCTCGCGCTCGCTGCTGGACAATGGAGAGTACGACTGGCCGCAGATTAGCTGGTTGAAGCACTTGCTGGATGCCAAGTCGCATGTGGTATTCGCCGGCGCGCACATCGGCGCCGTGCTCATACCCCTGGCGCGCATTTCCGGAACACGTTCGATCGTCGCGTATGAGCCGAGCCCGCGCAACTTTCGATTGCTGAGCATGAATTTGGCGCTGAACGGAATCAAGGGCGTCGTCGCCATCAATACGGCGCTTGGAGATCGAGCCGGAAAAATCCAGTTCACCGAAAACAGCATCAATACCGGCAACAGCCGGGTTGCGCCTGCGGATGGCGAGATCACCGTAAATTTGGATACGCTCGATCGGACGCTTCCGGCGGATTGGGCGTCGAGCGACCTGATCGTGATGGACACCGAGGGCAGCGAGGTGGCCGTCATGCGCGGAGCGCAAATGAGCTTGGCCCGGACGAAGAATCTGTATGTTGAGTTCTCGCCGGAGCAGCTGCGCGAGCAAGGCAGCAGCGCGATCGAGTTCGTTGAAACGGTCGAAAAATATTTCAAGTCCGCCTATGTGTTCGGCACGCCGATCGTGTTTCTTGGACCTGAAGAATTTGCCGCGCACTTCAAGGGATTGCAGCATCACCGCAGCCTGTTGCTGAATGTGCTCTTCACCCAGGATCTTGCCGCAAATCCGCAGCGAATGAGTTCGCCGGGCGACCTCTGAACACGTGACCGGGGGCTTCGCATCGGGGGCATCGTGTATGCGTTGGCGGGGCGCCGGTTCGGGCAAAACAGCGGCGCAAGCGCGGTTTACGGCGCTGCGGCAGCCCGGCGCGCGCCCAGCCCTGTCCTGATCGACCCTATTACAGGGCCTGCGGTTTGTCTGGCATCGCAAAACCGTACTGGGAGCCATTTCGCTGGATCTTTTTGCGGTATTGTTCGCTTTGGTGCCTGCCATTGTGATCGGTGGCGTCGCCTCAATGATAATCACGGTGTTGAGGGCGCGTTTTTTCCCGGCGCTGTCGCGCCGGCAGACATTCGAACACTGAAAGGAATTTGAATCCGATGGAAGATAAAGAGCATACGAGCACGAGCACGAGCACGAGCACGAGCACGAGCACGAGCACGAGCATGAGGATGAGCACGCTCATGAGCATGGCGCGCACGATCATGCGCACGGGCACGCGCATGCGATTCCGGGCGACAGGATCAATCTGCGAATGGCGATCGCCGTGGGGCTCAATCTGGTGTTTGTCGTCGTGGAGGGCGGCTTCGGATTCGTCTCCAACTCGGTGGCATTGATCGCGGATGCAGGTCACAACTTGAGCGACGTATTGGGCCTCGTCTGCGCGTGGGGGGCCTTGATCCTCGGGCGCCGGCCGCCGGGGGCCAAGTTCACGTACGGCCTCGGACGCTCATCCGTATTGGCGGCGCTGGCAAATGCGGTGCTGCTGCTTCTGGCCTGCGGCGCGATTGCGTGGGAGGCGGCCAGCCGCTTGGGATCACCGCCGCCCGTGGCGGGAAGGACGGTCATGATCGTCGCCGCGATCGGCATTGCGCTCAACGGCATCAGCGCGTGGATGCTGCACGCCGGCAGTCACGGCGATCTGAATCGGCGCAGCGCCTACCTTCATATGCTGAGCGACGCCGTTGTATCGGCAGGCGTGGTGATGTCCGGATTGCTCATCATCTGGTCGGGGTGGAGCCTGATCGATCCGATCGTCAGTTTGGTGATCGTGGCGGTGATCTTGGTCAGCACCTGGCGGCTGTTGCGGGATTCTTTGACTCTGTCGCTCGACGGGGTGCCCGCCAGCGTGAATTCGTCGGCCGTGATGTCCTATCTCACCGACCAGCGCGGCGTGACGGACGTCCACGATTTGCACATTTGGGCCCTTTCCACCACCAGCGTTGCCCTGACCGCGCATCTGGTCGTACCGGACCGGGGTGCCGAAGACGCACTCTTGACCACGCTGACACCGGACCTTAAGCGCCGCTTTCAAATCCAGCACGCCACCTTGCAGATTGAGAGAGATCGCTGCGAGCACGGATGCGAGGACGAGGCGGCGGCCTGAAGGCATCTTCGCCGAGATCGGTGCCACCATCCCGACGGCGTGCTGCGCTCGTCGCGATCGAACAAGGTCAGGACGAAACTCTGCGTTCCCGCCGCCGCGCCGCCGCCATGCGGGTCGAATATAGGCGCGGCGCTCCCCGCAAAACAAGCGGCGCGAGGGCCAAAAAAATGGAGTCAGGGGCGTAGCGCGAGACCGTGCAAAGCCGTTACAGTCCGGCAAGGAGATCATTCATGTCCAACGAAAACGCGATCCGCCGCGACGTCGGCGCCATCGCACTGATGTTCACGGGCTTGGGTTCCATCATCGGTTCAGGCTGGTTGTTCGGCGCATGGCGGGCTGCGCAGTTGGCGGGTCCCGGCGCGGTCTATGCCTGGATCATCGGCGCCGTGGTCATCATGTTCGTCGCATTCACCTACGCGGAGCTGGGCGCCATGTTTCCGGAGTCGGGCGGCGCGGTGCGCTACGGACATTATTCGCACGGAACGCTGGTGGGATTCGTGGCCGGCTGGGCGGCCTGGATCGCCATCGTTTCCGTGATCCCGGTCGAGGCCGAGGCTTCCGTGCAGTACATGAGCTCTTGGCCTTGGGAGTGGGCGCATTCATTGTATGTCCACGCGGCCAAAGGGCAGGGGGAACTGACGCTCGCCGGGCTGTCGATCTCCGCGGTGCTGGTAGTGATTTATTTTTTGGTCAATTTCTGGAGCGTGAAAGTCTTCGCGAATACCAACAGCGCCATCACATTCTTCAAGCTCATCGTGCCGGCATTCACGGCGATCGCCTTGATGTGCAGCGGCTTTCACCCGCAGAATTTCAAAATCGGCGTACACGGCGGTGCCCATGTCGGCAACTTGGCGGCGATTCTCACGGCCGTCGCGACCAGCGGCATCGTCTTCAGCTACAACGGATTCCAAAGTCCGGTGAACTTGGCGGGTGAGGCGCGTCATCCGGGCCGCAGCGTACCCTTTGCGATTTTCGGCTCCATCGCCTTGAGTACGGTCGTGTACTTGATGCTGCAAGTAGCCTTCTTGGGCTCCGTGTCGCCGGACCATCTGGGCGAGGGGTGGGCGGCGCTGGAATACAGTTCGCCGTTCGCGCAACTAGCCCTGGCCCTCAATCTCAATTGGCTGGCGCTGTTGCTGTACGCGGACGCATTCGTCAGCCCGAGCGGCACGGGCAGCACCTATACCGCGACGACCGCGCGCATGATTTACGCCATGGAGCGCAGCGGCACGGTACCCGCAGTGCTCGGCCGGGTGCACCCGAAATACGGGATTCCGCGGCCCGCGATGTGGTTCAACCTGTTGGTATCCTTCATTTTTCTGTTCTTCTTCCGCGGCTGGGGAAAACTGGCGGCGGTGATTTCAGTGGCCACCATCATCACTTACCTGGTGGTGCCGATCAGCGTCATCGTGCTGCGGCGCACTGCACCCAATTTGCACCGTCCGCTGCGAGTGCCCGGCTTGCCGGTACTCGCGCCCATCGCGTTCGTGCTCGCCACATTGATGCTGTTCTGGGCGCGCTGGCCGCACACGGGCCAGATCATGCTGCTGTTGATTCTGCCCTTGCCGGTCTACTTGTACTACCAAGCCAAAGGCAATTGGCGCGACTTCGGCCGCCAGTTGCGGGCATCCTGGTGGCTCCTCGCCTATCTCATTTCCGTCACGGTTCTATCGTGGGCCGGAAGCAAAGAGTTCGAGGGCCGCGGCTACATCGGCTACGGATGGGATCAGCTGTGCGTCGCTGTGACTTCGCTCGCCTTTTATTTCTGGGGAGTGCGCAGCGGCTGGCGTACGCCGGCGGTGATGGCGGTGGAGCACGATGCCGCCGAAATGGCGGCGGTGCGATCCTAGGCGCGCAGGAGTTCCCCGCTGTCGCTCTGTCCCGCGCGCAGATAGATCGAGCGCTTGGGGCGGGCCATGACCCGCTGCACCATGGGCGCGAAAAATTCCAGCGGCAGGGTGGCGTAGGTCGAGTCGAACGCATTCTGATCGTGGCGCTCGCAGAACAGCGCGGTGCGCTCGAAATTCGGATGGCCGCGAAACTGTTCGCGCATGTTTCGATCCAGCCCCAAATGATGAAAGAAATAATAACCTTGAAAGATGCCGTGGTGCTGCAGCAGCCACCAATTCTCTTCTGACACGAACGGCTTGAGAATCGTCGCGGCGAGTTCGGCGTGGTTGGTGGAAGCGAGAATATCGCCCATGTCGTGCAGCAAGGCGCACACGACATATTCCTCGTCCATGCGATCGCGATAGGCCAGCGACGCCGATTGCAGCGAATGTTCCAAGCGATCCACGGAAAAACCGCCGCAATCTCCCTTGAGCATTTGCAAATGAGCCAGCACGCGATTCGCCAGCCCGCCATTGAAGGCATTCGCGGCGGTTGCGATTTTTTGCCAATCGGCCTGGGTGCTCTCGGTCATCGCCGTGAACTGGCGCGATCCGTCTCGCTATGGTCCGACATGCGTGCTGAATCCTTACGAGCGACATGAATTGCGCCGATTATATCAGCGCAGGCCGGCGCCGCTCGTCAGGTAGACCGCGAACGTACCCAACCAATGGCCGCCCTCGTAGTGTTCGCCGGTGACGGCGGGGAGGGCCGCATCTCGATGCTGCGCAGCGATGGCGAGCAGCGCGGGTATGCGCCGATCGCCCCGAGGCAATCCGTGCGCTATTCCTTCCAGCATCCACGCGCGGCTCAAATTCAAGCCATCAATGTGGGCAAGCTTGGGATCCGAACGGTCGGTCACCACGCCAGGCCGCAGCCAACCGCCGCCGCCGCTTTGGGGAATGCCCGGCAAAAACGCCGACAGCCATGCTGCGAAAGCCTTCGGCATCGAGGATTCGGCGCATGAAGTCCGCCTCGGCAAGGCAGGGCGATAGGAAATCCTCGCCGGAGGGCTCATAGCTCAAAGGGCAATTGCGGTCTTTCAGGTAGAAACGTTGCGCCGCGTCGCGCAGCAACGCACGCATTTCTTTCTCGCCGGCCACTCCGGCCCAGTCCCATATCAATCCGAATGAGAAGGCCGTCTGGTCGTGCTCGCCGATGCGGATCGGATAGTGCAATTTTGGCAACCAGGTCTTGATGCGAGCCGCGGCCTCGGTTTCAAGAGGCAGAAGCGTTGCGGACCATTGTTTTGCCTCTGGATCATTCCACTCGCGCAGTTCAGCGGAAAGCTTCAGCAACCATGCGAGGCCGTAGGGCCGCTCGAACGATGCGCGGCCCGGGTGTTTGCAGATAGCTCAACTCGCCGGCGATGTTTCCCGGCGTGAAACTGCGTGCAAGTTCGCTTCTCGCGCGCGCGGCAAACGGCGCATTCGGCATCAGCCGCAGCAGTCTCGCCAGCAACCAATGCCCGTGGACATCGGAATGCCAATCGAAGCATCCATAGAATGCGGGCGTCAATTCGCGCGGCGGACGCGCGTCCGCATCGCGGTCCAGCGTGAGACTGATGTGATTCGGATATTCATCGTGCAAGCACTTCAGCGCGAGACCGGCGAAACGCGCGGCCGCGGCAGGATCCATGGCGGCTGCGGCGCCCTGCTCCGGCCGTTGCGGCGACGCTCATCGAGGATAAGCTCAAGAGAGTCGCAAATAGCGCTATGGCGCACGCATGGACGGTTTCCTTGATGATGGCAGAAGCGGATCTTAGCGCGGCCGGGCGCGGCGCGTGGCTTGGGCGGTATAGGGATCGTCCGGCCAGTAATGCTTGGGGTATCGGCCCTTGAGATCCTTTTTTACCTCGTGGTAGCCGCGCTTCCAAAAGCTCACCAGATCCTGCGTGATTTGCACCGGCCGACCGGCCGGCGAGAGCAGCTTGAGCACCAGCGGCAGCCTGCCGCCAGCCACCGTCGGCGTCGAGTTCAACCCGAACAGCTCCTGCAGCCGAACCGACAAACTCGGATTCGGACCGTCCAAATAGTCGATTGGAATGCGCGAGCCGCTCGGGACGGTGAAATGAGTCGGCGCTTCGCGTTCCAAGATATTGAGTTGAGAGTGCGTGAGAAAAGCGCGCAGCGCTTGACCTAAGTCCAGCTTTGCAAAGTGTTCGCGCCGCGTGAAACCCAAGATCCAGGGCGGCGCCCACTGTTCGATGTCCCGTTCGAGCGCCTCGTCGCTGAGGTCGGGCCATGCCGCAGGCGCGGCGATCTGGTATTGGCGCATGAGCATCACACGCGCGCGCCATTGACGCAGCTCTTTGCTCCAAGGCAGCGCCGCGATGCCGACCTGCTTGAGCCCCACGAGCAGCGCCTGCCGCAAAGCCTCAGGATCGGGGTCGCGCATCTCGGACGATGCCAGCAGCAAGGCTCCCAACCGCCGTTCGCGTTTGGCGCTCACCGCGCCCGAGCGATCGTCCCAGCGGACCTCCGCGGATTCGCGAATCAGCGCGCCAAAGCGTGCAGTCAAGTCGTCGCGGCCGATGGGCGCGGCCAGAAATATTCGCGCCTCGCGTTCCGCGCCGTCGAGTTCAGCCGCCACGATGAATTCCGATTTCGCTAGCGCCTGCGCTTCGGCGAAGCGTGCGCCGCGGCCATTCGCCAGCAGATACCTGCCGCCGTCGCCGCGGCTCTGGGCGATGCGATCCGGATAGGCCCACGCCAGCAAAATTCCGGTCGCTTGGTGCGGATCGGCCGAGTCCACCGAAGCTTGCCCCAAGTCCCTTTGCCAATTGCCGGACGTGCGTTGTGCCTGCGCGCGGGCGCGAGAATCCACCGTGACTCCCGCGGGCACCTCGCGTGCATCGCCGCGCAGCACGGCAATCCTCAGCCGCAAATCAGCATCGCGCGCGTTTGCGTTGGCGCGCAGGATGTCCCGCTCGCTCAAGATTGCGGCAAGCTCGCAGGCGAGGCGCTCCGCGCCCAGTTCCTGTGCCTTGATCCGCATATGCGCCAGGCGCGGATGCATCCCTAAATTGGCGAGGATACGGCCGTGCGTGGTGATGCGCGCCGCGGCGTCGATCGCTTCCAGTTGCAGCAGCAGCTCTCTCGCTTGGCCAAGCGGCGCAGCCGGCGGCGGGTCGAGCCAGGCGAGACTGTCGGCATCCATTGCGCCCCAGCAGGCCAGCTCCAAAGCCAGCGGCGCAAGGTCCGCATGCAGAATTTCCGGCGGCGTCTGCGGACTCAACGAGGCATGCGAACCTTCCGACCAAAGACGATAACAATCCCCCTCGCTCAAACGCCCGGCACGTCCGCGACGTTGATCCGCGGCTGCCTGCGACACTTTTCCCGTCACCAGCCGGCTCATGCCTGTCGCGGGATCGAATTCCGAATAGCGCCGCATGCCGCTGTCAACCACGACCCGGATGCCTTCGATGGTGAGGCTGGTTTCAGCAATGCTCGTAGCCAGCACGATTTTGCGCGCGCCGGCAGCGGCCGGAGCAAGTGCCGCATCCTGCTCCGCACCTTCGAGCTCGCCATAGAGGGGCAGGATGCTCACCCTGCGATCGAGATCGGACTCCTGCAAGGTGCGCTGCACGCGGCGGATTTCAGCGGCACCGGGCAAGAAACAAAGAATGTCTCCGTCATGATCGCGCACCGCCGCCCGCACCACCTGTGAAATCTGCAGTTCAAGATGAATCTCATTGCGCCGCGGCACATAGTGAGTGGTGACTTCGTAGCTGCGTCCCGGCGCCGATACGATCGGCGCATCGCCGAGCAGCCGCGCGAGAGGTTGCAAATCGAGCGTGGCCGACATCACCAGCAGCCGCAGGTCTTGCCGCAGGTGCTCGCGGCTCTCGATGCAAAGCGCGAGCCCCAGGTCGGCATTCAAGCTGCGTTCGTGAAACTCATCGAAGATCACGCAGCCGACACCGGCGAGCGCAGAGTCCTCTTGCAGCATACGGGTCAGGATGCCTTCCGTGACGACTTCGATGCGCGTCTCGCGGCCGATGCGCGTCTCCAGGCGCGTGCGAAATCCAACGGTGCGGCCGATGGGTTCCCCTAAGAGCGCCGCCATCCGCATGGCCACGGCGCGCGCAGCGATGCGGCGCGGTTCGAGCATCAAGATTTTCCGGCCTTTGAGCCACGCAGCCGTCAAGAGCGCGATCGGCACGATCGTGCTCTTGCCCGCGCCTGGCGGCGCCTCCAGCAGCACGGCGCCGCGCGCAACCAATGCCTCATGGAGCGCCGGCAGGGCCTCTTTGATGGGCAGGTCGGGTAATGATGGGGTTCTCACTGGCGCGCTACGATAACCCAACCGCTCGCGGGGCTGGGCCGCCCGCCGCATGTTAAGATGCGCTGTCGGGCCTGTAGCTCAGTTGGTTAGAGCAGGGGACTCATCAATAAATGGTGCCTTCGTATCGCAAGGTGCGAAGTGGACGGGATGAATTCAGGGGAACCTGACCAGCCTTCGAAGCTGATGGCAACCCTGAGCCAAGCCGGCGGTGCACCGCCGGAAGGTGCAGAGACTACCTGAGCGCGTTTAAGCCGCGCTTAATGACAGGCTAGAGCGTCCCGCACCCCACCGGGGTGAAGAGATAGTCCACTCCCTCCGGAAACGGCGGGGTTCAGTGAATCCCTTGGTCCTCGGTTCGAGTCCGAGCGGGCCCACTAATTCGCGATGGTCGGGGACGGTCGGTAACGATCGGGGAGGGACGGTATTTGGGTCAAAACACTGGAAAAACAGGTGTATGGGACTCGAATTAGTCCGAAATGACGTTCGCTAACGATCGCCAAGGATCGGGGGCAGCCGGACATTTCCGGGGGTAACTTTGGGGGTAACTGAAAATGCCCGGATTGAGTTACCCCCGTGGAGTTGTGTTGGTGCGGGAAGATCCCCGGAAATACATGTGTGACCGGCACTGCTCAGGTTTTTCGGGACCCTAGTTCGATTCCGCGCGCCGATTATCGAATTTGCTACCGTCATCGCGATACGCTAACTCGCTTCGACACAAATACTGCTGTGAAGACGCTCAACCAATTACTGACAGTCGGCAATGACCGCATCATTTTCAGCTGCGTCGCAGGAAGTCGCGCCTACGGTACTCAAGTTCCAGGAAGCGACGAGGACGTGCGCGGGATTTACATGGTGCCATCGGCCGCGTATTTGCCGATTGATCAAGAACCGGTCCAGTTTGCGGACGACCGCAACAATACGGTGTACTACAGCCTACGCCGTTGCATTGAACTGCTAGCCGAAGCGAATCCAAATATTCTAGAACTTCTTTTTTCGCCTCAGGACTGCGTTCAAATTGTCTCGAAAGAGATGGAACAACTTATTTTCGCTCGAAGCATCTTTGTAACACGTCAGTGCGGCGATACGCATATCGGATATGCGATGTCGCAGATAAAGAAAGCGCGAGGCCAGAACAAATGGATCAACAATCCAAAGCCAAAGGCGGCGCCCCGAAAAGAAGACTTCTGTTATGTGATCCCGAAAGCACGTCTTGCGCTATCGGACGCACCGCCGTGCCGCCCGGTGCCATTGAATCAAATTGGCTGGGAATTAACGCAGTATCACGCAGCACGACTGGAGCACGTTCCGGATACCTACCGGCTTTATGATTACGGCAGCAACGCTCGCGGTACGTTTCGAGGGGATGTACTGGTATGCGAGTCGATTCCAGAGCCAGACGAGGCCAGTCGTTTTGCTGGCCTTTTGATCTTCAACGAGCAAGCCTGGAAGCAGTCTTTCACGGAACATCAAAACTATTGGGGCTGGAGAAAGAACCGCAACGATGCGCGTTGGGAGCAGCAACAGGCGGGGCAGCTGGATTATGACGCGAAAAATATGATGCACACTGTGAGATTGCTAATGAGTGGCCGGTCTATCCTCGAACGCGGCGAACCAATGGTCAGATTCGAGGGAAAGGATCTTAGTCTTCTTCTTGACATCCGCGGGGGCAAGCTCGGATTTGAACAGATTATGAACGTCGCAAATGACTTGCTGGCCGAATGTGATCGCCTGAAGAGCATCGCCCCACTTCCGAACGAATGCGATCGAGTCGCCGCAGACAAGCTGTTAGTCGATATCACGCATGCGTGGGAGAACAGGTTCGCATGAGAGACGAGATTCTGGCTGCTCTGCGCTCAATCGAAGCTAAGGCGCAGGTGCGAGTTCTCTTGGCGGTAGAGTCGGGGAGCCGTGCCTGGGGATTTGCATCGCCAGATAGTGACTATGATGTGCGGTTCATCTACGTCCATGAGCCCGCGTGGTATCTCACTGTATTCGAGTCTCGCGACGTAATCGAGAAGATGCTGCCGGGCGAATTAGATGTCTCGGGCTGGGATTTGCGCAAAAGCCTTCGACTCTTCTCCAAGTGCAATCTTGCCTTAAATGAGTGGCTCGGATCCCCCGTCGTCTATTTTGAAGCATCGGGATTCCGCCCCGAACTCCGCGCACTTATTCCGATATTTTTCAATCCGACGCGCGCGACGCACCACTATAGAAGCATGGCTAAACAGGCTTTATCGAACCTAACTTCCGAAAACCGGATCTCCATTAAAAAGCTTCTATGTGCGGCCAGAGCGCTACTGGCATGCCGGTGGATCCGACAGAACAAATCCCAGCCGCCTACGGAGTTTCATGTTGTCGTCGAACATGTCGCAAGCATGGACGAGCGAATCTACCTTGCAGATCTGATCGCAAGGAAACGCGACACGCCGGAGAAAGGAGAAATTGTCCTCGAACCAAATCGCGGAAAAGTGATTAGCGCTGAGTTGGAGACTTACGAACGAGATATCGTGCCACCCGATGTGTCTCCAAAGATGTCTTGCGATGTTCTCGATGCGACATTACGCCGATGGATAGACAGGTGTCGTGACGAGGAGGGACGGGCCCTTGACGGGGTATCGTTTCCTGGTACGGTGCAGGCCCATTTGAGCGCGCACCGGATTGCTTGTTCGAGCCCCCAAAAATATTAAAAACCTTACAATCAACAAGTTAGGTGCATGGGGCATCAGCGAGACAGGTCACATTGTGCGGTTTTGAAAGACACAAAATGTCAATTTTTGTGTAAACTTCCGGTCCGATCTGCACTCAAACGTAATAAGCACCATCAGCACAACGGAGGAGCGTAAGTGGCGAAATACAACGGCCGGCTTGCTAACCCGCCAATTGTCTATGCCTTTTGCCAAATACGATTTCCCCCTGTGGGGACGATTGATGAGACAAAGGCCAATGAGATTCATGCATCGTTACGCGAGCATTACCCCCATCGTCTTGCTCAAAATATCGTTGAGATGCCCTTCGTTACAGGAATAGGCAACCCCACTCCGACATTGAGGCAAGCATGGTTTTTGTACGACCGGCCCAAATCTAGCGGCTTTGTATTGGAATCCACCACATTTGCATATCGCACGACGGCATACGTGGATTTCGAACACTTTGTCAGCGAAGCTGTTAAGGGACTCAAACCAACTCTGGAAATTTTGCGCCCGACTTTGATTGATAGAGTGGGATTGCGATTCATTGATTTGATAGAGGCAACCGACACCGCTGGTCTGGATAGTTACATAGAAGCGCCCCTTTTGGGCTACAAACCGCTAATCGATGGTTTCCAGGCTCAGCTTAATCAGCAGATGGTGATGGGTAAAACTACATCTGGGAACATCGTTTTCAGATACTCGCGTGCGCAACATCCGATAGCAGTTCCTCCTGAACTCATGGATCCAACTCTTACAGGATTAAAGAAGCCCCAATCAAGTGTGGAAAGCGTGATCATCGACATTGATCACTTCAAGGATAACGCCGATCTTGATCCGAATTTGGAGCAGCTAGAGAAGTTGATTCGTGATTTGCAAGGCCCCATGAGCACTCTGTTTAAGGATGCTGTGACGAAGTTTGCGTGTGATGAATGGAACAAGAAACAATGAATGCTACAAACAGTGACATCGTCCCCCTGGGAAATGGATTATTCAGAGATCCACGGGCACAGTCGCTATGGCGGCAAGAACCGCGCAACATGGCAACGACAACTCTTGTCAGCAGCGGAACGATTTTAGGCGGCTACTACGGCCATCAGCTTGCATTTACCAACTGGCTCGGGGCCTCGAATACCGGTGCGATGTGGGTAATCTATTTGGAGCCGAGCACATCAGAAAACTGGCTTGGCTACGAAGCAAAGCATTTCCCGACCGCGCACGCAGTACCGGCAGATGACTCACCGTGGTCTGCCCATATTGCGTCCCTGCGTAAGGACATGGGATTGCCAGTCAGCGAGCTAGTGCAGGCCCTGCAAGTCTCGCGTCAAACCTACTACGATTGGTTAAATGGGGAATTGCCCAATTTAAACAACCAGAAGCGCATCGCCGATCTGGCTGTAGTCGCCTCGGCATGGCAAGCACTGAATCTGGGCGACATGCGTCGATATTGGCAGTTACCGGAGCCCTCAGCAGGTGCAAGTCTGCGTGAATATCTAACCGGCTCGAATCTGGCCATTGAGGACTTTCACACAATCATTGGAAGATTGGGATTAGGTCGCCGTCTGCTACCCGCGCGGGCATCCAAACCACGCCTAAATCCTGGCAAACAATCTCCACGGAATTATGGTGTCCGTAAAGCTTGGCACGCAGAGCGTGACGATAAAGATTGAAGGGGCCAGCTCATGGCCATCGATGTGGCCGACATAAAAAACCGCGGCTGGTATCAGGGCGCCGTTTTCACCGCCGACTCAACTCGAGAAATTTTGGCGGATAGTTATCCCGGCGTTGATGTACGACTGATTCTGGCCACCCATGACTGCGATCTCGTTCACCGTGGAACCCAAGAACCCTTTATAGACGTTTTCGTCGCCGCGCCCGTCAAGCATCTCTCGTCTACCGAATCGAAGGCAAGGAATGCCCGCCGTCTTCATATCCCTATAGCAATTCGAGAGGAGTCAAAAAATTACGAATTGAAAGTCTGGTCAAGACGAACGCTGCCGAGAGAAGTACTAAATTCGCATATGCCGGCTGCTGATGCGCATCTGCGCGAGAGCCTGCCAGTATTTCGATCATGGCTCGGAAAAAGATACGATCGAGCCGCGTGGCCAGACGCATTTAATGAGCGCCTGGCACCGGATTCACACAAAAGACTGCGGGAACTGCTTGGTCCATCGGAATACTGCTTTCGTGAGATTTTCCTATCCATCGACCCGGCCGATTCCGAATTGTCGACTGACGAGGGACCCTATGTCGTTCGCGTCGCCCTAATAATGTCAGAAGCAGATACGGGGCGCCCGGAGTTTGTTGCCGAAGCGCAGCGCTGCAAAGAAGCGTTGAATAAGTATCTAACGACCTGTCAAGGCATCGACGTGGAACTAGTTGAGGTGATGAGCGACACGGACTTTACATGGGCTGACTTGGATACCTACCGACCGTGGGACTTTACCGACCTTAGCTTCCCAGACTGATCCATGCAGGTCCTCGACAGTTGCCGGAAGAGAAGAGCGCGGCGCAAAAAAGCGAGACGAAGGTCCCGGAACGAAATCACCGAACTTTGGCCATTTTCAACGGAAATTTCGTACCATGGACCTTGCGTTCGCTGCGAGATCTGGAAGCAAGGTCGACACGATGGCTTCCTCATGCACCGTCATGCGCTTCGCCAGCATTGCTTTTGACAATTGATGGTCCCACCTCGCCTCAACGCATTCCTCAGCGCGCAATTCGAGTCCGTCATCGGGGCAAGCTGACAGATAGTCCGCCGCGCCGAAGCGCCACGGCATTGCACCAAATGCCTGCATCACGAAATTCCCTATGTTGACCCCGGGCCAATCAAAATCTCCATGATATCGCAGCGTCGCCCCTCCTCTGGCTAGCTGCGCCAGCAAGGTTCGTTGCGCCGCGGCCGGCATGCCGTCGGTGCACACCATGGGCGCACAGTCGGCTGCCAATCTGTCAGCCGCAATTCCCACAATTTCAGGATTCTCGCAGACGAAGATTTCGCGACCAGCCACATCCCATACGGGACTCCGCCGTAAGAGTCTGCGCAACGACAGATAGTCCGGCTCGCCAGTTGGCGAAACAGCATCAGATTTAACCGGCAGATTTAGGTGTAGCACAGGCCGCGCCAACTCGTTCACAGCCACGCCGAGCTGCGCCCATTGCTCGCGCGGGCGAGCTTCGATGTTGGGCGAAAGCGAAGCGCTAGCCGCCCTCAGTATTAGCCTTACAACCGGGCGTCCGGTATCGAGCGCATGCGAATCGCCGAAGATTTCGGCCGCCAATTGTGCCCGTGAAATACCGCACGCCGGCAATCTCGCGAGGACGTTCCGAGCTTGGATCAACAAGGATGCGGCACGCTCCGGAGATCCGGCTGACAGGCGTCTCAGCAGCATCATACCGTCGGCAGCCGACAACAGATCTGTGAGGCGTGGTTCATTCGCTTGAGATGTTACTGCACTCCAGGTCTGCTCGAGCGCAAGCCGTGCGGCCTGGCGATCTTGTAACGGGCCGTCGAGAAACTCGAGCGCGGCACGTAGATCTGACGCGAGTCCTGCGCGTGCGATCGCCTCATCGAGCTCAGATGCGTACACACGCATCGACCCGGCGTCCTTTGCCGTTCGGCCGAGCAATCCTTCCAGCGCGCGGCGTTCGGCTGCGCTCAACCTATTCAGCGTGAATACGTCACGCCATTCGTTCCGCTCATACCGCGCCCGGAGCCTCCTCCTCAAATCGGCGAGATCCGCTCCACCGAGCAGGCGCCGTAAGCGCTCCAGGTCGACAGGCATCTCCATTTCCAAGCGACTCAGTCGAAGAGACCCGGACGATCGGGTCCTGGGGCACCGATTGACTGGCCATCGAGCCCCGTGTCGTCGAGATCGAATTCATCGGCCGCAGTGCCATTCGGACTGGGGAATCTTCGCGCGGGGTCCTTCTGCTCGCGCCGCTCACGGCCATCCCATGTCCACCGTGTCACCAAGACGGCGTCCATCCCTTCGCGTCGCGTCAACTGACAGATGGAGAGTCCTGGCAGCTGCGGATAGCAGCCCCATTCGCGCTCGCTGGTCATAACGAAGTCGAGATCGAACTCGCGAATGAGCGCCATGCAGTTGGCACGCGCCTCGTCATCAATACCGGCAAAGACCTCGTCGAGCAGAACCAGCCGCGGCGCATCAGCATGGGCGCTTTCGTAGTGGCTACTCGCCGCGGCAAACAACGGGACGGTTAGGCCAAGAGCCCGCTCGCCACTCGAGGCGGGGCCCGACAACCTCGTCCATTTGCCATCCTGCCGGTCCCGCTGCCGCTGCACTTGAAATCGATGCCAGCGCCGGTAATCCAACGCACGGGAAAGACTCTCGGCAAGCGTGGCCTGATCATCGCGCAAGCGCTCCGCAGCGATCTGCCCTTGGAGGAATTCCCCCACCTGGTGGCGGTCGTCCGGTGACCAGGCGTCTGGGTTGGTTTTGAGGAGCCGTTCCCGAGCTTGCAATAACCCTACAACGCCGCCGTCGACATCCTCGGGCAACGGCTTCCAATCCAGCCGATAGCGCATGCCGGTTGAGGTGGGCCGCTTCGCGAGTTCCGCGTTGATGAGTCGCACTCGTTCCTCGGTTTCGACGATCATACGCTGCAGATTTGCCGCGATTTCTTTTTCGAGGTGTCCCTCGAGAACCAGTCTTTCCTTCGCCGACAGCGTCAGACGTCGTTCCTCGATGTCGGCACCGAGACGCTGTTCCAGGACGTCGGGACGTTCAGGTCGGTGACCATAAACGATGTTTACAATGACCCCATACTCGCTGAATTCAGCATTGGCTGCGTGCCCCTGCGCGGACATCGCCGTCTGCAATTCCGACAGATCCCGGCTGATGGCACTCTGAACGCGAGTCCAGTCGGGTTCTTCTGCCGCGACGCCGACGAGCACCTGCTCGGCGCGCCGAGCGATTCCCAATGCCGCTTCAATGCCCCAAGGAGTGCCGGTGTCGGGAACGGTGATCTCGGGTACTGCGATATTCAATAGGTTGGTGAGCTTCGCGAACGTCTGCAACTCATCGACGGATTGTCTGCGCAATTTAGTACGTTCTTCCAATTGCTTGCGAAGATTGTTGCACAGAGTTTCGGCCGTACCACGATTCCCGCTAGCCACGATCAGCTGGGCTTGAGCGTGGCGGCTGGCCTTAGTGTGCTCGTCCCTGGCGTCTTTGGCACGGCGCAAATCGGCGAGAAGCTCTTCAACCGCTTTACCCACCGATTCCCGCAGCACATTGACTGTCTCTTCGGCTTCACGCAGCAGCAGGCGCTTTTCGAGGTGTTCGGACGTGGCAGCATCCAAGTCCTCCTGTGCTTGTGCCGCTCGCCGAGTTTGTCGCGCCAGCTCCTCCAGCATTCGTTGATGATCGCGAATCGAGTTGGCGAGATCGCCTGCCTCGGTCCGGTACACTGCGAGGCGTTCCTCAATCTCGTCGATTGCCGGCGGCTCTTGCGGCAAGCGCAAGCTGCGTGCGTCGAGATCCAGCGCGTCGCGAGCCCGGGAATGGACATTCTCAGCAGCCACGAGCTTCGAATCCGCCTCGCCCAGACCGGCCTGCGCCTGGCGCCGCGCTCTTTCGGTGGCTTCCCGCTCGGCTTGAGCTTTCAGTAGTGGTTCATCGACAGGCGCCTCCTCCTGCTCCCGGCTTGTGCGCGCCCTTGACTCGCGCAATTGCGCCGCGCTGCTCGCGCATTCAGCAAGCTTTTCACCGATGTCGGCCAGCCGAACGGCAAGCTCTTCGAGCCGTGCACGGCGCGCTGCCTCACGCGCGGCATGGCCGATGTAATGCGCCTCCGATTTGCTCCAGCTACCGCGTGCCGGCCCCAACCTGAACTCTCCAGTCGGCGATACCCATGCCTCCGCTGTGGCGGATTCCTGCTGCGAACATGCAATCGATCCAAGAACAGCTTTTACGACGTGGCGACCGGGCAATGACGAAGTCTCGTCTTGCGTGTCGGCTGGTTCGAGCCACTGAGCGAGCGATTCGGATTGTTGTTCGCGGGAAACGAGCAGGACGTCGTGGGTGTTGGAATCGAGAACACCCGCGTCCGGCGTTAGCCATGCGTCGAGTATTCCCGACGCTTCGAGCGCGGCTTCCAGTCCCGCCCGCACGGACTCCGCAAGTCCCGGCCTAAAATCCACCAACTGCCAAAGCGGCGCTCCCGGCCGGCCGATCCGCTGCTGCGTGGTGCGGGTATGGGGCACGGGCGGCGTCCGGACCTCGCCACTTTCGAGACGCAGGCGCTCGGCGTCGAGTTCTTCGCGCTCCAAATGCAGCTGTCGCTGCGATGACTCGAGGAAAGCCTCACGGGTGGCGAGTCGTGATTCGTGGGCCTGCCACTGCCTTCCTAAGGCGAGTCGCGCTGGGTTCGGCCCTGCACCGGTCTCTACCCACAGCTCGAGTTGCCCGAGTACTTCGTCGGCGTCCGGCAGCTGTAACACCTTCAACCCGCCAAGATAGGTCCGCCAATTGCGTACAAGTCTGGTGCCAGTGTCCTGGAGAGCGGCCAACGCCTGCTCTGAAGTAAATATCGCGAATTCAAGCGCCTCTGCACGTAATGTACGTTCGCTTTTCGCGCTTGCCCGAGCTTGGTCGGCCTCGCTCAGGTCTCGAATGAGCTTGCGCACGACGCGAATCTGCTCGCGGCGATTCGTTTCGGCCTGGCGTGCTTGATGGCGCAAACGTTCGGCGAAATCGACACCCGCATCGGCGACCCCATCGGGAAGAATCACGGTTCCGAGGGCCTGAGCGTGCATGCTTGCGATGCCGCAGAACTCGGCAAGCGCGGCGGCGGTTAGCTGGATCTCGGTTAATCGCGATCGCGTGTTTTCCGTATCACGGCTGCGAACCTCCAAGCCTTCCAGTTCTCCAGCGAGCCTGGCACGGGCGGTCATGAAACGCCCCTCCGCCTGGGCAACATTTGTCCGGAAATCGTCTTCACGTCTGCGGGCATCTTCGATTCGCCTGGCATCCTGCATAGTGGGATGGGTTTCCAGAACGCTCACTCGCTCTGCGTCCGCCGCCAGCTGCTCGTCCATTTGCTGCACGGCCGAGCGCCAACTGGCGACTTCGAGCAGGGCTTTTTCGAGAGCCACTTCTGCCGCGTTGAACTCGCGGCTGTAATCGTCGAAGACTGTCTGTGCCTGCCGCAATGTTCGTGCACGCCGCCGGGTCGCTACTTGCGCGTAGCGCCGATAGCGTTCTCCGAAGGCACCAACTGCCTTGCGCATGGCCTGTATCTCTTCAAGCTCGCGCCGCAATTCTTCCAACTGCCCCATCGCATCGGCAACATCCTGCAGAGCTCCCCTATCCAGCGGTGTCAGCGATTCGGATAGAGCATTCGATAGGCGGCCCTCGTCGGGCATCTTCGACAGCTGCGGCTGCCGAAGCTGGATGAGCGTGTTGACGAGGGCGGCGTAACGATCTTCACCCAGTCGGAAGAGTCTTTCATCCACGGCGCGTTTATAGTCTTGCGCTGTGTTGAAAACATGACCGTGTGTTCCGATCGCCTCCTCCAGCCTGTCTCGTGAGAGGGCTGTGCGCTGTGGGGTCGTCAGCCACAGATCCGCGCCTATACGTTGGCCCGTGATGAAGTACCAGGGATCAGTGCCGCTACGGCCAGCCACCGCACGAAGCCCGCAGCCTAGCGTTAGCGTGCGCTGCTGCCCCGACTCGTCCACACGTCCGAATTCAATCCACGAGTAGCCGATCCGGCGCTCGTACTCGGAACCCATCAGGAGATTCCATTCCATCTGCTTACTGCGGTCCCCGTCCGGTTCGACGCGTGAAGGAGACAGGTTGGCATCCAGCAGAAATGGCAGCGTTAGGGCCAGAACCTTCGACTTGCCGGAGCCATTATTGCCCCGCAGGAGCAAATGCCCGTCTCGGAACCAGAATTCCTCCACGTCGTAGCGATAGAGTTCGACGAGCCCGACACGCAGCGGTTCCCACCGCGAGCGTGTCGGCTGTGGCAGGGGAGGCGCTGAAGCTTCCGGCGTCACAGGTTATCCTGTGCGCCGTCGCCATCCGTTCGCATCTTTATCTGCGCGTCACGGATCGCGAATCGCATGAGGGCGGCTCGCGCCTGGATGCCGCCCTGGACATATCGAACCAACTTCAGTGCCTCCAGTTGATCGGCGGCATGTTGGGCGAGTTCCATCTCTGCACCGGGTGCGCGCGCTTCCTTCCTCCAGTACCGTCCGTAGCGATCCGCCGCATCACGCACGAACGCGGCCAGCTCATGCAACGAATACAACCTGTCCGACTCGAGCCGGGCGGATTGTCCCAGATATTCGGCAATGAGCAGAGTGACATGTGACTGGGTACCAACAGCCGGGAGTCGTTTGTCCGACAGGTCGCCGGTTTCATCGACCAGCGCCAAACCTTCCATCCGGAACTCGGGAGTCAGCTTCGCAGCTTGTGCCAGACGCGTTGCCATGGGGCCGCGTTGGCTCGCCAGATATTGGCGCTCCTCTTCGGTCAGTTCGTCGTGATAGACCACGGGATCGTCGAGCAATTGTCGGCTCAGCCGGTGGCGCGCGGCCGTGTTCCGCCCTGCCGCGCTGTCTGGAACATACTCCTCGACGAGCGCTTCGAGAATCTGTGCGAATCCGAGACCCGGCGACGTTGCCGCAATGAGGCTTGCTCCTCGCGTGCTCGCCGGCAAGGTCGCTAACACTCGACGGTTCACGTCGTAAAGGACATCGCCGGATCGGTCGACGTAGGTCTCCTCGTCGCCGACAACGCGCGAAAGTACGCCATGCTCCAATAGGAATCGACAAACCTGAACGAGTGCGCGGCGTTGTTGCTGCGATTGCAATGTGAATGTAAATCCGCGCGCAACGAGTTCCGGATCCGTCACCGCTTCCAGCAGCTCCTCTCCGAGGCGTTGTAGTGTTATTTGCGATTCACTGCGCTCGAGCACAGCACATGCGAGACACAATAGGACGTAGCGCTCGCGATCGAAATCCGGTAAGCCCCGGCTCGAATCGGCGGTATTGGCCGGCGTCTTGTAGAGACGGGCAAAGCTGCGCTCGACGTGCAGACGCCAGCCCGTCTCGCGGGCAAACCAATTGCGCAGAAATTCGGATTGACGGCGGACCAGGACCAGCTCTTCACTGCCGCCCGGCAGCAACGGACGCATCAATAAAGCTCGCAATGCGTGCTCACGCTCGTCGCTCGTTTGGTGCGCGAGAACATCGGCGAGACCCACTTCGGAACCTGTCACGTCAGACCTCCCGAATGACTACGCTATAGTCTCGGCCTGCGAAGCGACCGACTTCAGTTTCCAGCACGGCACGAGTTTCGGGTCCCAGGGCTGTCAGGCGGATGATCAACGTGCCATCTCCCGTCAAGCGTTCTACTGGTTTCTGCGGATCAGTCTGCGCGGCCAGGGCTTCCCCCAACAGCGTCAGAAAGAGACTGAAGGCATGGCGGTCGAGTCTCCCTAATTCAGACAGGCGCGTTTCCCTGCCCGTAGCCAGCCGACGCCGTGCGGCGTCCGTCTGGGCAGTTTCGTTCGCGACCTGGGCGGCGAGCAGAGCGCGTTCCGTGCTGCGATCTCTGATTTTTGGTGGGGCGCCCCGTGTAGGCAGTGAGGCGCGCTGGCGCAATTGGGGAAAAACTTCGACGCCCGGCGCGTCCTTCCAAGACACGCTCGTTCCGCCCTCTTCAAACTTCGCGATCAGTCCCAAGTGTCTCGTTGGCGATAATGCAAAAGCAGCGCGCCATAATCGGTGTGCGTTCTTTTCGCTGCCCGCATCCATGAACCACAGACCTAGCCGACGAAAATCCGCCGCACGATCGCTGCGTCCGGCGCGTCGTTCATTCAATGTCGAAACCGCCTGCAACAGCCGCGGGATCGCCCCCAACGCACTCTTACGCAATAGCTCCGATTGGGACATGCCACGGCCATCCGACACAAACCAGCGACGCAATCCGTCCCATCGCTCCCTCCATGCAGACAAACGAATTGCGATTGCCTCCGTTTCACTCGGCAAGTCTCCCGGTGCGGCATCTCTAGCCTCGCGTTCCGACGCTGCCCTCAACAGGGCGGTCTCTTTCGGTGTCAATTTCCGCAAGAGTTCGGCGATCTGGCTAGAGCGAGTCACCAGATCGCCGATGAATCGCTCCAGGTAGTCGATGAGCTTGGCCTTGAAGGTCATGACGACGGCGACATCGGCCCTCTGCAAGTCGATCGCGCGGGCCAGTCCGGCCATGAACGCTTCAGCATTGGCGGCCAGCCCCTCGAACACATGTGCCAGATCGCGCAATGCTATATGGACCTTAGCGGTGTCGAGCGGGGAGCCGCGCGTAAGCTCACTTAGACCCAAGAGCCGGGACCGAATGTCCTCTAGGGCGACCGATTGAAGCTCGGCTCGACGCGCCAGGGTAGCTGTGAACACCTGCAGACCCGCTTCAACCGCCTCGCCGCCCGAGGTCATTCGATAGAGGAGACGCTTTCGATAGAAGTCCTCGACACTGGTAACACGTGAAGTATCGGGCTGCGCCTGCAGGTTTCCCCAGTCGACGAGCTGCGCGAGGGCGAGCTGTAATTCATCCAAGCTCGGCGACGGCCCCGGCCAGCGGGCTTCCCGAAGAACTTCATCGGGACGTAGGTGTAAACGAAACTGGCGCTTGGCGAGGGCGAATACCTCCATGGTGGCGCGGTATAGACCGGCCTTTTCCGCGGTCACGTGACCGAACAAGCTGGATGCGGAGTCCGGTAGCGGAGGGGATTCCATGTGTGGGATTCTATCGCAGCGCGCCAACGCTACTTGAAATCGCCGCGCTAGCTGGGACTGACGCCCAACTTGAATGCCTTTTTCTGCGACCGATTCAACGCCTCCGATTGCGGGGTAACTATAAGGGTAACTGCAATCTTCGAATTGGCGAAATATCTATACAATCAAGTAATTGACGCATTAATTCGATGGTGAGCGGGCCCACTAATTCATCATTGTTCGGTAACGATCGAGGACGATCGGAGAGGGACGGGATTGAGCTCAAATCCCTGCAAAAATAGGGATACCGAACTAGAATTGGCCTACAAACGATGATCGCTAACGATCGGCAAGAATCGGTGGCACCCGGACGTTTTTGGGGTAACTTTTGGGGTAACTCAAAGTCTCTAATTACAGTTACCCCCACCGAACCAGATTTGGAGCGGGAGTGATTGCTGCGAAAAGCCGCGGTTGGCACAGGCGTGCTAGTTCTCATCCGGATTTTAATTCGATTCCGTGCGCCGATACCGAATTAGTTACTGTCATTGCGACGCGCTATCCCGCAACTGAAGTTGACACTACGATTTCGCCCCGCTGATTGCGGCTATGTCCCAGTGAAGGGGTCGGGATTCCCGCAAACGGCCTATAAAAAGGCATTTTATGCGTTAATTCGATGGTGAGCGGCCCACCAACCAATCATCCGCGGACGTCCGTCCGCATCGCTGCCGGCTGATGCCTTTGGAGTCGACAGAATATGGCACCAAATACGCATTTATTGGGCCGTTGACCGGAGCGCTTTGCGGCTGATCTGGTGCGCTTCGTGGCGCATTAGTCAGCTTCCCTGGCGTCCTCGCCACGACGACCGGCCGAGCAATCGTTCGCGTACGGCGCGTGCCGCCAGCATCAGCAACAATGCGAGCGCCTCGCAGCCGCCGAACGCTCCGCCCCCGCCCGCCGCGGGTGGCGTGATCGTAAATATGGCGCCGGCTACGGCGCTCGGTTGATAGCCGGTCTCCGTGGCGATGGCTTGGACCGTCGCACTGTTGGTCACCTTGAATGGAGTGGTGTACGGCGTGGAACTTGCCGTCGGCACGGATCCATCGGTGGTGTAGTAAATGACGGCGCCCGCTGTGGCATCGGCAAGCGTCACACTCTGCGCGGCGCTGTACGAGCCGCCGGCCGGTGAGATCGTCGGCGTGGCCACCGTGCCTGCGCTCGGAGTTGCGACGGCTTCCGCGGATGCGGGACCATTGCCGCCGGCGTTGGTCGCGGTGACCGTGAAGTAGTACTTCGTGCCATTGGTCAGTCCGGTGGCCGTGTACGTCGTTGCGCTCACGCCGCTGGCGAGCACTGTTTCGGCGCCGGAAGCGGTGCCGATCGCGACCATATAAGCCGTTGCGTTGCTCGTGGCCGACCAGGTCAACGATACTTGCGCTGCGCCGGCGGTTGCCGCCAAGCCGCTGACCTGAGCCGGCAGCGGCGGCGGCGGCGCGACTGGCGTGGCGCTGGCCTCTGTCGACAACGCGGAGGTCGTCGCACCGGCCACACTCGCGACCTTGAAGAAATAAGTAGTGCCGTTGGCCAGCCCAGTGACGGTGAAGCTCGTGCCGGAGACGCCGCTGCCCGCCGGTGTCGAGGACTCCGCGCCCGCGGCGGTGCCCACATAGACGTTGTACGTGCTAGCGCCGCTCGACGCGGTCCAACTCACTGTCGCCTGGCCGTTGCCGCCCGTCGCCGTCACGCCGCCGGGCGGCGCCAAGGCCGCGCCGAAAGTGACCGAGTAAATCGCGCCGGTGTCGGACGCGCCGCCCGAATTCGCGGTGCCGTACAGATTGCCGTCGGCCGCTGCATACAGCCCGCTGGTGGGGAACGCGCCGTCGGCGCCGGTGAACGAATGCACCAAGGTGAAGGCGCCGGCAGGCGACACCGAAAACACCACCCCGCAATTGCCGCAGCCGCCGCCGCCATTGTAGGTGGCACCGTACAGATTCCCGTCCGCCGCCTGGACCAGTTGCCCCACCGGAGAATTTCCATCGGCGCCGTCGAAGGTATGCAGTGTGGTCAGCGCGCCGGCTGGGGTGATCCGAAAGACCGTGCCATTCACGCCGGGTCCGCCAGCGATGTGGCTGGTCGTGCCGTAGAAATTGCCATCCGTGGCCTGCACCATTTTGCCGAGCGGCCGACCGCCGTCAGCGCCGCCTGTGAAGCTGTAAAGCGTCGTGATGATGCCGCTCGGCGTCAGCCGATAGATGCTGCCGCACGGCGTCGGATTGCAGGGATCCGTGCTGACACCGTAAAAATTGCCGTCGCTGGCGAGCGCGAAAGCCCCGCTGCGCAGGCCATCGCTGTCCGTCGCCCCGAAGCTGCGGATGATGGAATAGCCGCCCGCCGGTGTGACGCGAAACACACCACCCACGCCTTGCGCTGCGCCCCCGGTGACGATGCCGTAGAAATTGCCGTCTGCGCCTGCCACCATGTCATGCGGATCGTTGCCATCCGCGCTGCCGTCGAGGGTGCGCAGCGTCGTCAACGTGCCCGAGGGTGTGATCTTGAACACGCTGCCGTGCTGGCTCGTGCCGGTGCCGCCGCTGGTCACGCCGTACAGATCGCCGTCGGCGCCGATGATCAGCTGGCCACCGGGTAGCGCGCCGTCGGCGCCGTTGAACTGATGCAGCGTGGTGATCGTGGCAGGCAAGGTGAATCGGTAGACCGTGCCGAAGCCCACGCTGCTGTCGGACTGGCTGACGCTGTAAAACGAGCCGTCGGTCGTTTGGATCAGCGCGCTATTGGGGTCGGCCGCTCCGGTCGAGCCGAAGGACTGCACCAGCTGCACCATCGCGGCGTTCGCCGACATCGAAAAGATAGTAAGTGTCAGGCCGAACAGCACGGACCGGGTAATCCCCGCGCTCAGGCGGATTGGCGCGGGCACAGCGCGGCAAGGGGGGCTCGAAGTCATGGATCACCTGTTGGAATTGTGGGGTCTCATGAGCTAAGAACACGCTCGCACCCCAAATGCGGACATCGGTGATGAAACGAGCGTCAGTGCAGCTCGATCAGTCGCTCCGCCGGCGCTCTTCCGAGGATGTTCTGCCACTGTTCGCGTGCGGCCGACAGTCCGGGGCGGGCCGTCCGGCCGGCAGCCACATCAAGCTGTGCGCCGAGCAGCACAAGATCCGCGCGTCCCAGATGGGCCTCCGGAAGCACCGAGGCGTAATCGCCCGCGGCCGTCTCGAAGGCTGCCGTCTTCACGCGGTCGGCGGGTGCGACCATGGCGCGCAGCCACGCGAGTTCCGCGCGGCAGCGGCGCGCCGGAACGCTCGCCGCCCCCGGGCTTCGCTCCAGCAAAGCACAGGCTTGCGTGAGTGGAGTCAGCGCGGTGGAAAGGTTGCCCGTGTAACTCGCAAAATTGGCCGACGCCATCAGTACGTCGGCAAGGTCCGTGGGCGCCACTTGGTCTGTTCGACGGTTCTGCAGGTCGAGCAGGGCCGCAAGCACCTGACGGCTTTCCTCGATTCTGTTTGCTCCCAGCAACGCGAGACCGAGCACGCGGCGCGCGATGATGCCCGACCGCTGATAATCAACGCCTTGCGCGTCGAAGAACTCGAGCGACTGCCGTGACAGCACGATCGCTTCATCGTAGCGGGCGGCGTGCAGGAGTTGGGCGGCGAGGATTTGGCGCTGCACGGCGAGCATGTCGGGCGTGGGCGCGGGGCGCGCTTCGGCGAGCGTGAGGGTTTGCTGCGCCACCGCGACAGCGTCACGGTAGCGGCCGACGCCGGCCAGGGAATGCGCCCACAATTGCCGGGCGGGAAACACCAGCGGGTGACTCGTCCCCAGCACACGCTCCTCGTCGGCCACCAGCGCAGCCGCCTCGGGCTCTGCCGCAATGGCATCGCCCGAGTAGTAGATCGCTCGCGTCAGCAACACCCGATATACGATTGGATCAACGACGCCGTATCCCGCCGGACCTGCGGAATCCGCGACCACCCGAGTGAGGGTCGCGCGTGCCGCGGCGAACTCACCGAGATCGGTCTGCGCTTCGCCGATGATCACGCGCACGCGCAATCGGCGCAGCGCATCGTTCGCCGCATCCTCGCCCGGCGGCTGCGCGAGCGCTTCGTTGGCCAAGTCGATGGCGGCCTGCGATTGCCCGGTTTCATCCAAAATGAACGCCAACTTCTCGCGTGCGCCGACGGCCCAGCGATGCCGCGGACCATACACTTTACGGCCGCGCTCCAGGCAGAGATTCAAGTCGGCGCGAGCGCGATCCCATTGAGAAAGGTCCAGCAGCACGGTGCCGCGGCGAAACAGCGCTTCCAGTGCCTCGCGACTGTCTGTCTGTCCGAGAGCCGCGAACCCTGCCAAGGCCCTATCCAAATGTTCGATCGCCGTCTTATCATCGCCCATCTCGTTGTAGATATCGCCCAGTTCGCTGTGCAGCGTGGCGAGCGCCCGGGGCTGATCCTTCAAGTCGGCATCGGCCCGGGCGGAGCCTTTTGCCAGCAAGTCCTTCGCGGTGGCCTCGTGACCCCCAGCCACCGACGGCGTATTGCTCCGAAACAACGACAACAAAAACGCCTGGATCGCCTCGGCTCGTCTTGCCTGCGCGATGGCCTCGCGAGCCTGCCAGAGAGTGGTGGCGACGCCCAGCAACAGCAGCGTTGCGACCACCGTTGCGGCAGCAAGCGGCCAGCGATGGCGGCGCACGAAGCGTCCGGCAATGTACCAACGGGCCCCTGCACGGGCGCTGACCGGCTCCGAGCGTAAGGTGCGCAGCACGTCGGCTTGCAGCAGCGACACCGATTCGTAGCGCCGCTCAGGTTCTTTGCGCACGGCCTTGGCCACGATCGCATCGAGATCGCCCGTCAGCAGCTTTGCGGAAAGCGGCGCAACCGGTTGGCTCGATACGAATACGCTCAGCGTCGGCACGTCCTCGTTCAGCGCGCGGCCGACCAAGGTTGCGAGGGATGCGCCGGCGGCCCCGCCCCACGCGGGCCCGCCCGCCAGCAGTTCGAACAGCAGCATGCCGAGCGAATAAACATCGGTGGCCGTCGTGACCGGCGCGCCGGTAAATTGCTCCGGCGCGGCGTTTCCCGGGGTCAGCGCAGAATGCCGGGTTTCATCGTTCGGCACTTCATCGAGCAGCCGCGCCACGCCGAAATCGAGCAGTTTCACCTCGCCTTCAGCCGTGACCAGCACGTTCGCCGGCTTCAAGTCGCCGTGGACGACCAGATTGCGGTGTGCGTGAGCGACGGCATCGCATACCTTCATGAACAACTCGAGGCGCTCAGTCAGCGTACTGCGCTGCAACTCGCACCAGGTGGTGATCGCAACGCCGGACACCAGCTCCATCACCATATAGGGACGTCCGTCATTGCTCATGCCGCCATCGAGCAGATGGGCGATGTTGGGGTGCTCGAGCCTGGCGAGGATTTGGCGCTCGGCATGGAAGCGGTGCGGCCGGTCGGCGAACTCGCGCCGGATGAGCTTGATGGCGACTTGGTGGTCGAAGTGACCGTCCGCGCGGGTGGCCCGATAAACCTCGCCCATGCCGCCGCGGCCGAGCAGATTGACGATCCGGTAAGCGCCGATCACGGTATTGGGTTCGAGTCCGTGAACAAAGGGGTCGCGAATGGCAGCGGCGGTGCCGGCAGGGTGATCGAGGATCGGGTCCACGCCGCCCACGCGTGCCAGCAGGGACTCGAGTTCCTGCCGCAGGTGTTCATCGTTGCCGGCGAGGCGCACACAAGCTTCCGGCCACTCGCTGTTCGGCAGCGCCAGGATCTCATCCAACGCCGCGTCGACTCGTTGCCAGGCTTCGCGCGAAATCACGGCTCGTTGTGGTCGAGATACGGGGCTGCCTCGGACAATTCCCGCCGCAGCCAGGCGCGCGCCTTCACCCATTCGCGCCGTACCGTGCGGTCCGTCAGTCCGAGGGCGCGCGCCGTCTCCTCATCGGTGAAGCCGGCAAAAAAACGACATTCCACGACGTGCGCAAGACGAGGACTCAACAACGCGAGGCGCCCAAGCGCGTCATTGATGTCGACGAGTGCCGCTTCTTCCGCCGTGTCCTCTTCGACCAGGTCTTGCAGCGCCACGTGACTTGCGCCGGCGCCACGCTTGGCCGCGAGCCGGTCGCGCGCATGGTTGATGAGAATATGTCGCATGGCAAGAGCGGCGGCACGCAAGAAATGTTGCCCATCATTGAAGCGTGCTGCGTTCAGCAGCTTGAGATAAGCCTCGTGGACCAAAGCGGTGGTCTGCAGGGTTGCGCCGGCACTGACGCGTCGCCGCTCGCGTTGGGCGACACGGCGCACATCCTCGTACAGGAGCGGGAGCAATTGCTCGGCCAAACGCCGCGCCTCCGGCGGGGCTCCGAGTCCATCTTCCAAAATTACGGGAATATCGACCATGGACACCCGTGCAAAGCGCTGGGCCGCCCCGAGAACGCTGGGAAACGGCGACCATTGCGTGCTCGTTATTATAGGGTCAAGCATCGCACATTTTTTGCGGCCGCGGCGGCGTACAGCGCGCCGAACGCATGTCGCACCGCTGCTCACGGCGCGCCAGGCGGGAAATTCAGCCCCAGGAGCCATGCAGTCAATTCGGCGGCCTCCTTCGACCCCTCGTCCCAGTGCACCGGTGGAGGAGAACTCCACAGGCGCTCGCCGCGTTCGGCGAGGGGGATGCGCAGGTAGCCGCCGTGGGCGCCATCCAGAACATAAGCCGTCAGCGATGTACTCGCCGATTGATAGTTCGGAGCACGGCGCGAAGCGCCGCGGCCTGCCAGCGCGCGGGCGAGCGCGTGCATGTGCCGGAGGGTATCGTCGGCTACCGAAGCCGGCATTGTTCCCCCGCGGCCGTACTTGGCGCGCAGCCAGTCCACACCGTACCAGCCATCGTCAGCACTGGGCGGACGGAGCAAGGGGCGCGGCCGGTCGGTGCCATAACCGTGAACGGCCCCGTCGGAGGAAATGTATTCGCCGCGGTAGCTGAAGCCGCGTTCAAAGGCGATGCGCTCGATCTCGAACAACGACGTCTCCCAGCGGGCCTTGCGCGCGTGACGGGTCCCGAACCAGGGCCCGACGTCCATACCAACAGCGTTCCGCCCCAGGAGAGCAGCCGGCCGCCATTGCAACCGCCGGGTTTGCCCTCGGCATTCAGGACAAGCGCGTGGACGCCGGCTGCTTGAAGACCCAAATCGAGTGACTCGCTTTCTTGCCCTGGCGCGATCGGGGCCGTACCCAAGGCGCACCATCGTCGACCGCGACACGGATTCGGATCGGGCTGCAGTGAGTGCGCGGCGCGCGATACACGAATCGCAATATACCGTCGGTACGAATGTCCGCTGCATACGGCGACGAGGACTGCTGGCTCATGCCATCCGATTCGTTGAAGAACGGACCGAGCAAATCGCTACGCCCCTCGAGCGGCCACGCCGGCAATGCCGCGAGGGCGAATCCAAGCGCGGCGAGGGCGGTGCAGGCCCGTCGCGCCGTGCCGCCGATCATGATCGCGGCGACTGCATTTTGCGCAGGTTGACACGCACTTCGCGTCCGCGACCGTCGGTCATGATCATGTCGCCCGGCGCCATATCGGCCGGACAGGCGCTGACCCACTTGCCCTCCTGCACGTGTGAGTCTCCCCGGTGCCCTTCAGCGGCGGTTCGAAACGGGCGTGCGTATCGGAACTGTAACTGGAATCGCCGTTGAATGTGATGACGGCGTCGGAGGTCAGTTGCGAGCTGCCGAAGCTGCACACCGCGTGCAGGGTTATGTGCCCGGCGGCCGCGTGCATCTCGTTCTTCGCGCAGGCCTGCTGCAGCGTTCCGGCGCTCATGCGATTCATGAGCGCCTCGGTGTCGCGGTCGAGGCACAGCCGGTGGGTCATGGGTTGGCGCTGTGGTGCCGTGGGCTGTGTGACGATGACCCAAAGTCCTGGTTTGCGATGGGACACCTCATCGGCATGAGCGAGGCTGGCGACGCAAGCCAGAGCTACAAGGGCTGCGATTCTGTTCATGGCTTCACTCCTGGTTCTGCCGCACCCGACTACGGGCCGGTCGATGCGCTTGACTAACTGCAACACGGCGGACTCGATTGCGGCGCGCACGACCGTGTCGATACCGTCCCGCTTTGGACCTCGCGTGTATGGCATCGAGAATGCGGACATCTTCGTAGATGCTCACGGGGGCTCCTAGTGTTCTGGTCTCTCTTTATCACAGAACAACATTGCAGCCCCAAAGCGGACATTCCGGGAACGCGCTTTCCAGACAGCTAGTCTGTCGATATCACAATGAAACAAGTGGGCTTTGCTTCGCTCTCGCCGGGAAACCGGCAGGCAAATCTGCCGGGGTAACTAACGGGGTAACTCGAGATCTTCGAATTAGTGAAACGGCTGTAAAATTGGGCGTTTTCTGCACCAATTCGATGGTGAGCGGGCCCACCACTTTCCCAGATAGCCGGCTTCTGATTCCCAATCAGCCGGCACTTGATTCCCATTTAGCCGTTGATTGATTCCCAATCAGCCGCTAGGCTAGCGCCTCACTTACGGCATTTACCGAGTAATCGTGTATTTACGCATTGCCGAGCCTCAGATCCGCACCGCTCTGCGTGACACTCGAGTCGTCGCAATTAGCGGCCCGCGGCAGTCGGGAAAAACCACTCTGGCACGCCGCTTCGCCAAGCAGGGCCGCAAATTCGTCACGCTCGACAACCAGTCCACATTGGCTGCCGCCAAAAGCGATCCGGTCGCCTTTATACGCGGCCTCGATCGCGCAGTAATCGATGAGGTGCAACGCGCTCCCGATCTTCTGCTGGCAATCAAACAAAGTGTGGACGAGGACCGAAGGCCGGGACGCTTCTTGTTGACGGGGTCCGCGAACTTGTTGACCGTCAAGACAATCCACGAATCGCTCGCTGGGCGCGTCGAAATCGTTCCGCTGTACCCGTTGAGCCGTAGTGAGCAGTTGGGTATCAAACATCCACAATTTATAGCAAAAGCGTTTCGAGGTGCGGTTCCCGATATGGCAGAAGCGCTGTCCAATGAGAAGCTCTCGGGCTGGGTTACGGCGGGAGGTTATCCAGAGGCTATCAAGCGACGTAGCGAACGACGGCGCCAGGATTGGTACCGTGTCTACATTAAATCGATCGTCGAACGCGATCTTCCTGAAATTTCCAATTTGGCAAAACCTGATCAAATACCGCGCGTGCTGCAGATCGCGGCGCAATTTGCAGGGCAGTTGACGAACCTTTCCGAAATTGGCCGCAGCGTCGGACTCGATCACAAGACGGCCGACCATTATGTGCGCGTACTGGAGCAACTCTATCTCATCCAACGCGTCCAGCCCTGGTTTCGCAACGAACTGTCGAGGCTAGTCAAGACTCCGAAGCTTCACTTCATCGATTCGGGACTGTTGACCGCAATGCGTGGGTATTCCCGAACTCGATTGCGGGCCGACCGAACTTTATTCGGCGCGTTGCTCGAGAGTTTCGTATTCTCGGAGCTTCTCAAGCTGTCGGCATGGACGGAAGAGCGAGTCAGTTTGTTTCACTACCGAGATCGCGACCAACTGGAAGTCGATTTTGTTCTTGAGAACGCGGCCGGTGAAATCGTCGGTATCGAAGTGAAATCGGCCGCGTGGGTCACGCGTCGCGATTTCCTGGGATTGGACCGAGTGGCCAGCGCTGCTGGATCTGCATTTAAGCAGGGGATTGTTTTGTACGATGGAGTTCAAACGCTCTCGTTCGCTGACAATCTTCGGGCCGTCCCCCTATCGGCGTTATGGGCCTGATGGGCGGCTGACCGCCGTGTGGCGATTTGCCGGTATCGGCCGACGCTGTGTGAAAACCCTGTTCCAGAACAGCATCAGGCCGCACATAGGTGGGTAGCCGCGCCTATGAGACAGCTTTCGTGGTCCGCGGATAGCCGGCGCTCGAGCCTCTGGCCAAGAAGTGGCCGTTCATCAATGGCAACAACGGGTCTCGTTTGCTGCCATCTAGTTTTCAATTCAAACGTAGCGCGGGCCCATTCGACAAATGGACCTGAACGGGATTTTTGACTACCTTGCGCCGTTCGCGCGGTCGAACCCAAAGATATCCTTGCAGTGCGGAACACGGACTGTCGACGCATCAAAACGCCATATAACCTCGCGAGTTCGCGGTATGGGCTGGGAGGTTGCCGGTTCAAGTTCTTTCTTGCATAATTGCGCAATTTCGCAATAGTGGATAGGCTGCGACCCGGATCGCGGTAATTGATTTCGAGGCGGGACATACCATGATGATGCTGGACGCGGACGCACTCAACGATACGGCGGAACATGCAGCGGATTTTCTGCGTACGGTCGCGCATCCGGGACGCTTGCGCATCATCTGCGCGCTGCTCGAGGGCGAACTGACGGCGGGTCGGCTGGCCGGTCAGGCGCTGCTCAGCGCCCCTGCGCTGTCACAGCAAGCGGCAATACTGGAAGCCGGCGGATTGATTTCGCGGCGACGCAACGCGCGCTCCATCTTGTACCGGCTCGCCGCGCCCGAGGCGAAAGCGATCGCGGATCTCTTGTATCGACTGTTCTGCAAGGGGCCGCGCGCGTCATCCAAACGGCGCGGCACGAGTCGCCCGGTTGATCCACCCGTCGCCGGCACGCGCCGGCGACCCGGCAGAAGACCCTCATGAATTGGGTCGGCTACGCCCTCTTCGGCGTCGTGGCCGGACTCTTTATCAAGCGGCTTGTGAGCGGCCTGATCGCGCGGCGTCGCCTCCCGGAAGTGCTCAAAGCCGGCGCGCAGATCGTCGACGTCCGTTCGCCCGGAGAATTCGCCTCGGGCCACGCGTCCGGCAGCCGTAACATCCCGCTCGAGAATATCGATGCGGCGGCCAAGGATCTCGATCCGGCGCGGTGGATCATCGTGTGCTGCGCCTCCGGGGCCCGAAGCGGGATGGCGCGTCTTCGACTGCGCCGGCGCGGTTTCTCGAAGGTGCTCAACGCCGGGTCCTGGCACAACCTGCCTTGACCGAGCTGCTGTGCGGATGCTTGGTCGGATTTTCGCTGGGGCTGATCGGCGGAGGCGGTTCGATTCTCGCCGTTCCGTTGTTGATCTACGTGGTCGGCGTCCGTGATCCGCATGTCGCCATCGGCACCAGGTCTTGTCTAGACTGTTCGCCATGGTGGTGTTCACGGTTGCCGTCTACATGTTGATCCGCACCACCACCGTCCTTCTCGATTGACCGCCGGAACCCCGATGTCCCTTCAAACAGGTTGCGATCCCCATGCTCGATAGCTTACGCCGGTGCGCTAGGCCGTTGCCCGTCATCACCGCGCTGGTGCTCGCCGCTCTGCCCGCCGGATTGCCGGCACAGGAATTCCAGCTCATCACGGCCGCCGGTCAAAAGGCGATGCTCAGCCATCCGGGAGTCGATCCGGCCGGCGCGCGCCGCGCCGATGTCACCATCGTCGAGTACTTCGATTACAACTGTCCCTATTGCAAGAAACTCGTGCCGCTATTTCAGAAGCTGCTCGCCGACGACCCCGACGTTGCCGTCCTGTACAAGGACTGGCCGATACTCGGCGCGGTATCGGCCTATGCCGCACGAGCGGCGGTCGCGGCGAAGTGGCAGGGCAAGTACTTGTTGGCTCACGACACACTGCTCGGCGGTCCGCGCTTGTCGCACGAGGATCAGGTGGACATGGCCCTGCAAAAGGCGGGGGTGGATCTCGCAGAGTTGAACCGCGATCGCAAGCGTCACGAGAAGGAAATCTCGGCCATCCTGGCGCGCAACGACCGCGAGGCGAACCTGCTGGGACTGCAGGGTACGCCGGGTATCGTGGTCGGCCGTCAATTGGTATCGGGCGCGCCCGAAGGGGATGACTTGAAGAAATTGGTCGCCAACGCCCGGCTGAAGCCCTAAGAGACTCCTGGATCTCCCGCCATCCCGATTAGCTGGGGCTCATTGAGCTTGGGCGGCGCAACCGTTTTTTTGTCGCGCAGGTATTGCGCGACGACTTCCCAGATGGGTTCACCGTGTTTGCCGTCGCCCACCGGAGCCCATCCCGCGACCTTGTAGGCCTTCGCCGCGTCGAGCGGTACTCCGCCGAAGCGCAGGTCGCCAATTCGCTCACCGCTCGCCGCGTTTGGATCGCAGGAATAGGTCATGCCGGCGACCCGGACCATGTCGCCGCCCTGCTGCAAATACGGATCGGGATTGAACAGATTGTCGCAAACGTCTTCCATGATCGCCTTGATCTGGGCGCCGCTCAGCTCATTGACGGTCGTGTGCGGGTAGGTGATCGCGGTCATGTCCATCAATCGTTCGATCGTGATCGCCTCACCCGGCAGCAGCGAGGTGCCCCAACGGAAACCGGGCGAGAAGCCAATTTGCGCATCCTTCACGGTCATCAGACCGTCGAGGATGACCTGGTCGAAGGTGCCGTTGAAATTGCCGCGCCGATACAGCAGTCCTTCGCTGACGGCCAGCACCTCGTCGAGCCTGGCCGCGTGCGGCGCGCGGTGCTTCTCGATGAGCGCCGCCATCGCCGGATCCGCCGTCGGCTTTGCATCTTTATCAACGCGCGGACTTCATCGTCAAACAAAATGGCGCCAACGTCGAGCGCCAGGTCCTGGTGGCGCACTATCGGGGCTTGAGCAATTTGCAATTGCAGCTCGGGGATCTACCGGCGGCGCGCGCCGCGCTGACCGCGGGTATCGATGCCGCCGGCGATGATGCTACTTTGACGGTGGAACGTGCCCATCTCTTGCTGGCGCTGGCGCGCGCCACGGACGCTCTCGATCCCGAGCGCCCCCGCTTGCTCGAGCAAGCGCTGGCATTGTTTCAGGCGCGACTGCCCAAGACGCATCCGGTGAATCTGCGGGTGGTCAATGAGCTTTGCGCCGTGGAGATCGCGGCGCGCGCTGATCCGGCTCCACGTTGCAAAGAGGCTGGCGACTGGGTCCGGAGCGCGCGGGATGTGGAGCCCACCCTGCGCAGCGCCGTATATCAAAATCAAAGCGCGTACGATGAGGCTCGCGGCGACGTTGACGGAGGCTACGCGCAGGCCTTGAAAAGCCTGGCGGCCGCCGAAGCCGTGGGTACACCGGACCCGCTTTGGCGAGCCTATTTCACCTTCGCCGCCGCCAACGCCGCGCGTCGCAATACGGCTGTCGCGATCTTTTTCGGCAAGCAAGCGGTCGGTCAGATCGAACGCCTGCGCGGCGATTTCACGCGCAGCGAGCCTGAGCTGCAGCGCACATTTTTGATCGACAAGGTATCAGTGTACCGGGCAGTGGCGGATTGGCTCATGGAAGTCGGACGCATCGACGAAGGTTTGGAGGTGCTCAAGCTTCTGAGGGGCCAGGAACTCTATGATTTTCAGTTGCGCGGGGCGGCGGCCGCTTCGACCGAAACGCATGTCGATTTCACTCGGCAAGAGCAAACATTGCGGGAGCGTTACGCGGCGGCGCTAACGGCGGCCGGCCAACGCGGCCAGGAATTCGAACGCCTGTCGCGACTACTCGAGGTGGACAGGCTGAGTCCCGTCGAGCGCGCGCGACTCGAGCAAATGCTGAGCAACGACGTCGGTCTGGATGAAGCTCGGAGAAGCCGAATTCAAGCCGTATTGAGCTCGGACGAAGCCGCGAAAGCGCCCGCCGAAGTCCAGGAGCGCAGCCTCCAGGCCGCGGGACTCTCGGACGAGCTGCGCCGTGCCGGCCCGGACGCGGCACTCGCCGTGTTCCTGCTCGCGCAGAACCACTTGCGAGTGCTGATAGCCACACCCAAGCAACAGATTGAATACCAGGTGCCGATGAATGCCGCGGACCTGCAAAAAAAAATTGGGGATTTTCTCGAGGTCTTGAATCAGCGCGGGGATGCCGCGGCGGCATCTCGGGCCTTATATGCGAGCCTTACGCAGCCTCTCGATAGCGCGGCGCAGCGGGCCCGCTCGAAGCGTTTGGTGTTGTGGCTGGACGGGGCATTGCGCTATGTGCCATTCGCCGCCTTGAACGACGGCAGCCGCTATCTGATCGAAAAGTATGCGCTGCAGATTTACTCCGTACCGGAGAGCAGCGCCGCTGCAATCGCGCATCGGCCACCGCACTTGCTCAAGGTTCGCGGCCTGGGCGTCGCTCAAGCGGTGCCGGGGTTCGCGGCGCTTCCGGCGATGGCCGATGAGCTCTGCGACGTGGTGCGCGGCCCCATCACTGGGCTGACGCAACGCGGATCTGCGTGCACCGCGTCGTCGGTCGGGAATGGCGCGCTGCCCGGGCTGGGATTCGCCGACGCCGCTTTCACCGAGGCACGCTTCGACGCGGTGCTGCAAGACACCAGCGACTACTCCGTTCTGCACATCGGCACACACTTCAGTCTGCGGCCTGGGAATGTGATGCGTTCTTTCTTGGTGCTCGGCGACGGCTCGCGCTTGAGCCTCGATGCCATCGCCAAGCTGAGTTTTTCCGGCATAGATCTGGTAACGCTGTCGGCCTGCCAGACAGCCCTCGACGGGGCGGCGGGCGATGATGGCCGCGAAATCGATGGATTGAGCGCGATCGTGCAACATGCCGGCGCCCGGCAGGTGATTGCAAGCCTCTGGCAGGTCGAGGACAAGAGTACAGCCTTGTTGATGCGGCAGTTGTATGTTCATTTGGCCAAGTCCGGAGTGGACGCCGCGCGCGCCTTGCAGCTGTCGCAGCTCGAGCTTCTGAGCTTGAACGTCGGCGGCCGCAGGCCATATGCGCAGCCCTTCTATTGGGCTGGGTTCGTCGCCTCGCAACGCTGAACGGCGTGGATCGGCGCAAAGCGGGAGCCCCTGCACTGCGCGCCTGCATCACAAATTCATCACAATTGGCCGGCAACCCGCAGCCGCTTTTTTAAGTAAACTGCGGCTTCGAAGGGTCATCGAGAGATGGTCGATGAATGACGAGACCACAACTTTCAAAGCGTCGGCGCTCCGGGCGCTTCGCGCCCGTTTGCGTGGTACGGCGCTGGTGCGCGCAGATCAAGGTTACGACCTGGCACGGCGCGTCTGGAACGGCGCCATCGATCGTTATCCATCTTGCATAGTAGGGTGCGCCGACGCCGAGGATGTGCAGCATGCGATGCGCATCGCGGCCGACCATGGATTGCGCGTGACCATCAGAGGGGGGGGCCACAATGTGGCCGGGCGCTCGATCGCCGACGGAGCGCTGCTCCTCGACCTGTCGAAGCTGCGCCAAGTGTCGGTTAACTGCGAATTGCGGGTTGCGACAGTGCAAGGAGGCGCAGTTTGGCGCGACGTCGATGGGGCGACCGCGATTGACGGACTGGCGACCACCGGCGGCCTGGTGTCGAGCACCGGTGTCGGCGGATTCACGCTCGGCGGCGGCGCTGGGTGGCTAATGCGCAAGCATGGTCTCGCTTGCGACAATCTGCGCGGCGCGGGGGTGGTGCTGGCGGACGGCCGATTCGTCCGCGCCTCGCCGCAGGAACATGCGGATCTTTACTGGGGGTTGCGCGGCGGCGCCGGCGGACTGGGCGTGGTCACCAGCTTGGAATTTCAATTGCATCCGCTGCGCGAAGTGCTGGCGGGACTCGTGGTCCATCCGGCCGAGCATGCGGGCCCAGCCTTGCGTGCCTTCCGAGACTTTGCAGCGGGCGCTCCCGATGAATTCTGCGGACTCGCGGTGATCGCACATGGGCCGCCGTTGCCGTTTTTGGACTCCGCTTGGCACGGGCGCCCGGTGGTCATGTTTGCGATGTGCTGGTCCGGCCATATTACCGAGGGAGAAACGGCACTGGCGGCATTGCGTGGACACGGCCAGCCGGTGGTGGATCACGTCGGCCGAATGCCGTATGCACAGTGGCAGCAGCTGCAAGATCCGTCGGCGCCCAGGGGTCATTACTACTATTGGAAAACGGCGAACTATGCGGCGCTCAGCGACCGCACCGTCGACCAACTCGCCGCCATGGCGTACCGTTTGCCGAGCATGCGAAGCGAAATTCATGTGCAGCACATGGGCGGCGCCGTTTCCAGATTTGCGGCGGACGACTCAGCGTTTGCTCACCGCAACGCGCAGTTCTTCGTGAACTTCATCGGCATTACCGACGCGCCGAGCGCGCTCGGCTTGCTGCGCGAGGACATCCGCGCGCTGCATGACCAGGCGGCGCATGACGCATTGCCGGGAGCGCAGACCAACTTCGCCGATCGGGACGATTCCGACCATATTCGGCGGTTCGGTTCGCAAAACGCCGGCCGGCTTGATGCGCTGAAAAAAAAGTACGATCCCGCTGGGACTTTCGCCGGCGCTTGACGCCTAAGCGTCCGGCATCGCCGCGAACTGCCGCAGCTGTTCCGCCGCCTCGTTTATGACAATTTCCGTATGCATCCGCGCGCCGGCGCTTACGGCCGCCGCATAGCGCTGCGTTCCCATGATTGATAGCAGCCGTTCATTGGCGCCCTCATTGTGGCGCAGCCAAAAGCTGAAAAGCGGTGCCCGCGCCCGCTGGCGAATCTGCTCGGCAGCGCTCAAGAACCGGCATGCCTGCTCGGGGTCGCCCAAACGTTCGGCAATATAGCCGCATCCTTCCACCGAACCGGCGATGCCGCGCAGGTGCCTCACTGCGATGGCATTGCGCATCGCTTCATGCCACTCGGCCGCAGCGCCTTCCAGCTGGCCGCGCCGGAATAGCGCCAGCCCGATGTACACGCCGATAAAGTGATGCTGATGGGTGTCGGCGCTGAGGTGGCGGACCGAACGCAACAGATCCAGCGCTTTCTCAGTCTCGTCCTGCGCCAGATACATCCAGCCGCGCGCCAAGCCCGACAGGCCCCGCAGCAGCTCGTCGTCATGTGTCTGCGCCAGCCGCTCCACCGTGGCCAGATGCTTCAAGGCTTCCTGGATGCGGCCGAGGTTGAACCACCACAACGCCAAATGACCGCTCGAAAACGCCTCGGTCCATTCATCGCGGACTTCAGCGGCGATGCTGACCGCAGCGAGCAATGCGTCGTCGGTGGCCCAGTTGCTGGAATAAAAGGCTGTGACGCCGCGGCACAATTGTGCCCGCGCGAGTTCGCGGGTGCGCAGCGAGGGCGGTGAAATCGAGAGCGCGCGATCGCAGAGGCGCAGCGCCAGCGCGTGGTCGCCATGAGCCTTGAAATACAGCGTCAGCCGTCCCGCGATTTGCAATGCGGCTTGCGCATTGGCGCCCGCACTCGCGGCGTACTCCGACGCCGCGTTGATGTTGCCGTGCTCGGGTCTTAGCAAGGCGATGCGTTTGCGCATCCGATTTCCGAGCATGTCGGCGTGGGTCGCCTCCGCCATGCGCAACATGTAGGCCAGGTGCGCATCCCGCGCCCGCCGCTCATCGCCCATGTGCTTGAGCTGTCGAAGCGCAAATTCGCGCACGCTCTCGAGCAGGCGATAGCGCGGCGGACTTACGCTTTGGTCTACGGAAGTCAACGATTTGTTGGCAAGTCCGGTGAGCAGATCGACCGCCTCCTCCGGCGGCACTCCGAATGCAGGAGCCAGATCGATCACCGCTTCGACGGTCCAGCCTTGCACGAACACTCCGAGCCACGCGAGCAGGCGCTGTTCGTCAGGCGACAGCAAAGCAAAGCCCCACTCGAGCAACGCGATCAAATTCCGGTGCCGGTGGTCGCGGCCGGCAACCTCGCCAACCAAGAAACGAAAGCGATGGTCCAGCCTCTCCAGCACTTGTTCGGCCGAGAGCAGCGGGAAGCGAGCTGCCGCCAGTTCGAGGGCCAGCGGCATGCCGTCGAGCTTTGCGCAGATATCGACAATAGCCGACGCGTTGGCGATGGTCAGCTTGAAGTCCGACTGAACGTCTTGTATGCGCGCCAACAGCAGCGCTACCGCGGGCGCCTCGGCGACCTGTTGCAGTTCCAACTCATCTGCAGGCTGCCCCACAGCCGGCAATCTCAGCGGCGGCATGCGCAATACGCGTTCGCTTACAAAACGCAGCTGCTGCTGCGATGTGGCCAGAATTTGCAGGCGCTCGGTCCCGCGCAATATTTCAACGGCCAGCGGACCGATGTCCACGGAGAGCCGATCGCAGTTGTCGAGCAGCAACAGCATGCGGCGGTCCGCCAAAGCCGCCGTGATCTTGTCGAGAAGTTCCCGTTCGCCCGCGGGGGCAATCGTCAGAGCCAATGCCAATGCCTGCAGCCATTCATGGGCGCTGTCCAATGGCGCTAGGTCGAAGAACCAAATGCCGTCGGGATAGGCATCGGCGCGGGCGTGAGCGAAGGCAAGGGCGCACTGTGTCTTGCCCATGCCGCCGGTGCCAAGAACCGTCAGGGAACGGCCGCCGCTCAGGAGCATATCGATCTGACTCAGTTCATGCGCGCGACCGATCAAGGTGTTCAAAGGAGCCGGAACTCGTGCTGAAACGGGGGGCGCAAACCGTGCCCGCGCTTCTGAGAGCGCCGGCGCGGCCTTTTCGACCGGTCCTACATAGCGATAACCCGAGCCATGCACCGTCTGGATGAACCGAGGTTCCTCGGCATCGTCGCCCAGCGAGCGACGCGCCAGCGCGATAACACGATTCAGCGTCGACGGCGTCACATAACGATGACCCCACACGGCGTCCAGCAATTGCTCGCGAGTCACCAATTCTCCGGGCCGCCCGACCAACTGGGCCAGAACCGCGAATACCTTGGGTTCGAGCGCGTGCGTCGTCCCGCCTTTCCTGAAGATGCGGTTCGCGGTATCTAGCTCGCATTCGCCGCAGCGATACACAACGTGGTCCAAACAGCTCCCCCATCCGGCTGTGCGTCAATCCCTCATGAATCCCTCATGATTATCCAAGGACTGCGCCCGGCGTAAAGCTTAGATTGCGCGAAGTCGATTCGGGTCGACAAGGGGAATTCAACTACGCATACGGGAGTCTTTCCATGAAATTCGAGAACACTTTACTTAACTTGAATAAATGCCGAGCCGTTGTCCGCGGCGCAGGCTTGGTCGCGATTTTCGCTGTCGGAACCGGGCTGGCTCAATTAGCGAGTGCCGGCTGTCTCGACGTGCCGGGAATCAAAATACCGACGTCAGAATTGCGATCGCTATCGCCTTTCGGCGCCGCACGCTTCATGAAGGCCGACTATCGCCAGGTGTCGGACGACGAATATGGACCGTCCTTCTTTCGTGCGCCAATCGTGGGCCTGTGGGCCTTTACCTACACCTCCAAGGGAAATATGGCGACGCTGGGCATTCCCGACGGCGCACCGATCGATAATGGCAATACCGCCTGGTTTGCCGACGGCAATGAAGTCACTTTCTCGGGAGCGCGCAACCCCATCGTCGGGGCCAGCTGTATCGGTGTGTGGAAACAAACCGGCGAACACACCTATGTGCTCAATCACATCGGTCTATCCTGGAACCCGTTGGCCCCGTCCACTGCTCCTGCGGGTCCAGGCAATCCGGGAGGCGGACCCGGCGCTGTTGGCGGTCCGGCCTTCATCAAGCAGTATGTGACTCTGTCCCGCGATGGCCAGAGCTACACCGGAACTTTTTCCATCAATCAATTACTTCCGGACGGGAAGACGCCCGCACTTCCTGCGCCGATCAAAGGAACGATAACGGCGACGCGCGTGACCATCGATACCGATACACAGGTACCTTAGGTTGCTACCCCCTCCGTCCTCGGCGGAGGGGATTTTTTCAACGCAGGCCGACGGCTTCATGCGTTGATTGCAGTGCCCGCGTACAATCGCAGTCCAAATACGGGACCTGCCGAAAAGCCCGTCTCCGGCTCGAATCGAATGCGCAGCCGCGACTTCCCCCGGGTCAGCGCTTCATCAATTGAATAGTCGCGCTCAATGAAATCGCTCGGTCCGGTGCCGTTGAGCTGTTCGCCGGCCACAGTGACGCCGTCGATCATGATCTTGAAACGCCGATCGCGCTCCTCGCCCCAATAGGTCGCTTGCAGCGTGAGCGGACCCGGGCGGCTTTGCACGGTGCACTCAAAAGAACCTCCGGAGCGCGCGTCGCGCCCCGCACGGCCGCGGTACACGACTGCATACGAAATTTTTGCTTCGAGCGAGTGTTCGCGCTCCGAATCGGCCTCGCCGAGGCGCACTACATCCGCGGAGCGTGCATCCAGTTCTTGCAGCCGCGCTCGTTCGGCCCTGGCTTTGACTTGTTCCTGCTGCCACGCGCTTTCAGTAAAGCGGCGAAAATACACGGCGGTGTTGTTGTCATGCTGGAATGTAAAGGGGCGCAGCGTCAGGTCGGCCGGTTGCACCAGGCCCTGGGTGCGGAACACGGCGTCCTGCGTACCCGGCACGATCCTTCGGACAAGATCAGCGTCTCGCGCGGGATCGGTGCCGACCAAGACCGGCGCGACGCCGGCCCATGGTTGCGTGGCGGGTCCCAAATCGCCGGCCAATAGCAGCGGGCCGAATAGCAGCGCAACCGTGTCCGGATCGTCCGAGGTCGGTTCGCTTCGCAGCTTGCGTGGCAGCACCAGACGTATGACCTCTCCGCCCCGCCAGAGGCGGTGCAGCCGCAGATAACCATCGGCGATGCGCGGCGCCGCGGCGCGGCCATCCACGCTGACGCTCGGCGCTTCGCACCATGCCGGAACGCGCAGCGCGATAGTCGATGCGTTGTTTACTTGCGCCCGGGTTACTGTCAATGCAATCTCGTCGGCGAACGGGTATTGCGTCTCGAGCCGCAGGCTGATCCGGGGACGGGAGAGATTCAAAGTGGCGGGAATATATAGATTGACGATGACATCATTGCCTTGCGTCCAGAAAATGGAATCGCCATGCTTGGCATGGCTCTCCATGCCTGTGCCGACGCAGCACCAGAAATCGTCGAAGGGGGTCGAGAATTCGCGGTGACTGCCCGACATCAAGGGCACCATGTAGGCAAACATGCCGGTTTGCGGATGGTGCTGCGCGAGAATATGGTTCAGATGCGTGCGTTCGTAGTAGTCGAAATAACTCGCGCGCGGCTGCTGCGCATAAAGATATCGGGTCAGCTTCAGCATGTTGTAGCTGTTGCACGACTCGCAGGTTTGTTCCGTGATATGGCGAGAAATTGAGCGCGGCCCCGCAAAATATTCCCGGTCGGCATTGCCGCCGATGACATAGCTGTAATTGCGGGTCACCGTTTGCCAGAAGAAGCTTGCGGCCTGCAAATGACGCGCCTCGCCCGTCAGTTCATGCAGTCTGGCCAATCCGATCAGCTTCGGGATCTGGGTATTGGCGTGGATGTTCGGCAAACAGTCCTCGCCGCGGCTCAAAGGCTCCAAGACTTTGCGGTGATAAATCGTCTCGGACAAGCCCAACCAACGCCGATTGCCGGTCCGGCTGTAGAGTTCCGCAAAACTCTCGTTCAGTCCGCCGTGCTCGCAACTCAGCATTTTCTGAATCTGCTCTTCATTGAGCGCGTCGAACACCCCGCCGATGAACGCGCCCAACTTCTCGGCGACGTGAATTGCCGTCTCGTTGCCGCAATAGCGCTGTGCCTCGAGCAATCCCGCCATCAGCTTGTGCCAGCTGTACAGCGGAACCCAAGAACCGTTCAAATCGAAATTGCGAGCCCGGATGTCGCCGCGACGAACCTCCTCGAATACCACCCGGCCCGGTTCTGTGGCATCGCCTCGCCGGCGCGTAAACCCAGCGACGAAACCGTCGGCGCTTCGCGCCTGGCAGAGGACTAGTTCATCGACAATGTAGCCAGCACGTCGCCTGCACTCGGCGTCGCCGGTCTGCGCATGCATCAGGCTCAAGGCCGACAGATAGTGCCCCAAGGTGTGGCCGCCGATCGTGTCGCTCTCCCAACCGGCATACACCGGGCCCTTTGGAGTCAACCCAGCCTGGCCGCGAAAATTATGCAGCAGCCGGTCCGGATCCAATCGATGCAGATATTCGAGATTTACGCTGACCGCCGTGAGATACGGCGATGCAAGCAGGCGCACCGCACTCAGCGGCGCCGGCTTTGCGAGTTGCTGGATCGATGCGGCCGCGGGTCGCGCGGCCAGCAGCAGAGCGGCCGAGGCGCTTCCTTGCAGCAACCGCCTGCGATCCATCTGAACGCGGGAATCTTTGGACCCGGACATGGCTTGCTCATTATGCGCGGACCACCGTGGTTGTGCCACGCGCCGCCGGGGCCTTTCTAGGTATTGCGAATCGCAACCACAGGGGAGATCGACGCCGCGCGCAGCGCGGGCCAGAGCACTGCGATCTGTCCCAGCAACACGACCATGACCGCCGCAACCACGGTCGAGCCGATATTCAGGCGTGCCATTTCGAATTTGCCCGCCATCAAAAAGTTCAGGGCCAGGGCCAAAAGGACCCCCAGAAGCGCGCCCGCGGTGGCAATCATGAGATTCTCTGTTTGAAAATAGCGCAGGATGGCGCTGCGCGATGCTCCCATCGCGCGTCGAATGCCGATCTGCCGCCGCCTCTGCGACACCCAAAAGCTTGTGATGCCGATGATTCCGAATGCCGTCACGATGAGCAGCACCGCGCTCACAACGGCGAGGATGACGGCGAGGCCGCGGTCGTCCCGATAGGCGCGCTGCCGGGTTTCCGGCCATGGTGCGCGTCTTGTCGTTGATTCGGCGGCGATCGATGGCCCGCAATTGCTTCTCTGCGCTCTTCATCGCCGCCTTGATCTGGCCGGCTTTGGCGCGCACCACGTAGTAGGAGTACTGCTCGACAAAACGGTACGGTTGAAGCATCGCGAATTCGACGCGGCTGTTCGCAACCGAAATCCAGGGTTGTTGCAATCGCTCGACGATGCCGACGATCGGCGCCTTGTTCTTGCTGCTGCTCAGATAAATCGACTTGCCCAACGCGTCCTCATTCGGAAACAGCTTCGTCGCCAATGCGTGGCTGACGATAATCGCGGCAGGCGGCTCGCCTTCCAGGTCGTTGCGCTGCGAGATTTCCGCTGGATCGAAGTTCCGGCCCGCAACCAGCCTAAGACCCAAAGTCGACAATCCATGTTCGTCCGCGAAGTAGAGTGCGCTGTCGGTAATCCAGTGCGCATCGCGCGGCTTCCAGCGACACCCCTTCGCCCCAGCCGCCATTGGAAAGCGGATACGATTGAGAGGCAAAGGCGTCAACCACCTCGGGCAGCGCGCGCAGCGCGGCCAAATCCGCCTGCACTTTGGCCGCGAGGTCAGGCGGATTTCCCACCCACTGGTTGGCGATGGTGAAGATGTCCTGTTCCTGCAAGCCCGAGGGCCTAGCGCTGGAGCGCAGCCGCTGCTGAATCAGGAACAGGCTATTGCACAAAATAGCCAGGGTGATGGCCGTCTGCACGACGATCACGATGGCGCCGACCTTATTGCGGCGCATGGCGGAGAGAATGGGGTGCAGTTCCATGGAGTTTCCCTCTTTCCATGGTTCGAGGACCGCACGAGCCGGATCGTTTAAACGACCGGCATCAGTGTTGAGCGGCCAAGCTCAATGCGCAGGCGAGGATATGAGGTCGCAAAACTTCGCCATGTCGATATTGCCGCCCGAAACCACCGCGACGATCGGTCCCGGGCCGGCCTCGCCGGTGAGCGCCGCCGCCAGCGACAGCGATCCTGCGCCTTCGGCGATGACCCGTGCCTTCTCCGCCAGCATGCGCATCGCATTCTTGGTCTGCTCCAGGCTGACGACGATGGCGCCGTCAACGACCGGCTTCAGCCGCTCCCACATGCGAGGGAAGAGGCTTTGGCCGCCGGCGCCGTCGACGAACGAGGCCTTCCAGTGGTTGAACACCTGCGGCGAGCCCATTGAAAATGACAACGCCGTCGGAGCGGCCGTCTCGGGTTCCACGCCCCAGACCTTGATTGACGGTTTCAATGACTTCACGGCGCTCCCCACCCCGGTAATCAGTCCGCCGCCGCCGATGGCGGCAATGACGGCGACCGTATCCGGTGCATCTTCGAGAATTTCAAATCCCATGGTGCTGTGGCCCGCGATGAAGTTCTGGTCGTCGAAGGGATGAACAAAGGTTCCGGTCACTCCCGGATAGGCGCGATCGCCGAGCGCGCGCCACGCCGCCTCGTAGGGCACCGGCACGAGTTTCGCGCCGAGCGCGCGCATGCGCTCGATCTTTGCGGCCGGCGCGGTCTCGATTGCAACCACCGTGCAGGGGACGCCGGCGAGTCTGGCGGCGTAGGCGACACCTTGACCGGCGTTACCCGCGCTGATCGTCCACACTCCTAGCTTTCGTTCGGCTTCCGAGAGCATCGCCACGGCATTCACGGCGCCGCGAAGTTTGTAGGAATTCGTGGCCTGCAAATTCTCGAGCTTGAGGCGGATGTCGGGGAATTTGGGTCCGAGGTCGAGCCGCACCAGCGGCGTGCGCACGATGCTGCCGGCAATTCGGCGCCGGGCGTCCTGCATTTCGGTCAACGTCAACGGCCGGACCGCCTCGAGCGTCTTTGGCACAGCTTTCTTCCCGGTGGTTTGGTGAATTGAATATTACGCCGACCGAATGACGGAGGCGCGGGTGATCTCGTGCAAATTGCGCGCGCCGACTCCAACCATGGCGAGCCTCAATTCGTTGTCCAACAATTCGAGTACACGATCAACTCCGGGCTGCCCATACGCCCCAAGTCCCCAAATATATGGCCGGCCAATGCCCACCGCAGAGGCGCCCAGAGCAAGGGCCTTGAGAACGTCTGTGCCGCGCCGCACGCCGCCATCGAGAATAATCGGTACTCGGCCATGTACCGCGGCGGCGATTTCCGGCAGGCAATCGAGCGTGCCCCGGCCCGTGTCGGTGGCGCGGCCCCCGTGATTGGAGACGATGACCCCATCCGCGCCGTTCGCAACCGCCAGTTCTGCGTCTTCGCCTGCCTCGAGCCCCTTGATGAGGATTTTCATCCGGGTGATGTCCCGCAGCCGTTTAATGAAGTCCCAGGTGAGCGTCGATGAGGTGATCTGCAGGCCGGTCAGATCAATCCGCGAAAACATTGGACGGGACGAGAACGCGGATCCGGTCGGCGCATGGCAGGCCGTGCAGGTTCGAGTATCGGTGCGAGCGAGCCGCACGGCCGTCTCGGTGTTCCTGCCCGCCGGCAAATCCACGGTTACCGCGACGGCCGGGCAGCCGGCGGCCTCGGCGCGTTTCACCAATTTGGTGGTCGCATCGAAACTGGAAGTGGTGTAAAGCTGGAACCAGACGGGCGCACCGCGCGCCGCGATCACATCCTCGACGCCGGTGGAAGTGACCGTCGAGAGAATCTGCAAGTTGCCCCTGGCCTTCGCGGCCCGGGCAACCGCGATTTCTCCTTCGGGATGGAAGGCTCGCTGCGCGCCGAGCGGACAAAGAACGATGGGACTGTTGAATTGTTCGCCGAACAGGCGAACGCTGAGATCGACTTTGCTGACGTCGACCATGCGGCGGGCGCGCAATAGGTAGCGCGCAATAGGCCGCGCGATTCGCTTTGAGCGTGTCTTCTCCGTCGACTCCGCTGATCAAGTATCCCCAGTGGGCGGGCGGTATGTTCAGCGTGCGCCACGGGTTCGAAATCAAACACATCGAGCGCATCCCCGGCCCGAGCGATCAGATCGCCGCCGGACGGCGCAGGCGTCTGTGCAACCGATCTGCCGAAATAGCCCAGGCCTGCATATAGCGGGCTGCTTGCCAGAAAGTGGAGGAAGGCGCGCCGGGTGGCGGATTCAGCCATGCCGGACGATCTAGCCGACTCGGGAAAATCGCAGCGCGGCGCGCGATCTTGCTTTGGCCGCCTCGTCTTCGCGATTTCTCGCAGGCGCGTTGGTTTGCAGCGAGTCGAGCAACCTGCGCGACGCCGCCTCGATTTCGTCGATCGCGCCTATAAAAGCCGGCTCATTGGCCTTGGACGGGGTGTGAAAACCGCTTACCTTGCGCACGAATTGCAAAGACGCTGCGCGAATCTCAGCGTCGGTCACGGGCGGCTCGAAGTTGAACAGGGTTTTGATGTTGCGGCACATGGCAACCGAAATAATCCGCGCCGCCTGCTTTGTTTGTCAAGCATCCAAGATTGCGCTCAACACCGCAAAAATATGCGCTGCAGCTGGCAATGAACCAATCACGATCACCTTCAAATGGGCGTGGCCCGGATCGTAAATCGTTTCGACCCGCAGCGCTGAGCCATCCTCGCGCGGTGTTTTCACGGCTCTGCGCAGATGTTCGGCGACTCGATGCGCGGTGTTTTCAGTCACCGCGTCCATTTGTACGACGCTCGAAGCCTCTGCGCGCCGCCGCCGCGCAACCGCGTCGCGAGTATTGCTGGCGCCGACGATCGCTTCGAGCTCCTCGCGTGCGACGCGGTATTGCTTGCCGATGCGAATCGCCTTCAGGCGCCCGGCGCGAACTTGCGCGCGCACGGTTCGCACATGCAGCCCGAGCCGTTCGGCGACCTGATCAAGTGAGAAAAAATGGGTTTTTTCGCTCATAAACATACAATCGATTAAACATCCTTATATGTCAATATAAAAGGGCATATAGGTATGTTTAGGTAGTAATAGCAAGCGCTCGCCACGAGGCCGAATAACAATTAGGCTGGGTGCGTAGCCGCCAAGGATGAACTTTGTACCTGCCCGCCCAATTCACTGAAACCCGCCCCGCGGTGATGCACGCACTGATGCGCGCGCATCCGCTCTGCACGCTGGTGACACAGTGCGACTCCGGGCTTGTGGCCAACCATGTCCCGATGCAAACGCTCGATGAACCCGGGCCGCTTGGGTGCATCCGCGGCCATATCGCGCGAGCCAATCCGCTGTGGCGGGACTACCGCCCCGCGACCCAGGCACTGGCCGTCTTCCAGGGCCCGCAGATCTATATCTCACCGTCCTTTTATCCTTCCAAAGCGGAAACCGGCGAGGTGGTACCGACGTGGAATTACGCCGTGGTGCACGCCAGCGGTACGCTGCGCTTCATCCACGATGCGGGGTGGCTGCGCGAATTCGTCGCGGGACTGACGGCGGCCCACGAGGCGCCGCGCGCCATTCCCTGGAAGATCGACGATGCGCCAGCCCCATACATCGATAAGATGCTGAGCCTGATCGTCGGTTTCGAGTTTTCGATCGCGATGCTGTCGGGCAAGTGGAAGGCGAGTCAAAACCGCTCGCAAGCGGATCGGGAAGGCGTGCTGGGCAATTTGCAAAAGGCGGACGACGCGGACTCGCATGAAATGGCGGCGATGCTTGCTGCCTCCCTGGCGCCGGCGCCGCAAGCGCCGACCGATCGATGAAGTGGTCAGTACTCGATCAGTCTCCCTCCTCGGCGGGAAGCGCTCAGGACGTCGCGATCCGCGAATCCATGGCGCTCGCGCAACACTGCGATGCATTGGGCTATGAGCGTTACTGGGTCTCCGAGCATCACAACAGCGCCAGCATCGTCGGCACGGCACCCGAGATTCTGATCGCGGCGGTTGCCGCGACGACGCGGCGGATTCGCGTGGGAAGTGCTGGGGTCATGCTGCCGCACTACTCCGCGCTCAAAGTTGCCGAACAATTCCGCGTGCTCGAGGCGATTGCTCCCGGCCGCATCGACCTGGGAGTTGGGCGCGCGCCGGGATCGGACGGATTGACCGCTCATGCGCTCAATCCTCATGCGCATGGCGCGGAGGAGTTTCCCAGGCAGGTGCAGGAACTCCAGCATTGGGTGTCGGGGATCGAACTCCCGGCAGGTCATCCATACCGCAATATCATGGCCCTGCCGAAGGGCAGCAGCAGTCCGCAATTGTGGATATTGGGAAGCTCGGACTACGGCGCCCAATTGGCGGCGCATTTTGGCTTGCCGTATGCGTACGCCTATTTCTTCACCGAGGGTGCGGGTGTCGAAGAGGCCTTGAGTTTATATCGCCGGAACTATCGGCCGAGCGCGCGCTATCCGCATCCTGAGGCGACGATCTGCGTATGGGCATTGGCCGCCGACACCGAAGCCGAGGCGCGGCGCCTGCTCAAGACCCGGGAGTATTGGCGCGCGGGCTTCGAGAAGGGCCTGAGGCTGCCGCTGGAATCCCCGGAACAGGCCGCCGCGTACCCTTACAACGATGCGGAGCGTGTCATGATCGAGAAGCTCCGCGCGAAGGCGCTGGTAGGAGACGCCGCCCAGGTCGCCGACAAGCTGGACGCGTTGGCGCGTAAACTCGAACTTGACGAGATCGTCATCAACACCTGGACTTTCGATGCGGCGGCGCGGCGACATTCGTATCAGCTTTTGGCTGGGGCATTCGGCTTGGAAGCCATGGCAGGCAAGCCCCAATGAGCCCGGTGAGCACTGCTGAAACGGCAAGCGTCATTCGAACTTCGCGCCTCGACTTGCGCGAGCTCGAATTTCGCGACGCGGAATTCATTTTGGAGCTGGTGAACGAGGCTGGGTTCATGCGCTTCATAGGCGACAAGGGAGTCAGAACGCTCAGCGACGCCCGCGACTATATTCTGCACGGTCCGATGGACAGCTACGCGCGCAACGGTTTCGGCCTGTATGCCGCCTGCCTGCGCGATGGCACGCCGATCGGGATTTGCGGCCTGGTCAAGCGCGAAGGGCTGAACGAACCCGACGTGGGATTCGCGTTTTTGTCGCGCTACTGGTCATTGGGTTATGCCGTGGAATCGGCTGCTGCGGTTCTTGCCCACGCAAGCGATACGCTGCGGATCAGGCGGGTGGTGGCGATCACTTCGCCCGACAATTGGTCGTCCATCGCCGTCTTGGAAAAAATCGGCTTTAAATTCGAGCGCATGATTCGGCTGCTCGACCACAATCCTGAGCTCAAGCTGTTCGGACTGGCGCCCGCCGGGGCGCCGCCGGGCGTTTACTAAGCGGAATTTCTCGGAGATCTTCATGCATCCTTTCCCGCATCGTTACACCGTCAACGCTTCCGTCCGTCCGGACGGCGATGTGCCGCTGTCCACCGAGGGTGTCCGCATCATCGAATCCTCGCCGCCGAAGGAATTCGACGGCCCCGGCAATCAATGGTCGCCCGAAGGATTGCTGACCGCGTCGGTGGCGGACTGCTTTGTGCTGAGCTTCAGGGCCATTGCGAGCGCGTCGAAATTCGCCTGGAACCGACTCGAGGCGCGCACCCAGGGAACTCTGGACCGGGTGGAAGGCAGGATGCGCTTCACGCGCTTCGAAACCCACGCCAAGCTGCACGTCGCGGCGGGCAGCGATGTCGAGCGGGCAAAAAAGCTTTTGGAAAAAGCCGAGAGCAGCTGCCTGGTCTCCAACTCGCTCAACAGCGAGCGGCACCTGACCGTGGAAGTGGTGGCCGGCTGAACTAACCGCCGCCATGCACTCCCTCATCGCCGCCGCGGCGCGCGCCCTGGCCGCGGGTGACGCGCTCGGCGCACTCAAGCGGATTGCCTTGCGCGGCGATGCACCGGCGCTGGCTCTGCGCGGCATCGCCATGGCCCAGCTCGGCGAACATTCGCTCGCGCGAGCGCTTCTGCGGCGCGCAGCGCGCAGTTTTGGCACGCATGAGGTGCTTGCACGTGCCCGCTGCGTCGTCGCTGAGGCGGAGGTGGCGCTCGCCATGCGCGACTTTGGCGGCTCGACTCGTTCTCTGGCCGAGGCCGCTGCCACCTTGGAGGCGCGCGCCGACCGTGCCAACGCGCTGTTAGGCCCGGCTGATTGCGGCGCGCCGACTGTTGCTGCTCGGGCGATGCGACGAGGCCAGGGCTGCGTTGGCACCTCTCGATGCGCGGGGCCTGCCGCCCGCGCTCGAGGCGATCGCCGGCTTGACCTCGGCCGAGCTCGAACTGCGCTCATTGCGCGCCGGCCCTGCGCAGGCGGCCTTTGCACGTGCGGCAGACGCGCTTGCTCGTGCGCGCGAGGCTGCCGATCGCGCGCGCGTGCCGGCGCTGCAGGCCGAAGTGGCGCAGGTGCAGGCATCGCTCGATCGTCCCGCAGCCCGGCGCCTCGATCGCGGCGGCGCACAGATGCTGCGTCTGCGAGAGGTGGCGGCGCTTTTTGACTCAGGCACGCTGGTGATCGACGCGTGTTCTCACGGGCTGCGATGCGCTGCCCTGTGGCTTGCGCTGTCGTGCTGGCGCCTCCGCTCGACGGCGATCAGGGTTCGTTGGTTGCGCTGCTTTCAGACGGCGAAGCCTGGTCCACGTCGGCGCTGGCCTTGGCGCTCGGCGCCAGTCAGCGAACCGTCCAGCGCTCGCTCGCCGATCTCGTGGCAGACAGACGCGTGCGCGCCATTGGCCGGGCGCGGGCGCGCCGCCAGGAGCCTGTCATGACCCGCAAAAATGCCAAAGCCGGATCCGCGGAACAGGTCCGTAAGGCCGAGATCGTGCGCGAATACGGCCCGTTCGGCGGCGGCGAGCGCGTGCACGGCGTGAGCCACGACGGCCGCTGCGTATGGGCCGCCATCGGGGCCCGGCTCGTCGCCTTCGATCCCGAAAGCGGCGAGACGACACGCACCCTCGATCGTTCCTGCGACGCGGGTACCGCCTTTGACGGTAAGTATCTTTATCAAATCGCCGAGGCGCGCATCGACAAGATCGACCCCGCCTCGGGCGAGGTGGTGGCGACGATTCCGGCGCCCGGGGGCGGGGGCGATTCCGGACTGGCTTGGGCCGAGGGCAGTCTCTGGGTGGGGCAGTATCGCGACCGCAAGATCCACCAGATCGATCCTGAAACCGGCGCCATCCGGCGCACCATCCAATCGAATCGCTTCGTGACCGGCGTGACCTGGGTCGACGGCGAGTTGTGGCATGGGACCTGGGAGGGGGACGCCAGCGATATCCGCCGGATCAACCCGGATACCGGCGCCGTGCTCGAGCGGCTCGAAATGCCTGCCGGCACCGTCGTCAGCGGACTCGAGGCGGATGGAGCGGATTTCTTTTACTGCGGCGGCGGCTCGAGCGGCAAGGTCCGCGCCGTGCGCCGCCGGGGTTAGAATCAGTCGTCCATCAAGAAGCTGCGCAGCTGCTCGCTGCGGCTCGGATGGCGCAGTTTGCGCAGCGCCTTGGCTTCTATCTGGCGGATCCGCTCGCGGGTGACATCGAACTGCTTGCCCACTTCTTCCAATGTGTGATCGGTGTTCATGTCGATGCCGAAACGCATGCGCAAGACTTTGGCTTCGCGCGGAGTCAGCTGCGCCAGGACCGAATGCGTGGTCTCACGCAGGCTTTCAGTGGTCGCGGAATCGATCGGCGAGGAGACCGAGGTGTCCTCGATGAAATCGCCCAAGTGCGAATCCTCGTCGTCCCCAATCGGGGTTTCCATGGAAATAGGTTCCTTGGCGATCTTCAGCACCTTGCGCACCTTGTCTTCGGGCATTTCCATGCGCACGGCAAGCTCTTCAGGAGTCGGCTCGCGTCCCATCTCCTGGAGCATCTGACGCGAGATGCGGTTCAGTTTGTTGATGGTTTCGATCATGTGCACCGGAATGCGGATGGTGCGCGCCTGGTCGGCAATCGAGCGGGTGATAGCCTGGCGAATCCACCAGGTCGCATAGGTCGAGAATTTGTAACCGCGGCGATATTCGAACTTGTCGACCGCCTTCATCAGTCCGATGTTGCCTTCCTGAATCAGGTCGAGGAACTGCAAGCCGCGATTGGTGTATTTCTTTGCGATCGAGATGACCAAGCGCAGGTTGGCTTCGACCATCTCCTTTTTTGCGCGCCGCGCCTTCGCCTCGCCGATCGAAACCTCGCGATTGATCTCCTTGATCTCATTGATGAGGACATGGAATAACCCTTCCAGATCCTTGAGCTTGTTCTGGCGCCGCTCGATCTCGTCCTTGAATTTTGCAAGCGGTCCCGAATAGCGTTTCTTCGCCTTGATGTGCTTGTCGAGCCAGCGGGTGCTGGTTTCGTTCTTCGGAAATGTCGAAATGAAATCCTTGCGCGGCATGCCGGCTTGCTTGATGCAAAGGAACATGATCTCCTTTTCGAGCAGCCGCACTTCGGTGACGTGCTGGCGCAGATTGTCGATCAATTGATCGAACATCTTCGGCGAGAGCTTGAGCTCCATCAATTCGCCGCAAATTTTCTTGCGGATCTTCAGGGTCTTCGGATCCTTCGATCCGAGCTTGTCGAGCGCATTCAAGAATTGATGATGCACCTTCGCGATCGAGCTGAAGCGTTTCGCGGCCTCCTCGGGATCCGGACCGGTGTCGATGGCCTCTTCCTCTTCATCGCTGTCGGCCTCGTCATCGTCGTTCGCGGCTTCCTCGCGCTCCAGCGCCATCATCTTCGGGTTCTGCGGCTGCGCGATTTCGTCCGGCGCATTCGGATCGACGAAGCCGACGATGACATCGACCAGGCGCATTTGCCCGGCCTTGACGGTTTCGTAATGCCGCAGCAGCAAGTCGTAGGTGCCGGGGTAGCTGCCCAGCGCGATCTTCACCGCTTCGAGGCCTTCTTCAATGCGCTTGGCGATGCGGATTTCGCCCTCGCGCGTCAGCAGTTCGACCGTGCCCATTTCGCGCATGTACATGCGCACAGGATCGGTGGTGCGCCCGAACTCGGCGTCCAAGTTGGCGAGCGCCGCGGTGGCCTCTTCAACCGCCTCTTCATCGGGAGCGGCGGTGGCGTCGGTCAGCAGCAGCGATTCGGCATCCGGTGCTTTTTCATACACCGGAATGCCCATATCGTTGATCATGTTGACGATGTCTTCGATCTGCTCCGGATCGACGATTTCGCTCGGTAGGTGATCGTTGACTTCAGCGTAGGTGAGGTAGCCCTGTTCCTTGCCGCGCGCGATCAATAGTTTTAGTTGCGACTGACGCTCGTCCGCGATTTGAGTCGCTGTGCCTGCTGGCGCTTTTTTGATCAAGGTGGACGCCTCGTTTAGGGTCTGGACATTTTAAAATGCAAGCCGAGCAGTATACGATTTTGGCCAATCCGTAGCCAGGATTCGCGCGGCATCAGGAGGGCGCCGTAGAGCGGCCCTTGGACTTGAGAAGACTGCTTAATTCGGCCTTTTCAGCGTAATTCAAGCCTAATTCCTCCGCTTTCTTCAATAATTCGTCCATTCGGCGCCCCGGACCGTATTCCTGAAGCAGCTTTTCGACCGCCATCTTGAGTTCCTTAGCCGCCGCCGCGGAATCGGCCACCAGGGGGTCTTGCGTGGCCAGCGTCGTCAGCCGTTCATGCTCCGGCCGATCGCGCCAACGCTCCAGAAGCGTCGCGGTGCTGGGCGAGGAGGCCGTAGCGGCCTGTTCGAGCAGCTCCTTGAGCACGGAAACACCGGGTTTATCGACACTGCCGAGCAGATCCGGATCCTCGATGGCACCCGCGGCCGCCGGGTGATGCAGCACCAGCGTGATGGCCTGAGTCAGCAGATTGCCGCGCCCGACACTCATTCGACCGCGCTGGCGGACCCGGAGTTCCGAGCTGTGCGCGCTCGGCTTATCGGCGCCGGTGGCGAAGAATTCCTTGAGTTTATTGGCCGGCATGCCCACCCGGGAGGCGAGCCGGTCAGCGAGCATTTCGCGGTAAATGCCGTCCGGCATGCGCGCGAACAGGGGTCCTGCCAGGGCCTTTAACTTTGCGCGTCCATCGACGTGTTCCAAGTCCACATCCGCGATCAGCTGCTGCACCAGGTATTCCGACAGCGGCAGCGCATCTTTCATCCGCGCTTCGAAGGCGCCCGCACCTTCTGCCGCGACCAGCGTGTCCGGGTCGTGTCCCTCGGGCAAGAACATGAATTTCAGTTCACGTCCGTCCTGCGCGAGCGGCAGCGCATTTTCCAGCGCCCGCCACGCCGCCTTGAGTCCCGCGCGATCGCCGTCGAAGCAGAATACGACCTCATGGGTCTGGCGGAAGATCTTATTCAGGTGTTCCTGCGTGGTTGCCGTACCCAGGGTCGCCACGGCATAGGTGATCCCCGCCTGATGCAGCCGGACCACGTCCATGTAGCCCTCCACAATCAGCAGCCGCTTGAAATCCGCGCGTGCCTGGCGCGCCTCGTACAGCCCATAAAGCTCACGGCCCTTGTGAAACAGCGGGGTCTCCGGCGAGTTCATGTACTTGGGCTCGCCCTGATCGATCACGCGGCCGCCGAAGCCGATCACCCGGCCGCGCGAGTCGCGTATCGGAAACATCAGCCGGTCGCGAAACCGGTCGTAAAAACCGCTGGTTTTCTCGCCGCTGCGCTCGAGGATAAGGCCGACCTGCAGCAGCCGCCGCCGCTCATCTTCAGAAGATCCGAAGCGTTTGAGCAGAGCTTCCCAGGCGTTCGTAGCGTAACCCAAGCTGAATCTGGCGCAGGTTTGCGCATCGATGCCGCGCTGCGTTACATAGGCCTGCGCGCGCGCGTTATCGGACAGATTCTGTTCGAAGAAGCGGGCTGCGCGCAGCATCAGATCGTGGAGGTCGGCGCTGCCGGGCTCGTGCTCTTTTTTCGCCTCGCGCGGCAAATCCAGTCCGGCGCGCTGCGCCAGCTCGGCCACCGCGTCGAGAAATTCCATCTTTTCGTACTGCATGAGAAAGCCGATGACCGTGCCGTGCGCGCCGCAGCCGAAGCAGTGGTAGAACTGCTTGTCCGCGCTGACCGAAAAGGACGGGGATTTCTCGTTATGAAATGGGCAACAGGCTTTGAATTCGCGGCCGGCCTTTTTTAGCGGCACGCGCGCGCCGATGATCTCCACGATATCCGAGCGCGATACGAGTTCGTCGAGAAACGAGTCAGGAATCCGGCCGGTCATGGACCGCCCCCCAAGTGGAATTCTCGCCCAGGCGTGAAATTAACCGCCCAGTTTGGCTTTGATCTTGGCCCCGACGGCGCCCATGTCGGCCCGGCCCTGCGCCTTGGTCTTGATGATGCCCATGACCTTGCCCATGTCCTTGATGCTGGTGGCGCCGCTGGCGGCGACCGCATCCTCGATCAGGGCATCGAGTTCCGCGGCGCTCAGCGGCGAGGGCATATAGCCCTGCAACAGGATGATCTCCGCCGCTTCCTTGTCGGCCAGATCCTGGCGGCTGCCGGCCTTGAACTGCTCCACCGATTCCTTGCGCTGCTTGATCATTTTTTCAAGCACCGAGAGCACCTGTGCGTCGTCCAAGGAGATGCGCTCGTCGACTTCGCGCTGCTTGATGGCGGCGGTGATCATACGAATGACGCCGAGCCGCTCCTTCTCGCCGGAGCGCATCGCCGCCTTCATATCGTCGGTAATTCGCTCTTTGAGGGTAGCCAAACCGCGACCAGTTCCCTTAGTAGGAAGGGCGTGATCGGGGCGGCCGGCGGAGGACTGGCCGGCTGCTGTCCGCTGCCGCGCATGTTCTCCCGCGAGAGACGCTTAAGATGCCGTTTTACGGCAGCGGCTTTTTTTCGCTTACGCTCCTGGGTCGGCTTCTCGTAGAATTCACGGCGCCGCAGCTCGGTGAGGACGCCCGCCTTTTCACAGGCACGCTTGAAGCGACGCAGGGCGGCATCGAAATATTCATTCTCACGAACGCGAACGCTGGGCATTCAAACCTCAATTGGTGGCACGGCCGCCCAAGAAGGCGACAGGGGGGCGCATTCTAAAGTGCGCCCCTGTAAAAGGCAAAAATATGCGTGTTTTAGGCATCGAAAGCTCTTGCGATGAGACCGCGGTCGCAGTCTACGACCAGATGCGCGGCCTCCTATCGCATCGGCTTCATAGCCAGGCGGCGATGCACCAAGCCTATGGGGGGGTGGTGCCGGAACTGGCCTCCAGGGACCATGTGCGCCGTCTTTTGCCCCTGGTGCGAGAATCGCTGGCGGAAGCCAAGGTCGGATAGGGCCTCCATTGACGGAATCGCCTATACGGCCGGCCCCGGCCTGATCGGCGCCCTGTTGGTCGGCGAGGGGTTCGCCACCGCCCTGAGCGCGGCGTGGGGCAAGCCTGCGCTGGGTATCCATCACTTGGAGGGCCACCTTCTCGCGCCCCTGCTCGAGCCCCAACCGCCGGCCTTTCCCTTCCTGGCCCTGCTGGTCTCCGGCGGCCATACCCAGCTCGTGGACGTCGCGGCCCTGGGCCGCTACCGAATCCTCGGCGAGACGCTGGACGATGCCGCCGGGGAGGCCTTCGACAAGACCGCCAAACTTCTCGGGCCTGCCTTATCCGGGCGGGGCCGCCTTGGCCTCGCTCGCGCAGCGCGGCCGCGGCGGTGAATTCGTCTTCCCGAGACCCATGTTGGACCGGCCGGGGCTGGATTTCAGTTTCAGTGGCCTGAAGACGGCCGCCCTAGTAGCCTTGCGCGGCCGCGAATTGAGCGACCCGCTCCGCGCCGATGTCGCGCGCGGTTTCGAGGAAGCCGTGGTCGATACGTTGGCTGAAAAGTGCAGACGCGCCCTTAAGCTGTCGGGCCATGAGCGCCTGGTGGTTGCCGGCGGCGTGGGGGCGAACCGGCGCTTGCGCGAGCGGCTCGCGGTTGTCGTGCGGGAGGTCGGGCGCGGAGCTCTATTTCCCGCGCACCGAATTTTGCACGGACAACGGCGCCATGATTGCGCTGGCGGGCTGCATGCGTCTGGCCGCGGGCACGCGCTGCGGCTTGGGCATGAGCGCCCGAGCCAACTGGGAACTGACGGCCATCGGGGACTGAGTCGTTGCATGGACAAAATTTTCATTCACGCGTTGAAGACCGAGACCATCGTCGGCATTTTCGAGTGGGAAAGGCAGGTCAAGCAGACTGTCGTCATGGACATCGAGATCAGCGCCGATATCCGCAAGGCTGCCGTCTCGGATTCGATCGACGATACCCTGAACTACAAGGGGGTCGCGAAGCGCGTGCTCGCCTTCGTCGATGCATCCAGCTTTCATCTGGTGGAAACGTTGGCCGAGCACATCGCCATGCTCATTCTGGAAGAATTCGGCGTGAGCTGGGTGGGCATCAGCTTGAGCAAACCCGGAGCGATTCGCGGCTCGCGCGACGTCGGCGTGATGCTGGAGCGCACGCTGCGGGACCTGGAATCGTGGCGCACGCGAGCCGCGGCGCACGTGCTGCCTGGCTAAACCTGCGTGCCTCGCCAGGCCTAAATGCTGCGGCCGCCGTCGACCGCGATGATCTGGCCGGTGATATATGGCGCATCCTTCGCCAGGAACAGCGCGGTGCGGCCGATGTCTTGCGGCGTGCCATGGCGCTTGAGGGCCGTCTTGCCGATGATTTCGCGCTTCAAATCCTCGTCCATGGTTCCCTCCGGCCACAGCACCGGTCCCGGGGCGATGCCGTTGACGCGGATTTCCGGACCCAGCTCGCGCGCCAAAGAACGCGTCAGCATGGCCAGACCCGCCTTGGCGGCGCTGTAAACCGGATGCGCCTTCAGGGGACGCAGAGCGTGAATGTCGATCATATTGATGATCAGTCCGCGCTGCGCCCGCAGACTGGGCGCGGCGGCCTGAGACAGGAACAGCGGCGCCTTGAGATTGCTGCCCATCAAGTCCTCCCACTGCGGCAGCGTGACCTGGCCGATCGGCGTCGCATAGAAGCTCGACGCGTTGTTGATCAAAATGTCCAAGCGACCGAATTCGAGCAAAGTCGCGGCGATCAACTTCTCCGGCGCGTCGGCGTTCAGAAGATGCGCGGCAAAGATCGCGGCGGAATGCGCGCGCGTGCGGTTGAATTCGTCCGCCAAGGCAATGGCGGCTGCCGCCGACGAACGATAGTGGATGAGAATATTGGCGCCGGCGGCATGCAGCGTGCGCGCAATCTCGGCGCCGACGCGGCGCGCGCCGCCGGTGACCAACACGACTTGACCGCGCAGCGCAAAATTGTCGTTCATGGCCACCATGCGCCGCAACGATACCTCAACGGCCGCGGCGGCGCGAAATGATGCCGCACGACGCCGCCGAAAAAGCGAGCGCACGGCTGCGCGAGCAGGTTGCCGCCGAGATCAATCAGGCAGGCGGCTGGCTCAGCTTCGAGCGATTCATGGATCTTGCGCTGTATGCGCCGGGTTTGGGTTACTACAGCGGCGGCGCGCAGAAACTGGGGGAGGCAGGCGACTTCACGACGGCGCCGGAAGTCTCGCGTTTGTTCGGCGCATGCGTGGCCGTGCAATGCGCCGAGGTCCTGCAGAATTTGAGCGCGGCTTGCGTGTTGGAAATCGGCGCCGGCAGCGGCCGGCTGGCAGCGGATCTCTTGGCGCGCCTGGAAAGTCTCGGTCAACTGCCCGAACACTACTGGATTCTCGAAGTCAGCGCCGACCTGCGTCAGCGGCAGCGCGAGCATTTGCAGAAGCGGCTGCCGCACTTATTTTCCCGCGTGCGCTGGCTCGAGCAGCCGCCCGCGGATCTCTTCGATGGCGTCATTCTCGCGAACGAGGTGTTGGATGCATTGCCGGTGGCGCGCTTTCGCTGGAACTCGAGCACGGTCGAGGAGTTAGGCGTCGAAATCCGCGGCGGCGCGCGCGGCGCAGAATTCGCGTGGCGAGCGCGTCCCGCGAGCGCGGCGATGCAGCGCATTTGCGGCGAACTTGCCGCAGCCGGCGGCCCCTGGGATGAGGGCTATGTGTCAGAGTATTGCCCGCGGCTGGGCGCGTGGACCCGCGCGGTCACGCGGCCGTTGCGCCGAGGCGCGGTGCTGTGGTTCGACTATGGGCTGCCGCGCGCGCAGTACTATTTGCCGGAGCGGCACGATGGCACCTTGGTATGCCATTTTCGGCAGCGTCTCAGCGCCGATCCTTTGGCAAACCTCGGTTTGCAGGACATCAGCGCCTGGGTGGATTTTACCCGCGTGGCCGAGGCATCCCGAGAAGCGGACTTCGAGCTGGCCGGTTTCACGACCCAGGCGCATTTTCTGGCGGCATTGCAGATCGATCGGGAGATGCGGCTGGCCGCGGGCGGCGATGACAACCGCTTCGCGCGCCTTGCCAACCAAGCGCGGCAGCTGCTGATGCCCGGCGAGATGGGCGAGCGCTTCAAGGCGATGGCCTGGCTGCGCGGGCTCGACCTGCCGCTGGCGGGCTTCGCGCTCCTCGACCTGCGGCATTCGCTTTAGGAGAATCACATGCGCGCAAAAATTGCGGTGTTGGACGATTATCAGGGCGTGGCGCTACAGCTCGCCGACTGGTCTGCCGTCACGGCTCGCGCCGACGTGGATGTATTTTGCGACCATTTGGCTGATGCGGACGCTGTGGCCGCGCGGCTGCGTCCCTACGATATCGTCTGCGTGATGCGCGAGCGCACGCCGCTCGGTGCCGCGATGATCGATCGGCTGCCGAACTTGAAACTCATCGCCTCAACCGGCCCGCGCAACGCGTCCATCGACTCGAAGGCAGCGGCCGCGCGCGGCATCGCAGTGGTTCACACCGGCTATTTCGGCAGTCCGACGGTGGAGCTGACCTGGGCGCTCATTCTGGCGGGTGCGCGGCATCTTGTCGCCGAAGCCCAGGCGGTCCGCAGCGGCGGTTGGCAACAGACCATCGGCGATGACCTGTCGGGCAAGACGCTGGGGATCATCGGCCTGGGGCATATCGGCGCGCAGGTGGCGAAAATCGGCCTGGCCTTTGGCATGCGGGTGTTGGCCTGGAGCCAAAACCTGACCGTTGAGACGGCCGCCGGCGCCGGCGCGGCGCTGGTATCGAAAGAGGATCTGCTGCGGCAGGCGGACATTGTCTCCGTGCATTTGGTGTTGAGCGAACGTACGCGCGGACTCATCGGCGCCCGGGAGCTTGCCTTGATGAAACGCAGCGCGCGCTTGGTGAATACTTCGCGCGGGCCCATCGTGGCCGAAACCGCGCTGATCGCGGCGCTCGAGGCGGGTCAAATCGCCGGCGCCGCCATCGATGTCTACGATATTGAACCGCTGCCGGCCGATCACCCGTACCGGAAACTGGACAACCTGCTGGCGACGCCGCACATCGGCTACGTGTCGCGCGGCTTGTACGAACGCTTCTACCGCGACACGGCAGCCAGCCTCACCGCGTGGCTGGACGCGAAGCGGTCAGTTCCGTGATGGCGCGCAGCCGCCGCTGGTGGATGCGTTCCGCGATCAGGGGGCCGACCTGGTCCGCGACATCCTCGGGCGTGGGCTTGATGGTCGCGGCCGCGTCGCGCGCCGCTTGCAGGTATTGACGCTGCGGATAAGGATCGTCTTCCAATCCCAAGCGCCCGCGCGAATCCGCCTCGCAGGCCAAGAGCGCTTGCGCAAATCTCTCGGGCCGTCGAAACGCATCGGTTTTCTCGAGAATTCCCAAAATGGTGCCGGCGCGCAGCTCGAACGCGCGGTGGATATTGCCGTGATAGCGCGCCACGATGACGCTGAGCTCGCGATACTCGCTCGGCAGCTTGAACCGATCGCAAAGAGACTCGATGAGCGCCACGCTGCGCTCCTCATGTCCCTTGTGGCCGGGCCATTCCGCGTGCGGCGTCGTGCCCTTGCCGAGATCGTGGACCAGCGCGGCGAAGCGCACCTTCGTATCCGCGCTCAAGCGCACCGCTTGATCCAGCACCATCAAGGTATGCACGCCGGTGTCGATTTCCGGATGCCACTTCTCCGGCTGCGGCACGCCGAAGAGCGCGTTGATCTCCGGAAACACGACTTTCAAGGCGCCGCAATCGCGCAGCACCTGGAAAAATACGCTGGCGCCGGTTTCGCGCAGGGCCTTTTCGGTTTCCTGCCAGACGCGCTCGGCCACCAAAGCATCGCTCTCTCCCTGTTCGACCATTTGGCGCATCAAGGCCATGGTTTCGGGAGCCACCTTGAAGCGAAGCGGCGCGAAGCGGGCGGCGAAGCGCGCGAGCCGCAAGATCCGCACCGGGTCTTCGACGAAGGCCGGTGAAACATGGCGCAGCACGCGGGCCTGCAGGTCGCGCCGTCCGCCGAAGGGGTCGATGAAAGATCCATCGCCGGCCTGCGCGATGGCATTGATGGTGAGATCGCGCCGCGCCAAATCCTGCTCGAGAGCGACCTCGGGCCCGAACTCGACCGCAAAACCGCGATAACCCGGCGAAGTCTTTCGCTCGCGGCGCGCCAGCGCATATTCTTCATGGGAATCAGGATGCAGGAACACGGGAAAATCGCGGCCCACCTCGCGATACTTGAGGCGCAGCAGTTCGTCGCGGGTGCTCCCTACCACCACCCAATCGCGTTCCTTGACGGGCAATCCGAGCAGCGCGTCTCGGACAGCGCCGCCAACCAGATACACTTGCATGCGTGAATATTAACAGCATCGCCATCCCGATCCGCGCCGCGCTGGCGGTCGCATTGATTGCAGGCTCGAGCGGCGGCTGCTACTTGCTGCAAAGCGCCGCCGGGCAGTTGTCTCTGATGTCCAAACGGCAGTCCTTCGCCCGCGTCATCGACGCGCCCGGAACGCCGCCCAAGCTGCGGGCGCAACTGGAATCGGCGACGTCGATACGCGATTTCGCCAGCCGTGAGCTCAAGCTGCCGGACAATGGCAGCTATCGAAAGTACGCGGATATCGGCCGTCCGTATGTCGTCTGGAATGTGGTTGCGGCTCGGGAATTTTCCGTCGAAGCGAAGAAATGGTGTTTCCCGATCGTCGGCTGCGTGGCTTACCGGGGCTATTTCGCCGAGGCCAAGGCGCGGAGCTTTGCCGCCCGCCTGCACGCGCAAGGGTACGACGTCCAGGTCGGCGGGGTCGCGGCGTACTCCACGTTGGGGCACTTCGACGATCCGATTTTGAGCACGATGGTCAACTGGGATGACGTGGAACTGGCGGCGATCATTTTTCACGAATTGACCCACCAGCTCATATATGTCCGCAACGACGCCTCGTTCAACGAGGCGCTGGCCACCACGGTAGAAGAAGAAGGCGTGCGGCGTTGGCTCTCGAGTCTCGGCCGCGAGCAGGATCTGGCGGAACATCTGCTGCTGCAAAAGCGCTACCTGCAGGTGATAGCGCTGATGAGCAAGACCCGGGAGCAACTGCGCGCCCTGTACGCCTCCGGCCTGCCGCCGCCGTTGATGCGCGAACGCAAGCGCGAGGAATTCGCAGCGCTGCGCGAGTCCTATGCGGCGCTGCGCGCGGAGTGGGGCGGCCACGCGCCGTTCGACGCCTGGTTCAAAGAGGACATCAACAATGCCCACCTGGCATCGATTGCCACCTACTACGGCTGCGTGCCGGGCTTTCAACGGGAGCTGCAGGCCGTAGGCGGCGACCTGCCCGCCTTCTACCGCCGCGTGCGCGCGCTGGCGAAGCTGGACCAGGCGCAGCGGGACGCCTTGGTGTGCGGAAGCTAATTCGTTCATGATATGCGCTCCGTTGCGGATTGAACCCACGGTGCATAGGAAAGCTTAAAGTGCCATCCGCGTACGACCGATTGCCCCTGGGATCCTTGCGCGTATTCGAGGCCGTGGCCGCGCACCTGAGTTTTTCGGAAGCTGCCGATGCGCTCAATGTCACTCCTGCGGCCGTCAGCCAGCAGATCAAAACGTTGGAAGCCTATATCCAAGTGCCGCTTTTCCGGCGCAACGGGCGGCGCGTGGAGATTACCGAGGAAGGATCGGAGCTGCTGCCCGCGGTCAGGTCAGGATTGGAGAAACTCGAGTCGGCCCTGCAGCAGATGAAGCAACACCGCCGCGCGGGACCGCTGCAGATCAGCTTGCTGTCCTCGTTCCTGCAGATCTGGCTGCTGCCGCGAATCCGTTCCTTTCGCCGCAAGTTCCCCGATATCGAATTGCGGTTTCATACCTCGCGCGAACTGGTGGATTTCTCGCGCTCGGAAAATCACATCGCGATTCGCTTCGGGCGCGGCGACTACCCCAACATGCACAGCGAGAAGCTGCTCGATGATTGGCTGGTGCCGGTTGCGAGTCCTGATCTCATCAAGCAGCACGGCATGATCGAACGCGGCACTTCGCTCAGCAAATTCCCGCTGCTCGAAAGCGGAGATGAACCCTGGCATGTTTGGGCGCAGGCATCCGAGGAAGCCGCATGGCATTCTCGGGCGCCGAGCATCGAAGACTCCGCCGGCCTCCTGGCGGCGGCGGAGGAAGGATTGGGGTATGCGCTCGGCCGGTGGACCCTGGTGACGCGCGCGCTGCAGAAGGGCACGCTCAAGCTCGCCGGCCGCGGCGCGCTGCCGTACGCGTCGGCGTATTACTTCGTGTGTCCGAAGAGTTTTCTCGCATTACCCAAGGTGGCGCACTTTCGCGAATGGATTCTGGCGGCCGCGAAGGCGTTTCCGGCACCCCCCGCCTGAGCGGTTGCCGCGGCGGCGGAGGTCGCTTGCAGTCAGGGCGAGGACTTGGCGCGGCCCGCGGCGGCGCGGTCCCGGCTCAAGCGTGCATTGTCCTCTTGCGCGCCCAAGAAGAGCCGCGCGGATGCGCCCATGGATTTGGGCTTGATGCCGAGCTTCGCGAAGCCATCCTCGCTGCACACGCTGTCGACGGTGAGCGATTTGAAGTTGTCGCCGGAGAAAGGACGGCCGGGAACGAAATTCATGAAGAAAGCTTGCGTGCGCCCGATAAAATCCGGCAGCCCGACGATCCAGCGGCGGCGGCCGGTCAGTTTCGCCACCCAAACGACAATTTCCTTCAAGGTATAGATCTGCGGGCCGCCCAGTTGATAAGTTTGACGGCTGTTGGCGCCGCCGTGCAGGCAGCGCAGCAGTGCGTCCACCATGTCGTCGACCCAGAGCGGCTGCAGGCGCGCGTTCGGCCTCGCCAGAGGAAAGACAAAAGGGATCGCGGCGAGCAGCGCCGCAAAGCGATTCAGAAACGAATCGCCGGGGCCGAACATCACCGACGGTTGGAAGATGGTCCAATCGACGGCGCTCTGCTCGCGAATGAGCTTTTCCGCCTCGCCCTTGGAACGCAGGTAGTAGCTGGGCGCATCGGGCGCGGCCTTCAAGGCCGATACTTGCAGCAGCCGCGCGACGCCCGCGGAGCGCGCCGCCAGCAAGACATGCCGGGTCAGCTCGACATGCGCGCGGCGGAAGCCTGAGCCGCCGAAGCCGCGCTCGTTGAGTATGCCGATGAGATTAATGGCGACGTCCTTGCCGCGGAAGCGCTCGCTCAGCTGCGGTTCCTGATACACGTCGCAATTCTCCAGAGTCAGGCCGGGCAGCACCAGCAGATGCTTGTGCTGCTCGCGGTCGCGCGACAGGACGGTGACCTGGTGGCCATCCTTGATCAAGCGGGCGACCAGGCGCGTGCCCAGGAATCCGGTTCCGCCGAGAACTACGATGGACTTGAGGCGCATGGATCAGCGGACCGGCAGCAAGAAGGTGTCGCCGCCCCGGCGAATCTTGAGCACCAGCACCGATGCGCCCTTGACGGCCTCGCGAAACGACTTCAAGTCGCTGACCGGCGTTCGTCCCACGCCCACGATCACATCGTTGGCACGAATTCCTGCCTGGGCCGCCGCGCTCGCCTCTTGCACTTTGTTCACCAGAACTCCCCCGCCGTCGGGTGCATCTGCCAGTTCGGCGCCGTCGAGCCCGCGGCTGATATCCGCCGCGCTCGCGGCTTCCACTTCCGAGCGCTCGGCGATCAACGCGGTGAGCTTACGCGGTTTGCCGTCGCGCAGTATGCCCAACTCCACTTTGTCGCCGACATGCAGCATGCCGATGGCGTTGCGCAGCTCGCCCGAACTCTTCATGGCGGCACCGTTGAGCGAGGTAATGATATCGCCGGTCTTTATGCCGGCGCGATCCGCCGCCGATCCTTGCACCACCCCGGCCACCAGGGCGCCGGTCGTCTCGCTCAGGCCGAACTCCTTGGCAATGTCCGAGTTGACGCTGTAGAGCTGGACGCCGAGGACGCCGCGTTTCACCTGCCCGTATTTGATGAGCTGGTCCATGACGCTGTGGACCATGTTTACCGGGATCGCGAAGCCGATTCCGATGTTGGCTCCGGTGCGGGACAAGATGGCGGAATTGATGCCGACCAACTCGCCACGCAGATTCACCAATGCACCGCCGGAGTTCCCGGGATTGATCGAGGCGTCGGTTTGGATGAAATCTTCGTAGCCTCCGGCCTCCGGATTGATGTCGCTGCGCCCGAGCGCGCTGACGATGCCGGCGGTGACGGTGTGCTGCAATCCGAATGGGTTGCCGATGGCGACCACGTAGTCGCCGACCTCGAGCTTGCTCGAATCGCCGAACGGCATGGCGGTAAGATTCGGCTGTTTTGCCTGCAGCACCGCGATGTCGGCGCCTTCGTCGCTGCCGATCACTTTGGCGCTGAAGGTGCGGTTATCGAGCAGCGTGATGGTGATCTCACTGGCGTTTTCGACCACGTGATGATTGGTGATGATGTAACCGTTCTTCGCATCGACGATGACGCCTGATCCTGCGCTTTGGAATTGGCGTTCGCGCGGCTTCGAATCCGGCGGAGTGTCGAAAAATCGCCGAAAAAATGGGTCGTCGAGCAGCGGATTGCGGCCCGACTGTTCCTTGATGGTGCCGCGCGTGGCGATGTTCACGACGGAGGGCGAGACGCGCTTGACCATGGGGGCCAGCGTCGGCATGGGCGTGCCGTCGGGTGCAGGAATCGCCGCGAGCGCCTGTCCTCCGATCGCAGACGCGGCGAGCGCGGCTGCTGCAAACTTGAGACGAAGATGCATGCGGTCCTTCGGGAAACCTCATTGGCCGGCAGATGATGCGAGGCCGGACTGAAAGTCCGGCCTCCTTTCGCCAGGATCGAGGCGATATTACACGGAAGGACGCATGCCAAGGATCCCCTAGGCGGCTTCGACCGTAATCTTGTGCGGCTGCACTTGGGCCAGCTTGGGGATAGCGACTTCCAGCACTCCATTGGCGACCTTCGCCTTGATGTTCTGTGCGTCCGCGCTCTCCGGCAAGCTAAAACGGCGCTGGAATTCGCCGCTGATGCGCTCGATGCGCCGGAAGCCCTCGCGCGCCTCCTTGCGCGACTCCTCGCGCTGCCCACGAATGCTCAACACACCCTGATCCGAGGTGATTTCCACGGCTTTCGGATCGACGCCCGGCAAATCCACGTGCAGCACGAACTGATTCGCTTCCTCGTGGATATCCACGGGCGGCAGCCACGCGCCGGAATCGGCGGCGGTGGTCAGCGGCGCCCCAAACAAACGGTCAACTTCCTTCTGGAGCCGGCTCACGAGGGCCCATGGCTCATAACGTACGACAGTCATTCTTGAAACTCCTGATTAATGAATGGGTGCTCAATTTCCTTTAAATCGAAACTTACGCGCGTGACTGCGGAAATTGGGCCGCGTGAGTGCATTTCAACCGCAGAGGGCGGCGCGCCGGCAAACTTGGGCAACCCTGGCGCGCCGAAAATATGTGACGCAGTTCAAAGTCAAGGGAACATAATGTGGATAACGTGTGCAAACACAATATCTTGCGATTTGCACTTTTTCCTCTTGACCTTGCTGCTTGAAAGTGTAATCAGCCATTTTCTGCGCATAATCCGCCAAGCATTTGATATGTAAGTATTTTTTTGGCAAAAAATACTGCAAAAAATGTCTTGACGATGATTGCCATCGCGCCGTACCCTTTGAACATAAACACAAGATGTTGTGTTCGGAACGGTCAGTCGAGTCCCATCGATCTTCTGTTAAGTCACCAACGATTTTTTTCGCGCGAACACCGCCATAGTGTTCGGGTTTGGCTCAATAATTATAACGGAGCGGCGTAGATACCCATGAACACGGTGGTCAAAATACAGCCCAAAGATGTAGGCAGCATTCCTTATCAAGAAGCCTCCTTCGACATCTGGGATAAGAAGTATCGGCTCACCTCGAAGGACGGTTCGCCCATCGACAAAACGATGGACGATACCTATAAGCGCGTCGCGCGCGCGCTGGCCGATGTGGAAAGCGAACCCAGCCGCGAACAGTGGTACGAGTCATTTCTGTGGGCTCTGCGTCACGGCGCCATTCCCGCGGGCCGCGTGACGTCGAATGCCGGCGCCCTCGAGCACAAGCCCGCGACCTCGACGATCAATTGCACCGTGTCGGGAACGATTCGGGATTCCATGGACGATATCTTGCAGAAAGTCCATGAAGCCGGCCTGACGCTGAAAGCGGGTTGCGGCATCGGCTATGAGTTCTCGACTTTGAGGCCGCGCGGCGCATACGTGTCGGGCGCGGGCGCCTACACCTCCGGTCCGCTGTCGTTCATGGACATCTACGACAAGATGTGTTTCACCGTGTCCTCGGCGGGCGGGCGGCGCGGCGCGCAAATGGGCACCTTCGACATCGGACATCCCGACGCGCTGGAATTCATTCGCGCCAAACGCGAGAACGGCCGCCTGCGGCAATTCAATTTGTCCCTGCTCGTGACCGACGAATTCATGAAGGCCGTGAAAAACGACGGCGAGTGGACGTTGGCGTTTCCCTTGGGTCTGCAGGAATTCGAGGCGGAGCGCCCGGATCTCTCCGACGCCGCGAAATTCGTGTGGCGCGAGTGGCCCTACACGCAGGGCTATGTCGCGAACGACGAAGGGCTGGTCGCCTGCAAGATCTACAAGACTTTGCCGGCGCGGCGCGTGTGGGACGTGATCATGACCTCCACGTACGATTTTGCCGAGCCGGGCTTCATCCTCATCGACAAGGTGAACGAGATGAACAACAACTGGTGGACGGAAAATATCCGCGCCACCAATCCCTGCGGAGAACAACCGCTGCCAGCCTACGGTTCCTGCCTCCTGGGTTCGGTGAATCTCACCAAATTCGTGGTCGAACCGTTCACCGACGATGCGCGCTTCGACTGGGAATCCTATCGCAAGGTCGTGAAGGTGTTCACGCGCATGCTGGATAATGTGGTCGAGGTCAACGGCTTGCCCCTGGCGCAGCAGCGCGATGAAATCCTGCGCAAGCGCCGTCATGGCATGGGATTCCTGGGTCTGGGTTCGACCATCACCATGCTGTGCATGAAATACGGGTCGAAGAAATCGGTGGCCTTTACGCAGAACGTTTCGCGCGAGATGGCGGTGGCAGGCTGGGAAGCCGCGCTCGATTTGGCCAAGGAAAAGGGTCCCGCGCCGATCATGAACGAGGAGTTCACGGTGACGCGCGAAATGCTGCGCAAGCGTCCCGAAATGATGAAGGATGGCTGGCGGGTCGGCGCACGCGTCTCCGGCCGGGTACTGCACGCGCGCTACAGCCGCTACATGCAGCGCATCGCCGAAACCTCCCCGGAGCTGGTCGATGAACTCGCCGAAGTGGGCGCGCGCTTCACGCACCACACCTCGATCGCGCCAACCGGCACGATTTCCTTGTCGCTCGCCAACAATGCCTCGAACGGCATCGAGCCTTCGTTTCGCGCATCACTATTTTCGCAATGTGCTGCGCGAAGGCAAAAAATCCAAGGAAAAGGTCGATGTCTTTTCCTTCGAGTTGCTGGCCTATCGTGAATTGATCAATCCGCGCGCCATGCCCAATTCGCAGCTGCCCGCCGAGAAGCTGCCCGACTACTTCATTGCGGCGGATGACATTGGTCCCAAGGAGCACGTGGACATTCAGGCGGCGGCGCAGCTCTGGATCGACTCATCGATATCGAAGACCGCGAATGTGCCCACGGACTACAAGTACGAGGATTTCAAAGATATTTATATGTACGCCTATGAGTCCGGTCTCAAGGGTTGTACGACGTTCCGCTTCAATCCGGAGGCCTTCCAGGGCGTTTTGGTCAAAGAGGACGACTTGAAGAACACCACCTACGTCTTCACCTTGGAGGATGGGACGGAGGTCGAGGCGCGAGGCGATCAGGAGATCGAATACGACGGTGAAATGCATACCGCCGCAAATCTCTTCGATGCGCTGAAAGAAGGCTATTACGGGAAGTTCTGATCATGGCTCACATCAAAATCGGCAAGAAGATCGCGAAGTACCGCGTGCAAAAACCCGAGGCGCAGGCGGCGCCGGCGCCCAAGGATGCGCCGAAAGCCCAAGACAACGTGATATGGATGCACGAGAAGCTCGAGCGCCCCGAAGTCCTGATCGGCTCGACTTACAAGATAAAGACGCCGGTTTCCGACCACGCGATGTACGTCACCATCAACGACATCGTGCTCAACGAAGGCACGCCGCATGAACAGCGGCGCCCGTTCGAGGTCTTCATAAACTCGAAGAACCTCGACCATTTCCAATGGATCGTGGCGTTGACGCGGGTTATTTCCGCGGTTTTCCGCAAAGGCGGCGATACCACATTCTTGGTCGACGAACTCAAGGCGGTATTCGATCCCAAGGGCGGCTATTGGCAGCCCGGCGGCAAATTCATGCCCTCGACCATCGCGGAACTGGGTTATGTCATCGAGCGCCACCTGCAGTCGATCGGCTTGCTCAAGAAGCCGGAACTCGATGTTCACCAGCGGAAACTGGTCGAGGAAAAGCGCGCCGAGTTCGAGGCCCGCACCAAGCAGACCGATGCATTTTCAAAATCGCACTTCCCGGAGGGCGCGCAGCTGTGCGCAAAATGCAGCACCGCCGCGGTGGTCATGATGGATGGCTGCAAGACCTGCCTGAATTGCGGCGATTCGAAGTGCGGATAAGAGCGGCTCTGTAGCCCAACATACCTGCGTGAGCAACCCAGCCGCCGCGGCCCGCGAAAAGCAATACGACGTCATCATCGTCGGCTCCGGCGCCGCGGGCGGGCAAACCGCCTATACCTTGAGCATGGAAGGCGTCAAGGTGCTCATGCTGGAAGCGGGGCGCAACTACGTGCCGGAACATGAAACCCCGATGTTTCAAACGTCGGACCAGGCTCCGTTGCGCGGCGCCTCGACGCCGGAAAAGGCTTTCGGATTCTACGACGCCACCGTCGACGGCGGCTGGACGGTTCCCGGCGAACCGTATGTGCAGTCGACGCAGCGATCCTCACGGACGTTTCGCCTGGTGGCGCTCGCGCATGCTGGGCGGACGCACCAACCATTGGGGCCGCATTTCGCTGCGCAATGGTCCTTACGATTTCAAACCTCATAGCCGCGACGGCCTCGGATTCGACTGGCCGATATCCTACGAGGATATGGCGCCCTACTACGACAAAGTCGAGCGGCTCATCGGCGTGTACGGCACCTCCGAGGGGCTCGAGAACACGCCGAATTCCTCTCCAGGATGCCTCCTGCCGCCGCCGGCGCCCTTGGTCAGCGATTACCTGGTGCAGCAGCGCGCAGGGCGCCTGGGGATTCCCGTCGTTCCCGGGTCACCGCGCGGTTCTCACGCAGCAGCTCGATTTCAAGCGCTCGCCGGCGTTGCTGCATCCCGGCAATCTGAAGGCGCAAAAGATACTGCGCAACGCACATGCAGCAGCGCTTGGCCTGCATCTGGGCCACCGATTGCGGCCGCGGCTGCTCGATCCGGGCGAACTATCAGTCGACCACCGTGCATCTGCCGCCGGCGCTCGCGACCGGCAACCTCGACATCGTGTGCAACGCCATGGTCAGCGAGGTCGTGCTGGGAAAAAACGGCCTCGCCAAGGGCGTGAAATACATCGACAAGGTCAGCGGCGCGGAGCACCAGGTGAGCGCGCGCGTGGTCGTGCTCGCGGCCAGCGCCTGCGAGACGGCGCGTATTCTGCTCAACTCCAAGAGCGCGCTGTTCCCGGATGGCCTTGCCAATTCCAGCGGCAAGGTCGGGCGCTACATCATGGACACCGTCGGCGGCCGATTTGAGCGGCCAGATTCCCCTGCTCGAATCGCTGCCGCCGCAAAACGAGGACGGCGCCAGCGGCCACGCGTTTTACGCGCCCTGGTGGGGTTATCAGGATCAGCAGAAGGGCAAGCTGGGGTTCGCGCGCGGCTATCACATCGAATTCGGCGGCGGGCGCCGCATGCCCGATGCGGGTACGCTGCATGGTCTCGAACGCTTTACCGGCGGCAGCTATGGCAAGAAGCTCAAAGAGGATGCGCGCCGCTACTACGGCTCGTTCGTGGGCTTCGCGGGGCGGGGCGAAATGATCCCGAACGAAAACTCCTACTGCGAGATCGATCCCAACGTCAAGGACAAATGGGGCATCCCGGTGCTGCGCTTTCACTGGAAGTGGTCCGAGCATGAGACGCGCCAAGCCGCCCACATGCAAAAGACGTTCGCGGATATCGTGCAGGCGATGGGCGGACGCGTGCTCGACCAAGGTGCAGAGCGACGGAGCCGAAGCGATCGCCCCCGGCGGCTTCATCATCCATGAAGTCGGCGGCGCAATCATGGGCGCGAACCGCCGAACCTCGGTGACCAACGAATGGTGCCAGACCTGGGACGTCAAGAATCTGTTTCTGACCGACGGCGCCGTGTTCGCCTCCAATGCGGACAAGAATCCGACCCTGACCATCATGGCGTTGGCGTGGCGCTCGGCCGACCACATCGCCGAGTCGGATGCGGAGGAAGGAGTTGTGACGGACCGGCGCACGACGATCAAATGGATGCTGAGCGCGGCGGCCTCGATGCCGCTGCTGCGTCAGCGCGCCTGGACCCAGGAAATTACCGCGCAGCCGGCGGTGCGGGGCTACGGCACCGATCCCGACCTCACCAAGCTTTACCGTCCCGGCGATGTCTGGCCGCTGACGCTATCCGCGGCGCAACGGCGCACCGCCAAAGCGCTGTGCAACGTGATTTTGCCGGACGATGGACGATCGCCCAATGCCGCCAGCGTGGGCGTGGTTGATTTCATCGATGAATGGGTGAGCGCTCCGTATCCCCGCCAGCTGAGCGATCGTCCGATCGTGCTGGAGGGCCTCGCCTGGCTGGACGCCGAGGCCCTGTTGCGGTTCGAAAAGTACTTCGCGGAACTGGACGAATCCCGGCAGCACGCGATCTGCGACGACATTTGCTATGAGCCCGAAGCCAAGCCGAAATTCGCGCGCGCCGCGGCCTTCTTCGCGCGCTACCGCGACCTGACGGTGGGCGCCTTCTACTCGACGCCGGCGGGCTGGCACGACATCGGCTACATCGGCAACGTTCCGCTGACGAAATTCGAGGGCGCCCCGGCGGAATTGCTGCAGAAACTTGGGCTGGGTCCTGAGACTCCCGGCACCACATGAATAGCACCTCGAACCATCACGCGCCCGGGCGGCTCGGCGTGGGATTCGTCGGTTCCGGTTTCAACGCACGTTTCCACATGCAGGGCTTCCAGGCCGTGCGCGACGCCGAGGTGCGCGGCGTGTGGAGTCCGAATCTGGAGCACGCAAGCTCCGCGGCGGCGTTGGCGCGGCATCTCGACATCGGCGCGGCCAAAGCACACGCCTCGATCCGCGACATGGTGGCTGACCCTTGCATCGATGCGCTGTGGCTCACCGGACCCAACCACATGCGTCTCGAGAACATGGAAGAAATCGTCCACGCCATCGAAGGCGGCGTGGGCAGCTTGCGCGGCATCGCTTGCGAGAAGCCGCTGGCGCGAAATGTCACCGAAGCCAAGCGCATGCTGGAGCTGGTCAAGCGCAGTGGTGCCATGCACGGCTATCTGGAAAATCAGGTATTCGCGCCGCAGATCGAGGCCGGCCGTTCGAGAATCTGGGCGCGCGGCGCGGCTGCCACCGGCCGGCCCTATCTGGCGCGCGCATCCGAGGAACATAGCGGACCGCATGCACCGTGGTTCTGGCGCGGCGAGCTGCAAGGCGGCGGCGTGCTCAACGACATGATGTGCCACTCGGTGCTGCTCGTGCGCCATTTGCTGACCCAGCCGGGAGCGGCGCGTGCGTCGGTACGGCCCGGTTCGCATCACCGGACACATCGCCAGCCTGAAATGGTCGAAGGGCGACTACCCCGCGAAGCTTGCCGCAACTCTATGGCCGGGAGGTCGACTACGCCAAACGGCCGTCCGAGGACTTCGCCAGCGTGAGCATCGAATTTGCGACTCCCGAGGGCCAGATCTTGATCGGCGAAGCCTCGACCTCGTGGAGCTTCGTGGGCGCGGGGCTGCGCATTTCCGCGGAGCTTCTGGGTCCGGAATATTCGATGTCCTGGAATACCTTGGATAGCGGACTGAATCTGTTTTTCTCGCGCGAAGTGCGCGGCGCAAGCGGCGAGGATCTGGTCGAAAAGCAAAATGCGGAAATCGGATCGATGCCGGTGGTCGCGAGCGAGGCCGCCGCCTACGGTTATGAAAGCGAAGACCGGCATTTCGTGCGGGCATTTCTCGGCAAGGAAGCGCCGCGCTTGACCTTCGATGACGGGCTGGAGGTCGTATCGCTGCTGATGGCCGCATATATGAGCGCCGAGCAGGGCAAGACACTGGATTTTCCGCCGCCCGGCCTGGATTCATTTGTTCCTGCGGTTGCCCGCGGGAGTGGAGATCGACATGATGCATGGCGGGAATGTGGGAAAGGCGGCGTCTGCTTGCGAGCGCGCGGTATTTGGCCGCCGGGGCGGCCGGCGATGCCGGCGCGCAGGGTGCAGCCGGCAATTGGCAAAGTGGCACACCCTGTTCGACGGCAAATGCCCGATACCTTTCGCGGATGGCGCTCGGAAGGCATGCCGCGAAGGTTGGCATGTCGTCGACGGAACGCTGGCGAAGGAGGGCGACGTCGACGATCTGGTGACCAAAGAGAAATTCGGCAATTTCGAGCTCGAACTCGAATGGATGATCGGCAAGGGCGGCAACAGCGGCGTTTTTTATCGCGCCACGCGCGAGTACGACCACATTTACTGGAGCGGCCCGGAGTATCAATTGCTCGATGACGCCAACGCGTCCGATGGCCGCAGCCGGCTTACCTCGGCCGCGGCGGCATATGGCGCTGTACGTGCCCCCGCCGGCGTGGTTAAACCCTTCGGCGAGTGGAACAAGACGCGCATCATCGTCAATGGCAATCACGTCGAGCACTGGCTGAACGGCCGGAAGGTGGTTGAATACGAGTTCGGGAGTCGCGACTGGAAGGCCAAGGTCGCGGCGAGCAAGTTCGCGAAGTATCCGAACTATGGATTGGCCAAGAGAGGCTACATCGGCATTCAGGGAGATCACCCCGGTTCCTTGCAGTTGCGCCGCATCCGCATCCGCGAACTGCCATGACTCAGGCGCGCCTCGCGCTGATGATGTTCCTGGAGTACTTCATCTGGGGCGTGTGGTTCGTGACCATGGGAACCTATCTCGGGCAGACCCTGCATTTCACGGATTCCCATATCGGCCTCGCCTACGGCGCGACCGCCATCGGCGCGCTGGTGTCGCCCTTCTTCATCGGCATCATCGCGGATCGATGGTTCGCGAGCGAGAAGTTGCTGGCGGCACTGCATCTGGTCGGCGCCGCCTTGATGTGGATGGTGTCGCAGCAGACAAGCTTTCGCGAGCTTTTATCCGCTGCTGATTCTCTATGCGCTGTGCTACATGCCGACGCTGTCGCTTGACGAATTCCATCGCATTCCACCATCTCAAGGAATCCAGCAGCTTTCCCTACATCCGCGTGCTCGGCTCCATCGGCTGGATCGTCGCCGGAATCCTGGTCGGCAAGAGCCTGCATGCCGATGCCTTGGTGCTGCCGATGCAGATATCCGCCGGTGCATCGCTTTGCATGGCCGGGTATGCGCTGCTGTTGCCGCACACGCCGCCGCAAGGCCGCGCGCGGCAAAATTCAGCCTGCGCGACGCCTTGGGGTTGGATGCGCTGCAACTGCTGAAAGAAGCGCGACTTCCTGATTTTTGTCGATCGGCTCATTCCTGCTGTGCATTCCCCTGCAGTTCTACTACACCTTTGCGAACCCGTTTTTGAACGAAATCAAGGTGCCGGAGGCGGCCTTCATTCAAACCTTCGGCCAGATGTCCGAGGTGTTTTTCATGCTGCTGCTGGCCTACCTGCTGCGCCGCTTCGGCATCAAGGTCATCATGCTGGTCGGCATGATGGCATGGGCGCTGCGCTATTTCGCGTTCGCCAACGGCAATCCGGGCGGCGCGATGGGCTGATCTATGCGGGCATCCTGCTGCACGGCGTATGTTATGACTTCTTTTTCGTCGGCGGACAGGTGTACACCGATCAGCGTGCCGGTGAAACCATACGCGCCGCCGCGCAGGGGCTGATCAATTTCGTGACCAATGGTTTGGGCTATTTCGTCGGTGCTTTCGTCTCGGGCGCCATCGTGAACCGTTATGCCGTCGGCAATTCGAGCTGCAGCGATGCGGCCGCAGCCGCGCATGCGTGCCTTGCCGTGACGCACGATTGGCATGCGATCTGGCTGATTCCGGCTGCGGCCGCGCTCGGAATCTTTGCGGTGTTCGGCTTGGTGTTTCGCCCGGCAGGGATCGCACAGGCGGCGCGGTCGCCGCTTAAGGTTCCTCGATTTGTTTGCATCCAGGTCGAAACGTGCTCATTGGCTTTGCCTGGCGCTGCTGGCGCCGCTCCTCTGCTGCGCGCCGGCGCGCGCCGCGCCCTCCGATGCATTCACCTATCCGCCGGAGCTCGAGCCCGACGTGCGCTTCTGGATTCGCGTCTACACCGAGGTCACGACCGAGCAAGGGCTGCTGCACGACGACTGGTACTGGGACTGGTTTACGAGGTGCTGCGCTTCGATGCCGCCGATTCGCCGCGGCAGCGCGAGCGCATCGTCGAGCAGGCCAAGGCACGTTATGCCGCGCTGCTGCGCCGCTTCGCAGCGGGCGATACGGAAAATCTCACACCGCCACGAGCGGCGCATTCTGAATGCGTTCGGCGACAAAACCACGCCGGCGGGGTTCCGCGAGGCCATCGAGCGCATTCGCTTTCAACTGGGTCAGGCCGACCGCTTCCACGAAGGCCTGATCCGGGCCCAAGCCTACGAGACGAGCATTTCCCGCGTTCTCGCCGAGCGGGGCGTGCCGCCGCAAATCGGCGCGCTGCCGCACGTCGAATCCTCTTTCAATCCGGCGGCGTATTCGCGCGTGGGCGCCGCCGGGCTATGGCAATTCATGCCCGGAACCGCTCGACGCTATATGCGCGTGGACGGCATGGTGGATCAACGCCTCGATCCGTACAGCTCCACCGAGGCCGCCGCGAATCTGATGCTCTACAACTACCGGCTGCTCGGCAGCTGGCCCCTGGCGGTCACCGCCTACAATCACGGGCCGGGCGGCTTGCAGCCGCGCCCAAGAGGAATTCGGCACGAGCGATATCGCGGTGATCGTGAAGCACTACCAGGGCGCCACGTTTGGCTTTGCCTCGAGGAATTTCTACGTGGCGTTTCTCGCGGCACTCGAGGTCGATCGCAACGCCGAAAAATATTTCGGTCCGCTCACGCATTTGCCGGAAACCGAGAACACGGTCGTGTCACGGTGCCGGACTATATCGCGCGTCGACGCACTGGCCGGGCCTTCAAGGTAGATTTGGGCGCGCTGCGCGTGTTCAATCCGGCGCTGCGGCCGCCTATCTGGAACAGAACGAGTTTGGTGCCGCGCGGCTACGCGCTGCGCATACCGGGCTCGCCGCCAGCCGCCGATATCGCGGCCGCGTGGGCGCGCCTGCCGCCGGCGGAGCGTTATGTCGCGCAAAGAAACGATGGTGAACACCGAGTGCGCCGCGGCGAGACGCTGGCGAGCATAGCGGCGGCGAACGGGGTTACGCTGAACCGGCTGCTCGCGGCCAATGGCTGGGCTCGCCGCGCGCAGTTGGCGCGCGGCGAAACGCTGCACATCCCCATGCCGGCCTCGCGTGCCGAAGGCGCCGCGCCGATTGCGGCGGCCGCGGTTCCGCGGCCGCGCGAGACGCCGGCCTTGGCCGAGACGCCTGTTTCGGCGGCGCCCGCGGCGCTCGTGCCGCCCATGGCAACCGTGCCGCCCACGGCAACCGCGCCGCCCACGGCTGCCGCGTCGCGCGATCGCCGCCGGCCAAGGAGCCGGTCTCGGAACGGCAAACCGAAAGCGCCGCGTTATTGCCCGCGGCCTCGCCTTCCGGCAACGGCGACAATACGGACTATAGCGTCGGCGCGGACAATACCGTCATCGTGCAGGCGGCGGAAACACTCGGCCATTTCGCCGATTGGTCCAATGTCAGTTCAGCTTCGCTGCGCGCACTCAACAAGCTGCACAAGAGCGCCATGAGTGACGCTCGGGCCACAAGGTGAAGCTGGACCTCTCGAAGGTCAGTGCCGCGCAATTCGAAGCGGCGCGGCGCGACTATCACCGACAGCTGCAGGAGGCTTTTTTCGCCACCCACAGGATCGCGGGCACGGAAACTTACACGGTGAAGAAAGGCGAATCGCTGTGGATCATCGCGCAACAACATGCGGACCTGCCCATATGGCTGGTCGCCGAATACAACCCGGATGTGGATTTGGCGAGGTTCGTCCCGGAGCGACGATTGCGTTGCCGCGGGTCGAGGCCATCAATCGCCAGTGATGCCGCGCGAATGCATGTAGTCGGCCAAGGTTTCACGCGTCTCGCCGGTGGCTACGAAGCTCACCACCGAATCGTCCGCCGCGCGCACATCGAGCTCCAGCTTCTCGCTGGCCGCCATTTGCTTGAGCATCTCCACGGTCAGCTCGAAGTAGGCGGTCTGGCCCCAGGATGGCGACCGGTTGGTAGGCGCCGCGGCCCAATTGCGGCGCATCGATGGGCGCGAGCACGCGCGTGCCGTTATCGAGCACGAGGGTCAGCGCCGCGTCGAGCGGATGTCGGCGATGGGCCGATCGGTGCCGGGCGCGATGTGTACCCACAGCCCATAAACGATCGATCCGCTGCGATCCCATTCGACGGGACCGAGGTAGGCAAAGCTCAGGCGCTTGCCCAGATTGGTAATGACATGCAGGCCTCCTTGCCGAAGGCTCGGCACGAGCTCGATGGGCTCCTTGAGTGAACCGACGGTAATGGCCGTGCGGTCGTCCAGGTACTCCACCGGCTTAATGGATGGTAGGGGTGCTGCAGGCGCTCAACAGCATGGATCAGCAGATGGCGACCAAGGGCAGGCGCATGTCCCCAAGTATACCGGGACGTGAGCTAGAGCCGATTATTGATTTGCGCCGACGAGGTATACTTTTACAAATGGTTAGGCGATTTGGCCGTTTTTCGGCATTAGGCAGCTGGACATGTCTGGTGATGGCGACGGCAGCGTCGCTTCGGACCGGCGCCGCTTTCTCTTCGGAAATCGAACTCGCCGATCGAGTCGTGGTGCACAAAGCCGAGCACAAGCTTTACTTGTACGCGGCGAACACCTGATGGGCGTCTTCCGGGTTGCGCTCGGCCTTAGCCCGGTGGGGCAGAAGGAACGGGAGCGGGACTTCAGAACGCCCGAAGGGCATTACTTCCTGGCGCGGCGCAATACCCGCAGCGACTATTTCCTGGCCATTCAAGTGTCTTATCCGAATAAAAGCGACGAGCTGCGGGCCCGCAAGAGGGGCTGGGCCCCCGGGGGCTCCATCATGATCCATGGCTTCCCCAATTCGCCGCATCATCCTTCAGCGTATTATGAATCGAACGACTGGACCGACGGCTGCATAGCTCTCTCGAACTCCGACATGGTCGAAGTGTGGATGCGCACGCAGGACAATATTCCGATCGATATTTATCCCTAGAGAAAGGTGCTGCGTGGAAGCCTCGATTTTATCGTCTGACATGGTCGATGCGCGGGTGGCGCCCAAAGGCAGCTTGGAGCACCTCTCCCAGCAGGAGATCGCCAAGCTGCTGGACTCCGGCCAGGGCGGTCTCTACCCCTTGTTCCGCAAGTGCGCGCTGGCGGTCTTGAATTCCGGCAGCGAGAGCGACGATGCGCGGGTCATTTTCGAAAAGTACCGAGATTTCGATTTGCGCATCGTGCGCCAGGCCTGGGGCATCAAGCTGGAAATCAAAAATGCCCCGGCCGCCGCGTTCGTCGACGGCGTGATGATCCGGGGATTGAAGGACCATTTGTTCGCCGTGCTGCGCGACGTGGTGTTCATATCCAACGAGATCATGGAAAGCGGCCGCTTCGACCTGAATTCTTCATCGAGCATTACCAATGCCGTGTTTCACATTTTACGAAACGCGCGAGTATTGGAGCTGCAGGTGCGGCCGAATCTGGTGGTCTGCTGGGGAGGCCACTCGATCCGCCGCTTCGAGTACGACTACACCAAAAAGGTGGGCTACGAGCTGGGCCTGCGCAGCTTGGACGTCTGCACGGGCTGCGGCCCCGGCGCGATGAAAGGTCCCATGAAGGGCGCCACCATCGGGCATTCCAAGCAACGCATCACCGACGGCCGCTACCTAGGGGTCACCGAGCCCGGAATCATCGCGGCCGAGCCGCCCAATCCCATCGTGAGCCAATTGGTCATCATGCCGGACATCGAAAAGCGCTTGGAAGCATTCGTGCGCCTGGGCCATGGCATCGTCATCTTTCCAGGCGGCGCCGGCACGGCCGAGGAGATCCTCTACCTGCTCGGAATTTTGCTCGATCCGGCCAACCAGAAGCTGCCGTTTCCGGTGGTGTTCACCGGCCCCGCCGACAGCGCCGATTATTTCCAGCAGATCCATCACTTCATCGGTGCAACGCTGGGGCCCGCGGCGCAGGCGCGCTACAAAGTCATCATCGACGATCCTGCCGGCGTGGCACGCGCCATGGTGCAAGGATTGGCCGAGGTGCGCGACTACCGCCGCCAAGCAAGCGATTCCTACGGCTTCAATTGGCTGCTGAAAATTCCGCTGGAGTTCCAACGGCCGTTCGAGGTCACGCATGCCTCGATGCGGTCATTGCGGCTGTCGCTCGCTCAGCCGGTGCACGAACGCGCCGCGAATCTACGCCGCGCCTTCTCCGGCATCGTCGCCGGCAACATCAAGGAGTACGGCGTCAACGCGATCGAGCGCTACGGACCCTATGAGCTGGCCGGGGAGGCCGCCATCATGGAACCGCTCGACAGGCTGCTGCGCTCGTTCGTGGCGCAGGGCCGCATGAAGTTCACCGGCGCGGAATACAAGCCCTGCTACCGACTCGTGGCATGAAGGAAAGCCTGCGCATTCGCTACGGTTTCGACCTGCCGGACGGCTCCAAAAAACACCTGGAACTGTGCTTCGATCCCGAGAATTTCCGGCTAACCAACGAAGTGCCGGCCGCGCCGCCGTTCTGGACCGAATTGAAATTCAGTCAATGCGCGAATTGCCCGTTGAACGGCGAGGAGCACCCGCATTGTCCCTCGGCGCTGCACATGGCGCCGGCGGTCGAGTTGCTGAAGGAGCTGGTCTCCTTCGACACGGTGGGCGTCACGGTCACGCAGGCGGAGCGCACGGTGCACGCGGAAACCTCGGCGCAGCAGGCCTTGAGTTCCGTGCTCGGATTGATCATGGCGACCTCGGGCTGCCCCTGGACGGATCGGCTGCGGCCGATGGCTCGATTCCATCTTCCGTTTGCGAGCGAATCGGAAACGGTGTACCGCAGCGTCTGCATGTTTCTGCTGGCGCGCTACCTCAAGGCTGCGGACGATTCCGCGGGCTTTGCGCCGCTCAAGGATTTGTATGAGAACCTGCACGTGGTGAATCGCGATATGTCACGCCGCCTGGGTGCGGCGACCAAAACCGATCCGGCGCGCAACGCCATGGCGCTGCTGGATTCGTACACGACGCTGTTGCCCGCGGCGCTCGAGTCGTCGCTGCAGGACTTGAAGCCGCTGTTCGACGCCTGGCCGGGAGAGCCGATTTCATCCATTTAACTTACCGCGGCGCATCGTGAGATGCGCATCCCAATGCGCGTCGCCGCCGCGCGACAGCGCCGGCTCCCCGTGACACAGTTCCTGTCGAGGAACGGGCACCGCACTTACTGTCGTTCCCATCGACAGAGGCAAACGAGATGAGTGAACTCAAAAATCAGACTCGATACACCGGGGTGGACCGCAGGGCTCCGCGCGGTGACGCAGCCGTCGCTAAAACCGGCGGCCGCCACGCCGCGATCACCAACAGCCTGTACAATTGGCATAGCTACAAGAACTGGGCGGAGAAAGCCCGCGGCAATTTCGACGAGAAAAAATAGAGCGATTCACGCGCCGCGCGCGCAGTTCAGGCCGTGACCGGCAGGATGCCTTGTTTCGAGTGCGCCGCTTCTTTTGCCTTGTCTTCCTTGGCCTTGAGCCACGCCAGCATCGGCAGCCAGTCCTCCAAGTCCTGTTCCACCACGTAGCGCTTCATTTCGTGAATACCCAAGCCTTGTTCCGCCGCGCGCACATAGTTTTGCGAGTCGCGCAAGGTGGCGATGACGGGTATGCGCAAGGTCTCGAGAAAGCGCATCAGCGACTGATAAATCACGGTGTTGCGTTTGACGCGATTTGCGACCACGCCGATCCGATATTCGTCGCGCCGCACCTTGGCGATCAGCAGCAGGTCGGCAATGCACTTGGAGCAGGCGTGAATGTCGATATCGGACGGCAGCACCGGCACGATGATGGCGTCGGCGCTCTTGGTCATATCGGGCATGTCCTGCGCAGGCACGGCAGCGGGCGTATCGACGATGACATGAGCCGCGTCGGGCGGGATGCGCATTTGCCAGGCACGCGTCACGCGCGAATTGCGCTCGAAGGCCGCGACGCCGTGAATGAAAGGCTGCTCGGGCTTGCGTTTTTTCAGCCAGCGGGTGCTGGAGGCCTGGGGGTCGTTGTCCTGCAACAGCGGACGGTCGCCAGAAATCGCAAAGTAGCTGGCGAGATTGGTGGCTATCGTCGTTTTACCCGAGCCCCCTTTAGGGTTCAGGACGAGAATGCGCTGCATGTCCGTAGAGCCTACGCAGCCCCACGCACCATAGCAAGCCGATGCATTCGCGTAGGTTGTGATCCCACTCACGGTTAGCTGTAAGCCATGCACCTAGACTTGCCTCATGGAATGGATGCTGCAGGTGGTGGATGAAGTCGACGATGCCGTGGGTGCATTGCGATTGTTCGCGATGGGCTGGAGCGAGGAAATCGGCCTGACCATCGCCAGCAGCGCCGCAACCTGCGCGGTGTGCGCGGCGTTTCTGCGCGGCGTCGGCTAAGCGCTCCGCCTTCGGCAATTTTCCATTATGATGCCGCCCATGGCATCCATGAAGATCACCAAGTTCGCTCTGCTGGCCTGCGTTGCACTGAGCGCGGCTTGCAGCGGCAAATCCGCGCAGCCGCCGGGCGCCGCGGCCGCCGCAAGTCCCGTCACGTCCCTGCAGAAAGTCACGCTGAAGCCGGGCACCGGCGCGGCAATCGGCGGCGGACAAATTGCGGTGGTCCAGTACACCGGCTGGCTTTATGAAGCGGGCGCGGCGGATCACAAGGGCAAGCAATTCGACAGCTCGCTCACTCGCCGCGAGCCCTTCAAATTTCCTCTGGATACCGGCTCGGTGATCAAGGGTTGGGATCAGGGAGTGACCGGCATGAAGATCGGCGAAAGCCGCCGGCTCGTCATTCCGCCGGAGCTGGCTTACGGCGATGCGGGCGCAGGCGGCGTAATTCCGCCGGGCGCGACCCTGGTTTTCGACGTCGAGCTGGTCGGAATCGAATAAGCGCTCCGGCTGGGCAATTTGAAGCGGCCGAGCTGCCTCAGCCGCTCCTACAAGCCAAAATCAATCAGTTCACGTATTCCTTCAGCGTCTTGAGCGCGGCGATGCGCACTTTCTTGCTGGCCGGCTTGGCCTTGAACATCATTTTTTCGCCATTGAACGGATTCACGCCCTCGCGTGCCTTCGTGGCGGGCTTCTTGACGACTTTCATCTTCAAAAGCCCGGGCAGCGTGAATAAGCCGTGACTTCGCAGACTCTTCTTGATTGCACCCCCAAGCGAGTCAAACACGGCTCCGACCTGCTTCTTAGAGAGCTCTGTTTCCTTAGAAATCGTAGCGAGAATTTCAGACTTGGTCGGTGCTGCATTCTTTTTCGCCATATTTAATCTCCTGCTAATGTTTGCGCGAGCGGGCAGCGACTGCCCGCAAATTTCAACTCGGCGCCGAAAATAACATAGAAAAAAGCCGATGTTTAGCGCAATCGCGAAAAAAGATTTTTATCCTCGATGCAATTCGCCCTGGTTTTTCAGGCCTCCGCGCCTGCTTGACGCGGATTCCGTCAGCAACGAGTTGCTTCGTTCACTGTGATATCAGGCATGTACGAGCCGATGTTCAACGCAGTAGCACCAGCAGCGCGCCAATGGCGATCGAAACCCAGAGGAAGGAAAAATCTATTTGTCCGATGGGCGGGATAATGCGGCGCACGCGCTTTAAGATCGGTTCGCAGAGCTGCGCGAGCAAGCGGATTCCCGGAGCGTAGCCGCTCGGGCTGACGAAAGTGGTCAACCAGTACAGCAGCATCGCGAAAAGATAGATACGCAGCACCAAGCCCACCAGATCCAGCAGGGCAATGCGCAGGAACACGAACCCGTCGCCGACGCCGCCTGCGCCTAAGGCCATGATCACGAAGGTTCGGGCCCCGGCCACCAGCAGCACGGCGACAACGGTGGCCGTATCGATCTTGCCGACCGGCGGCAGCAGCTTGCGCAACGGCAGAATCAACCAGTTGGTCACGCGCACGATGGCGTCGGCCATCGGATCTCGAAAATCAGCACGCACCCATTGAAACAGCAGCCGCAGCACGAAGGCCAGCAGCAGCAGCCACAGCAGCATGTCGACGATGTATCTGATCGCTTCCATTTATATCCAGGCGCTCGTCAGCCGAATTCGGCGGCGAGTTCGGCTGAGCGGCGGTCGGCCGCCGCCACCGCGTGCGCGACGATAGCACGAAGGCCGGCGCCGTTAAGGACCTCGAGAGCGGCGGCGGTCGTGCCGCCCTTCGATGTGACCTGTTCGCGCAAGGTTGCCAAGGAGTCGGCGGATTGGCGCGCCATTTGCGCGGCTCCGAACGCCGTTTCCAGCGTCAAGCGGTGCGCCACGTCGCGCGGCAGGCCGCGTTCATGGGCGGCCGCTTCGAGCGCCTCCATGAACAGAAAGAAGTAGGCGGGACCGCTGCCGGACACGGCCGTGACGGTATCCATCTGCGATTCGTGCTCGACCCACACGGTGGCGCTCACCGCCGCCATGAGACTCTCGGCCAACGCGCGATAGGCCGCGCCCACGCTCGCCGGAGCATAGAGACCGGTTGCGCCGAAGCCGTTGAGCGCCGGGCGGTTCGGCATGGTGCGGATCACCGGCACCTGCGGCCCGAACCACCGAGCCAGGGACGCGTGGGGAATGCCCGCCGCGACCGATACCACCAGAGGGCGGCTCGCGCCAAGCTGCGGCGCCAATCCAGCGGCCACGCCGCGCATCAGTTGCGGTTTCACGGCGAGCACCACGACCTCCGCTCCGAGCGCAGCGGCCGCGTTGTCGGTTGCCGTCTCCACCGCATAATCGCGCGCCAGGCGCAGCAGCTGATCCTGGCTCGGGTCGGCGACCACGATGCGCTTCGGCGCCAGTCCCCGCTTGATCAGGCCGCTGATCAGCGCGGCCGCCATGTTGCCGCCGCCGATAAATGCCAATCTTTTTATGTTGTTCATCCGAAAACCCCCGTTTGACTTAGCGCGCGCCGAAAAGCGCCGTGCCGATGCGCACCAGCGTTGCGCCCTCGGCGATCGCGGACTCGAAATCTCCGCTCATGCCCATGGACAGTGTATCCAGCTTGAGGCCGCCGGCGTTCAGATCCGATTGCGCCGTTCGGAGCCGCGCGAACACCGCACGTTCGGCGGCGGCATTGGGCTGCGGGGGAGGCACGCACATCAGGCCTCGAAGCCGCAACCGGGGCAGCGCGGCGATGGCGTGCGCGAGTTCCGGGAGCTCATCCGGCGCCACGCCGCCCTTGGTGGGCTCCGGCACGAGCGCTACCTGGATGCAAACATTGAGCGGCTGGGCGTGAAAGGGCCTTTGCTCCGACAGCCGCCGCGCCACGTTGAGGCGATCCACGCCGTGCACCCAGTCGAAGCGCTCGGCGATGGTTCGGGTCTTGTTGGATTGAATGCCGCCGATGAAGTGCCACCTAAGCGGCAGGTCGGCGAGTTGGTCCATTTTGGCCTGCGCCTCTTGCAGATAGTTTTCGCCGAAATCCGTGACGCCGGCGGTGGCGGCGAGACGCACCAATTCGGCAGGCTTGCCCTTGGTCACCGCGACCAAGGTGACCGATTCAGGGTCCCGCCCGGCGGCCATGGCTGCACTACGTATCCGAGACCGGACGTGGGTCACATGAAGCGTCAGATTCTGCGGACCAATTAACATATTGGGTGACAACACCCTCTTATATACTGCTGATGGCCAACGCCTTGTCTAATTAGGAGCCGTAAATGGCGGTCGATATCGCGCAGCTTCTCGCCTTTGCGGTGAAGAACAATGCGTCGGACTTGCATCTGTCGGCGGGGGTTCCGCCGATGATCCGCGTGGACGGCGACATGAAACGGGTCAACATGCCTGCGCTGGTGCACAAAGAAGTGCACAGCATGGTGTACGACATCATGAACGACAAGCAACGCAAGGCGTTCGAAGAATTCTACGAAACCGACTTTTCGTTCGAAATCCCCAAGCTGGCCCGCTTTCGTGTCAACGCGTTCAATCAAAATCGCGGCGCCGGGGCGGTATTTCGCAACATTCCATCCACTATTCTGTCCTTGGACGAATTGAACGCGCCCAAGACCTTCAAAGACTTGTGCATGCTCCCGCGCGGTCTGGTGCTGGTCACGGGACCGACCGGATCGGGCAAGTCGACGACGCTCGCCGGCATGGTCAACCATTGCAACGACAACCGCCCGGACCACATTATAACCATTGAAGATCCGATCGAGTTCGTTCACGAAAGCAAACGATGCCTCGTCAACCAGCGCGAAGTTCATCGCGATACGCTCGGGTTCAGCGAAGCGCTGCGCTCGGCGCTGCGCGAAGACCCGGACGTGGTGCTGGTGGGCGAAATGCGCGACCTGGAGACCATTCGCCTGGCGCTGACGGCGGCGGAAACCGGCCATTTGGTATTCGGCACCCTGCACACCAGTTCGGCGGCGAAGACCATCGACCGTATCGTCGATGTGTTCCCCGCGGCGGAAAAAGACATGGTCCGTGCGATGATGTCGGAGAGCTTGCGGGCCGTGATCTCCCAGACCTTGATGAAGCGCGTGGGCGGCGGCCGTATTGCAGCGCACGAAATCATGATCGGCACGCCCGCCATCCGCAACTTGATTCGCGAAGGCAAAATTGCCCAAATGTATTCCGCCATCCAGACCGGCCAGGGTCAGGGGATGCAAACCCTGGATCAGTGCCTGCAGGAATTGGTGAGCAAAGGTGTTGTCAGCCGCGAGGAAGCGAAGTACAAGGCGCAGAACAAGGACAGCATTTAAATGGAACGCGAACAAGCCATACGGTTGATGCAAGACCTGCTGCGGCGCATGGTCGAGAAAAAGGGCTCGGACCTGTTCATCACGGCCGGCTTCCCGCCCGCCATCAAAGTCGATGGCGAAATCAGGCCGCAGTCGGACCGCTCTTTGAGTCCCGAGCAAAGTGCCGGGATGGTGCGCGCGATCATGAACGACCGGCAGACCAAAGAATTCGACGGAACCAAGGAATGCAATTTCGCCATTGCGCCCCCCGGCATCGGGCGCTTTCGCGTCAGCGCCTTCATTCAGCAAGGGTTTACCGGCGCGGTGCTGCGTACCATCAACGCCAAGATACCCACCCTCGAGGAACTGGAACTGCCGCCGGTTCTCAAGGAGGTGGTGCTTTCCAAGCGTGGCTTCGTCATCCTGGTGGGCGGCACCGGCTCGGGTAAGTCAACCTCGCTCGCAGCCATGGTGGGCTACCGAAACGAGAAAACCCGCGGCCACATCGTCACCATAGAAGACCCGGTGGAATACGTGCACGCGCACAAGGGCTGCGTGGTGACGCACCGCGAAGTCGGCGTCGATTGCGAGAGTTGGCACCTGGCCTTGAAGAACACGCTGCGCCAGGCGCCGGACGTCATCCTGATCGGCGAAATCCGCGATCGCGAGACCATGGAATACGGCATCCAATTCGCCGAGACCGGCCATCTGGTGCTAGCGACCTTGCACGCCAACAGCTCGAACCAGGCGCTCGACCGCATCATCAACTTCTTTCCCGAAGAGCGGCGCGAGCAGCTTCTCATGGATTTATCGCTGAATATCCGCGCCTTGATTTCGCAGCGGTTGATCCCGCGCGAAGCGGGCTCCGGGCGCATCGCCGCCATGGAGATCATGCTGGCCTCGCCGCTGATCTCGGATTTGATCTTCAAGGGCGAGGTCACCAAGATCAAGGACGTCATGTCGCGCTCCAATCGTCTCGGCATGAAGACCTTCGATCAGGCGTTGTTCGATCTGTACGAAGCGGGATTGATTTCCTACGAAGATGCGCTGCGCAACGCAGATTCGAAGAACGAATTGCGCCTGCGCGTGAAGCTCGAAAGCAAGCGCGAGATGAAGAATCCGGAAGCGGAAGGCCAGTCGCTGCAGATCGTCGAGGAAGAAGAAGGGCAGGTGTTCTAGTGCGCAAGCGCGGGTGTTCCAGATGAGCGTTCCTGCCGACCTTCCGGCTCAGGTGATGAACACCAAGCCGCTGTTCAAGCTGATGGTCGAGAAGAAGGCATCGGACCTGTTCTTTACCTGCAACGCGCCCGTCAAGATCAAAATCGAAGGCAAGATATTCCCCGTAAACAAGCAGATCTTGACGCCCGAAACGGTGCGCCAAGCCGCTTTGGGATTGATGACGCAGGATCAGATCGAGCACTTCAACGAAGAACTGGAAATCGATTTCGCGATTTCCGAAATCGGCTTGGGCAGATTTCGCGTGAACGTGTTCTATCAACGAGGCTACCCGGCCATGGTGTTGCGCTACATCACCGCCGAGATGCCGAAGCTGGAAGACTTGGGCATGCCCGATATCTACAAAGACCTGGTGATGCTCAAGCGCGGACTGATTCTGATGGTCGGCGCCGCCGGCGCCGGCAAGTCGACCACGCTGGCGGCAATGCTCAATTACCGCAACGAGACCTCATCCGACCACATACTGACCATCGAAGATCCGATCGAATTCTTGCATAGCAACAAGAAATCCATCATCAATCAGCGCGAAGTGGGCTTGGATACCAAGAGCTTTGCGCGCGCCTTGCGCAGCGCGGTGCGCGCCGCGCCCGATGTGATCCTGGTCGGCGAGATTCGCGACCGCGAAACCATGGAGGCGGCGATTGCGCTGGCGGGTACCGGACACCTTTGCATCGCGACCCTGCACGCCAACAACTGCGCCGAAACCCTGGATCGCATCATCAACATGTTCCCGCGCGATCAGCACAATCAGATTTTCCTCGATCTTTCGCAGTACCTGCGCGCCATCCTCTCGCAACGCTTGGTATTCGCGAAGACCGGCACGCGGGTTGCCGCCTGCGAAGTGATGGTCAACACGCCGCACATTTCGGAGCTCATCAAGCAGGGCGATGTCATCGGCGTCAAGGAGGCCATTCGCACCGGCACGGAGCGCGGCATGCTGAGCTTCGACAGCGCGCTTTATAATCTGGTGCGCGAGGGGCGAATCGAGCTCGAAGAGGCGCTGGCAAGCGCGGATTCGCGCACCAATCTCGAAGCCAAGATCAACTTCGGCTAGGCCTCGGCACTGCGAATTTCTTTAGTGCCTTGGGTTCTCTTACCCTCCCTGAGATCGAAGCTCGGCACCAGGTTGCTTTCGAATTCGCGGCTGGAAATGTCCCACCCCGACTTGAGCGCGCGCGCTCGGCAGGCGTGCGGATCGATCTTCAGCGCCCGCAGCGCGGCTCTGCCCAAGTCGTTGTCCAAGGCACCCGTCACGCCATCGTCGATGACATCGATGGGACCCGTGACGGGATATGCGGCTACCGGCACGCCGCAGGCCATGGCCTCGAGATTGACCAGTCCAAAGGTGTCGGTGCGGCTCGGAAACACCATGATATCGGCGGCGGCCAGATGCGCGGCCAGCTCATCGCCGAATTTATAGCCTAAAAAAATCGCGTTGGAATATTGCTGCTGCAGCCGCGCGCGCTGCGGACCGTCGCCGATCACGATTTTGCTGCCTGACCACGGCATGCTGAGAAAGGCGTCGATATTCTTTTCGATCGCCACCCGTCCGACATAGGCGGCGATGGGGCGCGGTAGATCGAATATATCCTTGGCGCGCGGCCGGAATTTTTCCGTGTCGACGCCGCGCTGCCAGGACGCCAGATTGCCAAAACCGCGCGCCGTCAACTCCTTGCGCATCGACGCGGTGCTCACCATGCAGCGCGCCGCCGCGCCATGAAATCGGCGCAGCGCCGCGTAGGAAACTTTCAAGGGGAGAGGAAATCGAGCCCGTAAATATTGCGGAAATTGCGTGTGATACGAGGTCGTGAAGCGAACGCCCCAGCGCAGGCAAAAACGGCGTGCGCTCAACCCCAACGGGCCCTCGGTGGCGATGTGCAATGCCTGCGGCGCGAAGGCGCGAATGTCTCTTTCGACCTTCTCATAGGGGAACAGCGATAGCCGTATTTCCGGGTAGCTAGGGCAGGCGATGCTGCGAAAATCCTTGGGTGTCAGCATCCTCACTTCGTGACCGAAACGCCCCAGCCATGCCGCGGTTTGCGCCAGCGTGCTGACCACACCGTTGGTCTGCGGAAACCACGCATCGGTGACGATCATGATTCTCATGCAGCGCAACAATGGCAGGCGAGGATGACGATACGATGACGACTTAGATCACCATTTTGACGTAACCTCGCTGAAAACGGCCGTATGTCATCGCCGTGTAACGAAAATCTTATATTTGCTTCATGGACCGGTCATTGCAGCAATCCCAAGGAATCCCCATGCAAAGCTTTTTGGCGGAACTCAAGACTCAACGCTGGGACGATCATCGCTACTATCACCACAGCCGCATCAATCAGTCCTTGCACCTTTTGAGCGCGATCAGCTTCATCATTGCCTATGTCACGATGTTCTTCGATCCGGTGAAGTCGGCGCTGATCGGATGGCTGGTCTCCATGGTCAGCCGCCAATCCGGTCATTTCTTTTTCGAGCCCAAAGGCTATGACCGCGTCAACCGCGCGACCCATGAGCACAAAGAAGCGATCAAAGTCGGCTACAACCTGCGCCGCAAGGTGATCTTGCATGCCGTCTGGGCGCTCGTGCCGCTGGTTCTATGGCTGGATCCGAGCTTCTTCGGCCTCTTCAAGGCGCACAGCAGCGGCGTCGGCTTCGTGCGCCACGTGGGCGAGATCTGGCTGGCGGTAGGAGCCGGTGCACTGCTGTTTCGAATGATTCAGTTGTTCTTCATCAAGGGCGTGCAGACCGGCATGGTGTGGGCCACCAAGATTCTGACCGATCCTTTCAACGATGCGATCATTTACGCCAAAGCGCCGCTTTATTTGCTGCGGGGCGAACTGATAGATCCGATGGGCGAAGTCGAACCCGAAGCCCATCGCGCCTGAAACATTTCCTTGAGCACGCGGCGTTTGATGGACTTGTTGGTCAGTTGCGTATCCGTCCACCACCAGCCGTCGCGGCGCATGTCCTGCGCCGCCGACACGATGCGGTCGGCGACGGCGGCGAAGTCCGCTTCGCTGTAGTTCAAGCTGAATATCAAGCGTCCGGTGCCCACCCAGCTCAATGCCAGTCCGGCGGCGCGCAAATAATATTGAAACATCCAGTTATAGCCCGAAGGCTGCGCATAGTAGAGGGTCCAGATCGTGGACAGATTCGCGACCCGCACCGGCAGGGCGGCGGCTGCCAGCCGCTCGTTCAGCCGTTGCGCCCGTTCATTCCAGCGCTCGTCCAGGCCGCGATAGATCGCGCGCAGCGGTTCGCTCTGCAGCCGGGTCAGGAACTCGTACATCGCGCCCATGACGTACGGATGGGAGTTGAATGTGCCGCGGGCGAAACAGATGTCGGCCGGCCGATCGTCGCGAAAACGGCGCATGAGTTCGTGGCTGCCGCACAACACGCCGACCGGCAGTCCTCCGGCCACGGTTTTGCCGTAAGTCACCATGTCGGCGCGCACGCCGAAATATTCCTGGGCGCCGCCTTCCGCGATGCGAAATCCCACGAACACCTCGTCGAAGATCAATGCGATGCCCCGCTCCGTGCAGACCTCGCGCAGGGCCTTCAGCCAATCCGTATAGGCCCCGCGATCGAAATGCGCTTGGCGCGCGCTGTCGAGCAAGGTCGAGTCGCCCGGCGCCCCGGTATTGGGATGCAGGGCCTGCAAGGGGTTCACCAGAACGCACGCTATATCGCGGCGGGTCCGCAAAACCTTGAGCGCCGCCGCATCCATGTCCTTGAGCGTGTAGGTTTCGCGCGCCGCGACCGGATTGCCCACGCCCGGTTGCACGTCGCCCCACCAACCGTGATAAGCGCCGCAGAAGCGCACCAGGTGCGAGCGCCGGGTGTGATAGCGCGCGAGCCGCACGGCCTGCATGACCGCTTCCGTGCCGGACATATGGAACGAGACCTCATCGAGACCCGAGATCGCCAGCAAGCGCTCGACATTCAGCGAAGTCAGCGGGTGATAGGCGCCGAGCACCGGCCCCAACTCGCGCACCCGCGCCGCGCCGGCCTCGATGCACTCTTTGTAAAAGTCGTAGCCGAACACATTGACGCCGTAGGAGCCGGTCAGGTCGTAGAAGCGGTTGCCGTCCAGGTCCGTGACCGTTACGCCCTCCGAGGACTGTACGAAGGAGGCGGTCTTCAAGAACTTGCGCACGAAACCGCTGAATTGGAAGGGCACGCGGTAGCGGGAAGTAAATTCAAGATCCGAAACGCTGCCCGCAAGCTCGGCGGTTCGTTCGATGCCGCGGCGAAAGCGGCCGGCGAACAGTGCCGCGAGCCGCATGAAGCCCGCACGGCGCGCCGCGGCAATCGGCGCCGGCGCCGCATCGACGCCAAAGAAGTTGGAATCGCCATACTCATAGAACGGCACCCAGGAAGCGAAGCGCCGCGCCATACGCGAATGGCCGGCGAGGGAGCGGTGCTTGGCCAGCGAAAGCTGCAGCCTGAGGTAGATTTTGCGCAGCAAAAATGCCAGGAGGAGACCGCCCATCGCATAGCCGAAGGTCGTAATTGCAGATACCTCGCACAGCCTGTCAGGCGCGGACTGTATTGCAGGCCAATGACACTACGATGAATGCAAGAACCCGCATCGAACGGCTGACTCAGCAGGAGCATGTCAACTTCCTGTTGAGCAACCGGATTCCGCGGCGTTCGGTGACGCGCTTCATGGGGTGGTGGAGCCGGATCGAGCATCCCTGGGTCTGCAACGCCAGCATCGCGCTATGGCGCTTGTTTTCGCAGCTCGATTTGAGCGAAGCGAGAACCACCCGCTTCAAGAGCCTGCATGACTGCTTTACGCGGGAATTGAAGCCGGGCGCCCGTCCCATCGATATGAGCCAGGAACATCTGGTCAGCCCCTGCGATGGACTGGTCGGCGAGTGCGGCACGGTGGAGAGGGGCATGGCCCTGCAGGCCAAGGGCTTCGTCTATACGCTGCGAGAGCTGCTCGGGGACGCGCAATTGGCCCAGTACTACGAAGGCGGACGCTACGCCACCCTGCGCTTGACTTCGAGCATGTACCACCGCTTTCACGCCCCGGCCGATTGCCGGGTGGAGCAGGTCAACTACATTTCCGGGGACGCCTGGAACGTCAATCCCATCGCGCTCAAACGCGTCGACCGGCTGTTCTGCAGGAACGAGCGTGCCGTCCTTCGGTGCCGGCTGTCCTCGGGGGCGCTGCTGACGCTGGTGCCGGTGGCGGCCATATTGGTGGCGAGCATCCGCTTGAAATTCCTCGATGTGTTGCTGCATTTGCGCTACCGGGGGCCGAATGTGATCCCCTGCGATGCTGCGCTGCAGCGCGGCGAAGAAATGGGGTGGTTCGAGCACGGCTCCACTATCATAGTGCTGGCTCCGCCCGGGCTCGGGCTCGCGGATGGGATATCCAAAGGCGACCGGGTGCGAATGGGGCAAGCCCTTCTCCGTACAGGCTAAAACCGCAACTATTGCCGGCCCGCGGTGTTTTGTATCTAAACGAACACACATTCCAGTGCAAACGCAACTTACGGCCGAGTTCACGACATTTATGCGTGCCTATCAGGACATGGTTTTTTCGACTGCCGCGCGGCTCACGGGCAACGATACCCAGGCCGAGGATATAGCCCAGGAGGTGTTCATCCGGGCCTACGAGCATTTTTCGGATTTGCGAGGCAGCGTTACGGCGGGCGGCTGGCTCAAGACCGTGGCCACCAATTTGACGCTGAATTACCTGAGCCGCTACCGCAAGCGCTGGCGCTTGTTCTCGGAAATGCGCCCGAGCTCGCAAGACGGCGAGGACGATGGTGCGGAACTGGACTGGGAAGTGCCCGACACGGTGCTTGCCGACTTGAGCGCAGAACAACGAGGTGCCATCGTCGACGCCGCGCTTCGCCAGCTGCCCGACCATCAACGGCTGCCCCTGGTGCTGTATCACTTCGAGGACCTGTCCTACCAAGAGATAGCCGACAAGCTGAATGTCTCGCTGACCAAGATCAAAACCGACATACGCCGCGCGCGCGCGGCGCTTTTACCGCTGCTGCAAAACGCGGGCGGCGCGCGCGATACACTGGATGGCTGACCCTATGAACAAACGTGCAGAAACGACGCTGAAACTCGAACAGGTATTGCATCAGGCCTTGGGCGGCTTGCCGCCGCGCCGCGCGCCCGGCACGTTGGAATCGCGCGTGGCCAACGAGCTGGCGCGCCGCGCATCGCAGCCCTGGTGGCTTGCCAGTTTTGCGAACTGGCCGGTGGGTGCGCGGGTTTCGTTCGTCCTGGTTTGCGCGGCACTGGTGGCGGTGACCATATTGGGCGGCGTCGCGGCCTACCTCGGCGACCGCTCCTTTGGCGAAGTTTCGGCGGTTCTGCTCTCTTGGGCGCATCCCTTCCTGACGGTAGTCTCATCCGCGGGCGGCTTGGTCGCGCTGCTGGTGCGTGCGGTTCCCCCGGTGTGGCTGTACGCCATCGTGGGATTCGGGACTCTCCTTTACGTGGCGCTATTCGGGCTGGGTGCGGCAGCTTACCGGACGCTCTATCTGCAGCCCTCTTCGGCAGGTGACGGTTTATGAACACCATGGATTTGCGGCGTTTGGGTTTTCTGTTTGCGCTGCTTTGTCTGACAGCCCTCATGGCGCATCCGGGCGCTGCCGCGGCGGCTGCCGCTGCGCACTCTGCGACTGCCGGCGCGGCGGCGCCGGCGTCCGCACCGGGCGGCGCCGCACAAACCAAGGAGGATCACAGCGCTGCAACCCCGCCGGCCGCAACCGGCGACGAGGAATCCAGCAACGATTCGAGCGACTCGAGCGATCGCGACGAGTGGCGCAACCGCATCGAATTGCGCCACCGGCGCATTCGGCATCAGGATGACAACGATCTCGTCAGCATCGGTCATTCCAGCCATTTGCAGACCGGCCAAAAGGCCGATTCGGTGGTCTCGGTATTCGGGTCCTCCACCAGCGACGGCGAAGCGGTGGATGTCGTGTCGGTCTTCGGCAATACGCGCGTCACGGGACCGGTGAGCGACGGTGCGGTGGCGGTCCTGGGTAACGTCTACGTCGACAGCAAAGTGGGCGGCAACGTGGTTGCGGTGCTCGGCAATGTTCAGCTCGGGCCCAATGCCGAGGTCGACGGCGACGTGGTCGGGGTCATGGGCGTGGTGGACCAGGATCCGGCCGCCGTCGTTCACGGCTCGGTGCAAAGGATCATCGATTGGGACATCGGCGGTTCCACGGGCTTCACCGGGCTGAACGCCTGGATCAAGCATTGCTTGCTGTTGGGCCGGCCCTTGGCTTTCGCCCCGGGGCTCGGCTGGGCGTGGACTCTGGCGCTGTGCCTGCTGGCGTTTTACGCCTGTCTGGCGCTGATGTTTCGCGACGCAATGGACCAATGCGTGCGCACGCTCGAGTCTCAGCCCGGACACACCGCGCTGGCGGCGCTCCTGGGCATTCTCTTGACCCCAGTGCTGCTCATCCTGTTGTGCGTCACGGTGATCGGCATCGCGGCCGTGCCATTCGTGGTGGGGGCGTTGTTCTGCATGTCGCTGTTCGGCAAGGCCGTCATGCTGGCATGGCTCGGCGGCCGCATTTCGGGCCGCGGACTTAGGCAGGCCGGCCATCCCGCCGTCGCCGTGCTGATCGGCGGCGCCGTCGCATTGGTGCTGTACGTCGTGCCGATCGCAGGATTTTTGATTTACAAATTGCTGGGATTCTTTGGCTTCGGCGCCGTGCTCTACACCCTGGTTCTGCGGGTGCGAGCACGCCGTTCCGTCGGCAATCCACCGTCGGCATTCGCGGGCGCAAGTCCTGCGACGGCGGCCGCCGGCGCCGCGCCGGACGCCGCTGCAGCCGCCGCGGCAGCAACCGCTGCGAACGCCGCCGCGGAGCCGCTCGCCTCGGGACCGCCGCCCTTCGCGGCGGCGCCTCCCGGTCCGCCACCCGCAACCGCCCCGAGCGCGCCCCCGCCTATAACCGCCGCCATGCCGCGCGCCGGTTTTTGGGTGCGAATGGGCGCATTGTTTCTCGACATTATATTGGTGGGCTTCGCTACCAGCCTGTTGCACCCCTTCGGCGACGGCCACATGTGGGGCGACTTTCATCTCGTGCTGCTGGCAATTTACGGCGCGGTGATGTGGAAGCTGCGCGGTACGACCGTCGGCGGCATTGTGTTCGATTTGCACGTCGTGCGCGTGGACGGCCGGCCCGTCGACTGGGAAACCGCCATCGTGCGGGCGCTGGGTTGTTTTCTGTCGCTTTGCGTGGTTTTCCTGGGCTTTATCTGGATCGCGTTCGACCACAATCGCCAGGCTTGGCACGACAAGATCGCGGGCACCGTGGTGGTGCGCGCCAAACGCGGCCTATGAGCGGCTCATAAACGCTCGCGGATCGCAGGCGGCAGCAACGCCTTGTTCCGCCAAGGCAGTTTTGACGCGTTCGATGCTGCGCAAAAACCGCTCGCGATCGTATGGCTTCAGCAGATAGTCGAGCGCCTGCACGTCGAATGCCCGAACTGCATACTCGGAGTAGGCGGTGGTGAAGACAATGTGCGGGGATTCCGCGCCGCGGATGGCCTCGAGAACATCGAAGCCGCTGTGCGCGCCCAATTGAATGTCCAGATACACGACATCCGGCTTGCGCGCGGCGATTTCCGCGACCGCGCCTTCCACGCTGTCCGCCTGTGCGACGACCGCGAATTCCGGCAGCGGCGCCAAAAACCGCAGCAGCTTGGCGCGCGCCGGCGGTTCGTCGTCGACAATGACAACCGTGTGGGTCATTGCGTTACCGGGAAGCTCAAAGTCACGACGGTTCCCGTGGGGCGGCCTGCGGCCAGGTGCAGGGTATGCGCGCCCGGAAACAGCAACTCCAAGCGGCGCGCCACATTCGAGATCCCGGTGCCGGGCTGCACCGCGGCCTCATCGATGCCCACCCCATTGTCGCTGATGGTGTAGAGAAGCCGCGTTCCCTGGCGCGCGACATCCACCGTCAGGTTGCCGCGTCCGTCCGGCAGCCCGTGCCGCAAGGCGTTTTCGACCAGGGGCTGCAGCAGCAGGCGCGGCACCTCAGCGGCATCAAGGCCGGGCGCGACTTTCAATTCGAAGGTCAACTGTCCGCGAAAGCGTTCGGTCATCATGGCTGCATAATCCCGCAGCCACTGCAGCTCCCGCGCCAAGGGCACCAGCACTTGACTGTCCGAATCGTAGGCAGCGCGCATCAGCGCGCCCAAACTGCTGATCATGCGATCCGCGGCCTCGACATCTTCGTGCATGCGGTTGGAAATGGCATTGAGCGTGTTGAACAGGAAATGCGGCTCAATCTGCGCGGTCAAGGCCTTGAGGCGGGCCTGATCGAGTTCCGCGGCGAGTTCCGCCGCGCGTAGATCGCTGCTGCGCCTGACTTGAAATTCGCGGTTCGCGAAAATTACGCCCAGAATCACCACATAGCTGATCAGGTCTTTTTGAAATTCATAGAAAAAACGAATGGGCACGTCGCCAAAGTCGTAGGCCTGACCGGCTAACGCGTAGGCCAACTTGCGCAGCACGATGATGGCGGCGACGTGCCAGGCCGAGAACACGAGCGCCGCTCCCGCATGCGCCGCGATGATGCGCCATCGCGGCCTGGCATCGAGGCGGAAGCTGCGTTCGAAACGCACGATCAGCGGCACGACGGCAAAGATGACGATGACGCTGCTGAGTTCCCAAACCAACGGCTTCCAGGGCTCAATGTCGCTTCGGCCGCGTAAATTGACGATCTGATTGACGCCAAGATAGACGCCAAACAGCATGGCCAATATTGAATACAGCACCCATCCGGAGCGCTTTTGGGATCAGCGGGACTCGCGGCATGACGAACGGCTATTGTGCGATGATGGTGCGATGACGCAAGCTGCAGACCACCCGCTCGAGGCGTATGTGCGCGCGGCGTTGGCGCTGCAAGGGTATGCGTTCGACGATGCCGAGATCGCGGAAATCGTCTTGCAGTTCTCGCGGCTCGACGCGATCGCGCGCACGGTCTTCGATTGGCCGCTGCCGTTCGCTTCGGAACCCGCGCCGGCGTTTCGCCCATGATGGGATCGGCTGCCGACATCGTGCAGCAAATTGGCAATGGCTCGCGCAGCGCCGCTGCGGTACTGGCGCAATGCCAGGAGCTGATTGCCGCCAAAGATCCCGCTTTGAATTGCTTTACCGCAAAGACCTTGCAGCGGGCCGAGCGCGAGGCCGCCGCGATCGACGAGCTGTTCGCCGCAGGCAAGCGGCTGCCGCCGCTGGCCGGTGTCCCCTATGCCGTGAAGAACCTGTTCGATATCGGGGGGATGGTGACCCTCGCGGGCGCGAAAATAAACGCGGCCAACGCTCCGGCCGACGCCGATGCAACCATTGTGGCGCGAATGAGCCGCGCCGGCGCGGTGCTGGTGGGCGCGCTCAACATGGAAGAACTGGCGTACGGGTTCCTCACGGAGAATCACCATTACGGCATCACGCGCAACCCCCACGACCGCACCCGCGGCGCCGGCGGCTCTTCCGGCGGCTCGGCTGCGGCGGTGGGCGCAGGAATGCTGCCGATCACGCTCGGGTCCGATACCAGCGGCTCGATTCGCGTGCCCGCGTCGCTCTGCGGTGTGTTTGGCCTAAAGCCGACTTATGGACGCTTGCCGCGCGGCGGCACGTATCCCTTCGTGAACAGCCTGGATCATGTGGGTCCTTTTGCCAACAGCGTCCTCGGATTGGCGCTTGCATACGACGCGATGCAGGGACCGGATCGCACCGATCCTGCCTGCGCCCAGCGTGCCATTGAACCGGCGGCGGGGTCGCTGTCGCTGCCGCGGGGAATGCGCATCGGCATCCTGGGAGGCTGGTTTCACGAGTGGGCGGATCCGGCCGCGCGGCGTTCGGTGCAGCTCGCGGCGGCCGCGCTCGGCGCAACCGAGTGGGCGGAGCTCAAGTGCGCTGAAGTCGCGCGCTCGGCGGCCTACATCATTACAGGGGCGGAAGGCGGCGCGCTGCATCGGCCGCGTTTGATCGAACAGTACGCGGACTTCGGACCCGCTGCGCGCTCGCGCCTGGTGGCGGGCGGATTGATTCCGGCAAGCTGGGTGATCCAGGCGCAGCGCGTGCGCCGGCACGCCTACTCGCAGGCGATGCAGCTGTTCGAACGCTTCGACCTGTTGATCGCGGCAGCCGCTCCGTCGGTTGCGCCGCGGGTCGGCCAGGAAACTCTGCTGATCAACGGCCGCAGCATCCCCACCAAGGCGGGACTCGGCGTGCTCACCCAGCCTATTTCCTGCATCGGCCTGCCGGTATGCACCGCGCCGGTCTGGCCGGCGGAGGGGGATTCCCCCGCGGAACAGGCCTTACCCGTGGGCGTTCAGCTCATCGCGGCACCCTGGCGCGAGGATTTGTGCCTGGCCGCCGCGCGTACGCTCGAACAGGCAGGTATCGCCACTGTGAAATTGAACGCCGAGGTCTAGGGCTACAGCGGCCGCCGATGGCGCGTCAGCGTCGCGGCAATCGACGCCAGCACGGCCATTCGCACGGCTACGCCGTTGTTGACCTGTTCGCGAATGACCGAGCGCGGGCCATCGGCGACTTCGGCCGAAATCTCCACGCCGCGGTTCATGGGTCCCGGATGCATGACCAGCACACTGGGTGCGGCCAACTTGAGCCGCTGCGCCGTCAGGCCAAATTCCTTGAAATACGCAGCGTCGTCGAGCGACGCGGCTTGCGCCATGCGCTCCTTTTGGATTCGCAGCATCATCACCACGTCCGCGCCGGCGATGCCGTCTTCGATGCGAGTAAAGCGCTGTGCGCCGCGAAATTCGGCCTCCTCCGGCAGCAGCGCTTCGGGCGCAACCAGGCGCAAATCCGTGGTTCCCAGCGTGCTCAGCGCGGTCGCCGTGGAGCGGGCCACGCGCGAATGCCTGATGTCGCCGACGATGGCGACCTTGAGGCCGGTGAAGCGGCGCTTGTGGGTGCGAATCGTCAGCACGTCGAGCAGGCCCTGCGTGGGATGCGAGAGGTGCGCCTCGCCCGCGCTGATCACCGACACGTGCGGAGCCACATGATCGATCAGGAATTCGGGCATGCCCGCTGCGGAGTCGCGGATGACGAATACGTCGGTATTCATGGCCTCGAGGGTGTAAATGGTATCCAGCATGCTCTCGCCCTTGGCGCGCGAGCTGGAATGCAGGTCCAAGTTGAGTACATGAGCCCCCAAGCGCCGGCTGGCCAGATCGAACGAAGCACGCGTTCGCGTGCTCGGTTCGAAAAACAGATTTGCCAGCGTGACGCCGGCCAATTCACGGCCTTCGTAGGCGGGCTGCCCGGGAAGACGGCGGTAACGTTCCGCTCGGTCGAGAATGGCCGTCAAGGCATCCCGGGCCAGCCCCTCGAGCGTGATGAGGTGGCGCAAGCCCCCGGCGCTGTCTTGTTGTGATCGCATTTGCGCCTAGGAGCTCCCTGTTGTTTCCGTGAACCAACGTTCCAAGATCACGCAGGCCGCCGCGGCATCGACGTCGGACTTCGCCACACGCCGCCGGCGCAACCCCGATTCGCGCGCACTTTGCAGCCGTGCCTCGGCTTCGAGCGACGAGTAGCGCTCGTCCACCAGCACGACGTCCACGCCGAAGCGGCGCTGCAGTTCGGCGGCGAAGCCGCGGGTAGCCGAGCTCTGCTCGTTTTCGGAACCGTCCACATTATACGGCAGCCCGACCACCGCCAGGTCGGGCTGCCAATCGCGCATGGTCGAGGCAATCAGCTCCCAGCGCGGTCCGTCGCGTCCCGCGGGCAACGTCTTCAGGCCCACGGCATTGCGGCTCACGGTGTCGCCGCAGGCAACGCCGATCCGGCGCAGGCCGTAATCAAAAGCCACGACGATCTTCGGCCGGGAGGACTCAGGCATTTCCGCCGGTGGGACTGACCCGGGACAGGTCCACGCCCAACAGACGCCCTGCGGCGTGCCAGCGGGATTCAAACGGCAGTTCGAAAATCAATCCCAAATCCACCGGCGCACTGAGCCATGCGTTCGCGCGGATTTCCTGCTCCAATTGACCGCTGTCCCAGCCGGCGTAGCCCAAGGCGACGACGGCCTCATCCGGACCCTGCCCGCGGGCCATGGCCGCCAAGATGTCTTTCGAGGTGGTGACGTGCAGCGCATCGGAAACCTTCAGCGTCGAGTCCCATTCGCCGAAGGCCCGATGCACGACGAAGCCGCGGTCGGTTTGCATCGGTCCGCCGCGCAACACGTGCCGCTGCCACAGAGGCCCATCGCCGAGCTCGATTTCCAGCTGTTCGAAGATTTCCCCCATGCGCATCGGCAGGGGCTTGTTGAGGATCAGGCCGAGCGCGCTCTGCGAATTGTGATCGCACACCAGAACCACGGTTTGCGCGAAATTGGGGTCGCCCATGTAGGGCATGGCGATCAGCAGCTGGTTGGTCAGGTAGCCGGATTCGCTCATAACCGATCACGGCTTATCCGGTTCTGAGTAGTACACGGCGCCGCCCTGCGTGGAACCTTCGAGGAATTGCCACTCATACGCGATGCGGATCTGATCGTGCTTCGCGGACAGCTCGCTCGGAAACGGATCGAATGGCGCGGCCAGCTTCAAGATCCGCATCGCGGCCTCGTCGATCTCGGCGTGTCCGCTGCTGCGTCTGATGACGGTTTGCAGCAGCTTGCCGTCCGCGCCGATGGTCACCTCGATGACCGGCGTGCCGGAGTGTTTCTCGCGGCGGGCGACATCGGGAAAGTTCATGGTGCCGACGCGCTCGATTTTGCGGCGCCAGCTGTCCAGGTATACCGCAACGTCGGACTCGCGCGTGTCGGCGGCGATCCAGAGCTCCTGCTTCGCCTCGCCGCGCAAGCGCAGCTCGATGCCGTCATCGTTCGGCGTCATCGCGAGGTCCGGCCTTTTCTCGAGCAGCAGCGGCAGCTCGGATGCGTCCTTCGCGGCGCTCGAAGCGGCGAAGTAGAATATCTTCTGCGACGGGACTATGCGTCGCGACCAAATCCTCCGCCCCGGTGTCGGCGCCGGCGCGCTGCGCGTCCAGACCTTCGCCGCTCGGAACCCCCAGACGATCGAGCGGCATCAACGAGGACTTGGGGATCAAACTTCGTTCGCGCTTCAGAGTATTGCCCGAACCCAATTGCGTGCGCTGCGACAGATAACGGGCGTCCGGGTTCTTCGCGGCGGCGGGTGCGCGCTCGTTGACCAGCACCACTTCAAGTCCCGGCGCCCCCTGGTCTGCCGAACTGCCGCCGGTGGAGCTGAAGGTGACGCCGAGAATGATGATTCCATGCAACAGGGCCGCCAGAAAACACGTGGTCAACATCCGATCGTTGGCGGGCGGCAGCCCGGCTCCAAGCAAATCGCCGCCTTGCAGCGCGCCATCGGTATGAAGCGTTTCTGAAGTCACGCGGCGCCCAAATTCCTCTCGATCGCCTCCGCCAGCAGGGTACCGATATCGATACCATGCTTTTTGTTAAGTTCACGAATTCCGGTCGGACTTGTGACGTTGATCTCGGTGACGTAGCCGCCGATGACATCCAGCCCCACGAATATCATGCCTGCCTCGCGCAGCTTAGGTCCGATTTGCCCGCAGAGCCATCGATCGCGATCATTGAGCGGACGGCTCTCGGCCCGCGCGCCCGCCGCGAGGTTGCCGCGGTGGTCGTCGGGCAACGGGATACGGCTCAAGGCGAAGGGCACCGGCTCTCCGTCCAGCAAAATGATGCGCGAATCGCCGCTCACGTCACGATTTCCGGCAGGTAGCGCTGCACGATGGCGTAGCGCGTGCCGTAATCGGTCAAGGTCTCGAAAACCACATTGCGGTTCTTATCGCCCTGCTCGAGAACGAAGATGGATTTGCCGCCCATGCCGTGCAGCGGCTTGCACACGGCCTTGCCGTGCTCGCTTCAAGAATTCGGCCATGTCACGCATGTCGCGCGTGATCAGCGTGGGCGCGCAACATTGCGGGAACCAAGCCGTATAGACCTTCTCGTTGATATCGCGCAGACCTTGCGGCCGATTGTAAACACGCGCGCCCTGCAGCTGCGCGCGATCGAGGATGTAGGTGCTGTAGATGTATTCGGTGTCGAACGGCGGATCCTTGCGCATGAGGATGACGTCGAATTCGCCCAGCGGGTGGGCAGCGGCCGCGCCCAGCGAGAACCATTTCGACGAATCATCGAAGACCGGAGCGGCGCCAAGCGGCCCCACGCAATGCCGTCGCGCAGCCAAAGGTCCTTCTGTTCGGCGTAGAGCAGCTCCCAGCCCCGCGCCTGTGCGGCGAGCAGCAGCCCCAGGGTGGTGTCCTTGGCAGGCTTAATCGCCGCGATCGGGATCCATGACCACGACGAGACGCACTCGAGACGACAGGCTCATTGCGTCAAGTCTAGCGCAAGCGGCTTTGGCGCCTACTCTCATGGGAAAACTGTGAACCAGGCCACCGTTGTTTGAGCGCGACATGCCTCGAAATGTCGACCCCGTACCGTGGCTTGCGCGGCCTGGATATGTTAAAAAGCCACAAGATTCCAGCACCTACGCAAGTCATGGAGAACATGATCACCAGCGGCAAGCCTAAACTCACGGGCCTCAAGGTCCTCGTGATCGATGACAGCAAGACCATTCGCCGAACCGCTGAAACCCTCCTCACCAAGGAGGGTTGCGAAGTGTTCACGGCCGTCGACGGTTTCGACGCCCTCTCCAAGATCGCCGATCATCAGCCGGACATCGTCTTCGTCGACATCATGATGCCTCGCCTCGACGGATACCAGACCTGTTCTCTGATCAAGCACAACAAGGTATTCAAACAAATTCCCGTGATCATGCTGTCGAGCAAAGATGGGCTGTTCGATCGGGCCCGCGGGCGAATCGTAGGATCGGAGCATTATTTGACCAAGCCGTTTACCAAAGACGAGTTGTTGGGAGCGATCGAAGCTCACGTCGGAAAATGACGGAGAATACGCGATGGCACTGATTCTAATCGTTGACGATTCACCCACCGAGGTATTCGTCATGCAAAAGGCGCTGGAGAAGCACGGTTTCAAGACCGCCGCCGCCGAAAACGGCGAAGAGGGCGTGCGCAAGGCGAAGGAAATGAAACCCGATCTCATTTTCATGGACATCGTGATGCCCGGGCGTCAACGGCTATCAGGCTACTCGCATGCTGATCAACGATCCTGAAACCAGCCTGATCCCCATCATCATGGTGACCACCAAGGGTCAGGAGACCGATCGAGTATGGGGGTTGCGGCAGGGGGCGGTGGATTATCTGGTCAAGCCTGTGTCCGCTCAGGCGCTGGTCGAGAAGGCGCAGGCCGCACTGGCCACATGACGAGTACGACTAGCGGGTCGGAGACGAGCCTGCGCGGCTTGCGCGACCGGCCGTTCGAATTGCTCAAGGAGTTGGAGAAGCGCAGCCGCACGGTGGCGGCGAACAGCGTGGCCGAAGCGGACGCGGGGGAGGAGTGGGTGGGTGTCGCGTTCCGCATGGGCGGCGAGACGTTTTTGGTGGCACGCGAAGAGACGCGCGAGGTTCTCGGTTATCCCGCCGTGGTTACCCGCATTCCGGGTGCCAAGAGCTGGGTCAGGGGGTTGGCCAACGTGCGCGGAGCGCTGATGCCGATGCTGGATTTGCGGCAATTCCTCGGCAGCGGTGCAACCGCTGCCGGGCGCAATACCCGCATCATCGTGGTCAACCACCGGGATATTCCCGCGGGTTTGATGGTCGATGAGGTGCTCGGATTTCGGCGGTTTGCGGAATCGGAATTCAGTGCGGAAGCGCCGCCGACCGTGATCCGCTGCGACAGCTATCTTGCCGGCGCCTTTCGCCGCGGGGGTGAAGTCTGGCCGGTTTTGAGCTTGAAGACTTTGGTGGAAAGCCAGAGCTTCCTGCAGGCGGCAAGTTAGGTGTGGAACGAAAGATGACGACCAGGCGAATCGAAAAATCAGCCAATCTCAATCCGCTGCCGGTGCTCGCGGGCTTCGCTGGTGCTGTGCTTGATCATCGCCGCGGTTCTGACGGCGCTGACGCGCAATTCCGCTCCGGTTGCCGCCCCCGCCGAGCAGCTGACGCTCGTGGTGCAGCGCATGCCCTTCGAGGCGCAAAATGCGTTGCGCGGCGAATCGAGCGCTTTCGATGCCCTCGCCAAGAGCGCCGCCCGGCTCAAAGCGTTGCGCGCCAGCATGCCGGGCACCGGCGACGCGGCCGCCTGGAGCAAGTTGAACGACGGCGTGGCCGCGGTTGCCGAAGCGCGGCCGGCGGTCGAAGCGATCCAATCCTCCATTCAAGAGGTGCGCGAGCTGGCGCCCAAGCTGCTGTCCGAGCTCGGCGATCTGGGCAGCTCGGTGGGCGTGCAGAAGCTCGAGGGCATGAGCCGGTATCTGGAGCGCTTCGAACTGACGGTGCAGCGGATTCAGCAGGATTTGAACGGCTTGAGTTCCGGCGTGAGCGACGCGGGCCCGAGCGCGCAGCGTCTGGCCGACAGCCTGGAGTTCCTCAATCAGGTGATCCGCGGTTTGTCGGGCGAGGAATCCGGCATCGCCATTCAAAAAGTCACCGGCGCCGATCCCGAACAGCGCCTGAAAACGGTGGTGCAGCGCAATCAGCAGTACACCAACAGCGTGCGCAAGGCGATCGGCGCGGCCGAGCCTCTCGCGAAGGCGCAGGCCGCCGCGCGCGCGCTGCCGGCCCTCGCCAGCGCTCTCGCGACCCAGTTGGGAAGCGCGGTTCCGCGCGCGGAAGGCGGCGGCTATAAGATTTGGATACTGGGATTGCTCACGCTGGCGGCGCTGCTGCTCGCGGCGCTGGCCTGGGTCTATTCCAAGACCGCCGACAAGCGGCGCAGCAACGAGCTGCGGGTGCGCGAAAACGAACGCAATCAAGAAGCCATCATGCGCCTGCTGGATGAACTGTCGAGCCTGGCGGATGGCGATCTCACCGTGCAGGCGACCGTCACCGAGGACATCACCGGCGCGATCGCCGATTCGATCAACTACGCCATCGAAGCGCTGCGCGAACTGGTCACCACCATCAACGACAGCGCCATTCAGCTCGATAGCGCCGCCAAGCAGACCCAAGGGGTGGCGGCGCACATGGCCAAGGCCAGCAGCGCGCAATCGCGGCAGATCTCCGCCGCCAGCGAATCGATGGCCGATATGGCCGCCTCGATCGAAGAAGTCTCGGGCAATTCCGAGCGCTGCTCGGATGTCGCGAGGCATTCGGTCGATGTCGCGCACAAGGGCGGCGATGCGGTACGGCGCACCATCGACGGCATGAATGCGATTCGCGAGACCATCCAAGAGACCAGCAAACGCATCAAGCGCCTGGGCGAAAGCTCTCAGGAGATCGGCAACATCGTCGAACTGATCAACGATATTGCCGAGCAGACCAATATTCTGGCCCTGAATGCCTCGATCCAGGCATCCATGGCGGGCGAGGCGGGGCGCGGCTTTGCCGTGGTGGCGGACGAGGTGCAAAGGCTGGCGGAGCGGGCCGCGAATGCGACCAAGCAGATCGAAGTGCTGGTGCGCACCATTCAAACCGACACCAACGAAGCTGTGGTCTCGATGGAACGCAGCACCACCGATGTGGTCGGCGGCGCGCTGCTGGCGGAGAACGCCGGAGCCGCGCTCGAAGAAATCGAGCAGGTCTCGAACCAAATCGCGAGCCTGGTGCAGAACATTTCGGCCAGTGCGCGCCAGCAGGCCGCCGTGTCGGGAAATATTTCGAAAAACATGCAAGTGGTGCGCGAAATCTCATCGCAGACCGCGGAAGGTTCGACCGCGACATCCACCTCCATCGCCAAACTCGCGGCGCTCTCGGCGCAGTTGCGCAAGTCAGTGGCGGGATTCCGGCTTCCCGACTTCGGCACCGGCGCCACCTCGGCCAAGTTGCCGGCGTTGAGCGAACCCGCCGCCCCCGCCAATCCCGCAAAATTGCGCAAGGCGAGCGGCATTGGAGCTTAGGCTCCCGACGATTGCGGCATGACCGACATCAGCTCCCAAACCCTGCACATCGTCGCCAAGGAACTCAGCGCGACACTGAACGATGCGCGTGCCTCGCTCGAGGCGTATGCGGAACGGCCCGACCAGCGCGTTCTTCTGGAGAAATGCGCGGATCAGCTGCACTCCGCCCACGGCGTGCTGCGCCTGGTCGAGGTGTACGGCGCGGCGTTGCTCGCCGAGGAAATGGAACACGTCACGCGCTACCTGCTGAGTTCGGGCAATGACCAGAAACGGCAGGTCGACGGCCTCGATGCCTTGATGCGCGCGATGGTACAGCTGCCCACCTATCTGGAACGCGTTTTGTCCGGGGGCAGGGATCTGGCGCTGGTGCTGCTGCCGCTGCTCAACGACTTGCGCTCGGTGCGCGGCAGCCCCTTGCTCTCCGAAGGCACGCTGCTGCTGCTCAACCTGAAGTCCGATCAGAACGCCGCGCCGCAGTCGCTCACCCAGGGCGAGCAATCGATTTCGGTGGCGCAATGGGCGCGGCGGCTGCGGCCGCGATTCCAAATCGGCTTGCTGGGCTACATCCGCGGCGAACGCACGGTGCAGAATCTGGAAATTCTGGCGAAGGTCACCGAAAAGCTGGAGCAGGTCGCAACCACGCAGCCGGTGTTCCAGCTGTGGTGGGTCACCGGCGCCATCCTCGAAGCGGTGCGCGCCAACGGTTTGGAGGGCAGCGCGACCCTGAAGCGCTTGCTCGGTCAAGCGGATCGGCAAATCAAGGCCTTATACGAACTCGGTGAAGCGCGCTACTGCGAAGATCCGCCCATCGATCTTCTGAACAACCTGCTCTACTACGTCGCGAGGGCGACCACCAGCGGCGGACGGATCTCCGCCGTGCGTGCCTCGTTCAAGCTCGCCGAGCTGCTGCCGGTGGATGACACCATCGAGCAGGAGCGGGAGAGCCTATCGGCGCCCAGCGTCAAATTGATGCGCACGGTGGCCGCGGCGATCAAAGAGGACCTGTCCAAGGTCAAGGATGTGCTCGACATCTTCGTGCGGCGAGGGGGCGGCCAAAGCGCCGAGCTGGTGCCGCAACTCGAGCTGTTGAAAAAGATCAGCGACACGCTCGGCGTGCTGGGCTTGGGGGAATTGCGCCAGCGCGTGCAGGATGAAATCCAAGCGCTGTCGCAAATCATTCAGGAGGGCAAGCCGCCGTCCGAGGACTCGCTGGTCAGAGTCGCCGGCGTTCTCCTGTCGGTGGAAGACAGCCTTGACGATCAGCTGGTGCGGCTGATTCTGCCTCAGTCGACTGCGCCTCCCGCCGATGTTCCGCTCGATCAAGACCACGAATTCAAGCAAGTCAGCGAGGCGGTGCTGCGCGAGTGCATCGTCAACCTGGCGCGCATCAAGGAAGCGGTGTCGGCCGCGGTGCAGAAGCCCAACGAATTCTCGGCGCAGGGTCTCGACAATGTGCCGCAGTTGTTGCGCGGCATTACCGCCGGACTGCTGATGCTCGGCAAGAGCCGCGCGGTCGAGTTGATGGATGCCATCGGCAAGCAAGTGCGCATGCTCATCGAACCGGGCGCGCCGCCCCCGGAGCCGATCCGCCTGGAACGGGTGGCCGATGCGATCGTGAGCATCGAGTACTACATGGAGACGCTGCAGAACGGGCGCACCGATCCTTGGTACATGCTGGATAACGCCGAGACCTGCCTCAAGACGCTCGCGGACGAAGACGCGTTGGCGCGCGTGCCGAACTTGAATCTCACGAGCAGCGAAGCCGCCAAGACGCTGAAGCTGGATCCGGCGGAAACCATTGCCATGGAGCGCACCAAGCGCGCGCATGCCGCGACCAATCCTCTGATCGTGCTGCCGGAGCCCGAGGCGGTCGATCCGCAATTCGTCGAACTCTTCATCGAGGAAGCCAAGGAAGAAATCGCCTCGGTGCAAAAGACTTTCCCGCTCTGGGACCAGAATCCCATGGATCTGGATGCATTGGCTTCCATGCGCCGCAGCTTCCACACCTTGAAGGGCAGCGGCCGCATGGTCGGAGCCCGAGCGATCGCGGAGTTCGCCTGGTCGATCGAGAATCTGCTCAATCGGATCATCGATAAGACGCTGTCGCGCACCCCGGGCATGATGGCCTTGCTGCGCAACTCGGTCGCGGCCCTGCCGCAATTGGTGGAACAGCTGGAGACCGGGCGGCCCATCAATACGCCGACCGAGACGTTGATGACCCGCGCTTTTGCGTATGCCGATGGCCGGGATCCCGAGCAGGCCAAGGTCCATGTTGCGCCCGAGGACCGCGCCGGGTCCGATGCGAGCAGCGCAACGACGAGCTGGGCCGGCGCAGCGGCGGCGCAAAAGCCGTCCATGGACGCCACGCTGCACGACATCTATGCCAAGGAAACCTCGAGTCATTTGACGGAAATCCGCGAGTACCTGCGCAAACGCAGCAGTCAACCGGCACCCCACGATCTCCCCGAATCGGTGTACCGGGCCATCCACACCTTGAGCGGCAGTTCGAAGATGGCGGAGGCACGCCATGGCATTCGAATCACCGAACCGCTGAACCATGTCATGCGCAAAGTCTTCGACAGCGGCCAGGGTCTGTCGGATGCGGGCCTGGCGACGCTCGAGCAATCGGTACGCGCCATCGAGAATGTGCTCTCGCATATCAACGAGTCGACCGGATTTTTCTCCGATCAGCCCGCGCTGCTGGCGCGACTCCAAGATCTCGAGGCCGAAGTGGACGCCATGATCGCCAGCGCCGCGCGCGATACCAGCGCCTCGGCCATGGTGCCGGCGCTGGCGATGGCTCCTGCGCCGGCTCCTGCGCCGGCTGCGGCGCCGGCCGAAGAATTCGACCACGAAATAGCCAACATCTACAGCGAGGAAGCGACCGAGCTGCTGGAAGCCGCTCAAGGCTCGCTGACCGCCTGGAACAAGGACCGCAAAGACAAGCAGCCGGTCGCGGAGCTGCAGCGTCAACTGCACACGCTCAAGGGCGGCGCGCGCATGGCCGGCGTTGCCGCCATGGGCGACTTGAGTCACGAGCTCGAAACCTTGGTGCTGCAGATCGACGGCGGTGCGGCGGCGGCCGACGATCATGCTCACGCCGTCATGCAGGCCAGTCTGGATGAACTCTCGCGCATGCGCGATCTGGTGAGCGCCGGCACCCTGCCGGGCGAGGCGCGCGACTTGATCGCACAAATCCGCGCGCTCGCCAATCAAGCGGCCGCCGCGCAACCGGCCGCCCCCCAACCTGCAACCGCCCGACCCGCAGCGGCGCAGCCTGCCGCGGCGCAACCCGCAGCGGCGCAACCTGCCGCGGCCGCCGCGGTAACGGCCAGCGCAGCGGCCGCGCTCCCGGGGTCCGCACGTACGACTGCGCCGGAGCCTTCGCGGGAACCGGCGGTGGCGAGCGAGGATGCTTCATCCAGCTTGGAATTGAGCAGCGCCCCGGTGCTGCCGGGCCGCGAAGCGCCGCCCGTGGAGCGGGTGGAAATGGCGCGCGTGGATGCCGACTTGCTCGACACCATGCTGAACAATGCCGGCGAGGTCAGCATTTTTCGCGCCCGCTTGGATCAACAGGTCAATTCGATCGATTTCAACCTGGCGGAACTGGCGCGCACCGTAACGCGCCTGAAGGAGCAATTGCGCGGCCTGGAAATGGAGACCGAAGCGCAAGTACTGAATCGGCACCAGAATATCGAGCCGCGGCGCGACGATTTCGATCCGCTCGAATTGGACCGCTACTCCGCCTTGCAGCAGTTCTCGCGCGCGCTGGCGGAAACCTCGAGCGACGTCGCCAGCATCCAGGGCCTGCTCGAGACTTTGACGCGCGAGGCGCAAAGTCTGTTGACGCAGCAGGCGCGCGTCATCACTGAATTGCAGAACAGCCTGATGCGCACGCGCATGGTGCCGTTCCAGCGGCACGTGCAGCGCCTGACGCGGCTGGTGCGGCAGGCGGCGAACGATACCGGCAAGCGCGCCGAGCTCGCGGTGCAAGGGGCGGCCGCGGAACTCGATCGGCAGATGCTGGAGCGGATGGTGGCGCCGCTGGAGCACATGCTGCGCAACTCGGTCGTGCACGGCATCGAAGCCCCGGACAAGCGTGCCCAGAGCGGCAAACCGGACGTGGGCCGGATTTCAATCAGCCTGGAACGCGATGGAGCGGAGATCGTCATCGTCGTCGCGGATGACGGCGCCGGCATCAACGTCAAGCTGATCCGCGAGAAGGCGATTGCGCTCGGGCTGATCGATGCCCATGCAAAGCTCACCGACGAGGAGGCGGTGCAGCTCATATTGGAGCCGGGGTTCAGCACCGCCGGCCATGTCACGCAGGCGGCAGGCCGCGGCGTCGGCATGGATGTGGTCGCGACCGAAGTCAAAAAGCTGGGCGGCGGCCTGTTCATCGACTCCACTTACGGCAAAGGCTCGCGATTCACGATCCGTCTGCCCTTCACCTTGGCGATCAGTCAAGCGTTGATCGTGCGGGTCGCGGAGGAGACCTATGCGCTGCCGCTGGCGACCGTGGAAGGCGTGGTGCGTCTGCCGAGGAACATCGTCAGCCGGCATTTGGGCAAGGATGCGCCGCAGTTCGAATACGGCGGCCAGAAATACCGCTTTCAACACCTGGGTTCGTTCGTCGGTTTGGGCGCCACGCGCCTGCCCGATTCGGATGTGTCCATGTCGGTCGTTCTGATCCGCGCCGGCGAACACTCGACGGCACTCGTCACCGATGAATTGGTCGGCAGCCGCGAAATTGTCGTGAAGTCCCTGGGGCCGCAGATATCCGCGATCCGCGGCATCGCCGGCGCCACCATCCTGGGCGACGGCCGCATCGTTCTCATTCTCGACATGGGTTCGCTGGTGCGATCGGAATGGCGCGCGCGTCCGACCGAGACCGTCGTGCTCGATCAACGCGACCGGCGCACCTTCGCGCTGGTCGTGGACGACTCGATCACCGTGCGCCGCGTGACGCAGCGCCTGCTGGAGCGCAATGGCATGCGAGTGCTGACCGCGAAGGACGGCGTCGATGCCGTATCGCTGTTGCAAGAGAACCTGCCGGACATCATTTTGCTGGATATCGAAATGCCGCGCATGGACGGCTACGAGGTCGCCGCGCACGTGCGCAACGATCCGCGGCTGAAGCACATTCCGATCGTCATGATCACTTCACGGGTTAGCGAGAAGCACCGTGCGCGGGCGATCGAACTCGGCGTTGACGATTATCTCGGCAAACCCTATCAGGAAAGCCAGCTGCTCGATGCGATCGAGCCGCTGGTCAATCGGCGCAGCGCCGTCGCTCGTTAGCTGCCCCTCAAGGTCCCATGTCCGAATTGCGCGACGAACTCTACAGCTTACTGGTTCCCCTGGCGGGCGAGCGGCTGATCGTGCCGCGTGCCTGTGTCGCCGAGGTCATCGGCTATCAGGCGCCTGCGGAAATGACCAACGCGCCGCCCTGGTACGTGGGACTGGTGAGCTGGAGCGGGCGCAACGTGCCGGTGGTCTCCTTCGAAGGTGCATTCGGACAGCCGCTGCCGAGTATTTCGACGCGGACGCGCATCGTGATTTTCCATGCCGCCGGCGGCCAGGTGAAGGCCGGCTACTTCGGAATGCTCACTCAAGGATTCCCGCAACTGGTGCGCGTCAACGCCGATGTGGTGCGGCCGGATCCGTCGCGCAGTTTTGCGGAACGTTCGCCGGTGATCTGCCAAGTGCGCATGGTCAACGAAACGCCGCTGATACCGGACCTCGAGCGTCTGGAGCAGATGATCGCCGAGGAAACCTCGGTGATGCAGTGAGATCATTTCAAAAGCCCGAACACCGCCACCGCGTTGGTCGTGCCGACGAATACCTTGCCATCGGCGACCGTCGGCGTGATGAACTTGTTGCCGGTGCCGAACCGATCGCGATTCGCGGCCGCCTGATCGCTGTTGTAGAGCTCATGCGCGAGGTTGGTTGCATCATAGGCGTGCAGCACCGCCGTACTTGCGTTCTCATGAGCCCATACGATGCCGTTGGCGGTACCGTTCGCCGACACGCTCGGCGCGCTGCCAGGATAGGCGAATTGCGTGGCGGTCTGCGATTGCGGCGTGCCGCCCAGTTTGGCGCTTGAAACCGCAAATGCCTTCAAGGTGCCGGATACATCGCCGTAGTACACCGTGCCGTTGAAGTAGGCCGGCGTCGACCAGACGCCGCCGGGTAGAACGCCGTTGAGCGTCTGATAATTGCCGTTGCCGCCCGCGTTGAATTTGCCCATGGCGTCTCTGTCGACCACGTAGATGTTCCCATCCTTGCCGGCACCGACCACGAGATGGCGCACGGTCTTGGCGGAATCCATCAGGTCGGGCAACAGCAATTCGCCTCCGGAACCCAAATCCTGGTCGGCATTCGACTCGGCCACCTCGTTCGACATCGTGAAATAGTCGAGCACCTGCATGCCGGAAGCGGCATTCGAGATCTTGAGAAAGGAATTGCCGTAATCCTGAGCGCTCGGGAAACCGTTGGCGTCCAGCGTCGTCTCGAATGCTCCATTGGCCGAGAGCAAATAAATGTTCCCGGACGCATCCACCCCCGGTCCGCCGCCCGACATCCATATCGCGGGACCCGCGGAGCTGTTGGCCGCAATGTTGAGAACACCGTTGCGCGCCAGCGAACTCTGCGCGTAAGCGATGATCCAGCCTCCGTACGGCGCGTCGTCGCAGTGCGAAGTCCAGCTGGTGTAGATCGTTCCGTTTGCGAGCAGCAGCGCGGCGCGCTCTTCGTAGCTCTTCGGGTCGAACGAAGAAGTCGAGCTTGCGGAAGTTGGAAACGAGGCGCTGATTTCAACCGGTCCGTTGAGCAACTCGGCGCCGGTCGAGACGTCGAGGGCGTGCAGGCGCTGATGATAGTTGGAGCTGCGGTCGATGGACATGGCGACGACATACATCGTTCCGTGAGTACCGGCGCTGCGATCGATGACCGGCGTCGAGGTGACGCCGATCTCAGGCGAGACCTGGATGCAGCCGCGATTGTCGCTCGGTATCTCGCCCGTGCCGAGCAGCGACACATGCCACAACATCGCACCCGAATCCGCATCGAAGGCGTAAACCGAGTCGTGCTCGGTGGCGACGAACACCGTATTGAACGTATGTCCAGCCGCGCTCAAGGCGGACAGGTACAGCGGCTGCGCATCGACTCGGCCATCCACCGGCAGAAGGCGCAGCAGGCCGAATGTCGACGGCGCCACGTTGGCGAGCGTCAGCGTCGATTCCGCCGGATTCTGGCCGCTGCGATTCAAGTCGTTCTTATAGGTGGTTACATCGGCGCCGCGCCCCAGCGTCGTTCCCGCGGCCACCGTGAGCGTCGCGCTGTTGCTGGTGACGCTGCCGGCCGAATTGGCAACAACCACCTGAAAGGTGGAGGCATCATCCGTCAGAGCCGTGGCCGGCGTGGTGTAGCTCGACGCCGTGGCGCCGCTGATGGGTGTCGTGCCCTTCTGCCATTGGTAGCTGAGCGGCGCAGCGCCGCTTGCGGACACAGTAAAGGTCGCCGGCTGTCCGATCACCACGTGCTGGTCGGCGGGCTGCACCGTGATCGCCGGGGCGACTGCGCCGCCGCCGCTGCCGGCGCCGCCGCCGCAGCCGAGCAGCAGGGCCGCCTGCGCCAGCACGAGCGAGAATCTCCACATCATTTGGCGTCCCGGCGAAAGGCTGGTCGAGGTTTTATAGCCGTCGGACGCGGCGCCATCAAGAGTCTGCGGATCGCGACGAATCGTCGGAAAAGGCCGACATATCGCCAAACCGCGCCTGCAGAACCGCGATTGCCGCAATCGCCGCGGTTTCGGTGCGCAGCACGCGCGGGCCGAGCGCGACGCGGCGGAACGCCGATAAGTCGAATGCGTCGAGCTCTTCCGCGGTGAAACCGCCCTCCGGGCCGATCGCAATCTGCGCGCGCGGCGCCGGCGCGGCCGATGCCGCATCGACGGCGCGGAGGTCGAGCCCCGAGCCACGGGCAATCCCGGGTTCCATTACCAGGCGCAGCGCCTCGCCGGCCGTTGCGCGCGGCAAAGCGCCAAGATAGCTGAGCAGCGGCAGAGGCGTTTCCACGCCCGGCAGCCGGTTGCGGCCGCATTGCTCGCAAGCGCTCAGCGCGACCGCGCGCCAATGCGCCTGTTTCGAAGCGGCCTGGCCGTCATCGAGCCGCACCACGCTGCGCTGACTCAAAACCGGCACGATGCTTGCGATGCCGAGCTCGGTCGCTTTCTGCACGATGAAATCCATGCGATCGCCGCGCGGTACGCATTGCACGAGGGTGAGCCGCAGAGGCGATTCTCTGTCGATGCTGCGCGCGGCGCCGATCGAGGCGCTGACGCGCGAACCGTGCACTTTCTCGATGGCGCCCGTGAATTCGCGGCCGTCGCCGTTGAACAGAACGACTGCGTCGCCGCTGCGCGCGCGCAGCACCCGCGCCAGATGGGCGCCGGTTTCGCGCGGAAGCTGCACCACGCTCCCGGATTGCAGCTCGCCCTCGACGAACACGCGGGTCAGGCGCACGGAGTCCGCTCGCGGATGAATGTGGCATGCATAGGCGGGCAATTGTCGCATATGCTATCCGGGGCCTGTCGCGGATGGGCTCCAGGGGATTTCGGATACGGTAAGGACAACGCTTGCAGGTCGATCTCGAAAGCGGACTGATGCGGGGCGCGCGGCAAGTCGCTTCGCCAAATTGCGATGCACGCCCGGAGCGCGTCGAGGCGGATTTGATCGTCGTGCACGGCATCAGCCTGCCGCCGGGAGAATTCGGCGGCCCTTGGATAGAGCGGCTATTCACGAACAGCCTGCCGCGCGATATGCATCCTTATTTTGCCGAAATCGGCGAGCTGCGCGTCTCCTCCCACCTGCTCGTCGCACGCGACGGCGCCTTGACCCAATTCGTCAAATTCACCGATCGTGCGTGGCATGCGGGTCAGTCCAGCTACAACGGCCGCCCGGCGTGCAACGATTTTTCCATCGGCGTGGAACTCGAAGGGGTGGATACTTTGGAGTACGAAGCCGCCCAATACGCGACGCTCGCCGCGGCCGTGGCCGCCCTCTGTGATGCGTACCCTCGACTGTCGGCGCACCGGGTGGTAGGACACAGCGATATTTCACCGGGCCGCAAGACCGATCCGGGTCCCGCCTTCGACTGGCAACGGGCGCGCCGTTGTATCGGCGCCGCCTGCCGCGCAAACGGGGGCCGTCAGGCGCCTTAGGGAAAACCCCGGCTCTGGGCGCAACGTGAACCTGATCACGTTCCAATTCAGCAGATTTCCGCCCCTGAGCCGACACCAAGGTGAGGTCGTAATCCACACCATTTCGGTGCGGGGGAGGGCTATTGTTTCGTTGGTTCGCGGACCTCCCGATCGAACGCAAATTGCGAGTGGTGATAACGGTTCCCGCAATGGCTGCATTCGCGATAGCGATACTCATGCACGTTGCGACCAACCTATTGCATCTGCGGGCAGAATTGCAGCAGCGTGCCGCGGGCATTGCACGCAGCGCCGGAGTCGGCGTGATCGAGGCGCTCGGCCGCGGCGACAGCGCGGCCGCCGGCAAGGCCCTTAGCGCGCTGCGCGACGAGCCGATGGTGGACTTCGCGGAGATTTATTTGCCCGGGGGGCAAAAGATCGCCAGCTACGACCGCGCCGCCAACAGCGTGCATCTCGGCTCCGACGGCGCCCCATCGGCGCATGGCCGTCAATTTAAAATCACGGCGCCGGCCTCGCACGAAGGCGCCGTGCTCGGCTATGTGCATATCCTGGTGCCGCTCGCCGCGCTGTACCCGGACTGGCCGAGTTTTGCCATGATCAGCGCGGCGGCAATCGCCGCCGCCGTGCTGATTTCCTACTGGCTCGCGGCGCGCCTGCAAAGGCAAATCTCCGGCCCGATCGTCAACCTGGCGAACACCATGCAACGCGTCTCCGCAGAGGAGGACTACAGCCTGCGGGTCGAACGCAGCTCCGAGGACGAGATTGGATCGTTGATCGACGGCTTCAACCAGATGCTCGCGCAGATCCGGCATCGCGATTCGCGCCTGGAAAAATACCGCCAATTCCTCGAACAGCAAGTCGCCGATCGGACCGAAAACCTGGGCAACGCAAATCGCGAGCTGCGGCTGGTCATCGATGAGGCCACGCGCGCCAAAGAGGCGGCGGAACGCGCCAGCAGCGCCAAGAGCGAATTTCTCGCGCGCATGAGCCACGAAATCCGCACGCCGATGAACGGCGTCATGGGCATGTCGGAATTGCTGCAGGCCACCGAACTGACCCCGCGGCAACGGCACTTGTCGCAAACCATCTCGCATTCGGCGGGCGCGCTGCTGCAGATCATCAACGACATCCTCGATTTCTCCAAGGTCGAAGCCGGCAAGCTCGAGCTGGAATGCATCGAATTCGGCTTGCGTGAAACCGTGGAGCAGGCAATCGAAATTTGCGCGGCGCGCGCCCACGCCAAGGGGCTGGAGCTGGCATGCGATGTCGGGCTCGACGTGCCGGCGAAAGTGCGCAGCGATCCGATGCGGCTGCGCCAGATTCTGATCAACCTGGTGGGCAATGCCATCAAGTTCACGGACGCCGGCGAAGTGATCGTGCGCGTCAAGCTGCTCGGCGGCGATGACCTGCTGCGCTTCGAGGTGATCGACACGGGGATCGGCATCTCAACGGAAGCTCAGCACGACATCTTCAACGCCTTCAGCCAGGCCGATTCGTTCACCACGCGTAAATACGGCGGCACCGGCCTGGGGTTGGCCATCTGCCGCGAACTTGCCACCCTCATGGGCGGACAGATCGGCGTCGACAGCGTGGTGGGACGCGGATCGGTATTCTGGTTCGAGGTGCGCCTGTCGCCGGTGATCGAGGCCTCTCCGACATTCACCCGCTTGCCGCGCATGAGGTTGGTCGGATTGCACGCGCTGATCGTGGACGACAACACCAGCAACCGCACCATCCTCGCGCAGCATCTGGCTTCGTGGGGCGTCGAGGTCGTTGCCAAGGAGTCGAGCGCGGACGCGCTCGCCGTGCTCGATACCGACGAAGGCGCGCAGTTCGATTTTGCGCTGCTGGATGACCAGATGCCGGGCATGGACGGCATCGAGCTGGCCAAACGCATCCGCAACGATCCGCGGCTGGCCGCGATACGCCTGATCATGCTCACGACGCGCGATCACTACGCGAACAACTCCGAGACCGTGCAGTTGTTCGCGGCCATCCTCACCAAGCCGCTGCGCCGCTCGCAGCTGCTGAATTGCGTGACCCGCGCGATGACCGCGGCGCCGGAAGCGGGCCTGGAGGAAACGGCGATCCGCTCGGCGCTGCCGGCCGCGCCGGCGCGCGCTTTCGTGCCGAAGATTTTGCTGGTCGAGGACAATCCCGTGAACCGGGAGGTGGCGGTCGGAATGCTGGAGAGCCTGGGATGCGTCGCACATACCGCGGAGAACGGCTGGCTGGCGCTCGAGGAGATGAACAATGACGCCTACGACGCGGTGTTGATGGATTGCCACATGCCGGTCATGGATGGACTGACGGCGACGGCGGAGCTGCGCAGGCGCGAACAGAATGCAGGCGGCGCGCGGCTGCCCATCATTGCATTGACGGCCAACGCCATGGAGGGGGAACGCGAGCGCTGTCTCGCCGCGGGCATGGATGATTTTCTGAGCAAGCCCTTCTCGCAGCAGCAGCTTGCGGCGCTGCTCAAGCGCTGGCTGGCGTTGCACGTCAGCCCTCAGTCCGAGCGGCGCGAGGGCGCGCTGCTGCCGCTGATCGATCCGGGCGTGCTGCGCAATATTGCCGCGCTGGCGCGGCCGGCGCTGCTCGATTCCATGATCGAGCTGTACATGCGGCATTCGCCGCCCCTGATCACGGCGATCGAACGGGCGGCGGCCGGCGGCCAGGCCGAGGCGCTGCAGGTGGCCCTGCATACTTTCAAATCGAGCACGGCCAATCTTGGCGGCTTGCGCCTGGCCGCGCTCACCAAGGATTGCGAAGGCCTGCTGCGCGAGGGCGGCATCGCCAAGGCGGCGCCGGCGGTGCAAAGAATTCGCAGGGAATACCAGGACTTCTGCGGCGCGTTGCTGCAAGAGCGCTCCCCGAGCGCGGCGTAAGAGGCTAAGATGAAGCAATTCGACAATCAGACCCATCCCGCGGCAACCGTGCTCGTGGTCGACGACGATCCGGGCGCGCTGCTGCTGGTGGGCAGCGCTCTGGAGGTTGCAGGCTTCCGCGTCATCACGGCCGCCGACGGCCAAAGCGCGCTTGCCGAGTTTCAGGCTCACCCGGCGGACTGCGTGGTGCTCGATGTGGTCATGCCCGGCATGAGCGGCTTCGATGTCTGCCGCGAGTTGCGCGCGCAGCTCAGTTCGCGCCACGTGCCGATTTTGATGCAAACCAGCCTGGACGACATGCAGTCTGTGCAGCGCGCCTACAACGCGGGCGCCACCGACTTCACCTCGAAGGGAATCAACCCGATGTTGCTGGCGGAGCGCGTCAAGTTCCTGGTACGCGCCAAGGAGACGCAGGACCAGTTGCGCGAGAGCGAAGCGCGGGTGCGCTATCTGGCATATTACGATCCGCTCACGGGACTGCCCAACCGGCAGCGCTTGCTGCAGATTCTGGAACAACAGGTGGCGTGGGCCAATCCTCGGCAACGCGGCATCGCCGTGCTGATGGTCGATGTCGACAACTTCTCGCGCATCAACGATACGCAGGGCCAGGCAATCGGCGACAGCCTGTTGAAGGAGATCGCCCATCGTTTGCAACTCTGTTTGCGGGACACGGAACGCACGCTGCAACACGACGGGACGCTGAATGACATCAACGATTGGGTGGCGCGTACCGGCGGCGACGAGTTCGCCCTGGCATTGCCCGGCGTGGCTACGGCCGACAATGTGCAGGTCGTGGCGCAGCGCGTGCAGGTTGCCCTGGCAAGGCCCTTCGTGTTCGCGCAACAAGAGATTGCGCTGTCGGCGACCATCGGCGTCAGCATCTATCCCAGCGATGCGCCGAGCGCCGAAGCGTTGATCAAGAATGCCGACGCCGCAATGCACCACGGCAAGAAGGCCGGCCACGGCCGCCTGGAGTTTTTCAAGAAATCGATCAGTGCGCGTGCCGCCAAGCACCTGTCCATGGAGGCGGATTTGCGCAAGGCGCTGGAGCGCAGCGAGTTCACGTTGAGCTATCAGCCGCGCCTGGCGGTCGAGGGGATGCGGGTGGAAGCCGTAGAGGCTTTGCTGCGCTGGCGGCATCCGCAACGCGGTTTTGTTCCGCCCGACGAATTCATCCCGCTGGCGGAGCAAAACGGCCTGATCGTCGAGATCGGGGACTGGGTGCTGCGCGAAGCTTGCGCTCAGGCGCGGCGCTGGCGGGATGCCGGTGAATGCCCCTGGCAGGTCGCCGTGAATGTCTCGGGCGTGCAATTTCGCGACGGCAGCCTGCCGGAGCGCGTGTCGCGGGCGATCCATGCCGCCGGAATCGAGCCGCGCATGATCGAGCTGGAATTCACCGAGGGGGCGCTCATCGAATATTCCGCCGTCGTCAGCAAGGCGGTCAAAGCGCTGAAGGAACTCGGCGTCGCCACCGCGTTGGACGACTTCGGCACGGGCTACAGTTCTTTGTCTTATCTCAGGCACTTTCCGATCGATACACTGAAGATCGATCGCGTGTTCGTGCGCGATATCGCCTCGAAGAGCGGGGGGAACGCGCCGCTGGTCGATGCCATCATCGCGATGGCCAAGAGCCTGGGATTGGATACCGTTGCCGAGGGCGTCGAAACCGAGGAACAATGGCATTACTTGAAATCGCGCCACGCCGATCAAGTGCAGGGGTTTCTATTCTGCCGGCCGCTGGCCCTCGAAGAGTTGGAACGTTGGCACGCCGAATGGCTGCATTCCCACCTGCCGTCGGCGAGCGTCGGCTGAACCGCCCCCGCAAGGCCTCAGGGCGGGACGCTGCGGCGCCAAACCACTTCGCCGTCGGCGGCGCGCGCCAGCACGCGTGCCATCACGAACAACAGATCCGATAGCCGATTCAGATATTTGAGCGCATCCGGGGAGACGTTCTCCACGCGCGCCAACGCCCAACAGCGGCGTTCGGCGCGCCGGCAGATGGCGCGCGCCAGATGACAGGCGGCCGCCGCGGGGCCGCCGCCGGGCAGAATGAATTCCTTGAGCGGCGGCAATCCTTCATTGAGACGGTCCAGTTCCGATTCAAGCCGGTCGACGTGCGCCGGTTTGATCATGAGGTGGCCGGGGATGCAGAGTTCGCCGCCAAGATCGAACAGATCGTGCTGAATCTCGGTCAGCGCGCGGCGGATTTCCGGCGGCAGCGCGGCATTTCCCAGTATGACGCCCAAAGCGCTATTGGCCTCATCGATCGTGCCATAGGCCTCGACGCGCACGTTTTCCTTGGCCACGCGCGAGCCGTCGCCGAGGCCGGTGCTGCCGTCGTCGCCGGTGCGCGTGTATATCTTGCTAAGCCGATTGCCCATGATTGAATGAAGCTTTGAAGAATGCGACCGTAGCACAAGGTTTGCTATCGTGGCGCTCCATGATCAACTCCCCGGAACTGCAGGCGGCGCTGGATGCCGCCGAGAAGGCGGCGCTCATCTCGCGCTCATTGTATCAGCGCAATATCGAAATCCGCATCAAGGCGGACAAATCGCCCGTCACGGAGGCCGATGTCCGCTGTGAAATGGCGATTCGCGAAATCATCGAGGCGCGTTTCCCTGCACACGGTTTTTATGGCGAGGAAACCGGAATGCACCGCCGGGAGGCGGAGTACTTGTGGATAGTGGATCCCATCGATGGCACCAAAGCCTTCGTGCGCGAATATCCGATGTTCTCCACGCAAATCGCCCTGATGCACAAAGGCGAGATCGTTTTGGGCGTTTCGAGCGCGCCGCTCTACGGCGAACTCGCGTACGCCGAGCGCGGCCGCGGCGCGTATCTCAACGGCAAGCCGATTGCGGTGAGCAGCGTGTCCAGCATCGAGTCCGCGCATCTGTCCTGCGGCAACATGAAAAGCCTCGCCTCCGGCCCGCAGTGGACGCGCTATGGCGCGATGATTGCGCGCTTAGACCGCATCCGCGGCTACGGCGACTTTCTGCACTATCATTTGCTGGCGTCCGGGAAGATCGATGCGGTGATCGAGACCGACATCAACATTCTGGATATCGCCGCGTGCGCCGCGATCGTCAACGAAGCGGGAGGCCGGTTCACCGAATTGAGCGGCGCCCCCATCACGCTCAATTCGACGACCGTGCTGGCCAGCAACGGACCCATGCACGGCGAGGTGCTCGCCGCGCTGGGCTGACAAAGCGGCGCCTTGAAACAGCCGAGGCGCGCGAGTCTATCGCCAGCGTATTTCGAGCGCCGTAGCGGGACCGATGAGCACCTGGTCCAAATTCGCCGCCTGCTGCCAGCGGCCCGCGGAAAGCATGAGCCGCCCCGCCATGATCTCCGCGAAGCGCTGCGGATAGAGCGGCACTTGCTTGGGATCGCCGTAGCCGTCCGGGAACCGCGGCGCATCGCTGCCCGGCAGGTATTTATCGCTGGCACCCACGGTGTGCAGCAATTCGTGCGCAATCACCACGTTATTTGCGCCGTCCATTTCAGGCGCCGCGAACGCATACACCACGCCGGTGAGCCCTTTGGTCAATCCCATGGAATGGGGCACTTGCGGCGTCAGAGCGGGATCGTGATAGAGCACGAAAATCCGAATGTCCTCCGGCTCGTTCACGCGGCCGCTCGCCCGCCATGCCCAAACCCGGAGCCTCAGGCTCCACCAGGCCGTCGCGAGCACGCCGGCACCTGGCGCGCGCTGCGGCGGCCGATCGTGCAATTCGCTCCTGAGCCGGGTCTTCACAGGCTCGGGCGAGGTCAGCCGATAGCGCCCGGCCTCACGCATGAAGAATCGGTCGATCGGTCTGAAGCGATCGGCGTCGAGAGCGGCCATATAGCTCAAGGTGACGGGACTCGGGTCCGCCGCGACGGGATAGATGGCAACGTACAACGGTTCCCGCCAGCGCGTGCTGCGATACCGGTCCTGCCAAGTGGAGAGCGCCACCGCCAGCAGCACCAGCAGCAGAATGAGAATGCGCAGCATCTTGAATCCGCCTGAGGAAGGCGAATCAAGTGGCGCTTTCAATCGGAGGCCTCGACGCTGAATTCGGCGATTTCTCCATTGCTCGTGCTGTACGACACCAGCAAGGGCTTGCAGCAAACCGGACAATCTTCGACATACGATTGTTCGGAAACCGACAGGTCCAGCGTCAGCGTGATCCGCTCCCAACAATGCGGACAGGTCGTGTCATGGCCTTGAACGAGAATCATTGTGCCGCGCTCTCATAAAAATTGATTGATTTCAACAGCTTATCAAAAACAAACTCGCAGCGCTCGCTTCGGCCGGCGCCGGCGCCGGGGCCTCGCGGTTCGCGCGCTGCCGCAAGCGCCGATTCTGTCTGCGTCACACCCGAAGCGCGACCCGACCGTTATACTGCGCTATTGGCTTTTGGCGCTAGAATTACGAGGAAACATGGAGCCGACAGATACTTCCCAGCCTGATTACTTCCATCGGGTTGTAGATTGCCAGTGGGCCTGTCCGGCGCACACCGACGTTCCCGAGTACATCCGCCTGATCGCTCAAGGCGAGTTCACCGCAGCCTACATGGTGAATCGCGAATCGAACGTGTTTCCGGGCATTTTGGGCCGCGTTTGCGACCGGCCCTGCGAACCTGCCTGCCGCCGGGGCCGCATCGAAGAAAAGCCCGTCGCCATCTGCCGGCTGAAGCGCGTCGCCGCGGATAACCGCGACGACATCACCGCGCTGCTTCCCAAAGCGCCGCGCGAAAGGAACGGAAAACGCATCGCTTGCATCGGCGCGGGTCCCGCTTCGCTCACCGTGGCCAATGATCTGTTGCCTTTGGGCTACGAGGTCACCATTTTTGAGCAGTACGCCGTGCCCGGCGGATTGATGCGCACCAATATTCCGGCTTTCAGACTTCCCGCGAGCGTGCTCGACGAGGAAATCGGCTACATCGTGCGGATGGGTGCGGATCTGCGCCTGAATTCGCCCATCAAGAGCATGCGGCGGCTGCTGGAGGCCGAAGATTTCGACGCCGTGTTCGTGGGTTCCGGCGCGCCGAAGGGCAAGGAGCTGGAACTCCCCGGCCGCCGCGATACCGACCGCATTCATATCGGCATCACCTGGCTCGAATCCATCGCGTTCGGCCACATCGACAAGGTCGGCGAGAAGGTTTTGATCATCGGCGTCGGCAATACCGCCATGGATTGCTGCCGCAGTTCCCTGCGCCTCGGGGCAAAAAACGTGAAAGTCATGGCGCGCAAGCCGCGTCAGTTCTTCAAGGCTTCCGAGTGGGAGCTCGAAGATGCCGAAGCGGAAAAAGTCGAGATCGTCATCAACCACGCGCCAAAATCCTTCGTCGTCGAGGGCGGCAAGCTCACCGGCATGATGTTCGAGAAATTGGAATACGACATCGAAAACGGCGACATCAAAGCCACCCGCTCGCTGGGCGATGTGTTCTTTCCCTGCGATGACGTCATTCTTGCCATCGGCCAAGAGAACGCCTTTCCGTGGATCGAGAAGGGCATCGGCATCGAGCTCGACAAATGGAATGTTCCCAAGGTCGATGCGCGGACGTTTCAATCGACTCTTCCGCAAGTTTTCTTCGGCGGAGATGCGGCTTTCGGCCCGAAGAACATCATCTGGTCGGTTGAACACGGCCACCAGGCCGCGATTTCCATCCACAAGTTTTGCCATGACGAGCCGCTCGACGAGCGCCTGCCGCGGGGCGTGAGCCTGTCCAGCCGCAAGATGGGCATGCACGAGTGGGCCTACAAGAACGAATACAACGGAGTCGAGCGCCGCCTGGTGCCGCACGTGGGATTGGTCGATCGCTTCAAGAAGATCAACATCGAGGTCGAACTGGGATTCACCGCCGAGGAGGCCGCGCTGGAAGTGCAGCGCTGTCTGAACTGCGACGTGCAGACGGTGTTCTCCGCGAAGCTTTGCATCGAGTGCGATGCCTGCATCGACATTTGTCCGGTGGATTGCCTCACCATTACACACAACGGCGCGGAGGCCGAATTGCGCGCCCGCTTGACGGCGCCGGCCACGAATCCGACCCAGGCGTTGTACGTCTCGGCGGCGTTGCCGCAAACCGCGCGGGTGATGGTAAAAGACGAGGACGTTTGCGTGCATTGCGGATTGTGCGCGGAGCGCTGCCCCACGGCCGCATGGGACATGCAGAAATCGACCATTCGAATTCCGCTCGCCATCGACGAGGAGGTTCGTGCATGCCCAGCCTGATCGCAGAGGCCAGCCGTGTGAACGATTTCGTGGTGAAGTTCGCCAATGTCAACGGCACGGGATCGGCGAGCGCCAATTCGCTGATCATGAAGGCGATTTTCCGCATGGGGGTGCCGGTTACCGGCAAGAATTATTTTCCCTCGAACATTCAGGGGCTGCCGACCTGGTATGAGATCCGGGTGACCCGCGATGGCTATGCCGCGCGCGCCAGCCACGTCGACATCATGGTCGCGATGAATGCCGAAACCTACTCCAAGGACATACGCGAACTGCGTTCCGGCGGATATTTGATTTATGACTCGACGTGGCCGCGCAGCGCGCTCCTGCAGCGCGGCGACATCACGGTGATTCCGGTGCCGCTCGCCAAGCTGGTGAACGAGAACTTCGAGGGAGTGCGCAATCGCATTCTCCTGAAGAACATCGCCTATGCGGGGGTACTGGCGGCGCTGCTCGACGTCGACCTCACCGTGATCAGCGCCTTGCTCAGCGAAAGCTACGGCAAGAAGCCGAAGCTGCTCGACTCGAACACCCGGGCGCTGCGCCTTGGCTATGCTTACGTCAAGGAGAATTTGACCTCGCCGCTGCCGCTGCGCGTCGAGCACATGGATAAAACCGCCGGCCATATCATGATCGACGGCAATACCGCCGCCGGCCTTGGCTGCGTTTTTGCGGGCGCCACGGTGGGCGCGTGGTATCCGATCACCCCGTCAACCTCGTTGATGGACGCGTTCAAGGGATTTTGCGAGCGCTACCGCGTCGATGCGGCGACCGGCGAGAGAAATTTCGCGGTCCTGCAGGCGGAAGACGAATTGGCGGCGGTCGGCATGGTCCTCGGCGCCTCGTGGAACGGAGCCCGGGCGTTTACGCCCACCAGCGGACCGGGAATTTCCTTGATGAACGAATTCATCGGCCTGGCGTATTACGCCGAAGTGCCGTGCGTCATTTTCGACGTGCAGCGGGTCGGGCCGTCGACCGGCATGCCGACGCGCACGCAACAAGGAGACGTGCTGCTGTGCGCCTACGCATCGCATGGCGACACCCGGCATGTGCTGTTGTTTCCGGCAAATCCCGAGGAGTGCTTCTACATGGCCGTGCAGGCATTCGATATTGCCGAACGCCTGCAGACTCCGGTTTTCGTGCTGTCCGATCTCGACATCGGGATGAACGACTGGATGTGCCCGGACCTGAAGTGGGACGACGCTTACCGGCCGGACCGCGGCAAAGTGCTATCCAAGCAGGAAGTCGAAGGCCTGGAGAAATTCTATCGATATCTGGACCGCGACGACGATGCGATTCCGTACCGCACGTTGCCCGGGACTTCTCCCAAGGGGGCGTATTTCACCCGAGGGTCCGGCCACAATCAATATGGCGGATACACCGAGGATTCCGCCGAGTACCAGGTCGTGCTCGACCGTCTGAAGCGCAAATTCGCCAACGCTCCGAAATATTTGCCGAGGCCGGCGTTGATCGGCAAAGGCAGCAGCGCCGTCGGCATCGTGAGCATCGGCAGTTGCGATGGCGCGATCCGCGAAGCGCTCGACGTGCTCAATCATCAGAAGATCGACGTGGACTATCTGCGGGTGAAGGCGTTCCCGTTCAACAGCGAAGTGGAGGCATTCCTGAAATCGCATGCGACCATCTTCGTGGTGGAACAAAATCGCGATGCGCAGCTCAAGTCCTTGCTTACCCTGGAGACCGCCGTGGAGAAGACCAAGTTGTTCTCCATTTTGAGCTACAGCGGTCTGCCGATCTCGGCGCAGCCCATCGTCGATGAGATCCGCGCCAAGCTGGCGGAGGCGCCGCGCTTGAGCGCGGTGCCGCGCTAGGCTACCAACAACGAGTTCCCCATGTCATACATCAACAAGCCGAAAGTTTCCCATCCCTCGCTGCCCACCAACGAACTGGGGCTGACACGCCGCCAATACGAAGGCAGCATGTCGACGCTGTGCGCCGGCTGCGGCCACGATTCGGTCACGGCCGCCCTGGTCGAGGCCTGTTGGGGGCTGTCGCTGCAGCCGGAACAATTGGTCAAGCTGTCCGGAATCGGTTGCTCATCGAAAACCACGGCATATTTCGTCAGCGGCTCGCATGGGTTCAACTCGGTGCATGGCCGCATGCCGTCGATCGCCAGCGGCGCAAATGCGGCCAACCGCGGTCTCACCTATGTGGGCATCTCGGGCGACGGCGATTCGCTCTCCATCGGCATCGGGCAGCTGGTGCATGTCATCCGCCGCAACGTCAACATGCTGTACATCATCGAGAACAATGGGGTTTACGGCCTCACCAAGGGGCAGTTCTCCGCCTCCGCGGATATCGGCAGCAAGGCGAAGCGCGGCGAGACCAATGCATCGCCGCCGATCGATCCGGTTCTGCTGGCGCTTTCGTTGGGCGCAACCTTCGTCGCGCGCAGCTTTTCGGGCGACAAGGCGCAGCTCGTGCCGCTGATCCAAGCAGGCATGCGCCACAATGGCTTCGCACTGATCGACGTGCTCTCGCCGTGCGTGACCTTCAACGATCACGAAGGTTCGACCAAAAGCTATGGCTTTACGCGCGAGCACTATCATGCGGCGGTCGAAGCCGACTTCGTGCCGCGGCTTGCGGAAATTGCGGTGGATTATCCCGCCGGGGAGGCAATACCGGTCAGTTTGCATGACGGCAGCCGCGTGGTGCTGCGCAAGCTGGACCCTGCTTACGATCCGACGGATCGCTCGGCCGCGTATAACTATATCGAGAGCAAACTCAAGCAAAATGAATACGTGACCGGGCTCATCCACATCGATGAGGCCGACAACACCGAGTTTCACAATCTGAATCGCACGGCGAAGGCGCCGCTCAACAGCATCCCGTTCGACAAGCTTTCTCCGGGCAGCGCGGCGCTCGATAAATTGATGGGGCGGTATCGATAGCGCCTCGGCCAGTGATATTGATCAGCTGATAGTGCCAGCCAGAGAACTCGCCCCATCAACATCACTTGCCGGGTTTGCCGGCGAGCGGGGACGACACCCGATTTTCTGGCATACGAGTGCAAATGAGGCCACTCGACGGCAGGCAGGCATCCGAAACCTCGCGCACGTGATTTGGAGCGATCCCGAAAGGTCATACGCGCCGCTCAATTCACGGTCGCCGAGGTTTCAGTGCCGCCGCAAATGGCTGGCGGACAGAAAAATGCGCACCGGCTCGCCGATCAGTTCGTAGATCGCCATGTGAGACCTGAGAAGAGCCTCCGGAGCGGGCACGAATTGCATCAGACCAAAATCGCGCGCCGCAAGCATGCCGGCGGGCGCCGCTACGGTATCGAAGCCGACAGCCCTGAACTCCTGCACCGAACGTCTCATGTGGGTCGCGCGGGTCACCAGGACAATGCGGTGCACTTTCTCCGCGTCGAGTATCCGGGCTGAGTTGCGCGCGTTCTGAAACGTGTCATAGGCCTGATCATCGATCCAGCGCGTCTCAATCCCGAAATTCCGCTGCAGCGATTCGTGCATCGCGCGGGCCTCGAGCGAATATCCCGTCACGAGGATGGGGAGGCCGGTTCTTTTTGCGACATACGCGCCGTAGGCGAGCCGCTCGAGCATCATGGGCTCCGCGGCGGGACCGCCGTATTCTGGAGCCGCGGCCCGTTCGCCGCCGCCGCCGAGAATCACGATCGCCTGCGCACTGGCCGCCTGGCGAAAGTCGAGCGGCGGATACCGTTCCGCGAGACCCGTCAACGCATCCGACACGATCGGCGTCGACAGCAGCCACAGCGATGCCAGGCCCGCTGCCAAAAATATCCGGGCGAGCCGCGGCCGGATCTTGAGCAGCGCCAGTCCCAGCAGCGCCAGCAACAGCGGCCCGGCGGGCGGGAGAAACAAATACCTCAGCAGCGTCTTGAGTTTCAACAACCAAATCACGGGTGGCAATTCCTCTAAAGCAGCGGGCCGCCGCCGGCCGGTGGGCTGCGCAAGTCTAGCGCGTGCGTGAATCCGCTGCGGGAAAGTGGCAATATCGGCAACCGCTCGAAAATTCGCGCAATAAGCTGGGCCGGCAATGCAAAAATCCACGCTCGTATCGGTTCTGATGGCCAGTCTCCTCAGCGGCGCAGCATTCGCGCAGGCGCCCAAGATGCAGACCTGCGAAGCCACCCCGCAGCCCGCCTTTTGCAGCGCGGTGCGCGGCGTCCGCAGTGAAGGGTGGCCGGCGCAGAGCCGATCTGAAGTCATGGCGCAGCACGGGATGGTGGTAACCAGTCAGCCGCTCGCTGCGCAGGCGGGACTGCAAATCCTTAAGCAAGGCGGCAACGCCATCGATGCGGCCGTGGCGACGGCGGCGATGCTCAACGTGACCGAACCCATGATGGTTGGCATCGGCGGAGATCTATTCGTCATTGTCTACATCGCCAAGGAGCGCAAAATCTATGTGTTGAACGCCAGCGGCAAGGCGCCGACCGGCGCGACCACCGAGCGATTCAATCAATTGGGCTACGCCTGGAATCCCAGCAACTGGGGTCCGGGCTCAGGCATGCCCAGCGGCGGGATATTGCCGGTGACGGTGCCGGGGGCCTTGTGGGGCTGGCAGGCGGTGCTCCAGCGTTTCGGCAAACTCACTTTTAAAGAAGTGCTCGAGCCGGCAGCCTGGTATGCGGGCGAGGGATTTCCGATTTCCGAGCGCATCGCGCATGACTGGCGCCTGCCCAACGCGCTGCCCTTGCGGTCGTGCTGCACCTCGCCGGATCCGGATTCGATCAAGACCTGGTATGTGAACGGCGCGCCGCCGGCGGCGGGGTATATTTTCAAGAATCCGGATCTTGCGCGCACCTTCCGGCTGTTGCAGTCAAAAGGGGCGGACGCGTTCTACAGGGGAGAGATAGCGCGCGCCATCGTTGCGAAATCGCGTGCACTCGGCGGCACGATGACGCTCGAGGATCTCGCCAACTACCAAGGCGAATGGGTCGAGCCCGCCCGCACGAATTATAACGGTTACGAGATTCTCGAATTGCCGCCGCCGGCGCAGGCCTGGGCGGCCGACGAAATACTGAACATCCTGGGAGCCTGCGTGCCGCAATGGACGACCGGAGGGAGCCTGGCATCTCTCGGTCCGAAGAGTCCCGAGTACTGGCATTTTCTGATCGAGGCGAAGAAGCTCGCTTACGCAGATCTGTACCGGTACAACGCGGACCCGGCTTTCGCGAGCGTGCCGCTGCGCAAATTGCTGTCGGAAAAGTACGCGGCGTCGCTGTGCGGAAAAGTGGATCCGCAGCATGCTTCGACGCCCGGTCCCCGGGGAAATTTTTCCATGCCGGGCGACACGATCGTGCTGTCGACCGCCGATTCCGCAGGCAACATGGTGTCGTGGGTGAACAGCAACTTTTCCGCCTTCGGCTCGGGCTTGACGGTACCGGGCTACGGCTTCATTCTGCACAATCGCGGCGCGTTATTTACGCTCGATCCCAAGAGCCCAAACGCGATCGAGCCACACAAGAGGCCGTTCAATACGCTGTCCGCAGGCTTCGTGATGCACAACGACCAGCCGCTGATGACCGTAACGTTGATGGGCGGCGACATGCAGGCGCAGGGACACGCGCAGTTGCTCGTGAATATTTTGGATCTGGGCGCCAATTTGCAGGCTGCCGCGGATATGGCGCGATTCCGCCATTCCCAGGTGCCGAATACACTGAGCTTGGAGACGCCTTTATACGATCTGCTGGGCGCGAAGCTCGCGGCGATGGGCCACTCGGTGAAACCCGTCAGCGGCGAGGACCTGGGCGGAGTTCAGATCATCATGTTCGTGGCCGACCCGTCCGCGCCGCAAGCGGCGCCGGACGGTGCGATGCATGTTGCCGGCTACTATCGCGCGGGATCGGATTTCCGCAAGGACGGCGAGGCGGTCGGTTGGTAGTGCGGCGCGGCGTAGCGCGGCGCGGCGTGGCGCGAAACCGCCGCGTTTGCCGCTCAAGGCGCAACCAAGCGGCGCTTGCCGTCGGCGGACAGCATGACTCCGGGTTCATCAAGACCGGTCCGATCCCAAAGTTCGCAGGTCACTTCGCGATGCCGCTGGTCCAGCGCCTCGCAGTAGTTGGTGTACAGGCAGAGGCGCACATCGGCGCCGCGGCCCTCGCGAACTTTCAAAAACCAATCCGGATCGGCCAGCGCCTGGCGGGCGAATCCGACGATGTCGGCGGCTCCGCTGCGCAGCGCTTGCTCGGCCTGATTGAAATGATGTATGCCGCCGGCGAGCACGACCGGCGTGTTGAATCCGGCTTGACGGATTTTTCTGCGGATGCGCGAACACGCATCGACATTGCGGCCAAAGGGCCCTTTCGCGTCCGAACAATACGACGGCATGCATTCATAACCGCTGCGCCCGGTGTAAGGATACGCGGCTTCGCCGATTTTCGGCTGCGAGGCATCCTCGAATTTCCCGCCGCGCGACAATGAAATAAAGTCCATGCCGGCACCCGCGAGCCGTTCTGCAAAATACTCCGTGTCCTCGAGCGTGCTGCCCGACTCGATGCAGTCTTCCGCGAGCATCCGGCAGCCCACCGGATAAGCCGCCCCGACGCAAGCGCGCACCGCCGCCAGCACTTCCAAGGGCAGCCGAATGCGTTGCTGCCGCGGGCCGCCGTAACCGTCGGTGCGGGTATTGCGGGCGCAGAGAAAGGAGGCGAGGGTGTAGGCATGCGCATAGTGCAGCTCGACGCCGTCGAAGCCGGCTTTGCGCGCACGCAGCGCCGCGGACGCGAACACCGCCGGCAGCGTGGCGGGCAAATCCCGGACCGCGGCCACGTCGGTGTCGGTGACGCGCTCGCGAAGGCCCTGCCGCAGCGACTCGAGTTCCCGCGCGGTCAAGACCAATTCCAGCTGCGACTCGCCGAGCGACGCCAGGCGCTCGCGCACGCTGGACTCGGCGCTATCGGGCATTTGCAGGAGCTCCCGGTGGCGCGGCGTCACCTGCAAGAAGCGCTCGAAGTATTTCTGCGCCGCAGGACGGCGCCGAATGCTCAAGAAGTCGATGATCTGTATGAACAGTTTGGTTTCACCGCCGCTGGCGCGGCGCACGCATTCCGTCAGTCGTTCGAGCCCGGGGAGATAGCGATCGTCGCTGATGCGCAGCAAGGGTCCGCTGGCGACATCGCGCACGCCGGTGGCTTCGACGACCAGCGCAGCAGGACGGCCGCGTGCAAAACGCTCGTACCAGGCGAGCACCGACGGCGTGACATCGCCCGCCGCGGACGCGCGCCACGGTACCATGGCAGGAACCCAGGTGCGCGCCGCCAATCGCAACGGGCCCACGCTGATCGGCCGGAACAATTGCGACTGCTCAGCCTGCACACGGGAGGGCCAGGGCGCGTCGAGCGGCGCATGCTTTATCCGTTCAGGTGGACGCCACGTCGCCATGGAGTTATGGATCGGGGACGACGGCCGTCGCTTCGATTTCCACCAGTGCACGCGATTCGACCAACCCGCGCACTTCCACGACCGACATGGCGGGGAAATGCTTGCCCATGATTTCTCGGTACGCGGCGCCAATATCGCGCACCTCGCGCAGGTAAGCATCGCGGCTGATCAGGTACCAGGTCAAGCGGACCACGTGCCGCGGCTCCGCATGGCCCTCCTTGAGAACGCGCACGATGTTGCGTAGCGCCTGACTCACCTGCGCGGTCAAATTGTCGCTGTGGAATTGTCCGTTGGCGTCCCAGCCGATCTGGCCGGAAATGAATAGCATCCGTCCGCGCGCGGCCATGCCGTTGGAGTAGCCCTTGGGTCGCGCCCACTCCGCCGGTTGCAAAGTCTCGGCGCTCATCGCTGCTTGGGGTTCATGGTTAGTTACCTTTGAAAGCCGGGCGTTGTTTGGCCGAGAACGCCTCATAGGCGCGGCGAAAGTCCTCGGTCTGCATGCAGATCGCCTGCGCCTGCGCTTCTGCCTCGAGCGCCTGCTCCAGTCCCATGTTCCACTCCTGATTGAGCATATTTTTGGTCATGCCATGCGCAAAGGTGGGGCCGTCGGCAAGTTCCCGCGCAAGCTGCGCGGCCGCCGCAAGCAGTTCCTCGGCGGGCAGCAAGCGGCTGTAGAAGCCGCAGGCGAGCGCTTCATCGGCCCCCATGCTGCGTCCCGAGAGCAGCAGTTCCGCGGCGCGTCCATGGCCGATGATGCGCGGCAGAATCGCGCAGGCGCCCATGTCGCAGCCCGCGAGCCCGACGCGCGTGAACAAAAACGCGGTCTTGGAGCGAGGCGTGCTCAGGCGGATGTCGGAGGACATGGCCAAGATGGCGCCTGCGCCGGCGCATACCCCATCGACCGCGGCAATGATCGGCTGCGGACAGGCGCGCATGGCCCTCACCAGGTCGCCCGTCATGCGCGTGAAATTGAGCAGCTGGGGGATGCTCATGCGCGTCAATGGTCCGATGATCTCGTGCACGTCGCCGCCGGAACAGAAATTGGCGTCCGCCCCGCCCAACACGATCGCTTTCACATCGGCTGCATAGGGCATTTTGCGCATCAGGTCGCGCAGTTCCGCGTAGCCATCGAATGTCAGGGGATTCTTCTTTTCCGGCCGATTCAGCGTAATCCAGCCGATATCGTTCTGAACGGACCACAGGAAATGTCGGGCGCGGTATTCGGTCAATGCGTTTTTCATGCTGTTTTCCGGGTCAGTTGCGTACGCAGATGCGACAAAGATTCGTTCAAAATCCGCTGCTCGCGCTTGGGCAGGCCCGCGAACAGATTCACGATCCACGACTCATGCTCGGCCGCCATCTGCCCGAACAGGCGCCGGCCTTCCTTGGTGAGCTTGACCAGGTAAGCGCGCCGATCGGCCGGATCCTCCGTTCTGACGATCAAGCCGGCACCTTCCAGTTGATCGACGATGCCGGTCACGTTGCCGCCGGTCACCAACATGCGTCTCGACAACTCTCCCATCTGCAGGCCCTCCGGGAAGCGCTCGAGCTGCGCCATCAGGTCGAAGCGCGGCAGCGTCGTTTTGAAACGCGCGGCCAGGGACTTGCGCACATGGTTCTCGACGAGGTGCGAGCAGGCCAGCAGTCTCAGCCATAAACGCAGCGATTCATGAGACTCGTCAGTCAACCGCGAGTCCAGGCCCACGGCCGCGCTCACAGCAATTCCCCGCCGGCAACCACGATGCTTTGCCCGGTGACCGATTCGCTGCCGGGCAGGCACAGCCATGCCACCGCATTGGCGACTTCATCGGGTTGGACCAGCCGGCCCTGCGGATTCGATTTGGTCATGGCTTGCAGTGCATCCTCGAGCTTGCGGCCCGTAACGGCGGATATTTTTGCAGCCGCCTCTCTCACCAGATCGGTATCCGTATAGCCCGGGCACACGGCATTGACGGTGATGTTGCGCGCGGCAACTTCTCTTGCGACGGCGCGGGTCAGGCCGACAACGCCGTGTTTCGCCGCGCAGTAGGCGGCGACATAGGGATAGCCGGTGAGTCCGGCGGTGCTTGCGATATTGACGATTCGCCCGAAGCCGCCGTGCAGCATTTCGGGCAGCGCGGCTTGAATCCCAAAGTAGGTACCCGACAGATTGACGGCCAGCAGACGCTCCCACAGCGCATCGTCGCGCTTGGTGATCGGTGCGCTGATTGCCTGGCCGGCGTTGTTGATCAGAATCTCGATGGGTCCGAACATGGCGCGGGCGGCCGCAAATGCGGCGTCGATGGATTCCCGTTTGGCGACGTCCGCGGCGGCACAAAAAGTTTGAGCGCCTGAAGCTTTCAATTCGGCCGCCAGCCCCTCGAGAGTGGCGGCAGTGCGGCCGAGCATGCTTACCTTGGCGCCATGCGCTGTCAGCGCCCGGACGATGCTTGCGCCGATGCCGCGGCCTCCGCCGGTAACCAGCGCATGGCGTCCTTGCAGCAGTTTATTGCCGTTCACAGCGTGCCCGCCTCCGCGGCGCGAGATGCGGCGCGCTCGAGCTGGCTCTTCGCGGGCAAGTAGGGCTGCGGCCACCACTGCTCCGTATAGCCCTGCGCGGCCGCCGCCGCGAGAGTCCACGCAGGATTTGCCAGATGCGGGCGGGCGATCGCGCATAAGTCCGCGCGGCCCGCCGCGATGATCGAATTGACGTGATCTGCTTCGAAGATATTTCCGACGGCAATGGTGGGCACGCCGGCGAGGTTGCGAACCATGTCGGCCAAAGGCGTCTGCCACATTCGGCCATAGACCGGGCGCTGCGTCGCGACCGTCTGACCGCTCGAAATGTCGAGAATATCGGCGCCGGCCGCCGCCAGGGCCTTCGCGATGACGATGACTTCCGCTTCGCTCAAGCCGCCTTGCGCCCAATCGCAAGCGGATATACGCACGCTGACGGGCCGTGCCGCGGGCCACGCCGCGCGCACCGCGCGCAGCACCTGCAGCGGAAACTTCAAGCGGTTATCGACGCATCCGCCGTATTCGTCAGTTCTGATATTGGTCAGGGGCGAGAGGAAACTTGCCAGCAAATAGCCGTGCGCCATGTGCAATTCGAGCATGTCGAATCCGGCCGCGGCGCCGAGCGTCGCCGCCCGGACAAAATCGGATTTCACCGCCTCCATTTGCGCCGGCGTCATTTCCCGCGGCACCTGACTGATGCCGGGCAAGTACGGCAGGGCCGAGGGCGCAAAGAGGGGCCAATTGCCGTTGCTCAAAGGGCGATCCGGCTCTTGCCATCCCAACTGCGTCGAACCCTTGCGGCCCGCGTGGCCCAGCTGCAGGCAGATCCGCGCCGGCGATTCCAAGTGCACGAATTCGACGATGCGCCGCCACGCAGCCGCCTGGGTGTCGTTCCACAGGCCGGTGCAGCCCGGTGAGATGCGCGCGTCCGCGGAGGTGCAGGTCATTTCAGTGAACACCAGACCGGCGCCGCCGGTTGCGAGCGCTCCATAGTGAACCAAATGCCAATCGGCGGGCACCCCGTCAAGCGCGCGATATTGGGCCATGGGCGAGACCACCACGCGATTCGCCAGATCCATGCCGCGCAGCCGAAATGGCAGGAACATCGGCGGCCGCGCCCGCGGCCGCGCCGCGACGCCGCACCGCGATGCCAGCTGGGCTTCGACTTCGCCGATGAATCGCGCGTCGCGCAGCTTCAGGTTCGCGTGGCCGATGCGCTGGCTTCCCGACAGCAGGCTGTAAGCGAACTGCAGCGGTTCCATGTTTTCGTATCGAACCACGTTTTCGAACCATTCCATCCGATTGCGCGCCGCATTTTGCAGCTTTTGCGCCTCGACGCTGCGCTCGCTCTGATAGGACTCCAATCCCGACGCGACATCATCCGCATGCGCGACATGATGCACCAGCGCGATGGCATCCTCCATCGCCAGCTTGGTGCCCGAGCCGATCGAGAAGTGCGCGGTATGCGCGGCATCGCCGATGAGCACGCGATTGCCGTCGTGCCAATGCCGGCATTCGACGCGGTTGAAGTTGAGCCACGCGGAACCGCGCAAATGCCGCGCGTTGGACAACAGCGGCGCATTGTTCAAGTAGGCTGCGAACAACTTCTCGCAAAAGGCAATCGACTCGTCGACATTCGCCCTGTCCAGGCCGTGCGCCGCCCAGGTTTCCTCGCGTGTTTCCACGATGACGGTGGAAAGGTCCTTGCTGAACTGGTAGGCGTGAATCTGAAACCATCCGAACTCGGTCTTTTCGAATGCAAAGGTAAAGGCGGAGAACCTTTGCGTCGTGCCGAGCCATATGTAGCGGCACTTGCGCACTTCGATGCTCGGAGCGAACTTCTCCGCCTGGCGCGCGCGCGCCTTGCTGTTCACGCCCTCGGCAATCACCACCAGATCGGCGTCGTCGAATTCGCCGCCAGCGTCGAGTTCGTGCTCGAAAGTCTGCTTCACGCCGAGCGCGGCGGCGCGCTTCTGCAGAATGTCGAGCAGCATGCGGCGCGAGATGCCGGCGAAGCCGTGTCCGTGGGAACGGATGGTGTGCCCCTTGAAGTGCACGTCGATATCGTCCCAATGGTGGAACTCATCGACGATGCGCGCATGCGAAGGGGCGTCCGCTTCCAGGAAGTTGCCCATGGTCTTGTCTGAAAACACCACGCCCCAGCCGAAGGTGTCGTCCGGCCGATTGCGTTCGAAGATCTCGACCGCGGCGCCGGGCAGCGCCTTCTTGAACAGGATCGCGGAATACAGACCGGCGGGTCCGCCGCCCATGCAGACAATTCGCTTCATACTTCATTATATCATATTTATATAATTTAGATATAAAGTAAAACCGCGGCGCCGCGCAACCGCAACCGGGCGGCGGCGCTAGCGCGGCGGCCCGCTCGGCAAACAGCGCGCGAACAGTTCGACTGCGGTTTTGAGCTCGGCCACGGAAAGTCCTGCATAGCCTATGAGGAGCCCGGGCCTCGCGGGCCGGTCGCGGTAGTAAGGATGGATGGGATACAAGCCGAGGCCCAACGCCTTGGCGCGCTCAATGAAGGCCTCGAGCTCATCGAAGCGAAGCTGCCGGAACCAGACGACGAAGTGCATGCCGGAGCGATGCGGACCGATCTCGATATGCGGGCCTGCGAGGCGCCGCAAGGCGTCGACGACGGTGCGGCGGCGATGGATGAGCTCCTTGACCGACTTGCGTAGATGCTTCTCGTATTGCCGGCTCTGAATAAAGGTCGCCAGAGCCGCCTGCTCCACCGAGGGCGAGCCCAGATCATCGAGCAGCTTCGCCTTATACAGGAGGTCGCGCAGCGCCGCCGGACATACGATGTACCCCAGCCGCAACGAGGGAAACAGCGATTTGGAGAAGCTGCCCACGTACAGCACGCGGTCGGCGAGATCGAGAGAGCGCAACGCCGGCAATGGGCGGCCGCCGGCATGAAACTCCGTGTCGTAGTCGTCCTCGAATATCCAGCTTCCGCTGCGTGCAGCCCACTTCAAGAGTTCCAGCCGCCGGCCCAAAGTCATGACTACGCCCGACGGGAATTGATGCGACGGCGTGACGAACACCAGCTTCGCGCCGCGCCTCGGCAGTTCTGCAACCACCAGTCCCTCGTCGTCGGTGCGCGTGCTGCTCACCCGGGCGCCGTGCGCCAGCAAACCATGCAGAGCGAGCTGATAGTGCGGATCCTCCACGACCACCCGGTCGCCCGGATCAAGCAGCACGCGCGCAGCCAGTGTAAGGGCCTGCTGAGTGCCCGCGACGATGAGGATGTCGGCCGCGCTGCAGAGCACGCCGCGCCGCCGAGCCAGATAGTCGGCGATCGCGCGGCGCAACGGCAGATAGCCGCCCGCGGCCGGGTAGCTTGGGCCGGCGCGCAGCGCCGCGGCCGCCAATTTGCGCCGCCATGAATGGAAAAGCCCGGCATCGGTCAGCGGCTCGCCGTACAACAAATTGTAATTCGGCCGTCTGCTGGCATGCGCGCCCGCCAGCGTGATGGGCGGCAGCGATTGCATCCGCGCGGCATAGCGCGTGACCGGGACGATGCGCGCCCGGGCCCGCGGCCGCGCCGCCGGGCTGACTTTGGCAACCCGCGTACCCGATCCTGCCCGGGCAATGGCCAGCTCTTCGGCACAAAGCAGCTCATAGGCTTGAAGCACCGATTTTCGCGCCACGCCGAGTGCGGTCGCCAATGCGCGCGTGGAGGGCAAGCGCGCGCCCGCGACGATGCGCCCTTCGAGGATCTCCAGCTTGATGGCGCGTGCGATCTGATCGTACAGGGTGCCCTGTTGATCCAGCGTGAGATGCATGCGATCCCGGCGCGAAGGTGTTGGCGGTTACGCCGCCGCCGCGGGATGGTTGCGCAGCGATGCGATGGCGCGTTCGAGCTGCGCGCCGCTGTCGTCGGCGAGGGCGGCTTCTCGCAAGGCGCGCAAACGGGCGGCGCCTTCAGGCTCGCCGGCCAAGCCCGCAACCAGGGTCGATAACTGACTGAATGACGACCAACCGCGCTCATGCGTCTCGCCGTAGCCTTTCACCAGCGTCTGACATTCCGCGAGTTCCACGGCAAGGGTCTGGTTCCGCGGGGCTATCTCCGCGATCTGCTTCAGCCACGCTTCGATGCGGGCATTTTCGATCTGGTAGCGCAGGCTGCCGCGCCTGAAACGCCTAAGCGCGGCGATGCTTCGCAGCAAGGCGAAGCCGCCGATGCGCGTGGTCGAAATGCGGCGTCCGGCCGTGAATCGCGCCAGGAAACGCTGCGCGCGCGCGGATGCCAGCAGACGCCGGCCCAATCCGGCAGGCAGCGTGCCGCAAATTTCCTCCGCCCGCGGTTTAACGAATTCGCGCACCTCGACCAGATCTCGAGGGCCGGCCTTCACTTCGCGCCGGATGCGCTCCGCGCGGCCGCGCCGCGTTTTGATCTGTGCCACGCGCATCACGTCCTCGAAGCTCATCCACAATGCCAAAGAGCGCGCCGTGGCGGCGGTCAATTTGGCATCATCGGATGCCGATGCGTCGATCGCGGCAATGCGCTCGATCCGATCCAAAAACAGACCGGCATAGGCGTCGTCCTGGTAGTCGCACAGCCGAGCCGCCGCCATTCCAAGCAACTCGGAGAGCGCCGCGGGGAATTGATTTTCGATCCTGTGCCGTAACTGCGCCGATACCGCTTGCAGGGTGTAACCCGAAGAGTCGATCGTTGCGCGATGCTCGGGCCACTCTTGCGGCGTCAGCGGCCGGGCGGACGCCGCGATCGCCGCCAGGCGCCCTGCTTCGAACGCCGCCAGGCTGGTCTCGACGCCGACGCCGGATTCCTTGATGGCATGCTGAAACTCCTCGATTCCCCACGGCAGCACGCCGGCACCCGCAATGCTGCCGAGTATCACGGCACTGATGCGGCCGCCCGCGCCGTCAGCCACCTTGACCATGTCGAATGCGATCAGCTTCGCCGCCGCCGCCGATGCGGTCTCGAACAATTCGCGCGAGCTCGCCCGTCCCTCGCCGAGCGCTATTTTTTCGCCGATGGTGTAATCCCGATGCGTGGAGGCGATGAGCGTGGTGCGCTCCTGGGTGACCAAGCCGCGATTGATGGCTCGGCCGGCTTCCATCCATTCCGAGGCGACCACAATGTCCACGTCGCCGGGATTCGGCATCAGAGCCATGATCGGCGCGCGGCCCTCGGGCGCATCGCTCCTGGGAAAGAACTCCAAGTAGTAGATGGTCGCGCCGGTGCGCTGCGCAACGCCGGGAACAGACGTTGCCTGCACGAAATGACCCGCGCGCCGCGCCGCCAAGACGAGCCAATCGGTCACGACGCCGCCGCCTTGGCCACCGAGGGCAGCAATCGTCAAAGTTATGGGCCGTGAGCGCTTCAAGCCAGTATTCGAATGACGGCGATGCGTAGCCGTGCTTTGAAGCGATCCCATGCGGTCGGGTTCACGATGACATCGGCCCGATAGAATGACGGGCACAGCACGGCGGCGTGCGCCACCTCGCCGCAAACGCCGCAGCCCACGCAGCTGTTATCGACATAGGCAACCGGATCCCGCCGCAGGGGATCGGGATTCGTCTTCACGGTGAGGGAAGGACAGCCGGATAACCGGATGCAGGAATGATCGCCGGTGCAGACATCGGAATCGATGCCGAAGCGCTCTCGGACGACGCGCTCGCCATCGCCGATCAACTTCTTGATGGCCGGTGCGACCCGCCGTTGACGATTCAATTGACACTCGCCTTCCGCGATGACGATTTTCGGTCCGGTGAACTTGGTGAGCAGCGCTTCGCGCAGTACCCCCATGGTCTGCTTCATGTCGTAGGTGCGGATGGTGCGAACCCATTCAACACCCACGCCGCGTACCGCGGTCTCGATGCGGTTTCTGGCGAGCCGGCCCTTGATCTCGGCCGACGAGGAGGGGATGTATTGTCCCCCGGTCGCTGCCGAGTAGCCGTTATCGACGATGATGGTCACGCCGTCATGCCGATTGAAGACGGCATTGCCGATGCCGCTGGTCAGACCGTTGTGCCAGAAACCGCCGTCGCCCATCATGGACAGCGCACGGCGCGGGTTGGGTACGTTGAACGATGCGCCGCCGGCCGCCCCCAAGCCGTAGCCCATGATGCTTCCGCCCAGATCGAATGGCGGTAAAGTGGAAAAAGAATGGCAGCCGATGTCCGCGCTGACATGCATCGGCCCCAATTCGCGCGCGAGCAGCTTCATGGATGCAAACAGCGGCCGCTCCGGGCATCCCGTGCACAATCCCGACGGACGCAGCGGCACGTTGCGCGCCAGCATGGCGGCCGGCAGCAAGGGAATGTCCGCCGCGGGCAGGCGGCCGAACTCCGCCAAGAACTTGCGCAGGCCCGCGATGACCACGGCGCCGGTATATTCGCCCGCCATGGGCAGCGGGCCTTTGCCGACGATGCGCGTCTGTAAGTCCGCTTGACGCAGAAATAGGCTGGCCGCCTGCTCGATGAACTCCGGCTGGCCTTCCTCAACGATCAGAATGGCCTTCTTGCCCTGCGCGAAGCGGGCGAATTCATCCGGTACGAGCGGATAAGTCACGTTCAAGACGTAGAGCGGAATCTTGGATTCACCGAACACGTCGGCCAACCCTAAGCGCTCGAGCGCGCGCAGCACGGTATTGTACAAACCGCCTTGCAGCACGATGCCGACGTCGCAAGCCGCGTTATCTCCCAAGAACTCGTTGAGCTTGCGTTCTTTGATGAACTTGACCGCGGCGGGCCAGCGCTGTTCGATCTTTGCCCGCTCTTGCGCATAGGTCGATGGCGGCAGAATGATGCGCTCGAATGCGCGCACCGGATTGTTCATCGCTTGCTGCAGGGTGAACGGCGGCCGGCGATTGTCCTTGGCGCGAAATTGCCCGACCACGTGACACGCGCGGATCCGCAGCATCAGCATGACGGGCGTGCTGCTTGCTTCGGAGAGCTCGAAGCCCTGTTCCACCGCCTGCACGATGGAGGGTAGATTCGGCCGCGGATCGAGCAGCCACATCTGTGACTTCATGGCGAAGGCATGCGTGCGTTCCTGCATGATGCTCGCGCCCTCGCCGTAATCTTCACCGAGCACGATCAGCGCGCCGCCGATCACTCCGGCCGAGGCGAGATTGGAGAGTGCATCGGAGGCGACGTTGGTGCCGACAGTGGACTTCCACGTCACGGCGCCGCGGATCGGATAGTTGACCGACGCGGCAAGCATGGCCGCTGCGGTTGCTTCGCTCGCCGAAGATTCGAACCGCACGCCGAGCTCGCCCAAGATCACGCTGGCGTCCGACAGCACATCCATGAGGTGCGAAATCGGCGCACCTTGGTAGCCGCCCACATATCCGACGCCGGATTGCAGCAGCGCCTTGGTCACCGCGAGAATGCCTTCCCCTTCGAACTCGGCGCCCGCACTCAGGCGCAGCGACTGCACTTCTTTGGCGAATGAACGCTCAGCCATGCTACCAGCTCAGAAAAAAACCAGTATACAGCGCGCGGCGGCTGCTTAAGTCTACGGCTGCAACCGGGTGGAAGCCCAACGCAAGCCGGGATTCTCGCGGGATGCCTGGAGCGGCCGCGTGAAGCGCGCGCGGTCGTGAATGCGGTATTCGCCCTCAACCCAGAGTTCAACCGCATCGGCATAGAGGCGGTACCCGCCCCAATGGGGCGGCCGCGGCACGGAAACGGCGATGCTTTCCGGTTCCTGGAAGCCGGGACCCTCGTAAGGAATGCCGAAGCGGCGCGCCTCCTCGGCCACCGCTGCGACCAAGGCTTTGCGCGATTCCACCGGCTGGCTTTGCCGGCTGGCCCACGCACCCAACTGCTTCTGCCAGACCCGCGTACTGAAGTAGGCATCGTTTTCGGCATCGGAGAGCGCTTCCACCCGGCCCTCCACGCGCAGTTGCCGGTGCAAGTGGTCCCAATGAAATACCGCCGCCGCCCGCGGATTGGCGGCAAGTTCGCCGCCCTTGCGTGAGCCGTAATTGGTGTAGAAGAGTATATAGCCGTGTTGCGCCGCGATCTCTTTACAGAGCACCACCCGGGCGGACGGATGGCCGCGGCTGTCGACCGTCGCCAAGACCATGGAGTCCGGGTTGGGCTGCGCGGCCTCGCGCTGCGCTTCGGCCAGCCACTCGGCGGCCAGCTCGAGCGGATTCGCCGGCAGGGGGTCGGGGAGGGTTTCGGTCCAAAATGTCTTTTTGCTGCTGCTCATTAGAGAATGGTAGCCGTGCCGATAGAATCTTAGGGGCTTTCTTTAATATGAATCTGGATGAATTACGAACGGCACTGACTGACCTCGACGGTCAGTTGTTGGCATTGGTGGCCCGGCGCCAGGCTTTGAGCGAGCAGGTGGCGGCCGTCAAGCGGGCCACTGGACGTGCGACCCGGGACTTCGGCCGCGAGCGGGAGGTCATTTTGCGCGGCCGCAACACGGCCGAGCGCTTGCAGATCTCGCCCGATCTGGCCGAATCCCTGTTGAGGCAGCTCATTCAGTCCTCGCTCGCAACGCAGGAACAGGCCCGCGTAGCGGCTCAGGCCCATGGCAGCGGCAAACGCGCCCTGGTCATCGGCGGTCACGGCAAGATGGGAGGCTGGTTCGCGGAGTTTTTGGCCTCCCAAGGGTTTCGAGTCGCCATCGCCGACCCCAGGGGTGCCTCGCCGGGGTTCGATAGGGTGGATGACTGGCAGACCGACCCCTTGGACTTCGATCTCATCGTGTTGGCGACCCCCTTGTCCGCGACCGCCGAATTGCTGCAGGTGCTTGCGCGGCGCCGGCCGCGCGGACTGGTGTTCGACTTGGGCTCGCTGAAAACGCCGCTGCGGACCGGACTTAGGGCGCTGGTCGACGCCGGTTGCCGTGTCACCTCGGTGCATCCGATGTTCGGACCGGATACCGAGCTGCTGTCGGGCCGGCACGTGATTTTCATCGATCTAGGCGACAAGGATGCCCTGGCGCAAGCTCAGGAGTTGTTCGCCCCGACCATGGCTGAAAGGGTGGTCATGGATCTGGACGAGCACGATCGCTTGATCGCCTACGTGCTCGGCCTCTCGCATGCCCTCAATATCGCGTTTTTCACGGCCCTGGCCGACAGCGGCGAAGCGGCGCCGCGCTTGGCGCAGTTATCGAGCACGACCTTCGATTCGCAGCTGGAAGTGGCGAGCCGCGTCGCCGCCGAAAGTCCCGAACTCTATTTCGAGATTCAAAGCTCGAATGACTACGGCGGCGAGTCGCTGCTGGCGCTGCAAAAGGCGGTTGATCGCCTGGTCGCGGCGGTGAAAACCAAGAATGCGCAGGAGTTCACGGCAATCATGAGCCGCGGTAGAGCCTACTTGGATGTGCGCGCGGCCGCACGCGCGGTTTGAGGGATGGGCATGCCTGAGTTGACCGACACGGATAGGGAGATCGAGGACTTGCGCAAGCGTCTCGCGGAAATGACCGCCGAGGCTTCCGCCAACGAGACCATCTTGAAGCGCACTCAAGCGCGCGAGTTGACGTTGCTGCGCGCCGACAGCCTGGCGCAATTGCTGCACGCCATGGTGGACGGCTTGCGGGAGTCCTACGCTCTCGATGCGGTCAGCGTCGTGTTGCTCGATCCGCAGCACGAGGTGCGGCATCTGTTGGTCGCGGGCGGCGATCGACCGGAAGAGTTCAAGCATATTTTCTTCGTCGATTCGCTGGTCGGATTGGCGCCGCAGCTCGCCGTGCTGCACAAGCCGTGGCTGGGCCCTTATGTAGGCGCCGATCATCATCTGCTGTTTCCGGGAATGATGAATCTCAAAAGCGCCGCGCTGGTGCCGCTGCCGCGCAAAGACCGCGCGACCGGCGCATTGTGCTTCGGCAGCCGCGATGCCACGCGCTTCACGCGCCACCACGGCACGGATTTTCTCGCGCATTTGGGCGCGGTCGCGGCCGTTTGCATTGAAAATGCCGTGAACCGGGCGCGCTTGCTGCGCGCCGGCATCACCGATTTCCTGACCGGTTGGCACAATCGGCGCTACCTGCAGCAGCGCTTGAAAGAAGAGCTGGCGCGCGCGCAGCGGCGCGGCGGCACGATCGCCTGCCTGATGATCGACATCGATAAATTCAAAGGCATCAATGACGGCTATGGACACCTCGCGGGCGACAATGCCCTCAAAGAGGTTGCGCATCGCATCGAGGCGCAAATCCGCAATATGGATACCGCGGCGCGCTTCGGCGGCGATGAGCTGGCGATACTCCTGCCCGAAGCCACGCCGGCCGATGCAGCGATACTGGCGGAACGCATCCGCGAGGTGATCGCCGCAGTGCCCTTTGCGCTGAACTCGCAGGTTTCGCGCGGCCTGACCGTGTCCGTGGGCGTTGCGGCGGTTTCGCCGGGGCGCGACGAAGCCGATCTCAAGGCGGTGGCCGACCGCTTGATCGCCGACGCCGACGCCGCGCTCTATCGCGCCAAGGCAATGGGCAGAAATCGAGTTCAAGTCGGAGCCGGATAGCATGTCCCCGCAAACCGATACCATCGACAGGGACGGATTCCGCGCCAACGTGGGCATTGTCTTGACGCGCGGCGCCGGAGAACTTTTTTTGGGCGGCCGCGTCGGCGGCCGGGGCTGGCAATTTCCGCAAGGCGGCGTGAATCGCGGCGAACCGGTGGAAGAAGCGTTGTATCGCGAGCTGCGGGAGGAAATAGGCCTCGAGCGTCAGGATGTGGAGATCATGGGATCGACGCAAGGCTGGCTGCGGTACCGCCTGCCTCGCCAGTACGTACGCGATCGCTGCATCGGCCAAAAGCAGCGTTGGTATCTGCTGAAGCTCATCGGCGAGGAGTCGAAATTGCGCTTCGACCTCACCAACCAGCCGGAATTCGATCGCTGGCGCTGGACCGATTATTGGACGCCGGTGCGCGAGGTGGTGTATTTCAAGCGGCGCGTTTACGTGCGGGCCCTGCAGACTCTCGGCAAGTACATGTTCGCCGACGGCCTGCCGCCGTATCCGGACTGGTGGCCGCAAATCCAGGCGGCCTCTTGAGGCTCAGAACGGTTTGACCACCGCAAGAATGACGATGATCATCAAGAGCAGCGCAGGCAATTCGTTGAAGCCGCGCAGCCACTTGGCGCTGCGGGTGTTGCGCCGCGCGGCAAAATCCCGCAGCAATTTGTAGCAGTACGCGTGGTAGGCAACCAGCAATGCCACGAACAGCAGCTTCACCTTGAGCCACGTCATCTGCAGATATCCAGGAGATTCGATCAGCATCAAGCCGCCGAAAACCAGGCTGGCCGACGCGCCGATGGTCATGATCGCGAACAAGCGCCGCTCCATGATGTCGAAGCGCTGCAGGCCGATCGAATCCGTCGCTTGCGCATGATAGACATAGAGCCGCGGCAAATAGAACAGGCCGGCGAACCAGGTAACGACTGAGATGACGTGGAATGCTTTGAGCCACAGCATGATGGCGAGAATAGATGATAACTGGGGCGCTGTCTTAGGGGTCGCGGCTTCGTATAATGAGATTCGCTTGCATCAGAGGCGGCGGCGTAGCTAAGAATGGCCGATTCATTCAGCAAATTGGTGGTCCGGCCGCACTCGCCAAAGCGCCTTGCGGCGCTGTGGACGGTCGGGCTGCTGCTCGCCGCGGCCATCCTTTACGCGGCGTTCGAACTGGGACGCTACGACGCGGGTTTTCGAGTGGTCGATTCGGTGCGCGGATCACTGTCGGCCAGCCGGCGCATTCGCACGCTCGAGTCGGAGAACGAAAATCAGCGGCGCCAGCTCGAAGCGGCGGAAACCGCCCGACGCGTGGATCGGGAAGGCTACGCGCAAGTAGAACGAAGTCTCGGCGACATGCAGAGCCAGATCGCGCGGCTCAACCAAGATCTGTCCTTCTACCGCGGGCTGGTGCAGCCTGAGTCGCTGATTCACGTCAAAGTGCAGCAGATGCAAATCGTGCCGGACGGACCTGCCGGCCAGTACCACTTGAAGTTCGTGCTTATCCAGAGCGGAAAACCGGACAAAGAGGTCGTGGGCAACGCCGCCGTCACGCTCGACGGCCTGCTGGGCGGCAAGCCGCTCTCTTTGAGCTATGCGCAAGTCTCGCCTAACCATCGCGTCAGCCTGGCATACTCCTTCAAGTACTTTCAGGAGTACAACGAGCCGATAGAATTGCCGGCGGGATTCGAACCGACGCGCGTGGGTGTCGAGATTCATAGCGGCAAGCGACGCCAATCATAGTTTCCGGCAGGCCTTCGTGTGGAAGGCGCAGGGAATGTCGGTGGAAACGGAAGCGAACGGCGATATTCCGGGCAAAGGGGAAGCAGATGTTCAAACCGAAACCGAATAAGAAAGCAGAAATCGACACGCTGATCGGCGCGAAGACCCGGATCAACGGCGATGTCGAGTTCGTCGGCGGATTTCATCTCGACGGCTACATCAACGGCAATGTCAAAAGTGAGGTGGACAGCGGCGCCACGCTGTCGGTGAGCGAACAGGGATGCATCGAGGGCTCGGTCGTGGTCACCAATATCGTGCTGAACGGCCTGGTGAAAGGCGACATCGAGGCCGGCGATCGCGTCGAAATGGGTCCGAAAGCCCGGGTTCTCGGCAGCGTTCAGTACACCACCATTGAAACCGCCGTTGGCGCCCAAATCAATGGGAAGTTGATCCACCGCATCAAGGCGGGGCCCGGGGCGGGCGATTCGGCCGCTGCCGCGGACGCAAGTCGCAAAGAGGGCGCGTAGCTTTGATCGGCCGGCGGCCGACCTGTAGAATGCATACTATGAGCACAACCTCCGAATCGATCTGTCTCCGCTGCCGGCCCGCAAATGCCGGATGTGCTGATCTTTACCGATGCGGCGGCCGGCAAGGTCGGCGAACTGATCCGCGAAGAGGCGAATCCCAACCTGAAATTGCGCGTGTTCGTTTCGGGCGGCGGCTGTTCCGGTTTTCAATACGGCTTCACTTTCGACGAGAAAATCGAGGACGGCGACTTTTGCGTCGAGAAGCATGGCGTTCAACTGCTGGTTGATCCGATGAGCGCGCAATATCTGATGGGCGCGGAGATCGACTACAAGGAGGATCTGCAGGGCGCCCAGTTCGTGATTCGCAATCCAAACGCGAAAACCACCTGCGGCTGCGGGTCTTCATTCGCGGCTTAGGGAGCCTCGCACCTCAATGTTGAACGCCTAGATGAGCGGCGGTAGGGTCGTGCCCGACGTGCTCGCCGCCGTCGATCTGGGCTCCAACAGCTTCCACATGGTTGTCGCGCGTTATTCGCACGGCCAGCTCGTCATCCTCGACCGGTTGCGCGAAATGGTTCGATTGGCCGCCGGCATGGGCGACAGCGGCCGGCTCGACGATACCGCGACCGAGCGCGCCCTGCGCTGCCTCGAAAGATTCGGCCAGCGTTTGCGCGCGATGCGCGCGGACAGCGTGCGCGTGGTGGGCACGAATGCCTTGCGCCGCGCCAAGCGCAAGCGATGGTTCTTGGAGCGCGCCCGCGCCGCGCTGGGGCACCCCATCGAAATCATCTCCGGGTTGGAAGAGGCGCGCCTGATTTACTCCGGCGTCGCGCACACGAGTCCGATGAGCCCGGACAAGCGCTTGGTCATCGACATCGGCGGGGGTTCGACCGAAATCGTCATCGGCGAGGGTTTCGATCCGCTCTTGCTCGAGAGCTTGTCCGTGGGCTGCGTGGGCCTGAGCGCCAGTTATTTCGACGATGGCAGAATCTCCGCGAAGCGCCTGGAACGAGCGCGCACGGCGGTAAGGCTGGAACTGGAGCCGGTGCAAGAAGCCTATCGGAAAATGGGATGGCTGCAGGTGTTCGGCAGTTCAGGCACCGTGCGCGTCATCAGCGACGTATTGCACCGCCTGAATCCCGATTCGCCGCACGTCACGCTCGACAACTTGAACGCCCTTGCGGAGCGCGTCATTGCCGCGGGGCATGTGGATGAGCTCGATCTGGCCGATGTGGATGCGGAGCGCGCGCCGGTGTTTCCGGCGGGACTGGCGATTTTGTTGGAAGTGGTCGAGAACTTCGGCATCGACAGGGTCCGCGTGGCCGAAGGCGCGATGCGCGAAGGGCTGCTCTACGATCTCATGGGCCGCTTCACCAACGAAGATGCGCGCGTTCGCAGCGTGCGGGCGATGGAAAAGCGCTACCACATCGACGAGCTGCAGGCCGACCGCGTCGAGGCCACCGCCGTGGGCCTGCTCGAGCAGGTCGAAAACGATTGGGGGCTGGAGGATCCCCTGGCGGAGTCGGTGCTGCGCTGGGCCGCGCGGCTGCACGAAACGGGACTCGACATCGCCCACTCCAAATATCACCGCCACAGCGCCTACCTGCTCGAACACGCCGACATGCCGGGATTTCCGCGCGAAGAACAGTTGCTGCTCGCGGCGCTGGTGGGCGGGCACCGCCGCCAGTTGTCGGTCCAGTCGCTCGAGGATCTGTTGCCCCCCTGGGATCGTCTGGCGGAGTATTTGATCGTGATCCTGCGGCTCGCGGTTCTCTTGCACCGGGGCCGCAGTCCGCAGCCGCTGCCGGAAGTGCATTTGACCGTCAAGAGCCGCAACATCACACTGGAATTGCCGCAGCGCTGGATCAAGGAACACCCGCTCACGCTCGAGGATCTCGAGCAGGAGCGCGCCTATCTGAAAGAGGCCGGCTTTCGCCTGAGCATCGTTTAGCCCTCGGTCAAGGCGACCCGCTCGTCGTACAGATTCATCAAGCGCGCCTGCGCCGAGATTTTCTTCTCGCCCGCGGCGCGCGAATAGTGCCCATCCACGGCCAGCGTCCAGGCCTGCATGTCGTCTTCCAGGTACAGTTGCAAGTCATCGGCGACCCGCGCGCTCAACTCGGGGTCTTCGATCGGAAAGGCAATCTCGATCCGGCGGAACAAATTGCGGTCCATCCAGTCGGCGCTGCCGCAAAAGACTTCGCGTGCTCCCGCATTCTCAAAATAATAAACCCGCGAATGCTCGAGAAAGCGGCCGACGATGGAGCGTACCTTGATGCGATCGGAAACCCCGCGGACGCCCGGCTTGAGGCAGCACACGCCGCGGATGATGAGGTCGATGTCGACGCCGGCGCGCGAGGCGCGGTACAGCGCCTGAATGACGGTCTGCTCGGTCAATGCATTGAGCTTTGCGATGATGCGCGCCGGTTTGCCGGCCCGCGCATGCTCGGCCTCGCGGGCGATTTTCGCCAACAGCGCCTGGTGCAGGCTGAAGGGCGCATGCAACAGCTTGCGCAGCTTCGGGACCTGCGTGAGGCCGGTGAGCTGCAGGAAAATCTCGTGGATATCTTCGCCAATGGCTTCATCGGCGGTCATGAGGCCGTAGTCGGTGTACAGCCGCGCGGTCTTGGTGTGGTAATTGCCGGTGCCCAGGTGGCAATAGCGGCGCAGGCCCTTCTCCTCGCGCCGCACGACCATGACCAGTTTTGCATGCGTCTTGAAGCCGAATACCCCATACATGACGTGCGCACCGGCTTCCTGCAGCTTGGTGGCCAGCTCGATATTCGCCTCTTCGTCGAAACGCGCCCGCAGCTCGATGATCACCGTGACGTCCTTGCCCGCCGCGGCGGCTTCGACCAGCGCCGCGACAATGGCCGAGTCGTTACCCACCCGATACAGGGTTTGCTTGATCGCCAGCACCTGAGGGTCGTTCGCCGCCTGCCGGATGAAATCGGTGACCGGCCCGAATCCCTGGAACGGGTGATGCAGCAGCACATCGCCGGCGCGCAAGATGGAGAACGGGTCGCCGCCGCCGCGCAGCCGTTCCGGGATGCTGGGCGTGAAGGCTGAATATTTCAGTTCGGCGCGATCCACCAGATCATAGAGCGCCATGAGCCGGTTCATGTTTACCGGTCCGGATACCTTGTAGAGATCGTCCGGCGTGAGCGCGAATTGCTCCAGCAAGTAGGCGAGAATTTCCTCCGGACAATCGTAAGCGGTCTCCAAGCGCACGGCATCGCCGTAGCGCCGCGAAGCCAATTCGCCCTCGACCGCACGCAGCAAGTCATCGACTTCTTCCTGCTCGACGAACAAGTCGCTGTTGCGCGTGACGCGGAACTGGTAGCAGCCGCGCATTTGCATGCCCGCAAACAGCGTCGATACGAACGCCTCGACAATCGTTCCCAAGAAGACGAAGTTGCGGCTGCCGAGCTCATCGGGCAGCCGGATCAGCCGCGGCAGCGAGCGCGGCGCTTGTACCACGGCGAGGCCGCTGTTGCGTCCGAAACCGTCTTCGCCCTCCACCACGATCGCGAAATTCAAGCTCTTGTTGAGAATTTTCGGAAAGGGCCGCGCCGGGTCGAGCGCCAGGGGGCTCAACACCGGCTCCACTTCGCGGGTGAAATAATCCTTGATCCAGGCCGCTTGCGCCGGGGTCCAGGTTTCCGGCTCCACGAAAATAATGCCGTGCTCCGCGAGCTCCGGCATGAGCACATCGTTCAACACTTCGTATTGCTCGTCGACCAGGCGCACCGCGTGCACGCGGATGGCCTTCAATTGCTCAGGCACGGACAACCCGTCGGGGCCCGCTTGAACCGCGCCGGCTTCCAGCAGCTCCTTGAGGCTGGCGACGCGAATCTCGAAGAACTCGTCGAGAATGGCGCAGGAGATGCACAAGAATCGGACCCGCTCGAGAATTGGAATGCTGGGGTCCTTGGCTTGATCCAACACCCGCTGATTGAATTCCAGAAACGAGAGTTCGCGGTTGAAGTACAGCTGCGGAACTTGAAGGTCGGTATCGTTCATGTGCTCTTCAAGCGTAGCGGTACACGCCGCCCAAAATGCGTGCGCCCTTGGCGCCGGTGACGCTGCCCGCGCTCGAGGTCAAACCCTCGAGCGTGCGCTTGGCAAACCAGGCAAAGGCGACTGCTTCGACATAGTCCGGATCCAGCCCAAGCGCTGCGGTGCTCGCGACGCGGTTAGGGGCGATCAATGCAGCGATGGCATTGAGCAACCCCAAGTTGTGTGCTCCCCCTCCGCAAACATACAGCGCCGCGCCCGGCGCATATTGGCGCACTGCGGCGGCCAGGGTACATGCGGTGTACTGGCGCAGGGTGGCCTGAACATCGCGCGGCGCGCGGGAGAACAAGCCGAGTCTGTTCTCGAGCCAGGGCAGGTTGAACAGTTCGCGCCCGGTGCTCTTGGGCGGCGCCAGCCGCAGGAACGGCTCGTCCAGCAATTCATGCAGCAGCGTCTCATCGACCTGGCCGGATGCGGCCCAAGCGCCGTCGGCATCGAAATCCTTGCCCAAGTGGCGCGCAATCCAGGCGTCGAGCAGGCGATTCGCCGGGCCGGTATCAAAGCCGGTGACGCTGCTGCCCCGAGTCAGAATGGTGATGTTCGCGATGCCGCCTAAATTGGCAATGACCCGGTCTTCCTCGACGCTGCGAAATACCTGATCGTGAAACACGGGCAACAGGGGCGCGCCTTGGCCGCCAGCCGCCACATCGCGCCGGCGGAAATCCGCGACCACCGACACGCCGGTCATCTCGGCGAGAGTATTGGGATCGCCGATCTGCCACGTAAAAGGCACTTCCAGGTCCGGACGGTGGCGCAGCGTCTGCCCGTGACTGCCGATGGCGGCGACACTTTCCGCGCCGACGCCCGCGGTTTGCATCAACGCCAGTGCCGCCTGAGCGAACGCCATGCCGATCTCGACGTCGATCTGTCCAACCTCGTCGAGTTCAACCTGGTCGGCGCGATCGATGAGCGCGGAGATCCTGCGCTTGAGCTCGGGTTCAAACGGAGTGGCGCTGGTGGCAATGATGGAGAGCGGCGCCACGTCGAAATCCACCAAGGCCGCATCGATGGCGTCCATGCTGGTTCCGGAAATCATGCCGAGATAAATTCCCATGGCGCGGCCGGTCAATCGACGCTGGCTTTGGAGCGCGGCTCGGCCGCGCCCGGCGCAACCGGACTCGCGGGGCCGGCGGCCGGCGCCGCGCCCGGCGAAGCTGCAACGGCTGCAACGGCGGCGGGCGGCTGCGCCGGGGCGAGATCGGCGAGCAGCGGCGCCGCCAGTTCGCGAAATCTTTGCAAATCCTGCGCGCGCAGCGGTTCGGCTCCGGGCAACTGCACCGTTTGAGGATTGCGGTGCACGCCGTTCGTCAGATATTCGTAGTGCAAGTGAGGACCCGTGGCCAATCCGCTCATTCCTACATAGCCGATGACGTCGCCCTGCTGCACGCGCGTCCCTACATGAATGTTGCGCGCGAAGCGCGACATGTGACCATAGAGGGTCGAGATATTGGCTCCGTGCGCAAGCACGATGGCATTGCCGTAGCCGCCGCGCTGGCCCAAGAAACTGACACGGCCTTCGCCGGCCGCGTGCACCGGAGTGCCGATGGGGGCCGCGTAGTCGGTGCCCATGTGCCCTCGAATCAGATTCAAAATCGGGTGACGGCGATGCGGATTGAATGCGGAACTGACGCGGGTGAATTCGAGCGGCGCCCGCAGGAACGCTTTGCGCATCGCCAAGCCGGCCGGTGTGTAGTAACCCGCATGGCCGTTTTCGCCGACGAACCGCACCGCGCGATACACCTTGCCATGGTTCACGAACTCGGCGGCCAGCAATTCGCCGTCGCGAAGATATTTTCCGTCCTGGAAGATTTGCTCGTACACCGCGGTGAATCGGTCGCCTTCGCGGATGTCGAGCACGAAGTCGATGTCCCAGGCAAAGACGTTGGCAAGCTTGAGCGCCACCGTGTCCGAGATGTCGGCCGCGCCGGCAGCTTGGAACAGAGATGAATCGATGGTGGCCCGCGCGGTGCGCGCGCGTAGCTGTACCGGATTGTCGATCATCTTCGCCTCGAAGCCGCTGTCTTGGCGCACGACGTCGAGTGTTTGCGTCTCGCTCACCTTGCGGGTGAGCTCTCTGATGTCGCCGTCGGTGTGCGTGAGCTTGATCGAATCGCCCGGCCTCAGGAAGTCCAAGCTCTGGCGGATGCCCGGCAGATTGCGGATCGCCGCGAGGTCGGACTTGTTGAGCGCCATGCGCCGAAAAATCGCGTCGAGCGTATCGTTTCTGCCGACGACGACTTCGATGATCGAGGCAACGCTGGCCTGCTGCGGCACGATCGCGGGCGGCGCGGCCGGGGCGGGGGCCGCCGCTGGCGGCGCGTCGCCGGGAGCGGATGACTGTGCGGCGATAGCGGCAGTCGTGTCAGGGCGCGCGACATGAAAGCCTATGAAAACCAGCGCGCCCAGCGCGGTGCAAGCCAGCGCGCCAGTCGCTAATATCCTGATTCGCGGAGAATTTTTCCCGATTCCGAAAATGTTGCGGAGCACCAGCTATCCTTACGAGATGACTTCGTAGGCTATCTGTCGCTCCCGGTGGGGTCAATCGTGCGGCCGCGGCGCCGCGCTCAGGCTCGCCGAATCACGCCGTGGCGCTTCTTCCCGACGCTGAGGCGCGCCGAACCGCTGGCCCCAAGTCCGCATCGGTCACCTTGGCCGCCGCGCCCGTCACCGTTTGATCGTTCAGGCGCACGCCGCCTTGGTCGATCAGGCGGCGCGCCTCGCTCTTGGAGGCTGCCATGCCGAGGGCAATCGCGACGTCGACGATCATCGCGGGTTCGCCGGGCTTCAGCAGGAAGGTGGGCAGGCCCTCGGCAGCGCCGCCCGCAAAGGCGCGTGCGGCAGTGGCGGCGGCTTCGGCGGCGGTAGCTTCACCGTGGCACAGGCGGGTGGCCTCCGTGGCGAGGATTTCCTTCGCCACATTGATTTCCGCATCCTCGAGGCTTTCGAGCCGCGTAATTTCCTGCAGCGGCAAGTCGGTAAACAGGCGCAAAAACCGGCCCACGTCGCCGTCCTCGGTGTTGCGCCAAAACTGCCAATAGTCGTAGGGCGATAGGCGATTCGGGTTCAGCCACACGGCGCCGCTCGCGGTCTTGCCCATTTTCGCGCCTGAGGACGTGGTAATCAGCGGCGAGGTCAGACCGAACAACTGCGCGTCGCTCATGCGCCGCCCGAGTTCCACGCCCTGCACGATGTTGCCCCATTGATCGCTGCCGCCCATCTGCAACGTACATCCGTAGCGCTTGTTGAGCTCCACGAAATCGTAGCCCTGCATGATCATGTAATTGAATTCGAGAAACGTCAGCGGCTGCTCGCGCTCCAGTCGCAGCTTGACGCTGTCCATGGTCAGCATGCGGTTGATCGTGAAGTGCCGGCCTACATCGCGAAGAAAGTCGATGTATTGCAGATCTTTGAGCCAAGCATCGTTATTGGCCATGATCGCGCCGGAGGGGCCTGCGCCGAAATCCAGAA
>CAWDAU010000005.1:1500000-2023406 GCA_963800385.1 uncultured Gammaproteobacteria bacterium
AGGTTCAACTCCTCCCAGACCCACCATACTGAGTACGGGTCCAAAGCGTCGAGCATCAGGTTCAAGCCAGGCGCCTGAAAGTCGCGCCTTTCAGGTGCCGTGCCAAAAGCGCCGCAGGCGACTTTTGGCCCTGGCACGACGTAGCGGACAAAAGTCACGCCTTTTGTCCGCGGGCCACGGTGTGATGTCCGCCGAAATCGTCTCGACGATTTCGGCCCATATACTAGGGGCCATAGCTCAGCTGGGAGAGCGTCGCGTTTGCAACGCGAAGGTCGTCGGTTCGATCCCGACTGGCTCCACCAACTATTCGATCACAGCGTGTCATGAGTCATGCAGCGGCGCATCTGCTGCATGACTCATGGCATGCGAGTCGCGGGACTCGTGTGTGTTCTTTAAAAATTCGGCAATTTGTTTTGACGCTCAAACGTAGATGTCATCTTTAAATCTACGGATGAGATGTCGCATTCGAGAACCAGTTGATTGGATTTTTTTATGACTCCAAATCGCTTGGGGTTATATGGTCAAGTGAATAAGCGCACATGGTGGATGCCTTGGCGACAGAAGGCGATGAAGGACGTGGTAGCCTGCGATAAGCTTCGGGGAGCCGGCAAATATGCTTCGATCCGAAGATTTCCGAATGGGGAAACCCACCTCTTAGGAGGTACCTTTGACTGAATTCATAGGTCAAAGGAGCGAACCCGGTGAATTGAAACATCTCAGTAACCGGAGGAATAGAAATCAACCGAGATTCCGTTAGTAGTGGCGAGCGAAAGCGGAACAGCCCAGTGCTCATAATTGCGTAAGTTCTAGTGGAACAGTCTGGAAAGTCTGGCCATAGCGGGTGATAGCCCCGTACATGAAAGAACAAGCGCATGGAGCACAAAGAGTAGGGCGGGACACGTGCAATCCTGCCTGAACATAGGGGGACCATCCTCTAAGGCTAAATACTCTCTGTCGACCGATAGTGAACAAGTACCGTGAGGGAAAGGCGAAAAGAACCCCGGAGAGGGGAGTGAAATAGAACCTGAAACCGTGTGCGTACAAGCAGTGGGAGCCCCGCAAGGGGTGACTGCGTACCTTTTGTATAATGGGTCAGCGAGTTACTTTTAGTGGCAAGGCTAACCGAATAGGGGAGCCGTAGGGAAACCGAGTCTTAATCGGGCGTTTCAGTCGCTAGGAGTAGACCCGAAGCCAGTCGATCTATCCATGTCCAGGGTGAAAGTAGGGTAACACCTACCGGAGGCCCGAACGAACCACTGTTGCAATAGTGCGTCGATGAGGTGTGGATAGGAGTGAAAGGCTAATCAAGGCTGGCGATAGCTGGTTCTCCCCGAAAGCTATTTAGGTAGTGCCTCGTGCAATTCACCCTGGGGGGTAGAGCACTGTTTAGACTAGGGGAACATCCCGTTCTACCAAATCTATGCAAACTCCGAATACCCAGGAGTGTTATCACGGGAGACACACGGCGGGTGCTAACGTCCGTCGTGAAGAGGGAAATAACCCAGACCATCAGCTAAGGTCCCAAAGTTTTGGCTAAGTGGTAAACGATGTGGGAAGGCTAAAACAGCTAGGAGGTTGGCTTAGAAGCAGCCATCCTTTAAAGAAAGCGTAATAGCTCACTAGTCTAGTCGGCCTGCGCGGAAGATTTAACGGGGCTTAAGCCAAGCACCGAAGCTATGGGTTTGATTATCTTCGGATAGTCAAGCGGTAGGGGAGCGTTCTGTAAGCCTGCGAAGGTGAACTGCGAGGTTTGCTGGAGGTATCAGAAGTGCGAATGCTGACATGAGTAACGTTAATGCGGGTGAAAAACCCGCACGCCGAAAACCCAAGGTTTCCTGAGCTATGTTAATCAGCTGAGGGTGAGTCGGATCCTAAGGCGAGACCGAAAGGTGTAGTCGATGGAAAGCAGGTTAATATTCCTGCACCGAGCATTACTGCGATGGGGTGACGGAGAAGGCTAAACAATCCGGGGTTGGTTGCCGGTTCAAGGTTGTAGGGGGAGATTCCAGGTAAATCCGGAGTTTCATCAACCCCAAGAACTGAGTACTAGGTTTCTTCGGAAACCGAAGTTGTCTACGCCACGCTTCCAGGAAAAGCCTCTAAGCTTCAGGTAATGATCGTCCGTACCGCAAACCGACACTGGTGGGTGAGAGGAAAACTCTAAGGCGCTTGAGAGAACTCGGGTTAAGGAACTCTGCAATTTGACACCGTAACTTCGGGAGAAGGTGTGCCTTTGTTTGTGATGGGATTTACTCCCTGAGCGGATAGAGGTCTCAGATAATCGGGGGCTGCGACTGTTTACCAAAAACACAGGACTCTGCGAACACGAAAGTGGATGTATAGGGTCTGACGCCTGCCCGGTGCCGGAAGGTTAATTGATGGGGTCAGCCGCAAGGCGAAGCTCTTGATCGAAGCCCCGGTAAACGGCGGCCGTAACTATAGGCATTGGTAGACGAGAGAGTCGAGTCGACGATGTAGAGTTCAGGGTTAGATGATTAGGACAACTTCTATAGTTGTAGTTACGTAAATAAACTTGGCTATATGCTGGAAACACTGAGTATCTGAAAGTACTCGTCGTGTGCTACACGGCAGTGACAATCTTTCAGTGCAGTCAATCAGCAGGAAAGGCCGGCTTTCGCCGGAATCCTCAGAGACTTTACGCCAGGCTCCCTTTTCGGGGAGATGATAAAGTCCGAACTGCATGGCGACATGCAGGAGTAAAGCGCAATGCGATACTCCACATGCACGTTGATTTTGCGTGTTGTGTAACGACCAGAACGGTCCTAAGGTGAACAAAAGCTGCCTTAGTAAAATTTGGCCATATGCTGGAATCCCCGTGAATGCTGCGATACTCGCTGTATAACGAAGTTCAGATCCGCGAACCGGATTTGCCTGAGTCGTACGGCAGTGACAATTCGTCAGCTGCGGAAAATCAGCAGGAAAGGCTGATTAAAATCGGTTGGATCACCGGTTACGTCGACGGAGAAGGTTGCTTTTCAATCAACTTTATTCGTCAGCCTCATCGAAATAATCGACGAGGGTACAAAACCGGCTTCCAAGTGGCACATGAGTTTGCGGTGACTCAAGGCGCATCGAGCGTCGAAAGTCTCCACCTGCTCATGAAGTTCTTTGGTGTTGGCAACGTCTATATCAACAAGAGATATGACAACCACAAAGAGCATTTGTATCGGTACTGTGTTCGAGCTCGGGAAGAATTGGTGAAGACCATCATCCCGTTCTTTGATCAGTATCCGCTGCGAACCTCCAAGCAAGACAACTTCTTGAAGTTCGCGGAATGTATGAGGTTGATGGAGGCGGGCGCTCATCTCACCAGAAGTGGGTTGATCGAGATCGTCGAAATCGCCGAAACCATGAATCACAAGAAGCCACGCACTGAAATAATCAGAATCCTCAGAGACTACACGCCAGACACCGATCTACATCGGTGAAGATATAGTCCGAGCTGCATGGCGACATGCAGGATGAGAAAGTGGAATAATCTCATCGCTCTGCTTCAGGCAGAGTTAACAGACCTCAGCGAAATTCCTTGTCGGGTAAGTAACATTGCCCAGGGTAGTGGCGACACTATTCCGATGACCGGCTCAAATCGGTGGAACCCTAACGACGTCTGTGCAAGTGCGTCGAGGGCAATACCGAGGGTAAGATTCGAGACAGCTCGTTTCCCCGTAACGACTTGAGGGATGAGATCCTCAGATGGTCTAGACAGCTAGTCCATAACACGCCGGCCCTGACTCAAAAAAGCGATGAGACCACATCAATCATCGTAGTCAGGTGAACGTATAGTCTATGCCGCGAGTAATCGTGGAAATCATGAAGTTCCGACCTGCACGAATGGCGTAACGCTGGCCCCACTGTCTCGACCCGAGACTCAGTGAACTTGAAATCGCTGTGAAGATGCGGCGTAGCTGCGGAAAGACGGAAAGACCCCGTGAACCTTTACTATAGCTTTACACTGAACTTTGAATTTGTTTGTGTAGGATAGCTGGGAGCCTACGAAGTGGGGACGCTAGTTCTCATGGAGGCAACCTTGAAATACCAGCCTGACAACTTCGCAGTTCTAACCTTGGCCCGTAATCCGGGTTGGGGACAGTGTATGGTGGGTAGTTTGACTGGGGCGGTCTCCTCCCAAAGAGTAACGGAGGAGTGCAAAGGTACCCTCAGCGCGGTCGGTCATCGCGCATAGAGTGCAATCGCATAAGGGTGCTTAACTGCGAGACGGACATGTCGAGCAGGTACGAAAGTAGGTGATAGTGATCCGGTGGTTCTGTATGGAAGGGCCATCGCTCAACGGATAAAAGGTACTCCGGGGATAACAGGCTTATTCCTCCCAAGAGTCCACATCGACGGAGGAGTTTGGCACCTCGATGTCGGCTCATCACATCCTGGGGCTGTAGCAGGTCCCAAGGGTATGGCTGTTCGCCATTTAAAGTGGTACGCGAGCTGGGTTCAGAACGTCGTGAGACAGTTCGGTCCCTATCTTCCGTAGCCGTTGGAGATTTGAGGGTGAGTTGCTCCTAGTACGAGAGGACCGGAGTGAACGTATCTCTGGTGTTCCGGTTGTCACGCCAGTGGCACTGCCGGGTAGCTATATACGGACGGGATAACCGCTGAAAGCATCTAAGCGGGAAGCCCCCCCCAAGATTAGATCTCCCTAGACCTTTAAGGTCTCTAAAGGGCCGTCGAAGACTACGACGTTGATAGGCTGGGTGTGTACGCGCAGTAATGCGTTTAGCTAACCAGTACTAATTGCCCGTGAGGCTTGACCATATAACACCCAAGCGATTTGCCTAACGTCGAATCGTGTATGGGACAATCAATTGACTTGAATGCGACAAATCCTGGATAACTTCTGGGGTCGAAACAAATTGTACGAATTAGTGATGGGGGCTAGACATGACTAGCCCCCATTGCGACCGGTTTGCCTGGCGGCCATAGCGAGTGGGAACCACCCGATCCCTTTTCGAACTCGGAAGTGAAAACGCTCTGCGCCGATGCTAGTGTCGACTTTGTCGATGTGAAAGTAGGTCACTGCCAGGCTCTTAATTTGATGCCTTTTATCAAAGAAAAAAGGGAAACCCTCACCGACTTGACGTCGGTGGGGGTTTTTTCGTTTGTGCGCTCCTTAGGTCCGCTGCGAGACCGGCAGCGTCCCCCGCCCGCCGGCCGCGCCGGCAGGCCGATGCCGGGCGAGTGCAGGGGTGAGCAGCATGCCATACACGAATCAGACCACGCTGAAACCGCGCACCGTGGGTCTGTCGTTCAGGGCACACTTTTAGATGCGCGCGCTCACGTTGCGTTTCGGGATTGCCGTGGCGATGGCAGTGCAATGCGCTTTTGCCGTTGGTGGAGAGACGCGCTTGGACGCATTCGCGTTCAAAGCATCGTCCGTCCCCACCAACACAGTTCTGGTGTATGAGAAGACGAATATTGGATTCCCGGAGCGGGTCGCTCTCATCACTCTATTCGTCGACAAACGGGGCAACCTCCAAGCTCTCAAGCATCTACGCAACGAGCCGCATCCACTTCTGGTCGAAGCGGACTTCGACACGAGCCTGTTCTCGGTGACGGAATTCAGAGCGTGGCAGTTGCCTCGTAAGCCCGACCAGCTTTCAGATCGGATCGGTACTCTCGACCGGCACAATGGTCAATTTGTTGTGACGTTTCCCGGCGTCACAAAGCGGGTCAACGTCAGCTCCTTTCCCTGGCATCTCCACGATTTCGAGCTTATGAGCCTCGGTTATGCAATGCGTTTTCTGAAATCCGTGAAAACCACGTTTACTTTTGACTTAGTGGGGCTGTCTGATGACCTCAAAGAACCTGTTCCCTACAAGGATAGCGGAGACGTCACGGTAACGTATGAGACGACGGTAGCGTGCGGACCCGGACGAAACTGTGCGGAATATGCACTTCTTTGGTCACCGTCCGGTCGGTACTTTGGTCGGCTGCAGTTAGATGAGGCAAACCGGGACATGGTTCTCGTTGAGACGGTCGGTCCGGATGAGCCGGGCCTTATATCCATGCGCATGCGGCTGGTTAAACGATCACTGATGTCGCCAGCCGAGTGGAAGGCAACACTCGCCAACGCATCTGTGCAGTCGCCGCAGTAGGAGCGGGCGTGAGCGGACTTTTCGCATCGCGCGACGCAAGAGTTAGCCTCAACATGGTCGTCTACAATCCGGCGACGCCCGCGGATGCAGATAAGATAGAGTCATTGCTGTGAGCGAGCACCTATGAGTCGCCGCGGATCCGAGCCGACTTTTATCGGCGCGCTCTCGGGTATGACCTGCTGTGCGATCAGCCCGACGATCACACCGCCGATCATGTACCACGCCGGCGCGAGCGGATTGCCGGTCAGGCGCGTGAGCCATGCCACGATGAATTGCGCCGATCCGCCGAAGATGGAAATCGACAACGCATAGATGATGCCGAACGCGCCTGAACGCACTCGATGCGGCAGCGATTCGTTGACCGCAATCAGCGACGCGGAAGCGGACAGCGTCGAAGCGCAGGCCAGGACCGCGCACGCGACGTAGAGCGCGGAACTGCTGCGCACTCGTTCGAGCAACATGAAGCACGGAAAGACCGCAAGCGCCAAGCACAGCCAGGGGATGATCATCACGCGCTTGCGTCCCACCTTGTCCGAGAGCCAGCCTCCCAATGGATCGCATATGACGCCGCATAGACCGACAACGGCGGTCGCTCCGAAGGCAATTCTCGCCGGCATGCCCAGCGTGGAATTGGCATAGGTGGTCATGTAGTTGAGCAAGTAGCTCGTGGTGGTGCCGGAGGCCAGCAACGCCAAGCCCGCTGCGGCGACGCGGGAATAACTGCGTAGGGTTGGGGCATCGCGCGGATCGTGCAGCGGCTGCAGCGTCTCGCCGAGCGTCCGGCGCAGCAGCACACCGAAGGGAACGATGACCGCGCCCGCGAGCAGCGCCACTCGCCACCCCCAGCTGTCCAGCGCGGCGGGATCCAAGATGCTTGCAAGGCTTACGCCCGCCGCGCCGGCGACCATCACGGCAACATCGGCGCTGGTCGCTTGCAGTGAGATATACAACCCGCGGCGCAAGGGTGGCGCCGCCTCCATCAAGAACGCGGTGCTCGGACCGACTTCGCCGCCGAGCGCAAAGCCCTGGATGAGCCGGAAGCAAATCGCGAGGATGGGCGCTGCGATGCCGATGGACGCGTACGTGGGTATGAGCGGCAGGCCCGTCACGCCGACGCCGATCAGGGTGAATGAGGCGATCATGGCCGGCTTGCGGCCGATGCGATCGCCGAGCCTGCCCAAGACCAACGCGCCGAGAGGACGCGTCAGAAACCCCGCGCCGAACGTGGCGAGCGATGCCAATAAGCTGGTGCCGGGCGTGTCCGAAGGAAAGAAAGCGCGGCCGATTTGAGCGGCAAAGAACGCGTAGGTCACGAAATCGTAGAACTCGATGGCGTTGCCCAAAGCGACTGCGATGACATGCCGGGCAGGCAATCCCGTCGGTGCGGTGTTACTGATGCGATTCTCGGCGCAGCGCTCTGGTGGCGGCACTATGCCGGTTATATGGGCGTTTTGACAGCCCAGTTGCCTTCGCTGCCCGAGCTGAGTCGCCACCGAGCTTGGGCTGGATTTTTATTCGGGGCGCCGTGTAACTCTGCCTCCCGAGCGGTGTTGTTTAACCATGGAGCGAACAGGAACAGCACGTGAAATCCGCGGCTAAGAAAATCATCCTCATAGGCTTGACGGTGATCTCGCTGGTCGCGATCGTCATGCTCGGGTTCTTCGGCGCCATGCGGCTTCACTTTCACCCTTCGCCTCCGAAACCAACCTATCCCCAGCCGGCCAGCGCGCTGGATGCGCAGCGCCAGGACGTCCGTTATTTCCGCCTACTCATCGCAATGGACCGCTCATTCCCACCGGCTGGCCGCACGGAAGCCAATCGACGCGTCGATGCACTCGAGGCACTTGGCATGGTGCTCGATCCGCCGCATTTTCGCGTGTTGCTGATGCAGATCGATGCTTTGGCCGACAACGGTCATTCCCGGGTTGAGAACGCGGCCAGTGCCGAAATTTTGGAGCTTCCCGTACGCGTGGCCGCTTTTTCCGATGGCTGGTACGTCATGCGCGCAACCGAGAACAACGCCGATCTCTTGGGTGGCCGAGTGACGGCAATCGACGGTCAATCCATCGATGCGGTGATGCGTAAACTCGAGCAACTGCGCGGCGGCACCTTAAGCTGGCGACGCTTGCATGCCTCGCAGTATCTGACGCAGCAGGACTTGTTGTTCGGCATCGGCGTGGCGCCGGACTTGCAACACTCGAGTTGGACGCTGGAAACGCCCGCCGGCGCGACCATCACCCGAAGGCTGGACGCCCATGCCCCGCCGGCGAGAGAGCCGAAGGTGCCCGCGGAACGCTGGTTGTCGAGCGAGCCCTTGGCGGGACTGGGTCCATCCTGGCGTGCATTTGAACCCGATCACCCCCTGCCAATCTCGTTGACGGATTTTGATCGAGCGTTTCGAAGTCTGCGCCTGCCGGAAAGCTGTAGCCAATTCGTTCAGCTGAAATCCAACGTCGACCAAGGCGGCCACAGCATCAAGGATTTTTTGTCAGCCACCCAACATGACTTACGCAGGTCTCAACCCTGCAATGTGATTTTCGACCTGCGCTACGACGGCGGCGGCGACTACATGAACACCTATCGCTTTGCGCGCGAGCTGCCAAAACTGGTCCTTCCGGGGGGTAGGGTCATGGTGCTCACGGGACCTGCGACCTTCTCCGCCGGAATTTCCACCGCGGTTTTTGTGAAACACGCCGGCGGCGAGCGGGTCGTGATCGTTGGCGAGCCGGTGGGCGATCGACTGCAGTTTTATTCCGAAGGGGGGCAGGCCTGCCTGCCCCATGACCCGCTGTGCGTTGTCTACCAGACCGGCAAACACGATTATCAACATCCCTGCGACGATTGGAGAGCATGCTTTTGGCTGAACTCCTTCTTTGAGCTTCGAGTCAAGTCGCTCGACCCGGACGTGGTCGTCCCTTTGAGTTTCAAAGACTGGCGCGCGGGGGTGGACCCGGTGCTCGATCGGGCGATGAGCCTTGCGCTACCGCCAAGCCAAGCCGTTCGCCCGCCGGGCAACGCCGGCGCCGATCCGACGCGGCAATAATTCAGTCAGAATTCCGCGTCGGAAAGCACGATCAAGAGATCGCCGCCCAAAGATGCGAACGCATCGGCGTACCGCGACGAACTGATCGGCGGCACGATGATATCGCGATGCAGCGAATCCGGAGGCAATTCCATGGCTCAGACAATATTCATCACAGGCAGTTCGACCGGCCTAGGCCGGGCCACGGCGCTGCTTTTCGCCCGCAAGGGGTGGCAGGTCATCGCAACCATGCGCGACCCATCCAAGGAGCAGGAGCTGCACGGCGTGCCGGGGATGAGGGTGTTGCCTCTCGATGTGACGCAGCCTGCGCAGATTGCGCAAGCCTCGAAGCGGGCGCTCGAGTTCGGCCCGGTGGATGTGCTTTTCAACAATGCCGGCTACGGACTCGCCGGTCCTTTCGAGGCCGCGACGGATGCGCAACTGACCGCTGAGATCAATACCAATCTACTCGGCGTCATGCGGGTGACACAGGCGTTCTTGCCGGCCATGCGCGAACGCGGTTCGGGCTGCATCATCACCACGACCTCGATTGGCGGCCTGGTCACTTTCCCGTTCAATAGCGTTTATCACGCCACCAAATGGGGTCTCGAGGGCTGGAGCGAGAGCCTGGCGTTTGAACTCGGGAAATTCGGCATCAAGGTCAAGACGGTCGCACCGGGCGGGATTCGCACCGATTTTGCGACGCGTTCCTTGGTGCTCACGCAACACCCCGCTTATGCGGCGGCGATCGCGAAAACCATGAAGACCTTCATGGATCCGAAGCGCCGCGAGAAAGGTTCGAGCGCCGAACAAATCGCGGAGACGGTGTGGGAGGCAGCCACCGACAACAAGGAGCAGATGACCTACGTTGCCGGCCTGGATGCCAAGGAAACCTACGGCCAGCGTCTGGCGCTCGGGGTCGAAAAATTCCGCCGCGCCATCGGCGAGACCTTCCTCGGTTAGCGTAGCTTCAGTGCGCGGCGATCACCGCCGCCGCGCCGGCCATCATGGTCGCGCCGGTGCGATTGACGATCTTTACCGCCTTGCGGCTGGTGAGCAAGCGGCGGGCGCGCACCGCAAGCAGCGCCCACGCCAAATCAACCGACATCAGCACGAGCAGCGTGACTGCGGTCAGCGCCATCCAGGCAGCGGTGCCGACGCGATCCAAGTCGACAATGGTCGGCAGCAGCGCCAGATAGAAGACCATGATCTTCGGATTTCCAAGCGTTACCGCGAGTCCCGCGCCGAAAAGGCGCCACGCCGACCGGCCCGACGGCAGCTCGTCCTTTGCAACCTGAGCCGGCGCGAACCACAACTTCCACGCGAGAAACAGCAAATACGCGACGCCGATGAACTTGATGGCCACGAACACCACCCCGAGCGTGCGCGCCACCACCGCGAGACCCGCCACGGCGCACGTGAGCCAGAGCGCTTCGCCCAGCCACATGGCCGCCAAAAACGGCAGCACGTCGCGCAAGCCGCCGGTGAGAACCCGCGCCACCAGCGCCGCGATGCTCGGTCCGGGAGAGCCGGCGGCAACGGCCAGCGCCAAGGCGAACACCAGCAAATTCGCGGCCGTCATCGGTATCTCAGGCGCGCACCGCAGCTTATCTTGCCACCGGTAGATCGACGTAGCTCGCGGCGTCGGGTTTGTGGTACACGCGCTGCGTGGCCTTGACATAGTCCGCGGGCTTGGCGAAGAAAATATTCGGCACGAAGCTTTGCGGGTTGCGGTCGTACAGCGGAAACCAACTCGATTGAACCTGGACCATGAGGCGATGTCCGGGCAAAAACACGTGATCCGCGTTGGGCAGCTTGAGCGTGTAGCCGATGACTTTGCCGGAGGGAATGGCTGAAGGTTTTGCCGGATCGTCTCGATAGCGGCCGCGCATGATGTCCATGGCTACGGGCAATTCATAACTCCCCATCTCCACATCTCCGGGAACCTCGTCCGGGTAGACATCGATGAGCTTGACCACCCAGTCGACGTCGGTTCCGCTGGTCGAGGCGAACAGATGCGCCACGGGTTGACCGGCGATGCGCAGCGGCGCGGTCAAAACGTCGGAGGTGTACGTTAGAACGTCGGTGCGATCCGCCGCAAAGCGTTGATCGTCGACCAGCCAACGCCGCCAGGTTGAATCGGAGGCGTAGGTCGGACGGATGGGCCGTGGCCGATAGGTCACAGGCTTGGCCGGATCGGAAACATATTCATCGAATGCGGCGCCCGCGGACGGCTTGGCGAAGGTCAATTTGGCGCCGGGCGCCAGATACAGCGGCGCCGACTTGAAAGGGCAGCCGCTCGCGCAGGACTGAGGCCATTGATCGTACCGGCGCCACACGTTGGCGCCCGTCTCGAACGCGGTGACCGCCGCGATATCCGCGTGCGGAGCGTCATCTTTGAGATGCGAATCAAAGAAGGGCAGCAATACATGCATGCGGAACCAACGGCCGGTGTCGCCGTCGAATTTGATGGCTCCCAACGACGAGCCGTCGCCGTTGCCGCCGCCGTGGCGCCACGGTCCGATCACCAAGTAGGAATTGTCGTGTCCCGCTCCGGATTGCGCGCGCGTGGCCGCAAAGGCCGCGGTCGCGCCGTAGATGTCCTCTTGGTCCCATTGGCTGTGCACATAGAGCGTGGGTACGGTAAGCGGGCGCGCAGCAAGGATCTTGTCCACGGCCTGTTCGCTCCAATAGACATCGTACGCCGGGTGCTGGGTCAGGCGTTGCCAAAATGGCAATTGATCCATGTTCATCTCTTTGCCGAGCACTCCCGCGGAACCGATGGCGAGCCAGGTGTCATAAGCGTCGTAGCGCGGCGCGATCCACTTGTCCTCCGAGTCCTTGGTCGCGGTTTGCGCGTAGATGTAATCCGCATACGTTTGACGCAGGGCGCCATTGTGAAACCAGTCGTCGCCCTTCCAGGTGTCCACCATGGGATTGAACGGCGCGGCCGCCTTCAATGCCGGATGCGGATTGACGAGGCTCATGAGCACGGTGAAGCCGTCATAGCTGGTACCCATGGTGCCGACCTTGCCGTTCGATTCCGGCACGTTTTTGACCAGCCAATCGATCGTATCGTAGGCATCGGTGGAATGATCCACCGGCGTACGATTCAAATCGCCCGACAGCGGCCGATTCATCACATAGTCGCCTTCGGATTTATATTTTCCGCGCACATCCTGGGCCACGATGATGTAGCCGGCAGCGGCGAGCTCGCCGTAGCTCAAGGGCAAAATCAAGGCGCGGCGCGGACTCTCCGCACCGCTGGCGAATTTGCTGGCGTTATAGGGCGTGCGGTCGAGAATCATGGGTGCGCGCGCCGCGCCTTTTGGAATGACGATGACGGTGTGCAGCTTCACGCCGTCGCGCATCGGAATCATGACCTCGCGCTTGATGTAGTCGTCGGCGGCTGTCGGGATTTTGAAATCCGCGGGAATGTCGCCGCCCGCGGGGGGCGTGGGATTTGCAAGGGCGGCCGGAGCGCCGAGCAACAAGGCGGCCAGCACGGAAAAGAAAATCTGGACTTGCTTGGAATGCATGATGTGTTACCCGGTGTGCAACGTGTGAGATCAGGACTGACGCAAGCCCGGCGCCAGGGCCGGCGCCGTGTCCGCGACGTACGCGGTTTTGATGCCGATGAAGGTGCTGCGCCCGGAGGTCCGATAGCTTCCCTCGGTCATCTCGAAGGCGATATCAGGCCCCAGGCCGTCGAATTGTTCGAGCACCAGATCGAATCCGGCATCGCGTATCGCTTGCAGCAGATATTCGCGCTGTATCCAGAACGACTGTTTGTTGTTCCAGGATGCCCAGCGGCGGTTCTCGCGGTCGAGAAACGCCCGCTTGCTGCGGAACTCCGGCAGCCAACGGCCGGGCAAGCCCTCGTGCTCGGTCAGAAACGACAACTTGTGGGTGGTGGTCCCGGTGTTCTTGAGCGGCAAGACCCTGGCCAGAGCGCGCCGCAAGCGGCGCGGCTGAATGAAGCTCGGCGAGTCCTTGGCCTCGGAGAAATGCGTCTGCAGGATCAATAGACGTTTGGTCACGCGCGACAGAAGATCGAGGAACTCGCGCGGTTTGTCCAAGTGATAGAAAAGCCCGCAGCAAAACACGGCGTCGAATGCGCCGTACGCGGCGACATTCCACACATCGTCGCGAACGAATTCCAAGTTCGGCAAATCGACCTTTGACTGAACGTAGCGGCAAGCGTCGATGTTCAATTCGCGCACGTCGATTCCCAGCGCCTGCAAGCCCAGGCGCGCGAATTCGACCGTGTAGCCGCCCTCGAGGCAGCCCAAGTCGGCGATGCGCAGATGGCGCTTATCGCCCGGGAAAGTTGCATCCAAGAGGCGTTTTGCCGCGAGAAACCACGGATGCAGATCCATCGAATAACCGGCGTCAGGCTTGGTATAGGAGCCGTCATCCAAACGAATGTTATGTGAAGTGAAGCTGACCGGCATTCCCGCTCCTGGCAAATCTCCGCGCGAATCTTAACCCCTTTTTGTACGGCGCATCGATTCAGGTGGGAGAAGCCCTACCGGAGATCCACATGAAATGCGTTGCAACTGGAATCGTGCTGATTGGCCTGGGACTGCTTGGCGTGCGAACCGACGCGCAGGCGGCCGGGAGGCTCGCGGACGTCAAATCATCGACCGCGACAGCGGCAGCGTGCTGCCGATGTATCGAAGCCGCGGAGAATTTTGGGTCGCGGGCAGACCCGGAGCCCGCTATTCGATCATGATCCAAAATCATCGCGGCGAGCGCGTGCTGGCGGTAGCCGCCGTGGACGGCATCAATGTCATCAGCGGCGAAACGGGGGCCTGGAGCCAAAGCGGCTACGTTTTCAATCCGGGCGAGAGCTACGAAATCGCCGGCTGGCGCAAGAGCAATGCGGAAATTGCGGCGTTCAATTTTACGGCCGCCGCCAATTCCTATGCGCAACGAACCGGGCGTCCCGCCAACGTCGGCGTGATCGGTGTTGCGCTGTTTCTCGAGCGTCCGGCGCGAGTGCAGAGCTATGAGTCCCGCGAGCGGCGATCCGAGGAGTCGGGATATGCGCAAAATCGGATCGAAAGCGCTGCCGATGGCGCGCCGCGCGCCGCGCCGCAACCCTCTGAGCTGTCTTCGTATAGCGCGCCGGCGCAGAAGCTCGGTACCGGGCATGGAGCGCGCGAAACCTCGTACGTGCAGGACACCACGTTCGATCGCCTCTCGAGCACGCCCAACGAACTCATCGAGATTCGCTACGACAGCTACGAGAATCTGCTGGCGATGGGCGTGGTACCCGGCCGCCCGGCATGGCAACGCCTCAATCCCTTCCCCGATTCGCCCATCCAGAGGTATGTACCGGACCCGCCGGGCGGCTGATAATGGAGTGAATGGGGCTGGCGCAAGAGACTGACGAGAACTTGATGTTGCGCTTCGGGCGCGGCGAGGCCGCCGCGTTCGAATTCCTGTATCGGCGGCATGAGTCACGGGTATTCCGCTATCTGCGCCGCAACGTGCAGAATGAGGCCGCAGCCAATGATCTGATGCAAGAGGTCTGGTTTGCGGTGGTACGCGGCGCCGCGAATTATCAGCCGACCGCAAAATTCACGACATGGCTGTTCACCATTGCTCATCATCGCACGGTCGATATGATTCGCGCCAATCCTCGGCTGCAGAGCCTCGATGGCGGCGACGATCCCGAGGGGTCGAGTCCGTTGGAACGGCTGGCCGCGGCGGCGAAACTCGAGCCGCCGGCGCAGGTCCAATCACAAGACGAGGCGGCGGCTTTGCTGAGCGCCGTCGCGCAGTTGCCGGCGGAGCAGCGCACCGCGTTTCTACTCCAGGCCGAGGGCGATCTCAGCGTAGAGGAGATCGCCGACGCGACCGGTTCGAGCTTCGAAACGGTCAAGAGCCGGCTGCGCTATGCCCGCGCCAAGCTGCGCCAGATGCTGTGGGAATACGCATGACCCCGAATGACGACACTCGAGACGAGGAATTGCTGACTCGCTACCGGCAGGCGGCCGCGGATACCGCCGGCCCCAGCGATGCCGCACGCGATGCGATCCTTGCCGAGAGCCGCCGCGTCGCCGAGGAGCTTGCGAAGCTCGCGCCGCGGCAGATCATCGATCTAGCGCGCCCCGCCGCCAACGATTCGCGCTGGAAGATCACGGCCTTCGGCACCATCGGCGCGGCGCTGCTGGCCGCATTGCTGTTCGCGCCGCGCCATTGGGAAAACCCGCCCCTCGCCGAGAAGAGTACGGCGTCAGCGTCTGCGCCTGAGGCGGATGCAGAGACCAAGGCACAGATCGAGCCGCCGCGCTTGGCGGAGGCCACATCGTCTGCCCCGTCATCGGATACGGCGCCGCTGCGCTCGAAATCCGCGGGCGCGCCTGCGCTGAATCTAGCCGCACCTGCGCCTGCCGCGCCGCCCAGCGTGGCGCAGAATTACGCGCCCGTGCCGCCTTCCGCAGCACCTCCCGCTGCCAACTTGGTCGCCGCGCCGTCGGCGCGCCTCAAGCCGCTCGACTTGTCCGCTCGCGCCGCCCAAAGCAATTCGCTTGCCATGAACGCGAATCGTGCCGCTCGCGCCGACAGCGCGCTCGAGCCGGCGAATTTGCAAACAGCCGTCGCGCAGGGCGACGCGGCACGAGCCGCGACATTGCTGGACCAAGGAGCCCTCATCGATGCCCGAGACGAGGCCGGCCGCACGCCGCTGATGCTGGCCGTGACTGAAAACCGGGTCGAGATTGTCCGCTTGCTGCTCGCGCGCGGCGCCGACCCGAATGCCGCCGACAACGCCGGTCACACGCCCTTGCAGCAGGCCACGAAACGCAACTTGCAGGATGTCGCGGCGTTGTTGCAGCGAGCCGGCGCCCGCTAGGAGCGCTAGGCGCTGCTCACTGAACGAATGCGCGCCTGTGTCTGCAACGCCCACCAGCTCTCGACCTGAGCGCTGATCCCGGGGAGATCGAGTCCCGCCCGGGCAAGGCAGGTGTCGCGCGTGCCGTGCTCGATGAATCGATCGGGTATTCCAATATGCAGCGTGGGCAGCTGCAATCCGGCCGCCGCGAGCAACTCGCTCACCCCTGCGCCGGCGCCGCCCATGACGGCGTTTTCCTCGACGGTGATGAGGGCGCGATGGCGCGCCGCCACCGAGACGATCATTTTTTCATCGAGCGGCTTGACGAAGCGCATGTTCACGATGGTTGCATCCAGACGCTCCGCTATTTTTTGCGCCGAGTCGACCAGAGCGCCGAATGCCAGAATTGCCAGACCGCTGCGTCCTTCGCGGCGCAGTTGCGCGACGCCCAGCGGCAGCGCCGTCATCTCGGCGGCAATCGGCACGCCGGGTCCGGTGCCGCGCGGATAGCGAATTGCCGACGGCGAGTTCAATGTGGTGCCGGTATACAGCATCTGGCGGCACTCGTTCTCGTCCGCCGGCGCCATGACCACCATGTTGGGGATGCAGCGCAGGAACGAGAGGTCGTAGCTGCCTTGATGCGTGGCGCCGTCGCTGCCCACGAGGCCGGCGCGATCGATGGCGAATATCACCGGCAAGTTCTGCAACGCGACATCGTGAATGAGCTGATCGTACGCGCGCTGCAAGAAAGTCGAATAGATCGCGACGACCGGCTTCAAACCTTCGACCGCCATGCCGGCCGCCAAGGTCACCGCATGCTGCTCGGCGATCGCAACGTCGAAGTAGCGCGCGGGAAATCGCTTCGAATATTCCACCAGTCCCGAGCCTTCGCGCATGGCGGGCGTGATGGCGACGATCGCGGGGTCGCGCTCCGCCATGTCGCACAGCCACTTGCCGAATATTTGCGAATAAGTGGGACCGCTGCTCGCTTCCTTGAAGATCATGCCGCTGGCGGGGTCGAACGGACCGGGTCCGTGCCACTTGATCGGGTCGGCTTCCGCCGGCGCATAGCCTTTGCCCTTGCGCGTTACCACGTGCAGGAACTGGGGGCCGCGCAGCTTTTGCAGATTGCGCAAGGTGTTGACCAGCGCCTTGACGTCGTGCCCATCGATGGGGCCGATGTAATTGAATCCCATTTCTTCGAACAGAGTTCCCGGCAGCACCATGCCTTTCAAATGTTCCTCGGAACGCCGCGCGAGTTCCCACACGGTCGGCATTTGGCGCAACACCTTCTTGCCGCTCTCGCGCAGGTGCGAATACATGGGGCCCGAGAGCGCGCGCGCCAGATAATTCGACAGCGCGCCCACGTTTTCCGAGATCGACATATCGTTGTCGTTGAGCACGATCAATAGATTCGCGGGAAGCGAGCCGGCGTGATTCAGCGCTTCGAAGGCCATGCCGGCGGTGAGCGCGCCGTCGCCAATGATGGCTACAACCTTGCGGTCCTCGCCGCGTTGCGCAGCCGCGACGGCCATGCCCAATGCGGCGCTGATCGAAGTGCTCGAGTGGCCTACGCCGAAAGTGTCGTATTCGCTCTCGCTGCGCGTCGGAAACGGCGCGAGTCCCGCGTCCTGTTTAATGGTGTGCAGTTTCTCGCGGCGCCCCGTCAATACCTTGTGGGGATAGGCTTGATGTCCCACGTCCCAAACGAGGCGATCGTCGGGAGTATTGAACACATAATGCAGCGCAATGGTAAGTTCCACCGTGCCCAACCCGGCTGCGAAGTGGCCGCCCCGCGTGGCGACGCTGTGAATCAGGAATTGGCGCAGTTCGTGCGCCAACTCGGTCAATTTTGCCGCCGGCAGCTTGCGCAGGTCCGCGGGTAGGGCGATGGTTTCGAGCAGCGGATAGCCGGCGGGCGGGACGTCCATAGCGTCGCAGTTTATACTGCCCGCCCGTCATAGTGGCAACGGACTGCAAGCGATGTTGCGGGTTTGCACCAGTCCTAACCGGCTGACATGATGCTATTTTTGCGGGTTTCCGAGATACTGCCAGCATGGATTCCGTCAGTTCCGATGAGGCCTACCAGGATCAGATTCTGCCGCATGTTTCGCGCACTTTTGCGTTGACCATTCCGCAACTGCCGCCTGCCTTGAGCATTCCCGTGACCAGTGCATATCTGCTGTGCAGAATTGCCGATACCATCGAGGACGAGCCGGCGCTTTCCGCGCCCGAAACGCTGGCTTTCCTGCAGCGTTTCAGCGCCGCAGTGGGCGGAAACGCCGAACCTGCCGCCCTGGCGCGCGATTTGGAGCACCGCCTCTCGGAGCGCACGTTGCCGACAGAGCGCGATTTGGTGAGCAATATGGATCGCGTCATTCGGGTGACCGCCGGCTTGGGCGCCGCGCAACGCGCCGCCATCGGCCGCTGCGTGGAGCTCATGTGCTACGGCATGCCGCGCTTCCAGTTCAACGCCAGCGTCAAAGGGCTGCCCCGCTCCAGCGATCTGGACGACTATTGCTATTTCGTGGCGGGGGTCGTGGGCGAGATGCTGACCGAGCTGTTCTGCGACTATTCGGCCGATATCGCCCGTCATCGGGCCGGCTTGAGCGCGCTCGCCGCCTCCTTTGCCCAGGGTCTGCAGATGACGAATATCCTCAAGGATATCTGGGAGGACCGCAGCCGCGGCGCCTGCTGGCTGCCGCAGGACGTCTTCTCCCGTCATGGTGTCGATCTTGCGAATGTTTCCGGCGAAGCCGCCGATCCGCGCTTCAAGGCGGGAATCATCGAATTGGCCGCCGTTGCCCATGCGCACCTGCGCAATGCGCTGGATTACACATTGTTAATTCCGGCCAAAGAGAAGGGGATCCGCCGCTTCTGTCTATGGGCGATCGGCCTTGCCGTCTTGACGCTGCGTAAAATCGCGCGCAACCCCGGCTTTACGGCCGGCGCGCAAGTGAAAGTGACGAGAACCGCCGTCAGCATGACCATGCTCATGACCAATACCTTCATCGGCAGCGATTGGATGCTCAAGCGCCTATTCGCCCGCGCGGCGCACGGCTTGCCGCTCGCGCGGCTTCCGGAGCCGCGCTGGCCGCGAGCCGCTGCGGTGCCCATCGAGCACCAGTCCGAAGGCGAACAAGGGCGCGAACTGCGGCGCTACGGGAGTTCGGGGTCGTGAATCGAACCGCGCCGAAGACCACTCCGTTTCCAGCGGAGCCGCCGGACGCGCGCAGCGATATTGTCGCGCGCTCACTGAAGCGGGTCGCCGACGCATCGCCGCTCGATCGCGCCATTGCCGCGGCGCGCGATGCGCTCATCGCGCAGCAAAACGATCAAGGCTACTGGCTCTACGAACTCGAAGCGGATTGCACGATTCCCGCGGAGTACATCATGATGATGCACTTCCTCGATGAGATCGACGCGCCGCTGCAGTCGAAGATCGCCAATCATCTGCGGGCGCGGCAAGCGGAGCACGGCGGCTGGCCGCTGTATCACAACGGCGAATTGGATCTGAGCTGCACGGTCAAAGCGTACTACGCACTGAAACTTGCCGGCGACGACCCGCAAGCGCCTCACATGAGAAAGGCGCGCGCGGCAATATTGGAGCGCGGAGGCGCCGCGCGCACCAATGTGTTCACGCGCATCGCCCTGGCGCTGTTCGGCGAACTGCCTTGGCGCGGCGTGCCCTATATACCCGTCGAAATCATGTTGCTGCCGAAATGGTTCCCGTTTCACATCGACAAAGTCTCCTATTGGTCGCGCACCGTGATGGTGCCATTGTTCATTCTCTGTACTCGCAAACCGAAGGCCAGGAATCCGCGCAACATCGGTATCCGCGAGCTGTATACGACGCCGCCCGAGAAAGAACGCCATTACTTCAGGCGTGCCGGCCTGCTCGCGAAGGCGTTCCTGCTGTTCGACCATGTCGGCCGCATGATCGACCCGCTGGTTCCCAAGGCCATGCGCGAACGCGCGACGCGCCGCGCCGAGAACTGGTTCATCGAGCGGCTGAATGGCGAGGACGGCCTGGGCGCCATTTTCCCCGCCATGGTCAATGCCCTGGAAGCCATGGCGATCCTGGGTTACCCGGCCGACGAGCCGCGGCGCGTCACCGCGAAGCGCGCCTTGCAGAAGCTTCTGGTGGTGGGCCCCTCGAGCGCTTACTGTCAACCGTGCGTCTCGCCGATTTGGGATACCGCACTTGCGGCGCTCGCCATGCAAGAAGCCGGCGACGAAACCGCGCACGAGGCAGCGACGCGCGCGCTCGATTGGCTCAAGACGAAACAGTTGCTCGATGAACCCGGCGACTGGCGGGTCCGGCGTCCGCATCTGGCCGGCGGCGGATGGGCATTTCAATTCGCGAACGATTTCTATCCTGATCTCGACGATACCGCCGTGGTGGCCTGGGCCATGCACCAGGCGCGCGACTCGTCGCGTTATTCCGAAAGCGTGCGCCGCGCGCTCGACTGGCTGGTGGGGATGCAAAGCCGCGACGGTGGATTCGCGGCGTTCGACGCGGACAATACCAGCTACTATTTGAACAAGATTCCGTTCGCCGATCACGGCGCGCTCCTGGATCCGCCCACCAGCGATGTAACGGCGCGAGTGGTCACCGTTCTCGCGCGCATCGGCAGACCCCAAGACAAGGCGGCGCTGACGCGTGCAATCGCCTTTCTGCGCAAACAACAGGAGGCCGATGGGTCGTGGTTCGGCCGTTGGGGCACGAATTATATTTACGGCACCTGGTCGGTGCTCATGTCGTTGGCCCAGGCGCGCGTTGCTCCCGATGATCCGATGGTCCGACGCGCGGTCGCCTGGCTCGTACAAGAACAAAATGCGGACGGCGGCTGGGGCGAGAGCAACGACAGTTATGCACTGCAGGCGCGCCCCCCCGAGGATTTCGGCAGCACGCCCTACCAAACTGCATGGGCGCTGCTGGGACTGTTGTCGGCCGGAGAAGCCGGATCCGATGCGGCGCGGCGCGGCGCGGAGTACTTGCTGCATACGCGGCAGCCGGACGGCCTTTGGAATCATCCCAGCTACACGGCGCCGGGATTCCCGCGGGTGTTTTATCTGCGCTACCACGGCTATTCGGCCTATTTCCCGTTGTGGGCGCTGGCCGCGTACCGGAACCTGACGCGGCGCGGAATCGCTCATTGAGCCCAAGGTCTCATCATTGAACTCAGTGGGCGTCGTCGCGGCGCTTGCATCGGAAGCGCGCGCGTTGGGCCCCTCGATGCCGCGCGGCGGCGACCCGCCCTTGAGCGAACTCGCCTCGCTCGGCGAGGGATCGCTGCTCGCCTTGAGCGGCATGGGCCGCGCCGCCGCGACCGCGTCGGCCCAGGCGCTGGTTGATGCCGGAGTCTCCGCGCTCATGACCTTCGGCATGGCCGGCGGTCTCGACCCGCTGCTCGAGACCGGAAGCGTTGTCATACCGTGCGAAGTGCTTTCAGACGACGGCGCGCGCTACGCTGCCTGCCGCGCGTGGCGCGAACAGGTGGCCGCGAGTCTCGCTCCGCTGTGCACGGTGACCCAGGGCAGCCTGCTGACCAGCACGCAGGCGATCGAGACGCCCGCGGATAAAGCCGCGGCGTTTCACGCGACGGGGGCCGCTGCCGTCGACATGGAAAGCGCGGCCGTGGCGCAAATCGCCGCCCAACACGATCTTCCCTTCATTGCGGTGCGAGTCATCGTCGACAGCGCCGCGGATATGCTGCCGCGCGCGGTGGTCGCGGCGAGCAGAGCCGGGCGCGTGCGCTTCGCGCGTTTGATCGGCGGTTTGATCATGGCGCCGCGCGAGATCGCTTCGTTGCTGCGCCTCGCGCAACGCTATCGAATTGCGCTGCGCTCGCTGCGCGCCATCGGCGCAAATCTCGCATGAAGGCGCTGGTGAGCGGGGCGACCGGGTTCGTCGGCGCGGCAGTCGCCAGGGCGTTGCTGCGCGAACAGTGGCAGGTCCGGGTTCTGGCGCGCCGCGGCTCGGACCGGCGAAATTTGCAAGGTCTCGATGTTGAAATAGCCGAGGGCGATCTGAGCGACTCAAGCTCGCTGCAGCGAGCGGCGCAGGGCTGCGAGGGACTGTTCCATGTCGCCGCGGATTATCGCTTGGGGGCACGCGATCCTGCCGAGCTGTATCGCACCAATGTCGAAGGCACGCGCAATATATTGAGTGCGGCGCAGCGCTCGGGCGTGCGGCGAATCGTTTACACCAGCAGCGTCGCGACCATCGGCATTCCGCCCGACGGTACTCCGGGCGATGAACAGAGCGCGAATTCGCTCGAGAACATGATCGGCCACTACAAGCGCTCGAAGTACCTGGCGGAAGAGGTCGTGCGTGAAGCCGCGCAGGGCGGCATGTCCGTGGTCATCGTCAGTCCTTCCACGCCGGTGGGTCCCGGCGACGTGAAGCCCACGCCCACGGGTCAACTGGTGCTCGATGCCGCCGCGGGGCGAATGCCCGCGTACGTCGATACAGGTTTGAATATCGTGCATGTCGATGACGTTGCCGCCGGACACCTGCTGGCATATGAGCGCGGCAACTCCGGCGAGCGCTACATTTTGGGCGGCCAGGACATGAGTTTGCGGGAGATCCTCGCGCTCATCGCAGCTTTGGAAGGGCGCAGCCCGCCGCGCGTACGGCTGCCGTACGGCGTGGTTCTGCCCATCGCCTACTTGGCGGAAGGCGTCTCGAGGATCTCGGGCCGCAGCGGGCGCATCACCCTGGAAGGCGTGCGCATGTCGCGCAAGAAGATGTTCTTTTCGAGCGCCAAGGCGCAGCGAGAACTGGGATACCGATGGCGTCCGCCGCTGCACGCGTTCGAGGATGCGATTCGCTGGTTTCGTGACAACGGATTGCTGAGATAGCCGTTACGTAACTCTCGCATGAGCAAAGCCGCCGCAGATTCCGAAGCATTGATTTTGGTCGATGAGCACGACCGCAGCCTGGGGGTCTTGAGCAAAGCCTTATGTCACGAGGGACGCGGTGTCCTGCATCGCGCCTTTTCATTGCTGATTTTTAATGAGCGCGGGGAACTCCTGATTCAGCAGCGCGCCGCTTCCAAGCGGCTGTGGCCGATGTACTGGTCGAACAGCTGCTGCAGCCATCCGCGCGGCGATGAGTCGCTGCAGACGGCCACAAGGCGGCGCCTGTCCGAGGAACTGGGGATTCATTGTCCCCTGCAGTTCTTGTTCAAGTTCCAATACCAGGCGCAATTCGACGCCACCGGCGCGGAGAACGAATTGTGTTCGGTCTACATCGGACGATGCCGCGAACCGATTAAGGTGAATTCCGACGAGATCGCCGCTTGGCGTTGGATCAGCCCGGAGGCGCTGCAGAGCGAAATCGCCGCGCAGGGCGGCCGGAATTTTACCCCCTGGTTCTTGCTGGAATGGAACCGAATCTGGCGCGACCACCGGCAGGCGGTGCTGGTAATATAGGCACATGGCTATCCCACTCCTGCAGATGTACAAGGTTGCCCGCTATATCGCCGGGCGTAAGTTGCGCGGCGACAAACGCTATCCGCTGGTGCTGATGTTGGAACCCCTGTTCCAATGCAATTTGGCCTGTGCGGGCTGCGGCAAAATCGATTATCCGAAGGAGATCCTGCAGAAGCGGGTGGGAGTGGAGGAAGCTTTGCGCGCCGTCGACGAGTGCGGCGCCCCGATCGTGTCGATACCGGGAGGCGAGCCGTTGATTCACAAGGAAATGCCGCAGATCGTCGCCGGCATCGTGGCCCGGCGCAAATTCGTCTATCTGTGCACCAACGCCATCTTGCTGTCCAAACACATCGACGACTACCAGCCCTCGACCTATTTGACGTTTTCGATCCATCTCGACGGCAACAAGGCGCGCCATGATGAATCGGTGTGCCAGGAGGGAGTGTTCGAGAAGGCTGTTGCCGCCATCGAATTGGCGCGCGGCAAGGGCTTTCGCGTCACCGTAAATTGCACTTTGTTCAATGGCGAAGATCCGGACGATGTGGCCGAGTTCTTCGATACCGCCATGGCGCTGGGCGTCGAAGGGATCACCGTCTCTCCGGGCTACAGCTATCACCACGCCCCGCGTCAGGACGTGTTCCTCGGCCGCAATGCCAGCAAGCAGCTGTTCCGCAATATCTTCAGCCGCAGCCGCCGTCCGTCGGGCAAACCGGCCTGGTCTTTCAATCACTCGGCGCTGTTCCTGGATTTTCTCGCGGGCAACCAAACCTATCAGTGCACACCGTGGAGCAATCCGACCTACAACGTCTTCGGTTGGCAGAAACCCTGCTACCTGCTGTCCGACGAGGGTTATGCGCCTACTTACAAGGCGCTCATCGAGGACACCGAGTGGGAGAAGTACGGCGTCGGTAAAAATCCGCGTTGCGACAATTGCATGGCGCACTGCGGGTTCGAGGGAACCGCCGTCAACGACGCGTTCAGCAATCCCGTCAAGGCGCTGCTGACCTCGTTGCGCGGACCGCGCGTGGCGGGGCCCATGGCTCCGGAGCTGCCGTTTGAGTATTCAGATGGCGGCGCACGCTACGCCGCCGTCACCGCGATACCGCTCAGCGACATCAAGCGCGTGAGCCGCAGCCCGTGAGCGATTCCGCTGATCGGCGCATCCGCGAAGTGGATGCGGACGATTTCGGCGCCCAGCTAGAAGCGTGGCGGCTGCGCACGGAAGCCGCTCTGGCGGCCCGCCTTCCCGAAGCCGAGGTCGTCCCGTCGCGTTTGCACGAGGCGATGCGCTACAGCGTTCTCGGCGGCGGCAAGCGTATACGCCCGGCTTTGGTATTTGCCACGGCTCGCGCGGTGGGACTCACCGAGGATGAGGTGGAGGCCGCGGCGTGCGCAATCGAACTCGTGCACGTGTATTCGCTGGTGCACGATGATCTGCCCGCCATGGATGACGACGACATGCGCCGCGGCCGGCCGACTTGCCACAAAGCGTACGATGATGCGACGGCGCTGCTGGTGGGCGATTCGCTGCAGCCGCTGGCGTTTCAGCTGCTGGCGCGCGATCCGAAACTGCCGGCATCCCCCGCAATCCGTCTGCGTCTGATCGATATGCTGGCGCAAGCCATCGGCACCTCGGGGATGGCCGGCGGACAGGCGATCGATCTGGCCGTGCAGGGCAGGCGGCTCGACATCAGTCAGGTCGAAGACATGCATGCGCGCAAGACCGGTGCCGTCATTCGAGCGAGCGTGCTGATGGCGGCTGAATGCGCGCCTCCGCTGGAAGCAAGCCTCTACGGCGCGCTGACGCGGTTCGCCAATGCCGTCGGTCTCGCATTTCAGATCCAGGACGATTTGCTGGATGTCACGGGCGACGCCTCGATGCTGGGCAAAGCCACCGGCGCCGACAGCCAGCGTGCAAAACCGACCCATCCTGCGATCATCGGCATCTCCGCCTCACAACAGCGCGTCAGGCTCCTGCACAATCAGGCCGTCCAGGCGCTCGCGCCATTCGGTGAACGCGCCCACGAGCTGCGCGCTTTGGCGCACTGGCTCCTGTCGCGACAGTACTGACAGCCGTATCCAAGTGCGTGCGCTGCTCGCGGCCGGCTTTTTGATTTCGCTCGGAAGCCTGGCTGCGGCGCAGGGCCTTGCCGCCGATACAGCGATCAGGATTCGCGCGCTTGCACCCGCGGACGTCGCTGCAACGCCGGAGGCGGTGGCGAGCGGTTCGCTCGACGATCAGCTGCAGCCGTTCTCGAAAGCGCCGGGGCACACCCGGTGGCGCGACTATTGGCTGAAGCTCACTCCGCATGAGCCCGCCGGCATCGACGGCACCCCGGTACTCGTCATGAATGTCACGCGCGGCCTGCAGGCGCAGCTGCTGGCGTATCGGGAGGGCAAGGCCGTACCGCTGATCCTGGCGGCAAATCTGCCGGCATTTTTGGGCGCGCGCGACCTGGTGTTCATCGTGCCGGAGGGCGTGCCCCCGACTCAGCCGCTGTATGCGCACATCGTCTCCAGCAGCAACGAGCCGCAATACCTCAGCGTTTCCCAGGCTGCGTTGCAAAGCACGCTGGCGCACGGCGCCGAGCGGGCGCGCATGATTGCGCTGACTTTTGGCGCCCTCATGGCCGTATCGCTCGCCGCGCTTCTGATCTGGTTCGTTCTCAAGGACCCGCTCTTCATATTGTACGCAACGATGTTTTCGCTGCAGGCGCTGTACGTGGCCTATCTGTCGGGACAGGGATTCGACTGGCCCGGGCTTTCATTCGCGGTGCCGCTCGGCTCTTTTGCCTGGAATGTCCCCGTGGGGATGAGCGGCGCGGTCGCCTGTCTTTTCACGCGGGAGATCGCGGACCTCAAGCATTTCTCGCCGCGCGTCTATGCGGTCTTTGGCTGGCTGGCGGTCGCCTTTGTCATCATCACCGCAGCCAATGCCGCCAAGTTCATCGGCTTGCTGCCGCTCGTCAACCTTGCCGGCAATGTCATGTTCGTGGTCGCGGCGCTGTTCACCGTCGTCGTCTGCGTGCTGGCGTGGCGGCGCGGCAATCGCGCGGCCGGCTGGTTCCTGGTCGCATGGGCGTTGCTGGAAGGATTTACCATTGCGGCCGCGCTGCGCTTTCTCATGACTTCATCGGTGGGTTCGGACGCGATGGACTATTACGGACTGCCCTTGTCGATGGTGGCAGCCTCCATCTTGATTGCGCTCGGCGTCGCGGATCGCTTGCGCGCGCAGCGAGTGGCGTTGTCCGACGCCGAGCGCCGGGCGCAGACCGACCCTTTGACCGGCGTGCTGAATCGTCGATCGCTGATCGAGCGCCTCGATGCCGCCTGCACCCGGGCCAAGGCGCGCGGCTTGCCGATCGCGCTGTTATTCATCGATCTTGACCACTTCAAACAGATCAACGACACCTATGGGCACCCGGCCGGCGATGCTTGCCTGCGCGCCATCATCGAGCCGATTCATGCGGAGCTGCGCCAATCCGACGTCATCGGTCGATACGGCGGAGAGGAATTTGTCGTGATCTTGAGCAGCGCTGACGCCGCTGCGGCGACTCCGATTGCGCAGCGGATCGTGGAGCGGGTGGCCGACGTGCGGGTGTCCGGGTTCGGCGAACCCATCAGCGTGACCTGCAGCATCGGCATTGCCGCGAGCGATACGCTCGGCATTTGGGGCGAGCCTCTGCTGGCGCAGGCCGATGCGGCGGTCTACGTCGCGAAACGCTCCGGGCGCAATCAGATTCATCTCGCTCCGCCGGTGCTCGCCTAGCCGCCGGCTGCGAAAATTTGCCGGAGAAAACTGTCCGACGTCGCGCATTGGCGACGCTTATCATCGCGTTTGATTGCGCCTAAGCTAAGGCTTCAACATATTCACTGCGGGCCGGCGGGCGCCGCAAGGGGATGCAACTGGTGCAACGCAGCGCGTTCAGTCACGCAAGACTCATGCGCGAATCCACCCATCGCATTGAAAGCGCTCTGCGCAGCGACGATGCGAGGGAACACGTGGTCGCCCAGCGCATTCTCGCCACGCCGGGATCTTGGAACGCATGGGAACTCGAGCACTCCGGATTGATGCGGCAAGTGGCGGATTTTGTCGTGTTGCGCAATCAAGCAGTGGCCTTGCGGCATGCCGCGCTGCGGCTGATACATGGCAAGGCTCTGTTTGAATACCTAAAGAAGCATCATGTTCGCGGCAACGCGCGCGCCAAGATACTGGCGCACTTCCATCGGACGCTGCTGTATGAGCACGCGGTGGTGGCCGAGCACGCCGTCTATGTGCGCAAATCGGCGAGCTATCTTTGCGCAAGCCATCTCGGCACCGATCTGGTCCAGGATCCCGCGTTTTTGGATCCAATGGTGCAGTACGAGAGCCTTTTCACCGAGTATTTCGAGTTGTATTGCACGACGCTGGTGCCGAGCGAGGATGCGAATTCCGAAGCGGAGCCGGCGCTGTTGCCTCTGCTCAAACATCAGCTCAATGAGTGGCGGTGGGTGATCTTGAACCCGAAACAGGCGCTCCCGCATTTGCAACGCGAGACCGAGCTGCGCCGGGCGGTGGGCGACACTCAGAAGCTGCGCCTGCTAAAATTTCCCAAGTCCGGCAGCTAAGCGCCGAAAGCGTATCCGTGCGGGGAAATGCATTATGATGCGCCCGTTCCCGCGCAAATTAAGCTGCATACAACAACCAAGCTGAATCCGTCCGTGGCTCCGATGCGAATAAGGTTCTCAGGCAACCAATGAGTCCGTCCGTGCTGCAACGCATTGCCAGCGGCGATTCCGCCGCCGTGCGCGAGTGCATAGACCAATACGGTCCGCTGGTGTGGAGTATTGCCAGGCGGCTTTCGCGCACGCCTGCGGATGCAGAGGACGCGACCCAGGAAATCTTCCTGGACATCTGGCGCAGTGCGAGCCGCTTCGATGCTTCGCAGGGATCCGACCAGGTTTTCATCGCGATGATTGCGCGCCGCCGGTTGATCGATCGGTTGCGCAAGACCAGCGCCGAACCGCCGATGGATCCTGTCGAGGTCCTGGAGGCGGTCGCCTGGGCCGATCCCGGCACGGCTTCCGAAACGTCAATCGAGGCGCAGCAAGCCGCGCGCGCGCTGGCGCTATTGGGGCCGGAGCAGAGGCAAGTGCTGGAATTGGGGCTATTGCATGGCTTGAGCCAGTCGGAAATCGCCGCGCGGCTCGGCATGCCGCTGGGCACGGTGAAGTCATTCATGCGCAGGGGCCTGATCAAGGTACGTGAATATATGAACGTAGACGCCGAAGGCGTTCTGAGCGAGGGTTGATGTCGGACACGCGTCCCCAAGATCAGCCCGACGAAGCCCTCATGGATTTGCTCGTCAAGCAAGTCACGGAGGGCTTGTCGCCGGCCGAACAGCGGATGCTCGACGCGATGGACAGCGAACGCGCCAGCGCCGCCCTGCGGGATCTGGAGCGCGCGGCGGCGGCAGTCGCCTTGGCCGCGGCCGACACGGGCGATGAGACTTTGCCCGCCGCGCTCGCCGCGCGGATTGCACGGCAGGCGGCCGAACACTTCGCCGCGCCAAACTCCATCGCCGACTTCAAATCAGCGCGGCCGGGGGCGGCGGCCGTTCGTCCATTGTCCATGCCCGGACGCGCCAAGCGCTTCGGCATGCATGGTTGGTTGGCCGCCGCAGCGTGCTTGGTGCTGGCGATTTTCGGCTGGGAGCGCTCGCCGCCGCCGCCGCCGGCTGCTGAGGTGGTGCAGCCGCCTCGGGTGACGGCGCCGCCCGCGCCGCCGACGCTCGCCGAGCAACGCGCGGCGCTGCTCGCGAAAGCCGATACGCTCAAAATTCCACTGGCAGCCGGCAAGGACCCCGCAGCCGCCGGCGTGAGCGGCGATGTGGTATGGGATCCCGCGACGCAACGCGGCTTTTTGCACTTCGCGGGACTGGCGCCCAACGACCCGGCGATGCATCAATATCAACTTTGGATATTCGATGCCGGACGCGATAAGCGCTATCCGGTGGACGGCGGCGTGTTCGATGTGCCGGCGAACCAGAGCGAGGTCATCATTCCGATTCGCGCCGCGCTCATGGTACGCAAGCCCGCGGCTTTTGCGGTGACTCTCGAGAAGCCGGGCGGCGTCGTCGTCTCCGGCCGCGAGCACGTGATCGCGTTGGGAGCGGCGGGCTAGCGGGGACTAGCCCAGCGCCGCCCGGCGATCCTTCACCGGCAGCGGCGTCCACTGATAGATCCAAGTTTCCGTCAGTGGTTTGCCGTCGACGCGCAGATACATGCGCAAGTCGATGGCGTCGTTGCTGTCATCCGCAGGTCTGACGTCGAACAATGCGCGATAGCCTTTGAACTCCTCGACGTAGTGCGCGGTCACGTGCTCGGTCGTGCTGCCGTGCGTGGTGCTGATCACTGCTTCGACGTGGGCATCTCGGGGAAGCGCGCCGAGTTCGCCGCCCGAGAAGTCGACCGCGAAATGCCACGAGTAGTATTGACGCTTCTGGCCGACGGTGCCGCCTATCCCGGTACGCGTGGCAAGAGTTTGCGCCAGCGGCGATGAGTAAGGCATGCGCGTGCCCCAGTACAGACGGTAGCTGAACAGCAGTTCCTGGCCTGCCTTGGTTTTTTCGGCCGGGTTCCAAAATGCCACGATGTTGTCGGACGTTTCATCGTTGGTCGGAATTTCGAACAACTGCACGGCGCCTTTGCCCCAGCCGTAGCGGCCGCCGGGTTTGGGCTCGACCCAGAGGCTTGGCCGACGGTCGTAGTAGACGCCGTCGTCCTGGTAGTGATCCCAGTCCCGGTCACGCTGCAGCAAGCCGAAACCGCGTGGATTCTCATCGAAGTAAGAATTCAGGCGATTCTGCGCCGGGTTGGTCAGGGGCCGCCAAATCCACTCTCCGGCGCCGGTGCATATCGACAGCCCGTCGGAGTCGTGAATCTCGGGCCGCCAATCGTTCGCCACGCGCCGATCGTTTTCACCGTAGAAAAACATGCTGGTCAGCGGTGCGACGCCCAGCCTGTCGATGGCCTTGCGCGGATACAGCGCCGAATCGATGTCCATGGTGAGCGTGGCGCCCGGCGCAATGAGAAAGCGCAATGCACCCGCGACGCTGGGGGAGTCCATCAGCGCATACAGGGTGAGGACGCCGGAACCCTTCGCCGGCCGTTCGAACCAAAAGGTGGTAAAACGCGGGAATTCCTCGGGCCGGGGGTAGGCGGTATCCACGGCAAGCGCGCGCGCCGACAATCCGTATTGGCGTGTGTCGCCGCCGACGGCGCGAAAATAAGCGGCTCCGAGGAACGCCGCGACGTCGTCCCGCCAATCCGTCACGAACTGCACGCGAAATCCCGCAAAGCCGGCGTGATCGCGCATCACCGCGGGGTCGAGGCCCGCTTTGTCGAATTCGAACATTGAAGGGTCATAGAGCACTTCGCGCGCCTGGCCATCGTTCACTTCATAGATGTGCACAGCCTGGGCGAAGCCGCGCCCAACATGGAAAAATTGCACGCGGAACGGCAGACCCGCATCGCCCCACAGCGAGTGGTCGCTGCGGAATCGCAGCGACTGATACTGATCGTAGCTCAAGGCCGCCATGCTGGCGGGCAGCACATCTTTGGAAGTCTGATAGGCATTGCTGGCGAGAAATCGCGCTTGGCCTTTGAGCCACGCATAATCGAACGGCTTTGCCGGCCCGGAGCCGGTTGCAGCCGTGGACTGGGAGTTGGCTGGCTGCGGCGCCGCAGCCGCCGGATCGGCCGGCCCCAGCTGTCCCGCGGCCAAAGCAATCGCACTTTTCAAGATTTCGCGTCGACGAACCATGAGTTTGGAATCCTAGATCGAGAACGTGGGTTGAACGGAATCGGGAAGCAGAGCCAATTGATTGAGAAAGCGCGTGTCCGCGGCCACCTCGACGCGCTCCGCCGGAGTGAGCCATTGCAAGGCCTCATCCAGCGTTCGCGCATCCATTAATTTCCGTTCCGCGGTGAAGGCGTGCGGATCCGGATGGCCGCGAGGATCGGCGGGACGCGGCAAATTGCCGGAGATATGCGAGAAGCGTGCCTCGCGGTGCCGCGCCAGGAAGCGCAATCCGTCCGTGGGCAAGGCATCGCAAGCGCGCGCCAATTCTTCGCGGCGCACAACCAAAGCGGGAGTTTCCACTTCTTCCGGCGTGCGCAGCAGCGCGAGTTTCGACAAGAATCTGCCCAATGCCTCGCTGCCGCTCATCTGCGATAGCGGCACCGACAGGAACAGGCCGAGCAGTGCCGGGGAAACCCAGGCGAGCAGGGGAGGGGAGATGAAGTACACGATGACCGCGGTGACGCAGCTCAAGAGCATGTGCCGCCGGTGAAAGCGCCAGGCTTCGCCCCAGGTGGTGTGGCCGGCGTCGCGGCGCTGCGGCTTCCAGCCCGAATCGCGGCCCATGAATACTTCGAAAACATGGCGGCATTGCACGATCATCAGGATCGGCGCGTAGAGCGCCGAAAGAACGACTTCCAAAAAGAAGCTGGCCGCGATGCCGATGACCCCGCCGGCGCCGCGGCGAATGCGGCGCGACAACAAGGCGCGAATCAGCCCGAGCATCTTTGGAACCAGCAGCACCACCATGCTGAACCAGAACAGCGCCATCATGAGTGCCACGTCGAATCGCGGCCAGGTCGGGAACAGCTGAAAATCATGGCTGAAATATTCCGGACGGATCAGGCGCGATTGAATCGCGAGCGCAAAGCCGATGCCGATCATCACCAGCCACATGGGCGAGGACATATAGCTCATAATGCCGACGCCCAGGTGCATGCGGCTGACGAATCGCAAGTCCTGCGCTGCCGATGATTTTCATGTGCTGCAGGTTGCCTTGCGCCCAGCGGCGGTCGCGAACCGCGATATCGATGAGCGTCGGCGGCGATTCCTCCCACGAGCCGCCGCAATCGGTGACCATGCGCACCTTCCAACCGCCGCGGCGCATGAGGGCGGCCTCGACGAAATCATGCGAGAGCACGAAACCGCCAAAAGGTTTGCGGCCCTTGAGTTTCGGCAGACCGCAATACTGGGCGAATGCGGATACGCGAATGATGGCGTTGTGACCCCAATAATTGCCGCTGTCGCCCGACCATGCGGACAGCCCGCGCGTGATGACCGGGCCGTAAACGCAGGCGGCGAATTGCTGCAGGCGGGCAAACAACGTGCGCGCGCCGATCAGCTGCGGCGCGGTTTGCAGGATGCCCAACTTGGGATCCGCCTTGCATCGCCTGGACCAGCAGCTGGAGCGTGGGTGCATCGATGAGGCTGTCGGCATCGAGCACGATCATGTGTGCGTAGCGCCCACCCCAGCGCGTTACGAAGTCCTCGAGATTGCCCGATTTGCGCGCGATGTTCAGCCAGCGCCGCCGATACCAGACCGGCATGATGCGAATGCAGCGCGGCGCGCAGCCTGGCGACCTGCAGGGTCTCGCGAATCCAAGCATCGGCGTCGGTGGAATCGGAGAGCATCACGATCTCGAAACCTCGATGCGCATCGATGCGCCGCAACGCTTCCGCCATCGCCTGCAGGCCGGCCGCGGTGCGCGCGGGATCCTCGTTGTAGATCGGCATCACCAGCGCCGTCAGCGCGGCGCCGGCCGCAGCCGGCCCCGGGGCCAGCGCATCGCGCCGCTTCGATGCACCGGCCAAAACCGAGCCGGCCGAAAATGCGATCCAGCCCAAGGAGATGGCGAAGAAAAATATCATCGTCCCCTGCAGCAGCGTCATGCTCGCGAAACGCACGACCTGCAGCATCTGATAGACGCCGTAGGTGGTCACGCCGAGGGTCACGGCGATCAGGATGAAGCGCGCGTACAGTACCGCGGGTGAAATGAGGTGCCGCTCGGTCCGCCAGGGTTTGTAGCGCAAATCCTGCGGCGGCATGCTCACGGGCGCCTCCGGCGGCATGCCGCCGCCGGGCGCGTCGGCCTCGAAGGCGGTGTCGGTATTCAGCTTGAGGTCCATCGGTACAACCAGGTCTCGGACACGGGCGTGTCGCCGCGCATCACGCGCAGCCGCATTTCAATCAAGTCCGCATCCTTCGGATCAATCTCAAAGCTGGCGCGCAGACCGTGCATCTCGCCGTTCGAAACCAGCGCGGAGTTGGAAATCGCGCCGGCGGAAGCGCTCAGATCCAGACGCAGGCCATCGAGCTTCTCGCCGGCGCCTACGATATCCAGCACGAAGACGCGCCGCTTGCGGTCGATGCTGGCGCCGGAACGGGTCGCGACGACTTCGCCCAAGCCTTTGGGCAGCGGCGGTTCCGCGCACCAACTGATGGTATAGGCGAATTGTGCCGTGTGCCCCGGCAGCAGCGGCGCCGCCGGGCGCCAGAATGCGACGATGTTGTCATTGGTTTCGCGGCCCGACGGGATCTCCACCAGTTCAACGGCGCCCGCACCCCAGTCGCCCGTGGGGACCACCCATGCGCTGGGACGGCGCTCATATTGGGCGTCGAAATCCTGGAAATCGCTTTGCTGCCGCGATCTTTGCACCAGACCGAAACCCTCCGGCACTTGCGTGGTGAAGCTCGAGACCTGCAGCTTGAGCGGATTCGCCACCGGCCGGAACAAGTGCTCGCCGGACTTCGTCGTGATTTGCAAACCGTCCGAATCGTGGACTTCCGGCCGATAGTCGTCAAGATGGCCGCGATTGGTCTCGTCGAAGAGGAACATGGAGGTCAGCGGGGCGATGCCGACCACGCGCATTTCGGCGCGCGGAAACAGCGTGAATTCCACTTCCGTCAAGCGTCTCCACGCCCGGTGTGCGCTGTAATCTTGTAAGCGCCGGTGGTGGACTTGCTCTCCAGCAACGCGTAGATGACGATGGCGATTTGCGCGCGGCGCCGGCCGCTCAATCCAAAAATGCGTGAACACGGGAAACTCTTCGCCGGCCGGCTCGCCGGTATCGATGGCGAGGCCGCGCGCCGACAGACCATACAGAAGATTTTTGGCGACGGCGCGAAAGTAGCTGGCGCCTTGGAACACCAAGAATTCATCCCAGACCTTGTTCGAATTGATACGGCTGCGAACCCTAAAACCCGACAGCGGCAGCGCTACTCTGGCGAACTGGGTCGGCCTGATTCCGGACATCTGAAACATCGCCGGCGTGGCCACCACGTCTTTGGCCCGTCCGTCCTCGACGGTCGAGACCGTAACCGTCGGCAGGTTGGGCGCCGCGCGCAGAAGCTCGAGCCGAAAGGGCAATTTCTCCGCGCGCCAGATGCCGGCATCGGGGTTGAAATGCATGCTCCGATACTCTTCCGGGCTCAGCTTGTCCAGCGCCGAGGGCTCGGTGTTGCGCGGCGGCGCGTATGGTGTCGCGGCCCTGCGCTTGGCATCCTCCAACAAAACATCGAAGCTGAAAGGGTAGGTCGCCGCCGGTTTTGACCGGCGGCATGGGCCCGAGGTTTGCGCGGGTGCCGGGCGGGTTGGCGGCATGAGCCTGCCAGGCAAGCATGCAGCGCCAGCGACCCTATTGATTTGGCAATCGATACCCGCAAAGCGTTCCCCCAAAGATTAGCTAGTATAGTGCCTGCCTATGTCGGTCGCAGATCACCCTGGCCGGGAACCGCAAAGCGCCGGGGCCGTGCTGATGGTGCGGCCTGCCGCCTTCGGCTGCAATCCGCAAACGGCGCCCAGCAACGCTTTCCAAGCGAAGCCCGCGGCGCTTGCGGGAAAAGACTTACAGAAGGCGGCACTACGCGAATTTCACGGACTTGCCGCAGCCCTGGAGCGCGCCGGCGTGGCAGTGCTCATCGCGCCCGACAGCGAGCAGCCCCCCAAGCCGGATGCCCTATTCCCGAATAATTGGGTCAGTTTTCATCATGACGGCACGGTGACGCTCTATCCCATGCTCGCGCCCAACCGGCGCTGGGAGCGGCGCGATGAGGTTCTGCAACAGGTGGTGAGGCTGGGGGGATTCCGCGTCACGCGCACGGTGGATCTTACGCATCGCGAGTCGGAGGACAAATATCTCGAAGGCACGGGCAGCGTCGTTCTCGACCGCGCGCATCGGATTGCGTACGCGAGTTCCTCGCCGCGCACCGACCTCGATGTGCTCGGCGAGTTCGCGCAGCAACTGGACTACGAACTCATGACATTCGACGCCGCCGATGCCGGCGGCGCCGCCATTTATCACACCAACGTTTTGATGGCGATCGGCACCGGCTTCGCCGTCGTTTGCAGCGCGTCGATCCTCAACGATGCGCATCGGGCCGCGGTGTTGTCCAAGCTGCGTTCAACCGGCCATGAGATCGTCGAAGTGAGCCTGGCGCAAATGGCGCAATTCGCCGCCAATGTGCTGGAACTGGCCTCGCCGGCGGGCAAGCTGATCGCGTTGTCGACCGACGGCCTTGGCCAGCTTGAATCGCACCCAGCGCCGCATTTTGGAAGTCGCACGCGGCCTTGATGCCGGTCTCGATCCCCACCATCGAACGCAAGTCGGCGGCGGCGGCGTTCGCTGCATGCTGGCGGAAATCCACCTGCCGCGTTCCCGGCCGCGCGGAAGCACTTGAACAGGCTCCTGCGTCATAATCGTCCGATGTTGGAACTCGGCGTAAAGCTTCTCATTGCCTATCTGCTCGGGACGCTGCTCGGCAGCTTGCTGCTCGGGCGCATGCGCGGCGTCGATATTCGCAGCATGGGCAGCGGCAATGCGGGCGCCACCAATGCCATGCGCACGCAGGGCAAGCTGTTCGGGTTTTTTGTGCTGCTGATCGACATTGCCAAAGGCATGGTCGCCGTGTGGTGGCTGCCCTCCGCCGCGCTGCCGGGATCGGCATCGATGCGGGCGTCTCGCGCGAATGGCTCACTGCGGCATGCGGATTTGCGGTGATCGTGGGGCACGTCTATCCGGTGTGGTTCGAATTTCGCGGCGGCAAGGGCGCGGCAACCGTGGTCGGCGTCATCGCCGCCATGGAATTGCGCTTGCTCGTGCCGCTGCTGCTTGAGCTGGATCATCGTATTGTTGCTGTTCGGCTATCGTGGGCCTGGCCACGATGCTGGCGACCATTGCGCTTCTCGCGGCTGTGCTGGCGCTCGAACCGAACAATATTCCACTCTGCACGTTTTGCGCCGCGGTTGCTGCGTTTGTAATCTTTACCCATCGCAGCAACATCGCGCGCATGCGTGCGGGAACAGGAAAATCGCGTGCGGCGTCTATGGCTGTTTCGATCGCGAGCGGCCTAGTGCCGGCGCACCCGCCGCTGCTGGGGCTGCTGGCGGACGGAGAGGTGCACTCCGGCGAATCGCTTGCGGCGCAGCTGCATCAAACCCGGGCGGCAGTGTGGAAAGGCGTGCAGCGCCTGCGCGCGATCGGCATCGAACTCGAGGCCCTGCCGCGCGGCGCGGCTACCGTCTGGCAAAGTCCGGTGGAGTTGCTGGATGTCGCGCCGAATTCGCGCCGAACTGGCCGATGCAGCGCAGGCCGCATCTGCACAATCTCGAATTGTTGTTCGAGATCGGATCGACCAATACGCGCTTGCTGAGCAGCGCGCCGCCTCCTGCGGGCAGCGCTGATGTTTGCATGGCGGAGCTTCAGCACGCGGGGCGGGGGCGGTTGGGCAGGCGCTGGATGGGGGCCTTTGGCGGCGGCATCGCCATGTCGCTGGGGTGGACGTGCAGCGACGTGGTGCGTACCTTGCCGGCATTGAGCTTGGGAGTCGGCGTCGCCGTAGCCAGGGCTTTGTCGCGCGCCGGCGCAGCGCGGCATCAAGCTGAAATGGCCGAACGATATTTGGTTCGAAGACCGCAAGCTCGGCGGCGTGCTGATCGAACTGCGTGCCGAAGCGGGCGGTCCGGCGCATGTGGTGATTGGCGTCGGCGTCAACGTCGGCGTTGTCCGCGAAGGCGCGCCGCGAGATCGAGACCGGCGGGGTGGGGGTGGCGTCGGTGGCGGAGGCTTGCCGGGGACCCGTTTCACGCAATAGGGTGGCTGGGGCCATCTTGGACGAACTTTTGAGTATGCTGCTGCAGTACGAGCGTTTTGGGTTTGCCGCGTTTCGCGATGCCTGGGCGGCACTCGATGGCTTGAACGGCCGCGCCGCGCAAGTGCTGGTCGGGGACCACGAGGTGTCGGGTATCGCTCGCGGCGTGGATGCTGACGGAGCGTTGTTGCTCGAAACCGAGCGAGCGCATGCAGCGCTTCGTTTCCGGCGAAGCGAGTTTGCGCTTGATTCATGGGTGACGCTTGACGCTATTGAAAACTCTGGTCGTCAGCCTGGTACTGGCCAATGTGGGCTACTTCCTGTGGGCGCACGGCATTGCCAAAGGACCCGCGACCGCCGTGGCGCCCCCGGCACCGGCGACGCTGAAGCTTGCTTCCGAAAGTCCGGAGACGGCGCGTGCCGATTCGAGCGGCAATAATGCCGCGGCCGCGGCCGCGGCTGCGGAGCCGCCCGGCACGCCGAGCGCGTCCGGTGCAGCGGCAACTGACGGCGCGCGCGGCGGCAGCGCCGGCCTTTTGACCAATGTGAAGCGCTGCATCAGCGTCGGACCGTTTCGCGACGTATCGGAAGCGGCCCACGCGGCATCAACATTGCGCGGCGGCGGATACGATCCGCGCCAGCGCGTCGCCGACGGCGAGGTGTGGGCCGGTGTTTGGGTGTACTTGCCGCTGCCCGCGGTGCGCTCGGTTGCCGACCAGACATTGGCCAAGCTCAAGGCCGGCGGCATCGACGATGCGCTGGAGATGCCGGGACCGAACGAGGGATCCGTGATTTCCCTGGGACTTTACAGCGAACCGAAGCGGGCTCAGGCGCGGGTTGCCCAAGCGCAGGCAGTTGGGATTCAATCCGTCTCTCGCCGATCGCAAGCGCACCGGCAATGTCTACTGGATCGATATCGACTTGAAGCCCACCGACAGTTTGCTGAACCCCGCCGATTTGCAGGGCGAATCCGGCCGCATCGTCCGTCTCGAGGTCAAGGGATGTCCTTCGGCGGCGCCAGACATGAGCGTCCGGACCGCGGCGCTGCGCGTTGCCAGCGTCATCGGCGCCTTGATCGGCTACGGGTGTCTGGCTGCCTTTCTCTATCTCATCAGCAGGCAGTTGTACGGCTGGTTTCGTCAGGGAGAGTGGACGCATATCGGCCTGGGCGACGGCATCAAGGACGTTTTGATGCGCTGCTGCGCGAGAGATGGCGCCGCAGACGTTGCCGGTTTCCTGCGATGGTGGGATTCGCCGGTCAGCTGGCTGGGCTTGCACAAGGTATTCGAGGTGATTCCGATGTCGCTGGCGCTATTCGCAGTGAGCATCGCGGGAAACAGCCTGTTTATCTATTGCCGGGACCGGCTGCGTCCGCGCCCATCGCTCAGCTAGCGGACCCGCTATCGTACAAGATTGCCGCGCACGGCCGGCGGCGGCTCTCCCTCCCACGCATAGGCGACGCTGCCGGCCGGCGCCCGATACCAGCCCGGATCGCGGAAGTCCCCATGCGCCAGATCCGCACGTATCTTCATCACGGTGAACATGCCGCCCATCTCTATGCCGCCGTACGGGCCCGAGCCCGTCATCATCGGCAGGGTATTGGGCGGCAGCGGCATGTTCATCTCCATGCCGTGCATTTCAGGGTTCATATAACCGGGAACCAGGGCGGCAATTTGCGGCTGCCAAATCCTTCTGTTCATGCCGATGCTGTTCGGCAGCGCGTGACTCATGGCATTCATGGTGTGATGGCTCTTGTGGCAGTGGAAGGCCCAATCGCCGGGCGCGGCCGCGGTGAACTCGATGGCTCGCATTTGGCCGACCGCGATATCGGTCGTCACTTCCGGCCAGCGCGAGGCCGGCGAGGTCCAGCCTCCGTCGGTGCCCACGACGACGAATTCATGGCCATGCAAATGAATGGGGTGATTCGTCATGGTAAGGTTGCCGACGCGAATTCGCACCCGCTCGCCGAGGCGTGCCACCATCGGCGCGATGCCGGGAAACGCGCGGCTGTTGAAGGTCCATAGATTGAAGTCGAGCATGGTGCTGACTTTGGGCGTGTAGCTGCCGGGACTGATGTCATACGCATTCAGCAAGAACACATAGTCGCGGTCCACCGGCATGAGATCACGGGATCCTGCGGGTGCGTCACCCAGAATCCCATCATGCCCATCGCCATCTGCGTGGTTTCGTCGGCATGCGGGTGATACATGAATGTTCCGGCGCGTTGCGCGGCGAACTCGTAGACGTAGGTCTGGCCCGGCTTGATAGACGGCTGATTGAAGCCGACCACGCCGTCCATGCCGTTGGGCAGGCGCTGACCGTGCCAGTGAATGCTGGTGGGCTCCGTCAGACGGTTGGTGACGAATATGCGCACGCGATCGCCCTCGACCGACCTCGATGGTGGGGCCGGGCGATTGGCCGTTGTAGCCCCAGAGATTGGCCTGCATGCCCGGCGCAATCTCGCGGATCGACAGGCTCTGCGACCAGGTGAAATTCCTTGATGCCGTGGCGCATTCGCCACGGCAGCGACCAGCCGTTCAACGTCGCAACCGCTCGATAGGGTCTGCCGTTGGGCGGTGTCAGCGGCGGCTGCGTGGCCGGCGAATCCGTCGACACGATTTCGGGTAGCGCCGCCAGCGCGACTTTTGCGACCGCGCCGGCCGCAACGGCGAGCCCGGCGCTGCTGAAAAAGCTTCGTCTTGAAAGCATGATAGTTCCCCTATGGCCGCAATTCGGCGGCATCTCCCAGCAATGCGGCGTCAAGCTGCGATTTGGCGATCCAGAAATCGCGCACTCGTTGGATGTAGCCGTCGAGGCCCGCGGCCTGGTCGCGCGCAGCGGACAGCAATTCGAAAATGCTGATCTGCGAGGCGTTGTAGCGCAGCAGATTCTCCTGCATGGCGGCGTTGCGCAGCGGCAATACCTCGTCGCGCTGCTGCTGCGCCAGTTCGAACGACGCGCGGTAATTGGCATACGCCAGCCGAATCTGCGAGCGCGCCTCGATGGCGGCCTGCGTGAAACGGTCGACCGCTTGCGCATACAGGGCCGCGGATCTCTTCACGCGCGCGGAGCCGCCGTCGAAAATCGGCACCTCCAGGGTGATGGTATAGCCGCGTTCGTAGGGGGCCTCGCGCGAGCCTTGCTGGACGCGCGTCGCGCCGACATCGAGTACATTGACGAAGCGGGTGCTGCGGGTGAGCTTGAGACGCTGCCGCAGTTCATCCATGCGCAAGCGCATCAGCTGCAGATCGAGCCGATTCTGCAGCAGAACGCTCTCGACGTCGGGAAGATTCTCCAGGCTTGCCGGCAATCCGGGCGACATTGGCGCGAGCTGCAGCTGCGCCTCCGTGTTCTCACCGGGCAGCCCCAGGCAACCGATCAGTTTTTCGCGCGCGGCCTGTTCTGCCAGCTCTGCGTGAACGAAGCCTTGAAAGGCATCGAGATAGATACTCTGCTCGCGAGCCTGGTCAAGCCGGTTCCAGTTGCCGGCGGCCACCATTCTTTGCGCCAGCGTGGCCCCGGTTTCGGCCGCCGCGCGGACCTGCTGCAAATATTCACGCGAGGCGCGCGCGGCCACCGCGGCGTAATAGGCATCGCGGGTATCCTTGGCGAGCTGCGCGGCGCGCAGAACCACGAAACTCTGGGTCCGCGCGAAGCGCTGCTTTTCGATGTCGCGGGCATACGCCATCGTCAAAAGAGAAAGCACGTCGAGACTCACGGTCTCCTCGATGTCGTACTGCCCCGCGGCGCCGGCATGCCGAAGGTCGAAGCGCGGATTGGGCAGGCGGCCCGCCTGCACCAGGTCGGCTTCGGAGATTCCCAGTTCCTCGAACGCTGCCTGCAGCGCGCGATTGTTGAGCAGGGCGATTTGCACGGCATCTTCGACCGATAAAGGCCGCTGCAGAAGCGCGGCCACCTGAGCGTCGGTTTTGGCGCGTTCTTGCGGGGTGCGCGGCCATTGGATGTCCTTGGCCAATTGCCGGTGTGCGGCATCCCTGACGGCGGTGAAGCCGCCGTCCTGGCTGAAGGCGGTGCAGCCCTCGAGGCCAAGCGCGGCCAGCGCCATCAATAGAAGAAATTCGCATCGCATCGCGTCCTCCTCTCATCCTGGGTGGAAATCGGCGGCGCCGCGGCGCCGCGCATCAGCACCCGGGGCGTGGAGGGCGATCGAGACGGTCGAGGGCGATTTTCGGAGGTGAAAGCTGCAGGGGCAGGGAAGCTGCCGGACTCGCCGGGCGCGGCGCCGTCCAGCGAAACGGCATCAAGGCAAGGGCAGCGGCGCAGCACGTGCCGCAGTGATGGTGCGGCGGAACGCCGGAGGGCTTCCCGGAGCCATTGTCGCAGTGAAGGTGCGCCGCGGCGCCGGCGTGGTGCGCGCTGCAACTCCATGCCGCGGCGAAACTCTGCAGCGGCAGCAGCAGCGCCAGCAGCAGCACGAGCGTCAATGGGCGAGTGCGGTTCCGAGCCATAACGCCCAAAACATATCATCAGATCCGAAAGAACACACGTGAACTACGTCTCGAGGCCCCTGGGGGGCTACACTGCCGCTCAAGTTTTCAAGTCAACGGGGTTTACATGCGTGTGCTGCAAATCTTGGGCGCGATTTTGATCCTTGGCGGGTTATTCGTGCTCATCAGGTCGCCCTCTTATTCGAGCCAAAAGAGCGTGCTCAAGATCGGGGATGTGGAAGCCAAAGTTTCGCAGCAACACGCGATTCCGCCCTGGGTGGGAGGCGCCGCCGTCGTGGCGGGCGTGGTGCTCATCGTAGTCGGCGCGCGCAAGCCGTAGGGGTCTGCGTACCTACTCCTCGAGCCGCTTGCGCAGCGAGCGCAACTCACGGCGGCGCGCGGCGCTGGATTTGGGATAACTCAAGCGCAGTCCCTCGAGCGTGTCGAGCACGATGCGCGACACGATGAGGCGGGCGTTGTCCTTGTCGTCGGCGGGTACGATGTACCACGGCGCGTGATGGCTGCTGGTCGCGCCCAGGCATTTTCCGTAAGCTTTCATGTATTGCCGCCAATACTGCCGCTCCGCAATGTCCCCGGCGGAAAACTTCCAATTCTTATCGGGCATTTCGATGCGCTTGAGGAAGCGCTCGCGCTGCTCTTCTTTGGAGAGATGCAGAAAAAACTTGATGATGCGGGTGCCGTTGCGAATCAAGTGACTCTCGAGGTTCACGATGGAGCGGTACCGGTCGCGCCAGACTCTCTTTTCATCCGCGAGATCGCCGGGGAGTCCCTCGGCCCGAAGGATTTCCGGATGCACGCGGACGATCAAGACCTCCTCGTAATAAGATCGATTGAAGATGCCGATTTGGCCGCGTTCCGGCAGCTCGCGGGTCGTGCGCCACAGGAAATCGTGCTTCAGCTCCTCGGCGCTGGGATGCTTGAAGCTGACCACGCGGCAACCCTGCGGATTGATGCCCGACATGACATGCGCAATCGCGCCGTCTTTGCCGGCGGCGTCCATGCCTTGAAAAATGATCAGCAGGGCGTATTGGTTCGACGCATACAGCAATTTTTGTTGGGTGCCCAAATCCTTGACGTGCGCGCTCAGAATGTCGCGGTATTCACGATCGGTGCGGTATGCCGGGGGTACCGCGGTCGGGCGCCGCTTCAGGTCGACTGCGGAGCCCGGGCTCACTCGAAAGTCAGCCGTCTTGATGCGCATATCTTTTCCGGTTGAGTAAGCGATTTCTGACAGCCGCTCTGAAGCGGCGCCGTACAGCATATCGCAGTCGTTGCGGGCAGAATGAAGCCATGCAGTGTACATACCGGCGGCGCGGGTTGAGGGGGCTCGTCGCGGCTGCGCTCATCCTGGGCGCCGCGGCGCTGGCGCACGCAGCGGATTTCCAGCTGCCCCCCCTGAATTCTCCGGCGAGCGGCGAACATCATCCGGGAAAAATGCTTTGGGCCGATCTGACCACTCCGGATCTGGCCGCGGCCGAGAAATTCTATGGCGCACTGTTCGGTTGGACTTTTCAGCACATCGGCACCGGCAAGCTCAACTATGCGGTGATCATGCTCGAAGGGCGGCCTATCGGCGGAATGGTCGAAAAGCCGATACCGGCCGGTCAGCAGCGCCAGCCGGCATGGCTGACCTTTCTGGCGAGCGCTGATATCGATGCCGCCAAGCGCCTTGCCGCCTCGCACGGGGCAAAAGTCCTGGCGGACATCAAGGATTATCCCCTGCGCGGCCGCCAATGCGTGCTGGCGGATCCGGAAGGCGCTGTCTTTGCGCTGCTCGCCTCGAGCAGCGGCGATACGCCGGATTACTTGCCGGCGACGGGCGATTGGATCTGGAGTTCACTGCACGCCAAGGATGCGGGAGCGGAAGCGGCGTTCTACCAGGATCTGTTCGGCTACGATGTATTCGACTTGCCGAGCGAGGATGGGCTCGAGCATTTGATCCTGTCCACCGACAACTACGCCCGCGCCAGTGCGAATGACCTCGCGCGGGGCGGCGCGCGCCGCCGCTCTCACTGGCTGAATTTCGTGCGCGTCAACAACGCGGCGCAACTCGTCGACAAAGCGACAGCCTTGGGCGGCCGCGTCTTGGTGCAGCCGCGCGTCGACCGGCATGGCGGCATGCTCGCGGTGCTCGCGGATCCCGCCGGAGCGCCGTTCGGCGTGATGGAATGGAGCGAGAGCGACACCCATGCGGAGCCGAAATGAGACCCCTGTACCGCCGTCTGCGGGCAGGCGCTCTGGGTGCGGCGAGCGCGCTGGTGCTTTGTGCCTGCGCGGTGACCGGCTTTGGGGTCGGCTATGACGCCGGCTATGACGGCGGCTACGACGGCGGTTACGACGGTGGCTACGACGCCGGCTATTACGCGCCTTATGGCTACGATTACGGCGGTTGGGGCGCCGGCTACGCGGTGGGTCCGTGGTGTTGTGGGCATCGCGACGAACGCCGCGATTATCGCGATCGAGGACGCGGCGGGCACAGACCGGCGTACCGTCCCGCGCCTGCTGGGCGGGTGGCTCCGTCCATTCCGGGGCGACGCAGAGCGCACTGATTTTCGGCTCGAGCGCTTGCTGTAGTATCGGCAAGCTACTCAGATGCCGAGGACACGCTTTGCTCGACTCCAACCTTCTGCCCGATGCGCGGCAGGCGCGGCGCATCCTTCTGGCCAGCATGGTCGGGACCACGATCGAATTCTATGATTTCTACATCTATGCCACCGCGGCGGTGTTGGTGTTTCCGCGCCTCTTCTTTCCGAAAGGCGATTTGGCCGTCGCGACGCTGCAATCGCTCGCGACATTCGCGTTAGCGTTCGTCGCGCGGCCCATCGGCGCGGCAATTTTCGGGCATTTCGGCGATCGCGTCGGCCGTAAGACCACCCTGGTCACGGCGCTCATGACCATGGGCATTTCGACCATCTGCATCGGGCTCTTGCCCACCTACGCCTCGGCGGGCCTGTATGCGGCGTTGCTTCTGGCGCTTTGCCGCATTGGCCAGGGGATCGGCTTGGGCGGCGAATGGGGCGGCGCCGTGCTGCTCGCGACAGAAAATGCGCCCGCGGGCAAGCATGCCTGGTACGGCATGTTTCCGCAGCTCGGCGCGCCGCTCGGCCTCGTGATTTCAATCGCCACTTTTCTGCTCATCGGCAATCAATTGTCCGAGGCGCAGTTGTTCAGCTGGGGTTGGCGCGTGCCCTTCCTGGCCAGCACCGTGTTGGTCGCCGTGGGTCTGTATATCAGGCTCCAGTTGGTTGAAACACCCGCGTTCCGGCGCAGCATCGCCCAGGGCGAACGCGTGCGTTTGCCGTTCAACGTGGTGTTCCGCAAATTTCCCTTGCAGCTTTTGTGGGGAACGCTGGGGTCGACGACCACTTTCGTGGTGTTTTATCTGGCAAACGTCTTCGCGCTCGGCTGGGGCACGAATTCGCTCGGGTTTTCGCGGCAGCAATTCTTGATCATGCAAATGCTGGCCGCGGTATTCTTTGGGCTGACGATTCCGGCGGCGGGGTCGCTGGCGGACCGCATCGGCGGCCGTACGATGCTGATCATCGCCACGGCGTTGATCATCGCCTACGGATTCGGCTTCAAACCGCTGTTCAGCGCGCATGATACGGCAGCGGTATTCGTGTTCTTGTTATGCGGGTTCGGCTTGAGCGGCCTTTCCTATGGGCCGTTGGGAAGCGCCTTGGCGACACTCTTCCCGACAGCGGTGCGCTATACGGGCACCTCGCTGACCTTTAATTTCGCCGGAATTCTGGGCGCCTCGCTGGCCGCGCCTATCGCCACGTATTTGGCGACTCACTACGGATTGGCCTTTGTCGGGTATTATTTGTCGTCGGCTGGGCTCATCACGCTTATTGCGCTGATATTCATCAAGGGTGAGAACAAATGATTCAACACAAATCAAGCATTGCCTGCGCGGCGCTCTCAGCGTTGCTATTTGCCAGCCCGCACGCGAGTGCCGCCGATGCGTATGACGCGGCGCTCACGCACCCCGGCCGTCCCGCGGCGGATTCAGCGCGTGACGCGCTCGACCATCCGGCGGAAATGCTGCGCCTCGCGGGCATCAAGCCGGGGATGAAGGTTGCCGACGTCCTGGCGGGAGACGGCTACTACAGCGAATTGCTCAGTTATGTGGTGGGCCCGAGCGGCCATGTGACCATGATCAACAATCTTGCGTTCGATCATTGGAGCCAGCCGGCTTTGAAGGACCGAATGGCCGGCGGCCGCTTGACCAATGTGACGCAGGAGACCGTCGATCTTAACGACATGAAATTGCCGCCTGCGAGCTTGGACGCGATACTCTTGGTCAAGGTGTATCACGACATGTACTGGGTCGATACCGATCCCAAGAGTCCCTGGCCGAAGATCGATGTCAGTTCCGTCCTCGATCAATTGTCGCGCTCGCTCAAACCGGGCGGCGTCCTCTTGTTGATCGATCATTCGGCCAAGGCCGGTCGCGGAAAAGCCGACGCCGGCACATTGCATCGCATTGAAGAGCCGTTCGCGGTTCAGGATTTCACCGCCCACGGCTTCAAAGTCGCCGCCAAGAGCGACTTGCTCAGAAGACCTGACGATGCGCGCGACCTCATCAGCTACAAAGGCCCTGCGCTCGGCAAAACCGACCGATTCGTCGTGCTGTTTCGCAAGACCTAGCGATCTTGGTTCACGCCAGCGCGCTCAACCAACGCTGCATGTCACCCGAGTCCAGGGCGCCGGTGCGGCGGCCGATTTCCTTGCCGGACCGGAACACGATCATGGTGGGAATGGCGCGGATGTTGAAGCGCCCGGCCGGCGCCGGCTCGTCCTGCGTGTTGAGCTTGGCGAAACGAAACTTGGGCTCCATCAGGCGCGCCGTTGCTTCATAAAAAGGCGCCATGGCAATGCACGGTCCGCACCAGGGCGCCCAAAAATCCACCACCAGCGGCAGGTCGCCGCGGCTCAGGTGCTTGTCGAAATTCGCCTCGGTCAATTCGACCGGCTTGCCTTCGAACAGGGGTGAATGGCACTTCGGGCAACGCGGTGCGTCCTTCAAACGATCGCTCGGCAAGCCGACGACCGCGTCGCAATGTCCACAAACCACTTGAGTGCGCCCGCTCATGAATTTGCCTATTTTGGTTGTGCAACGAGAATTAGAAAACTGTCGGGTACGACGCTCGGCCGCGGCCGCGGCTGATCCTCGCTCGCCGCGGGCGGCGGACCGAATTGCGCCGCGGCCAGATAGATCTTGTGAGTCGCAGGATCGAGCGCCATGCTTCGGGCGCTCACCTGAGTCGTGACGGTGGCGATGACCCGATACGCATCCGGCGAATCCTGATGAATCACGGTGAGGGTGCCGTCGATGCCGTTCGAACTGAACACCAGACCGAGTTCCGGATCGAAGACGGTGCCATCGGATCCCCGGCCGATGACGACTTGAGCGATTGCTTTGCCCGAAACCGAATCGGTTACCGCCATGACTTGATTGGCGCACACCGAGAACAATCGATGATTCAGCGCGTCAATGGCGATCGCGGTCGGTCCCGCGCATTCCTTCAGCAGCCATTTGGCCTTTACCTTCAGGGACTTGGCATCGAGCATCACCAGCCTTCCCGGCGCGGTATTGATATTCACATACACATGGCCCGCCTCGTCCGTGGCCATCGATTCGGGCGCGCCGGGAAGCGGCACGGTGGCGACGACTTGCAAGGTGCCGGCATCGAGTACCGAAAGATTCGCGCTTTCGCGGTTGGCCGTGAAAATGTGGTTTTGCTGGGGCTCATAAAGAATGGCGCCGGGCGAAGTGCCGGAAATCGGTACTTCATAAGCCACCCGCAGCGTATCGAGTTCGAACACGGAGATGGAATTGGAGCGGCCATTGCTGGTAAATCCGCGTTTCAGCGGGGGCGCAAAGGCGATGGCGTGAATCCCTGCCGTGCGCGGGATATTGCCCGTCAGTTTGCCGTTGACGGTTTCGATCACATCGACATGGTCGTCGCGCGTCACGAACAGGCGGGCGCCGCTGGCATCCAATGCCAGCGTGTCCCAAGCGTTGATGCCGCCGATGCGCCAGGATTTTGCGACTTTGTAGTCCGCAGCCGGAATGGGCGAAGTCTGGGCGCTGGCGAGAGCCGCGGCTAAGAGGCTCGCGCCCGCAAAAAGCATGGGGAAATTCCGCAGCATTAGCAGCCTGGAGGAAATGTATGGCGGCTAGTTTACGCATGGATCGACATAGAAGAAATCGTGCGGGACCGCACGTGTAATATCTACAGCCCCGAGTACCCGCTCGCCCGCGAGCCGCCCTCAGTGCTCGGCCGGGCGGCCGGCCGGCTGATGTTCGATTCCAATCGCGAACCGTTATCGTTTAGGCTATGTGCTTGAGCGAAATACCTTATCCGCATCACCACCTACAGAAACATCACTTCACAAAGGACCTGCGCCTCGCCGATGATGCGCGCAGATTCTTAGCGGTTGGCTATCAGGAGACTTGGGATGTTCATTCGGTTAATGGCCGCCGCTGCGGGCGCCGGGGCCATTTTCATCGCTGCGGGCGCCTCGGCCGAGACCGCGCCGTCCTCGATCAGCGATAACGCCGGTCTGGAGGAAGTCGTGGTGACCGCGCAGCGGCGCGCGGAGTCCGCGCAGAGCGTCGGTATCGCCATGTCGGTGCTCTCCGGCCAAAGTCTCGCGGACAAGTCCATCGGCTATGTCAACGATCTGCAAAATGCGGTCCCCAGCCTGCAAGTGGAACCCGCATTCGGCAGCAGCCAACCGCAGTTTCGTCTGCGCGGTGTCGGGTTCATCGACTACACCTCCAATAATACGTCGCCCGTCGGGGTGAGCCTGGACGGCGTCGCGTTCGCGTTGCCCATCCAAACCCAGGGGCAGCTGTTCGACATCGATCGCGTCGAGGTTTTGCGCGGCCCTCAGGGCACTTTGTACGGCCGCAACACCACCGGCGGCGAGATCAATTTCATCAGCAATCGGCCCACCGCGGACCCGCACGCGGGGTTCTCGCTCGAGTACGGCTCGCACCATGAGCTCGACGCCGAAGGATTCGTCTCCGGCAGCCTTGCCGAGGGGCTGATGGGGAGACTGGCGGTGGCGACCGAGCAGGGCGGCGCGTGGCAGCGCGATCGCGTCACCGGACAAGCGCTGGGCGACAAGAACAAGATCGCGGTTCGCGGTCAGTTGCAGTGGGAGCCGACGGGGGCCGTTGATATTCGGCTCGGCGTGCACGGGGCGCAGGATAAATCGGATGAACAGGGCCTCTACCTGCTGCAGCCCTATACGCCCGGTTCCGGCGCGCCGGTAATTCCCGCGGATTCCTCGCGGTATGTCACGGGTTGGGCTCTGAATCCGGCGTTCGCCAAGCTGATCGGAATCAGTGCCGGCTCGAAACCCGGTCTCGACAACAGCAACGACGGCATCGACCTCACCGCCAATATCGATCTCGGCGGCGTCAAGCTCACGGGTATCACCGCCTACAACAAGCTCATCCGGCGTGAATATGCGGACTGGGATGCCACGCAATTCGACGACTCGGACGAATACTTGAACAGCGATCTTGACGTGTTCTCCCAAGAACTGCGCCTGGCGGGCAACGGCGGGCGTTTCGGCTGGGTGGGCGGATTGTTCTATTCGAACGAAGATCTTCGCGAAAATTTTTATTCCGATCTCACCGACCGGCTTGGCGGTATTGCGGTCACGACTTACGAACAGGTCGCCAATTCCCTGGGCGTCTTCGCGCAAGGCAGCTATCAAATCAGCGATACCCTGAAAGCGACGCTCGGCGTTCGGGAAGATCACGAGAGCCGGGAACTGATCGGGCTCAATACGGCGTTTCTGCCGGGGGCGCCTTCGCTGACCGGCGGCGCGCTCGGCGGATCGATCACATCGAACCTGCCCTCCGGAAAAGCACAGCTCGACTTCAAGCCCGTCGCGGGCACGCTGCTCTATGGCAGCATCAGCCGCGGCGTCAAGTCGGGCGGCTTCACCGCTCACAATACCGTGACTGCGCCGGCGGCGGACCCGTTCGAGCCGGAAAAGCTCACCGCCTACGAGATTGGCGTCAAATCAGACATCGCCCGCACCCTGCGCGCAAACGCATCGATGTTCTACTACCGTTACAAGGACCAGCAGATTCTGGGCAAGGTCTTTGACGACGCATCGCAGTCGTTCATCGGCCGATTCGTCAATGCCAATTCGCGCATCAGCGGCGGTGAAGTGGATTTGGAGTGGCGGCCGCTGGCGTCGATCGTCGTAACCCAGTACGCGGGGTTCGCCGAGGGCTACTACACCAGCAAACTGCTCGATGTCCCTTTGAATCCGGCGCTGCCGCCGGTCGATTACAATGGACGCCCGGAGAGCTTCCCGAAGTGGAGCTACGGCGGCGATGCGAGCTATACCTGGAATGTGGGCAACTTCAGCATGACGGCCGAGTCGAATTACAGCTTTCACGACACCTACAGCCAGTTCTTTTTGCTCGGCAGCAACGATTTCACCATTCCCAAGTACTGGCTGGCGAATGCCAATTTGTCGCTGGCGCCGGCCTCCGGCGCCCCTTGGACGGTGACCTTGTGGGGCCGAAATATTTTCAACAGATCCTACGATCTTACGCGGAATTTCTTCCTGCCCAGCAGCGAAGTGGCCGCGGCCGGCGAGCCTACGACGATCGGCATCAGGCTGAGCTACAAGTACTAGTCGAATAACAGGCAGGCTCAAAGACATGCGCAAAATTCTCGGCGGCATTTGCGGGCTCATCGTCCTGATGCTGATCGGCGCGTGGCTCTGGCTGCGCGGACCGGATATTCCCTTCGAGACCCTGGAAGCGAAATACGCCCACGCGGATTCGCACTTCGTCGATCTACCCGGCGGCTACCGCGTGCACTTTCGCGACGACGGCGATGCAAGCGCTCCTTTGCTGGTGCTGCTGCATGGGTTCGCGGACTCGTTCACGACCTGGGATGGATGGGTGCGGGAACTCGAGCCGCAGTTTCACGTCATCAGTCTCGATTTCCCCGGTCATGGCTTGACCCGCGCACCCGTCGGCAGTTCCATCAGCGGCGATCGATTGGCGGACTTCGTCGATGCCTTCGCCGCGAAACTGATGCTGCCGAAGTTCGCGGTCGCGGGAAATTCAATGGGCGGCGGGGCGGCCTGGGAACTCGCCGTGCGCCACCCGGACCGGGTCAATGCGCTGATTCTGGTGGATGCCGCCGGTTTCGCCAACGACAAACCGGGCGATCCGCCTCTGGCATTCAAGATCCTGCGCTATCGCCTCGGACGCGCCGTGCTCAGCAAGATCGACAATCGGCCGTTGATAGAGCAGGGCCTCAAGGAGGATGTCTACGACAAATCGCTGATAACGCCGTTTATCGTGGATCGCTTCGCCGAGTTTCAGCGGGCCCCCGGACACCGCGAAATCTTGATGGGCGTCAATATGGGCTCGCGTGCGGGCTCGACCGCGCAACTGCTGTCGAGCATCAAGGTTCCCACATTGATTTTGTGGGGCGAGAGCGACCCGCTCATCGAGCCGGGCGCGGCGAAGAAATTCGCGGCGGCGATCAGCGGATCGAAATTGATAACCTATCCACATGTGGGGCATTTGCCGCAACTCGAGATTCCGCAGCGCTCGGCGGCGGATGCCGCGGCGTTCTTGAAGGACAATCGAGCCGCTGCGCCGCACGCCTCGAGCCTGCCGCAACGCGCCCGCCCGCAAAGCTCCGGTTGATCCCAAAGCTCGGGTTGATCCCAAAGCTCCGGTAAATCTCAAAGCTCCAGTATCATTGCAGGAATGCAGCGGGATTATTTGGGAAATCCGATCACCGGCGGGCGCGACAGCACGCTGCGAGAGATCGATGAATTCATCGAAGGCTACCTGGCCTATGAAACGCGCGCCGAACGCATCCTCGCCGCCGCGGCCGCGGACCCTGAATCCTGCATGGCCAACGTCTATGCGGGAATGCTGTGGATGCTGTTGGAGGCGCCGGAGGGCGCCGCCCGCGCCGCGAAGTACCTGGCGGCGGCGGAGCGCGCGGCGCTCTGCGCCACGCGGCGCGAACAACTCAACTGCGCCATGCTGCGCGCCTGGGTCGACGATGACCTCGAGCTCAGCATCCGTTTGTGCGACCAAGTGTCGGATGAGTTTCCCCGCGATCTTGCCATCGTCAAGACGCATCAATACTTTGAATTCAACCGCGGCAATTCTGCCGAAATGCTGCGCATCGCCTTGAAGGCCGGCGGCGCGAACGGCGATGTTCCCTATGTCTATGGCATGAAGGCGTTCGGCTATGAGCAATGCCACCTTCTCGAAGAAGCCGAGTCCGAGGCGCGCTCGGCCCTGGCGATGCGCGGCAAGGAACCCTGGGCGCAGCATGCCCTTGCGCACGTATTTTTGACGCGCGGGCGCATGGACGAGGGCGCGCAATTCCTGGAGGACTCGGCGCACACCTGGACCGGGCTGAACTCCTTCATGCTCACGCACCTGTGGTGGCACCTGGCGTTGTTCTATTTGAGCCAAGGCCGCGAGAGCGACGCTCTCGACTTGTATGACCGGCATTGCTGGGGCATCGCCAAGAGTTATTCGCAAGATCAGGTCGGCGCCGTTTCACTGTTGGCCAGGCTGGAACTCGCCGGCGTCGATGTCGGCGCGCGCTGGAACGATCTCGGCGATCATCTCGAGGCGCGCGCAAAAGATACGATTCAGCCGTTTCTGACGCTGCAGTACCTATACGGGTTGGCGCGGGCGCGCCGCCCGCAGGCAAAGACTCTGTTGGAGTCGGTGCGCGAGTATTCCGAGCGTGCGCCCCCGTTTACGCGCACGGTGTGGCGCGAAGTGGCGCTGCCGGGCTGCGAGGGTCTGTATTGCTACGCGCACGGCGCGTTCGAACGCGCCTGGCAGCATTTGAGCGTCGCGGTGCCGCGCATGGCGGAGGCGGGCGGCAGCCATGCGCAGCGCGATTTGTTCGAACAAGTGTTGCTGGATGCCGCGCTCAGGACGGGCCGGATGCCCATGGCGCAGCACATGTTGGAACTGCGGCGCCGAGCGGATCCTTACGGCGTCCCGGTCAACAGCGCGCTGGCCGGCGTTTATGCACGGCTGGGTTTGCCTTTCCTGGCCGATCAGGCGCGCAGCCGGGCCGCGCTGACGCGCGCGCGGCATGCCTCGAGCGGCGCATGACTGCCGATCCTGAGGACTATCTGCTCGAGATGGTGGAGGCGCGCCGCGAAGAACTGGTTGAACTGGCACGCGCGTTGATTCGCTTCCCGACCGTCAATCCGCCCGGCGAAGCTTATCAACCCTGCGCCGAATTCATCGGCCGCCGCTTGAGCGAGCGTGGATTTACCGTCGACTATGTGCGGGCCGCCGGCACGCCGGGCGACAGCGAGCGCTATCCACGCATCAATGTCATCGCACGGCGGCAAGGCAGCGCCGCCGGGCCCTGCGTGCACTTCAACGGCCACATCGACGTGGTGCAATCCGGCTCGGGCTGGACGTTGGACCCCTTCGCGGCGGCGGTCCGCGACGGCAAGATCTATGGCAGAGGCGCTTGCGACATGAAGGGCGGCCTGGCCGCGTCCATCATCGCGGTCGAGGCGCTCGTCGATTCGGGCGCGCAGTTGCCGGGAGCGCTGGAGATTTCCGCAACGGTCGATGAGGAGTCCGGCGGCTACGGCGGCGTTCACTATCTGGCGCAACGCGGCTGGTTTTCCACGCCGCGTGTCGATCATGTGATCATTCCGGAACCGTTGAACGTGGATCGCGTTTGCATCGGCCACCGCGGCGTCTGGTGGGCCGAAATCGAAACACACGGCCGCATGGCGCACGGCTCAATGCCTTTTCTCGGCGATTGCGCGGTGCGTCACATGAGCGCCTTCATCGACCGATTGGAGCGGGAACTCTACCCCAGGCTCGCGGCGCGGCGCACCGAGATGCCCGTGGTACCCTCGGGCGCGCGGCACTCGACGATGAACATCAATTCGATTCACGGCGGCCAGGCGGAGACCCCCGGCTATCCCGCACCCTGCGTGCCGGACTCTTGCCGCATGGTGATCGACCGTCGCCTGCTCATCGAAGAGAACATGGACGGCGTCAAAGGCGAGGTGCGGGCGCTGCTCCAGCAGCTGGCTGCAGAGCGCGAGGGCTTCAAGTATGAGCTGCGGGACATTTTTGAGGTGCTGCCCACCATGGCGGATCGCAACGGGCCCGTCGCGCGCAGCACCGCCGCCGCCATTCGGCGCGTGCTGGGGCGCGATGCGGAGTTCGTCTGTTCACCGGGCACCTACGATCAGAAGCACATCGATCGTATCGGCAAGCTGCGAGACTGCATTGCCTATGGTCCAGGAATTCTCGACCTGGCTCATCAACCGGATGAGTACGTGCTGATAGACGACATGGTGAAGTCCGCGAAAGTCATGGCGCTGTCCGCGCACGCGCTGCTGGCCGGCAGCGCATGAACTCGTTTCGGCAGCGCAGTTGAGGCGCCGGGCGCTCTTTGCGTTCGCCGTGCTTTGCACCGTGCTGCTCGCGGCGTGTCCGGTTCACGGTGCGCAGCGCATGGTCATCGGCACACAGCTCGAGCCGCCGATTCTCGATCCGACCGTCAACCCCGCGGCAGCGATCTCCGAGGTGCTCTACGGCAATGTTTACCAGGGCTTGGTGCAATTCGCCGCGGACGGTTCGGTGCTGCCTGGGCTCGCGCTTTCGTGGGAAGTCTCCGGCGACGGTCTCACCTATGTATTTCATCTGAAGAGCGGCGTCCGATTCCACGATGGCAGCGCATTCGATGCCGCGGCCGCGAAATATTCGCTGCAGCGCATCCTGGAGCCCGGTTCGACCAATCCGCAAAGAGCGCGGCTGCGGGCGATCCGTGCAGTCGAAGCAGTCGATCCATTGACATTGCGGGTGCTGTTGAGCCGCCGCTCCGGAGGTTTGCTGCAATCTCTCGCGTTCGGATCGGCGGTGATGGTGTCGCCCGCCTCCGCCATGAACAACGCGCTGCACCCCGTCGGCACGGGCCCGTTTCGATTCCTGCGCTGGCGGCGCGGCGACTCCATCACCCTGGAGCGCAATCCGGATTACCCGGCGCCCGCCCTCTTGAGCCAGGTGACATTCAAATTCATCACGGACCCGACCGCGGCGTTTGCCGCGTTGATGGCCGGCGACGTGGATGCATTCTCCAACTACCCGGCGCCGGAGAGCTTTTCGCAGTTCGCGCATGATCGCCGCTTCAAGGTTTTCACCGGAACCAGCGAGATGGAGACGGTGTTGGGGCTCAATGAGCGCGTGGCGCCGCTCGGCAATGTACTGGTGCGCCGCGCGATTTCTTATGCCTTGGATCGGCGCGCCGTCATCGACGGCGCGATGTTCGGTTACGGCACGCCCATCGGCAGTCATTTTCCGCCGCACAATCCTGCCTATGTCGATCTGACGGGAATGTACCCGCACGATATCCTCAAGGCCAAAGCACTGCTGGCGCAAGCCGGCTACCCCGGCGGCTTCTCGCTGACGCTGAAGCTGCCCCCGCCGAGCTACGCGCGCCGCAGCGGCGAGATCGTCGCCTCGCAACTCGGGCAGATCGGAATCCAGGTCAAAATCGAAAATCTGGAATGGGCTCAATGGCTCGATCAGGTCTACACGCGCCATGACTTCGACATGAGCATCGTGGGTCATGCCGAACCGCTGGACTACGACATCTATGCGCGCGACGACTATTACTTCGGCTATTCGAATCCCGAATTCAAGGCGCTGATCGCCGCATTGGACGACAGCGTCGATACGGCGGCGCGCAAAGATCTGCTGCAGCGGATTCAGCGCAAGCTCGCCGCCGACGCAGTCAATGGCTTTTTGTTCCAATATCCGCGATTGGACATCTGGAACGCGCATGTGCACGGCATCGGCTTCGACAACGTACTCGGCGTGGTGGATGTCACGCACGCCTATATTGACGCTGCCGCGCAGTTGCATCACGACGATGAACTGAGCGCGGCCGCCGCCATCGTTCCGTCCTCGTTCAGGATTGCCGGCGGCCTGTTCCTGACCGGGACCCTGGGCTTGCTGATCCTGAGCGTGCGCCGCTTCGGCAGTGCTTATCTTGCCGCGCGCGCAGCTGTGCTGCTGGCGACACTGCTTGCCGCGACCGTCATCGTGTTCGTCGTCGTCCAGGTGGCGCCCGGCGATCCGGTGCGTTACATGATGGGACTGCAAGCCGACCCCGGCAGCGTCGCAGCCATGCGTCACCAGCTGGGTTTGGATGCAGGGCCGGTGCAGCGTTATGGCTCCTGGATCGGCGGACTGCTGCATGCGGATTTCGGAATGAGCTACACCTATCGCGTTCCAGTCAGTGCATTGCTCGCCGAGCGCCTGCAAGTGTCGCTGCCGCTGGCGCTCTACGCCTTGCTGCTGTCGATCGCCGCGGCCTTTCCGAGCGCTTTGTACGCCGCGGCAAGCAGAGGGCGCCTCGCTGATTCAATCGTCAGCGCCATATCCCAGTTGGGTCTGGCGGTGCCGAACTTCTGGCTGGGAATGCTGCTGGTGCTGATATTCGCGATCGCGTTGCGTTGGGTGTCCGCCGGTGGCTTCCCCGGTTGGGAGGCGGGATTCTGGCCGGCCCTGACAGCGCTCACCCTGCCCGCCATCGCACTCGCCATGCCGCAGGCCGCCATTTTGACCCGGGTGCTGCGCGGCGCGCTCATCGACACGCTGCATGAGGACTACATCCGCAGCGCGCGCGCCAAGGGCGTCGGCGAGCGGCGCGTGCTCATCAGGCATGCACTGCCCAACGCCATGGTGCCGGTGCTGACCATCCTCGGCATGCAGTTTTCTTTTCTGCTCGCCGGCGGCGTGATCATCGAAAACGTCTTCTTTCTTCCGGGACTGGGCCGGCTGGTATTTCAAGCGATCGTGCAGCGCGACCTGATCGTCGTACAGAGTGTGGTCGTGGTGCTGGTGTTCGCGGTGGTGATGGTGAGCTTCTTGGTCGATCTGGGCTACGTGTTGATCAATCCCCAATTGCGGGCCGGCGAAACATGAGGTCTGCCGCGCATGGTGCGAGCCTCGGCGCCGGCGCCCTCATCACCGCGGTGTTCGTGGCCGCGGCCGCGCTGGCGCGCATCTGGACGCCGTACGATCCGCGCATCCTGCACATTGCCGACAAGCTGCGGCCCCCCGATGCGCAGCATTGGTTCGGCACCGATCAACTGGGCCGCGACGTCTTGTCGATGATCATGCAGGGAGCGGAAACCTCGGTCGGCGTGGCGCTGCTGTCGGTGATCATCGGCGCCTGCATCGGCGTGCCGCTCGGGCTGTTGAGCGCGGCGCGGCGCGGCGCGATCGACGAGATCGTGATGCGCGGCAACGATTTGATATTTGCCTTTCCCGCCTTGTTGCTCGCCATTCTCATTACCGCCGTGTTCGGCCCCGGCGCGGTCAATGCCATCATCGCCATCGGCATTTTCAATATCCCGGTGTTCGCCCGCGTGAGCCGCGCCGGCGCGCTGCAGCAATGGACGCGGGACTACACCTTGGCCGCCCGCGTCGCGGGCAAAGGGCCGCTGCGAATTTCATGGGAGCATATTTTGCCCAACCTGCTGGGTTTGCTGGCGGTGCAAAGCACGATCCAGTTTTCGCTCGGCGTCATCGCGGAGGCAGGCCTGTCGTACGTGGGTTTGAGCGCGCAACCGCCGACGCCGAGCTGGGGCCGCATGCTCAACGAGGCGCAAACCCTGACGGCGCTGGCGCCCGACCTGGCGCTCTTCCCGGGAATCGCCATTCTACTGTTCGTCCTGGGATTGAATCTGCTGGGCGAAGGCCTGCGCCGCCGCGCGGGACAGACCGCATGAGCGCTGCGCCGCCGCGGCTGGAAGTCATCGACCTGAGCGTGGCCGTCGGCGCCGCGCGCGTCGTCAAGAGCGTCTCGCTCGACGTGCGTGCGGGTGAAATCCTGGGGTTGGTCGGTGCATCGGGGTCTGGGAAATCGATGACCGCGCTCAGCATCATGCGGCTGTTGCCGGCGAGCGCCTCGAGCGCGGGCATCACGCGTCTGAACGGCGAGACCTTGAGCCTCAAATCCGAGACGGAGATGCAGGCGATTCGCGGCCGGGACCTCGGCATGGTGTTTCAAGAGCCGATGAGCGCATTGAACCCGCTCATGCGCATCGGCGATCAGGTGGCAGAGACGGTGCGATCGCACCGCCGGGTAAAGCAGAAGGAAGCGCAAGGCTTGGCACGCGAAGCGCTGGACCTGGTCGGATTGCAAGGAGAACCGGGCGGCCTCGATCGGCTGCCGTACGAACTCTCCGGCGGCCAACGCCAGCGCGTGGCCATTGCCATGGCAATGGTTCTGTCGCCGCAATTTCTCATCGCGGACGAGCCCACCACGGCTTTGGACGTGATCGCCCAAGCGCAAGTGCTGCTGCTTCTGCAGGGATTGGCGCGCACGCGAAACATGGGCATGATTTTGGTGACGCACGATCTTGCCGTCGTTGCGCAACTCGCCGATCGTATCGCGGTGATGCAGCGGGGCGAGATCGTCGAGCAGGCCCCGGCATCGGAAATCTTGCGCCGCCCGCGCAATGCTTATACGGCAGCGCTGTTGGCGGCCGCGGAGCTGCGGCCGAGGCGCGCGGCGGCGCGCCAACGCACGTCGCCCGCGGTATTGCAGGTGCGCGGCATCGTGCGCGAATATCCACGCAGGCGCACCTCGCTGTGGCGTCCGCAGCAGCCGTTGCGCGCCGTCGATGCGGTCTCTTTATCCGTGCACGCGGGCGAAACGGTGGGCTTGATGGGCGAGTCGGGTTCCGGCAAGTCCAGCTTGCTGCGTGTGATCCTCGCGCTCGAACGGGCCCAGGCGGGGGAAATAAGTTTGCTGGGCGAGAACTTGTCGCACGCCGGCGGCGCAACCTTGAGCCGCCTGCGGCGCTCCATCCAAGGGGTTTTTCAAGATCCGTATGGCAGCTTTGATCCAAGGTGGACGGTGGAGCGGCTGATTGGCGAGCCGTTCCATCTGCTGAGCCCGACCCCCTCGAAGGCGGAGCGTCGTCGCAAGGTGGCCATGGTTCTGGAGCAGGTTGGACTGTCGCCGGCCGATGCGCGGCGCCTGCCGCGGGAATTTTCAGGCGGCGAACGCCAGAGGATTGCGATTGCCAGAGCCCTGATCACCGAACCCGCCGTGATCGCGTTCGACGAAGCGGTATCCGCCCTCGATGTACTGATCCGCGCGCAGGTTCTTGCGCTGCTGGCCGAACTCGCCGAACGTCTCAAGGTGGCCTGCCTGTTCGTGTCGCATGATTTGCACGTGATCAGAGCCATCGCCGATCGGGTCTATGTGATGCAGCAGGGCCGAATCGTCGAGGAGGGAGCGGCGGGCGCCGTGTTCGACTCGCCGCGCCACCCCTACACCCAAGCGTTGATTGCGGCTTGCCCCGAGCTGCCGTCGAATGGACAGGTTCCAAGGTGAGCGCTCCGCGGCTTGCCGCTGCGAAATTGATCCGGCTCAATCGGCGCACGCGCTCCTGGGCCAAGACCGGCGTTTTGCTGCTCGGTTTGGGAGTGCCGCTCGCCGCGTTCTGGGTCGAGGCGAGTGTCGGATTCCCGCTCGCCGCGTTGCGGTCCCACGGTCTCTTCTCGAGCAGCCTCGCCGCGGTCGCCACTGCGGTGCTGATCGCGCGCCGGCGGGCGCTCAAACGCGCGGAATTCGCGCGATCCTGGCTGGCGGCAGTTCCGGTCGGCGCGTGGACTGCGCGCTCTGAGGCGCTGCTCATCGAAATGCTCCCGGCGATCGCCGCCATCGGGTTGCTCACGCTCGCGGGCAGCGCGTGCGCGCTCGCGCTCATGCTGACCAAGTGCGCCGACGGCATTGCGCTCCTCTCGGTATGGGGAACGTTGAGCGGTGGAATCATCGCCGGCATGTTCGGTAGTTTTCTGGTGCCGCAGCCGAAGGCCGTGGACCTTCCGCCCGGTTCGCGCTACGTTCCGCAGCAGAAATCGCGGCGCCCGGCAAAGATTCGCCCCTCGTTGAGCGCGCTAGGGAGTTGGCCGATCCGCCAAGCGTTCGCCTGGGCCCAGCCCAAAATTGTGGCTCGAGCAACGATTCCAATCCTCGTCATCATGCCGTTGGGCACCACGGCGGATTCGGCCATGATGGCGATCGCCATAGTCGGAATCGTCGGCGCGCTGCTGCTGCTCGTGTCTGGAGTCATTTCAGCCAGCCGTTCGGCGCGGCGCTGGCTGGCGCCGCTGCCGGTGCGCTCCGGCGAGGCGATTCGAGCTTTCTTGCTGCCCGCCTGCTCAGGCATCGCCGCGTGCGGCGTGATCGAAGCATTGCTGCTCGCGGCAGCCGATGTCGGCTATCGCACAGCGGCGGAAGTCGGCGTGTGCACGGCGACGGCGGGGTGCCTGATCGTGGGCGCCGCGCTCCTTTGGAACGCCAGGCGCCCATGAATAATTCCATCCTGGAAATCCGCGACCTGCGGGCGGGCTATGGATCGCGCACCGTGCTGGAAAATATTTCGATCGCGCTGGCGGCCGGCGAATGGTTCGTGCTGCTCGGCCCCAATGGTTGCGGGAAAAGCACCCTGCTCGATTGCGTGGTGAGCCGCAGGGTCCCGTCCGCGGGCGAGATCTTGGTCGCCGGGCATTCGCTGCGTCAGGCTCCTTTCGAAGCCAAGCAGCGGCTCGGGTACGGGTGCGCGCCCGATGTCCTGCCGCCGCTTTTGACCGCGCGTCAGTGCTTGGAAGTGCACGCCGGCGCCAAAGGCCTCGGCGCGATCGGCGATGATTTGCTGACGCTGGCCGAGGAGCTGCGCTTCACGCCTTACCTCGAGGCATTCGTCGACACGCTGTCGCTCGGAACGCGTCAAAAGCTGGCGATACTCTTGGCCTTGGTGGGCGATCCGCTGTTGATCGTGCTCGATGAAGCGTTCAACGGCCTCGATCCGGCGAGCGCGCTGATCCTCAAACGGCATCTACGAGCGCGAATTGAACGGCGCGGCGCTGCATTGCTGCTGGCCACGCATTCATTGGACATCCTCGAACACTACGCGGACCGCGCCGCAATCCTGATCGACGGTAAGCTCAAGCATGTATGGGCGAAAGAAGAATTGCAGCGCTTGCGCAGCGCCCAGGTCGATTTTGAAGCGGCTCTGGCGGCGGCGAGCGGCGACTCCTAGCACCCTGAGGCGGCGCGGCCATCGAGAAGCGTCCAGGCCAGCAGCGCCGCTTTCTTCTGATCGGCGCCCCAGGGAGGACCCTTCCGCGATCCGAGTTCGTCGACTGTTTCGAGCAGTCGCTTGGGCGGCAGGCGCAGGTTCTTGCCCGCGTGGGTTTCCAAGTCGCGCGCCGGGATGCGGCAAACCCGCAGCCGGCATTGCTCCGCGGCAACATGCAGCGCGTTTCGAAAGTGATCGCCGTCCGCCGCATGAATGAGGGCGTGCGAGGCGAGAATCGACGGCAGCGAAACCTGCTTGCGGCTCGATGAGTCGACGATGCCGACGGATTTCACCACCATCCCGCGCCCCTTCAAGAGTTCAGACTGGGCGCGGATGCTGTCGTGGGCGAGGCGGGTCGCGGTCGCCATGTAGCCGTCCAGCCGCCCGGTTGCTTCCTCGACGCAGAGAAATTCGACCGCGTGATAGGGCTGCTTGGATTCGGGATCGTGATCGTCGATCAGTTGAACGCGGGATCGCGCCAATAATTCCGGGGCGGCGGCACTGCCGCCGAGCACGACCATGGCGGCCCACCCCGAGTGCGCGGAGAAACCGATTGCCGCAGTATGATTTGCCGCGGTTTGCGCTGCCACGCGAACTTCCTCAGAAATGCTTCAGGCGAAATGTACCGCTCGGGCGATGGCGCGCGCTAGGCAATCCGCGGCTGCCGATCCGATCCGGCCAATTTGCGCCGCTCGCAGGAGACCCTCGTCGAGCGCCCGTTGCGCGCCGGCCAGCGCGAACACCGTGTCGCCGTCGAAAGGAGTGTGTGCCGGGCGCAGCGCGCGCGCAATGCCATCCTGAGCCATCATGGCCACCCGTTTGCATTCCGCGGAGCTCAAGTCGGCGTTGCAGGCGACGACCGCGATCGTGGTGTTGGCGCCCGGCCGCAGACGGCCGATTGCCATCAGCCGCGCCTCATCGGGCGCGGGATCGCTCGCGTCCATTGCGCGGCGCGGGGGTCCGCGGCCCCCGAACTCCCTGTCCAGCTCGAAAGGCCATGCCCAGTAGGTCTCATCATCCGGCATCAAAACGGATCCGACGGAGTTGACGGCCACTAGCGCGCCGACCATCAAGCCGCCCTGGCAGTCCAGCGACGCGGAGCCGATGCCGCCTTTGCGCAATCCCGCCAGCGCTCCGCGCCCTGCACCGTAGGAGCCCAACGCAAAATCGCCTTGGGCCGCGCTCGATGCGATCAGGCCCAGGTCGCGGTACGGCGGCGTCAGACCCCAGTCCTTGTCGCCGCCATTGCTCAAGTCGTGCAATACGGCGCAGGGAACGATGGGAATGGGCGGCGACCCAGGGCGCATTTGCAAACCGCTGCCATGCGCCGACAAAGCGGCGGCCACGCCGTCCGCCGCGGCGAGTCCGAACACAGAACCCCCGGCGAGCACCACGGCGTGTGCGCGTCCCACCAGGTTCTCCGGCGAAAGCGCGTCGGTTTCGCGCGTTCCGGGACCGCCGCCGCGCACATCCACGGCCGCCGCCCACCCGCTCTCACACAACAAGGCGGTGACGCCGGAGCGGACAGCTTCGTTGGTGGCGTGGCCGACCTTGAGGTCCGCGACATCGGTGATCAGATTCTTGGCTCCCGGGCGCAGCACGCGGCTCCTAGCGCGGCTGGGCCGCGATGACCGCCAGGCCTTGCAGCACCAGATCCGGCACGATCTCCCCCTGGGCGCGCATGGTGCCGGCGATCATGTTGGCATCGCCTCCCGTGATGAATAATTTGGGCGCGGTGCCGGTGCTTTGCGCGATGACCTCGCAGGCATGGTCCGCCATCCCCGCCAGCGCGAACACGGCGCCCCGGGACACGGCGGCAATGGTGTTGTTCGCCAGCACGCCGGCAAGCGATGGCGTGCTGTTGGACGCGGCCTTGGCGATGTCGCTGGTATTGCTCATCAGCTCTTCGCGCATCATATGAATACCCGGCGCAATCAGGCCGCCGAGATGCTGGCCATGGGCATCCACGGCATCGACCTTGACGGCGGTGCCCGCGTCCACGACGCACAGGGCGCCGTGAGCTTTGGTCCACGCGCCGATCAGCCCCAACCAACGGTCGGCGCCCAGCAGCGAGGGGTCGAGATAGCCGCTGGTCAGCCCGTCAAATTCCCGCGCCGCCGTGACGAACTCAATGTCGACTCGATATTTTTTTTTCGCAAGTTTGGCGAGGGTTTTTGCCATAACGTGACCCGCGACGTTCGAGACCAATACCCGGCTGGGCCTTTGACCCGACTCGAACAGCGTGGTGGTCCAAATGCCGGGCTTGGCATCGCGATGGACCACGGCCTGCTGGTCGGATAGTCCGGTACTCGTGAGCCAGGCCCATTTGAGGCGCGTATTGCCGACGTCGATGACCAAAATCATTCGTAATTTTTTACCCTATTGTCGTCGCGCAGCGCCCAAGCGCGCAGGATAGCATCGCGGACGGCGAAAGGGATCCGGCGGGAATCTTGGCCGCTTAGCCGCTAAACTTGGCGCTGGGGTGCCGACAGCGAGGACTTATGGTCGATTTGAAGCAGGCGATCAGGGATGTGCCGGATTTCCCGCGCGCGGGCATCCTGTTCCGTGACATCGCACCCTTGCTGCGCGATCACTTCGAGGCCACGGTGGATGCGCTGGATGCCCTGCTGAGCGCCGAAGAATGGCGCCAGGTCGACGCGTTGGCGGGCATTGAATCGCGCGGATTCATCTTGGGGGCGGCGCTGGCGCATCGGCGCCGCAAGGGATTTGTGCTGGTTCGCAAACAAGGCAAGTTGCCGCCGCCGGTGGTCGATGCGGCCTATGAGCTGGAGTACGGCTCGGGCGTGCTGGAGATGCAAGAGGGCCGCGGCCAGGTCGTGCTCGTCGACGACGTCTTGGCGACCGGCGGCACCATGAGGGCCGCCGCCGGCCTGTGCGATCGCGCCGGCTATGAGCTCAAGGCGCTCTTGGCGCTGATCGATCTGCGCATTGTCCCGGACTTCTCCTGGCGCACGCTGCGCCTGCGCGCCTGCATCAGCTACTGAGCGGCCCCACGAACATCCATGACTGAATTGCCGGGCACCATCGTGGTCATCGCGTTGCGCGTGGAGTCCTCCGGCGTTTTTGAGGCCGCCGGCGTGCCGGTGCTGTATTGCGGCGTGGGCAAAGTCAATGCGGCCATTGCGCTCACCAAGGAGCTGTCCCGTTATGCTCATCAGGGAGAGGAGATGCCGTTGGTCGTAAATTTCGGTTCCGCGGGGAGCCGTTGCTTTGCGCCCGGCACGCTGGTGGCGTGCCGCGAGTTCGTCCAGCGCGACATGGATGTCAGCGGCTTGGGGTTCCCGCTCGGCGTCACGCCGTACGATACAGCGCCAGCATCGCTGCTATTCGATCCGGTGTTCACGCATTTGCCGGCGGCCGTCTGCGGCAGCGGCGATTCGTTCGCGACCGCCGACATCGAGGCGGATTGCGCGGTGATCGACATGGAAGCCTACGCATTGGCAAAAGTATGCTGGCACGAAAATGCAGGATTTGCCTGCGTAAAATACGTGACCGACGGGGCGGATCACACGGCAGCGGATGACTGGCAGCGCAACGTGCACGTGGCGGCCGAGGAGTTCCTGCAATTGTTTCGCAGTCTCGCAAGCCCGAGTGTGCAATGAAATACAGGCTGCCGCTGTGCTGCGTTTTGCTGCTCATGTGCCAGGCCGCGCCCGCTGCCGCGCATGCGGCGCAGAACGCGCCGCTGGTTCTGCTCATATCGGTCGACGGCATGAAGCCCGAAGCCGTGCTCGATGCACAGAGCCACGCACTCAAAGTGCCGAACCTGCGGGCTTTCTTGACCGATGGCGCCTATGCACGAAGCGTTAGCGGCGTGCTGCCGACGCTCACCTATCCCAGTCACACCACCTTATTGACCGGCGCCTCGCCGGCCAAGCACGGCATCCTCGACAACACGACCTTCGACCCCAAGCTGCGCAATCAACGGGGTTGGTATTGGTACGCCGAAGACATCCAGGTGCCGACGCTCTGGGACGCCGCCGCGGCGGCGCACCTTGTCACGGCCAACATCTATTGGCCGGTGAGTGTGGGGGCGAGGATCACCTACAATTTGCCGCAAATCTGGCGTGCCGGCACGGACGACGATCTTAAGCTGCAGCGCGCCTTGAGCACCCCCGGCCTGGAACAGGAACTGGCGGCGGAACTCGGCCGCTATCCGGGCGGAATGGAGGAAACGGTCGCCGCAGACGAAGTCCGCGCGCGCTTCGCCATCCGCTTGCTGGAAAAGAAGCACCCGGTGTTCTTCACCGTGTATTTGACCGGATTGGACACCGAAGAGCATGCCTCCGGTCCGTTCAGCGCAAAATCGAACCAGACCTTGGAACGGCTGGATGCCGTGGTCGGCTCGCTGCGCGCCGCCGCCGAAAAAGCGGCTCCGGGACGCGCCACCGTCTGCGTCGTGTCCGACCATGGATTCGCTGCGGTCGAGCACGACGTAAACTTGTACGCCGCTTTCCGCGAAGCGGGGCTCTTCAGCGTCGACAAGGACAACCAGGTGACCGATTGGCAAGCGATGTTGTGGCCGGCCGGCGGCAGCGCCGCGGTGATGCTCGCCGACCCGCAGGATGAGCAGCTTCGAGTCCGCGTCAAAGCGCTGCTCGAGAAGCTTGCGGGCGAACCGGCCAATGGAATCGATCGAGTCTGGTCGCAGGCGGAAATTCGCCAAAGCCGCGGCTTCCCCGGTGCCGCCTTCCTGGTCTCTCTCAAGATCGGCTACGAAATGGCCTACAGCCTGTCGATGCCGCTCGTCACCAAGCCCGGCAATCTCGGCATGCACGGTTACGTGCCGGAGCGGGTGGACATGCGCTCATCTTTTTTCATCGTTGGCCCGCACATTCTCAAGGGCAAATCGCTGGGGGAAATCGACATGCGGCAAATAGCGCCGACCTTGGCGGAGGTCTTGCACGTCCACCTCGCCGGCGCCGAAATGCGGCCGTTGGCGCTGCGTTAGAGCGCCGCGTTGAGCACTGCCGCCAAGCGGACCGCAGCCTTCGAGAGCTGCGTGGCGGTAACTTTTTCGGCTTGGGCCCGGTAGAGCGGCGGCAGAGCGATGGACGCGCTGGTTTGGCAGGTTGGCGCGGCCGGCAGCGCGTACGCATCGCGCCGGCCGATTTCAAATGTGTCCATCGCCCAGCTGCGCGGCGAGCCCGCCGCCCACGCTTCGAGGTCGGCGCGGCTGAGACGTGCGTCGAGCAGGGCGGCGATTTGCGCAGCGGATCGACCCTGCGCAGCGACGACGCTCACATCCCAATAGGCGTGAAGATTATTCTGCGCGCCGACGGGCGGGGAGAGCGCGATGCAATTTCCGCCCCGGTCGTGGTGATCGGCGGCATGCAGCGGCTGGTGAAGATCGCCGATGAAATGGCTTACAAACTTCAGCGCCAGCATGCGCTCGGCCGCCGGCGTGGACGGGTTTTTGAGCTCCGCCGCAAATTCGTCGATCTTGTTGACCACGCAGTCCTGCGCAGGACCTTGACTCGCCCAAACCGCGGGCGGCAAAGCGGGAAATCCAAAACAGGCTTGCAAAAGGTCCGGCTGGTCGATTTCAATGTCCACGAAATGCCAGGCAGCGGTTTCGCGGTGCGCGGTGCGGTATTTGTCGGCCCAGGTTGCGCGACCGGCGAAATCGCCGGCCGTCAACGGGTCGGCGTCGCTCGCCAGCATGGCGTCCAACGCCGCCCTGGCGGCCGGCGTCAGGTGCCGATACGCGATCAGGGCGATGACTTCATGACCGAGATCGCCCCAGGCGAATGCTTGTGGGCAGAAGAGCAGCGCGATGGCCGCTGCCGTGGCGAGGACTTTTTTCAACCGCTTACGAAACGTCGGTCAATTGCCTGAATAGAATGATCCGGGCTTTTTCCCAATCGCGCTGCACGGTCTTTTTCGACGTGCCGCGCTGTGCGGCGATATCTTCGAAGGTATAACCGCAGAAATATTTGAGATCCACCACCTCCGCGAGCCGCGCATCATGGGTGGCCAGTTCGTCCAGGGCATCGGAAAGCCGGGTCAGCGCCGCATCGTCGCCGCCGGGTGCGCCCAGCTCGGTCGGCAACTGCGTGATATGGAAGGCGGCACCGCGCTTCAGCGCGTGGCGCTCGCGCACCAAGTCGATGATGAGGCCGCGCATCACTCGGGCCGCATAGCCGATGAAGCGCTCGCGATCGGGGAACACCGCATCTTTTCCCGACATGTCGAGATAGGCTTCATGAAGCAAGGTGGTCGGGCTGATCGACGCCCCGGCGCTGCGACGCAGCTGACGCTGCGCAAGCTGCCGCAAATCGTCGTACAGAGCGGCAAACCGCAAGGCGTTAGGCGTGTCGGTGTTGATTTGGCTTTCGCGCCGCGCGGGTGAATCCTCGAAAATCATCCTCCTTCTCCTGCGTCCGCATAGAGGATGCCGAAATAGGTGCGCGCTGGCAAATGGCGTTTAACAGTTGCTCAGCATGGCGCGGCTGGCCGCGGCGCGCGACTATACTGCCCGTCACGCCCGCCTGGCGGACACGCGGGGCGCACGCGACCGCCGCGGCCGTCCGTGTTGCTTCGCAGCGCGTCGGGGGCGCATGCTTTTCGGTTGGGCCGGGGACTTTCTTTGGCCATCAGGAGCGGTTCATGCAAGGCACGCCACTCATGCGGCCGCTGGTGCTGCGCTGCGGAGCCCTTGGCGACATGGTGCTGTTGACGGCGCTGATCCGGGTTCTGCATGCCAAGTTTGACGCCCCGGTCGATATCGTGACCTCGGGACCCTGGAGTGCGCCGCTGCTGCGCGGCCAGCCCGGAGTGGGCGAGATTTTGAGTGTGCGCAGCCGCAAGACACCCTATTGGATGAGCATCGATCAGCAGCGGGTGGTGCGCCGATTGCGCGCCCGCGGCGCAGGGCCCACTTGGTTCTGCGACGGCGATGAGGCGGCTATGCGTCTACTCGAGCGCGCCGGCATCCCGGGCAAGTACATCGTGGATGTCAAAGATCACCCCTTGTTGCCCGGCGAACATGCAACGCAGCAATGGCGGCGGCTGGCGCAGATCATGCCGAGCGGCGTAAGCGGCGCTCCGGCCGACATCGCCGCCGTGCTTCCCGGCTGCCATCTGGTGGTGACGCAGGTTCAACGCGCGCAACTTGCCGCGTGGCTCGAGAAACGGGGGCTGGCGGAACAACCGTTGATACTGGTGCAAATCGGCAACAAGCGCACGATGCGGCGCGGTCCGCGCCGCCTCGCCGTCAACAACAAGTATTGGCCCAACGAGCGTTGGGCTGAGGTGCTGCGATACCTCCGCCGGCGCCATCCGCAGCATGCGTTGGTGCTGCTCGGCACCGGCCCGGAATTTCAGCTCAACCAGGAGCTCGCCGCGCTGGCGGGAATCGGCGGATTGCACAACGTCGCCGATGATCTGCCCATACCGCGTCTTGTGGCGCTGTTGGATCGCGCCGCTGCTCTCGTGACCGTCGACTCGGGTCCCGCGCATGCCGCGGCGGCGGTCGGCTGTCCGCAAGTCGTGTTGTTCGGCAAGGCATCGCCAACCCTTTACCGGCCATGGGGCACGGCGGGAGCCGAAGCGCGCTTGCTCACAGGTTCTGTCGACGGGGAGCCGGGCATGCTGGGCATCGACGCCGGCAGCGTGATCGCGGCATGCGCCGCGCTCAAATTGCGCGGCGCTTAGGAGCCTGTCTGAGTATTCAGCGTGAGCCGCGTTGGCTCTGCAAGGGAGCGGATGCTAGGCGGGCGCGGCGGGCGCGGCGCCCGGCGGTGCGCGCAGCATGTCCTGCGTCACCAGCACCACACCGCGCTTGGTGATGAAGAAACGCTGCGCGTCCACCGCGTGATCCAGTCCGATTTGCAAACCGTCCGGAATCACGCAGCCCTCATCGAGGATGCAGCGCCTTATCTTGCAATGCCGCCCGATGGTTACGCCCGGCAGCAGCACCGAACTCTCGATCACGCTGGCTTCCTCGATGCGCACGTCGCTCGACAGCAGCGATTGGGTCACGTAGGCGCCCGAGATGATGCAGCCGCCCGCCACCATCGAGTTCACGGCCATGCCGCGCCTGCCGTCGTCGTCCAACACAAACTTCGCGGGCGGCTGCTGCGACTGATAGGTCCAGATCGGCCACTGATGGTCGTAGATGTTCAATTCGGGATTCAGCGATACCAATTCCATGTTCGCTTCGTACAAGGCATCGACGTTGCCGACATCGCGCCAATAATTCTGCGCCCTGGTTTCCACATCATGAAACGGGTACGCGAAAACGCGCATGCGTGCGATGGCGGGAGGAATGATGTTGCGGCCGAAATCATGATTGGTTTTTTCGTCGGCCGCATCCTCGGTCAGCAGCTTCTCGAGTCGGTCCATCGCAATGACGTAAATACCCATGGAGGCGCGCGCAAATTTTTCGTGGCCGATGATCGGGTCCGGATCGCGCGGCTTCTCGGCGAACTTGATCACCCGGTTGGTATCGTCGGTGGTCATGATGCCGAATTCGTTGGCGCGTTCGATGGGCACGTCCACCACGCCCACGGTGATATCCGCCTCGCAGTTCTCGTGGTACGCGATCATCGGGCCGTAATCCATTTTATAGATGTGATCGCCGGCCAGGATCAGCACATGCGTCGGATGATGCGAACGAATGAATTCCAGATTCTGATACACCGAATCGGCCGTGCCGCGATACCAGTGCTGTCCGATCTGCTGTTGCGCCGGGATCAATTCCACGAACTCGCCGAGCTCGCCGCGCAGATAGCTCCAGCCGCGTTGTATGTGCTGGATCAGCGATTGGGACTTGTACTGGGTCAACACCGCGATCTGGCGGATGCCGGAATTGACGCAGTTCGACAGCACGAAATCGATGATGCGGAACTTTCCGCCGAACGGCGTGGCCGGTTTGCAGCGATGCTGCGTGAGCGCCTTGAGGCGCTCGCCGCGCCCTCCCGCCATGATTACAGCGAGGGTTCCACTGGTCAACCGGCTGACGTAACGTCCGGTGTTGTTGCGGGCTGCGTGTCGCATTGAGCGAAGCCTGACATACTCGGACCGCGGCTGCACCAGGTTTCTCTCGGGGTTCCGACGGCGTTTGTTAGACTGCGTTTTCATGACGCCGTTGAAGCTGTGTCTTTTGAGTTCGGAAATCGTGCCGTACGCGAAAACCGGCGGTTTGGCGGATGTCGCCGGCGCGTTGCTAAGAAATTTGGGCGCCATCGGGCACACCGTTCGCGCCTTCATGCCGCTCTACGGCATCGTGCGCGCCAACCAACCCTCCCTAAAGCCGGTGCGCGGTGCCGAGCGCGTGCCGCTGATCATCGGCGATACCGAGTATCGCTTTTCGCTCAGGACCGCAATCTATCCGGACAGCGAAGTGCCGGTGTATTTCATCGACTGCCCGGCGCTGTTCGATCGCGGCGCTCTGTATACCGGCGATCCGGACGAGCATCGCCGCTTCCTGCTGTTTACCCGCGCGACCCTGGAGAGCTGCCGCCGCTTGGGATTCGGTCCTGATATATTTCATTGCAATGACTGGCACACGGCATTCTTGCCGCTGTACCTGAAGACGCTTTATCGCGGCGACGCGTTGCTGGCGCGGGCCAAATCCTTGTTGACGATCCATAACATCGGCTATCAGGGCATCGTAGCGGGCGCGGCTGCGGCGGATCTCGGCCTCGGCGCGCAACAGTCCCTGCTGGACCAGGGCGACCTTGCGCGCGGCGTCGTCAATTCACTCAAAACGGGCATTCAGCACGCGGACGGCGTCAGCACCGTCAGTCCGACCTATGCGCGCGAAATTTGCGATACGCCGCTCGGCATGGGTCTGCAGGGCGCCTTGCGCGGCCGCGCGGATCGCGTCAGCGGAATATTGAACGGCGTCGACTATAAAGAATGGGACCCGCGCTGCGATCCGCATCTGAGCGCGCATTTTGCGCCGCAGGATTTGCGCGGCAAGCTCATCAACAAGGAAATGCTGATCGCGACGCTGCAAATGAAACTGTCGACCACGCAGCCGTTGATCGGCATGGTGTCCCGCTTGACCGAGCAGAAGGGGATCGACTTATTGTTCGATTCTCTTCCGGAGCTTCTGCAGACGCGCGATTTCGGACTGGCCGTGCTCGGCAGCGGGGATCAGAGATATGCCGGTTTCTTCGCGAGCCTCGCGCAGCGTTTCCCCGACCGCGTGAGTTACCGCTCGGGATTCGATGAGCCGCTGGCGCATTTGATCGAGGCCGGCAGCGATATTTTCCTGATGCCTTCGCGCTATGAACCGTGCGGCCTGAACCAGATGTACAGTTTGCGTTACGGGACCATTCCGATTGTGCGCAATACGGGAGGGCTCGCGGATTCCGTGCAGCATTTCGATCCCAGCTTAGGAAGGGGCACCGGCTGCGTGTTCAACGACTACGACGCGCCGGCCGTGCGCTGGGCTGTCAACACCGTGCTCGATTGGTACGCGGATCCGCGCAGCTGGTTGCCGGTAATGCAAAATGCCATGGCCAAGGATTTTTCGTGGACCCGGCAGATCAGAGACTACGATTCTTTGTACCGCCGCTTGCTCAACGCCTGAGCTGAAGCAGTGCGTAGCGCCGCCCGTAGGGCACCGAATAAATGTTGATCAGCGACGGGTTTGCCGCCGGGATCCAGTCCGGCAGGGCCGCTTCCTGCGGCCGCTTGCGCCACGGCAGCCCCGGCGGCGATTGCTTCGGCAGTTGCACCAGGAAGAAGCTGCCGGGGGCGGCGGCCGCCGCCGCACGCACGCGTTCGACGCCCGCGGCATCCAACGGTCCTGGAATGCTCGCGACCGAAGTGCGGGCGTACATATCGACGATCGCGCGCGTCGTTTCATCCGGTGCAAGCAAGATCAGCGGTCTTGCGGCGGCGTCGCGCTCGACGGCGCGGCTGATCTGCGCCAGATCCTGCCAACGGTCCACTTGCCGGTAGACCTGGGAAGCGGGTCCGGTGAGCAACGCGCAATACGCAATCAGCATCGCCCACTGGGAATAAACGGCATGAACGCCGGCAGCAGCCCAGGCGCGGACGGAAAATATCGCCGCGGCGAGCAAACCTAAAGCCGAGATCGCAATGAACATCCCGTGCCGCGCGATGCCGTTCCAGGAATCGGCGCCGAGCAAGCTCAAAGCCGCAGCGAATACGCCGACGCCCAGCAGCAGCAGCGCCGCCGTGGCGCGCAGCGCCCGCCGGTCCCAAGGATCGGGACCCGCCGAGATCTCGCGTGCCCACCATGCGATCAGCAGCGCAATTCCGGGCAGCGCGGGCGCGAAGTAAACGTTGCGCGCCGTAGCCGCCAACGACAACAACACCAGGCTCGGTACCGAGGCCGCGATGGCGAAGCGCACGGCGCGCCGTTCATGGGGCGAGGTCTGCCGCTGCCGCCAAGCGCGGCGCGCGGCCGCCAGCGCCAACAAGGTCCAAGGGAAGAGATACACGGGCAGTTCGATGAGGTATTTGCCCGGCGAATTGCGATGCGCCGCCGCGTATTGCAAATCGGGCGGCGCGTCGACCGCCGCGAAGCGCCCGACCAAATTGTTCCAGAAGAATATCTTCAAGTGCTGCGCCCCGTCGGCGCCGCGGTATACGAACCAGACCCAGCTGAGAATGATCGCCGCTTGAATCAGCAGTCCTGCGTACAGTTCCCATCGAAGCAGTTCGCGCCAACGCCTCTCCCATACGCTCAACGTCAGAATCGCCAGCGCCGGCACCATCCAGGCGACCGCGCTCTTCGACAGAAATCCGAATGCCAACGCGGCATGCATCAAAAGATAGCCGCGCAGGCGCTCCTTGCCGGCCGTCGCGTAGAAGCCCATGTAGGCGCCGAGCAAGGCGACCGAAACACTTGCGAGCAGCGGCGCGTCGGTGGCGAGCCAAATGGCGACTTGGTATGACAGCAGGAAAGTGCTTATGGCTGCCGCGCCCACGAGTCCGGCCAATCTGCCGGCGGCGCGCGAGGCCAGCAGGCCGACGCCGAGCGCGCTGATCAAGGCGTAGAGCAAATTCGGCAGCCGCGCGATCCACGCCTGCTCGCCCAACAGCCCGATGGGCACCGCCGCCAGCCAATAAGTCAAAGGCGGCTTCTCGCAGAAGGGTTCGCCCGCCAACAAAGGCACGGCCTTGTCGGCCTGCCAGCTCATGCGCCACGCGATGTCCGCCTCGCGCGGCTCATCCGGGGTCCAATAGGCGCGGCCGAACATGCCGACGCACCACGCCAATAACAGCGCGACCCCGAGCCAGGCGATCATCGCTGAAGATTGTTGTGAAATTCCAAAGCGCATTTGCCGACTATACTTTACGCGAGGCCTTGCTAAGATGTTCCGTTGCCTTGCTTTCAAAGTGGCGCTGCGTAAATCTCAGGTGGCCGGTGATCCAAGAGTTCTGCGATTGGCTGTCGGCGACAACTCTCAGCGTTGCGTTTCAATCGGCCAACTGGTTCGTTCCCACGGTGCAGACCGTCCACATCATTTCCATCGCGATCTTGCTCACCTCCGTTTACGTCATGAGTTTGCGGCTCATCGGGGTCACGCGCGGCGGGCAATCGCTGGCGGTCGTGGTCGCCAAATCGACGCCATGGGTGTGGACAACGCTTGGCGTGCTGCTCGGCACGGGCATTCTCCTCACCATCACAGAGCCGGCACGTGAGCTGCTCAATTGGGTATTTCGCGCGAAAATGCTGATGGTCGCCGCGCTTGCCGCAATTCTCTGGGTCGTGCAGGTTCGCCTGCGGCAAAGTCCCGAGTACTGGAGCCAATCGCCGGGGCGGCGGCTCGCCGCCCGCGCGATCGGCATTGGCGCAGCGCTCATCGGCGCAGGCATCGTCACCGCCGGCCGCTGGATTGCCTATGTCTGACCAAAACGCGGCGCGCTAGCCATGCAATTGGAACACGCGCTGACGCAGCTGCAGAATCTCGGTTTTCCAACGCAGATCCGCGAGTCCGACTGGCTGTTTCCGACCATCGAGACGGTTCATGTATTCGCGCTGGTGCTGGTGGTCGGCACCATCATGACCGTCGATCTGCGCCTCTTGGGGCTTGCCAACAAGGAGCGTCCGTACAGTCAAGTCGCCGCGGAAATGCTGCCCTGGACCTGGGTTGCGTTCGCGGTTGCCGCTCTCGCCGGCATGCTGATGTTTTCTTCCAAGGCGCTCACTTACTACGGCAACGTTCCGTTTCGCTTGAAAATGGCGGCTTTGCTGCTGGCCGGCATCAACATGGCGGCGTTTCACTGGTTGGGAACCCGCCGCCTCGAGATCTGGGATCGCGGGCCGCCGCCCCGCGGGGCGAGACTTGCGGGCGGCGCATCGTTGCTGCTGTGGACTACGATTGTCGCGGCCGGGCGTTGGGTCGGATTCACGACTTAAGATCCAAAAATCCGTCGAGCGCAGGCAGCCGAGACAGCGCTCCCGGCAGCCGATGACCCGGCGGCGCTGAGCTATCATGGAGCGATGCGCTTTCTCATCGTCCTGATCGCGGCATCATCGTTGCTCGCGGCCGTGTTCGCGGCGGATGGCAATGCCGCGCGGCGCTTGTTGCGCGCCGACCCGGATGCGTTGCCCGCGAATCCTATGTTGCTGCGCTTCGCGGTGCGCCGCGGCGCAGCGTTGTTCGAAGCACGTTGCGCGGTGTGTCATGGCGCTTCCGGAAAAGGAGACCCGGGTAAAGGCGTCCCCAACCTGACCGATGCTGACTGGCTTTATGGCACCGGCCGACCGGCCGAGATCGAAAGGGTGATCGATTATGGAATTCGATCCCGCAACCCGAAGTCGTGGAATCTCGCGATCATGCCCGGCTATGGGCGGCCGCAACCGAACCCCGCCGACAAAAACATCCAGCCCTTGACGCCAGGCGAAATCGACGACGTGATCGAATTTCTCATGCGCCAGCAGGGCCGCCGCGCGGATTCGGCCGCCGCCGCCCGCGGCGCCGTTCTTTTCACGGGCCATGGCGGCTGCTACGACTGCCACTCCTTCGATGCGAGGGGCGACTCGGCCGTTGGCGCGCCGGATCTCAGCGATGCCGTTGCGCTCTACGGAGACGGCGGCCGCGAAGCGCTGCGCATGTCCATAACTTACGGCCGGCAGGGCGTATGCCCCGCTTGGATCAAGCGCCTCAGCGCCGCGAGCATCCGCGAGCTGGCTGTGTATGTGTATTCAATTTCACACCCCGGTGCGATTCAAAATGCCCATTGATCATGAAGCCGCGCGCGCGCCTTGGCGCGATCCCGCGCAGATCAGCGATGCGCGATCCTTTGCGCTCATGGCGGCTGGAGTGCTGATCGGCCTGTTGTTGGCCGGGTACTCGCTCTTTAGCGCGCGCAGCGCCACCACGCTGATCGTGCCCGCGGAAGACGTCGCTCTCGTGAATCAACAACCGATATCGCGCGCCGACTACCTCGCGCAGCTGCAGACCTTGTACGGAGTCGACTTGAGCCATGCGACCCGCGAACAGCGCCGCAAGGTTCTGGACGACATGATCCGCGAAGAGCTGTTCGTACAGCGCGGCAAGGAGTTGGACGTCGCCGCGACGGATCCCGACGTGCGCGGCGCGCTGGTAAACGCGGTGGAGCTGGAAATTGCCGAGAATGCGATCACCTCGCAGCCCAGCGAAGCGGCGTTGCGCCAATATTTCGAGACCCATGAGGATCGCTACGTCAGCGAAGGAATCATGCGGGTCCGGGATCTGTTGTTTCCCGCGTCCGCGCTGCCGCAATTGCCGGCGCAGCCGCAAGCGCTCAAGACGCTGGTGGCGGATGCGCAGACGCTCGCGCGGCTCGGCGGCCGCGATTCAGGCAAAACCAAGGGCGAGGAATTTTATTTCGCCGCGAAGATTCATCTGGGCGATGCGCTGTTCGCCGCCGCCCGGGAGTTGCCGGACGGCGCGGTTTCGCAGCCGATCACGCTATCCGATGGAATCCACCTGCTAGTCATGGAACGAAACCAGCAGCCGGTGCCGTTCGGCTTTGCCGCGGCGCGCGCGCAAGTATTGAGCGACTATCGCAACCAGGCTGTCGACAAGCTGAAATTGAGCGGCGCAGCGTTTCTGCGCAAGCGCGCGAATGTGCTGATCGCGGACGACCTGCGTTGAGGCGGACGGCGGTCCTGCTGCTTATTTGCGGCGCTTGGATGGGCGCGCCCGCCATGGGACACGTGCGCAGCCAGTCCCACTCGGTTTGGGAAATCAACGGCCGCATGGTCGATGTGGTCGTCACGATTCCGGATATCGAGGCGAAACGCCTGGGAAGCGACGCAAGTCCGGCGACCCCGCAGCGCTTGAGAGATTATTTGACGCAAGAGACCTACCCCCTCGCGGATGGCAAGCGCTGTGCGCTCATTCCGCCCGTGGAGATCCTATCGGCGCTCGCCGGCTTCAGTAAGTTCGACTTCACCTTCAAGTGCGACAGCGCCGCAAATCTGCAAATTCATTCCGGCGCGTTTTTCGATTTGGTCTCGAGCCACACCAATTTTGCGCAGGTGCAAAACGCCGCAACCGGGGAATTCACCGAGCAGCTCATCACCCATGAGCACCAAACGATCGACGTGACCGGCGGCGAGGGCAGCCGCCTCAAGAATGCCGGCTTTTGGGAGTTCATCCGCATGGGGACGATGCACATATTCACCGGCGTCGACCACATGTCGTTTTTGCTGGGCCTGGTGCTGATCTCCCGGCGTCTGCGCGATTTGGTGTTCGTCGTGACCGGATTCACCATCGGCCACAGCCTGACGCTGGCGCTCGCCGTGACCGGCATATTGCGGCCGCACGCCGAATATATCGACGCGCTGGTCGCGCTCACGATTGCATTGATCGGTGCCGAGAACATCGTGGTTCAGACCCGTCGGCCGCGAATTGCCGCCCTGGGCGTCGGCGCGTGCCTGTGCCTGATGGCTGCGTTTCAGGCGCTGGGATTCGGCGGCCTGCCGAGCCTGTTGTTGCTCGGCGCCGGATTGTTCACCGCGAACTACCTGCTGATATCGGGCAACATACGCGATGCCGGACGCCTGAGAATACTGGTTACCCTGGTGTTCGGCCTGATACATGGCTTTGGCTTTGCGGCCGACCTGCTCGAATTGCAGCTGCCGACCCAACGCCTGGCCGAATTGCTGGTGGGCTTCAATTTGGGGGTCGAATTGGGTCAGTTGGCGCTCGTGGTCGGCGCGACTTTGCTGGTGCTGGGATTGAAGCGCCTGCAGCTTGCGTTGCCGCGCCCCATCGTGGTCGATGTCGCCTCGGCGTTTCTCGTGGCGCTCGGGGTGTTCTGGTTTGTCAGCAGAAGCTACGCCTGATGCACAAGGACTGGCTCATCAGTATCGTTCTCGTGCTGCTGCTCGCGGCAACGTTCCTGTTCTCGCTGCTGACGGGCCGCGTGTGGCTGCCGGTCGGAGAAGTCTGGGACGGTTTGTGGTCGAAGGACGCCAGCCTCGCGGCGGCCATCGTCACGCAGCTGCGCCTGCCGCGCGCGGTTCTCGCCCTCGAAGTCGGCGCTGCCCTGGGTATCTCGGGCGCCGTGCTGCAGGGAGTGACGCGCAACCCTCTCGCGGAGCCTGGCCTGTTGGGGGTTTCGGCGGGTGCCGCGCTGGGCGCCGTCATTGCGGTGTATTTCGGCACGGCGGCGGCGCACTACACCGCCGCCGTGCCGCTGCTCGGCTTGCTGGGCGCGCTGCTCGCAAGCTTTTTGACTTTCGCGTTGGGCCGCGGCGGTGGAACGATAACCTTGGTGCTCGCGGGAGCCGCCGTCTCGGCGCTGGCCGCCGCGGGCATTGCCCTGGCGCTCAATCTTGCGCCCAGTCCCTACGCGGCGTACGAAATCATGACCTGGCTGATGGGCTCGCTGGCAGACCGCAGCTGGAATCATGTATGGCTGGCGACGCCGTTCATCCTCGTGGGTTGCGCTATGCTGCTGTTCACGGCCCGCGGCGTTGACGCCTTGACGTTGGGGGAGGCCCAAGCCCAGAGCTTGGGCGTCGATATTGGACGGCTGTATTTTTTGGCGGTATTCGGCACGGCGCTGGCGATCGGCGCGGCCACGGCGGTGACGGGGGTCGTCGGTTTCATAGGCCTCATCGCGCCGCATCTGGTGCGGCCGCTGCTGGGCCATCAGCCCAGCCGCATTCTGTTGCCCGCGGCGTTGTGCGGGGCGTTGTTGCTGCTGGCCGCGGATATTGCCACGCGCTTGATTCACGTGGGACCGGAACTGAAGCTTGGCGTGCTGACGAGCTTGATTGGAACGCCCTTTTTCTTTTGGCTGGTCGTGCGGCTGCGCAAGGCGGCCCCGTGAATAGAATCGAAGGAGAATTCCCGTGAGCGAACATGTTCTGGTGGAGAAGTCCGACAAACTCCTGGTGCTGACCCTCAACCGGCCGGAGAAGAAAAATGCCCTGACCCGCGCCATGTACCGGACTCTGGCGAGCGAGATCGCCGCCGCAGACGCCGATCCCAATATTCGCTGCATATTGATCAAGGCCCACGGCGACATGTTCACCGCGGGCAATGATCTCGCGGATTTTGCGGCAGTCGGCAATTCGAACTCGGCGCCGCAGCCTGAGGATGCCAATCCGCTGCTGCCTGCGCTCGCCAAAGCGCGCACGCCGATCGTGGCCGCCGTCAATGGCCGGGCAGTCGGCGTCGGCGTCACGATGCTCCTGCATTGCGACATGGTTTATCTTGCGGAGGACGCCGCGCTGATCGCCCCGTTCGTCAATCTGGCACTCGTGCCGGAAGCAGCCTCGAGCCTGTTGATGCCGCTGCGCATCGGGCACGTGCGCGCCTTTGAGATGTTCGTTCTCGGCGAAGCGGTGAACGCCGAAAAGGCGGTGAATTGGGGGATTGCCAATCGCGCGGTGCCGGCCGCCGAGCTGCATGCGGCCGCTCGGGCCGCGGCAATCGCGATCGCCGCGCGCGCCCCCGCCTCGGTGGTCGCGACCAAATCGCTGATGCGCGATGAGGCGCTCTTATTGGCGCGCATGAGCCAAGAAACCGGGCACTTCGTGCGGCAGCTCAAATCCGCCGAGTTCAAAGAGGCTTTCATGGCATTTTCCGAACGCCGCGCGGCGGATTTCAGCAAATTCGGATGATCGCGGCGCGGCAGAGCGGCTCATGAGCGTCCTCGATGCAGCGAAGATCTGCGTTCGACGCGGTTCGCGCGCAATTCTCGATGATGTTTCGCTGCACGCCGAGTCGGGGGATTTCGTTGCCGTTATCGGCGCGAACGGAGCGGGCAAGTCGACGCTCCTGTCGGTGCTCGCGGGACTGCTCAAGCCGGATTCCGGCGGCGTCATGTTGGATGGCGTTTCCCTGCGCGCGCTCTCCGGCCTGCATTTGGCGCATCGCCGTGCGTACTTGCCGCAGAATCCCCGCTGCGAATGGCCGATTTCAGTTGAAAGGTTGGTTGCGTTGGGATTGACGCCGACCCTGCCGGCACTCGGCGGCCTGCCTGCAAGCTTCGGTCCCAGGATTACCCAAGCGCTGCAGGCGTGCGATCTGCTGGCTCATCGCGGGCAGCCCGCAACCACACTTTCCGGCGGCGAACTCGGCCGTGCCATGCTGGCCCGCGCATTGGTCGCGGATCCGGATGTTTTGATTGTCGACGAACCCATTGCCGGCCTCGATCCCAAGCACGCGCTCGATACCGCGCGGCGTCTGCAGTCGTTGGCGAAAAGCGGCAAATTGGTGATCGCTTCCCTGCATGATCTGACCCTCGCGGGCCGCTTTGCCAGCCGCATTTTTGCACTGTCGAATGGCCGGGTCGCCGGCGATGGAGCGACGCTGTCGACTCTGACGCCCGCGTTGCTGCGCACTGCATTCGAGGTGGAGGCCTGCGTATCGGGAACAGCGGGCAGCGTCTACGTCGACTACACGCTGCCTTGACGCGCGCCGGCTAGGGCGGTCCGGCGAGCGTGGTGAAGGCTGCGGTGGTCAACAGAATCAGCGCGCCGAAGCTCATTTCGCCCAGCAGCGAACGTCTAAAATCAACCACGGCCCGGGCATCGCCCTGCGACAGCCTGGGCGTCAAAGCCAGTTTATTCCAGGCCGCAAAGCTCAAGAGCGCGGCCACCGCCAGCAGTTTGACGGCCATCATGCGTCCGTAGTCGCTGGCCCAAAATGGCGCCGCGCTGCCGATCAACATGAGCAGCAGGCTGGCGCCGGCTGCGATCAACAGTGCCACGACCCGCAGCGCCAGTTTCCCGAAGCGCGCGGCGGCGGCCGCGATTTGCGGCTCATGAGCATCTGCCGCGATGATCCAGAGCGGCGGCAATGCTCCCAGCCAGAAAGCCGCGCACATCAGGTGCAGACACAGCAGCAGGCTGGGCACGGCGTTCGCCATCAAGGCATGAACGTGTCCCACCCAGGCGAAGGATGTCGACGCGGCGATCGCGCCCACGATCGCGGGCCCGCGCAACGCAGGGTTCTTCGCCAATGCGAAGAGCATGAGGGCAAGTCCGGCAGTCCGCACGCCGCCCGCCCGGCCCTCGCCGGCGCGCAGGATCATGCCGGCAAAAGTCGCGTTGAACATGTCCGCCGCATCGCCGCTCATGGAACCGGCAAGCAGCAGGATTCGCAATACACTGGCGGCCGCCGCTGCGAGGATGAGGGCGGCGATCACGCGGCGGATCAGGACGCGCTGCGGGTCGCGCAGCAGCCCGCCGCAATAGAGAGTGAAGAAAACCGCGCCGGCCGCGCCGAGGGTAGCCGCATAAGTGACCGCCTTCGCGGACACCGCCGCGACGTCCCAGCCGCTGAACTGCATCTCAAACCTCGGGCGGCGCCGCCGCTACGCGGCGATGGAGAATACGAAGGAACCCTTGGTGACGTGACCATCATCCGCCGCCACAGCCGCCCACTGCACCGTGTAGTTGCCCGGCGGCAACGCCGGCAGCGTCAGCGTGAATGTTTCTGCGGCCTTGGCGTTCTTGTCGAGGGCGACAGGAACTTCCTTGCCGTCCCGTATCAGCTTCAACATCGCCAGCCGAGCGGCTTCGCTGAATTTGAGCGTCAGCGTTTTGGGCGCTTCGTTCAGATGAGCATTGGCAGGCGGCGTGGAACTCTGCAGTTTCGCATGCGCCATGCAGGGACCGGCCGCGACGATCCCGCCTAGGGCAAATGCCAAAAGGCTGTTTTTGAGCATGAACTTAGTCCCGGTGGTGTCGGAGTCGCTGTCGGCAATATACTACTACCAACAATGATTCTATACGGCTATGGCTTGAGTTCGGCTTCGTACAGGGTGCGAATCGCCATGGCTCTGAAGAATCTGCGCTACGCCTCGGTCAGCAAGAACCTGCGCGCCGGCGAGCACCGCCTGTCGGATTTTCTGCAGATCAATGTCCAAGGATTCGTGCCCGCGCTCAAGCTCGACGACGGCGCCGTGCTGACGCAGTCGGTGGCCATCATCGAGTATCTGGACGAGCTGTATCCGAATCCGCCGCTCCTGCCGGCGCAGCCTCTGGAGCGGGCCAGGGTTCGCGCAATCACGCAGGCGATCGCCAGCGACATTCACCCGCTCGACAATTTGCGCGTGCTTCGCTATCTGGAAGAGAAACTGACATTGGACAAGCAGACGCGCGATGCGTGGTATCGGCACTGGGTGAACGTTGGATTCGACGCCTTGGAACGATGGCTGGTTCGAGACTCGGCGACGGGACGTTTCTGCCATGGGAATTCCCCGACAATGGCCGACGTGTGCCTGGTTCCGCAAGTGTTCAACGCACGGCGCTTCGCGGTCGACATGAATCCCTTCCCGCGGATTCTGGCCATCGACGCCGCGTGCCGGGAGCTGCCGGCCTTTCAATCGGCGGCGCCGGAGGCGCCGGCGCCAGGCTGACGCTGCACGGTCGCCGAAAGCCACGGCGTTCAGAAGGAATAGCGCAGGAACAGCAATCGACTGCCCTGGCGGGCATCGGTCAATCGCCCCCAAATAGGGTCGCGCGGCGCGAATGTTTTTCCCATCACCAAGCTCATGCGCGCATCTCCGATTTCTCTGCCCGAGAGCTGGGGCGCAAGCGACAGAAATTGTTCATCGACGAGGCGCTCCTTGTAAAACGTGGCGAGCAGCCGGGGACCGCCTTCGACCAGAATCCGCTTGCCGGCGGTCGCGCCGCCCACCGCCCGCAAAATCTCGGCGGCTGAAATCTCGCCCGAGCGGCGCGCAATCGCGTGGATCTGCACGCTCCGAGGCGGTCTCTGCGCGTTCAACCGTTTCGCGCCGCTCGCCGTCGTCACGATCATCGCGGCGACCGCACCGGATGCGAACACCGGCAGGCGCAGGTTGAGCGAGCCCGCGGCGCTCACGATCACATTCAGCGCCGCGCGGGATTTGGCCATTGCCAGGCCAAGCCGCAGATAGTCGTTCTCGAGTTCAGGGCAGATTGCCTGCGGAGTCCATAGGTGTTCCGGGTCGGCAGCCAGCGTCCCGGAACCGACGATGACGGCGTCGGCCGCGGCGCGCAGCAGGCCCATCACCATGCGATCCTGGCCGCTGAAGCCGCTGATGTCGCCGCCGCCGCTATGGCCTTTCACCTGCAGCGACACGACGCCGTCCAAGGTGCTGACGAAGTTGCTGTAGACCAGCGGTCCCGAACGCGGCACGGGCAGTCGAAACTCGCCGTACAGGCGCGACAATTTCGGCGGCAAGGGCAACGCGCGGCCGCGCTTCGTTTGCAGCAACGCGCGCAGCGCCGCGATTTTGGCAGTGTGCCGCTGCTCGCCGGGCATCCGGAGCTTCCTCGCGCTGTTCACAACCTTGAATTCCGGTAGGCCTCATCCTACGCGCAGCCGCCGTCGATAGTGCGCGCCGTTGCTGTTATCGTAACAAGAATGCGAATGACGATGAGAGCCGCAACGAGCCTGACTTCATTCGCTTTGGTTTTGTATTACGGGCGCCGCTTTGGCCGCGCAGCCCGGGCCGCGCCAGCCGCCGCCGGATCCGGGGTTGGTGATCGGCCTCGCCGATTCCGCGGGACTTCGCGCCACCGTGTTCGGTACCCCGCCGCAGGACATGGCCGCTCTGCCCGCAAAGGTGCCGCTCACGCAAATCGACGCCGATCTGCCGTGGCGCTTGCCGGTGCCGAAGATTCTCTGGTTCGACGCCAGGCTGCGCGTGTGGTTCTCGGCGCAAGACAAACCCGCGCCGTTGGCCATCGTCATTTCCGGCACCGGAAGCGGTGGCAACACCCAGATAATGTCCGTGCTGCGCGCGGCGCTATACGGTGCGGGCTACCACGTTCTGACCATGCCTTCCCCCACCTTTCCAAGGTTCATCGTTGCGGCGTCGAGTACCGGCGTCGCGGGCGATTTGATGCGCGACGGAAAGGACTTGTACGCCGCCATGCAAGAGATCGTTGCGCACTTGCCGCGCAAGGTTCGAATCACCGACATCGATCTGGTGGGCTATAGTCTGGGAGGAGCGAACGCGGCCGTCATCAAGTCGATCGATGCCGCCGAGCACAACCTCAAGATCCATCGCGTCGTGATGATAAATCCGCCGGTGAGCCTGTTCTCCTCGGTCGGGCGCCTCGACCGGCTCTTCGCGGCGACGATCGGTCCGGGCGAACGCAGCGTCGAGCTTCTGTACCGCAGGCTTTATGCGCAAATCGCCAATCTGTATCGAGCGTCGGACCGCCTCGAACTGGATGAGAACTTTCTTGTTCGGCGCCGCCGCCTCCACGCTCAAGACGGACGCGGATTTTTCCGCCGCGATTGCACTGACGTTTCGCCTGCAGTTGGTCGACATGTTCTTTATCGGCGATTTATACGCCAAGACCGGAGCGATAACCGATCCTGATCATCCGCCGAGGGTGGGCGACTCGCTCGAAAACATCCAACGCGATTTGCGCGCAAAACCCTTCGCCGATTATTTTGCGCGGGTGTTCGCGCCTTACTATCTCGGGCGCCGGCCGCATGCGACCAGTTCTTCGTTGATCGCCGCGAACCGCCTGGACATCATTTCCGATGCCTTGCGCGACGACGGCGATTATTATGCACAGACCACCCGCAACGACTTGATCCTCAATGAACGCGAACTCGCCTGGCTGCAAGAGACGCTGGGTCCCGGATCATCGTCTACGATCATGGCGGCCATCTGGGCGAAGTCGGGGAGCGACAGCAGGTGGCCGACATGCTCGACATGCTGTCGGGCGCCTGGCCGCGGAGCGGCCCATGAAGGCGCTGGTGCCCGCGGTGAAAGCGGCGCTGCTCGCGGGTCTGGTTGCCGGGGCGCTCGCGGGTTGTGCCTCGCGGGTCCTTTCCATCCGGGCCGTTCCCGACCAAACGCCCGCGGCCGACAATGCGGCCGCCGCCGCCAATGCCGCGGCGTTTGCCGAAGCGGCCGCGGCTGAGTCAGCCGCGGCCCCGGCAGGCGAGCCCAAGGAAGCGCCGCCGCCGGTGACGCCGGCCGACGCGCCGCCCATGTACACCTACGATCCTTGGGAGCGTCTCAACCGCTTCACATACCGATTCAACGCGCGTTTCGATGAGGCCATTTTTTTGCCGGTGGCGGACACGTACCGGCGCGCGCCGCGGCCCATTCGCGCGGGCATCCATAACTTTTTCTACAATCTTGGCGAGATCGACAGCGTCATCAATTACGCACTGCAGTGGCGGCTCAAGTATGGATTGCGCAGTCTCGAGCGCTTGGCGATCAACACCATCATCGGCATCGGCGGCCTATTCGACGTCGCCAGCAAACTCAAATTGCCCGGCGCGCCAACCGGCTTTGCGACGACCCTGGCGATGTGGGGCATGCATCCGGGACCCTACCTCGTAATCCCGTTGCTGGGACCTTCGACGCTGCGCGACGGCGTCGGATTTCTCGGCGACTACGGCGCGGAATACGGCATCAATGTCGCGGGTCTGTATCGGGGCGGCTTGTCGTGGGGCTTGGGGACGGTCAACGCGATCGATCAGCGCGCCCACGTCGACTTTCGCTACTATTCGAGCGGCTCGCCGTTCGAATACGAAACGATTCGCTTTTTGTACGTACGCCGGCGCTTGATCGAAGACGAAGGACTGCATCCCAAGGAAGCGGTCAAAAAGCCGCCGGCCGACGTTCCAGCCGGCAAGTAATAGCGATCGGTGAAGCGGCCGCGGCGGCTGGCGTTCTTACCGCCGAAGATTCACACTATCGCGCCTTCCGAAAGATTCAGGCTGCCCAAGGAATGGTTTGTTGTGAAAAGCCCGCTCATGCCGCTGTGTTCGGTTCTCATCGCTCTGTTAGAACTGGGCGGTTGTCAAAAAGCTGCCGTGACCGCTGCCGAACCGGCCGCAGCGCCCGCACCCGCCCCGGCGCCATCGCCATTTCTGGTGACAGCGAGCATCCAAGAACTGATGGACGCGGTCATCGATCCGTCGGCGGATGCGCTGTGGGATTCGGTCAGCGTTACCGCCACCGCAAAAGGTACCGTTTTTCACCAGCCCCATTCCGATGAAGAATGGCAGCAAGCCAGGCGCCATGCCATTGCACTGATCGAAGGAACCAATCTACTCGTCATGGACGGACGCAGGCTCGTGGCACCCGGCAGTTCTGTCCTCGACCAAGGTACATCCGGAGTGCTGAGCGCCGAAGAGGGACAAAAGCTCTTCGACGCCAAACACCCGGCCTTCGTGCAATTTGCGCGGGCACTGCGCGAGGCGGCCACGCAAATGCTCATGGCCGTCGACAAGAAGGACCCGAGCGGCATGATGAACGCGGGCGCGGCCATGGACGGCGTGTGCGAAAGCTGTCACTTGACCTTTTGGTACCCCAAGCAGGTCATTCCCCCCTTGCCGGCGGACTTTGGCGCGAAGAAGGGGGTTGCGCATCCGGCCCGGATTCCGTTGAGCCCCGGATGAGCCGAATGCCGTGGGCGTAACCCGTATCGAGCACGTGCAGTTGGCGATGCCGCCCGGCGGCGAGAGTTTGGCGAGGAAGTTCTACGCGGACATTCTCGGCATCGCAGAAACTCCCAAGCCTCCGCATCTCGCCAAGCGCGGCGGTTGCTGGTTCGAACGCGGCGAGCTGAAGCTTCATGTGGGCGTCGAAGCGGATTTTCGCCCCGCACGCAAGGCTCACGTGGCTCTGCTGGTAACGGAACTGCCCGCGTTGCGAGAAACTCTCCGAAGCTCGGGATATACGCTGAAGGAAGACGAGCCGCTGGAGGGCTATGATCGCATCTATGTGGATGATCCCTTCGGCAATCGCATCGAATTGATGGAATGCGACGCGCGCATTGCGATCGCCGGTCTGAGGACTTACGGCATTTCGCCGCTAAGGCGCGCCTCGCTCATCGAGAAATTTTTCGAGGATTATCGCGGTATGGCTCTTGCCGGGCCGGCGCGCGATGCTTTCGGGCGACCCTTGCGCCACGAGCCGCCCTCCGCCCGCGCCGCCTTCGGGCCCCAAGTCGATGATCCAGTCCGCTTCCGCCATGACGTCGAGATTGTGTTCAATCACCACCAGGGTGTTGCCGGTGTCGACCAGCCGATGCAGCACGCGCAGCAGCTTTTCCACATCCGCCATGTGCAGGCCCACGGTGGGCTCGTCGAGCACGTATAAGGTGTGTTGGCCTTCGCGGCGTGCGATGTCTTGTCCGAGCTCGTCGGTGCGCACTTTTGCCAGTTCGGCGACCAGCTTGATCCGCTGGCTTTCTCCGCCGGACAACGTCGGGCTGGGCTGGCCGAGACTGAGATAGCCCAGCCCGACGTCAGCGAGCAGCCGCAGCGGGTGATGGACGCCGCGCTGTGCCGCGAAGAACGGCAGCGCGTCCTCGACGCTCATCGCCAGTACTTCGCCGATATTCTTGTCTTTGAACAAAACGCTCAAGGTCTCAGGATTGAAGCGTTTGCCGCCGCAAACATCGCAAAGCACTTGCACGTCCGGCAAGAAACTCATTTCGATGCGCTGCATGCCCTGGCCTTCGCAAGCCTCGCAGCGGCCGCCCGCCGTATTGAAAGAAAAGCGGCTGGCGGTGTAGCCGCGCATTCGCGCCTCGGTTGTCTCGGCGTAAAGGCGGCGAATCGCATCCCAGAATCCGACATAGGTGGCGGGGCACGAGCGCGGCGTCTTGCCGATGGGGGTTTGATCGACCTCGAGCACCCGGCTGATCGGCTGCCAACCCGCGATGGCCTCGCATCCGAGAAGCGCAGCGTCGGCTTTGCGCGCGCGATCCGCGCGGCTCGGACGCGCCAGCAAGCGCTTCAAGTTGCCGAGCAGCACATCGCGCGCGAGCGAGGATTTGCCCGATCCTGAAACGCCGGTTATCACGGTGAGCCGGCCGCGCGGAATTCGCGCATCGATTCCATGCAGGTTGTGCAGATCCGCACCGCGGACCTCGATCATAGGCGTCTCGCCCTCGACCGGCCGCCGCCGCGATCGGGAATGCAGCAGCGGCGCCGCCAGGCACCGGCCGGTTGGCGAATTCTCCAGGCGCGCCAACTGGGTTGCGGTGCCTTGCGCCACCAAGCGCCCTCCGCGGGATCCCGCGCCGGGGCCCAGATCGATGACGTGATCGGCGCGCCGGATCGTGTCCTCGTCGTGCTCCACGACGACCAGGGTGTTTCCCTTGGCGCGCAGCCGATCCAAGGTGTCGAGCAACGTGACATTGTCGCGCGGGTGCAGGCCGATGGTCGGTTCGTCCAGAACGTAGCACACGCCCTGCAGGTTCGATCCCAACTGCGCCGCCAGACGGATGCGTTGCGCTTCGCCGCCGGACAAGGTCGGCGCGGCGCGATTCAATTGCAAATAGCCGAGGCCGACATCGCACAGAAACGCGGTGCGCGCAACAAGTTCCGCCAACAAATCGCGCGCAATGTCGCGTTCGCGGCCGGCCAATTTCAATTTGGCGAGCTGCGCCGAGAATTCCTGCACCGGCAGGTCCGCGAGCGCCGCGATCGACTGGCCGCGAAAAAGCACATGCAGCGCGACCGGATTCAGGCGTTGCCCGGCGCAGTGCGGACAGATTTCGAGCGGCGCGTCCGCGTCCTCCCGCCACGCCGCTTCCTCGCCGCTTTGTTCGGCGTCGAACTGCGGCAATTGCAGGCCGGAGCCGAAGCAATGTCTTGCACCAGCCGTGCTTCGAATTGAACGAAAAAAGGCGCGGGTCGAGTTCCGGGAAACCGCTGCCGCAGTTTGGGCAAGCGCGCTTGGTCGAGAAAACGCCGGCCTCGGAATCCGCATCGGACTCGGTTCGCACGTGAACCACGCCGCGTCCGTGCTGCAATGCCAGATCCAATTTTTCGCGCAGCGCGGCCTCGCCGGCGGCGCCGATCAAAAGATCGGCCACCGGCAATTCGATGTTGTGCTCGACAAAGCGGTCGAGGCGCGGCCATTTCTTGGTCGGGATCAAGCTGCCGTCCACGCGCAGGTGCGTGAAGCCTTTGCCGCGCGCCCATTTGGCGAGCGCGCTATACAGACCCTTGCGCGCGATGACCAATGGAGCCAGCAAGGCGATCCGTCGCCCTCGATATTCGCTGAGCAGGCGGGCGGCAATGGCATCGACGGATTGCGGCTCGATCCGGGCGTTGCAGCCGGGGCAGTATTGCACTCCCAATTTCACGAACAACAAACGCAGAAAGTGATAGATCTCGGTGAGCGTCGCCACCGTGCTCTTGCGTCCGCCGCGGCTGGTGCGTTGCTCGATCGCAACCGTGGGCGGGATGCCGAAAATGGCGTCCACGTCGGGGCGCGCAGAGGGCTGCACGAACTGCCGCGCATAAGCGTTCAAGGATTCGAGATAGCGGCGTTGACCCTCGGCGAACAAAATGTCGAATGCCAGCGTGCTCTTGCCGCTGCCCGAGACGCCGGTAATGACCGTGAATTTGTTGAGGCCCAGGTTCACGTCGATGTTCTTGAGATTGTGTTCCCGGGCGCCGCGAATCTCGATGGCCGAGGACCCGATGCGTTGCACCGGCGCGTTTGCATAGGCCGATGGCTCCGCGTCGCGCACCGCCGCAGCGGCGATGTTCTCCTTCGAGAAGTGCGCGCCCGGTATGCGAGGCGGCGAGTTTTACAATCTCGTCCGGCGTACCGATCCCGACGATGCATCCGCCGGCTTCGCCGCCCTCCGGACCCAAGTCGATGATCCAATCGGCGGCGCGGATCACGTCGAGATTGTGCTCGATGACGAGGAGGGAGTGCCCGGCGTCGATCAGCCGCCGAAAAGCTCGCAACAGTTTGGCGACATCGTCGAAATGCAGTCCGGTCGTAGGCTCGTCGAACAAGAACAGCGAACCGCGGCGCGGGCCGCCTTGGCGCGCGGCGGTTGCGCCTTTCTTGGGCTGTTGCGCGTGGGCGGCGCTGTCCGCCAGATGCCCGGCGAGCTTGAGGCGTTGCGCTTCGCCGCCGGACAGCGTGGGGACGGGTTGGCCCAGGCGCAAATAATCGAGCCCGACTTCGGCGAGCGGCGCCAGCCGCAGGCAAACTTCCCGGTCCGCGCAGAAAAATGCCAGTGCTTCAGAGACGGTGAGATCCAGCACGTCGGCGATGCTCTTGCCTGGCATCCCGCCGCGGCACAGTGTGACCTCGAGCACTTCGGCGCGATAGCGGCGGCCATTGCAATCCGGACAACGCAAATACACGTCCGAAAGGAATTGCATTTCGACGTGCTCGAAGCCGTTGCCGCCGCAAGCCGGGCAGCGGCCGTTGCCGGCATTGAAGCTGAACGTTCCCGCGCTGTATTTGCGCTCGCGGGCCTCCGGCTGCCTGGCGAACAAATCGCGGATGGCATCGAACGCACCGACGTAACTCGCGGGATTCGAGCGGGTGGTGCGGCCGATGCGGCTCTGATCCACCATCACCACCTCGTCGATCAATTCTGCGCCCAGCAACGCACGGTGCAGGCCCGGATTTTCCGTGGGTTTGCCCTTGGCGCGCAGCAGCGCCGGAAACAGCACATCGTGCACCAGCGTGGATTTGCCCGAGCCGCTGACGCCGGTCACGCAGACCAGGCGCCCGAGCGGAATCGCGGCGTCGATATTCTTGAGGTTGTGTTCAGCGGCGCCCTGGAGCCGCAGGCAATTTCTCGCCGGGGCCGCGCCGAGCGGCGCGCGAGGCTCGATGGCCGGTCCGCTTGCGCCGGAACAAATAGTCCGCGGTCAGCGATGCTTTGGCGCCGCGCAGTTCGCGCAGCGGACCATAGAACACAATTTCGCCGCCGTGTTCTCCGGGTCCGGGTCCGATGTCGAGCACCCGGTCCGCCGCCTGTATCACCTGCGGATCGTGCTCCACCACGACCAAGGTGTTGCCCGCATCGCGCAGCCGATGCATGACGCCCACGATGCGCCCAACATCCCGTGGGTGCAATCCGATCGAGGGTTCATCGAGCACGAACAAGGTGTTGACCAGCGAGGTTCCGAGCGCCGTGGTGAGGTTGATCCGCTGCACCTCGCCGCCGGACAGCGTCCGCGACTGGCGGTCGAGATTCAGATATCCCAGCCCCACATCGGAAAGATATTTCAGGCGTGCGCGGATCTCGCGCAGCAAGACTTCGGTGGCCTCGCCCTGGAGCGCGGGCAATTCGAGGGCCGCAAAGAAATTGCGGGCCGCCTCGATCGATAGCAGCATCAATTCGCGGATGTTCTTGCCGGGCTTGCCGACCCGCCACAGCAATGCATCGGGTTTGAGCCGGGAGCCGCCGCACGCGCCGCATTCGGTGTAGGAGCGGTAGCGCGACAGCAGCACGCGAATGTGCATTTTGTACGCTTTGGTTTCGAGCCACGCAAAGAAGCGGCGCACGCCGTACCAAACGTTCTTGGTCCATTCGCCTTCGCCTTCGATCACCCAGGCGCGCTGCGCATCGGTGAGGTCGCGCCAAGCGGTGTCCACGGGAATGCCGCGCTTGCGGGCGAAGCGCACCAGGTCGGTCTGGCACTCCTTGTAGGATTCGGTTTGCCAGGGCTTGATGGCGCCCGCGCGCAGGCTGAGCGCCGCGTCGGGAACGACCAAGCCATAGTCGACTCCGATGCTGCGGCCGAAGCCGCGGCAGGTTTCGCAAGCGCCGATGGGTGAATTGAAGCTGAAGGTGCTCGGACTGGGGTCCTTGTACTGAATATCGCAATCGGCGCAATGCAGGCCGGTTGAAAAGCGCCACGGCGCCGCAGCCTTGCCGGCTGCGGCCTCGGGTTGCGGATAGACGTCGATGCGCCCCTGTCCGACTTTGAGCGCCGCTTCGATTGCATCGGCGGCGCGCGCGGCGTCGACTGCGGACCAGCGAAAGCGATCTTGGATCACCTGCAGCGTGCCGGCGCGCTTCTCGTGAATGCGCGTGTAGCCTTGCGCGGCCAGCAATCCCTTGATTTCCGCCTCGGTGAAGTTCTTTGGAATCGGCACCGGAAAGGTCAGCAGCAGTTTCGGATCGCCGTGAGCCCGCGCCAACACGCTCAGGTGCTCCCGGACACTGGCGGGCGTGTCGCGCCGCACCGCTTTCCCGCAACCTCGGCAATGCAGCACCGCGGCCCGGGCGAACAGCAATTTCAAATGATCATTGAGTTCCGTCATCGTGCCGACGGTGGAGCGCGAGGTCCGCACCGGGTTGGTCTGGTCGATGGCGATCGACGGCGGAATGCCTTCGATGCGGTCGACTTGCGGCTTGTCCATGCGATCCAGGAATTGGCGCGCGTACGGCGAAAAAGTTTCCACGTAGCGGCGCTGCCCCTCGGCATACAGCGTATCGAACACCAGCGAGGATTTTCCGGATCCGCTGACGCCGGTAACGACGATCAGTTCGTTGAGCGGCAGCTCGAGATCGAGATTTTTTAGATTGTTCTGGCGGGCGCCGCGGATGCGGATGGCATCCGAGCGGGGAGGATCGAAGGGCGGCATCTCTGCAAGTTTACAGGATGTGTCAAGCTCAACGCCCCGCGAACTGCTCCATCATGAGACCGGTGCCGCCGCGGGTCACGTGGGCGACGATCGCCGTGCGCCGGTGAATTTTCGTCACTAAACCTAAGTTAATCGCGAAGGCCAGCTGCACTTGCTGTCCTTTGCGAAGTCCGAGATTTTCCGTCTCCACGAACACCCCATTCGCGCTCAAATTCTTGGCTTTGCAGATTCGGCTCTTGCGGCCGGACATGACCACGTACACTGTCGTGCGCGCGCGGTGGCGGGTGTGCAATCGACGCTCCATCCGTACGACTCTTCCGTTGGATTGTTCTTGGGAAGGCCCATTATGCACATCGCCATGGCGATAGCGAAGGGGCCGATGCAAAGCGCTTTGGAAAGTTAAGCCGCCGAACCGATAAGTAAAATCCGACCGCAAGGCGGTCAGCCGCCTGTGGACCTCAAGCGACGTCTTTTCGCCGGATGGCGAGCTGCTCGGGAGCTTCTATGCCCATTTTGACCCGCCGGCCCGTTCCGCCGAGCAGCGTGATCTGAATTGGACCATTGGCAAACAGCTGAGCCATGGTCATGTTGGCATCCACACCATCGGCGGGTTGGATGACGATGGATTCATCGGCGCGACGGCTGAGTACTAGCATAAGTTAGGCTCGGGCAATGGCGCGCAGCGCCTTGGCGAAGGTCTTGCCTTGCGGGTCATACGTGAGCGACGGGCCGCCGCGCACGATGTCGATCAATTGACGGATTTGGTGGCGGCGTACATGAATGATGTGCCCGTTCACCTCATTCGCGGCGCGGCACCCCGCCATGAGTTCCATCAGGCTGCGCCAGCGCTCGACGACGGTGGCGGCAATCCCCGGATTGGCGGGACTTGCGCACAGAGCACGGCGTTCTTGATCCAGCGTTTCGATGGCCTGGAGCACGCGGACTTTCTCCGCGGCGTTCTCTTCGAGGGCAGCCGGAGAGTCCCCGGTCAGGGCGGTTTTTTCCGCCGCCAGGGCTCCCTTCAGGACTTGCGCAAGCTCGATCTCGCGATCCAGTAAATCTTCGAGGCGGCGGCGGGCATCCGGATTCATGGGCTACTTCAGGCCGCGCTCGTATTTCAACATTTTGTCCGCGACCCGGGCCGCATCGACCTTGTAAGTGCCCGAACCGATGGCCTGCTTCGCGGCGGCCACTTTGTTTGCATTCACGACCGGAGCCTTGGCGACGGCTTCTTCGATCTTTTGCAAGGAGCGCGCCGAGTCGGTCAGGGTGACATGATCCGCAGGCGCCGCCGCGGCGGCCGAGGAGGAACCTTCGCCCTGCGACTTGTCAGTTACAACGCCGTTGCCGCTCGAACCCGTAGGTTTCGAAACCGGCTCGGCCGTTGATATTCCACTGATTTTGTCACTCACCGAAATCTCCTAAGGGCAGCGCATGCCCATGCCTTGTTATCGTCAGGATTTGGATGAACTTTAGAGTCCGCCCCAAATACCTCACCGCCACCTTCGTTATCGGCTGTGACGTGGGTCACTTAAGGGCTATTGCAAAATAATTTCCACGACTTGCGCTGAACGGGCGATTCCTTCGACGATTTTGCCAGATGACAGATTCTGGACCTTAACTCGCTGATTCATCAGACCATCGCTCAAGGCCCGGCCCGCCATCCGCACGCTGATCCCGTCGGCGTCGGCCAGAAGCGTGACGGATTGACCCCGGAGCACCACCTTCGGAGCGGTCAGCTGCTGATTGGTGATGTATGCGCCCCCGGCTATTGGCCGGCTGGCGATGAGTCCCACTGCGATGGCCGGGTCATCCAAGAAGCCCAAGGGCAGTTCCGAGATGTCATGTTCCTCGATTTTCAGGTCGGCGGCCTTGATTTCCGTGCCGGCGACAATGGCGTGCGCGGCGACCGCAACCGGCGAGGTGCCGACAACCCTGACAGGTACATAAAGATGCCACGGCTTGGGATCATCGCAGCGCAGCTCGATCATCACCCTGTCTTTCATATGTTGCGGCGAGGCGACGACCGGCTTGATCGGCCGATTGCAAGGGTCGAATTGCAGATTCGGCTGGATGGGGCCGATCAGAAAACGCTGCCGATCGCTAAGCTTTGGAAACTGCAATGCGGCTTCTGACCTGGCAATCGCCTCCAGCTTCGCGATGTCGCGAGGGTCGGATATCGTTGCGCCCGCGAACGCCGGCGCAAGCGCCAGACGGCGAGCAAGCGGCAGCGGCGCAATTTGCCGCGACGAAATTTTGGCGCAATTCGCATAGCTATTACGGACAAGCAAGCCTCGTGCCAGACGCGCCGGCAACGCGGCGCCGGCAGGCGCGCCGCCGGCCAAGGCGCGCCATGCGGCGGCAAGATCTTGCCGCCGGCGGCCGGCTCAGGATGCTGAATCGCGATCCGCGGGCACAGCGGAGGACCCAAAGCGCCGTTTGATCGCCTCCGGCTGGGCTCATTGGCGGTTGGCACACCTCTTGCTACTGCTATCCCCAACAGGAGTCGACCGCATGTTCGAGAACGTTTTTGGAATTCATGAGCAAGCCCTGCTGCTGCAGGGGCAACGCGTCGGAATATTGGCGACAAATCTCGCCAACGCCGATACGCCGAATTACAAGGCGCGCGACATCGACTTCAGCGCCGTGCTCGGCAAAACCGCTGCGGCGCCGCTGCCGCTCGCCGTCACCGACGGCGCGCACATCGCGCTGAACGACCCGGCGACGCCATCCGCCGACTTGCAGTTCCGCAATCCCTATCAGGCCTCGCTCGACGGCAATACGGTGGAAATGCCGGTTGAACAGGCGGCTTTTGCGGAAAACAACGTGCGCTATCAGGCGAGCTTGGGATTCATCAATTTGAAGATCGCGGAGCTGACGCTGGCCATCAACGGCCAGTAACAGCACGCAAGGAGAGAGAGCATGTCTTTGTTCAATGTATTCAATACCGCCGGCAGCGCACTGAACGCCGAGACCATCCGCCTGAACACGACGGCGAGCAATCTGGCGAACGCCGAGAGCGTCAATGGCGATCCCAGCAAGATCTATCGTGCGCGGCACCCGGTGTTTCAAACCATGATGGACCAGTCCGCCGCCGGTTTCGGCCAGGAAGATGCCGGCGTCGGCGTGCGTGTGCTCGGGGTCGTCGAAAGCACCTCGCCGCCGCTGATGCGTTATCAGCCGGAAAATCCGGCGGCCAACAAGGACGGCTATGTCTTCAGCTCGAACGTCAATTCGATCGAGGAGATGACCAACATGATTTCCGCGAACCGCACCTTCGCCACCAACGTGGATGCCATCAACACGGCGCGGGACTTACTGCTCAAAACTATTTCGATGGGCCACTAGGCGAGAGGGTAAGCAGCAATGTTAATCAACGGAACACACGCCGCCACGCCGCCGACGGGCACCGGAACCGGCACCGGCAACACTGCCGGGACGGGCAGCACCCCCGGCAGCGGCAGCACCGGCGCGGCTGCCGCGACCAGCGGCACCACCCTGGGCGGCACGGATTTTCTCACCCTGATGCTGGCGCAATTGAAAAACCAGGATCCCACCAGTCCGGTGGACAGCAATACCTTCCTGAGCCAGCTGGCGCAGCTGAGTGAAGTGCAGGGCATCACGTCGCTCAACACCTCCTTCGGCGCTCTCTCGAGCTCGCTGTCCTCGAGCCAGGCGCTGCAGGCTTCATCGCTCCTGGGTCATCAAGCGCTGGTCAACAGCAGCACCGCCAATCTTGCGGCCGGCGCGACGCTGACCGGCGCGGTGAACGTTCCGCAGACCACGTCCCAGGTGGTGCTCAATATCAGCGATGCCAGCGGCGCGCTCGTCGGTCAGATAAATCTCGGCGCGCAGTCCGCAGGTCTCGCGAGTTTCTCCTGGAACGGCGCCATGAGCAATGGTTCGCAGGCGCCGCCGGGAACCTACACGCTCAGCGCGCTATACGCCGGCGCGACCTCCGGCGGCACGGCGGCGACCACGTTGGTCAACGGAGCCGTGGAAAGCGTCAGCATGGGTGCGGGATCCACGGGTCTGACTTTGAACGTGGCGGGTATCGGCAGCGTGCCGTTCAGCAGCGTTCAGCAGATCTCAAACTAATTCACAGGAGTAAATCATGGCTTCTTTCGACATTGCGCTATCGGGATTGACCGCGGCGAGCGGCGATCTGGACGTGACCGCGAACAATATCGCGAACGCGAACACCGTCGGCTTCAAGGAATCCCGCGCCGAATTCGCCGATGTATTCGCCGCCGGCGCGGTGAATCTCAATACCTCCGCCGTCGGCGAAGGCGTGCGCGTCTCGACCACCGCGCAGCAGTTCACGCAGGGCAACATCAGCACCTCGGGATCGAATCTCGACCTGGCGATCAGCGGCGACGGCTTCTTCACCCTGCAGGATCCGAGCAACGGCGTCGTGTACACGCGCAACGGCCAATTCTCTGAAGATAAGAACGGCAACGTGGTCACGGCGACGGGCCAGGCGCTGCAGGTCTATCCGCCCACCGCCACCGGCGGATTCAACACCGGCGCGCTGACGGACCTGAACCTGCAAACCGCGCAAAGCACGCCGCAGGCTACTTCCGCCGGAACCGCGATTCTGAATCTGCCGGCAGGCGCGACGCCGCCGACCGGCGGAGCATTCGATCCGGCCAATCCGGCCACCTACAACCAATCCACGTCGACCACGGTCTACGACTCGCTCGGCAATTCCTACCCGGCGACCTTCTTTTTCACGCAGACGGCCACCCCGGGCCTGTGGAATGTCAACATGACCGTCAATGGAAGCTTGCTGCCGACCACCAATACGCTGCAATTTTCCAACGCCGGCGCGGTCACGGCACCCGTGGGCGGAGCGCTGACTTTTCCGGGCTTCGCGCCGCCCGACGGCGCCGCGGCGATGAGCATGACTTTCAATTTCGGTCAGTCCACGCAGTTCGGCGGCGGCTTCGGCGTGACTTCGATCATTCAAAACGGCTTCGCCACGGGGCAATTGAGCACCGTGTCGATCGATCCCACCGGCGTGGTGTCGGCGGTCTACACCAACGGCCGTTCCACGCAGCTCGGGCAGCTGGCGATGGCGAATTTCCCGGATCCTCAGGGCTTGAAACAGCTGGGCGATACCAATTGGGCCGAGACCTTCACTTCGGGCACGCACATCTCGGGTACCGCGGGATCGGCGGGATTCGGCTCCATCCAGTCGGGGGCGCTGGAAGCCTCGAACGTGGATTTGACCACCCAGCTGGTCACCATGATTACCGCGCAGCGCGCCTTCCAGGCCAACGCGCAGGTGATCACCACGGCGAATCAGCTCTCGCAAACCGTCATTAACATCACGCATTAATCATGGATAGAGCACTCTACGTGGCGATGACCGGCGCGAAGCAGATCATGCAAGCGCAGGCCGTGAACAATCACAACATCGCCAACCTCAGCACCATCGGCTTTCGGGCGGACTCGGTGAGCCTTCGACAGCCAGCCGATCTACGGACCTGGATATGCCACGCGCGTCAACGCCGTGGCAGGCGATGCCGGCACCGATTTTTCCGCGGGTACCATGGAGAATACCGGACGCGACCTCGACATCGCGGTGAACGGCAAGGGCTTCATCGCGGTGCAGGGTACCGACGGTAAGGAAGCGTACACGCGCGCCGGCGATCTGCGGGTCTCGCCCCTCGGGGCGGTCACGACTGCCAGCGGCTTGCCGGTCTTGACCGAAAGCGGTCCGCTCGTCATACCGCCCTCGACGGTGGTGAACATCGGCAGCGACGGCACGGTCTCGGCGCAGCCGCAAGGTTCCGCGCCATTCGCCATCACTCCGGTGGATCGAATCAAGCTGGTGAATCCGCCGACGGCGACTCTGCAAAAAGGCCAGGACGGCCTGCTGCGGCTCAAGTCGGGCGGCAAGGCGAAGACCGACGAAACGGTGACGGTCACCTCCGGAATGCTGGAATCCAGCAATGTGAACTCGGCGCAGTCGCTGATCAACATGATCGAGCTGCAGCGTCTGTACGAATTTCAGATCAAGAGCATCAACTCAACCGACACCGATGAACAAAGTGCGGAAAAGATGATGTTGACTTCGTAACGCGAAAGGAAATATCCGATGAATCTTGCATTATGGGCGGCAAAAACCGGTCTTGACGCGCAAAACACCCGCATGGCGGTGATCGCCAACAACCTGGCGAATACCAATACGACCGGCTACAAAGCGGGTCGCGCCGCATTTCAGGATTTGATGTACCAGAACATGCAGCAGGTCGGCGCGCAAAGTACCCAGAACACCCAGTACTCCACCGGCCTCACGCTCGGCACCGGCGTGCGCATCGTCGCCACGGAGAAGGACTACACTCAGGGCAGCGTCAATCAGACGAATGGCGCCCTGGATCTGTCGGTGACCGGGCGCGGTTTCTTTCAGATCACGATGCCTGACGGTACCATCGCCTATACGCGCGACGGCACCTTTTCCTTGGACAATCAGGGCAATGTGGTGACGGCGAGCGGGTATCCGCTGCTGCCCGCCATCAATATCCCGGCGGGCACGCAATCGGTCACCATCGGCGCCGACGGTACCGTGACGGCCACGTCGCCCACCAACGCCAACGGAACCAAGATCGGCCAGGTTCAGCTCGCCGATTTCATCAATGTGGAAGGCCTGCAGCCCAGCGGCAATAACCTGCTGGTGGAGTCCGCGGCCAGCGGCGCGCCGCAGGTGGGCACGGCGGGCACCAACGGGCTCGGCACCATTTCGCAAGGCGCTCTGGAGACCTCGAACGTCAATTCCGTGACGGAACTGGTCTCCATGATCGAATGCCAGCGCTCCTACGAAATGAATTCCAAGGCCATCAGCACCACCGATCAGATGCTGCAGTTCCTGACGACCAACCTGTCATGATCCGACTACTCATCGTGCTGGCGTGCTGCAGCGTCTCGGCGTGCAGCCTGATGCCCCATCAGCACCCCAAGCCGGATCCGGTGGTCGCGCGCGTGCTGCCTCCGCCGACGCCGCGCACCGATGGCGCCATTTTTCAATCGGGCCAGCAGATCGAGCTGTTCGCGGATCTCAAAGCGCGCCGCGTCGGCGATGTACTGACCATTCGCCTCGCGGAGGTGACCAATGCCAGCAAGAGTGCGGTCACGAAGACCACGAAGACCACGGCCGTGAACAACAGCGGTCCAACGATCTTGGGCAAGACCATCACCGCCGGGGGGGTGCCGATTTACACCACGACCTTGGCCGGCGCCGACAGCTTTGACGGCGAAGGCTCGAGTACCCAGGGCAACAGTCTGGCCGGCAGTTTGACGGTGACGGTGATGGAAGTGCAGCCCAACGGAAATTTGGTGGTGCAGGGAGACAAGACCATCAAACTGAACCAGGGCGACGAATTCGTGCATGTCTCCGGAGTCGTGCGATTTGCGGATATCCAGGCCGACAACACCGTTACCTCCGACCGGGTCTCCGATGCCCACATCAGCTATTCCGGGAAGGGCGTGATCAACAGTGCCAACACGATGGGTTGGCTCGCCCGCTTCTTCAACTCCGTGTTCGCGCCCTACTGATCATGCAACGGTCAGTCATCAAGTTGGGCCTACTGGTGCTGTTCGGCTGGGTCTGCTCGCCACCGGCGAGCGCGGAACGCATCAAGGACATGGCGCAAATACAGGGTGTCCGCACCAACCAACTGGTCGGCTACGGACTGGTCGTGGGTCTCGACGGCAGCGGCGATCAGACCAGTCAGGCTCCCTTCACCATCCAGTCGCTGAACAATATGCTGGCGCAGCTGGGTGTCGTGGTGCCGCCCGGCGTCGTGCCGCAGCTCAAGAATATAGCCGCGGTCGCGGTCCATGCCGTGCTTCCGGCATTCGTCAAGCCCGGCCAGACCATCGACATCACCGTGAATTCGATCGCCAATGCGAAGAGTCTGCGCGGCGGATCGCTGCTGGTCACGCCGCTGCACGGACTCGATGGACAGATCTACGCGATTGCACAGGGAAATCTCATCGTCAGCGGCTTCGGCGTGGAAGGTGCCGACGGATCCAAACTCACGGTCAACGTACCGAGTTCGGGCCGCATTCCGAACGGCGCGACCGTTGAACGCGCGGTGCCGTCGCAGATCGCGCAGGGCGATTCGGTCACATTCAATTTGAACGACCCCGACTTCACGACCGCCACCCGCTTGGTGGCGAGCGTCAACAGGGGCATGGGCGATGGCATCGCTTCGGTCATGGATGGCGGTTCCATCCGCGTCCGGGCGCCGATCGATCTCACGCAGCGCGTGGCGTTCCTCTCCCAGGTTGAAAACCTGGAAGTGGAACCCGGCGCCGCCTCCGCCAAAGTGATCATCAATTCGCGCACCGGCACGGTCGTGATCAGCAGCCATGTCATCGTGACGCCTGCGGCCGTGTCGCACGGCTCTTTGTCGGTGACGATCAAAGAGGAGCAGACCGTGAGCCAACCCAACCCGTTCTCCAAGGGCCAGACCGTGGTCCTCAACAATTCGACCATCAAGGTGGACCAAGGATCGAATCACATGTTCCTGTTCAAGCCCGGCGTCGAATTGGATCAAATCGTGCGTGCCGTGAACGATGTCGGCGCCGCTCCCGGCGATCTGGTCGCCATTCTGGAAGCGCTGCGCGAAGCCGGCGCCCTGCAAGCCGAGCTGGTGGTCATTTAAATGACGACGCTCATGCCGCTGTCGCCGATGATGCCCACGCCCGCCGATGCGCCGATCGACACGTCCGGCGCGACCACCTACACGGACATCAAGGCACTGGCGGCGTTGAAGCGCGATCCGAACTCGCCGGAGGCCCTGAGCGCGGTCGCGCAGCAGGTGGAGGCACTGTTTTTGCAAATGATGCTGAAGAGCATGCGCGATGCGAGCTCTGCCGAAGAAACGGACAGCAATGAAATGGGCATGTATCAGGACATGTTCGATAAACAGGTCGCATTGAGCATCAGCCAGCATGCCGATTTAGGCATAGGGCGCCTGCTCAAGCAGCAGTTGGCGGGCAAATCGACGCCTGCTGCGGTGAAATTGAGTTCCGGCGAACATGCGCCGGCCGCGGCCGCGCCCGCCGCGCCGTCCGCCCCGCCGCCCACCGCCGCGATCGCGCAGTCGCCGCAGGAATTCGTGAATCGCGTGATGCCCTCGATTCGACGCGCGGCCGCTGCGCTCGGCGTCGATCCCCAGGCGATGGTCGCGCAGGCCGCACTCGAGACCGGTTGGGGCCAGCGGCTGCCGCGCGCCGCCGACGGCTCCTCCAGCCACAACCTGTTCGGTATCAAAGCAGGCAATGACTGGACAGGGGCTCGCGCCACCGCCGACAGCATGGAAGTGATCAACGGCGTCGCAACGCCGCGCCGCACGGCCTTTCGCGCCTATGCCTCGGTCGAGGAAAGCATCAACGATTTCGCCAACTTACTCAAAAACTCGCCCCGATATAAGGACGTCATTGCAGGCGGCGGTCATGCCGGCGCCTACATCGCCGCCATGGGCAATGCCGGCTATGCCACCGATCCGGACTATGGCAATAAGTTAAATAAAATTCTCGGCAGCGAGACCCTCCAGTCGGCGCTGGGCGCCCGCGTCGCGAAATTATAGATATTGCCGTGGTTGCCGATATTGCGGGAGTCGAGTGAATTAGTCTGACGGAGCGCGGAGAAGAAGCGTGGCAGATGTATTTGGAATCAGCGTCTCGGCGCTGCAGGCATTTCAGCAGGCGATCAACGTCACCAGCAATAACGTGGCGAATGCCAGCACGCCCGGCTACGACCGCGAAACGGTCAATCTGACCGAAGCGATACCGCAGTCCAATGGCGCCGCGACCGTCGGCGCCGGCGTCGTGGTTTCCGGAATCAACCGCGCTTTCAGCCAGGCCGCCGCAAATCAACTGAACACCTCGCAAAGCAGTTTGGGCCAGCTCAACGCGCTGCAGAACTACAGCAATCAGATCGACAATCTGTTCGGAACCACGATCGGCGGCTTGAGCACCGCGCTGCAGGGCTTCTATGGCGCGTTTTCCGACGTGGCGAACAATCCGACCTCCACGGCGTCGCGCCAGGCTTTGATCAGCCAGGCCCAGAGCGTCTCGAGCAGCTTCCAAAATGCCAGCGGCCAGCTCAATTCCTTGAACACGGACGTCAATTCGCGCATCACGGCCGATGTGACGCAGATCAATTCCATCGCCAAGGCGATCTCCACGCTGAACAATCAGATCGTGACCGGGACCGCGCAGAACGGCGGTCAACAGCCCAACGAGCTTCTCGACCAGCGCGATCAACTGGTATCCAACTTGTCGCAGCTGGTGGGCATCAGCACGACCACCGATCCGAACGGGGCCTTGAACGTGTTCGTGGGCAACGGCCAGCCGCTGGTGCTGCAGGGTCAGGTCACTTCGCTGACCACGGTCGCCAATCAGTTCAACGCGACGCAGCTGGAAATCAGCACCTCCGCCACGAGCGCGGTCATCAGCAATAACATCACCTCGGGCGATCTGGGCGGTTTGTTGGCGGCGCGCTCGCAGATCATCAATCCGGCCTTGAACCAACTTGGACAAATCGCGACCGCTCTGTCGCAGACGGTCAACTCGCAGCAGGCGCAGGGCATGGACCTGAGCGGCAATTTGGGTGCGCCTATTTTTTCGGTGGGCACGCCGCTCGCCACCGGTTCCTCGCACAACACCGACGCCGTCACCGCCAGCGTCACGGTCGATGCCAACGGCCTGGGCGCGCTGACCGCGAACGACTATGTCCTGTCATTTGTGGGTGGTACGCCCAAATTGACCAACACCGCCGACGGCACCAGCGTGACGCCGGCGGGAGCGGGCACCGTGGCCAGCCCCTACACCGCCGCGGGTATCTCCATCGTGCTGTCGGGAGTTCCGGCGAACGGCGACCAATTTCTGGTGCAACCCACGGCGACGGCCGCCGGCAGTCTTCAGGTGGTACTCAGCAATCCCGCGCAAATTGCGGCGGCCGGCGCGGTCAAGACCGCTGCCGCGGGCTCGAACAGCGGCGCCGCCATCATCAGTTCGGGCACGGTGCTCGATTCGAGCAACCCCAATTTGCTCACGCCCGTCACCATTGCGTTCACCAGTCCCACCACCTACACCATCAACGGCGGGGCGCCCAACGCCTACACCAGCGGCGGCAACATCGCCGCAAACGGCTGGCAGGTGCAGATCAGCGGGGCGCCGGCAAGCGGCGATAGCTTTACGGTGACCAGCAATGCCGGCGGCACCGGCGACAACCGCAACGCGCTCGTTGCCGCCAACGCGCAGAACGTCGGCGTCCTGCAAAACGGAACCACCAGCATCGCCGGCGGGGTAAGCGCCTTGATCACGGGCTTGGGCAGCCAGGCGCAGCAGATCAATACGGCGCAAACCGCCCAAGCCGCGGTCAACTCTCAAGCGCTCACCAGCGTGCAGTCGACCAGCGGCGTGAATCTCGATGAGGAGGCGGCGAGCCTCCTGCAATGGCAGCAGGCTTATCAAGCTGCGGCCCAGGCCTTGACCATCGGCAATAGTCTGTTCACCACCTTGATCGATTCAGTGAACGGCACGTTCAGCTAGAGGAGACAGACATGCGCGTGACACAAGGCATCGATCAAACGCAGTTTCTGGCCGCAATCAATTTGCTGGAATCCGGCATCAATCAGACGTCGAATCAGATGTCGAGCGGCTTGAGCTTCAGCACCGCTTCGCAGAATCCGACGGCCGCGGGCAGCGTGAACAATTACAAGGAAGCGCTGGCGCAGAGTCAGCAATACGGCACCAATGCGCAGAGTGCGCAGACCAACTTGAACACCGAGGACAGCGCACTGTCGCAAGTGCAGTCGCAGCTCCAGGCCCTGCGAAATCTCGCCCTCGAGGCCAACAGCGGCATCCTGACCAACTCGAACTTGAGCTCCATTGCGAGCCAGGCTGTGCAGATCCAAAACAGCCTGCTGGCGCTCGCCAATACCACCAACGGCAACGGCGAGTACATATTCGGCGGCTTTGCGGCGCAGACGCAGCCATTTACCTTGAGCCCGACCGGCGCCACCTACAACGGCGACCAGGGACAGCGGCAGGTGCAGATCGCCGCCGGACAGACCGTCGCCGACGGCGACAATGGCAACACGGTCTTCAATCAAATCAAAACCGGCAACGGTACCTTCACCGTGTCGCCGGCGGCGGGCAACGCGGGCGGCGGCATCGTGGGCGCAACCACCGTGTCGAATCCGGCTGCCTACGACGGCGGCACCTATGCGATCACGTTTACCGCGCCGGGCACGTACCAAGTCACCGAAGGCGCGACGTTGGTAACAACCGGCACCTATACCGACGGCAGCACCATCGCCTTCAACGGCGTGCAGCTGACCTTGAGCGGGCAACCGGCCACGGGCGACTCATTCACCCTGGCGCCCAGTGCCAATCAAAGTTTGTTCACCACCGTGCAGAACCTGGTCAGCGCGCTGCAGACCGGCGTGAGCACTTCCGCCTCAGCGGCCGCACTGACCAATTCGATCAATGGCGCGATCAACAATATCGATCAGGCGCTGAGCCAAACGTCCAACGTGCGCGCCACGATCGGCGGACGCTTGAATTCCATCACCACGCAGCAATCGGTCGCCACCAGTCAGCAGACTCAATTGCAGAAATCGATCACCAATCTGCAGGGGCTGGATTACGCCGGCGCGATCACCACCCTTGATCAGCAAAACACCACCTTGAGCGCGGCGCTGCAGGCCTTCCAGCTCACGCAGGGCCTGTCGCTGTTCAAGTATCTGTAGGAACTCATGGGCCGCCGGCCCCGGCGGTCGCACCTACTCGTGGTGATGGCCGCCGGCGCCGTGCACGTGGCCGTGCTCCAATTCTTCCGAGGTCGCCTCGCGCACGCCGACGACCTGCACGTCAAAATGCAGTGTCTTGTCGGCGAGCGGATGATTGCCGTCGAGCGTCACCATGTCGCCCATCACGCCGGTCACGGTGAAAAGACGCATGCCGTGTTCGGTCCTGGCCTGAAATTGCATGCCTTTCTTCACTTCGCCGGAACCTTGCAACGTGCGCTTCGGCACGCGTTGGATCAATCCGGGTTCATGCTTGCCGTAACCTTCCTCGGGGCTCACCGAGACCGCGACCTGGCTGCCGTCGGGTTTGCCTTCGAGCGCCTTCTCGAGGCCTGAGACCAGGTTGCCGTGCCCCTGGATATAGGCAAGCGGCTCTCCGCCGGCGGAACTATCGATCACGGCTCCGGCGTCATCCTTGAGCGTGTAGTGAATCAGAACGACTTTATCTGCAGAAATTTCCACGGTGGTCTCCGAAAAGGGGTGCGCGGCACCAAGTTACGACATCAATGAATCGAGTCCAGCAAGCGCGCTTCAAGATCATAAGCGCCCGCGCCGGTGATCTGCACGTCCACCATGGAGCCCACGCTCAGCGGTGGGCGCGCACGCCCGGCCTCCGCGATGCGAACCGTGCCGTCGATCTCGGGTGCGTCGCTCGCGGAGCGGGCAATGGCAATGCCGCCATCGCGATCGATGCTGTCGATCAAAACCGGCATGGTGCGGCCAATTTTTTGACTGAGGCGCTCGGCGCTGATTTCCGCCGCCAGTTGCATGAACCGCCCGCGTCTTTGGGCTTTCAATTCCGGGGCCACCGGGATTTCGTTCAGGGCATTGGCGGCGGCGCCCTCGACCGGCGAATATTCGAAGCAACCGACGCGATCGAGCCGCGCCACGCGCATCCAGGCGAGCAGCTCTTCGAAGTCCGCGTCGGTCTCGCCGGGAAAGCCCACGATAAATGTGCTGCGGATGGTGATGTCGGGGACCACGCGGCGCCAGGCGGCGATGCGCTCCAGGGTGTTTTCCGCCGCGGCCGGACGCTTCATCAATTTCAAGATGCGGGCGCTGGCGTGCTGGAAGGGAATGTCCAAATAGGGCAGCACCGAGCCTGCCGCCATGAGATCGATCACTCGATCGACGTGAGGATAGGGATAGACATAGTGCAGGCGGATCCAGATGCCGAGTTCGCCGAGCGCCTCGGCCAGCTCGTAGAAGCGCGCGCGGCGCTCCACAGCGCGCCAGGGTTGCGCGGCGTATTTCAAGTCGACGCCGTAAGCGCTGGTATCCTGGGAAATCACCAGGATTTCCTTGACGCCCGCGCGCACCAGCCCTTCAGCTTCGCGCAATACCTCGCCGATGGGGCGGCTGACCAGATCACCGCGCATCGACGGGATGATGCAGAAACTGCAGCGATGGTTGCAGCCTTCGGAGATCTTCAAATAGGCGTAGTGGCGCGGCGTCAATTTGATGCCCTGCTCCGGGACCAAATCGACAAAGGGCTCGTGTTTCGGAGGCAGATATTGATGCACCGCCGCGACGACCTCTTCATAGCGCTGCGGGCCGGTGATCTTGAGCACCTGCGGATGACGGTCGAGAATTTTCTGCGGCTGGGCGCCCAAACAGCCGGTGACAATCACTTTGCCGTTTTCGGCCAGCGCTTCGCCGATCGCCTCCAGCGACTCGTCCACCGCGGAATCGATGAAACCGCAGGTGTTGACCAGGACGAGGTCGGCCGCAGCGTAACTGGGGGCCACCTCGTAGCCCTCCGCTCGCAGACGGGTGAGGATGCGCTCGGAATCGACCAGTGCTTTGGGACAGCCAAGGCTGACAAAGCCCACCTTGGGGCTTTTGCGTTTGACGGATTTCACGCTATTTCGACGGTGGCGGAGGGGGCAGAATTGTACTCCAAAGCCGCCCGGCTTTTGGGGCTTCAATTTCGCCCGGGGCGGCCGATAACCGCCGTCAGCCGCGATTCCGCGGCGATTCGGGCCTTCCACACTGTCAAATTCTCAGGCGCCAAATCTGCGACGTGGCGCAACTAAAACCCCGCTCAGAAATGCGGCTGGCGCCTCAAGAACCCGGGGCGCGGTCCGATAAGGACTTTGAATGTGTCACCGGTCCGCCCCAGTGGGTGAAGTGAACACATGGGGCCTAAGAGGGGCCGGTGGTTAAACTTTCAGGAGTCATCAATGTCATTAGTACTAAATACCAATATCGCTTCGCTGAACGCGCAGAACAACCTGACGGGTTCGCAAGCCAGTTTGTCGCAGGCGCTGGCGCGTCTTTCGTCCGGTTTGCGCATCAACAGCGCCGCCGACGATGCCGCGGGTCTCGCGATCAGCCAGCAGTTCACCACGCAGATCAACGGCACCAATCAGGCCGTTAACAATGCGAACGATGCCGTGTCGGAAACGCAGACCGCCTCCGGCGCACTCAACACCATCGTGAACAACCTGCAGAGCATCCGTACGCTGGCGGTCGAGTCGGCCAACGGGTCGAACAGCGCTTCCGATCGCCAGGCTTTGGACGCCCAGGTGCAGCAGCAGATTTCGGAAATCACGCAGATCGCGCAGCAGACATCGTTCAACGGCTTGAGCGTGTTGAACGGCAGCAGCGGCGTGACCACGTACCAGGTCGGTGCGAACGTCGGCAACACCATCTCGATCAACCTGACGCAGGGCGTCGGCGCGACGCAGATCGGACAGGTCGCCTCTTCCACCGCCACGGTTGGAACAGCCGCGTTGACCGGCAACCTCACCCTGGCAGTCGGCACGGGCGCGGCGGTGACGGTTGGTTCGAGCGTTGCGGGTGCATTGCCCGGCCAGACCGCCGGTTCTGCTTTCGCGAAAGCGCAAGCCGTGAATGCCGCGAATATCTCCGGCCTGACGGCGAGCGCTTCCACCTCGGTGACTGAGGCGACCGGTTTCAGCAACATCATTGCTCCGACGGCGGGCACCGGCGGTTCCCCGACCGGAACCACCTATGCCTTGTCCATCAACGGCGTGAACATCTACTCCGGCGCCAACAACATTGCGGTCGGGACGACCCTGACGGTGCAGCAGGTCGCCAGCCAGATCAACTTGTTTTCCTCCCAGGACGGCAACGTCACCGCCTCGGTGGCGGCCGGTAAGTTGACTTTGACGGCGGCCGACGGCGCCGACATCAACATCAGTCAGACGGTCACCGCGGGTACGGCGGGTACCGGCGGCGCCGCGGGCAGCGGCACCGGCATCGACACCAGCATTTCCGGCGGCGTCGCCGGCGCGGGTAAAGTCAATTCGGGCAGCCTGACTCTGGAAGCGAACAGCAACATTGCTGTCGCCGGTTCGGACGCGGGCGGGGCGATTGGACAGGCGGCAGGCAGCATTGCCTTGGGCACGAGCACTCTGGCCAACCAGAACGTGCTGACGGTGACCGGTGCGAATGCCACCATTCAGGCGGTCGATTCGGCGCTGCAAACGGTCAGCGCTTTCCAGAGCCAATTGGGCGCGATCCAGAATCGCTTCACGGCGGCGGTCGGCAACCTGCAGTCAACTGCACAGAACCTGACCCAGTCGCGCAGCACCATTCAGGATGCGAACTTTGCGGCGGAGACGGCGAACTTGACCCAGTCGCAGGTGTTGGAACAAGCCGGTATCTCGGTATTGGCCCAGGCCAACCAGCAGCCTCAGCTGATTCTCAAGCTTCTGCAATAACAGTCGATATTCATAGAGAGTCGATAAATCCCACGGCTCGACCCATCCGGGTCGGGCCGTGGTCGTCGAACGGAATCGCAGCGAACGATCGAGGTATGCGTTAAGAAATAGGTGGAACCATGGCTAGTGACGGACAGCCGGTAAAGATACCGGCAGTGAGCCTCGTGCACGGAAGTCAGACGCCCACAACGGTAGTACAACACAGCGGCAATGTTTTGCCGCGCAGCGGCAGGCCCGCGGCAGCTCCGGCCGCCCCGAACCTACAAGCCCAGGTCCAGCTGCTCAACAAGTACCTCAACGATTCGGGTAAACCCGACCAGTTTCGCGTTGCTCCGAACTCGGACGACAAGCTCATCCAGCAGGTCAATCCCGCCAACGGCGAAGTTCTGGCCGAATTCCCTGCCAGCGAGTTCGCCGCCCTGGCGCGCAGCGTCGGCATTTCAGGGGTCGTCGTCGATAAGCGTGCCTGAGAGGCCGTGCGGACCGCTTTTGGTATGGCGCTTGCTTAAGTCTGGCAGGAAGTTGCCGATAAATTGGGCAACGTAACGCGCGGACGTAAATCCCATGAGTTCAGTGATTAATCCCAGTTCGAACAGCTCCGGCAGTTCCCCCTCGAGTGCCAGCGCGTTGATCACCTCGACCGGCATCGGCTCGGGACTCAATATCGGCGCGATCGTCTCCTCCCTGACGACGGCATACGGTGCGTCGCAGACCACGCAACTGACGAATCGGCAAAACACGCTCGACGCGCAAGTGTCCGCTTACGGGACCTTTACCGCGGCGCTCGATACCCTGAAGCTCTCGCTGCCCGCGCTTCAGGATCCCAGCCAACTTGCGGCATTTACCGCCGCTGTGGCAGACAAGAACATTGCCTCGGCAACTACGACTTCCGACGCAGTCGCGGGATCGTATTCGTTGCAAGTGAACAATCTGGCCAGCGTGGCCACGGCTACGTCGGCCGCCTTTTCGAGCGGTACGCAGGTGGGCAGCGGAACGCTGACCATTCAGGTCGGGGGCGCGTCGACCGCGATTTCCATCGACGCGACCAACAATACCCTCGCCGGCATTGCATCGGCGATCAACCTGGCGTCGAACAACCCCGGCGTTTCCGCCAGCGTGATCAGCACCACCGACGGCTCGCGATTGGTGCTGACCGGAAGAAATACCGGCGCGGCGAATCAGATCACGGTTACGCCGTCGGGCGGAGACGGCGGCCTGGCATCGCTGGCTTTGACGACCGTGCCCGCTCAGGACGCCAGCTTTTCGATCAACGGCTTTGCTGCCACCAGCGGCAGCAATGTCGTCAGCAACGCGATCACCGGCGTGACTTTCAATTTGCTGCAGCCGTCGGCAGCTGCCACGCCCACCACCCTGACCATTAGTCCGGATACTTCGTCCGCTCAGACATCGATCGACAAGTTTGTGACCGCGGTGAACGGCGTCTTGAGCAGCATCCAGACTCTGACGGCGTACGATCCGTCGACGCAGACCGCCGGTCCCTTGAACGGCAATGCGACGCTCGAGGCATTCCAGAATCAGCTGCAGAGTATTTTGGGCAAATTCACCAGCGGCAACGGCGGCGTCAATTCGCTGACCGACCTTGGCATCACGGCGGGCACCGATGGTACTTATGCCACCGATGACACCAAGCTCGGCAATGCCTTGAGCGCCAGCCTCGCCTCGGTCGGCAATCTGCTGGGCGGCAGCAACGGTCTTGCCACGCAGATCAGCAACCTGGTGGATGGCTATACCAAGCCCGGTGGGTTGCTCGCCACCATCAATCAGGGTCTGCAAACCGGCTTGAGCGACGTCTCCAAGCAGCAGACCGCGCTTGCCGCGCAATTGGCGGCGTATTCGGCCCAGCTTACCGCGCAATACAACGCAATGGACAATGCCGTTGCGCTGCTGAAACAGACGCAGACCTTTTTGAACGCGGAATTCAATCCGACCGCCAACGCAGCGTCCGGCACCTCGCAAAACAATACCAGCCTGGGCAGCGGTACCCTGGGCGTAAGCGGCTAGCATGTACTCGCAACGCGGAGCAGCCCAGTACCGCTCGGTTCGCAACCATGGATTGGTCGCAGAGGCCAGCCCCGCGAGACTGGTGCAAATCATGTTCGAACAGATTCTGGCGCATCTCGCGACGGCGCAGGGCTGCATGGGCCGAATCGAGAATAACCTGCCCCTCGACGAAGTGATCGCCAAGGGCAAGGCGCTCGGCAAGGCGATCCGCCTCATCGATCAGCTGAACAACACACTCGACATGGAACGCGGCCAAAAGATCGCCGAGAATCTGCGGGCCTTGTACGTGTACATGCTGGCGCGCCTCACCATGGCCAATGTCACCAATGATGCGCGGATCGTGGCAGAAGTGGCTTCCCTGATCCAAAAAGTGAAGAGCGGCTGGGATCAGATCGTCGAGCCCCGATGAGCGGCGAGAAAATCAACCCCGACCTGGCGCGCGCGTTGGCACTTTCGCATGACATGCTGAGCGCCGCGGAACAAGGCGACTTACATTCCTTGGCCGCGCTCGACCATGAGCGAATGGAGCTGTTAAAGTCGTTCCGCAAGGGCACCAGGCAGGTATCGACCGGGGATCGGGCGTTGCTTGCGCAAATCAACGTCACCAATGAGCGTGCGATTGGACTACTGGAACATCAGCGGCGCAGCAAGGGCCGGGATCTCGACATGGCGGCGGTGGGCCGGCGGGCGGTTGCAGCCTATTCCGACAATCGGCCGCGGCGTCCAGGCTGATTTCAAAGGATTTTGGCGCCATGCCTGAATCGTTTCTAGGCGATGGTTTGATATTCGAAGAGTTGTTGCCGGTGATCTTCACGCCGGGCATTCTCGCCGAGGGCGTGCAGCTGGCACGGCTCAATGCGGACAATCACCAGTTGCTCGGCGCGGAATCTTCCCTGGACGACGTGCGGGTGCATGAGGCTCTCAAGGATGAATCGCCCGCGCTGCTGCACGAGCTGCAGCGCCTCGAGTACAAGGTCAATATTCTCTTGCGCCTGACGGCCGAGCTGTCGCTGCGCAGCAGCGGGTTGCCGGGAGCTGAGCGGGTGCGCATGTCGTCCCGCGCGTTGGAGTGGTTCGGCGAGCATGCCGGTTCGAGCGGAGGCCACCGGTTTGCTGTCGGTCTACATCAACTCAGCCTGCCGCAGCCGCTCAAAATTCCGAGCATCGTGGTCGGCGAGGCGCTCATCGACGGCGCGCGCGCCACGCGGTTTCGTTTCGCAGGATTGAGCGATGCGGTCGTCGACATGCTCGAGAAGCTGATCTTCCGGCATCATCGACGCTTGGTCGCAGGCGCGAAACACGCCGCTCATAGAACCCCTGACTCCCTCTCTGGGACAAACACTGCGTTCTTATTTGCGGGAAAGCCCCTACGCTCTTTGCGGGGGTTTGCCAACTGCTTTTCTCTCAAGTCGATCAGTTAGTATGACTCCGCGCTCGAAATTGATTGAGCTATGTCAAAGGGTTAGACGAAAAGCTTAAGACGGAACCCGAGATTTGTGCGCTCCGTCACACTTTGATTAATGGGAAGGAGTCCCAGTCGTGGTTGAGACAAAAGTTATTGTGATCGAGCCCTCAGAAACGGAGGCGAACGCGCTCCAGGCTCTGTTGCATTTTTTGGACTTGGAACCGGTTCTAATCCGCGATCGTGGCGGAGTTGCGCTCCTCGGCGCACTGCAACACGTCTGAATGCGTGGCAGTGATTGCGCGGCGCGAGACCGTCGCAAGCGCTGGGCGCAGAGCTCGTAGCGCAACTTCGCACCATGCGCCAAGCGCTGCCCGTTATTTGCATCAGCGGCGATGGGCTCCCCGAAAATTGCCGAGACCAGTACCGATGTGGCCTGGTTTCACTTGGAGACGCCTGTCAAGCAACGGCGCTTATCCGCCGTACTCAATCAGGCGCAAAACGTGCGCAGCGGCCACCCGACACAGCCGGGCACCCATCGATTCCGCCCGAGCGGCGCATCCAAAGCCATGCGCGCCGTCCACCGCCTGATCGAACAGGTCGCGCCGTTTGACACCAATGTATTGATCCTGGGCGAGTCCGGCACCGGCAAGGAAATGGTGGCGCGCCACATTCATGAGCTGTCAGGCCGCGCCGCGCATCCCTTCGTACCGGTGAACTGCGGCGCCATACCCGCCGACCTGTTGGAGAGCGAGTTGTTCGGCCACGAAAAAGGCGCGTTCACGGGCGCGCTGTCGACGCGGCTCGGGCGCTTCGAGTTTGCCGAAGGCGGCACGCTGTTCCTAGACGAGATCGGCGACATGTCGCTGCAAATGCAGGTGAAGCTGCTGCGGGTGCTGCAGGAGCGAAGTTTCGAGCGGGTTGGCAGCAACAAAACCATCCGCTGCAACGTGCGCATCATCGCCGCGACCCATCGCGACCTGGACGCGGCGATCATCGCGGGCCGCTTCCGCGAGGATCTGTACTACCGGCTGAATGTGTTCCCGCTGCAGATGCCGCCGCTGCGCGAGCGCCTCGACGATTTGCCGGTGTTGATCGAACATTTGGTGCAGCGGCAAGGCCAAGGCGCCGGGCGTGCGATTCGCTTCGATCAGAGCGCGATGAATTGTCTGGCCCGCAATCGCTGGCCCGGCAACGTACGCGAACTTGCCAACTTGCTCGAACGGCTGGCGATACTGTTTCCGGCGCAGACGATTACTGCCGCCGACTTGCCGGATCGCTATCGGGGCGGCACGGGGGTGGGGTGGCTGGGCAGCGAGGTGCGGATCGACGCGCGCCGCGAGCCGGGCGAGGAGCCATCCGCGGAGCCCGCGCAGGAGCAGGATCCGGAAGCACAATCCGTGCAAGAACGGGAGTCCGACGCCGTCGTGTACGAAATGATGGATGCCGAACTGCCGCGCGGCGGCATCGATTTGAAAGACCACATGTCGGCCATCGAAATCGGTCTCATCCGCAAGGCCCTCGAGGAAGCGGACGGCACGGTTGCGGGCGCAGCGCGGCTGCTGCGCATCCGGCGCACGACGCTGGTCGAGAAGCTGCGCAAATACCGTCTCAGCGCCTGACAAATTATTGACGCCGCCGCTTCTTGAGGCAGGGGTCATTTTGTAACTAGTTGATAGGCGTAGCAAATACCGCCGAGGCACAGAAGTTGCTTTCTTCCCTGGCATGGCAGCCACAAAACTCGAGCTGATCGAAAACCGTCGCTCCGAACTTCAGGCAGCGTTCCTGGCCTTCGGTTCGGTTTCAGACCAATTGTCGGGCGCATTCGACTCGCTGCGCGGGGAAGTGGCGCGCTTGCGCGCCGACCTCTCGGAGGCGCATGCGGGCAAGGAGCACCTTGCCGCGCGCTTGTCGGCCCTGATCAAGGGACTGCCGGGCGGCGTCCTGGTTCTCGATGCGTGCGGCCAGATACAGGAATTCAATCCGGCGGCGCTCGACTTGCTGGGCGAGCCGCTGCTCGGCCAGCTCTTTTCGGCCGTGCGCGCGCGCTCGAGCGTCAATCCCGCCAAAATCGGCGAGCACACGGAACTGCGCAGCGGCCGCTTCGTGAATGTTTCGCGGCGCGCGCTCGACAACGGCGGCGAAGTGGTGCTGCTCACGGACGTGACCGAGTCGCATCTGATGCAGGTGCTGCTGGCGCGTCAACAACGCCTGCTCACGCTGGGCGAATTGGCGGCGGGGCTGGCGCATCAGATCCGCACGCCGCTGGCCGCCGCGTTGCTGTACGCCTCGCAGATGATGCTGTCGGGCTTCAGTACCGCGGATCTGTCCCGCTGCGCCGAGAAAACGGTCGGCAGCCTCAAACAGCTCGACAAGCTGGTGAATGACATGCTGGCCTTCGCCCATGGCGGCGCCGCGCGCGAGGCGGTCAGCGTGAGTGCGCTGCTCGAACAGGTGGCGCAATGGCTGCGCCCCGCTTTGCGCGATGGAATCCGTCTGACCATTCGCACGCTGGCGCCGGAATTGATGGTGCGCGCCAACGCGCCGTCGCTGGTGTCCGCGGTATTGAATCTCGCCACCAATGCTCTTCAGGCCGCGACGGGACCGCTGAATTTGGAACTGCTGGCGCGGCGCTCGGCCGATGGGCGCGCGCAGATCGTCGTGAGCGACAACGGTCCCGGCGTGCCGGCGCAGATCCGCGATCGCATCTTTGAACCCTTTTTCACCACGCGCGCGCGCGGCAACGGCATTGGACTATCGATCGTCAAATCGGTGGTCGAAGCGCACGGCGGCAGCGTGCATCTCGCCGGCTCGGCCTGCGGCGCGACGTTCGTGATCGAACTGCCGGCAGAGGACAATCCATGAGCAAACTGAACGACGCGGTACTGGTGGTCGAGGATGACGCGGCGCTGCGCGAGGCGTTGCTCGACACCCTGCGCGCAGCCGGACTTGCGGCGCTGAGCGCCGCCGATGCCCAGGCGGCGCTGCAGCTGCTCTCGAGCGAAGACATCGGCCTGGTCATTTCCGACGTGCACATGCCGGGCGCCAACGGCTATGAACTGTTGTCGTCGATCAAGCGGATGCGGCCGTACCTGCCGGTGGTGCTGATGACCGCCTATGGCACGGTGAGCCAGGCGGTGGCTGCGATGCGCGACGGCGCGACCGACTACATCGTCAAGCCGTTCGACGCGCAGGCACTGATCGACATGGCGCGGCGCCAGCTGGCCGCGCGCGTCACTCCCAACGAACTGATCGCCGTCGATCCGGAGTCGAAGCGCCTGGTGGGCCTCGCGCGAAAAATTGCCGAGAACGACGCCACCGTGCTCATCACCGGTGAAAGCGGCACGGGCAAGGAAGTGTACGCGCGCTTCATCCGCGACAACTCGCTGCGCGCCGACAAACCCTTCATCGCCATCAACTGCGCGGCCATCCCGGAAAACATGCTCGAGGCGAGCCTCTTCGGCCACGAGAAGGGCGCCTTCACCGGCGCGCTGGCCGCGCACGCGGGAAAATTCGAACAGGCCCAGGGCGGCACGCTGTTGCTCGATGAAATCTCGGAGATGGACCTGGGGTTGCAGGCGAAAATTCTGCGCGTGCTGCAGGAGCGCGAAGTGGAACGCCTGGGCAGCACCCGAACCATCGCCCTCGATGTGCGGGTAATTGCGACCTCGAACCGCGACCTTCCCGAAGAGGTGCGCGCCGCGCGCTTCCGCGCCGATCTCTACTACCGGCTCAATGTGATGTCGCTGCGCCTGCCCCCCCTGCGCGAACGCCGCGGCGACATTCTGCCTCTGGCGCGCCGCGCGATGCAGGCTTGCGCGCGTCCCGGGCAAGCCGCCTTGAGCTTATCCGCGGAGGCGGAACGCAAATTGCTGAACCACGACTGGCCCGGAAACGCGCGCGAGTTGCACAACATTGTGCAGCGCGCGGCGTGGCTCGCCGCAGGCGGCCGCATCGATGCCGCCGACCTCGACACCGGCGCGGGCGCCGCAGCGGATTCGTCGACGCCGGAAAGCCCGGCGGCGCAGCCGGTTGCGGCACTGGATTCCGGCCTGGACCGCGACCTCAAAGACCGCGAACGCGAGTTGATACTGGCGACGCTGCGGGTCACCGGGGGCAACCGCAAGCTTACCGCGGAGCGCCTCGGCATCAGTCCGCGCACCTTGCGCCACAAGCTGCAGCAATTCAAAGCCGCAGGCGTCACCGTGCCGCGCGTCCCTCAGCAATTCGCGGCGGTGCAGCCATGAGCAGCATGCAAATCTCGCAGGTGTTGGCCGAAATGCGCGCCCTGCAGGCGCGCGCGTCGGGAATTTCCGAAACGCCCGCCGCGTCGACGCAAGCTTCGGAGTTTGCCGGCCTGATGAAGAATTCGGTGGACCAGGTTGCAAGCATGCAGAACCAGGCGACTGCGCTGGCGGACGCCTACCAGTCCGGCGACAAGAGCGTCGATCTCACCAAGGTGATGTTGGAAGTTCAAAAGGCCTCGCTGGCATTTCGCGCAATGACGGAAGTGCGCAACAAGCTCGTCGATGCCTACACGCAAGTAATGAATATGCCGGTCTGACGACCGCGAGGTTTTAATCCATGGCTGACATCGTTCCCACTTCGGTTCCGGCGCGCGGCCTGGCCGATATTCCCGGACTCAAGCAGGTCGGTTTGCTTGCCGGCGTCGCGGCGGCGATTGCGGCGGCGATCTGGCTGGTGCTGTGGTCGCAAGGGCAGAATTACACCGTGCTTTACGGGCAGCTTTCCGAGCGCGAAAGCGGCCAGGTCATGGACGCGCTGACCGCCGCGGGCATCGAGTTCAAGCTCAACCCGTCAGGGGCGGTATCCGTGCCGGAGTCCAAGGTCCAGGAAGCGCGCATTCGGTTGGCGAGCCAGGGACTGCCGCAGAGCGATTCGATGGGAATCGAGATGATTCAGAAGGACTCCGCGCTCGGCAACAGCAGCTTGATGGAAAGCGCGCGCTATCAGTCGGTGCTCGAAACCGAATTGGCTCGTACCATCATCAAGGTGCAAGGGGTGCAGAGCGCGCGCGTGCATTTGGCATTGCCGAAGCCCTCGGTCTTTCTGCGCGACGCTCACAAGGCCACCGCCTCGGTGATGCTGCAGCTCTATCCCGGCAGGCGCCTCGACCCCGGACAGGTCGCGGCCATCGTGCACCTCGTGGCCTCGAGCGTGCCCGAATTGTCGGCGAACGATGTGACCTTGGTCGATCAGGCCGGATCTTTGCTGAATTCTCCGGATGAAAGCGCGGAAGCCGCGGCCAGCACCCGGCACTTCGAGGAAACCCGCAAGCTCGAGGAAAGCTATCAGCAGCGCATCATCGACTTGCTCGAGCCCATGCTGGGTCCCGGGCGCGTGCGCGCCACGGTCACCGCGGACATGGATTACACCGTCACCGAGGAAACGCATGAAAACTACGATCCGCAAAAGACCGCGGTGCGTAGCGAGCAGACCAGCAATGAAATGCGCAAGGGCGGCGACGGCGCCGAGGGCATCCCCGGCGCCTTGAGCAATCAACCGCCCGGCACGTCGGGTGCGCCGGTCATTGCGGGCGCGGCGACGCCGGGAAATCCGCTGACGCCGCCCAATGCGGCGGGCGCCGCCCAAGCCGGCGCGGCTGCCTCGGGACCCAGCTCGAGCGCCCAGCGCAGCACCCGCAATTTCGAGGTCGACCGCACTCTTTCCTACGTGAAGCAGCCGGTGGGCACCTTGAAGCGTCTCAATGTCGGCGTGGTGCTCGACGATTGGCAGAAAGTCGATGCCGACGGCAAGGTCGCCACCGCGCCGATGAGCGACAGCGACATCAAGCGCTTCACGCAGCTCATCAAGGAGTCGATCGGTCTCAAGGACGACCGCGGCGATCAGATCAACGTGATGAATCAAGCGTTCAAGAGCAACGCCGTGCTTCCGCCGGTCGATGGCTTGCCCCTCTGGCAACAGCCCTGGCTGCTGCAGCTCGCCAAGCAGATCGTCGGCGCGGGCCTGGTGCTGCTCGTGGCGTTCCTGGTGTTGCGGCCGCTGATGAAATCGCTCACCAAGACGCCAAGGCGATCCGCCGCGGGCGATGAGGTCGGCAACGATCGTCTCAGTCTGTCGGGACAGGGCAATGCCATCAAGCTCGCGCCGAGTTTTGAGCAGCAGATCGCGGCCGCGCGAACCTTGGTGGGGCAGGATCCCCGGCGCGCGGCACAGGTTGTGAAGGACTGGGTCTCCGCGGATGGCTAACGACGAACTCGCCGGCACGCAGCGCGCCGCCATACTGCTCATGAGCCTGGGCGAACAAGACGCCGCCAATGTGCTCAAGCAGTTGAGCGCCCGCGAGGTGCAGAAGCTGGGCATCGCCATGGCGGAACTCAAGGAAGTGTCGCGCGAGCAAATGAGCTCGGTGCTGGACAAGTTCATCGGCATCGCGGACGCCAAGGCGAACATCGCCGGCGGCTCGCAAGACTATGTGCGGCGCGTGCTGACCCAGGCCGTGGGCAAGCAGAAGACGGACATGCTGCTCGACCGGGTCTCGAGCGGCCAAACCGGACAAGGCATCGAGGCCTTGAAATGGATGGAGGCCAAGGCGGTCGCGCAAATCATCAGCGGCGAACACCCGCAGATCGCCGCAATCGTGCTCGCGCATCTCGAGCCCGAACAGGCGGCGGCGATCCTGCCGCTGCTCAACGAGGATCTGCGCACCGAAGTGCTGATGCGCATTGCATCTCTGAACGAAGTGCCGCAAACCGCCTTGACGGAACTCGATCAGCTGGTCGAGAAACAGGCGAATGTGGCGGCGCCGGCGCCCCTGCGGCGCGTCGGCGGCGCACGCAGCGCCGCCAACATCTTGAACGCCATGGAACGCGAGAAGCTGGGCGAAGAGATGGGCAAGATCGAGAAAGCGGATGGCGAGATGCATCAGCAAATCAAGGATCTGCTGTTCGTCTTCGACAACCTGCTGGACGTCGACGACCGCGGCATTCAGGCGCTGTTGCGCGAGGTGGGCTCCGATACACTGGCGGTGGCGTTGCGCGGCGCCGAGCCTGAAGTGCAGGAGAAAGTCTTGAAGAACATGTCGAAGCGCGCGGCGGAAATCCTCAAGGACGACATGGAGGCACGCGGCCCGGTCAAGTTGACGGATGTCGAAGCGGCGCAAAAGGAGATCATCGTGATCGCGCAGCGCATGGCCGAAGAGGGCACCATCAGTCTCGGCGGCAAGGGAGCGGGCGAGTTTGTCTGACGCCGATCTCAAGCCCGGCGCGACCGTTGCACTCTGGACGGTGCCCGACATGGAGAGCCCGGCGCCGCAGCAAAAAATGGCGACGGTCGGCGGCCTCGCCGACCTGCAAGCGGAGGCGCACAAAGAAGCCTTCGAGCAGGGACTGGCCGAGGGGCGCAGCGCAGGGCGGGCGGAAGTGCAGGCGCAAGTCGACCGCCTCGCCGGCATGTTCTACGATCTCGCCAAACCGTTCGATGCGCTCGACGCCGAGGTAGAGCGCGAACTGCTCACCCTGGCGATGGCGCTGGCGCGGCAAATCGTGCGCCGGGAACTGAAGACCGATCCGACGCAAATCATCGGCATCATCCGCGAAGCGATCGCGGCACTGCCGGTCGCGACGCGGGACGTGCGCGTGCATTTGCATCCGGAGGATGCCGCGGTGGTCAAGCAGCATCTCGCCCCGACCGAAAACGAGCGCGCCTGGACCATCATCGAGGATCCGGTCATGGCGCGCGGCGGATGCCAAATCACGACCAACACTTCGCGCATCGATGCGCGTTTGGAGACGCGCCTCGGCAGCATCTTGAGCGAGTTGCTGGGGACCGAACGCCACGCAACCACTCCGCGCGGCGGGGCCGCTTGAACTTGGGAAATGCCCAGCAGCGTTCCAAACGCTGGGTGGAAGCCTTGGTGCAAGCGCGCCAGCGCATGGCGAGCGCCGCCGAATTCGTGGTCGAAGGCACGCTGAATCGCATGGTCGGCATGACGCTCGAGGCCGTGGGCTGCGAGGCCGCCGTCGGGCGGACGCTGCCTGGTCGACACGGCGGAGGGCAAACAGATCGAGGCGGAAGTCGTCGGTTTCTCCGGCGACAAGCTGTTTCTCATGCCGACGGGAGACATCCGCGGTTTGATGCCGGGCGCGCGCGTCATTCCCACCCACAGCGAATCTTCCGTTTCTGTGGGCGACGAATTGCTGGGGCGAGTCTTGGACGGCGCCGGCACGGCCCCTCGACGGCTTCGGCGAATTGCGCTGCACGGATCGCGTCTCCTTGACCGGAGAGCCGCTCAATCCGCTCATGCGCCGCGCGATACGCGATCCGCTCGATGTCGGGGTGCGCTCCATCAACGCGCTGCTTTCCGTCGGCGGCGGACAGAGAATCGGCCTGTTCGCAGGTTCGGGCGTCGGCAAGTCGGTGCTGCTCGGCATGATGACTCGATACACCAAGGCGGATGTCACCGTCGTTGGGTTGATCGGCGAGCGCGGCCGCGAGGTCCAGGATTTTGTCAGCAACACCCTGGGTCCCGATGGCATGCGCCGGGCCGTGGTGGTCGCCACGCCCGCAGACAATCCGCCGCTCATGCGCCTGCATGGCGCCTGGCTTGCCACCGCCATCGCGGAGTACTTCCGCGACCGCGGCATGAAGGTATTGCTGCTGCTCGATTCGCTGACGCGTTTCGCACAGGCGCAGCGCGAGATCGCGCTTGCCATCGGCGAGCCTCCCGCGACCAAGGGTTATCCGCCTTCCGTGTTCGCCCGGCTTGCCGCAGCTGGTTGAACGCGCCGGCAACAGCGATCGCGGCGTCGGCTCGATCACGGCGTTCTACACCGTGCTGGTGGAAGGCGATGATCAGAACGATCCCATTGCGGATGCCGCGCGCGCCATTTTGGACGGGCACATCGTGTTGTCGCGCCGGCTCGCTGAGAACGGGTTGTATCCGGCCGTGGATGTCGAGGCATCGATCAGTCGTGCAATGCACCAAATTGCGACGCGTGAACAACTCGACCTGTCGAATCGCTTCAGACAGGTGTATTCGACCTACCAGCAGAACCGCGACTTGATTGCCGTCGGGGCCTACCGGCGCGGCTCCGATGCAAGGATCGATCTCGCCGTCGAGCAATGGCCAAAAATGCTCGAATTCCTGCGCCAGGACATGTACGAACCGGTGGGAATCGAACGAAGTTACGCGGATCTCAAGCAACTCGTGACGCAGTTCTCGGCGGCGGCTGCGCCAACGGGCCGATAGTGAAGCACCGATCATGATCAAGTCCAAACGTTTTGAGCCCATCCACGAAATCGCATCGACCTCGGCGCGGGATTTGAGCCGCGTCATGGGCGAGGCGGGGCGCAAGGTCGCGGACTTGGAGCGCCAGCTCGAGCAGCTGCAGTGCTACCGCGACGAATACGTGCGCAACTCCACTCAGGCGAATGGCGCCATGGATGCGGTCAAGCTGCAGAACTATCGTTCCTTCCTCGAGCGGCTGGGCGAGGCCTTGAATCAGCATCAAAAATCGCTGGATCTTGCCCGCAGGGAATTCGACAAGCGCCGCGCGCAATGGAGCGAGAAGCGCATCGAGGCCGAGTCCTTGAACCGGGTGGTCGATCGCTTTCGCAAGGAGGAGCGCAGCGCCGCCGATCGGCGTGAGCAGCGCGAAGGCGATGATGCGGCGATGCGCCTGATGCTCGCAGCCCGGGCTGACGCCGGCAACAGCTGAAAAAGGGCCGTGATACCTTAGGAGCTTGTCCGCGCATTTCCCGTGGCCGCTCGATGTCCAGCGAAGAAACTCCCGAACCGGTCGAAGTCCCTTACCGCGAATTGTCCGCGGACTTGCTGCACGCGGTAGTCGAATCCTTCGTCTTGCGCGAAGGCACGGACTACGGCGAAAAAGAAATCTCACTCGAGGACAAAGTGGCGCGTGTGGTCGGCCAACTCAAAAAAGGCGAGGCCAGGATCATGTTTGACCCGGCATCCGCAAGCGTAACCATCGCGGTCAGGCAAGGCAGCCGGTAGCAGCGGCGGCGCGCGGCGCGCCGGGGCCGGTTGTACACTGGGTCGCCTTGGGCAAGCTAAAAAAATTTTGGCGCCGCTCCGCCGGGGCGTGGCGGCGCGTACGGCGCTGGTGGCGCCCCGCGCCGCGGCCGGCGAAGTTCATGATGGCGGCTCTCGTCGTCGTGGTTCTTTGGCTTGGCATCAACTGGATCTATCAAGTCGTGCGCAAGCCTTCCGAGCTGTTTTTTCCCGTGAGCGGAACGCTGAACAAGTCTCCCGCCGAAACATGGGCCGAGTATGCACCGGTCTTCAAGAAATTCGCCACGCAGGCCATGACGCCCGACTTTCTCGCGGCAATCGCCCAGGTCGAGGGCTCCGGCAATCCGGTGGCGCGCACTTACTGGCGCTGGTCGTGGTCATCGCAACCCTTTGAGGTTTACCGTCCGGCGTCCAGCGCCGTCGGCATGTACCAGATTACCGACGGGAATTTTGCAGAAGCGCGCCGCTATTGCATCCACGACCATGTAGTCGTCGCGGACGGCCCCTGGAATGATTGGCATTCCTGCTGGTTCAACAGTTTGTATGCCCGGGTCATCCCCCGGGATGCGGTCGAGCTGACCTCGGCCTACCTTGATCGAAGCGTCGCGCTCATTCTCGAGCGCCACCGGATGAGCTCCGCGTCGCTGCTGCAAAAGCAGATGCTGGCCGCTTTGATCCATCTTTGCGGCGCGGCCGCCGGCGATGAGTTCGCGCGCCGCAGATTCAGGTTGGCCGAAGGCCAGCGCTGCGGCGACCACCCGGCGCGCCTATATATAGAGCGCGTGCAGAGCATGCAAGCCGTATTCAGCCGCCTGGACAACGCTCCGACGCTGCGTCGCTGAGCGGCATGACGGCGCTGCGAACCCGGTAATCGCCGCGGCGAGAAGCTGCAATTTGAAATCGCGCCGGCAATGAGTATGGACTACTATGTTTTCGCCACCTATCCGACAATTCATTTTTTGGGGGAGAGACCGTGCGTTTCATTCCGTTGATAATCGCGTTGCTCGGCGTGCAGCTGGCCCAAGCCCAAGCCCAAGCTCAAGCCCAAGCCCAAGCCGCTGCGGATGCCGAGCCCGTCCCGCACGAATTCATCGTCAAGAATTTCAAGACGGAAAGCGGCACCGTTCTTCCCGAAGCTCGCATCGTCTATGGAACCTACGGCCGCTTGAATGCGAACGGCGACAACGCCATCCTCTTGCCGTCGCACTACATGGCCGAGATGCACGGTTATGGCTGGCTCATCGGACCGGGCAAGGCGCTGGATCCCAAGAAGTTGTTTCTCGTCACCAGCGAATTATTCGGCAATGGCCGCTCATCCTCGCCCAGCAACACGCCCGAACCGTTTCACGGTCCCCGATTTCCCGTCACAACCATCCGCGACAATGTCGAGGCCGTGCATCGGATGCTGACCGAACAGCTGCACGTGCAGCATCTGCGTGCCGTCATCGGATTCTCCATGGGCGCGCAGCAGGCATTTCAGTGGGCCGTGAGCTATCCCGACTTCATGGACGGGATCGTGGCAACCTCCGGCACGGCCAAGACCTATGGTCACGGCATCGTCCGGCTCGAAGGCCAAATTGCCGCCCTGACCGTGGATCCGGTCTTCAACGGCGGCGATTACACCACCCAGCCGACAAAGGGCATCCAGGCATTCTCCATGGTGTGGGCGGGTTGGCTGTTCTCGCAGGAGTGGTGGCGGCAGGAGCTTTGGCGCACCAACGATGCCTTCGGCAAGAACTTCGATGAAGTTGTGAATCACTTTCGGACCAATTTCATTCCCGGCGCCGATGCCAACAATCTGATCCTGCAAATGCGCAGCTGGGAATACCATGACGTCGGCAAGACCCCGCACTTCAAAGACGTCGAGGCGGCGCTGCGCTCCATCAAGGTTCCGGTGCTGTACATGCCTTCGCAAACGGACCTGTATTTCCCAATCACCGATGCGCGTTATGAAGCCGCGTTCATCCCCAATTGCACCTTGGCGATCATACCTTCACTGTGGGGCCATCCGGCCGGTGCGGGCGTTTCGCCGGCGGACCGCGCATTCTTGAACGAGCATGTGGCCGGCTTTCTCGCTGGGCTCGCCAAGAATTAGAGCATGTTGACCTTCAAGACCTGGCTGCTTTTCTTGTTGATGGAGACCGCACTGTCGCTCTCGCCGGGTCCCGCCGTGTTCTACACGGTATCGCAAGGCGTGCGCGGCGCGACTGCGGCGCACCTTGCCGGCCGCGGCGGGAATCCTCACTGCCAATGGCATTTATTTTGCCTTGTCCGCGACGAGCCTGGGCGCGATCATCGCCGCCAGCGCGCGTTTTTTCACCATCGCCAAGTGGGTTGGCGCGCTCTACTTGATCTACCTGGGGCTGAAAGCTTTGCTCTCCGCCAATTCGATGCATTCGGTGGCGCTGGATGGAAGCCAGGCGCGCAAGGAGCAGGATTTGCGCGGCGTATACTTCGGGGCGTTCACTTTGCAGCTGGCGAATCCGAAAGCGCTGCTGTTTTTTTTGGCGCTGCTGCCGCAGTTCATCGACCCCGCCATTGCGGTGGTGCCGCAGATGTTGATACTCGCTGCGACGTCGATGCTGCCGGAGTTCTGCATCTTGACCGGATACGGCTGGCTCGCGCATCGCGCGGCCCATGCGAGCGCCCGATTCGGCGTCACCGGCAATATGAACCGTCTGCTGGCGCGCATCGAGGGCGTGGGCCTGTTGGGCTGCGCGACGCTGGTTTTGAAATTCAATCGCGGCTCGTAGCCGCATCAATGGCATAGGGGAAAGAAATGAGGTTGGAAGCTGCAATCGGCGTTTTCTGTATTGGCTTGGGAGTCGGATGCGCTGCGCAAGCCGCGAGCGAGCGCTTGGTACATCGCTACCTCGACGTCGAGATTTCGCCGAACGGCGAACGGGTCGCCTCGGTCGAGGGCGACTCCTCCAAGAGCGGCGGAGCCCCGACGGTGCGGGATCTCGTCATCAGACAGGTATCGGGCGGTGCAGCCATCGTCATCCCGATGCCGTGCGGGCGTGTGCCGGAATGTTGGCCCGACTCGCCGGCGTGGAGTCCGGACGGCAAACACCTCAGCTTTGCCCTGCGCACCCCCGGCAGTCACGCGCGCTCCCTGTACGCGGTGGATGCCGACGGCAGCGCCTTGACCAAGCTGCTGGATTTCAGCGGCACCATCGTGCGCCTGCGTTATCTGCCGGATGGCCGGCTCGCCATGCTGGCGATTCAAAACGCCACCAAGGAAGTCGGCGCGACTCAGGCCGGCGCGGCGATCGCCGGCGATTTGGACGCGCCGCCGCCGGAGCAACGAATTGCGGTTTTGGAACAGGGTGCTTTGCGGTGGGTCTCGCCCCCCGATCTGTTCGTCTACGAATATGACTGGCGCGCGGGCGGCAAAGGGTTCATCGGCACTGCCGCTGCGGGCGACGGCGACAACAATTGGTGGACGGCGAAATTGTATGCCTTTCCGGAAAATGGCGCCGGTGCACGCGTCATTTACTCTCCGGTCGATGCCCGCCAACAGCTTGCGATGCCGAAGGTTTCGCGCGACGGTAGGTTGGTGGCGTTCATCGCCGGCATCATGAGCGACTTCGGTTCGACGGGCGGGGACGTCTATACGCTTGCCATCGACGGCGGCGCGGCGACCAATTTGACCCCCGGCATGCATGCTTCGGCGACGGCACTTTCCTGGCGCTGCGACGGCCACTTGCTGGCGGAGCTGCTCGCCGGAGACAAGACGCAATTTGCGGATTTAGGGTCCGGCCTCAAGCCCATGCCTGCGCAGGTATTGTGGAGCGGGGAGGAGTCATTCGGCGATCGCGCCGGCGGCATCTCGACCGCGTGTCCTCTCGGGTTGACGGCCGACTCGCATGAATCCTTCACGGCGGCGCCCGAGATCGAAGTCGGCAAGATCGGCCATTGGCGCAATCTCACGGCGGTCAATGCGGGCTTGAGCCTGGCTGCCCGCGTGCAAAGCGTTTGGTGGAAGAACGATGGATTCGATATTCAGGGCTGGCTGCTGCTGCCCCTGCACGTCGAAGGAATCATTCCCATGATCACTCAGGTTCACGGCGGTCCCGCGGCGGCGGTGACGCCGGCCTTTGCCGGCCCGGGGATTGCCAGCGCGTTGCTCGAGCATGGGTACGCTCTATTTCGGCCCAATCCGCGCGGCAGCTACGGCCAAGGCGAGCGCTTCACTCAAGCCAATGTGCGCGATTTGGGCCACGGCGATCTGCGCGATATATTGACCGGCATTGACGCCGCCGCAAAGGCCGCGCCTATCGATGAGGCGCGCTTAGGTTTAACCGGCGGAAGCTATGGCGGCTTCATGAGCATGTGGGCCGTGACTCAAACCAATCGATTCAAAGCCGCGGTCGCGGCCGCCGGCATCAGCGACTGGCTGTCGTACTACGGCGAGAATGGCATCGATGCCTGGATGATTCCCTATTTCGGCAAATCGGCGTACGACGATCCGGCGGTGTATGCTGCATCATCGGCCATCCATTACATGCACAATGTGAAGACGCCCACTTTCGCTTATGTCGGCGAACACGATATCGAATGCCCGGCACCGCAAACCCAGGAATTCTGGCATGCGATGAAGGCGATGAACGTGCCCACCTCCATCATGATCTACCCCGGCGAAGGGCATGGTTTGCGCGATCCGGCCCATCTTGCGGATGCGGAGCAGCGCACACTCGCTTGGTTCGACAAGTATCTGAAGTAGCTCGCGAGGGTCAGGCAGGCTCCGCGGGTTGGCACGTGGCTTGCAAATTCCGGCGGTATGAATGCAGCGCCGCCGGTTTTTCAAGCACCTTCCTCAAACGATGCGCTCCAGACCGATGCGCCGGCCTCGACCGCATCGACGAGCTCGCGCGGCGGGACCCAGGATTTTGCCGCGGCCTTGAGCGATGCGGGCGGCAAGCCCGTCCGCAAGAGTACGGTCAATAAGCAGCAGGAGCCTGCGGCGCGCGGCAGTTCATTGCCGGCGCCCGGCAATCAGCCGCCGCCCGTGGCCATGCCAGCGCCGCCGGCAATGACGGATGCGTCAGCCGCGGCGGCGGCCGCCGCCGCGGCTGACAGGGTCAAGGGAGCGCAGGGCAGCGCGGGGGGATCGCAGCCCAACGCAATCGTTGCCGCCTCGGGCGCGCCGGCGAGTGCGGGCGGGGTGGGCATTTTGACCTTGCCGGGTCTCGATCCGGCGGCGCCTCGAGGGCCCGCGCTTGCGCCGGGTGGTGGGGCGGCGCCGGCAACTTCAGCGGCCGGCGCCGACGCCATCGCGCCACCCGCGGTTGATCCGTCCGCCGCCAGTTCCGGCCCGAGCATGCCGCACGACCCTAGCCCGCGGACGCCGACAGCCCCGGGAATTTCCAATGCGGCTCCCGTTCCCGCGTTATCAAGCGGCGTTGCTCGCACCGCCAAACCAGCCACGACGGCGCAAGGGCAAAGTATCTCGGTCAATTCAGGGTCTTCGTTCCCCGAAGCCAACGCACTCAACGATCCGGCATCCAGCAGCGGGCCGGCCACGGCCGGCGCCGATGCCACTGCACAAGCCGCCATGGCGGCCGCGGCGGCGCAGGGCGCAAGCGCGCCTGCTGCGGATTCTGCCGCCGCCAATTTGTCGGCTCAAGATAGCGGCACCCAGCCGGCCGCCGCCGGGGGGCCCTCGTCCGGCGCGCCGGTGGGCGGCGCACCCGGCGCGGCCTTGGCGCAGGCAGCGGCCGCCGCAATCTCGGCGGCGACGACGGCAGCAACCTCCGCCTCCGTCGCGCAGGCAGTGGTCGCTGCCGCCAGTGCGGGCGCGGCCGACAAGCGCACGCACACCCCGGATTCCATCCTTGCCGGCGCATCGAATGACGGCAGCGTCGGCGCCGCGCAGCTGCTGACTTCGAACACCTCGACCGATGGCACGCCGACGCCCACGTTCAAAGTCGCGGCCGGCGTGGACACGGCGCAATTCGGACAAGGGGTCGCCGATCGGGTATCGCTGATGATGGACGGCAACTTGACCAGCGCGAAACTCCAGGTCAATCCGCCGGCGCTCGGACCCATCGAGGTTCGCATCGCCTTGCAGGGCGGACATGCGCAAGTTTGGCTTTCGAGCCACAGCGCGGTAACGCGCGATGCATTGGAGTCGAGTTCGCCGAAACTGCGCGAAATGCTCGGATCTCAAGGATTCTCCCAGGTGAGCGTCGACATCTCGCAGCGCTCATTTCAAGAGCGCTCGCCGCAGTCGCAAGCCTACGAGAGCGCGCCGGCGATCGGCGGCGATGTTCCTGCCCTGGCCCAAGCGCCGCTGTCGATGCCGCGAAACGCGAGCGGCCTGCTCGACGCCTATGCATGAACCGCCGAATCGGGTCAGGCCATGCCGCCGTTGATTGAAATGATCTGCCCGGTGATGTAGCCGGCCTCGCGCGAAGCGAGATAGGCCACCAAGCTGGCGACTTCCTCGGGCGATCCTGCACGCTTCATCGGCACCAGGTCTTTGACGGCGGCATCGTCAAAAGCCGCGTTGCCCATGCCGGCGGCGATGATGCCGGGTGCGACGGCATTGACCGTGATGCCACGGCTCGCGACTTCGAGACTCAACGCCTTGGTGGCCGCATGCAGCGCTCCCTTCGCCGCGGCGTAATTGACCTGACCTCGATTTCCAAGAAGCGCAGCCACCGAGGTAATGCAGATGATCCGGCCCCAGCGGGTGCGGATCATGGGCAGCATCAACGGCTGGGTGATGTTATAGAACCCATTGACCGTCAGATCGATGACGCGATGCCATTGCTGCGGACTCATGGCCGGGAACACCGCGTCGTCATGCACGCCGGCATTGTTGATCAGCACCTGGATCGGGCCCTCCGCGAGGATCCGATCGACGGCGGCGCGCGCCGCGGCTTCGTCGGTTAAATCGAATTGCAGCGCGCGCGCCTGTCCGCCCGCGCCGACGATTTCCGCGGCGATCGATTCAGCCGCGGCGATGCCGCGGTGAGCGTGCACGTAAACGAAGTGGCCCTGAACCGCCAAGGCCCGGCAAATGCAAGCGCCGAGACCGCCGCTGCCGCCGGTCACCAATGCACGGGTCGCGATTTCATTCATAGCCGTAATCGTCTGGCGGCATCCAGCACCACCGAAGCGCGGCCGCTGAGCAGGCATTTGTCGTTGTCGCGCAAGGCGAATTCATACATCGCGGTGAAGTTGTCTCCGGCCAAGTGAGTGACCTCGCAGTACAGATCGGATTCGATGTCGTCCAAGCGCAGCGCGTGCAGCCGCACGTCGCGCACGCCGGCGAGAAGACCTACCCGCGACGAGCCGCCCGCGGTTGCTTCCGCCGCCGCCCCCGCCAGCGCGCCGTGCAGCGCCATCGCCTGCGCGGCATATTCTATACCGCCGGCGATTCCCAGCCGCCCGTGCGCGCGCAGCGGATTGTCGAGCGCACGATGCGTGGCTGTTCTGCAGCGGATGTGGTGGGCGTTCCATGCAATCACTTCATCGAGCAGGCACATGCGGCCTTGATGGGGAATGCGCGCTTCGATCCACGCGCGGTTCATGCGCATGGTTGGACCTGAAGGGCGGCGCGCGACACATCCAAGTAATCGAGGACCACGCGTCCCGCGACGCCGCCGGCGAGCAACCGCAGCAGCGGCAGCGAACGCGCGGCGGGGACCGCGGTCCGCAACGCTTCGAGTTGCGGATCCGCCATCCTGTCGGCGCTCTCGTCGGTGAGCATCGCCTCAATGCGGGCCAGCGAACTCGCGGTTCTCTCGGGCGACAGAACCATGGCGATTCCGAGCGCGTCGGGTATCGGACGCTTGGCATGCAGCGGCGGGGGATACTCGGTGTCGTAGGCCACGAGCAACACCGTTTGCCGATCGACGGCAACCTGAGTCATCGCCTCCAGCAGTCCCGCCACGAAGCTGGCATCGAAGGCGCATAGCACGTTCGACTCCGTCATGGATCCGGTGGCGATACTCCAGTAGCCGGCTGCGACGTTGTGGACGGAATTCGAAAAGCGTGTCGGCGAGACTTCCCGCGGCGCCAGGGCCAACGCCTGGCAGATTTCGTGGCAAATGTGACCGTCGCCGCCGGAAGAAGAGAAGACACTGGGCATCCGTTCGGGACTCGCACCGGCATTGGAGGTCGCTTCCAGCGCCACGGCGAGGGCCAACTTGACGACTCTTCCGGTGCGCCGGCGTTCCGCGGGCGGCAACACGGCGGGAACCGGCAACACCGTGGGTGCGGGCAGGTAAGGTTGCCGACCGCACAGCACGGCGGCGGCGTGCGGCCAACCATTGAGACCCGGACCCAACGCCCCGATGCCGCCGACATAGGCGAACAACTTCATCCGGCCCGGCCAAAAATCAGGGTGCAATTGGTGCCGCCGAAGCCGAAGGAATTGCTGAGCACGCGCCGCACGGGTGCGCGGCGATTCTCCTTGATGTAAAGAGCGGTGAGGGTCGGGTCGATGCGGGTCGTCTGGATGCCGCCCGGCATCAATCCATGGCGGATCGCGAGTGCGCTGATGACCGCCTCGAGCGCGCCGGCGGCGCCGAGCGCATGACCGGTCGCGCCCTTGGTGGAGCTGCCCGGCGTCGTCGGACCGAAAATGCTCGTGACTGCCTGGCTTTCCGAGCGATCGTTGCTCGGGGTCCCGGTGCCGTGCAAATTGATGTAATCGATATCCCCGGGCTCCAGCGCCGCGGCATCAAGGGCCGATTGCATGGCGCGCTTCGCCCCCAATCCTTCAGGGTGCGGCGCCGACATGTGATAGGCATCGCTGGACTCTCCCACGCCGTTGAGAAGGATGGAGTCGCCGTCGGTCCTTTCCGAGGGCCGCTCGAGCAGCGCGAAGGCCGCAGCCTCGCCGATGGAGATCCCATCGCGTGCCACATCGAAAGGACGACAGGGTGCGGGGGAAGATAGCTGCAGCGAATGGAATCCGTACAAGGTGGTCAGGCAGAGCGAATCCGTCCCGCCCACCAGCGCCGCATCGATGAGGCCCGCTTCGATCATGCGTCTCGCGCTGCCGAACACCTTGGCGCTCGATGCACACGCCGAGGAAACGGCCACGGCAGGCCCCTCGAGGCGGCATCGCCGCCGAATGTAATCGGCAACCGAGAAGGAGTTGTGGGTGGTGCCGTATTCGAACGCGGCCGGCAGCGCGCCGCTGAGCGGATCGCGTGCGCGGTACGCCAGTTCCGTCTGCATGATTCCCGCCGTGCTGGTGCCGATAAGCACTCCGACCCGGCGCCGGCCCCAGCGCACTGCGGCGGCATCCACGGCATCCAAGAAGCCATCTTGCCGCAGGGCAAGCTCCGCCAGCCGATTATTGCGGCAGTCGAACGGTCGCAGCTGCGCGGGCAGCCGCTGTGCATCCACGCCCGGGACCTCGCCGATATGCGTGTCGATCTTGACGGTCTCGAAATCGCAATACCTCAGGCCGCTGCGCTGCGCCATCAGGCTGGCGAGGGTCGGCGCCACGCCCGTGCCAATGCAACTGGTCGCAGTGAAATCCGCGAGCACCAGGGGCTGCATGGGCTTCATGGCGGCGGCAGCGCCGAGCGCAGGGTGACGGATTTCAGTCCTCGGGCGCTCAGCGCGTCGAGCAAACGCGGCAGCACCTCCAAAATTACCGGCTGGCCGCGGCGGGTGCGCGCCGCATTGCCATCGTGCAGCAACAAGATATCGCCTGCCCGAAGCGCATCAGCCAGCCGGTGCAACACCGCATCGGCATCCGTGCTCACCGTATCGAAGCCGCGGCGGGTCCAGCTGGCGAGACGCAGGTTCAGGCGGGCCAGCACCGGCTCGAGAAATGGATTGCGCAGTCCCGCCGGAGCGCGAAAAAATTGCGGACTGCCTCCGGTCACGCGAACGATGCTCTGCTGCGCCTGCGATATCTCCGCGTTCATTCCGCTCGGGCCCAGCAGCGAAAAATTGTGCCGATGGCGTTGACTGTGATTCTCGATAAAGTGTCCGCGGCGCACGATTTCTCGTGCGATGTCAGGGTAGCGCAGCACGCGTTCGCCGATGCAAAAAAAAGTGGCAGAGGCTGCATGGCTCTCGAGCATTTCGAGCACCCGCGGCGTAACCGTCGGATCCGGCCCATCATCGATGGTAATGGCGACCTCGGGCGCCAAATCGCCGCGTTGCGGCAGCCGGGTCCAGTTCGCCCCCAGCAGCCGGCTTCGCGGCCAAAGTCCCGCCGCTGCCAGCACCGCATGATTGGCGAACAGTGCGCCCAAGGCCCACGGCCATGCACGCGGCCGCGCAATCAATGCGGCCGCCGCGCCCAGGTGCAGGGCCGCCGACGCGGCCAACAGGGGCGAAGGTCTCCAGCCGGTAAAAATGTCCCGCTGGCTCAAGTGAAATGCGAATCCAAAAAATTCTCCCAAAGTCTCAGCCACGTATCCCACGTGTGGCCGCCGGCGACGACCTCAACCGAACCTGCCGGCAGCGCCGCCGCCAGGATCTCATGTGCCGCGGAAAATCGATCGTCTTTCCCATAGCCTAGCCACAGCGGCCGCGAGTCGACTCGCGTTTTGATATAGCGCCATATTCGGCGTTCCGCGTCCGATTCCGCAAGTGCGCCGGGCTCCCAGGCGGCCAGCCCGGAGCTCGCTGCAATTTCGTTGATCAGCATGCGGTTTCCCAAATAGGGCGCTAGCAGGCAGAGTCCGGCCAGCTCGCCGGAGCGAGAGCCGGAATCGGAGCTGGCATAATCGAGCGCGATCAAACCGCCCAGCGAAATGCCCGCCAGCCAAACCGCGGCCCCCGACTGGCATGCCGGCAGGACGATCTCAGACCGCAGCCGTTGGAAGATGTTCCGGTCATCCAGATGCTGCATCTGTAGGTCGACGAACAGCAGATCGAGGGGGACTCGCCGCTGCGCTGCGGCGCGGGCGAAGCCCGCAGCCACGAAGTCCTGCGCGGAGTGATAGGCGCCGGGCAGCCATATCATTCGCGTCGGCGCCTGCGCGGCCGCGGCGGCGCAAAAAATGCTATGCATGCGCTTTTTTGCGGGCGGCACGAAAGCCGATCGCCGCGAACAGCAACGCGAGAAACGTGCCCGGTGCGACGGTGGTACCCAGCGCAACCAGGACCGGAACCTGGGAGAAGGACAGAAGGCCGAAACCGATGACCGTGCTGGCGTTGGCGATCGTCAAGGCCGCGAGCGTGACGGCCGGGTCGCCGGCTTCCTGCGAGTTTGCTTGACGGTCGAAAAACAGCGCGTAATTGGAACCCACCGCGACGATCAGCAGCATTCCCACCAGATGCAATATGGTCAGCTGCACGCCCGCGAGGGCAAGCCCGGCCGCAACGGCGAGAACCGCGAGCACCAGCGGCGCCAGCACGCGTGCCGCGCGCAGCGGCGAACGCAGCGCGAACAGCAGCAACACCGTCAACGCCAGAAAGCCCGCCAACGAAAAATGAATGGCTTCCGCCAGGTAATCCGCGTAAAGCGCGTCCGATTCCTGCTTGAGGTCGAGCACGCGCGCCCCGTCCACATGGCTGTACTTGAGTGCCGCGACGACCTTGCGTAAATCAATTTCTGCGCCCGCCGTGGCGCTGCGCAGCGGCAGCAACGCGTTCCACTGCTCCTTTTGATGAAGGACCAGAGCGTCGAATCCAGCGGCCAGGGACGTGCCGGCCAAATCGCGCGGCGTCACCAGCGCCGCATGCCGGGTCGCTTCAACGTCCTCGAGAAAGGGCCGCAGGCTGGCGGCGCGCAGCGGCAGACCCTCGACGGCCTGATTGAGATTGGCGCGCAATGCCGCCGCGTTCGGCAAGGCGCTGCGCCGGCGCTCCTGGGTGGCCATGCTCGGCAAGTAGGCGGCGGGATTCTCGAAGCCGCCGATTGCTTTTTCGTCCACCAACGATTGCAGCGCCGGCGCAGCCTGTTCGGCCCCGCGCAAGACCGACTCCGCGTCCGGTCCCGAGACAATCACCAGGTCTCGGACATCCGCGGCGCCCAGGTCGGCGCGCAATTTTGCATCGTAGTTCTGTGCTTCGCTCGAGATGGGGCTCAACGCCGACAACTCGCGGTTCCAAAGGGATGCGCGATCGAGATACAGCACTCCCAGGGCCAAGGCCGCGAGAGCCGCCCCGCACAGCAAAACAGCGCGGCCGCTCAAGCGTTGCGCACCTTGCAAAAAATCGCCCACGCGCAGTCCAACCGGCCTTACATCGCGAATCGCGAAGCCGGCCGGCAGCAAGGCCGGCAATACAAAGCGGGTCACCAACGCGGCCGCCACCAGGCCGCTGATGGAGTAAAGCCCCAACTGCTTGAGTCCGGGAAATCCGGACGGCAGCAGCGAAGCGAATCCGCATACGGATGTCAGCATTCCCAGCCGTATCGTGGGCCACCACAGCTGCTGCCAGCCGTGGGCGCCCCCCTGCGCCTGGCGCGATTGCACAAAAAAATAGATCGAGTAGTCGACCGATTCGCCGATCAAGGTGACGCCGAATCCCAGGGTGATGCCATGCACGGCGCCGAAGCCCAGCGCCACCGCGCCGATGCCGACCAAGGCCCCGGTGGCGACCGGCAGCAGTCCCAGGCCGAGCGCCGGCAGGGATCGATAGACGAGCAGCAGCAGAGTCACCACGAGAATGCCGCTCGCAATGGACAGGCGCAGCGCCGCGGATTCGATCTTGGCGCGCGCGGCGACGGCAAAGACACCCGGTCCGCTCAAGCGCATTTGCACGGCTGCGGCGCCGCCGGACGGCGGATGCCGCCGCAGCGGCGAACGCCGCGCGAATCGCCTCGATTGCACGGCCTTGAGCGTCGCTGTCGGATCCCTTGGCCCCGGTCTGCGCGACCGCCAGGGCGCGTTTCCCGTCGCTGGAAACCCAGACCCCATCGCGGCTTTGCGGCGCGGGCGCGCGGCCCAGCTGATCGATGATGTTCAGCAGCTCGCCGGTGGGATCGCGCGGCAGCAAAGACTTGAACATGAGGCCCGCCGGCGAGGCCAAGTTGTCGATCGTCGCCCTGATGGCGGCGCTCAAACCGGCCGCGGTGAAACGCTGCGCGTCCACCGCATCGCTCAGCAGATAGCGATGCTGAAACAAAAATTCGCGATCGGATGGTCCGGCGAGCTCTGCGCCGTTATTGATGCTCAAGAACTCGGGGTCCTTGCGCAGACGCTGCACCAGATCCGACGAAACGCGCGCTCGCGCGGCGGCATCGCCTCGCTCGATTGCGATGAGAATCATGCGCGAGGCGGGCCCGTCGCGCAGCTGGTCGACCAACAGCTGCTGCGTGGGGGTCGGATGGGCCGGCAAGAACGCCGATAGATCGGTAATGTAATGCGCGCGCGCGACGACGATGATCGCAAATGCGACGCAGCCGAGCCACACCACGAGCACCCGCGCGCGCCGCACTTTCATGGCAAAGTGGACGGCCGCAGCGTCATCAACGATCGATCGCCGTCCGGTTGGCGGATTTCCACCTTCAACAGTTGATCTTGCGCGCCGTCGATGCGTACTTGGCTGACGAATTGCTTGAGCTTTGATTCCAAGGGTATCAGCGTCAAGGTCCAGCGCGAGACGCTGCCGGCAAAATCCAGCCGAAACACCCGCTCCAGTGCTTGGCGGTCGCCGGCCAGCGTGGCGCGGAGGCTTTCCACGAAGGGCAGCACCTGGGGATAAGCCTGCAGGTCCATGACGCGCCGACTATGCGCGCGCTCGACGGTCAGCTCTTCGCCATTGAGCGCCAAGGTCTCGGCGCGCGGCTTGAGCGTGCGCTTTTCGAGCCGATCGGGCGCGTCGTAGCGCAATTCGCCGGAGGATTCGAGCGGACGGCTCAAGACGGAAAGAAATTGCTGTTCGATGAACTCGGCCCGGTCATGCCGGCGCATCGCCAACATCGCCATGACTTGATCCAGGTCGTGCGAATCCGCGGGTGCCGCGCGCGGCGCCGTAGCGGCGGCGGCGCAGCAGAGACCGAGAGCGATCATTGCAAGGATGCGTTGCATTACTCTCCCGCGCCCGCCGGCCTGCGCCAGAAGTCGAAAAAATTGAACCAGTTGTAAGGATCGCTGCGGCAGTAGCGCTCCAGTACCGCGACATAGCGTTCGATCGCCGCGCGCACGGCAAGATCGCGGCTGCCGATGCTCACGACGGAAAAATCCGCGACTTGTTCGAACACCACATGGTAGGCGTTCTTGCCGCGGTACAGGCCGGCCATGAAGAATACCGGACAACGCAGGATGGCGGCCGCGCGCATGGGTCCCGTGGGCACGTAGGCTTCTTGACCGAGGAACGTCACACGCTGCGCGTGCTCCTCTCCCAGGGTGCGATCTGCGAGCACGCCGACATAAGCCCCTTCTTCCAGCCGTTCGGCAATATTGAGCATGGCGTCGATTTGACCCAGCGCAATGATGTCCGCAATCCAGCGGGGATTGATGGCGGCGAGAATGCCGGCAATTTTGCGGGCGTTCTCCTCGTACATTGCCATGGCCACTCGCAATCCATCCTGCCGCCGGCTCAAGGAATGCATGACCTCGAAGCTGCCCATGTGCGCCCCGAGCAGCAAGGCGCCGCGGCCGTTGGGCTCATGTCCCAGCACGGTCTCTTCGCCTTCCACCGAAATCTTGAATTTCTCGAATTGACCGTTGATGAGATAGACGCGATCGTGAATGGTGGTCGCGAAGCTCAAAATCTGACGGAACCGGTCGCGCGCCAGCGGCGTCCTGCCGAGCGCCAGACGCAAATAGCGCAGCGAGTGGCGCCGGGCGCTCGGGCCGAACAAGAAGAAATAGACGGCGATGCCATACAGAATGCCGCGGCTCGCTCGGCGGCCGCACCGCAAAGACAGAAACGCCATGACTTTCAGCAGCCACAGGCTGCCGCGCTCGCGGTGTCGAACCCATTCAGCGGGCTGCGGATGGCCGCCGGCAAGATTTGCCGACCTAGGATTCATGCAGCATGCCGCCGGCCACTTTGCGGTCGTCGACGCGGATCGTGAAGCGGATCGATCCGGGCGCGCACGCCTCGTGATCAAGAATCAGGCGGTCGCCCGGCCGCACCGCGTCGAGAAATTTGGCGGACGAAATGCACCACGATTCAAGATCGATTCCGCGCGCCTGTTCGATGGCCTTGAGCATCTCATCGAGCAGCACGGCGCCCGGCAGCACCGGAAACGCGGGGAAATGCCCGGCAAATGACGGGTGATCGGCGGAGATGTGCAGCGTGCTTTGCATTTGCATTTTCATTGCGATTCGTTGCTCCGCAGTTGCTGCGCGGCGAATCCCTGCAGCGCCTGTTGCGGCAGCTTGCCGGTCGCGTTGCGCGGCAGCTCATCCACGATCAACAACGGCCGCGGCAGGAACACCGGGTCGATCAGCAGCCGCAGCTGCTCGGTCAGGTCCGCTACGCTTTGTCCGGGAGCGACCACCACGGCGCCCAGCCGGGCCACGCCGGTGGACCCGGACAATTCGTCGCGCAGAAAAAACGCCCCGTCGATGACGCCCGGAATGGCGTTGAGCTGCGCATTCAAGTATCCGAAGGAGCTGCGTTTGCCGGCGACGTTCACCAGGTCGGGGGTGCGCCCGTGCAGCAGAAACTCATCCTCGCCGGTGATCTCGATGACATCGCACAATGGCGTCAATTGCTCGACGTGACCGCCATACGCCACGGCCTGCTCGTTCGAGAGGCTCAAGCGAACGCCCGGCCAAAGGCGCCAAGCCGCCGTTTCCGCCGTGCGGCGCATGGCAATCTGTCCGGTTTCGGTTGAGCCGTAGATCTCCAGCAATGGCGCACGGTACTTCTCCTCGACCTCGCGCGCCAATTCGCGGCTCAAGGGAGCGGTTGCCGACATCACCAGATCCAGCGGCGGAAATTCAACCTCGGAAGCGAGCAAGGTGCGCAGATGGATCGGCGTGGTGACCAGCACGCGCGGCCGCGGCACTTGCCGCACCGCGGCGGCCACGTCGGCCGGATAGAACGGCCGTGCCGCGCTCAAAGCGTTGCCGCTCAATAGCGCCAGCAGCACGGTCGATTCAAAACCGTACATATGCTGCCCGGGCACCGTGCCGACCAGGGCATGGCTTCTGCCGTCCGACAAGCCCAAGCGCGGCGCGCCGTTCTGAACGCAGCGCGACAGCAGGCCCCAAGTTTTCTTGTAAGGCACCGGCGTGCCGGTCGAACCGGAAGTGAAGACGATAGCCGCGAGTTGCGAGGCGGCAATGCGCGGCACCTCGAAGCTCGACGCCGCGCGGCCGGCGCCGGGGCGCACCAGATCCGGGTAATAGACCCGCGCCAACTCGATTTCACAGCGGCGGTCGTCCGTCAGACAAAAGGCGTCGGGAGCAAAGGCTGCGAGTTGCGCAATGACCTGAGGCGTATGCGTCGAGGGCAGCAGGCTGACGCGCCCCGACATCAGGCAGGCAGCGAGTCCCACGGCGAATTGATAGCGGTCGGCGCAGACATTCAGCACATGAGTGCCCTTGGGCAGTCTCTCCGCCACCATTTGCGCGTCGTCAAGAAATTGTCCCAGCTGTCACTGCGACTCCCGATCGGTACGCGATCACCGCCGTGGGCGTGGTATGCGACAGCAGCGCGATCAGTTCGGTCATTTCGGGTGCGAATCCGCAAAATATACGCGCAGGGTGGCGAGCAAGCCGCTGCGCTGAACCTGCGGCAGGACGCGGCGGCGGACCGCGTATTCCGCAACGAACATGAGCAGAATCAGCGGCAACGAGCAAAAGTTCGCGAACACCGACCGGACGCGCAGCGGCGCGAATTCGAACAACAGGCAACTCACGGCCACGTTGAGCAAAAAGAAGACCGTCCACGCGAGCGTGACGCTGCGTGTGTAGCGCAGCTCGTGCGCGCTCAATGGACCGTGAACCCTGTCCGCCAGCTCGGTGCAAAGCGGGACGCTGCCTATGCGCAACGATCGGCCGAAGGTGAAGGCCATGATCGAGTAAAAACCAACCTGCTGGATCAGGTAGACGATCGGGAAATTATCCGCGAACAGCGGCCAGAAAGAACGCAGCAAAAATGCCGTCGCCGCGGCCGCCGCCAGCGCGGGGAGAGCGCCGCTCCAGCGCCACAGCAGGAGGTGTCCCAACGTCAGCATGGGCGCGAGCGCCAGCAGGGTGCGCAAATCGTGCGCCTGCGGATTGAGATTGCTGTAGTGCGATAGGGCCGAGTAAGCGACCAAGAATAAGAGGACGGCAGCGATCTGCAGTCTGCGAACCGCCATGATTACTGGGTTCTCTGCGCCGCAATGTACTCTGCTAGATGCCTCAAAGAGCGGAAGATCTGCTGATTTTCCTGGCTATCGGCCCGCAAGTGGATGCCGTACTGCCTGGAGACGATCAGTGCCACCTCCAAAATGTCGATCGAATCGAGGCCCAGCCCCTCCCCGTACAAGGGGGCGTCCGGATCGATATCCTGAGGCCTGACCTCGAGATTCAGGGCTTGCACGAACAGGGCGGCAAGTTCCCGCTGAAGACCGACATCGGTCAGCGGCGCCGGCTGTTGCATGAGCGACGCTTTGTCGGACATAGCTATAAGGTTTCGATTGGAGTTTGAAGTAGCCGCATTATATAGGTGCGGGCCGGTGCGGCAACTTACCTAGACATGCCGGCCAGGCGCCGGGCCGCCAGCAGCGGCAGGCGCGCCAGAAAGCCAAAAAACAGCCGGAAATGCATCCAAGTGAGCAGCGCGTTGTCCCGCCCGTAACGAAAATGCGACACACCGCCCTCCTCCTGGCCGAAGTAGCGTACGGGCGCCGGAAGGTTGATGGGCTGCACGCCGCGCCAGCACAAGCGCACGACCGCTTCCACATCGAAGTCGAAGCGGCGCATCCACAGTTGGCGGCGCATCACGCTGATAAGGGCCTCGATGGGGTAGACGCGAAAGCCGAACAGCGAGTCGTGGATGCCGGCCCAAAGCGTCTCGAGGTTGGCCCACCAATTGGATATTTTGCGGCCTCTGACCCGCAAACGGGGGGCGCTGTCGTCAAACACCGGTTCGCCCAGCACCATGGAGCTCGGAGAGGCCAGTGAAGCCTGCATGAACTGCGGGATGCTGGCGGTGGGGTGCTGACCGTCGGAATCGAGCGTCAGCGCATGGGTAAAGCCCAAAGCCCGCGCTTCCCGAATGCCGAACAGCACCGCCGCGCCCTTGCCGCGATTCTTCGGCAGCACCCAGACTCGAAGATTCGGCTCCGCCGCCGCCATTTCCGAGAGCCGATGCTCGGAGTGATCGGTGCTGCCATCGACGACGACCCACACCGGTGCCCATTGGCTGAGAGCGGCCTCGACGGTCGAAAACACCCGCATGCCGGGGTTGAAACTCGGAATCAGCACCAGGTGGGTTTTCGACGGCGTCATGGCTCGGTTTTGAGCCAGCGGGCTTGCGGCGCGTTTTGCAAGGCCTGCCGGTAGTAGCGATCGAGCTCGGCCGTGAAGGCGGGTACGTCCGCCGGAGGATCGAAGCGCCGGCCCAAACGGACCTTGTAGGTGATGGGCAGTTCTGGCCGCTTGAACAACGGCCATCCCTTGCTCAAGAAGGGCGAGTCGGTCTCGATAATGAGCGTTTGCACCGGCACGTGGGCGTGTTTCGCGATGAGGCCGACGCTGCCGACCAAGGGGTTGATCGGAAACCGAGTGGTCCGCGTACCCTCGGGGAACAGCAGCAAGACTGCGCCCGCCTGCAAATGCGCCACCGACTCCTTGACCATATGCCGGGAGGAGTCGTTGCGCACATAGCGCGCGAGCCTGGATCCTGAGCCCAGGAATACATTTCTCATCAGGGCGGACTTCATCACGCACACCAGGTTCGGATGCCGCGTCAGAATCAACAGGGCGTCGATCAGCGCGGGATGGTTGGGGGCCAAAATTACCGGCGGTCCGCCCCGCAAGGCGTCGATGGCCTTCAGGTCCAGGCGGTAGGTTCCCGTGATGGAAAGCGACCAAGAATAGAGACGGAAGCCCGCCATGATGCCGCGGCGGCCGACCGCCGTGCCGAGGCGCGCCGGCAAAATGAAATAGAGGGGTAGGGCGAAAACCGACCAGGTCAGGCAGATCAGACCCAGCAGCGTCAGGGAACTATAGAGCGCGAAATATTCGTAAATGATTTTCAAGAATCGCGGCATCGCAAGCTTCAGTCCGGTATTTCCACGACCTGCGCTGATTTTCGGATCATCCAAGCGAAACCAAATCCGCCCGTCCAGTAGCTTTTGCGCTGAACCAGCGGGCTGTCAACAAAAGCCGCGCCGGCGAGGGTGTCGTAGCGCATATATGCGCCCACCCAAAACTTTGGATAGCGCTTCGACAGGGCTGCCAAAGTCTGCGTGCCCGCATAGCCGCTCGTGGCGGAATATTCCGGGCGCGAAGCGGTCGCATACTGCGGGGCCACCGAATAGAAATAATCGTGGTAGCGGCGATCCGCGAACAACGGCCCCGCCAAGAGTCCGAGATTCCAACCCGGCAGCCCGAACGGGTCCCTAAGATCGAGGTTCAATCGCGGGCTGAATGTCCATCCGATGATGCGCGGCGAGGCTTCGACCGTCGCCGCGGCGCGCAGCGGCATGCGCAAGTCGAGCTTGAGCTTGCGATCGCCGCTGCGAAACAAGTGAAAGTCGAACGAGGGTCCCATCTCGACCGTGGAGCGCAAATCCGGCATGCCGCTGCGCTCGCGGTCGCTGCGCACCGGCGTGGTCAGGTTGAAACTCAAATTGACCTCAAGCCAATCCTGATTGAACAAAGTGCCGCGCACGCCGTCGCGGTCCGCTTTCAGGAATTTGCCGTTATAGACGATGTATGGCACCGGCAGGGGGTAGGCATGCGTGGTATCCGAGCCCCGGTAGTCCTGGAAGGCGATTGCGCCCGCGCCGAGACCGAACTCCCATAAGGGGGCCTCTTTTGCGTAGGACGGCGGGGTGAAGCAGGCCGCGGCAAGCACCGTGGCGAGGACCCTAATACTCAGACAGGCTCCTCGATCATGGCGGTCTCGGGCATACACTTCGCTCGGTTTGGGTCCTATCGAGTGAACCCGGGCGAGGGCATCCTAGTCTAAGATATCGAGCCATGCACATTTTGATTGTCGAAGACGACGAGATTGCGCGCGACTATCTGGCGAAGGCGTTGCGGGAAGGCGGCCATACGGTGGACGTGGCGGGCAATGGACTCGAGGGCCTGCACATGGCGTCGTCGATCGCCGTGGATCTGGCGATCGTCGATCGCATGCTGCCGAAGTTGGACGGACTTGCGCTGGTGCAGTCGCTGCGGGCCACCGGCCGGAAAATGCCGGTCCTCATCTTGAGCGCGCTCGGGGATGTCGATGACCGGATTACCGGGCTGCGCGCCGGCGGCGACGACTACCTGACCAAGCCCTATCACATGGCAGAGTTGCTGGCGCGCATCGATGCGCTCGCGCGCCGCGGCGATGCCGGCAACGCGGAGGCAAGCACCAAGTTGAAACTGGCGGATTTGGAACTCGATCGCATGACCCGGCGCGTCATGCGCAACGGCAAGAAAATCGAATTGACGGCGCGCGAATTTCAGCTGCTCGAGTTCATGATGCGTCACAGCGGCCAGGTAGTGACCCGCACCATGCTGCTCGAGGGCGTGTGGGACTATCATTTCGATCCTCAGACCAACGTAATCGATGTGCACATCAGCCGTCTGCGCCAGGCGATCGACAAGGATTTCGACAAGCCTCTGCTGCACACCGTGCGCGGCGCGGGCTACAGCTTGCGCGAAGACGAATAGCGGCGCGCGGCAACGCGGAACATTCAGGCAGGCTTCCAGCTCCAAGATGAGTCCCGATCAGCGCTTTCTCGGTGTTCTCGATACCTCGCCCTTCCGTATCGCCATCGTCTATTCCATCGTGTTCGCGATCGGCGCGGCGGCGCTCATCTATGCCGTGGATTTCGCGGTCTCGCGGGTGGTCGACGGCAGCACCGACAATCTGATCGAAGCGGAAGTGCAAGGGTTGCGGGAACAGATGCTGGTGCTGTCGCGCGGCGACTTCATCGAATTGGTCGAGCAGCGCTCGCAAGACCAGGATGTGCGCGGCGCGGTATACCTCATGGTCGATCCGCAGCTGCGTCCCGTGGCCGGGAACGTGCCGGCGTGGCCGAAAATCGACAGCAAAGAAAAGTGGTTCATGTTCAAGGTGTCGGTGCCGTTCGGCGACGAGACGCGCGAGCACGAAATGCGCGCCCGCTATTTTGCGCTGCCCGGCGGCTACCAAATGCTGGTGGGCCACGATGTGCAGGAACGCCAGGACGTAAAGAGCCTCATGATGCGCGGCTTGATCGCCGCCGTCGTGTTGACCTTGCTGCTGGGCCTCGGCGGCGGCTTCTGGATGGGACGGCGTATTCTGGCGCAGGCCGGCGCGATTTCCGCTGTTGCGACGCAGATCATGCGCGGCGATTTGTCGCAGCGCCTGCCGGTCCGCGACGCCGACGACGAGATCAATACGCTGGCGCGCGAAATCAACACCATGCTCGACAAGATCGAGCAGCTCACGCTCGGCATGCGCACGGTTCTCGACAGCGCGGCCCATGACCTGCGCACACCGCTGAATCGCCTGCAGGCGAGCGCGGAAGGAGCGATGAGCACGCTCACCCCCGGGTCGGCCGAGCGGCGCGTGCTCGAGCGCGTAACCACCGAGGTCGATCGCATGCGCAGCACCTTGGATGCGCTGCTGCGCATCGCGCTGGCCGAGACCGGTACCGTGGCGCGCGAGCAGGTGGATTTGTCGGAGCTGGTCGGCAGCGTGGTCGAGCTGTACGCGCCGGTGAGCGAAGAACGCGGCATCGTGCTCGAGAGTTCGGTCGCCGCGGGTGCGCAGGTGCAGGGCAACCGCCAATTGCTGGCTCAGGCCCTGGCGAATTTGCTCGACAACGCCATCAAATTCACGCCGGACGGCGGCCACATACGCGTGGCGCTGGACGGATCGGGCAGCGCGCCGCAAGTGATAGTAGAGGATAATGGCCCGGGCATTCCGGCGGACAAACGCGAGATCGTGCTCGGCCGGCGCGTGCGTCTCGACGAGGCGCGCAACTTCCCGGGATCCGGATTGGGTCTCTCGTTGGTTGCGGCGGTAACGAAATTGCACGGCGCGCACCTGGTGCTCGATGACGCAGGCCCGGGCTTGAAAGTTTCATTGAAATTCTGAGGAAAGATGATGTTGAAGCAATGCGCCGGTGTGATTTGCGCCGCAACCTTGGCCGCCTGTGCCGCCGGCCGGACCGAGCCGCCGGCCGCGGCGGCGGCCGCCGCGACAGCGCCGCAGCCGACGCTGCACTCCGGCATCGATCTTCAATATGTCGACGCTACGGTCCGTCCTCAAGATGATGTCTATCAATATCTGAACGGACTGTGGCTGCGCAATTATCAGCTGCCTCCCGACAAGGGTGCGGTGGGCTCCTTCACGATCCTGCAGGACAAGACCGAAGAGCAGTTGCGCAGCATCGTCGATGCCCTCGAGCAAACGTCCGCCAGCCAGGATCCGGGCGCAAAAAAGCTGGCGGACCTTTACGCCAGCTTTATGAACGAGGAGCGGCTGCAGGAGTTGGGCCTGAAGCCGCTGCTTGCGGAATTTGCGGCCATCGATGCGATCAAGAGCATGAACGCCGTCTCCGCCGCGATGGCGCGCCTGATCGAGATTGGAGCCGGCGCGCCGTTCGGTTTCCAGGTGGATCTGGATGCCAGGGATTCCACCCGTTATGCGGTCGTCCTGCATCAGAGCGGCCTGGGAATGCCGGATCGCGACTACTACCTGAAAGACGACGCCAAGCTGAAGCAAACGCGCATCGCGTATCGCGCGCACATCGAAAAAATGCTGAGCATGGCCGGGCAGGTCAAAGCCGCGCATGACGCCGAGGCCGTTCTCAGCCTGGAGACGTCCTTGGCGAAGATCCAGTGGACCCGGGTGGAAGACCGGGATCCGATCAAAACCTACAACAAGACGGCGCTGTCGGAGCTTCCCGCGTTGATGTCGCGCTTCGACTGGCAGCGCTTCCTGCACCGCTCCGGCATCGAGAGCAAAGTCGACTATGTGATCGTCAACCAACCGACCTATTTCACCCGTCTCGGCAAGCTGATGAGCGCGACGCGGCTGCCCGTGTGGAAGGCTTACTTCAAATGGCGGGTGCTGTCGGCCTTTGCGCCATACTTATCCAAGGCCTTCGTCGATGAACGGTTCGCGTTCACGGGCGGCGTGCTGCGCGGCGTGCCGGAGAATGAGCCGCGCTGGAAGCGCGCAATCGCCTTGCTCGACGGCAGCATGGGGGAGGCGCTGGGCAGGCTCTATGTCGCCAAATATTTCCCGCCGCAGAACAAGGCGCGCATGCAGGCTTTGGTGCTGAATTTGCTCGAGGCCTACCGGCGCGATATCGACACCCTGGATTGGATGAGCGCGGATACGAAAGCCGGCGCTCAGGCCAAGCTGGGAAAAATGCGGCCGAAGATCGGCTATCCCGATCGCTGGCGCGACTATGGAGCGCTCAAGATTTCGCGCGACGAACTGCTCGGCAACGTGGTTCGGGCCAACGAGTTCGAATATCGGCGCAACGTCGCCAAATTGGGCAAGCCGGTCGACCATGACGAGTGGCGCATGCGCCCGCAAACCATCAATGCATCCTACAATCCCACGCGCAACGAGATCACCTTTCCGGCGGCCATCCTGCAGCCGCCCTTCTTCGATGCGAGCGCCGACGATGCGGTGAACTACGGAGGCATCGGCGCGGTCATCGGTCATGAGATGAGCCACGGATTCGATGATCGGGGCAGTCAATTCGATGCCGACGGCAATCTGCATGATTGGTTCACCAAGGCCGATCACGACAAATTTGCCGAGAAAACCACAGCGCTGGTGGCGCAGTACAACCTCTACGAGCCGGTCCCCGGCTACCACGTCAACGGCGCGCTCACCCTGGGGGAGAACATCGGCGACAACTCCGGTTTGGCGATTGCCTACAAGGCTTACCGGATTTCCCTGGAAGGCCATGAGGCGCCCGCGATCGACGGGCTGAGCGGAGATCAGCGGCTGTACCTGGGCTGGGTGCAGGTCTGGCGCGGCAAGGTCCGCGAGGCGGAAGCAATTCAGCGCATCAAAACCGATCCACATTCGCCCCCGGCGGTGCGCGGTTCGGCGCCGCTGCGAAATCAGCCGGGATTCTATGCGGCTTTCGGCCTAAAGCCCGGCGACAAGATGTATCTGCCGCCCAATGAGCGCGTGAGTATTTGGTAAGCGTCAATTTATCGGCGCTGCCCGCGTCATCCTTGGGCGGCTGCATATTCTTGCAAGTTATTGAATAATCTTGGGAAAACATCTTAGAAAACTTCTGGCATAGAACTTGCTCGATTCGAGGTGCGGCACATGCCCGCGCTTTGGAATCGAACTATGGCCGACGAAGCTGACGACGCTCCCCCTCCGCCGCCGAAGAAAACCGGCGGCTTCATGGGTACCCTGGTGAATGGGCTGGGCATCTTCGCGCTCACCCTCATTGCCGTGGTGCTCGGCGGTTTCATCAACGCCAGATTGCATCCGCTCCCGGATCTCAAGTTGGACAAGGACGGCAAGATCACCGCCATCGTGCCGGTCGCGGTAGCGGCAAAAGGCGCGGAAGGCGGGGGCGCCGGCAAGCCGTCGGTTTACTACGCCATCGACCCGCCCTTGGTGGTGAATTTCGAGGACGGCTCCGCGGTCCGCTTCCTGCAAATCACCATGCAAATCATGGCGCACGACGAGAAGACCATCGAGAGCGTGCAAAAGAACATTCCGTTGATCCGCAACAACTTGTTGCTGCTGATGAGCAATCGCAATTACCAATCGTTGATGTCGCGCGAAGGCAAAGAAAAGTTGCGCGCAGAAGCGCTCGCCGAAGTTCGCGCGGTGCAGAAGAAGGAAGGCGGTCCCGATGTGGACGACGTGCTGTTCACCAGTTTCGTGGTGCAGTAATGGAGGAGAACCAGGCGCGCATCTCCAACGAAGAAGTGGCGGCGCTGCTCGAAAAAAACGGCAAGGAAGCCGCGCCGACGGTGCGTCCGTACGATTTTGCCGCGCAGCGCATCAATCGGACCCAGTTGCCCTTGCTTGAAGAGCTCAACAAGAACTTCGGCGAGCGTGCCGGCGCATCGTTGGCCGGATTGCTCGGACGCGATGTCAGCTTGCATTTCGACTCGCTGGAATCGGTCAAGAGCGCCGACTTGCAAGCTTCCCTGCCGGTCCCGGCCACGATCGCGGTGGTGCGCCTCAAGCCGTTGCCCGGTTTTGCCTACGTCTGCGTCGAGCCGGCGCTGCTGCTGACGCTGTTGGACGGGTTCTTCGGCGGCACGGGCCGCGCCAATGCGGATCCGCAGGCCGCGACCGCGCCTGCCGCGCAGCGATTCCTCAATCTGATGCTGCGCAGCTTCGCGGCGGATCTGGCCGCGGCCTGGGCCGGCGTGTCGCCGGTGGAATTGGAACTGGTGAAGCAAGAAACGAATCCGCGGCTGGTGCAGCTCGGCGGACCGCTGGAATCGGTGGTCGTCGCCCGCTTTGCGGTGGAGTTCGCCGCCCGCAGCGGCCGCATCGACTGGCTGCTGCCGGACGCCCTGCTCAGTCCCATCCGCGCCGCGCTCGCGGGCGACGGCGCACCGGCGCCGGCACGCAAGCACGAAGCCTGGGCGCCGCTGCTCACCAGCGCGCTGCAGGATGCGCAACTCGATACGCGCGCCGTTCTCGCGCAAGCCAAAATCAGCTTGCGCGAGCTGGTGAAGCTCTCGCCCGGCGACATCATTCCCATCGACGCGCCCCAGCAAGTCACATTGCTGGCGGGCGATGTGCCGCTGTACCGCGGCCGTTTCGGCATCTCGCAGGGTCACAACGCCCTCAAAATTCTTCCAGGAGCCCCCGTATGAGTCCGCCCGATCCGAAGTCCGCAGCCGTCGCGCGCGCGCAATTCAGCGACCTTGGCCCCAACGCCGCCGGCGCAGGCGGCCAGGAAATGAACTTGCAGCTGATTCTCGACGTCGCCGTCACCCTGGCGCTCGAAGTGGGGCGCGCGAAGATGTCGGTGCGCGAGCTGCTGCAGTTGGCGCCGGGCGCCGTGGTGGAGCTCGACCGTTTGGCGGGCGAGCCGCTCGACGTGCTGGTCAACGGGGTGCGCATCGCGCGCGGCGAAGTGGTGGTGGTCAACGAAAAATTCGGCATCCGGCTCACCGACGTGGTCAGCGAGACGGAAAGGATGGAGCACGTCAAATGACGGCGATGGCGCAACCCGCCTCGCCGCTGTCGATCGGCAGCCTGGCGCAGCTCACCTTGAGCCTGATCGCCATCGTCGCGCTGATTCTGGCGATCGGCTGGGTCCTGAAGCGCTTCAAGCTCAACGCGCCGCGCGGCTCGGCCGACGCTGAGATTCTCGACCAGTTGAGCGTCGGGCCGCGCGAACGCGTGGTGCTGGTCCGCATCGGCGAGGCGCAAGTCCTGCTCGGCGTCGGCGCCGGCGGAATCGTTGCCTTGACGCCCTTGAGCGCCCCCATCGCACTGAAAACCGCCGGCCGCGCGCCGGCCTTCGCCGAGCGCTTGCGCGACATGATGAAGCGGCCGGGCGGCCCGCCGTGATCCAGACCCTGCGTCGGCACCGTTACCGCATGGCGGCCGCGGCGCTCTGCGCGTTGCTGCCGCTCGGCGTGGACGCGCAAGCGGCGCTGCCCGCCATTGCCTTGAAGTCCGCGGCCGACGGCGTGCAGACCTATTCGCTGACTTTCCAGATTTTGATCCTGATGACGCTGCTGACGATGCTGCCCGCCATATTGCTGGCGATGACGGCGTTTACGCGGATCATCATCGTGCTGTCGATACTGCGGCAGGCGCTCGGCATGGCGACAACGCCGTCCAATCAAGTCCTCACCGGACTGGCGCTGTTTCTGACCTTCTTCGTGATGGGCGCGACGCTCGAACAGTCCTATGCGTCCGGGATCAAGCCTTACCTGGACGGCCAGCTCGCGGGGGAAGTGGCGATCGACCGCACGGTCGCGCCGCTGAAGAAGTTCATGTTGGCGCAGACCCGCGAAAATGACCTGCAGCTGTTCTCGAAGCTTTCCGGCAAGCCGCAATTCGCGAGCGCCGACGATGTGCCGTTGTCGGTCTTGGTGCCGACCTTTCTCACCAGCGAGTTGAAGACCGCCTTTCAGATCGGCTTCATGGTTTTCATCCCTTTTCTGGTCATCGATCTGGTGGTTGCAAGCGTGTTGATGTCCATGGGCATGATGATGCTGTCGCCGGTCCTGGTGTCGCTGCCGTTCAAGATCATGCTGTTCGTCGTGGTCGACGGTTGGACCTTGTTGATCGGCACTTTGGCGTCGAGTTTTCACCAATGACGCCGGAAAACGTCATGGACCTGGCGCACAAGACGCTGATGGTCACCACCTTGATATCCGCGCCGTTGCTGCTGATCGCGCTGGTCACCGGCCTGGTCATCGGCATGCTGCAGGCCGCCACTCAGATCAACGAGTCCACCTTGAGCTTCATCCCCAAACTCTTGATGCTGGTCCTCAGCCTGTTCGTCGCCGGGCCCTGGATTCTGCGCGTGCTGATCGATTTCACCCACGATCTCTACGCCAGCATCCCGGCGATGATCGGTTAGCCGCATGCAGCCGTTGACCTTGAACGTCTCCGACGTCTCGATGTGGGTGAGCCGCATGTGGTGGCCGGCGTTGCGCGTCAGCGGCTTCGTGCTCGCAGCCCCCATTGCGAGCGAAGTTGTGGTGCCGGCGCTGGTGAAGATCGTGCTGACGCTGGCGCTGGCGTTCTTGCTGGGTCCGCTGATCCAGGTGCCTGCAGGACTGTCGATTTTCTCGGCGGCCGGAATGCTTGCCGCGGTGCTGGAGCTGCTCATCGGCGTGGCGATCGGCATGGTGGTACAGGTGGCATTCGAGGCACTGGTCTTCGCCGGCCAGAGCATCTCGCTCACCATGGGCTTGGGATTTGCGACCTTGGTCGATCCGCAGCGCGGCGCCCAGGTACCCGTGATCGGCCAACTGTTCATGATCTTCGGCACCCTGACGTATCTGGCGATCAACGGCCACCTGATGCTGCTCGGTGCGTTGGCGCAAAGCTTTCAAGCGCTGCCCATCGGCGCGCACTTCGATCAGAACATTCTCCTGTCGGTGGTGCTCTGGGGCGCGCATGTCTTCGACACCGGACTCTTGATCGCGCTGCCCGCCGTCATCGCGCTGGTGATCGTCAATCTCGCGCTCGGCGTCGTGACGCGTGCCGCGCCGCAGCTCAATTTGTTCGGAATCGGCTTCACCATCACGCTCATGAGCGGCTTCTTCGTGCTGCTTGCGGGGCTCGACGGGATCATGTCGGGCATCGCGACTCTCATCAACAGTGCGTTGCAGGCCGCCTCCGGGATTTGGCCGGCGCTCCCGCCGCGGGAGCGCCCTGATGGCCGAATCCGAAATGGGCGGCGAACGCACCGAAGAACCTTCACAACGCCGGCTGCAGGAAGCGCGCGAGCGCGGCCAGCTGCCGCGTTCGCGGGAACTCACCAATTTCGCCACCATGATCGGCGGCAGCGCGGCGCTGGCCGCGATCGGCGGTACGGTTGCGCTGCATCTGACGCAGATGATGAGGCACTCGCTGCGGATCGACGCAAGCGCGCTGCGCAGCACCGACTCGATGGCGCTCTCCTTGCGCGAGGCGTGCATCGGCGCGCTCAGCGCGATCCTGCCGGTGTTCGCCGCATTGGTAGTCATGGTGCTGCTGGCGTCCGTGGCATTGGGCGGTTGGAACTTCAGCACGCAGCGCGCTGGCGCCCGACTTCTCCCGCCTGAATCCTCTGTCTGGACTGAAGCGCTTGTTCGGACTTCACGGCGTCACCGAACTGGGCAAGGCGCTGCTCAAGTGCTTCGTGGTGGGCGCCGTTTGCGCGGGAATCGTCAGTTGGATTTTCGGCGACGTGCTGGCTCTCGGGCGCATGGCGCCGCGCGCGGCGGTGTTGCGCGGGGCCGGATTGTTGAGCTGGGCCTTCGTCTGGCTGTGCGGCTCGCTCGCGCTGGTGGCCGTCGTGGACGTGCCGCTGCAGTTGTTCCAGTTCAAGCGCGCGCTGCGCATGACCCGGCAGGAGCTGCGCGACGAGTCCAAGGAATTGGACGGGCGGCCGGAAACGAAGCAGCGCATCCGCCAAATGCAGCAGACCCTGGCGCGCCGCCGCATGATGCACAAAGTGCCCGCGGCCGACGTCGTCATCGTCAATCCGACGCACTTTGCCGTCGCCCTGAAGTACGACCCGAAGAAAATGCGTGCGCCGGTGGTGCTGGCGAAAGGCGTCGATCTGGTCGCGCACAACATCCGCCGCATTGCCGAGGAACACCGCGTGCCGGTATTCGAGGCGCCGCGGCTGGCGCGGGCGCTGTATCGCTCGACCGATCTGAACAAGGAGATTCCGAACGGACTGTATGTCGCGGTGGCGCAGGTGCTGTCGTACATCTTCCGCGTGCGCACGCTGAATCCGACCATCGCAGCACGGGTCGTCAAACCCAATCCCAAAGTCGGCGATGAGTACCTAGACTCATGAGCGCGCGCAGCGCCGTAGCCACGTTCGGCGAATTCGCCCGCAACGGTTTGGGAGTGCCGGTGCTGGTGATGGCGGTGCTCGCCATGATGGTGCTGCCGCTGCCGGCGTTCCTGCTGGACGTTTTTTTCACCTTCAATATCTCGCTGTCGCTGATGATCCTGTTGGCGGTGATTTACGTGCGGCGCGCGCTCGAGTTCGCGACTTTCCCGACCGTGCTGTTGGGCGCGACGCTGCTGCGCCTGGGACTGAACGTCGCCTCGACGCGCATCGTGCTCATGAACGGCCACACCGGCGCGCAGGCGGCAGGCCACGTGATCGCCGCGTTCGGCCATTTCGTCGTGGGCGGCAACTATGCGGTCGGCATGGTGGTGTTCACGGTGCTGGTGATCATCAATTTCGTGGTGATTACCAAGGGCGCCGGACGCATCTCGGAGGTCAGCGCGCGCTTCACCTTGGATGCGATGCCCGGCAGGCAAATGGCGATCGACGCGGATTTGAACGCGGGAATCATCACCCAGGCCGATGCCATCGTGCGCCGCCAGGAAGTGCGCGAGGAGGGCGACTTCTACGGCGCCATGGACGGCGCCAGCAAATTCGTGCGCGGCGATGCGATCGCCGGCATCCTCATCGTCTTCATCAATATGTTCGGCGGCACCATCATCGGCGCGGCCCAGCATGGCATGTCGCTCGCGGACGCCGGCCGCACCTACGCCTTGCTCACCATCGGCGACGGCTTGGTGGCGCAGATTCCGGCGCTGCTGTTGTCGGTCGCCGTCGCCATCCTGGTGACGCGCGTTTCGCGCCCGCACGACATGAGCCAGCAGATCATGGCGCAGGTGTTGGGACAACCACGCGCGCTCGGCGTCACCAGCGGCATCCTGGCGCTGCTCGGCGTCATTCCCGGAATGCCGAATTTCGTATTTCTGGCGATGGCATCGATCTGCGCCGGCGGCGCGTACCTGTTGAGCCGGCAGCCGCCGACGCCGAAAGCCGCCGCGACGCCCGCGGCTTCGCCGGCGGCATCCACGGAACAGAAGGAACTGTCCTGGGATGACGTCGAGGCGGTCGATCTCATCGGTTTGGAAGTCGGCTATCGCTTGATTCCCTTGGTCGACCGCAATCAGGGCGGCGAGCTCATGGGGCGCATCAAGGGGGTACGCAAAAAATTGTCGGAAGAGCTCGGATTCCTGGTGCAGGCCGTGCACATCCGCGACAACCTGGAACTGGGTCCGAACTCGTACCGGATCACCATTCTCGGCGCGCCGGTGGGCGAGTCGGAGGTGTTTCCCGATCGGGAACTGGCCATCAATCCCGGCCAGGTATCCGGCACCATTCCCGGGTCCGCCACCAAGGATCCGGCTTTCGGCCTCGATGCCATTTGGATCGACAAGGCGCGGCGCGAGCAGGCGCAGTCGCAAGGCTACACGGTGGTCGATGCCAGCAGCGTCATCGCCACTCACTTGAGCCATTTGCTGCAATCGCATGCCCACGAGTTGCTGGGCCATGAAGAAGTGCAGCAGCTGCTCAACCGATTGGGCAAGAGCGCGCCGAAGCTCGTGGAGGACTTGGTGCCGAAGCTGCTGCCGATGAGCGTGGTCGTCAAGGTGCTGCAGTACCTGCTGCTCGAGCGCGTGCCGATACGCAATTTGCGCACGATTTGCGAGACGCTCGCGGAACTCGCGCCCAAGACCCAGGACCCCGTGACATTGGTCGCCGCCGTGCGCGTCGCGCTGGGCCGCACCATCGTGCAAAACATCGGCGGGCTGCGCCAGGAATTGCCGGTGATCACGCTGGACCCCGCGCTCGAGCAGGTGCTGCAAGACTCGATGGCCGGCGGCGCCGATTCCTCGCCCGGATTCGAGCCGGGGCTGGCTGACCGAATTCAAACGGCGCTGGGCGACAGCGCGCGCCGTCAGGATGCGGCGGGCGAACCCGCCGTGCTGTTGGTCGCACCGAAGATTCGTCCGTGGATCGCGCGGCTCATGCGCCATTCCACGCCGACACTCGCAGTGCTTGCCTACAACGAGATTCCGGAAAACCGCCGCATCCGCGTGATTGCCGCGGTGGGCCGCTAAAGATCGAATTTGATACGGAGGTTGTATGAAGATTAAACGATATACGGCGCCCAGCATGCGGGCGGCTCTCGCCCTCGTGAGAGCGGAGCAGGGAGCGGATGCCGTCATCCTGTCGAGCCGCCGCAGCGAGGAGGGCATCGAAGTCATCGCCGCCGTGGATTACGACGAGGCGCTGTTTGTCGAGGCTAGGCTTCCGCGGACCGCGGCGATCATGGCGTCCCCGGTCATGACCGCGCCGGCGGCGCCGATGGAGCCGGTTGCGGCGAAACCAGCTCCTGCGTCGAGAATGGCCGCCGCGCCGAGCGCGGCGCCAAAAGCGCTGTCCGTCGCGCCGCGCCCGGCGCCGATCGCAGCAGGCCACGCCAAGCCCGTGTTTCAGCCCGCCGGCTCTGACGGGTACGGCGCAATGCAGCGGGAATTGCAGGACTTGCGCCGCTTGCTCGAGACGGGCCTTGCCGGCATGACCTGGAGCGACAGGCGGCTGCGCGAACCCCTGCAGGCGCGAGTGCTGGAGGAGCTGTCCGCGCTGGACATCGCCCCGGATATCGCGCTGGCCTTGGCGAGCATGACGCCGCGGCGCACCAACCTCGACAATCCCTCGCACATTCCTCTGGCACTGCTGGTCAAGCATTTGCCGGTGATCAACGACATGACCTGCATCAGCGGCGGCATCACCGCCGTCGTGGGTCCGACGGGCGCCGGCAAGACCACGACGATTGCCAAGCTCGCTGCGCGCTGGTGCATGCTTCATGGAAGCCAGGACCTGGCGTTGGTCAGCACCGACGGCTACCGAATCGGCGCCCGCGAGCAATTGATGACCTACGCACGCATCCTCGGCGCGCCCATGTATGCCGCCAACAGCGGCCAGGAACTGGGCCGCGTGCTGCAGCGGCTCAACGCCAAGAAATTGATTCTGATCGACACGGCCGGCATGGGGCCGCGCGACGTTCGGCTCACCGAACAGCTCGCGGCGCTCAAGCTGGGCGCTGCCCGCGCGCGGGTGCTGCTGGCACTGCCGGCGCAAGGCGAGGGCCACGCGCTGGAGGAAATTGTGCGTGCCTTCGCGCGCATCAACCCCGCTGCCTGCGTGCTGACCAAGATCGACGAGGCTGCGAGCTTAGGGGGCGCTATCTCAGCGGTGCTGCGGCATAAATTGCGGGTCGCTTATGTGTGCGATGGACAGCGGGTACCGGAGGACTTGCACGCCGCCCACCAGAAAAGAGTGTGGCTGATCCGCTCCGCGCTCAAGCTCAAGGAACGCGCGCCGCGCGTGCGCAATGAGGCATCTTTGGCCCGTGCATTCGGCCGAGCAGACGCCCATGCGTGACTCCAGACTGTCGCCGGAGCGAGCCGAGGCATTGGCCGAACTCAACTCATCGCGCCCCGTCAAGGTCATCGCCGTCACGGGCGGCAAGGGCGGCGTGGGCAAGACCACCGTGTCGGCAAATCTGGCGGTCTCGATCGCCGCGTCGGGCCGCGACGTCATGCTGGTGGATGCCGACTTGGGCCTGGCCAATGTGGACGTGGTGCTGGGACTGCACACCCGCTTCCACTTGGGCAACGTCATCCAGGGCGAGTGTGCGCTCGAGGATGCCATCGTCACCGGTCCGCACGGCCTGCAAATCGTGCCTGCCGCTTCCGGCATCAAGCGCATGGCGAGCCTGTCGCCGGCCGAGCACGCCGGAATCATCCGGGCATTCAGCGATCTGTATCACCAGGTCGAGGTGCTCATCGTCGATACGGCGGCCGGTTTGCATGACAGCGTCATGACCTTCAGCCAGGCCGCGCACCACGTGGTCGTGGTGGTTTGCGACGAGCCGGCCTCGATTACCGACGCCTATGCGCTCATCAAGGTGTTGAGCCGCGAGCACGGCGTACAGCGATTTCAGGTACTGGCGAATCAGACCCGCAGGTCCGGCGAGGGACCCGGCCTTTTCCAGAAAATTAGCCGGGTCTGTGACCGGTTTCTCAATGTGACACTGGAGTTCGCCGGTTCGATACCGTTTGACGACTATCTACGCCGCGCGGTGCAGCGGCAGACGGCCGTTGTGGATGCCTACCCGGCATCTATTTCCTCCATGGCGCTCAAGAATCTCGCTTCCAAAGCCGATAAGTGGTCTGTGCCCCAAGGGGCACGCGGCCACTTGGAGTTTTTTGTCGAACGAATGGTCGGGGCCAGGATCGTCCCGTCGACGGTATTGCAATGAGAGCAAGCACACAGTACTCGAACACGCAAAAGCGCGGCGCGAAATCGGCTTCCGAAGATCACACTCCGGTCGATCAAGTGCCGCAACATGAATTGGTGTTGAGGCACGCCGATTTGGTGAAGCGCATCGCCTACCACCTGGTCAGCCGCATGCCGCCCAATGTGGAGGTCGATGACTTGATTCAGTCCGGAATGATCGGCCTGTTGGATGCGGCCAAGCACTATTCTGCCAACAAGGGTGCGAATTTCGAGACTTACGCCGGCATCCGCATTCGCGGCGCGATGCTCGATGAGGTACGCAAGTCCGATTGGACGCCGCGCTCGGTGCATCGAAACATGCGCGAAATGGCCGATGTGATCCGCAAGATCGAGAATGCCAAGGGCCAGGACGCCACGCCGGTCGACATCGCCGGGGGACTCGGAGTTTCCATCGAGGAATATCACAAGCTGGTGCAGGATGCGGCGAGCTGCCGGCTGTTCAGTTTCGATCAAATGGGATCGAGCGAGGACGAATCAAGTCCGTCCGATCATGCGCGCGACGACGGTCCGGGACCTTTGGAGGATATCGAGGATGCCGGGTTTCGCGGCGCGCTGAGTTCGGCGATCAACGTCCTGCCGGAGCGCGAGCGGCTGGTGCTCTCCTTGTACTACGACGACGACATGAACCTGCGGGAAATCGGCGAGGTGCTCGAGGTTTCCGAATCCCGCGTCTGCCAGATCCACGGCCAGGCGTTGGTGCGGCTGCGCGCGCGGCTGGCGGAATGGCTGTCGCCGGACTGATCCATGGATATCTTAAGCATCATCGGCATCGTGCTGGCACTGATAGCGATCATCGGCGGCGCAATCTTGAAAGGCAGCAGCGCCGGCGCGCTGGTCGGCAGCGCGGCCTTCGTCATCGTGGTCGTCGGCACGCTGGCCGCCAGTCTGGTGCAAACTCCGATGGCGACATTTTTGCGGGCGTGGAAAATCGCGTCCTGGGTATTCAAACCGCCGGCCAACAATCCCGCGGGCATGATCGAAAAAATAGTCGAGTGGAGCAATGTCGCGCGCAAGCAAGGATTGCTCGGCTTGGAATCGGCGGTCGAAGGCGAGAAAGACGAGTTTCTAAAAAAGGGCTTGCAATCGCTGGTCGACGGCGGCGAACCGGACGCGATTCGCTCCAGCATGGAGATCGAACTGGACACCATGGAGCACTTCGACACGCAGGCCGCCAAGGTGTTCGAATCCATGGGCGTGTATTCCCCGACCTTGGGGATCATCGGCGCCGTCATGGGGCTCATGGCGGTCATGCAAAACCTCAATGACCCCTCGAAGCTCGGCCATGGCATTGCAGCGGCGTTCATCGCGACGATCTACGGCATCGCGTTCGCCAATCTTTTGTTCCTCCCCATGGGCAACAAGCTCAAAGCCGTCATTCACGGTCAATCGCAGGTTCGTACCATGGTGATCGAGGGCCTCATCGCCATCGCGCAGGGCGAGAATCCGCGCAACATCGAATCGAAACTGCAAGGTTATTTCCACCACTAGGGGGAGCCCGTCTGAGGACTCAGACGGGCTCCTAAGTTATGGCTCGCAAAAAGAAGCACGAAGACCATGTGAACCACGAAGCCTGGGCCATTCCCTACGGCGATCTGGTGACCCTGTTGTTCGCGCTGTTCACCGTGATGTATGCGATGTCGTCGGTCAACGAGGGAAAATTTCGCGTCCTCTCCGACGCCATGATCGCGGCCTTCAACGGCGCGCCGAAGAGCATGCGGCCGTTGAACATCGGCGAGCCGGAACCCGGCAAGGGCGGCGAGAAGCCCTTGATCGGCATCACGCCTACCGCGCTGATCAAGATCAAGAGCCAGGACACGGTGACTCCGATACCGAAGCCGCCGCCGCCGGCGGACGTTCCGGGTTCCCTGATCCGCATGGAGCGCGAGGTGCAGGACGCGATGCGCGCGCTGATCGACGCGAAGCTGATCACGGTGAAGCGCGAGAGCATGTGGCTGGAAATCGAAATCAACACGGACATCCTGTTTCCGAGCGGCTCGGGCGAGTTCTCGAGTTCCGCGGAACCCGTGCTCGACAAGCTCGCGGAGGTGTTGAAGCCCTTTCCCAATCCGATCCGCGTCGAGGGCCATACCGACGATCGCCCGATTCACACCGCCGCTTTCCCCTCCAACTGGGAATTGTCGGCAGCGCGGGCCGCGAGCGTGGTGCATCAGTTCACCAAGCAGGGCATCGATCCGCTGCGGCTCGAGATCGTCGGCTTCGGCGAGTTTCACCCGCGCCAAGCGAATTCTTCCGCCGAGGGGCGCAATGCGAATCGCCGCGTCGCGGTGCTGGTGCTGGAGGCCGTGACTCCGGCGGAAACCACGACGGCGCGCAGCACTGCGGATACGCCGCAGAACGTGGCGCCCGGCGTCGAGTTGGCGGACGGCGGCAGCGGCGCCAATCGGCTGATCGAGCGTGTGCCGCCGGCCGATCTCGGTAAGACCGTATTGACGAGATCCGAGAAATCGACAGCGACCGAGTTACCCAAACCCCCATGAGCGAGGTCACGCAATGAGTGAAGTGGACCGCTTAAGCAATTCAGGCCTTTTCCCCGCCCTGCCGATCGCAGACCGGCGCTCCTCCAAGGACGACAAGGAACGCCGGCAGCGGTCGGATCAAGTCCCGGACAAACCCGCCTCGAAATCCGCCGACACGCCCGATTCGAGCGGTGGCCCGCGGCCGCCCAAATCCCACATCGATGAGTACGCCTGACATGATCGATCTCAACGTCAATGCCATTCTGCAGATCGCGGTCGCATCGCTGGCAATTTGCGCGCTCGGCGCCGCTGTTGCGCTGTCCTTTTCGATGCGCCGCTGGAAAAAGCGCTGCGCGGCGCTCGAAGCGGGTGCGGCAGCGCTGCGCCGCGAACTCGAAGTCATGTCCTCGATCGGTCTGCGGACGGCAAGACGCGTGAATCGAATCGAACGCGAATGCTCAGGCATCGCCGCGCGCATCGAATCGATCGAGCTGCGCGGTCCCGCGCAGTGCTTCGATCAGGCGATCGATTTCGCGCGACGCGGAACCGACCCCGGCCGATTGACGCAGCAATTCGGATTGAGCCGCGCCGAGGCGGACCTGGTAACGCGATTGCACGGGCGCAAAAAGACCGCCTAGTCCGGGACCTGCCTGAGGATTGCGCGTTGCGGGGATTCCGCGATAGGCGGAGACTTATGCGGCAAGCGAACGGTCAAAAGGCGAGTCAAAAGCTGCGGATCGGCCGCCCAACTAACGGGGTGGCACTGACGTGAAGCCCAAGCGCCGGCTGTGCGGGCCGGAAATCCTGTTTAAAAAAATCGACCATTAGGCGGAGATTGATGAAACATCACTTGCGGCTGATTTCGATGGCCGGCATCGCCGGCTTGGTGAGCTTCGCTGCTCTCGGCGCCCCGGCGCAGACCACGCTGTCGCTCGAAAGAATCATGGCGGAGCCGGACTGGATCGGGCCGCCGGTCAGCGACGCCTATTGGTCGGCCGACGGCCGCGGCGTGTACTACTCGTTGAAGCGCATCGGATCGCCGATCGTCGATTTGCATCACATCGATTCCGCGACCGGCAAGGATCAGGTGGTCGATGCGGCCGCGATGGCGAATGCCGATGGACCCGCGATCTACGACCGCGCCGGCAAGCGCGCCGCTTTCATCCGCAATCGGGACGTCTTCGTGCGCGAGCTCTCGAGCGGCCGCTTGCTGCAGATCACGCGCTCGCCGCAGGCGAAAAGCGACCCGCAATTCTCGCTTGACGGGCGAATGTTGAGTTTTCGCATCGACCATGACTGGTTCGTGCACGACTTCGGCAGCGGCGTAACGGCGCCGGCGGCGATCGTCAAGGCGGAGAAGGACCCGAATGCGCCGCCGGCCGCGGACGATTTGCGGGAAATGCAGCTGCGCACCTTTGCCACCCTGAAGAAATTGCACGACGACAAAGAAACCCTGCGCAAGCACAGCGAGGCGCTGCAAAGCGGGGATGCGACGCGCGCCGCGCTGCCTTTTTACCTGGGCGATGAGGTGATCATTCGCGGTACGGAACTGTCCCCGGATGCGCGCTGGCTGCTGGTCGTGACCGAGCCGAAATCGCACGTGAAGGGGCGGGAAGGACAGCTCGCGCGCTACGTCACGGAGTCCGGCTACGAGGAATTCGAGACGGAGCGCCTGCGCGTCGGGCGCAACCCGCCGGCGCCGCAATCCTTGATGCTCCTCGATCTCGCCGACCACACGATGCACGCGCTCGCGCTCGACAAGCTTCCGGGGATGGACGACGATCCCTTGAAGGCCGTGCGCGAGGAGAACGCCGCGGCGCGCCCGCCGCAATGCGCCAGTCGCAGCGCCGGCCGCAGCGCCAGCCGCAGCGCCGGCCGCAGGCGGCCGGCAAAAGGCGAACGGCGACAAAAAGGCGCGCGGTGTCTGGGTGATCAACCGCGAGCCCGATGCGATCAACGCCGGCATCGTCTGGAGCGCCGATGGCGGCGCGCTCGGCATCGCGATTTATGCGATCGATCACAAGGATCGCTGGATTGTCAGCGTCGACCTGGCCAACGCCAGGCTGGTGCCGCAGCACCGTCTGAGCGACGCGGCCTGGATCGACCGGTCATTCAATGAGTTCGGCTGGCTGAATGATAATCGCACGCTTTGGTACGAGTCCGAAGAATCCGGTTTCGCGCATTTGTACACCAAGCCGTTGAACGGCGAGCCGCACGCGCTGACCCAGGGCCGATTCGAGGTGTCGAGTCCCCAGCTGTCGCTGGATGGCCGCTGGTTCTATGTGCTCAGCAACCAAGCCGCGCCTTACTCCTACGATGCTTATCGCGTCCCGAGCAACGGCGGAGCTTTGCAGCGTTTGACCAAACTCGAAGGCGTCGAAAAAGCCGAGGTCGATCGCAGCGGCAAGCAGTTGTTGCTGAGCCATTCGACGCCTTACATGCGCACGCAAATCTCGGTGGCCAAAGCCGACGGTTCAGGCACGCCCCGCCAGCTGACCGATACGCGAACGGCCGAATACAAGTCCATGACCTGGATCCAGCCAGAAATCGTAAAAGTTCCGTCCACCCATTTTGGCGGCGTGATTTACGCGAAGCTGTATCGCGATGCCGGCACCGCCGGCTCAGCCAAGAAGCCCGCCGTGCTTTTCATTCATGGCGCTGGGTATACGCAGGACGTGCACCTGCGCTACTCGTATTACTTTCGGGAGCAGATGTTCAATAACCTGCTGGCGCACTTAGGCTATGCCGTTCTGGTCATGGACTACCGCGCATCCGCCGGCTACGGACGCGATTGGCGCACCGCCATCTACCGGCAGATGGGCCATCCAGAATTGGAAGATCTTCTCGACGGCAAGAAATGGCTGGTCGAGCAGGCGGCAGTCGATCCGAAGCACGTCGGCGTGTACGGCGGTTCCTACGGCGGCTTCATGACCTTGATGGCGCTGTTCCGCGCGCCGGGCGAGTTTGCGGCGGGCGCCGCGCTGCGGCCGGTTACCGATTGGATGCAATACAACAACGGCTATACATCGGGTATTTTGAATGAGCCGCAGGTCGATCCGATCGCCTATGAGCGTTCCTCGCCGATTGAATTCGCAGCCGGCCTGCAGGATGCGCTGCTCATATGCCATGGCGTGATCGACGACAACGTCCTGTTCGAGGATTCGATGCGCCTGTACGAGCGGCTGATCGAACTGCACAAGGATAATTTCAGCATGTCGCCGTATCCCTTGGATCGGCACGGATTTACCAACGCCGACTCCTGGCTCGATGAATACAAGCGGATCTACCGGCTGTTCGAATCCAATCTAAGATAGCCCTCGGCGCCCGTCGCGCCGCGGGTGTGCGCATTATTTGGCGGCGATTTCCGCCGCCGCCCGGGCGAGTATCGCTGCGACGCGCTGCTGCTCTTCGCGTGAGCTATGCCATTTGGCGGCGAGCGCGAGTTTCAGGTCGCGCCGTGCCCGGTGCAATTCACGTGAGCCGCGCCGTTCCCGGTCCGGCTCCTCGCCGCTTTCCTCCGCGTCGAGCGCCCGGCGCACCCGGTCCATCCGCTCGCCCACGCGGTCGAATTGAGCGAAGAGGGCATCGGCGGCGGACAGGTTCTTCGCCAGGTGCTGGTTGCCGGACTCGGTGATGCTGTAAAGCTTACGGGTCCCATCGACGGCCACGGTCGCATGGCCGATCTCTTCGAGATAGGTCAGCGCGGGATACACCATGCCGGGGCTTGGGACATAGAAGCCTTTCGAGCGCTCGTCGAGTTCCTTGATGATTTCGTAGCCGTAGCGCGATTTTTCATCCAGCAATTTTAGGATTAGAAGCTGCAAGTCGCCGGAAGCCAGCTTTCGGCCCATGCCAAATCCGCGGCCGCCCATGCCGCCCCCTTCCATGAAGCCCCGCCCAAAAGACCCGAACCCCTGTTGGCCGCGATGCCGTCCAATGCAATGAAAGAAATGATGATGCATGCTATCTCTCGATATGTTTTAAGATCTATCTTAAGATATTTATATCTTACGATAATGTCAAGATGGAAACCATTGAAGCGAAGAACTTTCGGCCAACCCGAGTTTGGCCCCGACTTTGCATTGACACCCGCTGACGCGCACCGCAAAATACGCGGCTCATTTTAGGGAGGGGTACCCAAGCGGCCAACGGGGGCAGACTGTAAATCTGCTGGCTTATGCCTTCGTAGGTTCGAATCCTACCCCCTCCACCAGCGAAGGATGTGGGGTCGTGCCATTGGCTTCTAGCGGAGTGCGGGTGTAGTTCAATGGTAGAACGTCAGCCTTCCAAGCTGATCACGTGGGTTCGATTCCCATCACCCGCTCCAAATGGTTGCGGCCCACGTAGCTCAGTTGGTAGAGCACGTCCTTGGTAAGGACGAGGTCAACGGTTCGATCCCGTTCGTGGGCTCCAGAGTTTTTCTAAATTTTTTTGAGAGGTAAGGCCTGTGTCGAAGGGGAAGTTTGAGCGAACGAAGCCGCACGTGAACGTGGGGACGATTGGGCATGTGGATCATGGCAAGACGACCTTGACGGCGGCCCTCACGAAGGTGATGGCGGAGAAGCACGGCGGGGAGTTCAAGGCCTACGATCAGATCGACAAGGCACCGGAGGAGCGTGCGCGCGGCATCACGATTGCGACGGCGCACGTGGAGTATCAGTCCGATGCGCGCCACTACGCGCACGTGGACTGTCCGGGACACGCCGATTACGTGAAGAACATGATCACCGGAGCGGCGCAGATGGACGGGGCGATTTTGGTGGTATCGGCCGCGGATGGTCCGATGCCCCAGACGCGCGAGCACATATTGCTGGCCCGCCAGGTGGGGGTGCCCTACATCGTGGTGTTCATGAACAAGGCGGACATGGTCGATGATGCGGAGCTTTTGGAGCTGGTGGAGCTGGAAGTGCGCGATCTATTGACCTTGTACAAGTTCCCCGGGGACAAGACCCCGATCATCACCGGCTCTGCGTTGAAGGCATTGGAGGGGGATACCTCGGAGATCGGGGTGCCCTCGGTGATCAAGCTGGTGAAGGCCTTGGATGAGTATATTCCGGTGCCCAAGCGTGCGGTGGAAGGGGCCTTTTTGATGCCGGTGGAGGATGTGTTCTCGATTGCCGGTCGCGGCACGGTGGTGACGGGGCGCATCGAGCGGGGCATCGTGAAGATCAACGATGAGGTGGAGATTGTGGGGATTCGCCCGACGCAGAAGACCACCTGCACGGGTGTGGAGATGTTCAGGAAGCTCTTGGATGAGGGTCAGGCGGGGGACAATGTGGGGGTGCTCTTGAGGGGCACGAAGCGCGAGGAAGTGGAGCGCGGGCAGGTGCTGTGCAAGCCCGGTTCGATCACCCCGCACACCAAGTTTGAAGCCGAAGTGTATGTCTTAAGCAAGGAAGAGGGCGGACGGCATACTCCCTTCTTCAAGGGCTACCGGCCGCAGTTCTACTTTCGCACCACCGATGTGACCGGGGCGGTGGAGCTGCCGGAGGGCACCGAGATGGTGATGCCGGGGGACAACATCAAGATCGTGGTGGAGCTGATCGCCCCGATCGCGATGGAGCAGGGCCTGCGTTTCGCCATCCGCGAGGGCGGCAAAACCGTCGGCGCAGGCGTGGTCGCCAAAGTCATTGCTTGATCTTGCTTTTAACGGACGGGGTCGCCGCGACCCCGTCGATTGTCGGCGAAGCGCATTAATAGGGCAGTAGCTCAATTGGCAGAGCGGCGGTCTCCAAAACCGCAGGTTGGGGGTTCGATTCCCTCCTGCCCTGCCACTCGAAGTGGCCTGTAGGTAGCAGTAAGTGAACGTGGCAGAAGTACATGGCTGAAGTGCAAACACCCGCGGTCTCCTCGGCCAAGGACAGCGCGCTGCTGACCGTTTCGATCATCGCGATCTTGAGCGGGATCGCGGCGTTTTATTGGTTCGACGAGAAAGCGCTGCCGCTGCGCGTCGGCATGGTGGTTCTCGGGCTCGCGGCAGGCGCGGGGCTTTTGTGGCTGAGCACGTACGGCAGAGAGTTCGTGCAGTTTGCGCAGGCCGCGCGGGTCGAATTGCGCAAAGTGGTGTGGCCGAGCCGTGACGAGACCTTCAAAACCACCTACGTGGTCATCGGTTTCGCGATTGCGATGGGTTTGTTTTTCTTCGTTCTTGACTGGATTCTCACCTGGATGACCCGCGTTTTGGGCGGCACCCCGGGTTAGCGGACGCGGAGCTGTTATGTCGTTGCGATGGTATGTCGTTCACGCGTATTCGAACTTCGAGCACAAAGTCTCGGAGTCGCTGAAGGAGCGCGTCAAGCGCGCGGGTCTGGACGCGAAGTTCGGCGAGATTCTCGTGCCCACCGAGGAAGTGGTGGAGATGCGCGACGGACAGAAGCGCAAGTCCGACCGCAAGTTCTTTCCGGGCTACGTGCTCGTGCAGATGGAAATGGACGAGGACACCTGGCACCTCGTCAAGGAAGTGCCGAAGGTGTTGGGCTTCATCGGCGGCACCAGCGACAAGCCGGCAGCCATCACCGACAAGGAAGCCATGTCGATTTTGCGCCGCGTCGAAGAGGGCGTGGACAAGCCGAAGCCGAAGGTGCTGTTCGAACCCGGCGAAGTGGTGCGGGTGACCGATGGGCCGTTCAATGATTTCAACGGCGTGGTCGAGTCCGTGAATTACGAAAAGAACCGGCTGCAGGTGGCGGTGCAGATCCTGGGGCGTTCCACGCCCGTGGAATTGGATTTCTCGCAGGTCGAGAAAGGTTAGGTCTTCACGCGCGAAGCGCGGTTATCGGTCGTGGCCGCATCGGCCACGGTGAATTCGGGGCGTAAGCCCCTGAACGAGGGGAGCTTTCCGCAAGGGAGGCGTTTGCACCCACAGGAGCGTTAGATGGCGAAGAAAGTCACCGGCTATATCAAGCTGCAGATCCCTGCAGGCCAAGCCAACCCCAGCCCTCCCGTAGGCCCTGCTTTGGGCCAACAGGGCGTCAACATCATGGAGTTCTGCAAGGCGTTCAATGCGCAGACCCAGGCCTTGGAAAAAGGATTACCGACCCCAGTAGTGATCACGGTATACAGCGACCGCAGCTTTACCTTCATCATGAAGACGCCGCCGGCGTCCGTGCTCATTGCCAAGGCGCTCGGCATCCCCAAGGGCAGCGCCACGCCGAATACGGCCAAAGTCGGGAAGGTGACCCGCAAGCAGCTCGAGGATATCGCCAAGATGAAAATGCCTGATTTGACGGCGGCCAGCTTGGACGCGGCTGTGCGCACCATCGCCGGCAGCGCCCGCAGCATGGGCGTTGACGTGGAGGGAGTGTGACATGCCTGCCGTAGTCAAACGAACCAAGGGCTGGAAAGAGAAACTGCCGCCGGGCAAGTCTTATCCCATCGACGATGCGCTGAAATTGGTGAAGGAATTCGCCACCGCAAAGTTCAATGAGTCGGTGGACGTGTCGGTGAATTTGGGCGTCGATGCCACCAAGTCCGACCAACAGGTGCGCGGTTCAACCGTGATGCCGCACGGCACCGGCAAGACGGTGCGCGTGGCGGTATTTACCCAGGGCAAGAATGCGGATGCCGCTAAAGCGGCTGGCGCCGACATCGTCGGTTTCGAGGACCTGGCCGAGAAGGTGAAGGCCGGGCAAATCGATTTTGACGTCGTGATCGCGAGTCCCGATGCGATGCGCATCGTCGGTCAGCTCGGGCAGATCCTGGGACCCCGCGGGCTCATGCCGAACCCGAAGGTGGGCACCGTCACGCCGAATGTGGCGGAAGCGGTGAAGAACGCGAAGTCCGGGCAGGTCCGCTATCGCACCGACAAGGCGGGCATCGTGCACGCGCAGATCGGGCGCGCGAATTTCGAGCCGAGCGCGCTGAAGGAGAATCTGCTGGCGCTGGTGAACGATCTGCAGAAGATCAAACCGGCGACTTCCAAGGGTGTTTACCTGAAGAAGCTGACCGTCTCCTCGACCATGGGTCCTGGGGTCGCGGTCGATCAGTCGAGTCTGGGTCTGGTCAAGATTTAAAGAACGGGGCCGCATCGGCCCCGGGAATTGTTGCGCGTGAACGCATGTGAATTTGCGCGAAGCGCATGGTTTTAATTTGGAGGGCTGCGGGAAGCTGACGCTTCCTGCAACCACCTTCGAAGACCGCAGGCGAGCATGAAAGATTCGAAGGGATCTTGCAGGGCTCTTAAAAGCAGCCTGCGCAGATGGTGGGACCGGAATCAGGAATGCCTGAGAAGGTCGCACCGATGAGTACGCGAGTACTCGAGGGTGGATGCGGACGGCGGCGTTCGTATCTGTTGTGTGACGCTTCTCTACGGGGAACCAAAGATGGCACTCAAGTTAGAAGAGAAGAAAGTCGTGGTGGCAGAAGTCAACGCGGTCGCGGCGAAAGCCCTGTCCGTGGTGGGCGCCGAGAACCGTGGCTTGACCGTGACGCAGATGACCGAGCTTCGCGCCAAGGCGCGCAAGGAAGGGGTGTACCTGCGAATCGTCAAGAATACGCTCGCGCGCAAGGCGGTTGCCGGCACCTCTTTCGAGTGCATTTCTCCGGCGTTGAAAGGACCGATTGTCCTGGCATTTTCCAACGACGATCCGGGCGCTGCCGCCCGCATCGTCAAGGCTTTCGCCAAGGACAACGACAAACTGGTGACGACCATCGTCTCCTTGGGCGGGCAACTGCTCAAGGCCGATTCGCTCGAGCGGGTGGCTTCGTTGCCGACGCGCGCGCAGGCGTTGTCGAAGATGTTGGGTCTGCTCAAGGCGCCGATTGCGAAGTTCGTTGGTACGTTGGCCGCCCCCAACTCGAAGTTGGTGCGGACGTTGGCTGCTGTTCTTGAAGCCAAGAAGAGCGCTGAGGCGGCGGCGAAATAAACCTGATTCGGGTTTGAACAAACCCATATTTATTTGGAGACGATAATGGCTGTTACGAAAGACGAAATACTCGACGCAATTTCCAAGATGTCGGTCATGGAAGTGGTCGAGCTGATTGCCGACATGGAAAAGAAGTTCAACGTCACCGCGGCTGCTCCGGTAGCCGCTGCGGCGGCGGGCGGTGGCGGCGCGGCGGCTCCGGCTGCCGAAGCGCAGACCGAATTCACGGTGACCATGACCGAGTTCGGCGCCAACAAGGTTGGCGTCATCAAGGTCATCCGCGAAATCACCGGCTTGGGGCTGAAGGAAGCGAAGGATCTGGTCGAGGGCGCGCCTTCGACCGTGAAGGAAGGCATTCCGAAGGCGGATGCCGAAACCATCAAGAAGAAGCTCGAGGACGCCGGCGCCAAGGCTGCTATCAAGTAGTGATTATTGCCGACATGCGCAGTTCGAGGGTTGCCGTTGAAAACCGGCGGCGGCCGTCGGCTGCGCTTTTGATTTGAATGTGAGGTTTGGGTCCCGTTGAATTGATTTCAGGGCCTGGAAAGGGTCGTTTCGGCCCCGTTAAATTCGGCGCGCAAGCGCCTAGGAAGGGTGATCATCTAATGGCCTATTCGTTCACCGAAAAGAAGCGCATCCGCAAGAACTTCGGCAAGCGTCCGAGCATCCTCGGCACGCCATACCTGCTGGCAATTCAACTGGATTCGTACCGGCGTTTCTTGCAAGCGGATACCGCGGAATCCAAACGCGACGAGATCGGCTTGCACGCCGCCTTCGACAGCGTGTTTCCGATATCCAGCTATTCCGGGAACGCGACGCTCGAGTACGTGAGCTATCGCCTGGGCGAACCGGTATTCGACGTGAAGGAATGCCAGCTGCGCGGCCTGACCTACGCGGCGCCGCTGCGCGTGAAAGTTCGCCTGGTGGTGCTCGACAAGGAGGCCAGCGGCGCGAAGAAGCCGGTCAAAGACGTGCGCGAGCAGGAAGTGTATCTGGGCGAGCTGCCGCTCATGACCGACAACGGCACGTTCATCATCAACGGTACCGAACGCGTCATCGTGTCGCAGCTGCACCGCAGCCCGGGCGTGTTCTTCGATCACGACCGCGGCAAGACTCACTCCTCGGGCAAGCTGCTGTTCTCGGCGCGCATCATTCCGTACCGCGGTTCGTGGCTGGACTTCGAGTTCGACCCGAAGGACTGCGTGTTCGCGCGCATCGATCGCCGCCGCAAATTGCCGGTGACCATCATCCTGCGCGCTCTCGGACTGACCGAGGAACAGATTCTCGACATCTTCTTCGAGAAGAACGTGTTTCATTTGTCGAAGAAGGAAATCGAATTCGAAATCATCCCGCAGCGGCTGCGCGGCGAGACCGCCGCATTCGAGATCCGCGTCGGCAAGAAGATCATCGTCGAGGAAGGGCGCCGCATCACGGCGCGCCACGTCAAGGAGCTCGACGAGGCCGGCGTCAAGCGCCTGCCCGTGCCGACCGAATATGTGCAGGGCAAAGTGCTGGCGCACGACATCGTCAACACCGAAACCGGCGAAATCCTGGCGAAGGCCAATGAAATTCTCACCGTTCCGACGGTGGCGAAACTCATCGAAAGCGGCATCACCTCGATCCGCACGCTGTACGTGAACGATTTGGACCGCGGTCCGTATATCTCCGACACGCTGCGCATTGATCCCACCAAGACGCGCCTCGAGGCGCTGGTGGAAATCTACCGCATGATGCGTCCCGGCGAACCGCCGACCAAGGACGCGGCCGAGAACCTGTTTCAGAACCTGTTCTTCAACGGCGAGCGCTACGACCTGTCGCCGGTGGGGCGCATGAAGTTCAACCGCCGCGTGGGCCGCGAGGAAATCACGGGATCGGGCGTATTGAGCAAGGAAGACATCATCGAGGTCATGAAGACCTTGATCGACATCCGCAACGGCAACGGCCACGTGGACGACATCGATCACTTGGGCAACCGCCGCGTCCGCAGCGTCGGTGAAATGGCCGAGAACGCCTTCCGCATCGGTTTGGTACGGGTCGAGCGCGCCGTGAAAGAGCGTCTGACGATTGCCGAAAGCGAACCGATCATGCCGCAGGAAATGATCAACGCCAAGCCGGTCGCCGCCGCGGTGAAGGAATTTTTCGGCTCCTCGCAGCTGTCGCAGTTCATGGATCAAAACAACCCGTTGTCGGAAGTCACGCACAAGCGCCGTGTCTCGGCACTTGGCCCAGGCGGTCTGACGCGCGAACGCGCCGGATTCGAAGTCCGCGACGTGCATCCGACGCACTACGGGCGCGTGTGCCCGATCGAAACGCCGGAGGGACCAAACATCGGCTTGATCAACTCCCTGGCCGTGTATGCGCGCACCAACGACTACGGATTCCTCGAGACTCCGTACCGCCGGGTCGCCAACGGCAAGGTGACCGACAAGATCGACTATCTGTCGGCCATCGAAGAAGGCCAGTACATGATTGCGCAGGCGAATGCGACCTTGAACGAAAAGGGCGAGTTCGTCGACGACTTGATCTCCTGCCGCACGCAGAACGAGTTCACGCTGTCTTCGTCCGACAAGATCAATTACATGGACGTCTCGCCGAAGCAGATCGTGTCGGTGGCGGCCTCGTTGATTCCGTTCTTGGAACATGACGATGCGAACCGCGCACTCATGGGATCGAACATGCAGCGCCAGGCGGTTCCGACGCTGCGTTCGGAAACCCCGTTGGTAGGCACCGGCATGGAACGCGCGGTCGCGATCGACTCCGGCGTCACCGTGGTGGCGCGGCGCGGCGGCAGCGTCGACTCGGTCGATGCGTCGCGCATCGTGGTGCGCGTCAACGACGATGAAACGACTGCGGGCGAACCGGGCGTCGACATCTACTCGCTGACCAAGTACACGCGTTCGAATCAGAACACCTGCATCAATCAGCGGCCGCTGGTCAATGCCGGCGATGCCATCAAGCGCGGCGACGTGCTCGCGGATGGTCCGTCGACGGACCTCGGCGAACTCGCCCTGGGCCAGAACCTGCTGGTGGCCTTCATGCCCTGGAACGGCTACAACTTCGAGGACTCCATCCTGATCTCGGAGCGCGTGGTCGAGGAGGACCGCTTCACCACCATTCACATCGAGGAACTCACCTGCGTCGCGCGCGACACCAAGCTGGGGCCGGAGGAAATCACCGCCGATATCCCCAATGTGGGCGATTCGGCGTTGGCGAAGCTCGATGAGGCCGGTATCGCCTTCATCGGCGCGGAAGTGCGCGCCGGCGACATCCTGGTCGGCAAGGTCACGCCGAAGGGCGAGACCCAGCTGACGCCGGAAGAGAAGCTGCTGCGGGCGATCTTCGGCGAGAAGGCCTCGGACGTGAAGGACACTTCGCTGCGCGTGCCTCCCGGCATGGACGGCACGGTGATCGACGTGCGCGTGTTCACGCGCGACGGGGTCGAAAAGGATTCGCGGGCCCTGGCGATCGAGAAATCGGAGCTCGAGCGGGTGCGCAAGGACTTGGCCGATCAGCAGCGCATTCTGGAAGACGATTTGTTCCAGCGCGTTCGCGGCATGATCGAAGGCAAGGCGGCCGAAGCGGGCCCGAAGAAGATCAAGTCGGGCACGCAGATCGACGATGCGTATCTTGCGGACCTGCCGCGCGAACAGTGGTTCGAAATACGCTTCAAGGAAGAAGAGGTCAATACGCAGCTCGAGACGGTGTCCGAGCGCCTCAAGGGTCAGCGCAAGGCGTTTGAAAAGCGCTTCGAGGAGAAGAAGGCGAAGATCACCGCCGGCGATGATCTGGCTCCGGGCGTGCTCAAGATGGTCAAGGTGTACCTGGCGGTGAAGCGCCGCGTGCAACCGGGCGACAAGATGGCGGGACGCCACGGCAACAAGGGCGTCATTTCCTCCATCGTTCCGGTCGAGGACATGCCCTACATGGCCGACGGCACGCCGGTGGATATCGTGCTGAACCCGTTGGGCGTGCCGTCGCGCATGAACATCGGACAAATCCTCGAAACTCACCTCGGCTGGGCCGCAAAGGGCTTGGGCGCCAAGATCGGCAAGATGCTGGAAGCCCAGCACGCGATCGTCGAACTGCGCAAGTTCCTGGGTCAGGTCTACAACGAAACCGGCGGCCAAAAGGAAGACATCCGTTCGATGAGCGACGCCGAAGTCATCGAATTGGCGAGCAACTTGAAGAAGGGCGTGCCGATGGCGACGCCGGTGTTCGACGGCGCCAGCGAAGATGAAATCAAGAGTCTGCTGACGCTTGCCGACCTGCCGACTTCGGGCCAGACGGTGCTGCACGACGGCCGCACCGGCGAGCAGTTCGAACGTCCGGTCACGGTGGGCTACATGTACATGCTGAAGTTGAACCACTTGGTCGACGACAAGATGCATGCCCGTTCCACGGGGCCGTACAGCCTGGTCACGCAGCAGCCGCTGGGCGGCAAGGCGCAGTTCGGCGGCCAGCGTTTCGGCGAGATGGAAGTGTGGGCGCTGGAGGCTTATGGCGCCGCGTACACCTTGCAGGAAATGCTCACCGTCAAGTCGGATGACGTCAATGGACGCACGCAGATGTACAAGGCGATTGTCGACGGCAACCACGAAATGAAAGCCGGCATGCCGGAGTCGTTCAATGTCCTGGTCAAGGAGATACGTTCCCTGGCCATCAACATCGAACTAGAGAGCGAGGCCTAATCAATGAAAGACTTACTCAAATTGTTCAAGCAGCAGGTGCCGGTCGAGAATTTCGACTCGATCAAGATCGGCCTGGCTTCGCCGGACATGATCCGCTCCTGGTCGTACGGCGAGGTGAAAAAGCCGGAAACCATCAATTACCGCACTTTCAAGCCGGAACGCGACGGCTTGTTCTGCGCGAAGATCTTCGGACCCGTGAAGGACTACGAATGTCTGTGCGGCAAGTACAAGCGCCTGAAGCACCGCGGCGTCGTCTGCGAGAAGTGCGGCGTCGAGGTGACCCAGTCCAAGGTGCGCCGCGAGCGCATGGGCCACATCGAGCTGGCGAGCCCGACCGCGCACATCTGGTTCCTGAAGTCGCTGCCCTCGCGCATCGGCTTGATGCTGGACATGACCTTGCGCGAGATCGAGCGCGTGCTGTACTTCGAGGCCTTCGTGGTCGTCGATCCCGGCATGACTTCGCTGCAGCGCGGCCAGCTGCTCACCGATGAGATGTACCTGGAGTCGATCGAAGAGCACGGCGACGAGTTCGACGCGCGCATGGGCGCCGAAGCGGTGCATGAACTGCTCAAGTCCATGGATCTGCCGTCCGAGGTGGTCAAGGTCCGCGAGGACATGGCGAACACCAACTCCGAGACGAAGATCAAGCGGCTGTCGAAGCGCTTGAAGCTCATCGAAGCATTCATGGAATCGGGCAACAAGCCGGAATGGATGGTGCTCACCGTTCTGCCGGTGCTGCCGCCGGACCTGCGTCCGTTGGTGCCGTTGGACGGCGGCCGCTTCGCGACCTCCGACTTGAACGACCTGTATCGCCGCGTCATCAACCGCAACAACCGTTTGCGCCGGCTGCTCGAGCTGAACGCGCCGGATATCATCGTGCGCAACGAAAAACGCATGCTGCAAGAGGCGGTGGACGCGCTGCTCGACAACGGCCGCCGCGGCCGCGCCATCACCGGCACCAACAAGCGGCCGCTCGAAGTCCTTGGCCGACATGATCAAGGGCAAGCAGGGCCGCTTCCGCCAGAACCTGCTCGGCAAGCGGGTCGATTACTCGGGCCGCTCGGTCATCGTGGTCGGCCCGACGCTGCGCCTGCATCAATGCGGATTGCCGAAGAAAATGGCGCTGGAATTGTTCAAGCCGTTCATCTTCTCCAAGCTGCAGCTGCGCGGCGAAGCCTCGACCATCAAGGCCGCAAAACGACTGGTCGAGCGCGAGGGCCCGGAAGTGTGGGACATCCTGGAAGAAGTGATCCGCGAGCACCCGGTGCTCTTGAATCGCGCGCCCACCCTGCATCGGCTCGGCATTCAGGCTTTCGAGCCGGTGCTGATCGAAGGCAAGGCGATCCAGCTGCATCCGCTGGTCTGCACGGCATTCAACGCCGACTTCGACGGCGACCAAATGGCCGTGCACGTGCCCCTGTCGATCGAGGCGCAGCTGGAAGCGCGCGCGCTGATGATGTCGTCCAACAACATCCTCTCGCCCGCAAACGGCGATCCCATCATCGTGCCGTCGCAGGACGTGGTGCTGGGGCTGTACTACATGACCCGCGAGCGCGTGGGCGCCAAGGGCGAAGGCATGGCGTTCAGCGACGTCGCCGAAGTGCATCGCGCCTATGAGAGCCGCAACATCGATCTGCAAGCGAAGGTCAAGGTGCGGCTGGTCGAGCACATCCGCGATGCCGGCGGCCAATTGGTCAAGAACGTCCGCGTGGTCGATACCACGGCCGGCCGCGCTCTGCTGTCCGAGATCCTGCCCAAGGGTCTGTCGTTCGATGCCATCAACCAGGACATGACCAAGAAGATCATTTCCGGAACGATCAACGCGTGCTACCGCACGGTCGGTCTCAAGGAAACGGTCGTGTTCGCCGATCAGCTCATGTACACCGGCTTTCAGTACGCGACCCGCGCGGGCGTATCGATCGGCGTGGACGACATGGTCGTGCCGCAGACGAAGGTCAAGATCCTGGCGACGGCGGAAAAAGAGGTGAAGGAGATCCAGGAGCAATACTCCTCGGGATTGGTCACCAACGGCGAACGCTACAACAAGGTGGTCGACATCTGGTCGCGAACCAACGACCAAGTGGCCAAGGCCATGATGGAGAAGTTGGGAACCGACGAGGTCACCGATACCAAGGGCAACAAGGTTCGCCAGAAGTCGTTCAATTCGATCTTCATGATGGCCGATTCGGGCGCCCGCGGTTCCGCCGCGCAGATTCGCCAGCTGGCCGGCATGCGCGGCCTGATGGCGAAGCCGGACGGTTCCATCATCGAAACGCCCATCACGGCGAATTTCCGCGAAGGCTTGAACGTACTGCAGTACTTCATCTCGACTCACGGCGCGCGTAAAGGCTTGGCCGACACCGCGTTGAAGACGGCAAACTCAGGCTACCTGACGCGCCGCCTGGTCGATGTGGCGCAGGATCTGGTGGTCACCGAGATCGACTGCGGCACCGTCAACGGACTGTCCATCACCCCGATCGTCGAAGGCGGCGATGTGGTCGAAGGCTTGGGCGAGCGCGTCTTGGGGCGCGTGGTTTCCGAGGACGTGGTGGTCGCCTCGAGCGGCGAAGTGCTGGTCAAGGCAGGCGTCTTGATCGACGAAAAATTGGTCAAGCTGCTGGAAAAGATGGGCATCGATCAGGTCATGGTGCGTTCGCCCATCACCTGCGAAACCCGCTACGGCGTGTGCGCGCAATGCTATGGCCGCGATCTGGGCCGCGGGCATCGCATCAACATGGGCGAGGCGGTCGGCGTCATCGCCGCGCAATCGATCGGTGAGCCGGGCACGCAGCTGACCATGCGTACCTTCCACGTCGGCGGCGCGGCGTCGCGGGCGGCGGCAGCCAACGGCGTCGAAGTGAAGAGCAAGGGCACGATTCGCTTGCACAACATCAAGACGGTGCGCCACGAGAGAGGGCATCTGGTCGCGGTGTCGCGCTCCGGTGAATTGGGCGTCGTGGACGAGTTCGGCCGCGAGCGCGAGCGCTACAAGATTCCGTACGGCGCGACCATCACGGTGAACGATGCGGACATCGTCAAGGCGGGACAGGCGGTCGCCAACTGGGATCCGCATACCCACCCGGTGGTCACGGAAGTGGCCGGCATGATCAAGTTCTCGGACTTCGTCGACGGCATCACGGTGACGAGCCAGGTGGACGACGTCACCGGCTTGACCAGCACGGTGGTCTTGGATCCGAAGCAGCGCGGTTCCGGCGGCAAGGATCTACGGCCGGTGGTGCGCCTGACCAATGCCAAGGGCAAGGAAGTGACCTTCGCCAACACCGACATTCCGGTGGTGTACGCATTGCCGGCCGGCGCCATCGTCAGCCTGGAAGACGGCTCCAAGGTGTCGGTGGGCGACGTCATTGCGCGTATCCCGCAGGAGTCTTCCAAGACCCGCGACATCACCGGCGGTCTGCCGCGCGTCGCCGATCTGTTCGAAGCGCGCAAGCCGAAAGACTCGGCGATCCTGGCGGAGCGCTCGGGCACGGTCAGTTTCGGCAAGGAGACCAAGGGCAAGCGCCGCTTGATCATCACCCACGAAGGCAGCGACAAGTATGAGGAGCTGATTCCGAAGTGGCGCAATCTCAACGTGTTCGAAGGCGAACAGGTCGAGAAGGGCGAGGTCATCGCCGACGGCGAGCCGAACCCGCACGACATCCTGCGCTTGCAGGGCGTCGAGGCGCTGGCCAATTACCTGGTTCGCGAGATCCAGGACGTGTACCGGCTGCAGGGCGTGAAGATCAACGACAAGCATATCGAGGTCATCGTGCGCCAGATGCTGCGCAAGATCGAAGTGCTGGATGCCGGCGATTCGGCGCTGCTGCGCGGCGAACAGATGGATCGCGGCAGACTGCTCGACGTCATTGCCAGGCAAAAGACCGAGGGCAAGCACCAGTCGACCTGGGAGCCTCTGCTGTTGGGTATCACCAAGGCGTCGCTGGCGACGGAATCCTTCATTTCGGCGGCATCGTTCCAAGAGACCACCCGCGTCCTCACCGAGGCGGCGGTTCGGGGCTTGAAGGACGATCTGCGCGGCCTGAAGGAAAACGTCATCGTTGGACGCCTCATTCCCGCGGGAACCGGCTTCGCGTATCATGCGCGACGTCGACGCGCCTCGGACGACAGCCGCCGCCGCAGCTTCATGGATGTCGGCGGCGGTATGGGCGACTCGGACGACGCAGTACCGGCGGGGGATACAGAAGCGGCAGAATAGAACAACAACAAGCATTTAAAAAATATGGCCTCGGATCCGCCCAGGGTTCGGGGCCTTTTTTATCGGCTGAGCCGGCCGATTTGCTCCCTGCGGCTGAAGAGACGTGATCCGAATCACGTTTTTATCCCTGGGCGCCATTATTCTTGGCGCATGTTGTTTCTCTCCGCCTTTGCCCGCCTGATTCCCCCCGAGCCCGGGGCGAACGATTTATTGGCCGAATCGCAGGCAACCCTCGGGCATGTGGGATTGACGATCATCGCCATCGTCTTCGTGCTCGTTACCTTCTGGAAAAGCTGATCGCCAGCCGGAAATGGCCTCGTTCTTGGAGGTCCGTCATCCGGCCTCCGATAGCAAACCGGAAAGCTCGCTCATGCGTTCGAAGGTATGGTGCGCGCCGGCCTCGATCAAGCGGTGTTCCGGTGTCAGCGCGCAGTAGCCGAAGACCGTCATACCGGCCGCAACGCCGGCTTTGACACCCGTCGGCGTATCTTCGATCACGGCGCAGTCCGCGGGCAGCACGCCTTGTTGGCGTGCCGCATGCAAGAACACATCCGGGAAGGGTTTGCTGTGCGCGACTTCCGTGACGCTGTACATTTTTCCGCGGAATTGCGGTAAGAGGCCGGTAACACCCAAGGTCGTTTGCATTTTTTCGTGAGTTCCGCTGGATGCCACGCAGTAGGGGATGCGCATTGCGGACAGCAGCGCCTCGATCCCGGGGACCGCCTTCAGTTCCGCTCTCAGCGCTGTCTCGGACTGAGTCCGGTAGTCCTCTACAAACTGCGGCGGAACGGGACGGCCGCGCAACTGCGTGATGATTTCCAGGCATTGCGGCATGGAGCGGCCCACAAACTGTTCGAACATGTCCTCGAGCGTTAGCGCGAGCCCCAATTCGTTCAGCAGTCGGACGAATACCCGATTGGTGATCAATTCGCTGTCCACCAGCACGCCGTCGCAATCGAAGATGACCAGCCCGAATCTGTTTTGTGTCACTCCGTTACCGCGAATTGCCTTGATGGCCATGCCTGTCGGGTCATTATGCCGCATCACATTGACTTTCCGGCAGGCCTGCGGTAATTGCCACGTTCGTCAAGGAGTCGAAGCGATGCTCTATCTCGTGCTCGGGATGGTTCTATTCCTCGGGATACATTCGATATCGATCGTGGCGCCGGCGTGGCGCGACCGGACGGCAGCCGGCTTGGGAAATGCATGGAGGGGCATTTATTCACTGATATCCGTCGCGGGCTTGATCTTGATCGTCTGGGGTTATGGCATTGCGCGTCGCAGTCCGGCGATGCTCTACGCGCCGCCGGCCTGGACTCATTACGTCGCGGCCGTTCTCATGCTTCCCGTGTTCACCTTGTTTTTGGCCGCCTATCTTCCCGGCCGCATCAAAGGCGCTCTCAAGCATCCCATGCTGTTCAGCGTCATGCTCTGGTCGGCGGCACATCTGGTCGCGACCGGCATGCTTGCCGACGTGGTGCTATTCGGCGGTTTCCTGGGGTGGGCGGTTGCCGACCGCGTTTCGTTCGGGTGGCGCACGCAGCGGGCGATCCCCGGGGCGCCATCGACGAAGTTCAACGATCTCATCGCCGTTGTCGGCGGCCTGGCGATTTACCTTATTTTCCTGCTGTGGCTTCACGTCCGCTTGACCGGAGTTCAGCCATTGTCGATATAGCAACGCGTCCGGCCGGCGCATGATCGACGCAGGCATCAACATCATCCGCCGCTCGTCCTTCACCGCGACGCCCTGGAAGAATGGCGCGGGCATCACCCACGAAGCGATCCGAGTGCCGCCCACCGGAGAGGAGTTTCTCTGGCGCGTCAGCGTGGCGCAAATCGATTCATCCGGTCCGTTCTCGGATTTCTCGGGATTCGATCGCAAGATGGCTCTGCTGCAGGGCCGCGGTATCGCACTGGTGTTCGGCAACGGCGAAGCAGCCCGCGAGCTGCGCAGCGTGGGCGACTACGTGGAATTCGACGGCGCGTCGCCGGCGTGCTGCGAACTGCTCGATGGACCGTGTGTGGACTTGAACCTCATCGTGTCCAAATCGCTGCGCACGGCGGCGCGCATCGAGCGCTTGCGGGAAGGCGCGCCGGTGGCTGCAGGTCCGGGCGAAACGACTTTGATATTGGGTATTCAGCATCCCTTGTCATTGGCCGGCGGGGGGCAATCTGCGCGGCTGGAGCCCTGGGATCTTGCTATTCTAATGCCTGCAGCGCGTATTTGAGCGGATTGAACTGCGCCGGGGATTCTGCGCCGGGCGCAGTGTTTATTGCGACGATTAGCCCTTAAAATCAGAGATCATGGCCGCCAACCCGCAACCGCCCGCTTCGAGCGCTTCACTGGAAGATCTGCGCAGGGCAATTCGCGAGCATGGCGCGTGGCCGGAGGACCAAGCAGTCCAGGGGCTGTTGCATAGCCTGGAACTCACCGGCGGCGCCCGCCATCGCGCCGTCGCCCTGGCAATGAAATTGGTCGAAGGGGCCCGCGCGCGGCGCGATGAGCGCCCCTTCCTCGATGCCTTCCTTCAGGAATTCGGCCTGTCGAATCAGGAAGGCATTGCGCTCATGTGCATAGCCGAGGCGCTGCTGCGCATTCCCGATGATGTCACCGCGGATCGATTGATCGCGGAGAAGCTGGCGACCGGCGACTGGGCCGCGCATTCAGGCCAATCGGAGTCCTTGTTCGTCAATGCCTCGACCTGGGGACTGATGCTCACCGGCGGCATTCTCGACCTGGATCCTGCCATCAAGACCGATGCGGCCGGGTGGATGCGCAAGCTGACGCGCAAGGCGGGCGAGCCTCTGGTACGGCTGGCCGTGCGGCGGGCGATGAAAATCATCGGCGGCGAGTTCGTCGTGGGGCGCAGCATCGAAGAAGCGTTGGCTCGCAGCGCCCGGGAAGCCGACGTGGCTCTGTGCTCTTTCGATATGCTGGGCGAAGGGGCGCGAACGCTCGAGGATGCCGCGCGCTACTTGGCGTCCTATCAACATGCCATCGATGTCATCGGATCGACCGCGGCGGGGCGCGCCGTTCACGAAGTGTCGAGCATCTCCATCAAACTGTCGGCCTTGGAGCCTCGCTATAGCCTGCTGCAGCATGAGCGCGTCATGCACCGGCTGGCGCCGCAAGTGCTGGAGCTGGCGCGGCGCGCGGCACGCCTCGGCGTCCAGCTGACGATCGATGCCGAAGAGGCGGATCGGCTGGATCTTTCCCTGGACATCATCGAGGCGCTGGCGAGAGACCCGGCCACCCGAGACTGGCCGGGGCTCGGACTCGCCGTGCAAGCCTATGGCAAACGCGCGCCCGTGGTCATCGATTGGGTTGCCGCCGCTGCGCGTCAATACGGCCGGCGCATGACGGTGCGCTTGGTCAAAGGCGCGTATTGGGACTCGGAGATCAAGCGCGCGCAGGAGCGGGGACTCGAGGGTTATCCGGTGTACACCCGTAAGGTAACCACGGACGTGTCGTATTTGGCCTGCGTTGGGCGCCTGTTCAAATACCATGATTTGATCTATCCGCAATTCGCGACGCATAACGCGCACAGCATCGCCGCGGTGCTGGAACTCGCGCCCGCGGACGCGGCCTTCGAGTTTCAACGGCTGCATGGCATGGGCCGGCTGCTGTATGCCGAGGCCGCCCGCCAAGTCGCCAATTTCCCGCCGGTGCGCGTGTATGCACCGGTTGGAGAACACAAGGACTTGCTCGCCTATCTGGTGCGGCGTCTGCTCGAGAATGGCGCCAACACCTCGTTCGTCAATCGCTTCATGGACGACCAGGTTCCGGTAGTCGAGATAGTCCGCGATCCGATCTCGGAACTCGAGCGTCTGGATTCCTACGCCCATCCGCGCTTGCCGGTACCGGCCGCGTTGTATTCCGACCGGCGCAATTCGCGCGGAATCGATCTCGGAGATCCGCGCGAGCTGGCAACGCTGCGCGTGGAAATATCGGCTCACCGCGCTTCCAAAGCCGACGCGCCGAGCGCGGGTCCGATCATCAACGGCCAATTGCTGCCGGGAAAAGCGCATGCCGTGACCAATCCTGCCGATCGCCGCGAGCCGGTGGGCAGCACGCGCGACGCGACACCCGATGAAATCAAACTGGCGTTTGACGCCGGCGCCGCGGCTCAGGGCGCCTGGAATTCGAGCGGCGGCGATGCGCGCGCCGATTGCCTGGAAAAGACGGCGGAGCTGCTCGAGTCGGACCGTGCGGCGTTTCACGAACTATTGGTGCGCGAAGCGGGCAAGACGATCGCGGACGCCATCTCGGAGGTGCGAGAAGCGGTGGATTTTTGCCGCTACTATGCGTTGCGGGCGCGCAAGCAATTTTCGGCGGCCGAGCGTCTCGAGGGACCCACCGGCGAGACCAACGAGCTGATGCTGACGGGTCGCGGCGTCTTCGCTTGCATCAGTCCCTGGAACTTCCCGCTGGCGATCTTTGCAGGCCAGGTGAGCGCGGCGCTCGCGGCCGGCAACGCGGTGGTCGCGAAGCCGGCCGAACCCACGCCGTTGATTGCCGCGCGCTTCATTCGACTGCTGCATCAGGCGGGCGTTCCGCCGCAGGCCGTGCACCTGGTGCCGACGCCCGGACGCTTGTTCGGAGAGATTGCGCTGGCGCATCCGGCGCTGGCGGGCGTCGCGATGACCGGCTCGACGGCCACGGCGCAGACGATCAATCGTGCGCTGGCCGCGCGCGGCGGAATTCTCGTGCCGCTGATCGCCGAGACCGGCGGCTTGAATGCCATGATCGTGGATTCGACCGCGCTGCCCGAGCAAGTGGTCGACGATGTGGTGAGCTCGGCGTTCATGAGCGCCGGCCAACGCTGCTCGGCGCTGCGCTTATTGTTTTTGCAGGAAGAAATCGCCGACGCGGTGCTGGAGATGATCGCGGGAGCCATGGACGAATTGATCATCGGCGATCCATCCAACCTGCAGACCGACGTGGGCCCGGTCATCAACGCGGCGGCGCGGGATGGATTGGCTCAGCATGTGGCAAGGATGCAAAGCGCCGCGCGCATCGTAAAAGCTTGCGAACTGGGAGAGCAGCATGCGCATGGCAGCTTCTTTGCTCCGCATCTGATCGAACTTGGCTCGGCCGGTCAGCTGACCCGCGAGGAATTCGGACCGATCCTGCACGTGGTGCGCTATCGATCGAGCGCCATACACCAGGTGCTCGAATCGATCCGCGACAGCCACTACGGACTGACGCTGGGCGTGCAAACCCGGCTGGAATCATTTTGGCGGCAGGTCTTCGCGAATACCTCGATCGGCAACACCTACGTGAATCGCAATATGATCGGAGCGGTCGTCGGCGTGCAGCCTTTCGGCGGCAACGGCCTGTCGGGCACCGGCCCCAAGGCCGGAGGGCCGCACTACCTGACGCGCTTCGCCAATGAGCGCACGCTCACGGTCAATACCACGGCCACGGGCGGCAACGCGGCGCTGCTCAATCTTGGGAATTAGCGCCGGCCAGTCGAGCTGTATCGGCAGCGCCAGGCTCTGTCCGCCGAACTCAATGATCGAACCGAAACGCTGCGTCTCAATGAAATGTTCAGCGCCTCGTCCAGGCGCATGAGGACGCGTGGCAGTGCAAACCGGCGGCGGAGAAACCTGCTTTCACGTCCGGCTGCCGCGGGCGGACCGCTCGGACGGGTTCAACCTGGAACAAGATCGCTGATGAGCGCTTCGATTTCCTGGGCTTCGAACGGTTTGATGATGGCGCGAACGTTGGCGCCCCAGTTTTCGAGCCCGAAGTCGAGCGAATAACCCGACGCGATGATGATCGGCTGATGCGGCTTGGTGCGCAGCAGCGTGCGCGCGAACTCGATGCCCGACATGACGGGCAAACTGACGTCGGTGATGACGACATCGAAGGAGGTGCCGCGAAATTCCTTCAGCGCCTCCTCGGCGTCGGCGCAGGCGTGGATCTGGCGCTGTTCCTGGGCCAGCAGTTCGGCGGTGACCTCCCGCACCAGCGCATTGTCCTCAACGTAGAGAATTTTCAAAGGTGTTGGCATTGAGGTTTGAGCATGGCCGGCGGTGAGCAGGTACCAGCAAGCCTGCGCAGCGGCACATTATTGCGCTTTTTGCACCAGCCATCGATCAGATTTTCCGCGGGGGTTCAAGCCCAGGTGCAGCAACGAGTTCACGACGGGTCATCGAGGGGAACGTGCCTGGCTTGGATTTTAAGTTGCTTACCACCACCGCAGTTGAGCACGAAGCGGCGGCGGCCGCACTCGGCGGGCCCACCGGGCGACCGTAGGAAACGTCTGAGCAATTTGCCGTCGGTCAAGTCCTACGGCGGTTCGGGATGGCATGCCATTTCCCTGCACCGGACCGGGAAGCGAGCATGATCTACAACATGAGGCCTCGTATGGATACATGGGCGCTGGTGCTCGCCGCGGGCGAGGGCAGCCGGCTGCGCAGCCTGACGAGAAACGAGCAAGGCGTGGTTCTGCCTAAGCAATTTTGCTCGCTGCAAGGGGGCCCGTGCCTTTTGCAAGAGGCGCTGCAGCGGGCGGCTTCGATTGCACCCTTGCAAAGGATTTGCAGCGTGGTGGCGGAACAGCATCGTCAGTGGTGGACGCCGCTACTGAGTTATCTGCCGGAACAGAACGTCATATCTCAGCCGCAGAATCGGGGCACCGCATTCGGCATTTTGCTGCCCCTGCTGCGCATCATCGAGCGAGATCCGGACGCCACGGTGGTGTTGTTACCCGCCGATCACTATCTGAGCGCGGAGAAAATCATGGCCGCCTCGGTACGGACATTGCTCAGCCTGTTCGACGGCCGATTTGCAACGACCATCGCCGCCTTGCGCGGCTTCGGGGGCGCGGATCTGGATTCCGTTTATCAGAATTTGCGCAGCATGGATTTTTCCAAAGATGTCCTGCAAGGCCGTGAATCCATCCTCAGGGTTATTGGCGTTGCGCACTGCGGCTGGACCGATTTGGGCACGCCGGAAAGAGTGGGACGGATCTTGGAGGGGCTGCCGAGCAGCGCAAACCCGCCGTATTTGCCTGCGCACGTGAGCCTCGCGGACCAATTCATGCGCAGCGGCGTCTAACTTTTAGGGATTGGAAATTTAACCGCGACCAGTTCGTCGAACAGGCTGCGGCCGGGATTTTTCTTGCAGTCCGCCATCAGCGAGGTTGCGAAATCCTGGAGACCGCTTGCGTCGAACCAGGGGCTGCCGCTCTTGGCGACCGCGAAGCCATACAGCCACATCATGATGGTGTCCGCGCTCTCGCGGTCCGATTGCTCGAGATCCACGTGACGGGATTGGAACGTCTGGCATTCCAAGCTCGCTAGATCCATCGGATTCTTGTTGTCGGGCTTCACCTTCGCGAGCGCGTCCAGCAAGGTCATCGTGGGATTATTCTTGCATTCCGCGTCGAGGGCGAATCCGAAGCCTGCCAGAGCATCGCCGTACATGACGTGCGCGCCCGACCTGCCCACGGCGTAGCCGAACAGCCACATCATGGTATTGATGGCATCGGCGCCCGGAGCGGCCACCGGCGGCGCGACCACTTCGTTTTGATATCGCAAGCAGGTCAAGGTTGCGAGATTGACCGGCGCGGCGTAACCGGCGGCGGCAAAGCAGCAGAGACAGAGAAAAAGCGCGCCGCGGAATTTCATGGTTCGGACCTTGATGGCAGGACTCGGCTGACCTGGGTTGCGAATCGTGCGGATTTTACCCAAGAACGCGCGGCGTCGATATCGGGCGCGAAGTATCGATCGGCCGAATAAAACAGTACGTCGCGGCGAATGCCGGCATGAACCTCCTCGAGGCGCCGCGAGGATTTGGCGGGGCGATGCAAATCGATGCCTTGGGCCGCCGCCAATAATTCGATGCCGACGACGGCTGCGGCATTGTCGACCATCATCGCCAGGCGCCGGGCCGCGTGCGTCGCCATGCTCACATGGTCTTCCTGATTGGCGGAAGTCGGAATCGAATCGACGCTGGCCGGCGCCGCCAGCGTCTTGTTTTCAGAAACCAGCGCTGCCGCCGTGACCTGCGCGATCATGAACCCGGAATTCAAGCCGCTGTTATTGACCAGGAAGGGCGGCAGGCCGCTCATTTTCGGGTCCACGAGCACGGCAATCCGTCTCTCCGACAGGCTGCCGATCTCCGCGATCGCCAGTGCCAGCGTATCGGCGGCAAAGGCCACCGGCTCGGCGTGAAAATTTCCGCCCGACAACACCTCGGCCGCCTCGGTGAACAAAAGCGGGTTATCCGTGACCGCATTGGCCTCGATCTTGAGAGTCGTGCTGCAATTGCGCAGCAGGTCGAGGCACGCCCCCATCACCTGCGGCTGACAGCGGAAGGAATAGGGATCCTGGACGCGCGTGCAAGCCAGATGCGAGGCGCGGATGGCGCTGCCCGCGAGCAATTCGCGATACTCGCGCGCCACGTCAATCTGGCCAGGTTGACCGCGAACCTGCTGAATGCGCGCATCGAAGGGCGAGTCGCTGCCCTTCAGTGCATCGACCGACATCGCCCCGGCGACCAGGGCGGCGGCGAACAGGTCTTCGGCTCCGAACAAGCCCGCCAGACACAAGGCCGTAGAGACCTGCGTGCCGTTGATCAAGGCGAGGCCTTCCTTGGCATGCAGCTTGACCGGTTGCAATCCGGCGCGGCGTAATCCGTCGGCAGCGGGCACCCTCGCCCCATTGACGCGCACGTGGCCGATGCCGAGCAGCGTTGCGCTCAAGTGCGCCAATGGCGCCAAATCTCCCGACGCACCGACCGATCCCTGCGACGGTATGATGGGATAGACCTCATGCTCGAGCAGCGCCAGCAAGGCATCCAGCAGCCCCGGCGTGACGCCGGAGTGGCCGCGGGCCAGGGCGTTGATCTTGAGCGCGAGTACCAGCCGCACCACCGGGTCGGGGAGTGCATCGCCGACGCCGGCGGCGTGCGAAAGCAGCAAATTCCGCTGCAGCAGTTCGAGCTGCTCGTGCGGAATGCGTGTCTGCGCGAGCAGTCCGAAGCCGGTATTGATGCCGTAGGCTGCATCGCCGCTCGCGACGATCTTGTCCACCAGAGCGTTGGCCGCTGCGACGCGCGCGCGATCATGGGGCGACAAATGCAGTGCGCTCGGCTGCTCATAGATCCGCCGCAATGCCGACAGGGAGAGCGCGCCAGCCTGCAAGGTCACGGCGTTGCCCACTTAGGAGCGCTCGATCATCGGCAGCTTCAGGCCGTTTTCCCGGGCGCAGGCAATGGCGCTTGGGTAGCCGGCATCGGCGTGACGCATGACGCCGCTGGCAGGATCGTTCCAGAGCACGCGTCGAATGCGCTTGGCCGCCGCGTCGCTGCCGTCGCAGACGATGACCAGGCCGGCGTGCTGCGAGTAACCCATGCCGACGCCGCCGCCGTGATGAATCGACACCCAGGTTGCGCCCGAAGCGGTATTGAGCAGGGCATTGAGCAGCGGCCAGTCTGATACCGCATCCGAACCGTCCTGCATCGCTTCGGTCTCGCGATTGGGACTCGCAACCGATCCTGAATCGAGGTGATCGCGGCCGATCACTATGGGCGCGTCGAGTTCGCCGCTCTTGACCATTTCGTTGAACGCCAGTCCCAATCGATCGCGCTGGCCCAAGCCCACCCAGCAAATGCGCGCCGGCAAGCCCTGAAAATGGATGCGCGAGCGCGCCATGTCGAGCCATTGGTGCAGGTGCGGATCGTCAGGGATCAACTCTTTGACCTTGGCGTCGGTTTTGTAAATGTCTTCAGGATTGCCCGAAAGCGCCACCCAGCGGAATGGGCCGACGCCGCGGCAAAACAGCGGCCGAATGTATTCGGGAACGAAACCTGGAATGTCGAAGGCCGCCGTGACGCCGGCATCGAAAGCGACTTGCCGAATGTTGTTCCCATAGTCGAAAACCGGCAGTCCCATGCGCTTGAAACGCAGCAGATACTCGACGTGCTTGGCCATCGAGCGCGTTGCCGCGGCGGCGGTGGCGGCCGGATCGCGCACCCGCCGTTCATCCCATTGCTCGAGTCGACCAACCTTGGGGCAAATAGCCATTGACCGGATCATGCGCAGAGGTTTGATCGGTCAGCGCGTCCGGCTTGATTCCCTGCTCGAGAAGCGTGGCGAGCACGTCGACTATGTTGCCGAGCAACGCCACCGACAACGGTTTGCCGTGTTTCTTGGCGGTCTCGAGCATGGTCAGCGCCTCGTTCAGGGTGTGCGCCTCCGCGTCGATGTAGCCGGTCTCGAGGCGTTTGGCGATGCGGCTGGGACGGCACTCGACCGCCAACAAGCTGGCTCCGGCCATGGTCGCAGCCAAGGGCTGCGCTCCGCCCATGCCGCCCAGTCCCGCGCTGAGAATCCATTTGCCGGCGAGTTTTCCGCCGAAATGTCGCCGGCCCATTTCGGCGAAGGTTTCATAGGTGCCCTGGACGATTCCCTGGCTGCCGATATAGATCCAGGAGCCGGCCGTCATTTGACCGAACATCGCCAGTCCCTTGCGATCGAGCTCATGGAAATGCTCCCAGGTTGCCCAATGCGGCACGAGATTGGAGTTGGCGATGAGCACGCGCGGCGCATCGGCGTGGGTGGAGAACACGCCGACCGGTTTGCCGGACTGCACCAGCAATGTTTCCTCTTCCGTCAGAGACTTCAAGGTCTCGACGATGCGGTCGTAGCAATTCCAATCGCGTGCGGCGCGCCCGATGCCGCCGTAGACCACCAGCTCGGCGGGATTCTCCGCGACCTCGGCATCCAAGTTGTTCATCAACATGCGCAGCGGCGCCTCGGTCATCCAGCTGCGTGCGCTCAGGGCGTTGCCGCGCGCCGCGCGGATGATTCTGGGTTTTGGAGGGGCGAGCATACTGATTCCTCTAAGGGCGAAAGCGCCCGGACAATTCGTAGCGCGATCCGGGATAGTACAGGCGTGCCAGCGAGGCGATTTGGCCGGCGGTCCAGGTTCTTCTGATCACAACCAAGCAGGGCTCGCCGCGCTTCATCGCCAATAGCTTGCGCGTTCGCTCATCGGGCATTTCGGCACGCAACAGATGCTCCGCTTCCTGCAGCGGCGCCACTTTGACCAGATAATCGTGCGGCGTGGTGCGGCCGAAATCGATGCTCAGGTAATCCGGCGCGAGCTTCGGCCAAACATAGCGGTCCTCGAGTTGAATGGGACGGTCATTCTCGAAGTGCACGATCAGCGAGCAATACAATTCGCTGCGCGGCGCAATGCCAAAATCCTCGGCGAGTTCGGCAGCGGCGCGAATTCGTTCCAGGGAGACTATTTCGGCGCGGTGCACGTGGCCACGCTCGCGGATCTCATCGGCGATGCCGCGGATTTCGAGCGGGTGCGCGCGCGCATGGCGGTCGGCGACGAAACTTCCGACCCCTGCAATCCGCACCAAAACGCCTTCGTCGCGCAATTCACGCAGCGCGCGGTTGGCGGTCATCCGCGATACGCCAAAGGATCGGACCAGGTCGTTCTCGGAAGGCACCCGGGCGGAGGCTCGCCACTTGCCGGATCCGATGTTGTCGAGAATGTGGCGCTTGACCTGCTGGTACAGGGGCTGCAATGACAGGGCTGCCTTGTTCATCCCTCAAGACTAAGCTGTATAGACAAGTACAGTCAACCGCTGCTCAAGTTTGCCATGACGCGGGCGAAATCGGCTCGCAGCCGCTCGTCCGCCGCGTGGCGCCCGTTCTTGACCACCCACCGCCCGCCGACCATGACGTCGCGGATCGCCTTGTCGGCGCCCGCGAACAGCAGGCGATCCAAAGCCGCATCCGCGGATGCTCCCGCCATCGCAGGATGCTCCCCGTCCAGCACCAGCCAATCCGCGCGGCATCCCACGGCGATGCGACCGAGCGCTTGGCCGAGCGCGCGCGCGCCGCTCTCCGCCGCGTCGCGCCACAGACGGGTGCCGACGTGGGATTCGGATTTCGACGCCAGCACACCGCGGCGCTTCTTGCGCAAGCGCTCTTGATACTCGAGCCAGCGCAGTTCCTCCGCCGGGCTTACCGTCGACTGGCTGTCGGAACCGACGCACAGCCGCCCGTCCATGCCGAGAAAGCGCGCCGCGCCGAAAAAGCCGTCGCCCAGGTTCGCTTCCGTGCTGATCGACACACAGACGGCCGCGTTGCACGCGGCGATGCCGCGCAGTTCCGCGGCGCTGGCATGCGTCGCATGCACCAGGCACCAATGCTGCGTCAGCAGCTCTTGATCCAACAGCAGTTCAACGGGCCGGCGGCCAGTCGCGGCCTCGCAGGCGCGCACTTCCGGCATCTGCTCGGCGACGTGAATGTGAACCGGCATGCCCGCGTCGATGCTGCGCAGGGCCAGCGCGGCGCTTCGCAAGTGCGCGAGCGGCACCGCGCGCAGGCTGTGGAATGCCGCCCCGGTGCGCAGCAGCAGGTTGCCCGCGCGGCGCTCATCGCCGATGCGCTGTTCGATGGCGCGCAGGAACTCCTCGGTGTCCAAGAAAAATCGCGCCTGTTCCGGCTGCAGCGGCCGGCCGCCGAAATCGCTGCTTTGATAGAGCGTCGGCAAAAACGTCAGACCGATGCCGGCATCGCTTGCCGCCCGGCTCACCGCCTGCCACAGCGGATTGGCGCCCGCGTAGCGCGCGCCGCCGGCGGCCCGATGCAAATAGTGAAATTCCGCCACCGAGGTGTAGCCGGACTTCAGCATTTCGACGAACAATTGAGTTGCCACGACCTGCAGGTCATCCGGCGCGATGCGATTCGCGAGCGCATACATCGCTTGGCGCCAGGTCCAGAAACTATCCCGGGCGGTCAATCGGAATTCAGCGTTGCCCGCCATCGCGCGCTGGAACGCATGGCTGTGCGCGTTGGGCATGCCGGGCACGACGATGCCGTCGAGCCGCTCGATGGGGCCGCCGCGCGCGGACTGCGGGGCAGCGGCGGCGCTTGTTTCCAGCGCGGTAATCATGCCGCCGGATACCGTGACCTGCACGCCGTGCGCCCAGCCTTGCGGCAGGTACGCCGACTGCAAGCGGTAAATGGTCATCTTGCTATCATACGGGGTGCCTAAATTTTCGGACAATTGGGATGCGGTGTTCGTCGGCGCCGACATTGCGACCATGACGGGCAGCGGCGCCTACGGCGGCATGCGGGACGCCGCGCTTGCGGTAGCCGGCGAACGCATTGCGTGGCTGGGCACGTCTGACGAAGGCCGGCGGCGCGCGGCAACGCAGGGCGCTGCGCTACACGATGTGCGCGGCCAATGGATTACCCCGGGCTTGATCGACTGTCACACGCATTTGGTCTATGGAGGAAATCGGGTCGCCGAGTTCGAGCAGCGCCTCTGCGGCGCATCCTATGAGGAGATTGCGCGCGCGGGCGGGGGCATCCAAGCGACGGTGAGCGAAACGCGCGCGGCGACGCAAGAGTCCCTGTACGCATCGGCCGGGGCGCGTCTCGAGCGTCTGATGGCGGAAGGCATCACCACCATCGAGATCAAATCAGGTTACGGGCTGGAACTCGGCGCCGAGCGGCGCATCCTCGCGGCAGCGCGGCAGCTCGGCGAGAAGCGGCCGGTATCGGTCAAGAAGACATTTCTCGGCCTGCACTCGCTGCCCCGCGAATTCGCGGGGCAGCGGCAGCGCTTCGTCGATGCGGTGAGCGGACCGTGGCTCGCGGCGCTCGCCGCCGAGGGGTTGGTGGACGCGGTCGACAGCTTCTGCGAGAACATCGCGTTTTCCGTCGCCGAGACCGAGCAATTCTTGCGCGCCGCAAAGCGGCTGGGACTGCGCGCTCATGTACACGCCGGTCAGTTGAGCGACATGGGCGCCGCGCAAGCCGCTGCGAAATGGGGCGCGTTGTCCGCCGACCACCTCGAGTATTTGAGCGCCGAGGGCGCGCATGCCCTGGCCGCCGCGGGCACGGTTGCCGTCATGTTGCCGACGGCCTATTTCACCTTGCGCCAGACGACTCCGCCGCCGGTGGCAATGCTTCGCGGCGCGGGAGTGCCGCTGGCGGTGGCCACCGACAGCAATCCGGGCACCTCGCCCTGCACATCCATCCTGCTCAGCATGAGCATGGCCTGCACGCTGTTCGGCCTGACCCCCGAGGAGGCGCTGGCCGGCGTCACGCGCGAGGCCGCGCGGGCGCTCGGCGTGTTGGACGAGGTGGGAACGATCGCCGCGGGCAAGCGCGCGGATCTGGCGTTCTGGCGCATCGGGCGGCCGGCCGAACTTTGCTACGGCCTCGGCGTCAACCCGCTCGCGGCCGTCATGTACCGAGGAAGAATTCGCGGCCGCGCCGCCGTTTAAGGGGGAGGGAAATTCCTCGGTGCGCGGCATAAGATGCCTCCATGGCAAGCCGACCCCGCCGCGGAAGACCGCCGCACGATGATGTGCTGACACCCGCCGAATGGCGCACCGTGCATGCGGTCAAGCATGGACTGACCAGCCGGCAAATCGCGCAACGCCGCGGCATCAGCATCGACGCGGTGAAGTATCACGTCGCCAACGCGCTGGCGAAGCTGGGGGTCGCCAACCGCAATGAACTGCGCCAATGGCACCGCGCGCCCAAAGACAGTGCCCTGAAGGACAAAGCTATGAATTCGCAAGCGACCTTGGGAAGCATCGCGCAGATTGCTAGATCGGTGCGGGACATCAAGCAGGCGGAAGCCTGGTACAAAAACGTCCTGGGACTGCCGCACCTTTACACCTTCGGCAATCTTGCATTCTTCGACTGCAACGGAACGCGTCTGATGTTGAGCCAAGAGCAGGCGGTGGCCGCCGAGTCGATCCTTTACCTGCGCGTCGGCGATATCGGCGCGGCGCATGAACTGCTGAAATCCCGCGGCGTCGAATTCATCAACGCGCCCCATAGGGTGCACCGGCATGCCGACGGAACCGAAGAATGGTTATCGATGCTCAAGGATCCGGAAGGACGGCCTCTCGGCATCATGGCGCAGGCGAAGCCTCAGGACCCTGCACGATAAAACCCTGTAGTCTTGGCTGCATGCGAATTGCAGCCGCGCTCATGCCGATGCTGCTGGCGGGATTTTGCGCCGCGGCTGCCGACGCCGAGCAAAGCCCTGCCGCGATCGATGAAATCGTCGTCACCGCCGAACGCGCAGGTCCCGGCATGTGGCACGTGCATCGCGGCGACGCGAATGTCTGGCTCCTGGGAAGCATATCGCCGCTGCCGCGCGATATGACCTGGCGTTCCAAGCAGGTCGAGTCCGTGCTCGAGAGCACCACTCAGGTGCTGGTGCAAAAGCCGATCGAAATCAGCGTGCCGCGGATACTGTGGATGCTGATCGCCGATCGAAAATACTTGATGGTGAGCGGCGGAAAAAAACTCAAGGATGTGCTGCCGCCGGACTTGCACGCGCGCTTTGCCGCGCAGCGGAGCAAGGTGACGGACGATGCGGGCAAGTGGGAACGGTATCGTCCGATCATTGCGGCGGCATTTTTGCAGCAGGCCGCCTTTCATCAGGTCAACTTGTCGATGCGGCTGGATCTGGGCGCGGCGCTGCGCGTCTTGGCGAAAAAGCACGGCGTGCGAATCGAGGAGATCAAGGTCGCGGGCGTGAGCGACATGCTGGAGGCGCTCAAAACAATGTCGCCGGCGACCGAACGCACCTGCGTGGAGGCCTCCCTCAGCACCGTGGAGAGCGGCTTGCCGCGCCTGGTGGAGCGCGCGCAGGCGTGGACCAGCGGCAACGTCGAGCGGATCGAGAGCATGCCCGAGCTCAAAGATGTGGACGCCTGCCGCAACGCGTTGGACGCCGGCCGAGGCGCCGTCGATGTCATCGGGCGCATTCGCCAGACCTGGCTTGAAAACATCGAAATGCACCTGCGCTCCGCGGGTACGACGATCGCCGTCGTCAACCTGGACATGATGCTGGAGCGCGGCGGCCTGCTCGATCTGCTGCGCGCCAAAGGATATGAAATCGACGCGCCATGAATGGGCGCGGATTCGCTATGTGCCGGCCAACTTCGTGATCGATCGCAACGGAATATCGAGCGGTGACCGAGACGGCGGAAGCGGCGCAGGCCGGCGCCTAGGATCTTGCTTCTCCGGAAGGCGGCGTCATGCTGCAAAGCAGCATTGCCTTGACACCCGCCCGCCCGGTTCCTACAATCGCCGGCCTTTGTCTCTCGGGCACCCCAGTGCCGGGCGCAAGCCCGTAAATTTTTATTTTTGCATCACGGACCTCTTTACCAATCGGGCGGTCCTCTAAAGGTATTTATGGCGACGACGACCCAACTGATCCGCACCGGCCGAAATGAGCCGGCTTGGAAGTCCAAGGTTCCGGCCCTGGCGGCTTCGCCGCAGAAGCGCGGCGTCTGCACGCGCGTGTATACGACCACGCCGAAGAAGCCCAATTCCGCGCTGCGTAAGGTTTGCCGCGTGCGGCTCACCAACGGGTACGAGGTCTCCAGCTACATCGGCGGCGAAGGGCACAATCTGCAGGAGCACTCGGTGGTGCTGATTCGCGGCGGCCGCGTCAAGGATCTCCCGGGCGTGCGCTATCACACGGTCCGCGGTGCGCTCGATTGCGCCGGCGTCAGCGACCGTCGTCAAGGGCGCTCCAAGTACGGCGCCAAACGTCCCAAGAAATAAGCCCAACGGCTAGAGAAGGTTTCCCATGTCCCGCAGAGCAGCAGCCCCCCATCGCACCATTCTTCCCGACCCCAAGTTCGGGAACGACATGTTGGCCAAATTCATCAACATGGTGATGGAGCGCGGCAAGAAGTCGGCCGCCGAGAAGATCGTTTACGGCGCCATCGATCGGATCAGCGAAAAGAAGGCCGGTGCTGCCGGTGCGGAAGCGATTGCTGTGCTGCAGCAAGCCTTGGACAACGTCAAGCCCGTGGTCGAGGTCAAATCTCGCCGGGTCGGCGGCGCCACCTATCAAGTGCCGGTCGAGGTGCGCGCGAACCGTCGCCAAACTCTGGCGATGCGCTGGGTCATCGAAGCAGCCACCGCCCGCAGCGAGAAGTCGATGGCGCATCGCCTCGCGGCCGAACTGATGGAAGCCGCCGAAAACCGCGGCGCCGCCGTGCGCAAGCGCGAAGACACACATCGCATGGCCGATGCCAACAAGGCGTTCGCCCACTACCGCTGGTAGCGCGCGGCGAGCATCCCTGGCTGGTAAAACCCCGGCTTAGCCATATAGAGGGTTTACCTATGGCACGCACTACGCCCATCGAGCGCTACCGAAATATCGGTATTTCCGCTCACATCGACGCGGGAAAGACCACCGCGACGGAGCGTATTCTGTTCTACACCGGCGTGTCGCACAAAATCGGCGAGGTCCATGACGGCGCGGCCGTGATGGACTACATGGAACAGGAGCAGGAGCGCGGCATCACCATCACTGCCGCGGCCACCACCTGTTTCTGGAAGGGAATGGACAAGAGCTTCCCCGAGCACCGCATCAACATCATCGATACGCCGGGACACGTCGATTTTACCATCGAAGTGGAGCGCTCCTTGCGGGTGCTCGATTCGGCCATTGCCGTGTACTGCGCCGTCTCCGGCGTGCAGCCGCAGTCCGAGACCGTCTGGCGCCAGATGAACAAGTACGGCGTTCCGCGCATTGCGTTCGTCAACAAAATGGATCGCGCCGGCGCGAATTTCCTGCGGTGCGTCGAGCAGATCAAAACCCGCCTGCGCGGCAACCCCGTGCCGATTCAACTGCCGATCGGCGCCGAAGACGGTTTCGCGGGCGTGGTCGACTTGATCAAGATGAAGGCCATCCATTGGGATGAAGAAACCCAGGGCATGAAGTTCGAGTATCGCGAGATCCCGGCCGAGATGCTGAAGGAATGCGAGGAATGGCGCGGCAAAATGATCGAGGCTGCCGCCGAGGGCGACGAGGTTCTGCTCAACAAATACCTGGAGAGCGGGAGTCTGAGCGACGACGAAATCAAGAAGGGTCTGCGCGAGCGCGCCATCAAGAACGAAATTTGCCTGGTGACCTGCGGCTCGGCGTTCAAGAACAAGGGCGTGCAAGCGGTGCTCGATGCCATTGTGGAATACATGCCCTCGCCCGCGGAAGTGCCGCCCGTCAAAGGCCAGAGCGAGAGCGGCGAAACGCTGACCCGCAAGGCGGATGATGCCGAGCCGTTCGCCGCGCTCGCATTCAAGATCCTGAACGATCCCTTCGTGGGCAATCTCACCTTCTTCCGGGTCTACTCCGGCACTTTGAATTCGGGCGATCAGGTGTTCGTCCCCAATCGCGGCCGCACCGAGCGCATCGGCCGCCTGCTGCAGATGCACGCAAGCGACCGCTCAGAAATCAAGGAAGTGCACGCCGGCGACATCGCCGCCGCGGTGGGTTTGAAGGACGTCACCACCGGCGACACGCTGTCGGATCTCAACAAAGTCATCATCCTCGAGAAGATGGACTTCCCGGAGCCGGTGATTTCCGTCGCCGTCGAACCGAAAACCAAGGTCGATCAGGAAAAAATGGGCCTGGCCCTGCAGCGCCTGGCGAAGGAAGATCCTTCGTTTCGAGTGCACACGGACGCGGAGTCCGGCCAGACCATCATCGAGGGCATGGGGGAACTGCATCTCGAAATCATCGTCGACCGCATGAAGCGGGAATTCAAGGTCGATGCGAACGTGGGCAAGCCGCAGGTGGCCTACCGCGAAACCCTGCGCAGCACGGTCGAATCCGAGGGCAAGTTCATCCGTCAGACCGGCGGGCGCGGCCAATATGGACATGTGTGGCTGAAACTCGAGCCGCTGCCGCAAGGCAAGGGCTACGAGTTCGTCAACGGCATCGTCGGCGGCACGGTGCCGCGCGAGTACATTCCCGCGGTCGACAAAGGCATCCAGGAGGCCGTACAGACCGGAGTGATCGCGGGCTATCCCATCGTGGATGTGAAAGTCACGATATTCGACGGCTCCTACCATGACGTCGATTCCAACGAGATGGCGTTCAAAATCGCGGGCTCGATCGGATTCAAGGAAGGATTCCGCAAGGCCAAGCCGGTGCTGCTCGAACCCATCATGAAAGTGGAAGTCGTGGTGCCGGAGGACTATTACGGCGACATCGTCGGCGATTTGAGCCGGCGCCGCGGCCAGATCGTCGGCACCGAAGACAGTCCCTCCGGAAAGGTGGTCACGGCCGAGGTGCCGCTCGCCGAAATGTTTCAATACTCGACATCGATGCGCTCCATGAGTCAGGGCCGCGCGAACTACACCATGGAGTTTGCCAAGTACCAGGAAGTGCCGGGCAACGTCGCGGATGTCGTGATGAAGAAGGCTTCTTGAGTTTAGGCAGCGCAATTCAAACCGTTTTCATTTTTGAGAGGTAAGGCCTGTGTCGAAGGGGAAGTTTGAGCGAACGAAGCCGCACGTGAACGTGGGGACGATTGGGCATGTGGATCATGGCAAGACGACCTTGACGGCGGCCCTCACGAAGGTGATGGCGGAGAAGCACGGCGGGGAGTTCAAGGCCTACGATCAGATCGACAAGGCACCGGAGGAGCGTGCGCGCGGCATCACGATTGCGACGGCGCACGTGGAGTATCAGTCCGATGCGCGTCACTACGCGCACGTGGACTGTCCGGGACATGCCGATTACGTGAAGAACATGATCACGGGAGCGGCGCAGATGGACGGGGCGATTTTGGTGGTATCGGCCGCGGATGGTCCGATGCCCCAGACGCGCGAGCACATATTGTTGGCCCGCCAGGTGGGGGTGCCCTACATCGTGGTGTTCATGAACAAGGCGGACATGGTCGATGATGCGGAGCTTTTGGAGCTGGTGGAGCTGGAGGTGCGCGATTTGCTCACCCTGTACAAGTTCCCCGGGGACAAGACCCCGATCATCACCGGCTCTGCGTTGAAGGCATTGGAGGGGGATACCTCGGAGATCGGGGTGCCCTCGGTGATCAAGCTGGTGAAGGCCTTGGATGAGTATATTCCGGTGCCCAAGCGTGCGGTGGAAGGGGCCTTTTTGATGCCGGTGGAGGATGTGTTCTCGATTGCCGGTCGCGGCACGGTGGTGACGGGGCGCATCGAGCGGGGCATCGTGAAGATCAACGATGAGGTGGAGATTGTGGGGATTCGCCCGACGCAGAAGACCACCTGCACGGGTGTGGAGATGTTCAGGAAGCTCTTGGATGAGGGTCAGGCGGGGGACAATGTGGGGGTGCTCTTGAGGGGCACGAAGCGCGAGGAAGTGGAGCGCGGGCAGGTGCTGTGCAAGCCCGGTTCGATCACCCCGCACACCAAGTTTGAGGCCGAAGTGTACGTGCTTAACCAAGGAAGAGGGCGGACGGCATACTCCCTTCTTCAAGGGCTACCGGCCGCAGTTCTACTTTCGCACCACCGATGTGACCGGGGCGGTGGAGCTGCCGGAGGGCACCGAGATGGTGATGCCGGGGGACAACATCAAGATCGTGGTGGAGCTGATCGCCCCGATCGCGATGGAGCAGGGCCTGCGTTTCGCCATCCGCGAGGGCGGCAAAACCGTCGGCGCAGGCGTGGTCGCCAAAGTGATCGCATAGTCTAATTTTTGGCGCGAAAGCGCCTTATTTAGGGTAAGATCCACCCCCTTTTCGGGCGGGGCCGGTTTCGGCGCGTTTTTAGGCGCTTCGCGCCACCTAATCCGGGGGTCGAAGCGACCCCCTATTTGAAAGTTAAGAGAAGACCATGGCTAATCAGAACATTCGCATCCGCCTGAAGGCTTTCGATCACCGCTTGATCGACAAGTCGGCCCGCGAGATCGTCGATACCGCGAAACGCACCGGCGCGACCGTCAAGGGTCCCGTGCCGCTGCCCATTAAAATGGAGCGTTTTACGGTTTTGACCGCCCCGCACGGCGATAAGGACGCGCGGGATCAGTTCGAAATCCGCACGCACAAGCGTCTCATGGACATTTTGAACCCCACGGACAAGACCGTGGACGCCCTCATGAAGCTCGAGCTTCCGGCCGGCGTGGATGTGCAAATCAAGTTGAATTGAGGGTTTTTGCTGCGGAGCCGACATGGGCTCCCTTGCGTCGAGGAGCCTCAGGATCCCTATACTCCCGCGTCCATTTTAGAGGTCGGAGCGCGTGGGCGCCGACGCCAAATTCTCAAGGGGATTTGGGGTCCGCGTGTCCAAACCGCTGATCTGTCGCAACGATGCGAGGCTCTTTGCAGCTCTCGCTGTATGAGGATTGACAATGTCCATTGGTCTGGTTGGCCGCAAATGCGGCATGACCCGAGTGTTCACCGACGCCGGTGTTACTGTCCCCGTGACGGTGGTCGAGGCGTTACCGAATCGCATCTCGCAGGTCAAAAACGACAAAATCGACGGTTATCGCGCGGTCCAGGTCACCATTGGCAGCCGCCGTCCTTCGCGCATACCCAAGGCGCTTGCCGGCCACTTCGCCAAGGCCAATGTGGCCGCCGGCTACACCTCTCAGGAATTCCGCTTAGGCAAGGGTGAAGGCGAGGAGCTCGCGACCGGCGGCGAAATCAAGGTCGACATGTTCAAGGCCGGGCAGATCGTCGATGTCACCGGCACCACGGTCGGCAAGGGCTTTCAGGGCACCATGAAGCGGCATAATTTCGCCGGCGGCATGAAAACGCATGGAAATTCCGTGTCGCACCGCGCGCCTGGTTCCATCGGCCAGCGCCAGACCCCGGGCCGCGTATTCAAAGGCAAGCGCATGTCGGGTCATATGGGCATGCGCAACCGCACCATCGAAAACCTGCGGATCGTTGAAGTGGATGCCGTGCGCAACCTGCTGCTGATCAGCGGCGCCGTGCCGGGTGCGGAAGGCAGCCGCGTCATCGTCAAGCCGTCGGTCAAGGCGAAGGGCCAGGCGCGGCGTCAGAAATTGATGCCTAACAAGGCCCCCGTCGCCGCCAAGGGCGGCTGCGCCGCTCCCAAGGGCGCCGCGCCGAAGGCCGGCGCAGCGGCCAAAGCTGAGAAGAAGTAGATCTCATGAAAGTCCAGCTAAAAAACGCCAAACCGGCCAGCGAGATTCAGTTGTCGGATGCCGCCTTTGGGCGCGACTACAACGAAGCGTTGGTGCACCAAGTTGTCACCGCCTATATGGCCGCCGGCCGCTCCGGCACCAAGGCGCAAAAGACCCGCGCCGAAGTGCGCGGCGGCGGCAAGAAGCCGTGGAGTCAAAAAGGCACGGGTCAGGCGCGTGCCGGTTCGATTCGCAGCCCCATCTGGGTCGGCGGCGGACGCGCGTTCGCGGCCAAGCCGCGCGACTTCTCGCAGAAGGTCAACCGCAAGATGTATCGCGCCGCCATGCAAACCATGGTGTCGCAATTGGTCCGCGACGATCGTTTGGTCGCCGTCGAGTCGATCGAGCTTTCCGCGCCGCGCACCAAACTGCTGGTCAGCAAGTTGGCGGAATTCGGCTTGAGCCGCGCGCTCATTTTGGTCGAGGCCTACGAGGAGAAGTTGTTCCTGGCGGCGCGCAACATTCCGCACGTCGAAGTGATGGCGGTGTCGGCTCTCGACCCGCTGAGCTTGGTCAAGCACGACAAGGTGGTTGCCACCGTGGGCGCCTTGAAGTTGCTGGATCAGCGTCTCGGAGGCGCAGCATGAACAAAGAACGATTGATGACCGTGCTGATTCAGCCGCATGTCTCCGAGAAGGCGGCGACCGTGGCCGAAAAGGCCAACCAATATGTGTTTCGCGTGCGCGACGATGCCTCGAAGGCCGAAGTCAAAAGCGCCGTCGAACTCATGTTCGAGGTCAAGGTCGAGGGCGTCAATCTGTTGAACCGTCCCGGCAAGACGCGGCGCTTCAAGAACATGCCGGGCAAGCGCAACGGCTTCAAGAAGGCCTATGTACGACTGGCCGACGGTCAGTCGATCGACTTCACCGGCGCCTCGGCGAAATAAAGGATAAGGCCATGGCACTCATCAAGATGAAGCCGACCTCACCGGGCACGCGCTTCGTAGTCAAAGTGGACCGCTCGCACCTGCACAAGGGCGGACCGGTCGAGTCCCTCACCGTCAAGAAAAACCGCACCGGCGCGCGCAATCACTCGGGCCGGCAAACCACGCGGCACATCGGCGGCGGCCATAAGCAGCGCTATCGGATGGTGGATTTCTTGCGCGACAAGGACGGAATTCCGGGCGTGGTCGAACGTCTCGAATACGATCCGAACCGCACCTCGCATCTGGCGTTGGTGCTCTACAAGGACGGCGAGCGCCGCTACATCCTGGCGCCCAAGGGCGTGAAGGCCGGCGATGAAATCCGCTCCGGCTCGGATGCGCCCATCAAGGCCGGCAATGCCATGCCGTTGCGCCACATTCCGGTGGGCAGCACGGTTCACAATATCGAATTGAAAGTCGGCAAGGGCGGCCAGATGGCGCGCAGCGCCGGCGCTTCGGCGCAGTTCGCGGCGCGTGAAGGCGTTTATGCGAGTCTGCGCTTGAAGTCGGGCGAAATGCGCAAGGTTCACGTCGACTGCCGCGCGACGATCGGCGAAGTCGGCAACGACGAGCACAACCTGCGCGTCTTCGGCAAGGCCGGCGCGGTGCGCTGGCTGGGCGTTCGCCCGACGGTGCGCGGCGTCGTGATGAATCCGGTCGATCACCCCCACGGCGGCGGCGAAGGCAAATCCGGTCAAGGAAATCCGCATCCGGTGAGCCCATGGGGCCTGCAGACCAAGGGCAAGAAGACGCGCCGCAACAAGCGCACCGACGGCATGATCGTTCAGCGCCGCAAGAACAAACGAATCTAAGACTGGAGATACTCAAAGTGCCTCGTTCGCTCAAGAAAGGCCCGTTCGTGGATTTGCACCTCGCCAAGAAAGTGCAAACCGCCAGCCAAAAGAATGATCGCCGTCCGATCAAGACCTGGTCGCGCCGTTCCATGGTCATTCCCGACATGGTCGGGCTGACCATCGCCGTGCACAACGGCCGGCTGCACGTGCCGGTGCTCGTGTCGGAGAACATGGTCGGCCACAAGCTCGGCGAGTTCGCTCCCACGCGCACTTTCAAGGCGCACTCCGGCGACAAGAAAGTCACGGTGGCGGAATAGCCATGCAGACCAAAGCAGTATTGCGCTACGCACGCATCTCGCCGCAGAAATGCCGCTTGGTGGTCGACACGATTCGCGGCAAGTCAGCCACGCTCGCGGTCAATACCTTGAAATTCATGCCGAAGAAAGGCGCGAAGATCGTGCTCAAGGTATTGGATTCCGCGATCGCCAATGCCTACAACAATTTCAACGCCGATGTCGATGATTTGAAAGTGACGCGCGTCGAGGTCGATCCGGCGCCGATGCTCAAGCGCTTTCACGCCCGCGCCAAGGGCCGCGGCGTGCGCATCGCCAAGCGCAACAGTCATATCCTGGTTCAAGTGTCCGACGGCAAGCGAGAGGCCTAATGGGTCAGAAAGTAAATCCGATTGGTATTCGTCTAGGCATCACGCGCGACTGGTCGTCGAAGTGGTATGCGCACACGAAGAATTTTGCCGGAAACATCCACACCGATTTCCTGGTGCGCAAATTTCTGAACAAGAAGTTGGCGGATGCGTCGGTGAGCAACATCCACATCGAGCGGGCCGCCAGGCGCGCGAACATCACCATTCATACCGCGCGGCCGGGAATCGTGATCGGCAAGAAGGGCGAGGACATCGAGAAGCTCCGCACCGCCGTCGCCAAGATCTTAGGGATGGGCATGAACGATGTGCGCCTGAACATCGCGGAAATCAGAAAGCCCGAACTCGATGCGAAACTGGTGGCCGAAGGAATCTCGCAGCAATTGGAAAAGCGCGTGATGTTCCGCCGCGCGATGAAGCGCGCCGTCACCAACACCATGCGTTCCGGGGCGCTCGGCATCAAGGTGCGAATTTCGGGGCGCTTGAACGGCTCTGAAATCGCGCGTACCGAAACCAACCGCGAGGGCCGGGTGCCGCTGCACACGTTTCGCGCCGACATCGACTACGGCCTCGCCGAAGCGCAAACCACCTACGGCGTGATCGGCATCAAGGTCTGGATCTTCAAGGGCGAAGTGTTCGACAAACCGGCGGAAGAGGCCGTGGAAGCCGAGGCCGATGCCGCAGCTGCCGCGGCGGTCGCGAAATCCGCTGAACCCGCGGCGCCGGCCGCGACTTGATCAGGATATCTACGCATGATGCAGCCAAAGCGGACCAAGTTCCGCAAACAATTCAAAGGCAAGATCTCCGGCAGCGCGCAGCGCGGCAACACCGTGGCGTTCGGCGAGTTCGGCCTGAAGGCAACCAATCGTTGCCGCATGACGGCGCGCGAGATCGAGGCGGCGCGCCGCGCCATTTCGCGCCATGTGAAGCGCGGCGGCCGCATTTGGATCCGCGTATTTCCGGATGTGCCGATCACCCAGAAGCCGCTGGAAGTGCGCATGGGATCGGGCAAGGGCAACGTCGAGTACTGGGTGGCGCGGGTGCTGCCCGGCAAAGTGCTGTTCGAGATCGAAGGCATGAGCGAGACGATCGCGCGCGAGGCGTTTCGCCTGGCGTCCGCGAAGCTCTCGGTGTCGACGGCATTCGTCAAGCGCAGGTCAGATCATGAAGGTGCGTACATGAAGGCGAAAGATTTGCGCGCGAAAGCGCCCAAAGATCTCGGCGAGGAACTGCTCAAGCTGCGCCGTGAACAGTTCAATCTGCGCATGGCGCGCGCGACGGGACAGGCGGCGAAGCCGGATCAATTTTCGAAGGTGCGGCGAGAATATCGCGCGAGTAAAGACGGTGCTGGCCCAGGCGGCGCAGGTGCGCAAATGACTGAATGCACTCTTTCTGAGCACTCAATCGGACGAGGCCGCTTCGGCCTCCTCGAAGGTTGCGCGAAGCGCATGGCAATTTGCGCGAAGCGCATGAGGAATTCGTGATGTCGACCGAAGCAGGATCAACTCGAGAAGCCGCGCCCGGCGCCGCGCCCGTTGCCGGCCAGCGTTTGCTGACGGGCAAGGTGGTCAGCCACAAGATGGACAAGACCATCGCGGTTTCGGTCGAGCGTCTGGTGAAGCATCCGACTTACGGCAAGTACATTCGCCGCACGACCAAGCTGCTGGCGCACGACGAGGGCAACGAATGCAAGGAAGGCGACACGGTCGCGATCAAGCCGTGCCGTCCCATGTCGCGCCGCAAATCTTGGGTGTTGGTGCGCGTCGTAGATCGCGCCCGCGTCGGAATGAGGGGCCGCTGCCAATGATCCAAATGCGAACCATATTGAATGTGGCCGACAACAGCGGCGCCAAGCGCTTGATGTGCATCAAGGTGCTGGGCGGCTCGAAGCGCCGGTACGCGGCGGTCGGCGATGTCATCAAAGTCAGCGTCAAGGATGCGATCCCGCGCGGCAAGGTGAAGAAAGGCGAGGTGTACGACGCCGTGGTGGTGCGCACCAAGAGCGGCGTGCGGCGCCCCGATGGATCGCTGATCCGCTTCGATACCAATGCCGCGGTGCTCCTGACCAACAAGCTCGAGCCCATCGGCACGCGTATTTTCGGACCGGTGACGCGCGAGTTGCGCAACGTGCAGTTCATGAAGATTATCTCGCTCGCGCCCGAGGTGCTGTGATGAAGAAGATCCGCAAAGGCGACACGGTGATCTTGATCGCCGGCCGCGACAAAGGGCGCAAAGGCGCCGTGATCGAAGTGCTGGCGGATGACCGCCTGCGCGTCGAGGGACTCAACATGTCCAAGCGGCATCAGAAGCCCAATCCGCAGTTGGGCGTGCAGGGCGGCATCATCGAGACCGAGGCGCCGCTGCATGTGTCGAACGTGATGGTTTTCAATCCGGCGACGCAAAAGGGCGACCGGATCGGGTTCAAGTCGCTCGAGAACGGCCGCAAGGTGCGCCTGTTCAAGTCGAACAAAGAAATGGTCGACGCGAAGTAACGGGTAATTTATGGCAGCAAGACTCAAACAGATTTTCAACGAAAAGATCGTGCCGGAGCTCAAGCAGAAGCTCGAGCTGAAGAACACCATGGAAGTGCCGCGGATCTTGAAGATCACCGTCAACATGGGCGTGGGCGAAGCCGTGGCCGACAAGAAGGTCATGGATGCGGCCACCGCCGACATGGCGAAGATCACCGGCCAGAAGCCGGCCGTCACGAAAGCCAAGAAGTCGGTGGCGACCTTCAAGGTGCGCGATGGCCAGGCGATCGGCTGCAAGGTGACCCTGCGCGGCGATCGCATGTACGAATTTCTCGACCGCTTGGTGAGCATCGCCATTCCCCGCATCCGGGATTTTCGCGGCATCAGCACCCGTTCCTTCGACGGCCGCGGCAACTACAGCCTGGGGGTCAAGGAGCAGATTATTTTCCCCGAGATCCAGTACGACCAGATCGATCAGATTCGTGGCATGGACATCACCATCTCCACGTCGGCGCGCGATGACAAGCACGGGCGCGCGCTGCTCGAAGCCTTTAACTTTCCGTTCCGCAAGTAGGTAGCCCATGGCCAAGACGAATATGCTCATGCGCGAGAAGAAACGCCTCAAGATAGCGAAGAAATTCGCCAAGCGGCGCGCTGAGCTCAAAGAGCTGATCCGCGACCCGCAGACCGGGCCGGAGGCTCGCGAAGCCGCGCAAGTCGCACTGCAGAAGCAGCCGCGCGATGCGGGAGCTACCCGGCAGCGCAATCGCTGCTCAATCACCGGCCGCTCGCGCGGCGTGTACCGCAAATTTGGCTTGGCGCGCACCAAACTGCGCGAAGCGGCCAACCGCGGCGAGATTCCAGGCCTGTCGAAGGCGAGTTGGTGAGGCGCGCACTATGAGCATGACTGATCCAATTGCCGATCTCCTGACGCGTATTCGCAATGCGCAATCCGCAGGCAAGCCGACCGTGGGCATGGGCGCCTCGAAACTCAAGGTGGCCATTCTCAAGGTGCTGAAGGCCGAGGGCTACATCGCGGACTTCGGCGTCGACAGCACCGGCGCCAAGAGCACGCTGTCCATCGAATTGAAGTATCACGACGGCCGTCCCGTCATCGACCGCATCGAGCGCATCAGCCGCCCGGGCTTGAGAATTTACCGCGGCAAGGATGAGCTGCCGAAGGTGTTGGGCGGTTTGGGCGTTGCCGTGGTTTCGACACCGCAGGGCATCATGTCCGACAAGCAAGCGCGCGCGGCCGGCACCGGCGGCGAAGTGTTGTTCGTCGTTCAATAAGTGCTAGGTAGGTTCAACTATGTCTCGAGTTGCAAAAATGCCGGTCGATCTGCCGCAGGGCGTCACCGCCACGATCGGCGCCGAAGGCGTGACACTGAAGGGCGCAAAAGGCTCGCTGACGCTGCCGCTGAAGAGCGGCGTCAAGGTCGTGCAGCAAGACAAGCACTTGGAGGTGCAGGCGGACACCGCGGCGGAGGGCATGAATGCCATCGCCGGTTCGACGCGCGCGCATCTTGCCAACATGGTGCTGGGCGTGACCAAGGGTTACGAAAAGAAGCTTGAACTGGTGGGCGTCGGCTATCGCGCCGCGGTGCAGGCCAAGAGCTTGACGCTGACTCTGGGTTATTCGCATCTCATCAATTTTGCGATTCCGGACGGCATCACCATCGAGACGCCGAGCCAGACCGAGATCATCGTCAAGGGAATCGACCGGCAACGCGTCGGCCAGACCGCCGCGGAAATCCGCGGTTTTCGGCCGCCGGAGCCCTACAAGGGCAAGGGCGTGAAGTACTCCGACGAGAAGATTTCGCTGAAAGAGGCGAAGAAGAAGTAATCATGAAATTGACCAAACAAGACACCCGCTTGCGCCGCGCGCTGCGGGGCCGGGTAAAGATCAAGGAACTGGCCGCGATGCGCCTGTCGGTTCATCGCACGCCGCAGCATATGTATGCGCAGATCATCGCGCCGGAAGGCGACAAGGTTCTGGCCGCCGCCTCGACCTTGCAGAAGGACGTGCGCGGGGAATTGAAAACCACCGGCAACATCGAAGCCGCCAAAGCCGTCGGCCGCGCCATTGCGGAACGCGCCAAGGCCTTGGGCATCGGCAAGGTGGCGTTCGACCGTTCCGGTTTCATGTATCACGGGCGCGTCAAGGCGCTGGCAGAGGCCGCTCGCGAAGCGGGTCTCGAGTTCTAACTTAAAGGTTCCTAAGGCATATGGCGAGAACAGAAAAACCGATGTCCGGCGATGACCTGCTAGAGAAGCTGGTCGCCGTGAACCGAGTCGCGAAGGTGGTCAAGGGCGGTAAGCAATTCGGCTTTACCGCGCTCACCGTGGTCGGCGATGGCGCCGGCCGGGTCGGCTTCGGCTATGGCAAGGCGCGCGAGGTGCCGGTCGCGATTTCCAAGGCGATGATGCAGGCCCGCAAGAGCCTGGTCAGCGTGTCTTTGAAGAACGAAACCCTGTTCTACGCTGTCAAAGGACGGCATGGGACCACGCGGGTCTATATGCAGCCGGCCGCGGACGGCACGGGCGTGATCGCCGGCGGCGGCATGCGCGCGGTGTTCGAGTGCGCCGGCGTGCGCAACGTGTTGGCCAAGAGCTATGGCTCGCGCAATCCGATCAATGTAGTGCGCGCCACGATGGACGCTCTGGCCAAACTGCGTACCCCCGATGACATCGCCGCGAAGCGCGGCAAGTCCGTCGAAGAAATCGTAGGTTAATCATGGCCAGCAAAGCACACGCGCCAAAGGCGGGCGAGGATAAGTCGATCAGGGTGACTCTGGTCAAGAGCGTATATGGGCAACTCGCCAATATCCGCAATTCGGTCAAGGGCTTGGGGCTGCGCCGGATCGGGCACAGCGTGGTGGTGGCGGATACGCCGTCCAATCGCGGCATGCTCAATAGGGCCAGTCATATGCTCAAGGTCGAGCCGGCATTGGGGAAGGTCTGATGAGATTGAACACGATCAAGCCGGGCGCCGGCTCCAAACGAACCCGCTTGCGGGTGGGCCGCGGCGCGTCCGCCGGCCAGGGCAAGACCTGCGGCCGCGGCGTCAAGGGACAGCGCGCGCGCAAGGGCGGCTATCACAAGGTCGGCTTCGAAGGCGGCCAAATGCCGCTGCAGCGGCGTTTGCCGAAAACCGGCTTTCGCTCGGCGATGCAAGCATCGCGCGCCGAACTGACCTTGTCGGATCTGATGCGCGTTGCGGGCGCCGATGTGACGCTGGCGGGACTCATCGAGGCGAATCTCGTGCCCGAGAACACCAAGCGGGTCAAGATCATTTTGTCGGGCAAGGTCACGAAGCCTTTCGCCATCAAGGACAAGGTCATCACGGCGACCAAGGGTGCCAAGAGCGCCGTCGAATCCGCCGGCGGAAAATTCGAGGCTTAAGGGGCTAAGAGCGCATACCCGTGGCTACATCCGCTACCAATCCTGCCGCCGCCTTAGGGGATATCACCCGCTTCGCCGAAATGCGCAAGCGGCTGCTGTTCCTGGTGGGCGCGCTCATTGTGTATCGGATCGGCACCTTCATTCCCGTTCCGGGTATCGATGCGGCCAAATTCGCCGCGTTCTTCTCCACGCAGAACGGCACGCTGCTCGGCATGTTCAACATGTTTTCCGGCGGCGCTTTGCAGCGTTTCAGCATTTTCGCGCTGAACGTGATGCCTTACATCACGGCGTCCATCATCGTGCAAATGGCCTCGATGGTGTACCCGCCGTGGAATCAGATCCGCAAGGACGGCGAATCCGGCCGGCGCAAACTGATGCAATACACGCGCTACGGCACCGTGGGGCTCGCCGCGTTCCAGGGTTTCGGCGCGGCGCTCGCCATCCAGAATTCCGGCAGCAATTTGGTGCCGAGTCCCGGCCCGCAATTCTTGTTCGTCGCCACCGTTTCGATCACCACCGGCACTCTGTTCGTCATGTGGCTCGGCGAGCAGATCACCGAGCGCGGCATCGGCAACGGCATCACCATGATCATCGTTGCGGGCATCATCGCCGGTCTGCCGCGCGCCATCGGCAACACGCTGGAGATGGTGCGAACCGGCGAAATGAACGCCCTGGTCGTGGCCCTCATCGTGGTGGTGGTGGGCTTGGTCACGCTGTTCTGCGTGTTCGTCGAGCGCGCGCAGCGCAAGATCCAAGTGAACTATGCCAAGCGTCAGGTGGGGCGGCGCATGATGCAGGGGCAAAGCACCCATCTGCCGTTCAAATTGAACATGGCGGGCGTCATCCCGCCGATTTTCGCCTCGAGCTTGCTGGTCTTTCCGGCCACGGTCGCCCAGTTTTTCGGCAACAGCCCCAATCCGAATGTGATCCAGCGGACCTTGCAAAAGATCGCGGCCATCCTCAATTACGGTCAACCGCTGCACGTCGTGTTGTTCGGCCTGTTGGTGATCGGATTCGCCTTTTTCTACGTCGCCCTGGTGTACGACGCCCGCGATACGGCCGAGAACCTGAAGAAGGCGGGCGCCTTCATTCCGGGCATCCGCCCAGGCTTGCAGACGGGCGAATACCTGGACAAGGTGCTGACCCGTCTGACGCTGTGGGGCGGCTTGTACATCATGGCGGTGTGCTTGTTGCCGGAAATTATTCGCATGGTGAACCCGGCCATTCCGTTTCAGTTCGGCGGCACCTCTCTCTTGATCATCGTGGTCGGAGTCATGGATTTCGTCGCGCAGCTGCAATCGCACATGATGTCGCAGCAATACGAGGGCCTGATGAAAAAGGCCAGCCTTCGAGGCATTGGAGCTAAGAAATGAAAGTTCGTCCTTCCGTCAAAAAGATCTGCAAGAACTGCAAAGTCGTGCGGCGGCGCGGCATCGTTTACATCATTTGTTCCTCCGATGCCCGTCACAAGCAGAGGCAAGGGTAAGTGAATTTTTTTCGCGCGCAGCGCGCCTTTCAGTCGGGTCGCCTCGGCCCGTTGAAAGTTGGCGTGTAGCGCCTAGGAAGACTAATTGATTTATAAGGGATTTTCTAATATACTAGCGCGCTTTTTTTCGAGGGCGCGGGTGGAGAAGTAGATGGCGCGTATCGCCGGCATCAACATACCGATGAACAAGCATGTCGTCATCGGACTGACTCACATATTCGGCATCGGCAACAGCCGGGCCGCGCGCATTTGCGATGCCGCGGGCGTGAAGTATCACGTGAAAGTGAAGGACCTGACCGATGCCGAAGTGGCGTCGCTGCGCTCGCAGGTCGCGAAGTTCGCGGTCGAGGGCGATCTGCGCCGCGAAGTGTCGATGAACATCAAGCGTTTGATGGATTTGGGCTGCTATCGCGGCATCAGGCACCGCAAGGGCCTGCCGATGCGCGGACAGCGCACGCGCACCAACGCGCGCACGCGCAAAGGTCCGCGCAAGCAAGCGGTCAAAATGAATGCGCCGCCGGGCAAGGTCTAGAGGCTTGGGTAAAGTTTTTTCGTTCGGGGTCGCCTCGACCCCGTTTAAAGGTGGCGCGCAGCGCCTGGGAAATGGCGCAGCGCCTAGGAAGTATTAATGGCTGATCAAAAGCAAAACGCGCAGCAGGCCGCCGCGGCCGCCGCGCCCGGTGCAAAACCCGCGCGCAAAAAGGTGCGCAAGAACGTGCTCGATGCGATCGCGCACGTGCACGCCTCGTTCAACAACACGATCATCACGATCACCGACCGGCAGGGCAACACCCTGTCATGGGCGACTTCCGGCGGCTGCGGTTACCGCGGTTCGCGCAAGTCGACGCCGTTCGCGGCGCAGGTCGCCGCCGAGCGCGCGGGCACCGCGGCCCAGGAGCATGGCGTCAAGAACGTGGAAGTCAGGGTCATGGGGCCGGGTCCCGGCCGCGAGTCCGCGGTGCGCGCCTTGAACGGCTGCGGGTTGAAGATCACCAACATCGAAGACGTTACGCCGATACCGCATAACGGCTGCCGTCCGCCCAAGAAGCGTCGCGTTTAAAAGGTTCGCAATGGCAAAATATACCGGTCCGAAGTGCAAGCTATCCCGTCGCGAGGGAACCGACCTGTTCCTGAAGAGCGGCGTGAAGCCGCTCGAGTCGAAATGCAAGCTCGAGGTGCCGCCCGGCGGCGTGAAGAGCGAGCGCAAGCAGCGCCTGTCGGAGTACGGTCTGCAGCTGCGCGAGAAGCAGAAGCTGCGCCGCATGTACGGGGTCTTGGAGCGCCAGTTCAGAAACTATTACCAGAAGGCCGCGGGCCGTCCCGGCGCGACCGGCGAAACCTTGCTGCAGTTCCTGGAATGCCGTCTGGACAACGTGGTGTACCGCATGGGCTTCGCGGCCACGCGCGCCGAGGCGCGCCAATTGGTGAGTCACAAGGGCGTGTCGGTCAACGACAAGCTCGTCAATATCGCGTCCTATCAGTGCAAGGCGGGCGATGTGATCAACTTGCGCGAACGCGCCAAGAAGCAGACACGCGTCACCGCGGCTCTGACCATTGCGACTCAGGTCGGGTTTCCCGATTGGGTCGAGGTCGACGATAAGAAGTTCTCCGGAATTTTGAAATCCGTTCCGGATCGTCAGGAGATTCTGCCGGACATCAACGAGAGCCTGGTGGTCGAGTTGTATTCCAAGTAGCAACCGGCAAGCAGCAATTGTAATGCGGCGCAGCGCTTCGCTGCGCCGTCTCAAGGTTTAGTCAAAGGTGAACTCTATTATGCAGGGATCAATCAATGAGTTTTTGAAACCGCGGGTCGTCAAGGTGCAACCCGTGTCGCCGCGCCATGCCCGCATCGTGATCGAACCGTTTGAACGCGGTTTCGGGCACACGCTGGGAAATGCGCTGCGCCGAGTACTGCTGTCCTCCTTGCCGGGGGCGGCGATCACCGAGATCGAGATCGAGGGCGTGCTGCACGAGTACACCGCGATCGAAGGCGTCCAAGAGGACGTGGTCGACATTTTGCTGAACTTGAAGGCGGTGGCGATCCGCATGCACACGCGCGATGTTGCCGAAGTGCGCCTGCACAAAAAGGGTCCCGGGCCCGTGACCGCCGGCGACATCGCCGGGGATCACGACATCGAGATATTGAATCCGGACCTGGTCATCGCGAATTTGACCAAGGCCGGCGAGTTGTCGATGTCCCTCAAGGTCGAGCGCGGCCGCGGCTATCGTCCCGCGGCACAACGCATGGCCTTCGAGGAGCAGACCCGCGCCATCGGCCGCCTGCAGCTGGACGCCTCGTTCAGCCCGGTGCGCAAAGTGACATACAACGTCGAGAGCGCGCGCGTCGAACAGCGCACCGATTTGGACAAGCTCATCCTCGACATCGAAACCAACGGCACGATCGACCCCGAAGAGGCGATCCGCCGAGCCGGCGGCATCCTCAAAGACCAGCTCTCGGTCTTCGTTGATCTACAAGGTCAGGATGAATCGACCACCAAGGCCACCGAAACGCAATTCGATCCGATCCTGCTGCGCCCGGTGGATGAGCTGGAGCTCACGGTGCGCTCCGCCAACTGCCTGAAGGCCGAGAACATCCACTACATCGGCGATCTCGTGCAACGCACCGAAGTTGAACTGCTGCGTACGCCGAATCTCGGCAAGAAGTCCTTGACGGAGATCAAAGAAGTTCTGGAGAGCCATGGTTTGACGCTCGGAATGCGCATCGACAATTGGCCGCCGCCGGGATTGAAGCGCGACGACGAGCGCGACGGTATTTGAATTAGCGATCAACGGTTGAGAGAAGACTATGCGTCACAGAAACAGCGGGCGTCAGCTATCGCGAAATGCCTCCCATCGCCATGCGATGTTGCGCAACATGGCGACTTCGCTGCTGCAGCACGAGACCATTCGCACCACTGTGCCGAAAGCCAAGGAGCTGCGCCGCGTGGTCGAGCCTTTGATCACCATGGCCAAAGTGGACTCCATCGGCTTGCGGCGCCTGGCGCACTCGCGCTTGCGCGATGACGCCGTGGTGGTGAAGTTGTTCGAGGACTTGGGACCTCGCTTCAAAGCGCGCGCCGGCGGCTACACGCGAATCCTCAAGATGGAACCGCGGCCAGGCGATTCGGCCGACATGGCTCTGATGCAGTTGGTGGATTCCGCCCCGGTCGCGACCGAAAAGAAGGAAGACAAGAAGGCTGCCAAGGCACCGAAGGCGGAGCCCAAGAAGTCCAAGGCGAAGAAAGCCGCGGACGCCGCAGACGACGAGCCGCAGTCGAAGCCGAAGCGGCGCAAGAAAGCCGCCGCTTAAGATAAGCCTTATGCCGCCGCGCCTTGCGCGGCAACGACTCGTGCAAATGCGTCTCGAGTCATGTTTTCGGGCTTGCCCGCCGTCGCCGCGACATTGTCTTCGATCCGAATTCCGCCGTAAGGCTTCAATTCATCGACGACCGCCCAGTCGATATGGGCGCGCCGCTCATCCGCGTGCGCCGCGGCGAGCAATGACTCGATCAGGTAGATGCCGGGTTCCACAGTCACCACCACGCCGGGTTCGAGCATGCGCGTCAGGCGCAAATAGGGATGGCCTTTGGGGCGCTCGCGCTCATGTCCTTTGGCATCGCCCATGACCCCGCCGACATCGTGTACCTGAAGACCCAAGAGGTGCCCGATGCCGTGCGGAAAAAACACGGCGGTGACGCCGTTTTCCAAGGCCGCCTGCCCGGGCAATCGGGTGAGGCCGACTTTCTGCATCACGTCGCCCAAGATCCGGTGCGCCGACAGGTGCACGTCGCGGTAATCGCGGCCCGCCACGATCTCGTCGCAGAGCGCCAATTGCGCTTTGTCCATGGCCTTGCAGAGATCGGCGAAGCGCCCGGCGCCGCGCGAATAAGTGCGGGTGATGTCCGCCGCGTAACCGCGGTATTGGGCGCCGGCATCGATCAAAAAAGAACGCAGAGGGGAGGGCGCGGTGCGCTCGAGGTGCTGGTAGTGCAGAACCGCCGCATGCTCGTTGTAGGCCACGATATTGTTGTAAGGCATCTCCTCTTCGCGCTGCCGGCACGCCGCCAGGTAGCTCATATGCGCCTCGTACTCGGAGCCGCCGCGGTGAAATGCCGCGAGCGCGGCCGCATGGCCGCGCGCGCCCATCTCATTGGCTTTTCGCAGGCAAGCCAGCTCATAGGGCGTTTTGACGGCTCGCTCGAAGTCCAGCAGCGTCAACAGTGCCTTGGGGTTCAGGCACTCCGGCGCCACCCCTTGGGCCGCGGCTTCAGGACCCAAAAAGGCAACCCGCCCCAATCCGTCCCAATGGTGCGCGGCCTTCGAGTCGTCCTCGATCGCGATCAAATGGACGGCGGCCGTCCAAGGAGCGCTCGGCAGGTTCGCCGCTTTATGCCAGTAGTCGTTGGGTTGATGGAACAGGACCGTTGGGGGCGCTCCCGGCCGGTACACCAGGATGGAGCGCGGATTATCAACAATGGGTACCCACGCCTTGAACTGCGGATTGACCTTGTAGGGATAGTCTTGATCGTCGAGAAATTGCAGCGGCGGCCGTCCGGAATGCACCACCAGGGCATCGAATCCGGTCGCGGCCAGCGCGCGATCGGTGCGGCCCATGAGTGAGCCCAAGTGGGCGGCGAATAGCTGATCAAGACTGGAATCGCTCACCTTGAGCTCCTGAGCTGAAAATGTCGGCTGAATTATGCGCCCGCGCGCCAGAATGCTCACACGGCCTGCCAAGCTTAACCCCGGCTGCGAATTCCTGCGTTATAGGGCTGACGGTGTAGGCGAAAGAGATATGAAATTGCGCCAAAACACTCTAAAATCAGCCGGGACATTTGGGTATAGGCCCAAAACAACACGCTCGGCCTAATTTTTTACCTTTATAATTTCTGGGGTATCGATAGATGAAGACCAAACTTGCTCTGACCGCCTTTGTCGCTGCATTCATGCTGAGTGCTTGCGGCAGCAAGACCGAGGCTCCTGCCCCGGCCGCTGCTCCTCCTCCTCCGCCTGCCGCTGCGCCTGCCGCGGATGCCGCTGCCTCTTCCGCCGCTGATTCGGCTGCTGCTGCGAGCGCCGCCGCCGATGCGGCTGCCAGTGCAGCGTCAGCTGCGAAAAAGCAGTAATTCGGAGTTAGCTGATCCCACAAGCCCGGGCGGGCTGCCGTCAGGCATGTTCGTCCGGGCTGTGTCTTTTTTAGATCGAGGGTGAAGTTTCGTTGCTTGTCAGTATTCGCGACGTCAGACATTCGAAACAGGATCGCCAGTGGATCCAGAGTGTCTACGGCGAGTACATCGAATCCTTGGCTGATCTGAATACCGGATTGTTTTCGGTCATCGGGGCGAACAACCCGCACGAAGCAGAGATTTTCGCCAACTGGTTCTCCAACGATCAATCGCACCCGCTGCTGATTCTCAAGGGAAATGATTCCGTGGGATTCGCGCTGGTCACCCGTCCGCGCATTCCGAAGGCCGGGGAAAAAGCAGCGGATTACCGCATGTCGGAATTCTTCGTGCGCATGCAGTACCGGCGCGCGGGAATCGGCCGCGATGCCGCGACCTTGATATTCGACCGCTTCGCGGGCGATTGGGAAATCGTCGAATACCTGCGCCACCCCGGTTCGGTGGCATTCTGGCGCCACGTGGTCGCGCGCTACAGCGCCGGGCGCTTCAGCGAAATTTCGCGCAACGGCGAAGTGCAGCAGCGGTTCGCGAGCCGGCCCTCGGTGTCGAAAAAATAGGGTATTTGCCGGGTTTGATGCAATATGACCCTCAAGAATGAGGCAATTCGGCCGATCCTTTAAGTCCTGTGCAATCAGCATCCAGCACCGCTTTTGATTTCATACGCAGCCTGGCCGAAGAATTATCGGGCGGTCACGTCGACCTGCCGTCGTTCCCGGAAATAGCGCTGCAGGTCAGGCGTATCCTGTCCGATCCGAATACGCGGGTTGAACAAATCGTGCGCGTGGTGGGATCGGAGCCGGCGCTGGCGGCGCGACTGCTGCGCATCGCGAATTCGGCCGCGATCAATCGCAGCGGCAAAAACGTCACCGACCTGCGCACCGCCATCGCGCGCATCGGTCACAACATGGTGCGCAGCGCTTCGATTTCCTTCTCGATGAATCAAATCCGCAAGGCCAACAAACTCGCGAGTCTCGCGCCGCATCTGAACGATTTGTGGGAACGCAGCACCTATGTCGCGGCGTACGCCTATGTGCTCGCGCGGACCTGTACCCGCGTGAACCCGGATGAAGCGATGCTCACCGGCATGATGCATGGCATCGGCAAGTTGTATATCTTGACGCGCGCGACCGGGCATCCGGAGCTGTTTGCCAGCGAAGATGTGCTGAAGGAAATCATCGACGATTGGTACCCCTCGATCGGCAAGGCGATTTTGGAGAATTGGAAATTCTCCGAGAACATGGCGCGGGCGGTTGGACAAGAGGATTTTTCCCGCACCGAGCTCGAGTCTCCCGATTTGACCGACGTCGTCGGAGTTGCCGTCTTGATGGTCTCGTACGGCACCGATATCGCCGGCCTCGAAGCAACGCTGCAAGAGCTGCCCGCGGCAAAGCGGCTCGGCATGAATCAGTCCAAAACCTTGAGCGTCATGCAGGATTCCGCCGCGGAGGTCACCGCACTGAATCAGGCGCTGGGCGGTTAAGGCCGCCGTGGTTGCGGTCCGCCGCGTATCTGGGCAGCGCTAGACTTCCACCGCGGCGCTTTCCGCGGCGAACGCTTCGGCCACGTAACTCACATTGTGCGGCATGATGCCCGCGAGATTCATGCGGCTGTCGGCCGTCATGTATATGTGATGCTTCTCGCGCAGACGTTCGACTGCGTCCGGTGGCACCCCGAGCAGCGAGAACATGCCGTGCTGCGCGCGAATGAAATCGAAAGAGCCGCCGCCCGTCGCTTCCCGCAGCCGGTTTGCCAATAGCGAACGCATGTCCTGAATTCGCGTCCGCATGGCATCGAGTTCCTCCACCCATTGCCGTCTCAGAAGCGGTTCAGCGAACACCCGCGCCGCGATGGCCGCGCCATGATCCGGCGGCATGGAATAGATGCTGCGCGCAATGTGCAGCATATGAGTCTGCACGGCGTCCGCGCGCGCGGCAGTTTCACTGATGACGATCAAGCCGCCGACGCGTTCGCGGTACAAACCTAAGTTCTTGGAGAACGATACGGCGATGAGCGCTTCGGGGACGCGGTCCGCAACCATCCGGATGGGAGCGGCATCGGCTTCGAGCGAGGCGCCGAATCCCTGGTACGCCAGGTCCAAATAGGGGATCAACTTGCGCCGCAGCAGCAGCTCGGTCAGCGCCTGCCACTGTTCGGCATTGAGATCGGCGCCGGTGGGGTTATGGCAGCAGGCATGAATCAATACGACGTCGCCCTCGGATGCCGTTTGAAGGCGATGCAGCATGGCCTCGAAGAGCAGTTCGTGCGCCTGCGCCGCGTAGTAAGGATAGCGCTCGAGCTTGAGCCCGCAGCCTCCAAGCAAGGGGGCGTGATTGCCCCAGGTGGGATCGCTGAGATAGACGATCGCCTTGGGCGCGGCCGCCTTGATGAGTTCCGCCCCCACCCGCAAGGCGCCGCAGCCGCCGGGACACTGCAGGGTGCGGGCGCGCCGGTCCCTACGGGTTGAATGGCCGGCGCCAAGCACCAATTCCTCCAATGCAACGTTGAATTCCTCGCGTCCGGCAGCGCCTACATAGGCCTTGGTCGTTTGAGCCGCCAACACCTCTCTTTCGGCCCGGCGAACGCATTCGAGAATGGGCGTATTGCCCGACAAATCGCGATAAACGCCCACCCCGAGGTCGACCTTGTGCTTGAAAGGATCGGCTCGGTATTTAGCCATCAAGCCGAGAATGGAATCGGATACCAAACGCTCGAGTTGTTGAAACAAAAGTTAACACCCCTGTCTTGAATGCCCATCATTATATCGGGCGCGCGAGCGTCCAGATCCTACCGTCTCCAATAAAAGACAGTAGGCCGATGACATTTGGCGGGGTTAGCGTGTAGGCTTTAGCCACTCATCAGCGGGAGAGTTATTTTATGGCGCTCTGGAAAGAAAACCCCATGCCCGGCCCTGCGGGTTCATCCGTTCCCTCATCGGCCTTGGCCCCGGATAGAAGCCCGCCGGAACGCACCGTCAACGACCCGGGGCTGGCCGTGTCGCCTCGCCGCCCCACTCCCAAAACCGCGGTCGAGGGCGGAGAGTCGGTGATTGCCGCGAATCTATCGATCGAAGGCAAGATTGAAGGCTCGGGAAACGTGCGCATGGCGGGCCGTTTCAAGGGCGACGTGCGAATTGACGGCAACTTCACCATGGACAGCGGCGCCCACCTGACCGGACAGGTTCTGGCTGGCATCGTGGTGGTCGGCGGCGAACTGCAGGGCAATATTGAATCCGCGAAGCGGGTCGATGTGCTCGAGGGCGGCGTCATCGTCGGGGACGTCAAGGCCGGCTCCATTACCGTGGCGGCCGGCTCGCGGATGCGCGGGCACGTCGAGTTCGGCTGGGAAGACGAGAAGGGCAAAATCAAGAGCCTGGCCGGCTAGAGGAGCGTGTCATGAGCGTCGCTCGCCAGAGCACACTCGGCGCGACCCGGGTATGTCCGCACTGCAAGGCCACGGTCTTGCAAAGTGCGAACATCTGCCCGGGGTGCCAACACCATCTGCGCTTCAACACGGTCAATGCGGAGCCGGCGGCTCAGGCGATTTCCGCCATGCGCATCGAGGGAACGATTCATCATCCCGCGCGCGGCGAGCAGTGCGAATACTGCGTGGTGATCGCGATCAGCAACGAAAGAGGTGAAAAAATCACCCGTCAAGTCGTCGGCGTCGGCGCGCTGCAACCCGGCGAGCGCCACAATTACAGCTTCTCGGTCGAGTTGGTGCCGGTGCGCCCGCCGCCCAAAGTGCCGCCCGCGAGAAACTAGGCGCCCGCCCGACCGTCGGCTACTTTTGGTTGGCACCTTCAATGGCGATGAAGCGCAGGAACTCGGCGCGGGTACTGGCATCGGCCCGGAAAGTCCCCAGCATTTTGCTGGTCACCATGGACACCCCGCGCTTGTGGACCCCGCGCGTGGTCATGCACTGATGAACCGCATCGATGACGACCCCCACTCCGCGGGGCTTGAGTACCTCATTGATGCAACCGGCGATCTGCGCGGTGAGTTTTTCTTGAACCTGGAATCGGCGGGCGTAGCCGTCGACGACCCGCGCGAGCTTGCTGATGCCGACGACCCGATCGCTCGGCAAATAGCCGACGTGCGCGCGCCCGATAATGGGCGCCATATGATGCTCGCAGAAGGATTCGAACGAGATGTCGCGCAGCACCACCATTTCGTCGTAGCCTTCCACCTCCTCGAAGGTGCGGCGCAGATAGGCGCCGGGATCGGTGGAATAGCCTGAAAACCAGTCACGATACGCATTCACCACCCGTTTCGGCGTCTCCAGCAGGCCCTCGCGCTGAGGGTCTTCGCCGGCCCAGCGCAACAGGGTTTGCACCGCCGCTTCCGCGGCGCTGCGGGTCACCGGGCCGTTGCTCTTTTTTTTAGCCATTGCCGAGTCTCCCCTGCGGATGCGAATGCGCCACGCGCCGAATCGCCGCTTACGATAGCATGTCCGCTTGAGGCTCGATCTTCGTACTCGCGGGAGAAAATTTCTTGAAATATCGTATCTTCGCCGCCGGCGCCGCCGCGATTCTTTGCAACCTGTGCGCATACGCGGCCGGCCCCGCGAATGCGCAAATCGACTCGGTTACGCGCCAGAACGCGCACGACATTTTTAAGCAGCTGATTGAAATCAACACCACCGATTCGGTGGGCAGCACCACCCTGGCCGCGGAGGCCATGGCGAAGCGTCTGCTCGATGCGGGATTTCCCAAGGCGGACGTGGTCGTGCTGGGGCCCAACGATCGCAAAGGCAACATGGTCGCCCGCTATCGCGGCAAGGCGGGTTCGAAACTCAAGCCGGTCCTGATCATCGCACATTTGGACGTGGTCGAGGCGAAGCGCGAGGACTGGAGCACCGATCCATTCCAGTTCGTCGAGAAAGACGGCTATTTCTACGGCCGCGGTACCCAAGACATGAAGGACAGCGACGCCATCGCGGTAACCGATTTCATCCGCCTGAAAAAGGAGGGCTACGTTCCGGATCGCGACATCATCCTCGCGCTCACGGCCGACGAAGAAAACGGCAAGTCCAACGGCGTCGACTGGCTGCTCAAGAACCACCGCGAGCTCATCGACGCGGAATATGCGTTGAATCCCGACTCGGGCGGCGTGCGGCCGGACAAGCCGCAGATCGTCGGATTCGAGGCAACCGAGAAGCTCTACGGCGACTTTCAGGTGCTCGCCACCAACCCGGGCGGCCACAGCTCGCTGCCCACGCCCGACAATGCGATCTACCACGTGGCCGATGCCCTCGCTGCTTTGCAGAAGTACAGTTTTCCTTTCGAGCTGAATTCCGTCACGCGCGAGTATTTCGCGCAAATGGCCAAGATCGAGACCGGGCAGACGGCCGCCGATCTGCGCGCCATCTTAGGCACGCCGCCCGATGCGCAGGCGGTTGCGCGGCTGTCGCGGGACACCCACATGAATTCGGTCATGCGCACGACGTGCGTGGCGACCATGTTGAGCGGCGGCCATGCTCCCAATGCGCTGCCGGGGCGCGCCGAAGCCAATGTGAATTGCCGCATTTTCCCCGGCCACTCGCAGGAGGAGATCCGCCTGCAGCTGGTCAAGCTGTTCAACGATCCCAAACTCACGGTGCGCTACCGCAGCGACAAGGGCGAATTGACCGATCATGGATCGGACCGCAAGGCCATGGCGCCGCCGCCGCTGCGCGACGATGTCATGAATTCGTTGCGCGGCGTTTCCGCCAAGTTATGGCCGGGCTTCGTGGTGCTGCCGATCATGGAAGCCGGTGCGTCTGACAGCATTTACACCATGAACGCGGGCATTCCGAGTTATGGCATCTGCGGAGTGGCCATAGAACGCGCCGACGACAAGGCGCATGGCCGCGACGAGCGCCTCAAGATCGACGCTTACTACACCGGCGTCGAATTTTACTATCTGTTCTTGAAGGCGCTGACGACACCCGCGGGTTGAAGAGCCGGCATGAGCGGCGGCGATCGCTACGATCTAGAAAGATTCGTCGATGCGCAGCGGGAGATTTACGAGCAGGTGCTGACCGAGCTGCGGCACGGCCGCAAGCGAAGCCATTGGATGTGGTACATCTTCCCGCAGATAAAGGGCCTGGGGAACAGCGCCATGGCGCAGCGCTACGCCATTTCCAGCCTGGATGAGGCCGGGGCGTACGCCGCTCATCCCGTGTTGGGAGGCAGGCTGCTCGAATGCACGCGGCTGGTGACCGCTGCGCACGCCCAATCCATCGAAGAGATTCTCGGTTATCCCGACAATCTCAAATTTCATTCGTCGATGACCCTGTTCGCGCATGCGGCGCTCCATCGCGAGATCTTCGAGGACGCGTTGAGAAAGTATTTTCGCTCCGAGTATGATCGGCTGACTATGGAAAGACTCGGGTCGCCATGGCCGAGATAAAGCATGTTTTCGTGCTCATGCTCGAGAATCGGTCGTTCGATCATGTGTTCGCATTCTCGGGGCGAAGCGGCCTCGCGCCCCCGGATGCAAGCTGGGGAATGACCGCCGATGCGCCGGATCGGACGCCGCTCGATCCGCCGCACGATTTCGAGGACGTAGCGGCGCAAATCGGCGGAGATCCGCCGATGTCGGGATTCGCGCAGCAGCCGTATTGGAACGTATCCCGGCAGGGATTCGCCGCCGGCGCGCTGCCGGTGTTGCGCACGCTGGCCGGTCAATACTTCCTGTTCGACAACTGGTATTCGTCGATGCCCGGGCCGACTTGGCCGAATCGATTTTTCGCGCACGCGGGTTCCTCGGGCGGACTCGACAACAGCCCGGCGGCGGCTACCACGATCGAAAGCGAAACCATCGATTCATTGAGCTTCAGCTTTCCGAACGGCACGCTGTATAGCTGCTTGCAGCAGGCGAAGCGCAGCTGGCGCGTCTATCATGACGATTTATTTCCGCAGGTGCTTGCGATCAAGGACATGATCGATCCGTTCCGGCTGAACACCGGGCAGTTTTCCTGGCTGAGAGTCGGCGAAAAGCAGTTCTTCATCGACGATCTGGCGGACGGATACGATGTGGACTACACCTTCATCGAGCCCAATTACGGGTTGGCGACGGACGGCTTCGCGAACGGCAATTGCCAGCACCCGATCGGCTCCATGGCGGCGGGCGAAGCGCTCATACAATACGTCTACGAAGCCATACGAAATTCTCCCGTATGGACTCAAAGCTTGTTGATCGTCACCTATGACGAACATGGCGCTTTCTTCGATCACCAGAATCCGCCCGCGGCTATCCCGCCGAATGACGGAGCGCAGAATCACGGCCGGGCCGAGCATCCGCAGAGCTTCGCATTCGATCGATTGGGTGTTCGCGTTCCGGCGGTCGCGATTTCGCCATGGATTGCGCCGGGAGGACTCGGCAGTCAAGCGTTCCCCGGCAAAGTCTTCGATCACACCTCCATCATCAAAACGGTAATGAACCTGTTCGGCGTCGACGCGAGCCTGGGGAAGCGCGCGCAGGCAGCCAATTCCTTCAAGTCGATTTGCTCCTTGTCCGCGGTGAGAACCGACGGCGACGCGATCGCCTCGATGCTCCCGCAACCGGCGCCCGAGGCGCTCACCGCCGCCGTTCCCGCCGCGCCGGTCTCCGAAATGCCTGACCACTCTACGAACGCGTTCTCGAGAATCGCCATGAGTCTCGACCTGTCGATGAAGGCCGCCACCCCGCTGCCGCCGGTGGCGGTCACCCATCCGACGTTTGCGATGGACGCGACGCATGGGCAACTGCTGCCGCATGCCCTTCATGTCGGCCGCACGAAGCGGCAGACCTTGGATTACATTCAGGCGGTTGCGGCGCGGGTCGAGCGCTTGGAGCCGAGGAAATAGCATGCAACTCGATGCGAAAACAACCGCCCTGGTGTTGCAACTATCGCGCCTTGCCGCCCGGCTGGGACGAATTCCCGGAGCCGCTGCACGCCGCCGATTTAATGGTGACCAAGCGCCAGTGGGGCGCCTTCTACGGTACCGATCTCGATCTGCAGCTGCGGCGCCGCGGGGTTCGCACCATCACCTTGGGCGGCATCGCCACCAGCATGGGGGTGGAATCCACCGCGCGCAGCGCGCACGAGCACGGCTACGATCTGGTCATCTGCGAGGATCTGTGCGCCGATCTCAAAGCGGAGACGCACGCTTCCAGCTTCAAGCACATCTTCCCGCGCCTGGCGCGCATCGCAAGCGCGGAAGCCATCAGCCTGGAATGACCGGACCTTGCGGCCGCGGTGCAGCACGCCTTACTGCTTGGCCCGCGGAACCGCTTGTCCCGTGACGCCGCCGCGGGAGAATTCGAATTGCAGCAGCCACTCGCGCGGCGGCTGACCCGGCACCGGCGCAAACTTCCATTTCTTCGCCGCATCGGCGGCCAGCCGCGCAAAATACCGGCTCGAGCCGCGCAGCTCCAGGTTCTCGGCGACGACATTTCCGGCGCTATCGACCGTCACGCGAACCGCGACTTTTATTTGGCCGCGGATCGATTCGCGCGCGCTGCGCGAGATGGCGGGTATTTCTTCGTGTATCACCGACGACGCCGCCGCTGGGGCGGTTGCGGAGGAGGGCGTTCCAGGGGGTGTGGAAACTGATCGTGAAACAGTCGCTTCCGGGATTGGCCGCCCGGAGTCGGCGTGATTGCGCAACAGCCGCCCGCCCGCCCAGACTGCAAGCAAGACCAGACCCACTGCGGCGGCGGGTACGAGCCAGCGCAGATGCGGCGTGAGGGTTGCCGGCGGAAGGATGGCGGGTCGCCGGGGCAGCTCCTGTGTGGCCGCCGCGGCCGTCTGCGGCGCGGGCACTTGAGGTGCGGGCACTTGAGAAGGCACGGGCACCGGCACCGGCGGCGCAGCCCTCGCGGGGGAGGCATCGATCTGAATGAGCAGCTCGGAAGCGGTCGGGCGGTTGCCTGGCTCGGGGCTCAAGCATCGTTGTACGGCGTCCGCGAGTCCGGCGGGAAGGCTCGGCGGCAATGCGGGTGCAGGATTGTTAAGCGCCGGACGGGTCTGGGTCAGTGCCTCCACCATGGTGGCGCCAAGTGCCCGCATGTCTCCAGCAAGGTCGCCGCCGGCATCACGCACCGCGCGAATCCTATCGCTCGCCAGCTGCAGCCGATCATTCACCACCAAAAAGTTGGACGGTTTCAGCTGACCTTGCACCAAATTTTGGCGGTGTAGGAAAGCCAAGGCATCGAGGGTGGGAATGAGCATTTCCCGCAATTCTTCAACCGTCAAAGCCCGATGCGGAAGAATTTGCGCGAGGTTTTGCTCGGCATAGTCGGTGACGACGAAAAGAAATGGGTGTCCCCCGAGCTTGCAGCGCCCCGCTTCGAGGATGCGGATCAAGTGCGGATGAGACAGCGACGCGGCCAGCTGCCAGCGCGAGAGCTGCGACTCTGAGCGCGCCGGGTCCGCCGGAATGATCTTGATGGCGGCTTGGGCGAGGTTCTGCGCGCGGCATTCGGTAAGAAATACAACGCTGTGGTTTGATCTACCCAAAAATCGGCGCAGGGGGAAGGTGCCGTTGACAATTTGGCTCTCCCACTTCGTCCAGATCTCACTCTCGGTCATCATCGCCATACGAACATATCATCATGAGCCGCTCAAGAACCGGCGGCCCCTGTCAGCGTTTAACGACAAATCAGCGGCACTCGGCCTGCCGGCTCTCGAACTTCCGGGCCGCGCGGTCTTCAAATGCCATAATGCGCGCAGCGAATACTACTTACGAGCGGCCCATGGCTATTTTACAGTTGGTTGAGGCGCGGCGGCGCGATCTCGGCGGCTTCTTCGTTCGCCGGGTATTGCCGGCAGAAGGACGCCAAATGGTGGGTCCATTCATTTTCTTCGATCACTTGGGTCCGGCGCAATTCGATCCGGGTCAGGGTATCGACGTGCGGCCGCACCCGCACATCGCCCTGGCCACGGTGACGTACTTGTTCTCGGGTTCGCTCGAACATCGCGACAGTCTTGGCAACGTGCGCGAGATCCGCCCCGGTGATGTCAACTGGATGAGCGCGGGCCACGGCATCGTGCATTCGGAGCGCACGCCGCACCTGGCGCGCGCCGCCGGCGAAAAGATTCATGGCATCCAAAGCTGGGTGGCGCTTCCCGATGGCCGCGAGGACGACCCGCCGAGCTTCATGCACTATCCTGCAAGCGCCATTCCACAGCGCGTCCTCGACGGCGTGACGCTCTCAGTGATCGCCGGCGACGCCTTGGGATTGCGCTCTCCGGTCGCCGCCGCGTGGCCTACGTTGTACGTGCACGCGCGCTTTGCGCCGGGCGCGGTCCTGGAGATACCCGCGGAGCACGATGAACGAGCCGTATATGTGGTACAGGGTGAGCTTTCCATCGATGCGCAGAAGATTGCGGAGGGCCGACTCGCCGCGCTGGCGCCCGGCATGAAGATTCGCTTGCGCGCGCAAGGCGAGGCGCGCGCCATGCTGCTTGGCGGCGATCGCTTTCCGACTCCGCGCCATATTTGGTGGAATTTCGTGGCTTCGTCTCAGCAACGCATTGAACGTGCCAAAGCGCGTTGGGCCAATCGTGAATTTCCGCCGGTGCCGGGCGAAACGGAGTTCATCCCGCTGCCTCCGCAATGAAATCGATTGTTGATTTGGCTTCAACCAGGAGTTTTCCATGAGCGATAAAACCGCAACGGTGCAGTGGCAGGGCCGGGGCAAGCAAGGCATCGGAAGGATCAGCACTCAAACCGAAGCGCTGAAGTCCTATCCCTATGGATTTGCCAGCCGTTTCGAGGATGACAAGCGCGGCACGAATCCGGAGGAATTGTTGGCGGCGGCGCATGCGGCCTGCTTCACCATGGCGTTTTCTTTCGCCTGCGACGCCGCAGGATTTTCCACGACGGCCGTGGACTGCCAAGCGGCGGTGCGTTTGGTTCTCAAGGGCGGCGGCTTCTCGATCGAGCACATCGGACTCAACCTCGAGGCCAGCGTACCGGGCATGGATGCGGCAACTTTTCAAAAAATTGCCGCCAAGGCCAAACAGGATTGCCCCTTGTCCAAGGCCTTGGCGAGTGTTCCGGAGATTACCCTGACGGCAACTTTGCGCAAGGAGCCTGTCTGAGTATTCCGCGTGAGCCGCGTTGGCGCTGCCAGGGAGCGGATGCAAGGCGCGCGGCGCGGACAGGCTCCTCGGGGACGAAGTCAAACGATCAAGCGCGGACGGCGAAAAGTGCGCAGCAACCCGACGATCCAGCCCGCGGCGATACCCGTGAACACCAGCAGGCCGCCCAGGAGCAACTGATTGGAAAGACGCGGCGGCACGCTGCGGTGCGCGGTCATCACCAGCCAATGCATGTAACACACCATGGCGACCATGAGGCAGCCGAACCAGACGGCGTGCGAGATCAGCAAGGCCCGCGTTTGCGCGATGTGTTCGGGTGCGAGCCAGTAATCTCGATTCGGCAATTTCATGTCGCCGGCTCGCGAATACACCATGCTTAGCAGCGTCACCATCGCAATCGGGAATCCAATCCCAATCGCGAACACGAACTTGCCGTAGAACTCGCGCGGCATATGGGCGGTGGGAAAGCCGGCGCCGTCGAAGTGCGAAGCGACCATCGGCGGCAGACTCGATATCGTATGGGAGAAATACCCAGTCGCGGACAGCAACGCCAGGATGAATGCGATCCAGGGAATTTTGTTCATGGATGCGAGCGCCACAGCATGGGGAAAAGCGGGTGATTCATCGGCGCGCCGTGCAGCATGAGCATGTGGAAGGCCACGGCATCGCCCGGCTGCAATTCCCAGCCGAGAATGCCAAATTGCTCGCGCGCGGCATCGATGTTCGGCAAGTCCGCCAGCGAGCCCTCCGGAAACCACTTGGCCTCGGCATCCATGAAGGTGCGCGGCATCAACCAGGGTCCCAGGTGCGAGGCCGCGACGAGCTCCAGCGTGGAATCCCGGCTCACGGTGTCGACAGGAATCCAAAAACTCACGTTCTGCCGTCCTTCGATGTTGTAGTAGGGCTGGTCTTGATGCCACGGCGTCGCCTGCCGGGTCCGAGGTTCCTTGGTGAGCATGTGATCATGATACAAACGCACAGTCGAGCTCTGCATCAGCAGGCCGGCGGTTTCGGCCAGAACGGAATCGAAGATGAAACGGCGATAGTGCGGATTATCCTGCCAGTTGCAGAAATCTTCGACGAAGCGGCCGGGGTCGTCCGCGCTGCTGGCGAGGATCGCGCGCGGGCTCAAGCTCGAAAGATTCAAGTCGATGCCGGTCCGTAGCGTCGCGATCTCCTCAGGCCCGAACAGCTGCCGGATGCACACCGCGCCGTCGCGCTGATATTGCGCGATCAGGTCCTGGTCAATCATGCCGGCAGCGCATTCAGTATCTCCTCGATCAACGCCGCGCCGCGATAGGCGAAACCCGTATAAATCTGCAGCAGATTGGCGCCGGCGGCTAAGCTCGCGAGCGCATGCTGCGCGCTCACGATGCCGCCGACGCCGATGATCGGAAAGCCGGCGCCGAGTTCGGCGCGCAGCTGAGCGATGACTTTGAGCGAGGCTGGATGCAGCGGCGCGCCGCTCAAGCCGCCGCGTTGCGCCGTTGCGGGCAGCGGCTGAAGCACGCTCAAATCGGTGGAGGTATTGGTGGCGATCACGCCGTCCAGTTCTGCCGCGCGCACTTCCTGGGCCAGCGCGGACAGTTGCTCCGGGCTCAAGTCGGGCGAGACCTTCACCAGCAAGGGAACGCGCCGTGCGGAGCGCTGCTGCAGGATGAGCCGCTCCTCGAGCAACGTGCCCAGGACGCGTTGCAGTCCATCGCGGGTTTGCAGTTCGCGCAGCCGCTCCGTGTTGGGCGAGGAGACATTCACCGCGACGTAATCCGCATGCGCGTACACCTTGCGCAGGCAGGCGACGTAGTCGTCCTGCGCCCTCTCGATGGGAGTATCGAAGTTCTTGCCGATGCTGATCCCGCGAATGCCGCGGTAGCGCGCGCGCCCGAGCCGCATGAGCAAATGATCGACGCCCTTGTTGTTGAACCCCATGCGGTTGATCAGCGCGTCGCTGCCCGGAATTCTGAACATGCGCGGCTTCGGGTTGCCGGGTTGCGGACGCGGCGTCACGGTACCGAGCTCAATGTGACTGAATCCCAATGCGCCAAGCGCGTCCAGATAGTCGCCGTTCTTGTCGAAACCGGCCGCCAAGCCCAAGGGGTGGGAAAACTGCAGTCCGAAGCACCGCACCGCGAGCGATGCCGGAACCGGCAACGGCCGCCACAGCGGCCGCACGCATTTCAAAGCCGCCAGTCCCAAATCATGAGCGAGCTCCGGATCGAGCCGCCGCAGCAGCGGCAGGGCGGCGCGCGCCATGGCGGTCGCCGCGCCGCTCAAACGTATTTCCACGTGGCCAACGCGCCCAAATAAAAGCAGGCTTCCGTGACCAACTGCGTCGCATCCAGTTTTTCGGCCGACGCGGCGATTTTTTGGCGCTTGAAGAGGGCGTTGAACGCGAGGCCGACGACTATGGCGGCCGCCAATCCGATGAGGCCCGGAATGCCCAGGATCGCCGCGGGCGCGAATCCGGCCAGCAACGCAAAACTCAAGGCGCCGTGACCGATACTCGGCGCGGCCTTTGCGCCGCGCGCCGCCATGACGGAAACCAGCAGCGCAAAGCTCGCGGCGTAGCCGCAGATCATGATCACGGGCAGCGGCACGTTTGCCGGAACCGCAAACGGCAGCTTGGCGGCGGACAGGGCCATCAGCGCGTTGTACTTCACCAGCAGGCACAGCACGCGGCCCAACAAATCAAGCCGGGTTGCCGGCAGTCCTCGAAACTCGGTGGTCAGCAGCGCCGTCGCCGCCATCGACAAAATGACGGCCACACTGGAAGGCCAGATCTGCACCGCCAACCAGTAAATCGCGCCGCCCAAAGCCCCAATCAGTATGCCGAGAAGCGGCGCGAACTGGCCGGTCACCCGCACCGGGAAATACTCGGACAGGCTCCCGGGCTGCGTGCGTTCATGCCCGTTTGCGCTCGAAACTGCTGGGCGCCGCGAGCGAGGCGCGCAGATAACGGCCCGTGTAGGAAACTTTGTTTGCCGCCACCTGCTCCGGCGTGCCCACCGCGATGACGCGCCCGCCGTTGTCGCCGCCCTCGGGGCCCAAGTCCACCACCCAGTCCGCAGTCTTGATGACATCGAGATTGTGCTCGATCACGATGACCGTGTTGCCCTCGTCGCGCAGGCGCTGCAAGACGACCAGCAGCTGTGCGATATCGGCGAAATGCAAACCGGTGGTGGGCTCGTCGAGAATATACAAGGTGCGGCCGGTAGCGCGCTTCGAGAGTTCCTTGGCCAGCTTGACGCGCTGCGCTTCGCCGCCCGACAGGGTGGTCGCGCTCTGGCCCAAGCGGACATACGACAGACCCACGTCGAGCAGCGTCTTGAGCTTGGGTTGCACCGTCGGTACCGCCGAGAAGAACGGCAGCGCGTCCTCGACCGTCATGTCGAGGACCTCTTGAATATTCTTGCCTTTGAAGCGGATTTCCAGGGTTTCGCGGTTGTAGCGCTTTCCCTTGCAGACATCGCAAGGCACGTACACGTCCGCCAGAAAATGCATTTCGACTTTGATGACGCCGTCGCCCTGGCAGGCTTCGCAGCGGCCGCCCTTCACGTTGAAGCTGAAACGCCCCGCTTCATAGCCGCGTGCGCGCGATTCGGGCACGGCGGCGAAAATCTCGCGGATCGGGGCGAACAAGCCGGTGTACGTCGCCGGATTGGAGCGCGGCGTGCGCCCAATCGGGCTCTGATCGATTTCAATCACCCGGTCGATATGCTCCAAACCTTCGATGCGGTCGAAATGCGCGCTGCCGGCCGAAGCGTGATTCAACTGCGTCGCAACCGCGCGGAACAGCGTGTCATTGATCAAGGTGGATTTGCCCGAACCCGAGACACCGGTGACGCAGGTCATCAGCCCCAAGGGAAATTCCGCGGTAACCTTCTTCAGGTTATTGGCGCTTGCGCCGATCACGCGCAGCATGCGTTTCGGATCGGGAACGTGCCTTAGGCCCGGGATCTCGATCCGGCGGCGGCCGCTCAAGTACTGACCGGTGATCGAGTCCGGATGGGCGGCCACCTCGGCCGCCGTTCCCTGCGCCACCACCTTGCCGCCATGCACGCCCGCGCCGGGGCCCAAATCGACCACATAGTCAGCTTGGCGAATGGCGTCTTCGTCGTGTTCCACGACGATTACGGTGTTGCCGAGATCCCGTAAATTGACCAGCGTGTCGAGCAGGCGCTGATTGTCGCGCTGGTGCAGACCGATGGACGGCTCATCGAGAATGTACATGACGCCGACCAATCCCGAGCCTATCTGGCTTGCGAGTCGAATCCGCTGCGCTTCGCCGCCCGACAAGGTATCGGCGCTGCGATTCAGGGTGAGATATCCCAATCCGACATTGCCCAAAAACCCCAGCCGATCATTGATCTCCTTGACGATCTTCACGGCGATTTCACCGCGCCAGCCTGCCAGCTTGAGCCTGCCGAAGAATTCCAACGCGTGTTCCACCGATAGCGCCGAAAGTTCGGGAACACTTTTGCCGTCGACAAAAACGTTTCTCGCGGCGCGGTTCAGCCGCGTTCCCAGGCAGTCGGGGCACGGCCGGGAAGAGCGGTATTTGGCGAGTTCCTCGCGCACCGCCACGGATTCAGTTTCGTTGTAGCGCCGTTCGAGATTGCGGACGATGCCTTCAAAGGTGTGGCGGCGCGACACCGTGCCGCCCTTGCCGTCCAGGTATTTGAATTCGATCTGCTCATCGGCGCTGCCGAACAGCACCAGCTCTTGAATTTTTTGCGGCAGGCTCTCGAACGGCGCCTCGATATCGAACTTCGAGTAGCGGGCGAGCGATTGAATCAACTGAAAATAGTAGGCATTGCGACGATCCCAGCCGCGCACCGCCCCGCCCGCCAAGGACAGATGCGGATTGGCGACGATCTTGGCGGGATCGAAGAACTCCTGCGTCCCGAGCCCGTCGCAGGTGGGGCACGCACCAATCGGACTGTTGAACGAGAACAGCCGCGGCTCCAGCTCGCTCAAAGAATAATTGCAAATGGGGCAGGCAAACTTGTCGGAAAACACCAGCTCGGCGCGTTCAGGCTCGTCCATATAGGCTATGCGTGCGACACCCCCGCCCAAGCGCAGCGCCGTTTCGAAGGATTCGGCCAGCCGTTGTCCCAAATCGGGCCGCACTTTGAAGCGATCGACGATCGCTTCGACGGTGTGCTTGCGGCGCACGTCGAGCTTGGGCGCCTGGTCGAGTTCGACCACCTTGCCGTCGATCCGAGCCCGGACGAACCCTCCGGCCTGAAGTTCCTCGATGAGTTCAGCATGTTCGCCCTTGCGTTGCGCGATCGCGGGCGCCAGCAGCATCAAGGCGGTTCCTTCCCGGTGCGCGAGCACGGTATCCACCATTTGGCTCACCGTCTGCGCGGCCAGGTCGATGTGGTGATCGGGACAGCGCGGCGTACCGGCCCGGGCGAAAAGCAGGCGCAAATAGTCGTGTATCTCCGTGACGGTACCGACAGTGGAGCGCGGATTGTGCGAAGTCGATTTCTGTTCGATCGAGATGGCCGGAGAGAGTCCTTCGATCGTGTCGATGTCGGGCTTTTCCATCATCGAAAGAAACTGGCGGGCGTAAGTGGAGAGCGATTCCACATAACGGCGCTGGCCCTCGGCGTAGATGGTGTCGAAGGCCAGGGAAGATTTGCCGGAGCCCGATAGGCCGGTGAACACGATCAACCGATCGCGCGGCAGGTCGAGATCGATATTCTTCAGGTTGTGGGTCCGGGCACCCCGGATTCGGATATTTTGCATCTAACCGATTACTATACGCGCCGCGTCAAGCGCGGGTAAAACAGCCCATCGGGGCGACCGGGGTGGGGTGCAAATCTGCGCTTTCGCGCGCGCCAAGGAGGATATTGGGGCGCTGTTCGCCGTGTACAATATGAGACATTCAATCGAGGCGGGGGAAGGACGTGGCGCGCGGCGTAAACAAAGTGATTTTGGTCGGAAACCTGGGGGCCGACCCTGAAACCCGGTCCATGCCGAGCGGCATGACGGTAACCAATATCCGGATCGCCACCAGCGAGTCTTGGAAGGACAAAGCCTCCGGGGCTCAACAAGAGCGCACCGAATGGCACAGCATCGCCCTATTCGGGCGGCTGGGCGAAATCGCCGCGGAGTACCTGCGCAAGGGTTCGCAGGTCTTCATCGAGGGCAAGCTTAGAACCCGCAAATGGCAGGATAAGCAGGGCAACGACCGATTTACCACCGAAATCATCGCCGATAATATGCAGATGCTGGGAGGCCGCGGGGGCGGCGCCGGCGTCTCGGGCGGTGCGGATCGCGGACCTGCGGGTGCGGCGCCACCGCGCGATGACTTCGACCAATCACCGGCGCCGGGCGGCGGCAAAGAGGAATTCGACGACGACATTCCGTTCTGAGCTTTGGGGGCTATTTGGGCTCGAGAGCGGTGCGGATAGCGGCTGATTCGGGCGGCGGCAAAACCACGCTCTGCTCCTGGGTCAAGGCGATTTGCCGGGCGCTCGATGCGGCCGGGTGCGACAGCGCGGCCTTGCTCGCCGAAGCCGGTTTGGATGCCAAATCGCTCGACTGCCCCACAGCCCGTTGCCCCGTAACCCATAGTCTCAAGCTTTGGAAGATTGCGCTCGCCGCAACCGGCGATGCAGGCTTCGGCCTCAAGGTCGCGAGCCATATCAGGCCGACCAGTTTTCACGCCATGAGCTACGGCATGTCCGCGAGTTCGACTCTGAAAGAAGCCTTTCAGCGGGCGCAGCGCTATTGCCATATCGTCAGCGATGCGGTGGATTATCAGTTCTTTTTGCGCGGTTCCGAATATCACTTCATCGTCTTTCCCACCACCGATCTCGGCGACGCGCCAATCGACGCGGTGGTGGGACTGTACCTGCGGATGTGCCGCTCGCTGATCGGGCGGGAATATTCGCCGCTGCGAATCGAATTCAGGCGCTCGCCGCCGGCCAAGCTCGATGATTTCGTCAATTTATTGCGCGCGCCCTTGGTGTTCGATGCGCCCCAGACCCGGCTGGTGTTCGAGCGCGAAAGCGTGGAACGGCGTCTGGACGGCGGCAACCCGGAACTGGCGCGCCACAACGATGCGATCGCGCTTCAATACCTGTCGCAACTCGAGCGCGACAACATTGAAGTGCGGGTGCGCGATGGGCGCGCGGGCGCGCGGGTCTTGCCGCCCATCGGGCCGGCCGCTTAAAGCGCGGCGCCGCGTTCGATTCCGGCGGTGAACGAATCTTCGCCGTGGTGTTCCAAACTTTCTCATCCGAGTCGTGAAGAAGCCCTATGAGCGCGGACGCGCCGAATGTTGCCCCACGCCCACGTAAGAATCGAGTCCGGCTCATTGTAGGAATCCTCGGACTCGTCCTGCTGGTTCTGGTTCTTTTCCATATCTTCGGCGGCAAAAAGACCAAAGCCGCCACGCCGCCGCAGGTCGTCAGCACCGCCACGGCGGCGCTGGGCGATATGCCGGAAATCTTGAGCGAGCTGGGGACGGTGACGCCGATCGCAACGGTGAATGTCTTGCCGCAACTGAGCGGCTACCTGACGGCGGTCGGCTACACCGAAGGCCAGGATGTGCTCAAGGGACAATTCTTGGCGCAGATCGATCAGCGTCAATACCAAATCGGCAAGCAGCAGGCAGAGGCGCAGTTGGCCAAGGATCAAGCGAGTTTGGCTCAGGCGCGCGCCGATCTTGCGCGCTTTACGCAATTGAACGAGCAAAAATCGATCGCCGAGCAGACCTTTGAGGATCAAAAGTTCATCGTTCAACAGGGCGAGGCGGCGGTCGAGGTGGATCGCGCGAATATCGCGCAGTTCGATCTCGACATCGCCTACTGCCACATCACCGCGCCGGTGGCCGGGCGGGTGGGACTGCGCTTGGTGGACGTCGGCAACTTCGTCACCCAGTCGACTTCGCCCGGCATCGTCACTATCACCACCATGAAACCGACCACGGTGCAATTCACCGTGCCGCAGAACTCGTTGAGCAAGGTGTTGCAGCGATTTGCTTCCGGCGCAAAACTGCCGGTCACGGTTTTCAACAGCGACAACAGCAAACAGCTCGCGGCCGGCTCGCTGTATGCCATCAGCAATCAGATGGCCACCAGCACCGGCACGGTGAACTTGCGCGCCATCTTTGCGAATGACGACGAGGTGCTTTTCCCCAACGAGTTCGTCAACGTCAATTTGCTGGTCGACACGCTGCAAAAAGCCGTGCTGGTGCCGACCGCGGCGGTGCTGAGCGGTGCACCCGGAAATTATGTCTACCTGGTCGACGCCGACGAGACGGTTTCCGTCCACAAGGTGACCGTCGGTCCAAGCGACGGAACGAACACCGTCATCCTGTCGGGCCTTCAGACCGGCCAAGTCGTGGTCACCGACGGCATGGACCGCTTGAGCGACCACGCCAAGATCAAAATCGGCAAGCGCGCGTCCGGCCCGCAGGCGCCGTAAGCGCCGGGCGCGATCATATGAACATTTCGCGCCAGTTCGTCCTCAGGCCGGTGGCGACCTCGCTGCTGATGGTCGCTCTGGTGCTGGTGGGTCTGGTCGCCGTGCGGTTTTTGCCGATTTCCTCTCTGCCCGATGTCGACTACCCGACGATCCAAGTGCAGACCTTTTATCCCGGCGCCAGTCCCACGGTGATGGCGACCACCGTGACCGCGCCGTTGGAAGTGCAGTTGGGCGAGATCCCGGGCTTGCAGCAAATGACGTCGAGCAGCTCTGCCGGCGCCTCGATCATCACCTTGCAATTCAATTTGTCCCTCAACCTGGACGTCGCCCAGCAAAACGTGCAGGAAGCGATCAGCGCGGCCAACAGCCTGCTGCCCTCCGGCCTGCCGGCGCCGCCGACCTATGCCAAAATCAATCCGGCCGATCAGCCCATCCTGACATTGGCAGTCACGTCCGATTCGATGTCGCTGACGCAACTGCAGGATGTCGCCAACAACCGGCTGGGAGCGAAGATCTCCGAAGTACCCGGGGTGGGTCTGGTCGCCCCCGCCGGCGGCAATGTGCCGGCAGTCAGGGTCGAGGCCGACCCGCAAAAGCTCGCGGGCTACGGACTCAACATCGACGATTTGCGCTCGCTGCTCGCGAACGTCAATGTCAGCCAGCCGAAGGGCAGCATCGACGGTCCGAAACTCGATTACACCATCAATGGCAACGACCAGATCGAGGATCCGAAGGATTATCTCGACACCGTCATTTCCTACCAGAATGGCGCGCCGGTGTACCTGCGCGATGTCGCGCGCGTCAGCCAGGCCGCGCAGAACACCGAGCAGGGCGCTTGGTACGACGCGCGGCAGGCCATCGTTCTCAATGTACAGCGCCAGCCCGGCGCCAACGTCATCGCGACCGTCGATGAGATCAAGCGGCAGCTGCCGGAGCTCGAGTCCACGCTGCCGGCCGGCATGAAGGTCGAAATCGTCGCCGACAGCACCGCCGTGATCCGCTCATCGGTCGCGGACGCCGCATTGGAGCTGGGACTCGCCATCGTGCTCGTGGTGCTGGTGATCTTCGTGTTCCTGCGCAACCTGCCGGCGACCGTGATTCCCAGTATTTCCGTGCCGGTGTCGCTGATCGGCACGCTCGCGGTGATGTATCAACTGCATTACTCGATCGACAATCTGTCGCTGATGGCGCTCATCATCGCCACCGGCTTCGTGGTCGACGACTCGATCGTCATGATCGAGAACATCGTGCGCTATCTGGAGGAGGGCCGGACACCGTTGCAAGCGGCGCTCGAGGGCGCGGGCCAGATCGGCTTCACCATCGTCTCGCTCACGGTCTCGCTGATCGCGGTGTTGATTCCGCTGCTGTTCATGGGCGGCGTGATCGGCCGGCTGTTCAGCGAATTCGCCGTGACCCTCGCCGTCACCATCGTGATTTCCGGCGTCGTCTCCCTGACTTTGGTGCCGATGATGTGCGCCCGCGTGCTGCGCGCGCGCGCCGAACGGCATCCGAGCCGCTTCGAGCAGCTGAGTGAACGGCTGTTCAACAGGCTGCTGGCCGCGTACGAACGCGGTCTGCGGTTCGTCATGGCGCGCCAAACGCTCACCCTGGCGGTTTTTCTCGGCACTTTGGCGCTCACCCTGGTTCTGTACATCACGATTCCCAAAGGGCTGTTCCCGGTCCAGGACGTGGGCGTCATCCAAGCCATCAGCGTGGCCGACAATTCGGTGTCGTACGGCGCCATGGTCGACAGGCAGGCCGCGCTGGCGGACGCGATCCTCAAGGACCCGGATGTCACCGGACTGACTTCCTACGTGGGAATCGACGGGACCAATACCACGCTCAACAACGGCCGCTTCTTGATCAATTTGCGGCCGCGCGACGGCCGTTCCTCGAGCGCCGAGGTCATCGCGCGGCGCCTGCAGGGCGAAGTCGCGGATGTCCCCGGCATCCGGCTGTATCTGCAGCCCGAGCAGGACTTGACCCTCGACACGCGGGTGTCGCCGAACCAGTACCAGTTCGTATTGCGCGGACCGAGCCAGCAGGCGTTCAAGCAATACGTGCCGGCGCTGATCGCGCGCATGAAAAGCATCTCCTCGATCACCGATGTCACCAGCGACCTCAACAACGATGGATTGAGCGTCAACGTCGAGGTCAACCGGCAACTGGCGGCGCGCTACGGGGTCACGGCGGCCACGGTCGACAACGCCTTGTACGACACGCTGGGGCAACGCATCGTGTCGACGATCTTCGATCAGTCGAGCCAGTACCGCGTGATCTTGGTGGCGAAGCCGGAAAGCCTGCCGACCGTCGAGTCGCTCGGCAACTTGTACTTGCCGAGCCAGACCAGCAGCACCGGCCAGGTGCCGCTGAAGGGCATTGCCCGCATCCAGATCAGCAAGTCGCCGCTGGTCATCAGCCATCTGGCGCAGTTCCCCGCGGTGACCATTTCGTTCAATTTGGCGCCGGATGCCTCGCTCGGCAAGGCGGTTGACGAGATCAATCAAGCCGAGCAGTCCGTGCATTTGCCCGCATCGATCACCTCCTCGTTCCAAGGCGCCGCGCAGGCGTTCAAGGACTCCTTGTCGAGCGAAGTGTTTCTGCTCATCGCGGCTCTCGTCGCGGTGTACATCGTGCTCGGGGTGCTCTACGAGAGCTTCGTCCACCCGGTGACAATTCTTTCGACGCTGCCCTCCGCGGGCATCGGCGCGTTGCTGGCATTGATGATTGCCGGCAAGGATCTGGATGTGATCGGCATCATCGGCATCGTGCTGCTGATCGGCATCGTCAAGAAGAACGCGATCATGATCGTGGATTTCGCGCTCGAGGCGGAGCGGCAAGACCGCAAGCCGCCGCACGAAGCCATCTTTCAAGCTTCGTTGCTGCGCTTTCGGCCCATTCTGATGACGACGCTGGCGGCCATGCTCGGCGCATTGCCCATGCTGCTCGGCACCGGCACGGGATCGGAGCTGCGCCGGCCGCTCGGACTCGCCATCATCGGCGGACTGGCGCTGAGCCAGCTCTTGACGCTGTTCACCACCCCGGTGATCTACCTGTTCTTCGACCGCCTGGTGTTTGGACGCAAAGGCGCCGGCACCGCATCCGAGCCCGCGGCATGAGTATCCCCGCAGCATTCATCCAGCGCCCCGTGGCCACCACTTTGCTGGCGGTCGCCATCCTGCTGTCCGGAATCCTGGCGTTCTTCCGCCTGCCGGTTGCGCCCCTGCCGAATATCACCTTTCCCGTCATCGTGGTTCAAGCGAGCATGGCGGGTGCAAGTCCTGCCATCATGGCCTCGACCGTGGCCGAGCCCTTGGAGCGGCGCCTGGCAACGATCGCGGACGTCAACGAACTCACCTCCACAAGCACGGTCGGCTCGGCGCGGATCGTGATCCAGTTCGGCTTGAGCCGCGAGATCAACGGCGCCGCCCGCGATGTCCAGGCTGCGATCCAGGCGGCGCGCGCCGACCTGCCCAGCACGCTGCGCAACAACCCCACCTACCGCGAATACAACCCGGCTGATTCTCCCATCATGGTGCTGGCCCTCACCTCGGACACGCTCACCCGGGCGCAGCTCTACGATTCAGCCAATTCGGTGCTGCAGCAGCAATTGTCGCAGGTCGAAGGGGTCGGCGAGATCACGCTCGGCGGCAGCGCGCTGCCGTCGGTGCGCGTGGAATTGCAGCCCGACAAGCTCAACAACTACGGCATCGGCCTGGAAGATGTGCGCGCGTCGATCGCGGCCGCCAACGCCGACAGCGCCAAAGGCCATATCGATCAGGGCGGCCAACGCTTCGAGGTCACGTCGAATGACCAGATCAGCAAGGCCGCGCCCTATCGCGACCTGGTCATCGCCTACCGCAAGGGTGCGCCGGTTCTGCTGCGCGATGTCGCCGAGGTCGATGACGCGGCGGAGAACATCCGCAACGCCGGCCTCTACAACGGCAAGGACGCCGTTCTGGTCATCATCTTTCCGCTGCCGGGCGGCAACATCGTCAACACCGTGGCGCAGATCCGCAAGGTCCTCCCGTCCGTCGAGGCCACGCTGCCGCACAACGTCCACGTCGGCATCGCCATCGACCGCTCTCAGTCGGTGAACGCCGCGGTGCACGATACCGAACGCACGCTGATCGTCGCGGTGCTGCTGGTGATCGGCGTCGTGTTCGTTTTCCTGCAATCGCCGCGCGCCATCCTGGTGCCGGCGGTGGCGCTGCCGCTGTCGATCATCGGCACCTTCGGCCCGATGTACCTGCTCGGCTACAGTCTCGACAATCTTTCGCTGATGGCGCTCACCATCGGCACCGGCTTCGTGGTCGACGACGCCGTGGTGGTGCTGGAGAACATCGTGCGCCACGTCGAATCGGGCATGGACGTGCACGAGGCGGCGCTGCGCGGCAGCGCCGAGGTCAGCTTCACCGTGATATCGATGAGCCTGTCGCTGATCGCGGTGTTCCTGCCGATCCTATTGATGCCCGGCACCATCGGCCTGCTGTTCCACGAATTTGCCGTGACGTTGTCGATCGCGATTCTGATTTCGCTGGTGATCTCGCTCACCGTCACGCCCACCATGGCGGCCTATCTTCTGAAGAGCGGCAAGGCGCTGCATTCCCAGTCGCGCGCGGCTATCTGGTCCGAACGCCAGTTCCAACGCTTCAAATCCGCGTACGCCCGTTCCCTCGACAGCGTGCTCGATCACGCGCTCACGGTCGGATGGATGCTCATCGCTTTGATCGTGCTCAACGTATTTTTGTTCAGGCTGCTGCCGGCGACCTTCTTTCCGGAGCAGGACAACGGCATCTTGAACGGCCAGATCATCGCCGATCAGAGCATCTCGTTCCAAGCGATGGAACAGAAACTGGCGCAGCTGCAGAGCATCGTCGAGCAAGACCCGGCGGTTGCCTCGGTGGCGGGCTTCACCGGCGGCCGCGCGCTCAACAGCGCCAATGTGTTCATGGAACTGAAGCCGCTGGCGGAGCGCAGGCTGTCCTCGTCGGAGGTCGTCGCGCGGCTGCGGCCCCAGCTCAACGCCGTGTCCGGCGCCAGACTCTATATGCAAGCCTCCCAGGATCTTCACATCGGCGGGCGCCAGTCGGCGTCTGAATACCAGTACACGCTGACCAGCGACGATCCCGACGCCTTGTACAAGTGGGTGCCGCGCCTCGTCACCGCACTCGGCAAGGATTCCAGCGCGCTCACGGACGTCAATTCGGACCTGCAGCAGAACGGCCTGCAATTGTTCGTCAATGTGGACCGCGCGACCGCGGCGCGCTACAGCTTCGCGCCGAACCAGCTCGACAACGTGCTGTACGACGCCTTCGGCCAGCGCACCGTGTCGACCATCTACAATCAGCTCAACCAATACTTCGTGGTGATGGAGGTGGCTCCGCGCTATTGGCAGTACCCGCAGGCGCTCGAGCGCATTCGCTTCAGCACCGCCGCCGGCAATCCGAGCGGCACCCAGCAGACGCAGATGCCGGGCAACACGGTAAAGCCCGTCGTTGCCGCGACGGCGCTCTCGACGCCGGGCGCCGCAACCAGCACCAATTCGCTCAACGCCAACGCCGAGGCCAATCAGCAGACCAATTCGATTGCGAATTCCAAAGGCGGCAGCTCGAGCGGCAGCGCGGACAGCACGGCGGCGGAAACTCTGGTGCCCTTCACTGCGCTGGCCTCGTCCATCAGCAATCACACCGCCACCCAGGTCAGCCATCAAGGCGGCTTGGTGGCCGCCACCATTTCGTTCAACTTGCCGACGGGCGGCTCGCTCAGCAAAGCCACGGCGCAGATCGCGGCGGTGTCGCGGGAATTGGGTTTGCCGGCCTCCATCCACGGCAGTTTCGCCGGCGCCGCGCAGGTGTATTCGCGGTCAATGTCGACCATGCCGCTGCTGATTCTCGCCGCCTTGGCGGCGGTGTATATCGTGCTCGGCATTCTCTATGAAAATACCGTGCATCCGATCACGATCCTGTCGACGCTGCCGTCGGCGGGTATCGGTGCGACCCTCGCTTTGCTGATATTCGGCACGCCGTTCTCGGTAATCGCCATGATCGGCATGATCCTGTTGATCGGCATCGTCAAGAAGAATGCCATCATGATGATCGACGTCGCCATTCGCCAGCGGCGCGAGGGAATGGATCCGCGGCAGGCCATCCATGATGCGGCCGTACTGCGTTTGCGCCCGATCATGATGACGACCGCGGCCGCCGTGCTGGGCGCGGTGCCTTTGGCCATCGGCATCGGCCAGGGCGCCTCGCTGCGTCAGCCGCTCGGCATCACCGTCATGGGCGGCTTGATCTTGAGCCAGGTGTTCACTCTGTATACCACGCCGGTGATCTACCTCTTCCTCGACCGCTTGCGGGTCAGGCTGGCGCGCTGGTCGGCCACGCTGCCGTGGAATCGGCAATTGGATGCGAGCCCATCATGAATACTCTGCGCAAAGCGCCGGCATTGTTGCTCGCGCTGCTCCTCGAAGGCTGCCTGGTCGGTCCCAATTATCACCGCCCACCGGTGCCGACGCCCCCTCAATACCAGGAACTCGAGGGCTGGACGATGGCCGCACCCGCGGCCGAGGGACCCAAAGGCGATTGGTGGACCGCGTTCAACGATCCATTGCTCGATGAGCTCGAACCGACGGTGTCGGTCTCCAACCCGACTGTGCGTCAGGATTACGCCAACTACCGGCAGGCGCTGGCCGAAGTGCAGGCGGCCCGCAGCGCCCTGTTCCCCAGCATGGGAATCAGCGGCTCGGCTACCAAACAGCGCGCCGCGGGCGCACTGTATCCGCCCGGCACCGGCACGGCGACAACCGCCGGGTCTCTCGAGGGCAGCGTGAGCTGGGCGCCGGATCTCTGGGGTGCCGTCCGCCGCAATATCGAAGCGAGCAAAGCGACGGCGCAGGCGAGCGCGGCGACGCTGGCAAACGCCACGCTCTCGGAGCAGACCTCGCTCGCGGCCGCCGTCATCGAATTGCGAGTGACCGACGCGAACATCGATCTATTGCAACGGACGGTCACGGCCTTCAAGGAATCGCTGCGCGTGGTGAGCAACCAGGGATCCGCGGGCACCACGCCGCCGTCCGATGTGATCACCGCCAGGACCCAGCTGGAGAGTGCGCAGTCGAGCCTGATATCGCTGGGAGTCGCGCGGGCGCAGTTCGCGCACGCCATCGCCGTGCTGGCCGGCAAGAATCCCGAAGACCTCGATATTGCGCACAGCACACAGATTCCGAAGTTACCGCCGGTGCCGGTCGGGGTGCCGTCCACGCTGTTGCAACGTCGCCCGGACATCGCGGTCGCCGAGCGCCAGATGGCCGCGGCCAATGCCGCCATCGGCGTCGCCGAAGCGGCGTATTTCCCGACGCTGACGCTTTCGGCCGCGGATGGCTTTACGCAGTCGCCGCTCGCCGGGCTGCTGCATGCTGCCAATCATGTCTGGTCGCTGGGAGCGGATGCGGCCGAAAATTTGTTCCAGGGCGGCTTGACCCAAGCCCAAGTAGCCAGCGCGAAGGCGGCCTACGAGGCGAGCGTGGCCAATTATCGCGGCACGGTGCTGAAGGCGCTGCAGAATGTCGAGGACGATCTGGCGGGGCTGCGTATTCTCGCCGAACAAGGCGATGTGTTGGAATCCGCGGTGCGCGACGCCGCGCGCGGATCCGAGATCGCGCTCAACGAATATCGCGCCGGCACCGTCGATTACACCACCGCCGCCGCTGCCCAGGCGACGCAATTGGGCATCGAAGAGACCGCGCTGGGCGTGCAGCAGCAGCGCCTGCTCGATACGGTGTCGCTGATCGGCGATCTGGGCGGCGGCTGGTCGGCGGCTGAGCTTCACGACGCGAGTGCGTCGACCCAGCCTGCGGCCACGCCTTAAGAGTCGGACAAGGTGCCGAGCGAGGTTTCCAATTCATTGGCGAGCGCAATGAGCTTGGTGCGGACCTTGTCCAACAAGAATTCTTTCGAAACCATATAAGCGGGTGCACCGCAATTGATCGCCATGGGCGGCAGACCGCCGCCGGGCCGCACGGGCACCGCGATGCCGTTGACGTCCTTCTGCCATTCGCCGAACGAGCAACACACGCCCAGCTCGCGGATGTCGCGCAGCGCGCGATCGAGGCCCGCCTTGATTTCCAGCCAGCGGTCATCGGGAACCAACTCGCGCACCCGCTCCATGATTTCGGATCGTTCGGATTCCGATACCGCGGTCATGTAGGCGCGGCCCATCGCGGAGGTCGCGATTTGAATGCGCGCGCCCATATCCAAACTCAAGGTGACCGCGCCCGAGCCGCGTACCACGTCGATGTACAGCATGGACAGGCGGTCGCGCGTCCCCAAGCTCACCATGCATTGGCCGAACTCGGCCAGTTCCTGCATGCGAGGATGCGCGAGTTTGCGGATATCGAGGCGCGCCAGCATGGCGCTTCCGAGGCTTAAGGTTGCTATACCCAAGCTGTACTTGGCGCTGTCCTCGACATACACCAAGTAACCGAGTTTGGTAAGCGTATGGGTCAGGCGCGAGACGGTCGACTTGGGCAGGCCGCAGGCGCGCGCGAGATCTTGGTTGCCGAGCATGCGGTCGCCGTGGCGGAAACACGCCAGCACCTCGAGGCCCCGGCCCAACGCGTTGACGAAGTGGCGATCGGCTTTGGCCGCCGCCGTGACCGCGGAGATGTTCGACTTTCTCGAGAGCATCATTGACAACCCCTGATCGCCATCCCCATAATTTTGCACTATTTCAGAATTAAGTTCTGATCTGCAGAACAGAATTTAAACGGAAACTCCCCATGCGTCTAGAATTTACCGAAGAGGAGCAAGCCTTCCGCGATGAGGTTCGGGCGTTCTTGCGCGAAAAATTGCCCCCTCGGATCCGCGACAAGGTCTTGAACGGCCGCGAATTGAGCCGTGAGGACCATGTTTTGTGGCAACGCACTCTTCACGAACGCGGTTGGGGAGGGGTCGGCTGGCCCAAGCAGTTCGGCGGTCCGGGTTGGAATTCGGTGCAGCAATATATTTTCGACGAAGAAACGGCGCAGGCGGGTGCGCCGCGGTTGATTCCCTTCGGCACCAAGATGGTGGCGCCGGTGATCATGGCGTTCGGCAACGCCGCGCAACAGCAACGATTCTTGCCGCCGATCAGCTCCGGGGCCGAATGGTGGTGTCAGGGCTATTCGGAACCGGGCGCCGGCTCGGATCTGGCTTCTTTGAAAACCCGGGCGGTTTTACAGGGCGATCATTACGTCGTGAATGGTCAGAAAACCTGGAACACGCTCGGCCAATATGCCGATTGGATTTTTTGCCTGGTGCGCACCGACACCGCGGCCAAGCAGCAATCGGGCATCAGCTTTCTCTTGATCGACATGAAGAGCCCGGGGATCACGGTGCGGCCCATCACGCTGCTGGACGGCGGGCACGAGGTGAATGAGATCTGGTTCGAGGACGTCAAGGTACCCGTTGCAAATCGCATCGGCGAGGAAAACAAAGGTTGGACTTATGCCAAATTCTTGCTGGGACATGAACGCACCAATATCGCCGGCATCGGCGGCGCCAAACGCGAACTTGCGCGGCTGAAGCGCATAGCGGCGAGCGAAGCCAAGAATGGCCGCCCGCTCATCGACGATCCTTTGTTTGCCGCCCATATCGCACAGGTCGAAATCGACCTATGGGCATTGGAAATCACCAATCTGCGCGTGCTGTCGCAAGAGCGCGGATCGAAGGCGCCGGGACCGGAGGCCTCCATTCTCAAGATCCGCGGCACCGAAATCGCTCAGCGGATTTCCGAACTCTTGATGCGTGCGGTCGGCCCTTACGCGTTGCCTTTTCGCCGTGAAGCCATGGCTGCCGGCTGGCAGGCGGATCCGGCGCACCCGGAATCGGGACCGGACTACGCCCCGACCCTCGCCGCGGCCTACCTGAATCAACGCAAGCTGTCGATATTCGGCGGCACCAACGAAATTCAAAAGAACATCATTTCCAAGATGATCGTTGGCCTCTAGAGACCCGCACCATGAACTTTGAATTCAGCGACGAGCAGCAGCAGCTGCGCGACACGGTCGATCGCTATCTTGCCGATCAATACAGTTTCGAAAAATTTCGCGCCATCAACGCCTCCGCCGCGGGCTGGGACAAAGCCGTGTGGGCCGGACTCGGCGATCTTGGAGTGCTGGGGCTCAACGTACCCGAGGCACAGGGAGGCCTGGGGTTTGGCCCGCTGGAAACCTTGAGCGTCATGGGCGCCTGCGGCAAGCGCTTGCTGCTGGAACCTTATCTGAGCAGTGCGGTGATCGCGACCGCGCTGCTGCGCGCCTGCGCCGAGGATTCGGCGGCCGCCGAGCTGATGGCACGCATGGGCGCGGGCACCGCGATCGCAGTGCTCGCTCATTACGAACCCGCGTCGCGCTTCGAGTCTCAGTGGGCCGCTTCGCGGGCACGCAAATCAGGCGATACCTATACGCTCGATGGCCACAAGGCGGTGGTCATGCACGCGGGCGCCGCCGACACGCTGCTCGTGTCGGCCCGCGTCTCCGGAGAGCCCGGGGACGCAAAGGGTATCTCGCTGTTCCGGATTCCCCGCGACGCGAAGGGAGTGAAACTGGACTCGTATCCGACCATCGATGGTCAGCGTGCCGCGGACGTGTACCTCCAAGCTGTCGAAGTGCCGGCCGGCAACAGGCTCGGCGCCGAGGGCGGCGCGCTGCCGATGATTGAAGCAGCGCTCGATATCGGACTGGCGGCGCTCTGCGCCGAGGCCGTCGGCACGATGCAGGCGCTGGTCGATGCCACCGTGAGCTACGTGCAGTCGCGCCAGCAATTCGGCGTGCCGATCGGCCGATTTCAGGCCTTGCAGCATCGCATCGCCGACATGCTGATCCACCTGGAACAGGCTCGCTCGATGAGTTATCTCGCGGCCCTGCGCTGCATGGACGCGAACGTGCCCGAGCGGCGACGCGCCCTGTCGGCCGCCAAGGCCGTGGTCGGCCAGTCCGCGCGCTTCGTCGGGCAGCAGGCGGTGCAATTGCACGGCGGCATGGGCATGACCGATGAACTCATCGTCAGCCATTGGTTCAAACGCTTGACCGCGGCCGAATTGATGTTCGGCGACAGCGATACGCATTTGCAGCGCTATGCTGCTCTCACCCGCGAATAGGAAATTCTCAATGGCTCAATTGGCAAAGGCAGTTCTGGCGCGCGAAGTCGGCAAGCCGGTCTTGGTTGAACGAATCGAAGTCGCCTCGCCTCGGCACGGGGAGGTGACCGTGCGCATCGCCGCTTGCGGGGTCTGCCACAGCGATTTGTCGGCGACCAATGGCACCATCAACTATCCGCTGCCGTTGGTGCTCGGCCACGAAGGCGCGGGAGTCATCGTCGCCGTCGGCGATGGCGTCGACAACTTCGCGGCCGGCGATCATGTGGTGAGCTCGTTCGTGAGCATGTGCGGACGCTGTCATTACTGTCAGACGGGCCGGCCCCAGCTATGCGTGCAGTCGCTGAAGTCGCTGTTCACCCTGCCCGACGGCACGGTGCGGACCCGCGATGCCGCGGGCAAGGATCTCAATGTGTTTTGCGGCTGCGGCGTCATGGCCGAATACGCCACCCTGCACATGGACAATGTGGTCAAGATCGACCCAAGCATGCCCCTGGACCGGGCGGCATTGATCGCCTGCGGCGTGATGACCGGCGTCGGCGCTGCGGTCAACACCGCCAAAGTCGAGGCGGGTTCGATCGCGGTTGTTTTCGGTTGCGGCGGCGTGGGTTTGAATGCCATCCAAGGCTGCGCCATCGCCGGCGCCGGCATGATCGTCGCCGTCGACACCAGCGATGCGAAGCTCGTCATGGCAAAGCAATTCGGCGCGACCCACGGCTATAACATCGACGGCCAAGCGAATGGCGCAAAAGATCTGTTCAAGCTCTGCGGCGGCGGGGCGGATTATGCTTTCGATTGCGTCGGAAACGGCAAGAGTTCGGAAATGGCCTGGGGCGTACTGCGGCGCGGCGGCACTGCGGTCATCGTGGGCATCGCCGGCCCTAAGGATCAGATCGTGCTGGGCGCGCAGCAGGTCGCAACCACGGAAAAGACTCTCACCGGCAGCATGTATGGCGGAGCCCGCCCGCAGCTGGATTTTCCGCGCCTGATCGGTTTATATCGCAGCGGGCGGCTGAAGCTCGATGAACTGATTACGCGGACTTATTCGATCGATGAGGCGCCGCGCGCTTTTGCGGATCTGAATGCCGGCAAGCAGGGGCGCGGCGTGATCATCTTCGACACCACGCCTGTAGGGTGAATTCGAGCGGCTTGGATCAAGAAATCGGCGTTGAATTCAGAGGATTTCCTGTTCCAAGCCGAATTCGGGAATCATCGCTCCTGTCCACCCGCCAATACGGAAGCGCCCAGGTTAAAGACCGACGATCGCGAATGGCAACAACTGCTCAAACCTCAATATGCAATGGCTACCCGCGTGCCGTCGGGATTTGGGAACTCGATGCCGCGCGCAACTGGCGTAACGCGGGGGCCTTTGCACTCCATGGTGACCATAAGCGGTGTACCTTGTGCTTTGAGCTCATTTAGCCTTTGATCCGTCAGTTCATACTTGGACGTACCGAACCACCGTCTCATGGTCGACGACGGACTGCCGCGACCAGGCAAATTGATGGCCAGAGTGGTCGAAGAGTCTGTGCTGTCCGCCAGTACGATGCTGTTCTCAGAGGCTTGGCTGACTTGGCCGGTGACCATGACAACATCGCCGTTGCGGCCACAGCCGTTTGAGACGATCTTAGAAATGGGCTCTTGGACAGCCGGGCGATAAGTTCGGCTGGCACAGGCGGTCAGGGTGAGCGCGCTGAGCATGAGGGCGATACGTAGCTGCATGAGTTTTCAATCTCCGATGGCGTGGCGACTTGGTTCGCGCGGCGGCTCTTACCGCGCCGAACAAGTACTCTGCCTCATCGTAGATCTCCGGCCTATCGGCTCAAGACGATAGACCACGTAAGGAAGCATCCCACGTTCTGTCAGTGCTCGCGTCGCAGACCGTAGTATCAATCGCTCTCTCCGCGCTCTTTCGGGCCATGTGAACCGCGAACGTGATTCGTCGTGAGCCGGAATACGTGCGGTCCGTCGAGCGCCGGCATGTGACTTTGACCGGCCGAACCACACCGTCCAGTCAAAATTGGCAATTCCGAAGTGCTAGTCGTCCTGCAAGCTTTCTCCGGGAAACAGCGCGTCGTTGAAGCCGAATTGGCGCAAGTCGCGGATGCGGCGGGGATAGAGAATACCATCCAGGTGGTCGACCTCATGTTGCACGACTCGGGCGTGAAAATCCCTGACGGTGCGGTCGATCGGTGCGCCGGCCGCGTCGAACCCGGTGTAGCGCAGCTCGCGGTAGCGCGGCACCAAACCGCGCATGCCGGGCACCGATAGGCATCCCTCCCAGTCTTCGTCTTTGAGATCCCCGATCGGCGTCAGCTCGGGGTTGATGAGCACCGTATAGGGCACCGGATCGGCCTCCGGATAGCGCTGATTTTCCTCAAAACCGAATATCACCACACGCAAGCCGACACCGATTTGCGGCGCGGCGAGACCCGCGCCATTGAGATTTCGCATCGTCTCCCGCATATCGGCCAGGAGGTTTCCCAGGCCGGGCGTGCCGAATTCGCCTACCGGCTGCGCAACCGCCAGGAGCCGGGGGTCGCCCATCTTGAGGACTTCGCGTATTGCCATGGTTCCTAGTATCTTAACGGCCTTTTCCTCGCGAGCCCATGTTCTAAATGCCCGGTCTTTTATACATAAAAACTTTCGGCTGTCAGATGAACGAATACGATTCCGGCAAGATGCGGGACGTGCTCGAGGCGGCGCATGGCATGAAAAGCACGGACGACCCGGCGCAGGCCGACGTCCTGCTGGTCAATACCTGTTCCGTGCGCGAAAAAGCCCAGGAAAAGGTGTTTTCGCTGCTGGGCGAATGGCGGCTCCTCAAGCAGCAACGCCCCCATGTGGTGATCGGAGTCGGCGGCTGCGTCGCGAGCCAGGAAGGCGAGGGGATCACGGCGCGCGCCCCTTTCGTCGATCTGGTGTTTGGACCGCAGACCTTGCACCGCCTGCCGGCGATGATCCAAGGACTGAAAGACTCCGGGCGCTCGCAAATCGACATCAGTTTCCCGGAAATCGAGAAATTCGATCGCCTGCCGCAAGCCCGCTCCAGCGGCGCCACTGCCTTCGTTTCCATCATGGAGGGCTGCAGCAAGTACTGCACCTTCTGCGTCGTGCCCTACACGCGCGGCGAGGAGATCAGCCGCCCATTCGAGCAGGTGTTGGCCGAGGTTGAGCATCTTGCGATCCAGGGCGTGCGCGAGATCACCTTGCTGGGTCAGAACGTCAATGCCTACGCGGGCCCCATGGCGGACGGCACCCTCGCGGATCTATCGACTCTGATTCATTTCGTGGCGGCCGTCGGCGGCATCGAGCGCATACGCTTCACGACATCGCATCCGCTGGAGTTCAATGACAGCCTGATCGAAGCCTACGCCAGCGTCCCGCAACTCAATAATTACCTGCATCTGCCGGTGCAAAGCGGCTCCGACCGCATTCTCGCCGCCATGAAACGCGGACACACGGTGCTCGAGTACAAGCAGAAGCTGCGCAAGCTGCGCGCGGTGCGGCCGGACATCTGCATATCGACCGACTTGATCGTCGGTTTCCCGGGCGAAACGGACGAAGATTTTCTGGCCACGATGAATCTGGTGGCCGAAGCGGGCTTCGATCAGTCCTTCAGCTTTCTCTACAGCCGGCGTCCCGGGACGCCGGCTGCCGCATTGCCTGACGAAGTGCCGCACGAAGTGAAGCAACGGCGTCTGGAGCTGCTGCAGCAGCGCCTGAACGGCCAGGCACGCGCCATTTCGCAGAGCATGGTCGGCAGCCGTCAGCGCGTGCTGGTGGAGCGCCCCGCGAAGCGCAATCCGGCGCAGCTGGCGGGGCGTACCGACAATAATCGCTGGGTCAATTTCGACGGTCCGCGCGATAATCCAGGCTCGCTCATGAACAGCTTCATCGATGTCGTCATCACCGAGGCCATGCCGAATTCCCTTCGCGGCCGCCTCGCTGCGGCCGGTTCGCCGTGAGTTCAGCTCCCCTGACCCGGGATGTGCTGTTGGCTCCCGCGGACAATGTCCGTCTGGTCGAGCTGTGCGGCCCGTTGGACGAGCATCTGCGGCTGATCGAGTCGCGGTTGGGCGTCGAAGTCAGGCGGCGCGGCAACCGATTTCAACTGGTGGGACTGGCGGCGGCGATTGAGCGCGCCGAAGCGGTGCTGCAGGATCTCTATGCGCGCGCGCAGCGCGAACCGGTGGATTCGCAGCGCGTGCACATCGCGCTGCAAGCGCTCGACATGGACGGCAAGGAGGGCGACACCGCGGGCGAGCCGGACGAGCTCAAAGTGCGCACGGCGCGCGGCGCGATACGCGCGCGCGGCGCCAATCAAACCGAATATCTCCACAATGTCCGCACGCACGACCTGACATTCGGCATCGGTCCCGCGGGTACCGGCAAAACCTATCTGGCGGTGGCGTGCGCCGTGGAGGCTCTGCAGACCGAAAAGGTGCGGCGCATCGTGCTGGTTCGGCCGGCGGTGGAAGCGGGCGAGCGCCTCGGGTTTCTCCCCGGCGATCTGTCGCAGAAGGTCGACCCTTATTTGCGGCCGATGTATGACGCGCTGTATGAGATGCTGGGTTTCGAGCGCGTCGCCAAGCTGATCGAACGCAACGTCATCGAAGTCGCACCGCTGGCATTCATGCGCGGCCGGTCTTTGAATGATTCTTTCGTGATCTTGGATGAAGCGCAGAACACCACCAACGAACAGATGAAAATGTTTTTGACCCGGGTCGGCTTCGGTTCCAAGGCGGTGGTGACCGGCGACATCACGCAGATCGACTTGCCGAATTCGAAGCAATCGGGGCTGCGCACCGTGATCGATATTTTGCGCGGTGTGCGCGGCATTGCCTTCACGATGTTTTCCTCGCGCGACGTGGTGCGCCATCCTCTAGTGCAGCGGATCGTGCAAGCCTATGAGGCGCACGCGCCAAAAGACGCCACCTAGGACACGCTCCAAAGTGGCGCCCCGGCTCGAACTCGACGTGAGCTACGCCTCGCGCAGCCCCTGGGCGCCGGGCGCGCGGCTCTTGAGAAGCTGGGCTGAGGCGGCCCTCGCGCCCCTCGGCGCAGCACCCTTGGTCCTGTCGGTGCGCATCGTCGGCCGCGCCCGCAGCCGCAGCTTGAACTTGCGCTACCGGCACAAGGACAAGTCCACCAATGTATTGTCGTTTCCAGGCGCCGGAGCGGTGCCCGACGGACGATCCTTCCTGGGGGAGCTGGTGATTTGCGCGCCCCTGGTCGCACTCGAGGCGCGCGCCCAGGATAAAACACTGCGTGCTCATTGGGCGCATCTCACCATCCACGGCGTCCTGCACTTGCTGGGTTTTGATCACGAGCGCGCGGCCGCGGCGCGCAAAATGGCCGCTCGCGAGGTTCAAATCCTTGATCGGCTTGGGTTTTCAGACCCTTACCGCTGATCCGGTATGCTCTCATCCCATGTCCGAACAGACTCACGGCGGCTCCACCGGCCGCTGGTTAAAGCGCATTACTCAGTCCATGTCCGGCGAACCGCGGGATCTTGCCGAGTTGGTCGAGAATCTGCGCGAGGCGAGTGAGCGGGGACTCTTCGACGGCGATGCGTTGGTCATGCTCGAGGGCGTCCTGGCGGTTGCCGATATGCAGGTCAGGGACATCATGGTGCCGCGCTCGCAGATGGTATTCGTCGAGCGCGACGAGTCGCCCGAGAAGCTGGTCGAGTTGGTGGTCGAGTCCGGCCACTCGCGCTTTCCGGTCATCGGCGAAGATCGCGACCAAATTCTAGGAATTCTGCTCGCCAAGGACTTGCTGCGCCTGCAGGCCGCGGCGGACGAGGATTTCGAGATTCGCGAATACATGCGCCCGGTGGTATTCGTGCCGGAGAGCAAGCGCCTCAACGTGCTGCTGAAGGAATTTCGCCGCAGCCATAATCACATTGCGATGGTGGTCGACGAATATGGGGGCGTGTGCGGCTTGGTCACCATCGAGGATGTCATCGAACAAATCGTCGGCGAAATCGACGATGAGCACGATGTGGAAGACGACCAAACCATACGCAAGGAGCGTCCGCGCGAATTCACGGTGCGCGCGCTCACGCCGATCGCCGATTTCAATCGATATTTTTCCAGTGCATTCTCCGACGAAGAATACGACACGATCGGCGGCCTGCTGATGCAGGAGTTCGGCCGGCTGCCGCGCCGCGGCGAAACCATCAAAATCGGCGATCTGGAGTTCCGGATCCTGCGCGCCGACCGGCGCCGCATCGACCTCTTGCGTGTGACGGTTCCCTTCGATATCGAGCCGCCGGCAGTCAACGAGACGAGCGCTTGAATCCCGCCATGCGCGGCCCAGAGACCGCGCATCGGAAACAAGTCCTGGCGCGTCTCATTGCGGCCTTCGCCGCCGGCGCGAGCTGCAATCTCGGTTTCGCGCCCTTTGGCTGGTGGCCGCTTGCCCTGATCGCGCCTGCGGCGCTGTTCGCGCTGATCCGCGGACTGCCGCCGCGCCGCGCAGGCTGGACCGGTGCCGCATTCGGTTTAGGGATGTTCGCCTTCGGCACCTATTGGCTCTACACCTGCCTGCACGTGTATGGCTTGGTGCCCGTGTGGCTGACGCTGCTGCTGCAGATGCTCTTGGTGGCGGCGATGTCCCTTTATCCGGCCGCGCTCTGTTACCTGTCGAACCGGTTTTGGCTGAAGGCCGGCGCGACGCGCGACTGGCTGGTGCTGCCGGCGTTGTGGGTGTTGCTGGAGTGGCTGCGCGGATGGCTGCTCTCGGGATTTCCGTGGCTGTCGAGCGGCTACGCGATGATCGACTCGCCGTTGGCCGGCTGGGCCCCGTTGCTGGGCGTGTATGGCGTAGCTTGGGCCGCGATATTGATATCCGCGGCGATCAACGTCGCGTTCATGCCGGTCGTGCCGCTGGCGCGGCGTGGGTTGGCGCTCGGTGCTGCGGGGTTATTGTTCGCGCTGCCCGCGTCGCTGAAGTCGGTGCCATGGACGCACCCGTCCGGGCAGTTCATTCCGATCGCCGCGGTGCAAGGCGCGGTGCCCCAGGATCAGAAGTGGCAAGCGAATAATCGCACCCTCACCATGCAGCGCTACTTGCGGTTGACCGGCGAAGCGTGGGGCGCGCGCCTCATCATATGGCCGGAAGCTGCGCTGCCGGTGCTGTCGACCGATATTCCGGATTACCTGCATCAGCTCAAGGAGCAGGGACGCGCACACGGCGCGGACTTCGCGATCGGTTTGGTCGACTATCGGCCGGCAACCAAACAGTATTTCAATGGGATCCTGGTACTCGGCAGCGCCGGCGACGGATGGTACTACAAGCAGCACTTGGTGCCGTTCGGCGAATATTTTCCGGTGCCGGCCTTCGTGCGCCGCTGGCTGCGCCTGATGAGTCTTCCCTATGATGACTTCACCGCCGGTTCGCCACGCCAGCCGCTGTTGAGCGCCGCCGGTGAAAAGCTGGCCCTGAGCATTTGCTACGAGGACGCCTTCGGCAGCCAACAGCTCAAGGCGCTGCGGCAGGCCACGCTGCTGGTCAACGTGACCAACAATGCCTGGTACGGCGACTCGACCGCGCCGCACCAGCATCTGCAAATCGCGAGGATGCGCGCGCTCGAGGCGGGTCGATTTCTGGTGCGTGCCGCGAACGACGGCATCACCGCGGTGGTGAACCCGCGCGGCAAGGTCGTCGCCCGCTTGCCGCAGTTCCAGCAAGGTGTGCTGCGCGCCAACGTGCAACCCATGAGCGGTCTGACTCCCTACGCGCGGCTCGGCAATTATCCGGTGGTAGCGGGATGTTTCCTGCTGCTCGCGATCGCTGCGGGGCGCCGCCGGGGCGGCTAGGCCGCTATCTCACTCGAACAGGGGGGCGATTCCCGGATTGCGCGCAATGCCGCCGTACAGATTGAAGCCGCGATCCAGCCAGTCGCGCAAGGAATCGTCGCGCTCCAGCAAGGGCAGCGTCCCGGCGCTCGCGGCCCAATAAAATCCGCCGAGTCCGATGTAGTCGGCGAAGTTCGGCGCGCTGCCGCCGAGAAACGCAAACTTCTGCAGGTGCGTGCGCAGCGGCGCGAGGGACGCACGAATGGCCGGCAAGTGGGTCTCGCGCTCCGCCGTGAAGCTTTCCAGCGTCTTGCCCTTCATGTTCTTTTCGCGGCTCGCGCGAAAATAGGGGCGGTCTTCGGGGCGCGCGGCGTCGTGCACGTCCTTGACGTAAACCCTGAACATTTTGCGCAACACCTCGTTCATGAACCAAGCATCCATGAAACGCACCAGAGAGTGTTCCGCGGCGGTGTTGAACAGCAGCGGCTGCTGCGGAAAGGCCCGGTCCAGGTACTCGGCGATATCCCAGCTTTCCGCCAGCGCCGTGCCCGCGTGTTCCAAAATCGGCACGGTCTTGAATTTTCCGCCCAACACCGTCGGAATCTCCGTGAAACCAAGATACACGGTCTCGAACGGAATGCCCTTGTGCGCCAGTGCATAGCGTATGCGCCACACGAATGGACTTGCCGAGCGGCCGTCCGCCAATGCGAGTTCGTATAGCCGGACCGTGCCGCTCTTTGACGTGCTCATGAGGTTCAATATTACAGTTCGCCGCGTGACTGCCGCAACGGTATCCGCAAACCGCTCTACGAAAAAGCCGGCAGCTCCGCGCCCGAGGATCCAATTTTCGCCTCGGCGAACCGCCCGGGCAGCGCAGTCAACACTTTGGATCGCAGCGCATCGCGGCTGGCGGCGTTTGCGGCTTTGAAGCGCAATTCCAGGGTGATGGCCGCAGCATCGATCTTCGTGAGGAAGCAACCGACCACTTCGGCCTCCCCCGCGATTTCCGCGGCGACGCTGAGGGCGAGTTTCCGCGCCGCTTCAATATCCGCATCGCGGCTCAGCCGGAGGGTGATCGTGATCGGCCAAGGCGCGTAGTTGGTGCTCAAATTGATCGTAACCTGGCTGGCTGCAATGGCGTTTGGCAGCACGATCATGTGGCCGTCCGGCGCGCGCAGCGTGGTGTATCCCAGCGAAATGAGTTCCACCACGCCGATGTCGGTGCCGGTAGGCGCGGCGACTTGCAGCGTGTCGCCCAGGCGGAACGGCCGATAAATCGCGATCGAGATCCCGGCCACCAGATTGCCGAGGGTGCTCTGCGCCGCAAGACCGATGACGACGGATACGACGCCCGCGCCGGCCAGCAGAGCGGTGCCCATGGACCGCAGCATCGGTATGAGATGCGCATACAGAATCAGCACGACCACCCAGATCAGCACCGTGCCGAACTGCTGCAAGAAGCTGATGGTGGTGCGGTCGAGATGGCCTTTGCGCGTCATCGACGCATGCACGCCGGCGCGCAATATCCGCGACATGAGCAGCGCCAACAGCACGAACACGGCCAGATAAATCAGCGCGCCCCACAGGGAATCGGGCTTCAGGAAGGACAAAATGTCGTGCCCGCTCATCTCGACGTCCTTGACGACGCCGGCATCGCTCACTGCGCGGCCTGGGTGGCAGGCGGCATGTACTTCTCGCAATCCTCGATGCGCAGGCAGCGCGATTGGAAGCTGTCGTTCAGAATGGATTTCATTTGCGCCAGCCGCGTCATTTGCGCGTCCAACTCGGCCAGCTTCTTGGCGGCCAGCATCCGCCAGCGTTCCGCGGGCGCGGCGCCGAGCGGGTACCCGCTCAAAAAAGTCCGGGTCTCTTTCACGGTGAAACCCGCATCCAACGCCAGCAAAATTATTCGAATCCGGCCGAGCACCTTGGAATCGTAGATTCGCCGCTTCGAGACGCGGGCAGGCGGTGCCAACAGTCCGACTCTTTCGTAATAGCGCAGCGCGGAGGTCGACACGCCCGCGCGGCGCGCGACTTCGCCAATCAATAGTCCCACGAGCGTCTCCAATATCAGAGGATGCGGCTTGAACTGCACGTTAATTCGTGCGCTTCGAGTCCCGCAACTTAGGGACCCCGGCACGCTGCAATCAGTTCCTTATCTTGCCGCAATGCCACCCGCGGCGTTTTTGATTTTTCTGTCGGAGCAGACTGACAGGCATAGGCGATGGCGCTGGCAGGGATTCGCCGCGCTGCGCTGCTTTCGGCGCGTTGGCACGAATCCTGCTGATTCAATGCCGACCATGCCGTATTCAAACGATCGCAGGCGCTTCAGTTCCCTTTCCCGCCGTCACGGGCGGCAAGGCTGCGCCGCCGGCTGCCCGGTTGCGGCAAAGCATTGCCGCTCGACCACAATCCCTCTCTCAAAAGGATAGCCTATGTCGTCACTCAACATGCCCGCTGCCGTCACGCCCAATCTGCCGGCGCTGAATATCCCGTCCCACGGCCACGGCCACCATAAAAATGCCTCGGTGTTGGATCCGACCGAGAATTCCTCGAGCGCCACCGCGGCTCCAATTCCGGTCGGCACCGCGCAAAGCTTTTTTGGCAGTTTGTTCAGTTCGCTGCAGCAGATCATCGGCGGCCAGTCCCCGGCAGCGGCAACCAACCCTGCCGCTGCACCGGCCAATGCCGCCGGTTCCGCGGCGGCTGGATCCGCGGGCGCCGCAGCCTCCAAGATAAACGTTATGGCTTGATTCCCAAACCGCGGATAGCAGCTTCGAGCTGCTCCGCGGTAAAGGGTTTGCTGAGGAATTCGATCGATTGCTCTTGCGGGAACCGGCTCTGCAGCGTGCCCTGGTCGTAGCCGCTGGAGATCACAATGGGCAGCGCCGGATACGCCGCGCGCAGTTCCCGCACCAGCGACTCTCCGCTCGCGTCGGGCAGTCCAAGGTCCACGATCGCCGCATCCACTTGACCCTGCAATAGAGCCAGCTTGCCCTTGGCCGCCGCCGCGGTACCGGCGATCTCCACCTCGAAACCCATATCCTCGAGCTGGCCGCTCAACAGCATTTGAATGAGATCCTCGTCTTCCACCACCAAGATCCGCCGCCGCGCAGTGCGCGCATCCAACATGTCGCGGATCTTTGCGGACAAGGCCGCATAGGTGAACGGCTTGGTGATCAGCTGCACCCCTGGATCCAGACGGCCATCGTGCACGATGGCATTGCGAGCGTAACCCGTGGTGAACAGCACCTTGAGCCTGCGGTTCAATTCGCGCGCCGCGCCCGCGAGCTGCCGACCATTCATGCCGCCCGGCAGTCCTACATCGGTGAACAGCAAATCGATCCCCGGGTGCGCCCGCAGGATATCGAGCGCGTCAATTCCCCTCGAAGCTTCCAGCACGCGGTATCCGAGCTCGTGCAATATACCGCAGGTATGCGCTCTGACATCGCTGTCATCCTCGACCGCAAGAATGGTTTCATCTTGGCGGGCCTTGGCGATTCGCAGCGGCGGTTCGGCGGCCGCGGCCGTTTCGTTCGAGTGCAGGCGCGGTAAATAAATCTTGACCGACGTGCCCTGGCCCAACTCGCTGTAGATTTTCACGTGCCCACCCGATTGCTTCACGAAACCATACACTTGGGACAGGCCGAGGCCGGTGCCGTGGCCGACGTCCTTGGTCGTGAAGAATGGCTCGAAAGCCTTGGCGACCGTCTCCGCGCTCATGCCGACGCCGTTGTCGGTGACGGCCAGCATGACGTATTGCCCGGGTATCACCTCCGCCTGATCGTGGCTGTAGCCCTCGTCGAGCGATACATTCGAGGTCTCGATGGTGAGCCGGCCGCCGCTCGGCATGGCATCTCGGGCATTCACCGCCAGGTTGATGATCGCCATTTCCAGCTGGTTCGCATCGATGTTGGTGCGCCACAGGCCGCCCGACATGACGGTTTCAATGGAAATCTGCTCGCCGATCGTTCGATGCAGCAGATCCGACATGCCGCTCACCAACCGGCTGACGTCGATCGGTTTCGGATCGAGCGGCTGCTGCCGTGAAAACGCCAGCAGGCGCTGCGTCAGCGACGCGGCGCGCTGCGCGCCGCGCATGGCGCTGTCGACCAGATGCTCGATGTTGGCGGCGTCGAATCCAGGCTGCTTGATCTGGCGACGGACCGTTTCGAGGCTGCCCACAATGATGGTCAGGAGGTTGTTGAAATCGTGAGCGACGCCGCCGGTCAACTGACCGATGCCTTCCATTTTTTGCGCCTGCCGCAAAGCCTCCTCCGCCAGCCGCCGCTCGCTGACGTCGACCGCTTCGGGAACGATCGACACGACCTGGTTTTGACTGTCGCGAACCGGACGCATTTGGAAATCAAACCAACGCCATCCGCCCTGCGGCAGATTGACATGGATCTCCTGGCGCACGGTTTCCCCGGCGGCAACCCGCGGAACGGCGGCGCGAACCAGGTCCGCCATTCCCGGCGTGCCGCTGAACCAGGGCGTCTGCCAGAACGGCTTGCCGATGACATCCTGCAGTTGCGCTTTGATGCCGGCGAGAGAAGTCGCATTGGCGTCGAGCAACGTGCCGTCCGTGGACAGGTAGCCTTGGTAGGTGTAGCTCGTGCCGAATATGGTGCGCAAGCGCGCTTCTTTGCCGCGTAGATCCGCGGTGCGAGCGGCCACTTGCTGTTCGAGAGATTCATTGAGCCGGCGCAGCGCCTCTTGCGATTCGCGGCGCAGCGCCGCCAGATCCAGATTGGCGCGGATACGGGCCACCAATTCGCGGGCGCTGAAGGGCTTGACCAGATAGTCGTTTGCGCCGGCGGTAAGTCCTTCAACCTTGGCTTCTTCGCCGGCGCGCGCAGACAGGAGCAGCATTGGGACATCGCGCAACTCCGGATCCTTGCGCAGCGCCGCGAGCAGTCCGAAGCCGTCCATCTTCGGCATCATCACGTCCGAGAGGACCAGGTCCGGCTTGCGCGCACGCGCCCTGCTCAAGGCTTGTTCACCGTCGCCCACCGACTCGACCTGGAAGCCGGCGGCTTGCAGCAATTTTTGCAGATACGTGCGCATGTCGATGTTATCGTCGGCGATGAGCACCCTCTGGCTGTCCGCGCCGGCAATCGGCGCATTCGGTCCGAGTTCCGCCGCGTTATGTGCGCCGGCCGCCGTTTCGAGCGCCGCATCGCCCAGCCAACTCAAGGCCTCATCGATGTAGGCCTGCGCCCGGGTTTCCCCGGCGTCTTGGTCGCGCGCCATGCCGATTCGTTCGGCAGGCAAATGATCGGCGCCGAATTTCAGCGCCACGGTGAAAGCGGATCCTCGCCCCAGCTCGCTCGCTACGCTGATGGTGCCGCCATGAACGTTGACGAGTTCGCGCACGAGCGCCAAACCGATGCCGCTGCCTTCGATCGATCGGCCGCGCGCCCCCGCGACGCGGCGGAATCGATCGAAGAGATGCGGAAGCTCGGCGGCCGGAATGCCGGTGCCGGTATCGCGCACCGTGATTTCCGCGCGCTCGCCGTCCTCGGAGCACCTTGTCTCGACCGCTATCGAGCCGTCGAAGGTAAATTTGAACGCGTTCGACAGCAAATTGAGAACCACCTTTTCCCACATGTCGCGGTCCAGGTAGACCGATTTGGGCAATGGCCGACAATCCACCTTCAGCCGCAAGCCGGCCCGCTCGATGGCAGAGCGGAAATTCGAGGCCAGTTCCGCGGTACAGGCGGCAAGTTCGACCGGCTCAAAATAGGCTTGAGTGCGGCCGGCCTCGATGCGCGAGAAATCGAGCAACGTATTGACCAGCTTCAGCAGCCGTACGCCGTTGCGATGCGCAACCTGGATCAGCTCGCGATGCCCGCTCAAGGGATCGGCGGCCGGCCGCCGCAATACATCCTCGAGCGGCGCGAGCATCAATGTCAGCGGGGTGCGAAATTCATGGCTGACGTTGGAAAAGAATGCGGTTTTCGCGCGATCGAGTTCGGCCAGGGCCTCTGCGCGCCGCTGCGCCTCTTCGTAGGCGCGGGCATTGGCGAGCCCGGACGAGATCTGCCCGGCGACCAGATTGATGAATCCCAAATAGGCATCGTCCATGCGGCGATAAGGATTGATGCCCGCCACCAGAAAGCCCGCCGGCGTCTCGCGTCCTTGCTGCGCTATCGGCGTGATGATGGCTTCGCGCGGCGGTTTGTCCCACGCTCCCATCGGCAAAGCGTCGAAGCGATCCTTGAGGTCGCTCAAATTCAGCGCGGTACGGCGCGCCAGGATCTCCGCGGCCGGCCAGGTGGCATTGGTGTCCTGCGGATCGACGCGCGCGGGCGCAATGAGATGATTCGAATCGACGCCGCTGCTGCATGCAAGATTCGCCGCGCCCTGATCGTCGAAAAGATAGGTCAGAGTGAACGGCAGGTCCTTGAGATTGCGGTTCAATTGACGCGCAGCCGCTTCGAACACCCTCTCCAAAGTACTGTTGCCGGCGATCCCGGCGGCCAATTCCTGCAAGGCGAACAGCCGTCGCTCACCGATGATGCGTTCCGTCTCCTCGGTGACGACGCACAACATACCGACAATCCTGCCGCCATCGTCGGCGAGCGGCGAATAGGAAAAGGTGTGATAGGTTTCTTCCGGATAGCCGCTGCGCTGCAAGAACAGAAGCAACGCTTCGTCCCAGGTGGCTTCGCCGCTCTGCAGGACCCGCTCGATGCGCGGGCCGATGTCCGGCCAGATTTCCTTCCAAACTTCCCGGGCCGACGCGCCCAATGCCCACTGTTGCTTGACGCCGAGAGTCGGGCCGTAAGCGTCGTTGTAGAACATGGTGAGTTGCGGTCCCCAGCACATCCACATCTGATAACGCGACGTGAGCAGAATCCGAACTACCGTCTTGAGGCTCTGCGGCCATGAATCCGGAGGCCCCAGCGGCGTGTCATGCCAGCGCTTGGCACGCATGAGTTTTCCTGCCGTTCCGCCGCCGGCGAGGAATTCGGCGGTCGAGGCTGCCGTCTTAGGATCTGCTGACATACTGGGTGCTGAGATGCCGGAATGGCGCTCCTGCTGCCGCGCGAAAAAATATTATTTCAATTTTTGTGAAGCGCGCAACCCGCAGCGCCTTCATCAGAATAGCACTGTTGCAATGCAGCATGACGATCAGGACTGACTGCGACGCAGCCGGCGAGCGCGAACCAGGGCGCCGCACAACAAACCTACGGTGGCGGCGAGACAGAGATAGGCGAACAAATTGCCCACGGCCACGAAGGGGGTGAGCCCCCCGGCCATCTTGGGCGCCGTGACGAGAAGGCCATCGGCGCCGCGCGGATGCCGATAAGGATCGTCGGCATAGGACCTTTGCGTCACGCGGCCGTTCGGATCGATCAGTGCCGACACGCCTGAATTGACCGCCCGCACCATGCTCACGCGCAGCTCCACGCTGGCAAACACGGCGAGCGCCAGATGCTCCCATGGCTCGGTGTCCGCTCCGAACCAGGAATCGCTGGTCAAGTTGACCAGCAAGTCAGGATGCAGCTGCCCTACGCCACGGAGGAAGCCCTGCAGAATATCTTCGTAGCAGATGACCGGCCCCAAGCGCCACGTATCGCCGTTCGGTCCCTGCAGGGAGATGACACCGGGTCCTGGGCCCGCAGTGAATCGTCCGGCACCGGCCGGCAGAAGTCTTCGCAACCACGGAAATGTTTCGATACCGGGCACGTACTCGCCGAAGGCCAGCAGGCGCACCTTGTCGTAGTGGCCCGCGACTTTGCCGTTGCGATCGAGCAGGATCGCCGAATTGAAAGCATCCTCGTGCGCGGCATCGTACATCTCGGCGCCGATCAGGGTCGGCACGCTGAAGCCGCGGCGAATCATCGCGAGCGAATCGACGGAAAAATCCGCGCTGAAATCGCGCGGCACCGCGACCGGAAAACTGCCCTCGCTCCACACCAGCAGCTGCGCGCCCTCCCGCTGCAGGCGGCGCGATTGCTCCTGCAGCGCCGTCAATTGGCGCAGCGCCTCGTCGCGCGAAAATTCCCCGTCGATGGTGTACGCGAAGTTGGGCTGGACCAGTCCCACTTTGAGGTGCGGCGCGCGCGCGGCGATTGCGTCGGTCTGATGCATGCGCACGGCCCCGAAGATGAGCGCGGCTCCCAGCAGGGCAGCGGCGGCGGCCGCCGGATAGCGCGCGGCGCGCGGTTCGAGCAGCAGATCGTAGAGGGCGCCGTTGATCATCATCAGCAGCGCGGTGACGCCCATCGGCCCGGTCAGCTCGCTCACCTGTATGACCAGCGGGTTCCAAGCTTGGCTGATCCACTGGCCGCAAGGAAATAATTGCGGCACGAGCAGCTCGCAGCTCACCATGGCGATCGGCGCAAGCAGCGTCATGGGAACGCGGATGCGCCGGCGAATGCCGAGCACCGCGCCGGTGAACAGCAGGAAAATGATTGCACGGGTGGCGCAAAAAAGCACAAAGACCGCCGCCGCGCCGACCCAGGGGAAATCGGCGAAGCGGCGCATGACATCGATCAGCCAGTAAAACCCGCCGGCAGTCTCCACCAGTCCGGCCCACCAACCCAAGAACAGCGCACGGCGAATGCCGGCCGCGCCTTCGATGGCCATGAACATCGGGACCGCCGCGATCCATGCAAGCGCCGATAGATCAAACGGCGTAACCGCCAGGAACCACAGGCAGCCGCTCACGGTGCAGAGAGCCAGCGCGCCGTAAAAATTCAAGTTTCGCATCGGACCTTTTTTAAAGAGCAGTTCGCGGCGGTCGGGCATCTCGGGTATTCTGAAGCCCAATCATGCAAGAAAGATACGAACCCGCCGCCATCGAAGCGCAGGCACAACATTATTGGGACCAACAGCATAGCTTCGAGGCCAAGGAAGACGACAGCCGCGCGAAGTATTATTGCTTGTGCATGTTTCCCTATCCAAGCGGCCGCTTGCACATGGGTCACGTGCGCAATTACACCATAGGCGACGCGCTGACGCGATTCATGCGCATGCACGGACGCAACGTGCTGCAGCCGATGGGGTGGGACGCGTTCGGCTTGCCGGCCGAAAATGCCGCCATCGCCAACGGCGTGCCGCCGGCAAAGTGGACTTTCGACAACATCGCTCACATGAAGGCGCAGCTCAAGTCCCTGGGCTACGGACTCGATTGGAAGCGCGAACTCACGACCTGCCGTCCGGAATACTACCGCTGGAATCAATGGCTCTTCTTGCGCATGTTGGAAAAGGGCATCGCGTATCAGAAAACCGGTGTCGTCAATTGGGATCCGGTCGATAAAACCGTGCTTGCGAACGAGCAAGTGATCGACGGCAAAGGCTGGCGTACCGGCGCGATGGTCGAGAAGCGCGAAATCCCCATGTACTACCTGAAGATCACGGCATACGCCGAGGATCTGCTCGACGAATTGGATCGCATGCCGGATTGGCCCGAACGCGTGCGCATCATGCAGGCGAATTGGATCGGCCGCAGCGAAGGCGTACGCCTGGGCTTTCCCCATGACATCGGCGCGGGCGGCGTGCTGTGGGTGTTCACCACCCGCGCCGACACCATCATGGGCGCGACGTTTTGCGCGGTGGCGGCGGAGCATCCGCTGGCGGAGTTTGCCGCCCGAGAAAATCGCAAGCTGGCCGCCTTCATCGAAGAATGCAGGCGCGGACCCGCGGTCGAAGCCGAGCTTGCCACTCAAGAGAAAAAAGGCATGCCGACGGGCTTGCATGTGCGCCACCCGATCAGCGGCAAACCCATTCCGGTGTGGGTCGGCAACTATGTGCTGATGAGCTATGGCGACGGTGCGGTCATGGGCGTGCCGGCGCACGATGAACGGGATTTCGCCTTCGCCAAAAAATACGACCTGCCGATCAAGCCGGTTATCGAGTGGCAGGGACGGCCGTATTCCTTGGCGGCGTGGGAGCCCTGGTATTCCGATCATGGCCGCTGCGCGGACTCCGGTCCCTATGACGGGCTCGAGTATCAGGCCGCGGTCGACGCGGTCGCCCGCGATTTGCAGGCCAAGGGTTTGGGCGAGAAGCGCACGACCTGGCGGCTGCGCGACTGGGGAATTTCGCGGCAACGTTATTGGGGTTGTCCGATTCCCATCATTCATTGCAGAGACTGCGGCGCGGTGCCCGTGCCGGACGAGCAATTGCCGGTGGTTCTCCCCACGGACCTGGTGCCCGACGGCAGCGGCAATCCGCTGCTGAAAGACGAGCGCTTCCTGAACGTGAAGTGTCCGAAGTGCGGCGCCGCCGCGCGCCGCGAGACCGACACCATGGATACGTTCGTGGATTCGTCGTGGTATTTTTTGCGATTCGCCTGCGCCGACAACAACCAGGCCATGCTGGATTATCGGGTTCAATACTGGCTGCCTGTCGACCAGTACATCGGCGGCATCGAACACGCCATCCTGCACTTGCTGTACGCGCGCTTCTGGACCCGCTTCCTGAAGGAGATGGGCGCGATTTCCTTCAAGGAACCGTTCGCGCGCCTGTTCACTCAAGGCATGGTGCTCAACGAGGTTTTCTTCCGCAAGACCGACTCCGGCCGGCTGCAATACTTCAACCCGGCCGATGTCGCGGTTGCGGCGGACAAGAGCGGCAAGGGCGGGGTCGCCGTGCTGAAGGCCGACGGCCGGCCGGTGGAATCGGGCGGCGTGGTCACGATGTCCAAGTCCAAGAACAACGGCGTCGACCCGCAGCTTCTGGTCGATGAGTTCGGCGCCGATACGGCGCGGCTGTTCATCACGTTTGCCGCTCCGCCCGAACAGACCCTGGAATGGTCCGACGAAGGCGTGCAGGGCGCATTTCGCTTCATCAAACGGCTGTGGAAGGCCGTGTACGAGCATGCGTCGCAGGGTCCTGCGGAGCCGCTCGACCGGGCGGCGCTGACCGAGGCGCAACGAGCCTTGCGTCGGCACTCGCACCAGACCCTCGCCAAAGTCACGGATGATATCGGCCGCCGCCGCACATTCAATACCGCGATCGCCGCGGTCATGGAACTCTTGAACGCGGTGGCCAGGTTTCCACAGGCCTGCGCGCAAGATCGCAGCGTCGTGCAAGAGGCATTGGAGATCGCCGTGCTGACGCTTTCTCCGATCATCCCGCACGTCACCCATGCGCTCTGGCTTGGGCTGGGGAAGAGCACCGCGCTGGTCGATGAGCCATGGCCTGAAGTGGATTCGCCGGCATTGCAGTCGGCCACCGTGCAGATGGTGGTGCAAGTGAACGGCAAGCTGCGGGCGCACATTACGGTGGCGGCGGATGCAACCCAAGCGGCAATCCGCGCCGCGGCACTGGCCGATCCCAATGTGCGCAAATTCATCGGCAGCGCGGCGGTTCGCAAAGTGATCATCGTGCCGGGCAAGCTCGTGAACATCGTGGTGTAATGCCGCGTGGCCAGCTCGCGATATGTCGTTTTGATGAGCCTCTGGCTGTCCGCGTGCGGCTTCCGCCTGGCAGGCAGCGAACCTTTGCCCGCGGTCATGGCGCGGCCCTACCTGTCCTTGAAAGATCCGTACACGGATTTTTCGCGGGAATTCGAACATCAGCTCAAGACTTCAGGGGCGACGCTGCAAAGCACGCGCGCGGGCGCCACGGCCACGGTCGACATCACCAAGGACTTGGTCGAGCAGCGCACGCTTGCGGTTTCGGCGAAAAACATTCCCACTGAATATGAACTCACCTACACGGTGACCTTCAGCGTGCATGGGCGGGACAAGCAATTGCTTGAGCCGCAGACCATCAGTCTGTCCAAGGATTTCAGCTTCAACGAGACGCTGCAGCTTGCCAAGGAGCACGAAGCCGACATCTTGCGCCAACAAATGGCGCGGGATCTGGTCTCGATCGCCATGCACCGGCTCACGAGCTTGAAGTAGCGCCGGCGTGCGGTCGCAACGGTGCTTTCGCTCAACGGCATTGATCGACTCTCCCTGCAGGTGCTCTTGGATCGCTATGCTTTGGCGCTGCGGCTGGTGGCGCCGGACGAAGTCATTCCCGGCTCCTATTGGGGCGAACGCGAAGCGGGCCTCGTGGGATCCAAGATTTTCGCGCGCCTCGATACGCCGGTGCATTCCGTGCTGCACGAAAGCGCCCATTTCATCTGCATGACGCCGGAGCGGCGCGCGGGCCTGCATACGGATGCGGGCGGCGATCATGCGGAAGAAAACGCCGTCTGTTACCTGCAGATCATCCTGGCCGATTCGCTGCCCAACGTCGGCCGGCAGCGCATGTGCCGCGACATGGATGAATGGGGTTATACCTTCAGATTGGGGAGCGCCGCGGAATGGTTCGAGCGCGACGCGGACGATGCGCGCGGCTGGCTGATCAAGCATGGCGTGCTCGATGCCGCAAGCAACCCCACCTTTGCCTGCCGATAGCGGGAAGCGCCCGCCGCGCCGGACCGCGCTCGCGCGATTGAGCGCGTCTTTTCTCGCCGGATGCGAGCGCCTGGGATTTTTCGCCGCCAATGCTCCCGCGGCTTTTGGCTCCTTCAAGCGATACAGGAATATCGCGTACGGACCCGACCCGCGGCAGCGTCTGGATGCGTACGTACCCGAGGGCGGGGCCGCCGCGCCCCGGCCGGTGATCGTCTTCTGGCACGGAGGACGCTGGCGCGAAGGGGACAAGGCGGATTATCGGTTTGTCGGCGCGGCCCTGGCGGCCTCAGGCTATGTGGCGCTGGTGGCGAATTATCGCCGCTACCCGCAGGTGAAAATGCCGGGATTCATGCACGATGCGGCGCTCGCGGCGCTGTTCGCCGCCGCGCATGCGCATGAGTACGGCGCTACACGGGAGCGTCTGTACCTCATGGGGCATTCGGCGGGCGCGCACCTGGCGGCTTTGCTGGCGCTCGACCTGCGCTATTTCGCGGCCGCCGGGCAAGCCGCGCCGCGCATCGCCGGCGTCATCGGTCTGTCCGGGCCGTATGATTTTTTGCCGTTGCTCGAGCCGGACGACCAAGACATGTTCGGTCCGCCGGAACTTTACCCTGCCTCTCAGCCCATCAATTTCGTGCGTACGGATGCGCCGCCCATGCTGCTGGTGCAAGGCTTGAACGATGAGACCGTGAAGCCTAAGAATTCGCGCAACCTCGCCACTTCGCTGCAGGCGCTCGGCGTGCCGGTGACGTTGAAGCTTTATCCCCAGAGTTCGCATGCCGACACCGTGGCGGCTTTGACCATCTTGCTGCGCGGCAGGGCGTCGACGTTGGCCGACATCCAGGCGTTCGTCGGCAACGCTGCGGCGGGCGCTGAATCGCCGGGCGCTTAAGCCGCGTGCGCGGCGGCCGGTGCCGCCATCGCGTAAACCTTGCCGAAGCGATTGGCGAGGAAGGCTTTCAGGCCGATCTCCTCCTGGCGGATCAAACCGGACTGCGGCAGGACCCCGGCGCTCAGCATGTCGAGCACCGCGCAGATGCCGCCCGCGGTCGTGATCTGAATGGCGCTGCGCACCCTGCCGCCCATCGGAGCCGCATAGATCTTGTTGGCATACGTCTCTTGCATGAGTTGACCGCCGCGCATGCCGCTCACGGTGACGAACACAATGACGACATCCTGAAGCGTAATGGGTACCGCGTTCTCGAGAATGTCCTTGAGGAGTTCGCGCCGGTCGCGCAGCCGCAGATCGTTCAGCAATGCCTTCATGATGGCGGCGTGGCCCGGATAGCGAATGGTGCGGTAGTTCAGATTGCGCACCTTGCCGGCGAGCGTTTCGCACAGCGTGCCAAGGCCGCCCGAGGTGTTGAATGCTTCGTACAAAATTCCGTCGAGCGAGAATTCTTCCAATTCCTCCAGCGGCTGAGTCTCGCGCAACTGGCCGTTGACGATGGCCTCGCAGGGTTCGCAATACTCGTTGATCACTCCGTCGGTGCTCCAGGTCAAATTGTAGTTGAGCGCGTTGGAGGGAAACTCCGGCAACGCGCCGACCCGCATGCGCACATCGTTGAGCTCGTCGAAGCGCGACGCAAGGTCGGACGCGACGATGGTGATGAATCCCGGCGCCAGGCCGCATTGTGGAATGAAGGCGGTGTGCGCCCCAAGGCTGAGCTGTTTGACCGCTCGGGTGCTGGCCACATCCTCGGTCAGGTCCAGGTAATGAGCGCCGCCGCTCTTGGCCGCCTCGGCGATGAGCCGGGTCGCGTGATAAGGCGCCGCGGACAGCACCGCGAATTTACCGGACAGCAATTTGCGCAAGGCATCGCCCTGCGCAATATCCATCGCGGTCTTGCGAAGCGGCGCGGAAGTCTCGAGCCGGTCCAGCTGCGCTTGCGATCGATCGACCACGGTCACCGCGTAGTCGCCGCAACTGCCCAAAAACTCGGCGATCATGGAGCCGATTTTGCCCGCGCCGACGATAACGATGTCTTTCATGAGAACAGCGACTCCCTTGTGAGCGGGTATTTTTGCCCGCGCGCATGGCGAATGGTAGGGTTGTTTTAGGCATTTTTAAGGTATATTAACTACATTTAGAAGGTATAAACCGGCGAAGTGCCATGGATTCCATTGACGAAAAGTTGCTGTCTGCGCTGCGCGAGAATGGCCGCGCCTCGACTGCGAGGTTGGCGAGGCTGGTGGGCCGCTCCCGCACCAGCGTCCAAAGTCGAATCGAGCGGCTCGAGAAGCAGGGCATCATCACCGGCTACGGGGTTCGTCTGGCTCCCGAGCACGGCGCCGGCGCGGTGCGCGCGCACGTCATGATCAAAGTAGGCCCGAAGGAGTCGCGCGCGGTGAGCGCCGCGCTGCGCGAAATATCCCAGGTGCGCATGCTGCATTCGGTCAGCGGCGATGTGGACTTGATCGCGGTCGCGGTCACCGCGTCGGTCGCCGAAATGGATCAAGTCATCGATCGAATCGGCGCGCTCGACGGTGTCGAGCGCACCACCTCGTCGATCATTCTGTCGACGAAGTTCGAACGGTGAAGCATGTGCGGAACCCCAATCCCGGCAATTCTGCGGCACCGACCCTGCCGGGCTGGCTCAAGATCAGCGCACCATGGTGATTCAAGAGCTTCGCCGCTATGGCAACGCTTTGACGGTAATCGATTTTGCCGGCCACGGCGCGCTGAAATCCTGCGACGCTGCGCTGACCGCACAGAAGTGAGCAACGCGGCCGACGCCGATCGCAAATCCGCCCTTCATGTGATGTTGCCCACCATGGGCAGCGCCGGCGACGTGCATCCGTTCATCGCCCTCGGCGCGGCACTCCAGGCGCGCGGCCATCGGGCGACGATACTGACCAATCCCATTTTCCAGGCCTTGATCGAGACCCAAGGGCTCGGCTTTCTCGCCGTAGGCAGCGCCGCGCAGGCGAACACGGCCATTAGCAATCCTGATTTGTGGCATCTGCGCAAGGGATTCAAGGTCATTGGGCAGGTGATCGTGCCCGCGATCGAGCAAATATACCGGCTGATCGACAAGCATGCGGATGCCCGGACCGTGGTGGCGTTCTCGAGCCTGGCCTTCGGCGCCCGTATCGCTCAGGAGAAGCTCGGCGTGCCGAGCGCATCGGTGCATTTGCAGCCCAGCGTCATCCGCACCTTCGCCGACCAGGGCATGATGGGGAACGTCAGACTCTCGGCTTCCCGCCCCAAGTGGTTCAAGCAAGGTTTGTTTCGCATCATCGACGCGCTTATCGCGGATCCTGTGCTCGAGGCGCCGCTGAACGATCTGCGGGCGAGGCTTGGCCTTGCGCCGGTCGACCGCGTGATGCATCGCTGGATGCACTCGCCGCAACTGGTGATTGCATTCTTTCCCGAGTGGTTCGCCGCGCCCCAGCCGGACTGGCCGGCCAATACGCACGCGGTCGGATTTCCTCTGTGGGATGCGGATGGCGAAGCGGCGCCGCTTGCCGCGGCCGAGAAGTTCTTGAGCGCCGGTGCGCCGCCCGTCGTGTTCACGCCCGGATCGGCGGGCTCCACGATGCAGCGATTCTTCAAAGAGTCGGTCCAGGCGGCGCAGCACTTGGGGTTGCGCGCCATGCTGGTGACGAATTATCCGGAGCAAGTTGCGCCCACGCTTCCGGCCAACATCGAAGTATTCCGCTATCTGCCTTTCAGCCAGGTGTTGCCGCGGGCCGCGCTGCTGGTCTATCACGGGGGTGTGGGCACCTTGGCGCAAGGGATCAAGGCGCGCGTTCCCCATCTCGTCGTGCCGCACGGCTATGATCAATTCGACAGCGGTTGGCGCATCGAACAAATGGGGCTGGGAATGAGTATTCCCCAGAGCCGCTACCGCGCGGCCCGCGTGGCGCGCGCGATCGAGAGAATTCTGGGAGACGGCACAGCAGCGCAGCGGCGCGTCGATTACGCCGCACGCATCGATTCCGACGATGCGGTTACGCGCGCCTGTGGATTGATCGAGGGGTTGGCGCCCGGCAACTGAGCGTTAGAAAAAACGGCGTGGATTTTGAGGCCCACGCCGCCGGGATATCGCACCAGCGGGGGAGTTGGCTGGCTTGCCGGCGCGAGATTCTCCTAAACTTCTTAGGCTCCATCCTGCCAAAAAGCCCCGCAATAGAAACGTACATGTTGTAATCAACAATTAGATTTTAATCATTTGTCACATTCATCGATTTGTGCTAGCCGACGCAGTTCACGCATGCTCCCCGCTGAACTTTAGGTCGCGGGCGAAGCGGCGCTGCGCGGCTGGCGCAAACGCCGCACGATCCAGGATGCGGCCACGGCCACGGCCAAGGTAATGCAGCTGGCGTTGAAGTCCTGGCGCTGGCTCGGGGTGAAGGCCATCGCAGCCAGCACCGCGGCCATGCAGGCGATCGTGGCATAGCTCAAGTAAGGGAACAGCCACATGCTCACCGCGGGCTTCGCCTCGCCGTTGCGTTCGCGCCGCCGGCGCAGGGCGATCTGCGCCGCAGCCGTGATCATGTAGACGAATACGATGAGGGCGCCCGAGGAACTCAACAAAAAGTCGAACACCTTTTGCGCCCCTTTGGTTGCCGCGATGATGCCGAGAAATCCCGCCGCCGCGCCCATCAGCACCGAAACCACGGGCACGCGGCGCTTGTTCAATCTGACCAACGACTGCGGCGCATCGCCGCGCTCAGCCAGGATAAACAGCACCCGCGAACTGACGTAGAAGGCCGAATTCAGGCACGACAGCACGGCGGTGAGGATGATGACGCTCATGATGACGCTTGCCCCGGGCACGTGCATGGTGTTGAGCGCCAGGGTGAACGGCGATTCGCCCGAGCGCACCGTGTTCCAGGGCACCACCGATACGATCAGGAAAACCGACACCACGTAGAAAATCAAAATGCGCCATATCACCGTCGAGGTCATTTTGGCGATGGCGCGCCCCGGCTGCGCGGATTCCGCGGCCGCCACCGTGGTGATCTCGGCGCCGGTCATGGCAAAGAACACCGTGGGCGCCGCTCCGATCACGGCAATCCAACCGCTCGGTGTGAAGCCGCCGTAATTGACCAGATTGCCGAAGGTGGCGCCCGCCGGCGATGTCCAACCGAACGCAAACGCGGCCGCGATGACGACGAACAGCAGAATCGCCGCAACCTTGATGGAGGCGAACCAGAATTCGAACTCGGCATAGGAACGCGCCGACATGAGGTTGACGCCCGTCATGAGGGTCATCAATCCAAGTCCGATTTGCAGCTGAGAATAGGCAGGCATCCAGATCTGCAGAATCTTCGCGCCTGCAATCGCCTCCACCGGAACGACCAGAACCCAGAAATACCAATACAGCCAGCCCACCACGAAGCCTGCGCCATCGCCCAAACCGGCGCGCGCAAATTCCGTGAACGAACGCACATTGGGCAGCGCCGTGGCCATTTCGCCCAGCATGCGCATCACCATGAGAATCAGCAGGCCCGTGAGTGCGTAGCTGATGAAAACCGCGGGGCCGGCAGCTTTGATGGAGGTGCTGCTGCCGACGAACAGCCCGGCGCCGATGATGCCGCCAATCGAGATCATCGCAAGATGACGGCCTTTGAGCGACCGGCTGAGCTGATGCGCGGGCTCGGACTGATCGGGTACGGTCGGCTGAGTCATCAAGCGGCCCTCGGGGAAACCAGCCGTATAGTACGCACTTGCGGCTTTGGCTGCGCAAGCCAATGCGATCGGGCGGCTACAGTCCGCGCAGGAACTCGATCAGCGCCTCATTGACCTCGGCGGCGCGCTCCTGCTGCGTCCAATGGCCGCAGCCCGGCAGCATGACGGTGCCGCGCAGCTGCGGGATGTAGCGCGCCAAGTCGGCGATGACTTCCTTCATGCGGGGGAAGGAAACAACGAGATCCAGTTCGCCCGCCATATACAGCGCGGGTACCGTCACCGGCGCGCCGGCATACGGCGCCAGCAACTCCCAATTGCGATCGATGTTGCGGTACCAGTTGAGCCCGCCGCGAAATCCGCACTGCTTGAATTGCTGCACGTAGAAATCCATGTCGGCTGCGGTCAGCCAGGCGGGCAAGATTTCCGGGTTCGGCATGCGCGTGAGAAATCCGCCGGCGCGCGGCACCATGCCGACCCCCGCGCCCGCTCCCGCAGGATTGCGTCTCGGCACATCGCCCGATCCCGAATACAAAATCTTGCGCAGCGAGATCTCGGCATCGCGCTCGAGTTCCGCCTCCGCTACACCCGGCGCTTGAAAGTACAATTGATAAAAACTGCTCTCCGCGTTCTGCGGCATCACCGTGCTCGGCGCGACGCTGCCTCGCGGCCGGTACGGCACGCTGAGGCCCACGACTGCGCGGAATCGATCCGGGCGCAGCAATGCCGCATGCCATGCGACCGGCGCGCCCCAATCGTGCCCGACGATCACCGCAGTCCTTGCGCCGAGCGCATCGAGCACGCCGACCATGTCTCCGACCAGGTGCAACAGCGTGTAGCGCTCGATTTCAGCAGGACGATCCGTCAACCCGTAACCGCGCATGTCGGGCGCTACGGCGTGAAAGCCCGCCGCCGCCAGCGCGCGCAGTTGATGGCGCCACGAATACCAGGATTCCGGGAATCCATGGCACAACAGCACCAGCGGACCGCTGCCTTGCTCGGCCAAATGGATGCGGATGCCATTGGCCTCGACGCTGCGCTGCGTTGGCTCGTTCATGCCGGTAGCCTATCAGGGTTGCGGCGCGCGGTCCTTCATCGCCGCGAGTTTGGCGGTCAATTCGGCGCCGAAATAGGCCTGCGGATTGGACGCATCGACGCGCTCACGGCGCTCGCGCAGGGCGATCGCCGACCTGGCCCGCTCGAATGCGTCGGGCAGCGAGCGCGCCTCCGGCAACGCGTCGCGAAAAAACGCTTCGCCGAAGTAGGTCAGATCGCGATCGTTCGAACAACCAAACGAGGTGCGGTCCGCGGCCGCCGCGGCAATCACAATGGTACGGGGATTCTTCAGTGCATCGATGAACCCGCCCGCATAGCAGGCGGAAATGATGATCACGCGCCATTGGATGCCCGAATCGTCGAGGACCTGGGCGAGATCCTCTTCCGTCATGTCATCGAGCGGCAGGTCCGAGTTCGAAACCGCGATGGCCGGATATTTGGCGCCGTGCGAGGAAATGACGAGGAACAATACGTCGCGATCGAGATTCATGCGTTGCGCCAGGCCTCGAAGCGCGTACGCCAATCCAGAGACGCTGGCCAAGGGCGCGCGCTCGAGATCGCGCTGATCGTTGATCAGCGACAGTGCGCGGTTCTGCATGCCGTAGCGTTCCGTCAGCACCCGCGATGCGAGGCCGATTTCCTGCGCGAATACTTTTTGTTCGCCCACCCCGGCAAACCCGAGAAAGAATGCCTGCGGGGCGGGGGACGCATCGGGGTGAATGGCCGCGAGCGCCCGATCGATGCGCAGGGATTGCGCAAACAGCAGGGATTCCGCGTCGGCGTGCGGCTCGCCGCCCTGCGGCGCCTCGGCAACTTCCGGCGCCGCCCAGACATCGGGAATGGCGTCGAGCGTATCGGTGAGCCAGAGGAAGGCCGCGAGGAAGACGAGGGCCGCCACTATTGCGCGGCGCTGCGACGCGCCGGTGAAGGCGCGCAAGCCGCGGGCGAGATAGAACACTGAATAAACCGCCACGGCAAGGGCGGCGATTCGCCAATCAAGACCCCAGTACGGTATCGCAAGGGCCGCGAGCAGCAAGGGCAGGGGCACCAATCCCAATGACAGCAACAAGGTCTGCGCAAAGGCAGGCCTGGGGTTCGATTGACCGCGCAACAAGGCCGCCAACGTCAGGATTGCGAGCGCATACCAGGGAAACAGCGGAATACCGCCGATGAGAAATTCCGGATCCGGCAGCGCTTCCCACCAATCGATGACTGTCCACAGCGACAGCCAGAGCAAACACAAGGCGATCAAAACGAGATTCGCGGGCCTGAAGCTGGGTATCCCGCTTCTCAGGGCCCACAACCGCAGCAACCCTGTCAGCGAAGACGGCGAGGACGGCGAGGACGGCGAGGACGCGGGGGCCGCGGGAGCTGCAGCGGGCACCGGCGGCTGACTTAAGGTTTCATTGTCATCCATGGCTCAAGATCATAACGTGCTCCGTCGGGTGTTGCGCGCGAGCCGCGCGCGGCGGGATGATGTTGCCAATAGCGGAGGCAGTGCGTATGAGCGTCTACAGGCTGGGAGAGGATGCACCGGAAGTGGCTGCGAGCGCTTATGTGGCGCCGAGCGCGGCGGTGATCGGCAAAGTCATCCTCGCGGAGCACGCGACGGTTTGGTTTGGCGCCACGCTTCGAGGCGACAACGAAACCATCAGCATCGGCGCCGGCAGCAACGTGCAGGATAGCGCGGTCTTGCACACGGACCCGGGATTTCCGCTTACGGTCGGCGCCGGCGCATCGATCGGACATCAAGCGATGATGCATGGCTGCACCCTCGGTGCGGGCTCGCTGATCGGCATTCAGGCGATCGTGTTGAACGGCGCCGTGATCGGCGAGGGTTGCCTGGTGGGCGCAGGGGCGCTCATCACGGAGGGCAAGGTGTTCGCCGACGGCAGCTTGATTTACGGCGCACCCGCCAAGCTGGTGCGCCAGCTCACCGCACAAGAGCGGGAAAATCTGCTCGAGGTCGCGGCGAACTACGCCGCCCGCGGCGCGTATTACCGCAAGCACTTGCACGCGATCTAGAGGCCGCCATGTGTGAATCGCGGGCCGTGCTGGTATTCTCCTCTCTCCACGCATGAATCGCTCGAACAGGAGAGAAGCGAATGGCTAACGATCCAAAATCCCAGTTCAGCAGGCGCGATTTCGTGCAAGGCGCGGTATCGGGAGCGGCCCTCGCGGCGGCCCCAGTGGGGGTGTTTGCCGCGTCGCCAAACAACGCCGACAAGGCGGCGGTACTCGCGCAAATTCCCAAGATGCATGCCATCAACATCAAGCGCCTGCAGGAGTGGATCGCGCTGCCTTCGATCGCCGCGGAAAGCCGCAACTTTCCGCAGGGCCCCGAACATATGGCGAAGCTCGCGCAAGACGCGGGCTTCACGGGCGTAAAACTCATACCCACCTCGGGCAAGCCCGGCGTGTTCGGCAAGATCGATGCCGGCGCACGCACGACCATGGCCATTTACTTCATGTACGACGTGAAGCAATTCGTGCCGGAGGAGTGGAGTTCCCCGCCGCTCGAAGCGCGGCTGGTGCAAAAGGAAGGATTGGGCACGGTTTGCATGGGGCGCGGCGCGGTCAATCAAAAAGGACCGGAAAATTCCTTCCTCAGCGCCTTGATGGCGTTCAAGGCGGCCGGCAAGAAACTGCCGGTCAATTTGGTGCTGGTGTGCGAGGGCGAGGAGGAAATCGCTTCGCCGCATTTTCAGGAAGTCGTCAGAAATCCCGAAGTCATGGCGGAATTGAAGAAGTGCGCCGGCGTTTTCATGCCCGAAGCCGGCCAGGATCGCGACGGCGGGGTGCAAGTTTCACTCGGAGCAAAGGGCGTGGTCGAGCTCGAATTGATCGCGAGCGGCGAAAAATGGGGCCGCGGACCCGCTCATGACGTGCATTCGAGCCTCGAGGCGCAGGTGGATTCTCCCGCGTGGCATCTGGTCCAAGCGCTGAACACGCTGGTGGAGAAAGACGGACATACGCCCGCCGTCGAGGGATTCTTCGACAAGGCCCAGCCCTTGAGCGCGGCGCAAGAGCGCATGATCAAGGAGCACGCCGCCAAGACCGCTGAAAGCACGGTGAAGAAAGCGCTCGGTGTGCAGCACTGGGTGCACGACAAGAGTTGGGTGGATTCGCTGCTGCTGCTGGAGTCGCGCCCCACCATCAACATCGAGGGCTTGGTGGCCGGCTATACGGGTCCCGGCGGCAAGACCGTACTGCCCCACAAGGCCGCCGCGAAAATCGACATGCGCCTCGTGCCGGATATGACCGCCGCCGATACGCTGGCGAAGTTGAAAGCGCATCTGGCCAAACACGGATTCGGCGACATCGAAGTGAACATGAGCGGCGGCTATGACCCGACGCAAACCGATCCTGACAGCAAACTCATCAAGACCCAGCTCGCGACTTACCGCAAGCTCGGACTCGATCCGCAGTTATGGCCGCGCTCCGCCGGCTCATGGCCGGGCTACGTGTTCACCGACGCCCCGCTGAGCCTGGCGGCGGGTCACTTTGGTTTGGGTCATGGGACGGGCGCGCATGCCCCGGACGAATACTATTTGATCGAATCGACCCATCCAAAAATTCAGGGTTTGGACGGAGCGGTCGCATCCTTTGTGGAATATCTGTATGCGCTCGGCTGAGCAGCCGCGTCGCGCCGCTTAGCGGCGGCGCAACGCGCCCGTCCGAAACAGCACGAGCAAGCCGATCAACGTCGAGATTCCCCATCCGGCCGGGGAAACGAGCAGATCGCCGCGGGCCTGCGACTGCTCGCCGACGGCGTGCATTACCGCGGCCGTGGTGGCCAGCACCGCTGGCGTGACCCAAGCCGCGAGAACACCCAAAGCCAAGCCCAAGGCGATGCGACGCCCGCTTTGCAGGCGGCGCGCTCGCTTCATTCTCGCCAGGAACAATTGGACAAATTCTGCGCCGGGCAAAGTCTCGTGCGCCTCGGCAAAGAGGGTTCGGAGCCGGTCATCGTGTTCAATGGACATGCGTGTCACCGTAGGCTTGGAGCAGCTCACGCAGTCGGGCGGAGCCGCGTGCGATGTGTGATTTTACCGTTCCCAAGGGAATCGAGGTGGTCTGGCTGATCTCGCCATGGGTCATGCCCTCGTTGTAGGCGAGCACGATGCAGAGGCGCACGTCGCGCGGAAGCTGCGCCAGCGCGGCGTCGAGGTCCAACCGCCGAGACACGTTTGAAACCGGAAGTTCGGCGCGCAAATCTTGGTCCGGCGCGACTTCCGGCCGCGCGCTGCGTGCATGCTGCAGCCAAAAATTCACCGCGATTTTTCGCAGCCAGCTGCCGAACGCAGCGGGCGATTTCAGATGCCGAATCGATTGCCAGGCGTGGACGAACGTTTGTTGCGCGAGATCATCCGCCAGCGCCGCCTCGCGCGTCAGGCGCCGCAATAGATTTCTGATCGCGTCCTGCCTGCGGCGCACCAACTCGCCGTAGGCCGCGTCATCTCCGTTCATCGCCAGTAACACGATCGAAATCTCGTTCGCCGCGGCCCATGCGCCGGCCGGCAACGATGCCGTCACGGCGCCGACTTGCCCAGGCGCTCTTGCGCGCGCGCATCGGCCACGACCTTCGCGCCGATGAGAAGGCCGATGCCAACGCAAATCGTCAAGATGCCGCCGGCCATGATCGGAAACAGCGCCACGGGCGCTATCCGGGCGATGAAGAAAGCCATCAAAAATACGCCGATGCCGGCGGCGCTGACAATGATTCCACCCAGCTTGATATCCGTAGGATCGGTGCGCTCCTGGAGGGCGTCGGGTGATATCAGTTTGGTCACCACGGCCGGATCGAGTACCTCACCCTTCTCGACGAGGCTGCGCAGCAGCTCGACGTTCAAGCGCCGCTTCTGGTAGTCCGCAATGATTCCCGCGACGCAGATGGCTCCGATGAACATCCAGAAAGCGGCGCCGAGCAGGTATGGACCGAAGCTGATAGACATGCGGTTCTCCAGAAGAACTGTGATTCGTGCATATAAGATGCCTATCGCCGTTCATTTGGATGCAGCCGCCTCGAGAATTTTATTGCGCCGGTGTCTTCTGCGGGGTTGCCGCTGCGTTTTTCGCGCGCTTGGCCGGCGCACTCGGCGGATTTTCGCCCTTGACTGCCGCCTTGGCCTTTTCGGCGCCCTTCTTGGCGGTCGCGGCAACTTGGCGGGCGCCTTCCTTGGATGCCGCCGCCACCTCATGCGCGACCGCCTTGGCCGTCTCAGCCACGTGTTTAGCCCCCTCCTTGGCGGCATCGGCTATCACTTTGGCATCGTGCTTCACGGCATTGCTCACCGCTTTGGCTTGATCCCTCGCCAACGACGGATCGGACGGCGGATCATCCGCGGCCCGTAGGGTTGACAGCGGCGAGACAGCCAGACTGATCGCCGCGGCGAGAAGAAAGTTTTTCATCAACGGCCCCCGGCTAATCGAAAACATGGCCATATTTTTCCCGCAGCTGCGCCTTTTGAACCTTGCCGGTGCCCCCGACCGGCAGGGATTCCAAGAATATGACTTCCTCGGGTACCCACCACTTTGCCATGCGCTGCGCCAAAAAGCTCAGAATGTCCGCGGATTCCAGGCTGTGTCCGGGTTTGCGAACGATGAAGAGCAGGGGGCGTTCCTGCCATTTCGGATGCCTGACGCCGATGACCGCCGCCGCCGCCACGGCGGGATGGGCGATGGCGGTGTTTTCCAGATCGATCGAGCTGATCCACTCGCCCCCCGTCTTGATCAGGTCCTTGGCGCGGTCGCGTATCTGCAGCACGCCGTTCGGATCGATGGTGGCGATATCGCCCGTCGGAAACCAACCGTCCCGCAACGGCGAGACATCGTTCTTGAAATAGCCGCTGACGATCCACTGACCGCGCACCATGAGTTCGCCCTGCGAGGTTCCGTCGCGCGGCAAGGTCGCGCCGTCCTCGCCGACCACTTTGATGTCGATGCCGAACACGGTCTTGCCGCAATTGGCTGCCGCCGCATGGCGCTGTGCCGGCGTCCACTGCAGTTGCTCCCGGGTCAGGCAGCTGATGGTCGCCGCGGCCGTCGTCTCGGTCATTCCCCAACCCTGCCTGACTTCGATGCCGAAGCGCTCGTCGAACTTCGCGATCATCGCGAGCGGTACGGCGGAGCCGCCCGACAGCACGCGCTTGAGGCTCGAAAATTTCAAGTCGTGATGTTCCGCATACTGCAGCAGGGCAAGCCATACGGTCGGCACGCCCGCGCTCACCGTCACCTGCTCGTTTTCCATCATTTCGTACAAGCCCGGGCCGTCCAGACGCGGGCCGGGCAGCGCCAACTTCGCACCGCCGATCAGGCAACCATACGGAGCACACCAGCCGTTGATGTGAAACATCGGCACCACCGGCAGCATGCATTCGCGGGGCGACAAGCCGAGCATTCCGGGCATGCAAATGGTCATCGCGTCGAGCACGATTGCCCGATGAGAATACAGCGCGCCCTTGGGATTGCCCGTGGTGCCGGAGGTGTAGCAGAGCGCCGCGCTCGCGCGTTCATCGAATTGCGGCCAGTCGAACTCCGGCTCCTGCACCGCGATCAATGCCTCGTAGCAATACACATTGGCAATTGTCTCGAGCGACGGCATGTTCTCCGCGTCGGTCATGCAGATCCAGGCCTCGATGGCCGGGCACTGTGCGGCGATCTTTTCGATCAACGGCGCGAATGTGCAATCGAAGAAGAACGCGCGGTCTTCCGCATGGTTGATGATGTAAATCAGCTGATCGAGATGCAGGCGCGGATTGCAGGTGTGGATCACCAGGCCGCTGCCCGACACCGCATAATAGATCTCAACGTGGCGGTGATTGTTCCAGGCGAGAGAGCCCACCGCGGCGCCCGCCGGCAGCCCTAGATCGAGCAGAGCGTTCGCGAGCCTCTTGACGCGCGCCGCGCACTCCGCAAAGGTGTAGCGGAACACCGGCCCGTGGGTCTCGCGCGAAACGATTTGCATCCCGCCGTGCTGCGCCTCGGCATGCTCGAGGATGGAGGAGATCAGCAGCGGCCGATCCATCATGAGTCCAGGCTGCAGCATGGTCATTTATGCCCTGCTGCGCTTTGCTGTGCGCGGTAGGCGATCCAGCTTTGCTCGATCAAGTATGCATGCACGTTGCCGGCATCATTGTCGCTCAAGATGTCGTTGAAGCGTTCCATGCCGGCCGGCGCCAGCACGCCGCGCAACAATATATCCTTGAACTGCATGTGCAGTCCGTCATCGAGCTTGCGCAGATCCGGGGTGGTGCTCGGGCCCAGTTGATGGCAGCGCGTGCATTGCTCGATGAACGTCACCTCGCCCGCATCGATCTGCGCCCGGGTGGCTTTTTGCTCGGGCGGCTTGGGGAAGGGCGGTTCGATCCGTGCCGGCGGCGTCGGCACCGCGCCGCCGCCCAGTTTGAAGGCGATGATTCGATTGGTGTTCTGATACTTGAGAGCGGCGCTGCTCGGCGGAATGGCGGCGACCGTGATCGCAGTTCCGCCGTAGCCCGCTTGGACCGCGACATACTGCTCGCCGTCGACCGCATAGGTCATCGGGGCGGCCATGATGTGGCTCCCGGTTTTCAAAACCTTGAGCACTTTGCCCGTGTCGGCCGCATAGACCCACAACTCGCCGCTGCCGCGGCCCTGGAATACCAGATTCCCCGCGGTCGACAGCACGCCGCCGTCGTAGCCGCGGATTCCGGACGAGGTCTCGTGTTCCCACACCACCTTCCCCGCTTGCGGATCCCAGGCGCGAATCAGCTCCCGTACCGGCTTGACATGGCGCGCGGCCTTGACGGTCTGCTCGTCCGGCACGGGACCGAACAAGCGGGTCGAGTCCTTGGCGTCGTAGGTGTCGTCGGGAATGATGCCCTGCACCGTAAAGAACCCTTCCACATATTTCACCTTGCTGCCGTTGTGCAGAAGATCGACCCAGATCGTCGGCACGTCGATCACGGGAATGTAAACCAACCGCGTGCGCGGGCTGTACGACATGGGATTCCAGCTATGGGCGCCGAACCAAGAGGGGTATGTCAGCTTGGCCGTGTTGTACCAATCGGATTGCGGGGTGGTCACGGGTCTGCCGGTCTTCATATCCACGCGGGTCGCCCAATTCATGAACGCATAGTTCTTGGCGGAGAGCAATTTTCCGCTCTTGCGATCCAGCACATAAAAGAAAGCGTTCTTGGAAGCCTGCATGATGACGGAACGGGGCTGGCCGTCGATCGAGATGTCCGCCAGCACCATTTTCTGGACCGCATCGTAGTCCCAACTGTCATGCGGCGTTTCCTGGTAGTACCACGCCATGCGCCCCGTGGAGGCATCGAGCGCGATGATGCACGTGGCGTAGAGGCTGTCGAGCTGCTTCGGCCCCAGCTGACGCAGATCGTAAGGAGCCGCGTTGGCCGTGCCGAAGTACAGCAGGTTGAGCTTGGCATCATAGGCGAAGCCATCCCACGCGGTCGCGCCGCCTTTGAATTCCGGCTTGCGGTGCGGATCCCAGGTTTTGTCGGCCGCGGCCAATTCCGGATTTTCGTACGGCTGGCCCACCGCCGGCGGGACCGTGAAGAAACGCCACTTGAGCGCGCCGCTTTCCAAATCGTAAGCCGAGATGTAGCCGCGCACGGCGCCGTGGCCCATGTCGGCGCCGCTGTTGCCGATGACCACCACGCTGCCGGCAATCTGCGGAGCGCCGGTGCTTGAATACGGCAGCTTGCGATCGACGATGGTGTCGGCTTCCCAAAGCTTCTTGCCGGTGGCCGCGTCGAGGGCGTGCAGGCGTCCGTCCACGGATGCCACGAACACCTTGCCCTTCCATACGGCGACGCCGCGATTCACCAGATCGCAGCAGGGATTTCTGCCCATGAAGAAATCGGCCTTGGGGTCGTAGCGCCACAGCTCTTTGCCGGTGGCCGCATCCAGGGCGTAGACGTAACCCCAGGTTCCCGAAGTGTACATGACGCCGTCGATCACCAGCGGCGTTGCCTCTTGGCCGCGCTGCGGCTCGCCCATATCGTAGCTCCAGGCAAATCCCAGCTGCTTCACGTTGCCGGCGTCGATCGTGCTCAAGGGTGAAAAGTACGTGCCGTCCTGGTCGCGGCCGCCGGTCAACCAGTTCTGCGGTTCGGAGTCCGCCGCCTCGAGACGCGCTGTGTCGACGTTTCCTGCGCTGCCGGCCGCCGCACAGCCGATGCCCGGGAAGAGCAGCCAGGCGAGCGCCGCGCGGCGCCAATATTTTCTTGTTGGCAAGATCGATCTCCTGAAGGCCCCCAAAGCTTAGCTAACATCGGGTCGGATGGGTACTTTCAGCCGGCTGCGCGGCATTTGCTGTGCGGCCGTCGGCGCCCGTACACTCGCTCCCGTGGCAGTACTCTTAAGCATCGACGACTTTCGCCGACTCGCCCAGCGCAAAATTCCGAAGGCGATTTTCGACTATGCCGACGGCGGCTCGTACGAGGAACGCACCCTGCGGCGCAATGCCGCGGATCTGGACGCGATGAGCTTTCGGCAGCGAGTCATGGTGGATGTATCGAAAATATCGCTCGCCACGACGCTGCTCGGCTCGCCGGTCTCCATGCCGCTCGCCATAGGCCCCACCGGCCTTGCAGGACTGTTTCATGGGGACGGCGAGATACTCGGGGCTCGCGCAGCCGCCGCCTGCGGCATTCCCTTTTGCCTGAGCACCATGTCGATCTGCTCGATCGAGGATGTGCGCGAAGCCACCAAGGAACCGTTCTGGTTTCAGCAATATCTGATGAAGGACCGCGGCTTCAATCAAGAACTGATCGACCGCGCCGCGGCCGCGCAATGTTCGGCGTTGATGCTCACGCTCGATTTGCAGGTGATCGGCGAACGCCGCCGCGATCCGCGCAATGGGCTGACCATTCCGCCGCAATTGACCCTGCGCAACGCCTGGGATATCGCGACCAAGCCCGCCTGGGCCCTGAAGGTGCTGTTCGGCAAGCGGCGCACGTTCGGCAACCTGGTCGGCCGAATCGGCGGCTCCAGCGGCATCAATACGCTTGCCGAGTGGACCGCGACGCAATTCGATGCCTCGGCGAATTGGCGCGATGTGGAATGGGTGCGCAGCCGCTGGCCGGGGAAACTGATCATGAAAGGCGTGCTGGATGCCGAAGATGCGCGGCTGGCGGCGGCGGCGGGCGCGGATGCGATTGTGGTGTCGAACCACGGCGGCCGCCAGTTGGACGGCGCGCCATCGTCGATCTCGGTCTTGGCTGAAATCGTCGACGCGGTCGGCGGACGCTGCGAAGTCATGTTCGACGGCGGCGTGCGATCCGGTCAAGACATCGCCAAGGCGCTCGCGCTGGGCGCGCGAGGCGCGCTGATCGGCAAGGCGTTCCTGTATGCCTTATCGGCCGCGGGCGAGGCGGGCGTGACGCGGGCGATCGAGATCATGCGCAATGAACTGCGCGTGACGTTGGCGCTGACCGGCACCTCGAGCATCGATGCCGTGGGAGCGCACATCCTGCGCAAGAGCTCGTCACTGTGAAATTGACGCTCACCCGCCCTGGCAAGCGCTACCGGTCAATTCACAGCGTTTGCGTACTAGATCATCGGCAGCCCGCGCGGCGCTTTGCCCTTCGGGAACGCGGCGTCGATCTTATCGATGTCGGAAGGGCTCAGCCGCACCTCGAAGGTTCCGGCGTTCTCGGTTACGTGCGCAAGATCCGAGGCCTTGGGGATGACAAAGGTCTGCGGATGGCGCAGCAAGAATTGCAGCGCCACCTGGCGGGGCGTGGCGCCGTGTGCATCGGCAATTTCACGCAACACGCGGCCGCCCTTCGATGCGCCCTCGAAGATCGCGGGTGATTGGCCGAACGGCGTGTAGGCAACCACGGCGCTGCCGTGCTCGAGGCACCACGGCAGCACGGCATGCTCAATCGCACGCTCCTTGAGGTGATAAAGGACCTGGTTGCAGGCCGGATGGCCGGCACCGGCGATCGCGGCAACTTCGTCCAAGTCCGGCACGTCGAAATTGCTCACGCCCCACGACAGGATCTTGCCCTGGCGCAGCAGCGTCCCGAAAGCGGCGATCGTTTCCGCCAACGGAATGCTTCCGCGCCAATGGAGCAAGTAGCAGTCGAGCCGGTCAGTGGCGAGATTCGCCAGCGATTTCTCGCAGGCGGCGAGGGTGCCGCTTTTCGAGGCGTGATTGGGCAGCACCTTGGACACCAGAAAGACTTCGTCGCGCCGCCCCTCGATGGCTTTGCCAATGATTCTTTCCGACAGGCCGGAACCGTACATTTCCGCCGTGTCGATGTGCGTCAGGCCGAGATCGATTCCGCGGCGCAACGCGGCGGCGGCGGACGCCCCCGAGGCTTCGATTTTCCACGTTCCCTGACCGACGTTTGCGACGCGGCGCCGGGTCGAACCGAAGATGCGCGTGGCGTTTTTAGCAGCCATGGATGGTTTGGAGTATTGCATAAACTGGCGCACAATCATCATCCAACAGGGAGGTCTTGAAAGTGCCGACGCCGACCGCGCCCGCAGTCCAGCCGCCGGGGCTCGTGTGGGATTTCACGCGTGACGGAATTGCCAAAGGCGCAAGGTCCCTCGCCGCCTTTGCCGCGCTCTATTTGCTGCTGGTGCTGCTCGGTCTCAAGCTGCATGAGGGCACCGAGGCGCTGACCATCATGTGGCCGGCCGCCGGCCTGCTGTTCATGGCCTTGTGGCTTGCGCCGCGCCGCAACTGGATCTGGATTCTACTCACACAGCTGGCGATCGAATTGCTGGCCAGCGCCATCACCGCGGAGCATTTCCACTTCGCCACCTACCTGCCGTATGCCATTGCCAACTCGATCGACGGGATGACCGGCGCATTCGTCGCCTCGCGGATCATCGAGGCGCCCAGAGTGCCGCGGATGCGCAATGTGCTGCTGTTCATCGCCTCGGTGGCCGTCGGTGCCGCGGCCAGCGCGCTGGTGGGTGGCTACGCCACGACCCAGACGCTCGGCGGCCCCAACTATGTGCGCGAATGCCAGATCTGGTGGGCCGGCAATTGGCTGGGATCCTTGTGCATCGCGCCGATCGTCATGGGCTGGGCGGTGCGCTTTCATGCCCGCCAGCATTCGGCGCCGGCGGGGCCGGCGGTCGAAATGATGTTGATCGGCTTCGCGATGCTGGCCATGACCAGTTGGGTATTCTCCGCGCCGCCGGGCGGGGTCACCACGATCCTGGACATGCCCTTCGTGCTGCTGGCCTTCGTGGTGGTCGCGGCGTTCCGCATGCCGCCGCGCTGGTCGACCATCCTCGCCGCGGCGACCGCGGTGTTGGTGTCTTACTTCGCGAGCCGCGGCCTGGGCCCATTTGCCGGCGATCCGAGCCCCTTCGTCAGGGTGGGCGCCGTGCAGCTGTATCTCGCGACCCTGGTGGTGATCAATTTCCTGCTGACCGTCGTGCTGCTGGAGAAGAGAAACGCGTTTCAGCTGCTGCACACCAGCGAGGAACGCTACCGCAATTTCATCGAACACAGTTCCGAGGCGGTGTGGCGCGTCGAACTGTCCTCGCCGATGGATCCGCACCTGCCGGTCGACGATCAAATCGCGTGGCTGCAAAATCACGCCTACGTCGCCGAGAGCAATCAGACCTACCTGCGCATGAACCGCGACATGGGTCTGTCCGAGGCGGAGGCAAGCCGCTGGCGCGCCGATATGCCCTGGTTTGCAAAGTTCATCCAGCACCTGGGCGCCGCATCGCATCAGAGCTACTCGATGGACGGGCTGCAGTTCTCGGTAACGGTGAACTCGCACCCGCGCACCTACATCACGGGTTTCCGCGGCGTGATCGAGCAGGGTTATCTGGTGCGCGTGTGGGGCGTGGCACGCGATGTCACCGAGCTGGTCGACCTGAACGAGCGGCTGCGCCAGAATCAGGACCGCCTGAAGCTTTATGCACGCGAACTGGTGGGCGCCGAAGAGCGCGCGCGCCGCGCAACCGCGGTGGATCTGCACGACGGCATCGGCCAGCAGTTGGTAGGGCTGTCGATGACGCTGGATGCGCTGGTGGCGCGTTCGCCGCCTGAAATCCGGTTATTGCTCAGCGAGGCGACCAACACGGTGCGCGAAGTGCAGGCCATCGCGCAACGGGTCATTGCCGATCTGAGTCCGCCGGGATTGTACGAATTGGGATTGGAGCCGGCTCTCAAGTGGCTGAGCGTTTATATGCGCAGCAAGGACAACCTGCAGGTCGAGCTGAAGGTCGCGGTGCAGGATGCATCCATCGACATCGATCTGCGCGTGCTGGTCTTCAAGGTCATCCGTGAATTGCTGCGCAATGTCGTCAAGCACTCCGGCGTGCAGTTCGCCGCCGTCACCGTCACGAGCAGCCCGGACGAATTGCGCGCCGTGGTGGAAGACCGCGGCTCGGGTTTCGAATGGCAGCTGAGCCTGTTCGAGCCGCGCGCGCACGGGTTCGGTTTATGGAGCGTGGCCGACCGGGTGCGCGATGCCGCCGGTGAAATGACGGTGGATACCGGTCCGGGCCGCGGTTGCCGAGTGACGGTGGTTTTCCCGCTGGGTGATGCCAAAAAGGCCGCTCAAGCCGCCGATACGGACGGCGATTTCAACGGCGGCAGCGTGCGTTCCGCATCCTGAGCATCAAATTTTGGCGAGGTGCCGCGACATGCGCAGCGCCGCTTCGCGGCCTTGATAGTACCCTTGGACGACGCCGAGCCGATCAAAGCCCAAGTGCTCGTAAAAAATTCTTGCCGCCTCGTTGTGCGTGCGCAATTCCAGATTGATGCGAAACACGCCGGCCTCGACCGCGGTTCGCGTGAGCCAGTCCATGAGCTGCGACCCCAAGCCCTGGCGGCGATGTTCCGGCGCGACCGCCAGCAGATTCAAATGCGCGACATCGTCGCCGAAATGCATGATGGCGAATGCCGCAACCCGCTGCTCGCGCCGTGCTACCACGACGGAGGATTCGGGGCCGGAAATAAAATGCTGCACGCGCGCGGGGGTCCACGACCAGGACAATCCCTGTTCGATCAGATCGCGGGACATTTCCGCGATTTCGCGCGCGTCCGTCGCGCGCGCCAAACCGATGTAAGCGAGTTCGGACAAGCGGCCTCCTAGCGGCTGCGGTATCGATCGGTGGCGAGGACCAACTCGTGGGTATTGCCGGGCTCGAAGGCGGAGTGGCCCGCGTCCGGCACGATCCTCAAGTCCGCCTCCGGCCATGCACGATGCAAATCCCACGCGCTGGCCGCGGGGCAGACGATGTCATAGCGGCCCTGCACCATGGTGGTCGGAATATTCCGGATGCGCGGCACATCGTCGATCAACTGGCTCTCGCTGCGCAAGAAGCCGCGGTTCACGAAGTAGTGGCATTCGATTCGCGCGACGGACAGCGCGAATTGGTCCTCGCCCCATTTCTTGAGGTTGTCGAGGTTGCTGTGCAAAAAGCTGCAGGCAGCCTCCCACATGGACCAGGCGCGCGCGGCGGTCAAGGCGACGCGCTGATCCGTGCCGGTCAGGCGCTTGTGGTACGCGCTCAAGTAATCGTCGCGCTCATCGATCGGAATCGCATCGCGATAGGCTTCCCAGGCGTCCGGGAAGATTTCCGAGGCACCGTGCTGATAGAACCAGCGGATTTCCGCATAGCGCAGCAGGAATATTCCGCGCAACACGATCTCACTGACGCGCTCCGGATGCGCTTCCGCGTAGGCGAGCGCCAGCGTGCTTCCCCAGGATCCGCCGAACACCAGCCAGCGCTCGATGTTCAAGTGTCTGCGCAGGCGCTCGATGTCGGCGACCAGGTGCCAAGTCGTATTCTCGATGAGACTGGCGCTCGGACGGCTGCGCCCGCAGCCGCGCTGATCGAACACCACGATGCGGTAGTGGCGGGGGTCGAAGAATTGCCGGGCGCGTTTATCCGACCCTGCGCCGGGACCGCCATGCAGAAAAACCGCGGGCTTGCCGGCGGGATTGCCGCTTTCCTCGTAGTAAATCTCGTGAATGTCCGAAACGCGCAAGTAGCCGTGCCGATACGGGTCGAGCGCCGGGTACAGCTCGCGGCGCGGCGCGCTGCGCGGACTCGGCCGAGAAATTTCCCGCGCCTTCATGGCGCGCGTGGATTTGGCGGCGCTCACCGATGGCTTTTTGCCGGCCGCCTTCAGCGGGGCGCCGGATTTGGCGCGCACGGCTTTTTTCTTCTTCATCACGGATCCTCTTTATGTCTAAGCTCGCGTCACCATCGGCCCAAGCGGCCGTCCGCCCAAGAGATGCACGTGCAAGTGATACACCTCCTGGCCGCCATGCGCATTGCAATTGATGATCAGCCGATAACCGCTCTCGGCGATGCCTTGCTGTCGTGCAAGATCGCGCGCCACGATGAACATGTGGCCTATCAGCGATTCATCCTCGTCGGCAATATCATTGGCTGTGGGTATGGGTTTATTCGGGACAATGAGTATATGCACCGGCGCCGCGGGACGAATGTCCAAAAACGCAATCACGCGCGGGTCACGGTACAGCACGGTCGCCGGCAGGTCGCCTGCGATGATCTTCTCAAAAAGCGTAGGCATTTCATACGCCTCCGTTGATTCTCAGGACGGCTAAGACTATCAGGAACCGCCTTTGGCGACGGACAGGAATGTGACCTCGTAATAGTAATGGGAACGATTCTCATGTAGAATCGCGTTCATGCCCGACACCACGCCCGTGACCCTTCCGCCCTCAGCCGAGGCCGATATACCGCTTGCCGACTTGCGGCCGGGTGCGTCGGCGCGCGTGGTTTCCGTCGCGGCGGCCGATTCCCAGGCACCGGCCGATTTGGGGCGGCGTTTGGCTGAGTTGGGCTTCCTGCCGGGAGAGGCGGTTCGCATCGTTGCCCGGGGGCTTCTGGCGCGGGCCCCGATCGCCGTGCGCATTGGCACGAGTACCTTCGCTCTGCGACTTTTCGAGGCCGCCTGTATCCGCGTGTGTCCGGAGCAGCCGCAGCTCCCTTAGGCGCCTAGTCCATGGACGTCGCGCGCAGCGCTCCGAGTCCTCTGATCGCCTTGGTTGGGAATCCCAACTGCGGTAAGACCGCGCTGTTCAATATTCTGACCGGCAGCCGCCAGAAAGTCGCCAATTACGCCGGTGTCACGGTCGAGCGCAAAGAAGGCTCGCTGCTCACACCCTCGGGCGCTCGGATCCGTATTTTGGATCTGCCCGGTGCCTACAGCCTGGACCCGTTGACGCCGGACGAGCAGGTCACCGCCGATGTGTTGCTCGGACGGCGCGCCGGCGAGAGCGCGCCCGATTTCGTGGTCTGCGTGACCGACGCGACCAATCTGCGCCAGAACTTGCGGCTGGTGCTCAGCCTGAAGCGCTTGGGGCTGCCGATGGTGGTGGCGCTCAACATGACCGACATCGCGCGCCGCAAAGGCATTGTCATCGACGCCGAACGTCTGGCGGTCGAATTGGGGGTGCCGGTGGTCGAGACGGTGGGCATCAAAACCGCCGGCGTCAAGGCTCTGATCAAGATGCTCGATTCCATCGCCATGCCCGAACGCTCGCGCCCGAGCGCGGCCTGGCTGCCCTTGAGCAGAGCCGATATCGAGCACGATCAGACGGAGGTGCGCCGAATCTTGGGGAAAATCGGCGCCGACCGCCTCGACGGCGTGACCTTGAGCGACCGGCTGGATGCGTTGGTGCTGCATCCCTTGATCGGGCCGGTGATACTCGCGGTGATCCTGTTCCTGGTGTTTCAAGCGGTTTTTGCCTGGGCCCAGGTGCCGATGGACGAAATCAAACTCGGCGTCGCGCTATTCGGCCATTGGCTGGGAACGGAACTGCCCAACAGCCTGATCAAGGATTTGCTCATCAACGGCGTGCTGGCAGGGGTCGGTAGCGTGCTGGTGTTCTTGCCGCAAATCATCATTCTGTTCTTTTTTATTTTGGTGCTCGAGGATTCGGGCTACCTGCCGCGCGCCGCCTTCCTGCTCGATCGCGTCATGGGGATGGTCGGTCTGTCCGGGCGCGCCTTCATTCCGTTGCTGTCGAGTTTTGCCTGTGCAATCCCGGGGATCATGGCGACGCGCACCATCCAAAATCCTCGCGATCGATTGGCGACCATCATGATTGCGCCCTTGATGACCTGCTCCGCGCGCCTGCCGGTCTACGCCTTGATCATCGGCGCCTTCATTCCACGGCGCACCATCTGGGGCGGGCTGGAATTGCAAGGCGTGGTGCTGTTCGCGCTGTACATCATCGGCGTGCTGAGCGCGATGGCGGTGGCCTTCGTGCTCAAGCGCCTCGGGCGGCGCGGCGGCTTTCAGGCGCTCATGCTGGAACTGCCGGCGTATCATTGGCCGAATTTGCGCAATCTGGCGATCGGCCTGTGGCAGCGGGTCGAGATCTTCATGAGCCGGGTCGGCACCATCATTCTTGCGCTGATGGTCATACTTTGGGCCTTGAGTTCCTTCCCGGCGCCGCCGCCGGGAGCGACCGGCCCGGCGATTCAGTACAGCATTGCGGGACACTTGGGCGCGTGGCTGGCGGTGCTGTTCAAGCCCATCGGGTTCAACTGGCAGATATCCATCGCGCTCGTGCCGGGCCTGGCGGCGCGCGAAGTCGCGGTCGGCGCCTTGGGAACGGTTTACGCGCTGTCGGCGACCGGCAACGATGTCAGCAGCGCGTTGACGCCGCTCATCGCGCAATCATGGAGTTTGCCGACGGCGCTGTCGCTTCTGGCATGGTATGTATTCGCGCCGCAGTGCCTGTCGACCTTGGCCACCGTCAAGCGCGAGACCAACTCGTGGCGCTACCCCATCATCATGGCAGCCTATTTGTTTGCCATGGCGTACGCAGGATCATGGATCACGTTTCGCGTCGCCAGCGCGCTAACCTGACGCGCGCCCAACACTCATGAACGCCGTACTCGACAATTTTCTCATCGCCGCGGTGCTGCTGGTCAGCTGCTGCTACGCCCTCTTCAAGCTCGGACCACGAAGTTTGCGCCGCGCGATTTTGCGGCACCTAAGCCTGATTCTCGCCGCGGCGCCGTCATTCTTGAGACTCGAGGGCATTGCCCGAAGGCTCGCGGCGGCCTCCGGCAAAACGCCAGCGGCATGCGGAGGCTGCGACAGCTGCGGCACGGAATCCACGTCCGCGCCGCAGCCGACGCCGGAAATCAAAGTGCCCATCGGAAAAATCGGCCGGCGGACTTGAGGGCGGCGCGGCGCCCGCGCGGCCCTCAATTCGCGGCACCCTTCAAGCTGACGGCGCCGCTCACCGTCTTCGGGTCGATGGTGATCTCCTTGAGCTTGGCCGCGACATCCGCGGGCACCTCTTTCTGACTGCGGCCGCCGAGATACTGCGCAAAGAAATCTTCCGACGCCGTCACGTACGCCAGGGTATTGATGGGCCGCGCGAAGCCGTGGCCCTCATCCGGCGCCACGAGGTACTTGACCGGCTTGCCGTTGTCGCGCACCGCCGCGACAATTTGATTGCTCTCTCTCACGTTGACGCGCGGATCGTTCTTTCCCTGCACCACCAACAACGGCGTGACGATGGCCCGGGCCATCGTCAGCGGCGACTCCGCCACCAGCAGCGCCCGGCCTTGCGCCGTCGTGGGATCGCCCATGCGGGTATACATTTGTTTGCGGTCTGCCTCCCAATAGGGCGGTATGGCATCGAGCAAGGTGATCAAATTGGACGGCGCGACGTAGGCGACCGCGGCGGCATAAAGCGTGGGCGTGAATGCGACGCCGGCGAGCGTGGCATAGCCGCCGTAGGAACCGCCGGAAATACCGACGCGCTTCGGATCGGCCACGCCGGAAGCCACCAGCGCCTTGACCCCCCAGGTAATGTCGTCCTGCATTTTCCGGCCCCATTGGCCGTTGCCGGCGTTGAGGAATTTCTTGCCATAGCCGGTGGAGGCGCGGAAGTTCGGCTGCAGCACGGCGTAGCCGCGGTTGGCGAGAAATTGCGCCGTCGTGTCGTAGCCGGAGGAATCCCGATACCAGGGTCCGCCGTGCGGATACACCACGAGGGGCAGGTTTTTCGCCGGCAGCCCCACCGGCTTAGTCAGATAGGCCGGAATGTCGAGGCCGTCGGAGGACTTGTAATGATAGGGTTTGCGCTGCGCCAAGGCGTCGCGCGGAATCTCCTCGCGCACCCGGTACTGCTGCGCCAAAGTCTTCGCCTTGCGGTTCCACACATACACGAGGCCGGGTTCGGTATCGCCCTGGGCCGTAACGATCCAAATGTTTTCATCGTTCGAGCGGGCGCCGAAATCGATTTCCAGCCCCGGCAGCTTGGTTTGCAGCCAGCGATAGTCGGTCTCGAAGGCGCGGTCCTTGAAATAGCGCCGGAACATGTCGTCTTCGTACTCGGTAAAAAGAATACGGTGGTCGAGCCGCGAGATCTCGACGTTGTAGAGATCGACGCGTCTGTTGGGATCGCTCTCGACCTTGGTCGTGGCGCCCGTGGCCAGGTCCATCTTTTCCAATTCGGTCAGGTCCAACGCGCCTTTGTTGGTGGCGAGGTAGACGTTCTTGCCGGTGGCATCGAAATCGAACGCGCCGCAATTCTCCAGCACGCTGCAGCCATAGAGGGGCTTGAATCCATCGGCATCGACCCGCAGGATTTCGGTGTCGCCGCTCTTGGTGGTTCGTGTCGCGAGGCGCAAGGTACCGGAGTCATCGAACTGCCAGGTGGCAATCTCATCGGTATTCTTGCGCAGCAGTTTTTTCTCGCCGCTCGAGATCTTAAGCTCGTACAGGTCGTGCCACTTCGGGTCGCGGTCATTCAATCCGATATACAAAATGTCGGGCTTTGCCTTCGGCACGGCAAAAATTTCGGTGCGTACACCCTTCAAGCTGGTGAGCGCGCGCGTCGGCGGTACGCCGCTGTTCGCGTCCGCGGGCAGATGCGGATCGATGGCGTACACATTGAAGTTTTCGTCGCCGCCGGAGTCCTGCACGTACAGGATGTATTTCGAATCGCGGCTCCAGAAATAGCTGCGGATGGGGCGAGAGGCCTCGGCGCTCACGGGACGTGCCGCGCTGAACGGTTCATCGGCTCCCTTCACCCAGATGTTGCGGGTTCCCTTGTAGGGTTTCAGGAATGAAAGATAGCGGCCGTCCGGAGAGATCTGTGCGCCGGCGATGGTTATCTCGCCGTAGAAGAGATTGCGATCGATGAGGGGCGGCTGATCGGCCAATGCCGCCGCGGGGGATGCAGCCGCCGCCAGTACCAAAGTCAAAGCCAGGTATTTCAATTTATTATCCTATGCGCCGTGGGACGTCAGAGTACGCCATAATGCCAGACAGGCCGCCCCGAAGGCCCTTAAGGTTTGCTGAAGTCCAAAAACAATGCCAATTCCTGAAATTTTGCGCGGTCGTCTGCGTTTGCCCGTCATCGGCGCGCCGATGTTCATCGTTTCCACGCCGCGGCTGGTCTTGGCGCAATGCAAGGCCGGCATCGTGGGTTCATTCCCGGCGCTGAATGCCAGGCCGGTCTCGCAACTCGACGATTGGCTGGCGCAAATAACGGAAGAGCTGGCGGCATTTCAACGGCTCAATCCGTCTTCCAAGATCGCGCCCTTCGCTGTGAATCAGATCGTGCATAGCAGCAACCATCGCTTGGAAGAGGATGTGCGCCTGTGCGTGAAGCACAAGGTTCCCATCATCATTACCAGCTTGCGCCCGCCCGCCGAGGTCGTGGCCGCGGTGCATGGCTATGGCGGCATCGTGTTTCATGACGTCATCAACCTGCGTCATGCGGAAAAGGCGGCCGCGCAAGGCGTCGACGGCATCATTGCCGTATGCGCGGGCGCCGGCGGTCACGCCGGAGTGCTGAGCCCATTTGCACTGGTGAAGCAAATACGCGAGGTCTATGCGGGTGCCATCATTCTGTCCGGCGCCATGAGCTCAGGCGCGGATGTGTTGGCGGCGCGCGCCTTGGGCGCTGATCTGGCCTATCTCGGCACGCGCTTCATTGCGACCGACGAGGGCAACGCCCCGGCTGAGTACAAGCAAATGCTCATCGACAGCGCTGCCGAGGAAATCGTTTACACTTCCTTGTTCAGCGGCGTGAACGGCAATTACTTGCGCGGCAGCATTGCGCGCGCAGGCCTCGATCCCGATCATCTGCCCGAAGCGGACAAAACCAAGATGAACTTCGGAACCGGCGGCAACACGGCGGCCAAAGCCTGGCGCGATATTTGGAGCGCCGGTCAGAGCGTCAGCGGCATTCACGAGGTCGAGAGCGTGGCGGCATTGGTGGCGCGCATGGAGGGCGAATATGCGGCTGCGCGAGCGAGCTTCGATTATTAGCCGGGCGCGAAATTAATTGCGTCTGCGCGCCGAACAGCTGCCGGCAGCCTTGGCCCGAGGCTTGGCCGGCATCTACCTGGTCTCCGGCGATGAACCTCTCTTGGTCGGCGAAGCTGCCGACGCCATTCGCGCCGCCGCGCGCGCGGCCGGAGCAGACCGGCAAGTGTTCTTCATCGACCGCAGCTTCAATTGGGATGAGCTGCGTCTTGCCAGCCAATCCCTGTCGTTGTTCGCCGAGCGCCGGCTGTTCGAACTGCGCATGCCGAGCGGAAAGCCGGACAAGGGCGCCGCGTTGCTGGCTGATCTCGCCGCGCAATCGGCGCCTGACCTGACCTTCCTCATCGTCAGCGATAAACTCGACCGAAAAGCCATCGATGCTCCCTGGGTCCAGGCCATCGAAAAGCACGGTGCATGGCTGCCGATTGCGGGCGTCGAAGCCGCGGCGCTGCCCAACTGGCTGCGAGCGCGGGCAAAGGCGCTGCACCTTCAGATCGATTCCGAAGCTTCGCAGCTCATCGTCGATCGGGTCGAAGGCAACTTGCTGGCCGCGCAGCAGGAACTCGAGAAACTCGGGCTGTTGGCGAATGGCGAGACCATCGACGCCGCGCTGGTGCTGCGATCGGTCGGCGACAGTGCCCGCTACGACGTCTTCCAATTGGCGGAGGCGGCCGCGGCCGGCGATGCGGCGCGCGCGCTGCGGGTGCTGCTCGGGCTCAAAAGCGAGGGCGTCGAGCCGACCCTGATTCTATGGGCGTTGGTGCGGGAGTTGCGCGGTATGTGGCAGGCGCGTGAACGCGACCGCTTGCGCTCCGCGAGGCGCGGCAGCGGCTGGAACCTGGCGGCAAATCCATCGGGGCGCGCGCTCGCGCGCCTGAAGAAGCTGCCCCTGGCGCCCTTGCTGCTGCAGGCGAGCCATACCGACCGAGTCATCAAGGGTTTGTCCGTGGGCGATCCGTGGAGCGCGCTTACCGGGCTCACCGGGGCGTTCGCCGGCGCTTTGCAAGCCGGTGGGATTTAAGGCAGGGTAACCCAATGAACCCCATGGGCATTTTTGGCGGCACGTTCGACCCGATTCATTATGCGCACCTGCGGACGGCGTTCGAACTCCAGCAGGCCCTGCGCCTCAAGGAAATCCGCTTTCTCCCCGCGGGCAATCCGCCGCACCGCGATCAACCCATCGCCGACGCCCAGCTGCGCCTGGAAATGGTGCAGTTGGCCGCCGCCGGGCAGCCGGGATTCGTCGTCGACGATCGCGAGGTGCGCAAGGCAGGACCCTCCTATTCGGTGGAGACCCTGGCCGAACTGCGGCACGAGTATCCGGACCGCAGCCTGTGCCTGATCGTCGGCATGGATGCCTTCTTGAGCCTGCCCAAGTGGCACCAGTGGCAGGAACTGCTGCAACTGGCGCATCTGGTGGTGGCCCACCGCCCGGGGTGGCGCGCGCCGGGCATGGGGCCGCTCGGGGAATTGCTGGTGGATCGAGGCACCGGCCGCATCAACGATTTGCATGAGACGCGCGCGGGCTGCATCTTCATTCACGCCGTAACTCAGCTGGAGATCTCCTCCACCGAGGTCAGACAGCTCATCGGCATGGGCCGCGATCCGCGCTTCCTCATGCCCGATCCAGTGCGTAAACTGATCTTAGACACCCATTGTTACTCCAGGAACCGGACCACGTAGTGCCAGCAAAGCAAAAGACTTCGACCCGCAAGATTCGAGACGGCAAAAAAGCCGTTGCCCCTCTCAAAACCGCGCGCTCGCCCAGAGCACCTTCCCTCAAGACCGTGATACTTGCCGCCCTCGACGACATGAAGGCGCTGGAAGTGAAGTTTCTGGACGTTCGCGGCCTGACCGACATCGCCGATTTCATGGTGATTGCGAGCGGCACCTCCGACCGCCATGTACGGTCGGTCGCGCAGCGGGTGGTCGAAAAGGCCAAGGCAGCGGGTTTTCGACCGCACGGCATCGAAGGTCAGCAGGACGGCGATTGGGTGCTGATCGACTTGAATGAAATGATCGTGCACGTGATGTTGCCGCGCGTGCGCGAGTTCTACGGCCTGGAGAAGTTGTGGGACATGACCGCCACGAAGCGCGCCGCGCGCGCGTGATGCTTCGATGAAGTGCCGGTTGATCGCTGCCGGTACCCGTCTCCCCGACTGGGTCAACAGCGGATTTCTCGAATATCAGAAACGGCTGCGCACTCCGCTGGTGCTGGAGCTTCACGAGATCCCGGTGGCCACGCGCGCCGCGGGCGAGAACCCGCAGCGCGCCGTGCAACGCGAGGGCGCGGACATGCTGGCGGCGATCGGCCGGGACGACTATGTGGTCGCACTGGAGATCGCCGGGAAACCCATGAGCACCGAGCAACTGAGCGCTTGGTTGGCCGAACGCTTGCGCGACGCGCGGCCGCTGGCGCTGCTCATCGGCGGCCCGGACGGGTTGGCGAGGGCGGCGCTCGAACGGGCCGATCAAAGCTGGTCGCTATCGCCCCTGACACTGCCGCACGCCCTGGTCAGGGTAGTGGTTGCGGAACAAATCTACCGGGCCATGAGCTTAGCCGCCGGTCATCCGTACCACCGCGCGTGAAACCCGTCAGTTTCATCTACCTGGCCTCAGGTTCGCCGCGCCGGCGCGAACTGCTGCAGCAGATCGGCGTCTCTTTTCGGGTAATCGGCGCCGATTTGGATGAAACTGCGCGACGGGGCGAGCCTCCTTTGGCTTATGTTTCGAGGCTGGCCGAGGCAAAAGCTGCCGTGGGATGGGAGTGCGGCCGCGATTCGGGCGACGCTCCAGTGCTCGCGGCCGATACCGCCGTGGTGCTCGACGGAAGAATCCTTGGGAAACCTGCGGGAATGAACGATGCCATCGCCATGCTGCTGCAGCTCTCCGGCCGCACTCACGAGGTATTGACGGCCATCGCGCTGCGAAGCGCCGCGGAGCTCAAGGTCGCGGTCAGCCGCAGCGCGGTCAGGTTTCGATCAATCGATCATTCCGAAGCCCGCGCCTACTGGGAAACGGGAGAACCCGCCGACAAAGCGGGCGCCTACGCCATCCAAGGATGCGCAGCCGTTTTCATCAATGATCTCAAGGGCAGCTATTCCGGGGTGATGGGACTACCGCTGTTCGAAACCGCGGCGCTTCTCAAAGCAGCCGGCGTAGCCTGCTGGCAACATGAGCACTGACATTCTCATCAATGCCAGCGCGCACGAGGCGCGCGCCGCCGTCGTGGAAAATGGCGTGCTGCAGGAACTCTTTCTGGAGCGCGCCAGCCGCCGCGGATTGATCAGCAACATTTACAAAGGCCGTGTCTCGCGGGTGCTGCCGGGGATGCAAGCGGCGTTCATCGACATCGGCCTGGAACGCACCGCTTTCCTGCATGCGTCCGACATTTTCGATCCGCGTCACGCGGATACCGGCATCGAGGCGCCGCACACCGAAAGCATCCGCTCGCTGGTTGCGGAGGGCAATGAGATTCTGGTCCAGGTCGTGAAGGACCCCCTGGGCACCAAGGGCGCACGCCTGACCACCTACATTACCCTGCCCTCCCGGTATCTGGTGTACATGCCGCAGGGCCGAGGCGTGGGAGTCTCGGCGCGGATCGAGAAAGAAAACGAGCGCGAGCGGCTGCGGGCCGCCGTCGAGGCCGGCCTTGTGCCCGCGGAGAACGCGGGGTTCATCGTGCGCACCGCCGCCGAGGACTGCGCCGCGGAAGCCTTGCGCGCCGACATGATTTACCTGCGCAAGCTCTGGGAGTTCGTGCGCCAGAAGGGACTGCGAACGCAGCCCGGCAACCTGATTCACGCGGATCTGCCGCTGCACCTGCGGGTACTGCGCGACTTGATGCGCCCGGAAGTCGACAAGGTGCTGATCGATCAGCCGAGCGCGCATCGCGAGATGCAGGAATTCGCCGCGGCATTCATGCCGGAGGCGTTGCCGCGCATCGATCTATATTCCGAGGCGCGCCCGCTGTTCGAGCTGCATCACGTCGAAGAAGAGATCCAAAAGGCGCTGGAGCGCAAAGTGCCGCTGAAGTCCGGCGGCCATCTGATGCTCGATCAAACCGAAGCGATGACCACGATCGATGTGAACACCGGTGCCTTCGTGGGCCACCGCAATCTCGAAGAAACCATCTTTCGAACCAACCTCGAGGCCGCGGTCGCCATCGCGCGGCAACTGCGCCTGCGCAACCTCGGCGGCATCATCATCATCGATTTTATCGACATGGAGGAGCCTGAACACCGCCGCCAGGTCATCCAAGCGCTGGAACGCGCGTTGAATGAGGATCACGTCAAGACCAACATTTCCTCGGTATCGCCGTTGGGACTGGTGGAAATGACGCGCAAACGCACGCGCGAGAGCCTGGAACATCTCTTGTGCCGCCCGTGTCCTACTTGCGAGGGCAGGGGATTTGTCAAAACGGTCGAAACGGTCTGCTATGAAATATTCCGCGAAATTGTCCGCCAGGCGCGCCAGTTCGAGTGCCAACAATTGATGGTATTGGCGCATCAAGACGTCATCGAGCGCCTTCTCGATGAAGAATCCTCCGCGTTGGGCGAACTCGAATTGGTCACGGGCAAACCGATCCGCCTGCAGACCGAAGCGCTCTACACCGTGGCGCAGTACGACGTCGTCCTGATGTAAATGACAATTCGCAAGCTCGGCAAGCTCTTGGCATTCGCTATCGGGGGACTCCTGCTGCTGGTGCTGCTCGCCATGCTTGGGCTGAAGCTGGCGCTCGATCGCGCGCCGCACTACCAGGCGGAAATCAAGGAATGGCTGCATGCGCAGAGCGGCTTTCACGTCGCCTTTGCGCATGTCTCGCCGGCCTTTCGCTGGTATGGTCCGGAGCTTTACTTCGAGCAGCTGGAACTGCGCTCGAAAGACGACAAGCGCGTGCTCGCGCGCGCCGCCGGCGGGCGCGTCGCGGCGGATATTTGGCAGCTGCTGCGCAGCGGCCGACTGCTGGCGGGGCGCATCGAAGTGGATTCGCCGACCATCTCGGTGGTGCGCTTAGGGCCCACGCGCTTCGCGGTCGCCTCGGAAATTGAACTCGGGGGCGAGAACTCGCCGGCCGGTGCACTGCGCTTGAGCGACCTGCCGGCCGGCAGGCTGGTGATTCGCCATGCGTTGCTCAGCATGGAAAATTGGAACACGCAGCTGCCGCAGCTGACTTTGCAGGGCGTCGATATTGAACTACGCCGCGACGCGCGCGAGCTGGCGCTCAGCTTCAGCGCACAAATGCCGCCCGCGCTCGGCGGCAGCGTGAGCTTCGAGGGACATCTGCGCGGCAGCGGCGAAATGCAGAATCTGGCCTGGGATGCACTGGTGAAGGCGCGCGCCATTTCGTTTCCCGGATGGCACAAGTTTTTGCCCGAAACCTTGAGCAACTTGGACGCCGGCAGCGGCGCCTTCGACATTACCGCGCTCGGCCAAGGCGCGGCGCTGGCCCGCGCCGATATCGTATTCGGCGCAACCAACGTGGTGATACGGCTGCCCGAGGGACCCATGGACAAATTCGATCAAATGAGCGGCGCCCTGGCGCTGACTCACGGCGGCGATCAGTGGAGCTTGAGCGGCCGCCGCGTACGGGTGGGACGCCGCGAACCGGAGTCGGCGTTCGACGCGTCGTGGCAGGAAACGCCAGGGGGGCTGTTGCGGCTGAACGCGCGCGCCGACTATTTGCGCGCCGAGTCATTGTTGCCGCTGACGGGATTTTTACCGCAGAAGGAACTGCGCGACCGGCTGCGCGAGGCCGCGCCGAGCGGGGAGTGGAGAGACGTGTCGATCGCCCTGGAACGCGCGCAGCTTTCGGAGCCGTGGCAAATGCACGTGCAGGCCAAGTTTCAGCATGCAGGGCTCGCGGCGCTGGACGGCGTGCCGGGAGTGCGCGGCATCGCCGGTTCGATCGCCGGCAACGAGAGGGGCGGACACGTCATCATCGATACCGACACGGGTGTATTTCACTGGCCGGCGCAATTTCCGCGAGCCGTGGAACTCGAGCGGCTCAAGGCGAACATCTACTGGAAACGAACCTCCGAGGAGCTGCTCATCGCCTCGCCCGATTGGCAGATCAAGAACCGAGATGGCGAAATCCACGGGCAAGCGGCCTGGCATCAACCCGCCGACGGATCATCCCCCGTGCTCACTTTGGTGGGCGGCATGCAAAGCGCCAACGCGGGCGATGCGCGCTATTACCTGCCGAACGGACTGATCGGCGCGGGAACGCTTGCATGGCTCAATCAGGCGTTCCTGGCCGGGCATTTGCGGGCATCGCTGCTGTTTCAGGGTCCGGTGCGGAAGTTTCCGTTTCGCGATGGCAGCGGCATATTTCTGGCCCGCTGCGCGATCGACGGCATGACCTTGAACTACAGCGACGGATGGGCGCCGGTGGAAAATCTGACCGCGACCGCCGAATTTCGCAATGAAGGAATGAGCGCGCACATGTCGGGAGCGCACATCGGCGATCTTTTGCTGGAAACCGGCGATGCGCACTTTGCCGATTTCAGCAACGGCGAACTCAAGGTTCACGCGACTGCGCGCGGCGACGCTTCGAGCGCCCTCGATTTCTTGCGGGCCACGCCGCTCGACGCAATTGCCGAACATGTGTTTTCGAGCGTCGCTGCGAGCGGCCCGCTCGCAGCCTCAGTGGATTTGTTTTTGCCGTTCAAAGATTTTGCGCGCCGGCAGGTGCTGATCCATGGCCGCTTGGAGCACGCGAGCGTCGGCAGGCCGGGGTTGCAGACCAGGGCCACCGATGTCACGGGCGAGTTCGACATCGACGGCGCTCAGGTCGCGCGCGCGGATATTCACGGGCAGCTTCTGGGCGGCGCTTTCCAAATGCAGGCGCGCACGCCGCGCAACAAGCCGCTCACGCGCACGCAGTTGGAATTTCGCGGCAGCCTGACCGCGGAGGCGCTGCGGGGGGCGCTCGGGATGCCTGCCTCCGCGGGTCTGAGCGGCGAAACGGATTGGCGCGCCGTTCTCAAAATCACTCCCGAGCCTGCGCGCGAGCGCTCCCTGCGTATCAGCAGTACGCTGGTGGGAATCGAGATGAAGCTGCCGGCGCCGCTGGACAAGAATGCCTCCACGCCGCTGCCTTCCTGGCTCGAGATTCAATGGCCGGAATCGGGCGGTCCGCAGGGAAGCTTCGCGCTGGGCTCCTTGGTCAGCAGCTCGTATGCGCTGGAGTCCGATTCTGCCGGCATGCGTCTCGCGCACGCATCGATGAGTTTCGGCGGCGGCGAAGCCGCCGGCGGCGAGGCGCAGATCCTGAACATCGGCGGCTCCGTGCAGCACTTGGACCTGGGCGGCTGGTTGCGACTGAGCGGGCAGCCCAAGGACGCCAAGCCGCTGTCCTACTACATGCGCCACGCCAAGCTCAACGTGGCGGAGTTGGACTACCTGGGTCTGGCGTTTCGCGATGTGTCGCTCGACTTTCAAGTCGGCGAGCGCAGCTCACGCATCAATGTCGGCGGTCCCAATGTGAACGGTGCCATCACCTTTCCGGGCACCGGGAATTCGGCCGAAGCCTGGAATCTGCAGTTCGAGCGTCTGCATTTCGACGTTGCGGACACGGACGATTCGAATGCGCGCGGCGGCGCCGAAAACCTTCCGGCCGATGCCGATCCGCATGCCATGCCCGCCGTCAATTTCCATGCCAAGGAATTGGTCTGGGGCGAACGGCGATTCGGCGACGTGACCGCAACCCTCGCGAAGGAGGAGGAGGGTATCGCCCTGAAATCCTTGAAAGTAGCCGCAGCCACTTTCGCCGTCAGCGCGCAGGGTGAATGGCGCGCCAAGGGCGAGGGCGTCAGCCGCATCAAGGGCGAGTTAACCAGCACCGATGTGCAGGGCACCCTGAAGGATTTGGGCTATGCCGACGTGATTCAGGCCAGGAGCGGCAAACTCGAATTTGACCTAACTTGGCAGGGCGCGCCGACCACTGCCGCGCTCGCCCAGGTCATAGGCCACGTGCAGCTGTCGCTCGAGAAAGGCCAGGTCACGGGCCTCAAGCCCGGCGCCGGCCGCGTGCTGGGGCTGGCGAGTATCGCGGCGCTGCCCCGCCGGCTGGCGCTCGACTTCAGCGACCTGACCGACAAGGGCCTGGCATTCGACAGCGTGCACGGCGATTTCGATTTGCACGATGGCAATGCCTACACCGAAAACGTGCTGCTGAAGGGGCCGGCTGCGGAAATCGGACTAATTGGGCGGGTTGGCTTGAAAAACAAGGATTACGACCAAACTGCGGTAGTGACGGGCAGCGTGGGTAATTCTTTGTCCATACCGGTCGCGAGTACGCTGGTATGCGGGCCGGTGTGCGGCGCGGCCGCGCTGTTGTTCACGCAAGTGTTCAAACAACCGCTGAAAGGCCTGGCGCGAGGGTATTATCGCATTACCGGCAGTTGGGATAATCCAACGGTCGAACGCATCAAAAGCGCAGACGCTGCCGCAGCGGCTGCCGAGGCACCGAAATAATGGGCAAAGTCGCCGCCATACAAATGAACTCGAGCCATGTCGTGGCTGAAAATCTGGCCGCGGCCGGCGCGCTGCTGCGCGAGGCCAAGGAAGCCGGAGCGCAAATCGCCTGTTTGCCCGAAAACTTCTCCTTCATCGGCCTCAAGGATGAGGACAAACTGCAGGTCGCCGAAACCGACGGCAACGGCGCGGTCCAAGCGTTCTTGAGCGACATTGCGCGCCGACTCAACCTGTGGATTTTGGGCGGCACGATCGTGATACGCACCGGCGACGCCAAGCGGGTGGCAAACGCTTCGCTGTTGATCGATGCGGCCGGCAAGCGCGTGGCGCGCTACGACAAGATTCATTTGTTCGACGTCACCATCCCGGGCCGCAATGAGCAGTACCGAGAATCCACCCACGTGCTTCCAGGCCGCGAACCCGTGCTTGCGGACACGCCGGTCGGGAAACTCGGCATGTCGGTTTGCTATGACATGCGCTTTCCCGAACTGTACCGAGAGCTGGTGTCGCAGGGCGCGGAATGGCTGGCCATGCCCGCGGCGTTCACCGTGCCGACCGGACGCGCGCACTGGGAAACCTTGCTGCGCGCGAGGGCCATCGAAAACTTGTGCTACGTGGTTGCACCGGCACAGGCCGGCTTGCATAGCAGCGGCCGTGAAACTTACGGCGATTCGCTGATCGTGGACTATTGGGGTCAGGTGTTGTCGCGCTTGGCCACGGGGACCGGCGTGATCACGGCGGACATCGATCTGGCGAGCCAAGCGGAATCGCGGGCGCGTTTTCCCGCGCTCGACAATCGTCAGCTCGGAGTGGCGGACCGCGCCGCGGTCGCGACATGAACGCACGCAGCGCCGAATTGATTCCGCAGAGCTTTGCAGTGGCGGAGAAGGCGATCCTCGCGCCATCCGGTCTCGACGAACGGCGCCTGAGCCAGGTGCTCGACACCGTCATGAGCCGCGGCGTGGATTACGCCGACCTGTACTTCGCGTTGTCGCGCGAGGAGTCCTGGTCGCTCGAGGACGGCATCGTCAAGGAGGGCGCGCACAGCATCGAGCAAGGCGTGGGCGTGCGCGCCATCAGCGGCGAGAAAACCGGTTTCGCCTACACCGACGAAGTTCTGCTGCCGGCGTTGCTCGAGGCGTCCGACGCGGCACGCGCGATCGCACGCAGCGGCGGAAAGAGCGGCGTCAAGGCCTGGCAGCGTCCTTTGACGCATCGTCTGTATCTGCCCATCGATCCGCTCGATGCCATCAAAGACGAGGACAAGGTGGCCTGGCTGATGCGCATCGATGCCGACACGCGCCGCCTCGATCCCCGCGTCAAGCAAGTGATGGCCTCGCTCGCAGCGGTGCACGAAATCGTGTTGATCGCCTCGAGCGACGGCACGCTCACGGCGGATGTGCGCCCCTTGGTGCGCCTCAATGTCTCGGTCATCGTCGAACGCAACGGCCGGCGCGAGCAGGGCTATAGCGGCGGCGGCGGCCGCTTCGGATTCGATGAATTGCTGCAGGGCGACGGCCCGTTCGAACACGGGCGCGAAGCGGTGCGCCAGGCGCTGGTCAATCTCGACGCCGTTGCCGCGCCGGCCGGATCCATGACGGTGGTGCTCGGTCCGGGCTGGCCCGGAATTTTGCTGCACGAGGCGATTGGTCACGGGTTGGAGGGCGACTTCAACCGCAAGGGTACCTCGGCATTCTCGAACCGCATCGGCCAAAAAGTCGGCGCCGACGATGTCACGGTGGTCGATGACGGTACTCTGGATCGGCGCCGCGGCTCGTTGAATGTCGACGACGAAGGCACGCCGACGCAATGCACGACGCTCATCGAGAACGGCATCTTGCGCGGCTATATTCAAGACAAGATGAACGCCAAGCTCATGGGCATGGCGCCTACCGGCAACGGCCGGCGCGAGTCCTTCGCGCACATGACCTTGCCGCGCATGACCAATACCTACATGCGCGCCGGCGCGCGTGCTCCCGAAGAGATCATCGCGTCGGTGGACAAGGGTCTGTATGCGGTCAATTTCGGCGGCGGCCAGGTCGATATCACCTCGGGCAAGTTCGTGTTCTCCGCGAGCGAGGCTTACTTGATCGAGAACGGCAAGATCGGGCCGCCGGTCAAGGGCGCCACCCTGATCGGCAATGGACCCGACGTGCTGACGCGCGTCAGCATGGTCGGCAATGATCTGAAGCTCGACGGCGGAGTCGGAACCTGCGGCAAGGAAGGGCAATCGGTTCCCGTCGGCGTCGGCCAGCCGACGCTGCGCATCGATGCGCTCACGGTCGGCGGCACCGGCTGACGACCGTTCGAGCCCGTTAATTTCACGGTGCCGAGGTGCTAGGACTGTACGGCGGAACCGAGCCGGTCGGGCCCATCCCCGAAGCGTTGACGAATCCGCCGATTCATCGGTTCGGAATAGAAGCGCGCCACCCACTCGCCCAATATTCCGGAGATGAGGATGACGCCGATGAACAAGGCCGGCACGGCGCCAGGCGACAGTCCGGCGGATTTGAATACCTCGAACAGCGCGAACACCACGAACATATGGGTCAGATAGACCTCATAGCTGCGCCGGCCGAGCGTCATGAGCGGCAGGATGGCGCGCGGACTTTTCCAGCGCATCGTGGCAGCGGCGGCGATGAGCATGCAACTGCCGATCGCCAAAACCGTCATGTCGAGGCCGCTGCGCTCGAGGCCCCACGCCTTCGCTTGATTCGAGAAACCCAAGATGAACAGAACCAGCAGCGTCCCGAGACCGCCGAGCACCCCAATCAATTTGCGCGGAAGCGTAGCGTGCGCGCCGGCAATCGCCGTGAGGCAGCCGAGAGCGATGGCGTCCATGCCGCCGAGGTAGGAATATTCCTGCCAGATCTCGTTACCATGGCTAAGCGTGGTGCGTCCCAACGGCCCGAGCACGACTAAAATCAAGAGAAAGACGGCGAGCCGCTTGCCGCGCCCCAGCAGCCGGCAGAGGGGTGGAAAGAACAAATAGAACACTTCCTCCACCGATAGCGACCAAAGCACATCCCAATTCGCCGGAAGGTATCCGCGCTGCGCCTCGAGGACATTGACATGAAAAGTCAGAGCGGCGGCAAGTGCCCGGCCCAGTCCGCCGGTCTTATCCGAAACCACGAAATCCTTGAGGCCGGCGGCGTGCAAGGTGCAAAGAACGGCAAGCAACAGCAGCAGCAGCGGCGCTATTCGGGCAAAGCGCAGCGCATAGAAATCGCGCACGCTTACCCGCGACAGAGATCCCCAGCGCCTAATCGAGGTTGAGGTGATGAGAAAGCCCGACACTGCAAAGAACATCTGCACGCCGTACTGTCCATTCCACACCAAGGAGGACACCAGCTGGGGAGGAAGGCCTTGGGTATAGGGGATTTTGGCGAGAAACAGGCGCATGTTGACGTGATTCATCAGCACGAAGAAGATCGCGAGACCTCGGAGGGTGTCGACGCCGTCGAGCCGCGCCCAGCTGAGCGCAACCTTCGCCGAAACGACGGCGGGAGCGCGGTGAAGAGCCGTGTGAATCTCAGGTAAGGACATCTGTTCCGGCGGCCGCACCGATTTCCAATTCGGCCGGCCGGCAATATATCAATACGGACGGCTCATTGGAGGCTATGACATGATCGGCTTTTGGCGCGAGGAGCGGACGCGATGAGACTTTACCGGGCGGCGGTGTTGATTTTCGGTTTGTGCGCAGGACTGTGGTGCAGTGCCGAGGGCAGCGCCACGGCGCCGCCGCTGGGTCTCCCGGGCGATGTCATGGCCTCGATGCAGGGGATAGATCCGCACCGCATCGGCGAGCAGGTCCGATTCCTCGCCAACGATCTGCTCGAAGGGCGCGGCACGGGAACGCGCGGCGGAGATATTGCGGCGAATTACCTCGCCGCGCAATTCGCCTTGTACGGCTTGAAGCCCGCGGGCGACAACGGTACGTATTTGCAGAAGGTGGACTTCGTGGGCGAGAAGACCCTGCCGGACACCACCGCCGCCTTGCAGCCGGCGCATGGCGTCCCGATCGACCTCAAGCTCGACGACGACTACGTGGTCGGCGACCAGACGCAGAGAGGCAGCGTCGAAATCGATGCGCCCGTCGTGTTCGTGGGGTATGGCATCGAGGCGCCGGAGTACCAGTGGGACGATTTCAAGGGCGTGGACGTCAAGGGCAAGGTGGTGCTCGTGATCGTGAATGAACCGCCGTCGAAGGATCCCAAATTCTTCAACGGCGAAGCGCTGACCTATTACGGCCGCTGGACCTACAAGTTCGAAGAGGCCGCGCGCAAAGGGGCGGCCGGCGCGCTCATCATTCACCGCACGGACCTCGCGAGCTACGGATGGGATGTGGTGCGCAATTCCTGGAGCGCGGAGCAGGTGGCTCTCGGCAACGATCGGGATCCCAAGCTCAAGGCGGCGGCGTGGATCCAGCTCGAGGTCGCCAGAAAAATAATGAGCGCGGCCGGCCTGAATTTGGACCAGATGATGGCGGCGGCCGGAACGCGGCAATTCCACGCCAGGGAATTGCCCGTGCGCTTCAAAGCGCACATCGAGAGCAAGGTGCGCAAATTCGTCTCCTACAACGTTCTGGGACTATTGCCGGGCAAGCAAGGCGGCGGCCAAGCCGTGGCATATTCCGCGCATTACGATCATCTTGGCGTCGACCCAGGCATGGGCGGCGACAACATCTATAACGGCGCGGTCGACAACGGCACGGGATGCGGGATATTGCTCGAATTGGCGCATGCCTTCACCACCTCCGCCGCCCGCCCGCCCTCGCCGGTGCTGTTCGCCGCGGTGACCGCGGAGGAGAAGGGGCTGCTCGGCTCAAACTATCTCGGCAAACATCTGCCGATTGCCGCGGCCAAGATCGCGTTGGACCTGAACTTCGACGCGATTCTGCCGATGGGCATGCCGCAATCGGTCAACGTCACCGGCGCGGAGCGCACCTCTTTTTATCCCACGGTGGAAAAGACCGCGGCTGCCTTTGGGTTCGAGATTCAGGCGGATGCCGAACCGGGCGCGGGCCACTACTATCGATCGGATCATTTCAGCCTGGCGCGCGCCGGCGTGCCGGCGTTCTCGATCAATATGGGCATCAGGTTTGCCGGTCACACGCCCGAGTGGGGCAAGGCCCAGCACGAGGAATACACCGCGAAACGCTACCATCGCCCGAGCGATGAATTCAGCCCGTCAATGGATTTCACCAGCGATGCCGAAATGGCCAAATTCGGTTTTGCGTTGGGCTGGCAAGCGATGCTGGCGAAAGGCACGGTGAATTGGCTGCCGGGAGACGAGTTCGAAGCGGCGCGGCGTCGCGAAGCCGCGGCATCGTCGCGCTGACATAACGTACTGTCATAACCTGGCGAGCGGCGAATGCGTCTCTTCCCTGCGACGCGGCGCCGCGCGTCCGCGTGCGAATCCAGCGGAGCGTGCGCCACGTCTCATCAGCCACGACGCCGGAGTCGGTAGTCTGCACTCCGTCATCACACGACGGAGTCTCCATGGCCGACCATTCAATGACGGGCACCTTCAAGATCCCCCAGGATCTGCTGTCCGAAGCAAAGCGCAGCAAGCCGAAGACGGACCGATTGCATGTCGAGGGCTGGCGCAATTCGTGGTTGTCGCGCCTGGTGGAAAAGCTAGTCGGACACGACTAGAACATCGCGTAGGATGAGCTTACCCTTCGGAGTAAGCCCCGGCCTGAAAGTACTATTTTAAGTCAAATAGACGGGCCGGCTTCGGCCGCCGGCATTATCATCGCGCAAGGGGAGGGAAAACCCATGCGCCTTGCTCGTCCTGTCTATGAAAGCTTGCCGCTCGTTTACATGCTGATCGGCGCGGCAGCGATCTTTTTGTTCTACGTCAATCCGCTGGGATTTGCCGGAAAAGCGGCCTTTCTGATCGGCGTATTCGCCGAGACCGCCGCGCTCACGCTGTTTCTGCGCCGCCAGGACTGCCGCGAGTTGAGCCGCGAATACAACGGCGAAACCATCGACCTGCCGTCCAACCTCAAAAGCTAGTCCGCTCGCGGCAGTTGGCCGAGCTTGGGATTTTCGGTGACGCCGGTTGTCGCCGCGGTGTCGGCGGCATCCACGGCGCTTTTCACCCGCGGCGTGCGTTCATCGATGTACATGATCTCGTGCTGGCCGACCTGCACCACGTCGCCGTCATTCAAGTTATGGCGCCGCACGCGCTTCGACTGCACGAAGATGCCGTTGGTGCTGTTGAGATCCTCGATCAGACACGAGTCTTGCTGCGTCACGATTTGGCAGTGGTGCCGGCTGATGAATTTGCTGTCGATCTGTAAATCATTGTCCGGCGTGCGGCCGATCACCAGCCGCCCGGGTTTCAGTTCGCGCTCGCCGACGGTCTTGCCTTCGCTGGCCAACAGGATGCGGCCGACCACGTGGGCGGAATCGGAGGGCGGCGGCATCGTATGCTCCATGTTGAGCGCCCTCATCCGATTGGTGCTGGAACCGAACTCGACCCATTGCAATTCGGCGATTGCGGCGTCCAACTCCTCCATGCCGACGGTGTCTTGGTCCTTGCCGAAAGCCGCCATGAGGCAGGTGTCGCACAGCGTATTGATCAAGCGCGGCACGCCGCCCGTATACTTGTAGATGACCGCGTAGGTATCCTCCGCGAATATGCGCCGCCCTTGCGAGCCTGCCACCTCGAGACGATGGTCGATGTAGGCGCTGGTCTCCGCCTTGGTCAGGGCCGTCAGATGAAAACGCAGGCGCACGCGTTGCGTGAGCTGCATCAGTTCCGGCGAGTTCAGTTTGTCGTTCAACTCCGGCTGTCCGGCGAGAATGATGCGCAGAACCTTTTCCTTGGTGGTCTCCACGCCCGACAACATGCGAACTTCCTCGAGCACGCGATTGCTCAAGTTCTGCGCCTCGTCGATGATGAGCAGCACCTTGCGTCCGTTGCTGTACTGTTCCGTCAAGAATTGATTCAACGTCGCCAGCACCTCCGGCTTCTTCATGTTGAAAGGCGAGAAGCCGAATTGCACGAGGACGCTTTGCAGAAACGCGGTGGGAGACAATTGCGTTTGGTTGATTTGCGCGACGACCGCATCGCTCTGCAGCTCGCGCAAAAAGGTCTCGATCAAGGTGGTCTTGCCCGCGCCGATCTCGCCGGTGATCACGACGAAACCGTCGGTGAACCAGATGGTCGACTCCATGTACGCCTTGGCGCGCGCATGTTGTTTGCTCAAGTACAAAAACTGCGGATCCGGGCTCAGACGGAACGGCAATTCATGCAGTTTGAATAGTTCTAAATACATGCGTGCGTCGAACCGAAGCGCGGATTACGCCCCCAACCGGGGCAGTTTAGGCCCATGCGATCAATTTTAATGCATCCGCGAGGGCGCTACTGCGCTCCTTTGCCAGGCGCTTGAGGATGGTGCAATGGCCCAATTTTCGGCCCGGGCGCGCGGTTTTGCCGTAGTCGTGATACGCCAAGCCCTCAATCGCCAGCAGGCGTTCGCGTTCCGGCATCAGTCCTAAAAAATTGATCATGGCGGTATGCCCCAGGGCGCGGGTGCTGCCGAGCGGCATGTCGCAGACGGCTCGCAGGTGATTCTCGAATTGACTGGTCACGCAGCCCTCGATGGTCCAGTGACCCGAGTTATGCACCCGCGGCGCCATCTCATTGGCGATCAGCAATCCGTGCACCACGAAGAACTCGATGGTCAGCACGCCGATATAGTCGAGGGCCGTCATGACGCGTTTCATGTACAGCCGCGCGCTTTTCTCCAGGCGCGCATCCATATACGGTGCAATGCTGTGCCGTAAGATGCCGCCGCCATGCGTATTGCAGGAGAGGGGATAAAACACCAGCTGGCCGCCGGCCGAGCGCGCGCCCACCAGCGACAGCTCGCGGGAAAAATCTTGGAATTTCTCGTAGATCAAGCCCGCGGCGCCGATGGCGGCCCAAGCCTGATCGATGTCGCGCGGCGCGCGCAGCACGAATTGTCCCTTGCCGTCATAACCCAAGCGCCGCGTTTTCAAAATCCCGGGAAGCCCGATCTTCCGGGTAGCCCCGATGAGATCCTCGCGGTTGTCGATCGCGCAATGCGCGGCAACCGGAATTTTGAGACGGGTGAACAACGCCTTTTCCGCGAGCCGATCTTGCGAAACCTCGAGCGCCGGGCGGGGCGGGCGGACCCGCGTGATCTTCTCCAGAGGCGCCAGGGCGCTGCCCGGGATGTTCTCCCAATCGAACGTGACGACGTCGCTGCGCGAGGCCAATTCCGCGAGCAGCACGGCGTTCTCGAGATCCCCGATGAGGCTCGGCGCGACTTGCGCGCCGGGCGTGTCGGCGCTGCGATCGAGAAACAGGCAACGCACGCCGATGGGGTATCCGGACAGCGCCAGCATGCGCCCCAGTTGGCCGGCTCCGACGATACCGACGTGCATCAATTTCAAGAGCGGCGCGGATCCGGCTTGGCGATAACGGCCGCGGTCTGCGCCTGGCGAAATGCATCCAAGGCGGCGCGGACCGCGGCGTCTTCGTTGGCGAGCATGGCGGCTGCGAAGAGTGCCGCGTTGGATGCACCGGCGACCCCGATGGCGAACGTTGCGACCGGAATGCCGCTCGGCATTTGCGCAATCGACAGAATGGAGTCGATGCCGTTCAAGGCTTTGGATTGAATCGGAACGCCGAGGACGGGAACCGGCGTCTTGGCGGCGGTCATTCCCGGCAGATGCGCGGCGCCGCCGGCGCCGGCAATGATGGCCTTGAGGCCCCGCTCACGCGCAGCGGCGGCATACTCGAACAAAAGATCGGGCGTGCGATGCGCCGAGATGACGCGAACCTCGTGCGCGATATTCAAGCGGGTCAATATGTCGGCCGCCGCCTGCATCGTTTCCCAGTCGGAAGACGACCCCATAATGACTCCGACCACGGCTTTCATCAGCCTAAGTTTACCAAGCTATCCGAGCAACTGGCGTAGAAACGCGAAAAGTTCCCGGGCACCCACCGGCGAACGCTGTTCGGCGCGCTCCTTTTCAGCCTTCTCGAGCAGTCTGGTCAAGGCGGCGCGGTCGGCTTGCGGATATTCCTCGAGCAACTCGCCCAGGGCGACCGCGGGTTCCGTCAGCAGCCGGTCCCGCCATCGCTCGATCTCCTGGAAATGGCGAATTTCCAAATCATGGCGCTGCTTGCGTTCGGCCATCTTGGCAAGCACCGGCTCCGGGTCGATGTTGCGCATCAACTTGCCGATGTACTGCCGCTGGCGGACCTGCGCACCGTGCGAGGGCAAGCGGCGCAGATCGCGCAAGGCGACAAACAGATTATCGGGCAAGTCCAAGGCTTTGATCTCCTGATCGGGCAGCGCGGCCAGTTTCACGCCCAGTTCCTGCAAAGACGCCGCTTCGCGCTTGCGGGCGCTCTTGCTCGACCGCTGCTCCTCGGATTCCCCGGAATCCTGCCCTTCATTCTCGCTGCTCATATTCCCCATGCTATCACTCGGGCCGGTAGAATCACCGTATGACCGCAACCCATACCCCTGCACGGCTCACCCAAACGGACTTGGAGTCGATTATCGAACGGGCGCTCGAGGAAGCCCGGGCGCGCGGAGCCTCTCAGGCGGAAGCGGCCGTCAGCCAGGATACGGGCCTGTCGGTCAGTGTGCGCCTGGGCGAGGTGGAGACCCTGGAACACCAGCGCGATCGCAGCATGGGGATCACGGTGTATTTTGGGCAGCGCAAGGGTTCGGCCAGCACCGCGGATTTCTCCATGGAGGCGGTGCGCGCGACGGTCGCCAAGGCCTGCAGCATCGCCCGCTTTACCGCCGAAGATGAGAGCGCGGGGCTGGCGGATGCCGCCCTCATGGCACGCTCGCCGCAGAACCTGGATCTATCGCATCCCTGGAATGTCAGCGCCGATCGTGCCATCGAGATCGCAAAATCCTGCGAGGCCGCGGCGTTGGGGTTCGACTCGCGCATCAATAATTCCGAAGGTGCATCGGTCGGCACCCACCAAGGCCTGCATGTCTACGGGAACACGCATGGCTTCGTCGGCGGTTATCCCACGACCTCGCACACCGTGAGCTGCGTGGTGCTCGCCGGAAGCGGGGAGGACATGCAGCGCGACTACTGGTACACCAGTTCGCGCGATTGGCGCGAGCTGCAGGACGCCGAAGCGGTCGGCCGGGAAAGCGCGCGGCGCACCATCGCCCGGCTTGGACCGCGGAAAATCAGCACCCGCCGTGCGCGCGTGCTGTACGTGCCGGAACTGGCCCGCGGCCTCATCGGGCATTTCGTCGCGGCTATCCGCGGCAGCAGCCAATACCGGCAGGCGTCGTTCCTGCTCAACTCTGTAGGACAGAAGATATTCCCCGCGGGATTCTGCATCGCAGAGCGGCCGCACATACCCAAAGCGATGGGCAGCGCGCCGTTCGACGATGAGGGCGTGGCGACCCGCGATCGCGAACTGATCGCCGACGGAGTCTTGACGGGCTACATTTTGTCGAGCTATTCGGCGCGCAAACTGGGATTGCAGACCACCGGCAACGCGGGCGGCGCGCACAATCTCCTGGTGGCGCCGACCCTTGCCGGCGGCATTCCCGCATTGCTGGCACGCCTCGGCACCGGGCTGCTGCTGAACGAATTGATGGGACAGGGCGTGAATACCGTGACGGGCGATTATTCGCGCGGCGCCGCCGGGTTCTGGGTCGAGAACGGCGTGATTCAATACCCCGTGGCGGAAATCACCATAGCGGGAAACCTAAGATCGATGTTCGAAGGGATCGAGGCGGCGGGCGACGACATCGACGCCCGCGGCGGCGTGCGCGTTGGCTCGATTTTGCTGCAGGAAATGACCATCGCGGGACAGTGAGAAGGGCGGCAGCCGGCGCCATGAGCGCCCAAGGGCGCCCAAGGGCGGCAAACGGGCGCCTAGAACCTCGTCTCGATGAAGTCCTTCAGCGTGCGGCCCTGCAAGGGTTCCTCCATCGAACCTTCCACCTCGTTCAGGAGCGCGACCGCGGGACTCACGCTGTGAATGGCAATTGCCAGGCGGCCGCTGTGCAAGGCGCGCACGACTTCAAAGATTTCGGTCAGGCGAATCGCCGCGATGTCGCGGCCGGGCACGAATTGCTCGCGTTCGGTCGCCAACAGCAAGCCATTCTGTTCCAGGCAATGCAGCACGGGCGCCAGAGCGATGCTGGGAACGTCGAGTTCCGCGGCCAGCGCATGCGCCGACCAGGACGCCTTGCCGGCCGAGTAATCGCGGCCGACGAGGTACATGATCGACAGCGCGACCTGCTCGCGATCGCGGCCGGTGAGCTCGAAGGAATCTTGGCCGTGGCGCAGGTATTGCGGGAACTGCACGTAGAATGCGAGCTGCGCGCCGATCAGCAAGATCAGCCAACTCAAGTAAACCCAGATGAGCGTGGTGAGCACGATCGCGAATCCGGTGTAGATCGCTACCAATGAAGATGAGTAAACGATGAACGCCGTGAATGCCTTGCCGACCAGCGCCCACCCTACCCCTGCGGTGATGCCGCCGATCAGCGCGGCGCGTATTTGCACCTTGGTGTTGGGGATGAAGACATACATGAAAGTAAATATGATGGTGACGATCACGTACGGCAGAATTTTGCCGACGGCGCTCAAGGTCCATGCCAATGGCGCGATGCCGTCGACCCACAGCGCAAAAGGACTGCGTTTGGCGCCCGCCAACAGTCCCAACGCCACGGCGAGCAGGACCGGCCCCAATATCATCACCGCCAGATATTCGGTGAAGCGCCGCAAAAAACTGCGCGGCCGGTCCACGCGCCACAAAAAATTGAAGCTCGCTTCCACCTTCTGAATCGTCGTGACGACTGTATAAACCAGGAACAGAAGCCCGATCGACCCCAGCAGATCGCCGCGCATATTGCGGACGAACTGCAATACGCTCTCCGTCAACTGATCCGCTGCGGCGCCCAGCGGCGCGAAAAATTGCGAAAGAATGACGTGCAAATCGCCGCGCGCGCCCAGGCTTTTCAAGATGGCAAAGCTGAAGACGAGCAGCGGCACGATGGAAAGCAGCGTGGTGTAGGCGAGGCTCATGGCCCGCACGGTAATCTCGCCGCGCAGCCAGTCGCGCAGCAGCGCGGCCGGATAGCGCGCCACCCGCAGCACCGGACCCCAGGGGGCAGGCATGCCGCGCGAGCCGGTGAACAGGCCATTCTCGATGGTCTCGAACCATTTGAGCATGTGCGAACCTTACACGACGCAAGCGGCAAGGCAAGATTGCGGCGGCGCTCAGGCCGTCAGGAGCTTGAGCGCCTCGCGGTAATTGTCGCTGGTGCGCGCCAGGATGTCCGCGGGCAGATGCGGCGCGGGCGGCTTTTTGTTCCAATGCAGCGACTCCAGATAATCGCGCACGAATTGCTTGTCGAAGCTCGGCGGACTGATGCCTGGCTTGTAGGAGGCCATCGGCCAGAAGCGCGAGGAATCCGGCGTCAGCGCCTCATCGATGAGAAACAGCTTGCCGGCCTGGTCGACGCCGAATTCGAATTTCGTGTCGGCAATGATGATGTTGCGGGCGCGCGCGTGTTCGGCGGCGAATCGATATACCTCCAGCGAGATGCGCCGGATTTCTTTGGCGCATTCCGCGCCCACCAGCTTGACGATGGCATCGTAGTCGACGTTCTCGTCGTGGGAACCTGCCGGCGCTTTGGAAGCCGGAGTGAACAGCGGCTCGGGCAGGCGCGCCGCCATGGGCAGCCCGGGCGGCAGGGGAATGCCGCAGATCGAACCGTGCAACTGATAGTCCTTGAATCCTGAGCCGATGAGGTAGCCTCGCACCACCGCTTCGAGCGGCAGGGCATTGAGCTTCTTCACCACCATGGCGCGGCCCTCGAGCTGCGCGCGCTCTTGCGCGTCGCCGATCACATCCTCGACGCGCAGCTCCGAGAGATGATTGGGCGCGATGTGCGCCGTCTTGCCGAACCAGAACAGCGAAATCTGCGTCAGTACCTGGCCCTTGAAGGGAATCGGATCGGGCAGCACCACGTCGAACGCCGACAATCGATCCGTCGCGACGATGAGCAAGTGCCGATCGTCCACATCGTAGATATCACGCACCTTTCCCTGGTGTATTTTTTTGAGACTGCGCAAATGCGTCTCGAAAAGCGGTGCCGAATGCGAATACTGTTCCATGTGCAAGCGCTCGCGACTGCTACCATTGAAGGTCGGCGATTGTGGCGGGACACGGCTTGCAGGTCAACGCGAATGAGTTGGAATGGCATTTTATTCGGCGCCCTGATTGGTTTTCTGCTCACCCGGAGCGCCTGGGGAGCGGTGGCCGGCGCCATCATCGGCTACATGCTCGATCCCAAGGGGGGAGTTCGGGTTGCAACCCCGAACGGAGCGGCTTCGATCTCGAGCGAATTCTTTCGCACCACCTTCGAGATCATGGGCCATGTTGCCAAATCGGATGGCCGCGTATCGGAGGCGGAAATCGACGCGGCACGGCGGGTGATGCAGGAAATGAATTTGGGACCGGCCGACGTCGCCGCCGCGATCGGCTGCTTCCGAACCGGCAAGTCGGCCGGCTACGATGCCGAATTCAGCATCGAGCGGCTGCGCGAGGCCTGCGGCTTGCGCTACGATTTGCTGCGCGCATTCGTGGATCTGCAGCTGCGCGCGGCGCTGGCCGGCAACGGCATCTCGCCGCCCGCCCGCAGGATACTTCAGGGCATCGCCCAGCGGCTTGGGCTGTCGGACCTGGAGTTTGCAAATATGGAGGCATCGCTGCGCGCACGGCACAATGGTTCGCGCGCGCCGGCCAATAACTTGGCACAATGCTATGCAGAGCTCGAGGTCGACGCCGGCATCAGCGATGCGGATCTCGTCAAGGCGTATCGGCGCCAGATGAGCCGGCATCATCCTGATAAGCTCGTGGCCAACGGCCTGCCGGAGTCAATGGCACAAATGGCGAAAGAAAAAACTCAAAGGATCCAGGAAGCCTACGAAGGCATTCGGGCCGCGCGAGGCATGCGCTAGGCCATGGGCGTCATCATCGCACCGTCGATTCTGTCCGCGGACTTCGCGCGTCTCGGCGAAGAGGTCAATGCGGTGCTGGCCGCGGGGGCTGATTGGATCCATTTCGACGTGATGGACAATCACTATGTGCCGAACCTGACCGTCGGACCCATCGTCTGCCGGGCGTTGCGCAAGGCCGGGGTGAAGGCGCCCATCGATGTGCATCTCATGGTCACCCCCGTAGATCCACTGGTCGAGGACTTCGCGAAGGCCGGCGCGACCAATATCAGTTTTCATCCCGAGGCCACGCAGCACGTTGATCGCACCATCCAGCTCATCCGCCATTCGGGCTGCAAGCCGGGCTTGGTGTTCAATCCGGCAACCTCGTTGAGTTGGCTGGATTACGTGATCGACAAAATCGATGTGATTTTGTTGATGTCGGTGAACCCTGGATTCGGCGGCCAGGAATTCATCCCGGAAGTGCTGCCAAAGCTCCGCGAAGCACGCGCGCGAATTACAGCTGCGCGGCGCGATATCCGATTGGAAATAGACGGCGGCGTGAAAGTCGAGAATGCCGCGAGCATCGCCAAGGCCGGCGCCGATACTTTCGTCGCTGGCTCGGCGATTTTTGGCAGCGCGGATTACGCGCGCACCATCAAGGCCATGCGCGCACAGATCGAATCAGGCGGAAAGTGACTTAAATATCCGAACGCCTATTCGTCGTCGTCCTCGTCATCCTCATCGTCTTCATCATCGGGCTGCTCGGCACGCGGGCTCTTGGCGCCGACCGCGTTCGCGCCGGCCTTCACCGGAACGATCAAGGGGCGCGTTTTGACCTTGGGGCGGGCGTTGAACACCACAATGGTTTTCCCGGTGGCGCGCAGCAGCCCCTGTTCTTCCAGAACCTTCAGTACGCGTCCGGCCATCTCGCGGGAACAACCCACCAGGCGCGACAGCTCCTGCCGGCTGACCTTGATTTGCATGCCTTCTGGATGCGTCATCGCATCCGGTTCGCCGCACAAATCCATGATGGCGTGCGCCACGCGGCCGGTGACATCAACGAAGGCAAGATCGCCGAGCTTGCGGTTGGTGCGATCCAGGCGGGTTGCCAACTGCGTCGCCAACTCGAATATCAAGCCGGGACTTTCAGCGGCGATCTGGCGGAAGCGCGGATAGGTCATTTCGGCAAGTTCGGATTGCTGGCGGGTTCGCACCCACGCGCTGCGCGTCGGTTGCTCGTAGAACAGGCCCATCTCGCCGAAGAACTGGCCCTTGTTCAAATAGGCAAGAACCATCTCATTGCCGTCTTCGTCTTCGATCATGACTTCGACGGAACCGGAGATGATGTAGTACAGAATGTCCGGCAGATCGCCGGCGTGGATGATCACGGTCTTTGAAGGGACTGTCCGGATGCGGCAGTAGCTCAAGAAACGATTGATCGCTGGGATATCGCTTAAGGCTTTTGCCCCTTCTTCCATATTCGCTCCCGCTGGTTTTTTCGTCGGTTAAACGCCGATGCTGGCGCACGTTTTATTACATAAGTCCCGGAATCGCAAGCACTAAAGCGCCTTCACTAGATCCAATACGAGCCGCGGGTCATCAGCTTCGATGTCGCGCGCATCGCCAATGTTATGGGAAAAGGCAGCGGTTTGCCTCCCATCGAGGCGGCTTTTGCACCGTGCTTCATCTCATCGTGGGTCATCTGCGTGAGGATGGCGCGGCTGCGTACGTCCCGAGGGCTCAGGCGCTCCAAGTGATCGCGCAAATGCGATTCCACCTGTTTTTCAGTCTCGGCGATGAACCCGAGGCTCGCGCGATCGCCGAGCGCGCCCGCCAGGGCGCCGAGCGCCAGCGATCCTACGTACCAAAGCGGGTTCAAGACACTGGGCCGGCCGTTCAATTCCTTGAGGCGCTCCTCGCACCACGCCAAATGATCGGTTTCCTCGGCGGCAGCCTCCTGCATGGCCGATTTGACCCGCCGGTCCCGCGCGCTGAGCGATTGGCCCTGATACAAGGCCTGGGCGGCCACCTCCCCGGCGTGGTTTACCCGCATCAAACGTACCGATCGGGCACGTTCCGCTTCCGGCAGGGTCTCTTCCGGGGCGGTACGCGGAACGCTTCGAGAGGGTCGCGGCGGTAGGGTTAACGTCTTGATTATCTTGTCTAATTCGCCTATTACGCGGTCTTCGATCCGAAGCCTTCGTGTATTCATGGATACATTATATTATAGGTGCGTCAGGCTGCGGATTCTAAGGCTGGCATCTACCCGCGCTGTTCTGTACACTTTCGCGCCTTTCGCCAAGACCCTATTTATTGAGCACTCCATGTATACCGTATTTTCAAAGCCCGAAGAGTCGCGCGGCGACTGGTTTCTGGTCGACGCCGCGGGCAAAACGCTGGGCCGCCTGGCCTCTGAAATCGCGCATCGCTTGAAAGGCAAGCACAAGCCGAATTATGCACCGCATCAAGACCTTGGCGATCACATCGTCGTGGTCAACGCCGGCGCGGTACGCGTCACCGGCGCGAAACTGACCGACAAGTTCTATCACCAGCACACCGGCTACGTGGGGAACTTGAAGAGCATATCGTTGGGCAAGCTTCTGCAAGAGCACCCGGAGCGCGCGATTCAGTTCGCCGTCAAAGGGATGTTGCCGAAGGGCCCGCTGGGCCGCCGCATGTACAAGAAGCTGCATGTATTCGGCGGCAAAGATCATCCCCATCAAGCACAGCAGCCCAAGGCGCTGGAAATTTAATTTCTAGGACAATCAATGGCAAATACAGTCGCCAACTACTACGGCACCGGCCGCCGCAAAACCTCCAGTGCGCGGGTTTACCTGCGTCAAGGTACCGGCAAGGTTTCGATCAACGGCCGAACCTTGGATGAATTCTTCGGCCGCGAAACCGGCCGCATGATCGTGCAGCAGCCGTTTGGCGCGGTGCAGCTCGACGGCAAATTCGATGTCGAAGCGCATGTCGAAGGCGGCGGAATCACGGGCCAAGCCGGTGCGATTCGCCACGGGATTACGCGCGCGCTCATGGCCTATGATGAGACTCTGCGTTCGCCGTTGCGTAAAGCCGGCTTCGTTACCCGTGATGCGCGCGAAGTGGAGCGCAAGAAAGTTGGCCGGCGCAAGGCGCGTCGCGGCACGCAGTTCTCCAAACGATAATCACGAGAGCGCATTCGCCTCCTTAGCTAAACGATCGATCGGATTTGGGGGATCGTCTAGTGGTAGGACAACGGTCTCTGACACCGTTTACCTAGGTTCGAATCCTAGTCCCCCAGCCAAACAGGGCCCACCGTGTGGGCCCTTTTTCTTAAGGTGCCAAGGCTTCGAGCGGTACTGAGGAATCAGATGTCGGGCGAGCACAATTCGAGTCAACGGCTTGCGCCCATGGCGCTCGCGGCGCTCGGCGTTGTGTTTGGCGACATCGGCACCAGCCCCCTGTATGCCGTGTCGGCCTGCTTCGTCGGACCCGGAATTGCCGTGACTCCGGATCATGTCCTGGGAGTGCTGTCGCTGATCTTCTGGTCGCTGGTTCTCGTCATTCTGCTCAAGTACGTGCTGGTGGTGCTCAACGCCGACAACAAAGGCGAGGGCGGCGTGTTGGCTCTGACCGCCCTGGTGGTCAACACGGTACGGCAGAGTCCGCGACGCAAACTTTACGGGACCTTGGGTATCCTGGGTGCTTCGCTGTTCTTCGCCGACGGCGCGATCACGCCCGCGATATCGGTATTGAGCGCCGTCGAAGGGCTGCACGTGGCGGCGCCCGAGGCGCAGTTTCCCGTGCTGCCGATCACGCTCTTGGTGTTGGTCGCGCTGTTCGTCATTCAAAAGTACGGCACCGGCTCGGTGGGCAAAGTGTTCGGCCCGGTGATGCTGTTTTGGTTCGCGGTGCTGGCGGTGCTGGGGGTTTCTTGGATCGTGCGCGAACCCAGCGTCTTGATGGCGATCGATCCGTCGCGCGCGATCGCTCTGCTGTCTCAGCATCAGGTCGCCTCGCTCGCCGTGCTCGCCGGCGTATTCTTGTGCGTGACGGGCGGCGAAGCGCTGTACGCCGACATGGGCCATTTCGGCAAAGCCCCGATTCGCTTGGGCTGGATGTGCATCGTCATGCCGGCGCTGGTCTGCAACTATTTCGGTCAAGGGGCGCTGTTGATCGAAAATCCGGCGGCCATCAGCAACCCGTTTTATTTGATGGCGCCCGCGTGGTCCTTGTGGCCGCTGGTGATCTTGGCAACGGCCGCCACCGTCATCGCCTCCCAGGCGGTCATCTCCGGGGTCTTTTCAGTGACCACGCAAGCGGTGAGCTTGGGACTTCTGCCGCGCCTGCGCGTCGAGCACTCCTCGGCATCCGTCGCCGGGCAGATTTATGTGCCGACCATGAACTGGATTCTGATGGTTGCGTCGCTGGCGTTGGTCGTGGGTTTCGGCAGCTCCGCGGCGTTGGGCGGAGCGTACGGCCTGGCCGTGTCGGGCGCCATGACCATCGTGACGCCTTTGACCCTGAGTCTCATCAAATCCCGGACCGGCAGCGACAGCCGTCTGCTGCGTACCGGTTTGTCGCTGCTGTTCATCGTCGATATCGCTTTCCTGCTCGCCAATCTGACCAAGCTCGAGGAGGGCGGCTGGGTTCCCCTGGTGTCGGGCCTGACGATTTTCTGGCTGATGCAAACCTGGCAAAGCGGCCGCGCCTCGCTCATGGCTCGATTGCTGCGCGAGCAGAAGCCGGTGCGGGATTTCATCGAGGACTTGAAGTTGGACCCGCCGGTGCGAGTGGCGGGCACGTCGATTTTCCTCGATCAGAAGGCGTCGGGAATTCCGCGCGCGCTGCTCAACAACATCAAGTTCAACCGCGTCATGCACGAGCGGGTCGTGCTCTTGACCGTCGTGACCCGCGAGGTGCCGCGCGTCTCCGCGCCGAAGCGCTTGACCGTTACCCCCGTCTGCGAGGGCATTGTCCGGGTCGTGGCCCAGGTGGGCTTCATGGAGAAGCCGAACATCACGGCGATCTTGCGCGAAGCGGAGAGCCACGGCGTGCCGTACGATCCGGAAGCGACCACGTATTTCCTGAGCCGGGAGGAATTGCTTCCGGGCCGCCGTTCCGATCTGCCGCCGCTGCGCCGCCGCGCATTCATGCAGATGGCGCGCAACGCGCAAGTCATCGGCGACTACTACGGTTTGCCGCACAACCGAGTCGTCGAGATCGGCACCCGCCTGGAGATTTAGGACAGCTCCAAGCTTCGAACGCCGGCGTCCCCGGCGATGATGAGCACGTCGGCGCGGCGGCGGGCGAACAGACCCACGGTCACCACGCCCGCAATTTGATTCATGGCGGATTCCAGGGTTTTGGGGTCGGCGATCTTGAGATTGTGCACATCCAAGATCGGATTGCCGTTGTCGGTGACGATCCCCTCGCGCCATACCGGCTGACCGCCGAGCTTCACCAGCTGCCGCGCGACGTATGAGCGAGCCATGGGGATGACTTCGACGGGGAGCGGAAAGGCGCCCAGCATCGGCACCAGCTTGGAGTCGTCGATGATGCAGACGAAGCGCTTCGAGGCGGCGGCGATCACCTTTTCGCGCGTCAGCGCGGCACCGCCTCCCTTGATGAGCACGCCATCGGCGGTGGCTTCATCGGCGCCGTCGATATAGAGGTTCAGATCGCCGGAGGTATTCAATTCCAGCTCCTCGATGCCCGCGGCGCGCAATTTGTCGGATGTTTGGCGCGAGCTCGACACTGCGCCGGAGAGCTGGATTTTGCGCTCTTTCAGCACTTCGATGAGTTGATTGACGGTCGATCCGGTGCCTACCCCGAGCACCATGCCGCTTTCGATGTAGCGGACTGCGGCCTCCGCGGCGCGGCGTTTTTTTTGCGTTGACGAATCCTGAGACACGCGCGATTTGCTGCCTGCAGAAACAACTGTGCCCGCTTACGCGGGCACAGTTGATTACTTTCGAAGGCTTACTTTTTCTTAGCGGCCTTTTTCTTAGCTACCTTCTTCTTCGCCTTCTTTGCTTTCGCTGCCATGATAGAAACTCCGTTATCGGGTTAGTCCGGGGTCCGAGTATATACACGAATAATTAATTTACAAGCAATAGCTCGCGCGCGTGCACCACAATGTGGTAGCGATGTGAGCGGCGTCACTCAAGGGCGAGGATGAAATCCCAATCCTTCTTCGTCACCGGCATCACCGACAGACGATTCCCACGGCGCAGCAAAACCAAATCCTTCAGCTTCCCCGCGGCGTGCGCTCGCAACTCGTCGAGCGTGATGATGCGCTCGAACTTACGCGCGAACTTCACGTCGACGGCATACCAAGAGGGCGCGTCCTTTTTGGAATCGGGATCGTAGTGGTGGTTCTTCGGGTCGAAGGCGCTGAGGTCCGGATAACCTCCGCGGGCGATGCTGACGATGCCGGCGATGCCCGGTAGTTCGCAACTGGAATAGTAGAAAAAAGCTAAATCACCCTTTTTTATGGAGTCGCGCAGCATGTTGCGCGCCTGGTAATTGCGCACCCCGTCCCACGCCGTGGTTTGCTTGGGCGCCTTGCGCAGATCGTCGATGCTGAAGGTGGCGGGTTCCGACTTGAACAGCCAATAGTTCATAGGAAATGCTCCATTCCCGATTCTGTTGCCGATGAATCCAAGCGAAGATCCCATGCGTCCGCGAACCGCACCTTGCTGCGCTGGCAGTCGAAAGCGAGCCCAACCAGGCGCGGACCCTTCCGGTAGCGGCGCCGCCGCCGGAAGGTCAGGGCACGATCATAGTACCCGCCTCCCATGCCCAGGCGCCGTCCCTCGGCGTCTACGCCGACCCAGGGGATGACGATCAGATCGATAGGCAGGTACAGCGCAACGCGGCAACCCGCGCGGAAGGAGGGCAGGCGGGCAACCGGCTTGGCGGCGACCAGCGAGCGGCGCCAATGCTCCCGCCGGCGGAGTGCACGGCGCTCGGCGCGCAATTGTTTACGGAGGGCTGCCTTCATTGAAATGGGATGGCGCTACCCGCAGATGCCGTTTTGGACCGTTGCTCCCGACCTGAGCAACAGGTGGGACCGACTGCGGCACTTAAGGCTTTCCGCTCAGGGCGGACTTGCACAATGTTGCCAGCAAGCATTGGCCCCTGGGGTTTACAAAATTAGGGTCAGGAGGTAACCCGATCCGCATCGAACACCGCAGGCAGCGCCAAATTTAAATGTCGAGAAAGGCCGCTCAGAGTTCGAGCTGTTGGCCTTTCTCCAAGGCCGACTCTACGCGCTCGCGCAGGATACGCAAGCGTCCGCCGACGTCGGAATCGAGATTGGTGTCACGATTGCGGAATCGAATCAGTTCATTTGCCATGTTGAGCGCCGCGATTACGGCGATACGATCCAAACCGACGACCTTGCCGCTGTCGCGGATTTCGCGCATTTTCAGGTTCAAGAACTCGGCGGAATCCAGCAGATCCGAGCGCTCTTCGATCGGGCAGGCGATGTGATACTCCTTTTCGAGTATTCGCACGCTGACCCGCGCTTGATTGTCGCTCACGCTTGTTCCATGGACTTGAGGCGGCCGATCATCGCCTCGACGCGCGCCCGCACTTGTTCATTTTTTTGCAGCAGCGTCGCGCGCTCGGACGTCAAGGTATCTTGGCGTTGCCGCAACGCCCGATTCTCTTCCTTGATGTGGCTGACGGTTACGATGAGATCTTCAAGACGCTTTTCCAAGCGCTTCAGCTCGAGTTCGACCGCTGACTTCGAATTGGCTTCGTTCATAGACTGCCAATATAGAGCGGACAAAAGCGCAATGCAAAGGGCGGTTGCCGCCTCCACTGCGCTATTATTCACTTAACCATGATGTCCGATATTCGGTTCCAGGATTTCGAGGATGTATTGGCCGGCGCCGGCGGCCTGGCGGATGCCGCCGAGGCGCACGGGTCGCTGTGCGGCGCCCTGTGCTCGGTCGCGCCTTACAGAATGCAGGACTGGATCAACGAAATCCTTCCGGACGGCGCCGCGCTCAGCGACGAGTCCTCCGCGGTGCTCGAAAGGGTCTTCACCGCCACGGCGACATCTTTCGGAGAGCAGGGAATGGAGTTCGAGCCGCTGCTGCCCGACGACGAGCAGCCGCTCAATGGGCGCGCCAACGCACTTGCATTATGGTGCACCGGATTTCTCTATGGGCTGGGTACCGGATCCGTCTCCGATCTGGAGGCCTTGGGCGGCGACGTCGGGGAGATCGTCCGGGACTTCACCGAAATCTCCCGCGCCACCGGCGATGATGCGGAAGGGGACGAATCCAACGAGCAAGCCTATACGGAACTGGTCGAGTTCATCCGGGTTGCCGCGCAGGTCGTGTTCGAAGAACTCCTTCCGCTGCGCAGGCAGGTCTACCCGGCGCAACAGCGGCTGCACTGAGGCTTCGCATGGACCGCAAGGAGTTCGCACGCCGACGGCGCCAGTTCATGCGCATGATCGGCAAGGATGCGATCGCGATTCTGCCCGCGGCCCCGGTGCGCCACCGCAACGGCGATATCGAATATGCCTATCGCCAGGACAGCCATTTTTACTATTTGAGCGGCTTTCCCGAGCCGGACGCGGTCGCTGTGCTGGTGCCGGGCCGTCCGCAAGCGGAATATCTGCTGTTCGTGCGCGAGCACGATGCCTTGCGCGAGTCGTGGGACGGCGCGCGCGCCGGAACCGAAGGGGCGGTCGCCTGCTACGGCGCGGACGATGCCTTTCCGATCGAGGACATCGATGAAATTCTGCCTGGGCTCATGGAGCAGCGCTCGCAGATCTTTTATTCCATGGGGACGCATTTGGATTTCGATCCGCGCATCTTGAGCTGGGTCAATGGACTGAAGGTGCAGTCGCGCCAGGGCGCGGGCGGCTTGCAGGAATTCGTCGCGCTCAATCATGTGCTCGACGACATGCGTTTGTACAAGAGCCGGCCGGAGCAGGCCAGTCTGCGGCGCGCGGCGCATATCGCGGTCGGCGCGCATCGTCGGGCGATTCGCTTTGCCCGTCCGGGGCGCATGGAGTACGAGGTGATGGCGGAGGTGCTGCACGAATTCCGCTCGCACAACGCCGACATGTCCTACCCGCCGATTGTCGGGGGAGGCGCCAATGCCTGCGTCATGCATTATCGCGACAACGATCAACCATTGCGCGACGGCGACCTTTTGCTGCTCGATGCCGGCTGTGAACACGACTACTACGCGTCGGATATCACGCGCACCTTTCCCGTGGGCGGCAAATTCACCGCAGTGCAACGCGCCGTCTACGAGGTGGTGCTGGAAGCGCAATTGGCGGCCATCGACAAGGTGCGTTCGGGCAACCATTGGAATGAGCCGCATGAAGCTGCGGTGCGCGTCGTCACCCACGGCCTGGCCAAGCTTGGATTGCTCAAGGGATCCCTGCCCAAATTGATCAAGGAGCAAGCCTATCTGCCGTTTTTCAATCATCGCACCGGCCATTGGCTGGGTTTGGACGTGCACGATGTCGGCGACTACAAAGTCGGCGGCGAGTGGCGCGTGCTGGAACCGGGGATGGCGCTCACGGTCGAACCGGGAATCTACATCAGGCCCTCGCCCAAAGTCCCGAAGGAGTTTTGGAACATCGGAATCCGCATCGAAGATGAAGTGCTGGTGACCCAAGGTGCGCCGGAAGTGCTGACCGGCGCGCTCGAGAAAACTCCGGACGCCATCGAGGCGCTGCGTGACTTTTGACGTCGCGATCGTCGGTGGGGGCATGGTCGGCGCCAGCCTGGGCGCCGCGCTCGCTCCCTTGAACCTGCGCGTGGCCCTCATTGAGGCGATTCCACATAATGCTTCGGCACAACCGAGCTTTGACGAACGCACCACGGCGCTCTCCAACGGCAGCCGCAGAATCTTGGAGACCATCGGCGTGTGGCCGGCGCTCGATGCAGTGGCGACGCCGATCGTCAAAATTCACGTCTCGGACCAGGGGCGGTTCGGATTTGCGCGAATCGACGCACGGGAACAGCGCCTCGCTGCGATGGGGTACGTGGTACCCAACCGGGCGCTCGGCGGCGCCCTTTGGCCGCGCCTTTCGAGCCCGGGATTGAAGATATTTTGTCCCGCCACGGTTTCTCGAATCACGCCGCACGGCGAGCGGGTCGACATCGAGATCGACGAAGCGGGCGCCAAGAGCGCAATCGAAGCCAAGCTCATCGTGGCGGCGGATGGCGCGGAGTCCGCCGTGCGCGGCGCTTTCGGCGTCGCCGCGCAGGTGCGCGACTACGGTCAAACGGCTGTGATCACCACCGTGTTGCCGCAGCGCTTCCACGACAACGTCGCCTACGAGCGCTTCACTCCCGAAGGTCCTCTGGCGCTGTTGCCGTTGGATGGGGGCCGCTGCACGCTGGTTCTGACCCTCAGCAAGAACGCAGCGCAGTCCGCCTTGGCGTGGTCGGACCAAGAATTCCTCGCCGAGGTACAACGCCGCTTTGGGTTTCGTCTGGGCCGATTCCTCAAAGTTGGACGCCGCGTGCCGTATCCGCTCGCCTTGACTCAATCGGACCGCACCAGCGCGTCGCGCTGCGTCATCATCGGCAATGCGGCGCAGGGCCTGCACCCGGTGGCGGGCATGGGATTCAATTTGGGTTTACGCGATGTGGCCAGCCTCGCTGAACTCATTGCCGAAAACGCCCGCGGCGATGCCGATCCGGGCCAGCCCAAGCTGCTGCGCGAGTACGATGCCTGGCGACGCGCGGACCGCGGCGGCGTCATCGCCTTCACCGACGGATTGGTGCGTCTGTTTTCGAACCCCTTGAGCTCGGTGCGCCGCGTGCGCAACTTGGGACTGCTCGCCTTCGATCTGCTGCCTCCCGCAAAATCCGCGCTGTCGCGCCTCAGCACCGGCGGCGGCGGACGTGTTCCCAAACTCGCCCGCGGCGTGGCACTGACATGAAGCGTGCTTCACCGGAATTCGATGTGATCATCGTCGGCGCGGGCGCGACCGGTGCAACGCTGGCAAGCCTGCTGTTGGCACGCAAATTGAGCGCGCCGGGCAGGGTGGCGGTGGTGGCCGATCGGTTCGCGGCCGCGCCGGCCGGCGGCGCCGACTGGGACTTGCGTGTTTTCGCACTGAGCCGCGCCTCGGAACGGCTGCTCAAGTTATGCGGCGTGTGGAATTCGCTGCCCGCAAGCCGGGTGTTCCCCTATGAGCGCATGTGTGTGTTCGATGCAGGCGGCACGCCGACGGGACCCGGCTCTTTGACCTTTGATTGCGCGGAACTCGGCGAACCCAATCTGGGATACATCGTGGACGGCAAGGTGTTGCAATGGCAGTGCCTGCAATCGGCTCGAGCCGCGGGCGCCGTGTTCATCGAGGGTTCGGTCGAGTCGATCGCGGTGGGCGAGGGCGATGCGACGCTCAAGCTGCGCGACGGCCGCGAATTGCGCGGCACGCTGCTGGTGGCTGCCGATGGAACCGATTCCAAGACGCGTGGATTGCTCGGCATCGACACCGCCGGCCACGCCTATCATCAGGATGCCTTGGTGGCGCACGTGCAGACCGAGCGTGCCCACGCCAACACAGCCTGGCAACGGTTCTTGAATACCGGACCTGTTGCGTTTCTGCCGCTCAACGATGGGCGTTGCTCGATTGTGTGGAGCGTGGCGCGGCCCAAGGCCGATCTCTTGAGAGCCATGGATCCCGCAGCCTTCGGCGCGGCACTCACCGAGGCCAGCGGCGCAGCGCTCGGCCGCTGCATGCTCACGACGGAACTCGCCTCCTTTCCACTGAAGCTGCAATACGCCGTGGACTACGCGCGGCCGCGGGCCGTGCTGCTCGGCGATGCCGCGCACGTGGTGCACCCGCTGGCCGGCCAAGGACTGAACCTAGGATTGCTGGATTGCGCGGCGCTCGCGCAGGTCTTGAGCGAAGCCGGCGCGGCTCAGAATTACGGCGACTATCGGCCGTTGCGCCGCTATGAGCGGTGGCGCCGCAGCGAGAACGTGGTTGCAGCGACCGCGCTGGATGGATTGGAACGGCTGTTTTCCAATTCCGATGCGCTTACGGCAGGGATGCGCAGCGCGGGTTTGAGCGCCGTGGCCCGGATGCCATTCGTCAAACGCGCGTTTGCCCGGCGCGCCTTGGGGGTGGCGGGGGATGTGCCGGAGTTTCTAAAGACGGTCTAGCTTTGCGGCGCAAATGAAGTCGTTCACCGACAAGCCGCCGATCGAGTGCGTGGAGTAGGTGACATGGCAGTAGTCATAGCCCACCTCCAAGTCGGGGTGATGGTCTTCGCGGTTGGCGACATGCGCCAGCGCATTGACGAAGCTCATCGTCCGGTAAAAATCCTTGAATATCAGCGAGCGCTTCAGGCTCTTGGAGTCCGGCGCGATCTTCCAGTCCTTGTGCAGCTGCTTGGCCAGCAGTCTGACTTTGGCGGGCGTCAGGGGTTTTACGCCCCCCTCGCATGGCGCGCATTTCTTTTCCGACAAATCCTTCATGTCTGAATTCTGGCGTAGGTGCGCTCGATATAGCGCTCCACCAGATCCTGAAATTCTTCGGCGATTCGCTCGCCCTTGAGCGTCACGGTCTTCGCGCCATCCTCGTACACCGGCGCCACCGGGTGCTCGCCCGTGCCGGGAAGGCTGATGCCGATATTGGCATGCTTGCTCTCGCCGGGGCCGTTGACGACGCAGCCCATGACCGCCACCGTCATGTCGGCCACGCCCGCGCGCTGCTTGCGCCACTCCGGCATGCGATGCCGAATATGGCTTTGGATCTTTTGCGCCAGTTCCTGGAAATAGGTGCTCGTGGTACGGCCGCACCCGGGACAGGCGATCACCATGGGAGTGAATGCCCGCAAGCCCATGGTCTGAAGTATTTCTTGAGCGACGATGACTTCCTGGGTGCGATCGCCGTTGGGTTCAGGAGTCAGTGAGACGCGGATGGTATCGCCGATGCCCTCTTGCAACAGCACGCTCATGGCCGCGGTAGAGGCCACAATGCCCTTGCTGCCCATGCCGGCCTCGGTGAGCCCCAGGTGCAAGGGGTAGGCGCAACGGGCCGCCAGATTGCGGTATACGGCGATTAAATCCTGTACGCCGCTCACTTTGGCGCTGATGACGATCCTGTCGGACCCGAGTCCCAGGGTTTCCGCGCGCTTCGCACTGTCCAACGCCGAAACGACGATGGCTTCGCGCATCACCTCGATCGCGGTCTTAGGTTCCGTCAGCTTTGAATTCTCATCCATCATGCGGGTCAGCAGATCCTGATCGAGGCTGCCCCAATTCACGCCGATGCGCACCGGCTTGCCGAACCTGGCGGCGGTCTCGATCATTTCCGCAAATTGCGGATCGCGTTTGCTGCCGCGTCCAACATTGCCCGGATTGATGCGCAACTTGCCCAGTGCCTCGGCACAAGCCGGATGGGCTTTGAGCAGCTTATGGCCGTTGAAGTGAAAATCGCCCACCAGGGGCGTGCCGATGCCTTGCGCATCGAGACGCTCGCGGATGTGCGGCACCGCCGCGGCCGACTCGTCGTTGTTGACCGTGACGCGGACCAATTCGGATCCGGCGCGGGCCAGTGCTTTGACCTGCGCGACCGTGCCGTCAATATCGGCCGTGTCGGTGTTGGTCATCGATTGCACCACGATGGGCGATGCACCGCCGATGGCTACCGGGCCCACCTTGACGGTCAGGGAATGTCGACGCGATCTCATTTGAGCATTATACCTGGGGAGCCTGACCGGGTCAGTCAGCGCGGCGCGCCGGCCTCGGTAATTTTTGGCGCGGCAACAAACGGCTGAATGCCGAACTTCGGATACACCTCGCTGGGGAAATACACGGTGCCGTCCTTGACTACCATGCTGATGGTCTTGATCGCCTTCAGGTTCTCGATCGGATCGCCGGGGACGAGAAAGAGATCCGCGAGCTTGCCCTTCTCGATCGAGCCCAGGGTTTGATCCTGGCTCACGTAGCGCGCCGAATCCCAGGTTGCGCGCTTGAGAATTTCCGCCGGCGTCATTCCGGCCAGCTGGTAGAGCTCCAGTTCGCGATGATAGGTGAAGGAGCCGCCCGTGTCGGTGCCGAAGACGATGAACACCCCGCGCTCGTGCAGCATGCGCACCACCTCGATCAGCTTGCCGAAAGCCTGACGATAGGCTTGATCGTCGCCCGGCGCCGAGGTGTCGGCCAACGCTTTCATATTGTCGCGGCGCCAGCCGATCGGCATGTGGTCGAAATAGTCGACCGCACCCGGTGGAATCTTGCCGTCGCGGCGCTCGAGCAGCTGCTCGTGAACCCCGAGCGTCGGGTCGATGGCGATCTTGCGGTCCACCATCAGGTTGATGGTGTGCTGAACCTTGGGACTCTGCAGATCCAATCCGGGTAGACGCTTCAGCGCGGTGAGACGGAACAGCGTGCGCGTGTCCTCGGTCGGTTGAATCACCCAGCCGAGCGAGAATTGATTGATGTGCGTGATTTCGTCGTAGCCCGCCTCGATCATGGCGTCGGCAGTCGAGAAGGCGGGAACATGGCCCGCGACCCGCATGCCGAGCCGATGGGCTTCCTGGGCCATGGCCGGCACCCAGGCGGGATTCATGCTGTTGTAGATCTTGATCTGCCAGAAGTTGCGGGCGCCGTACCAGCGCACCGCATCGACGGCCTTCTCCTGGCTGTCCACCACGATGCCGTTATTGGCGCTGAAGGGGCTCCTGCCTTCGATGAATCCGGAACGAATGATATGCGGGCCGCCGATCGTGCCGCTGTCGATGCGCTGCACCAGATCAGCCAGCACGGCGTTGTCATTGCCCATGTCGCGCGCACTGGTGATGCCCGCGATGACGTTCAGCAGGGCGATGCTCTCGTCCATATGCGCATGCATTTCATACATGCCTGCGATCAAGGTGCCGCCGGCGCCGTCGATGCCGGTCTCTCCCGCGGTGGAGGGACTGTCGTTGGGTTCCACGGCGGCGATGACCTTGCCCTGCACCAGCACCGACATGGCCGGCGTCAGCGACGAGGTCTTCGGATCGAACAACCGGACATTGCGGATGCGGATCGGTCCCGCGTAATGATGCGCAACTTCGTGTTCGATTTTAACGAAGCGCTGACTCGACCAGGCGGCGGCCATGCCGCGCAGCCGCTGCTCCTCGCCTTCGTACCCTGCGCGCACCAGAATGGAACTCGCGTCGACGTCGGCGAACAAGTTGTTCGCCGAATCGAGCAAGATGATTTCAGGCTCAAGGTCGATTCCAATCAAATCGTAGCGCGTGACGGCGAGCGGACCGCCGCTTCCCTGCACGTTCACGGTCTCGCCCTTTTCGAGGCGCACCGCCCCGCCGGGGAGCGCGGCCAATTGCATGCCCGGGGCCTTCAAGAGCGCGCGAGCGTAGAGGCCATTTGCCCAAGGACTGGAGCTCTGCGCCAGGTAAATGCCGGGACTTGCCGATTGGCCTTTGCCGGTGGAATCGAGCCACTCGGAGTGCGCGCCCTTGCGGCTGTAGTGCTCCGCGATCTTGCTGCCGAAGGTCGTGGAGCCGTTGATGCTCCATTCGATCGGCCAGCCCGCCGCATCCAGCTTGATCTTCTCCGCAATGGTCGGACCACGGCCATTGTTCTTGACGTCGTAGTCGACGGTGGTCAGATCAGCGGTGGTTGCGGCGGTCAGATGACCCACCTTTTTCTCGCCAAAAATATAGGAGTAGGAAAAAGTGTCCGCGAGGCTCGAGGCGGGCAGGCTCAGAGCCAACATGAAGGCAATTTTTTGTAGCTGCAATCGGGAATCTCCGGGTGGTCGCGGATTCTAGACGCAAATCGCGATTCACGAATGAGCGAACGAGGCGCCTTGCTTACTGTGCATATCTAGTATATACAGTGCGCATGGCCGATTCCACCGCGATTCTGCGTTTAGGGCCCCTCTCGGCGGCCGCATCCGGTCCGCTTTACCAGCAGATCGTCGATGGCATCAAGCGCGAGGTGCTGGCCAATCGGCTCACCGCGGGCAGCGCGTTGCCTTCTTATCGAGTGCTGGCCGAACAGCTTTTGGTCAGCCTCATCACGGTCAAGCGGGCTTACGAAGAACTCGAGCGGGAAGGCATCACCTTCAGCCGGCAGGGGCTGGGAACTTTCGTGGCGGTGCGCGGCAATGACCGGAGCCGCGCCGACCGGCGGGCGATGGCGCGCGAGGCGTTGCGATCGGCGATTCATGCCGGCCGCGAAGCCGGCATCGCCGACCGCGAGCTGCTGCAGATGCTGCGGGACGAAATGAAGCCGGGCGCGAGCGAGTTGCCCGCTGAACCTATCCGAGGGAGTGCCGCATGAGTGCATCCGCGATCGAATTTCAAGACGTGCAGAAATCCTTCGGGCTGGAATTTTCTCTGGGACCGTTGTCGCTGAACGTGCCATGCTCGCGTCGACATTGATTTCGGCGCTTTCGCGACACTTGCGCTCATCATCATCGGATTGCAGGCACTGCCCCTGCGACAAGAGAACGCGCGGACTCGAGGGACTGTGTCTCTCGGGTTATTTCGTCCTCGTGTTTCAACTGCGCGCGGGCATAAAGCCCTCGAGCAACGAAAGTCTCTTTTCCGCGGGATAGAACTCATGAACTCACGCGTCGTCTACTCCACCGGCATCGGCAGTCTGTGTCCCAACTGCCGCCGGGCCGTGCGCGAGTGCGTCTGCCCCAAAGGCGCTCCCGGCGCTGCCAAGCCGGCCGCGGTGCGCGTCGCTCGCGAAACCCAAGGCAGGGCGGGCAAGGGGGTCACGACCATCACCGGGCTGCCTTTGTCCCCCGCCGATATCGAAGCCTTGGCCACCCAACTCAAAAAGCGCTGCGGTTCGGGCGGTACGGTGCGCGGCGGCGTGATCGAGATTCAGGGCGATCACCGCGACTCGATCGTCGCGGAGCTGATCAAGATGGGATGGCAGGCCAAGCGGTCGGGCGGCTAACCCGCGCGCCATGCCGCGGCGCTACGGCGCTACGGCGCAGCGCCGCCGCAGATATATGAGGCCTGTCGGCTTCAATCCCCCGAGGCTCTTCTGTATGATCCCGCCCCACTCGCGATAAGAGCTGTCTGGAGAGAGTCCTTTTACTAGGGCCGCCGAAGGCGCAACCGCCCGGAAACGCTCAGGCACACGAACGGCAGACTCTCGCGATCTCTGGAGAGCGGTCGCATCTGGCGGCCCACCGAAGGGGAGCAGCGCTAGGTTCCAGGCGCGCAATCTCTCAGGTCTTAAGGACAGAGGGGCGAAGCACGTAGGTGCTTGGCATCTCTGTATTCGTTCGCAGCGAGGTTGCGATGGGCCTTAAGACTCCTCTATACGACACCCACGTCCAGCAAGGCGCCAAAATCGTCGACTTCGGCGGCTGGGACATGCCGTTGCACTATGGCTCGCAAATCGAGGAGCACCACGCGGTGCGCCGCGATGCGGGCATGTTCGATGTGTCGCACATGTGCATCGTCGACCTGACCGGCGGCGCGCGTGCGCGAATTCTTGCGGATGCTTTTGGCGAATGACGTGGATCGCCTGAAAGCTTCTGGCAAGGCGCTCTATTCCTGCATGCTGCTGCCGAACGGCGGCGTCATCGACGATCTGATCGTCTACTACATGTCGGAAACCTGGTATCGCATGGTGGTCAATGCCGGCACCCGCGACAAGGATTTGGCGTGGATCCGCCGGCACGCGGCGGACTTCGGCGTCGCGGTGGTCGAGCGCAAGGAATTGGCGATGATCGCCGTGCAAGGTCCCAATGCCCGGCGCAAGGCGGCGGCGCTGCTGCAGCCGGAACAGCAAGCGGCGGTGCTCGAATTGAAGCCTTTTTTCGGCGCGCCATTCGGCTCCTGGTTCGTGGCACGCACCGGCTATACCGGAGAGGACGGCTTCGAGATCATGATCCCGGCTGCGGATGCCGCGGACGCCTGGAACCGCTTGCGAGCACAAGGGGTGGCGCCGGCGGGTCTCGGCGCGCGCGACACGCTGCGCCTGGAAGCGGGCATGAACCTGTACGGCAACGACATGGATGAGAATTTCCATCCGCTGGAGTCCGGCCTCGCCTGGACCGTAGCCTTCGAACCCCGGCAGCGCGAATTCTTGGGCCGCGAGGCGCTCGAGCGCGCGCAGCGCGAGGGCGGCCGCGAGCTGGTGGGCTTGCTGCTCGAGGATCGCGGCGTGCTGCGCAGCCATCAGAAAGTTCTGGTCGGCGGCGCCACGACCGCCGGCATCTCGGGCGAAGTGACCAGTGGAACTTTTTCACCCACTTTGAATCGTTCCATTGCGCTCGCGCGCGTACCCAAGACATCGGAGCCGCGCGTGCAGGTGGAGATTCGCGGCAAATTGCATGCGGCGCGCATCGTCAAGCCGCCATTCGTGCGCCATGGCAAGCCAATGATCGACATAGATTAGGGGGTTCAACGTGAGCAACAACATACCGGGCGATCTGAAGTACACCAAGAGCCACGAATGGGTGCGCCAAGCGGCGCCTAATGGCACCTGGGAAATCGGCATCACCGATCATGCGCAAAGCGCGCTCGGGGATTTGGTTTTCGTCGAGGTTCCCGACGTCGGCCGCGCCTTGCAAGCGGGTGAAGCGTGCGCGGTGGTCGAGTCGGTCAAGGCGGCATCGGATGTCTACAGCCCGTTGGCGGGCAAGGTCATTGCCAATAACGGCGCGCTGTCCAGCAAACCCGAACTGCTCAACGAGGATCCCTACGGCGCCGGATGGCTGTTTCGCCTCGAAGCCTCGAGCCCGGTGAATGCTGCGTCGCTCATGAGCGCAAGCGCCTATGAGAGCTTTTTGGCGGAAGAATCCAAGTAGGGGAGGCACATGGCATTCATACCTCACACGCCCGACGATATCGCCCGCATGCTGGAGGTCGTCGGCGCGCGCTCCATCGACGATTTGTTCGACGAAATCCCCAAGGAGCTTCGCGCCGGCGTCCTCAACGTACCCGCGCCGCTCTCCGAGATGGAAATTGCGCGGTTGATGACCGAGCGTGCCGCCATCGATGGACGGCCTTTGAATTTCATCGGCGCCGGCGCCTATGAGCATCACATCCCCGCGCCGGTATGGGCCATCGCGACGCGCGGCGAATTTTATTCCGCCTACACGCCTTATCAGGCGGAGGCGAGCCAGGGAACGCTGCAGCTCATTTATGAATATCAATCGATGATGTGCGCGCTCACGGGCATGGAAGTATCGAATGCCTCGTTGTATGACGGCGCCTCGGCGCTGGCGGAAGCCTGCCTGATGGCGGTGCGCTCCAATCGCGCCTCGAGCTCGCGGCGCATATTGATGCCGCGCGCCGTCAACCCCACTTATGCGCAAGTTGCACGGGCCATTGCCGGCAATCAAGACATCAGCTTCGTGCCGGTGGATTTCGACCGGTCGAGCGGCCGCACGCCGCTGCAAGCCCTCGAGCCCTTCAGCGGCCAGGATTTCACGGCGCTGGTGCTGCAGCAGCCGAATTTCTTCGGCAGCCTGGAAGAGGTGGATGCCATCACCGATTGGGCGCACGCCAACAAAATCATGCTGATCGCCGTGGTGAATCCGACCTCGCTTGCGCTGCTCAAACCGCCGGGCGAATGGGGCGGGGTTGCGGACGGCGGCGCGGACATTGTTTGCGGGGAGGGGCAGGCGCTCGGCGTGCCGCTGTCCTCGGGCGGTCCTTATTTCGGCTTCATGGCGACCCGCATGCAGTACGTGCGTCAGATGCCGGGGCGAATCGTCGGCGGCACCAGGGATTTGGAGGGCCGGCCGGGGTTCACCCTGACGCTGCAGGCGCGCGAGCAGCACATACGCCGCAGCAAGGCCACGTCCAACATTTGCACCAATCAAGGTTTGATGGTGACGGCGGCAACCATCTATATGAGCCTTTTGGGGCCGCGCGGCTTGGAAGCGGTGGCGCAGGCCAGCATGCAGAGAACCTACGATCTGGTCGCCCAGTTGAGCCGAATACCCGGTGTCACGCGTGCGTTCAGCGCGCCGCATTTTCATGAGGCCGTACTGCTGCTGGATCGCCCGCCCGCCGCGATTCTGGCGGCGTTGTCGCGGCGTGGGATTCTAGGGGGGCTGGATCTTAGCGAGCGCTATCCGGAATTGGGCCATGCGATGCTGGTATGCGCCACCGAAACCAAACTCGACGCCGATATCGAGGCGTACTCGTCGGCGTTGGCCGACGTGATGAGCGCCGCGCGCGCCGCGGCCTAGGAGACCCCATGCAACTCAAACCGCGTGAGCCTTTGATATTCGAATTGAGCAGGCCTGGGCGAGGAGCCGTCACGCAATTCCCGCCGCCGGCGGCGGGCGGCGCGCAAGTGCCGGCGAATTTGCGCCGCGCCAAACGGCCGGCGTTGCCGGAAGTCTCGGAGTTGCAGGCGGTGCGGCATTTCACGCGCTTGTCGCAAATGAACTTCTCGATCGACACGCATTTTTATCCCTTGGGTTCGTGCACCATGAAGTACAACCCGAAGGCCTGCAACAGCTATGCGATGCTGCCGGAATTCCTGGGAAGGCATCCTCTGGGGCCGGAGCCGCAGGGGTTTATGGCGTGCATGTACGAGCTGCAGGAAATGCTGCAGGAAATCACCGGGATGCAGGCCGTCAGTCTCACGCCGATGGCCGGCGCGCAGGGCGAGTTCGCCGGCGTCGCGATGATCCGCGCCTATCACCGGGCGCGCAATGATACGGCGCGCACCGAAATCATCGTGCCGCAGGCGGCGCACGGCACCAACCCGGCAACCGCGACCATGTGCGGATTCATCGTCAAGGAAATCCCCTGCGATGCCAACGGCGATGTGGATATCGAGGCGCTGAAGGCGGCGGTGAGCCCGGCAACCGCGGGCATCATGCTGACGAATCCGTCCACGCTCGGCGTGTTCGAACGCAAGATCGTCGAGATCGCGCACATCGTGCACGATGCCGGCGGCCTGTTGTATTACGACGGCGCGAACTTGAACGCCATCCTGGGCAAGGTGCGCCCCGGCGACATGGGATTCGACGTGATCCACATGAACCTGCACAAAACTTTCTCGACGCCGCACGGCGGCGGCGGCCCGGGATCGGGCGCCGTGGGCGTGAGCGCGCGCCTCAAGCCCTTCCTGCCGCTGCCCATCGTCGGCAAGGACGGCGCGCGTTACCGCTGGCTGACGGAGCGCGACCTGCCTCAATCCATTGGACGATTGTCCGGTTTCATGGGCAATGCCGGCGTGAATTTGCGCGCCTATATCTATATGCGCCTGTTGGGCCGCGAAGGCATGGTGCGGGTGGCGGAATTCGCGGCGCTCAACGCCAACTATTTGATGAAGCGGCTGCAAGCGCTGGGCTTCGAGGCCGCATACCCGAAACGCCGTGCCAGCCACGAGTTCATCATCACCTTGAAGCAGGAACAGAAGTCGTACCACGTTTCGGCGATGGACGTTGCGAAGCGCCTGCTCGACTATGGATTTCACGCGCCCACGACCTATTTCCCGCTGCTGGTGCCCGAATGCCTGCTGATCGAACCGACCGAGACCGAGGCCAAAGAGGATCTGGACCGGTTTTGCGACGCGCTGGCGGCGATCCGCGAGGAAATGCAGCACGATCCCGAGAAACTCAGCGCCGCGCCGCATACAATGCCGGTGCGGCGATTGGATGATGTGCGCGCGGCGAAGCAGCTCGACTTGAAATGGGAAGGGCAGCCGGAGGAACTGCGCAGCGCTTGACGATGTCCGATCCGAAGGCACTTGAAGAGTAAACAACCCCGGAGCCCGGCTCCCAGGATCGGCATGACCCGTATTTCGCTGCTTTTGTCGCTGCTCGCATTTTTTGCTGCTCCCGCGTTCACCGCTCCGACCGCTCCGTCCACCCCGACCAAAGCTCCAGGAATTCCCAATACGCCCGCCAACTGGGCGCAGACGCTGGAGCGTATCGCCACCGGCGTCGTCACCATTCAAATCGACAGCACCCGCGCCTTCGATACCGAATGGAACACCACCGCACAGGCGACCGGCTTCGTCATCGACGCGAAACGAGGCTTGATCCTCACGAACCGGCATGTTGTGACGCCCGGACCGGTCACGGCACAGGCAATTTTTCTGAATCGTGAAGAAGTGCAGTTGTATCCGATCTATCGCGACCCGATTCATGACTTCGGCATCTATCGCTACGATCCGGCGAAACTGCATTTCATTCAGCCGGCGGAGCTGCCGCTGTATCCGCAAGGAGCGCTCATCGGCCGCGAGATCCGCGTGGTGGGCAACGATGCCGGCGAACAATTGTCGATTCTCGCGGGGACTCTCGCGCGCCTGGATCGCGAGGCGCCGGAATACGGCTACGGCAAGTACAACGACTTCAATACCTTTTATTATCAAGCGGCTTCCGGTACCTCGGGCGGCTCCTCCGGTTCGCCGGTGATCGATATCGACGGCCGCGTCGTGGCGCTGAACGCCGGCGGCGCCACCGGCGCCGCCTCGAGTTTCTATCTGCCGCTCACGGCGGTGGTGCGCGCGCTCAAATTTCTCGAAGTCGGCAAGCCCGTGCCGCGCGGCACGCTGGAAACTGTTTTCAAGTACACCCCGTACGATGAGCTGAAGCGCTTGGGCTTGAGTGCCGCCACCGAAGCCGGCATGCGCAAGAGCTATCCTAAGCTGACCGGAATGCTCGTGGTCGACGACGTGCAGCCCGGGTCGGGCGCGGATGGAGTTTTGGCGCCGGGCGACATCCTAGTCGCGATCGACGGCAAGCCCATTCCGGAGTTTTTCTCGCTCGAGGAGGTGTTGGACAACCACGTCGGCGGGCGCGTCAAGGTCGAGGTGCAGCGCGGCAGCCAAACGCTGCAGCACGATCTCGAGGTGCAATCCTTGAGCGCCATTACGCCGGACGAATTCATCGAATTCGGCGAGGCCGTGGTGCACACCCTTTCCTACCAGCAGGCGCGGCACTTCAATGTGCCGATCAAAGGCGTCTACGTCGCCAATCCCGGCTATGTGTTCGGCGCCGCCGGTATTCCGCGCGCCGCGCTGATCTCGTCGTTCAACGGCAGGAAAGTCGACAACCTCGCGGATTTCGCCGCTGCGCTGTCCGAGCTGGCCGACGGAGCGAGAGCCCCGGTGCGCTACGTCACCATCGAGGATCCGCGCGCGGCGCAGCTCAAGGTGATTCGCATGGATCGGCGCTGGTTTCCGGCGCGCGAGTGCAAGCGCGACGACACGCTCGGTACCTGGCCTTGCATCAGCATCGCGCCGGGACCCGCTCCCTCGGTCGCCAAGCCGGCCTCGACCCAGTTCGCCAAGACCGGCGACCCGCGCATCGATCGCATGGCGCCCTCCTTGGTGCTGGTCAATTTCGACATGCCGTATTCGGTTTCCGGGGTGACCGAGAAAAATTATCACGGCACGGGCGTGATCGTGGACGCGCAGCGCGGCCTGGTGGCGATCGACCGCAACACCGTGCCGGTGGCCATGGGCGATGTGCGCATTACCTTCGCGGGCACCGTCGAGGTGCCGGGCAAGGTCGTGTTCATTCACCCGTTGCACAATCTTGCCGTCATTTCCTACGATCCCAAGTCCATCGGCAACACGCCGGTGCGCGCGGCGACCTTGGTGACGCGCCCCTTGAGTCCGGGCGACGATGTGTGGGTGGTGGGTCAGCGCGCGGACGCGAAGATTCAGTCGCAAAAGACGCAAATCGCCAGCGTCGATGTGGTTTCATTTCCGCTGTCGCGCACGCTCAGGTTCCGCGACAGCAACCTGGAAGTGATCAACCTCATCAATCCGCCCACCGACTACGACGGGGTGCTGACGGATGAGAAGGGCGATGTGCTCGCCATGTGGTCGAGTTTCGCGTTCGAGTCGCAGCGCGAACTGGAGCAGATCAACCGCGGCATTCCGTCCGATTTGGTCAGCGAAATGATCGGCGTGGTGGCCGATGGGCGGCCGCTGTATTCCTTTGAAGCGGAGTTCGACGTGCAATCCCTGGCCGGCGCCCGCGAGTTGGGTCTGCCCGACGAGTGGGTGCGGCGCTTCGAGGAGCACAATCCGCAGCGGCGGCAGGTCCTTGGCATCAACCGGCTGGTGGCGGGTTCGCCTGCGGCGGCGCTGCTCGAACCGGGCGATCTCTTGCTGGCGGTCGACGGCAAGGTGGTGAACCGCTTTCGCGAGGTGGAGCGCGCAGTCCAGAGCCCAACGGTATCCGTCACGGTGTGGCGCGACGGCGCCGAAAAAACCTTGCAGCTGAAAACCGTGGCGTTGAACGGCCGCGACATCGATCGGGTGCTCATTTGGGCCGGTGCCACGCTGCAAGCGCCGCACCGTGCGATGGCGGCGCAACGCGGCATCGCCCCCTATGGCGTATTCGTCTCATTTTTCTTTTACGGATCGCCCTCGACGCACTATGGACTGTATGCCGGCCGGCGCATCACCGAGGTGGACGGTCAGGCGACGCCCGATCTCGATGCCTTCATCAGGGCGGTCAGCGGCAAGCCCGATCGTGCGTCATTGCGGCTGAAGACCATCAGTTGGAACGGCCAGACCGACGTGATTACCTTGAAGCTCGACAAGCATTACTGGCCCGCCTACGAACTCAATCGGCAAGAGGACGGCAGCTGGGTGAGAACTTCGCTCGATCCGCCGGACGTGACGGCGGCGCTTCGGCCCTAGCTCGTCCCAGTGATTTTGACCGGTAGCGTCCGTGCTCGGGCCGCTCAATATCACAGCGCCGAGACCAACGACTCGAGCGCCCGCAGCCAATGCTGGTAGTAGGTGTCGCCAAGATCGGCCTCGCCCGCGGCGCGGGCCGCCTCGATCTGCCGCGACAGTGCTTCTGCCCACTGCGGCCAGGTGAATGCGCCGCGCTCGTGCAGCGCCAGGGTCATCGCGAACGCCCGCGCTTCCCACGGCTCGTTGAACACCGGGCTATCGGCGTCCAGCGGAATTCCCGGCAGATCCCGAAGCGCGTGCCTCATGCGGGTTCCAGGTAGGGTTCGAACGCGTCCACCGAAATGACGGAGTGCGGCGCCGGCGCGTTTTCGCCCCAGAGTTCCCGTGCATCGAACGCCACGGTATAGAGCCATTGCGGCGATTCGCCCAAGCCTCGAGCGTTCGTGTCCGGGAACACGTGCGCGCCGTGGATGCGCTCGATCACGCCCTGCTTGCCGCGCGCATACGCCGGCAGGCGCGTGTGATGATCAACCGGTAGAGCGCGCGTGCGCACCCGCTCCGCAACTCTGAAACGCGCGGGGTGCGTCGCGGCCCGCGACACCGGAAAGCCCTTCTTGATGACCGCAAGGACCGTCTCGGCGCGAACAACGTGTTTTGGCGGCGGCGCGGCATCGTCGAGCACGCCCCTCTGCCGCGCCAGTCTTTCCAGAGCCGTCAGCCAGATCTCGTAATAGCTCAAGTCGCGGTAGTTCGGCAGCGTTTCGCGCGCCGCGCGATTCATGTCGATGTTCGACATGCCCGTAGGCCCCATGGCGACCACCAGCGCCATGACGCGCGGCTCCCATGGCGCGTGAAAATATTCGCCTTCGGGTTCCTGAACGATGGCGCCCGGCACATCCTGGCCGCCCAAGTCGGCGTGGGAGCGGTACGTCATGCCGCCGATTTCGGCAAGCCGGTGCCGATCATGGAGTCGCGCGTGACGAGAGCCGCCAGTTCGCGCTCGCTCAAGTGTTCCGCAGCCGCAGGCCTCATCGGCACGACCAGGTAGCGAACCTCGGCGGTGGAATCCCAGATGCGGATTTGCGTGGATTGGGGCAATTCAACGCCGAATTCCGCGAGGACGCCGCGCGGATCCTTGACGGCGCGGGCGCGATACGGCGCGCTCTTGTACCAGGTCGGCGGGAGCCCGAGCACCGCCCAGGGATAGCAACTGCAGAGCGTGCAGACCACCATGTTGTGCAGCTGCGGCGTATTTTCGACCGCGACCATGTGCTCGCCCTGGCGCCCGCTAAACCCCAGGGAGGCAATCGCGGCGGTGGCATCCTGCAGCAACCAACGGCGAAACTCGGAATCCACCCAAGCGCGCGCCACGACGCGTGCACCATTACGGGGCCCGATCTTGGTCTGGTACGCATCGATCAGAACGTCGAGCGCGGCCGGATCGATGTAGCCCTTCTTGGTCAGCAGCTCCTCTAACGCGCGCACTCGCAATTCCAGCGCGCTGGGCGCGCGCTGCGCGTGCTCGTGATGGTGATGTTCGTGTTCGCTCATGGTTGGACTAGTATAGAAGCCTCGAGGAGGGCCAGTCTCATGAATGACGCGTATCTTAAATCTACGCTTCCGGCCATGGCACTGATGCTTTTGTGCCTAGGCAATGCAGCAGTGTGTCCGGCTCGCGGCGCCGATCTTAGGCTGTACGTCCTGGACTGCGGCCATGCCACCTTCACGGATATGGGGGGATTTTCCGATACCGGTGAATACGACGGCAAATCGGGTGAAATCGCGGTGCCGTGCTTCCTGATACGCCACCCCAAGGGCGATCTTCTGTGGGATACCGGCTTGGGAGATCACTACAACTATCCCAAAGAGGGCAGCGATGCGGCGCCGGGGGTGCACGTCACGGTACCGGTCACGCTGCTGGCGCAATTGCAATCGCTGAAGGTGGCGCCCAAAGACATCAACTACCTGGCCTTTTCGCATCTGCATTGGGATCACACGGGAAATGCCAACGAGTTTCCAGATTCGCTCTGGATCATGAACAAGGCGGAGCTGGCGTGGGCGCAGGTTTCCCCGCCGCCGGGCGGCGTGCTGCCGGAAACCTGGAGCGCCTATAAAAGCGCCAAGAGCGAATCCATCGAGACGGACTACGATGTGTTCGGGGATGGCAAGGTGATGATTTTGCGCGCTCCGGGACATACGCCCGGGCATCAGGTCTTGAAACTCAAATTGCAAAAGAGCGGTACCGTCATACTTTCCGGCGATCTGTATCATCTGCGAGCCAATCGACTGTTCAAGCGCGTCCCGCTGTACAACACGGATCGCGCCGATACCTTAGCCTCGATGAGCCGCATCGAAACCATCCTTAGGAACACCCACGGGCGCTTGATCGTGCAGCACGATCCCAAGGACTTTCAGGCGCTGCCCAAGCCCCCGGGGTATCTCGATTGACCGGAACGCTTCTCCCGGCCTCGCGCCAAGATCTTCCGGGAATCTTTGGTGATCGAACTCATGAGTCTGGCGGCGGCCATGCAGAAGCATGTGATGATCGCCGGCGTCGACGCCGACAACCAAGTCTCCATCAAACTGCATGAAAGCCTGGGATTCATCAAGGTAGCCCACTTTCATGAGGTAGGATTCAAATTCGGCCGCTGGCTCGACTTGGTGTTCCTGGAGTGTCGCCTTCCTGCTACAAAGCACTCGGCTACTGTAAAACCGCCGGCTTGAGCAGCAAGCGGCGCTTGCTTGCAGCGCAGTCTTGATATCATGAGCGTGTGGTAAGAGCTACACAGACTGAGATTGAAACCGCCGTCGAAGCACTGCGGGCCGGCGAGTTGGTGGTGTTTCCGACCGAAACCGTCTATGGGGTGGGCGCGAATGCGGCCGACCCGTCCGCCGTGCGCAAGATCTTCGAAGTCAAGGGCCGCCCGCCCGATCATCCGGTGATCGTTCATCTCGACGATCCGCGCTACCTGCACCGCTGGGTGGCCCAAATGCCGGCGGTTGCGGAAACTTTGGCGAACAAATTCTGGCCGGGGCCCCTGACGCTGATCTTGCCGAAAGCCGACAACGTCAATGACATCGTCACCGGCGGCCAGGACAGCATCGGCATTCGAATCCCCTCGCACCCCATGGCGCAGCAGCTGTTGAATGCCTTCGGCGGCGGCATTGCCGCGCCATCGGCCAATCGTTACGGCCGCTTGAGTCCTACCAAGCCGGAACATGTGCGCGATGAGTTCGGCGATTCGGTCAGGGTGATTCTCGACGGCGGCGATTCGCCCATTGGACTCGAGTCCACCATCGTATCCTGCCTCGACAATCAAGCCCGCTTGCTGCGCCCTGGATTCATCACCCGCTCGCAGCTCGAACAGGTGATCGGCCCGTTGGCGGTCGGCGGCGCGGTGCCCCGGGCGCCCGGCGACCGCGCCTTGCACTATGCACCCTCGACGCCGCTCGAGATCGTGGACTCGGACGACCTGGAGGTGCGCGCCGGCGAGATCGTGGCGCGCGACGAGAAGGTGGCGGTGTTGGCGATGCGCCCGCCATTGCACACCCAGCGGCATATGACCTGGATCAATGCCGGCAAGAAGCCCGATACCTACGCGCACAATCTGTACAACCATTTGCGCACTCTGGATCGGGTGGGCTGCGTGAAGATATTCGTGCAGCGCTTGCCGCAGGATGAGCGCTGGGCGGCGATCCTCGACCGCTTGCAGCGCGCCAGCGGCATGGGCGATGATTCCTTGGAGCTGAGCGTCAGCTGAACTCCCTACCCCGATGGAACTCGATCCAACGCTTGATCCTTTCTCGCGAGAGGCGATCCAACATTTGGCGGCACGCTACGGCTCGCCGCTGCTGGTGATCGATGCCGAGCGGGTGCGTCGACAATATCGCCGCCTTGCCGCAGCGTTGCCCGGCGTCGATCTGCACTACGCCTTGAAACCGTTGCCGCACGCAGCGCTGATCACCACCCTCATGGCGGAGGGCGCTTATTTCGACCTGGCGACCAACGGGGAAGTCGAATTGGTGCGCCGCTTGGGAGTCGATCCAAAACGCTGCATCCACACGCACCCCATCAAGCGCGACAGCGACATTCGCACGGCGTTGAGTTTTGGCGTCGCGCGTTTCGTCATTGACAATCCGGATGAGTTGCGCAAGTTCGTGCAGTTTCGCAGCAGAAGCTCGCTCTTGATTCGGGTTTCCTTTCGCAGTCCCGACGCGCAGGTGGATCTGTCGCGCAAATTCGGCTGCGATCCGGAAGCGGTCGAGGATCTGTTCCGCCTCGCGGGAGAATTGCGCATCAAGATCGACGGGCTGTCATTTCACACCGGCTCGCAGAATGCCGACTCGGCGATGATGGTCAGGGCCATCGAGGTGTGCCATGGTCTGCTGCAAAACGCCGCGGCGGCGGGTCATCCGGTGAACATGCTCGATATCGGCGGGGGATTCCCGGTGCAGTACCTGAAGCCGGCGCCGTCCATCGAAGAATTTTGCGCCCCGATCAACGCCTCGCTCAAGAAATTGCCGCCCGCTGTGCGCGTGATCGCCGAGCCGGGCCGCTACATCGCGGCGCCCGCGGCCATCGCGGTCGCGTCCGTCATGGGCCGCGCCCTGCGCGACGGCCGCTGGTGGTACTACCTCGACGACGGTCTCTACGGCAGCTACAGCGGTCAGATGTATGATCACTCGATATTTCCGGTCGAAGCGCTGCTGCCGGGCGCAGAAACGTTTCCCGCGGTGCTGGCCGGACCGACGTGCGACAGCATCGATGTCATCCGGGAGAAACTCGACCTGCCCAAGCTCAACATCGGCGACTTGGTGGTAGGGCGCATGATGGGCGCCTACACCTGGGCCTCGGCCTCCGAATTCAATTTCTTTCCCAAGGCCACGGTGCTGGCGCTCGACCACGGGCGTCTGCTCGAGGATGGCGCATGATCAGCCGCCGCCGCATGCTGGCCGCCGCGGCGGCGTTCTGCGGCAGCGCCGTGGGCGGCGCCGCGATGCCCTGGCCGCAAGCGCCGCCGGCGGCGGCCGAGGATGGCAGGCGAAGTATTGCGCTGGACAATGTGCAGACCGGGGAGCGGCTGGAGATCGAATACTTTCGCGGCGGTCGCTATGCGCCCGACGCGCTCGCCGCGATTGAAGTTCTGTTGCGCGATTTTCGCAATGGCGAGAGGCATGCGATTGATCCGAAGCTTCTGGATTACCTGGTCGACGTGGCCGCCCTGATCGAGGTGCCGGCCGCCTACAGCGTTGTCTCCGGCTATCGCTCGCCGCAGACCCACGAGCGCCTGCACGAGCGCGGCGGCGGCGTGCCGCGGCGCAGCCTGCACACGCAAGGCCGCGCGGTGGATGTGCGCATGAGCGGCGTGGATTGCCGGGATTTGGCGGCGCGCGCCGCGTACCTGAAGCGGGGCGGCGTCGGCTACTACCGGGCCTCGAATTTCCTGCATTTGGACACCGGTGCGTTCCGCACTTGGCGCGGCTAGCTTTGGTTTCCCGCATCCTGCCGCTGGGTTTTTTACTGTCGGTTGCGGCCTGTCAGCCGTCCGGCCCGAACCCCAAGGCCAATGCCGCGGCAAACAGCGGCGCCGAGCGCGGTGCGGCGCTGTATGCGCAAAATTGCGTGCCCTGCCACCGCGATAACGGCGAGGGCGTGCCCAAGGTGTTCCCAAGCGTGTCCCGTTCGCCGGCCGTGCTGGGAGACCCCGTCGAGCTCGCGCAGTGGGTCTTGAGCCAGAAGCGGCCGGCGAGCATTCCCGCGGGCCGCTATCCGACTCAAATGCTATTGTTCGGCTGGATGAGCAACGAAGACGCGGCGGCGGTATTGACCTATGTCCGTTCGCATTTTGGGAATTCCGCGCCCGCGGTGGATGCTGCGACGATTGCGAAGGCGCGCGAAAAATAAATGTCTGTGAGGAACAAGTGCCCGTAACCACCATCCATGCACTGGTCGACCGTTGCCGTGCCGCCCAATTGCCGGCCGCCATCGCCAAACTGCCTTCGGGCTGGGTGATCATGGGTGAGCGCCAGGTCTTGCCTGGATATTGTTTGTTGCTGCCGGATCCGGTCGTGCCGCATTTGAACGCGCTCGACGCCGACGCCCGCACGCAATTCTTGTTCGACATGGCGCTGATCGGCGACGTGCTCCTGGCCATCACCGCCGCGGCGCGCATCAACTACGCGATCTACGGCAACGTGGACCCAGCGTTGCATGCGCATATCTTTCCGCGCGACAGCGCGGAGCCGGAGAGCACGCGCACCGCCCAGCCGTGGGCGCTCGATTGGAACGCCGCGCCCCTGTACTCCGATGCCCTGCATGGAGACTTCAAACGCCGCGTCGGCATGGAACTGCGCAAGCGCTACGCCGCTAAGTGACGCGAAGCCTGAGAGTGCGCGCGACTTCCTCGAGCTCCGCGAGCGGCGCCGAGCAAGTCATGCCGCTGCACAGGTAAGCGACGGTCGTGCCGCTCGGGCGCTTCGCGGCGAGCGCGGCGGGCAGCTGCGCATCGTCGGGGATGGCGAAGATCATGCGCGTCGGCGCGTACAGCCTGCCGAGGACATCGGCCCAGCGCGCGGCGCTCGACGCCGCGCCGCGCACCACCAGGATCTGCATCGAGGACAAGAAATCCTCCAAGGCGTTCACCAGGCTCATATGCGCCTGCGGGTAGTCTTGAATTCCCGTCCAGGCCGCCCGCAGCGTGCGCTCCGCCGCTTCCAGATAGCGAGTCTCGCCGAGCAGGTATCCCAGCCGGCACAGCAGGGATGCGGCGACGCCGTTGCCCGACGGGACGGATTCGTCGGCGAAAGTCTTGCTGCGGTGAATGAGCCGTTCGTGGTCCTTGGCGGTGAAGAAAAATCCGCCGTGGCCGCCGTCTTCGAACTGATCCAGCAGTACGTCGGCCAACTGGCGCGCGAATTCGAGGTCGCTGCTGCGCCAGCGGGTCTGCAACAGCTCGAGCAATGCGTCGGCGAGAAAGGCGTAGTCGTCCAGATACGCCGGCAGGTGCGCGCGGCCGTCCTTGGTGGTCGCCAGCAAGCGGCCGTCGCGCCACAGATGGCGGCGGATAAAATCCACCGCCGTGCCCGCCGCTTCAGCCAAGTCGGGCCGCGCGAGCACGCGCGCCGCGATCGCCAGCCCCTTGATCATGAGCGCATTCCAAGCGCAGAGGATTTTCTCATCGCGCGCCGGCCAAACGCGCAAATTGCGGGCGTGCAACAGCTTGGCGCGCGCGGTTTCGATGAGGCCGGCCACCAGCGCGGGGGATTCATCGAGCGCGGCGGCTATGTGCTCGAGCGGCGCGAAGCCGTGCAAATGCCATTCGCCATCGAAATTCGCCGCTCGGTCCAAGCCGAAGCGGGCGGAAAAGGCGGCGTACTCGCGCGGCGTGAGCAAGGACTGCACTTCGCCGCGCTGCCACGCATAGAACTTTCCCTCATGGCCTTCGGAGTCGGCGTCGAGGCTGGAGTAGAAGCCGCCGGCGGCGGAGCGCATGTCGCGCAGCACCCAGTCGGCGGTCTCGTTCGCGACCGTCGCGAACAATGCCTCGCCGCTGGCCAGGTGGGCGCGCGCGTACTCGCCGAGCAGCTGGCCATTGTCGTACAGCATTTTTTCGAAGTGCGGGATCATCCAGGCGCCGTCCACCGAATAGCGCGCGAATCCGCCGCCCAATTGGTCGTAAATTCCGCCCTGCGCCATGCGCGTCAGCGTCAAGCTCGCCATGTACAGCGCCTGCAAGTCAGGCTTAGGTGCAGCCGAGGTTCGGTACCACTGCCGCAGACAGCGCTCGATGCTGGTTGGATGCGGGAACTTCGGCGCACCCGAAAAGCCGCCGAAGGTGGCATCGAAGGATTTTTCGAGCGCCGCGCGCGCCTGCGCCAGCGGCGAGCCGTCGAGCGCCGCAGTAAAATCCGGCTGCGGCACGAGGGAGGCGAGCGCGGCCTGAAGCTGCGTGTTTTGCGCCGCGATTTCCGCCCCCTGTTCGCGGTAGTACTGCGCTACGCGCTTGAGCAGTTCGCGAAATGCCGGCATCCCGTGGCGCGGCTCGTTGGGAAAATAGGTGCCGCCGAAAAACGGCTGTTCCTGCGGCGTGAGGAACATGGTCAGGGGCCAGCCGCCGGAGCCGTGCGTCAGCATCTGCTGCGCCACCTGATAAATCTTGTCCAGGTCGGGACGCTCTTCGCGATCGACCTTGATGTTGACGAACAACTCGTTCATGAGCGCGGCGGTGCCCGCGTCTTCGAAGGACTCGTGCGCCATGACGTGGCACCAGTGACAGGCTGAATAACCAATCGACAGCAGAATGGGTTTGTTTTCCCGCCGGGCTCTCTGCAACGCCGCTTCGCCCCAGGGATACCACTCGACCGGATTGTCCGCGTGCTGCAGCAAGTACGGGCTGGTCTCCTCGGCGAGATGATTGCGCGGCATCTTCACGGCCCAGGCTCCTGGTCGGTTAGAATGACGTTTACTATAGCCGAAGTATGTTCCATGACTGACTCCCGTGAAGCGGCGCAGCTGCCCGTGCTGCGCCTCAAACGCAACGAAGATCGCCGCCTGCATGCCGGGCATCTATGGATCTTCAGCAACGAGGTCGATACCAGCCAGACGCCGCTGCCCAAGTTCCAGGCCGGCGAATTGGTGCGCGTGCTGGCGCATAACGATCGGGCATTGGGATTGGCCTACGTCAATCCCCATTCGCTCATTGCGGCGCGCCTGCTCGAGACCTGGAGGATTCCGGACACCGCCTGGTTGGCCGCGCGCATTCGCGCCGCGATGACGTTGCGCGACCGCCTGTACGCGCAGCCCTACTATCGGTTGGTGTACGGAGAATCCGACGGCTTGCCGGGACTGGTCATCGACCGCTATGGCAGCACGTGCGTCGCGCAGATCGGCACCGCCGGCATGGAGGCGCTGAAGCCCCGGATTCAAGAAGCGTTGGGCCAGGTCTTGAGATGCGATGCGTTGCTCTTCAAGAACGACAGCGCGGCGCGGGAAATGGAGGGCTTGCCGAGCTACGTGGAGGCCGCGAAGGGCAGCTTCGATGCGCCCGTGGCGGTGATCGAAGACGGCCTTGAATTCCAGGCGTCCTTGACCGCGGGACAAAAGACCGGCTGGTTCTTCGATCAGGCCGACAATCGCCGCGCTTTGTCGAGGTACGTGGCGCCGGGCGGCCGCGTCTTGGATGTCTTCAGCTATGTGGGCGCCTGGGGAGTGCGCGCGGCGCACCTCGGCGCGCGCGAGGTCACCTGCGTCGACAGTTCCGCGGCCGCGCTCGATTTGGCGGCGGCGAACGCACAGCGCAATGGCGTCAAGCTGCTGACGCGCAAAGGCGACGCCTTCGATGTCCTGGAAGAATTCGCGCGGCAGGGCGCGCGCTTCGAGGTCGTCATCGTCGATCCGCCGGCATTTGCCAAACGCAAGAAGGATGTGCCGAAGGCGCTGGCCGCATACAAGCGGCTGAATCAGCTCGCCATTCAGGCGACCGCGCCGGACGGCATCTTGGTATCCTGTTCCTGCTCTTTCCATGTGGGCGCGGAGGAACTGCAGGATGCCATCGCCAAAGCCGCGCGCGCTGCCGGCAAGCACGTGCAAATACTGGAAATGGGCAGCCAGGCGCCGGATCATCCGGTGCACCCGGCCATCGCCGAGACCCGATATCTCAAAGCCTATTTCTGTCGCATCAACGAGAGTTTAAAGTAGCGGCCATGCTTACCTATCCGCACATCAATCCGATTGCCGTGTCCATCGGCCCCATCTTTGGTTTGGGACCCTTGCAGGTGCACTGGTACGGACTCATGTACTTGATCGGATTCATCGGCGCCTGGTGGCTGGCGCGACATCGCGCACGCCGCCCGGGCTCGACTTGGGTGGCGCTGGAAATCGATGACCTCATTTTTTACTGCGCGATCGGCGTCATCGTGGGCGGGCGCCTGGGCTGGTGCATTTTTTACGGCCACGATGTGATCGCCGAAAATTGGCTGAATGTATTTCACATCTGGGACGGCGGCATGTCTTTTCACGGCGGCATGACCGGCGTGCTGATCGCCGGCATCGTATTTGCGCGCGTCAAGCACAAGAGAATCGCCGATGTATTGGATTTCGTCGCGCCGCTGCCCGGCATCGGTCTGTTTTTCGGGAGGCTGGGAAATTTCATCAACGGCGAACTCTGGGGCAAACCGACGGATCTGCCCTGGGGATTCGGCGTGCCGAATGCGCAGGGGGTCATGATCTCCCGGCATCCCTCGCAGCTCTACGAGGCGACGCTCGAAGGTCTGGTGCTGTTCGTGATTCTTCTCTGGTACACGAGGACGCCCCGCCCGCGCTTGGCGCCCACCGGTTTGTTCCTGCTGTTGTATGGCTGCGCACGCTTCACGGTGGAGTGGGTGCGGCTGCCGGACGCCAATATCGGTTATCTGGTGGGCGATTGGCTGACCATGGGCATGCTGCTCACCATGCCCATGATAGCGGTCGGCGCCGCCATCATGATCTATGCGTACCGGCGCAACGCAGCGTCGGGAAATTTGGTTGCCGTGAAGGCCTAATGCGGCAGTATCTCGACTTTTTGCGCCACATCCGCGAGCACGGCGCTGCAAAAGGCGACCGCACCGGCACCGGCACCTTGAGCGTCTTTGGCCATCAAATGCGCTTCAATCTCGATGCCGGTTTCCCGCTGGTGACCACCAAAAAGCTGCATCTGCGCTCCATCATCTATGAGCTGCTGTGGTTCTTGCGCGGCGATACGAACGTCAAATACCTGCAGGAACACGGCGTCAGCATTTGGGACGAGTGGGCCGACGGGAACGGCGACTTGGGTCCGGTCTATGGCAAGCAGTGGCGCAGCTGGCCGACGGCGGACGGCCGGCATATCGATCAGCTGTCCTTGGTGCTCGAGCAGCTCAAAGCCAACCCGAACTCGCGCCGCATCATAGTCAGCGCCTGGAACGTCGGTGAATTGGATCGCATGGCTTTGCTGCCGTGCCACGCCTTGTTCCAATTCTACGTCGCTGAGGGCCGCTTATCGTGCCAGCTGTACCAGAGGAGCGCCGATGCCCTGCTCGGGGTGCCCTTCAATATCGCCAGTTATGCGCTGCTCACGCACATGATTGCGCAGCAGACAGGCCTGGGGACCGGCGATCTGGTGTGGACGGGCGGAGACTGTCATTTGTATTTGAATCACTTGGAGCAGGCCGATCTGCAGCTTTCGCGCGCGCCGTACCCCTTGCCGCGGCTGGTGCTCAAGCGCAAGCCCGCCAGCCTGTTCGACTACGCCTATGACGACTTCGAAATCATCGATTACCGCCATCATGCTGCGATCAAAGCGCCCATCGCCGTATGAAGAAAGCCGCACGGCGCCCGCCGACGCCTCTTTTTGAGGTTCGCCACTCGCGCGTTCACGGCTACGGCGTGTTTGCGCTGCGCCGAATCCGCAAAGGCCGCAACATCGTCGAATATCTGGGCGAGCGCATCAGTCCCGAGCTTGCCGATGCCCGCTATGCGAGCAAGGCGGCGACGGACGGTCACACGTTCCTGTTCACCGTGGATCGCAAAACCGTGATCGATGCCGGAGCCGGCGGCAATGAAGCGCGCTTCATCAATCATGGCTGCGATCCGAACTGCCAGACCGTCCAGGTGGGCAAGCGAATTTTCATCGAAGCGCTTCGCAGCATCCGGCCGGGCGAAGAACTCGCCTACGATTATCGAATTCAGCGCGACGCGGACGATCCCGCCGATATCGACAGCGTGTTTCGCTGCCTGTGCGGCGCGCCGAATTGCCGCGGCACCATGCTGGTAGCGCCGCCGCGGAGGCGCGCGCAGAATCGCGCGCGGCAACCCGCGAAGCGGCCGCAGCGGAGCAAACGGCCGCAGCGGAGCAAACGGCCGCGATGACCGCGAGCGCGGATCTTTGCGCAAGCGGGATTTCGATTCGAGATCGGTTTGTCTCCGCCGCCGCCGTGTCCGCTTTGCTCGAGTGCGCGCGGGCGCGCGAGGCGCGCGGAGAATTCGCGGCCGCCCGCGTCGGCGGACAGGGCAGAGAGCTGCGGCACCCGCAAATCCGCGGCGATTTCACCTGTTGGCTGCGCGAACCGCTGTTGCCGCCGGAACGCTCGCTCCTGGGGCGCATGGAAAGACTGCGCGCACAGTTGAACCGCGACGCGTTCCTGGGCTTATTCGAGCTGGAGCTGCACTATGCGAGGTATCCGGCCGGCGCGGCTTATAGCCGCCATGTGGATCAGCCGCTGGGCAGTACTCAACGCAAGCTCTCTGTGGTGCTGTATTTGAATTCAGCGTGGCAGCCGGCGGACGGCGGAGTCTTGAGAATCCACGGCGCGAATGGCGCCCATGTCGACGTCGAACCGCTCGCCGGGAGATTGGTGTGCTTTCTGACCTCGGGGTGCGAGCACGAAGTGCTGCAGGCACGGCGCGAGCGCATGAGCATCAGCGGCTGGTTTCGTGCTCGCGAACAAGTCGGCATTGGCGCGGCAGTCAGCTGATTTACCGCAGAGCAAGCCATTTGCGGCGCTGGCACGAATGTTGCTGAGGATTGATCGTGTATCATAAACCTCGGATATGCGTTTACCGTCGCTCAAATTTTTGAAAACTTTCCAGGTCGCCGCGCGGCTGCAGAGCTTCAAGGCCGCAGCCGAAGAATTGTTCGTCACCCCATCCGCCATCAGCCATCAAATCAAGGCGCTCGAGGCGCAGCTCGGCGTAAGTTTGTTTCAACGCGGCGTACGTACGCTGACACTGACCGATGCCGGCAGAAATTATCTGGAGCACATCAACGACATCTTCTCCAAGCTCGAATCGGTCACGGAACAGCTGCAAGTGCGCTATGGCCGCACCATCATCCGGCTGAACGTCCCGTCCTTTTTTGCCAACGAGCTGTTGCTGCCGAGGCTCGCGTCGTTTACCCAGGCGCGCGAGGAGACCGACATCCGCATCGAAACGCACTTTTCCGCGCCAAAGACGCATCCGCCGGAAGCGGATCTGTCCATCGTGGTGGGCGCGGGTCCCTGGGACGGTCTGGTGGTGCACGAATTGTTCGCGCAAAATTTCATCGCGGCCTGCTCTCCGGCGTTCTTGTCGGACAATCCCATCGACAGCTACGCGGACCTCAACGGCAAGACGTTGCTGCTGCATGAAGAGCGTCGCGAAGCCTGGGAGAAATGGGCGGCCGGACTCGGGATCGAACCCATCAAGCCCAATCGTCTGGTGCGCCTCGACACCATGTCGGCGGTCGTGCGTGCTGCAGAGCAAGGTGTCGGAGTGGCGCTGGTGCCCTCGAGATTGAGCGCCGATCGCTTCAGTGCCGGCGGTTTGATAAAATTATTCGCAGCCGAGCTGACCACTAATGAGAGTTACTATCTCCTGCATCGGCCGGAGGACCGCGCGCGCGAGGATTTGCAGGAATTGACGCGCTGGATCTTGAGCGAATGCCGCGTCGCATGATTCGACGACGCTTGAGCCGAACGCCCCGCTCGGTGAACAATTCATCATTTGTTCAGCGTCCCAGCGCGCGCTAACGTTGCCATAAGGGAGGTGGGGAATTGGTATCAGACGAGGAATACCAGCATGAACTTCCGGACGCTTTTCCTTGGCGCGGCATCGATCGCGGCATTTTCACCTGCCGTCTCCCAGGCTTCCATCCACGATCCGGCACTCAGGGCCTGCACGCGAGCTTTCGCCGCGAGGATGTCGGCGACGGCAGCGGTGCCCGCTTTCAAATTGGTGTATATCGATCAGCCGGGAAGCGCGATCGATGAATACTACAACGAACACAGTTACACCTTTGAGTTGCAGGCTCGCGACTTGAAGACGGGCGCCATCCTCTCCAGCGCAACGTGCACGACCGATAGGCGCGGCACTCGGGTCGCATTCAGCGCGCCGCCGTTGACGCCGGGCGGCCCGCTGGCGACATTCGCCGCGCGCTGAGCGGCACCGGCCTGGCGGGATGCCGCCGGCCGGCGTATAAATCCGCTTTCGCGTTTCGAGGGGGACGGATGACGCACGCAGCGGTGGAATTGGTGGTGGCGGTTTCCGAAAACGATGTGATCGGGCGCGCCAACCAACTCCCGTGGCGTTTGCCCGCAGATCTCAAGCATTTCAAAAATCTGACCATGGGACATCCCATTCTGATGGGCCGCAAGACGTACCAATCGATCGGCAAGGCGTTGCCGGGCCGCACCAATTGGGTCTTGAGCCGCTCGAGCGATTTCGCCCCGCCGGACTGTAAAGTGGTGCGCACGTTGCAGGAAGGCCCATTCGGCGCGGGCGGCGAGGCGCCTCTGATGGTGATCGGCGGCGCCGAAGTCTATCGCCTGTGCCTGCCGCACGCGGCGCGCATTCACCTCACGCTGGTGCACACCCGCATCGGCGGCGGCGACACGTTTTTCAGCGCCTGGCGCGATCCGGAATGGACCGAGTCCGGCCGCGAACGTCACGAAGCCGACGATAAGAACGCCTACGCCTACAGTTTTCTGACCCTGGATCGCGCGCGGCGCAGCGCGGCGGCGTAGCTTGGCGTCCGGGCTCAGCGCCCGCTTGCCGCACTCTGCAGCGGCGGCAGGCGGCTGTCGATCTCATGCTCCGCACGCCTGAAGTCAACCTCCTCCAAAGCATGAACCGCACCGCGCGTCAGCTCGCCCAGGATTTCGGCCTGTATCGCGCCGCGCCGCTGCGCGGTGAGGTAGGGAATTTCGTGATGGAACATCACCATGGAGTAGCGCGGAATGAAGCGCCGCGGGAAGCGCCGTTCGAGTTCCAGAGACAGCGCCTGCTGCAGCTGAAATTTCGGGATGGCGACGTTTTCGCGCATTTCCATGTAATTTTCCAGCGCCATTGCGGCGATGGCATCGGTATTGGGCTTGCGGGCGGCGCCGAATTCCGCGAACACCGCTTCCCACGACCCATGCCGGGCGGCGCAGGCATCGAATTCGATGCAGTCCTCGAAGCAGCAATTCATGCCCTGGCCGTGAAACGGAACCATGGCGTGCGCCGCGTCGCCGATGAGCGTTGCCTGCGCCCCGACGTGCCACGGATGCGCGGCGACGGTTCCCAAAAATCCCAGCGGATGGGCGCTGAATTCCGCGAGTGCATCCGGCATGAGTTCGCGTGCATCGGGAAAATTGCGCGTCAGAAACTCATCGACGCCGCCGGTGTCGCGCAGCGAGGCGAAGCTCACGCTCCCATGTTTGGGCAGAAACAGCGTTGCGGTGAAGCTGCCGTCCGCGTTCGGCAGCGCGATCAGCATGAAATTGCCGCGCGGCCAAATGTGCAGCGCATCGTGCGCGATGCGAAAGCTGCCGCGCGGTCCCGCGGGAATGGACAATTCCTTGTAGCCATGTTCAAGGTCGATTTCCCGCGCCTCAATCAGCGTGCGCGCCGACATCTCGCGGCGCATCGCGGATCCGGCGCCGTCGGTGGCGAGCAGCGGCTGCATGGCTATCTCGAGAAGCCGATCCTTCTCGAGGTCGCGAATCCGTGCGGTATTCGCCGCGAAATCCGCGCCCTCGAGCCGATGTTGGAAATGCAGCCGCACGCCCGGCTGCAGGGCCGCGGCTTCGATCAACGCTTGGTTGAGACGATGCCGTGATACGGAATAAATGACCTCGTGGGGCCGCTGCCCGTAGGGCTGGAACACCGTCTCGCGGTTTTCGTAGTGAATGAGCCGGCCGCGCATGGGCAGCAACGCCGCTTTCACTGCGTCGAACACGCCCGCCGCTTTGAGCGCATGGATGCCGCGATCGGCCAGCGCCAGATTGATGGACCGGCCCGAGCCGGCCGCCAGCTGCCTCAAGTCCGGCCGTGCTTCGTACAATTCGATCTGGTGTCCGCGCCTCGCCAAGAGTATCGCGAGCAACGCACCGGTCGGTCCCGCGCCGATAATGCCGATCACGGGATGCCGCGCAAAGCCTGCGCCAGAATGTCGACGGCGGCGAGCACATCGGCGAAAGAATTGTAGAGCGGGATCGGCGCGAGACGCAGCACATCGGGTTCGCGCCAATCGCCGATCAGGCCGGCTGCCGCGAGGGCATCGTGACAGCGTCGTGCTTCGGCCGCCGGCCGCGCCAGCCGCAAGCTCAACTGGCAGCCGCGCTGCTGCGGCGCGCTGGGTGTGATGATTTCGACTTGCTTCTGCAGACGCGTCTCGATGAGCTTCTGCATGAAGCCGGTGAGCGCGATGGACTTGGCGCGCAAGGCGCGCATGCCGGCCCGCTGAAAGATCTGCAGCGAAGCCAGCAGCGGTGCCGTGGACAGGATCGGCGGATTGCTGATTTGCCAGCCTTGAGCGCCAGCGATCGGATCGAATTGGGGAGCATACAGAAACCGCTGCGCCTTGTTGTGTCCCCACCAGCCGGCGAAGCGGGGCAGCCGGGAGTTGCGGGCGTGCCGTTCATGCACGAAGCAACCGCCGACGGCGCCTGGGCCGGCGTTGAGATACTTATAGCTGCACCAGACGGCGAAATCGGAATTCCAGTCGTGCAGCCGCAGGGGCGTATTGCCGATCGCGTGCGCGAGGTCGAGACCCACCTGAGCGCCGGCGCGGCGCGCAGCCGCGATCAGCGCCGGCAGGTCCAGCAGCTGCCCGGTGAGATATTGCACACCGGGCAAAAGCACCAGGCTCAAGCGGCTGCCTTCCCGCTCGATACGCTCGATCATATCGTCGCTGCGTAACGTACGCTCGCCGGGCCGCGGCTGAATTTCGATCAAATGCCGCTCAGGCTCGAGGCCGTGAAATTCCAGCTGCGAAACGACGGCGTAGCGGTCCGACGGAAACGCCGAACTCTCGATCAACACGGTGTTGCGCGTCGCGTCGGGCCGAAAGAAACTGACCATCATCAGGTGCAGATTCACCGTCAGCGAGTTCATGGCAACGACTTCATCAGGCATCGCGCCCGCCAGTTCGGCGAGCGCCGGCGCGGCGCGCTCGTGATAGGGAATCCAGGGACGCGCGGCGGCGGTGTGACCGAGCACCCCCAGGCGCCGCCAATCGCCGAGCTCCTGTTCGACCATCGCGGCAGCGGCTTTGGGTTGCAGCCCCAAGGAATGGCCGCCGAAGTACCGCAGCCTGCGGCCTAGGGCGTCGTGCGGATGATAAAATTCCTGCGCAAAGCCGGCGAGCGGGTCCGCCGCATCCTGTGCCTCCGCCTCGGCCTGCGCGCGCTGAGGGTCTTGCGCGGTCAGGCAGGTGCCTGCATGACTGTGCCGCAAACGCTGCACGTGCGGCGCGTCAGACTGGAATAGAAGCGCGCAAAAATTTCCGGCAGCTGCGTTTCGATGTCGGCGACCGCAACCTGCTCCAGGTACAGCTGGTGTCCGCAGTTTTCGCAGTACCAGGAAAAGCCGTCGACTTCTTCAGGACCACGCCGCCGTTCGACGACCAGGCCCACGCTGCCGGCCGGACGTTGCGGCGAGTGCGGCACTTGCGCGGGCAGGAGGTACATCTCGCCCTCGCGGATCGGCACATCCACGAAGCGGCCATCTTGCACCGTCTTCAGCAGCATGTTCCCCTCGATCTGAAAGAAAAACTCGTCGCTGGGATCGTGGTGATAGTCCTTGCGTGAATTCGGTCCGCCGACCGCCATGATGATGAAGCCGCTGTCCGCAAAAAGCAGCTTATTGCCCACCGGCGGCACGAGCTGCGCGCGGTTTTGCTCGATCCATCGGTGTAAATTGAAGGGCGGAAGGGCGGCCATGGCACCATTATACCGGCGCTGAACTTCGTTGCGTTCACAACGGTCAAACCGGCTTGGAGGCGGTATGCGGGCGTTTTGGATCATTGGGGGCGCCGGTTCGTTGGCGTTGGCGTTGGCGTTGGCGTTGGCGCTGCCGGTGCGGGCGGCTCAGCCGCTCCTTGGCAGTCCGTTCCCCGCGGTATGGAAGGAACATCATCTTGAGTTCTCCTACCTGGGCCGCACGGCGCGCTATTCCTGCCAGGGCTTGCGCGACAAGATGCGCTCGCTGCTCTTGGACATGGGCGCGCGCCGGGATCTGCAGGTTGCGCTGCTCGCGTGCAATGAGTCGGCGCCCTTGGGCCGCGGCTACCTGGGGCCACGCCTGAGCCTGACATTTTCCGCGCCCGCATTGCCGGACGCATCCGCCCAACCGCTGCGCGCGGGCGACCTGGCGGCCGTGGATGCGCGCTATGAACCGTTCACCCTGACGAGCGATGCGTTTCGAAATTATGGCGTTGGCGACTGCGAACTCGTCGAGGAGTTCGCGCGCGAAATCCTGCCGCACTTCAGCGCGAGAAACATAAAACAGGACATCACCTGCGTGCCGTATCAGGCGGTCGGCAGCCGTTTCTTGGTTCGCGGCGAGATCTTGCGTGCGGTGCGCGGCCTCGGCAGTTAAGATTCCTCGGTGGGCGCCTGCGCTGCCGCGCAGCGCACCTGCACAGGATCGGCGCCGGGCACATCGAGCCGCAGGGCGGTGAGGCGCTCTCCCCACACGCAACCGGTATCAAGCCCCGTGACATCGGCGTTTCTGAAGAAGCCCAGTGTCGACCAGTGTCCGAAGATGACTCTCGGACCGCGCCAGCGCGCACCCCGGGCCTCGAACCACGGGACGAGCGATTTAGTCTGAGCTTTTTTCGGGGATCCCTTGGCGCGAAGCGCCAATCGGCCCTCCACATCGACGTAGCGCAGACGGGTCAGACAGTTCGCGATGAAGCGCAAGCGCTCTTCGCCCTGGAGAGAGTCTTCCCAGCGATCGGGCTGGTCTCCGTACATGCCGTCGAACAGTTTTTCGGGGTTGCGCCGCAGCGCCTTTTCGAGTTCGTGGGCGCAGTCGCGTGCCTGATTCAGGTCCCACTGCGGGGCCAGCCCGGCGTGCACCATGCACACGTTCAAGCCCGCATCTTCGTGCAGCAGCGGCCGCTCCTGCAGCCATTCGAGCAGCATGGCGCGATCAGGCGCCTTCAAGATGTCATCGAGCGTGTCATCGCCGCGCAGCCGCGTGCCGCCATAGGCCACCGCCAGAAGGTGCAGATCGTGATTGCCGAGCGTGACCGTGGCGGCATCGCCCAAAGCGCGGATCCGGCGCAGCACTTTGAGCGAATCAGGCCCGCGATTCACCAAGTCGCCGACGAACCACAGCGAATCCCGATCCGGCGAAAATCTCAGGGTATCGAGCAGGGCACCGAGCTCAGCGTCGCAACCCTGCACATCGCCGATCGCGTACAGCGCCATCAGCTTCAGTGCAGTACGCCGGGCATGGCCAGGCGAAACGGCGCGATGGGCGCGTCGAATTGCTCGCCGTTATCGGCCATCATTTGATAGCTGCCTTGCATCGTGCCGACCGGGGTTTCGATGACGGCGCCGGTTGAATAGCGGAATCCCTGGCCCGGCTTCAAGTACGGCTGCTCCCCAACCACCCCATCGCCGCGCGTTTCCTTCACATTGCCGTTCGCATCCGTGATGATCCAGTGGCGCGTGAGCAGGCGCGCCGGCAGCGGACCCTCGTTGCGGATCGTAATGGTGCAGGAGAACACAAAACGCTTGTCGCGCGGGTCGGATTGTTCTTCGATATAGGAAGTCTCCACCTCGACCCGGATTCTCATCAGCGTATGCGGACTGCGAGCACGTCGCAATGCGCGGCATGCAGGACCGTGTCTTCGGTAAAATTGACCAGGATGCCCAATCCGTGGCGCTCACGGCTGCCGAGGACGATCAAATCGACCGCTTCTTCCTTCGCGACGCGCAGGATCTCGGTTTTCTTGTTGCCGGCTTCAACCCGGATGGTCGCGTGCGCGAGCCCCAGCCGGGCCGAGAGTTCGTTCAGCTTGAGGTTGGCACGCTGTTCCAAATTCTCTTCGATTTGCATCGTCGGCATCAGCGTCTCACCCATGGGCTCGGCGGGAATGAATTCGACCACATGCAGAATCACCATTGCAGCATCGCAGTGCGCGGCCATGCGGCGTCCCGCGGCCGCGATCTGTTCGCTCGCGTCAGTCAGATCCAACAGTACCAGTATCTTCTTGTAGTCCGCCATGTGCTTTTGAGTATAACCGAGAGCGGTGGGCGGCAAGCAGGCCGAATTGCGCGGGCGTCAGCGCCTCCGGCCGAAGCTGCGAGTCGATCCCGCAGGATTCGATTTCCTCGGGCGTGAGCAAGCCTTTCAGGCCATTGCTCAAAATCTTGCGCCGATGCGAGAAAGCGGCCGTGACCAGCATGCGCAGCACGCCGTCGGCGCCGATGTCGAAGCGGGGCTGAAGCGCCGGCCGCAGGCGCACCACCGCCGACCATACTTTGGGCCGCGGCTTGAACGCGCCGGGTCCGACATCGAACAGCTTTTCGACTTCTGCCACGGCAGCCAACATCACCGTCAGACGACCATAGGTCTTGTTCGAGGGCTGCGCGATCATGCGGTCCACGACTTCCCTTTGCAGCATGAAATGCATGTCGCCGATCGCGGCCCGTTGCGACAACAGCCTAAACAGCAACGGAGTGGAAATGTTGTAGGGAAGGTTGCCGACGATGCGCAGCGGTGCGCCATCGCCGCGCAAGCGCTCAAAGTCGGTGTGCAGCGCATCTTCAACGTGGACGCGCAGACCGCGAGCGGCGCGCGCATCGTCCCGCAGCGCGGCTGCCAGGTCGCGGTCGATTTCGATGACATCCAGGCCGCGTACGCGCTGCAGAAGGCCCCAGGTCAAGGCGCCCAATCCCGGACCTATTTCCACCACCCGGTCTTCCGCCGCCGGTGAAATGGCGTCGAGGATGCGTCTTATGACGCCGGGATCGTGCAGAAAGTGCTGACCGAAGCGCTTACGAACCGGCATGAGCCGCCAGGTCGATGGCAAGCGCGACAGCGGCGCTCAAACTTCCGGCGTCGGCTTTCCCGGAGCGCGCCAGAGCGAGCGCCGTGCCGTGATCCACGCTGGTGCGCAGAATCGGCAATCCCAAGGTCATGTTCACCGCATTCCCGAAGCCGACATGCTTGAGGACCGGCAATCCTTGGTCGTGGTACATGGCGAGAACGACATCGACTCCCTTCAGGAAGTGCGGCGTGAAGGCGGTGTCGGCGGGGATCGGACCCTGCAAGTTCATGCCTTCGGCGCGCAGCTCGGCGATCACCGGTTCGATTATGTCCAATTCTTCGCGCCCCAGATGGCCGCCTTCGCCGGCGTGCGGATTCAATCCCAGAACAGCGATCCGCGGCGGCTGCAAGGAGAAATGCCGCTCCAAGTCCATGTTCACGATGCGCAAGGTCGCGCGCAGCCGTTCACGTGTGATGGCGCGCGGCACGTCGCGCAAGGCCAGGTGGGTGGTGACCAGCGCCACCCGCAACGAATCGTTGATCAACAGCATCACCGGCAGCGCCGCGCGGGTTCGTTCCGCCAGATATTCGGTGTGGCCGCTGAAGCGAAAGCCGGCATCCATGAGGATGCTTTTCTGCACGGGTGCCGTCACCATGGCCGCAAACTCGCCGTTGGTGCAGCCGTCGCAGGCACGATCGAGCATTTCAATCACATAAGGAGCGTTGCGCACATCCGGATGGCCGGGCACCACGCGGCAGTGCGTCGCGACGTGCAGCACCTGGAGAATTCCGCTGCGATGCGGCTTCAAGGGCCGCGTGGCGTCGTAGCGTTCGAGGGTCAGGGGCAGCCCCAGCGCTGCGGCCGTGGCCGCCAGCAGGTCCGCGTCGCCGGCGACCACGAGGTCGGCTTCCCAGTCTCTTTGCGCCAGACTCACGCAGGCATCCGGACCCACACCGGCGGGTTCTCCGGACGTAACGACAATACGCGGTATGTACACTACATCTTGGTTTCGACGAAGGCATCGTCGCGCAAGCGGCGCAACCACAGCTCCGTTTCTTCGTCCGCTTTGCTCTCGCGGATCGCGGCAAACGCCTTTTGCCGCCGCACATCATCGGTGCTGTCATAGGTTCGGGTGCCCAACATCTGCACGATGTGCCAGCCATAGCGGGTCTTGAACGGCTCGCTGATTTCATTGACCTTGAGGTCGGCGATCGCCTTGTCGAACTCGGGCACGAATGTTCCCGGACCGCTCCAGCCCAAATCTCCGCCATCGGGCGCGGAGCCGGGATCCTCGGACGAGGTCGAGGCGATGCCGGCAAAATCCTCGCCTTTGAGGATCCGCTCGCGCAGCTTGGCGAGCTTCTCGCGCACAGTCGCATCGTCATCCAATTCGTTCGGCTTCATCAGGATGTGCCGCACATGGATCTGATTGATGATGACCGGCGCCTCGCCGCTGCGGCGTTCGTTCAGCTTCACGATGTGATAGCCGCTCGGCGTGCGAACCGGCGCGCTCACTTCCCCGGGCTTCATCTTGACCACCAGGTCGAGAATGAATTGCGGGAGCTGCGAGCCCTTGCGCCAGCCCAATTGGCCGCCTTCCAACGCCGTCTGGCTGTTGGAGTTCGCGATGGCCAGCTGGCCGAAATCCTCGCCTTTGCCGGCGCGCGCGGCGACATCCTTCGCTTTGCGGGAAATGTCCTCGAGCTGCTGCGGCGTGGCGGCGGCGGGCAGCGACAACAGGATGTGCGAGACATTGAATTCGTCGTTGGCGGCCTGGTTCTGCTCGCGCGCCAGATACTGCTCGAGTTCATGCGGCGAGACATTGATGTGGGCAATCACGTCGCGGGCCCGCAACGTGCTCAGCGTCAGTTCTTTGCGCATGGACTCGCGGTACTGCTTGTAATCGACCCCCTGCGCCGCCAGGGCCGTCGGCAGCTGATCGAAGGGGATCTTGTTGCGCGCCGCGATTTCCTGCAGCGCGCTGTTCAATTGCTCATCCGTAATCGTCAGCCCCACGTGCTTGGCGCGCTGCATTTGAATTTCCTGCAGCACCAGGCGATCCAGCACTTGCTGCTGCAGGACGCTCTGCGAGGGCAGCTCGACTTTCTGTTCCTGAAGCCGCTTCTCGACCGAGGCCATTTGTTCGTCGAGTTCGCTTTTGAGAACCAGGCCGTCATTGACGATGGCCGCGATCCGGTCGAGCAGTTCGCCGTGAACGCTGATGTCGCGGGTCTGCGCAAACGACGGCGATAGCAGCAGCATCTGCGCGGCGACAATGGCGCAGCGTTGAAAAACTTTACGCATAGGTCAAAATCCTAAATCCCAGCCTTCAGTTAATGGGTGCTCGGGTCGCGGGTCGAGTACCCGCGGATCGACTGTTCTAGGAAGGAATCCTCACGCTTTCCGACCGAACTTAAGCCCGTCAGTTCCAATTGTAATGCAATCGAGGTGTCCAGTGTGCCCCCGACAGTGGTGCTGCCCGGTCGGATGCTCAAGTAGCGGCGCTGCACCAACTGGATCTTGTAGCAGCAGCTTTTATACTCGAAACCCGCCACTTGCTCGATGGTTTGACGGTCCTGAAGCGAATACACCCAGTGTCCCACCGTGTTCCAATGATCCGCGATCGGCCACGCAAACGAGCCGTCCCATTGCTTGAGAATCCCCTCCTGGAAGCGGTAGCCGATATTGAGCACCCGGCTGGGGTCCGGCCGGTACTGCACGGAAATCTCCGATTTCTCGGTTTGCGAGGTGTAGGGATTCCATTGATAGTCCAGATTGACACCGAGGTGCTTGTAGCCGGTCAGATCCACTTCGGCGACGATATCGGACGCGGGGAAGGCGCCGGGATACTGCGAATTCAACTGCTGGGGCTGTAGGAGGCCGTTGCGATTCATGCTGTAGGCATACTGGCCCGGGTAATAGACGAAAGGCTGACCGCGCGCCATCAGCAGCGCATCGCCCGGCAATTCCAAGGGGTTCACGATCGGCACGCTCGGGATGACCGCCGCTTGCGGGGTCAAGGTATCCACGGGAAGCCCGACGCGCGGGATCGAGAAATAGCGAATCTGGCCGATCGTCGCCGACAAGTACTGGGTACCGGAGACGGTATCGAACAGCCGCGTGGTAACCGCCAGCGCCACCTGGTTGGCATCTCCGATCCGATCCGAACCGACATAACGATTGGTGCGCAACAATTCGGTCAAATTAAGATCGGGCAGTCCGCTGTCGAAAATCGGCAATTCGTCCTGATTGCGGTACGGCACGTAGCTGTAAACCAGCCTCGGTTCCAAGGTTTGCGTGCGCTGCCCCTGCGCTCCCGCCTGGCGCTCGAACACCAGGCCGGTGTCCAACCGGGCATAAGGCAGCGATCGGGTCGGCGTGCTCGGCAGGCCGAGACCGGGATCCTGCAAATCGTACTGGGTGAAATCGTAGCCGACCGCCGGCTCGAAAAAATAACCCGGCCCGCGGCTCGACCAGCGTATTTCCGGCGACAAGTTCAATCTCACGCCGTTGGGTCCGACGCTGCGCAGGAAATTGACCGCTTCGCTGTCGAATGCGATTTCGAAATTGCTGCTGTCGATCGGATACAGCGCGTTCGCCTGCACGCGCGGCACGCGCGAGTAGGGCCGCTCCGAATCCGGAACCGAGATATCGATGGTCTGATAGTTTTGCAGCTGCCCGCGGATGCGCCATACATCATCGTAATAAAGCAAATCCGCGCGCCGTTCCAGATAGGTCACGCTGGTTTGCTCGGTTCCCACCGCGAAGCTTTCGAAGTAGTTGCTGTCGCTGACGCTGGCGATGTCGGCATCGAAACGCAGTCCATGCCGGATGTCGGTGATATCGGTGTAGCGCAGGTAACTGCGATCCTGGTGGTCCTGCTGCTTGTCGCTCGGCAGGAAGGTCGCGTCGAGCTGGCCATGCGAGCGCGCGGTCAGATAACGAAAATCCTCCGCCAATTGCACGCCGCGCGCGGTGAGCACGCCGGGCGTCAAGGTCAGGTCATAATTGGGCGCGAGATTGAAGTAGTAGGGCACCTCCAGCTCGAAGCCGGTGCTTCCGGAATGACCCAAGCTCGGAAACAGCACGCCGCTCTTGCGCTCGTCGCCCAGGGGAAACGAGATATAGGGCGTGTAGAAGACCGGCACGTCCTTGAAGCGCATGACGACGTGGCGCGCGACGCCCTCCTGCAGCTTGGTGTCAAGATCGATCTTGGCGGCGTTCAAGCTCCAATCCTCGTTTCCAACCGGGCAGCTGGTGTAATGGACGTTGTCCAAGGCCACCTTGCCGTCGGGCTGCACCTCGATGTCCTTGGCAAAGCCGCGGCCGTTGCGGTCCATGAGCTGAAAGAAGGCCTCGTTGAAATTGCCGCCGCCGTCGGCCACGTAGCTGCCGGAGTCGCTGCGCAGCCGCAGCCTCGGATCCAGAAAATCGACCTTGCCTTTGACGTCCAATTTATCGGCGTTGTAGTCGTAAGTGACCGAATCCGCCGAGACGCTGCGCTGGTCCTGGGTCACGGTGACACGGCCGGTGAGCACCGCGTTGTTGGATTGCAGATCGAAAATGGCGTTGCTGGTGTCGATGTGAATGCGGTGGTCGTCGGCGGCCACTCCCTCGGGCCGCGTGTAGGTAAACTTCGGCGGGGCTGGGCAGACCTGATCGGCGTGGCCCGCGGCGCTGGCGAGGCAGAAGAAAACCCATGCGGCTTGGAACTGAGAAGCGCTGGACAAAATGCGTCGCCTTAGTCGGTATACTTCAATCGCCGCATTTGCGGGTCTACGAATGGTCAAGCATGGATGTATCGGATGCAAGCGATTCCCGCCTGGCGAACTTGACGCAATGGGTGATCGAGGATTTGGGTTTTGCCGGCGCCGCGATCGCACCGGCCTCCGTGGATGCGAGCTTTCGCCGATATTTTCGCGTGACCCGCGACGCCGATTCCTACATCGTGATGGATGCGCCGCCCGACAAGGAAGATTCGGCTCCGTTCCTCAGCGTGGCAAGAATCTTAGGAAGCCTCGACCTCAATGTGCCCAGCGTCCTGGCACGGGACATGAAGCGCGGATTTTTGCTGCTGTCGGACTTGGGGTCCCGCCAATATCTCGACTCCTTGAGGCGGGAGGGCGCCGCCGATGCGCTGTACGCCGATGCGCTGAGGAGCCTGCGCATCATGCAAACCGCCGATGCCGGCTGCTCGCGCAGCTTGCCCCGCTACGATCGCGCGCTGCTGTTGCGCGAAATGGAGCTTTTGCCCGAATGGTTCCTCGCGCGCCACCTGGGTCTGACGCTCGAGGCGCGCGAACGCGCGATGCTCGAGGACTTGTTCGAGAGCCTTGCGGCAGCCGCGATTGCGCAGCCGGCCTGTTTCGTGCATCGCGATTACCATTCGCGCAATCTTTTGGTGACCGCGGAGAACAGCCCGGGCATATTGGATTTTCAAGATGCCGTGTGGGGTCCGGTGACCTATGATTTGGCATCGCTGCTGAAGGACTGCTACATCGCGTGGCCGCCGGCACGCGTGCGGCAGTGGGTGCTCGATTACCGCGAGAGTCTGCTAGAAGCGGGCTTCCAGTTGAACGGCGGCGCGGCGCAGTTCATGCGCTGGTTCGATCTGATCGGATTGCAACGGCATATCAAGGTGCTCGGCATTTTCGCGCGCCTGTTCTATCGGGACGGCAAGCCGCAATACCTTGAAGATTTGCCGCGCGTGCTCGCCTATGTGCGCGACACGGCGCTCATGTATCCCGAGACCGCTGCCTTCGCCGAATTCATCGTGAGCCGCGTCGATGGCGGCTTTCAGGCCGCGCAGCAGCGCGCGCGAGCCTAGGAGGCTGCCAGCATGGCGAGCGAGCGACCGCGGGCGGCGATGATTCTGGCGGCGGGCCGCGGCGAGCGCATGCGGCCCTTGACGGACGCGACGCCGAAGCCGCTGCTCACGGTGCATGGACAACCCTTGATCGAACGGCACGTGCAGCGTTTGGCGCGCGCCGGCATCGAGCGCATCGTCATCAATCTGGCGTGGCTCGGCGGACAGATCCGCGACTATTTGGGAAACGGCGCTCGCTACGGCGCCGCCATCACGTATAGCGAGGAAGCGCCGCGCGCGCTCGATACCGGCGGCGGAGTGTTTCGCGCGCTGCCGCACCTTGCGCCCGGACCCTTCGCGGTGATCAACGGCGATATCTACACCGACTTTCCCTTCGAGACGCTGGCGATCGACGCGCCGTACGATTCGCACCTCGTGCTGGTGCCGAACCCCAGCTACCTGCGCGGCGACTTCGGCCTGCGGGACGGCAAGGCGCTGGCCGATGCCGCCGAGCGCTTTACCTTTGGCTGCATTGCCGTTTACCGTCCGGCCTTCTTCGCCGATGCCCGGGACGGCGTGTTTCCCATCAAACCGCTGTGGCTCTCGTCCATGGCGGCCGGACGGTGTTCCGCGCAGCTCTACGCCGGATCGTGGGAGGACGTCGGGACGCCGCAACGGCTGGCCGCTCTCAACGCGGCGCCCTAGAGTACAATCACCGCATGTCCGAGCAACGCCCGACGCGCAGCGGCCAGAAGTACACGACGCCGCAAGGCTTCACCGCCATCAAGGACGGCATCAAGCAGACGCATGCCGCCGCCACGAATCCACGTAAGCCGGCCTGGCTGCGCGCCCCGTTGGCCACGGGCGCCGCGTTTGGCGCGGTCAAGCAAATCGTCCGCGAACATCGGCTGAGCACGGTCTGCGAAGAGGCCAAGTGTCCGAATATCGGCGAGTGCTGGAACGCGGGAACCGCGACGATCATGTTGATGGGCGCCGTTTGCACCCGTGCCTGCCGTTTTTGCGCCGTCGATACCGGCAATCCGCGCGGCTGGCTGGATGAGCAGGAGCCGCAAAACGTGGCGAAGTCGGTGCAGCTCATGCGCCTCAAATACGTGGTGCTGACCTCGGTGGACCGCGACGACCTGCCGGATGGCGGCGCGGCGCACTACGCGGCGGCGATTCGCGCCATCAAGAGTCTGAACCCCGCTACTGCGGTCGAGGCGCTGACGCCGGATTTCCAGGGCATCATCGCCGATGTACATACCGTGCTCGACTCGGGATTGGACGTGTTCGCGCAGAATGTGGAAACGGTGCGGCGCTTGACGCATCCGGTGCGCGACCCGCGCGCGGGATACGAACAGAGCATCGAGGTGCTGCGCGCGGCAAAGTCCTACAAACCCGATGTGCTCACGAAAACCAGCTTGATGCTGGGGTTGGGCGAGACGGATGCGGAAATCCGCGAGACGCTGATGGATCTGCGCGCGGCGCAGGTCGATGTGCTGACCCTGGGCCAGTATCTGCGCCCCACGCCGAATCATCTGAACGTGGAGCGATTCGTGACCCCGCAGCAATTCGACGACTACCGCCAATGGGCGCTCGAGCTGGGCTTTCTGGAATGCGTCTCGGGTCCCTTGGTGCGCTCGAGCTACCGGGCGGAGCAGGCATTGGCGCGCAACAATGCGGGCCTCGACAACGCGAAGCTTGCGGTAGAGGTCACCGGTGCCTGAAGGATCATGAGCGACTCGCCGCTTGTTCGCCGCCTCGGACCGGCGCCGTACGAACCGGTGTGGCGGGCGATGCAGAAGTTCACCGACCAGCGGCAGGAAGCGACGCGCGATGAGATCTGGTTCGCCGAACATCCGCCGGTATTCACCTTGGGTCTGAACGCCGGCCGCGAACATCTGCTCGCGCCGGGCGATATCCCGGTGGTGCAAATCGACCGCGGCGGACAAGTGACTTATCACGGGCCCGGCCAGCTGATGATTTATCCGCTGTTGAATCTAAGAAGGCTCAAGCTCGGCGTGCGCGATTTGGTGGTGGCGCTCGAGAACGCGGTGATCGGCTTTGCGGCGGGTTTGGGCATCGCGGCCTCCGGATCGAGAAAAGCACCCGGCGTCTACGTGGATGGCGCCAAGCTTGCCAGTGTCGGGCTGCGCATTCGCCGCGGTGCCTGTTATCACGGCATGGCGCTGAACGTGTCCCTCGACCTTGCGCCCTTCGAACGCATCGATGTGTGCGGCTACAAGGATCTGCGTGTCACGCGGCTCGCGGATCTCGGGGTTGCGCTGAGCGTGGAATCCGTGGCGCAGGAGCTGCTGCCGCATCTGCTGCGGCAGTTGGGTTATGAAGAGCCGCCGCGCCTCGCGCCCTACAGCGCCATCAGCACCGACTTGCAGGCGGTCAATTCCCGATAGATCTTGTCGAGCTGCTCTTTACTGGTGGCGTGCACCGTGTAGGTCAATGCCAGAAAATTGCCGTCGGCGCTGGTGCGGGTCTTCACACGCGATTCAGCCATGGGCCCGGCGTGGCGCTCGACGATGGCCTGGGTGAGGGCGCGCAGATCGCTGTCGTGGCGGCCCATCACCTTGATGGGAAAATCACTGGGAAATTGTTGGGCCGTGCCGCTCATAGCGCCGGCGTCTTGGCCAATTCGCGGATGTAGTTGGCGAAGGCGAGGTGAATGCGTTTGAACACAGGTCCCGGGATCCCGCTGCCCACCGGCACGCCATCGAGCTTGGTCACCGGCAACACGCCGCGGGTCGAGAATGCCAGCCAGACCTCGTCGGCGCCGCGCAGCGCCGCCTCGGAAATGGCGGCGCTCGCGTTGCGGATCGACAAGAGGTCCGCGAGCTCCGTGACCACATCGCGCGTGGTCCCGGGGAGGATGTGGTGGCTGTTGGGCGGCGTTTGAATCACGCCGCTCTTCACGACATGCACGGTCGTCGAGGATCCTTCCGTGAGTTCGCCGTTTTCCAACATGATGGTTTCAAACGCGCCGGCATCGGCCGCGAGCTTTTTCAGCAGGATGTTGGCGAGCAGCGCGGTCGATTTGATGTCGCGGCGCGCCCAGCGGGTCTCGGCGGCGGTGATGGCGGCCACGCCCTTCTCGAGCAGCGCATCCGGCAGCGCATCCAGCTCGGTGCAGTAGGCGAACACGGTCGGTTTCAGTCCTTCGGGCCAGGCATGATTGCGGCCGAACTCGGCGCCGCGGCTCACCTGCATATAAAGATGGCCCTCATCCGCCGAGTTTCGCGCAATCAGTTCCTGGCAGACGTGGGCCCAGTCGCCGTGCGACATCGCGGGCGGCATGCGGATCGCGGACAAGCTGCGATTCAAGCGGTCCAAATGCTGGCGCAGCCGAAACGGCCGCGAGCCGTAAACCGGCACCACTTCATACACCGCGTCGCCAAAAAGAAAGGCGCGATCGAAGGGCGACACCCTGGCCTCCTGCAGCGGCAGGTAGGCGCCATTCAAGTAGCAGAGGGGCAGTGGACCGCTCATACGAACCACAGCCGGATGGTGTCGATGAGGCGCCGCCACCAGCCGCCGGCCGCCACCGGTTTGAGCGGCCGCAACGCCACATTGGTCAGCGTATCCTTGCCGTTGAATACATGGACAGTGCCTGCATTCGCGTCCGGTCCGAGCGGCGCAATCAGCCTGGGGGCGACATCGACGCTCGTCTTCACGTCGGACTGGCCGCGCGCCAGCGTCATGTACAGATCATCCTTGATGCCCAACTCCGCGGTGGGATTGGCCGCCTTCCACACATGCGCGGTGGCCAACGCCGTGCCTCCCTTGACGATGAGCTTGGTGTCGTAAAAAGTGAAGCCGTAGCTCAAGAGCGCGGCGCTTGCGTTCTCGCGCGCCTTCATGCTGCTGGAACCCAGCACCACCGAGACCAAACGCATGCTTTCGCGGTGCGCCGAGGTGACGAGGCAGAAGCCGGCGGAATCGGTGTGTCCGGTCTTCAAACCGTCGACGCTCGGATCCTTCTCGAGCAGCCCATTGCGATTCTGCTGCTTGATGCCGTTGTGCTCGAATTCGCGCACCGAATAATATTTATAGTACTGCGGATAATCGCGAATCATGGCGATCGCCAGCAACGACATGTCGCGCGCGGTGGTGTAATGCTGCGGCGTGGGAAGTCCCGAGCTGTTTTCGAAATGCGAGCCGACCATGTTCAAACTCTTGGCGGTCGAATTCATGAGCTGCGCGAAGGTATCCTCGGTTCCGGCGATGCGTTCCGCCAAGGCGATGGTCGCATCGTTTCCCGACTGCACGATCATGCCGAGAATCAGGTCGTTGACCGACACCGGTTTCCCCAGTTCGATGAAGGTGCGCGAGCCCTCGGAGCGCCACGCGTGCTCGCTGACCGTCACCATGTCTTCGAGCTTGAGCTTGCCGAGCTTGAGCTCGTGAAAAACGATGTACGCCGTCATCAGCTTGGTGAGACTGGCCGGCTCCATGCGTTCCGTCGCATTGCTCGCCGCAAGAACCTTGCCGGTCTGATAGTCGGCGAGAATGTAAGCGTGCGCATCGACTTGCGGAGGATTTGGAATGGCCATCCCCGCCACCAGCGGTACGGACACGGCGGGCGCGGCCGCCGCCGGCGCGGCGGGCGCCGCAGCCGGTGCCGCCGCACCATGTTTATGGTGAGGCTTCGCGGCCCAGCAGGTCGCGCTGCAGAACACGGCAAAACTCAAGCTGACAAGAACGGAACGAACCATGGTTGATGAACACCCCAATAAAGGCCGGCTATATTACGGGATCGCCGCCGGCAATAGCGATCAGTCGAGCGCCAGATGCGCATCGCTGATGCCGGCGCGCTCGAGCGCCGCGACGATGCGATCGTACTCGGCGACGTCCGCAACGGGACCGATGCGCACCCGGTACATTCTGCGGCCCGCTATTTCATTGTCCCGCACGAATACTTTGCCATAGCCGCGGCCGCGCAATTTTTCCAGGAGCCGGTCGGCGTTGTTCGGATCGCTGAAGGCGCCTGCCTGAATAAAGAGCGCGCGGGGCACGGGAATGGTCGAAACAGCGCCGCCGCTTGCGTCGGCGTTCTCGGGCGGCGGCGGATTAGCCGCGGGCGCAACTTCGGCGGCGGTGAGCGGCGTTGCCGTGAGCGGCGCCGCAAGGGGCGCGGCGTTGGCCGCCCGAGCGGGCGCGGTTGCCTGCGCCAGCAGCGGTGCGTTCGCGGCCGGCTCGAGGCTGCGTACCTCCACCATGGCCGTGCCGTTGCGCAGCATGTCGAGCTTGGATGCCGCGGTGTAGGAGAGATCGATGATGCGATTGCCCACGAACGGGCCGCGATCGTTGACGCGCACGACGATGCTGCGTCCGTTCTGCAGATTGGTCACGCGCACATAGGCGGGTATGGGCAGCGTCTTATGGGCGGCGGTCATGGCGTACATGTCGTAGGGTTCGCCGGTGGAGGTGCGGACCTTGTGGAAACCAGGCCCATACCAAGACGCGACGCCGCGTTCCACGTAGCCCACGCTCGAGGAGAGCACGAAGTAGCGCTTGCCCATCACATCGTAAAACGGCGGATTGCCGTTTCGGGAGCGCGGCTCGTAGCGCGGCACCATGTCGGGTACGGATTCGGGCGATGGCGGCCGCTGCGCCGGCGCCGGGGCCAGCGGCGGGTTGGCGGGACTCTCGCCCCGCCGCGGCGCGCTGAAGCAGCCGGCCATTCCGGCCGCGATCGCGAGGCACAGCGGCAGCGCCAGTGCGCGCGGCAATCTCACGGCGGCGTCGCGGTTGTGGCCAAGGGTGGCGCGCCCGAGGCAACTCCCGAAGCGACGGCCGAGGGCACGGCCGAGGGCACGGCCGAGGGCACGGCCGAGGGCACACGCGCCGGCGCGGCCACGGGCCCGGCCAGCGATGCGGCGTCGTTCTCCAGCATGCGCTGCTTCACGGCCGCCGCCAGTTCATAGACGGCCATGGCATACAGCGCGCTGTGGTTGTAGCGGGTGATCACGAAGAAGTTGTTGTAGCCGACGCGCCAACGAACGCCGTCCGGTTCGTCGGCGGCGATCAAAATCGCAGGCGCCTCGGGCGGCAGCGGCGTTTCGAAGCTGACGCCTTTCGCCTCGAGCGACCCGACGGTTTCCGACAGGGCCAATTTGCGGCCATCCAAATCGCCGGCCTTCTCCGGAAGGACGGTGGCTTCTTCCAGGACGGGTTCTCCGGCGTTCCAGCCGTGCTCCTTCAAATAGTTGCCGACGCTGGCACAGACATCCGGCCAATCGTTCCACAGGTCGATGCGGCCGTTGGCACTCGCGTCCACCGCGTAGCGCCGGTAATTCGAAGGCATGAACTGCGGCGCGCCCATGGCGCCGGCGTACGATCCTTTCACGCTCTTCGGATCGAGGTGCGCATCGCGGGTCAGCAGCAGAAATTGCTCGAGTTCGTCGCGAAAGAATTTCGCGCGCGGCGGATAATCGAAAGACAGCGTCGCCAGGGCATCGAGCACCCGGTAGGTTCCGGTCAGGCGGCCATAGTAAGTCTCGACGCCGAGAATGGCCGCGAGATATTGCGGCGCGACGCCGCTCTTGATGCTGGCCTCATCGAGCGCCTGGCGATGTGCAATCCAAAATTCCGTGCCTTCGCGGATGCGCCGTTCCGTGAGGAAGATCGGACGATACTCGTACCAGAGCTTGGCTTTTTCCGCCGGCTTGGACATCGCGTCGATGATGGCCGGTTGACTGTCGGCCGATTTCAGTAATTTGCGCAGTGCGCGTTTCTTGAAGTGATAGGCCTCGGACATGTGCGCAATGAATTCCTTGACCTCGGCGCGCTTGACGTCCAGCGCCGAGGCGCTCCTCGCCCCCAGCAGCAGAAGCGCGGCGCATACACCCAAGCCCGCTTTGAATGGAGTTCGCATCGATCAGGACCCTATCAGCTTGCGGTGCGAATGCAGCGACATCAAAATTCCGAAGCCGGCCAGCAGCGTGACCATGGAGGTGCCGCCGTAGCTGATCAAAGGCAGCGGAACGCCGACCACCGGCAAGATGCCGCTGACCATGCCTGAATTGACGAATACGTACACGAAGAAGCTCAGGGCGACTGCGCCGCCGGTGAGGCGCGCAAAGGTTCCTTGCGCCTGCATGGCAAGATACAGGGCGCGGCCGATCACCACGGCGTACAACGACAGAATCAGCAACTGTCCCAACAGGCCGAATTCCTCGCCGATGACCGCAAAGATGAAGTCGGTGGAGCGCTCGGGCAGAAACTCGAGCTGTGCCTGGCTGCCGTTCATGTAGCCCTTGCCGAAGAGGCCGCCGGAGCCGATGGCGATTTGCGACTGAATGATGTGATAGCCGGCGCCGAGACGATCGTTCTCCGGATTGAGAAAGGTCAAGATGCGCTGGCGCTGATAGTCATGGATGAAATGCCAAGCGCCCCACGCGGCGGCGCCCAACAGCGGTATGGCGATGAGAATCAGACGAATTTGCAATCCCGCCAGCAGCATCACGATGAGACCGGACGCCGCAATCAGCAAAGCCGTGCCCAGATCCGGCTGGGTCACGATCATCGCCGTCGGCACGGCGATCAGGACTCCCATCACGATCAAGTCCAAAAAAGTCGGCGGCAGCGGCCGTTCGTGCATGTACCAAGCGCATGCCATCGGTACCGCGAGCTTCATGATCTCGGACGGCTGGAAGCGCATGAAACCGACATCGAGCCAGCGTTGCGCGCCCTTGCCCACGTGTCCGGTGACATCCACCACGATCAACAACAGCACCCCGAGTACATAAGCGATGGGCGCGAACATGCGCAGGTATTGCGGCGTGGCGAACTTGGCGAGCGCCAGCATGGCCACCACGGCGATGCCGATATTCACCAGGTGGTGCTGCACCATTTTCCAATTCTGGCCCGACGCGCTGTAAACCACCAAGATGCCGATGACCACGATGATGGCCAGCACGCCGGTCAAGGGTCCATCCAACCCCAGTGCGCGCAGGGTGCGCCCGCCGGCGGTGAGGGTGCGCCGGGTGCGCGACGGCGAGAATTCATCGTAGATCACGTTTCAGCGCTCATGAATTTTGTCCATGACACTGCTGAGCAGCGGCCAGAGCAAGGCGCCGATGAAGGGCGCGAGCCAGCGGCTGAAGCTGGTCACCGGGTTGCCGGTGGCGCCGTCGACCCAAAAGAGCACGAACTGATAGCCCGTGAGCAGCGCGAACACCACCAGACATTGCGACAGCATCGAAAAAACCCGGATGCGCAGCCGCAGATGCGTGGCCCAGGCGCCCATGAGCGTGAGCGCGAGCGCATGCTGTCCCAAGACTACGCCGTTGATCACATCGAGCGCCAATCCCGAGAAGAAGGCCAATGACAATCCGCCGGCGCGCGGCGACTCTATGCACCAATAAAACACCACCAACACCAGAAAATCGGGACGGAAGGCGTCGAGCACCGCCGGCAGCGGCACCACCGCGAGCGCAAGCGCCACCAGCGCCGACAGCGCCATGGGCATGCGGCGGATTCGCGCCTCGCGCATCATTTCTTGGTCACCGGCGCGGCCTTGAGCGGCGGCAGCGTCTCGGTCGCCTGGGGTTTGAGCCACACGAACAGCAGCTCCCTCGACCGGTCGAGCGCCGCAGCGGGTTTGACATCGACGTCGGCGAGCGATTGTGCCGGATCGCGCTTGACCTCCGCGATCGTGCCCACCGGGTAACCGGCCGGAAATCCGCCGCCGAGGCCGGAGGTCACCAGTAAATCGCCCGCCACCACATCCGCGCTCGTGGGCAGGTAGGGCAGCTTCAGCCGATTGGTATCGCCGGTTCCCACCGCCACGGTGCGCAACCCATTGCGGTTGATCTGCACGGGAATTGCGTGCGCCGCATCGCTGACCAGGATCACCTCGCTGGTGAGCTGCCCGACCCGCGCAACCTGTCCGAACACGCCGCCTGAGTCGAGCACGGCCTGTCCCACATAAATGCCGTCGCTCGCGCCTTTGTCCACCAAGACCCGCTCGCGGAAGGCGTCCAGGTCCACATTCATGACATCGCCGACGAGGAAGCGATCGGTGACGCCGGCCGTGTTTTCGCGTAATGCCCGCAATCTTTGCGTCTCGGCTTCGAGCGCTTCGTAGCGCTGCAGCCGGAACTGCGCCAGGCGCAGCTCCGCTTCAAGCTTCGCTTTGTCCTCCCGCAGCGCATCGCGGGTCGTAATACTGTCGCGAAACCAGTGCCAGCCTTCGAATGGCGAGGCAACCGCAATTTGCACCGGATAGGCGACCACTGAGAGCAGCCGGCGGATTTTCCCCAAATGATCGTAGCGTTTGTCGACGATGATCAATGCCAGGGCGAGCAGGGCGTACAGTACGCAGCGGAACAAAAGTCCCGTGACTCGACCCGAGGCATCGGTACTACGAATGGCGACCATGGGCGGAAGAATCCCTCGTCGCTTGCATCACTCCAATCCGAAAATGCCGGGTCCGTGTTCCTCGGTGAGCTCGAGGATGCGCCCGCCGCCGCGCGCCACGCAGGTGAGGGGGTCGTCCGCGATCACCACCGGTAAACCGGTTTCTTCCATGAGCAATTTGTCGACGTCGCGCAGCAACGCCCCGCCGCCGGTCAGTACGATGCCGCGTTCCGCGACGTCGGCGCCGAGTTCCGGCGGTGTTTGTTCCAGCGCTTGCTTGACCGCGCCGACGATGCCTTGCAGCGGTTCTTGCAGCGCTTCGAGAATTTCGTTGGAGTTCAGGGTGAAGCTGCGCGGCACGCCTTCCGAAAGATTGCGGCCCTTGACCGAAATCTCGCGCACCGTTTGCCCGGGATAGGCCGAACCGATTTCCAGCTTGATGCGCTCCGCGGTCGCTTCGCCGATCAAGATGCCGTAGTTGCGGCGCACGTAATTGGTGATGGCTTCGTCGAACTTGTCGCCGCCGATGCGCACGCTGGCGGCGTAGACGATGCCGTTCAAGGAGATGACCGCGACCTCGGAGGTGCCGCCGCCGATGTCCAGGACCATGGAGCCGCGCGCCTCCTGCACCGGCAGGCCGGCGCCCACCGCCGCGGCCATCGGCTCGGGGACGATGTCCACGCTGCGCGCACCCGCGCCCTCGGCGGATTCCTTGATGGCCCGCCGCTCGACCTGGGTGGACCCAAAGGGTACGCAGACCAGGACGCGGGGGCTGGGGCTCAAAAAGCGGTTGCCGTGCACCTTCTTGATGAAGTACTGCAGCATTTTTTCCGTATAGGTGAAATCCGCGATCACCCCGTCTTTCATCGGCCGAACCGCCGTGATATGGCCCGGGGTGCGGCCCAGCATGTTCTTGGCCTCGACCCCGACGGCGACGATGATTTTGCCGCCCCGAGTGGGTTCATCCTGCACCGCGACCACCGAAGGTTCGTTCAGAACGATGCCGCGCTCGCGGACGTAAATGAGGGTGTTGGCAGTGCCAAGATCGATTGAGAGGTCATTGGAGAAATAACCTCTAAGGCGTTTGAACATGGGGTATTTTTCGTAAACTTTTGGGGTTAAAAAAAGATCGGCTAATGTAACAACCGACACGACATATCACAAGGCAACGTGTATCATCCCCCAGGCTTAAATTGCGTGAGTTGCTGCGCATTTTTGAGCACCAACCCTATGAGCCTAACCCGTCAAGACGTCGAAAAAATCGCGCACCTTGCGCGCCTGTCCATCACTGCGCAAGAGATGCCGGTGTACGTGAGCAGCTTGTCGAGCATCGTCAACTTCGTCGATGAGTTGTCGCGCACCGACACCGAGGGCGTGTTGCCCATGGCCCACCCACTCGATGGCCAGCACCAACGCATGCGAGCCGACGTGGTCGTGGAGAGCGACCACCACGAGCTATACCAACAGAACGCGCCGGCCGTAACCGCCGGCTTGTACGTGGTGCCGCGGGTGATCGAGTAAATTAACGGCTATTCTTGACGGATGCTGCATAACCTTTTTATCGGCGAACTCGCCGACCGCCTGAGTCAGCGGCAGATTTCCAGCGCGGAGCTCACCCGGCACTTCATCGACCGGATCGAGCGGCTGAACCCTGCGCTCAACGCCATGATCACCCTGACCGCCGAGCGGGCGCTCGCCGATGCGGCGGCCGCGGATGTGCGGCTGGCGGCGGGCGAGCGCGGTCCCTTGCTCGGTATCCCCCTCATTCATAAAGATATTTTCTGCACCAGGGGGGTCAAGACCAGCTGCGGGTCGCGCATGCTGGACAATTTCATCGCCCCCTACGACGCCACCGTGGTCGCCCGCTTCAAGGCGGCGGGCACGGTCATGCTGGGCAAGTCCAACATGGACGAGTTCGCCATGGGCTCCTCCAACGAAACCAGCTACTACGGGCCGGTGAAGAATCCCTGGAATACTGCCAAGGTCCCCGGCGGCTCCTCGGGGGGCTCGGCCGCCGCCACCGCCGCCCGCCTGGCCCCGCTCGCCACCGGCACCGACACCGGCGGATCGATCCGCCAGCCGGCGGCGCTCACCGGTGTCACCGGGCTGAAACCCACCTACGGACGCGTATCGCGCTACGGCATGGTGGCCTTCGCCTCCAGCCTCGACCAGGCCGGCGTATTCGCACGCAGCGCAGCGGATGCGGCGGCGGCATTGCAAGTGATGGCAGGGTTCGATCCGCGCGATTCGACCAGCGTCGATGTGCCGGTACCCGACTATTCCAAAACCCTGGATCAGCCCCTCAAGGGTATGAAGATCGGTCTGCTGCGCGAATTCTTCGAAGGCTTGGAGCCGCGCAATGCGGCGCTCATCGAGGACGCGCTCAATATCTACACCGGCTTGGGCGCCGAAACGCTGCAAGTGAGCCTGCCGCATCTGCCGCTGTCGGTGCCGACCTACTACGTGGTGGCGCCCGCGGAGTGTTCCTCGAACCTGTCGCGCTTCGACGGGGTGCGCTACGGCTATCGCTGCGAGAATCCAATAGATCTCATGGATCTATACAAGCGCTCGCGCGGCGAAGGCTTCGGCGCCGAGGTCAAGCGGCGCATCATGACCGGCACCTACGTGTTGTCCGCCGGCTATTTCGACGCTTACTATTTGAAAGCGCAAAAGGCACGCCGCCTGATCACGAATGATTTTCGTTCGGCCTTCGAGAAGGTGGATCTGGTGCTCGGCCCGACCACGCCCACCCCGGCCTTCGATATCGGCGCCAAGATGAATGACCCGGTGCTCATGTATCTGAACGACATCTACACCATCGGTGCGAACCTCGCGGGTCTTCCCGGCGTCTCGCTGCCCTGCGGCTTGGTCGACGGCCTGCCCATGGGTTTGCAGCTCATCGGGCCGCATTTTGCGGAGGCGAAGCTGCTGAACGCGGCGCATCAGTATCAGCAGGCGACCGATTGGCACCGGCACGCGCCGCGCGGGTACGAGCAATGAGCGATTGGGAAGTCGTCATCGGCTTGGAGATTCACGCGCAGCTTGCGACCCAATCGAAGATTTTCTCGGGGTCCGCGACCGCGTATGGCGCGCCGCCGAACACCCAGGCGGATTTGGTCGACCTGGCGTATCCCGGCGTGCTGCCGGTACTGAATGCCCGCGCCGTGGAAATGGCGGTGAAATTCGGCTTGGCGGTCGATGCGACGGTCGCGCGGCGCTCGGTGTTCGCGCGCAAGAACTATTTTTATCCGGATTTACCCAAGGGCTACCAGATCAGCCAGTACGAGCTGCCGGTGGTCGCGCGCGGCTCGCTCAAGATCGTGCTCGACGACGGCAAGGTTTTGACGGTGGGCATTACGCGCGCGCACCTGGAAGAGGATGCCGGAAAATCGCTGCACGAGGGTCTGGCGAATGCGTCGGGAATCGACTTGAACCGGGCCGGCACGCCGCTGCTCGAGATCGTCTCCGAACCCGACATGCGATCCGCCAAAGAGGCCGTCGCGTACATGAAGAAGATCCACACCCTGGTGCGCTACCTGGAGATCTGCGACGGCAACATGCAGGAAGGCTCGTTCCGTTGCGACGCCAATGTCTCGGTGCGGCCCCGCGGCCAGGAAAAATTCGGCACCCGCGCCGAAATCAAAAACTTGAACTCCTTTCGCTTCGTCGAGAAGGCGATTCAGTACGAGGTGGCGCGGCAGGTCGAACTCCTGGAAAGCGGCCGCAAGGTGGTGCAGGAGACCCGGCTGTACGACTCCGACAAGGATGAGACCCGCTCGATGCGCTCCAAGGAAGAGGCCAACGACTATCGGTACTTTCCGGACCCGGATCTGTTGCCGGTCGAGATCGACGCGGCCTTCATCGAGCGGGTGCGCGCGACCCTGCCGGAGCTGCCCGACCAGAAGGCCGCGCGTTTCGCGCGCGACTTCGGCCTCTCGTCCTACGATGCCGGCGTCTTGAGCGCCAGCCGCGAACTCGGCGCCTATTTCGAAGCGGTGGTGGGGGCACAGGGTGCGAGCCACGCGAAGCTGGCGGCAAACTGGGTCATGGGCGAACTGTCGAGCGCGCTCAATCGCGACGCCGTCGAAATCGAACATTCGCGGGTCGATCCGGCGCACTTGACGGGGCTCTTGAATCGAATCGTGGATAACACGATTTCCGGCAAGATCGCCAAGGAAGTGTTCGAGGCCATGTGGAGCGAGGGCAAGCCGGCGGATGCCATCATCGAGGCCAAGGGCTTGCGGCAAATTACCGATGCGGGCGCCATTGAAAGCGTGATCGATGCGGTCATCGCCGCGAACCCGAAGCAACTGGCGGATTATCGGTCGGGCAAGGACAAGCTGTTTGGGTTCTTCGTCGGTCAGGTCCAGAAGGCGACTGGCGGCAAGGCCAATCCTGCGCAGCTCAACGATTTGCTTAAACTCAAGTTGGGCGGCGGCGGAAATGCATGACCGCGATACGCTGCACCGCTTCCTGTTCGAACGCTTTCCGATCCGCGGACATCTCGTTCACTTGGATGCCGCCTGGCGCGCATTGATCGAGCATCGCCAATATCCGGATGCGATCCGCGAGACGCTGGGCGAAGCGGTCGTGGCCTCGCTGCTGCTGGCGGCCACCATCAAGTTCGAGGGCGTGCTGTCTTTGCAGCTGCAGGGCGACGGACCGATGCACTTGCTGCTGGTACAGTGCACCAGCGGCTTAGGTGTGCGGGGTTTGGCACGCTACCGCGAGGGCGCGGGCGCGGCGCTTGGGATCAAAGAACTCATCGGCGACGGTAATCTCACCGTTACCCTGGAGACCGACGCCGGCGCGCAGCGCTATCAAGGGATCGTGCCCATCGAGGGCGAGCGCTTGGCGGACTCATTGCAGGCCTACTTTCAGAATTCCGAGCAGCTGCCGACGCGGCTGTGGCTGCATGCGGATGCGCAGGGCGCATCGGGCATGCTGCTGCAAAAACTTCCCGGCTCAGGCTCGCTGCCGGCCGCCGACGCCGCGGCCATCGAGGACGCCTGGCGGCGCGTGCAGCTCATCGCGGATACCTTGACGCCGGAAGAACTGCGCACCCTGAGCGATGCGCAGATTCTGCACCGGCTGTTCAACGAAGACGATTTGCGCCTGTTCGAGCCCTCGCCGGTTTATTTTCGATGCCGGTGCTCGCGCGAGCGCGTGGCCGGCATGCTGCAGGGATTGGGCGAGACCGAAACCCGCGGTGTGATCGCCGAACGCGGCCAGGTCGAAGTGCACTGCGATTTTTGCAATCGTGCCTACGTCTTCGACGCGGTGGATGTGGAACAGCTATTCAAGGCCCCATCGGCCGCCGACAGCAGCGTTCCCGCGCCCACGCGCGTACACTGAGCGGCGGCGCGGCGAGAGTACGGCGACGCAAGCACCCTTACTGCTTCTGGCCGCCGCGCTGGCGGGCGCCGCCTCCGCGGCCGGCGCAGCGCCGCAAGACGCCGCCCGCAGCACCGACAGCGCCCGCAACACCGACAGCGGCCGCGGCGGCGCCCATCAACCGTTCTATTCCCGCAGCTTCGAGCCGATGCCGAGCGCGCTCGCGCTCGCCGCGCTGGGACGGCAGTTGTTTTTCGATCCTGCCCTGTCCGCGTCGGGGAAAATCGCCTGCGCCACTTGCCATGATCCAACGCACGACTTCGGGCCCGCCAATGCTCGAGCGGTGCAGCGCGGCGGCGCGGATGGGCGCGGCATGGGGGTCCGAGCCGTGCCTTCACTCAAGTACACCCAGAACACGCCGCCCTTCACGGAGCACTTCGTCGACGATGAGGGAGATGACAGCGTCGATCAGGGTCCCGCCGGCGGCCGCACCTGGGACGGGAGATCGCAGTCTCTTCACGATCAAGCGCGGCTGCCCTTGTTCTCGCCCTTCGAGATGGCCAACAAGGATCAAGATGCCGTGCTCGCGCAGGTGCAGGCAGGCCACGGCGCGCAATTTCGCGCGGCCTTCGGCGCGAAAGTCTTCGACAATCCCTCGCTCGCGTTCAAGGGCGTGCTCATGGCGCTCGAGGCCTATCAGCAAAACCCGGCCGAGTTCTATCCCTATAGCAGCAAGTACGACGCTTATCTGAGGAGCGAGGCCGCGTTGAGCGCGCAGGAATTGCGGGGTTTGGCGGCCTTCAACGACCCTGAAAAGGGCAACTGCGCGCGCTGCCACCCGAGCGCCAAGCGCCACGGCGCATTCCCGCAGTTCACCGATTTCGGTTACGCGGCGCTCGGCGCGCCGCGCAATTCAAGCATTCCCGCCAATGCCGATGGCCGCTACTTCGACCTCGGCTTGTGCGGACCTTGGCGCACGGATTTGCAGCACGTGCGCGCGTATTGCGGACTGTTCCGCACGCCCTCGCTGCGCAACGCCGCGCGCCGGCCGGTGTTCTTGCACAACGGCGTGTTTCATTCTCTGCGCGATGTGGTGCGGTTCTATGCCGAACGGGACAGCAAACCGCAGCGCTGGTATCCGCGCGCGGCGGATGGCCGCATTTTGAAATTCGACGATCTGCCCCAAGCCTTTATCGGTAATTTGGACACTCAAGCGCCCTTCGATCGACATGCCGGCGATGCACCGCGCTTGAGCGAGCGGGACATCGAAGACATCGTGGCGTTCCTGCAGAGCTTGAGCGACGGCTATTTGCCTCCTTAGCGCCGTATACTGAGAATCCGCGAGGGGGAAGCATGATCAAGCGAAAGCAGCGCATCGCAATGCGCGATTTTTCTCAGCTGTCGGGCGAGGACGCCGAGACCGCCGCCAAGCATCGCGTCAACGGCCGCGACTTGAATCTTTTCCGGGTGCTGATGCATCACCCGGATCTGGTGCGGCGCTGGACCGTGTTCGCCGGCCATGTGCTGCGCAAGCAAACCCTGCCGCCGCGCGAGCGTGAACTGCTCATTCTGCGCATCGGCTGGCTCAACCAAGCGGAATATGAGTGGGCGCAGCATGTCGAGATCGCCAAGCGCGAAGGCATCTCTGCGGCGGAAATCGAAGCCGTCAAGCTGGGTCCGTCGGGGCCGTGGCGCGCCGACGATGCCGTCTTGCTGCAGGCGGTCGATGACTTGTTCGAGCACTCGGCGGTGTCGGACGCCGCCTGGAGCGCGCTCTCGCAAAAGTATTCCACCGAGCAAATGATCGATCTGGTATTTACCATCGGCCAGTACAACTTGGTTTCCTGGGCCTTGAACAGCCTCGGGGTGCCGCTCGATGATTATCTGCCGGGGGCGAAGCGTGAGGCTTGAGGGCAAGGTCGGAATCGTGGTCGGCGCCGGACAGACGCCCGGGGACACCGTCGGCAATGGCCGCGCCGCGGCGCTGCTCTTTGCCCGCGAAGGCGCCAAGCTGGTGCTGGTGGACAGGGATTTGGCGCGCGCCGAGGAGACCGCCGCGCTGATCGCCGCGGAAGGCGGCCAGTCGCGATGCGTCGCCGCCGATTGGACCTGCGCGGCCGACACCCAAGCCTATGCGCAGGCGTGCCTCGCCGCATGGGGGCGCATCGATTTCCTGCACAACAACGTCGGCACGGGTGCGGGTGATGCGCCCCCGGAGAACATCGCCGAGGATGCCTTCGATCGCATCATGCAAATCAATTTGAAGGGGTGCCTGCTGTCCTGCCGGGCGGTCCTGCCGGCGATGCGCGAGCAGGGCGCCGGCACGATCGTGAATATTTCATCGCTCGCGGCGGTGGCCTATGCGCCGGGGCTGACTGCCTACAAATTATCGAAGATCGGCATGAACATGCTGGGACAGCAGCTGGCGCTCGGTAATGCCAAGTACGGCATTCGCGTCAACACCATCATGCCCGGGCTCATGGACACGCCGATGGCGATCGAGGGTCACGCCAAAGCGCGCAATATTCCCAAAACCGAGCTGCGCGCGGAGCGCGACAAGCGGGTGCCGCTCAAGGCCAAGATGGGAACTGCCTGGGATGTGGCCTATGCGGCGCTGTTCCTGCATTCGGACGAATCGGCATTCATCACCGGCGTGGCGCTGCCCGTGGACGGCGGCCAAAGCGCGCGGATCGGTTAGCCGCATCGCTCCTTTGATTTCATCATCGTCCCCGGGATCCTTCGTCGACGGCGCCTTTGGGAACAGCCATGGATCGCGGCGCTTCAAGCTGTTCATACCGTCGCAGACGGAAGGCAAGCCGCTGCCCTTGCTGGTGATGCTGCACGGCTGCCTGCAAGATCCCGACGATTTCGCACGCGGCACGCGCATGAATACAGTCGCCGAGGAGCGGCGCATGTTCGTTCTGTATCCAGAGCAATCCGAAGCGGCCAACCAAACCCGCTGTTGGAACTGGTTCAACGCGGCCAATCAGCGCCGAGATCAGGGCGAGCCGTCGATCATCGCCGGGATGACGCGCGAGGTGATCGGTTCCCAGCAACATCGATGCGCGGTGCGTCTACATTGCCGGCATGTCGGCGGGCGGCGCCATGGCCGCCATCATGGCGGCGACGTATTCGGACTTGTATGCGGCCGTCGGAATTCATTCCGGGATGCCCTACGGTTCCGCCCAGAATTTCCTGGCTGCGATCGCGGCGATGAAAGATGGCGCGGCGGGCGGCAGCAAGCTGCCGGCGAAGAGCATTCCGTTGATCGTGTTCCATGGGGATTCGGACCTCATGGTCAATTCGCGCAACGCCGAGCAACTCGTGTCCCAATGGCTGGGCGATTCCTCCTCCGGCCGCACCGAGGACACCTCGACGGCGCGCGCCGCCGAAGGCAACGGTCGCGCTTTCACCCGCACGCGTCATCACGATGGCGCGGGCCGTGTCGTGGCGGAGAACTGGCTGGTGCACGATTCGGGGCATGCGTGGTCGGGCGGCGGCTCCGCCGGCAGTTTTGCGGAGTCCGCCGGGCCCGACGCCAGCCGGGAGATGGTACGGTTCTTCTTTGCGGTCTCCCACGATGCGGCAAGGGCGGCAAGCCCCGGCTTGCTCGAGCGCCTCAGGGAGCGGGTGCGCGCCTTGAAGGCATCGCGCAGCTAGCGCCGCGCCCGCAGCCACGCCGTGACGGCGGCGGGAACGCTCTTGCGGGTCTTGCCGCCGACATACAGGCCGATATGCCCGGCGTTCACTTCCATTGACTCATAATCCTTGGAGCCGATGCACGCGCCCAAAGGAATACTGGCGCTCGGGGGCACCAGATGATCCTTCGAGGCGAAAATGTTCAGCACCGGGGCAGTGACGTTTTTCAGGCGCACGGCCCGGTCCGCCAGCGTCAATTCGTCGCGAATGAGCCGATTTTCCTGAAAGAACCACTGGATGAACTCGCGAAATGCGGCGGCCGGTTGGTCGGGGCTGTCGAATATCCATTTTTCCATGCGCATGAAATTCTCGAGCTGCGTTCGGTCGCCCTGCATTTGCAGCAGGTTGACGTACTTCTGTTGCGTGAGGCGAAACGGCATCAGCGACAAATACACCAGATTCAGGAAATCTCCGGATACATTTCCCGATTGCGTCAAAGGTCCAACGTCGATGTGCTGCGCCCATTTCGACAGCAGGTTTTCAGGAGTTTTGAAATCGACCGGCGTCACCATGGTAATCAGCCGAGCGATTTGCTCGGGCTCGAGCGCCGCATAGCACAGGCTCATGGTGCCGCCCTGGCAGACTCCGAGCAAGGTGAGCGACTCGATGCCGTACTCCTCGAGTACGAATTCGACACAGCGGCGCAGGTAGCCATCGACGTAGGCATCGAGGCCCAGGAACCGGTCCGCGCCGTCCGGATAGCCCCAATCGAGCAGATACACATCGAGTCCGGAGAGCAGCAGTTCGCGAACGAAAGACCGGTCCGGCTGCAGGTCGAGCAGATAGGGCCGATTGACCATCGCGTAGCAAATGAGCACGGGTTTCAAATTTGCGGATCGTGCAAGTGCGGAATAGCGGTATAGCCGAATCTTGTCCTCGCTGACACGCAATGCTTTTCGGAGGTGCCGACTTCGACGTCGCCCATTCCCAGCAGAGTCCGCAATACCGCTCGCCCGCTTTCTTGCATCGCCGCCGCATTTTGCAGCATATTCCGCCAGGGACTCGGAGGAGGCGCTCATTTTTTGGCGCGCTTGCGGCGCGGTTTGCGCGGCGGTTTGGAAGCATTCGCCGCGGCCCGATGCCGCGGCGCCCGATGCGGCGGCACCTGATGTGGCTGCCGCCGTTCGCCGCGGCGCGAATCGCCGTCCGTGAGGGCGCGAACTTGACGATGCAAGGTGTCGACTTCCGCTCTGCTCGGCAAGTCCAGATGCCGCGCAATTTGTTCGGTCAATTTTCCGCGCTCAACTTTGAACGCGCTCGAAATATTGCATAGCTCGGCGAGTGAGCGCGCAAAGCCTCGCTGTGCGCGGCTTGCGCGTACGTGCCTTCAGCGCTGTCGATCCACGCGTCGTAGAGTTCGGCAGGTGTATTGCGCGGCGACGGTGGCCGATCCGAGCCGTTTTTTCAGGACGTGAAAAGCATCCTGCATGATGGATGGCGTTCTGCTGCGCGAAATCGGCATAGCGCTGTTGAAATTGCTGGCTCAGATCGACGTAGTCGCGCCGCGGTCTCCTGACACTCCCGCGACAAGCCCCAGAGCCGGTATGCCGGGGAAGCATCTGCCCGGGTCGAATCCGCCCATCCCCATCCGCTCCACGAAATTCTTCCACGGGGCGAGAAGTGGCGGAAGCCATGGAAGGCGGAGCGGCGCGGTCGAGCGATCGGCCAAACCCGGCAAAGATGTTTTGAAACGCGCCGGCCTGATCGACCCAGGCTTTCAAAAGGTCGGCGCTAATGGGATTGGCGCTTGAAAAGGGGCCTGGGCGCTCATATCAAGTTCTATGCGATGCATTGATTTATCAATTTCACGGGACAAATCCCAGTTTTAAGCGATTGTGCATTGCATACTTATGGCGCTATGCTAAGGCGGCTCGGGAGTCCGCTGGCTAAAGCATCGCAATTAACAATATGTCAAACGAACGCCTCATCAAAAAGTACGCGAATCGGCGTCTATACGATTCGACCGAAAGCCGTCACGTCACCTTGGAAGACATCCGCAAAATGATCGTCTCAGGGGCAAAAGTAAAGGTGGTGGATGACAAGTCCGGCGAGGATCTGACTCGTGCGGTACTGCTGCAGGTGATCGCCGAGCAAGATCAGTACGGTACGCCGGTGTTAAGCACCGAATTGTTGGAAGCCATCATTCGTTTCTATGGCAATCCCGTGCAGGAAATGCTCACCAAGTACATGGAGCAGAGCGTCGGCGCGCTTGGTTCGCCAGCAAGAGGCGATGCGCGCCGAGATGACCAAGGCCCTCACCGGTCCGATGGCGCCGTTGGCCGAATTCGCGCGCCAAAACATGGATCAATGGTCAAAGATTCAGGCTTCGATGATGTCGGCCTTTGCCGGCGCCACGCCTAAGCCGCCCGAGCCGGAAAAAGAACCACCGCCCAAAACTTAAGCGAGTCCCATGAAGATCAAAGATAAAACCATCGTCATCACCGGCGCCGGACGCGGCATCGGGCGAGCGCTCGCCGTGCGCTTCGCCACCCAGGGCGCGAACATTGCGCTGCTGGATTTGAACGCAGCGGACTTGGCGGCAGCCACGCAGCAATGCCTCGATCTTGGGGTGCGCGCACAGGCTTACACGGCCGATATCTCGCGCGAAGCCGATGTTGCGGCCGCTCTCGATGCGGTAGTGCGCGACTTCGGCTCCTTGGATGTGATCGTCAACAATGCCGGCATCGTCAAGGATGCCCTGTTGATCAAGGTGAAGGACGGAGAGGTCGTCGGCAAGATGTCGCTGGAGCAATGGCGGGCGGTGATCGATGTGAATCTGACCGGCGTGTTTTTATGCGCCCGCGAAGCCGCCGAACGCATGATCAAGCTCGCCAAGGGCGGGGTGATCATCAATATCTCCAGCATTTCGCGCCACGGCAACGCCGGGCAGTCGAACTATTCGGCGGCCAAATCCGGCGTCGCCTCCATGACGGTGGTGTGGGCCAAGGAACTCGCGCGCTATGGAATACGCGTGGGCAGCATCGCGCCCGGCTTCACGCACACCGACATTCTCGCGTCGATGAAACCGGAAGTCCTGGAGAAGGTCATCGCGCCGGTGCCGCTGAAGCGCTTGGGCCAGCCCGACGAGATCGCGCACGCGGCGCAGTTCATCATTGAAAACGATTTCTTCACCGGGCGCTGTCTAGATCTGGACGGCGGCCTGCGATTGTAGTCGATCGGTCTGGATGGGCGCTGCTGGGATCGGCGCCGCGGCGTGCACATGCGCCGCGTAGTGTGGGCCTTGAACCGCGCTCAGCAGAGTCCTAGCCACCCAGCGCACGCGCACCACCGAGCACGCCAGCAGATCGTCCGTGGCCGCATCCAGGTCGATCGCGGCGTCCCGGCCTCGAAGGCCCAGCTCCGCCGCCAGCAAATTCTCCACCGCCTCCGCTTCGTACTCACAAACGGTGCGATTGAGTTGCGCGTCGGGCCGGTGCGCGAGGAAGTGCGTCAGCTCGTGGATCAGCGTCAGCAATTGCGATTCCTTGCTGAGCCCGCTGCGTAGAACGATCTGATTCTCATCCATGCGGCCCACCACCCAGGCGCTCAATGCGGTGCGAAACACCGAGACACCCTGCAGCGCGCAGAACTCTTCCAGGGCGTCGATGAGGTGCTGCAACCGCATGTTTCGATCCTCTCAGATCCGCGACGCTGGGACAACGCGGGCCGGCCGGCGGATCGAGCGCTGCAATGCATTAAAATCGAGCGATAGCACCATCAAGCGGAGTACTATGAAATTATTATTTACTTTATATATCAACATTATAGGTGGATATACAGCGGCGGTAATTTCTCGGGCGAAATATTTTGCACTGCATACTTTTTTGTGTATAATGTGCCCATCGAGTTATTTTTTTGCCAGTTAAAGGAACCCCCATGACCCAGCCCACATTCGATTTCAGCACCCTGTTCGAAACCTACAAGACCGCCATGGCGCCCGTCTATCGCGCGCAGCAGGAAGGCTTGAAGACCTTGGAACGTCTGGCCCATTACCAGTTTGCCGTTGCCGGTGATTACCTGGAGTGGAGCCTCGCGCAGGCCAAGGCCAGCGTCGGTCCGAAGTCGGCCGCCGACCTGATCGGTCAACAGACCTCGCTGAATTTGAGCTTGAGCGACAAGCTGCGCGCCCGCGCGGAAGAGTTCAGCAAGATTGCGACTGAATCCCAAGGCGCCATGAGCCAGTGGTTCGACGAAACCAGCGCCAAGGTCGCCGAGAAGGCGAAGAAAGCCGCCTAACTCTCAAGTTTAGCGCGTTAAGGAAAAGGGCGACCACGGTCGCCCTTTTTTTTACAGGCACCAGCGCGCGTGCCATCATGAACTCTTGGGGGAAGAGGTCCATGGCTGAATCTGAAAGTTCGAGCACTCAAGAACAAATGAGCCGCGAAATGCGTGCGCAATTGGCCGCGATCACCGGAGGTCTGGCGCCGGACGACTATGCGCAGGCATGGTGGGATTGGTACCTCAATATCGCGCAGGCACCGCAAAAGCAAACCGACATCGCCCACACGGCCTTCAAAGCCATGATGGACAATTTTTCCTTCGCCATGCAGGCCTCGACCGGTCAAGCGCTGGCGCCGGCCGCGGACGACGCGCGTTTCTCCGCCGACGCTTGGAAGCAGTGGCCTTTCAATATGATGGCGCGAGGCTACCTTAACTGGGCCAAGGTCCTGCAGCAGGCGACTAGCAACGTTCCGGGCATGACTCCGCGCAGCGCCGATCTCATCGGATTTTCCACGCGCCAAGTGCTGGACGCGGCCTCGCCCGCCAATCACTTGATGTCGAATCCGGAACTCTTGGAATTGACCCGTGAGCAATCCGGGCAAAACCTGGTGAGCGGCTTTCAGAATTGGCTCGAGGACGTGAGCCGAACCTTGAAGCATGATCAGCCGGTCGGCACGGAGAACTTCAAAGTCGGCGTCAATGTGGCCGTCACGCCGGGCAAGGTCATTTTCCGCAACGAGCTCATCGAGCTCATTCAGTACGCGCCCACGACCGCGACGGTGCATCCGGAGCCGGTGCTCATCGTTCCGGCGTGGATCATGAAGTACTACATCCTCGACTTGTCGCCGCAGAACTCCTTCGTGCGCTATTTGGTCGAAAAGGGCCATACGGTGTTCGTGATCTCGTGGAAAAATCCCAACGAGACCGACCGCAAGCTGGGGATGGATGACTACCATGACAAGGGCATCCGCGCCGCGATCGATGCGGTCGGCGCCGTCGTTCCCGACACGAAAATCCATGCGGTGGGCTATTGCATCGGCGGTACGCTGCTGTCGATCGCCGCCGCCGCGATGGCCCGGGACGGCGATCATCGCTTGGCATCCATGACCTTGTTGGCTGCGCAAATGGATTTCAGCGAACCGGGCGAGTTGTCATTCTTCATCAGCCCGAGCCAATTGGCGATGCTCGAAGCGGTGATGCACAAGGCCGGCGTGTTGAGCAGCGACAAGATGGGCGCGGCATTCGGCTTGCTGCGTTCCAACGACCTGCTTTGGACCCCGGCGATCAACACCTATGTCAAGGGCAAACGCGAGAAGCTCAATGACCTGATGGCTTGGAACAGCGACGGCACGCGCATGCCCTGGCGCATGCACAGCGAGTACCTGCAGCAGCTGTATCTGCAGAACGATTTGGCGAACGGACGCTTCAAAGTCGACGGCCGGCCCGTGGACTTGAAGTCCATTACTCTGCCCATGGTGGTGTTCGGCACCGAGACCGATCATGTCGCGCCGTGGAAGTCGACTTATAAGGCGCGCGGGCTGACGCGATCCAGCGACTATACCTACGTATTGACGAACGGCGGCCACAATGCCGGCATCGTCTGTGGTCCGGTGCATCCGCGGCGGCGCTTTCGCGAGCTGACTTGGAAGGATGCCGCGACGAGCTGTGGAGCGGAGGAGTGGTTCCACCAGGCCATCTTGCATCAAGGTTCATGGTGGCCATGGTGGCAGGAATGGCTCGCGGCGCATTCCGGGCCGCAAACTGCGCCGCCGCCCGAGCTTGGCAACTCCGCCAGAGGCTACGGCGTGCGCGGCGATGCGCCGGGCGACTACGTGCTGCAGCGATAGCTCATCGAGGTGTGATCATGGCGACCAAACAAAAGAGAATTGCGTACGTGACCGGCGGCATGGGCGGCATCGGCTCGGCGATTTGCGTGCGATTGTGCACCGAAGGGTACACGGTCATTGCGGGTTGCGGGCCCAACTCCACGCGCAAGGATCGCTGGATCAGCGAGATGCGCGCAAAGGGCCACAACGTGCACTGCTCCGAAGGCAACGTCGCCGATTGGGACTCGACCGCGGCGGCCTTCCAAAAAGCGCGCGCCGAAGTCGGCGAAATCGACATCTTGGTGAACAACGCCGGCATCACGCGCGACGGCACGTTTCGCAAGCTCACCAAGGATTCCTGGGACGCGGTGATCAACACCAATTTGAATTCATTGTTCAACGTCACCAAGCAAGTCATCGACGGCATGGTGGATCGGGGTTGGGGCCGGATCATCAACATCTCATCCGTCAACGGCCAAAAGGGTCAGTTCGGCCAGACGAATTATTCGACCGCGAAGGCGGGCATTCATGGATTTTCCATGGCGCTGGCGCAAGAGGTCGCGGCCCGCGGCGTCACGGTCAATTCCGTGTCGCCGGGCTACATCGGCACCGACATGGTGCGGGCGGTGAAGCCGGAGGTCATGGAAAAAATTGTCGCTTCGATTCCGGTGAGAAGGCTCGGCGACCCGGGCGAAATCGCCTCGATCGTGGCGTGGCTGGCCTCCGATGAATCAGCGTTTGCCACCGGCGCCGATTTTTCCGTGAACGGCGGCTTGCATATGGGTTAGCGCCCGCCCCCGGGCGCCGGCGCTACAGCGCCGACACCCCGGCGAGCGTCGTCAAACTTTGCGCGCGGGTCAAGGCGATGAACTCTCTTATATAGGCGGCCTCGGCACCGGCATGACTGGTCGCGGCGTACAGTTCACAGCGCAGTCCCGATTCGCCGATGGGTCGGGAGACCACATAACCCCGCTCGATATAGTTGCCGACGGTCCAAGAGGGCAGCGCCGCGATGCCGCGCCCGCTCGCGACCAGCTGCAAGATCGCCACCGTCAATTCCGCGGTGCGCCGCCGCGGGTTGACGTTCGCCGGCGTGAGGCAATGCTTCATCACATCCAGCATCTCATCCGGCACGGGATAGGTAATGAGGGTTTCGGAGGCGAAATCCGCGGCTTGCAGCCAAGGCTTCGCCGCCAGCCGATGCCGCGGGCTCATCAAGGCCACGCTTTCATAGCGAAATAGCGGACTGAACACCACGCCGGGGTGGGCTTCCTGCGGGTCGTGGATGATGGCCAGCTCCGCTTCGCCTTGATCGAGCAGCGGCAGCGGGTCTTTTAGAAATCCCGAAATGATGTCGAGTTCCACCTCGGGCCAGAGAGTCCGGTAGGCATCCATCGCCGGCATGAGCCAATCGAAGCAGTTGTGGCACTGCACGGCCACTCGCAGGGGTCCCGCGTGCCCTTGGGCCAGCCGGGCCACATCCCGGCCCGCTTCCGCCACCTGCGGCAGAACCACCCGTGCGAGGCCCAACAACCGTTGTCCGATCGCCGTAAAGCGCAGCGGCCGAACGTTTTTCTCCACCAGCGCCGCCCCATAGTGACTTTCCAAGGTTTTGAGCTGGTGGGATAGGGCCGATTGGGTCAGGAACAGCCGCGCCGCGGCTTTGGACAGGCTGCCGCACTCGGCCAAGGCCAACAAGGTCTCCAAATGCCGGATTTCGAGAGCGGTTGACGGCATGAACCTAATTCATTCCGAGTATTAAAATAATGAGATTGAGTCAAATCGTAGGCTCTTGCATGCTTAATGTCGAGTCAGTCCCCTTGAAGGTACCGCGTGTCCGATCCGGCCGTTTCGTTCGAGTTTTTCCCCCCGGGGGATGAGGCCATGGCCCAGCAGCTGTGGCAGGCCGTACAGCGGCTGGCCCCGCTGCGGCCGAGTTTTGTGTCGGTGACCTATGGGGCGGACGGCTCGACCCGGACGCGCACGCACGAATTCGTCGCACGCGTGCTCCAGGAAACCGACCTTCGCGTCGCGCCGCATTTGACCTGTGTCGGCGCCTCATGCGAGGAGGTGCTGCAGATTGCCCGGACCTATTGGCAACTCGGCGTGCGGCACTTGGTGGCGCTGCGCGGCGATGCCCCGGCGGCCAATCTGTCCGCCGACGGCCGCTATCGACCTTACCCCGGCGGATTCGCCTACGCCTCCGATTTGGTGCGCGGGTTGGCTCAAGCCGGCGATTTCGAGATCTCGGTGGCGGCATACCCCGAGGGCCATCCCGAATCCGGCGGGGTCGATGCCGACTTGGAGAATTTGAAGCGCAAGGTCGACGCCGGCGCCCGCCGCGCCATCACGCAGTTCTTCTTCGACACCGATTTGTTTTTGCGCTATCGCGAGCGTTGCGTGGCCGCCGGGATCAAGGCCAGCATCGTCCCCGGGATCCTGCCGATCACGCGCTTCCCGCAATTGCTGCGCTTCGCGGCGCGTTGCGGCGCATCGGTTCCCGACTGGCTGCGCAGCCGATTCGAGGGACTTGACGACGATCCCGATACCCGCCGCATGATCGCCGCGAACGTCGCCATCGAACAGGTGCAGCGGCTGCGCCAACACGGCGTCGATGAGTTTCACTTCTACACCTTGAACCGCGCCGAATTGGCCTATGCAATCTGCCATGCCCTAGGAATCAGGCCGCGCGTCAGCCAAGCCCGGGTGGCGTGATGCCTCAAGCCAGGTCCACGACGATGAGCTTCACCGCGCTGCTCGAGCAGCGCGTCGTGATATTCGACGGCGCCATGGGCACCATGATCCAGCGGCATCGTTGCACGGAAGCGCAATTTCGCGGCGAGCGATTCAAAGACTGGCGCAGCGATCTGCGCGGCAACAACGATCTGCTGAGCCTCACGCAGCCGGCCATCATCGAAGGGATTCATCGCGCCTACCTCGATGCGGGCGCCGATGTCATATCCACCAATACCTTCAATTCCACCGCGGTCTCGCAGGCGGATTACGGCATGCAGGCGATGGTCGGCGAGCTGAATCATGAAGCGGCGCGCCTGGCCCGCCGGGTTGCGGACGAGTACAGCGCCGGCGGCGTACGGCGTTTCGTCGCCGGGGCCCTGGGTCCCACCAACCGCACCGCCTCGCTCTCGCCCGACGTGAACGATCCGGGGTTTCGCAACATCAGTTTCGACGAATTGGTGGCGGCGTATTCCGAGGTCACGCGAGCGCTGATGGCGGGCGGCGTGGACATGATTTTGATCGAAACCGTGTTCGACACCTTGAATGCCAAGGCGGCGCTGTTCGCGGTCCGACAGGTGTTCGACGAAGTGGGCGAGGAGCTGCCCATCATCGTCTCGGGCACCATTACCGATGCGTCCGGCCGCACTTTGTCGGGACAGACGACCGAGGCATTTTGGAATTCCATCCGGCACGCCAAGCCGCTGGTGGTGGGACTGAATTGCGCGCTCGGCGGCAAACAGCTGCGGCCCTACATCGAGGAGCTGGCGCGCATCGCCGAAACCTACGTCTGCGCTTATCCGAATGCGGGATTGCCCAATGCCTTCGGCGAGTACGACGAAACGCCCGCGGAAACCGCCGAGACGCTGCGCGAGTTCGCGCAGAGCGGCTTCGTCAATATGGTGGGCGGCTGCTGCGGCACAACTCCCGAGCATATTTTGGCGGTGAAGCGCGCGGTGGCGGGATTGCCGCCGCGCGTCCTGCCCCGCATCGAATCGGCCTGCCGCTTGAGCGGCTTGGAGCCCTTGACCATCGATGCGCGGAGTTTATTCGTCAATGTCGGCGAGCGCACCAACGTGACCGGATCGGCGAAGTTTCGCAAGTTGATCGAAGCGGGCGATTACACGGCCGCGGTCGAGGTGGCGCGTCAACAGGTGGCCAACGGCGCGCAAATCATCGACGTGAACATGGACGAGGGCATGCTGGACTCGCAGGCCGCGATGGTGAAATTCCTGAGCCTGATCGCCGGCGAACCGGACATCGCGCGCGTTCCCATCATGATCGACTCGTCGAAATGGTCCGTGATCGAGGCGGGCCTGAAATGCGTGCAGGGCAAGGGCATCGTCAATTCCATCAGCCTGAAGGAAGGCGAGGAAGCGTTTCTCACGCATGCGCGGCTGTGCTTGCGCTACGGGGCGGCGGTCGTGGTGATGGCTTTCGATGAGAAGGGCCAGGCCGACACCCTCGAGCGCAAAGTGAGCATCTGCGAGCGCGCGTACCGGATTTTGACCGAGCGCATCCGGTTTCCGGCCGAAGACATCATTTTCGATCCGAACATCTTCGCGGTGGCCACCGGCATCGAGGAACACAACCGCTACAGCCTGGACTTCATCGAGGCGGTGGCGGCCATCAAAGAGCGCATGCCCGCGGCGCATACCAGCGGCGGCGTCAGCAATGTCTCGTTTTCGTTCCGCGGCAACGATCGGGTGCGCGAGGCCATGCACTCGGTCTTTCTGTATCACGCCATCCGCGCCGGGCTCACCATGGGCATCGTCAATGCGGGCCAGCTCGCCATCTACGAAGAGATCGAGCGCGAGCTGCGCGAGCGCGTGGAAGACGTGATCCTGGCACGCCGCGCGGACGCCACGGAGCGGCTGTTGGAGATCGCCGAGCGCTACAAGGGCGGCAGCGCCCAGAAGCGCGGCGATGATCTGGAATGGCGCAAGCTGCCCGTCGCCGCGCGCTTGCAGCACGCCTTGATCAAAGGGCTGGACGAGTTCGTGTTCGAGGACACGGAAGAAGCGCGCTTGCAGACCTCCCGTCCGCTGGATGTCATCGAAGGTCCCTTGATGGACGGCATGAACGTGGTCGGCGATCTGTTCGGCGCGGGCAAGATGTTCCTGCCGCAGGTGGTGAAATCGGCGCGCGTGATGAAGAAAGCCGTTTCCGTGCTGATCCCGTACATCGAAAAGGAGAAATCCGGCGCCAGCCGCTCCAACGGCAAGGTCGTCATCGCCACTGTGAAGGGCGATGTGCATGACATCGGCAAGAACATCGTGGGCGTGGTGCTGCAATGTAACAACTTCGAAGTGATCGACCTCGGCGTCATGGTGTCGTGCGAGAAAATCCTCGAGACCGCGACGCGCGAAGGCGCGAATCTCATCGGGCTGTCGGGACTCATTACGCCGTCGCTGGATGAAATGGTGCATGTCGCCAAGGAAATGCAGCGCTTGGGCTACAAGCAGCCGCTGTTGATCGGCGGGGCCACCACATCGCCGGCGCACACGGCGGTGAAGATCGATCCGCAGTACGCGGGCGCGGTGGTGTACGTCAAGGATGCATCGCGCTCGGTCGGAGTGTGCCAACAGCTGGTCACGGAGAGCTCGCGCGACGCCTACATCGCGAGCATCAAGGCGGAGAGCGAACGGCGCCGCGAGCAGCATCGCAACAAGAGCGCCAAGGCGCCGCAGTTGTCGCTCGCCCAGGCGCGCGCCAAGAAATTCAAGATCGACTGGGCGGCCTATGCGCCGCCGGTGCCCACCTTTCTCGGCGTCAAAGCTTTCGATGACTATCCGCTGCAGGAGCTGGCGGCGTACATCGACTGGATGCCGTTCTTCAATGCCTGGGAATTCGCCGGCAAGTTTCCGGATATCCTGCAAGACCAGCTCGTCGGTGAGGCGGCGCGCGGCCTGTATGCGGACGCCACGCGCATGCTGAGGACTTTGATCGCCGAAAAATGGCTCAAGGCCAGCGCCGTCATCGGCTTCTTCCCCGCCAACAGCGTGGGCGATGACGACATCAATGTGTACCGGGACGAGGGGCGGCAAAGCGTCGAGCTGCGATTGCACCATTTGCGCCAGCAGAAAGCCAAGCCGCAGGATCAGGCGCAGCTGTGCTTGAGCGACTTCATCGCGCCGGCGCAAAGCGGCCGCGCCGACTACCTCGGCGCCTTCGCGGTTACCGCCGGAATCGGCATCGATGAACATATTGCGCGCTTCGAAGCGCAGCATGATGACTACAGCAGCATCATGCTCAAGGCGCTCGCGGATCGCTTGGCGGAGGCGTTGGCGGAACGGCTGCACGAGCGGGTGCGGCGCGAATTCTGGGCCTACGCGCCGCGGGAACATTTGGACAGTGCCGGCTTGATCCGCGAGGAATATCAAGGCATCCGTCCGGCGCCGGGATACCCGGCCTGTCCCGACCACACGGAAAAGGCGTTGCTTTGGCGGCTGCTCGATGCGGAGCGCAACGCGAGTTTACATTTGACGGAATCGTTTGCGATGCTGCCCACAGCGGCGGTGAGCGGGTTTTATTTCTCTCACCCGAAAGCGCATTATTTCGGCGTCGGTAAAATCGACCGCGATCAGGTCTTGAGCTATGCGCAACGCAAGGGATTCACGGTGAGCGAAGCGGAGCGCTGGTTGGCGCCGCTGTTGGGCTACGAGCCTGAGGCCGGAGACTCGGCCGATGCCGCCTAGATCGGGCCGGGCGGCCTTCGTCACCGGCGGGACCGGCTTTGTGGGTCTCAACATGGTCAAGGAGTTGATGATTCGCGGTTGGGATGTGACCGCTCTGCATCGCCCCTCCTCGGATCTTAAGTTGCTGAAACGATTTCGGCCGAAACTCGCGGTCGGCGAGTTGAGCGATCCTGCGTCGCTTTCGGCGGCCATCCCGCCGGGCACCGATACCGTTTTCCACGTCGCCGGCAACACCAATATGTGGCGCGGCGGCAATGCCCGGCAGACCCGCGACAATGTCGATGGCACGCGTCATGTCGTCGAGGCCGCGTTGGCCAAGCGCGTGCGCCGGCTGGTGGTGACCTCGTCGATTTCCGCCTACGGACTGGTGGACGGCGAGATTACCGAACAGACCCCCAGCCTTGCGGAAAATTCCAGCGTCAATTATCAAAGAACGAAGTGGCGGGCACAGGAGCTGGCGCGCGCTGCCACTGCGAAGGGCCTGGAGGTTGTCATCATGCAGCCGGGCGCCATCATGGGCGCGTATGACATCGGGACCTGGTCCCGGTTGTTCGTGATGGTGCGCGACGACAAGCTCCCCGGCGTCCCGCCCTCGCTGTTGACCTTTGCGCACGTGCGCGAAGTCGTCGCGGCACATATTGCCGCCGCCGACAAAGGACAGAACGGCGGCGCGTACCTGCTCGGCGGCGAAAACCGCACCATGATGGAGCTGGTGCAGGAGATTGCCGCGCTCCTGGGCAAACCCGCGCCGCAAAAAGAGACTTCCATGGCGTTGTTGCGGCTCATCGCCGTCGCGGCGGATTTCGCCAGCCGCTTCACCGGCAAGGCGCCCCCGATCACGCCGGAAATGGCCGGTTTGATGAGCCGGCGGGTCAGCACCGCCTCGGTCAAGGCGCAGCGCGAGCTGGGCTATAGAGTCACCCCGCTCAAGGAGATGGTGAAGGACTGCTATGACTGGATGGCGGCGGAAGGGCGCATTTAGCTAAGGAGTGGCGGCCGCCAGGATGTCGTCGGCGAGGGCCGCATAGTTGCCGTCGAAATGATGGCCGCCCTTGACCTTCACGATCTTGACCTTACCGGGGTCCAGCTTCGGGCACAGCGAGTCATGCTCGTCCTCGCCGTAAATGCACAGTATCGGGACGCCCGTGATTCGGCTCACCTCAGGGAGAGTTGCGGGACCGGACTTGTCGTCCGAAATCCAGCTGCTGACGTGAAATTCAAACAGCGCGTGCTCGGACATCCCCAAGATCGCCATCAACGACACGCGCGCCTTGGTCGCCGCCGGCAGACGGTTCACCGCGAAGGGCAACACATCGGCGCCCTGCGAGTAACCGATGAGCAGCACGCGCTTCTTGTTCAAGTGCGCGAGATAGTAGCGGATCATCCGGTCGGTATCCGCCGCCAGCCCTTCCGGCGTGCGCTTGGTCCAGTAGTAGCGCAGAGAGTCCAGCCCCACCACGAAAATGCCTTTCGCGCTCAACGCGGCGGCGATGTCGCGATCGATGCCCGCCCAACCGCCGTCGCCGGACATGATGATGGCCAAGGAATCCGAGGAGGGTGCGCTGCTCAGCGCGGGTACTTCGATGACCGGCAGATCGCCCAGCGCCGCGGGCGGCGCCAACATGCGATTCTTGTTTGCGGCAGCCAGTTTGGCGAACGCCGCGTTGACGGGCCGCTCGTTCAAACTCGGCAGCACCGCGATGGCCGCGCCATGCACGCGCGAGACAAAATCTTGCGCTATCTCCACCGGACAAGCGCGGCTCTCCGCATCGCGCAGCACCACCCAGGGATTGCTCAAGGATTTGATGGGCCGGAAATCCAAGCCGCTGCCGCGGGCACCATGCGTCAATTCGAGGCCGGATCCTTTGCACAGCGGCTCATCCAATTTCAGGTGCGGACAGAAGCCGACGCTGAGGGCGCCTGCAAAAGTGTCGGGCGGCGCCTGCGCCAAAACCCCGTAAGCCATGCTGCCGCCCGCGTCGATACCCACCAGCAGCGGCGCAAGATAGGTGCTGTTGTGAAAATAGGCTTGCACGAAGTGGCTCAAGTTTTCCAAATCGCCATCCGGGAATACACAGTCCCCGCCGTCGGCTTCCAGCGAGGCTTTGAATTGCGGCAGGTCGATGCCCACCACCATGGCGCCTTGCTGCGCCAGCTGCTCCGCGTAGTTCGCCGCGCCGCGGTTCCAGCCCTCATCGCCGGACAAGAACAGCACAAAGCTCGACGCGGGTCCCGACGGGCTGTAAACCGCCAAATCCTTGAAGCGGCCGTGGCTCAAGTGCGCCGGAGCGGCGGCGGCGGCGCCGATGAGCACGAACAGCGCCGCAAAAAGCAGGGATTTCATCGGTTGGTCACACTGGGGGCCCAAAATGAACGCGAATGACAACGATCGATCTGGTGTACGTCAATGCGGGAGGAGGACATCGCTCCGCCGCCGTCGCCCTCGAGACGGCCATTCGCGGGCAATACAAAGATTGGCAGGTCAGGCTGGTCAATTTGTTCGAAGTCCTCGATCCCCAAGACATATTTCGCAAAACCACCGGCGTCAGGCCGGAAGATTACTATAACGTGCGGCTCGCGCGCGGCTGGACCTTGGGATTGGCCCAGGAGCTGCGCATCCTGCAGATGCTGATTCGTTTGAGCCACAAATCCTTGGTGAGCCAGCTGCGGCGGCATTGGCAGGCGACGCGGCCCGATTTGATCGTTTCCATGGTGCCCAATTTCAACCGCGCCATGTACCAGGCCGCGAGGCTCGCCGACAGCCGGGTTCCCTATGCGACCATTCTCACCGATTTGGCCGATTTCCCGCCGCACTTTTGGATCGAGCCCGATCAGGCACAGCACTTCATTTGCGGAACCCCGCGCGCCGCGGCCCAGGCGCGTTCCGTCATCCGGGACGACTGCTTCGTTCACGAGACCTCCGGGATGATCATCAATCCGACGTTTTACCGCGACTTGAAGCTCGACCGGCGCGCGGAAATGCTGAAGCTTGCCCTCGATCCGGACCGCCCGACCGGCATGGTGATGTTCGGCGGCCACGGATCGCGGCTCATGCGCGGCATTGCCAAGCGGCTCGACGACGTGCAGCTCATCTTGGCGTGCGGGCACAACACCGTGCTCGCGGAGCAACTGCGCACCATGCGCGCCGCGGCGCCGCGACTGATCGTCGGCTTCACCTCGCAGATCGGCTACTACATGCAATTGAGCGATTTCTTCGTCGGCAAGCCGGGTCCCGGCAGCCTCAGCGAGGCCGTGCAGCAGTGCCTGCCGGTGATCGTGGTGCGCAATGCCTGGACCATGCCGCAGGAGCGCTACAACACCGAATGGATCGAGGAGAACGGTGTTGGCGTTGTGCTCGATTCGTTCAAGGGCATTCGCCACGGCGTCGCGCAAGTCGCGGATCACATCGAGCTGTATCGCGCCGGCGTGCGGCGCATTCGCAATCGGGCGGTGTTCGAGATCCCGGAGATTCTGGAGCGAATCCTAGCGGCGCCGGCTCGGGTAGGCGTCGATCTCACCCAGCATTTCGGGGCCGCCGAGCGCCTGCATCTGTCCTAGGATCCAGTCGCGCCGCTGCTGCACGTAGGCGGAGGGCGCCGCGGCCATGAGCCGCTGCGGGTTCGGCAACACCGCCGCGAGCACCGCGGCGTCGCTGCGCGTCAGCTTGGCTGCGGGGATGTGAAAGAAGCGCTGTGCCGCGGCTTCGGCGCCGTACACGCCATAACCGAATTCGGCGATGTTCAGGTAGATTTCCAAAATCCGCCGCTTCGGCCAGCAGGCCTCGATCAAGACCGTGAAATACGCTTCCAGCCCCTTGCGAAAGTAGCTGCGCCCCGACCATAGGAAAAGATTCTTCGCGACCTGCTGGCTGATGGTGCTCGCTCCGTGAATGCGATGGCTGTGCTGATTCATCTCGTAGGCTTTCTCGATGGCTTCCACGTCGAAGCCCCAGTGCTCGGGAAACTTCTGGTCTTCGGAAGCAACCACGGCCAACGGAAGATTCGGCGAGATCTGATTCAAGTCGACCCAGCGATGACGAAACACATAGGTGCGATCGCGCTTCGCCCACGCGGCCAGCTGTGTCTGCGCCATGAAGGCGCTGTACGGCGGGTCGACCCAGCGCAGCAGCGCGACGGCAGCGACGCTGGCCGCGACGCAAAACAGCAGTACCCCTAAGATCGATAGCGCCAGCCGCCGAAAAAATGACTTTTTTTGCGCCACGCCCGTTAGGGTTTCACTCGCTTGACGCTTTTCATCGTCACCGCTTCCAGCGGCACATCGTCGAAGCCGCGCTTGCGGCCGGTTTTCACCGCCGCGATCTTGTCGACCACATCCATGCCCTCGGTCACCTTGGCGAACACGGCGTATCCGAAATTGCCGCGCGAGTGGTCGAGAAAGTCATTGTCTTTCAGATTGACGAAGAACTGCGAGGTGGCGCTGTTGATGTCATTGGTGCGGGCCATCGACAGCGTGCCGCGTTTGTTCTTCAGGCCATTGTCGGCCTCGTTCTTGACCGGCGGCTTGGTTTTCTTTTGCGTCATGTCCTCCGTGAAGCCGCCGCCCTGAATGACGAAGCCTGGAACGATGCGGTGAAAAATCGTGCCATCGAAGAAGCCCTCGTCGATGTAGCGGGTGAAATTGGCGACCGATTCGGGCGCTTCCTTCTCGAACAGTTCGATGGTGAAGTCGCCCAAGCTGGTTTCGAAGCGGATCATAGGAATTCCTAGTGTTGTGTGTGAACGCCCAGCGTGACGCGGGGTCTGCCTGAAAAATCCGGGTACGTAGAAATCGAATCAAAACCGTGCTGCCCGAGCAACCGCGCGACCTCCGGCGCTTGGTCGATGCCATGCTCCAAGGCCAGCCAGCCGCGCGCATGCAGGTGCCGGGACGCCTGCGCAATGATGGCGCCGAGCGCCTCGAGTCCGGTGGGGCCGGCGACCAGCGCCAGCGCCGGTTCCGCGCGCAGCGCGCCGAGCGCCGGGTCGTTCGCGGCGAGGTAGGGCGGATTGGCGACGATCAAATGAAATCGCTCGGCCGCCACCGGCCCGAACCAGCTGCCCTGCCGCCATTGAACCTGCAGCTTCAGGCTTCGGGCATTTTGCGCGGCGATGTAAAGCGCCGCGGGTGAGACATCGATCGCGGTGATCGCCCAGTGCGGACGCTCGTGCGCGAGGCTCAACGCAATGGCGCCGCTGCCGGTGCCAAGGTCCAACACCGAGCAGGGCGCATCGCCGGGCAGCAGAGCCAATGCGCGCTCGACCAGAACTTCGGTTTCCGGCCGCGGCACCAGAACCGCGGGCGAGACGCTGAGCGGCAGCGACCAAAACTCGCGGGTGCCGGTGAGGTAGGCAATCGGCATGCCGGCGGCGCGTCTGCGAACCAGCTCGGCGTAGGCGTTCTCGTCGCTCGACGCAACCGTGTCGGCGCCGCGCGTTATCAATGCCGCACGGGGCAGGCCCAGCAGGTTGGCCAGCAGCAATTCGGCATCGAGCCGCGGCGATTCGCTGTGCGGCTTCAGGGTCAGCGCCGCGTGCTGCACGGCTTCAGCGATCGTGGCCACGGCGCTCATTCGACTTGGTGCGCCAGCTCTTCGGCTTGATGCTCTTGATTGAGCGCGCGCACCAATTCGTCCAGGTTGCCGTTCATCACGTCGTCGAGCTTGTACAGCGTGAGATTGATGCGATGATCGGTCACGCGCCCTTGAGGGAAATTGTAGGTGCGGATGCGTTCGGAGCGATCGCCCGATCCGACCTGCAGCTTGCGCGACTGCGCCTGGGCGCTTTGCTGCTTCTCGCGTTCCGCGGACAGGAGCTTGGCTTTGAGCAGGGACAGGGCGCGCGAACGGTTCTTGTGCTGCGAGCGTTCGTCCTGACATTCCACCACGATGCCGGTGGGCAAATGCGTGATGCGGATGGCCGAGTCGGTTTTGTTCACGTGCTGTCCGCCGGCGCCGGAAGATCGATAGGTATCGATGCGCAGGTCCGCCGGATTCAAGTCCACCGCCTCGACCTCTTCCAATTCCGGCAAGATCGCCACCGTGCACGCCGAGGTGTGAATGCGTCCCTGTGCCTCGGTGGCCGGAACGCGCTGCACCCGGTGGGTGCCGGACTCGAATTTGAGCAATGAATATGCGCCGCGGCCGATGACGCGGCTGATGACCTCTTTGTAGCCGCCGTGTTCGCCGGGGCTCTCGCTCAGCACCTCGACGCCCCAACCCTTGGATTCGGCATAACGGGCGTACATGCGAAACAAATCGCCCGCAAAGATGGCAGCCTCGTCGCCGCCGGTGCCGGCACGCACCTCCAGGAAGATATTGCTGTCATCGTGCGGATCCTTGGGCACGAGCAGCCGTTGCAGCTCGAGTTCCTCGCCCAACAGCCGCGGATTCAAGTCGGCCAGTTCCTCCTCGCCCATGGCGCGGGTCGCCGGGTCTTTGTCGGCCGCCCATTCCCGCGCGGTCGAAGCGTCGCCCTCCAAGGCTAAAAACCGCCGGTAGCGGCCGACCAGGTCCTCGAGCCGCGAGTACTCCATGGAGAGTTCGCGAAACTGGTTTTGCTTGGAAATGACGCCGGCGTCGGACAACAGCCGGCTGATTTCCTCGAAACGCTCGTCAAGTTTTTCCAGCTTGCGCCGGATCGAATCTTTCATGGCCGCGGATTATAGCGGCCTTGGGGCCGCCGCAGGCTCCTAGTGCCGGTCGCGCTCTTCCGTCAGAAGGCGGGTGATGGTCTCCGCGAGCGCCAAATCGGTCAGCTCGGACGCTTGGCGCAGCGCTTGGGTGGGTGCATGCAGCAGCCGGTTGGTAAGCGTGTTGGCCAGGTAATCGATGACTTCGTGGGTCGATTTGCCGGACGCCAGCATGCGCCGCGCCTGTTCCACCGTTTGCTGGCGAATCGCTTCGGCTTGCTGGCGCAGTGCACGAATGGCCGGGCCGGCGTCCTGCGCGCGCGACTCGGCGAGAAAACGCGCCACTTCTTCATTGATCAGCAGCCGCGCACCGCCTGCCGCCAATTCGCGCTGCTGAATATTCTCGTCCACCAGTTGCTGCAGGTCATCGATGGAAAATAAATAGACGTCCTCCAACTCGGTCACGTTGGGGTCGATATCGCGCGGCACGGCCATGTCCACCATGAAGATTGGCCGCCGCCGCCGGGTGTGAATGGCCGCCTCGACCGCGGGTTTGGCGATCAGCGGCTCGGGGCTCGCCGTGCAGCAGATCACGATGTCCGCCTCGGCCAATTCATGCTCCAGCTGCGTCAAGGGCACGGCGTGGGCGTTGAGTTGGGCCGCGAGCGCCTGGGCTTTTTCCAAGGTGCGGTTGGCGATCACCATGCGCTTGACGCCCGCGCTCATGAAATGCCGCGCCGTCAGCGCATTCATGTCTCCGGCGCCAACCATCAAAACGGTGTGGGCGCTCAAATCCTCGTACACGCGCCGCGCCAGGCTGACCGTGGCGGACGCGAGCGACACCGCGTTGGCGCCGATGCGGGTTTCGCTGCGCACGCGCTTGGCGGCCGAGAAAGCAGCCTGAAACAATTTGTTCAAGATCGGGCCGGTGCTGCCGCTTTCCTGCGCGATTCGGTAGGCGTCCTTCAATTGTCCGAGGATTTGCACCTCGCCCAAAACCATCGAGTCGAGACCGGAGGCGACGCTGAAGGTGTGCTCGATGGCGCGCGATTCTTGGTGAACATAGAGGCTCGCGGCGAGGTCGAGGTTATTGCCGTGATGCCGTTCCAACCATTGCGATAGTTCCGAGCCCGTGACCGTGCCGGACCAGTAGACTTCGGTACGATTGCAGGTCGAGAGAATCAACGCCTCGGCGACGCCCAACTCGGCGCGCAAGGTCCGCAGCGCGGCGACCAGCCGATCCTCGCTGAAAGCCACCTTTTCGCGCAACGCGACCGGCGCGGTCTTATGGTTGATGCCGAGGATATTGACTGCCATGGAAGCGCTTTGGCGGGAATTTTAGCGATTCTGGTGTATGACGCACCGCCAGATCAAGGATGAATCCGCGGCATCGGGGTATTCATTTCGCTATAGTGCGGCCGTGTTCTCGTTTTCCCTCATCCTCAGGTCTGGTTTGGGCTTCAGTGTGCTCATTTTGAGCGCCTGCGCGGCGACTCATCCCATGCCTGAGCCGGCGCCGCAGTCATTTTATACCGTCACGGGTGAGATAGCCCTAGCGCGTCAGGAACCGCGCGTGGCCGCGATTCAATATGCCGCTGCGGCGGCACATGAAACCGATCCCGCGCTGCTGCTGCGCGCCACCGAAGTGACGGCCGAGACGCTGCAGCCATCGCTCATGGCCGGCGTTGCGGCGCGCTGGCTCGCGGTCGACCCCAAATCATTGCAGGCTCAGCGCGCGGCGGCCCGCGCCGCCTTGGCGCTCGATAAAGTCGACGAAGCCGCCGCTCATTATCGGGTGATCTTGCTGAATTCTCCGGCGGGACTCGATGCCGAGTTCGCCGACGTGGAAACGGATTTAGGATCGGAAGGCAATGTCTTCGGTGCGCATCAGCTCGCCGATCGATTGGCCTCGTACTTTCCGAGCTCGCCCTCGGCACTTAGGATCCAAGGCATCGCGGCCATGCGCGCGGACGATCCTGCCGCCGCGGTGCACAGCCTGAGCGGCGCGCTGGCGATCGAAGCATCGGGCAACGACGCCAAACACAGCGTCCACAAAGAGCTGGCGCAGACGCTGCTGCGCGCGCGCATCCAGGCGGGCGATGTGGAGGAGCCGTTGCGCACCGCGCAGTCGCAGCTCGATGCGGATCCCTCGCCGATCAATCGGTTCAATTACGCGGCGCTGCTGATGACGGCGCAGCGACTGCCGGAAGCCGGCGAGCAGCTGGAAATTCTATCGCGCGATCCACAGTCGACCGCGGTGGCGTTGCGCCTATCGGGCGTGCTGGAGTTTCAACAGGGGCACTTCGAGGCCGCAACCGCCAAGTTCCGGCAGCTTCTGAATACCGGAAAATTTGCCGACGATGCGTTTTATTATCTGGCGTTGATGGCGGATCGCAACGGCGATCCCGAGCGCGCCTTGCGCTTTTTCTCGCAGGTGCAAAACGGCGAGAACGTCGTGCCGGCCTTGCTGCGGGCGGCCGCTTTGCTGCACCAGCACGGTGCTCCGAGCGCAGCCGACGAGCTGCTCGACCGTCTTTTGGAGGACGAACCGCAACGCGCGCCCGAGATCTTGACGGCGCGCGCGCGCATGTATGTGCAATCGAGCGAGCTGCCGAAAGCATTCGAGGTATTGGAAAAGGGCGAGATGAGCTATCCGGACAGCGTGGAGTTGCGTTATGCGCGCGCGTCCGTCTATGAAGAACAGGGCTTGGTTTCCGAGGCGCTGCGCGAATTGACCCTGGTGGTCAAGACCCGGCCGAACGATCCGGCGGCCTTGAACGCCTTGGGCTTCACGCTCGCCGATCACACCAAAAGCCTCTCGCGGGCCCGCAAGCTGATCGAGCGCGCGCATGCGGCGGCGCCTAAAAATCCGGCGATATTGGACAGTTTGGGCTGGGTGTACTTCCGCCAAGGGCGCCCCGCCGATGCGCTGCCCTATCTCAAAGCGGCGTATGCCGACGACCATGATGGCGACATTGCGGCCCACTTGGGCGAAGTCCTGTGGCAACTGGGACAGCAAGACGAGGCGCGCAGAATCTGGTCCGAGGCCGCCGCCTTGGATGCGGACAACCATCTGCTGAAATCGACGCGGCATCGCCTCACCTCCGCAAACTGACTTGGGCATGCGGCGCGCGTTGACGTTGATCGGTTGCTGTGCGCTGGCTGCGTGCGCCACCACGCGCATCGCACCGCCGTCGGCGCAGTGGCAGGCGCGTGCGGCTGAATTGCAAAACGCCGGCGAATGGCAACTGGATGGTCGCGCCGCGGTTGCCCTGGGTCAGCAAGGCTGGCAAGCGACGCTCAGTTGGCGGCAAATGGACAGCAGCGCGGAAGTGCATTTGGCCGGACCCTTCGGCATCGGCGCCTTGGTGCTCAAGCAGACCCCGGAAGGGCTTTCGCTGAATGGCGCGCCGCCAAGCGACGCGGTGGAATCTTTGGCTCGCGAAAAGCTGGGATTCGATCTGCCGATCGAAAATCTGCACTACTGGCTGCTCGGCGTGCCGAATCCGGCCGCGGCATTCGAGCTGTCGCGCGGCGATCAGGATCGGGCGAAAGTCCTGAGCCAAGCTGGTTGGAGCATCGCCTACGACCGGTATATGCCCGCGGCCGGCGACGTGCTGCCGGCACGGCTGGTTTTAACCGCGGGCGATGTGCGCGTGCGCATCGTCATCGATCACTGGAATTGGCCTAAATGATCGGATCGCGCACGGTGTGGCCGGCGCCGGCGAAGCTGAATCTGTTTCTGCACATCGTCGGGCGGCGGCCCGATGGGTACCACGAACTGCAAACTTGCTTTCAATTCGTCGATCTTTGCGATGAAATCACCATCGAGGTGCGCTCCGACGGTTTGATTCGACGCACGGTCGATATCGCGGGACTGCCTGCCGAAGCGGATCTTTGCATCCGCGCGGCCCGCGCGCTGCAAGCGGCCAGCGGTTCATCCATGGGCGCCGACATCGGCCTTGCGAAAAAAATCCCGATCGGCGGGGGCTTGGGCGGCGGCAGTTCCAATGCCGCCACCTGTTTGCTCGCGCTCAATCATCTGTGGGGAATCCAATGGCCGCGGGAAAAGCTGGCGGCGCTCGGCCTCAAATTGGGGGCGGATGTGCCGGTATTCGTGCATGGACGGGTCGCCTGGGCCGAAGGGGTGGGGGAACGCCTGACACCGTTGTACCCGCCGCAGGCGCCAATAGAAGCTAACTATGTGATTTTAAAGCCGAATGTCCATGTCAGCACCGCCGCGGTATTTCAAGATCCTGAATTGACAAGGAATTCTGCGCCCATCACAATTCACGGTTTCCTGGCGTCCGGTGGAAGGAACGATTGCTTGGGCGTGGTGCGACGGCGTTACCCTGAAGTTGCACACGCGCTCGATTGGCTGTCGCTCTACGGTTCTGCGCGCCTGACTGGCACGGGGGCCTGTGTTTTTTTGGCCTGTGAGACGAAGGATCTTGCGCAAGAGATCATGCGCAAGGTGCCGCCTGAGTTTGAAGGCTTTCTGGCTCGCGGACTGAATGACTCACCCTTGCTTGAGGGATTGCGGACCGGTTGAGGCCGGTCGTCGGTTTTTTTCCAAGTTGGGGTGTCGCCAAGTGGTAAGGCAGCGGGTTTTGATCCCGCCATTCGGAGGTTCGAATCCTTCCACCCCAGCCAAATTATTGCGGTGTAAGCGGTAGATCGGCAGGAAAATGGTCCAAGAGGACGAGTTAGCTGGGAAGGATAACGCCCGCAGGGGCGGCCCCGGAGGGGTGAGGCCCGCAGGGCCGAATAATCCTTCCACCCCAGCCAAATTATTGCGGTGTAAGCGGTAGATCGGCGGGAAATGGCTTGAGCAAGGTCGATGTCGCAAACAAATGAATTCAGTTCGTTGTCGATCGCGGTGTTCACGGGAAACGCCAATGCGCCGCTGGCGACGGAGATCACCCGCCACCTGCACGTGCCGCTGGGGCGCGCCGATGTGGATCGATTCAGCGACGGCGAGGTCAGTGTCGAGCTCAGAGAGAACGTGCGCGGGCGCGATGTGTTCATCCTGCAGCCGACGCATCCGCCAGCCGAGCATTTGATGGAGCTTTTGATGATGGCCGACGCCTGCCGGCGCGCCTCGGCGAAGCGGGTGACGGCGGTGGTGCCGTATTTCGGCTATGGGCGCCAGGACCGCCGGCCGCGCGCGACGCGCGTGGCCATCACTGCCAAGCTGGTGGCCAACATGATGACGCGCGCCGGCGTGGACCGGTTGCTGACGGTGGATTTGCACGCGGATCAGATTCAGGGATTTTTCGACATTCCGGTGGACAATGTTTACGCATCGCCGGTGCTGCTCGGGGAAGTCTGGAAACAGAAGTACCAGAACATGATCGTGGTGTCGCCCGATGTCGGCGGCGTGGTGCGCGCGCGGGCGCTGGCGAAACGCCTGGATGATGCCGACCTGGCCATCATCGACAAACGCCGCCCGCGGCCGAACGAGTCGAAGGTGATGAACATCATCGGCGAGGTCGAAGGCAAGACCTGCGTGCTGGTGGATGACATGGTGGACACGGCCGGCACGCTGTGCCAGGCCGCGCAGGCGCTCAAGGACGAGGGCGCGCTCAAGGTCGTGGCCTACATCACCCATCCGGTGTTGTCGGGTCAGGCGATCGAACGAATTTCGAAATCGGTGCTGGATGAGCTGGTGGTGACCGACACCATCCCGCTGTCGGATGCGGGCGCCGAGTGCAGGAAGATCCGCCAGCTGAGCGTGGCGGGATTGCTCGCCGAGACGATTCGCCGCATCAGCGACGAGGAGTCGGTGAGTTCGCTCTATATCGATTAGGTCGGTGCCCGTGCAATTGGTCGCGATGCACGGGCGCTGTGTTTGTGATGCAACTGGAGAAGATTATGAAAACCTCTTTCGAACTCGTTGCCGAGTTCCGCGAGACGCAAGGCAAAGGTGCGAGCCGCCGCCTGCGTCATGACGGAAAAGTACCGGCAATTCTTTATGGCGGGCACCTGGCCGCGCGTACCCTCACCTTGAGCCATCAGAAGCTTTTGATCATGCTCGAGAACGAGCGCTTCTATTCGACCATCCTGAATTTGAAGGTCGGCGATCAGTCCCAGGCGGCCATTTTGAAGGACGTGCAGCGTCACCCCTTCAAGAATGCCATCGTGCACGTCGACTTTCAGCGCGTCGAGGAGAACGAAAAAATTCGCATCAGCATTCCGCTGCACTTCACCGGCGCGGCGGTTTCGCCGGGAGTCAAATCTCAGGGCGGCATCGTGTCGCACATGCGCAACGAGGTGGAGATATCCTGCCTGCCGAAGGATCTGCCGGAATTCGTAGAAGTCGATATTTCCGGACTTTCGCTCAATGAAAGCGTGCACTTGTCGCAGCTGAAGGTCCCGCAGGGCGTCGTGCTGGTCGAGCTGGCGAAGGAAGATGCGGCCGTGGTCGCGATCCATAGCCCGCGCGCCGAAGAGCCGGAGCCCACGGCCGCGGCAGCGGCTGCGCCGGGTGCGGAAGGTGCGGCAGCGGCGGCAGCGCCGGCAGCGGGAGCTGCCGGAGCGCCGGCGGCAGCCGCGGACGCCTCCAAGACGGCGCCTGCGAAGAAAGAGGAAGCCAAGAAGGAACCGGCAAAGAAAGACGCGAAGAAGTAACTTTCCGAGAGCGTTGTGTCATGAGGGCCGTCGGTGTGACGGCCCTCGTCTTTTAAAGGCTCTGTTCAAATGGCTGGCTTAGCGTTGCGCATCATTGTCGGTCTGGGCAATCCAGGCCCCGAACACCAGGTGACCCGCCATAATGCGGGATTCTGGTTCGTGGATCTGCTTGCGCGGCGGCACGGCGGCGAGTTTCGCGATTACCGGAAATACTCCGGCGAGACCGCGAAGATCAACGTCGAGGGCCATGAACTGGTGCTGCTCAAGCCCACCACTTACATGAATCGCAGCGGTCTTGCGATCCGCCAGTTGAGCGATTTCTACAAGGTCGCGCCGACTGAGATCCTGGTCGCGCACGATGAGCTCGACCTGCCGGTCGGCACGGTACGCTTGAAGCAAGGCGGCGGCCACGGCGGTCACAACGGATTGCGCGATACCATCGCCCACATCGGCGAGACTTTTTGGCGCATGCGCCTGGGGATCGGCCATCCCGGCAACAAAGCCGAGGTCATCGACTATGTGCTGACGCGCGCGCCGCGCGCGGAAGAGGATTTGATTTTGGATGCCGTCGGTACGGCGGTGGATTGCATCCCACTGCTGCTCGAACAGGGCGCGGAACGCGCCATGACCCGCTTGCACAGCCGTTCAGGAAAAGTCTAATGCCCATTCGCTGCGGAATCGTCGGTTTGCCGAATGTCGGCAAGTCCACCCTGTTCAACGCCCTCACGCGCGCGCAGATCGCGGCGGAAAATTATCCTTTCTGCACCATCGATCCCAATGTGGGCGTGGTGCCGGTGCCGGATGCGCGTTTGCAGCAGCTCGCAGCGATCGTGCATCCGGAAAAGATTCTGCCGACGACGGTCGAGTTCGTCGATATCGCGGGTTTGGTGGCCGGGGCATCGAAGGGCGAGGGCCTCGGCAACAAGTTTCTGGCGCATATTCGCGAAGTCGACGCGATCGCGCACGTGGTGCGCTGTTTCGAGAACGACGACATCATTCACGTGGCGGGGAAGATCGATCCCGCCGGCGACATCGAAGTCATCAATACCGAACTGGCGCTGGCGGACCTGGACAGCGTCGAGCGTGCCTATCAGAAGGCGCTGAAGGCGGCCAAGGCCGCGGACAAGGACGCGGTGAGACTGCGCGACCTGCTCGAGAAGGTGCGTATGCAATTGAATCAAGCGAAGGCGGTGCGGTTGCTGAAACTCGATGCGAATGATCACGCGTTGCTGCGCGATCTGCACTTGCTCACCGACAAGCCCGTCATGTATGTCGCCAATGTCGACGAAGCGGGCTTCAGCAACAACCCGCGCCTCGATCGAGTGCGCGCGATCGCCCAAGCGGAGGGCGCCATCGTCGTGCCGATCTGTGCGGCGATCGAAGCGGAAATCGCGCAGCTCGAGGAAGCCGACCGCGCCGAGTTCCTGGCGGAACTCAAATTGGACGAGCCGGGACTGAATCGCGTCATCCGCGGCGGATACTCGCTGCTGGGCCTGCAGACCTATTTTACCGCCGGCCCCAAGGAGGTGCGCGCCTGGACCGTGCATGCGGGCGCCACCGCGCCGCAGGCGGCCGGGGTCATTCACACGGATTTCGAGCGCGGCTTCATCCGCGCCGAAGTCATCGCCTTCGATGACTACATCAAGTTCAAGGGCGAGGCGGGCGCGAAGGAGGCGGGAAAGCTGCGCTTGGAAGGCAAGGAATACATCGTCAAGGAAGGCGATGTCATGCACTTTCGATTCAACGTCTAAGTTGCACGAACTGGCCGGATTCGCAGGTTGACGCGGATTGGGCCGGGGGGCTTATATATTGCTGAGCGGACCTGGTCCTGGGGCGGCGAAAATCATGATCGAGGTTAAGAAATGATAAGAGTACTCGGACTTCTCGCGGTGTTGTTCACCAGCTCCGCCCTTGGCGCGCAGGCTGAAAACCCGCTGCTGATGCAGTCACCGACGCTCAATTCCTCGCACATCGTTTTCGCCTATGGCGGAGAGCTGTGGAGCGTCAGCCGGGAGGGCGGTTCGGCGCTGCGGCTCACGGCGGGCCCGGGACAAAAATCGAATCCGCATTTCTCGCCCGATGGCAAATGGATCGCGTTCACCGCTCAATACGGCGGCAACTTGAACGTCTATCTGATGGCCGCCGAGGGCGGCGAAGCCCGGCAGTTGACCTTCGGCCCGGGTCCGGACACGGTGCAAGGCTTCACTCCGGACGGGAAAAACGTTCTGTTCCGATCCGCGCTCAAGAGTTATTCGATTCGCTTCGAGCAGCTCTACACCATTTCGACCGAAGGCGGTCCCACCCATGAGGTTCCGCTGCCGATGGGTTATGAAGGATCGTATTCATCGGACGGCACGCATCTGGCCTACACACCGCTTCCACGGGAGATTTTTTTCCTCGGCGATGATCTGGTGCATGCGTTCTGGGCTCACTATCACGGCGGCTTGGCGCCGCAGGTGTGGATCGCGAATCTCGCGGACTCTGAAACCGTCAAAGTGCCGCACGAAAATGCCAGCGATTTCAATCCCATGTGGGTGGGCGAGAAGATTTATTTTCTATCCGCCCGCAGCGAGCCGATCACGCTGTATGAATATCGAACGGACTCGAAAACCGTCGCGCGCGTGATCGAAAATCACGGGATGGACATCATGTCGGCCTCGGCCGGACCCGGCGCCATCGTTTACGAACAATTCGGCTCTCTGCACCTGTTCGATCTATCCAGCGGGCGCGAACACGAAGTGCACGTCGAAATTCGCGGCGATTTCCCCGAGGTGCGGCCGCACTTCGAAAATGTCGCGGGACATGTTTTGGATGCCAATATTTCGCCCACGGGGACGCGCGCGGTATTCGAAGCGCACGGCGACATCATTACCGTGCCCGCCGAAAAAGGCGATGCGCGCAATCTGACCCATTCGCCCGCGGTTGCCGACCGCTCGCCGGCCTGGTCGCCCGACGGCAAATCGATCGCCTACTTTTCGGATGCTGCCGGCGAATATGCCTTGCATATCCAGAATCAGGACGGCATGGGAAAGGTGCGCGCGATCGGGTTGGGGAATCCGCCGTCCTACTTCTTCAAGCCGCTGTGGTCGCCGGACAGCCAGAAAATCGCGTATACCGACAAGCGCTTGAATCTTTGGTACGTCGATCTGATCAACCCGGCGCCGGTGAAGATCGACACCGACACGTTTTTCTCCTTCGGCGAGACGATGCAATCGTCTTGGTCCCCCGACAGCCGCTGGATCGCCTATACGAAGCTGCTCGACAACCATATGCGCGCCGTTTTCGTCTATTCGCTCGATGCAAAGAAGTCGACGCAAATCACCGACGGATTGAGCGACGCGGAATACGCGGTGTTCGATAAATCCGGCAAATATCTCTATTTTACCGCCAGCACCAATTCCGGCCCCACCAAGGTGCCGCTGGATATGTCGAGCCTCGGCCACCGCGTCACCCGCAGCGTTTACATGGCCATCCTGCGCAAAGGCGTCGCATCTCCGCTGAAAGCCGAGAGCGATGAAGAGAAAATCGCGCCTGCGCCTGCGCCTGCGCCCGCGGCTGCGCCGGCCGGCGCGGGCAAAAAGGACAAGAGCCGTGCCGCGGAAGCTGCCGCGAACCATGTGCAGATCGATTTCGACGATATCAGCCAGCGCATTCTGGCGTTGCCGATGCCAGCGGCCGGCTACGGTGCCCTGGCTGCGGGCAAAGAGGGCGAACTTTTCGTGCAGCAGGAGCAGCCCGAGGCAGCGCCGCTCGAGGAAGGTGGCTCCGGCTCGTTGTTGAAATTTACCCTGGCCGAGCGCAAAGCTGCGCCGATCGCATCGGGCATCGAGGATTTCCGGCTGTCGTTCAACGGCGAGAAGTATTTGTACCGCCAGGGCCAAAAATGGGGAATCGCCTCGACCGCCGCGCCCATGAAGCCCGGCGCGGATCTGCTGAACATGGACGCCATGCAAGTGGCCGTGAACCCGCGCGAAGAATGGAAACAGATGTACGGGGAAGTGTGGCGGATCGAGCGCGACTATTTTTATGCCAAGAATTACCACGGCCTCGATCTCGCCGCGGCGGAACGCGAGTACGCTGCCTACCTGCCCGGTATCGTGAGCCGCGCGGATTTGAATTATCTCTTCTTGGAAATGCTCGGCAAGCTCTCCGTCGGCCACATGTTTGCCCAGGGAGGCAGCCTTCCGAAGGTTGCGCCCGTTTCGGTGGGACTGTTGGGCGCCGACTATGCGGTCGAACACGGCCGCTACCGCTTTGCCAAAATTTACGAGGGCGAAAATTGGAATCCGGGCTTGCGCGCCCCGCTCACTGAACCGGGCTCGGAGGTCAAGCGCGGCGAATATCTGCTCGCGGTGAACGGACGCGAACTGCACGGCGGCGACGATATCTACCGATTCTTTTTGAACACCGCGGATAAGCAGATTGTGCTCAAGGTCGGCCCCAACGCGGACGGCGCCGATTCGCGCGACGTTACCGTCGTGCCCATCGGCGAAGAGATTTCCTTGCGCCACCGCGATTGGGTGCTGAACAACCTGCGCACCGTGGACCGTTTGAGCGGCGGACGCGTCGCCTATGTTTACCTGCCGGACACAACCGCGGGCGGCTATACGTCCTTCAACCGCTACTTCTTCGCCCAAGTGGGCAAGCAAGGCGTCATCGTCGACGACCGCTTCAACAGCGGCGGTCAGTCGGCCGATTACATCATCAACTACTTGCAGCGCACGCTTCTGAATTATTGGTACACGCCGAACGGGGCAGCCTCGCCCGAGCCCGGTGAAGCGATTTTCGGTCCCAAAACCATGATCATCAATCAATATGCCGGCTCGGGCGGCGACTTGATTCCCTGGTATTTTCATCACGTGGGCCTCGGTCCTTTGATCGGCGAGAGAACCTGGGGCGGAGAGGTGGGCATTACCGGCTATCCGCCTCTGATCGACGGCGGCAGCGTTACCGCGCCGAGCCTTGCATTCTTCACGACCGATGGACATTGGGCCATCGAGAACGAAGGAGTTCCGCCGGACATCGAGGTCGAGATGGATCCAAAGGCGTGGCGCGCGGGCCACGATCCACAACTCGAGAAAGCCGTAGAAACCGTCCTCGAGAAACTGAAAGAGCACCCACTGCCCACGCCGAAGGTGCCGCCCTTTCCGGATTACTACCACGGCGAGACGCAGCCTTAGCGGGCGGAGGATTGCGGCAAGGATGCCGCAATGTCGGCGCAGCTCTGCACTGCAAAGTCCGCGGGTCAATCGGTACTTGCCGCAGCCTTGAGCGGGATGTACGCAGGATTTCTTGCGCGCGATTGTGCATGGTAGGCACATTTTCCGCGCGTGAACCTGTATGCAAAGCCGCCGGCCGACTGTGACGTTTCGGGGCGTACCCGCCGCCGCTGGCGTGGCCTCGCAAGCCATGCAGTCGGGTCAGAAGCTGCAAGCGGATTATCGCGCGTCGCGCTGCGATATCACGGTTCGGCCGGTCGCGGGAGATGCGGCCAGCGAGCTCAAGTTTTGGGTCAGCATCCATTTGCAAGTGCCCGGAGCGCTCATTCGCGCGCAAAGCAGTCCTCAAACAGGTCCCGGTCATGCTGACGCTTATGCCGCCTTACGCGCGGCGTCCCAGGACGCGACGCGTCAGCTACGCAAGCTTCGAATCAAACGTTACGATTCCGAGTCCGATTCCGACTAGATTGATTTGGCCGCCGCGTGCAAGGCGTTCACGAACGCAGTTCTCGCCGCGCTGTACTCCTTGCCGGTGGCGACCGGCCAGGCCGAATTGATCACGATGACCAGGCGGTCGTCCTTGAACGTGGTGATCGATTGGCCAAAGATGCCCACCGCTTCGTAGCTGCCGTTTGAACGGATCCACCAGAAATAACCGTAGCCGCCCGCACCGTTGTCGATCTCCTTCGTGGTGGCCTGCGCCACCCACCCGGCAGGGACGACCTCTCGGCCTCGGGCCTTGCCGCCATCGAGGATGAACTGTCCAACGCGCGCATAGTCGCGCAGCGTCATGGAAATGCAGCAACCGCCCCGTTCCTGCTGACCCGATGCATCCACCATCCAAACCGCATCCTGTTCCATGCCGTAAGTGGTCCAAACCTTCTCGGAGAGATACTGCGAGAGTGGTTCGCCGACGGCATTGGAGACCAAGATGCCGACCATGTCCGTCTCGCCGGTATCGTAATGCCACTTGGTGCCGGGCTCGGCGGCGCGCGGCAAATGACGCATGTAGCTCACCAAAGGATCCATGCCGGGTTCGCTGCCGGTAAAGCCGGCTTGGGCCACGTCGGATTTAGGATCGGTGTAATCCTCATTCCACTTCACGCCCGAGCTCATGGTGAGCAGCTGCTTCACGGTGACACCGTCATAGGCTGAGCCTTTGAGCTGCGGAACGTAGTCGGTGACCATGGCATCGGGCCCCGTGATCTTGCCGTCTTCGATGGCGGCGCCGACCAGCGTCGAGGTCAGGGATTTAGCCACGGAGAACGAAGTCCAGCGATCCTTCGGCGTGCGGCCGAGGCCATAGCGCTCCAGCACGATCTTGCCGTCCTTCAAGACCAGGACCCCGGAGGTTCGGTTCGCCTTCATGTAGCTGGCGACCGTCCAGCGATGATCGCCATAATCCCAGGTCGGCGACAGCTGCTTCGCGGCCTTGGGCAAGGGGTGCACGTGCGAGCCATGCTTGACGGTGACGACTTTGTAGATCTTTTCGATGCTGCGATATCCAGAGCTTTGTTGTTCGGGCGTCCAGAACAAGAGGCTGGGTGTATCGGGCTTCAGCGCCACTTGAGCCGAGACCGGAAGGGCCAATAGCAGCGAGCAAAACGCGAGCGCGAGCTTTGAGTTTTCCATGGATGATACTCAGGCGAGAGATCTGCTGAGTATAGCTATTCCGAGGACAAAACGACTTGCCGACGGCGCCGCCCTGCTCAACGGCCGGCGAATGGAATGAGCAAGACAGAGCATCAAACTCAGGAGCACAAGGAATCGATGGGCGAGGGCGGCGCGAGCTGATGGGATTGGACAAAATCAATTCCAAGCGCTGCGAGTGAGGCCCCGTCTTGCGAGCCTTGCGTACATTTGGCGACGGTTTGAATGCCGAGCGACCTTGCCATGGTGCAGATGTGGCTGACGGCGGACCGCGCTTTCTCGTCGCGGACGTTGGCCGTCACGGGCGGCGCGAGCTTGAGCAGCTCAATGCCCGCCATGTGCAGCAGGTCGATCGATTGCTCCGAGGGCAGAAAATTGTCCAGCACTATCGGGCATCCCGCACTCTCCAGCGACTCGGCAATATTTGCCAGGAGTCCGAAACTGGGCAGCGGCCTCTCGACGTCGAGTTCGAATCCGAGGAGCCGCGCCGGAAGATCCGCTGTTTTCAAATTCGATGCCACAAATTGGGCGAAAGCAGCATCGTAATTGGTCGAGTCGGTCAAGTTCACCGAGAAGGCTGCGCGCTCATCCGCCCAGACGTCCCGATGACGGTCGAGCCATTGACAGAGCCGGCGCACCACCCGACGGTCGATCACGGCCCCGAGGCCGTGCTCAACTGCCGCTTTCAGTAGCGCCGGGGCCGAGTTGGGCGCGCCGGGGGCTCGCGAGCGCAGCAACACCTCGTAGCGGCGCAAATGACTGCGGTTCGCGAGCGGGACCAAGCGCTGGACATAAAGGTTGATCGGGGAGCGCCGCAAGGCCAGAAAGAGTTTCTCCAGCGGCGCTTTAGGGGCTGTATCCGTGACCGATGTTTTGACGTCCTGGCTCATGACATATCCCGCGCGGGGCGCATCGATGCGACCTGTCTTGCGTATCTTGTACCAGAAGGTGTCTCGGACGAGCATTGCGCCATCGCAACTTGGGAACATTCAGAGCGAGACGCTCTGCACATTTTCTGCGGCACTGGCGCAATCCGCCAACGTCCGGCGATTTTCGCACTGCATTTTGCCGCAGCGCTCCACTGCACTTTCATCACGGGCGGGGATGCGCGTCGAGCTCGAGATGTCCCCATCGTTCAACTGCGTCCTCCGCGTAACATCCACCGCCCGTCCCGCCGCCGGCCAGGGATGAGGTGCTGCAGCGTGTCAGCCGCATTTCTTGGCTTCCGCAACCGCCCAACCCGAGCATTCGAAGACTTAATGACCAACTTGGGTGAGCAGTGGGCTATCCTCGCTCAGCGCACTGTGGAGCCGCCAAAGCGGCGAGGTCTTAGAAGGAGCGAGAATTGCTTGTGAGGAAGGGCGGGTTGCGGCCTGCGCGTGTGCTGATTTTGCTGGCAGTCTGCGCCCTTGCCGCCTGCGCAACCGGTCCTGCGAAGCCGCCCGGCCGGGCCGTCGAACCCACCTCGGCGGACAAGGCCGCGGCATTGGCGGCGGAGCAGCAGCGCCTGCGCGACATCATTGTCTCCAGCAATAAGCATCGGGCCGGTGTCTTGGCGGAATTGCAGGATGCCATCGCGAATCCGGCGTTCAATTCTCTCTCGGTGGATGATCGATACGAGGCGCTCACGCTCGCCGCCCGGCTGGCGCTGTACGGCGCGCAGGGGGCGCTCGCGCGCGACTACATTGCCCGCGTCATCGCGCTGCCCGCTTTAGGATTCGAAGACCAGGCGGCTGCGTTGGAAATCGCGCGTGAAGTCGGCAATTGGGCCGCTGCGGTCCGTTGCCTCACGTCCATCGCACATCAATGGCCCGAGCGGCTCGGAAGCATCGAGAACAGGACCGTGGAGCAAGTTGTTTATGAGGCGAATTTCGTGCCGCGCACGAATAAGTTTCTGCTGTTGCAGTCCCTCTATGCGGCGCGTTGGACTTTGCAGTGGGGTATCGAGCCGAGCAGCAGTTGGCGCGACTTGACGATCCAGTTGCTCGAGCGCCATTCCCTGCAGGAAGCGATCGACGTAGCGGCGCATGTGACCGATGTCTATGTTCTGATTTCGATGCGGGCTGATCGGCGCTTTGACGCCGTCGTGGCGGCTCATCCGCTGCAGTTTGACGTAGACGCAGCCGCCGAGCGGGAGCTGCACCTTTATCAATCGCTCTCGGAGGCGCAGCCCAAATCCCTCGACCTCAAGGCGCTGGTGATGGAGGCGCTCCTGCACGAGCAGCACTACGCGGCGATGCTGGCGGCTTCTGATTCGGTGATGCAGGAAATCGAGTCCACCAACTTCCCGGAGAAACTATACGATGACTACGTCGAGGATTACGACGCGTATCTCTCCTTAAGATCGGTCGCGCTGCAACGCGAGGGGCGGCCCGACGAGGCGGTGGCGCAGCTCGTCGAGGCGAGCCGCGGCGGCGATATCAGCCAGCTCATCAATCTTGCCGCCCTGTATTGCGCATTGGACCGTCCCAAGGAAGCGCTCGCGGTGATCAATCCCATAGGTCCGTCGCGCACGAGCGCGTACGGCACCATGCAAGTCGAGGCGGTGCGGCTGCAGTCGGCGGTGCAGCTGGCAGATCCAGATCAAGTAGCGCGCTCGCTGGCGTATTTGAGCGCGCACCGCAAGGATGCGCCGCGTGCGTATTTGTACGCCTTGATCGTCGCCAAACGGTTGGACCAGGCGGCGCGCTTTCTCATCGCCGAACTCGAGGATAAGGATTCGCGGCAAAGGGTTTTGCCGGATATTCAAGAATACCTGCCGACGCCGGGTACGGAAACGGAGCTGGCAATCGAAGCGCAATGGCGCTCGGTGATCGCGCGCAAGGAAGTCCAGGCCGCGATTCATAAAGTGGGGAGAATCGACAGTTATCATTTGGAGTCGCCTTAGGGGCCGCAGTGTCTTTTCGAATTTGTGATGCGTTGCTCGGTTCGGTCCCGGCAGGGTCGGCACGATCGGCGTATTCGGACCGCATCGCTGCGATATATTTTCTTGAACTTTCGGCTCATCGAGTGACGGCCATGAAGAGAATCGCAATCGTGCTCGCCGCGTTTTTGATGCAACCGACGATGTCGCTTGCCGAGCCGAACAACTCGCGCCCGAAACCCAGTTCTTTCGTCCCGCACTCTCAGACGAACACCCATGTGTATGGCGCGCCGATTGGGCCGGCCGTCGCGGGCCATTCGAGGGCTTCTCATCACAAGCCAACGCCAAAGAAGCGCTCCTCGAGTCGGCAAAAGAAGGGATAGCGCGGACTGCGGGTTGGCGTTCGCTCCGATGCCTCGATCGGCGCGCCGATCTCAGGTGCGGACCGAGACGGTGGCCATCGGCGCGTGCAGAATCAGTGACATCCCCATTGAGATTGCCGTAGCATGAGTTTTGAAGAGTAATGCCGTCATAACTCACATGAATGGCGGCACCCACCAACTCGGAGCCGCATGCGAACGAAATCCCGCCATAACAACTGGAGCGACATCCAATACGTCATCGCTACCGCGAAGCTCGGAAGCTTTCATTCCGCCGCGGTTGCGTTGGAGACCGATCAGTCGACGGTGGGACGGCGCGTCGCTCGCTTGGAGGCCTTTCTCGGAACCAAGATATTCGACCGTCATGCGAATGGCATGAGGCTGACGGTCGCAGGGAAGATTCTCTACGACAAAGCAGCAGTCATGGAAGCTGCGGCCGACGACATCGAGGCCACTCTGGTCGCCTTCGATTCACGTCTCTCGGGTACTCTTCGTGTTTTTGCCACTGAAGGCGTCGCTTATCTTTGGTTGACACAAGTCATCGCCGATTTCTGCCGCATTCATTCCGGGGTCAACATCGAGTTGGTCACCGATCGCGAGGGGCTGGACCTGTTTTCCCTCGAAGCCGACCTGGCTGTATTCATCGAGCGGCCGAAAAATCCACGTGTGGTCGCCTCCAAAATCGTGAAGGTTGAGCACTCCCTGTTCATTTCGAAATCTTATGAGGAACGATTCGGACGCCCGCGACAGCTCGACGAGCTGAGCCAACACCTGTTCGTGGACTATAAGCCCTACCGCGTCTGCGCCGATCTGGCTTGGTGGAACAAGAGTGTCGTCCCGCTCCACAGAATCCAATTACGGGTGGACTCAGCGTCGGTTTATCTAGCGGCTATACGCAGCGGCATGGGCATTGGGCTTTTGCCGAATTTCTATAAGCACGCGGCCCCCGACCTGATCTGGCTGCCGCTCCCGACCGGCTGTTACTTGAATCTCTGGCTGGTCTCTCGGCCCATACCTAACAAATCGCACCGGATCAACATATTGCTCAAATTTTTGCGCGAACGATTCAATAAGGACCGCGCGAACTGGTTCGGAGCGTGAGCAGCAGCGTAAGCAGGCTCAAACCGCAGGAAAGCATCACATACCAGGTGGGCGAAAACGGATTTCCTGTCCGCGCGATCAAGGCGGTCGCAATGAAGGGGGCGAAACCGCCAAACAGGGTGACTGAAAAATTGTAGGCGACACCCATGCCCGAGGAACGAACGCGAATGGGAAACAGTTCGGCGATCGCGGCAGGCGCCGGGCCGATGAACAGCGCCGCCAAAACGGCCGATAGGACTTGGAAGATCGCCAGCGCCTGGACATTGGGGTGACTCAGCAGGAAACCGAATCCCGGCCGGATCAGCAGCACGATGGCAACTGCTGATGCAATCATCGGGGTGTAGCGTCCCCAACGATCCGATAGGTGGCCGGCCGCCGGTGCAATGCCCAGCATGAACGCGAGCGCCAGGCTGTTGCTGAACAGGGTGGCCTTCATGGGAAGCATAAGCACCGTGTGTGCATACAAGGGCACGTAAACAAAAAAGAAATACGTCGACACGGTCCAGATGATGGTGATACCGAAGCCGCGCGCGACGGCGGCCCGGTGTGTCCGCCACAGAAGCATCAAGGGGGAGGAGACGGCGCGCTCCTGATGCACAAAGGCCTCAGGGTCATCGATATGCCTGCGAATATACAGTGCCAACGGAACAATCAGCGCGCTGGCGAAGAATGGCAGGCGCCAACCCCAGGCATCCAACTGCGAAGGCGAGACTACTGCCGCGACGATGGCGGCCGTCAAAGCGCCCAGCAACAGCGCTCCTGCCTGGCTGGCGGCTTGCCAGCTTGCAAAATAACCGGCGCGGCCGGGCGGCGCATGCTCGGTCAGCATCGCGGTTGCGCCGCCGACCGCACCGCCTGCCGCAAGCCCCTGCAGCAGTCGCGCGCACACGACCAGCAGCGGCGACGCGATGCCGATGATGGCATATGGCGGAATCAAACCGATTGCAAGCGTGGCCATGCCCATCAGGCCGAAGGTCAGCAGCAAGGTGAATTTTCGGCCCCTGCGATCGGCTAGCGCGCCGAATACCAGAGCGCCGACCGGTCTTGTAAGGAACCCGACTCCGAATGCGCCGGCCGACAGCAGGAGAGAGGCCGTGGGATCTCCGGCCGGGAACATGATCTTGGCGATGACCGGGGTCAGAAAGCCGTAGACCGCAAAGTCGTACCATTCGAGCATGTTGCCGACGCTTATCGCCAGCAGCACGTGGCGCGGCGCAGAGCGGCGCCGGACAGGGTGATCGATCTGGCTCAATCGGGCTCGGTTTGCGATGCCCATGCGCCGACCTTGGACAGAAATCGATCCGCTTCTTCGAGCGCAGCGCAAGCGATCCATTCATCCACCCGGTGCGCTTGGTCGATGGACCCTGGGCCGCACACGACGGAGGGAATACGGCTGCGTTCGAATATTCCCGCCTCACTGCCGAACGGCAGCGTCGTCACGGGCAACTTCGCGCCGCAGTCCGTCAGCACCCGCATCCACCGATCAGAAATGGCGCTGTGAAATTGCGGCACGTCAAGTTCGATTTCGTTCGCAACATCAAGCGCTGCGAACACCTCGCCGTCGAGATATTCAGAGATCATGATCTTTATCATGGCTGCGTCTTGCTTCCTGTCGGCGCGATACTCCCAGCGCACGCCGCAACGCTCGGCCACGATGTTGGTTGCCGCTCCGCCGGCTATTCGACCGACATTGAGAGTGCAGCGATTGTCGGCGATCTGCGGCAGCCGCGCCACATCCCGCAGAAATCGCACGAAATCGGCCGCCGCCTCGATGGCATTCACCCCGCGCGATGGATCGCTGGCGTGCGCGGCAACTCCGCGAAAGCTCGTATGCGAACCGGTGACCCCATTGTGGGCAATGCCGATTCTCATGTCAGTGGGTTCTCCTATGATCGCAAAGGCGGCTGGCGGCAGGCTTTCGACGACGCGCTGTACCAGCGAGTGCGCGCCGAAGCAACCTACCTCCTCATCGTACGAGAGGGCGAAGTGTAGCGGACGCTGCAGACTCATATCCTTCCAGTTCTCGGCGGCAGCCAGGCTGCAGGCGATGAAGCCCTTCATGTCCGAGCTGCCTCTGCCGTACAGCAGTCCGTTGCGTTCCACCAGTGTGAAAGGATCGCTGGTCCACTCCTGGCCATCGACCGGCACCACGTCCGTGTGACCCGACAACACCACGCCGCCTTCTCGCTCCGGCCCGATGCTTCCCAATAGATTGGCCTTGTCTCCGGTCGCATTGTGGACGAGTTGCACACGAGCGCCGCGCGACTGCAGAAAGTCGGCCGCCCATTCGATCAGCGCCAGGTTCGAGTTCCGGGAGGTGGTATCGAAGGAAACCAGCTTCTGCAGGATCGAGACACTCGTATTTTTCATGCCGCCACGCGTTGTTGTTTTAGATAAAACCGTCGCGCGCACCCACCGCAGGTAAGACGGTCAGCACTCGACACTACTGCAGAGACCATTTTGGTGAAACGCTATTTCTGCATGTGCGAATAGCAAACATGCAAGACCGCATTGCCGCACGAAATCGCAGCGCGCCGACGCGGCCGCTGTGAGATGCGATACAAGCCTGCATTTATAGGCATTTTCGCGCTGCTCAGTGTTTGTACAGGGGCCGCGCAGGCGCCATCGAAGGTTGCAGAAGTGCATTCTCGATGCAGGTTTTGGAAATTGACGCTGCGTTCGAAGTGCATGTACTTTCAGAGCGTCGCAGTGCCGCTCGATTTGGATGAAAAATATAAGGGGTGAAAGATGGATATTCGACATTCTCGTTGCGGCAGCGCATTGCTGCCGGGCGCGGCTTTTCTCCTCTTTACGATTCCGGCGTTCGCCGCAGATCAGCCCGCGGCTGATGCGACGGCGCCCCTCGACGAAATAGTCGTCACCGCGCAGAAGCGCGAGCAGCGCGTGCAGGACGTACCGATCTCGCTTTCCGTGGTGGGAGGCGCCGACCTCGACAAGTCCAGCATCCAGAGCGTGACCGATGCACTCAGCATGGTGCCGAGCGTCGTCGTCAATCTCACCGGTCAGGGCGGCGAGACCCAGCTGACCATACGCGGCGTCACCGCCAGCAGCCCGCTGTTCTCGGGTCCGAGCCCAATCGGCTATTACCTCGACTCGGTGCCGTTCGGGCTGGTGCGATCGGCCGTGGAACCGGATCTGAACTCTTACGATCTCAACCGCATCGAAGTGCTGCGTGGCCCGCAGGGAACCTTGTACGGCGCCAGCGCCTTGAACGGCGTGGTGCGCGTGCTGACCAACGATGCCGACTTGAACGAGTTCGATTTCAAGGCACGCGCCAACGTGTCCAGTACTGAGAGCGGCGGGGGCAACTGGCGAGAGGATGCGGCGGTCAATATACCGATTGTCGATGGTAAGCTCGCCGCGCGTCTCGTTGTCGGGCAGGAACACGACAGTGGATGGATCAATAGCCCGCTGCAAAACAATGGCAACGACAGTGACATGAAGAACGTGCGTCTCAAGATCAACGCACAGCCCTCCGACGATCTGAACATCAAGCTGGGCGTGACGCACGAGGAGGCGAGCTTCGGCGCGCCGCCGCTGGGGACCAACGACTTCACCGCATCGACCGAGGATCAGTCGATCGCCTCGCGACTCAGCGCCTACGACATGAAGGTGGATTACCAGTTGCCTTGGTTCTCGATATCGAGCGCCACGAGTTATTTTACCTACCGCAACGACGGCAGCTTGGACGTCGATCCGGGCAATAATCTACCGCCGCTGACCACCAGCCTCAATTCCCGGGTGTTCAGCGAGGAAATCAACCTCAACTCCAAGCTCGACGGGCCGTGGCGCTGGTCGGCCGGCGCGTTCTATCGCAATGCAACTGACAGTTTCTACCAGACTCTCGGTGATCTGATACCGGCGCCGGTCTCCGAGGGCGACTCCTCGCGCTCGGAAGCGATCTTCGGCGAAATTGGGCGCCGCTTCATGGACAATCAGTTGGAGCTGGCGGTCGGAGCGCGCTACTTCCACGATGAGGTCGGTCTGCAGCAGAACGTCCTCTTCGGGGAGCCGCCGGGCACGCCGCTGCTGCAATCGGACACCCCGTTCCATGCCCTGACACCGCGAGTGGTGCTCACCTGGTTCCCGACACATGATTACACGATGTACGCCTCCTACTCGCAGGGCTTTCGCAGCGGCTTTCCGCAGAGCGAGCTGGTGCTGGTGGTGGCGCCGGATTTCACGCCGGTGAAACCGGACAAGCTGACCAACTATGAGATCGGCGCCAAAGGCAGCATGTTCGACAATCGCTTGAGTTTCGAGAGCGCTGTCTACTTCATGAAATGGAAGGACATCCAACAGACGTTGGGCATATCGATCCCGGGCACCACCGCCGCCATCGTGGCGAACGTCAATGGTCAGTCCGCGAGCGGCGTGGGCGTGGATTTCGCGATCACCGCCCGACCTATTCAAGGGTTGCAGTTCAGCGTCAATTTCGGTTGGAACGGCCTGAGCGAAGACGCCACCGTGTTCTCCGGCGGGCAGCTGTTGTTTCCCAAGGGATCGCGCATCGACAGCTCGCCGGCCTATACCGCCGGGGCCAGCGGCTCCTACGACTTCCCTTTAGCCTCGACCGGCTGGACGGGACAGCTTGCCGCCCTGGTGCGCTACACGTCGCTGCAAACCGCGACGTCGGTATCGAGTGGTTCGGGGCTGCCGCCCATCGTGCTCGAAAGCGACACGATCACCACCGGGCGCGTGAGTTTTGCTGTCACGGCCCCCGCACATTGGCGCGTGATGCTCTACAGCGACAACGTGACGAACAATCGCGGCGTGACAGAGCCCTCGACGACGCCATATTCGTCCATCAGCCAGCGTCCCCGCACAACGGGCGTGCAGTTGGACTATCGCTACAAGTAGTGCACGGACCATTCGCACCGCTAACCGGCAAGCACAACAGCAAGAGGCCAAATTCATGCGCCGTTCGATGAGCATCGCTTTGTTCGCTTTGATGTCTGTGAGCGCGCACGCCGCGACGCAGGTCCTTCAGCCACAGGACGTGTTCCGGATGCGCTGGGCCGCGGACCCGCAGATTCGCAAGGACGGCGCGATGATCGTCTACGCGCGGACCGCAAACGACATCATGAAGGATCGGTTGTCGCCGTCGATATGGCTGATCGATACGGCAACCGGAGCGCAGACGCCGGTGGCAACCGGGCCGGGAGAGTATTCATCGCCACGCTGGTCGCCCGATGGCTCGCGCATCGCCTATCTTGCCACCGGTACCGACGGCCGCACGCAGATCGCAATTCATTGGTTGCGCGGTGAGAGCGCAAGCATTACCGATCTCAACGAAGCACCGAGCGACATCACCTGGTCGCCGGACGGCAGGCAGATTGCGTTCGTCATGCTCGAGCCCGCGCCGGGGCCCAGCATTGGTACGCCGTTGGTGAAGCCGCCGGGCGCACATTGGGGCGGAGCGCCCGTGGTCATTGATTCGATGAACTTCCGGGCGGATGGCCAAGGCTTGGAGAAGCCCGGGTTCAAGCATATCTACGTATTGCCCGTGGATGGCGGTGGTGCGCCACGGCAGCTGACGTCCGGACCGTTCAGCGATGCGGGGCCGCTTGCCTGGTCGGCGGACGGAAAGTCGATCTACTTTGCCGGAAATCGCAATCCGGATTGGAAGCGCGACCCCCAGGACTGGGGCCGACATACGGCAATGACCTTGAGCATCTATCGATTGAACGTGGCGGACGGCAGCCTGCAGCAGCTCTCGCACGACATCGGTCCTTATCACGCGCCGGTCCTGTCGCCCGACGGCAAGATGATCGCCTTCTTGGGTTATCACGACAAGCACATCGGCAACCAAAACGTCAGGCTCAACGTCATGGACGCGGACGGCTCGAACCTGCGCGTCGTCGGCGAGTCGTTGGATCGATCGCTGGTGAACTGCCAGTGGGCTGCCGACGGCCGTAGTCTTTACGTACAGTACGACGATGAAGGCATCACGAAGGTGGCCCGGTTGGGACTCAATGGACAGCTCGAGCCGGTTGCATCCCATCTCGCCGTCATTGGCGCGGCAACCCAGCTACCTTACTCAGGCGGCGAATTTACGGTCTCCGCCAAAGGCGCCGTGGCCTACACGGGCGGTGCCGCGGATGATCTGCCGGAGGTATACCTGGTACGGGACGGCAAGACGCATCGCCTCACCGACCTGAACTCCGAGTTCCTGAGTGCAGTGAGTCTTGGCAAGTTGTCGGCGCTGCCCGTGAAATCCTCGCTCGACGGGCGGTCCATCGGTGCGTGGGAATTGCTGCCGCCTAATTTCGATGCATCCAAGAAATATCCGTTGATTCTCGAAATCCACGGGGGTCCTTACGCCAGCTACGGCCCTAATTTCGCGGCGGATTACGAACTCTACGCAGCCGCGGGCTACATCGTCGTGTACGGCAATCCACGCGGCTCGACCTCTTACGGCGAGGAATTCGCGAACTTGATCTACAATAACTATCCGAGCCACGACTATGACGATCTGATGAACATCGTCGATGCCGCCATACAAAAAGGCAACGTGGACACGGATAATCTGTTTGTCACAGGCTCTTCCGGCGGCGGGGTACTGACGGCATGGACCGTCGGCAAGACGCATCGCTTCAAGGCGGCGGTGACCCAGCGCCCGGTGATCAATTGGACCAGTTGGCTGTTGGTCTCCGACATGTCGGTCTTCGGCGCGCGATACTGGTTCAAGCAGTTGCCCTGGGATGATCAGGAGACGTATTGGGGGCACTCGCCCCTGGCCTTGGTGGGAAATGTCACCACACCGACGATGGTGATCGTGGGTTTGAGCGATTTACGCACGCCGGTGGGGGAAGCCGAGCAGTACTATCAGGCATTGCAATTGCGCCACGTGCCGACCGAGTTGTATGAGATTCCAGGCGCCCCGCATCCGCTGATGCGGCCCTCGCAACTGGCGCAAGAGACGTCGGCAATCCTTGAATGGTTTGGGCGCTACCGCAGTTCTCCAAGCCACTAGAATTCGGAACTATGGACTGAGTCGGGAGATAACATGTCTAGGACTTTTCGGATTTCAGGGTCTTCGATCCTCGGTGCGCTGGCGCTGCTCTGTATCGCCATCCCGATTTGCGCGGCCGAGGCGAGTCCTTCCGGCCGCTTTACGGTAGGCGATTATCTTGAATTGCAGTCTGCGAGCAATCCGCAGATCTCGCCGGACGGCACGCAAGTGGTTTACACCCGATCAATGGTGGACAAGATGGCAGACACGATGCAGTCCGCCGTTTGGATCGTCGACACCGACGGTCAACATCACCGCTTCATCGCCAAGGGAAGCGGTGCAGTGTGGTCACCCGACGGCAAGAGCATCGCCTATCTTGCCGAAGGGCAGCCCAAGGGCGTGCAGATTTTCGTCATGCACTTGACCGTGCCAGGACCTGCCACCCAAATCACCTCGGGTGCGCAGGCGCCCGCAAATCTGCACTGGTCTCCCGATGGCCGTCGTATCGGCTACACCATGATGGTTCTCAATCCGGAGAAGTGGACGGTGGAGCTTCCGGGCGCTCCCGAGGGCGCCCACTGGGCAAGCGCACCGCGATTCACCGAGCGGCTTCACTATCGTCAGGACGGCGTGGGTTTCACGGAACGCGGCTTTAGACACTTGTTTGTCGTGGCAGCGGACGGAGGTGCACCGCGGCAGGTCACCACCGGCGACTGGAGCATCGGCGAAAGCGTGTACGAATACATCTACACCGTGGATTGGGCCTTTACCCCGGACGGACGCTCCGCCATCGTGACGGGCTTCAAAGACGGCGATGCCGATCGCAACGATCAAGATTGCAACATTTATTCGATTGATCTCGAGTCCGGGGCCGCAAAGCGGCTGACGAGTACAACCGGCGGCTGGCGGCGTCCCGCCATTTCCCCTGACGGTAAAACCATCGCCTATGTCGGGTTTCCCAGGAACGGCGACGGTTACCGTTATTCTCAGTTGTATACGATGAATGCGGACGGGAGCAATGCCACGCCGCGCTCGGCAGATTTCGACCGCGAGCCGCAGCATTTGGTCTGGGCGCCGGACAGCAGCGCCGTGTATTTCACGGCCGAGGATCGCGGCAGCATCCATCTTTACTCCTGGTCTGCTCATGGCGGCATCAAGCAACTGACGAAGGGCGCCGAAGTGGTGACGGATCCGTCCGCGAGTCGCGCAGGGGTCGTGCTTTCCCGCTCCGAACCGCAATCGCCCGGCGATCTGGAGCTGTTCAATCCGCGAACGGCGAATGCCGGGCAGCGGCTGACGCACCTGAACGACGAACTCCTGCGGCACATCACTCTCTCGAAGGTGGACGAAGTTCTGTTCGATTCCACCGGCGGCGCGCACATCCAGGGTTGGGTGGTGAGGCCGCCCGATTTTGACCCATCGCGACACTACCCTCTGATACTCGAAATCCATGGCGGCCCTTACGGCATGTACGACGTTGGTTTCAATCCAGCGTTTCAGAATTTCGCAGCCAACGGTTACATCCTGCTCTATATCAACCCGCGCGGGTCGACGGGCTATGGGAATGCCTTTACGAATACCATCGCCAAGCACTACCCGGGTCCCGACTACGATGACCTGATGGCGGCGGTAGATACCGTGATCAAGCAGGGCAACGTTGATGAGTCCCACATGTTCGTTTCGGGCTGCAGCGGCGGGGGCGTACTCTCGAGCTGGGTGATCGGCCACACCAACCGCTTTGCCGCCGCGGCCGTGCGCTGTCCGGTCACGGATTGGCTGAGCATGGCAGGAGAGACCGATATCCCGTACTTCACCTATCGATTCTTCAAGAAGCCATTTTGGCAGGACCCCAGCGACTGGCTGGCTCAATCCTCGCTGATGTACGTCGGCAACGTGAAAACGCCCACCTTGTTGATGACGGGCGAACTCGACCGGCGCACGCCGATCGCTCAGACCGAGGAGTATTACGCGGCGCTGAAGTATCGCGGTGTGCCAAGCGCCATGCTGCGCTTCGATGGCGAGTATCACGGCACGGAGAACAAGCCTTCCAACTGGATGCGTACGCAACTCTATATGATGAGCTGGTTTCAGCGTTACAGCGCGAATCCGGCGGGACCGCCGCCGAAGTAAGGGCCGTCATAACGCCAAAGTCGAGGTTCCTGGGGAAGGTGCGAAGGTTGTTCGGCGCTCCCGCGCCAAGAGTCTGCCTGTCATCGACTGGCCTGGTCTCCAGCGCGTGATGCGGAAGAATTACTGCAGCTTGATGCCGGGAAACCACTTGCTCTTGGCCAGGAACGCCTTTGGATCGGTCATCCCAATGATTTCGCGCAGAGCCTGTCGCTTGTCGCTGTCATGCTGGTAGTAGGACTTGACGATGCGATATCCGACCCAGTAGCCCGAGTCACCTTGCTTGTCATAGGTTGAGTTGTCCAGCCATTTCGAAAGGTCGGTGTTGTCTTCATTACTGAGGAAAGCGCTCTCGATCTCCCTTTCATGTCCCTGTGTCGCTGCTCTCATCTGAGGGCTGGCGACTTCGGCGGGCTGGCCGGTAAGGAGCTCCGCGCCGAATTCTGCGGCGCCTTCGATGAGGGATCTCTCCAGCAAAGTGGGATGCTCAACATCATTGAGGGCCGCGACCTGCTGCACGTGGATGTATTCGTGGGCAATGACGCGCACAAACCTGTCCGCGACATTGGGATCCATCCACTTGACTGCGCAAAGCGCCTCGAGGCCGATCTGCAGTCCGCTGACGGCGCTCCCCACGCCGACGGGTTTACCGCGGCCCACGGCGATCGTCACCGGTGGAAACCGCGCTTGCGGATAGAGGCGGCCCAATTTTCGCAGCGCGACATCCACGCGCTGACGCACGCGCGGCAGGACGAGCATGCACTGTGTGGCGTCCGCGTAAATCTCCGGATGCCTCGCCATTGCTTCGGCGATCCGAGACCCGGTGAGGTTTCGCACCTCGGCGAGGTGGTGTAATCCATCCGAACCCGGATCGAGGTAGTCGTGCTGAAGTTGTTCGGCCGTCGGGTGTCCTTTGGTCGCATCGTATAGCTTATAGAAGGCAGCCACGTCCTCGATATGAATTGCCGGACTGTCTTGTAGGCGCGCTGCCAAGGAAGCGGAGCTGCTTGTCAATCCGAAAATCGCGCCGAGACTCAACGCGCTCACTACGACACTTGCGCGATCATGCTTCATAAAATCTTGCGCAGCAGGGAAGCCGCCGAAACACGAGGCCAGCCAGAGCATAGGTCGCGATAAACGCACTCAATGACAACAACAAGTCCTTGACCACCGCGGGTGCGCTGAGGCCGTGTAACAGCGGTATTGAAATAAGTAAGGAACCGATAGACCAGCGGACGGCAGACCGGTCGGGGAACCGCTCAAGCCACGCGGCGCGATAGGCAACTATACCTACCGAGAACATAAGAAGGTATTGCGGAAAATCGCCGAGGTGCACATTAAGAACAGACTGGTTCTCCGGGAAGACGATGCGCACAAGGAAGGTCGAGGTAGAGAGGACAATGAGGAAGGCGATGATCGCCCAATGACCGGGGAGGCCGCCATTAATTGATCGCGCGTGCGGCCACGCTGTTTGGATCAGCGCGAAAGCCACTGAGAATATTAGTAACGCGGCGCAAAACCACATGGGGTCCGGTTTCGGAGAGCCACTCTGCATCCAGGAGGTGAGTAAGCCATGCGCCACGCTTGCATGGTGAAATATCCAGAAACGAATAAAAGAAGCCCCATGAAAAAGGCTTGTAGAAAACTCTGATAAACGGCAAAGAAGAGGATTGTGCCAAAGCCGCTAGCGGCTCGATCGGTGTCATACCAATTGCCGAAAGGACTATAAGTATCGGTCGCGTGCATGGTCAGAACGAGAATGACCATCGTCCAGCGAATATTGTCGACAAACAAGAGTCGAGGCGCGGATGAGGCAGCCTCTGAATCGAATTGGCATGGAGGGGTAGTCAGATAAGCTGTCTCCGGCCATGTGGTGCGGTGTTGAAGAGCATAGCATTGTGGATTGCGGCGGGACTGTCAGAAATTTTGTGCGCTGAGCCGGTTGATCAACGATTGACCTCGAACCGATCGCCGAACAGGACTGCGAACTGAGCCTTGGCAGCTGCCCATTCCCGTAGGGGCATCTTCCACTTTTGCGTGATCTGGCGCAATTTCAGCCAGATTGGTTTCAAGGCATCGGCTCATCCAGACTCACGCCACAAAGGCTACAGGAACTGGTGGTTTCCGCGGAATTCCGACTCGCGTCATGGTCGACGGGTGCGAGCGGGAGCATAGTGTTCCTGAGGGTCAACAAGCTTGGATGACAATGAGTTTGATTAGCAGTTCAACGCCCGTCGCTGTCGCGCTGATCTATGGCCTAATCGTCTGGCTGGCCTCCAAGGCGCGACACGCAAGCTCCGGCGGCGACGAAATCTACAAATACCCGCCCCTCGTTGGTTGGTTAATGGTCGCCTGCGGATGCCTCTTTTTGGTTCTTCCCTATCTGGGAGGGGAAGGAAACGTTCCGCCGATCACTTTCTTCGCCTTCTTTGCCGTCTGGGCGGCGCTGGCATCTGCAGCTGTAGTGTATGGCCGACGCAGCATCGACTCGCCGGGCACCGGCGCCAGCATTCAAAAGCTGGAATATCAGCGCCGGCGAGTAGCGCGGGTGCGCCGGCTCAATTGGATGGCGGGGATTGCAACGGCAGCCGTGCTTCTGATCGGCGTGATCAAGTGTCGGCTGCGCTAATGTCGGTCAAGCGAACCCCAGAAGAAAAGGCAGCGCGTGGCGCTGCGAGAGCTCGGCGGGTCAGACTCTTTGTCGCCATTCTTTGTATTCTGATCGGTGCGGTCGGCGCGGTTAGCCTCAAGATTGGCATTTCCGGACTGTGGCGCGAGCACATACTTCACAAAGGCTCAGTGAACGCCATCGCCACGGTCATCCACTGGCAAAACGTCCGCGGCAAATCAGGCACCTCTTGCTCGGTAAGCTACCAGTTCACCACGCGGAGTGGAGAACTCGTGCTTTCCCATAACGATATTGGCTTTAATCTATTCAAACGCGATGGATTCAGCTCCATCCCTTGCAGCGCATCGTATGGCTCCAAGTCGATTCCAATTCTCTATTCAGAGACCGACCCACACGTAAATCGCGCCCTGGAACAGCCGGCCGTTAAGGACGGGATACTGTTCTGTGGAGTTGGCATATTCCTCTTGATGATCACCTACTGGCAAATATGGCGGCGCCCGATTCGATCTAGGACATGAACGCCGATATCCGGCGAATCCGAATTCCATCAAATCATGTGGCCCAAGATGACGTTCTCCATCCCTGGGACGCAAATGCGCCGAGCGCATTTAAAGAATGACAAGCCGTTTTGGGCACACCTCAATAAAGCTAAAGGCACTATCGGTGGCTGCGATTGCGACATGGATGAGTCGCATGCGACGAACGCCCAAACATTGGAGGTTAGCCCCGCCGGGGGAGCCGCACCGAAGCTGGCGCTCGGCAAAGGCAATCTTGACATCAATCCATTACCCCGGTAATGTACCGTCATGCCGATCGCAAAATCGAAAGTTACGGCTCAAGGACAGATCTCCGTTCCCGCCGAGGTGCGCAAGAAACTCGGGCTAAGCCCAGGATCCATGCTCGAGTGGTACGACGAGGACGGTAACGTCATCGTGCGCCGTGCGGGTAGCTTTAGTTCCACCGAAATTCATCAGGCCCTCTTCCCCCAAGGCATGAAGACTAAAGCCCCGCTCGTTGTAAAAGCCGGCATTCGCAAATACATCCGACAGCGGCATGCGCGCCGTTGACACCAACGTCCTGGTCCGCCTGATCGCCCGCGACGATGCCGCGCAAGTCCGCGCCGCCGAAGGTTTCGTCGCCAAAGGTGCTTGGATTTCTCATCTTATCCTCGCCGAAACGATGTGGGTGCTCGATTCGGTTTATGCCGCGTCCCGCGAACAGATCTCAACCGCAGTGGAAATGTTGTTAAACCATCAAGAGCTGACGCTCCAAGATGCGGATGCTGTGAGTGCCGCACTCACTCACTTCCGTCGATATTCCAAGGTTGAATTCTCGGATTGCTTGGCATTGGAAATCGCGCGAAAAGCCGGCCATATTCCGCTCGCCACATTCGATCGCGACTTTGCTAAGCTAGCGGATGTTGAGCGCCTCACCTAGAGACGATCGCCCCCGCGAGTGTGGATACGACAAGAATCCGTAGCATCCGCAGTGGCGTGAGTTTCTGAAATCTTGACCTCCCGCCCACCAAGGCCGATGGCGGCCTGCTCGTTCAGTTGGCAGTGCAATGGATCTTGCCGAAGTCGGCAGTCCAGTTGGTCTCCCAGGTCTTACCACCATCACCGGAGAAGGCCTGCTCCCAGTGGGCCGCGGCGGCGGAGATGTTCGACCAAGTGAAGCGCACCTTAATGGGCTTGCCGCGCAGGGTGTCATCGGAATAGAAGGTGCCCACGCCGTCCTTAAAGCGGCCCTTCACAGGGGGGTCCAGGTTGGCGGGATCGCGGCCGTCGTACCACCAAATGGACCAGGTACCCGTCTTGGGGTCGTAGGTGCGCACCGTCACGCCGTAGTAGGTACCTTCAGGCTTGCGCAGCTCGGTGTCGTCCACGTTGCCGTAACCACCCATGGTGAGCCACAGGCGCTGACTGCCGTCGTAATCGAACCAGTCGTGGTTGTTGGCCAGCCGTTCCTTCAACACGTGGTTGTGGATGGTCCAGCACCCGGCCCTAAGGTCGAAGGCGTGTACGCCCGAAAGATCGTTGCCCCGTAGCGGCGACAGATGATCCTGGGTGGCGAGACTGAGATCAGACTGGCCCATGAGGGCGGCGGCCAGGCTGAACTTGAGCAAGGTCCGTATAGACAAGGGGTTCTCCCGTTGCGTGTCAGTGGGATATGGAAGCGACGGTGCCGTACCAGCGTGCAGTCCGTACCGGCAAAAGGTCGGTTTGAGTGAATTGTATGCGCGTGGCTTTCGGTGCTCTAACCGTCGGAGACGGGTGCCCTATTGTAGCGAGTCGGATGCAAGATCATAGTCAGAAGCATTGACAATCATTTGAAGTGGCTCTTTAAATGAAGCATGGCTAAAAGACAACCCTCGCTGGATGCACTGCGTGTTCTAGCCGCCTGCGTCCGGCACGGTAATTTTTCTCGCGCTTCGGTCGAGCTCGGCGTTACCCCCAACGCCGTAAGTCAGCGAGTCCGGGCGCTCGAAGTGGACATTGGAGTCAAGCTGTTCCGGCGTCACGGCCCCACATTGGTAACCACCCGCCGCGCCAAGGCGCTCGGGCAAAGGGTGGAGCAGGCTTTGTCCCTCATGCGAACGGCGGTGGATGATTGCCGGCGCGTCCGGCAGCCGCTTCGCGTGACTTGCGCGCCGACGTTTGCTTCGCGGTGGCTGGTCCCGCGATTGGCAACCTATCACACGATTCCGGACGCTGATGCGATCGTATTGGATAACACCCAGGCGGTTTTGCCTGCGGGTAGTTTCGACGTCGCCATTCGAAGTGGGGTCGGCCCCTGGCCGGGATTCAGCTCTACGATGCTCATGGTTGAGGTGCGCACGCCGATGTTTAAGCCGTCGTGGGCTCCCAAACGTATGACGGTCAGAAAACTTTTGGATCTGCCTTTGATACCGGATACCGGGTGGTTCGAATGGTTTAAGCTGGCCGGCATCCGAAAAGCTAATCCCAGATTCGTCGCGACCCGCTATTCAAATTACGAACTCGAAGCGCAGGCCGCGGAACAGGGCATCGGTGCAGCCCTGCTTTCACCAGTGCTGTTTGCCGACCTAATCGCCCAGGGCCATCTGATTGCTCCATTCGCGTTGGCGATCGAGGGGCAAGTTGGCTACTGGCTGCTTTGTGCTAATGAATCGCGCGAGTGTCATTTCGTCAAATGGATGAAATCGCAATTCCGTATTGGGGCGGAAACGTCTATAGATTAGCACTGCCAATCAATCAATCGGGTCGGGTCGCCTCGCTCATCGGGGCACGCGTGTACAGAGGAAACGCCTCTCAAAGCCCCTCACTGTCCGTGGTCCAATCAGGGTCCAAGAGGTTGGCAACAGCGCTACAGGCGTGCTCCACTGCGTGCCATCTTCATAGTAACCATTGAGTGCCTCAATGCGACTCGTTTCGTCGGCACAATTAAATGTCTCTTGAGCGAAAGATACCTTGTTCCACTTGTTGACGCGCTCGTCTCGCTAGCTGCGTGCCGCATAAACATATTTGAACGTCGCGCTATAGACATATCCGCTGATACGAATGCTGCCCAGATCGATAAACGTTTCCAATTTTCCATTGTTGGTCGTAGCGACCGGAGCCCATTCTAATGATGCCTTAATGAGGACCTGGCAACTTAATGCATTGTGGTGGCGCGCACGGAGCAATTCTGTCGGTAATTTCGGGGGCTGCCATGAAAAGACAACTCGCGCTTCTCCTTGCTTCAAGCGTACTTGATTGCGCGCTTACAGCATAGGCGTCCACTGCCAGCGCCGTTGCGATTTGCAGGATCATCACGATACCCTCTTATTGCGGGAGCCAATCAGGTTAGAGAGCACCGGTGTATCCGTATCGTCCGAGAGCTGCTTGAGCGCAGCGATCTGTCGTGCACGCAAGTATGGCGGGTAACGATTCGCGATCTGCGAACCTGGGGGTTTCTTGGTGGCCATGGCCAAGTGCTACTACGATCGGGGTACGGAGAGAAAAGCATTTGATGCGCGCAATGTCGCCGGCGAACTGATGGGCTCAGCGGAGCAGGTGACGGCGGAAAGCCGCGCATCCGGCATCGCTGCCCTCGAGCCGGTAAGCGCGGATGACATCCTCGGCGTTGACCGTGACCTCCAACCTGCATTCGCGTTGGACCGTAAAGATTCCTTCGGCGGCTGTGCCGCTGGGCATTACGCCTTCGCTACTCACTGACCAGACGTACACACGATCTCCGGTACTCTCCACCTTCCCGGTGGGCTTTCCCAAACGCGCGTATAGCTCATGAATGTTTCGGCCAACGTATTGCTTCAGCTCCATTGAGAGTCGGGTTGCTGCGCACCCCACGAGCGCCGCCGCTATCATTGCCGAAAATATGAGTCGCCTGTTGATCATGCCGGTGAGAAATGCGCCATGGCGCCGCTACCAAGCGAGTTCGAGCGGCACGTGGCCAGATTGGCTCGCGACCCGCTTGAGCCATGCGCCGACCGCCGGATAGGCGGTCAGATCAAAGCCGCCGTCCGCCGCGCAGTGGGTGTAGCCGTAGAGCGCGATGTCTGCGATCGAGTAGCGAGCGCCGGCGAACCAGTCGTGCCGCGCCAGGTGAGTCTGCATCACGCCGAGCGCGGCATGGCCTTTGGCATGCCATTCAGGAATGAGATGTCGCTTCTTCTCGAGTTCCTCACGCGGTGAAAAAGACAGCCAGAAGCGCGCGACGGCGATGTAAGGTTCGTGACTGTATTGCTCGAAGAACATCCATTGCAGCACCTTGGCGCGACCCCAGCGGTCGGTGGGCAACAAAAACGTATCCTCGCTCAAGAACCAGAGGATCGCGCCGGACTCCGAGAGCGTGCGTCCGTCTTCGAATTCGAGCAGCGGGACGCGGCCATTGGGATTTTTCGCGAGAAATTCCGGCTTGCGCGTCGCACCGTCATGAAGTCCGTAATTCTTGAGCGTCAGCGGTACGCCGAGCTGTCGAGCGGCAAGTCGAATCTTGTAGCAGTTGCCGGACACTTGCATCTGATGAAGCACAGGCATGTAAATACTCCTCTCATTGCCGCCGGATCCTAATACGTCGTGCGGCCACCGGAGATATCGAAACTGGCTGCCGTGCTAAAGCTCGCCTCGTCGCTCGCCAACCAGCAGATCAGCGCCGTGACTTCCTCGACTTCTCCGAAGCGCCCCATCGGAATCTTCGCCAGCATGAAGTCGATGAAATCCTGCTTCATCTGGGCGAGGAGCGGACTGCGAAATACGGCTGGCGTGACGGCATTGACCCGGATGCCGGTTCTAGCGAGTTCCTTGCCCAAGCTTTTGGTGATGGCGATCACCCCGGCCTTCGAAGCCGAATAAGCGCACGCGTTGGGATTGCCCTCCTTCCCGGCCACGGAGCTGACGTTTACAATCCGGCCGTAATTGTTGCGCAACATGTAGGGGACCAGTGCGCGGCAACTAAGAAATACGCCGGTGAGATTAATGTTGATGACTCGTGCCCAGTCGGCGATCGGATAGTCCGCCAGCGGCGCGTTGGGGCCGGTAATGCCGGCGCTTGCAACCAGGATATCGATCCGACCCAACGCAGCAAAACTCTGCTGCGCAACACGCTGCACTTGATCCCAGTCCGTGACATCCACCTCAAAGACAGCGGCGTGGCCGAGCGCGCTGCGGGTACGGGCGAGTGCCTCGGGGTCGCGGTCCCATACCGCCACGCTTCCGCCTTCCGCAACAATACGCTTGGCCGTGTCAAAGCCCACGCCCGAGGCGCCGCCGGTGATGATCGCTGCGCGACCGGTGAAGCGCTCGTGGAATGTTTTCATGACGTAACCTGCCGCTCTTTGCCCGAATGAAGCGTGACACACGATCTCAGCATGTCTGATTAAGATTGTGCACAGCTTAGAGTTGATCTGTCGAGACAAACAGCATTTTGCCGTTAACCTTGATTTCGACATCGACGAGGTATTGTCGGGCGCCTCGCGCATCGATGGTAATGCCGAGTCCCGGTGCGTCAGGTGCGCATACGTACCCGTCTCGGTCGCGATCCAGGTGATTGGCGGTGAATGCGCGCGCGAGCGGCTTGGATGCAAAAGGAAATTCGCAGATCTCGTGCTCCAGCATGCCCGCGTACGGCTGCAGCGATGCGCTCAGTGCCAGGTGCGATGTAAACGTGTGGTTCACGAACAGGACTTTCTTGCGCGCGGCGTAGTCGGCCACTTTTTTTGCGACGCCGATGCCGCCGATCCGACCGCAGTCGACTTGAATGTAGCCCACTTTTCCATAGTCGATAAGATGGCGCGCCATGTGAAAATTGTGCGCTCCCTCGCCTCCGGCGAGCCTGACCTTCGGGCTGCGCGATGCCAACGTCCGGTACGCGTCGAGCGCCTCCGTGTGGAACGGCTCTTCGATCCAGTGCGCGCCGACCCGTTCGAGAGCTGGAAGGCGGGCCTCCGCCGCGCCGACGTCGTCGCCAAAGGCCTGGCCCACGTCGATGAGCAAGATGCCATCCTCGCCCAGGCCTTCGCGCGCGGCCATGAACTGATCGATGTCGCTGTTGAGGTCGGACTTGCCGATGGGTCCCCAACCGAATTTTACGGCCCGAAACCGCTCCGTTCTTGCGCGCTGCGCCCGCTCGAGTGTTTCTTGAGGCGTGTCCCCGAACAACTGCGAGGCATACGGATTTTTGCGAAATGCCTCCCGGTAACCGAGCAACCTCCAAACCGGCTCGCCACGGACCTGTCCAAGTAGATCCCACAGTGCGATCTCCACGCCGGACCAGATATGCGGCGCCTGCAGCAGATCCATGCTGTGGTAGTCGATCAGCGTGGCGATGCGCGCAATGTCGGCGGGCCCGTCGAGTGTTTGTCCAAGAACCGAATCACCCACCGGGCGGCAGGCGCCGTGCGAAATGGGGCAGACAAAAGCCGCGATCGACACCAGCGGAGATGCCTCGCATTCTCCCCAACCCACCTGGCCGCTCCCGGCCGCGACACGCACCAGCAGCGCATCCTGACTTCCGTCTCCTTCCGTGGTCACCTGCGGCATGGACAGATAAAAGAAATCGACGCTGTCAATTTTCATGCGAACCCGGCAGATCCCGGCCTACGGGTGAGCCCGGACGGTCAGACCACCGTCCACGACCAGCGTGGTGCCGGTGACAAAGGATGCACCCTCGCCCGCGAGAAACATCACAGCTTCGGCGACATCCGCCGGTAAGCCGCGGCGGCCCAAGGGGTGAAGCGCCGTCGTCGCGCTGTCGAGGGCCACCGGATCAGCTGCACGGCGCAGGTATTTCTCCCAGAGGTGAGTGTCAATATAGCCGGGGCATATGGCGTTAACGCGAATGCGACGCGGTGCAAGCTCGAGCGCCAGGTTGCGTGTGAAGGCGATCAGCCCCGCTTTGGAGCACGCATAGGGCAGAGAATCCGCAAAGGCGTGCGAGGCGTGAATCGAGCTGATGTTGATGATGGCGCCCCCGTCCAATGAGAACAGCGCTAGCACGGCCTGGGTCAACAGGAAAGCGCCACGAAGGTTGACGCCCAGAACCTGGTCCCAGTCCTCGATGGTGGTCGATTCGAACGATTTCTCAATCTCAATGCCGGCATTGTTGACGAGAATGTCGACAGATCCGTGCCGGTCGTGGATCCGACTCACGGCATCCCGAACCTGGTTCGCGAGGCACAGGTCTGCGGCAAGGAACTCGACGGGTCGATCAAGATTCGAGCCGGTCAACTCGGCCGCGGCCCGCAGACCCGCGGGCACATCCCGATCCAGGATGAACACGCGTGCTCCAGCTCGCTGGAAGCGCTGTGCAATGGACCTGCCGATCCCCTGGGCGCCCCCGCTGATCACGGCAGTTCGATCCTTCAGCGGTTCGGACAGTTCCTTGGCATCCATACCGAGGCGAATATACGTTCCTTGGGCACCTCGCACCAGCCGAATCGCGTCCCCTGTGCAGCGGCGCGTGCCCCATATATCCTCAAGGCGCCACCGCAGGAGAATACATCGATGACACTGAGCGTGAGCAGCGACGGGAACTATCGTGGGCTGCGCACCATCGTCCTGGAAAATCGCCACCTTCGCGTCGTGGTGCTGCCCGAAGCGGGCGCCAAAATCTGGCAGATCAGGCATAAGCCGACGGACACGGATCTGCTCTGGAACAATCCGCGCATGCCGCCGGCGCTCCTGCCCACGGGTTCCTGCTATGACGATGTTTGGAGCGGCGGCTGGGATGAGCTGTTCCCCAACGACGAGGCGGCGGCCATCGACGGAAAAGCGTTTCCTGATCACGGTGAGTTCTGGAACAGTCCGTGGCAGGCCGAGCCGTTTACAACTCGCGATGAAGTCGGCGTACACCTGCGGTTGGTGACACCGATCAGCGCCATTCACGTGGAAAAGACCATCCGCCTTCGACGCGACAGTTCCCGTATCGCATTCCGGCACACCTTGAGCAACCGCGGTTTTGCGCCGTTTCATTTCCTGTGGAAACTTCATCCGGCGTTGGCGGTGACGTCGCAACATCGCATCGACTTCCCCGCGATGAAAGTGATTCTGGAGCCGGAGTTCCCGGGAACGCTGGAGGGAGCGCAGCCGATATTCGAGTGGCCTTACGCGCAGCTCAGCGGCACCGCTATCGATTTGCGCCGTATACCTTTTGCATCCGCGCGCCAGCTGTATTTTTTTTACGGAACGCAGATGCAGGCGGGTTGGTGTGCTTTAACGAACACGGCCACTCGCCTGGCATGCGGCCTGCTCTTTGACCCACGGGTATTTCCCAGTTGCTGGCTGTTCGCGAGCTACGGCGGTTGGCGAGACCACAACGTCGCGGTGCTCGAGCCGTGCACAGGCTATCCATTGAATTTCGACGCCATGCGCGCGGCCGGCAGGCATCGGACACTCGCAGCCGGTGAGAGTCTGGCTACGGAAGTCCTCTTCGTGGTGCAGGACGGCATAGAGGCGGTCACGCGGATCGATCCGGATGGAGCGATGGTCGGCAGCTAGGCAGCAGCGGGCTCCAACGACAACAGGATCGCCGCCACGATGGCAAGGAGGATGCCCACCCCTTGGCCGAGCGAGAGTTTTTCATGCAGAACCAGGACGCCGAAGGCCACGGTGAGCAGGGGGAAGAGCGAGATCAACGAGATCACGATGGAGGCCTTGCCGCCGGACTCGAGCGCTTTGAAGCTGGTCAGTGCGCCCAGCCCATTCAAAGTGCCGCCCGCCACGGCCAGCCAAAAGATGAATGGCTGCACCTGCCAGTGCAGGGTGACTGTCGCCGCGAGCACCAGCGAAATCGCGATCATTGCGTACGCGAACCACAGAAACGACAGCTCGCTCGAGATGCGGTTGGTTGCGAGCTTTTGGGTCACGCCGGTAATGCCCCAGAAAACGAGCGCGATGGCGGCAAAGAATATCCACGAGTAAGACATGTTCATGCCGTGCTCAGCAGGTAAATCGCCACCAGCGCGATCGCCAGCCCGGCTTTCTGCGCGCGGCCGAGCCGTTCGCGCAGGAAGCTGAGCGCAAGGATCACCGTCACCACCGGAAAAAGCGCCGTTGCGGGCACGACCACGGAAGCCTTTCCGCCCACGCCAAGCGCGTGGAAAAAAGCGATGTTTCCCGTTCCACCGAGGATGCCGGTCAAGAATGCCCAGCCAATCCCGGCTCTGCGCTCGCTACCGCCCTGGAGTCCCGGCGAGCGCGCGACATAGACCATGAGCGGCAGAAGCCCGAGCGTAAAGAAAATCTGGTTGGTGTTGGCATCGACGCCGTCGGAGGCGACCTTCGAGACCGCGCCCCACGCGCCCCAGCAGACGATGGTCAAGAGGGAGAATGCCAGCCAGCGAGGCAAACCTGCGAGGGTTGCAGCGGCGGGGCGCTCCGATACCGATGGCGGTAGGACCATATGCACTCCTGATTTCGCGCAGTATAGCCGCGCACCGGCAGCGGCACGAAGCAACGGCAACGCACCAACCCTGGCGGGCGGTCTGCGGCGCTGCGCGCCGCGGCGGCCTGTGAACCGCCCCGCCCGAAGTAGAATATGCCATGGCAAGTAGCATTGACATCATCGGCGACGTGCACGGCCAGTTCGACAAGCTGGTGGGACTGCTTAGACATTTGGGATACAGAGACGCGAAAGGCATTTGGCGTCACGCGAATCGAACGGCTGTATTTGTAGGCGACTTGATCGATCGCGGGCCCAAACAGCTGGCAACCATTGAACTGGTGCGGCGCATGGTTGATGCGGGGTCTGCTCAATGCGTCATGGGCAATCACGAGTTGGATGCAATCTTGTGGGCGAGTGCGGATCCGCAGCAGCCGGGCAAGTACTTGAGAGATCGCGCTAACCCGGGAAATGAACAGCAACACGACGTGTTTTTGCAGCAGGTCGGTGCAGACTCACCGCTGCACGACGAGGTTATCGCCTGGCTCAAGACACTTCCTCTGTTCTTGGATCTGCCGGGCTTGCGAATTGCGCATGCTTGTTGGCATCAGCCGTCGATAGACATATTGCAAAAGGCATTCGGAGATGACCAAGGTCAAACGATCGAGGAGCTGTTGCTCGAGAGCCTGGCGGGCCATCCCACCTGGCATGCAATCGAAAGAATTTGCAAAGGACCGGAGCTCGAATTGCCGAGCGGATTGACCTATCCGGATGAGGGCGGAAACGCGCGCTACGTCATACGCGTCAAGTGGTGGGAGCCCGATGCTTTAACGTACCGGGAAGCGGCCGTTGGCCGGCCCAGGGTCGTGAGCCGGATTCCGGACATTCCCCTGCCAACGGAGTGGCTGCGGCAATTCAAGACATTGCCACGGGGCGCGGCAACGCGCGAAGCGCCGAAGGTGCAGAATCCGCGGCCGATGATGTTTGGGCACTATTGGTTTAGCGGGACGCCGGCCGTCATTTCGCAGACGTTTGCGTGCCTTGACTACAGCGCGGCGCGCGGCGGCCCGCTGGTGGCGTATCGATGGGATGGGGAGAAGGAGCTATCGTCTGAGAAGCTTGCATGGGTTTAGAGGTCCCACGCGTGATGGCTCGAGCCATGTCACAATCCGGCTCATATGCCCGCTACTCGTCTCGAAGTATATATACAGCCACGGGCCTCTAAATCGGAGCTGGCGGGGATGCACGATGGTATTGTAAAGATTCGCATCGCGGCACCCGCGGTGGAGAATGCGGCGAATGAGGCCCTGGTGGATTTTCTGACGCAGGCCATTGGTGTTCCGAAGCGCTCAGTGCGGATCGTTTCGGGAAAAACCAGCCGACGAAAGGTGTTGGCAATTGATGGCGTGACGGAAGAGGAACTCGCGGCGAAGCTAAGATAGCCGAACCCCGGACACTCGGTAAATTCACGGCTAGTTTTCTATTATGCCGCAAGACATTTTGCGGTATGCGAACCGCTCGCGAAACAGCGCACTTGTTTTTTGGGGAGTTCACAGCGTCCGCGACGACCCCGCTTCTCACCTCTTATACCTGCGCGTAATTCCGGCCGCAGTAACTTTCCGGAGCGATTGCTTCCTTCACTTCGGCTCAGGCGCTTTCGTGTCATAAGGAGCCTTCCCATCATGTGCCACTATCACCCGAAAGCACTTTGGATATACTCTTCCAACCCGCGTATTTATTGCGACAATTAATGTGGGTATTGCGGCTCATGGGGAGAATCAAGGATGGTTATCAGAACGGGACCCACTCCCGCGTTTGGGAAAGCGTCTGCAGCACTTCGCAGGCTGTCCATACTTTGCCTCGCAATGCTGTGTGCAGCAGCCGGCGGAAGTTCTCCTAGCTTCACGTTGATCCTCGGTTCGCGGGTCGAGCTCGGCCCCCTGCAGGGGGTGCCTACAAATCTCGGATACACCCCCGTGAACGGCCTCATTGCCGACCTCAATGGTGATGGTGCACCTGATATCGTGGTCGGCGTGGACGGCAGTCCACCTGTCGTTTACCTGAACAATGGCACGTCGAACCCTTTTCAGAACGTGCCCGGCATTTTTGTCTCACCACCACCCGGTCCCTCGGGTCCTGATTTAGGTTGGGGTGCTGTGACGGTCGCGGATGTGAATGCTGATGGGCATCCCGATCTCGCTATTGTCGGCTTCAACTCGGCTAACTTGGTCTATTTGAACAATGGCACCGCGGATCCCTTCAACGGCGCTACTGGGATTCCCATCGGCTCCCAAGACACAGGCTATATGGTCGCCGTTGGCGATGTGAACGGAGACGGTTTCGTCGATATGGCGGTCGCCAACACGAATCACATTCCAAGCAGACTGTATCTCACCAACGGCGCGCCGCTCACGAGTGGCGGCTATTCCACTCTCCAAGTCGGCACAGACCTTGGATACGGGCAGGCGGCAGTGATCGCCGACGTCAACGGTGATGGGAAACCAGACCTGATTCTCACCTACATCCTCGCCGGGGTTCTAACCGATCCATCCGGCATCGCAATCTACCTCAACAATGGCACGAGCAATCCTTTCGGCAACGTGACACCAATACGGCTTCTGGTGGGCCAGTCTGTCGAAGCAGCGGCTGTCGCTGACTTCAATGGCGACGGCAAGCTCGACTTGGTCGCAGCGGTGTCCAATTCGAGTCTTACGCAAAACGATCTCTACGTGTTTTTGAACACCGGCTCGAGTTCGGCGCCGTTCAACGGCTCGCAGACTCTGCAGCCCGACGGCAACTTAGGCGGCGGATGCATCGCGATCGGCGTGGCCGATCTCAACGGCGATGGTCTCCCGGATCTTCTTTTTGGATGTACTCCTCCGTCACCCAACGCCACACCGGCGCCCGCGAACCCCGCGGTGGGCGCAATCTATCTCAATAATGGTACGGCGAGTCCCTTTGCCGGCGTCGCGCCTGTTGATATCCCAGCGACGCCACAAAGCAGTTACGCCAGAGGCGTGGGCGCAGGGGTGCTCGTCAAGGACCATGCGCCGAACGTGCTTATCGTCGATGCGCCAGTCATTTCTGGCGGACAGTCGGGCGCCGCGGCCTACGCACCAACCAACCTCGATCAGAACCCGGTCGCCCAGAATGATACGGCGGTAGCGGCCATCAACAAGTCGATCCAAATCAACGTACTTGCCAACGATACGGCCGCTATGGGCGATACCTTGGACGTGACCTCGGTCGCCATTACGACCGCGCCCGCCCACGGCACGGCGACGGTCGACTCGACCACTGGAGCGATCAATTATCAGCCGGCGAGCGATTATTCGGGTGCCGACAGCCTTCAGTATACGGTTCGGGATAACTTTGGTGCCCCGTCGAACGCGGCAAGCGTCAGCGTTACTATCCAACCTGCGCCGGTTGCGACGAACGACACCGCCACGGTTCAGGCCAACTCGAGCGTGATGATCGCGGTTCTGACCAACGACACCAGTTCGGGCGGTATGCTCGATCCGACGTCTATTAAAATCGTCGTCGCGCCCACACACGGCACGGCGTCTGTGTCGGGTGGCCAAGTCACCTACACCCCCGCGACGGGATACACGGGGCTGGATACCTTTCAGTACTCGGTACAGGACAATCTGGGCACCACCTCGAACTTTGCCACGGTATCCATGAACGTGACGGCTGCGCCCAGTAAAGGAGGCGGAGGATCGTTGAGCTTGCTTGGCATCTTGGCGCTTGCTGGCTTGACCTTGTGGGGTCGGGTGTTTCGTTCCGAGCGGAGAGCCAAGCCGGCGATTTTGGTGATGCGAGAGCCTCCTAATTGCGATCGGTGGTGATTCGATGGCCGTCGGAGCGTCGCCTACGCTTGCGAATGCTTGAAGCAGATTCGACCGAGAGGCGCCCAGCTCGATTCGAGGCGCGCGTTGGCTATCTCGAGCGTTGTTTGCAAAATATCTGCGGACGGGGGCTTATCAATCAATCAATCAATCAATCACTCGCCGCGCTTGTCACCCCTCTGCCGTGGATGTGTCGATCCACGGTAAAGGCGCCAGGTCGGCGCTGCTGAAGGATGCGTTGCTACGGATGACACTAAAATCGCTGTGTCTCGCGGTCTCCCTGACGTTTTCGATTAATGCCTTGAGTAAAGAGCCGCTCGCGGCCGTCGAGAGAATCAGCTTCAGTTCGTTCAGGCCTGACGGCTGGGACATCTGGCTTCTTGCACCGAATACACCACCGCAACGTCTGACCGATCACCCGGCTCTTGACTATGACCCCGCGTGGTCTCCGGACGGTCGCTATATCGTTTTCACGTCCGAGCGATCCGGCGTGCCGGATCTGTTCGTGATGGATACATTGAAGAAGGGGCCGGAGCGGCCGCTGGTCGTTGGTCATGGCATGAAAGATCAAGCCGCCCTTTCGCCAGACGGCCGTACCCTGATCTTTGTTTCGACCCGCGACGGTAAGGCTGATCTGTACACGCTTCCGTTCGATCCCACGCGCACGATGAACGTCGTACTGGCCCGCCGGCTGACTCGAGGCAACGGAGCCAACCTGCGTCCGACCGTCTCGCCCGATGGCCGACGGATCGTCTTCACCAGCACGCGTGATGCAATTGGACACGGCGACAAGAGGTTTCCATTCGCTATTCAGACGTCAGGCAACCTGTACGCGATGGAGCTCGCGTCGCGTGAAGTAGTCCGCCTCACCCACACCGATGGCTGGGACGGTTCTGCGATTTACTCTCCTGACGGGAAGCTGATCTACTTCTACTCGGATCGCACCGAACACGAGCCACGCCTCTACTCGATGAATGCCGATGGCTCGGACCCGCGTCCGATGGGTCCCGCGCAACGGGCAATCAGTCCCGCCCCGCTCGCAGACGGACGTGTCGCGCTTGAGACTTGGGACGTAGGCGATGACGGGCAACCTACCAACTGGCGGCTTCGTGCGCTATCGGGAAACTCATTCACCGAAATAGCGATGGGTTCGAACGACCTTTATTGCCATAGGCCGGTGCCGCAGCCCAAAGGGCAGGGCATTCTCTGCCATGGATTGACCCGGGCCTCTTACGATGCGGGGAAGCACCCTCAAACATTCCCTGGACCCGCGATCGCATCCGGTTATCCGCAAAGTCGTGCACTTGATGGGCGACCTGTCGCGCTTTATGCCATCCGGAATGCCTTTTCCGCTCCGCCCAATCCGGTAGCTGATGAGTTCGCATTTCGCACCAGTGCGAGCGCGGTGGAAGTGATCTCTTCCACCGGAGCCGTCGTGAGGCCACTGCTGAATCTTGAGGGTAAATCCCTGCACGCGGATCGTCGCGCCATCATGGGTATGGTTTGGTCGCCCGATGGCCAATTCTTGGCCTTTGCGGTGAAGCGATTTCGCAGCACGGCCGCTCAAGGAGAAATCTGGCGGGTACGCGCCGATGGTTCCGCTGCAATCGCAATGACCGGCGCAGACGTCGCCGCGGCGGGCATGCCGGACTTTGGAGCCGGCGGGAAGAAGATCGTGTTTGCCGCCAAGGTGGGCAATGTGACCAATATCATGATGATGAACGCCGACGGAAGCGGCATCAGGAATCTCACCCATAGCTCGGAGCGCGAGAATTTTCCGACGCTGTCACCCGACGGCAAAATGCTTGCTTACGCCTCAGACCGCGAGGGTTTGCTTGATGCATCCACGGGCGAGCGACGTATGGCGTTGTACATTGCCATGGTCACCGCCGAGGGATCGTTACGAAATGTGCGCAGATTCACTGATCCCAACACTCAATCTGGTCACCCCCGATTTTCGCCGGACGGCCGCTGGCTGGTTTACACATCCGGTGTAAGCGGCGTTAACGACGAACAACCGCTGCTCTCATCGTTAATGTTCTCGCCGCAGCCCTATGGGGAGATTTGGGCCTATCGGATTTCCGATGGAGTCCACGTACGCTTGACGGATGACAAATGGGAGGACGGCGCTCCTTTCTGGGCACCGGCACCGGCACCGGCTCGGGCGTCTCGCAATTCCAAGTGAAGGTGAGCGGGGCGGATCGATTAACCGCGGTTTATGCCGCGCACGGCCCCACCCGGCGAAAGCCCATTGCAAAGACTACAGAGAAGAAAAGAGATGAGGACCGGACGCTTACGTCTGCCCCAACGCACGCTGCCGAAGATAGCCCGATCAAAGCTTGAAAAGTTAGAGGCAGATGAAGAAGAACAAACAGAAATACAGACGGATGAGGGGCGATCGCAATCAAGACAGCCTGCGGAGGATGAGAGGGACGCCGAGGCGGCTCGCCGCTGGCGCGGCAAGAGAAGAGGTCTCCAGGCAAGGGATGTGGAATTTGGAGTGCATGGGCGCTTTGCGACATGGAAGTCGCAACGGAGCGAAGAACGTCTAGTTCGAGATCCGGAAGGCGACCCGAAGTCACCACGCCTTTGGGCCACCGGTGCCGGGCGAACACAGGGACGTGTGAACGGCCCGGCGCCTCTAACTCGCCGGTGCCATGCGAGGGCAGGGTAAGCCGCATGCCGGCGAACGCCAGTACCACGGATGTACTGGCAGTCCGCAGCGAACGCACGATGCCGGAGCGTTGCGGACCCGCACTGCATGGCCGACGGAGAACTGCCGATCAAAGCTTGAAAGAGAAGGCAGATGAGAAAGGGTAAACGCTCTATATAAGGAGTAATAGCAGGCGCAGATCTAAAGACGGCGGTGAGAACGCGATAACATTCTTGCCGTATCGGGAGACTTTATGCCTAAGTCGAGAAAACCGTTTAAAATATGAGTAGGGAACAATAACGCGCAGGGAGATGCGCGAGTTGGATCAGAAATAGGAGCCGTGAGTCCATGCGAACACTATCGACAATCTTTTGCGTCATTGCTCTCGCGGCAGCTGGCCGTGTCACGGCGCAGACGCCGGCGACGGCCGATACGACAAGAAGCATCGCGAACGCTACCTTTACTCAGCCGCTGGCATGGACAGTCAAAGGGGACGCGACGGCGATGGTACTGACGCCGCCCGAAAAGGACCTCGATCTCACCTTCGTGGACGTGCCGAACGCCACTAGCGCGGACAACGCCGTTGCCACTGCGTGGAGCCGACAATATCCGGGCTTCGCGCGAGAACTCGAGGTCAGCACGCCCGGGCCGGCTAAGGATGGCTGGGAGGAGCGACGGAGCTTCAGTTACCGCACTTCACCCGCCGAGCATCAGGAAGTGCGCGCCATTGCCCTTCGCAAGGGATCCAAGTGGACGGTGCTGCTCATGCAAGGAAGCGTCGCCACCTTTGAAAAGCGAGGGGGCACGCTCGCCTTGGCGCTTGCAAGCCTGCGTCCTGCAGGCTACTCGCGAGAGAGCTTCGCGGGACGGACGCCGCATCGGCTCGACGCGAAAGGCATCGAAACCCTGAAGCAGTTCCTGTCCGCCTCGATGCAGCAACTCGATGTCGCGGGTGTGTCGTTCGCACTCCTTGATCATGGAAAGCTCGTGTATGCGGGCGGACTCGGCGTCAAAGAACTTGGCAAGCCCGACAAGGTGGACGGGGACACGCTGTTTCGCATCGCTTCGAACACCAAAGGGATGTCGACATTGATGTTGGCGAAGCTGGTCGACGAGGGCCGCTTCTCTTGGAACGACAAAGTGACGAAGGTGTATCCGTCTTTCCGCTTGGGGAGCGATGCGACCACGGCATCGGTGGAAATGCGCCACTTGGTATGCGCGTGCACCGGTCTGCCCCGACGCGACTTCCCTGACATTTTATCGGGCACGTCGATGACAACGCCTGCCTCCCTCACTTTCGAGCACCTCGCTCAGACCGAACCGACCAGCAAATTCGGCGAAACCTTCCAGTACAACAACTTGATGGCTGCCGCTGCCGGCTATATCGGCGGCCACATCGCCCATCCCGAGCTCGAAATCGGTGCGGCTTATGACAAGACGATGCAGGAACAAGTGTTCACGCCGCTCGGTATGAAATCGACGACGCTTAGCCTGCACAAGGCGCTCGCCGGCAACCACGCCAGCGGACATGCGGCCGATATCGACGGCCATTTGTCGCTCGCGCTCGTGCAGATCAACGACGCCTTCAACTTTGAGAGGCCAGCCGGCGCCGCTTGGTCGTCCGCTGTGGATGTCATCAAGTACGTCGACAACGAACTGCGTGAGGGCGTCTTACCCAACGGCCAGCGCTATATAACAGCGGCCAACTTGCTTGCCCGCCGACAGCCGAACGTGCCTTTGGGCGAGGACGGATTTTACGGCATGGGACTGATGGGCCAGAAGACGGCCGATGTGCAGTGGTACCACCATGGCGGTGACCTGATCGGTTATCACAGCGATCTTTATTTTATTCCCGGGGCACAAGTCGGCGCGGTGCTGTTGACCAACACAGACAGCGGCGCTGCGATGCGTGGTCCCTTCATACGACGTCTGCTCGAGCTTCTCTACGACGGCAAGCCGGAAGCAGAAGAGACGGTGAAAGCGTCGGCGGCTACGATCAAGGCGGCTGTTGCGGCGGAGCGTAAGCAGCTCGTGTATCCAGCCGATGCCAAAATCGCGTCTGGGCTTGCGACTCGCTATACGAGCCCGGATCTCGGCTCGATGGTATTCACGCGATCGCCCAGCGGCTTGAGCGGCAGCAACGGCGTCTGGAGCATCAACTTCGCGACCAAAGCCAATCCCGATGGCACGGTCTCGCTGGTCACCGCCAGCCCAGGACTCACGGGTATAGAGTTTGTGGTCGCCAACGAAGGCGGCAAGAGAGCTTTGGTGGTGCGCGACGGCCAGCACGTTTATCGTTACACCGAAACTTAGTGAGCAGCTGAAACATTCGACTTGAGAAGAGTTTGCGACAGGATGTCGCAACGGACGGAGTCCGTGAGGGCCCGCGCGCCTGCCTCGCCGATGTCGGCCGAACACACGGGTGAGCAACACTGTTGCGAACGCCCGGACAGGGCGAGCTACGCTGCAGCGAGCGCATGAACAAGGATGTTCAGGCGGGCCGTGAACAGAGCAGGAACGCGCAGTGAAATGTCCCGGCTGGACCGCAGCGGAGCTAAGGACAGCGGAGCGTCAGCGGTGTGAATGGGCCGACCGACGAAGAATACTTCTGGTGTCGGGATTATTTGCGCCGGAATCGTCCCCGCGGGGAGAGCTGCCGGGACACTGGCGGCTGGGCGGGAACTGACGCGCGTGCAGCTGGGCGCAAACCCTAAGCATGGAAAGAGCTTGCCGCAAGTCGGTCGTGGCGTGCAGGAAATCCGAATTGCCGATGACAAGGAGGCGTATAGAGTTATTTATGTGGCCTCAATCGGAACTCGGATTTATGTGCTGCATGCGTTTCACAAAAAGTCGACGCGCGGTATTGAAACGCCGAAGGCGGAGCTTGAGTTGGCGGGCCGCCGGTATCGGATGTTAGCTGGAGAATATTATGAGTAAGAACGTCTTTTCGGATTTGGGCTTTTCTAAAGCCGAAGCCGCTGCGCTGCAGGCGCGGGTAACCCTGGCTGTGGAAATCGAGCGATACATTGAAAAGCACGGACTGACGCAAGCTAAGGCGGCAGCTGCTTTTGGGGTGCCGCAGCCAACCATATCCAAGATTGTGCGCGGCGATTTGTCGCGTTTATCGGTCGAATATTTACTCAAAATGCTGGCGCGGGTCGGAATATCCGTGCAAATGGTGGCCGGCGCGCGAAAAGTGGTGAAACGATCCGCGGCCGCATAGCTTCTGATTCGATATCATTTGGGTATCCCAATGAAGCAGGGACAGGGTCCAGATGCTTGCGGCTAAGGCGGTCTCTCAATTCAAGAAAGACGGCTATTTCGTCATTCCGGGCGTGATCGACGCCGTATTGAATCGGAGATTGGGTGCGTTCGTGGGAGGGCTTGCAGACGGCGGCGCTGGGTCTCGAAGGTTGCTCGGGACTCGTTGAGAACATAGGGAACGCCGCTGGAAAAAACTCAGGCGGCGGATGATTTCGCACCGCCCGAGCTATCGCGTCCCCTCATCGTTCAATTGGCCTTCGCAAGCTGCGTGGGGCCGGCTTTGTCATTCTTGCTGCGCAACTGATGATATTGCGACAGCAGCGGGGCATCTACGCGCGCAACGGCGTCATTCACAGCCTTGTGGACACACGCTTCTCCCTCTTTCTTGCCCCAACTGGCGGCGGCTTCGCAGAGCGTTTCCGCGGCGTAGCGGATGCGCAAATAGAGCGTCTTGGCGCCTTTCGCGGTGGAAATATCCAGGTCCGCATAGCCAACGGGATAGGTGACCGTTGCCGCGGCTGGGGAGTCAGCTGCCAGCGCATTTGCGCCGATTGCCGCGCAGCCGAGATTTAAGAAGCCGGCGGCCAGGATGGCTTTCACTAATTTGGACTGGGTTTTGATCGATGTTTTCACGACTGTCTCCTTGATGTGGCTGGATGTGGTTTTGAGTTGATGTTAACGCTGTTAACACTAATCTAGCATAAATATTAACAATGTCAACATTCACTGGCTTTTCGGCGTTGCACCCGCTATGTTGCAGGCATGTCTCCTAAAGCAAAAAGCGCGCGCAGGCAGGCACGTACGGCAGCTAAAAAGGCCAGCTATCATCACGGGGCGCTGCGCGACGCGCTCATCCGCTCTGCCCGCGAAATTCTGGAATCGGAGGGTTACGAGGCGCTCACATTGCGTGCCGCGGCGCGACGAGCCGGCGTCTCGCAGGCCGCGCCTTATAATCATTTCGCCGATAAGGCGGCCTTGCTCGCCGCCATTGCCGCGCTTGGGTTTAAGGAATTTGCGGCTGCCATGCGACGGGAAATGAGTGCCGCCGAGGATCCGCTGGCGCGCCTCAACGCAACCGGCATTGCCTATGTCGCTTTTGCCACCTCCAACCCGGGCCTATTCAAGTTAATGTTCGGTTCCAGCGTCCATCAAGCATCGGGCGATGCGGATCTGGATGCCGCGCGGACTTCCGCGTATGAGGTATTGCGCGGGGCCGTGCATGCTGCTCAGTCAGAGCCTCGCGATACGATGCAGGATGAAATTGAAAGTCTTCGATCGTGGGCATTCGTTCATGGTCTGGCGACGATGATCAACGAGGGCACCATTGCGCCCGGCATTTATGGCGCGAATTCGGCGCGCGAACTCGCCGCCACGCTGTTGGGTTCGCCGCAAAAGGAAGAGAAAAGCCGCGCTTCTACCACTGCCAACAAATACGGAAAATAGCCGAGGGACGGTGAATCAGACTCCCCGAAGATAGTTACAGCCCGGTCGCTCTCGCCGCCAGATCCTCGCGCTCACTCGCGCTTAAGCTCCAAGTCTGATTGTGGCACGCGGCCCAGACCGGGACGGCGGCGCCGGTGTTGAGGACGACCAATATCTGGCCTTGAGGCAAACCATAGATCCATTCTTTCCGGCAAGTCGGACAAAACACTGGGAATCGGATTACTTTTGTTTCCATGGCAGAACTGACCTCATGGATGTTCCGAGAACAATCGGGCACGAAAGAGTCGGTGATGATGCGTGAACTGCGCGCGTGGAGGTTTTGAGTGCGAAGAAAGACGCTGGCGCCGCAGGGCCGCCGGCCGACAACCGCTCGTGCGCGATCTAGAAGTTGACCGTGGTCGTCATGCCCGTATTCACTGCGACCGGCGTCGGGTAGGTGTTGAACGTGATCGTTGGTGTCGTCGCCGGCGGTACGATCGCACTCTCGTCCACGCTCGGATCGTCCGGGTCGCAGGTGAAGGCGACAGTGTACTCATTGTAGCCCGAGTCCGAGGCGAGCCACTGGATGTTGAAACTCGCCGAGCCGTCGGCCATGTTGTACGTCGTTAACTGCGTGGTAACCGGTTGCACGGCTGTTTCCGTCGTCTCCTCAGTGCCGGTAAAGATGTCGTCCGCTGTTACGTTAATGGTCGCGCTCTGGGTGGAGTAGACATACACCGTCGGAAGATTCGTAGCACTACAGGCGGTCTTCGAGAACTTCGCTGCCTGCAGGGCCGCCGCGCTGATCGTACCCTCGATCGAGCCTACCGTATCCGTCTGCACGACCCGAAGCGTGGGCTTCATGTGCCAGGAGGTGGAGTTCGGGATCGGTACGATTGAACTATTGACGTTGAAGTCGACGACCAGGTGGATAGCGCCATTTGTCGGCATGGTGAACCCGCGCACGATCTTAAGTCCGGTCTCCGCGCCGCTCGGTATGGTCAGCGGAATGTTATTAGGGGAGGTGCAAGTCGTGGTCCCGTCGGAGCACACGAGCACGTAGTTCTTGCCAGCCGACGTGTCGAGGTCGAGCCGAATCCAGTCGTAAGATCTGGCCGCGACAGAAGCGGCGTTTACCAACGAGGCCACGTTGCCCTTCTGCAAGGTCAATAAGTCAACCGTGAGCGGGTTCATGAGCGAGAAGCTCATCATCGTCGATCCATTGGTCGGTTGCACGTCAATGCCCGTCACGGTGATGAATACGGACTCACCATTCGAAGTCAGGGTGAGCTGACTCCGCTGCAAAATCCTGGACCAACGTTCGGCCGGTTGTGCGCACTGTTCCATCTCGAGAGGCGAGGGGTTCGCCGAGCTGTCCTTTATGCCATTGATGTTTGCGATCGTCCCGCGACGGTGTCGCAGCGACTTGAAGGAATTTCGCGCATTGTTAAATGAGATTCTGGAAGGAGGTGTTTCAATCGCGGGGAGCGACGATCCAGATCAGGACGTCGCTGATTTCTCGCCATCCGCGACACGGGTCACAGGGGAACAGTCGCGAGGATGGCCGCTGACATGGTAGACGAAGAATGCGCGCTTGCATAATCCACGGGTTGCTGGCATTATGCAATCATGGCAATTCAAATCAATATCCGTGATGTTCCCGAGAAAGTCCGCGACGAGCTGGCTGCCCGTGCGGCCATGCAAGGGAAGTCGATGCAAGAATTCCTGCGCGCCGAGTTGGAGCGGCTGGCCGCGCGTCCGTCAATAGATGCGTGGCTGCAGCAGGTGCGCAAAAGAAAGCGCGCCGCACAAACTCGCGTTTCATCCGAGCGGATCATCGATCACCGAAACGCTGACCGGCGTTGAGCATTGTTGTCCATTCGTCCGTGTTGGTGGCCGCGCTTCTTGACAGCGGCCCAGACGGGGTTTGGGCGGAAAGCGTTTTAGCAAGCGGTTCCTTGCATGCGCCTGAGCTGGCACGGGTTGAGGCCACGAACATATTTCGCCGCCTGGAGAGGGCAAGGCACATCACCACACCAGAGGCGAACGCGGCGCAGGATGATCTCACGCAGCTCGACATGGAACTGTTTTCGTTCGAACCCTTTGCCGAGCGTATTTGGGAGCTGCGCCACAACATGACGAGTTACGATGCGTGGTACGTCGCCCTGGCGGAAGCGCTCGAGCTCCCGCTGGCAACATTGGATAGGCCGCTATCAAAACTCAAGAAAGTTGAATGCGAGTTTCTAACGCGGAAGCGCTGAGAAGATCTTCAGAGCGTTTGGGGAGCGATGGGGCAGCTGACGGAGCGCAGCAGTCGAAAGGCACAGCAGAAGAAGTCTTATGAACACACTAAGCTTGTGTGAAGCCGCCGCGTTTCTGCACATGCATCCCGAAGAGGACCGGACATATTCTTCGTTGGTCGGCCTGTTCACACATCCTGTGTTCGGCCGACGAAGAACATCGGCGGTGGGTATTTATTGAGGATGGTCTCGTTGAGTTCGTCCGGGCGCCATATCCAATGAAGCGGCAAGCGCTGCGGGTGAGTGACGCGGATATGAAGAGTGCTAATCGGTACAGGGGAGCAGGTGTTTCGGCAAAGGAGTACGAGGAGCTGCTGGGACTGGCACCTAGGCGCAACCGCCAAAGCTAGCGGAGGAACGGCCCTCAATTCGTCGAGGTAATTCGCTTAGCCTTGCATCATCATTTTCCTTTCTGGAAGGTGTTCCGCGTGATTGTAGACGGCGCGGACATGATCGCGTTCGCCATGGGCCGGTTGCCGGTCGATGGCATCGGCGCGCCAGCCCTGTTCGTTTAGCAGTGTCGAAGCGGTGGTGCGGAAACCGTGCACAGTGAGAGTGCCTTGTTCATAGCCCATACGCCGCAGCGCTGCCCAACTGGCGAGCATCTCTAGCCGGAATCGGTTGCGAAAAAAAGGATCCAGACGTGGCCACCCTCGCCAGATCGAGATCTCTCGAGCGCAGCGGGACATTCGCGCTCGTTGCGCATTCAGCGCCGTCAATCAATCGATTTGACGTTGACATCTCACCCCTCATCGACGAAGCGGCACGCTACCCAGACCGCTTTGCGGTGGATGTGGTGTATCCGATATCCGCAGCTACGATGGGGGCCTGGACGACGAACGGCAATGTCACTACGTGGACCTATGCGGCGCGCATCCAATTGAGGTACGGATCAAGCGACCGACCGTTGTTCGGACGATGCGTGCGGGCGCGCTCAGCAGGATGTTGGTGTCGAGAACAACCCGCGTCACGCATGTTTTGCAAAGCGTTCCTTGCGCACTTCGGCGAGCGCCTGTTCGATCTCGTCCTCAATCTGCTTGGATGGCACATCGAGGTTATGCGCTTGCGCTGCTTCAAGATTGAGATGAAAGCGTTGCCAGCGCACCGCATCGGCGACAAATTTCGAAATCGCGCCTTTGCGCATGCCGGCTCGTGCCAGATGGGTCCGCAGCAACAGATCCGTATCCTTGGGTAGGAATATGGTCTACCGGACGTTATCTTCTTCACTCGTTGTCATGTACGCAGGTGCCAGTGAGTAAACCCTTTTTCACACATCGGGAAATAACATCGATTCGTAGTCCATTGCGCCGTGCAAGACGTGGACGATATCCACGGCATCCTCGCGCACCCGATAAAAATCAAATAATTCCCGTACACACGGCGCCGTATTCCCCAATGCTCATAGCGCGGTACGAGCGGATATCGACGCGGCAAATCCGCAAGCGTGTAGCAACGATCGATGAGTTCGTCGACAAAACTGATGGCTCGCGTCGGATTCTCTTGGCCAATGTTCTCGCCGATGCTGAGGAGGTCGAGCTTCGCCGCCGGCGCGAAGAAAACCTTCATGCAGGATCTGAACTCTTGGCACTGAGCCGATCGCGGAGCTCCTGGCGCACCTGCTCGGCATCCTGCCCCTTCCCCGCATCGAGCTCGGCGATGCCTCGCGTCAGCGCGGCGTCCAACGCAGCCAGACGGCGCTCGCGTTGCAGCCAGGCGCGCATGGCGTCCCGAATCACTTCGCTCACAGACCCATAATTGCCCGAGTCGACGCGCTCATGGATGACTCGCGCCATCTCCCTGGGGAGAGTGACGGAGAATTTCTCGAAGCCCTGATTTTCCATACCGACTCCATTTAGCGGATAAAGGCGGATCTAATGCTACCCACTCCGCTCCACTATGGCCAATCATCCTTTCAAATAGTGGCGGATTTCCTCTGTGTGGCAGGCAGGCGCATATCCTGACTTCGCGGTGTTGCGATTTTCCCATCGCACCGGAAGCACTTCCGATCGACCCCCAAACAGTCGACGAAACAGTGTGATTTTCTCCGCAGCGGTCGAATTTGCGGTTATTGGCGAGTCGCCGCCGAAAACCACTTCCTGCGCCCGTTGCGCCCGCAGCCGTTCCAACCGTTCGCTCAGCGCACTGCGTTCCGCCTCCAGTTCTGCAAGGCGTGCGCACATCGAATCAATATCACGTGCCATGCCCATCCAAGTAAGCCGGTATTAGCCTGTCGCCTCGAATCGATCGGTTCGGTTTCGTCAGCGCGCGCCGCAGAACATGGATCTGCCGGCGATGCCGCTGTGACGGATTTCATCCTTCCGTTACAAGGCGTATCCACGTACTTTAGTACTATACGCAATTTGCGTATAGTGCCGTCATGCGTGCGTTGTTCGTCGAATTACCGGCTTTCGAGCGACTGCGCAATGAATATCTCGATGATGAGGGTTTCCGAGCGATGCAGAATGCCTTGATGGATGATCCGTCAGCGGGCGATGTCATTCAAGGGACAGGTGGTCTTCGCAAGCTTCGCTGGACGGACAAGCGGCGCGGAAAGGGCAAGCGCGGCGGCCTGCGAGTTATATATTTCTACTGGGTCCGTGGACTGGAGTTCTAGCTATTCACTCTGTATGACAAGAATGAATTGAGCGGTTTATCGAAAAAGGATCGGGCAACACTGGAAAGTCTTTTGAAGATCGAATTGAAGATGAGGAAGTAGGTATGAAGAAAAAGCGCAATTTGATGGCCGAGTTGACAGAAGGTTTTGTGGCGCTGGCCGATCAGCGAACCGGCAAGCGCACTCTGCGCACCCATGTCGTCCAAGCTAAGGCCACACCAAAAATGTCCGCAAAGGAACTATTGGCCTTGCGTGAGCGTATGAACCTATCTCGAGCGTTATTTGCAAAATATCTGCGGACCAATGTACGTACTCTTGAAAACTGGGAGCAAGGGCGCGCCCGCCCTAACGCACAAGCAGCTTTATTGATCCGAATGGTTGAGAGATATCCCGACACAGTCGAGAGATTGGCGAAGATCTGACAGGGAGGGAATTGAACAACAGGCGGAAAGCCTAGCAATTACGCCATTCTAGAATGACCGAATACTGAGTTTCCCGCGCTGTTACCCACACTCATTTTTGAAGAAAACGGCTACTGAACCCCGGACACTCGGAGAAATCTCGGACGGCATTTTGGTCGGCAACTTCGAATCGCCAGTCAGAACTGAACGTCGCTTCTTACCGAAAGAACTTGACGTAACTGTCAAACAAATATGTACGGCTTCGTTTTCCGCCTGTAATCTCTCGCAGAATTTTCAGCCTCTCTAAGTCGGCCACAAGCTTATAAGCTGACGCTCCCGATATTTTAGCTATTTTACCGACGTCTGCGGCGTTGATCACGGGGTGTCGATAGAGGGCATTGAGAACTTTCTGCGCGTTTGCAGCTCGACTTCCGAGCGTGCCAATTTGCCCTTCGACCTTCTTCTGTAACTTCAAAATATTATCGAACGTGAGGATGCCGCTTTTCGCTGTTTCAATTACAGCCACAAGGAAAAATTTAAACCATTGCTGCAGATCGTTTTGCTCGCGAACTCTAATCAAGTTATCGTTTGCAAAACTCGGTGCGCCTTGCCGAACGTGCGCTGCCAGTCCTCGGGCGGGACGATATCTATCAGGGCGCCCCCGTTGCATCATAATTACCGCTCGAGTCGACCAAGATCAGGGTGCGCGGCGGGGACACCTGCTCATCAATGATCTTGACGTCAAAGACGGCGACCGGCCCGAGCTTGCCGATCAGCGTCAAGGAGTGCGTACTCGCCGCCAGCCCCGCGATCGAAGTCTAATGGAGATGCCACTCGCCACTCATCGTTTGGTCGGCGGAATAAGCGATGCGGCCGCCCACCACCGTTTGTAGCACCTTGACGTCGGCGATTTCTTCGACCTGAATTTCAAGCACATTTCGATCAAGCACGATGAGGTCTGCCAATTTGCCCGGCTCGAGCGAACCGGTTTCGGCATCCTGATGCAGCTCATACGATGAATTGATGGTGATTGCGCGCAGTGCCTGCCGGCGGCTCAAACCCTTATCCTCACCGAGCCGCTCGCGGTACTCCGCGGCGGCCGTCGGCACGTCGGTTCGGGTGATGCCCACCTTCAACGCCAACCATTCATTCAGCGGATCGACGGGCCAATCGCTGCCATACGCGATACGGGCACCCGCCTCGGCCAGAAATCCCGCCGGTTCGACCAGTTTGTAGCGGTTCGGCCCCAGATATTTCTCGAGATTTTCCACCGTATCCGGCGCCGGCTTCTCCCACTGAAATGACAGCACGGGAATGACGTTGAGTTGCTTGAAGCGCGGAAAATCTCCCCGCTCCACGATCTCGTCGTGGGCAATGCCAATGCGAATGTCGCGCCCCGGCAATTCGCTGCGCAGCGCCGCCACGGCGTCGAGGCCTGCGCGCACCGCCCGATCTCCGTCTGCATGCATGTGGGCTTCAAACCCTGCTCGCGATACTGCAATGAGCAACGCCTTGAGCATCGGAGCCGCAAAATAGACCTCAGGCCCGCGGTTCTCACTCGGCTGCCAGTCGGCATGAGATCCGACATGCGGCAGCCAATAAGGCTCCAGCATGGCCCCCGACAGCGCCGGCGCGCTGATGACCCCATCCAGAAACAATTTCATGTTGCGTACGGTCATGGCAGGCCGCGGCACGATCGCGCCTTGATCATACCGCCGCCGCAAATCCGCGAGACGAGCGGTGACTCTCTGCGGTTCCGCGCCCTCCGCCGGCTCGACCAGCAGCGCGAAATGCGCGCGCGCCGTCAATCCTCCTTGCTGCTCAACCGCCGCAAATGCGGCCAATGTCGCTTCGGTCGCCTTCGCGTCCAAGAAACTCGTAATCCCCTGCTGGCGCGCGGCATCCAATGCCGCTTTGGCGGCACGCACATTGTCCTCCGGCAAAGCGGGCGGGATCAGGTGATCGACCAACCGCTGGGCCGCGTCGTCCAGAACGCCGGTGGGCGCGCCAGCCGAATCGCGCACGATGTGGCCGTGCGGCGGGTCTTGCGTGCCTTTTCCGAGCCCAGCCAGGTGCATCGCACGGCCGTTGACGAGCCCCGAATGTCCGAAGGACGACCTCACAAAAATAGGCCGGCGGGTTTTCAGCGCATCCAACACCGCGTGCGTGGGCACGGTACCCGCCGGAAGCATTGCCTCTTGAAACCAATTCACGACTTCCAGCCACGCATCGGGCTCGCGGTTGCGCGTCTGATCGAGGCAGGCCTGAATGCGAGCTTGCATTTGCTCGATGGTGAGGCGCTGGTACTGCAGATTGCATTTGAGCAAGCTCGCGCCGCCCATCAATGGATGCATGTGGCCATCGACGAGTCCCGGCATCAAAAAGCGTCCGCCCAAGTCGATGACACGAGTACGCCGGCCAATGTAGACGTCGACGCCGGCGTCGCTGCCGACAAAAACGATGCGGCCATTGAGAATGGCCAGTGCATGCTGCACGCTGTCCTTCGCATCGACCGTGTAGACAGAGCCGTTGCGATAGGCCAGATCCGCTGGCGCTGCCGCCCGCGCGGTGTGCGTCACGACGGCTGTCGATCCGAACAGAAAAAAGCTGGCACACAGCAACGCGCGCTGCGATTCAGAGTCAATTCTCATCGGGCGTAGCTCCTGAGTCCGGAAAGCTCATAGAGTATCTACGACGGTACGAGTTATACAAAAGCAATCCGCAACTTCCCGGCGACTCCGAAGACGTTTTGCGCCTCCCTAGAGGGCAATTTACATACCTGTTTGATCTAGGGGCGCGCTATGCACAATGCGGATGCAGTCGCGCTTTTGTCCTACATCGCCCTGCGCTTCTGGCGCTATCGAATTCCATTCGCAGGCCGCACTCTGGCTGCAGCAAAATGGAGTTCGTACAATGAAAAACGACACACAGATACAGCAAGAAGTTCTCGCGGAACTCGAGCGCGACCAGACCCTACCCGCCGGCTCCATCGGCGTGGAGGTGCATCACGGCGTCGTTAAACTTGCGGGTCGCAGCAATGACGCGGAAACAAAAAAGCGCGCCGCGCTGGATGCTCGCCGCGTAGAGGGCGTGACCAGCATCATTTTGGATATGGGCATCGAGACCCGCTGACAGCTTGTTGGTCTTGTCGAGCAGTCAGAGCTCCCGCCCTTTAGAGGCTTGGCAAAAGTAGCCCTCCTTGGCCGCACCTTGGGTTCAAACCCCAAAGGCGTCCGCGACGCAGGTTGCACGCGGACCCAAAACCCGCCTGCAAATTGTCAGCGCTCACCGACACCCTACTTGCAAAGCGACTCGCTTGGCTTTCTCTCCCATTCGGCTATATTCATGTTGTCCGTAACCTGAAGGAGTCCTCACCAGATCTATGAGCCAGTATTCCTCCTCGCCTCAGCTCTCTCGACCCATCCTTAAACTGAAACCCGGCACGCGCAAATCGGCGCGCGAATCCAAAACGCCGCCGCCACGGCCGCAAAGCAAATTTAAACCGGGAGCGCGATGGACTGATACCTGATCCTCTGCGTCTGCGTCTGCGTCTGAGTCTGCGTTTCGCTTCGCGTCCGGCCACGCGGCGCCGCAGAACGCCCGCCAGGGTCCATGGCTGATCGTTCGATCGGCTCTAGGAAGTTTTGCATCTCGTCAAATTGGCAACCGACCTCGCCCCTCCGGATTCTGCCGGGAACGATTGAAGTGCGTAAATTTTTCAAGTCGCAAGCTGAGATCACCCTTCTCGGTGCTCAGAAAAGCAGCAATCGGCGCTTCGACACCACGGTCCGAACGCCGCTGTATACTATCGCTAACCTGGCGCTCGCTCTTTTGTGCAAGCGGCTAACGAATCGCAACCTTGAGCCTCAATGAAGATCTCTCTATGAACAAGCTGCCTCGTTTCATCAGCGTGACGCTGACCTTATGCTTAAGTTCCGCTGCGGCTTACGCAAACAAATACGATGAGACGATTGAGCGGTTCAAGCATGCAGGAGAAAGTGCCGTCTTTTTCAACGATTGTTATGCTTACGCAGTATTCCCAACGATTGGCGCCGGCGGTCTGCTCGTAGGTGGAGCCCGAGGCGCGGGTCGGGTGTATGTGCATGATCGATACGTCGGCGACGCCGAAATGACGCAGTTGAGTATCGGCCTGCAGGCGGGCGGCAAAGCCTATAGCGAAATTATATTCTTCCAAGACAAGCGATATTTGGACGAATTCGAATCCGGCAAATTCGAATTTGCGGCTGGTGCCAGCGCCGTCGCCATCACGACGGGAGCCTCTGCGAGCATTGGCACAGATCGCGCCTCGTCAGAGGCGAGTGGAGGGAAAAGCAATGCCACAACCAACGGCGATTACCAGAGTGGCATGGCGGTGTTCACCATCGCCAAAGGCGGCCTGATGTTCGCTGCCGATATTTCAGGCGAGAAGTTTGCTTATACGGAACGGCAGGTAAAGTAGTCCGAGCGCAAACGCCGGATTTCTCCCGCGGTCCCTTCCCGCCCTTGTATCAGTTCTCCCAATGTCCTGATCCGGGGATCCAAGCACAGTCGATCGAGCATATCCAACGGCAGCACTTGTCCTGAAAGGTACTCGATGAATACCTTGGAGAGATCGCACGAGACTCCCCTGAAATTTCCGGGAGGTAGTCTGCTGTGTTTTTTCAGGCTTTCGAGGCCTCAAGACCGGCGTAAGTGCCTGATTTTGTGATTATTCATTGACGATTCGCGAGCATGCCTGTTTAATACGCCGCTCGCGCACGGCCAGGTAGCTCAGTTGGTAGAGCAGCGGACTGAAAATCCGCGTGTCGGGGGTTCAATTCCCTCCCTGGCCACCAAAAAACTCCTTATTTTTCTTATAGTTACGAGTCGCGCTGCTTTTGCGAGTTCCGTTGCATTAAAGGGCGATGGCCCAAACGCGACCCCTGATCCGCTCTTGCCATTGTTTGAAAATTACATAAAATCACTAACTTGCGATTGACGGCTTTCGCGCCGCCGGGGGTCCTCAGCCGAGCAGTGCGCCGAGCGACCGAGCAAGGGTTTCGAGCGCGGCCTCGTTGGGTAATGTGACTGTGAGCCGCGGGCGACCCTTCTCGTCCCGCTCCAAGCACTCATCGAGACGGGCTTTGAACTCCCTTGCCAGCTGGCCTGCACCGTTCGTCGACTCCCGCTGCGGGATCATTTCGCCGAGGAACGTGAACGCGGCGGCAACGAGTTGACCACCGGCCTCTGCCACACGAGTCCTGCGAGCCAGCCGCTCCGTTTCCTGCTGCGTTCGCTGCTTCTCCGTCTCGTCGGCCGGCGCATGCGCCTTGGCACCGAGCAGAACTTCGAGTCGCCGCTTGAGCTCTTCGATACCCGATGAGAGGGCGACCTCGCGCACCTCCGATTCCATGTCCAGCGCGGCCAGTGCCAGGTCATGCTTCGCCGAGAGGGTCGCGAGCAGTTTCTCCTCTATCGTCTCTTCCGTCACGAGCACATAGACCTGCACCGGATTCTTCTGTCCCATACGATGCGCGCGTGCGATGCGCTGTTCGAGAATGGCTGGGTTCCACGGCAGATCCACATTGATGACCGTGTTTGCCGCCTGCAAGTTGAGCCCGGTCGATCCCGCGTTGGTGGTGAGAAATGCCCTGCATGCCGGTTCACGCTGAAACTGATTTACCAGCAATTGACGCTTCTTTTGCGGAACCGATCCATCGAGCCTCACGTAATCGAGCCTGAGTCGCTTTATCTGCCGCTCGATCAAGGTGAGCATCGTTGTCCACTCGGAGAAGATCACGATCTTGCGTTCCTCCTCCGCGGACAACTCCTCCAACAGCTCCTCCAGCCGCTCCAGTTTGCTCGAGAAGCCCGGTGCATGCTTGTCCACCAGAAATGTGCTGTCGGCATTCATGCGTGCCAGCAGCAGCGCTTTCTGCAGACGCAGCAAATCCATCTCCGAGATGTACGCCTTGCGGACGATGCTGCTCACGATCTGCATCTGCGCCAGCTCGATGCCGGCCTGCTCGTCCGTGGGCGCGATTCGTACGATTTCCGTGGTGCGCGGCGGCAGATCCTTCATCACGGCGCTGCGAGTGCGGCGCAGCAGTATCGGTTTCAGTCGCTCGCGCAACGTGTCGAGATCCTTGTAGCCGAGAACCTTACCCTTCTCATCGGTGACACGGTGGCGGTTGAAGAAGCGGAATGCCGGTCCCAGACGCCTATCGTCGATGAACTCGACGACCGAAAACAGATCGTCGAGCCGATTCTCGAGCGGAGTGCCGCTGAGCACGAGCGCAAATGACGAACGCAGACTCTTCATGGTCTGCGTCGTCTTCGCCTCCCAGTTCTTGATCCGCTGGCCCTCGTCGAGAATGATCAGATCCCATTCGGCTCGCTCGATCGCGAGAGTGTCGCGCAGCACCTGCTCGTAGTTGCAGATCGTGAAGAAGCAATCGCTCTCGTACTGCACGGTCCGCTCTGCGGCGCTTCCGAGTACGATCTGGCAGTTACGATCCGAAAAGCGCACGATCTCGCTGCGCCATTGCGCCTTGACCGACGCGGGGCAAACGACCAGGACCTTGTGGATGTCGGCTTCGCGGGCGAGCAGCTCGGCGACGCCTATACCCTGGAGGGTCTTGCCGAGCCCCATATCATCGGCCAGGATTGCGCGGCCCGCACCGGCGGCGAAAGCGATGCCGTCGAGCTGGTAGGGCAGAATCTCGGTTTTCAGTAATCCGGCCCGAAGCGGATGAGCCTTCGGATCACGCCGGATTTCGGCGACCAACGTAGCAATGCGCTGCTGCAACAGCCGTGTATTGATGTACTCCTCCGCGTCCGGATAAACCGTTACAGATGCACCGCAGGCTTCGAGTCGCCGAATGCGCGCGAGTAGATCCTTAAGATCGGTGATCGGTCGCTCGCGAATCGGGCGCACGATGGTCATCGCCTCGTCATCCAGCCCGATTGGCAACAGCAGCCGCAGCTCGAGCGTCTGACCATATAAGAGATGCACGCAGACCTGGCGCTGACGATAAGGTCGATTGCGCGCCGACTCAGTAAATCGGCGTCGGACCTTATCGAGGGCATGAAGGATGTGCTTGCACGTGCCGAGCGTATTCTTGCGAAAATCCGGGCACGAGCAGTACGACTCGCCCGGTTGCCAGCCTCGCAGCGCAACCCGGTACGACTTCCCCGAGGCCGCATTAATCAGCGTGTAATCGGACCAAATCTGCTGCGGCTGAAGGGACCTCACCCGCATCTTCTCGGTTTGGGCGCGCTCTTGGCGCTCCGCGATGGCTTGGGCGACTAGAGCGTCGTCGGCAAGATCTTCGACGCGTGCTCGCTCGGGTGGCGCGCCGGCTAGTCCGAGTGCAAGCTTCTCCTCCAGGATCAGCGAGAAGGCGGCACCGGCATGCTCGCAGGGAACATCGCAGGTATTACAGTGCCATTCGAGGCGGTCACGCGCCGTGGGACTGAGCGCAAGCGTGACCGCCGAGCCGTTTATGGCGAGGCGGAATCTGTGCTGATCAAATTCAACCTGGCTGGCGATATCGATGTCGTGCTTGCCGCCTGTCATGATGAGGCGATTTCCCTCGGCGCCCAGAAGCCTTGCGGCTCGGGCGAAGCTGAGGCGCGAAAGGGTGTCGAACAGCGTCAACTCGGCGCTCGCTTTCGTCAGCATCGTAGCTCCGGAGCTGTGTCGTTTCCGGACTCCGCCGGAGGGGTGAATTGCACGTCGCATCCGAAAGGCGTTACTTCGTGGATGCGGCTCGGATCGACGATTTTGGCTTCGGACTCCCCCGCGAAGAAGGTGGTCATGCGGACGTTGGACAGGGCGGTCCTAACTGCAACATAGTGAGGGCCGAACTTGCGCTCTCCCATGTTCGGATCGAGGCTATACGACTGCTGCGCGCTCTCCCAAAGCTCCTTGGCGAAACCCGGCGCATCGATGTCCAGCCCGGTGGCCTCGGTCAACTCGTCTGCGAGCCACGTCCCGTCGCGCAAGCCTCCCGTCTCGCAGCGCTTGACGCGATCGTGAATCGTGTTGAACGATAGAGTGGAGTCCGAAAGCATGTCCGCCTGCAAGGCCAGGTACTTTCGCCAAACTTCGCGGTTTGCAGACGACAGCGCATCAGGCCGGAAGCGCAACTGCCGGAAAATGCTGGCCTGGCCGATGCCTCGATAAAGGACTACCTCGCCGGACTCGATTAACGGCTGATCCTCCAATGAGATCCACTGGTAGCTCCCGTGCTGAATGAGCACGAAGCCCGGTGTGTTGTAGGGCTTGCGAACGTAGTGATAGGCCGCCATTGGCGTGCGGACTTCCCACTCCGAACGTAACCCGAGTTCACAATATCGTTGCAGCGCCGCTCCACCAACGCTTCGAACGTTGTTCCAAAAGTCGAACAGGAAACATGCACTGTGTTTGAGCGGACTGCCGAAATAGCGGTGCTCGCGGAGATTGACATGTTGGTCAAAGATCTCCGGAAGAATCCAGGTGTACTGGAAGAAGTAGTCCCTCGCAGGCGGCTCGACAGGGCTGTACGCAAGAGGCCCCTCCGCCGCCAGCCACGGTACAAAATACTTGGATTCGACAACCGTGCGGGTGGAGAAGCGTGAGCGTACTGCCATCAGAGGATCACCCGGCGGCGGCCAATGTCGCCATCACGCCGCCGCATGAGATTGTCCGGCAGGAGTTACGAGCGCAGTGACCTCTTGCGGAGGCAGCGCCGTGATGAGATGAAAGCCTAAGGAGTTAGCGGTCAGAGCGAATCCTTCCTCCAAGTCAACGTGTGGGTCGGTCTTGTCGATGAGTCGATAGTTGCAAGTGACAATCAGCAGGCGCTCCTTTGGTCGCAGCGCCACAACCTCCAAGGGCATGACGCTTTGAATCGAGGCGCCTTCCTCGTCGAAAGTCGTGAGAAAATCCTCAAAGCGGATATCAAGAGTGCAGGAGGTCTGGAGTAACGCGCACAGTTCTTCATGGCGTCGGCGCTCTTTTGTCCGATACGGCGCCAACAGGTCGTCCTTGCTGACGCACAACAGCGTTTTGGCGGTGCGAGCGTCGCGGATCATTGCGCGGGCGTCGTCAGCGCTGATGACGCTTCGTTCGAATTGACCTTGCGGGAGATTCTCGAGGCACAGGTGCCAGAACGACAGATAAAGATGGCTGGACATGGTTCTCGTCTGCTGACCGCGTTGCAGGCTGTTAGTCGGCCGCGCTTTTTTCTTGATCGCCACCGATCGGAAGTCGCCGGAGCCGAATAGCCTTCTCCGTGACCGTCACGACGGCGCCGCGCTCAATGGATCCTGCGACCTCGCTCCAAACTCTCACCAGCAAGGATGCGACTTCAGCTCCTCGCATCCCCTCGCGGCGAATTCGAACTACCGACGGACCCGATGCACCGGACACCGCAAGCAATGTATGAAAATCCGCGTCGAGAGTACAGATCACGCGGTCGTTGGCAAGCGCAAACTGAAGAATTACTTCGTCCCTTGCGGTGGCCAGTCCACACTGGCTCGCATGCATGACGTCCCATCCGGCACCGAGTAAAAAGTTGACGGTAGAGAGAGGTAGCCCCTGATCGAGCAGCAGCCGGATCAAGCCGCTTCCAGCGGCAGGATTTGGTCATCCAAGCTGCGGGCGGCGAAGTCTAATGCTTGAGCGATATCCTCGTCTTCGAGCTCGGGATATTCCGCCTTCAACTCGTTCCGATCCGGGTAGAGGGCCACGGCCTCAACGACGCGCCGCACCGTTAAGCGCATCCCTCGAAGGCACGGTTGCCCGTTCATGATGGCGGCATTGGCAGTTATGCGGTCGAGCGGACGTGCCACGGCATAGCCTCTAAGCAATAGAAAGTTCAACTCGATGATAGCATTGGCGTCGGGGCCGGGGCGCGCTTCAACGCGCGACGGCGTGTCTTCTTGTGCCGGGAACGTGTCGAACTGAGATTTGGTGTGCCAGGATTGTGCCTTGATGGGCCTGGAAAGGGGGCTGGCAAGCGCTGCAAGTGATTGATTTATAAACCCCTGTAACCCTCTCGAAACGCCTGAAAATCCGCGTGTCGGGGGTTCAATTCCCTCCCTGGCCACCAAAAAATCAAAGACTTGTGCGCCGGGAGACCGGCAAGGAGTAGACGGTGAAAGTCCGTCGCAATGAAGGGGTAGCGACCCACATTGACCCCAAGCCGTGCGCGGTCACCCGCGAGGGTGTCGGCGAAGCGTCGGCAGGGGAGTGTACAGGCCAGCCATTGAGCCGCGAAAGTGATAAATCTCGGGGTGCCGACGTCGTAAGTGTCGCGGAAGGCAACATGGCAGGACGCGTCAGCGCGAGCGTCCGACCGACCCTGCGTGGTCTGAGACCCTGGCATGTACGGACGCTCCTTGTACGGGAACCGGGAGATCTCCTGCTCGATCACTTGCCCCATGGGGTGGTCCGCATCGGGAAGGCGAGGAGCCGTAGCCGATGATGCACGAGCCGGAGAAGTCAGACCCCTCTACAGTAGCGGCGAAGCCGGCGAACAAGTCCGAAGGATCGGATGCGGAGTCGGTGGAGCGAAGGGAGGGGGCCGAGGGGAACACGAACAAGGACCGCATGCGCCGGACTCAGGGCCGGGTAAGCATGTTATCGGGACTTGAGCGTGTACGGGAGCGAGCGAAAGCTGAGAAGAAGGAACGGTTCACGGCTCTGCTGCACCACGTCGATGTTGATCTGCTCCGGTCGGCTTTCTCCTGGCTCAAGCGGGATGCGGCCCCCGGCGTGGATGGAATGACGTGGCGGCAGTACGAGCAGAACCTGGAAATCAACCTCGTGGATTTGCACGCACGCGTTCATCGCGGCGCCTATCGGGCGCAGCCCTCGCGACGCAAGTTCATTCCGAAAGCGGATGGACGAGAGCGGCCGCTGGGGATCGCGGCGTCGGAGGATAAAATCGTCCAGCGCGCCGTGGTGGAAGTGTGCAACGCGATTTACGAGGAAGATTTTCTAGGGTTCTCGTATGGGTTTAGGCCCAGGCGCAGCCAGCACGATGCGCTGGACGCCCTTGCGATTGCCCAAACGCCGGTGAACTGGATTGTAGACATCGACGTCCGAGCCTTTTTCGACACGGTGAGTCACGAATGGATCATCCGCTTCGTCGAACATCGGATCGCCGATCCCCGCATGATTCGCCTGATTCGCAAGTGGTTGAAGGCCGGGGTGATGGACGATGGCGAGTGGAGTTCGAGTGAGGCCGGTACCCCGCAAAGGGGCGGTGGTTTCCCCGACGCTCGCCAACATTTACCTTCATTATGCCTTCGACCTATGGGCCGAGCGATGGCGGCACCACGAGGCCCACGGCAACGTTGTGTACGTGCGCTACGCCGACGATATTGTCGCCGGATTTGAGCACGAGGGCGACGCGATGCGTTTCTTGGCGGAACTGCGTGAGCGGTTGGAGAAGTTCGCGTTATCGTTGCATCCGGACAAGACGCGCCTCATCGAGTTCGGCTGCCATGCGGCCGATGATCGAAAGCAACGCGGCCTTGGCAAACCGGCGACGTTCGACTTTTTAGGGTTCACGCACATCTGTGGTCGATCCCGTAGCGGCCTCTTCTCGCTTCATCGCAAGACGCGCCGTGATCGGATGCGAGCCAAGCTGCGTGCTTTGAAGGGGGAACTCAAGCGGCGAATGCATGAACCGATCCCCAAGCAGGGGCGGTGGTTGGGTCAGGTGGTGCGTGGCTACTTTCAGTACCACGCGGTGCCCACCAACTACCCGCGACTGGCCGCGTTCCACTATCACGTGACGGTCCTGTGGCTTCGCACGCTGCGGCGGCGTAGCCAGAAAGACTGGTCCAAGTGGGACCGCATGGCACGGCTGGCGGCAGCATACCTGCCCCGCCCGCGCATACTTCATCCGTGGCCCAGCAAGCGTTTTGCCGTCAAACACCCTAGGTGGGAGCCCGGTGCGCGAATCGCGCCCGCCGGGATCTGTGCGGGGGGCGCTCAGTAATGAGCGTCCCTACCGCGATACGCGTGTTTGGCCGAGCTCAACTGTGGAATATTCTAGTTAGTGTGGAATATTCCGTGTCCGTTTGCTCGCCGGCCTTGGTGATCTCCACTGGGCTAAAAAGTTTAAATTCATGCGGATTTGACTATTCAAAGGTTTGAAAACGGCATTGAAATGAACTAAAGACCCATCCTCAGTTTCTTTCGGCGCTATAATGTCACCTATGGATAGCCAAAATAGCATGAAAATAAACTTAGTTCTCCAAGCATGGCCGAAGGGGACCGTTGCCGTGCATGCCTGGTTAAAAACTCAAGGCATCTCTCGAAAGCTCGCGGACCAGTACCGTCGGCGTGGCTGGATCGATGCCGTCGGGCGCGGGGCCTTCATCCGTCGCGGCGATAACGTGGAGTGGCCAGGGGCTGTGTACGCCATTCAAACTGCATCGGGAAAACCCATGCACCCGGGCGGGCGTACCGCGTTGGAACTGCACGGTCTCGCTCACTTCCTAGGCCTGAGCGCGGGCGCCCCCGTCTATCTCTATGGCTCGCCCGGCGTCCGGATGCCGGTGTGGTTTCGCGCCCATGATTGGAAGCGTCCAATACGGTATTCGGCGACGGGCCTGTTTTCGAAAGATCTCGGTCTCACATCCCGCTCGTTCGGTGATTTCGCCGTCGACATCTCATCTCCTGAACGCGCGGTGCTCGAATACCTCGATGGATATCCCAACGATGGCTCCTTCGAGGAAGCACGCGAACTCGTCGAAGGATTGACTACGCTGCGGCCTGAGCTACTTCAGTCCCTGCTGGAGAAGTGCACCTCGGTGAAAGTCAAAAGGATGTTCCTCTATCTCGCCGATAAGGCCAACCACCCCTGGCGCGCCCAGCTCAAGGAAGGGCGTGTCAAATTGGGCAGCGGCAAGCGGTGCCTCTTAAGCGAGGGCAAGTTTGACGCACGCTATCAGATCACCGTCCCTGCCGAATTGGCTGAGAGCAAAGCATGAGCTCTATGCCTTACCGCGAGCAGGTGGCGCTCCTGCTGCGAGTGTTGCCGATCGTGGGGCGCGAAGAAGTCTTCGCACTCAAGGTGGTACGGCCATCAACCTCTTCGTGCGTGACCTGCCGCGCCTGTCCGTCAACATCGATCTGACTTTCCTTCCCCTGGTCGAACGAAACAAAGCGCTCGTGGGTATCCGCGAAGCACTTCAGCACATCGCCGCCGCGGTCAAGAAACAGATCCCCGGGGCCACCGTCACCACCTCGCCCCGACTCGACGCGCCGAAGCTCGTGGTCGGTGCACGCGGGGCCGTGATCAAAGTCGAACCGAATGCGACTCTGCGCGGCAGCGTTTATCCGCCGAGCGTGCGCCGAACGAGACCCACGGTTGAGACTGAGTTCGAACAGTCGGTCAGCGTCTCGGTGCTTTCGGAGGCCGATTTGTACGGCGGCAAACTGGTCGCGGCGCTCGATCGCCAACATCCGCGGGACCTATTTGACACGAAATTGTTGCTCGACGCCGAAGGTCTAACCGACGAAGTCCGCATGGCCTTCGTCGTCTATCTCGCGAGCCACGGACGGCCGATCTCGGAGGTCCTGGATCCGGCATTGAAACCTCTACAGACACTCTTCGACGGCGAGTTTGCGGGGATGACGCGTGCCGACTTCGCGTGTCGAGAATTGGAGGACACTCGAGCGCAGTTGATTCACTTGCTGCGGAGCGGCCTCACCCAAGCAGAGCGAGAATTCTTGCTATCCATTAAACGCGGAGAGCCTCGATGGGACCTCATGCCAGTGCCTCACTTGCGACAGTTGCCGGGAATACAATGGAAGCTCAAGAATGTCGAGCAGCTCGCAAAGCGAACCAAGGATCACGATGCCGCGATCGCGAAGCTCAAAAGAGTGCTCGACCTCTGACTCTCCCAATCGGCATTACCGTGCCCTCGGGACCCACGCCGCTAATATTGGAGAAACGTTGATGAAGCCGAAAACGCGAGCGAAGCCTACACGCCCACCGAGCTTTGCCGCTGGTGTGGGGGGTGCCTTGCGCCGCGCAGCAAAGGACGCGCAGAAAACTGCGCGAATGTATGGCACGCCGAATTACGTTTGGGATGAGGGCAAAGTCGTCGCCAAAAAGCCATAAGACTTTCTGGGTTGGAAGACTCTGCATCCGCGACGCAATGCTCCAGTTGCTGTCGCGAGGACATGTCGATCATCGGCGACCGAAAGCGTCAGTCCGCCGATTAACTCAACGTTCTGAAGACGTGTCGCAATGTGCGGGGCGAAGAGTCCCTCGCTTGGGTTGAGGCGAATTCAGCTAATTTCCAAGGGAATGATCTAGAGCCCAGTCGTGGGGGTACCGCGTTCGACGTGCCATTGTTCGATCAATATATGTATCGGATAAGCAACGCCCTCAATTCAGGCCGATCTCAATTTGAAGATGTGCCTGCTTGCTGGCGGTAATCTGTCGATCAAGCCAATTGTTTTGATAGATACCATCAATGAATGATACTTACAGTTATCATGACTAGACGGTTTTTTATTTCCTTTGAAAATCGGTGTATAAGGTGAAAATGACCCAGTGGCGCTCTGAATTCAGGCCCATGCCGATCGCCCCGCAACCGGTGCTTCACGGCCCGTTGGCGGACTTGCTCGAATGGCAGGCGATGGCGCAGGGCGCTTACTCGGCCAATACGCTGCGCGCGCAGAAGTCGGACGGGGCGATCTTCCAGGCGTATTGCGAATCGGTGGGCGAGCCCTTTCTGCCCGCGAATCCGCACACCGTGCGCGAATTTATCGGTGCCCAAGTGAAGGCCGGCAAGAAGCCGGCGACGATACAGCGCTACATCGCGACGATCTCGCGCGTGCATACGGCCGCGCATCTACACAATCCCTGCTCCAGCGAAGCCGTGCGATTGGGATTGAAGAAGATGGGACGAGAAACCTCCGCTCGCCAGGACCAGGCGCATCCCTTGAACTGGAAGGACATCAAGGAATTCATCGATAGCGCCGGCGATGGGCTGCGCGCCGATCGCGAGCGCGCCATGCTCTGCGTCGCCTACGAAACCCTGGCCCGTCGCGGCGAGCTCGTGGCGCTCGAGGTCCGAGACATTGATTTCCATCCGAACGGCACCGGCCAGGCGCTGATCCGGCGCGGCAAAACGGATCCGATAGGGCAGGGGAGAGTGGCCTATTTGTCGCGCACGACGGTGCGATGGCTCAAAGTCTGGCTGGACCATGCGGGAGTGGAGGAGGGCGCCGTCTTCCGTCGATTGATCGGTCGCGCTCAGATTGGCGGGCCCTTATATTCGGGTAGCGTCTCGTTGATCTTCAAACGGGTGGCGCGGTGGATTGGGATGCCGGCGCGATACGTCGACGCGATTAGTGGCCACTCGACTCGCGTCGGAGCGACTCAGGATCTCGCGGCCCTCGACATTGATCTTGCGGCAATCACCCAGGCCGGTGGGTGGAAATCGCCGCGCATGCCGTTGCAATATGCGGAGAAGATCAATGTGGGAAGATCAGGCATGGCGCGGGCGGCGGAGAAGACGGGGAGGGACTCGATTACCGAAGAGGTATTGAAGCCGTGACCGAGGTACCACGAGATCGTCCTTGGCAGATCATGCTCACCGGTCCCGGTCTTGGGGCAATCGATGCGGCAACGCGCCAGGCGCTTGAGCAGATTCTCGAACTCTTTACGGAGGTCGGTGGATTGGTGGTGCAAACGACCGCCGGCGATGTCAGTGTGACCCGGGATTTTCCGAGCGACTACACGATCCAGGTCGATCGGCTTCTGAAGGAGATTTTCAAGAACAACCCCGCGGTGACCGGGATCAAATGTTTAGGTTCCGAGAATCCGCACACAGCGACACCCGATGATCCGTATTGGTCGGCGCACGGCAAAGCGTATGCGAGCATCGAAGAGGCCGCGGCGCGGGGTGAACTAACACCCGAGGCAGCGATAGCTGCCTACCGGCGCCTCGCCAAACCTTAGAGAATCAAATCACCCTCGTGCGTCATGACCGTCGGCGTGAAGATGGAAGATAAATGCGAGGATCGCGGCGACAAATTCTTGCAGTCCGGCGGTATGATTATTTAGAGAATCGAGTCGCCTGGACCGCGGGGTGCCGGACTCGCAACTAAGGGTCCGCCTTATTGCCGACATTGGGAGGAATCGTGACTGAGCTTAAGGTTCCATTGGATAGGCGCAACTTAGATAGACTGATGTAGGGTACCGGTTTAGCCAATATCGTCCGTGTGCGCCAAACCAGAATGTGAATGTGGCTGTCGTCTCGTCGCTACTTCACCAGTTCCATCAGCTTGCCGTAGCTATTCACGACGTCGTATTTCACTTGATCTGACGTGATCTTCGCGAAGAACTTTCGCGCGCATTCGATCTTGCCTTCCTCGATCTTGCGCAGATCCATCGAGGACATCGACCCTTTGGTCTCGGCGACGAAGTAGATGTGCTTGACCGTGCCTTCTTGAAGGCAATGGCCCAGTCGGGATTGTAGTTGCCGACCGGAGTCGGGATGAAGAAAGCCTTGGGCAGCTTGGCGTACACCACGACCTCGGTGCCGGTGTCGAGTTCCCTGACGAACTTTCGCTCGATCTTGGAGTCGGTGAACACGTAATCGTAGATGTGGCGGTTCGGCCTTGAACGGCTTTGCTGAAATCTTCCTTCGGCTTCTCCTGGGTGAAGATGTCGACGTCGTAGGTGTCCTCGACCGGGTCGTAGGCCAGGTGCTCGACGATCACCGTCGCCTTTTGCTCGTTGATCAGTCGCGCGGCCTTTCGAATGAAATCCTCGGGGTTCGTGCTGGTACTGGCTGAAAACGCGCGACTTGATGCCCCTGGAGAATGGCCCCGATGGTCGCGCGCGTCAGCTGGGTCTCCTCGGCCACCTTGCCGATCAGGTCGTACTTGACGGCGGAATGGACCGACGCTCTTGAGGTGTCGAGTTTCCGTTTCCTGCGAGCGTAAACGCGTCGCCCTTCTTCATCGCTTCATAGCTGGCCTCGTCGGTCTGCTCGCCGCGCTGAACCGTGTATTGCAGCGGCGTGACCTTGAGTTCCTTGTCGAGCGCGGCCACGCATTTCCGATCAGTTCCGCGGTCTCGAAGTGCGACGGCGTATAGCGGCCTTGCGGTTGATGCGGCTCCACAGCTCCTGGAACTCCTTCTTGTCGAAGTTTGCATTCAGCGGATTCATCTTCACCTTGCGGTCGTCATCGATCTCCGGCAGCTGGGCGTCGCTGAACACGCTGTCGATCAGCTGGAAGATCTGCTCTGCGTGCGGCGCAGTCGGCTGGCAGCGCAGCCAGCGTGCCTTCCTTCTTGGCCTCGTGGTACGCGTCGGCGATCCGGTCGTCGTCATCGGTGTAGTCGTTCTTCACGAGATAGCTGTAGATCAGCTTCGCCATCTGCGGCGTGACTGTCACGTCGCCCGATCTCCGTCTTCAGAACCTTGCCGGTGAAGTAGGCTTCGTCCGCCTTGCGGGGGCGTGCCGACAGCGACTCGCTGATGTCCTTCTGCAAGCCGGCCACGAAGTCCTTGTAGCTCTCGCTGGCGACGACGGTCAGCACGTTGACCTGATGCACCGTGGCCGGGTCATCCATGCGGTCGCCGTTTTGGTTCACCGACAAGCCTCATGCCGCGCCCAACCTCCTGCCGCCGGGAAATTGTGTTGTCGCTGTGCTTCAGCGTGCAGATCACGAAGACATTCGGGTTGTCCCAGCCTTCGCGCAAGGCCGAGTGCGAGAAGATGAACCGCACCGGCTCTTCGAACGACAGCAGCCGTTCCTTGTCCTTCAGGATCAGGTCGTAGGCATCCACGTCGTCGGTCTCGGCCGGCACTCGCCTCGCGCCTTCCTCCGGGTTCGACCAGGCGCTTGCTCTTCTTGTCGATGGAGAAGTAGCCGTTGTGCGTCTCGTCGGCGTCGATGCCCTTCAGATAGCTGGTCGTAGCGGCGTGTCGTCCAGCGTCAGCACTTCGTTGAGCTGGCTGTTGTATTCTTCCTCGAAGATCCGGGCGTATTCGCCGGGCTTCTCCCCCGCTTCGTTGTAGCCGCGATACTTGGCGACCTCGTCGATGAAGAACAGCGACAGCACCTTGATGCCCTGCGCGAAGAGCATCTTGCTCCTTTTCGAAGTGGGCCTTGATGGCCTCGCGGATCTGGATGCGCGCAGCGTCACTTCGTTCACGTCGCCGGTGGCTTCGCCCGCCTCGAGCACTCGCCATTGGTGAAGCTACCGTGTTGTCAGTGGCGTCGATGTCGGCGACGACGAACCCCTTGTACTGCTCCAGCCCGCCCGACAGGTCGATAGAGGTTGTCGTCTTCGCCGAGCTTGCGCAGACTCGCGTTTGATCGCCGCTGCTCTGCTGAATCTCAATCTCGACCCGCGCCACCGGCGGCTTGCTCGTGGAAATCTCGATGGATTCGCAGATACAGGTAGGCGTTGGTCCCCGCCAGGCCCTTCACCGTGATGCCGCGCACCGCGATTTTCTTCACGAGCTTCTGGTTGTAGGCATCCAGAGCGTCAAGCCGATGGACCTTGTTGTGCTCGTGTCTTGTGGGTGGCGGAGTAGCGCAGAATCATCAGCGGCTTGAACTCCTTCAGCGAGTCCAGCGTCTTCTTCGCCCTCCATCTTCTGCGGCTCGTCCAGGATCAGGATCGGGCCGGTTGCGCGTGATCACGTCGATGGGCCGGCGGGACTGAAAGTCATCCAGTTCCTCGTAGATGCGGCGGGCATCCTTGCCGCGTGGCGTTGAACGCCTGCACGTTGATGACCATCACGTTGATGCCGGCGTCCGACGAGAAGCTCTCCAGATTGTGCAGCTGCTTGGAGTTGTAGATGAAGAAGCGGGCCCGCTTGCCGTACTCCTCCAGGAAGTGCTCGGCGGTGATCTCGAAGCGACTTGTTGACGCCTTCGCGGATGGCGATGCTGGGCACGACGACGATGAACTTGCTCCAGCCGTAGCGCTTGTTCAACTCGAACATCGTCTTGATGTAGCAGTAGGTCTTGCCGGTGCCGGTCTCCATCTCGATGTCGAGATTCACGTCGCAGACCGCTGTGCTCTTCAACGCGTCGGAGACGGGAGGTTTTGCGACGCTGGTCCGGCCTGGATGTTGTCCAGCGACCGGCCGGCGGCAGCGCGATGATCTTGCGTTCGAGAAGCCTGTCGCCATCTCAAGCCTCGCCGGCCTGACCGCCCTCCGGCCCCGCCCGGGTCGATCGCGGTATCGATGCCCGCTGCTCGAGGCTGGCCCTCAAAACAATCTGCGACGGCTTCTACGGCTCGGTCTGATAAGGCTTGTACTTTGAATTTGAGTTTCATGACTCAGAGCGCTGACTTCGGTTCGGGGGGAAGCAGTTGAAGATTTGCTCCACGTTGATCTTCACGCTGTCGCTTCCAAAACTGCGTCCCGGAAGACCGCCCGCAGTGGCTTGCGCTTCGGCAATCTCCTTAACGACTTCTTCGCTGATCTCCGGCTTCGAAACAACGCTACAGGCGTTCTCGTCCACAAAGAAGACGCGTTTCCCGTCAATCGTTACCTCTGCTCGATGGGGAGAGGCCAGGTCTACACCCCAATCGACCAGTACCTGAAAGAGTAAGTCTTCCGGTGTGCGGTCCCCCTTGATATTGTCCGTATGAAGCGAGAGTCGTCCTGCCGCAACTGCATCGGGCGCGTAATACACGTCCCCTTCATATTCGATGCTGTCGATCTTCAGAACGCGGAATCCGACGTCGAGATTGGGTACGATAAGTTCCTAGCATCCAGATTCGAATCTGTGGCGGGTCCGGCTCAGCGTCGCCGAGTCTTCGCAAATCTATCAATAGTTGTTTTCAAGATCGAGAAGCCGCTCTTGCACACTTCGGCCAATGATTTGTATCCTGCCTTAACTGGATCATTATCGTCGTAATCCGGTGTTTCGTCCAGCTGGACCAAGAACAAATCGAGCCTGCGGCCGTGGAGTTTAGCATTCAGCTCCATCACAGCCTGACCAGTTGTTCCGGAACCAGCAAAGAAGTCTAGGGCTATATCCGATTGGCCCATAGCAAACGATGCGAAATGTTCAATAAGCGCAACCGGCTTTGGATTTGTGAAGATCTGCTTCACTTCAGGAAACAGTTCTTTAAGGTCATAGGGTCCCAACCGGCCATCGAGCTGAAAAATGCTCGAGAGCTTATCCTGGTAGTCCTTCGCGTAAACTTTCAGTTCGATGATCTTGTCTTCGTCTTCTCCAAACAAAATCTCCCCATTGGCGAGCAACTCATCCATGGTTGACTTGGGGAATCGATAACCTAGCAATGGCGGTTTGCACGGCTCCTTAGTAATGGGATGAAGGACATCGTAGCGATACCCTTCCCCTCCCTGGGTTGTGCACGCTCTGACTCCCCGTGTAAACGCCTCCCACATCGATGTACTTGTAACGATCCAATGGACCAAGAAATGCTTTATTCGCGCGGAACCGCTTCGCATACTGAGCCCGAAGATCATCAATATTCGGGTGCTCGCGATTTAGCTGGGCACCAATTTCTACCAAGCTGTCTTTAAGAGCTGACAATTTGGATTTCCATACTTTCTCCAAGCTTTCCCTGTCACGGGCATAAACCTGAACGGACTCATGCTCTGTCGCCACATTCGTCGGATTGTTGTCTGTCACATTATTCCAAATAATGGTGCCAACATGGTTTTCGTAACCAAAAATTTCGTCGCAAAGTTTTCTAAGGTTGGCTTCCTGAGTCGTATCAATTGATAAAAATATGACGCCGTCAGTGGAAAGCAGATTCTTTGCCAGGCGCAGCCGGGATGACATCAAGCTGAGCCAATTAGAGTGTCGTTTGCCCGTCGTCTCAGTATTTGCAACCATTCGATTGCGGTCCTCATCGACCTGGTTGGAGCGCTCAAAATAGTGGCGGTATTTTCAGCGAAATCATCCTTATAGATGAATTGTTTGCCTGTGTTATAAGGCGGGTCTATGTAGATCAGTTTCACTTGCCAAGGTATGTCTCCTGAAGCAGCTTCAAGGCGTCGAGGTTGTCGCCTTCAATGAAGAGGTTCTTGGTGGTGTCAAAGTCCACGCTCTCTTCGCGGCACGGACGGAGCGTCTTGGCGATTGGCGCATTGGCAGCGAAGAGCGCCTCGCGTTTGCCGGGCCAGTCGAGCTGATAACGTTCCCGCGGGCCTTCGACGACGTGGTCGGACAGTTCCTGCCGGAGCTGGTCGAAGTCAATTGCCCGCTTGAGTTCTTCATCTCTGGCGTCGGTGGTGCAGCTCGGGAACAGCGCGGCGAGTTTCTCGATGTTCTCGGCGGTGAAATTCGGGTGTGCAATTTGAGTTTTTCCATAAGAGGGCGAAGGGCGAATTATGGTGTTGAAGGATGCTAGTTCGCGTTCAGGGTGCGAAGCGGGCGTTAGCTCCACCTTGCGGTTGAATTGCTGCTCGGTCCGGAGCTTCAGCTCCAGCGCGGCGATATCGCGTTCAGCCTGCCAGACTGCCTCGAGTCCGCGGCCACGTCCGACATTTCCTCGCCCGGCGCGCGGCGACACGGGGTAAGTGGCTGCCGAAGGATCTTCTCGTAGAGACCGGCAAGGTCGAGTGCCACGGGCAGTGGCCGGCGGTCCGCGTCTCGGGTTGCCAGCGGTGGTGAAGTAGACCTCAGATTAGCGTACTCGGATGCTCGGCCTCGCTAGGGCGCTTGTATGAGGCGGCCATGTCGAACTCTGCGTCCCTGGGTGACCTCGAAGATGACGGGAGACGGATCGCCTTGTCGATCGCCGCGAGCACGGTCGGCGACGTCGGTCGCTCTTAGCGTCGATCTCGAACACCTGAATCTCGGTGATGCCGTTGCCGCGGGCAAGATTATGATGGTTTCCGGCGAGCTTGAAGGCCCAGGTGATCGCGCCGGACCTGCGGCGACGAACTTCCTCGACCGCGGCGCTGAGGGCTTGCCTGCTCGTAGAACTTGGTCTTCGGGACGTGCGGTCGAACTCGGCCTGTTTGGGCCAGCGGTAGAGCAAGTCCAGTCATGCGTTGCCGTCTGAGCTCAACGACGGCGAGGAAGGCGATCAGCTCGAAGTCGTCGAGCCCGGCGATGGTGTTGAGCCAGCGCAGTGGTCTTGCCCGCCGGTGAACAGGCTGTCGATGTCCTTCTCCTCTTTGAGGTCGATCATGGAGCGGATCGCCGTCGCCAGCAGGTCGGAGTAGGCCTCATCTCGCGCCCGTCACTGGTGGCGCGTTGAAGACCTGGTACGACCTCGGCGATCGGCTCGTCGCAGCTCTTGCAGCGGCGCGGACGAGGTCGAGCAGGTGCTTGACCTCGGTGTGGTCGGCGATGACGTCGCCGTCGTCGTCGAGGTAGACCAGGTAGTACGGGTGAAGCCGGTTCTGCTGGTTGATGTTCACGCTCGTCGTTGCGGTTGCGCAGCGCGAAGATGACGCCGGGCGGCAGACCGCGCTCGGGGTCGGCGGGCACGACGGCGTGCATGCCGTTGGGAAGCGCTGGCAAGATCGCCGTTGGTCTTGACGTAGTTCAGCAGGTCCATGCGGAAGTCATTGAGGCCGAGGTCGGTGATGGAGACACCGGTCTTGAGGTCTTCCAGCTCGATGACTTCTTCCTGCAGCCGGCGGAGCTGTTCCTTGCGGTACGCAGCGTCGTTGGCTCGTGCTGTCGAGGACGTTGTCGTCGCCGGTGGCGGTCACATCGGCGATGACCATGCGGTTCTCGACACGCTCCTTGAGGTTGATGTATTCGTCGAGCGAGATGTCGGGCCAGTAGTTGACGAGCTGGATGCTGGCGTTCGTGCGAGCCGATGCGGTCAATGCGGCCAAAGCGCTGGATGATGCGGACCGGATTCCAGTGGATGTCGTAGTTGATGAGGTAGTCGCAGTCCTGAAGGTTCTGGCCTTCGGAGATGCAGTCGGTGCCGATGAGAACGTCGATTTCGCCTGGCTCGTCCGGCATGATCAGCCGCTTTTTCCTTGGACGCGGCGAGAACAGGGTGAGCAGGGACTGGAAGTCGTAGCCTCTGCTGAGCGTGGACTTAGGGCTGCCGGTGCCGGTGACTTGCCGGTGTGCAAGCCGTGGCTGTTCAGAAGCCGGCGGCAAGATGCTCGTACAGGTAATTGGCGGTATCGGCAAAGGCGGTGAAGATCAGAACCTTCCGGTTGCCGGGATTGATGGGCGACGCGAGCTTGCTCAGGATCTGAGTCTTTCAGGTGCTGGAGCTTGGCGTCGTCGGCCGGCGTAATCTTCTGCATCTCCGTCGAGCAGCGCCTCGATGATGGCGAGGTCGTGCTCGCAGGTCGTGCTCCCAGGAGGGCAGGTCCATGTCGGCAAGGTTGACTGCACCTTGCCGCCGATCGTTGCTCGTCGTCGGGACGTCGGTCAACTCATCTTCGTCCGGCTCGGCATTCTCGAAGGCGAGCAGCGAGATCGGTGAACGCTGGCATCGCTGCCCGTCTTCTTGAAATGCGTCGATCTTGGCGAGAGTCTGCGTGGTGATTGCCTGTCAGGCTTCTGCAGGGTGAGCCGGAACGCCTCGACCGAGCTTTCCAGCCGCTTGAGCAGATTGACCGTCATCAGCGCCTGGAGGCTTTGCTCGCGGTCTGCCTGCCGAAGTTTGCCGTCGCCGCCCTCGACCTCGGTGTCGTAGAGCTCTTCGTACTTGGCAAGGCGGCTCGGCAGGATGTAGCTGACCGGCGCATAGACAGCCAGTTTCAGCACCGAGAGCTGGCTGAAGATCTCGTTGAAGCCGATCACGTCCGTGCGATGGGTGAGCGGGCAGTGAAACGAGAGCGGCTTAAGGCGCTCGGGGAAGGTGCCGATGTCCTTGGTGTCGTAGAAGGTCTGGATGTGCTTGCGGGACCGGGCGATGGTCACGCTGTCGAGCAGCTCGAAGAAGTCGAAGTCCAGAGCGTTGAGAATGGCTGCGGCGGTGCGTTCTTCCGGCGGCAAGGTTGGACCAGTCGTTAAACGCGGCCTGCGCCCTGCGGAAGATCTCGTCGATGTCCTTTGTCGGTTCGAGCTTCGCGCTGAGATTCTCCGGGTCGCCTTCGTAGGCCAGCGCGAGCTGGTTCCGCAGGTCGTTGAAGCGATTGTTGACCGGCGTGGCGGAGAGCATCAGCACCTTGGTCTTGACACCCTGCCTGATGACCGTGATTCATCAGTCTCTGGTAGCGCGTTTCCCGGTCCTTGAAGGCGTCGTTGTTGCGGAAGTTGTGGGACTCGTCGATGACGACCAGATCGTAGTTGCCCCAGTTGATCCGGTTCAGCGGCATGCCAAACGAATCGCCGCTGGTGCGCTGCAGAGTCGGTATGGCAGAGCACGTCGTAGCTGAAGCGATCTTTGGCGAAGATGTTGGTCTTCAGGTTGCCATTGTAGTTCAGCCAGTTGTCGGCGAGCTTCTTCGGGCAGAGCACGAGCACGGAACGATTGCGCAGCTCGTAGTACTTGATGACCGCCAGCGCGGTGAAGGTCTTCCCAGGCCGACGCTGTCGGCCAGGATGCAGCCGTTGTAGGTTTCCAGCTTGTTGATGATGCCGGTGGCCGCGTCGCGCTGGAAGTTGTAGAGCTTCTGCCAGATCAGGCTGTCCTGATAGCCGGTGAGGTCGTTGGGCAGCACGTCTTCGTTGATGTCTTCCAGGAACTCGTTGAAGATGTTGTAGAGCATCAGGAAGTAGATGCGCTCGGCGAGTTCTCCTGATAGACGGAGGCGATGTGCTCGCAGAGCTGAGTCGTGACGTCTTCGAGCTTTTCCGTGTCGTTCCAGATCTGATCGAACAGGTTGATGTAGGTGGCCGTGATGGGCGGCTCGTCCATCCTGTTGACGATGTTCGAAACGGCGTTGCCCTGCTGGTAGCCGAGATCGACGGCGGTAAAGCCATGCAGCGGCATGTAAACGGCATCCGCCTCGGTTGCTGACGCAGGCAAACTGCTGCATGGGGCTTTGCTGCGGTTGGAGCGGAAGGTGGCCTTGCGCCGCATCCAGTCGGCGCATTCCTTGGCGATGGCGCGCTGGGTGAGCTTGTTCTTGAGCCGGATTTCGAACTCGGTGCCATAAAGACTGCGTTCCCGCTCGAGCTTGGGAATGTGGAATTCGCGGCGTTCCTTTTTGACTTTGTCGGTGACTTCGTCGGGAACAAAGGTCGGTGAGGTGAAGATGAACTGGAGAGACTCGATCTTTTCCAATTCCGCCTTTAAGCGCCTCAAAGGCGTAGATGGAAAAGCACGATGCCGCGATCTTCAGCTTGGCGCCCGGCTTGATGAGTCTGCTTGAGGTCATCGCCGAGCAGGCGGTTGATGTTGTCGATGATCTCCATTGCGCCTCTTTAGATGCATACGGATCAAAATTGCGTGTCAACAACAGATGGGGATGCAGCACAGGATTGGCCCTGGCATCTCAGTTTTTGTTTGAGAGGCTCGTCTGTGCGGTGCTTATCGAGGCCGGCGTTACGGCGCGTTCGACGCATCCAGTCCCAACGATACATCGCACTGCAGAGGACTCTGTACCTTGTCCATTCGCCATCAGCTCTCCCTGCCGAAAGGATATGTTGGGAAAGGCCTCTTCCCGTCATATCCCTTGTGGACGAAAATTGCTGGATTATAGAGTGTCCCTTCATAACTCTAGGAATTTGCTGAGACAGGCGCCCAGCGAGTTGAGGCCCGCCACGCAGGTGGACCCATTCCAAAGCAGGAGCCCAGCGAGGCTTCACAGAGTGTTGGAATCATGGGAGAATATATTAGCCCATTTGTGGTGGATTAAATATCGTTTATTAACAAAGAGTTGTAAATAAGTTGGGCGATAATAGCGAAGTACAAAATGATTTAGCCCAAATCGTCCGGCTAGCTGTAGCCGAACAGTCGGATGACGTTCGGCTTTATGTTGCAAGGCTTGTCCGCAAGTATCGCAACAGTAATCGGAGAACTCGCCGAGCAACTTGAACTTTCCTTGCGCGCAAGGGCGCCCCGGTCGAGCGCGCCATTGCGCAAGTCCGCACCGTCGGTAACCCCAGATGAGGGAATCCCGGTGGACGACGAGTTGCGACTGTCACTGCTTAAAGTGTTCAAGGATCCCGCTGGAGGGAACACCCGTTGCTCTCCGGTGAAATCGAAGAGAGCTTGAGTCAGTTGATTCAGGAGCGACGTCAAGTTGAGCGATTGGCCTCGTCGGGATTAGAACCCGCGCGTTACCCGCGATCTTTGTAGGCAAGCCCGGAGTCGGCAAAACGTTGACAGCTCGATGGCTTGCGTCGCAACTCGGCGTGCCGCTCTACGTACTGGACTTGGCAACTGTAATGAGCAGTTTGCTTGGAAGAAGCGGAAGCAATCTTCGCTCCGCGCTTGATTTTGCAAAGCGCAGCCCTTGCGTACTTCTCTTGGACGAGATTGATGCAATCGCCAAACGGCGGAGCGACGAAACAGATGTCGGCGAGTTAAAGCGCTTGGTCACGGTGATACTCCAGGAGGTTGATGAGTGGCCGGCGACAGGTCTATTGATCGCCGCAACCAACCACCCCGATTTGATTGATCCTGCGCTCTGGCGGCGATTCAATCTTCGAATAGATTTCAAATTGCCGGATAGGTCTGCAATCAAGTCAGCCATTAAGCAATTTCTCGGCCCAGATTACGCACTATTCGGGCGTTGGCTTGATGTGCTGACGTTCGCGTTCAGTGGGGAATCGTTTAGTGACATCGAGCGCGAGCTTCAACGCTTTCGGCGCTCCATCGTGCTCGGCACAGCATCGGAAGCCAACTTGGTCGAGGAATTTATCAGGTCGCGGGTGCTGAGGTTGGATCGCAAGGCCAAAATTGAGCTCGCCGTATTGCTGGCTAAACAGACTCGTTTATCACAGCACATGGTGTCGGAGATCACTGGGGTAAGTCGCGACACCATAAGGAAGTACGCGCTTGAACGGCCATCTGGGGTCACTAAGGCTGCTCGAGGAGAGTCCGCCGCATGAGCCAAACGAATTTTCTCATCGGGCGCGGGGAAGCGGCTGACACATGAAATCAGGGGACCAAAGCGGGTGCCCGGCAAAGCTGAAGTTTATACGCTCGAAGAAGCGGCCCGCCGGTTGGCGCCCCAGTTTACTGAAGCCGCGAAAGCACTCGATGCACTTCCGCCCGAGGCCTGCCCCGGCGATTTCGGCGTAGCGAGATTGACCATGAACCCGAGTTACATCGCGCGATCGTTTTTTCCTGTGGCCATGTTGCGAAGCGTTGGGCTGGAATCTGTTGGAAGTCGCAGCGTTAGAGTGACACCAGACGGATGGACCAAAAAGGGAGAGCCAGATGAGTGCACGACTACCGAATTATTCGTCGCCGGGAAGCGGCAGACCTTCCGCCATCTCCGATCCTGGACCCGAGAGATAAAGCCGGGCTCCGCCGAAGCGACTGATCTGGCACACATCGAGCGATTCGCCGCGTTCACACCCGAAGAGCGGATTGTGGACGAGCTCGGCATGAAGGACCGCTTCTTCGAAGTCGGAGTGCATTTGTTGCCCGACGAAGATCGCTCGCTCGTCCAACGCGGCTTCGTGAAGTTTGCAAAAAGTGTGGAGGTTAAACTGCACACTGAACTGGGCTTCACGGCGGGGAATATGTGGTTTGTCGCCGCCGAGGGGAGACGCGATAGCATCGGTCGATTGGCGGCATTTGTATTCGTGCGAGTGATCCGACCGATGCCCAAGCTGCGCGGCATGCGACCCATCCACCGGTCCACGGGAGTTTCCATCAGTTGCAATTTGCCAACTGAACAGCCGCTGTCGGCGGAGCCGAAGGTGGCCATCCTCGATGGAGGCTTACCAAAGGATCATGTCATCGGACCGTGGCTTCGCTCCTACCGCGTTCTCGACAAAGATGCACATGACGACCCGGATGGTCCGGAACATGGTCTTGGCGTCACGTCGGCGTTCCATCGGCCCGATTCAGCCGAATGACACCGCGGCGCGGCCATTTGCTTACGTCGATCATTTGCGCGTACTGGACAATGAGACCGAGGCGGGGGAAGATCGACTTGAGCTTTATCGTACGCTCGGCTTTGCTTGAGGAAGTACTCCTTTCACGGCAGTACCATTTCATCAATCTTAGCCTCGGACCTGACCTTCCGGTGGCAGATATGGACGTCCACGCCTGGACATCCGTCATCGACGATCTGCTAAGTGACGGTGACACCTTGATGACCGTCGCGGTCGGTAACAACGGAGAAATGGACCGCGCGTCGGGCAATGCGCGTGTCGAGGTGCCCTCGGATTGCGTCAATGCGTTGGCAGTGGGGGCAGCAACCGAAACGGAGGATAGTTGGACGCGGGCCCCTTATAGTGCGATCGGTCCTGGTCGTAGTCCCGGTGTGGTAAAGCCCGACTTGATGGCATTCGGTGGTAGTGCGACCCGCTATTTTCATGTACTCGCGCCGGGCAAGAAGGCGGAAATGGCGCCCCAGCTGGGCACGAGTTTCGCGTCTCCGTACTTGCTGCGCAATGCCGTAGGCGTCCGTGCCATCCTTGGCCCGGAACTCGCCCCGCTAGCGATAAAGGCGCTGCTTGTTCACTCCGCCGATCCTTCGAGCCACAACAAGCTCGAAGTGGGCTGGGGCAAGGTACCCGAAGACATTATTACGGTCATCACGCGCCCCGCCGGAGTCGCAAGGGTGGTGTATCAAGGGGAGTTGAAGCCAGGTAAATATCTCCGTGCGCTCCTGCCGCTGCCGGCGAGCGGTTTGACCGGCAAGATCCGCCTCACAGCTACGTTCTGCTATGCCTCGCCCACCGACCCGCAGGATGCGGCGGCTTACACTCGGGCAGGGCTCGAGATTGTTTTTCGGCCAAGCGACAAGAAAATCAAGACCGGTAAGGCGAACGCGGACACCAAAGGATTCTTCGACATGAAGAAATACGCGACTGAGCATGAGCGCCGCTCCGATCTCGGAAAGTGGGAAACGGTTCTACACAGCACCAAGCATATGCGTGGCAATAGTCTTGCTAATCCTGTATTTGATATTCACTACAATGCGCGCGAGGCGGGCGGCCGGGAATGGAGCTGAGAAGATTCGCTACGCGCTGATCATTACCGTCGAAGCTCCCAAACATGCCGACCTTTACAACGAAATTCTACGCGCGTATGCGAAGACGCTGGTACCCATTCAGCCGCACGTGTCACTGCCGATTCGTGTTTAACAGGAGTTCGAATACAAATTTATTGGACAGCTAAAACCGGAGCCGTTTTAATCGCCTATCAGCCAAAACGGGCGCCTTGCGCGATTTCGAGATAGCGGCAAAACGAATTAGCCAATCTCATTTGTTGAGGGGTTCGGCACTCCGGTTCGAATAGGCGCGGACTTCCAACCAAAATACAGACGCACTTGGCGCGGGACGATGCGACATTCAACCGGTTTCGACTGAAAAGGAATTCCATGCCGTGTGGGGCGTCTTCCGGGTCAGATGTTGTTGTGGAGTAAATCACGACCGGGGCTTCCTGGCCCTGAACTTATCCACAGTACCGACCAGCGCTCCGGGGACACGGCGGGCGATGGTGGCGACCTGTGCGTTATATGGTGCGACGATCAAGATATCCTCTAACGTGAGCTGAGCGACTTCGCCTTTCCGGCTTGTCCACGTCACCCCAGGTGAACTAGTCCGCGCACAATCTCGAGGATTTTGTCCGCCTCTTCGAGGGATTGGTTTTGATTGCCCTCATGTGAGACCGGCACATAGAAGAGTCCGGCGCCAGCAAAAGGCGTGGGCCGCCGAGCACCTGCTTGTCCAGGCCGGGCACTGAGTAAGTTTCCTCGTAAAAGAGCTCCGATGTGAATTCGACAAATCGCCGGATTCAGTCGCCAGGTCTCGCCGAGAAATAGCCCGCGTTCCTCGGGCATGGTTTCGTGTCCCTCAAGCAGATAGCGCGAGCGCTGAGAGCTCGGAGCCTTCGGGGTGGCAGGCCTTCTGCGGTTGCTCGAGCTGCTGGGGATCGCCCAGAAGCACGAGGCTCTTGGCCGCTTGGGCGCAGGCCAAGACGTTGGCCAGCGACATCTGGCCGGCCTCATCGACGACCAACACATCGACGGCTTCGGCCATGACGTCCTTTGACCATACCCATGCGGTACCGCCGATGACGTCGTAGTCACCGCTCAAAATTTTACTGATACGCCTTTTCGGAGTCGGTTTCTTCTTCGATTTCGGGGTCGGGATGAGGAGACTTCTCGCGCACGCGATGCAAGCACCAACGGAGCTGATTCTTCCTCGCGCGCGGCCTTGACGACCCCCTTGAGTAAATTGCGGATCACTTTGTGGCTGACGGCGGTGATACCCACTTTCCTTGCCGGCGGTACCAGGTCGATGATCATGCGCGCGCCACTGAACGTCTTACCTGCGCCGGCGGTCCCTGAATCGCGAGTACGCCTTCGTTTAGCCCGAGCACCACTCGCCGGGCCGCGCTGAACTGTATTTTCGCCGGGTATGCGCAAATCGACGCCCGTCTTTAGCCGCGGATCGCGCGCCGAAGTAGCAAGTCTCGCGCCGCCCGAAACGGACCGTCGCGCATCGATTCCGTGATCCCGAACGAATTCGCCCAATCGCAGGAGCGACGACGATGGCATCGGCGTTCCGGACATTGTCGTGCGTGAAAAGGCCCTCGGATGCTGCTCGGCCTTCGCTGCGCCTTTCCGAAGGTCGATCGTCCCTGCGCTCAGATCGATGGTTTCCACGGTGGCGAATTCGCGGGTTTCTCCGCGCCCGGCAGATAGACGTCGTCGTCGGACCGAAAGTCGGTGTCCTGTGGAGGGAAAGAGTACCGGTCGATCACGACACCGCGCTTGGTCTGCTCGACTCGATCTTCGAATCTCAAGTGCCCGAGACCATCCGCGTCATCGAGAGCTCATCGGCCGGCATGTCGTTGAGCCGAAAGTACTCCCACCACGCCACCTTGTCCTCGCGCCGGTGCCACTCAAGAAGCTGCGCGAGAATCCAGCTGCGCTTCCTGCTCCGGGTTGCGATCGACGCGGAAGCCCGGGAGAAGCGCATCAGCGACTGCTCGGATCTGCGCCAGCTGTCCTTTAAGCTTCTTCGCTCGACTTCAAGGTTCGGGCGGATCGGGCCGCGGCGGACTGGCCATCCCGTCTCTGTTTCTCTGCTTCGAGGCGAAGCAATTCTAGCCATTGATGCAACTCCAAGGCGGACATGCAGTCATCACGGTTATAGCCTTGGACCACATTTTTCATCTCGTTCGTGAGGGCCAAGTAGTCCTTACGCGCGATGGCCGACTCAACAGCCCTGAAGCTGACGCGACGCGCGCTGCAGGTCCACTTCTCTGACCGAGCCGTACAACGGTTCGAGTTTCTTGATCGAATAGCTTCGACACCCGCCGCAATCCCCGTCGCACCACGCTGTAGAGATCGACAAACACTTCGTCCGCGAAGCAGAGTGTCAAGTTCGTCCGCTCGCGTTGCATACTTGCCCATCAGGCGCTTCATCGCCGTCGGCTCATAGGGGGCGTAGTGATAAACGTGCATACCCGGGTCCCTTGAGCGCCGCTCGAGTAGAGATCGATGAAGCGCTCGAAGGCTGCAGCTTCTCCTCCTCGGGCGAGAGCGCCCACACGGCCTCGTAGCGGGACTCGCCAGACTCGTCGCGCAGGGCGTATCCAAATAGATAGTCAAAACCGCCTTTCTCCGCCAGCCGATCACCCTCCAAGTCCAAGAAGATATCAAGAGGCGAGGGCGGTGGTAGCGACGCTAGTCCTTGTTCGGCTTCGATCCGAAGTAGCTCGTAGGGTGGATTTGCTTGTGCACGAGCTGCGAGCTGGAGTTCGGCCTGTTTATGGAAGCGCTCCAAGGTTGCGACAGCTCGCCGCGGATGTTTACGTAAGTGGCAGGGGGAGGTTTGCGAACTGTGCAAGCTTCGTGACGCCCCAGTCAGCAAGCTCCCTGCGGTGCGTTTTCTGGATGCCCGCCACCAAGCAGACACTGTCATCTTGGGTCCAACGCTGGCGACACTGGGAGTGCCAGTTACAGACATCGCAATGGGCGACAGGTTCGGGATATGTCACATACTTGCCGCTGATTCCGGTAACGGCCGCGCCATAGCTTGCTCGAAATTACGCCGCACGAGGCGGAAGTACGCGCGGTATTCAGCAAATCGGTAAAGCTCCGCGGCGAAATCCGGATCCGGTTTGACGACCTTCAGCCATTCCGGCGGCGCGCCTTGGATCTCGCACAAGAGTTCCGCGTAGAGACAAAGCTGCAAGAGCGTCGCACCGCGTGTTTCCGTCGCGAGTTTCGTCTCAAGGGGCTCGTAACGCCATCTCCAAATGCGCTCTGGCCGGGCACGCGCAGCAAGACATCCGCCCAGCCTGCCCAGCCTTCGTGCTCTAGTCGAGCCTGCACGACGACATCAATACCGCCGCGGAGCGCGGTCAGGGTTTTGGCGAACGGGGCTGGATCGTTCTTGGAGATTTCGACGATCGATTTTCCCGAAGCTCGAAGGGTCGCGACATACTGTGCTTCATGTTCCAGACCGCGTGCTCGCAGCACTTCGAGCATTGGATCGTCGGTGAATGGACGTTTGAGCACGCCATGGGCAGACAACCGCTCGAGTGTCGAGAGGTGGCGGCATGCCAGGAAATCGGTCAGATCCGTGGCGAAATACTGCAGATGGTCGTCCCTAACTTTCATTGCCCGCTCCCTGCGATTGCGCTGATGAATTGCGCCACTTGCCCCGTCTGTCTATATCGCACCAGGGTTCGTTCGAGACCATGTCACCCGTCACGCTTAGTTTCGTGCCGGACCAAGGCCGTGAATCGTTGTTTTCGTCAGCGAACATCGTAAGAGATTCATCGCGTCTTGTGCCGAAGCGTCCCATCCCCGATTGCAGCAAGTCCTCGGCTAAGGATTTCGGACGTATCCGCATTCGCACTTAGGCGTGAGCACGCACTGCCCAAAATCATCGGACAGCTTGGTTGTGGCGAGTCGAGGTGATCTTGGCTGTACATACATACAGTCATACGCTACTCTCTGCGGGCGGACTTACTCCGGCCGCAGTTACCCGCGTCTCCGGGAGTTTGGTGTGCGCAAAGCACTTTCGGCCCCTCTGGCTAAGGTCGGCTGACGGGCGTCTATCGTGATCGATTCCCTGAGTCGCGGCTCCCGTCCGCGCTCGTTTCCACTTCTTCTTTCCGTAACAGCAAATTCTTCGCACGCCACGGGCAAGGGCTTGGAAGTCGTCACCAGACTTCCGCTTTCGATGGGATGATTACACGACGGAATCGCTCGGGCGTCCCCCATCGAGGCATGACCTCGTGATCCAGTTCGCATGTCATGCCGCTAAAGGACTGTCACACTTCGTAGCAAGCGTGTAAGGGAACTACAGCAACGCCTCGACGACGAGCCTCCGCGTTTGACGATCTCTTGTCTTTTGCATCTAGGCTACCCTGGAAGGTCAGTGTCGGCCTGGGCGTTCGGTACCTACGTAGCTCTTCACCTCGTAGCACTCGGATCCTCACAATCTCCTGCCGCAACAAACCCCGCAGACGTTGGAAGTGTTGTCATCCGCGGATTCATCCACGTATTTGCGCTTTTTACCCAATACATCATTCCCGTGGGCTTTCTCATCGGCGCTGCCGTCTCGTTTATAAAACGACGACGATGAATTGGACTACTGGATGAGGCCCGTACCGGGCGCGACATTGCCTCGATAAGCTGGCACGAGTTCGAGCGGCTGGTCGGAGAAGGTTTCAGGCAACGAGGCTTTAAGGTCACTGAACGAGGCGGAGCAAGCCCGGATGGCGGCGTCGACTAGAATTGGCGAAAGCGGACAAGCGCTATCTCGTTCAGTGCAAGCACTGGCGCGTCCGTCAAGTTGGCGTGACCGTAATTCGCGAATTGTGCGGCGTGATGGCCACCGAAAGGCCCATGGCGGGTACGTTGTCACGTCAGGTCACTTCACCTCCGAGGCGACCGAATTTGCTCAACGCAGCCGCATCGAATTGATTGACGGGACAGGGTTAAACCAATTGATCGAGCGGGAAACCCTTTCCCCGGTCGGCGCCATATACGCTCTCTCGGCGACGCCGACACAAGCAGCGGCCCCAGTCTGTTCGGAGTGCGGAAGACCGATGGTGAGAGAACAGCAACAAAAGGCACGATGATCGGCCAAGCTTTCTGGGGATGCCAAAACTACCCTCGATGCCGCCGCATCGTGCCGAAAACAACGTAGACCACAACAGCTAGCAATCTCAAACGGTTTCGACACCCGTGCTGAGTAAGGATTATGAAACGAATTTTTGTTCCTACTAGAACGGGTGCTGAGTGGCAGATGCTTCTTGCAAAGCCGATTCTTCACTGGAAGCCCGGCGCATCAGCGATGACCGCGGCGGCTGCTTGGGAGGCGGCTTCGGACAAGTTACCGCCTGAGATTTCGACACTGCTAAACTCGGCGAAACAGCCGGATCTTACTAATCAACGTCTATTGGTCGCTTTACCCGAATGGCAAGTGGACCTTCCAGGTGGAGTAACAACGTCAAGCACCGACGTTTTAGCCATCTGTCGCAATGAGATTAGTCTGTGTGTCATCGGAGTGGAGGCGAAGGTGCTGGAGGATTTCGGCCCGCTACTGTCAGAGAAGCGCGCAGTCTCATCATCGGGCCAATCCGAACACATAAAATATCTTGAAACACTCCTCAGCGTCGAGCGCTTTGAGGATTCTATTCGGTATCAGCTTTTGCATCGAACCGCGTCGGCTTTGCTAACTGCGGAACAGTTCCATGCGGGTGTGGCGGTGATGTTAGTTCACGCGTTTGGATCTCCAGTGACCCGTCGTGAAGACTTCAACGCATTTCAGCGTGCGCTTCGAGGTGAGGAAGTCGCGCCACTCGTATACAGAATACCGCGAGCGAAGGGTCCGGTTCTCTATTTGGCTTGGTGCGACGGCGATGCCCACTTTCGGAGCGTTGTGCTGCCAAACGCGATCTAGGGTTATTTTGCTATCGCATTAGACTCTGCAGAGCAGCTTCGCGTAATGTTTGGAAATTCGAGAGTTTATGTGTCCAGGTACAATGGAGGCGATGTAGTCGCGCGGCTGTTTTAAGGCAGGTATAGGAAAGTACCGCGACCGGATTCGGATCTATAAACAGGATGTTACATGACTATTCTTGACCTTGGATCGGCGGAGGGGCTGCGAGCGGCTTGTGCACGCATCGATGATACGAAGCGCGCGACACCGGAAGCGGCGGGATGGATGCAGGAGCTTAGCGGATTCTTAGTGGAGGTTGCTGCCGCCGACGAGGCTAAGCGCGCGACCGTGGAGTTCCAACAGCATCTCTGGGATAAGAATCCGGTTTCCAACCCCGGGCAAGGGAACATTTCGGCGGCGTCCGCCATTGCAGACGAATCCTTTCGACGGTGGCTAGCTCGAGAGTCGATGGTGAAATTGCCTGTGGATGCGGCGCAGCGGGTCCTGGCGTTGTCGAACTTGTATGAGGCAATTGCAGACAAGTTGACCGCGTTCCCGATTACCAAGACGCCACGTTTGAAGATATTTCGTGTTTTGGCAGCGTTTTTTCCCGAAGACTTCACGACCGTGGCTCACGGTCGCAAGTTGCGTCAACTGTGCGATCGAATGAAGGGGCCATCGACCGCTAACCCGATCGAGTGTCATGCATTCGTAAAACGACGCTTGGCTGAAGTGCTTGGGCCGACCAGCGCGGCAGAAGGTGAAGTGGCATGGCGAATGGCCGTGCCTTGGTATCTTTACGAGGAAATTGACGCCGAGACGCCCCCTGAAGAGCGGGTAACCAAACCTGGACTGATCGCGGGTGAGGAGATCTTGGTGCCGCTGCCCGCGGCCCGCCGCCGCCGCGGGCTAACGGCTATCAAAGGATATTTCACGTCTTTGATGACGATTCTCGAGTATGTGAAGCAGGGCGTCTCGCGTGAAGAGTTGCTCGACTATTTAGGATCGATGAACCGAGATCATAAGAAGTCGACGTTACGAACGGTCGTCAATATTCTGAGGAGCGAGCTGGCAGTTATCGAGCAGCATGGAGAAGAGTATCGTCTTTCGGCGCAAGGAGCGGCAGTTCTCGATTCGGGCGACGCTTCAGAGTTAGGGCCGTGGTTGGTTACTCGAATTCTGGGTGTCGACCATGTACTCAAGAAATTGACGGTGGGGCCGGAATCGAAGGCAGACCTAATGGAGTTACTGCGGTCCGTGTGTCCGGCGTGGACGACGACATTTGTACCGTACGCGGTATTGGCTTGGCTGCTCAGCTTTAAAGCGTTAAGGCCAAGGGCAGACAAGACACTAGAGCTTGCACCGATGGGTGCGGAATGGGCTGCAAAGATTCACTGGGCGCCCGAATACTTGCCGGAAGAAACTGAGGCGCTCGTGACGCCCCCACCAGAGGCAACTCCTGGCGATAGACCCGGAAAGGCGGCGATTCCGAGTTTGACGGAGATTCGAAAAGCGTTTGGCGATGCGCATGGGTATCTGGAAGGGACCATTGAGAGTTTACATTTAGGGCTATGGTCGCCAAAAGTTCGACATTTTGCCGTGCTGGCAGGGATCTCTGGATCTGGAAAGACCCGATTGGCTACGCTGTATGCGCAGGCGTTGACGGGCACGACGAGCGAAGGCGAGGTTAAGAGATATCACATCGAAGCTGTCCAGCCAGCGTGGTATGACCCGACTCCCTTGCTGGGGTATGTGAGTCCGCTCAAAGAAGACAGCTATACGCGTACCGCGTTCTTGGATTTCTTGCTCCGCGCTCAGGCGGACAGTAATCGTCTCTACGTGATGATTCTCGATGAGATGAACCTTTCGCATCCGGAGCAGTACTTCGCGCCGATATTGTCTGCTATGGAAACGGGAGATTTGGTGCGCCTGCACGCTGAAGAAGATGGCTTCGACGGCGTTCCGGCTGCAATTCCCTATCCCCCGAACTTGGCCATTATTGGAACAATCAATATGGACGAGACGACCCATGGATTGTCAGACAAAGTGCTCGACCGCGCATTCACGCTGGAGTTTGCGAGTGTCGAGATGTGGCGTACCCGGGTTGGAATGAACGGACGGTCACTTCTTCAACTCGAGAACGGATCACTCAAGTACTGACTGAGCTGTTGAGTGCGTTGAAACCGGTGCGAATGCATTTCGGCTGGCGGGTCGTCGATGATGTGGTCGACTTCGTGACGAGAGGAGAGATGGACGGCACCGCGGGAACAGTCGATTCACTGCTCGATACAGCTGTCTACGCAAAAGTGATCCCTAAGTTGCGTGGCGAGGAAAGTGAGCCGTTTCGGGCGGCACTGGTCTCCATCCAGAAATCGCTAAGCGGAGCAGGACTGCTCAGTCGAGCAAGCGGGTGGCTGAGATGGCGGAGGACCTACGGAATTCCGGCAGCGCGCGGTTCTGGCGGTGAAGTTACAGCATTGCCTCGCCTCGGGTGAGGTGCGGGATCTCACAGTTTCGGCGGTGAACCAAGTCGAGCGCAATGCGGGGTTTGCGGAGCTTTGCAAAGCACGGCTGCTGTGCCCTGATATTGGCAACGTGCAACTGTTTGTCGATGATGAACTCTTGCCAGTTGAGCAAATCGATGGACAGTCCAGCTGGACATGGGTGCCGGGGTTTTACGCCGGAACGGTTCGGTGCGAATTGATCACCGCCGGTGAGTCGACGGGTCTAACTTATTTGTTGGATGTTGCGCCAAAAGCTGAGAAAGTAGGGCAGGAAGAATTTCGCAGGCTCATTCGCGACATCATGGATGTCGATCCGGCGCTGATTTTGGGCACGGAGCCGGCCACACACGCCGCGGGTGGGTCCGCGTCAATCGTGAATGCTGATTTGCGATATGCGTACATGTCGCAGTATGGTGCGCGCTTCCTGAGATCCCTGCGGACGATTGAGGAGCGGCCGCGTAGGACGTTGCGATCCACGCGTATGGCCGCTTCATTGAGTCGAGTTAGGCGGGTCGATGTCCGTACAGTCATGAGCATGGCGCGAAGTGGTTTAGCGGTGGCATTGAGTGGACCGGGCGATCGGGACGCGCTATCTGTGGATCTCAACACCATTCGTTTGGATGTGCCGTTTTCCATGGAGTCGCTGGACTGTGCGGCGAATCGCTGCATTGTTGTTGTGATGCGCGCGGTGTTGCGCGAGGCGATCGCCGTTGGCAAGGAGCTGGCGCGGAGGGCCGAGTCGCAGACAAGCGACGATATGCGTACGAGTTTTCGAAGCCGATGGCCCCGCCGACGCCAATTCTTGACGAGCTTGATTGATGACTTGCGTTGTTCGCTGGCGCGAGAGCCATTTGTTTCCGTTACGCGTGAGGAGAGCTCGGCAGCTGGGTTGACGGCCGTTGCCGCTGATCCTATTTATGCCAGGGCATATCGGTTTGCACGAAACATTCTTAGGCCAGGCGCGCCGGCTGATGACGCCAAAGATTGGGCGTGGATGAGTCCGTCTTGGGGTCTTTACGAGACGTGGTGCTGTATCCACGTCGGTCGAGTTCTGCGGGAACTGTTGCCGGGATTTAAGTGGATTCAAGATGGCATTGTGCGACAGGTCGGACACGGTGGAGACGTCAAGGTCAGTCTGCTTTCTCAGGAGCCGTTTTCATATCGGCAGGATGCTGCTGACGGGGACAAGTTTAATTCGATATCGAAAGAGCTTAGGCCTGATCTGGTGTTGACGATGGAGCGGGGAAGCGTGCGGCGTTTTATGGTGTTGGACGCGAAGTATTCTCAATCACGCTCGAGCATTCTTGAGGCTATGTATTCGGCGCATGTGTACCACGACGCGCTTCGATGGCATGGCCGTCGGCCGGATCGGAGTCTGCTCCTGGTGCCAGCCTCGGAGGAGAGTGTGGAGTGGCTCCATGGCGCAGAATTTAAGGCGCAACATGGCGTTGGAATCACACGGTGCGCGCCGGGCGAGGAATGGCAGGATCACATTGTCGAGGAGACTGCGGGGTTTCTCGTTAGGAGCGGAGTTAGCGTCGGTGCAGGATAGGCCCAATCCGCGTCAGCATGCCGTTGGCCAATGAGTGCAGCCTGACGTCGACAAGGCGGCGCCCGCGACGCATGATAAGGCTTCGCTTATGGACGATGCAAACAGCGATCACTTCTACCGCAAGCTGCTGATCCCTTTCGATCTTGGCGCCAAAGGCACGCTGATTGCCCTAAAGACCGGCAGCTCGAAGATTTCTAACCCCGTGCAAGCCCGCTATTGGTCAATGGTGCCGTATCAGTTAGGTACCGGTGATGACCGGCGGGCCGTGAAATATTCCGCGAGAGGCTGTTCTGCAACCGCGGATACCCTGCCAAAGAATCCAGAGCACGATTTTTTGCGAGGCTCACTTCGACACACCCTGCAAAGCGGCGATGCCTGCATGGAGTTCTTGGTGCAACCGCGAACTTCCGACAACATGGACGTCGAGGATTCAAGGATCGAGTGGAAGGAGGCAGCGGCTCCTTTCTACAAGCTAGCGACGATCCGTATCCCGCAGCAGACTTTCGATACCCCTGAGCAAAACACGTTTTGCGAAAGTCTTTCCTTCACTCCCTGGCATGCGCTGCCCGAGCACAAGCCGCTCGGCGTAACCAATCGGCTACGCAAAGTCATCTATGACCATATCAGTCGCGTACGACATGAAATGGATGATGCCAAGCGCGAAGAACCGTGAGGAACCCAGAGCAGCCGATGCAGACTGAAACGTTGCATGCACCCCGCCGATCAACCCGGATTCACTTCGTCGCGTCAGCGCTGTTGCTAACTTTCGCGGCGTGTGCCCAATTGAGCAGTGCAGAAAATGCCACTCCGAGTACCACGCCACGCGCGCAGCTGTCCATCGGCTATAGCCTGCTTTATCAAGAGGCCGATGGGATTCCTAAACTCAAGTGGATCTTCATGTTCAAGGACAAACCTGAAGAAATGGGGCGGCTCACCCATGATCTGGTTAAGTTTTACCAACAGCTGGCCGACACCCTGCAGAGGCTATCCAAGCAATATCCCGCCATGCGCATCGATGTGACAGCAATGTCCGAGATCGAGGGCAAGGAGCGGAAAGCCATTGGCGAGGATCTAGCCAAAGACTTCGCTCCGCTCGTGGGCAAGACCGGCGTCAAATTCGAGCGAGAGGCGCTGCTCATGTTCTACAACACGCTCAACGAGCAACGTCATCTGACCGGGGTGATGATCGGGCTCGAAACCGACCCAGGCCTTAAGAAGTTCTTGGAGACGACAAAGGCCCAGTTGGAGGAGCGGTACTTGGAAGTCGGAGCGCTACTGGACCGCCGCTATTTCGCGAAGTAAATGGGCTAAATGGCTTTTTCGCCGGGGTTGCACGGCTGGCACCTTATCGGGCAGCAGACGGTCATATTCCTTTTTGACCACTGCGTAACATTCACAACTGCGTTTCTCCAAACCCTGCCGGTCGAGCACCGTGATATGCCCGCGCGCATACCGAATCAGCCCCGACTTTTGCAACCTGAGTGCCCCTTCCGTTACCCCTTCGCGCCGCACGCCCAACATGTTGGCGATCAGTTCCTGAGTCATCACGAGCTCGTAACCCTGAAGTCGATCCAGGCTCAGGAGCAACCAGCGACATAGCTGCTGGTCGAGGGAGTGGTGACGGTTGCACACGGCGGTCTGTGACATCTGCGTAATTAACGCTTGCGTGTAACGCAGCAACAAACGCAGCACGTCTCCCGCTCTATCGAATTCGTTCTTCATGGCCTGCGCTTTGAGCCGATAACCCTCACCAGCACTTTGCACCACCGCACGACTCGGTGTGGATCCACCCCCCATGAAAAGTGAAACACCGACGAGGCCTTCATTGCCGACGACGGCGATCTCCGCTGACGCGCCGTTTTCCATGACATAAAGCAGAGACACGATCGCTGTGGTTGGAAAATACGCATGAGTCATCGTCCCACCAGACTCGTATAACACCTCTCCCAATGGCATGGCGACGAGTTCAAGTTGGGGAATCCATCGTCCCTGCTCGGCGCTCGAAAGCCGTGCGAGCAAGTGGTTCTGAAGGGGAGATGCAAGTCGTGTATTCACAGAAAGTCCCTGGTGGATTTAAACGCGGGAAATCGCGCGCACGTAGCACCGTCGCGCGACATTCGACTAGGGAGACACACCACCCATCTGGGCGTCCATTCACATATACAAGATACGAATCTGGCGTCAACGATAATGGGGTGATTTAGCATTCGCGGACAAACAGCGGTGCATTTGTGCGTTACCGTACAGACACCGCCCGAGATTATAGGAATGATTACCTGTTTAAAGGCCATGAACCAATGGCCAATGCCTTGGCGCCGTCGGGTGGTCGAGCGTCGGCGGTTCTCAGGGCATCATAGGGCTAACGCTGGGTGCCCGGCGCAGAAAGCTCGCGCCGAGACGGATTGCGAACCTCCGATCCGGCCGGACATGCTCCCTCTCTTGCAGATCAATCCAGTCACCCGTGTTGATCGGGCGCACGTTTCGGCTGCACCGACCAAGCCGCTGGCTCGTCGTGTTTATCGGCTTCGGCCGCCGCCGCCGTCCTCTGCACCTTGCCGGGCGTGTGGTGGGCAGGCGCGTAAATCGCATAGACCTGCATCGGCGTCGCGCCGGTATTGGTGATGTTGTGCCAAGTCCCGGCCGGAACCAGTACGCACCAGCCGTTTGAAACTTCCTTTTCAAAAGTCAGTTTGTCCCTCGAGGCTCCCATCTGCACTCGGCCGATACCAGCGTCGAGGCGCAGGAACTGATCGGTATCAGGGTGTGCTTCAAGGCCAATGTCGCCGCCAGCGGGAATCGACATCAGCGTCACTTGCAAATAGCGCCCGCTCCAAGCGACTGAACGATAATCTCTGTTCTCCTTCGTCGCTCGTTCAATGTCGAACGATTGCGGCTGTGGTCCGACATCTTTGATCCTGTCAGCAGTGCCCATGATTGGCCTCCTCAAGTAATTGGTTGCGGTGACTTGCGAGGTGCGTCACCGATGTGGCTCGCGAGCTGGCAGGTGTCCTTTATACAATTCGATCCGAGAACGAGATTGTGGCCCCGAGCCCCGAGCCATTGCGATTCGTGGCCATCGGGTGCCGGTTGACGCGGGGCTACAGACGACCCATCACCACCAAGACAAGTAGGATCACGACGATGACCCCGACGAGTCCGCTTGGGCCGTAACCCCAACTGCGAGCGTGCGGCCACACGGGCAGGACACCGAGAAGTATTAGGACCAGAACGATCAACAAAACGGTACCGATGCTCACCACTTGCTCCTAAATCTTGGTGTGCCGAACTACTCTCATAAGTCGCGGCGTGCTCCACGCACGACGCGTGGAGCACGTTCGAGAGATGCTCTCCGCTTGAATCGACCGCTCAGTCGTCCTTCCTGATCTTGAGGTGGTTATGTACGTCTTTGACGCCTTTGGTCTCACGGGCAATTGACACGGCCTTGTCTATTGCTTCCTGAGTCCTGGCACTGCCACTCAACCACACCACACCGTCCTTGTCCGTGTCGACATGAATTCGCCCCAAGCTGGTGATGTGTTCGGCGGCCAGCTTGGTTTTGATTTCCGTCGTGATGGCCGAATCCTTCACGAAGGCTTTCGGATGAGCGCGATCCGCATCCGCATCCTGGGCCATGGTGACGGACGGCCCTATCAAGATGCCGCAGGCCATAAGAGTCATTACGAATTGTGCCTTCATCGCGTGTTCCTCCAAATTGGTGATTTTCTGTTTTTCTGATCGCAATCCAGTCCCTGATCCTATGTCGCGCCCTAGTCCCGCGGTTTGGTCTCGGGTTCAATTCAGCCAAACTAGTTCGCCGCCCGTCTGTTGTCAGTAAGGAAAGGTCCCTATATGTGCGATACCGGACACGAATACGAGGTATCGCTTTGACGGATATTCTGGCCCAGGTTGTTGTGAACAAGCCAGGTTCGGCGACCTCGCGCAACGGGTGATGCATTCGTCCAGGAGTCGTGGGTTCCTTTCATAAATAAAATGAAGGGTGGAGTCGGACACCCTCAACAACTCGCAACGAAGGAATGATCTGCTCATCCTTCCATAGAGTATGTACGTTGCCGCACAGAGGGAAGCGATTGCGAACCGTAAAATCTACAAAACTGGCCCAACGGCGGCGACGAGCCTTAGTCTTGGCTCGCCCTTAGATCATATAGTTCGGTTGCCGACCCATCTTTGCCACGGAGGCTTTACGAGTTATGGATGAAATCCTGCGAGACATTCCCAAGGCGGTGGCGGCTATCGGCAGAATCGATGCTGTGCCGACGCTGCTCGCGGTGTTGCGGGACACCACGAATATGCGATTCGCGGCCATCGCACGTGTCACGGAGAAAGTATGGACTGTATGCGCGGTCCAAGACGGCCTGCAACTGGGAGTAGAGGTCGGCGCTCCATTCGTCCTGAGGACGAATCTGGCCCTCGAATTGCAGTCGACGCGTGCGCCAATCATGGTAGAACACGCGAGCACCGATCCGAGGTACCGTGCGGACACCTGCTCCAAGCTTTATCCGGTCGAGAGCTACGTATCTGTTCCGATCTTCCTCCCGAACGACCGGTATTTCGGCAATTTATGCGCGTTCGATCCCAGTCCGATGAGCATTTCTGGCCCGGTCGTTTTGTCGATGTTCACTCGATTCGCAGCACTCATTGCCTCACAGCTCCAACATCAATTGGAGACGGAACATGAGCACATGGCGTTGCTCGATGAACGCGCAGCGGGTGAACTGCGTGAGCAATTCATCGCCATATTGGGTCATGATCTGCGCAATCCCTTGCAGGCAGTCTCTGCTTCGAGCGACATTTTGCAGCGCAGGTTGGTGGATCCGGAGTTATTGGCGTATGCCGGCCGCATCAAAGCCAACGTGAAGCGCATGTCTGCTCTGATCGACGACGTTCTCGACTTTGCGCGCGGTCGGCTCGGTGGTGGCATAGCCGTTGAATTGACGGAGGTTCCGAACATCCGCGCCGGACTTACTACGGTCATTCAGGAACTTCAGGATGCGCAGCCCGGATGCAAAATCCTTTCCAGCGTCAGCGTTGATCGATCGGTGCGCTGTGATCTGGGCAGGCTCCAGCAGGTGGCTTCCAATTTATTAGCGAATGCGCTCACTCATGGGCGCGCCGACACGCCGGTGAAATTCACTGTAAGTGACGATGATACGCACTTGATCCTGCAGGTATGGAATGCCGGCGAGCCGATTCCTGCGGAGAGCATCGGCAAAATTTTCCAGCCGTTTTGGCGGCACTCGGTCTCTTCCAGTCGGAATGGTCTGGGTTTGGGACTTCACATTTGTTCGCAAATCGTCCGCGCCCACGGGGGCGTAATCTCAGTTACATCGACCGCAGCGCTGGGCACCCTATTTACGGCGCGAATACCTCTGAGTTCCTCGCCGAAAATGGAGGAATCGCCCCCGCGGCTATCCCCGGAGACAGAAATGCATCGGCTGCCGCACCTCATCGACACGGCGTTTAGCGCCCATGCATAGCGGCCGGCGTATCCACCTCTCGCCTTAGTCCACCTACGAACCGTCTTCCAGCGATTCTATATCGCGCCGTGGCGCACGGCCGATCAAACGGAAGCACCCTGGGCGGCGTAGCGACGCGTCCAAGAAGCAAACTCTCGGGCCTTCAACGGGCGGCTGAAGTAATATCCTTGCCCTTCGGAGCAGCCATGCGCTTTCAGGAATGCCACTTGGTCGATCGCCTCGACCCCTTCGGCTACGACTCGCATTTGGAGACTCGTACCCATATTAATGACGGCACTCACCACGCTGGCGTCACTCGCATCCATAGAGAGATCGCGCACGAACGACCGGTCCACTTTCAGCGCGTCGATGGGGAAGCGCCTCATATAACTCAAGCTGGAATAGCCGGTTCCGAAATCATCCAGCGCCAACTGGACACCGAGTTCCTTAATGGCTCCAAGGACGGCAGCGGTCGACTTGGAGTCCTGCATGAGGAAAGTCTCTGTGAGCTCCAACTCGAGACTCCGCGGGTCAAAGCCAGTTTGCGCCAAGATACCCGCGACGCCGGCCACATATTCCCTCGAGCGCAGTTCAACAGCTGACACATTCACGGCGAGCCGTAGTTTGAAAAGGCCGTCGTCATGCCATGCCTTGCCCTGTCGGCAGGCCTCGCGAAGCACCCATTGGCCAATCGGGACAATCAACCCCGACTCTTCGGCAATCGAAATGAACTGATCTGGAAGTAAAAGTCCTAAGGTGGGATGCTGCCACCGTACGAGTGCCTCGACGCCGTCGATCGCGCCGGTGCTCAAGCTCACAATGGGCTGATAATGCAACTTCAGTTCCTGTCGAGCGATAGCATGCCGCAAGCCGTTTTCGAGAGCTTGCTGCTCGCCGGCGGTTGAGTTTAGGTCTGCTCGATAGAATTGATAGTTATTGCGCCCATGTTTCTTCGCCTCGTACATGGCGGAATCCGCATTTTTCAGCAATGTTTCAACCGCCGTACCGTCGCTCGGATAGATGACGATACCGATGCTGGCGGTCATATGCAGCTCGTGGTCATCCAGTTCGAAGGGCTTCCGGAAGGCTTTAAGCAATTTATCCGCGCAATGGGCCGCGTCTTGTTCGTGCGCTACCTCCGATAACAGGATAACGAACTCATCGCCACCAAGACGGCTCACAGTGTCGGTTGCACGCACGCACTCGCCCAAACGTCGCGCGACCGACTGCAGCAGCCGGTCTCCCACTAAGTGACCAAGCGAGTCGTTGATGAGCTTGAAGCGATCGAGATCGAGATAGAGAAGCGCCAGCGCGCTACGGTGCCGCTGGGCCGCCCCGATTGCCTGGCCAAGGCGATCGTTCAACAGACTCCTGTTGGGCAGATCGGTCAGGGTATCGTGCTGGGCCATATACGCCAATTTGAGCGTCAATGCCCGGGCGGTGCTGACATCATGGAACACCATGACCGCGCCCGTGATGTGGCCACGGCGGTTGTGAATGGGCGCGGAGGAGTCTTCGATCGCCGACTCCTCGCCATTGCGCCGGATCAAAATGCAGGTCGGCGGCAGCCCCACGGTGGCATTCTCCACCGTTGCCTTTGCCATGGGATTGGGAATTGTCCTGCGCGTCTCGGCATCGATGATCTTGAATACCTCCACCAGGGGACGACCCAACGCCTCCTTCAATGTCCATCCGGTCAAGCGCTCGGCGACCGTGTTCATATAAGCAATCCGACCCTCGACGTCCGTACTGATGACCGCATCACCGATGGAATTAAGCGTGACCTGCGCTCGCTCCTTCTCGTCAAACAAGGCTTCCGCAATCGCCGCGCGCTCGATCACCCCCCCAGCATCTTCGGCAAGAGGTAACTGTTGAGATGCTCTTTCAGAAGATAATCCTGCGCGCCGTGCTGGATCGCCTCCTTTGCGACCAATTCATCTTGCATTGAACAGAGCAGGATGATTGGAATTTGCGGGGCAGTGGTGGCCAGGCGATCGACGCTTCCCAAGCCGGCAAGATCCGGTAACATCAAATCCACTAAGATTGCCGAAATCGCTTTTGGACCGCCCCGATCGTGGAGAGGCTCGGCGGAGAGTCGCTCCAGACCCAGAGCGCACGACTTCACCCACTCAACCCGAAACTTCCGGTCGGCACTGTTGGCGAGTGCATCGCGAACGCTCTGGGCATCCTGCCCATCGCCTTGGATCAGCAGGATATTGTGTATGTCCAACGCACTCGGCGTCATCGTTTCAGACCGCGCGACTAAACCGACCAATGCCAACCATCGTCGACCATCGCCTTGACGCAGTCCTCAGGTAAATAGATCATCCACTCGGCAATGATTGCCGTGGCACGCGCGATCGTCGCATGGTCGCGCCTCATGGACGCCTCGACCGTGTCAGCGCTGACTCCTAGGTGTCCTAAGAGTGCCGAGAGCATATGGCCGCTATCAATGTCGCGCTCGGTGGAGCGATCCATCGCAGGACGAGCGTTCATCGCGCTTAGTCTATTACTCGCGGCGCTCCCCCGGTGCTCCCACCTGCGAAACGGCTTCAAATGCAGTGCCGCGACAAGATGTCGCTGCCACCGTGTGTCGATTAGCATGATTAATTCTCCCAAGAATCGGTTCGCGCCTGCGGTCGATGTGACTCAGGTTCTACGTACCAAAAAGAAGACCAACGCAATGATCAGAATTAATCCGAGTAAGCCGCCGCCGATGTACATCGAATTCCCCTTCATTAACAATTGCGACGAAGCATTCGATCACGGAGACGAGCACGTTGTTTGTACGTTACCGTACACTAGATGGCGCGGAATCTACCTAGAAGGATAGGTGATCGGAGCATTGTATGTGGCATACCCTGCATGTTGTGAGGTCATTTGTTGCCGGTGCGACGCAGAATGGTTCCGTCGGATTGGGTTTGCCAAAGGCGGCGAAGCATTTTGCGCGCGGAATAGCGGGCCCGGGAGTTGCCGGCCCCTTGCAGTGTCAGTGCGCTCGTCTAGGGCTTTCTGCCGCCCACGAGCAGCAAACCCCCACCGAGCACTATCGCCCCAATGCCTGCCCAAACTGGGACATTAATCGTTTGCCTTTCGTTCACTGACATCTCGATCGGGCCGATCTTCGCCTGATGCGTTCCCTTGGTGTAGGTAAATCCGCCGTACCCCAAGCCCAGAATGCCGGCCACGATTAGCACAAGCGCGACGACCTTGAGTGAATTCACATTGCCTCCTCGATTCGAATTGCTACGTATCCGCCTGCAAATGGTTCAGTCCGTTGGCAGAGGTCACCGTCGATTCTTAGTTGACTCTTTCACGCGTTGCTTGACATCACCGAACTTGGCTTGAGCGTTACCGAGGATACTCTGCGATTTGCCCTTTCTCTGCAGCGTCTCATCGCCCAGGAGTTTTCCGGCGACTTCCTTGAACTTGCCTTTTGCCTCTTTGATGCGGCCTCTGACTTGGTCCTTGTTCGTACCCATGAAAGACTGCTGATTAGGCATTTCACCACAACATGGGCAAGAATATCCGTCAATGCCATACCTGGTAATTGTGTCCGGTATCGTACATGTAAGGACTTATCCTTACTGACGGTAAACCGGCAGCGAACTACCTTAGCTCCTCTGACCCCGAGACCAATCTCGCGCGTATGGAGCGAAGGCCAAGGGGTCTGATCGGGGATTTATTGCTCGATGGCAAGAATGACTGCTAAGATTTAAACAAGGTACCAACAACTGCCAGCCACGGCGCGCTATCGTGCCTTAGGACTCGCTGAATGCGTATCGCTCCTGTGAAACTCACCGAGCACGATCTTCGGAAGAATCACCTGTTAGCCGTACTTCCGGCTTCTGTTCAGGAACGCTGGTTGCCGCACTTGGAATTCGTCGAGATGATCCTGGGCCAAGTGTTGTACGAATCGGGCGCCGTTATGAGTCATGTGTACTTTCCGGTCACCGCTATCGTTTCCCTGCTCTACGTCATGGAGGATGGCGCCTCTGCGGAGATCGCTGTGGTCGGAAATGAAGGAATCGTGGGGGTGTCTTTGTTCATGGGTGGCAAATCCACACCGAGTCGCGCAGCCATTCAGAGCGCGGGTCATGGGTTCAAGCTGGCGGCGGAGTTCTTGGAAAAAGAGTTCGATCATAATAGCGCCGTGATGCACCTCTTGCTCCGCTACACTCAAGCTTTGATCACTCAGATGTCTCAAACAGCGGTTTGCAACCGTCACCATTCCTTGGATAAGCAATTGTGTCGCTGGTTACTGCTGAGCTTGGACCGGCTGCATGGCAACGAAATCGTGATGACTCAGGAATTGATCGCCAATATGCTTGGCGTGCGCCGTGAAGGCGTGACCGAAGGCGCTCTGAAACTGCAAGAGGCCGGACTCATTCGTTACTCACGCGGGCGAATCACTGTGCTGAATCGCGAGGGTCTTGAGAAGCGCGCCTGCGAATGTTATGCCGTGGTCAAAAATGAATATAAGCGGTTGCTCCCCAATAATCCGGCGAGCTAGAACTACGATTGCGGGTTTACGACACGTTCCAATTGAACACTGTGGATGTCTCTAGCGTCAAACCGACCAATGCCTATACACGTTGCGACGACACTCAATTGTCGCCGCGACGGATAAAGAGGATCATGCAGCGAGCAACTCACGGATCAACATCAAGAGATCGTCTGCCTTGATGGGCTTACTCGTGATCCGCAGGTACGGATCACGCGGCAGTTGCTTGATTGCGGTGGAGGTATCTCCTGTCGTAAGGACTGCCTTTAGTGGAATACCCAATACCTCGCGCAACGTCGCGATAACTTGAGTACCGGTTTCGCCGGCGTTCAGATGATAGTCGCTGATCAGCAGATCGATTTTATGCCCCTGTTGCACGTGATGTAGCGCTCCCGCCAGCGACCCAACCGAAGTGACATGGAAACCCTCCAACTCGAGCAACAGGCACGTTGCGCGACGCACCGACTCATTATCTTCCACCAAAAGAACACGCGCTTCCCCGATCTGCGTACCAAAGACGCGCGATCGATCGCACGTGGGCGGCATCCTCACTTCTTGGAGGCTGCTCGCTGGGAGGGCGAGCGAGAACGCTGAGCCTTTGCCCACCTCCGAGCGCACCTCGAGTTTAAGCGTGAGGAGCTTCACCAGGCGCTGCACGATGGAAAGGCCCAGACCATACCCGTCGCACGAGACGTTCGTCGGAACACCGACTTGATAGAACTCATCGTAAATATACGGCAGCTGATCCGCTGGAATGCCGACGCCCGTATCGAGCACCTCGATGCGAACTAGCGGTGCCTCGTGCAGGCAGCGCAAACGTACCCAGCCTTCACGAGTGTACTTGACGGCATTGGAGACCAGATTCCTCAAGATCTGCTCCACCAACGAGGGATCACTGAAAACGGCGTCGTTGCAGCTTTCGATTTCGAGCCTTAGTCCCTTGTTGGCCGCAATACTCGCGAATTCCAGGCGCAATTCCTCGAAAATGGCGGCCACGGTGAAGTCGGTCGGCTCCGGTCTGATCGCTCCGGACTCAAGCTTGCTGATGTCGAGCAGGGCATTGAGAAGTCTCGACATGGCCCCGATTGCTTGCTCCTGCTGCGACAGCGCTTCGATCGAGTTCTGATCGGTCGCGCGCCGGCGTAGCGTGCCATTGAGGAACTCGAGAGTCTGCAGCGGCTGACGCAGATCGTGACTGGCGGTCGCAAGAAATCGGCTCTTCCCCTGGTTGGCCCGATCGGCGAGTTCGCGCGCGGCCTCGGCAGCCTCGCGTGTCACGATGAGCTCCGCCTCAATGCGCTTGCGGTCCGTGACATCACGTATGGCGGCGGCGACGAGAGTCCGCCCCACATCCTGAATGGGGCTTAAACTGATTTCGACCGGAAACTCAGTGCCGTCGCGCCGCCGTCCAAGTAGTTCCAAGCCCGCTCCCATGGGGCGTACCCGCACGTTATTGACGTAGTTTTCTCGATGTCCGAGGTGCCGAGCCCTGAAGCGTTGCGGCATCAACATTTCGATGCTCTGGCCTACGATATCGTCATGCTCGTAACCGAATAGCGCAGAAACCTGCCGATTGGTAAAGCAGATGATGCCACTCGCATCGATGATGATCATTGCGTCCGGGGCAGCATCGAGCGCGCTGCGAGCAAGATCAGGCGGGGCCGTGCGCATTCAGGCGATCTCTAATTTACTTCATTCGCTGCAAGATTGGTTCGCTTCGGCTCGAGAGGCATGGGGTCAATCGTATAAACATAGGAATGCGGAAGCCGATCGTATTCGCGGCGCATCACGCGGTAGCACTCGCAGCAACAGGCCTCAACACCGATGCGATCGAGAACCGTGATTCGACCTCGCCGGTAGGCAATGAACCCAATACTTTGCAATTTTTGGGCCGCCTCGGTTATGCCTTCGCGGCGCACGCCGAGCGTGTTCGCGAGCATTTCATGTGTCATTGTCAGATCATCCGAAGCGAGCCGATCGAGGCTCATCAGCAACCAGCGGCATACTTGCTGATCGATGGAATGGTGCCGATTGCAGACCGCCGTCTGGGATATCTGAGCGAGCAATGCGTGCGTGAACCGGAGGAGCAAATGCTGCAGTGCAGCGCCGCGGCTGAATTCGTCTTGGAAGATTTCTCTCTTCATGCGATAAACCTTTCCGTCGTTCTGAACAACCATTCGGTTCGCTGTGGTTCGTCCGCCCATGATCAGGCTCACCCCTACAACCCCTTCATTTCCGATCGCGGCAACCTCGGTCGAGGCTCCGTCGTTTGCTACATTGCGGACGGAGATGATCGAGGTAATCGGAAAGTAGGCATAGTCGAGCCGCGATTCGAGTTCGCATAAAGTCTCACGGGCCGGTGTCTCGAGAACAGAGACATACCTTTCCACGCGCTTCCAGTCGAATGCGGGAAGCGCTGCCAAGAGTCTATTCTGCGGGGCGCCGGCGGCAGGGACGAACTGGCTCGACATTCCGATGCTATCCCTGTGTTGATCTGTTAGATGCGCTTCCAGCGCGCTTAACACCATCGCCTACTGCAACGCTATTCTCTGTGCGGTACCGTACATAGGGAAATCGTTCCACGACAAAAGGACATTGAGCCGCTGGCATATCGTGTATAAGAGAGATTGAAAGGAAGTGTGAAGAATGGTCGGCAATTGGATTTCGCCACTCGCTGGCCTTTTGGAGACTAGGTTCCCGTGTCAGTCGCCGCCGCGCACTCAATCGCGCCGCGCAAGACTGGTGCAATCCATCTCGGCGTGCCACGCGGGAAACCGTGATGATTGAGCACTCCGACTCTCGTGCGAAAATCGAGGGCTCGCGATGATTATAGCCCGCGGCTCAGGCCGTGCGCGACGACCGGCTCCGTCCGCCAACGTTCCCGTGAGGAACAGCATTCTTGCAGCACTGCTCGCGTCTCAGTACGAGCACCTTCTGCCGAAGCTCGAGCATGTGATACTGAAAGCCGGTGATCTGATTTATCGGGCGGATCAGAACATAGAGTACGTGTACTTTCCCGAAAACGCTGTGGTTGCCATGATCGACAGCATGGATGATGGGCGCACGGTCGAAGTTGGCATCATTGGCCGCGAAGGACTCGTGGGCATCAATATTTTCCTGGGCGGCCTCGTTACCCCCGATAAGGCAATCGTTCAACTTGCCGGCGGAGCCATGAGGATGACGGCGAAGAACTTGCGGAAGGAACTGAGATTTGGGAGCCCGCTGCAGCGATTACTTTTAGCCTACGCCCGGACGTTTCTTGCGGTGATAAGCCAATCGGTGGCCTGCAGTCAGCACCATCTCATAGAACAGCGCTTGGCGCGCCTGCTTCTCACCATGAGCGACTACGCCGGCTCACGCGAGCTTCCGATGACCCAAGAATCGATGGCGAGCCTGCTGGGCGTGCGTCGCGTGGGTGTAACCGAGGCCGCCGGCAAGCTTCAAGCGGACGCGTTGATCAGCTACCGTCGCGGCGGCGTACGCATTCTCGACAAGCCCGGTCTGGCGAAGCAAGCCTGCGAGTGCTATCCGGTCATCCGGCTACAATACAAGCACCTACGTGACGAGCTACCGCCATTGTTGGCCGAAAAATGATTTCCGCACACGTTAGTAGAATTGCTTCAAATACGTACACGGCTGAGAACCCATGTTGGCCGGAACATTGGCCTGCTTCTTGGGCGGCATTTGTGCCTTTTCGGTAGGTCGGCGGTTGGGCCATGGCAGCTTAGAGACAATTCACTGGCTTCATCTGACGCCGAAACGGCTGGAGTGGCCCCAGCGATTTTTCCAACGTCATGGCGCCAAGACTGTCTTCATCACGCGGTTCATCGCCTTGTTTCCGCCCGTTGCCGCCAATCTTTTGGCGGGCATGACGAAGATACCATGGCCGCGCTTTCTGTTATTCAATTTCACCGGGTCGGCAGCCTACAGTATCGTTCACATCCTGCTCGGGTATTTTTTTGGGAAGAAATGGAAATCTCTCCAAGCGTGGCTAGGAGCCCCACGGTGCTATACGTGATTCTTGCCGCGATCACGCTCATTGTTCTCGGCATTATTTTCCGACACACGCTATCCGGATATGTAGCACGCCCCTCTTCCAAGCGCAGAAAATGACATACACGTATGAATAGACCCATGAGACCGGTTGTTATGGTTTTGGAATTCATGTTCCCTATGTTTAAGCTTTCGTACGGCCCACAAGAAATGCGAGCCCAAGACAATGACAGCCATCCTGCCCAAACCGTCGCTCGCCGCCGACCAACGCAAGGCTTCGGCGATTCGCGTCTCGTCAATCGTGGAGGCGTCGGCCACCATACCCGCGGCACAGGTGTACGAGAAGCTGAACACCCGTCCCGAGGGATTAACCGTCGCGGAAGCACAGACGCGTCTCGAGCAGTACGGGCCGAATGTCCTCGCCAAGGACCAACGACCGGGAATCGGTAAACTACTCTGGCGTGCGGTTCTCAATCCGCTGGTGCTCCTGCTTGCGGCGCTGGCGACGATTTCGTTTGCGACCGGCGACCGGCGGTCCGGGATCGTGATGCTTTCCATGATTGTCCTGAGCGTCGGCTTAAAGCTCATTCAAGAAGCCAGGGCCGACAGCGCGGCGGCAAAGCTCAAGGCGATGATCTCGGTGACGGCGACAGTCTTGCGCGACGGCGCAGCACAAGAGATCGCCATTGCGCAGCTGGTTCCGGGCGATGTGGTGCAACTCACCGCGGGGGACATGGTGCCCGGCGACGTGAGGATCGTGAAAGCGAAGGATTTTTTCGTGAACCAGGGATCGCTTACCGGTGAGAGCTTCCCGGTGGAGAAAACCGAGGTCGAGACGAGCGCCGCAGACGCGGCAACCGCGCCGATCGCGCTGCGCAATGTCGCGTTTCTTGGCACGAGCGTCGAAAGCGGCGCGGCGAGCGCCGTGATCGTGGCGACCGGCAAGAGCACCTATCTCGGCAGCATGGCCGAGTCGCTCCAGGAACCTCAAGAGCAAACGGCTTTCGATCGCGGGATAGCTCAGTTTACCTGGCTCATGCTGCGCTTCATGCTGGTGATGGTGCCGCTGGTGTTTCTCATCAACGGACTGACCAAGCACAATTGGATACAGGCCTTCTTTTTCGCATTGGCGGTAGCCGTCGGCCTGACGCCGGAAATGCTGCCGATGATCGTGACCGTGTGCCTCTCGAAGGGTGCGGTGGCAATGGGGCACAAGAAGGTCATCGTCAAACGAATCAACGCCATCCAGAACCTGGGCGCGATGGATGTACTTTGCTGTGATAAGACCGGAACACTGACGACGGACCAAGTCGTACTCGAGCGCTGCTGCAACGTCATGCTTCGCGAGAGCGACGGCGTGCTCACGCTCGCGTATTTGAACAGTCACTTTCAAACTGGCCTAAAGAATGTTCTCGATCGTGCGGTGCTGGCGCATACCGAGACGCATGTTCAGGCCAACATCGCCGAATTCACCAAGGTCGACGAGATCCCGTTCGATTTCCAGCGACGCATCATGTCGGTCGTGGTCCGCACGCCCGAAGGCAAGGACCGGATCATCTCCAAGGGCGCTCCAGAATCGATGTTGCCCAAATGCAAGAGCTCCGAACTCGACGGCACGCTTCTGCCGATGGATCACCAGCACATCGAGGATCTCAAGAAGGAGTACGAGCGGCTCAGCGCGGATGGCTTCCGCGTGCTCGCCATCGCCACCAAGGACGTTGAGCCGCGTGGCGCCGTGGCTGCCGGCGCGACGCCTTACGGCAAGGTGGATGAGCAAGATTTGATCCTGCGAGGCTACGTGGCGTTCCTCGACCCGCCCAAGGACGGCGCCGCCGCGGCAATCGCGGAATTACAGCGCCATGGCGTAGCAGTCAAGGTGGTGACCGGCGACAATGATCTGGTGGCCCGCAAGATCTGTAAGGAAGTAGGGCTCTCAACGGAATTCGTCGTGATGGGTGATGAGGTAGAGAAGATGAGCGCCGAACAGCTTGCCGATGCCGCCGAGCAAGCCACGCTATTTGCCCGCGTCTCGCCAGCGCACAAGCAGCGGATCATCAAGGCACTTCAATCGCGCAAACACACCGTCGGATTCATGGGCGATGGCATCAACGACGCCCCCGCGCTCCACGCCGCTGACGTGGGGATCAGCGTTGACACCGCTGTGGACATCGCCAAAGAGGCCGCTGACATGATCCTGCTGGAGAAATCGCTGCGCGTGCTGGACGAAGGTGTGATTGAGGGCCGCAAAGTTTTCGCAAACATCATCAAGTACGTCCGCATGGGCGCATCGAGCAACTTCGGCAATATGTTCAGCGTGCTCGGGGCCAGTATCTTCGTGCCGTTCCTGCCGATGCTGCCGGTGCAGATTCTCGCCAACAATCTGCTGTACGATGTTGGTCAGACCACTATTCCAACCGACGCGGTGGATCCTGAGCGGATCGTCGCCCCGCGCCGATGGGATCTTAAGGAACTGACCCGATTCGTTCTCTTCATCGGTCCGTGCTCATCGGTGTTCGATTACACGACGTTTTTCATGATGCTGTACATCTTCAATTGCTGGGACATCTCGACCCCGCAGGCCGCAGTGCACAGCGCGAGTCTCTTTCAGACCGGCTGGTTCGTCGAGAGTCTGTTGACGCAGACGCTGATCATTCACGTCATCCGAACCAACAAGATTCCGCTGCTGCAGAGTCGGTCATCCTGGCCGGTGCTGGTGATGAGCCTGGTCATCATCGCGATCGGAATTGCCATCCCGTTCTCGCCCTTGGGCCCCTACCTGGGATTCTCCAGGTTGCCGCTGCTCTACTGGCCTCTTCTGGCAGTGACGTTGCTGTGCTACGTGCTGCTGACGCAGGGCGCCAAGATGTGGTTGCTTCACCGCAAATGGATCTGAGCAAAAGAGGCGATGCGCGGCCTAGGACAACGCCCGCGACCCGAATCACGGACCATTGAATCGCAGACCGCCGAAGAACCAGAGCGCCAACAGAATGATCAACACCAAACCCAACGCGCCACCGAGGCCAAGCCCACCATACCGGCGGTACCCGTAATAGCCACCGCCACCGCCGAACAACAGGATGAGCACGACAATGATCAAAATTGTACCCATGTCACCTTCCCCTCCCGGCCCCGGATAGAGCCTTTGCTTTGAATTATTCGAACCACGTGGCACCACTTATACGGAGACTCAATCGTATCTCCAACATGCTTATTGAATACTCACCGACTGTCCAACGTCCATCCGCATAAACCGCTATCGGAACCGTACCGGACACATAGCAACGGTCACGCGCCCGGGGAGGCAAGACCGCGCGCCAACGGCGACGATTCCGGAAAAGCGGCAGAACGCTCTCTTGCACCGCGCGGTCTTCTTCACCATGCAATTGCGGTGTTCGCGGCGGCATGGCCCAGCAGGCTGTGGTTTCCCGTCCAGTGCATCCGTATCACCACGTACAGACTTTGCAGGCAAGCTGGCCTAGAGTTGGGACCGAAAGGGCATTCCGTACACTCACACTGCGGGTGCTCGGCTTTTTATGTCGCGCGCCGGCCGCTTGCCGGAGTTAGTAATCAGGAGCATGTGATGAACATCAACAAAGACCAGGTTAAAGGCCGCGTCGAAGAGGTAAAAGGAAGCATCAAAGAAGCGACTGGCAAAGTCGTCGGCGATGCTACGCTGGAAGCAAAGGGCAACATTGAAAAAAACCTCGGCAAGGTTGAAGCGAAGGTTGGTGATATTAAGCAGGACTTGAGGCATTCAGCCAAATAGGACGCCGGGAGCAACCGAATCGGCAGGGGCGAACAGGGCGATCAACATCGTTCGCCCCTCCTGATGTGCTTTCGGATTTACATCGAGCAAATCAGTGGCTACCGAGGAGCCCCTGACACCAAGGCTTTAGCGGATTCTCGGGAGCATTGCGGATGATAATTGGGCGGTTATGTGCAACGCGAACGAGCGGTTCTTCGATGCTACTATTCGTTGGGCTGCCGCAGATAGTGGCAGTAAGCCTGCCGGAGAGGTTCAGCGAAGCATCTCGAATCCCGGATGAACGGCCGCGTGACGGTCAAAGGTGACTGTCTTGGCGCATCCGGCATCCCGGCCAAGTTCGACGATCACCGCATCACTGAAGTCGGCCTTTGACTCGCGAAAAGCCCGCAGCGCCCGCCAAATGACATCCGCTTTTTCAATTGCCAATTGAGGCGCCGTCAACAATCCTTCGACGATGTCGGCCACCGCCGCCCGCGCCGCACGGTAGTTGGAAGACATCACCCAAACTATCTCGGCTAGTGTGACGATCGAGACGAAACCGCGAGCTTCGGCCGATAGGGAACCTTCAATGAGTCGTGTCGCTATCGCTGCCTGACGCACATCGTCTTGCGCCAGGTAGCGCACAATCACATTGGTATCCAGGCCTATCACCGCACGCGACCCATGCGAGCGAGCGAGCGGTTCATCGCCTCTATGGTCACAGCGCGTCGAGGCTTGGGAAGAATGCCCTTAAGAGCCCGAATATCTCGTGTTGCGGATTTGACCAGAAAGCCTGCGTCGGTCTCGATGAATTCCACGCGATGTCCGGCCTCGACCCCGAGTTTGGTTCGCACGGATTTCGGCAGGGTAATTTGTCCCTTGCTTGTGATTGTTGCGGTAGCCATTGCGCCTCTCGATATAGCCTCTCAGTAAGATATCTTACCTTGAGTAAGGAGACTTTGCACGAAAAGTCCCGATTTAACCGCAGGATGCGCCGACCGGGCGCCCACGAAGCGAAGTCGCTGATTAATATGAGAATCTAGCGACGGGGGCTCCTTCCAGGGGCATGATAAGGCTTCGCTTATCGCAGCGATTTGAGCTAGAGGCGGCCCGCAACCGCGCGCTGGGTCCCAACCTGCTCGCTCGAAACGTGACATTCGAATAAATATCGAGCACCAGTACCGCGGATTCCATTAGCGACGGGGTACGTCGCTCAGTAGTGCATTTCGCTATAGTCGGGCGGCGGTCCGACTATCAAGCCGCCTATCCATCTGCCACTGCGGCTCGCTTTGCTTTACCGGGCGCTGGCCGACAGCTTCTTAGCGCGATCCACGTACGCCCAAGCATCGCGATCTAAACAACCCGGACGCACGAATAATACAATCGGTACTTTCGTGCAATCGCTTCCACTGTAAATCTTTGGTCTGATGGCTTGGCTGGTGGTCTGTTGCCCGAAGCCAAGGAACTATATATGAGCACTCCGAAATCGCCCCCGATCGACATGGCGCTTGAAGTCGCCGTCATTCCTGTGTCGGACGTCGATCGGGCAGTGCGCTTTTACGGCGGGCTGGGGTGGAGGCTGGATGCAGATATCGCGAGCGGCGAGGATTTTCGGCTGCTTCAATTCACACCGCCCGGTTCCGCATGCTCGATCCAATTTGGCAAAGGGGTGACGCCCGCTGCGCCAGGGTCGGAGGACGGACTGTATCTCGTGGTGTCCGATATCCAGGCCGCACGCAAGGAATTGGCGGATTGCGGCATCGATGTGAGAGAAATCTTCCATCGTTCGCCCATTAGGGAGAAGCTGGTCGGCCCGGATCCGCACCGACGCAGTTATGCCTCGTTCGTCTCATTCTGCGATCCGGACGGCAACGCCTGGCTGGTGCAAGAGGTGACCACGCGGTTGCCTGGGCGTTTAAATACAGAAGTCACGACCTTTAAATCCGCGCCGGCACTTTCGGCCGCGCTGCGCCGCGCCGAGGCTGCGCATGGCGAACACGAGAAGCGAACGGGTGAAAAAGACGCGAACTGGCCGGACTGGTACGCACAGTACATTATCAGCGAGCAAGCAAATGTACCGCCATCGCATTGATGTCGGCCGACGCTAGGCGGCAGCCCCGCAAACACTTCCGTGCACTCGGCGGCCCGCAGGGGTCGGGTTAAGGCGCTATGTGCTGCATCCTTGATCGACAGATTGCAGCGCAGATGCCGGTTGTGGCGCGCCGCTGAATAGCCATTTTATTGTGACCGTCGCGATTGCCGCAATAAGGATGTTTCCCGCTGTGAAAAGATAGGGAGCCAGTGTTGCGATCGCCCCCGCATCTCCATGTGTAACCAACTTCATCGCGGCCGTGGGCAGCGAAGCAGCTCCGAAGCTGAAACTCCACCACGCCGGCGTGGGTTCTGCCTGTACTAACCACAGAAGCAAACGAATGAGGATAAGCGCTTGCAGAAGAGCGTACCCAATCAGGGCGTACGCGAAAATATCAGGGGTGCCGCCGCCGACGCTCAGATAGGCCACAGCGCCGACTGCGGGAGCGGCGAATTGCAGACCCATCGCCGGACGCAGCGCCGGCAGAACGGGCCTGGCGGTGTACAGGCGGAGCAGGATTACAGACTCGAGCGCCAACCATGTGAATAAGCCGCCGCCGAAGGCAAGCTTCCCCCAGTCGACATAACCCAAGGCCGCGCAAGCGCTGGCGCTCACGAACGCGCCTGCGACCATGGGGAGGTACAAAATAGGCGTGAGAGTTTCGGGTTTGTTGTCGCCCATCCAGAACCGGCCGGTTTGAAAGACGGCAAATAGCAGGGTCCATAGGATGCCGAAACAAAAAAATCCGAGCGACAAAGTCCGATGCGTAGTCGAAAAGCCTATCGAAGCAAGCAGGGAAACCACGCCAGCCAATCCGATGAAGCAGGATTGAATGGGATTTTCCAATTCTTGTATGGCGTCGGCACGGCGCAATAGCCACTTTCCCAGATAGGCTATCAATAGAAAACCCCAGAGTGTCGTACCGAACCAAATGAGTGTCTCTGAGACCCACTTCGGCTCGGACCAGATGGACTCTGCCGTCTGCCAGGCGAGTCCCAGCGCAACTAGGCCAAGCGGAATCGCGAACGATGACGCTGGAATTGTCCTCTGTGGCAGCACACGCGCCGCAACCGCCGATGTCTTGATAAAACTCATCGCTGGCCTCCCAATTGATGTGCGCTAGCCGCACCCGATAGTCCAAATCCAATTACCGCCGCCACTAGATCACGAGCGCGAAAACGAACCCATCGGACCAACGTATTGGCACTAATTCTGCGACGCGGGGGGAGGTTATGGGGCGGCGACGCTGCGCAACACGTCGATCGAATATTTTCCCGCGCCAGTAATATACAGCAGCAAAAAGCCTCCCATAATGCTCAGATTCTTGTAAAAGCCATCCATGCTGTCGACTTGCTCCGCACCTGTCATCGTCCAATAGCGATGCCCAATGAGCGCAGTTCCCAGCGTGTATAAAACCAAAAGCAAAGCCGATTGACGCGCGAACGCGCCAACAGCGACCGCGAACGCAACCGGGAGCTCCATGAAAATCGCGACGGCGGCAGCCAGTATTGGCATTGGACCGCCAAGCTGCGTTATTTGACTTACCGTGCCCGAATAGTCCCTCAGCTTTCTCCAGCCGAAAATCAGAAACAGTGTCGCGAGAAGAAGACGGGCCGCAAGAATGAGCCAATCGTTGACGTCGTTTATCATAACGCGATCACTTTCAAATTCGACCGGCGGGGCAGCAACGGCCGCGGATGCGAGACTGCTGTCAGATTCGGCCGGGAAGCCGCGTCGTGACCTCCTGGACTATCCACGCATTACCGTCGGGATCATTGAAGGAGCAGAAGGACCCGTAGCTCGCGCGCTTGGGGTCGGGCCCGCTGAGCCGCGCTTCCGGGGGAAACGGCGGCCCATGCCACACCTCAGTTGTGTCGACGCCGCGGTCGACGAGGTCGTCGTGGGCCGCTTCAATGTCGGAGACGATGAGTGTCCCCTCGGCGGAACCAGGCGAGCCGCTGGTGATTCCCTTGCCAAACGTGACCGAGCACCCTGAGCCCGGGGGCGTGAATTGGACAATGCGAATGTCGTTCGCCGGGACGAGATCCGCATCGAACCTCCAACCCAAGCCCTCGTAGAACTGCTTGGATCGCTCAACGTCGGATACGGGAATCACATGCACCTCGAGCTTCATCTCGACTGTCGTTCGGTTGGCGCCAGAGGACTGTTGTTTCGTGCCGGTGTTTGTTTGAGCCATTTGATTCTCCTTTCGCCAATCGCCCGAACCTCGATGAAACCGAACAAAGCCGAGCCCGTTGAGAGTTGATGCTGCGTGTTGATCACATCAGAACCGATGGCGCGAAGCGATTGGACTTTGGTATCAAACACGCGTTCGTAACCGGCAGGATGAAATGTCGGGCTTCTAGAACCGTAGCAGCAAGTGAAAGGCCGCGGCTAACATGAACATCGCCGGTACGCCACCTAGGTACAGCAGCGCGAACCAGACGATCCGCGACCGCAGCGAAGAGCGATCCGGCACCTGTTTCATCAATGATAGCCCTCGTCGCCGTGACGGACTTTGCCGCGAAATACCCAGTAGGACAGCGCCGTGTGAGAAAGAATAATTGGCAAAATGATTTTCATGCCGATGAGCACAAAAATCTGGGTTGAGCGGGGCGCCGATGCTTCCCAGATGCTTAAGGTCGGCGGCACGATGTTCGGAAAGATGCTGATCAGCAAGCCGCTGTAGCCGAGAAGGATGACGGCTTCCAATCAAGATCAAGGCGCGCGGTCGTGGCGGGAATCCGCCGTGCGGAAGATGCCGATGACGCACGCCAGCACAAGCAGCGGTACGGGCGCAAAGTACAGGAAATTGTGTCCGCGGAACCAACGTTGCGCGACCACCCCAATACCATCGTGCAATACGCCGAACGGGATTGTTGTGGCCCAATCGCCCTAACACTTCTCAACCAGCGAGGCTGAACATGAAAACTCTATCGATCGTGCTTGCCGTGCTTACCATGGCGCTGACGCCGCTGGCGGAGGCCGGCGTCAAGAATGTAGTCCTCGTGCACGGCGCGTTCGCCGATGGTTCCGGGTGGAGGCCGGTTGCCACCATTCTGGAGCACGACGGCTACACCGTGTACGTCGTACAGGAGCCGTTGACGTCTTGGGATGCCGATCTTGCGGCGACGCGCAACGTTCTGGACGGCGCGGGCCCGTGCGTGCTGGTGGCCCACAGCTGGGGCGGCATGATCATCACGGAAGTGGGTGACCGGCCGTCGGTCCGCAGTCTGGTGTACGTGGCCGCCTTTGAGCCGGATGTCGGCGAGACTGCCGGCGCGCTGCAGGCGAAGATTCCGCCTGCTGGCGGACAGAGTGTCGTTCCCTCCGGTGGTGGGTTCGTCTATGTGAACCCCGCGGCATTTGCCAAGGACTTCGCCGCCGGTGTGCCGAAGCTCACGGCCCACTTCATGGCGATCTCTCAGGTGCCGATCGCCGCCGATTCCTTTGGCGCCAAACTGACCGTGGCGGCGTGGTCGAAAAAGCCGAGCTTCGCGGTGATTCCGTCGAAAGATCGTCAAATCAATCCCGACCTCGAACGATTCATGGCCGGCAGAGCCAAGTCTGAAATACTCGAGCTCCCCGGAAGTCATGTAATCTTTCTCGTTCATCCCAAGGAGGTCGCAGCGCTCATCGAAAAGGCGGCCCAGACGGCGAATTGATGTGTCGCCGCGAGCGCTATTCCGGGTCAAGCGAATTTTCGTAGCGAATTGGAGTTGTCTATGAGCCAGGTACAAGTCGATCAGAAAAGCTATCAGATGCCGCCGCGAGAGGGGATCAGTGTCGCGCATTTTCTTACCGTCGCCGACATCGAGCGCACCGCTCGATACTACGAAAAGGTGTTCGACGCTCGCATTCTGAGCCTGGGTGACGGAAACGCGCCGGGGTACCTTCAGCTTGCGAATATCTGGATGATTCTGAACGTGGGAGGCGGGCCGACCCCGGATAAGCCGACGGTAACGCTCAGCGTGCCCGATCCCAATCATATCAACAGCTTTATGAATTTCCGCGTTGCGGACATTCAAGCGTGCTATGAATTATGGAAAAGTCGAGGGGCGGAGTTCATCACGGCGCCGATCCCCAAGTACGGCGAGACCCGCTGCTACATTCGCGATCCTGACGGATATATTATTGAAGTAGGGCAAAGCAACGCGGGCGTTGCCTACGGTTAAACGATCGGAATGGAGAATGAAAACGTAGCGCCGTGGCCTTCGTTGGGCTCCGCCCAAAGACGGCCGCGATGGCGCTCGATGATGGCGCGGCTGATAAATAAACCGATGCCCATGCCGTTGCTCTTGGTCGTGTACAACGCCTCGAACAGTCTTTCTGAATCCTGCGGATGGAAACCCAAGCCGGCGTCTCGGACGGTGACGCGGACTTGCGTGTCTTCGCGCCGCTCGGTCCTGATCAACAGCTGCCTCGGACGATCCTCGATCTCTCTCATCGCTTCCGAGGAATTGGCTAACAGGTTGAGGACGACCTGTTGGAGTTGGATTCGATCGCCTCTGACAGGTGGAAGGTCGCTGGCGAACTCGGTTCGGAGAACCACCCGGTGTTTTTGCAGTTCACTCGACAACAAGGCAACCGCCTCTCGTATCGCGTCGTTCAGGTCCAGCGAATCGGACGTAACCTCTTTCTTTCCGACAAGCATGCGTAAGCGCCTGATGAGATCGTGCGCTCGCTCGACGTCTCTGAGCGTGCGGCGCGCTGTCGCGCGGGCTCCGTCGAGGTTGGGAGGATCCGTGGCTAGCGTGCGCAGACACGTATTTGCGTTGGTCATGATGCCTGCCAACGGCTGAGTAACCTCGTGCGCAATTGAAGGGGCCAGTATCCCGAGGGTTGTCAGACGAGCCATACGGGTCAAGGCCGCGTTAGCGTGGCCCAGAGCCTGCTCCGATAGTCGACGACTCGTGAGGTCGTGCACTGCACCGATGTACTCCACTTGGCCCGCTTGATCCCTGATTCCGTGTGCCATGACGCGCATATACCGGACTGAGCCATCGGGGACCCGCGACCGGAGTTCGAAATCGAGGTCGCCGACCGCACTTCGCGCTTGTTCAATCCTTTCGTGAAACAAGGGAACGTCGTCCGGGTGGACGCGAGTACCGATGAGCTCAATAGTTAGAGGCAGCGCCGAGTCAAGATCGAAAAGGTGATAGACCTGCTCCGATGCTGTAATTTGAGCGGTCTCTGGACGCCAGAAGAAGCTCCCGGTCGCGCTGATACCTTGCACCTTCGCGAAAAATGCTTCGATTCTCTTGTATGCGTCGTTGCCTTGTGCGCGCTGGACCGCGAAGGCCGAGAGGAAGCGGGTGAGAGCGTAGCTCGGCATTGCTTCTTCCATGCTGTTTGCCATTTGACCGCCTTTGCGCGTGTGCCGGTGGTATCTGGAAAGCCAGAGTAGTAGAGTCGTCGCGCGCGAAACCATCGGCCCTTAGGTCTAGCCAGCTTATCCCTTCGTGCATTAGGCCCCTTTCCGTTGGGCGACGTCGCGTTCCGTTGCGCAGTGATCGAGCAGCAACTTCGCGAGATGAATAGCCGCGAATGAAGCTAAGCCGCGGTGTGACCGCGGTCAGAACGAATCATTCAAGCGGGCAGGCAAGGTGAAGGTGAAAATGGCGCCTGTGGGATCTGCCGCTGCGGCCCGCAATTGCCCACCGTGGGCCTCGACAATCGATCGGCAGATCGACAGGCCGATTCCCAACCCCGCAGGCTTGGTCGTGTAGAAGGCTTGGAATAGTTGCGCGGAGTTCGCTTCGGGAAAGCCGGGACCAGAATCCTGGACCTCAACAGCGACATAGTCTGACTCAGACTTGGTGCTGCTGATTAGTAACCGCCGCGAGCTGGCGTCTGATCCGGACATGGCTTCTATCGAGTTGATAATCAGGTTAAGGAGGACTTGCTGCAGCTGGACCCGGTCTGCTTGAACGACCGGAAGTCCCTCTGCGAGTTGCATTTGGACGACGACGTTGTTCGTGTTCGCTTCGCTACGCATGAGAGCAACAACGTCCAGGACCGCCTCATTGACGTCCAAGCTGCCCTTGCGCGGAGGTGTCTTCTTGATGAAAGCTCGGATTCGACTGA